>NZ_CM134189.1:4214503-5235917 GCF_054110165.1 Pseudomonas sp. PL-6 | reverse complement strand
AGGGGATAGTCAGTGTCAGTGGAACTATGGCAGCAGTGCGTCGAGCTTCTGCGCGACGAGTTGCCGGCCCAGCAATTCAACACCTGGATCCGTCCTCTGCAGGTCGAAGCCGAAGGCGACGAGTTGCGCGTCTATGCGCCCAACCGCTTCGTGCTCGACTGGGTCAACGAGAAGTACCTGAGTCGTCTGCTCGAGCTGCTCGGCGAGCGTGCCAACGGCCTGGTGCCGGCGCTCTCTCTATTAATAGGCAGCAAACGCACTGCCGCGGCGCGGGTGGCGCCGAACGCACCACTGCCAGCCGCCGCCCGCGCGGCCCAGGTGCAGGCGGCCGCGGCGGCGAGCAAACCGCCGGCGCCGCCCGCGCAGGAGGAACCTTCGCGCGCCAGCTTCGACTCCATGGCCGGGGCTGCCCCGCAGGCGCCGACTCCGGCGGTGGCGCCGCGCACAGAGCGCACCGTGCAGGTCGAAGGCGGTCTCAAGCACACCAGTTACCTCAATCGCACCTTCACCTTCGACAACTTCGTCGAGGGCAAGTCCAACCAGTTGGCTCGCGCCGCGGCCTGGCAGGTGGCGGACAACCCCAAGCACGGCTATAACCCGCTGTTCCTCTATGGCGGCGTCGGCCTGGGCAAGACCCACCTGATGCACGCGGTGGGCAACCACCTGCTGGCGAAGAACCCCAACGCCAAGGTGGTCTACCTGCATTCCGAGCGCTTCGTCGCCGACATGGTCAAGGCGCTGCAGCTCAATGCGATCAACGAGTTCAAGCGCTTCTACCGTTCGGTGGATGCGCTGCTGATCGACGATATCCAGTTCTTCGCCAAGAAGGAGCGCTCCCAGGAAGAGTTCTTCCACACCTTCAACGCCCTGCTCGAAGGCGGCCAGCAGGTGATCCTTACCAGCGACCGCTACCCGAAGGAGATCGAGGGCCTGGAAGAACGCCTGAAGTCGCGCTTCGGCTGGGGCCTGACCGTGGCGGTGGAGCCGCCGGAGCTGGAAACCCGCGTGGCGATCCTGATGAAGAAGGCCGACCAGGCCAAGGTCGAACTGCCGCACGACGCGGCGTTCTTCATCGCCCAGCGCATCCGCTCCAACGTGCGCGAGCTGGAAGGTGCGCTGAAACGGGTGATCGCTCACTCGCACTTCATGGGCCGCGACATCACCATCGAGCTGATTCGCGAATCGCTCAAGGACCTGCTGGCCCTGCAGGACAAGCTGGTGAGCATCGACAATATCCAGCGCACCACCGCCGAGTACTACAAGATCAAGATCACCGATCTGCTCTCCAAGCGCCGCTCGCGCTCCATCGCCCGGCCGCGCCAGGTGGCCATGGCGTTGTCGAAGGAGCTGACCAACCACAGTCTGCCGGAAATCGGTGTGGCCTTCGGCGGCCGCGATCACACCACGGTGTTGCACGCATGCCGTAAGATTGCTGAACTTAGGGGATCCGACGCGGACATCCGCGAGGACTACAAGAACCTGCTGCGCACCCTGACTACCTGATACCGCAGCTCCACGAGGCAAGGGACTAGACCATGCATTTCACCATTCAACGCGAAGCCCTGTTGAAACCCCTGCAACTGGTCGCCGGCGTCGTGGAACGCCGCCAGACCCTGCCGGTGTTGTCCAACGTCCTGCTGGTGGTTGAAGGCCAGCAGCTGTCGCTCACCGGTACCGATCTGGAAGTCGAACTGGTCGGCCGCGTCACCCTGGAAGAGGCCGCCGAACCAGGCGAGATCACCGTGCCGGCGCGCAAGCTGATGGACATCTGCAAGAGCCTGCCGTCCGACGCGCTGATCGACATCCGCGTCGACGAGCAGAAGCTGCTGGTCAAGGCCGGGCGCAGCCGCTTCAGCCTGTCCACCCTGCCGGCCAACGACTTTCCCACCGTCGAGGAAGGTCCGGGCTCGCTGACCTTCAACCTGCCGCAAGCCAAGCTGCGTCGCCTGATCGAGCGCACCAGCTTCGCCATGGCCCAACAGGACGTGCGTTACTACCTCAACGGCATGCTGCTGGAAGTGCAGAGCGGCCTGCTGCGCGCGGTGGCCACCGACGGTCACCGCCTGGCCATGTGCTCTATGGAGGCGGCCATCCAGCAGGACGGCAAGCACCAGGTGATAGTGCCGCGCAAAGGTATTCTCGAGCTGGCCCGCCTGCTCACCGAGCAGGACGCCGAAGTCAGCATCGTCCTCGGTCAGCACCACATTCGCGCCAACACAGGCGAGTTCACCTTCACCTCCAAGCTGGTCGACGGCAAGTTCCCCGATTACGAGCGCGTGCTGCCGCGTGGCGGCGACAAGCTGGTGCTGGCCGATCGTCAGGGCCTGCGCGAAGCCTTCAGCCGTACCGCGATCCTGTCCAACGAGAAGTACCGCGGCATCCGCCTGACCCTGGCCGCCGGCCTGCTGAAAATCCAGGCCAACAACCCGGAGCAGGAAGAAGCCGAGGAAGAGATCGTCGTCGACTACAACGGCGCCAGCCTGGAGATCGGCTTCAACGTCAGCTACCTGCTCGACGTGCTGGGCGTGATGGGCACCGAGCAGGTGCGCCTGATCCTCTCCGATTCCAACAGCAGCGCCCTGCTGCAGGAAGCCGACAACGACGATTCCGCCTACGTCGTCATGCCGATGCGCCTGTGACCGAAGCCGCTAGATGTCGCTGACCCGCGTAACGGTCACCGCGGTGCGCAACCTGCACCCGGTGACCCTCTCCCCCTCCCCCCGCATCAACATCCTTCACGGCGCCAACGGCAGCGGCAAGACCAGTCTGCTGGAAGCCATCCATCTGCTCGGCCTGGCCCGCTCCTTTCGCAGCTCCCGTCTGCAGCCGGTGATCCATTACGAACAACCGGCCTGTACCGTGTTCGGTCGGGTACAGCTGGCCGAAGGCGGCAGCAGCAACCTGGGTATTTCCCGCGACCGCCAGGGCGAGCTGCAGATTCGCGTGGATGGACAGAATGCGCGCAGCGCAGCGCAGCTGGCCGATCTGCTGCCGTTGCAGCTGATCAACCCGGACAGTTTTCGTCTGCTCGAGGGGGCGCCGAAGATTCGCCGGCAGTTCCTCGATTGGGGCGTGTTCCACGTGGAACATCGGTTCCTCGGCGCTTGGCAGCGCCTGCAGAAGGCCCTGCGGCAGCGGAACTCGTGGCTGCGCCATGGTACACTTGACGGCGCTTCGCAGGCCGCGTGGGACCGCGAACTGTGCACAGCCAGCGCGGAGATCGACACCTATAGACGGGCCTATATCCAGGCACTGAAACCGGTATTCGAGCGTACCCTGGCAGAGCTGCTGCAACTCGAAGGGCTGACCCTGAGCTACTACCGCGGCTGGGACAAGGATCGTGAGCTGAGCGACGTGCTCGCCGCCTCCCTCCTCCGCGACCAGCAACTCGGGCATACCCAGGCAGGCCCCCAGCGCGCCGATCTGCGCTTGCGGCTGGCCGGGCATAACGCGGCGGAGATCCTTTCGCGAGGGCAACAGAAATTGGTGGTGTGCGCGTTGCGCATCGCCCAGGGCCACTTGGTCAACGAGGCCAAGCGCGGCCAATGTATCTATCTGGTCGACGACCTGCCGTCGGAACTGGATGAGCAGCACCGGTTGGCATTGTGCCGGTTGCTGGAAGATTTGCACTGCCAGGTGTTCATCACCTGTGTAGACCATGAATTGTTGAGGGACGGCTGGCAAACGGATACGCCGGTTGCCATGTTCCACGTGGAACATGGCCGTATCACCCAGACCCACGACCATCGGGAGTGAAGGCATGAGCGACAACCAAACGTACGACTCCAATAACATTAAGGTCCTCAAGGGCCTGGATGCCGTACGCAAGCGGCCTGGCATGTACATCGGCGATACCGACGATGGCAGCGGTCTGCACCACATGGTGTTCGAGGTGGTCGACAACTCCATCGACGAGGCCCTGGCCGGGCATTGCAGCGAGATCGTCATCACCATCCATCCGGATGAGTCGATCAGCGTGCGCGACAACGGCCGCGGCATTCCGGTGGATATCCACAAGGAAGAAGGTGTTTCCGCCGCCGAAGTGATCATGACCGTGCTGCACGCCGGCGGTAAGTTCGACGACAACAGCTACAAGGTCTCCGGCGGCCTGCATGGCGTGGGTGTTTCGGTGGTCAACGCGCTGTCCAAGGAACTGGTGCTGACCATCCGCCGCGGCGGCAAGATCTGGGAACAGACCTACGTGCATGGCGTGCCCCAGGCGCCGCTGGCCGCCGTTGGTGACACCGAAGGCACCGGCACGCAGATTCATTTCAAGCCCTCGGAAGAAACCTTCCACAATATCCACTTTAGCTGGGACATCCTGGCCAAGCGCCTGCGCGAACTGTCCTTCCTCAACTCCGGCGTCGGTATCCTGCTCAAGGACGAACGCAGCGGCAAGGAAGAACTGTTCAAGTACGAGGGCGGTCTGCGCGCCTTCGTCGAGTACCTCAACCACAACAAGACCACGGTCAACCAGGTGTTCCACTTCAACGTGCAGCGCGACGATGGCGTCGGCGTGGAAGTGGCCCTGCAGTGGAACGACAGCTTCAACGAGAACCTGTTGTGCTTCACCAACAACATTCCCCAACGCGACGGCGGCACCCACCTCGCCGGCTTCCGCTCGGCGCTGACGCGTAACCTCAACACCTATATCGAGCAGGAAGGCCTGGCCAAGAAGTTCAAGGTCAGCACCACCGGCGACGATGCCCGCGAAGGCCTGACCGCGATCATCTCGGTCAAGGTGCCGGACCCGAAATTCAGCTCGCAGACCAAGGACAAGCTGGTCTCCAGCGAAGTGAAGACCGCGGTCGAACAGGAAATGGGCAAGTACTTCGCCGACTTCCTGCTGGAAAATCCCAACGAAGCCAAGGCCGTGGTCGGCAAGATGATCGACGCTGCCCGCGCCCGCGAAGCCGCGCGCAAGGCCCGCGAGATGACCCGCCGCAAGGGCGCGCTGGATATTGCCGGGCTGCCAGGCAAACTGGCCGACTGCCAGGAAAAGGACCCGGCGCTGTCCGAACTCTACATAGTGGAGGGTGACTCCGCGGGCGGTTCTGCCAAGCAGGGCCGCAACCGCAGGACCCAGGCGATCCTGCCGCTCAAGGGCAAGATCCTTAACGTGGAAAAAGCCCGCTTCGACAAGATGCTCTCCTCCCAGGAAGTCGGCACCCTGATCACCGCCCTCGGCTGCGGTATCGGGCGCGAGGAGTACAACATCGACAAGCTGCGTTACCACAACATCATCATCATGACCGACGCCGACGTCGACGGCTCGCACATCCGTACCCTGCTGCTGACCTTCTTCTTCCGCCAGCTGCCGGAGCTGATCGAGCGCGGCTACATCTACATCGCCCAGCCGCCGCTGTACAAGGTGAAGAAGGGCAAGCAGGAGCAGTACATCAAGGACGACGAGGCCATGGACGAATACATGACCCAGTCGGCCCTGGAAGACGCCAGCCTGCACGTCAACGAAGGCGCCCCAGGCCTGGCCGGCGAGGCGCTGGAGAAGCTGGTGGGCGAGTACCGTGGGGTGATGAAGACCCTCAATCGCCTGTCGCGTCTGTATCCGATCGAGCTCACCGAGCACTTCGTCTACCTGCCCCGCGTCAGCGTCGAGCAACTGGCCGACCAGGGCGCCATGCAGGCCTGGCTGGGCCTGCTCGATGCACGCCTGAAGGTCATGGAGAAGTCCGGTCTGGTGTACAAGACCAGCCTGCGCGAAGACCGCGAGCGCCACCTGTGGCTGCCCGAGGTGGAGCTGATCTCCCACGGCGTCTCCAGCTACATCACCTTCAACCGCGACTTCTTCGCCAGCAACGACTACCGCACGGTGACCGCCCTCGGCGAGCAGCTCAACAACCTGCTAGAAGACGGCGCCTACGTGCAGCGCGGCGAGCGCAAGAAGCCGGTGACCAGCTTCAAGGAAGGCCTGGAATGGCTGATGAGCGAGAGCACCAAGCGCCACAGCATCCAGCGCTACAAGGGGCTCGGCGAGATGAACCCGGAGCAGCTGTGGGAAACCACCATGGACCCGGAAGTGCGCCGCATGCTCAAGGTGACCATCGAGGACGCCATCGCCGCCGACCAGATCTTCAACACCCTGATGGGCGATGCCGTGGAGCCGCGCCGCGACTTCATCGAGTCCAACGCCCTGGCGGTGTCCAACCTGGACTTCTGATCGGCAGCAAATCAGGCCAAGCAGATGATTGGCCGCGTCGTAAACAGAAAGCCCCGGCTGAAAACAGCCGGGGCTTTCTGGTTTTAAGTGCTGCCATTAACTAAGGATCGAGCTGAGCGACCAGGCGTGCCGGCCTCTGGTGTGCCCTGTTCCGGAAAACTTATGCCCGGCGGCGGTGATACCGCTTCAGAGAAAAATACCCATAAAAATCAATGCGCTATAGGAAAAACTAGCGCCTTTCCTACCGTTCGCCCACAGCTTATCCACAGCGCACTAGTCAGGCCTGCTCGGCGAGGCTGGCCAGTTGCGGCGCGGCGCCGCGCAGTTCGGTCTGCCGTTCGCAGACCCAGGTGAAGGCGCGTTCGTTGAGTTCGGCGATGGCGCGCGGGCCCTCGCCTTCGGCATGCATCGGTGCGCCGATGATCACCTGCACGGTGCCGGGGCGCTTGCCCCAGCCCTGCTTGGGCCAGAACTCGCCGGCATTGTGGGCGATGGGCAGCAGCGGCAGACCGGCGTTCACCGCCAGCGACGCGCCGCCGCGGGAGAACTTGCCGATCTGGCCCGGCGGAATGCGCGTGCCCTCGGGGAAGATCAGCACCCAGGCGCCCTGCTTGAGGCGTTCGTCGCCCTGCTTGGCCAGCTGCTTGAGCGCCGCCTTGGGGTTGCTGCGGTCGATGGCGATGGGCTTGAGCAGCGCCATGGCCCAGCCGAAGAACGGCACGCGCAGCAGTTCGCGTTTGACCACCTGGGACAGCGGCTCGAACAGCGCGGAAAGGAAGAAGGTCTCCCAGGTGCTCTGGTGGTTGGCCAGGATCACGCAGGGCTGCGCGGGGATGTGCTCCAGGCCGCGCACCTGGTAGCGGATGCCGACCACCATCCTGGCCAGCCACACCGCGCAGCGGCACCAGTTCTGGATGACGAAGCGGTAGCGCCGACGGAACGGCAGGAAGGGCGCCGCCAGTACGCTGACGATGCACCAGAGAAAGGCGCTGGACGACAGGAGCAGGTAGAAGAGCGTGGTTCTGAGGGCCTGCGATATCGTCATGGAGCCTTGCACCTTATGAGAGCAGTTGATCGGCGACGGCCGCCAGATCATCGAATACCAGGGTTCCCGGCGGCAACGGTTTGGCCAGGGTACGTTCGCCCTTGCCGGTTTTCACCAGCACGGGCTGACAGTCGACGGCTTGCGCGGCCTGCAGGTCACCGCTGCTGTCGCCGACGAACCACACGCCTGCCAATGGCGTGCCGTAGTGCGCGGCAATGCCGTGCAGCAGGCCCGGTTTCGGCTTGCGGCAGGCGCAGCCGTCGTCCGGCCCGTGCGGGCAGTGGAGGATCAGGCCGAGGTCGCCGCCCTGCTCCGCCACCAGTTCGCGCAGGCGCGCGTGCATGGCTTCGAGGGTGGCCAGGTCGTAGTAGCCACGGGCGATGCCGGATTGGTTGGTGGCCACCGCCACGGTCCAGCCGGCGCGCGACAGGCGGGCGATGGCGGCGATGGACGAAGGGATCGGAATCCACTCGTCCAGGCTCTTGATATAGGCGTCGGAGTCCTGGTTGATGACGCCGTCGCGGTCGAGAATCAGCAACTTCATAGCTACAAGCTCCAAGGCGCAAGCTCCAAGTCAGGGCGGACAGCTTGCCGCTCGAAGCTTGGAGCTCGCCGCGGCTGGCGTCAGCCCAGCACCGAGATATCCGCCACGCCGAGGAACAGCCCGCGCAGGCGGGCCAGCAGGGCGTAGCGGTTGGCGCGTACCTTGGCGTCTTCGGCGTTGACCAGCACCGCCTCGAAGAAGGCGTCCACCGGCTCGCGCAGGCTGGCCAGCTGGCTCAGCGCCTGGCTGTACTGACGCGACGCGGCCAGCGGTTGCACGGCCTGGTCGGCCTGCTGGATCGCGGCGTTGAGGGCGAACTCGCTGGGGCTGTCGAAGTAGTGCGCCTCGACCTGGGCGGCGATGCCGCCTTCGGCCTTGCTCAGCAGGTTGGACACGCGCTTGTTCGCCGCGGCCAGGGCGGCGGCCTGCGGCAGGGCGCGGAACGCCTGCACGGCCTGCACGCGCTGGTCGAAGTCCAGCGGCGAGGTCGGGCCGACCGCGCGCACTGCTTGGTACACCGCGACCTCGACGCCTTCGTCCTCGTAGCGGGCGCGCAGGCGGTCGAAGATAAAGTCCAGCACCTGATTGCCCAGCCCGTCGGTCTTGATCTTGTCCCCGAACTGCTCGATGGCGAAGGCCACGGCGGCGGCCAGGTCGAGGTCCAGGTTCTTCTCGATCAGGATCCGCAGAATCCCCAGCGCCGCGCGACGCAGGGCGTAGGGGTCCTTGGAGCCGGTGGGCAGCATGCCGATGCCGAAGATGCCGACCAGGGTGTCGAGCTTGTCGGCCACCGCCACGGCAGCGCCGGCCAGGGTGCTCGGCAGCTCCGCCCCTGCCCCACGCGGCATGTACTGCTCGTTGAGGGCCAGGGCGACGTCCTGCGGCTCGCCGTCGTTGAGCGCGTAGTAGTAGCCGGCGATGCCCTGCATCTCGGGGAATTCACCGACCATCTCGGTGGCCAGGTCGCACTTGCACAGCAGGCCGGCGCGGGCGGCGCGCTGGGCGTCGCCACCGATCTGCCCGGCGATGAACCCGGCCAGGGCGGAGACGCGCTGGGCCTTGTCGTAGACCGAGCCGAGCTGGGCCTGGAACACCACGTTGACCAGGCGCTGGTTGAAGCCTTCGAGCTTGTGCTTCTTGTCCTGCTTGAAGAAGAACTCGGCGTCGGTCAGGCGCGGGCGCACCACCTTCTCGTTGCCGGCGACGATCTGCGCCGGGTCCTTGGACTCGACGTTGGCCACGGTGATGAAACGCGGCAGCAGCTTGCCCTTGGCATCGAGCAGGCAGAAGTACTTCTGGTTGTCCTGCATGGTGCTGATCAGCGCCTCCTGCGGCACCTCGAGGAAGCGTTCCTCGAAGGAGCAGACCAGCGGCACCGGCCACTCGACCAGCGCGGTCACTTCGTCCAGCAGCGCCGGCGGCACGATGGCCGTGCCCTGCTCGGCGGCGGCCAGCTCGTCGACGCGGCGGGAGATAAGCTCGCGGCGTTCGGCGAAGTCGGCCAGCACATAGGCGCTGCGCAGGTCTTCGGCGTAGCTGGCCGGGCTGCCGATGCGCACCTCGCGGTTGGCGTGGAAGCGGTGGCCGCGGGACACGCGGCCGGCCTTCTGCGCGAGGATCTCGCAGTCGACGACCGCATCGCCGAACAGCATCACCAGCCACTGGGTGGGACGGACGAACTCGTCGCGGCGATCGGCCCAGCGCATGCGTTTGGGGATCGGCAGGTCGTTCAGCGAATCCTGCACTATGGTCGGCAGCAGCTGCACCGCCGGCTGGCCGGGGATGTGCTGGGCGAAGCGCAGTTTCGCGCCGCTGCGGTCGATCTCGGCGATATCCACCCCGCACTTGCGGGCGAAGCCGAGGGCGGCCTGGGTCGGCTTGCCTTCGGCGTCGAAGGCGGCCCGGATCGGCGGGCCATCGAGGTTCATGCTGCGGTCGGCCTGCTGTTCTTCGAGCTGCTCGATCAGCACTGCCAGGCGACGCGGCGCGACGTACACGCGGCTGGCGGCATAGCCCAGACCGGAGGCCTTGAGGCCTTTCTCGATGCCGGCGAGGAAGGCCTCGCCGAGGCTCTTCAGGGCTTTCGGCGGCAGCTCTTCGGTGCCCAGTTCGACCAGAAAATCTTGTGCACTCATGCTTGCGCCTCCAGGGTGTTGCCCAGGTCTTCGTCTTGCAGGAGACCTGCATCCTTGAGCTTGGCCAGTACTTCGTCACGCAGTTCGGCGCTGGCCATGGGGAAGCCGAGGCGGGCACGCGCCTGCAGGTAGCTTTGCGCCACGGCGCGGGCCAGGGTGCGCACGCGCAGGATGTACTGCTGACGCGCGGTCACCGAGATGGCGCGGCGGGCGTCGAGCAGGTTGAAGGTGTGCGAGGCCTTGAGCACCATCTCGTAGGTCGGCAGCGGCAGCTGCAGCTCGATCAGGCGATTGGCTTCGCTCTCGTAGAAATCGAACAGCTCGAACAGCTTGTCGACGTTGGCGTGCTCGAAGTTGTAGGTGGACTGCTCCACCTCGTTCTGGTGGAACACGTCGCCGTAGGTCACGGTGCCGAACGGGCCGTCGGTCCAGATCAGGTCGTAGACCGAGTCGACGCCCTGCAGGTACATGGCCAGGCGCTCCAGGCCGTAGGTGATCTCGCCGGTCACCGGGTAGCATTCGATACCGCCGACCTGCTGGAAGTAGGTGAACTGGGTGACTTCCATGCCGTTGAGCCAGATTTCCCAGCCCAGGCCCCAGGCGCCGAGGGTCGGCGATTCCCAGTTGTCCTCGACGAAGCGGATGTCGTGCACCAGCGGGTCGATGCCGATGGCCTGCAGCGAGCCGAGGTACAGCTCCTGGAAGTTCTCCGGGTTGGGTTTCAAGACCACCTGGAACTGGTAGTAATGCTGCAGGCGGTTGGGGTTCTCGCCGTAGCGGCCGTCGGCCGGACGGCGCGAGGGCTGCACGTAGGCGGCGTTCCAGGTCTCGGGACCGACGGCGCGCAGAAAGGTGGCGGTGTGGAAGGTCCCGGCGCCCACTTCCATGTCGTAGGGCTGCAGCACCACGCAGCCCTGCTCGGCCCAGTAGTTCTGCAGGGCCAGGATCAGGTCCTGGAAGGTGCGCACGGCAGGCTTGGTCTGGCTCACGAAAAATTCACCTGTTGAGGCTGCGACGGAAAGCCGGGGAGTATATCGAAACTGGGCGCAGCCCGCAGGATCAGGCGCGCCCGGCTTCGCGAGACTGTATTTATATCCAGCTGTTTTACCGCTATAGTCCGAGCCATCTCCCGCGACCGAGGCCGAGACCATGCCCCGCTGCTTCTGGTGTACCGATGATCCGCTGTACCAGGCCTACCACGACGAGGAATGGGGCGTGCCGCAGCGCGAGCCGCGCGTGCTGTTCGAGATGCTGCTGCTCGAAGGGGCCCAGGCCGGGCTGTCGTGGATCACCGTGCTGAAAAAGCGCGAGCGCTACCGTCAGGTGCTGCATGGTTTCGAGCCCGAACGCCTGGCGCGGCTGAGTGACGAGGAAATCGAGGCGCTGATGCAGGAGCCCGGCATCATCCGCAACCGCCTCAAGCTTAAGGCCGTGCGGCAGAATGCCCAGGCCTGGCTGACGCTGGAGGATCCGGTGACCTGGCTCTGGTCCTTCGTCGGCGGCGCGCCGAAGATCAACCATTTCAGCGACCGCAGCCAGATGCTGGCGGTGACGCCCGAGGCCGAGGCGATGAGCAAGGCGCTGCGCAAGGCGGGCTTCAACTTCGTCGGGCCGACCATCTGCTATGCCTTCATGCAGGCCACGGGCATGGTGATGGACCACACCACCGACTGTGACCGTTACCCCGCGTTGAGCGGTTCGGCGGCGACGGCCTGAAGGCCGCAGGGGCCACAGATCGCATCCGGGCTACGTGATCTGAGCATGGCGGGTACAATGCCGGCTTTTCATGCAACCCCTGGAGTCCTTCGTGGAAGCATTCAAAGGCCGGCTGGTGGTCGGCTTTCTCCGTCTGTTCGCCCTGCTGCCCTGGCGCGCCGTGCAAGCGGTGGGCAATGCTATCGGCTGGCTGATGTGGAAATTGCCCAACGGCTCGCGCGACGTGGTGCGCATCAACCTGAGCAAGTGCTTTCCCGAGCTGAATCAGGCCGAACTGGATCGTCTGGTCGGGCAGAGCCTCAAGGACATCGGCAAGACCCTCACCGAAAGCGCCTGTGCCTGGATCTGGCCGGCGCAGAAATCGCTCAAGCTGATCCGCCAAGTGGAAGGCTTGGAAGTGCTGCAGCAGGCGCTGGCCTCGGGCAAGGGCGTGGTCGGCATCACCAGCCACCTGGGCAACTGGGAAGTGCTCAACCACTTCTACTGCAACCAGTGCAAACCGATCATTTTCTACCGCCCACCCAAGCTCAAGGCCGTCGATGAGCTGCTGCAGCAGCAGCGCGTGCAGATGGGCAACCGCGTGGCGCCCTCGACCAAGGAGGGCATCCTCAGCGTCATCAAGGAAGTGCGCAAAGGCGGCGCCGTAGGCATTCCGGCCGATCCCGAGCCGAGCCGTTCCGCCGGCGTTTTCGTGCCCTTTCTCGGCACCACCGCGCTGACCAGCAAGTTTGTCCCCGGCATGCTCGCCGGCGGCAAGGCGGTCGGCGTGTTCCTGCATGCGCTGCGCCTGCCGGACGGCAGCGGCTACAAAGTGATCCTCGAAGCGGCACCCGAAGGCATGTACAGCGAGAACGTGGAAGAAGGCGTGGCGGCCATGAGCGAAGTGGTGTCGCGCTACGTGCGCAACTACCCGAGTCAGTACATGTGGAGCATGAAACGCTTCAAGAAACGTCCGGACGGCGAGGCCAAGTGGTACTGAAGCAAGGCGCCGCGATGGCGCCTTTTTTCCGCCAATCCTTGGGATTTGCCGACGTTTTGCGTTATTAAAGGCGGCATCCTCCGCGCCGAATGGAAGCCCCGCCATGTCGAATCAGCGTCACCAGGTACGCACCCCGATCAAGTGCCGGATCAAGATCTGCCACCCCAGCTTCGGCGAACTGGTGGCGCAGACCCGCGACCTGTCCGACAGCGGTGTCTACGTGCGGCATCCGCAGATGGCCGCGCTGAGCGTCGGCGACCGGGTCAGCGGCCAGGTGCAGGACCTGCCGATCGAGGCGCCGGTGCTGCAGATGGAGGTGGTGCGGGTGGATGCCGAAGGGGCCGGGCTGCGCTTTATGCAGGCCTGAACGCTGTACAAGAAATGACCGCCCGTCCGCCGCGGGTTAAAAAGTTACCCTGCGAGTCAGGAAATCGCTAGAATGCCGGCCGCCGCGCCAGGTCGCGGCCCGACCATGGGTTCCCTCACCCCATCGCACTCAAAAAGGATCGACATGCACAGCCTCACCCCTTCGGCCCGCCGTGCGGCGCTGGCCGTTCTGATCGCCTTCCATATCCTGATCATCATCGCCAGCAACTACCTGGTGCAGCTGCCCATGAGCCTGTTCGGCTGGCAGACCACCTGGGGCGCGTTCAGCTTTCCCTTTATCTTCCTCGCCACCGACCTGACCGTGCGCCTGCTCGGCAAGGGCCCGGCGCGCCAGGTGATCGCCCGGGTGATGCTGCCGGCGCTGCTGGCGTCCTACGTGGTCTCGGTGCTGTTCCACGAGGCGCGCTTCGCCGGTTTCGCCGCCCTCGGCGAGTTCAACTCCTTCGTCTTCCGCATCGCCCTGGCCAGCTTCCTCGCCTATGTGCTGGGGCAGCTGCTGGATATTCAGGTGTTCGACCGCCTGCGCCAGCTGCGCCAGTGGTGGGTGGCGCCGGCCGCCTCGACCCTGCTGGGCAACCTGCTGGACACCTACGCCTTCTTCTCCATCGCCTTCTGGCGCAGCGGCGACGCCTTCATGGCCGCCAACTGGGTGGAGATCGCCACGGTGGACTATGCGATCAAGCTGGCGATCAGCCTGATTCTGTTCGTGCCGCTGTACGGCATGCTGCTCGGCGCCATCGGCCGCCTGCTGCCGCGGGAGCGGGCGGTGGCCTGATCAAGCCACCTGAACCACGTTGAAGATATCCATCGGGCCGTTGTCGAAACCGCCCATGCTGCGGGTGCGCAGATCCACGCGAACGACGCTGATGTCCTTGGGCGAAGCGCCCTTGGACCAGTCGACGAAGACGACGCTGTTGGAGTAGAAGTCGTAGGACGGCACCGGCACCTTCCAGCGTCCCCATACGTCCCCTTTCCAGCCCCGCCCGGACCAGTCGGTGTCGGCAGTCGAGCCAGACTGCTGCGCCAGGTGGGCGACGAATACCCGCCCATCGGTGCTGCCGACCACGATCTGACAGCCGCTGAACGGGCCGCTCGCCGACCAAGTCTCGCCGGCCTCGGCGATGCCGTAGGCGGCGCGGGTCTCGACGTAATGCACCCACATGCCGGGCGGGTTGCCGATGCCGGCTGACAAGGTGAGGATGCCGTTGCCGTCGGTGCCCAGGCTTGCCTGACTACGACAGGAGATAGCGCCCGTGCCGCCGGTATTCGGTGCGCGCAGGGTAACGGCCAGTTGGCCATTCTTGGCGGCGACAAGGCCGGAGAAGCTGGGTTTCATCGGTCGACTCCCATGCGAGGGCGAAGGGCGAAGCAGGGCTTCGCCTCAGGCTAGCTTAGGAGCGGCGGGCTGTCAGGGGTGGGCCTTGTCCAGCTTGCGCAGAAACACCGTCATTTCCTTTTCCGCCTGCTTGTCGCCCTTGGCTTGCGCGGCGGCGATGCCCTGTTGCCAGGCCTGGCGCGCGCCGTCGGTGTCGGCGCCGGCCTGCAGGGCCTTGCCCAGCAGCTTCCAGGCCGCCGAATAAGCCGGATCGAACTCGACGCAGCGGCGCAGGTGCTCGGCAGCCAGGGCGGCGTTGCCGGCATCCAGATGGCCCTTGCCCAGGCCGAAGCGCAGCAGGGCGTTGTCGGTGCCTTTGGCCAGCAGTTTTTCCAGCGTCTCGGTGCTCATCTCGGATCCTGCGTTGTCGCCCGGACTGGCCGGGCTCAAAAGAACGTCAGGCCGGCCTGGAACAGGCGCTCGACGTCGCGGATGTATTTCTTGTCGACCAGGAACAGGATCACGTGGTCGCCGGACTCGATCACCGTGTCGTCGTGGGCGATCAGCACTTCCTCGTCGCGGATGATGGCGCCGATGGTGGTGCTCGGCGGCAGGGCGATGTCCTCGATCATGCGGCCGATCACCTTGCTCGACTTGGCGTCGCCGTGGGCGATCACTTCCAGCGCCTCGGCCGCGCCGCGGCGCAGGCTGTGCACGCTTTCGATATCGCCGCGGCGCACGTGGGTCAGCAATGTGCCGATGGTGGCCAGCTGCGGGCTGATGGCGATGTCGATCTCGCCGCCCTGCACCAGGTCGACGTAGGCCGGGTTGTTGATGATGGTCATCACCTTGCGCGCGCCGAGGCGCTTGGCCAGCAAGGACGACATGATGTTGGCCTCGTCGTCGTTGGTCAGGGCGAGGAAGATGTCGGCGTCGTTGATGTTCTCTTCCACCAGCAGGTCGCGGTCCGAGGCGCTGCCCTGCAGCACTATGGTGCTGTCGAGGGCTTCGGACAGGTAGCGGCAGCGCGCCGGGTTCATCTCGATGATCTTCACCTGGTAGCGGCTTTCGATGGCCTCGGCCAGGCGTTCGCCGATATGCCCGCCGCCGGCGATCACCACCTTCTTGTAGCTGTCCTCGAGGCGGCGCATCTCGCTCATCACCGCGCGGATGTGGGCCTTGGCGGCGATAAAGAACACCTCGTCGTCGGCCTCGATCACCGTGTCGCCCTGCGGCATGATCGGCCGGTTGCGGCGGAAGATCGCCGCCACCCGGGTGTCGACGTTGGGCATGTGCTGACGCAGCTGGCGCAACTGCTGGCCGACCAGCGGGCCGCCGTAGTAGGCCTTGACCGCCACCAGCTGCGCCTTGCCCTCGGCGAAGTCGATCACCTGCAGGGCGCCGGGGTGTTCGATCAGGCGCTTGATGTAGTTGGTCACCACCTGCTCGGGGCTGATCAGCACGTCGACCGGGATCGCCTCGTTGTCGAACAGGCCGCTGCGGGTCAGGTAGGCCGCCTCGCGCACCCGGGCGATCTTGGTCGGGGTGTGGAACAGGGTGTAGGCCACCTGGCAGGCGATCATGTTGACTTCGTCGCTGTTGGTCACCGCCACCAGCATGTCGGCATCGTCGGCGCCGGCCTGGCGCAGCACGGTGGGGAAGGAACCCTTGCCCTGCACGGTGCGGATATCCAGGCGGTCGCCCAGGTCGCGCAGGCGGTCGCCGTCGGTGTCGACCACGGTGATGTCGTTGGCCTCGCTGGCCAGGTGTTCCGCCAGGGTGCCGCCGACCTGGCCGGCGCCGAGAATGATGATCTTCACTGATGGGCTCCGTTAGCCGCGCGCGAGCGCGGCAGTCTTGATCAGCTTGGCATAGTAGAAGCCGTCGTGGCCGTCCAGCTGCGGCAGCAACTGGCGACCCTGTGGCGATTGCAGGCCGAAGTCGCCGGCGATGGTCACTTCTTGCGCATCCGGGGTGCGGGCGAGGAAGGCGGCGACGGTTTCGCTGTTCTCGGTCGGCAGCACCGAGCAGGTGGCGTAGAGCAGCACGCCGCCTGGCGCCAGTGTCGGCCACAGGGCGTCGAGCAGCTCGCCCTGCAGCTGGGCCAGGGCGGGGATGTCCTCGGGCTGGCGGGTCAGCTTGATATCCGGATGGCGGCGGATCACCCCGGTGGCCGAACAGGGCGCATCGAGCAGGATGCGCTGGAACGGCGTGCCGTCCCACCAGGTGGCGGTGTCGCGGGCGTCGGCGGCGATCAGGGTGGCATCGAGCTGCAGGCGTTCGAGGTTCTCGCGCACGCGCGCCAGGCGCTTGGCCTCCAGGTCCACGGCCACCACTTCGCGCAAGGCCGGCTCGACCTCCAGCAGGTGGCAGGTCTTGCCGCCGGGCGCCGCGCAGGCGTCCAGCACCCGCTGGCCGGGGGCCAGCTCGAGCAGCTCGGCGGCCAGCTGCGCAGCCTCGTCCTGCACGCTGACGCGGCCTTGCTTGAAGCCGGGCAGTGTGGTCACGTCGCAGGGCTGCAGCAGGCGCACGCCGTCGCGGCTGAAGGTGCAGGGTTCGGCTGCAAGGCCTGCACTGCGCAGCTCTTCGAGATAGGCGTCGCGGCTGCCGTGGCGGCGATTGACCCGCAGGATCAGCGGCGGGTGGGCGTTATTGGCGGCGCAGATGGCTTGCCAGTGCTCGGGCCAGTGCGCCTTGAGCGCCTTCTGCAGCCAGCGCGGGTGGGCGGTGTGCAGCACCGGGTCGCGCTCCAGTTCGGCGAACAGCGCCTCGTGCTCGCGCTGGGCGCGGCGCAGCACGGCGTTGAGCAGGCCCTTGGCCCAGGGTTTTTTCAGCGCGCCGGCGCAGCCGACCGTTTCGCCGATGGCGGCGTGCTCGGGGATGCGGCTGTGCAGCAGCTGGTAGAGGCCGATCAGCAGCAGGGCTTCCACGTCCTTGTCGGCGGCCTTGAAGGGCTTGTCCAGCAGCCTGTCGGCCAGCAGCTGCAGGCGCGGCTGCCAGCGCGCGGCACCGAAGGCCAGGTCCTGGGCCAGGGCGCGGTCGTGGTGTTCGACCTTGTCCAATTGCGGCGGCAGGCTGCTGCCCAGCGAGGCCTTGCCGGACAATACGGCGGTCAGGGCGCGGGCGGCGGCCAGGCGTGGGTTCATTGACCGAGCACCAGGCCGGCGGCGAACTGCTCGCGGCGGCTGTTATAGAGGTCGGCGAAAGCCAGCGGTTTGCCGCCGGGCAGCTGCACACGAGTCAGGCGCAGCGCGCCCTCGCCGCAGGCCACGGTCAGGCCGCGCTTGTCGGCGGCGAGGATGCTGCCGGGCGCGCCGCTACCCTCGCCTATCTCCGCTGCGTGGACTTTCAGGGTATCGCCCGCCAGCGTGGTATGGCAGATCGGCCAGGGATGGAAGGCACGTACCAGGTGCTCCAGTTCCACGGCCGGACGACTGAAGTCGAGGCGCGCCTCGTCCTTGTTCAGCTTGTGCGCGTAGTTGGCCTGGGCATCGTCCTGCACTTCGCCGACCAGGGTGCCGGCGGCCAGGCCGGCGATGGCGGTGAGCACGGCCTGCGGACCGAGCTGGGCAAGGCGGTCGTGCAGGCTGCCGCCAGTATCCTCAGCACTGATCGGCGTGCTGACCTTGAGCAGCATCGGCCCGGTGTCCAGGCCGGCTTCCATCTGCATCACGGTGACGCCGCTCTCGCCGTCGCCGGCCTGCACCGCGCGCTGGATCGGCGCAGCGCCGCGCCAGCGCGGCAGCAGCGAGGCGTGGCTGTTGATGCAGCCCAGACGCGGGGTGTCGAGCACCGCCTGCGGCAGGATCAGGCCGTAGGCCACCACCACCATCAGGTCCGGCTTGAGCGCGGCCAGCTCGGCCTGGGCCTCTTCGTTGCGCAGGCTGGCCGGTTGGTAGACGGGGATGCCGTGCTCCACGGCGAGCTGCTTGACCGGGCTGGGCGCAAGCTTCTGGCCGCGGCCGGCCGGGCGATCCGGCTGGGTGTAGACGGCGACGATTTCATGCTGGCTGGCCAGCAGGGCCTTGAGGTGCTCGGCGGCGAATTCCGGGGTGCCGGCGAAGACGATGCGCAGGGAGTCAGACATGGGGGCTCGCTAAAAGAAAAAGGCTTGCCGCGGCAAGCCTTTAGGAATCTGGTGGATCAAGCCCGCTGGCGGTGCTGTTTTTCCAGCTTTTTCTTGATCCGGTCGCGTTTCAGGCTGGACAGGTAGTCGACGAACAGCTTGCCGTTGAGGTGATCGCATTCGTGCTGGATGCATACGGCGAGCAGGCCTTCGGCGATCAGCTCGTAGGGCTGGCCGTCGCGGTCCAGCGCCTTGATCCTGACCTTCTGCGGGCGGTCGACGTTCTCGTAGAAGCCGGGCACCGACAGGCAGCCTTCCTGGTACTGATCCATTTCTTCGGTCAGCGACTCGAACTCGGGATTGATGAATACCCGCGGCTCGGACTTGTCCTCGGACAGGTCCATCACCACCACGCGTTTGTGCACGTTGACCTGGGTCGCCGCCAGGCCGATACCGGGCGCGTCGTACATGGTCTCGAACATGTCGTCGACCAATTGACGGATGGAGTCGTCCACGACGTCCACCGGTTTGGCGATGGTACGCAGGCGTGGATCAGGAAATTCGAGGATATTCAGGATCGCCATATGCGTTTGTGATGCACTTGTGGAATAAAGTCAAAGTCCGCTGCTAAGATGATGAACAGCATTGAAAAACGGCTTCACGCCGCGGATTCAGCGGGTTTGGACGCGGCGCTAGGGCGCTTCACGTGAAGACACATAATAAAGGGATTCACCGTATGAGGAAATCACTACTCGCCCTGCTGCTGCTGGCAGCCGGCGGTTTGGCCCAGACCGGCCTGGTCCAGGCCGAAGTGCAACTCAAGGACGGTCACCCGGACCGCTACACCGTGGTCAAGGGCGATACCCTCTGGGATATTTCCGGCAAGTTCCTGAGTCAACCGTGGAAGTGGCCGGAAATCTGGCATGCCAACCCGCAAGTCGCCAACCCGCACCTGATCTACCCCGGTGATACCCTCAACCTCGTCTATATCGACGGCCAGCCGCGCCTGATGCTCAACCGCGGCGAGTCGCGCGGCACCATCAAGCTGTCGCCGCAGGTGCGCAGCACGCCGATGGCCGAGGCGATCCCGACCATCCCGCTGGAAGCGATCAACAGCTTCCTGCTGTCCAACCGCATCGTCGACACCCCCGAGCAGTTCGCCGGCGCCCCCTACGTGGTGGCCGGTAACGCCGAGCGCGTGGTCAGCGGCGCCGGTGACCGCGTCTACGCCCGCGGCAGCTTCGACGAAAGCGCGCCGGTGTACGGCATCTTCCGCCAGGGCAAGACCTACACCGATCCGGAAACCCAGGAATTCCTCGGCATCAATGCCGACGATATCGGCACCGGCGAGATCGTCGCCGAGGAAGGCGATATCGGCACCATGCTGCTGAGCCGCTCGACCCAGGAAGTGCGCCTCGGCGACCGCCTGTTCCCCACCGAAGAGCGCGCGATCAACTCCACCTTCATGCCCAGCGAACCGGCCGGCGAGATCGACGGCCTGATCCTCGACGTGCCGCGCGGTGTGACCCAGATCGGCCAGTTCGACGTGGTCACCCTGAACAAGGGCGCGCGCGACGGCCTGGAGATCGGCAACGTGCTGGCGGTGTACAAGACCGGCGAAACCGTGCGCGACCGTATCACCGGCGAGAGCGTGAAGATTCCGGACGAGCGCTCCGGTCTGCTGATGGTGTTCCGCACCTACGACAAGCTCAGCTATGGCCTGGTGCTGGGGGCGTCCCGCTCGCTGGCGATCATGGACAAGGTGCGTAACCCGTAACACCGACAAGCCCCGCGAATGCGGGGCTTGTGCTTTCTGTACCCGCCGCTGCGGCGGCGCGACCGATCAAGGATGATCCCCATGTCGCAACCTTCCGCTCCATCTCCCGCCGAGCTCGAAGCCCGTCTGCGTCTGCACCTCCTGCCGGAGCTGGGGCCGCGGCGTTTTCGCAAATTGCTCGGCGCCTTCGCCAGCGCCTCGGCCGCCCTCAGTGCGCCGGCCAGTGCCTGGCGTGCCCTGGGGCTGCCGGCCACGTGCGCCGAGCCGCGGCGCAGCGCCGAGATCCGCGAGCGCGCCGCGGCGGCGCTGGCCTGGCTGGAGCAGCCCGGACAGCACCTGCTGATGTGGGACGATGCGCGCTACCCGGCGCTGCTGGCCGAACTGGCGGACGCCCCGCCGCTGCTGTTCGTCGCCGGCGATCCGGGCATTCTCGAACGACCGCAACTGGCCATGGTCGGCAGCCGGCGCGCGTCGAAGCCAGGCCTGGATACCGCCCATGCCTTCGCCCGCAGCCTGGCCGGCGGCGGTTTCGTCATCACCAGCGGCCTGGCCCTGGGTATCGACGGCGCCGCCCACCAGGGCGCGCTGGATGCGGGCGGCGCGACGGTGGCGGTACTCGGCACCGGCCTGCAGTGCCTGTACCCGGCGCGGCACCAGCGCCTGGCGGCGCAGATCGCAGAGCAGGGCGGCGCGCTGGTCTCCGAGCTGCCGCTGGACTGCCCGCCGCAGGCGAGCAACTTCCCGCGGCGCAACCGCATCATCAGCGGTCTGTCGCTGGGCGTGCTGGTGGTCGAGGCCAGCCCGTCCAGCGGTTCGCTGATCACCGCGCGCCTGGCCGCCGAACAGGGGCGCGAGGTCTATGCCATTCCCGGTTCGATTCACCATCCCGGGGCGCGCGGCTGTCATCAGCTGATCCGCGACGGCGCGACGCTGGTGGAAAGCATCGAGCATATTCTCGAGGCCCTGCGCGGTTGGCAGGCGCCCGGGCCGAGCCCTGCCCCAGAAGGGGCCGTGCATCCCCTGCTGGAGTTGCTGCATGCCGCGCCGCAGAGCAGCGAGGCGCTGGTGCAGGCCAGTGGCTGGGCGCTGAGCGAGGTGCTGGCGGCGTTGACCGAACTGGAGCTGGATGGACGGGTGTGCAGCGAGGCGGGACGCTGGCTGGCGCGCAAGCCGTAGCCCGGATGCATCCGGGCTACAGTCGCATGGCCGACTTGGATAGACTGCCGGCCATTGATTCAGCGGGAGACAGTCGATGGCCGGCAACTGGCAGGTGCAGCAAGCGGCGCGCGTGGTGCGCGAGGGTGGTGTGATCGCCTATCCCACCGAGGCGGTCTGGGGCCTGGGCTGCGATCCGTGGAACGAAGAGGCGGTGGATCGCCTGCTGGCGCTCAAGGAGCGGCCGATGCACAAGGGCCTGATCCTGGTGGCCGAGGATATCGAGCAGTTCGACTTCCTCCTGCAGGACCTGCCGGCGATCTGGCAGGAGCGCCTGGCCGGCAGCTGGCCGGGGCCCAACACCTGGCTGGTGCCGCACCAGGAGCGCCTGCCCGAATGGATCAGCGGCCGGCACGACACCGTCGCCCTGCGCGTCAGCGACCATCCGCTGGTGCGCGCGCTGTGCCGCCATACCGGGCCGCTGGTGTCGACCTCGGCCAACCCGGCCGGGCGCCCGGCGGCGCGCTCGCGTCTGCGCGTCGAGCAGTATTTCCCGCGTCAGCTGGACAAGGTGCTCGGCGGCGCCCTGGGCGGGCGCAAGAATCCCAGCCTGATCCGCGACCTGCGCACGGGCGACGTGATTCGCCCGTCCTGATTGCGTAGCCCGGGTTGCATCCGGGCTCAGGGTTCACGGCAGCAAAATGGTCGAGCCGGTGGTCTGCCGGGCGCTTAGCGCGTCCTGGGCGGCGGCGGCGTCCTTCAGCGCATAGCGGTTGCTGATCTCCACCTGCAGCTGGCCGCTTTCGATCATGGCGAACAGTTCGTCGGCCATGGCCTGCAGGCGCTGCGGCGTATCGGCGTAGCCGGCCAGGGTCGGCCGGGTGACGTACAGCGAGCCCTTCTGCGCCAGGATGCTGAGGTTGACCCCGCTGACCGCGCCGGAGGCGTTGCCGAAGCTGACCAGCAGGCCGCGCGGCGCCACGCAGTCCAGCGAGGTTTCCCAGGTGTCCTTGCCGACGCCGTCGTAGACCACCGGGCACTTGGCGCCGTCGGTCAGTTCCAGCACGCGCTGCACCACGTTCTCGTGGCTGTAGTCGATGGTCGCCCAGGCGCCCTGCTCTTTCGCCCGCGCCGCCTTCTCGGCCGAACTCACAGTGCCGATCAGCTTGACCCCCAACGCCCGCGCCCACTGACAGGCGAAGGAGCCGACGCCGCCGGCCGCGGCGTGGAACAGGATGGTCTCGCCGCCCTTGAGCGGGTAGGTCTGACGCAGCAGGTACTGCACGGTCAGGCCCTTGAGCATCACCGCGGCGGCCTGCTCGAAGCCGATGCCGTCCGGCAGCTTGACCAGCTTGTCCGCCGGCAGCACGTGCAGCTCGCTGTAGGCGCCGAGCGGGCCGGTGGCGTAGGCCACGCGGTCGCCGACGGCGAAGCCGCTGACCTCGCTGCCCACCGCCTCGACCACCCCGGCGCCCTCGGTGCCCAGGCCGGAGGGCAGCGTCGACGGCGCATAGAGGCCGCTGCGGAAATAGGTGTCGATGAAATTCAGGCCGATGGCGCGGTTGGCCACCCGCACTTCGTGCGGGCCGGGGGCGGCCGGCTGGTAGTCGCGGTACTCCAGCATCTCGCTGCCGCCGTGCTGGCTGAACTGGATACGCTTGGCCATTTCGGATTCCTTCTCTGATCGAGCCGCCGAGGGGCGGCGAAAGGGTCTATCCAAACGCCCCGATCGACCGCCGTCAACTGCGAAGGCGCGCCCGTGAGTGCTATGCTGCCCGCCGATTTCGATTCGCTCCCGCTCAAGGTGCCGCCGTGACTGACCGTACCGAGGCCGTGAAGGCCTACCTGCTCGACCTGCAAGACCGCATCTGTGCCACCCTCGAGGCCGAAGACGGCCAGGCCCGGTTCGCCGAGGACGCCTGGCAGCGGCCGGCCGGCGGCGGCGGGCGCACGCGGGTGATCGAGAACGGCGCGCTGATCGAGAAGGGCGGGGTCAACTTCTCCCACGTGTTCGGCGACAGCCTGCCGCCCTCGGCCAGTGCCCATCGTCCGGAGCTGGCCGGGCGCGGTTTCCAGGCCCTCGGCGTGTCGCTGGTGATCCACCCGGAAAACCCCCATGTGCCCACCTCCCACGCCAACGTGCGCTTCTTCAGTGCGGAGAAGGAGGGCGAGGAGCCGGTCTGGTGGTTCGGCGGCGGCTTCGACCTGACCCCCTACTACGCCAACGAAGACGACTGCGTGCACTGGCACCAGGTGGCCCATGACGCCTGCGCACCGTTCGGCGCCGAGGTCTACCCCAGGTTCAAGGCCTGGTGCGACCGCTACTTCCACCTCAAGCACCGCGGCGAGCCGCGCGGCATCGGCGGGCTGTTCTTCGACGACCTCAACCAGTGGGACTTCGACACCAGCTTCGCCTTCATGCGCGCCATCGGCGATGCCTACCTGGCGGCTTACCTGCCCATCGTCCAACGCCGCAAGCTGACCCCCTTCGGCGAGCGCGAGCGCGAGTTCCAAGCCTTCCGCCGTGGCCGTTACGTCGAGTTCAACCTGGTGTTCGACCGCGGCACCCTGTTCGGCCTGCAGTCCGGCGGGCGCACCGAGTCGATCCTCATGTCGCTGCCGCCGATGGTACGTTGGGGCTACGACTGGAAGCCCGAGCCGGGTAGCGAGGAAGCGCGCCTGACCGAGTATTTTCTGACCGATCGCGATTGGCTTTCGAAGCTGTCGTGAACGCGTAGCCCGGATGTAATCCGGGGCAATGTACCGACCGCCCCCGGATTTCATCCGGGCTACGGACTGGCGCCTACACAAACAGGATTTCTCATGGACCGCTACTGCGTCTTCGGCAACCCCATCGGCCACAGCAAGTCGCCGCTGATCCACCGCCTGTTCGCCGAGCAGACCGGCCAGCAGCTCAGCTACGAGGCGCTGCTGGCGCCGCTGGACGACTTCGCCGGCTGCGCTCGCGCCTTCTTCGCCGAGGGCCTGGGCGGCAACGTCACCGTGCCGTTCAAGGAAGAGGCCTTCCGCCTCGCCGACCAACTGAGCGAGCGCGCCCGCCGCGCCGGTGCGGTGAACACTCTGAAGAAGCTGGAAGACGGCCGCCTGCTCGGTGACAACACCGACGGCGCCGGGCTGACCCGCGACCTGCAGGACAACGCCGGTTTCAGCCTGACCGGCAAGCGCATCCTCGTGCTCGGGGCCGGCGGCGCCGTGCGCGGCGTGCTCGAGCCCTTCCTGGCGCAGCGCCCGGCGGTGCTGGTGATCGCCAACCGCACGGTGAGCAAGGCCGAGCAGCTGGTGCGCGAGTTCGCCGACCTCGGCCCGCTGGTCGCCGCCGGCTTCGACTGGCTCGACGCGCCGGTGGACCTGATCGTCAACGGCACCTCGGCCAGCCTCGGCGGCGAGCTGCCGCCGATCGCGCCGAGCCTGATCCAGCCGGGGCACACGGTCTGCTACGACATGATGTACGGCCGCGAGCCCACCGCCTTCAACCGCTGGGCCTTTGATCAGGGCGCGGCGCGCTGCCTGGACGGCCTCGGCATGCTGGTGGAGCAGGCCGCCGAAGCCTTCGAACTGTGGCGCGGCGTGCGCCCGGACACCGCGCCGGTGCTGGCCGAACTGCGCCGCCAGCTGGCGGGCTGAAGCCCTTGGAGGCCGTGATGAACGACGACGCGCTGCCGCGGATCAAGGGCTACCACGCCCATGTCTACTTCGACGCCGCCAGCCTGGAGCAGGCCCGCGCGCTATGCGAGGAGGCCGCGCGGCGTTTCCCGCTGAAGATGGGCCGGCTGCATGAGCGCCCGGTCGGCCCGCACCCGGACTGGAGCTGCCAGCTGGCCTTTTGTCCCGAGCTGTTCGGCGAACTGCTGCCCTGGCTGCTGCAGCATCGCGGCGGGCTCAACGTGCTGGTGCATCCGATCACCGGCGATGAGCTGCGCGACCACCGCGACTGGGCGCTGTGGCTGGGCCAGTCACGCCCGCTGGATCTGAGCGTGCTCGACGCCGAGCAAGACTGAACCCTTGCCCCGCGGCTTGCGCCGCCGGTTGGCGCATCGGTAGCGCACTGATTGGGGTGTTGGTTGGCGCGTAGGTTGGCGCTGAGCGCAGCGAAGCCCAACAGGGAGCACGCCGAGCTCCGCCCGACGATCTGACCTCCCGCCACCCCGCCAATCCGCCGCTCATACACCCCTGTTGGGCTTCGTCGCAGGCTCCTCAACCCAAGCTACGGAGCGCGGTCACTCTTCGAACTGCACCGGGCAGCGTTCGGCGCCTTCCAGCTTGAGGATCTCCTCCACCACCTGCGGTCGCGCCTGGCGCAGCACCAGGCTGCGTTGCAGGGCCTGCAGGCGGCGCGCCTCCTGGTGCAGCATCTCCACCCCGGCGTAGTCGATGAAGTTGATATGCCGGGCGTCGATCACCAGGCGTTGGCCGCGGCTGCGTTGCAGCAGCTGCTGGAGGTAGTGGCAGGCGCCGAAGAAGATCGAGCCGTCGATGCGCAGCACCTCGTCGTCGCCGTCGTGCCACAGGCGCACGCGCGGCTGCGAGGTGCGCTTGAGGTAGAAGAACAGCGAGACCAGCACCCCGGCGTAGATCGCCGTCTGCAGCTCCAGCAGCAGGGTCGCCGCCAGGGTCAGCAGCATCACCGCGAACTCGGCGCGGCTGACCCGGCGCAGCGCGCGAATCGCCGCCAGGTCGACCAGGCCCCAGCAGATCAGCAGGATGCCGGCGGCCATCACCGGCAGCGGGATATGCGCCAGCAGCGCGGCGCCGAACAGGGCGAACAGCGCCACCAGCAGCGCCGAGAACACCCCGGCCAGTGGCGTGCGCGCGCCGGCCTGCAGGTTCAGCGCCGAGCGGGTGAAGGAGCCGGCCGACAGCGAGCCGGCGAACCAGGGCCCGAGCATGTTCGACAGGCCCTGGGCGCGCACCTCCTGGTTGGCGTCGAGGAACTGCTGGGATTTCACCGCCAGGGCGCGGGCGATGGACAGGCTGGTGACCAGGCCGAGCATGCCGCAGGCCACCGCCGCCGGCAGCAGCTGTAGCAGGCTGTTGAGGTCGAACTGCAGCGGCGTGAAGGGCGGCAGGCCGCCCTCGAAGGCGCTGACCAGGGCGATCTCGCCGACCAGCCGCGGCGGCAGCAGCCACACCAGCACGCTGCCGGCGACCAGGCCGAGCAGCAGCGCCGGCGCCTTCGGCCACAGCCGGCGTATGCCCAGGCTGAACAGCAACGTGCCGGCCGCCACGGCCAGGCTCGGCCAGTGCGCGTCGCCCAGGTGCTGGCCGATCTGCAGCAGGCTGGCCAGGGCGGTGGCCTGGCTGGCCACTTCCACGCCGAGCAGGTTGGGCAACTGGCCGATGGCGATCACCAGCGCCGCGCCGAGGGTGAAGCCGAGCACCACCGACTGCGAGACGAAGTTGACCAAGGCGCCGAAGCGCAGCAGGCCGAGCAGCCACTGGAACAGCCCGGCGAGAAAGGTCAGCAGCAGCACCAGGGCGATGAACCGCTCGCTGCCCACCGCGGCCATGGGGCTGACGCTGGTGAACAGGACGATGGAGATGGCCGCGGTCGGCCCGCAGATCAGGTGCCAGGACGAGCCCCACAGGCAGGCGATGATCACCGGCACTATGGCCGCGTACAGGCCATATTCGGCCGGCAGCCCGGCGATCAGCGCATAGGCCAGCGACTGCGGCAGGGCCAGCACGGCGCCGCTCAGGCCCACCAGCAGATCGTTGCCGAGGGTCTTGCGGCTGATGCCGGGCAGCCAGCGCAGGAAGGGCAGCAGGGTCTGGAGGTCGGGTAGCGGCATCGAGATCAGGCTCGGCAGGGTGGGCAGGCTGGCCCCACCCTACGCAATTGCCCCGGCTATTTCAAAGCCGCGCCTTGACCGCGGCCAGGCCGTCGCCGCCGTCGCGGGTGGTGACGCCGTCCAGCCAGGCATCGAGCACCTGCGGGTTGGCCTGCAGCCAGTCCTTGATCGCGGCGTCGTTGCTGGCCTGCTTGCTGAGCACCCGATCCATGATGCTGTTCTCCATCTCCTGGGTGAATTTGAGGTTGCTCAGCAGCTTGCCGGCATTGGGGCATTGCTGGGCATAGCCCTTGCGCGCCAGGGTGTTGACCTGGCCGCTGGCGCCGAAATACTTCTCGCCGCCGCGCAGGTATTTCATGTCGTACTGCACGTTCATCGGGTGCGGCGTCCAGCCGAGGAACACCACGAACTGCTCGCGTTTCACCGCGCGGCCGACCTGCACCAGCATCGCCTGTTCGCTGGACTCCACCAGCGTCCAGTCGCCCAGGCCGAACTCGTCGGCGGCGATCATCTGCCTGATCGACTCGTTGGCCGGCGAGCCGGAGGCGATGCCGTAGAGCTTCCTGTCGAACTTGTCGGCATGCTTGTCGAGGTCGGCGAAGGTCTTCACCCCGGCCTCATAGGCGTAGGTCGGCACGGCCAGGGTGTACTCGGTGCCGTCGAGGTTCTGCGCCAGCTGGTCCACCTCGCCGCTGGCGACGAACTTGTCGTAGTTGCTCTGCTGCGCCGGCATCCAGTTGCCGAGAAACACATCGATCTGGCCCTTCTGCAGCCCGGCGTAGATGATCGGCACCGCCAGGGTCTGGCTCTGCGTCTGATAGCCGAGGCCCTCGAGGAGGAAGCTGGCGATGCCGTTGGTCACGGCGATATCGCTCCAGCCCGGATCGCCCAGCTTGACCTTGGCGCAGCTGGCGTCCTCGGCCCAGGCATTGCCGGCGCTGCTCAGCAGTCCGGTCAGTAGCAGCACGCTGATTCGGTTCATCACGTTTCTCCTTCTTCTGGTTAGGGGCGGCAGTGCTTCAAACCTGGGGATAACGGGCGCGGCGCTCGAGGTCGTCGAGATCGATATGGTTGCGCATGTACTGCTGGCTGGCGTCGACCCAGGGCTGGTGGTCCCAGCTGGTCAGCTTGCCCTGGCTCAGCGCCTCGGCCACCAGGCGCCGACGGCGCTGGCTGGCCAGGGTGGCGGCGTGGATCGCCGGGATATCCCAGCGCGCCCGCGCCTCGGCGAGGAACTCGGCCAGCACGCCCTGGTGATCCGCCGAGCCGGCCAGGTTTTCGCGTTCCTGCGGATCGCGGGCCAGGTCGAACAGCAGCAGCGGATCCTGCTCCGAGTAGACGAATTTCCACGGCCCGCGACGGATCATCATCAGCGGGCTGATAGTGCCTTCGGCCATGTATTCGCCGATGACTTCATCATGGCCCTGGCGACCTTCCAGATGCGCCAGCAGCGAGCGGCCCTCCAGCGCCAGGCCCTCTTCGACCCGGCCGCCGGCCAGTTCCACCAGGGTCGGTAGCAGGTCGAGGGTGGAGACCGACTGGCCGACCCGGCGCGCGGCGAAGCGTTGCGGCGCATGCACCAGCAGCGGCACGCGGGCGGCCATCTCGAACCAGTGCATCTTGTACCAGAGGCCGCGCTCGCCGAGCATGTCGCCGTGGTCGCCGGAGAACACCACGATGGTGTCCTCGGCCAGGCCGCATTCTTCCAGGGTCTTCAGCAGCTTGCCGATGTTGTCGTCGATATAGCTGCAGGCGCCGAAGTAGGCGCGGCGGGCATCGCGAATCTTGGTTTCGGGCAGCGGCTGGTCCCACAGGTCGATGACCTTGAGCAGGCGCTGCGAGTGCGGGTCCTGCTCGGCCTGCTCGAGGTGCTGGCGCGGCAGGGGAATCTCCACGCCTTCGTAGCGCTCCCAGTATTCACGCGGGATGGTATAGGGGTCGTGCGGGTGGGTCATCGACACGGTCAGGCAGAACGGCTGCTGCGGCGTCAGGCGCACGTGGTCGTAGAGGTACTGGCGGGCCTTGAACACCACCTCCTCGTCGAAATCCAGCTGGTTGCTGCGCACGCAGGGGCCGGCCTGCAGCACCGAGGACATGTTGTGGTACCAGCTGGCGCGCACCTCCGGCTCGTCCCAGTTCACCGCCCAGCCGTAGTCGGCCGGGTAGATATCGCTGGTCAGGCGTTCCTCGTAGCCGTGCAGCTGGTCGGGGCCGCAGAAGTGCATCTTGCCCGACAGCGCGGTGCGGTAGCCGAGGCGGCGCAGGTAGTGGGCGTAGGTCGGCACGTCGGCGGGAAAGTCGGCGGCGTTGTCATAGGCGCCGATCCGCGACGGCAGCCGGCCGCTGACCAGGCTGAAGCGCGACGGCGCGCACAGCGGGCTGTTGCAGTAGGCCGAGTCGAACACCACGGCGCGTTCGGCCAGCTTCATCAGATAGGGCATCTGCACCGGCGAGGCGGCATCGTGCAGCGGCAGGATCGGCGCGGCCATCTGGTCGGCCATGATGAAGAGGATATTGGGGCGGCTCATGGCGGCGGCTATTCCATACTGTGGGTTTATGCGACAGTGCGGGCTTCATGATTCCGCTAGAACGGCGACGGGGTAAACCCGCCTCAAAGACATGACTCGGATAACCTCAGCTTATGCATAAAACACTCGACGGCGTGGCCCTGGAGGCGCTGCGGGTGTTCGAGTCGGCGGCGCGCCAGCTCAGCTTCACCGCCGCCGCCAGCGAGCTGGGCAGCAGCCAGCCGGCCATCAGCCAGCAGATCAAGCGCCTCGAGCAGCAGCTGGCCACGCGCCTGTTCGACCGGGTCTACCGCGGCATCGTCCTCACCGAGGCCGGCGAGCTGCTGCTCGGCCACGTCCAGGAGGGGCTGGCCAGCCTCGACGCGGGCCTCGCCGCGGTCACCGCGCGGCAGCAGCACGAGGTGCTGCAGGTGGCCACCGACTTCGCCTTCGCCGCCTACTGGCTGATGCCGCGGCTGCAGCGCTTCAACCGCCTGTACCCGGAAGTGGACGTCAGCCTGATCACCAGTGAGCGCGACCCGGCCAGCGTGCCCAGCGATATCGACGTGGCCATTCGTTTCGGCGACGGCCGCTTCAAGCACGGCGAGGCGCACCTGCTGTTTCGCGAGGAGGTGTTCCCGGTGTGCAGCCCGCGCCTGCTCGGCGCGCGCCAGCCGCCGCTGCCGGCGTCGGTGCTGGCCGAACTGCCGCTGCTGCACCTGCGCCCCGAGCACCGCTCGCGCTGGTTCGACTGGGACGGCCTGTTCCGCGCCCTGGGCATAGCCGCCGTGCCGACCCCCGGGGCGCTGCGCTTCGACAACTACACATTGCTGATCCAGGCGGCCATCGCCGGCCAGGGCGTGGCCATCGGCTGGCGCCACCTGGTCGACGAGCTGCTGACCCAGGGCCTGCTCTGTCGCCTGGGCGAGGCCGAGGCGCAGTCGGCGCTGGGCTATTACCTGGTGCTGCCCGAGCGCAAACGCCGTCAGCGCCTGACCGCGCGTTTCGTCGACTGGCTGCAGGCCGAGCTGGAGTTGCCGGCACAAAGCCTCTGAGCGAGCCATACTGCAAGAGCGTGCGGCGAGTCCCTATACTGGGCGCCGCCCGAGGGTTCGCCCTCAGAACCTGTTGAAAGTCTGCTGCGCGTCGGCACTGCTGCGTTAAAAACAGGCTCGGAATGCTCATGTACAAAAGTACACTCCGCTTCCTCGCCTGTTTTTGCCTTGCATTGCTCTAGCTCGCGAGACTTTGAACAGGCTCTCAGGCCCCTCTACTCAACCGGTGAAGTGAACCGTGAAACTCCGTCATTCGATTTTGGCCCTGCTGCTGTGCGGCGGCCTTGCAGTTTCGAACCTTGAGGCCGCCCCGGCCAAGCCCCAGCAGGAACTGGCCGCCGGCAGCGCGCTGCTGGTCGACCTGAAGACCGGCCAGGAACTCTATGCCAGCAACCCCGACCTGCGCCTGCCGGTGGCTTCGGTGACCAAGCTGATGACCGCCATGGTGGTGCTCGATGCCAAGCTGCCGCTGGATCAGGTGCTGCCCATCACCATCCGCGACACCAAGGAAATGCAGGGCGTCTACTCGCGGGTGCGCATCGGCAGCGAGGTCAGCCGCCGCGACATGTTGCACCTGGCCCTGATGTCCTCGGAAAACCGTGCCGCCGCCAGCCTCGCCCACCACTATCCGGGCGGCCACGCGGCCTTCGTCGCGGCGATGAACGCCAAGGCCAAGGCGCTGGGCATGCACAGCAGCCGCTTCGTCGAGCCCACTGGCATGTCCGAGCACAACGTCGCCACCGCCCGCGACCTGGCGCTGATGCTCAAGGCGGCGCAGCAGTACCCGCTGATCGGCCAGTTCAGCACCGACTCCGAGGCCACCGTGAGCTTCCGCAAGCCCGCCTACAGCCTGGGCTTTCGCAACACCAACGCGCTGGTGCGCAAGGCCGACTGGGACATCGACCTGAGCAAGACCGGCTTCACCAACGCCGCCGGCCGCTGCCTGGTGATGCTCACCTCGATCAACCATCGCCCGGTGGCCTTCGTCGTGCTCGGCGCCTTCGGCAAGTACACCCATATGGCCGACGCTAACCGCCTCAAGCGCTGGATGGAAACCGGCAAGGTCACCCCGGTGCCGGCCGCGGCGCTGAGCTACAAGCGGCAGAAGCTGGCGGAGTGGAACCTGCAGGCCGGGCAGTGAAGGAAGGGCGACTCGATGAGTCGCCCTTTTTCGTTGACCTCTAGATAGGTCGATCCGGCGTCCCTTACCTGCAGCTGACGCCGCGCGCCGGGTAGGTTGCGCCGCGCACCCTGGCCATTTATCACCGGCGGCAGCTAGCCGTGGCTGCCCAGCCGCTCGCTGAGGAAATCCAGGAAGCAGGTGATGCGCGAGGCCAGCGCGGTGTTGCGGTAGTACACCGCATTGATCGGCTGGCGCACCTCGACCCGCTGCTCGGCCAGCACCTCGACCAGATCGCCCCTGGCCCGATCGGCGTCGGTCATAAAGTCCGACAGGCACACCAGGCCCTCGCCGGCCAGCGCCAGTTCGCGCAGCGTGTCGCCGCTGGAGGCGCGGATGCTCGGAGTGATGCGCCAGCGCTCGCCCTGGGCGTGACGCAGTGGCCAGTCGTTGAGCCCGTCCGGCTCGGTGAAGCCGATCAGGCTGTGTCCGCTCAGCGCCTCGACGCTGTCCGGTGTGCCGTGGCGCGCGAGATACCCGGGGCTGGCCAGCACCCGTCGCCAGCTGTGGCACAGCGGCCGGGCGTGCAGGCTGGAATCGGGTAGCGCACCGATGCGGATGGCCAGGTCGGTGCGCCGCTCCAGCAGGTCGATGATGCGGTCGTCGCTGTGCAGTTCCAGCTCGATCTGCGGGTAACGCGCGCGAAACTCGCCGATCAGCGGGACTATCACGTGCAGCATAAAGGGCGAGGCGGTATTGACCCGCAGCCGTCCGGCCGGCGCCTGGCGGCGCAGCGCCATCTGCTCCTCGGCGTCTTCGACGCTGGCGAGGATGCGCCGCGCCTGGGCGAGGAACAGCTCGCCCTCCTCGGTCAGCTCCAGGCGGCGGGTGGTACGGCGCAGCAGGGTGACGGCGAGCTTTTCCTCCAGCCGGCTCAGCGCGCGGCTCACCCCGGAGGCGGTCTGTTCCAGCTGCGCGGCGGCGGCGCTGATTGAGCCGCTGTCGACCACGCGGACGAAGGCGAGCATTTCTTCCAGGCTGGTTTTCATTGTTGATCTTCAGGCAAAAGTCTTTGCTGGGTTATCGGCTTTTTCCGCATGAGTCTGGCTCGGATACTGCGCGCCATCAACCTCATTGCGGAGCCATTCCATGCCCATTGCCCTGCTCGCGCTGGCCCTCAGCGCCTTCGCCATCGGCACGACCGAGTTCGTCATCGTCGGCCTGTTACCTACCATCGCCGCCGATCTGGGGGTCGATCTGCCCTCGGCCGGCCTGCTGGTCAGCCTCTACGCCCTCGGCGTGGCGGTCGGCGCGCCGCTGCTTACCGCGCTGACCGGCAAGCTGCCGCGCAAGGCACTGCTGCTCGGCCTGATGCTGCTGTTCAGCGCCGGCAACCTGCTGGCCTGGCAGGCGCCGGGCTACGAGTCGCTGATCGTCGCGCGCATCGTCACCGGCCTGGCCCACGGCGTGTTCTTTTCCATCGGCTCGACCATCGCCACCAGCCTGGTGTCCAAGGAAAAGGCCGCCAGTGCCATCGCCACCATGTTCACCGGGCTGACCGTGGCGCTGGTCACCGGCGTGCCGCTGGGTACCTTTATCGGCCAGCACTTCGGCTGGCGCGAGACCTTCCTGGCGGTGTCCGCCCTCGGCGTGATCGCCTTCGTCGGCAGCCTGCTGTATATCCCTCGCGGTATCGCTCATACCCCGCCTGCCTCGCTGCTGACCCAACTGGCCGTGCTCAAGCAGCCGCGCCTGCTGCTGGTGTATGCCATGACCGCCCTCGGCTACGGCGGCACCTTCACCGCCTTTACCTTTCTCGCGCCGATCCTGCAGGAGCTCAGCGGCTTCAGCGCCGGTGCGGTGAGCCTGGTGCTGCTGGTCTATGGCGTGTCGGTTGCCGTGGGCAACGTCTGGGGTGGCAAGCTGGCCGACCAGCGCGGGCCGATTGCGGCGCTGAAGCTGATCTTCGCCCTGCTCGCCGGTGTGCTGCTGCTGCTCGGCCTCACCGCCGGCAATTCCTGGCTGGCCCTGGGCACCGTGTTGCTGTGGGGCGCCGTGGCCTTCGGCAACGTGCCGGGACTGCAACTTTACGTGGTGCGGCAGGCCGAACATTTCAGCCCGCAGGCGGTGGATGTGGCCTCGGGCCTGAATATCGCCGCCTTCAACCTGGGCATCGCCGGCGGCGCCTGGCTCGGCGGGCATATCGTCGCCCAGCTCGGCCTGATCCACACCGCCTGGATCGGCGCGCTGGTGGTGCTCGGCGCGCTGGCGCTGACCGCCTGGAGCGGTCGTCTGGACAGCCGCAACCCGGCGCTGCGTGAGGCGGGCACTGCCCGCTCCGGCCTGGTGGTCGGCCACTGATTCCGTCAATCAAGGAGATTGCGCATGAAATTCATCCCTGCCTTCGGCCTCGGCACCTTCCGTCTCAAGGACCGGGTCGCCATCGATTCGGTACGCACGGGGCTGGAACTGGGCTATCGGCATATCGACACGGCGCAGATTTATGGCAACGAAGCCGAGGTCGGCCAGGCCATCGCCGCCAGCGGCGTGGCGCGCGACGAGCTGTTCGTCACCACCAAGATCTGGACCGAGAACCTCGGCAGCGGCCGGGTGATCGCCAGCCTGCGGGAGAGCCTGCAGCGCCTGGGGCTGGAGCGGGTCGACCTGGCGCTGATCCACTGGCCGTCGCCGGGCGACGAGATCCCCGTGACGCAGTACCTGGGCGAACTGCTGCAGGCCAAGCGCCTGGGACTGACCGCGGCCATCGGCGTGTCCAACTTCACCATCGCCCATCTGCGCCAGGCCATCGATGCGGTGGGGGCGGACGAGATCGCCACCCACCAGGTGGAGATTCACCCACTGCTGCAGAATCGCAGGCTGGTCGACTTCACCCGCCAGCAAGGCATTCACCTGACCGCCTATATGCCGCTGGCCTACGGCAAGGTGCTGGCCGAGCCGGTGATCCAGCGCATCGCCGCCGCCCATGGCGCCAGCCCGGCGCAGGTGGCGCTGGCCTGGTCGCTGCAGCAGGGCCATGCGGTGATCCCCTCCTCGACCAGGCGCGAGAATCTGGCCGCCAACCTGGCTGCGGCCAAGCTGCGTCTGAGCGCCGAGGACATGGCCGCCATCGCCGGCCTGGAGCGCGGCGAGCGGGTGGCCAACCCGGGGTTCGCGCCGCGCTGGGACTGAGCCCGGCACCCGCAGTAGGCTGTGGGATGGGCTTCAGCCGCGACCTTGGGCCCTACCGCCCGCCGGCGATATCGACCAGCGCGCCGGTGGTGTAGCTGGCCTTGTCGTCGAGCAGCCAGAGGATCGCCTCGGCCACTTCCTCGGCCCGCCCGGCGCGGCCCAGCGGGGTGCTCTTGCCGAGGCGCTCGGCGCGGTCCGGCTGGCCGCCGCTGGCGTGGATCTCGGTGTCGATCAACCCGGGGCGCACGGCATTGACCCGCACGCCCTCGCCGCCCAGCTCCTTGGCCAGGCCACGGGTCAGCACGTCCAGCGCGCCCTTGGCGCCGGCGTAGTCGACGTACTCGAAGGGCGCGCCGAGGCTGGCCGCCACCGACGACACCAGCACCATCGACCCGCCTTCGCCGCCACGGCTGCGGGCCATGCGCCGGGCGCCCTCGCGGGCGGTGAGGTAGCTGCCCAGCACGTTGACCGCGAACATGCGGCGCAGGCGTTCGCCGCTCATCTCCAGCAGCGGCAGGGGCGGCGCGACTATGCCGGCGTTGACCACCAGGCCGTGCAGCGGGCCGAAGGCGTCCATCGCCTCGAACAGGCGCAGCACCTGGCTTTCTTCGGCCACGTCGGCCTGCAGCGCGACGGCCTCGCCGCCGCTGGCGGTGATCTGCGCCACCAGCGCGTCGGCGGCGGCGCGGTCGCTGTGGTAGTTGACCCCGACGCGCCAGCCGCGGGCGGCGGCCAGCAGGGCGGTGGCGCGACCGATGCCGCGGCTGGCACCGGTGATCAGCAGGTTCTTGCTCATGGGGTGGGACTCCGGGGTTACGGATGCCGCGGTGATAGCACGGCGCGTGCGCCCGGGCCAAGCCCGTCAACCCCGGGCGCGCGGTGCGGCCGGGCCGAGAATCGGCACTGCGCTGGACAGATGTTGCAATTATTGATTTATGGAATTGATCTTGATGCTTTGATAGTGTGAGTCGATTGTCTTTCGTCTCAGCCGCATCGGCGCGCCCGGTCGGCTCCTGAATCAAGGAGGTGCCATGGAGCACAACATCTCCCTTATCAGCATGCTCGCCGGCGGCTTCGGCATGGCGTTGATCTGCGGTTTTCTCGCCGAGAAACTGAAGCTGCCGGCGCTGGTCGGCTACCTGCTGGCCGGTATCGTCATCGGCCCGGCGACCCCGGGCTTCGTCGCCGACATGGAGCTGGCGCCGCAGCTGCTGGAAATCGGCGTGATGCTGCTGATGTTCGGCGTCGGCCTGCACTTCTCGCTCAAGGACCTGCTGGCGGTGAAGAAGATCGCCCTGCCCGGCGCGGTGGTGCAGATGGGCCTGGCCACGGCACTGGGCATCGGCGTCGCCAGCTGGTGGGGCTGGACCTTCGGCGAGAGCCTGCTGCTCGGCCTGTCGCTTTCTTGCGCCAGCACCGTGGTGCTGCTCAAGGCCTTGGAAACGCGCGGCATCCTCGATTCGATGAACGGCCGTATCGCGGTCGGCTGGCTGGTGGTCGAGGACCTGGCCACGGTCTTGGTGCTGGTGCTGCTGCCGCCGCTGGCCGGGGTGCTGGGCGGCAATCCGGCCGTCGGCAGCGGCGCTGCGCCGCTGTGGCAGGTGCTCGGCGTGACCCTGTTGCAGGTGGCCGGTTTCATCGCCCTGATGCTGCTGGTCGGGCGCCGGGTATTGCCCTGGCTGCTGCTGCAGATCGCCAGGACCGGCTCGCGCGAGCTGTTCACCCTGTCGGTGGTGGCCGCTGCCATCGGCATCGCCTACGGCGCCTCGGTGCTGTTCCACGTGTCCTTCGCCCTCGGCGCCTTCTTCGCCGGCACGGTGATGCGCGAGTCGGACCTGTCGCACCGCGCGGCGGAAGAGTCGCTGCCGCTGCGCGACGCCTTCGCCGTGCTGTTCTTCGTCTCGGTCGGCATGCTGTTCGACCCCGCCGTGCTGCTCGACGAGCCGCTGCGGGTGCTGGCGGTGGTGGCGATCATCGTGCTCGGCAAGGGCCTGGCGGCCGCCGTGCTGGTGCTGGTTCTGCGTTACCCGCTGAACACCGCGCTGACCGTGGCGGCCAGCCTGGCGCAGATCGGCGAGTTCTCCTTCATCCTCGCCGGCCTGGGCTTGGCCCTGGGTCTGCTGCCGCAGGAGGGCATGAGCCTGGTGCTGGCCGGCGCGCTGATCTCCATCGCCCTCAACCCGCTGCTGTTCGCCTGCATCAAGCCGTTCAAGGCCCTGGCGCTGCGGCGCTCGGCTTTGGCGCGGCGCCTGGAGTTCCGCGAGGACCCGCTGGCGGTGCTGCCGGCCAGCACCGAGCTCAAGTACCTGGAAGGCCAGGTGGTGGTGGTCGGTTACGGCCGGGTCGGTCGGCGCATCGCGGCGGCCCTGTTGGCGCGCGGCATCCCCTTCGTGGTGGTGGAGCAGAACCGCGAGCGGGTCGAGCAGATCCGCGCCCAGGGCCTGGTCGCGGTCAGCGGCGACTCGGCCGAGCCGGGCAGCCTGATCCAGGCGCATATCGCCAAGGCGGCAATGCTGGTGATCGCCACGCCCGACCCGCTGCACGTGCAGCGTATGGTGGAGATCGCCCGCACGCTGAACCCACAGATCGAGGTGGCGATCCGCACCCACAGCGCCGACGCGGTGGAGATTTTTCGCCGCGAAGGCCTCGGCGCGGTGTTCTTCGACGAGGAAGAGCTGGCGCGCGGCATGCAGGAGCATATTCTCGCCAAGTTCGCCCCGGCCGCCGCCGGCGGCCACTGAGGGCGCACAAAAAAGCCGCTGGCGGAGCGATCCGGCAGCGGCTTTTGTTTGCCCGTGGCGTTAGCGGCGCGCGCCGCGTACCCCTTCGGCCAGTTCGCGACACAGACCGAGCACGCCGTCGATGGCCTGCTGCGGGCTGTTCGCCTCGGCGATCTTGTCGATCAGCGCCGAGCCGACCACCGCGCCCTCGGCGCGCTTGGCCACTTCGGCGGCATGCTCCGGGGTGCGGATGCCGAAGCCGATGCACAGGGGCAAGTCGGTGTGGCGACGCAGGCGCGCCACGGCTTGCTCGACGTGATCCAGGGTCGCCGCGCCGGCGCCGGTGACACCGGCCACCGACACGTAGTAGACGAAGCCGGAGCTGCCGGCCAGCACGGTGGGCAGACGGTCGTCGTCGGTGGTGGGGGTGGTCAGGCGGATAAAGTCGATGCCTGCGCTCTGCGCCGGCTCGCACAGCTCGTCGTTGTGCTCCGGCGGCAGGTCGACCACGATCAGGCCGTCGACGCCGGCGGCCTTGGCATCGGCGATGAAGCGCTCGACGCCGTAGACGAAGATCGGGTTGTAGTAGCCCATCAGCACCAGCGGCGTGCTCTGGTTGCCGGCGCGGAATTCGCGAACCATCTGCAGGGTCTTGGCCAGCGTCTGCTTGGCCCCCAAAGCGCGGATATTGGCGAGCTGGATGGCCGGGCCGTCGGCCATCGGGTCGGTGAAGGGCATGCCCAGCTCGATCACGTCGGCGCCAGCGTCCGGCAGGCCCTTGAGGATCTGCAAGGAAGTCTCGTAGTCGGGGTCGCCGGCGGTGACGAAGGTGACCAGCGCGGCGCGGTTTTCCTGCTTGAGTTCGGCGAAACGGTTGTGCAGGCGGCTCATGCGTGCTTCTCCTGGTTGTCCTGCATGTGGTGCATCACGGTCTGCATGTCCTTGTCGCCACGACCGGACAGGTTGATCACCATCAGGTGATCCTTGGGCAGCTTCGGTGCGCGTTTGAAGGCTTCGGCCAGCGCGTGGGCGCTTTCCAGGGCCGGGATGATGCCTTCCAGGCGGCAGCACTGGTGGAAGGCTGCGAGCGCTTCGTCATCGCTGATCGGTACGTACTCGACGCGCTTGATCTCGTGCAACCAGGCGTGTTCCGGGCCGACGCCGGGGTAGTCGAGGCCGGCGGAAATCGAGTGGGCATCGGTGATCTGGCCGTCGTCGTCCTGCAGCAGGAAGGTGCGGTTGCCGTGCAGCACGCCCGGCGCGCCACCGGCCATGCTCGCCGCATGCTTGCCGGTATCGACACCGTGGCCGGCCGCCTCGACGCCGACGATCCGCACGCCGGCATCGTCGAGGAAGGGGTGGAACAGGCCGATGGCGTTGGAACCGCCGCCGATGCAGGCCACCAGCGAGTCGGGCAGACGCCCTTCCTTCGCCAGGATCTGCTCGCGCACCTCGTTGCCGATCACCGACTGGAAATCGCGCACCATGGCCGGATACGGATGCGGGCCGGCGGCGGTACCGATCAGGTAGAAGGTGTTGTGGACGTTGGTCACCCAGTCACGCAGGGCCTCGTTCATCGCATCCTTGAGCGTGCCGGTGCCGGCGGTGACCGGGATCACCTCGGCGCCGAGCAGCTTCATGCGGAACACGTTGGCCTGCTGGCGATCGATGTCGGTGGTGCCCATGTAGACCACGCACTGCATACCGAAGCGTGCGGCCACGGTGGCGGTGGCCACGCCGTGCATGCCGGCGCCGGTCTCGGCGATGATGCGCTGCTTGCCCATGCGCTTGGCCAGGAGGATCTGGCCGATGCAGTTGTTGATCTTGTGCGCGCCGGTGTGGTTGAGGTCTTCGCGCTTGAGGTAGATCTTCGCCCCGCCGAAGTGCTCGGAGAGGCGCTCGGCATGGTACAGCGGGCTGGCGCGGCCGATGTAGTCGCGCTGGAAGTAGGCGAGTTCTTCGAGGAAGGCCGGATCGCTCTTGGCCTTCTCGTATTCGGCGGCCAGCGAGTTGATCAGCGGCATCAGGGTTTCGGCGACGAACTGACCGCCGAAGCGGCCGAACAGGCCGCGCGCGTCGGGGCCGGTGCGAAATGAGGTCATGGTCGAGCTCCTGTCTGGGGCTTCTGCCCACGAGCGGGCAGGAGGTTTGGCAATGGCGCCATTCTACCCCTGGCGAGCAGGCTGAAAAGCGATTAGATTGCCCTGACATGTCAGGAAAAGTCACTAATCAATGAATCGCGAACTGCCCCCGCTGAATGCCCTGCGCGCCTTCGAGGCCGCCGCCCGCCTGCAGAGCGTCAGTCGCGCCGGCGAGGAACTGCATGTCACCCATGGCGCGGTGAGCCGGCAGATTCGTGCGCTGGAAGAACAGCTCGGCGTCAGCCTGTTCGACAAGGACGGCCGCGGCGTGAAACTCACCGATGCCGGCATGCGCCTGCGCGATGCGGCCAGTGACGCCTTCGAGCGCCTGCGCGGCGTCTGTGCCGAGCTGCGCCAGCGTCAGGACGGCGCGCCCTTCGTGCTCGGTTGCCCCGGCAGCCTGCTGGCGCGCTGGTTTATCCCGCGCCTGGATCGCCTCAACCGCGAGCTGCCGGAGCTGCGCCTGCAGCTATCGGCCAGCGAGGGCGAGCTGGACCCGCGCCGCCCCGGAGTGGACGCCACCCTGTGCTTCGCCGCGCCGCCCTGGCCGGCGGACATGCAGGTACACGAGCTCGATATCGAACGGATCGGCCCGGTGCTGAGCCCGCGCTTTGCCGGCTATGCGCGCCTGCAGGGGGCGCCTGCCGCGGCGCTGCTCGACGAGCCGCTGCTGCACACCGCCTCGCGTCCCCAGGCCTGGCCGCAGTGGGCCGCGGCGCAGGGCCTGGAGCCGGCGCGGCTGCAGCAGGGCCAGGGTTTCGAGCACCTCTACTACCTGCTGGAGGCGGCTGCCGCCGGTCTCGGCGTGGCCATCGCGCCGCAGCCGCTGGTGGCCGACGATCTGGCCGCCGGTCGCCTGGTCGCGCCCTGGGGCTTCGTCGCCACCGAGGCGCGCCTGGCGCTGTGGGTGCCGGGGCGCGTCCGCGATCCACGCGCCGAGCGCCTGGCCGCCTGGTTGACGCGCGAGCTGCAGGCCTAGCACGGCGCGCGCGCAACCCCTGCGGCGTGGTCTAGGCTTGCTGCAGGCCCACTGCGGAGCGCACAGCATGTCCGACCATCGCACCTACAAGAAGATCGAAATCGTCGGCACCTCCAAGATCAGCATCGAGGACGCCATCCAGAACGCCCTGGCCGAATGCGCCAAGACCGTGCGCAATATGGACTGGTTCGAAGTCATCGACACCCGCGGGCATATCCTCGACGGCAAGGTGGCGCACTACCAGGTCGAGCTCAAGGTCGGCTTTCGTCTGAGCGGTAGCTGATGCCCTGGGCGGCGAGGAAGGCGAGGAAGGCTTCGCGGCTGGAATAGCGCGGCTGGTAGCCGAACTCCTGCTTCAGCCGCTGGTTGGCCAGCACCGGCCGGTAGCGCAGGAAGTCCAGTTGCTCCGGGCCGTACTGGCTCAAGCCCAGCGGCTTGAGCAGGCGCAGCGCGCCGCCGAGCAGCGCCGCCGGCAGCGGCCGGTAGGGCTTGCCGAGGATCTCGGCGATTTCCTTGAGGCTCAGCGCGCCATCGCCGGCCAGGTTGTAGATGCCCTCGCGAGCCTCCTCCAGGCCCTGGCGGATGATGCCGACCACGTCCTGCTCCCAGATGAACACGAAGCGGCTGGCGTGACCGCGCACGCCGAGCACCGCGCGTTTCTTGAACAGGTCGCTGATCGGGTTGTTCAGGCGCTTGCCGAGGATGGTGCCGGGGCGCAGCACCAGTTGGCGCAGCTGCGGATGTTCCTCGCGGCAGCGCGCCAGCAGTTGCTCGATCTCCAGCTTGTGCTTGGCGTAGGCGAAATGCGGGTGGCCGCGCAGCGGCTGGTCTTCATCGATCCACTCGGCGTTGTCCGCGGCGTAGCCGTAGGCGGCGCCGGAGCTGGTCACCACCAGTTGGCGCACGCCGTTGGCGACGGCGCTGTCCACCAGGCATTGGGTGCCGCCGACCTCGATGGCGTGCAGGTGCGCCTCGCTCATGTCGCGCGGCGGACGGATCACCGTGGCCAGGTGGACGATGGCGTCCGGCTTCCAGCCGCTTATGCAGGCGCGCACCTGGGCCGGGCGGCCCATGTCCAGCAGCACCGGCTCGACGTTGGCCTTCAGGCCGCGACTGTCGAGCGGGCGGATGTCGGCGGCGATCAGCGTCCAGTCAGGATGCTGGATCGCCAGCTCGTTGAGCAGCTGATGGCCGATAAAGCCGGCCGCGCCGGTGATCAGAACGCGCATAGCAGTCTCCCGGCGGATCGCGGCATCCGCCCTGGCCCGTTCAACTGCCGAAAGGGCCCCGCCGCGACGGGCGTGGCCCCTTGATAAACGGGCCTTGTGGTTATTGTTTGCAGCCCGCCGTCAGGCTAGGCACAGGCTCGCCCTCTGGCAGTGGCGGAACTCGCCAGCGGCCGTGGCGATTCACGCCAGCGGGACGAATGGTGTGGCGCCGCGCACAGCCAGGCCGGCCGTGGCTGGCGAGGCGCGGGTGGATGGGGCAAGCTGGTGCGGCTTATTCAGGGAGGAAAGCCATGTTCAGGATGCTGCTGCTCTTGTTCGCCGCGCTGTCGCTCGGCGGGTGTTTCGACAGTGAGCCGCCGCTCGCCGAGGAGCGTCGCCTGCTGCTCAGCGCCGCGGATTTCGCCGCCTACCAGGCGCCCGCCGCGGGGCGTTACGAGAAGCTGGTGAGCTACGCCGCGCGCAGCATCGACCTCAGCTTCGAGAGCGCCGGCAGCGACTGGTTCTACCTCTACAGCGGCGTCTCGCTCTACCCGCGCGCCAGCGATGCGCTGATGACCAGCTACGCCGAGACCTTCGGCGCCTCGTTCGGCCTGCGCGACAGCGGCCTGGTCGAGCAGGACCTGGAATTCGAGCTGGAGCTCGCCAGCCGCGCCAGCCTCAAGCTGCTGACCGAGGACGGCGAGCCGGTGGGCAACCTGTTCTATGCCACGGTCGGCAACAAGTCGCTGTTCGCCATCTTCACCGGCGTCTACTTCGAGCGGGGCGAAGACTTCGCCGCCTTTATCGCGCCCAAGCTCACCGCATTGCGCGCCCACCGGCACGCTGATCCGCTGCTGAGCTGGGCCGGCAGCAAGCTCGGTTTCGCCGAATGAGCGGCCTCAGCCGAAGAACCAGTAGGTCACGCCGATAGCCGCCACCACCCCGGCCAGTTCGGCCAGCAGGGCGCAGCTCACGGCGTGACGCACGCGCTGGATGCCGACCGCGCCGAAGTACACCGCCAGCACGTAGAAGGTGGTCTCGGTGCTGCCCTGGACGGTCGCCGCGGCCAGCGCCGCGAAGCTGTCGACGCCGTGGGTCTGCATGGTTTCGATGAGCATGGCGCGCGCCGCACTGCCGGAGAACGGCTTGACCAGCGCGGTGGGCAGGGCGTCGACGAAGCGGGTGTCCCAGCCGCCCCACTCGACCAGCCAGCGAATGCCGTCGAGACCGAATTCCAGGGCGCCGGAGGCGCGCAGCACGCCGATTGCGCAGAGCATGGCGACCAGGTAGGGCAACAGGCTCTTGGCCACGTCGAAGCCCTCGCGGGCGCCCTCGACGAACTGTTCGTAGACCGCCACCTTCTTCAGCGCGCCGACCAGCAGGAAGGTCAGGATCACGCCGAACAGGGTCAGGTTGCCGAGCAGCGAGGACAGCGCCGCCAGCGCGGTGGCGCTGAGGCTGGCGAGCAGCGCCATGAAGCCGCCCAGCAGCAGCGCCCCGGGAATCAGGTAGGCCAGCACCACCGGATCCCACAGGCGCAGGCGCTGCATCAGCGCCACCGACAGCAGGCCGACCAGGGTCGAGGCGCTGGTGGCCAGCAGGATCGGCAGGAACACCAGGGTCGGGTCGGCCGCGCCCTGCTGCACCCGGTACATGAAGATCGACACCGGCAGCAGGGTCAGCGACGAGGCGTTGAGCACCAGAAAGAGGATCTGCGCGTTGCTCGCCGTGGTGCTGCTGGGGTTGAGCTCCTGCAGGCTGCGCATGGCCTTGAGGCCGATCGGCGTGGCGGCGTTGTCCAGGCCCAGGCCGTTGGCGGCGAAGTTCATGGTGATCAGGCCGAGCGCCGGGTGGCCGCGCGGCACCTCCGGCATCAGGCGGGCGAACAGCGGGCCGAGCAGCCGCGCCAGGGCGTCGACCAGACCGGCCTGTTCGGCGATGCGCAACAGGCCGAGCCACAGGGTCATGGTGCCGAACAGCAGCACCATCACCTCCACCGACAGCTTGGCCATGGCGAACAGGCTCTCGACCATGGCGCCGAACACCGCCGGGTCGCCGCCGAGCAGCCAGCGCGAGAAGCCCGCCACCGCCGCCACCAGGAAAAAGCTCAGCCACAGGCCGTTGAGCATGTCGATCCCCCTTAGCTCGAAAGTCGCGGCGCGACGCCTTCCTCGATGGCCTTCTCCTTACGGGAGAAGGTGGCGCGAGGCGCCGGATGAGGGAGGGCATGCCGTTATGGCGGGGGATGATAACGCGGCGACGGCCGGCCAGGGGCCGTCGTCGTGTGCCTCAGAACCAGTTGGGGTCTTTGCGCAGCTGTTCCTCGAGCAGCCGGCGCACTTCCTCGTCCGGCTCGCCCAGCCAGCGCAGGCTGGCGTGCTCGCTCGGCGCGCGGTCTTCCGGCAGGTTCTCGGGCACCTGCACGTAGAGCGCGTAGGCGTTGTCCTTGTCCCAGTCGAAGGCGAGGTACAGGCGCTGGTTGAAGCAGTTGTGCGTCTCGCACAGCTGGCCGACCAGGAAGCGGTCGCTGGCGCTTTCCACCGCCTGCATCGGCGTCGACAGGCCGCTGAGGTTCATCAGCCAGTCGGGCAGGCGCCGCTCCTCCTGCACCAACTCCTGCCAGGCGGCGCGGTACCCGGCGTCGCTGCTCAGCAACTCGCCCGGATGCAGGTGTGCGTCGCGGTCGGCGGCCTGGGCCGCCAGGGCGCCGCCCAGCAACAGGGCGGCGGCGATGGCGTGAATGCGCATGCAGACCTCCTTACAGACGGGGGCGACGGCCCATGACGAACGAGATGATGAACAGTACCAGGAACACCACGAACAGAATCTTGGCGATGCCCGCAGCGGTGCCGGCGATGCCGCCGAAACCCAGCACGGCGGCGACGATGGCGATGATCAGAAAGGTCAGTGCCCAGCTCAACATGGCGTTTCTCCCGTTGCGATGGAGGCGGATGGCGCGGTCGCGCACCTCCGGCCCTTTTCTTGGCGTTGCGAGCGGAACGAGTCCGGTCACCCGCCAGGGTCGTTGCACCGCCCGTGCCAGTTCCTGGTCCAGGGTAAAAATCTTGAAAATCAGCGGCTTGCGATATCCGGGAAATGACGGCGGCGGGCATCCTGCCCGATGCGGCCGGCGGCGGCCGTGCAATTTGCCCGACAGCCCAGGCGCCACGCCGCCTGCACGGCCGCCAGAGTGGTCGCCCGCCGACCGCTCAGTCGGTATACTCGCAGCGCCCGCGTACCACGCGGGTTCCGCGCCCAGAACAACAACCGCGCCGCGAGCCTCGAGCCGATGAACGACTACGAACAGGAAGACCCGATCCCCCAAGGCGACCTGGCCTTGCAGATCACCGCGCTGCCGCGCGAGACCAATGGTTTCGGCGATATCTACGGCGGCTGGCTGGTGTCGCAGATGGACCTGGCCGGCACCGCCATGGCCAGCAAGGTCGCCGGCGGCCGCGTGGCCACCGTGGCCATCGACCGCATGGCCTTCCTGGTGCCGGTGGCGGTGGGCGCGCAGCTGTCGTTCTATACCCAGGCCCTGGAAGTGGGGCGCAGTTCGATCCAGATGATGGTCGAGGTGTGGAGCGACGACCCCTTGTCCAACGAGTGGCGCAAGGTCACCGAGGCGGTGTTCGTCTTCGTCGCCATCGACGGCAGCGGCCGTACCCGCCCGGTGCCGCCGCGCCGCGGTTGAGCGCAACGGCCGAACCAATGAAAACGCCGGCTAGCAGCCGGCGTTTTGCTGTGCGCTGAACGCTTAGCCGCGGATGTTGTAGATGTCCTTCTCGTTGAGCTCCGCGTAGTCGTACAGGCGCTTGAGGTAGGCCTTCTGGTGTTCCCAGACCTTGGTCGCGGCCGGGTCGGCGGCGGCGCTGGCGTCGACCACCTCGGCGGCGACCTCCTTCAGGCGGGCCAGCACCTCGTCCGGCAGGCGGCGTACGTCCACACCGTCGGCCTTGAGCTGCTCCAGGGCTTCCATGTTCTTGGCGTTGTAGTCGTCGAGCATGTCGCCGTTCACGTCGCGGGCGGCGGCGCGCACGATGGCCTTGAGGTCGGCCGGCAGGGTGTCCCAGGCCTTGAGGTTGACGTCCAGCTCGAACAGTACGCTCGGCTCCTGCCAGCCCGGGGTGTAGTAGTACTTGGCCGCCTTGTGCAGGCCCAGGGCCAGGTCGTTGTACGGGCCGATCCACTCGGTAGCGTCGATGGCGCCGGTCTGCATGGCGGTGAAGATCTCGCCGGCCGGCATGTTGACCACGGTGCCGCCCATCTTGGTCAGCACTTCGCCGCCCAGGCCCGGGGTGCGCATCTTCAGGCCCTTGAAGTCCTCGACCGAGTTGATTTCCTTGTTGAACCAGCCGGCGGTCTGTACGCCGGTGTTGCCGCAGGCCATCGGCAGCACGCCGAACGGCTTGTACACCTCTTCCCACAGCTGCTGACCGCCGCCGCGGTGCAGCCAGGCGTTCATTTCCTGGGCGTTGGGGCCGAACGGCGAGGCGCAGAAGAACTGCGCGGCCGGCACCTTGCCTTTCCAGTAGTAGGGCGCACCGTGCCCCATCTCGGCGGTGCCGCGGGAGACTGCATCGAACACTTCCAGGGCCGGCACCAGTTCGCCGGCGGCGTAGACTTTGACCTTCAGGCGGCCGTTGCTCATCTCCTCGACCAGCTTGGCGAAGCGCTCGGCCCCCACGCCGACGCCGGGGAAGTTCTTCGGCCAGGAGGTGACCATCTTCCAGTTGAAGGTCTGGGAACTCGAGCCCTCTTGGGGTGCGGCGGTGGTGCCGGCTTCTTCTTTGCAGCCCGCCAGTGCGGTGGCTGCGAGGCCGACGCCTGCTGCGGCGAGTATGTCGCGACGTTTCATGCAATGCTCCTTCTTGTTGTATTGGTCTGACCACGGGATCGCCGAAGGTAGACCGGGCGTGAATAACATAGGGGGTCGTGACCCTCAAGCCTAGCTGCTACGACTAAAGTTGTATGAGCATTGCTGCATTGCCAGCAGCCTGCCTAGAATCGCCGGCCCTCGACCCACAAGGTTGCGGGAGGCGTGACGTACGGCCGACCGGGCCGGCGTCCTGTCCCCTACCCAATAACGATAAAGGACTCACTATGTCCGACAAGCCATCGCTTCCCCTCGCGCTTGCGCACCTGATCGATGCTCTCAACGCCTTGTTCGGCAAGGCCTGCGCCTGGCTGACCCTGTTCCTGGTGCTCGGCACCGCCGTGGTTGTGGTGCTGCGCTACGGCTTCGGCATTGGCGCCACCGCCCTGCAGGAAGCCGTGCTCTACGCCCATGCCCTGGTGTTCATGGGCGCCACTGCCTGGGTGCTGCAGCGCAACGGCCACGTACGCGTGGACATCTTCTTCCAGAACTTCAGCGGCCGCCGCCAGGCCCTGGTGGAAATCCTCGGCAACCTGCTGTTCCTGCTGCCGGTGTGCCTGTTCCTCGGCTGGGCCAGTTGGGACTACGTGAGCAATTCCTGGGCGACCCTGGAGGCGTCCAGCGAGTCCGGCGGCCTCAAGTTCGTCTACCTGCAGAAGAGCATCATCCTGGTGCTGGTGGTCAGCCTGGTGCTGCAAGGCATCGCCAACCTGATCAAGGCGCTCTACGTCATCAGCGGTCGCCTGCCGGCTCCGGAGGTGAAGCATGGCTGAGTTGATGGCGATTCTGCTGTTCGTCAGCATCTGCCTGGCCTTGATGGCCGGCTACCCGGTGGCCTTCACCCTGGGCGGCGTGTCCTTGCTGTTCGCCGGCATCGGCGTGCTCACCGGCACCTTCGACGCCGGCTATCTCAGCGCCCTGCCCAACCGCCTGTTCGGCATCATGAACAACCAGACCATGCTGGCGGTGCCGCTGTTCGTGTTCATGGGGGTGATGCTGGAACGCTCGCGGGTGGCCGAAGACCTGCTCGAGTCGATGTCGCGCCTGTTCGGCACCCTGCGCGGCGGCCTGGCGATCTCGGTGTGCGTGGTCGGCGCGCTGCTGGCCGCCAGCACCGGCATCGTCGGCGCCACCGTGGTGACCATGGGCCTGCTGGCGCTGCCGACCATGCTGCGCCGCGGCTACGACCCGGCCATCGCCACCGGCACCCTGGCCGCCACTGGCACCCTGGGGCAGATCATCCCGCCGTCGATCGTCCTGGTGCTGCTCGGCGACGTGATGTCCAGCGCCTATCAGCAGGCACAGCTGAAGATGGGCATCTTCTCGCCGAAGACGGTGTCGGTCGGCGACCTGTTTGTCGGCGCGCTGATTCCCGGGCTGCTGCTGGTCGGCCTGTACATCCTCTACATCATCGCCGTCGCCATTATTCAGCCGAAGAAGCTGCCGGCGCTGCCGCAGGAGGAGCTGGGCCCGATCGAGTGGGGCAAGCTGATCAAGGCGCTGGTGCCGCCGCTGATCCTGATCGGCGCGGTGCTCGGCTCGATCCTCGCCGGCTACGCCACGCCTACCGAGGCAGCCGCCCTCGGCGCCGTCGGCGCCATGCTGCTGGCGCTGAGCAAGAACAAGCTGAACTTCGGCCAGTTGCGCGAGGTGGCCTATGGCACCACCGAGATCAGCGCCATGGTCTTCATGATCCTGATCGGCGCCTCGCTGTTCTCCCTGGTGTTCCGCGGCTTCGGCGGCGAGGCGCTGATCGAGGACGTGTTCGCCCAGCTGCCCGGCGGCGTGCTCGGCGCCTTCTTCCTGGTGATGCTGGTGATCTTCCTGCTCGGCTTCATCCTCGACTTCATCGAGATCACCTTCGTGGTGGTGCCGATCGTCGGGCCGGTGCTGCTGGCCATGGGCCTCGACCCGATCTGGCTGGGGGTGATGATCGCACTGAACCTGCAGACCTCCTTCCTCACCCCGCCGTTCGGTTTCGCCCTGTTCTACCTGCGCGGGGTGACGCCGAAATCGGTGGCCACCAGCACCATCTACAAGGGGGTGGTGCCGTTCATCCTGCTTCAGCTGCTGCTCTTGGTGATCGCCTACATCTTCCCGGGGCTGATCACCTGGCTGCCGGAACAGGTCTACGGCAAGTAAGGCTGATCCGCGGCAAGCAAAACGCCCGTCCTCGCGACGGGCGTTTTGCTTTGTGCGCCATCCGGGGTTCCAATAGAGGCAAGCCCTCTGTCGCGAGAATGTCGTCATGAACACTGCCCAAGTCGAACGCGTGGAACTGGACCAACTGACCTGCTGGCGCGTGCGCACGGTGCACGCCGAGTTGCTGGTGGCCCAGCAGGGTGCGCAGATCCTCAGTTACCAGCCCGACGGCCAGCCGCCGCTGATCTGGCTCAGCGAGCAGGCCGCCTATGAGCGCGGCCAGAGCGTGCGCGGCGGGGTACCGGTGTGCTGGCCCTGGTTCGGCGACCTGCGCTGCAACCCGCCCGCCGTGCAGGCCGCCTATCAGCCCGGGCTGGCGCCCAGTCACGGCCTGGTGCGCGGCCTCGACTGGCAGCTGCTGGGGATCGACGAGGACGGCGATGCGGTGACCCTGCGCTTCGTCTTCGACAGCCGCCAGCACCTGCTGCCCGGCTGGCCGCATGCCGCCCGCCTGCAGCTGGACATCCGCCTCGGCGAGGACCTCGCGCTGAATCTCGAGACGCATAACCAGGGCGACGAGCCGCTGGTCATCAGCCAGGCGCTGCACAGCTACTTCGCCGTCAGTGACGTGCGCCAGGTCGGCGTCGAAGGGCTGGACGGCTGCCGCTACCTCGACACACTCGACGACTGGCGCGAGCGCCGCCAGGACGGCGCCCTGCAGTTCGCCGGCGAAACCGACCGCATCTACCTCGGCACCCCGGCGCGGCTGAGCATCGTCGATCCGGGCTGGGACCGGCGCATCCACCTGGACAGCAGCGGCTCGCGCTCGGCGGTGCTGTGGAACCCCTGGATCGACAAGGCCAAGCGCCTGTCGCAGTTCGCCGCCGAGGCCTGGCAGGGCATGCTGTGCATCGAGACGGCCAACGTCATGGAGGACGTGGTGCGCCTGGCCGCCGACGAACGGCACGCTCTGCGGCTGCGCCTGTCCAGCGAGGCCCTGGCCGGCTGAGCTATTGCCAGGTCGGGCGAGTGGTTACGCCCGGCCTGGCACAACGGCATCTGGCGAACAGTGGCCAACGTCACAAAAAGCAGTATTAAAGTGCCATTAACTGTGATGCGCCACTAATTTGCCAGTAAGACATTTCTTACAAGTCTGAAACAACTTCTCCTACAGTCGAAACACCGATAACAACTTGCTCAGAAGGCGCGACAAATTAGCCGAGCTGACGTTCCAGTAATAATTTGTAAGATGTCGCCGAATGTTAGGCATTTCACACTTCGGGCGGTTGCCCACCTGCTGGCATAGGGCTAGGATGCCCGTCCCATAAGGATCTTGCGCAAGTTGTTGCACAAACAACTGTGCAAAAAGTTGCGCACTGCGGTGTTTTGGAAAAGGCCGGATGGCCATTTGCACGGCCGTGGAAGTTGCCCACTTAATTATTTGAGTCATGGAATGACCTACTCCAGCAAGCTCACTGCGCATTATCTCAATCTGGCCAAAACCCCTATTAATGAAGGGAACTTCGCCGGCGAAGATGTGCGTTATTCCAGCGAATATGAAATGCTGGAAACCGAGCTGGGCAAGGCCGCTTCCCTGCACGAAACCGGCGCCATCGACTGGCAAAAGGTGCGCGAGGGCAGCGAGAACCTGCTGACCACCCAATCCAAGGATCTGCGCGCCGCCACCTGGCTCACCTGGGGCCTCTATCAGCGCGAATCCTTCGCCGGCCTGCAAGCCGGTCTGAGCCTGTTGCACTACCTCTGCGAACAGCACTGGAGCGAACTGCACCCGCGCAAACCGCGCACCCGCGCCGCCGCCCTCAACTGGCTGCTGCCGCGCCTGGAGCAGGCACTGGCCGAGCACGTGCCGATCGGCGAGCAACTGCCGCTGTTTCGCAAGGTGGCCGAGCATCTGCGCGGCCTGGAGACCAGCCTCGCGGCTCAGCTGGGCGAGGACGCGCCGCTGCTGCTGCCGCTGTGCAGGCGCCTCGACGAGCAGATCAACCGCGCCAGCCAGGGCCAGGCCGAGCCGGGCGCGGTGGGCGCCGCCATCGCCCAGGTCAAGCAGGTCGCCACCCAGATCATCACCGGCAGCGGCCCCATCGAGAACGAGAAGGACGCGCACAAGGCCCTGCGCAGCCAGCAGGACGCGGCCCGCCCGCTGTGTGCCTGGTGGCTGAAGAACAAGGCCACCGACCTCAAGCCGCTGCGCCTGGCGCGCACCCTGCTGTGGCTGCCCATCGAGTCGCTGCCCGAGCGCAACGCCGAACAGATCACCGCCCTGCGCGGCCTGCCGGCCGACAAGCTGGCCTCGTACCAGGAGCGCTTCGCCCAGGGCGCCTACGCCGACCTGCTGGCGGATCTGGAAGCCAGCATCGCCCGCGCGCCGTTCTGGCTCGATGGCCAGCGCCTGGTCTGGGAATGCCTGCAGGAGCTCAAGGCTGAGCAGGCCATGCGCGAAGTGGAAATCCAGCTCGCCCTGTTCCTGCAGCGCGTGCCCGGCCTCGACGAACTGCGTTTCCACGACGGCGTGCCCTTCGCCGACGGCGAGACCCGCGCCTGGATCGGCGCCTACGTGCTGCCCCACCTGCAGGCCCCGGAAACCGAGAAGAAGCCCGCGACCAGCGAACCGGGCGCCACCCCGCCCTGGGAAGAGGCGCTGCAGCAGGTGCTGCCGCAGCTGCGCAAGGACGGCCTGAAGGCCGCGGTGCAGCAGCTCAAGCAGGGCCTCAATCGGGCGCGCGGCGGCCGCGAGCGCTTCTTCTGGCAACTGACCCTGGCCCGCCTGTGCTTCGCCGCGAAGAAGTACGAACTGGCCAAGACCCAACTCGAATCGCTCGACCAGACGCTGCAGGCTTCCGGCCTCGGCGAGTGGGAACCCGATCTCGCCCTGGAAGTGCTGCGCCTGCTGCACAACTGCTGCGAGCTGCTGCCGCAGAACCATGCGGTGCGCGACAGCAAGGACGAGATCTATCGCAGGTTGTGCCACCTCGACCTCGAGGTGGTGCTGGAGTAAGGCGCCAACACGCCAATCAAGGCCTCCGGGCCATCAACGCAAAGGAGAAAACCCATGGCCAAAGAAGGCTCGGTAGCCCCCAAGGAACGCATCAACGTCACCTTCAAACCCGCCACCGGCGGCGCCCAGGAAGAAATCGAACTGCCCCTGAAGCTCATGGTGCTCGGCGATTTCACCCAGCGCGCCGACGATCGCAAGATCGAAGACCGCAAGCCCATCAGCATCGACAAGAACAGCTTCGACGAGGTGCTGGCCAAGCAGGAACTGAACCTGACCTTCGCCGTGCCGAACCGCCTGCAGGACGAGCAGGAAGGCGACGAGCTGGCCGTGCAGCTGCGCATCAACTCGATGAAGGACTTCAACCCCGCCAACCTGGTCGAGCAGGTCCCCGAGCTGAAGAAGCTGATGGAACTGCGCGACGCCCTGGTCGCCCTCAAAGGCCCGCTGGGCAACGCCCCGGCCTTCCGCAAGGCGATCGAGAGCGTGCTCGCCGACGACGACTCGCGCGACCGCGTGCTCGGCGAGTTGGGCCTGGCCGCCAAAGACAAGCTGGATTCCTGATTCTCACTGACAAGGACGCATATTCATGAGCACGACTAGCGCAGCCGTAGAAAGCAGCCACAGCGCCGCCGAACTCGGCATTCTCGACCGCATCATCGCCGAGACCAAACTGACCCCCGATGACGAGGCCTACGACATCGCCAAGCGCGGCGTCTCGGCCTTCATCGAAGAGCTGCTCAAGCCGCAGAACGAAAACGAGCCGGTGAAGAAGGCCATGGTCGACCGCATGATCGCGGAGATCGACGCCAAGCTCAGCCGGCAGATGGACGAGATCCTCCATCACCCGGACTTCCAGGCCCTGGAATCCTCCTGGCGCGGCCTCAAGCTGCTGGTGGATCGCACCAACTTCCGCGAGAACATCAAGCTGGAGATCCTCAACGCCTCCAAGCAGGACCTGCTCGATGACTTCGAGGACAGCCCGGAAATCGTGCAGTCCGGCCTGTACAAGCACATCTACACCGCCGAGTACGGCCAGTTCGGTGGCCAGCCGGTCGGCGCCCTGATCGCCAACTACTTCTTCGATCCGAGCGCCCCGGACGTCAAGACCCTGCAGTACGTCGCCTCGGTGGCCTGCATGTCCCACGCCCCGTTCATCGCCGCCGCCGGCCCGAAATTCTTCGGCCTGGAGACCTTCACCGGCCTGCCGGATCTGAAGGACCTCAAGGACCACTTCGAAGGCCCGCAATTCACCAAGTGGCAGAGCTTCCGCGAGCAGGAAGATGCCCGCTACGTCGGCCTCACCGTACCGCGCTTCCTGCTGCGCAACCCGTACGATCCGGAAGACAACCCGGTGAAGACCTTCGTCTACAAGGAAAACGTGGCCAACAGCCACGAGCACTACCTGTGGGGCAACACCGCCTACGCTTTCGCCAGTCGTCTGACCGACAGCTTCGCCAAGTTCCGCTGGTGCCCGAACATCATCGGCCCGCAGAGCGGTGGCGCGGTGGAAGATCTGCCGCTGCACCACTTCGAGAGCATGGGCGAGATCGAGACCAAGATCCCCACCGAGGTGCTGGTGTCCGACCGCCGCGAGTACGAGCTGGCCGAAGAAGGCTTTATCGCCCTGACCATGCGCAAGGGCAGCGACAATGCCGCGTTCTTCTCCGCCAACTCCGCGCAGAAGCCGAAGTTCTTCGGCATCAGCGAAGAAGGCAAGACCGCCGAGCTGAACTACAAGCTGGGCACCCAGCTGCCGTACATGTTCATCGTCAACCGCCTGGCCCACTACCTGAAAGTGCTGCAGCGCGAGCAGATCGGCGCCTGGAAGGAGCGTACCGACCTCGAGCTGGAACTGAACAAGTGGATCCGCCAGTACGTGGCCGACCAGGAGAACCCCAGCTCCGAAGTGCGTAGCCGTCGTCCGCTGCGCGCCGCCCAGGTCATCGTCAGCGATGTCGAAGGCGAGCCGGGCTGGTACCGCGTCAGCCTGAACGTGCGCCCGCACTTCAAGTACATGGGTGCCGATTTCACCCTGTCGCTGGTCGGCAAGCTGGACAAGGAGTAAGCAGCCATGGCCTACGGCAGCCTGTTCGAGCGCCTCGGTGGCGAGGCCGGCCAACGTGTCGGCTGGAGCCGCGAGGTCGCCGCCATGGCCTCGGTGGCTGCCCATCTGGCCAAGATGCTCAGCACCCGTGCGGGCAGCGTGCAGACGCTGCCCGACTACGGGTTGCCCGATTTGAACGATATGCGCCTGTCGCTGCACGACTCGTTGCAGCAGGCGCGTATCGCCATCGAACGTTTCATCGAAGCGTACGAACCACGACTGACCCAGGTGCGCGTGATCTCCCTGCCGCGCACCCATGACCCTTTGCGTCAGGCCTTCGCCATCGACGCGCTGCTGGAGATGGATGGTATCAAACGTCAGGTCAGTTTCTCCGCGAGCCTGGACGGCAGCGGTCAGGTCAAGGTCAACCCAGGAGCCTCACATGTCCGGTAAACCCGCAGCCCGCCTCGGCGATCCCACCGCCTGCCCGATTCCCGGCCACGGCACCAACCCGATCGCCGCCGGCTCGCCCGACGTGCTGTTCGACAGCCTGCCCGCCGCGCGCATGGGCGACGCCTCCGCCTGCGGCGGCGCCATGGCCGGCGCGGTGATTCCCACCGTGCTGATCAACGGCAAGCCGGCGGCGGTGGTGGGTTCAGTCGGCAGCCATGGCAATACCGTGGTGGCTGGCTCCGGCACCGTGTTGATTGGCGGTTGAGATGACGGTGATGAAACAGTTCTCGCCCTCTTTGCTCGTACCGCCTGCGCCATGGGAGGCATTTCCCGGTGTCGACGCAAGTGGTTTGGGTAGCCTGCAAGGCAACCTCGAGCACTGGTGGCAGCACTGTTGGTGGCCCTACTGGCAATCGCTGACTCGAGAGCAGCGCCAAGAGTGGCTGCAAGACCCCGCCCACCCAGAAGCCTGGCGTGAATACGTGCAATTGCAGGAAGCCTTTGCCGGCGACGACACGGAGTCCCCTGCCTGATGTCTTTCAACCACTACTACCAAAGCGAACTCACCGCCCTGCGCCAACTGGGCAAGCGCTTCGCCGAGCGCAGCCCGGCGCTGGCGCCGTTCCTCGGCCAGGCCGGGCGTGATCCGGATGTCGAGCGCCTGCTCGAAGGTTTCGCCTTCCTTACCGGGCGTCTGCGGCAGAAGCTCGACGACGAGCTGCCGGAGCTGACCCATTCGCTGATGCACCTGCTGTGGCCGAACTATATGCGTCCGCTGCCGGCCTTCAGCATGCTGCAGTTCGACCCGCTGACCCGTCCCGGTCCGGCCTTGCCGGTCAAGCGCGGCACGCCGGTGGAGGCCAAGGCCATCGAAGGGGTCACCTGCCGCTTTCGCACCTGCTACCCCACCGAGGTGCTGCCGCTGGCGCTGAACGGCCTGGACTACTCGGTCAAGGGCGACGGCGCACTGCTCAGCCTGCGTCTGGGCATGAGCGCCGACGGCCATCTCGGCGAGATCGGCCTGAACAAGCTGCGTCTGCACCTGGCCGGCGAGCGCTATATCGGCCAGATGCTCTACCTGGCGCTGCTGCGCAACCTCGGCGGCATCCAGCTAGTGCTGCTCGACGAGGCCGGCAAGCCGCTACAGGATGCCCATGGCCAGGCTCTGGGTACGCTGCAGCTCAGGCCCGAGCAGGTGCAGCCGGTGGGGTTCGCCGAGGACGAGGCGCTGATCCCCTACCCGCTCAATACTTTCCGCGGCTACCGCTATCTGCAGGAATACTTCGCCTTCCAGGACAAGTTCCTCTTCGTCGACCTGCTCGGCCTGGATGCCATTCACAGCTTGCCCGAGGATCTGCTCAAGCAGGCGCGCGGTCTGGAGCTGCGCTTCGATATCCACAAGGCCGGCGTGCAGCGCATCCGCCCGACCCTGGAAAACGTGCGCCTGTACTGCACGCCGGTGGTCAACCTGTTCCAGCACGACGCCATCCCGATCCGCCTCGACGGCAAGCAGGACCAGTACCTGCTGCTGCCGGCCGAATTCGACGCGCAGCACTGCGGCGTGTTCTCGGTGGACCGCGTCACCGGCTGGAAGCCGGGCGGCATGGGCTACGAGGAGTACGTGCCGTTCGAGTCGTTCGAGCACGACCCCAGCTTCGACGTGCCGGTGGCGCGTCCGCACTACAGCGTGCGCCAGCAGCCGTCGATGCTCGGCGACGGCCTGGAGACCTGGCTCAGCTTCGGCCTGCGCAACCTCGATCAGCACGAGACGCTGTCCATCGAGCTGACCTGCACCAACCAGAACCTGCCGCGTCAGCTGAGCCTGGGCGATATCTGCCTGCCCAGCGAGGACACCCCGGATTTTCTCAGCTTCCGCAACATCAGCGCGGTCACGCCCTGCTACGCGCCGCCGCTGCACCGCGACTTCCTGTGGAAGCTGATTTCCAACATGTCGCTGAACTACCTGTCGCTGGCCAACGTCGAGGCGCTCAAGGTGATCCTCGAGACCTACGACCTGCCGCGCTACTACGACCAGCATGCCGAGCGCGTCAGCAAGCGTCTGCTCGGCGGCCTCAAGAGCATCGGCCACCGCCATGTCGACCGCCTGCACCGCGGCCTGCCGGTGCGCGGCGTGCGCACCGAACTGAGCATGAACCCGGACGGCTACCTGGGCGAGGGCGACCTGTTCCTCTTCGCTTCGGTACTCAATGAGTTTTTCGCCCTCTACGCCAGCCTCAACAGCTACCACGAGCTGCACGTTCAGAGCACACAGGGAGAGTTGTACAAATGGACGCCACGTATGGGGCAACAGCCCCTGCTCTAACTCGATTGAGCAAAGGCATCCGCGAGTACAGCCTGTTCCAGGCCGTACAGCTGGTGCTGGAGCGCCTCAAGGTCGCCCATCCGCAACTGGATGAGGAGCGCCTCTACGAGTACCTGGAATTCCAGGCCAACCCGAGCCTGGGTTTTCCCAGCAGCGATATCGATCGCGTGCAGTTCTTCGAGGAGCACGGCGAGCTGCGCGCGCGCATGCGCGTCAACCTGGTCGGCCTGTTCGGCGGCGGCTCGCCGTTGCCGGCCTTCTACAGCGAGCAGGCCCTGGGCGACAGCGAGGACGGCAACCCGACCCGCGATTTCCTCGACCTGTTCAACAACCGTCTGCAGCGCCTGCTGCTGCCGATCTGGCAGAAGTACCGCTACCGCGCCAGCTTCCAGAGCGGGGCGATGGACGCCTTCTCCGCGCAGCTGTTCGCCCTGATCGGCCTGGGTAGCGAGCAGATCCGCCAGGCCCAGGAGCTGAACTGGAAGCGCCTGCTGCCCTACCTAGGCCTGCTCAGTTTGCGCGCCCACTCGGCGGCGCTGATCGAGTCGGTGCTGCGTTACTACTTCAAGCACGCCGAACTGTTCATCGAGCAATGCCTGGAGCGCCAGGTGGTGGTGCTGGAGGAGCAGCGCAACCGCCTCGGCCGCGCCAACAGCCTGCTCGGCGAAGACACCGTGCTCGGCGAGCGCGTACGCGACCGCGGTGGCAAGTTCCGCATCCACGTGCGCCAGCTGGGCTGGACGCGCTTTCACGAGTTCCTGCCGATCGGCACGGGTTACCAGCCGCTCTGCGCGCTAGTGCGCTTCACCCTGCGCGATCCGCTGGACTACGACATCCGCCTGGAGCTGCGTCAGGACGAAATCCGCGACCTGCGCATCGGTGAAGGCAACCCCTGCCTGCTGGGCTGGACCACCTGGCTCGGTCGCGACAACGCCGACGGTCTGGTCACCCTCGGCAGCAAGATTCATTAAGGACAGATGAAATGATCAACGTCGACCTGCAACAACTGGTTCAAGCCCTGGACGCCGCGAGCAAGCGCGACCTGGAGATGGCCGCCGAACGCTGCGTGGTACGCGGCGGCAACAAGATCCTCGTCGAGGATCTGCTGCTGGGCCTGCTCGAGCGCCCGGAAAGCCTGCTGGCGCGCGCCCTGCAGGATGCCGAGATCGATGCCGGCGAGCTGGCCCAGGCGCTGCAGCCGCGCGGCGAGCACAGCGAGTCGCGCAACCCGGTGTTTTCTGCCGAACTGGTGCAGTGGCTGCAGGACGCCCTGCTGGTGGCCAACCTCGAACTGGGCGCCAGCCAGATCGACCAGGCCGCGCTGATCCTCGCCCTGCTGCGCAATCCCATGCGCTACGCCGGCAGCCGTTATCAGACGCTGCTGAGCAAGCTCAATGCCGAGCGTCTGCGCGACTTCGCCCTTAGCCAGCAGCCGCAAGCCGCGGGCGGCAAAGCGGCGGCGCCGGGCGAGTCGAACCTGGCGCGCTTTACCCACAACTTCACCCAGCAGGCCCGCGACGGCAAGCTCGACCCGGTGCTGTGCCGCGACGGCGCGATCCGCCAGATGGTCGATATCCTCGCCCGCCGGCGCAAGAACAACCCCATCGTGGTCGGCGAGGCCGGCGTGGGCAAGACCGCCATCGTCGAGGGCCTGGCCCTGCGCATCGCCACCGGCGAGGTGCCGCAGGTGCTCAAGGGCGTCGAGCTGCTGTGCCTGGACCTCGGCCTGCTGCAGGCCGGCGCCAGCGTCAAGGGCGAGTTCGAGCGCCGCCTGCAGGGCGTGATCGACGAGGTCAAGGCCTCGCCCAAGCCGATCATCCTGTTTATCGACGAGGCCCATACGCTGATCGGCGCCGGTGGCCAGGCCGGCAGCGGCGATGCCGCCAACCTGCTCAAGCCGGCGCTGGCCCGTGGCGAGCTGCGTACCATCGCCGCCACCACCTGGAGCGAATACAAGAAGTATTTCGAGAAGGACCCGGCCCTGGCCCGTCGCTTCCAGCCGGTGCAACTGCACGAGCCGACCGTCGAGGAGGCGGTGACCATTCTTCGCGGCCTGGCGCCGGTGTACGAGAAGAGCCACGGCATCTACCTGCGCGACGACGCCGTGGTCGCCGCCGCCGAGCTGTCGGCGCGCTACCTGGCCGGCCGTCAGCTGCCGGACAAGGCGGTGGACGTGCTCGACACCGCCTGCGCCCGTGTGCGCATCAGCCTGGCTGCTGCGCCCGAGGCGCTGGAGCGCCTGCGCGGCGAGATCGCCGAGGGCGAGCGCCAGGGCGAGGCCATGCGCCGCGACCTGGACGCCGGCCTGAGCATCGACGGCGAAGCCCTGGATGCCCTGGAAACCCGCCTGGTCGCCGCCCGCGCCGAGCTGGAGCAGGTGGAAACCCGCTGGGCCGTGCAGCGTGAACTGGCCGAACGGCTGCTGGAGCAGCGCAAGCAATGCGCCGCCGCGCGTCTGGGTAACGATGAAGAGGCCAGCGACGAACCACGCCCGAGCCTGGAAGAACTGGAAGCCGAACTGCGCGCGATCCAGGCCGAGCTGGCTGCCGCCCAGGCCAGCGAGCGTCTGGTCAGCTTCGAGGTCTGCCCGCGCCTGGTGGCCGAAGTGATCAGCCACTGGACCGGCGTGCCGCTGAGCCAACTGGCCCGTGAGCACAACACCAAGGTCATCACTTTCGCCGACGACCTGCGCCAGCGCGTGCGCGGTCAGGAGCAGGCGATCCAGGCGCTGGACAAGGCCATGCGCGCCACCGCCGCCGGCCTCAACCGGGCCGATGCCCCGGTGGGCGTGTTCCTCCTGGTCGGCCCCAGCGGCGTCGGCAAGACCGAGACAGCCCTGGCCCTGGCCGACCTGCTGTATGGCGGTGAGCGCTTCCTCACCGTGATCAACATGTCCGAGTTCCAGGAAAAACACACCGTCTCGCGGCTGATCGGCGCGCCGCCCGGCTACGTCGGTTATGGCGAAGGCGGCATGCTCACCGAGGCGGTGCGGCAGAAGCCTTATTCGGTGATTCTCCTCGACGAGGTGGAGAAGGCCGACCCGGACGTGATGAACGTCTTCTACCAGATCTTCGACAAGGGCGTGGCCAACGACGGCGAAGGGCGCGAGATCAACTTCCGCAACTGCCTGATCCTGATGACCAGCAACCTCGCCAGCGAACGCATCGCCAGCCTCTGCGCCGGCGGCCAGCGCCCGGCCGCCGAGGATCTGGAACTGGCCATCCGCCCGCAACTGACCCAGCACTTCAAGCCGGCCCTGCTCGGGCGCATGCGCGTGGTGCCCTACTACCCCATGGACGGCGACCTGCTGCGCCAGCTGGTCGGCCTCAAGCTGGCCCGTTTCGGCGAGCGCCTGGCCCGTCGCCAGCTCGCCTTCAGCCACTGCGACGGCCTGGTCGAGCACCTGGCCGAGCGCTGCACCCATGGCGACAGCGGCGCCCGTCTGATCGACCACCTGATCGACCAGCACTTGCAGCCGCTGGTGGTCGACCGCCTGCTCGACGCCATGGCCGCCGGCGAAAGCCTGCAGCGCGTGCACGCCACCCTGGACGCCGATTCGGCGGTGACCTGCGAGTTCGCCTGAGGTGCTGCCGATGTTCGCCGAAGTCCCGCAACCGCTGCGTTACGCCGAAGCCCTGCTCGGCCGCTACGCCACGCTGGCTGGCGCCGCCAGCGGCGAGCGCCTGCTCGCTGAGCTGGTGCGCGCCGCCGCCGAGCTGGCCGACTGCGCGCTGGGCCAGCTGTACCTGCTGGATCACACCAATACCCGCCTGATGATGAGCGCGGAGTGGCTCGACGGCCTGCTGCAACCGCGCCAGGCGGCCAGCCTGCCCAGCGACTACGACGGCGAGCAGCTGCTGCAGTACTGCCTGTGCCAGAACCAGGTGCTGTGCATCGACGAGCTCGACAGCGCCCTGCACAGCATCGCCTGCCTGCCGGAAGCGACGCGTGCCTGGCGCAGCCTGCTGTGCCTGCCGTTGCAGGACGCCGCCGGCCACTGTCGCGGCCTGCTGCTGGTGGCCAGCCACGAGCGGCGCAATCTGCAGGGCTTCGCCGGCTCCTTCGCCCAGCTCGGCGGCTTCGCCCTGGCCCAGCTGCAGCTGCTGCAGCGCCTACGTGCTCCAGAGACCCCAGAGCCGGCCTCGCCGGCCCCGGGCACGCCCTGCGCCAGTGGCTATGGCCTGCTCGGCCAGAGCCAGGCCATGCGCCGCGTCTACCAGCTGATCGGCAAGGTGCTGCACAGCCCGGTCAGCGTGCTGCTCACCGGCGAGACCGGTACCGGCAAAGAGCTGGTCGCCCGCGCCATCCACGATTGCGGCGCGCGGCGCAGCAAGGCGTTCATCGTGCAGAACTGCGCAGCATTGCCGGAGAACCTGCTGGAGAGCGAGCTGTTCGGCTACCGCCGCGGCGCCTTCACCGGTGCCGACCGTGACAAGCCGGGCCTGTTCGATGCCGCCGATGGCGGCACGCTGTTCCTCGACGAGATCGGCGACATGCCGCTGACCCTGCAAGCCAAGCTGCTGCGCGTGCTGCAGGAGGGCGAAGTGCGTCCCCTGGGCGGCAGCGAGACGCACAAGGTGGACGTGCGCATCGTCGCCGCCACCCACCAGGAACTGCGCAAACGTGTCGAGGAAGGCCGCTTCCGCGAAGACCTGTTCTATCGCCTGTCGCATTTCCCCATCGAGCTGCCGCCGCTGCGCGAGCGCGACGAGGACATCCTGCTGCTCGCCCGCCACTTCGCCAGCACCGCCAGTGGCCTGCTGCAGCGCGACGCCTGCCGCTGGAGCGACGCCGTCCTGGAGCACCTGGCCGGCTACGCCTTCCCCGGCAACGTGCGCGAGCTCAAAGGCCTGGTCGAGCGCGCGGTGCTGCTGTGCGAGGGCGGCGAGCTGCTGCCCGAGCACTTCAACCTGGAACACACGCAGAACCCCGATAGCGCGCCGCTAAGCCTGCGCGAGCGCATGGACCGGCTCGAACGCAACCTGCTGCTCGACTGCCTGCGCAAGAACCGCGGTAACCAGACCAATGCCGCCAACGAGCTGGGCCTGCCCCGGCGCACCCTGCTGTACCGCATGCAACGGCTGAAGATCAGCCCGAGCGAGGTCTGAACATGCCCGCCCCTCTTCCACTCACTTTCATCCAAGGAGCGCATTCCATGCTGCATCGCTACCGGACCGCCGCCCTGCTGGCCCTGGCCATCGTCCTGGCCGGCTGCACCGGCAACTACAAGTTCAGCGACGACCAATACCGCCCGCTGGGCGATCCGCAAGCCGAGAAGCGCGGCCACTGACCGCGAGGAGCACAGTCACCATGGAACTGGTATTCGAGATGGTCAGCGCACAGCAGTTCGTGCCGGGGCTGCTGACCACCAAGACCTTCAAACAGGCCGGCGGCGTGATCGGCCGTGCCGAGGATTGCGACTGGGTGATCCCCGATCGCAAGCGCATCCTCTCCAGCCGCCACGCCGAGGTCAGCTATCGCGATGGCGCGTTCTTTCTCACCGACACCAGCAGCAACGGCATCGCCCTCAAGGACAGTGGCGCCAGCCTGGCCAAGGGCCGCCCGCAGCGCATCGAGCACGGCAGCGTGTACTGCCTGGGCGACTTCGAGATTCGCGCGCGGCTGGTGCGCGACCCGGCCATGTTCGAAGGCGATATCGGCCTGCCGCAGGCGGCCGGCAGCATCATTCCCGACGACGCCTTCCTCGACCTCGATCCGCTCACCGCGCTGGAGCAGCAGGAGCGCGTCTACGCCGAGGTGGACGATCTGACCGCCGTGCTGCGCCCCAGCACCGCCCAGGCGCAGCAGCGCGACTACGCGCAGATCGATGAGGAAAACCTGCTGGTGCCCGAGCTGGTGATGCCGACGCCGCCAGCCCAGCCGAAACCCGCGCCGGAGCCCGAGCGCCTGCCGCCGAGCTTCTGGGAGAAGTTCGCCGATGCCCTCGGCGTGCGCCTCGACGATCTCGACGAGGATGCCCGCGAGGCGCTGGCGCTGAATGCCGCCAAGCTGCTCAAGCAGAGCGTCGGCAGCCTGCAGCAGGCCCTGCGCACGCGCGGCGAGCTGAAGAACGAGCTGCGTCTGGCCCTGACCACCGTGCAGGGCGCCGGCAACAACCCGCTCAAACAGGGTCTGGACGCCGGTGAGACGCTGAGCGCCCTGCTGCGTGGCGGCAAACCCGGTCAACTGCCCGCCGAACAGGCCATCAGCCGTGGCTTTCGCGACCTGCAGGCGCACCAGGTGGCGCTGCTCGCCGCCAGCCGCGCGGCGGTCAAGGGCATGTTCGAGCAGTTCGCCCCGGAGCAGCTGGCCATGCGCTTCGAACGCAACGGCCGCAAGCCGCTGCTCGCCACTGCCGGCAGCCGCTGGCGCGCCTACCGTCGCCTGCATGCGGACCTGCAGCAGAACGACGATTGGAGCGACCGCCTGTTCACCCGCGATTTCGCCAGCGCCTACGAAGAGCAGGTTCGCCTGATCGCCACCCTCAATACCGACCTTCAAGGATGATGCCCATGCCTCGCCTGCTTTCCCTCGCCTGCATCGCCGCGCTGCTGAGCCTGGCCGGCTGCGCCGCGCTGTCGCCCTATTCGAGCATGACCAAGCTGGACCTGAGCCTGGCCGGCAGCGACCAGCTCAACCCCGATCTCAACGGCCGCCCCTCGCCCATCGTGCTGCGCCTGATGGAGCTCAAGCACCCGGTGGCCTTCGAGAACGCCGATTTCTTCTCCCTCTACCAGCGGCCCAAGGAGGCCCTGGCTCCCGACCTGGTAACGCTGGAAGAACTGGAGCTGCGCCCGGGCGAGACCCGTGAACTCAAGGTGTCGGTGCAGGAAGGCAGCCGCTACGTCGGCGTGCTCGCCGCCTACCGCGACCTGCCGGAAGCCAACTGGCGCTACGTCATCGCCATCGACGCGCAGCAACGCAACGCGGCCAACCTGCGGCTCGACGAGCGCGGCATTCGCAATCTCGATGCCGAGCAGGAGCAAAGCCGATGAGCCAGCATAAAGTCATCTGGCAGGAGGGCATGCTGCTGCGCCCGCAGCACTTCCAGCAGAACGATCGTTACTTCGAGTACCAGCTCAAGGTGCGCACGCAGAAGCTGGCCAGCTACGCCTGGGGCTTCTTCGAGCTGGAGATCGACCGCCAGTTCCTCAACATGGGCAAGCTGGTGGTGAGCAAGGCCAGCGGCTTGCTGCCCGACGGCAGCCTCTTCGACCTCGGCGCCGAGCGCGAGCCGCTGGGCTTGGACGTGCCGCCGAACACCGGCAACACCCCGGTGTACCTGGCGTTGCCGCTGGTCACCGGCAACCATATCGAGAGCCGCCGCCCGGAGCAGAAGGACGTGCTGGCGCGCTACGTCGCCTTCGACGAGGAAGTCGCCGACTGCAACGCCGGCGACAGCAGCCACAGTCAGGTCAGCACCGGCCGCCCGGATTTCCGCTTGCTGCTCGGCGAGCAGCAGAGCGACCAGGCCTATGTGAAGCTCAAGCTGTGCGAGGTGCTCGACACCACGCCGGACGGGGTGATCAGCCTCGACCCCGAGTTCAGCCCGACCTACGTCAACTTCCAGGCCTCCGGCTATCTGCTGAGCTGCCTCAAGGAAGTGATCAGCATGCTCGCCCACCGCGGCGACATCCTCGCCGAGCGCATCCGCGCCACCGGCAAGGTGGGCGGCGCCGAGGTTGGCGACTTCATGATGCTGCAGCTGATCAACCGCTACGAGCCGATCCTGCGTCACCACCTGGGCGTCGAGCAGGTGCATCCGGAGCAGATCTACCGCGAACTGGTGGGCCTGCTCGGCGAGCTGGCCACCTTCTCCAGCGAGACCAAGCGCCCGCGCCTGGAAGGCCGCTACCTGCACAGCGACCAGGGCATGAGCTTCCGCAAGCTGATGGACGCCATTCGCCAGGTGCTGTCGATGGTGCTCGAACAGCACGCCATCGAAATGCTCCTGCAGCAGCGCCAGTACGGCATCCAGGTGTCGCCGCTGCACGACCACAAGCTGCTCGGCACCTCCAGCTTCGTGCTCGCCGCCAGCGCCCAGTGCGACTCCGAGGAGCTGCGCCAGCGCCTGCCGGCACACCTCAAGGTCGGCCCGGTGGAGCGCATCCGCCAGCTGGTCAACCTGCACCTGCCGGGGATCAAGGTCAAACCGCTGCCGGTGGCACCGCGGCAGATCCCCTTCCATTCGGGCAAGACCTACTTCGCCTTGGAGCTCAGCTCCGAGGAACTGGCGCAGCTGGAACGCTCCGGCGGCTTCGCCTTCCACGTGTCCGGCGAGTTCTCCGGGCTTGAGCTGAAATTCTGGGCGATCAGGAACTGACGATGACCATCAAGGAAATGGAATACGGCCAGGATGACAAGACGGTCATCCTCAACCGCAAGGGCGAAGCCCGCGCCGAAAGCCCGCTGACCGACTTCAGCGCGCCGCCGAAATTCGAGCAGCTGGAAGAACGCATGATCTTCGCCGCGCGCCTGCGCCCGGCGGAGAGCTTCAATATCAGCCTCAACCCGCTGGTGGCGGCGGCCTCCGCGCTGCTCTCGGAGGTGGTGCGGCTCAAGCACAGCTTCGAAAGCGAGGACCTGGACGCCCTCAACCAGCGCCTGACTCGCGAGATCAAGCTGTTCGAACACCGCGCCCTGCACGACGGCGCGGAAAGCAGCCAGGTGATGGCCGCGCGCTACGTGCTGTGCACCGTGGTCGACGAGGCCGTGGTGACCACGCCCTGGGGCAACGAGAGCCAGTGGTCGCAGATGAGCCTGCTGTCGTCCTTCCACAACGAGACCTTCGGCGGCGAGAAGTTCTTCCAGCTGCTCGAACGCCTGTCGCGCAACCCGGTCAAGCACCTGCCGATGCTGGAGCTGATGTACCTATGCCTGTCGCTCGGTTTCGAGGGCAAGTACCGCGTGCTGCCGCGCGGCATGCTCGAGCTGGAAGCGGTGCGCGACAGCCTCTATCGGCAGATCCGTCAGCTGCGCGGCGACGTGCCGCGCGAAGTCTCGCCGCACTGGCAGGGCCTCAAGGACACCCGCCGGCGCCTGGTGCGCATCGTGCCCTGGTGGCTGGTGGCGCTGTTCACCCTGATGTGCCTGGTGATGATGTATGCCGGTTTCGCCTGGGTGCTCGGCGAGCAGCGCGACACCGTCCTCAAGCCGTATCAGCAACTCGACCCGGCCTCGGGTGTCAGCATGGATGACGTGAAATGAAGAGCTTCTTCGCCAAACTTGGCGCCTTTTTCCGCAAGACCTGGGTCTGGAGCCTGCTGCTGGTGCTGGTCCTCGCCCTGCTGGTGTGGTTCGTCGGCCCGCTGCTGGCGGTCGACGACTACAAGTTCTGGGAGTCGGCCACCAGCCGCCTGCTGACCATCAGCCTGCTGTTCCTGCTCTGGGGCCTGGCCATGGTGTTCGCCAGCTGGCGCGCCAGCGCACGCAAGAAGGCCGAGGAGAACGACGCCGAGGCGCAGGAGCGCCTGCGCCGCGAGGAGCAGATCGGCGAGGAGCAGAATGAGCTGCGCCACCGCTTCAAGGACGCCCTGCGCACCCTCAAGCGCTCCAGCCTGTACCGCGGGCGCAGCGAGAAGTGGCGCAACGACCTGCCCTGGTACCTGCTGCTCGGCCCGCAGGGCAGCGGCAAGACCAGCCTGCTGGACTTCTCCGGCCTGGACTTCCCGCTCAACCGCGGCGACAGCCAGCGCCTGACCAAGGACGTTTCCGGCACCCGCTACGCGGACTGGTACTTCGCCGACCACGCCGTGCTGATCGACACCGCCGGGCGCTACCTGACCCAGCCCGACGCGCAGGTCGACGGCCGCGCCTGGGGCACCCTGCTCGGCCTGCTGCGCCAGCGTCGCGCGCGCCCGCTCAATGGCGTGCTGGTGAGCATTCCGGTCGAGCAGCTGCAGGGCGGCAGCGAGGTGGAGCTGGAAACCCTGGCCCGCCAGACCCGCCAGCGCCTGCACGAGATCCATCAGCGCCTGGGCGCCGACGTGCCGGTCTACCTGGTGCTGAGCAAGGCCGACAAGGTGCTGGGCTTCGACGAGTTCTTCGACCAGCTGTCGCGCGAGGAGAGCGAGCAGGTGCTCGGCGCCAGCTTCCGCAAGGAGCAGAACGCCAGCGACGTGACCGTGGTGCGCCAGGAGTTCGAGGAACTGCTGCGCCGTCTCAACAGCCAGGTGATCCTGCGCATGCACCAGGAGCGCGACACCCAGCGCCGTGGTCGCATCCTCGACTTCCCGCACCAGCTCGGCCAGATCGGCGAGCGCCTGTGCCTGTTCATCGAACTGGCCTTCGCCGGCAACCGCTACCAGCGCGCCAGCAAGCTGCGCGGCTTCTACCTGACCAGCGCGCCGCAGCTCAACGAGCAGCTCGACCCGCTGACCGCCGGCATCGGCCGCAACCTCGGCCTGGCCGGCAGCGCGCTGCCGACCTTCCGCTCGGGCCGTGCACGCTTCATCAACCACCTGCTCAGCCGGGTGATCTTCCCCGAGGCCGACCTGGCCGGGCTCGACCAGCAGGAAGTGCGCCGCATCGACTGGGGCCAGCGCGCCATGTATGCCACCGCGTTCGCCGTGCTGGCGCTGTTCGGTGTGCTCTGGGCCAGCGGCTTCTCGGCCAACCACGGGCGCCTGGAACAGCTGCGCGAGATCGCCCAGAAGCTTACCCGCGAGCATGGTTCGATCAATGCGCAGGACGATGCCCTGCAAACCCTCAAGGCGCTAGACAGCAGCTACGCCGCGACCCTGGTGTTCCCGCCCAAGGGCGAGGTGTCCTACCTGCAGCGTACCGGCCTGTTCCAGGGCGAGGCGGTCAATCCGGCCGTTTATTCGACCTACCGCGCCGAGCTGGAAACCCTGCTGCTGCCACGTGTGGCGCGTCAGCTGGAGGCGCAGATCCGCGCCAACCTCGGCGACCGCGAGCGCCTGCTCGGCAGCCTGCGCGCCTACCTGATGCTCAACCTGGAAGAGCGCCGCGACGCCGCCTTCCTCAAGGAGTGGGTAGCCGCCGACTGGTCGTTGCGCTATGCCGGCAACAGCCCGGCGCAGCATGGCCTCAACACCCATTTCGCCCGTCTGCTCGACGAGTCCTTCGCGCCCTATGCGCTCAACGCCCAGCTGGTCGCCCAGGCGCGCCAGGTGCTGCGCAGCGAGTCGCTGGCCAATGTGGTCTATCGCATGCTGCGTGAACAGGCGCGCAGCCTGCCGGACTACCGTCTGAGCCAGAAGCTCGGGCCGCAGGCCGGGCTGATCAATGGCAGCGACTACGCCATCCCCGGCTTCTACACCCAGGCCGGCTACAGCAAGACCTTCACCGCCCAGGGCGGCAACCTGGTGCGCGAGATCCTGCGTGACAACTGGGTACTGGGCGAGGGCGAGAGCCTCAGCGCCGGCGACCTCGGCCGCCTGATGGTAGAGCTGGAGCAGCTGTACTTCCGTGATTACGGCAACTACTGGGGCGAGGCCATCGCCCAGCTCAGCCTGGAGCCGATCGGCAGTGCCGGCCGAGGCGCCGCCCTGCTCGGCGGCCTGACCGCGGCCAATTCGCCGCTGCTGCAACTGCTGGTGGAAGTGCGCGACAACACCCGCTTCAAGGGCCTGGCCGAGGCCGCCGACGACGCTGGTGCCGCCGCCGAAGCGCTGGAGGGCGCCAAGGGCAAGCTGGGCAAGGCCGCCAAGCTGGCCAGTGCCGCCGCCGAACAGGCGCAGCAGGCCCTGGCCAAGAATACCCCGGACACCGCGCGCAAGACTCTGGAGCGCCGCTTCGAAGTGCTGCACAAGCTGCTCGACGACAACGGCGGCGCCGGTGTCGAACTGGCCGCCAGCCTGCAGGCGCTGGACGAACTGCAGCGCCAGCTGGCCAGCCTGGCCAATGCCGGTGCCAGCGACCAGGCTGCGTTCGAGATGGCCAAGGCGCGCATGGCCGGCAAGCGTGACGCGATCAACCAGGTGCGCAGCGCCGCCGCGCGACTGCCGCAACCGGTGGGCAACTGGCTGGCGCTGCTGGCCGAGGACAGCTGGACCCTGGTGCTCAATGATGCCTACCACTTCCTCAATCAGCGCTATCAGAGCGAGCTGTACGCCGCCTACGACAACTCGCTGAAGCAGCGTTACCCGTTCAGCGCGCACAGCGAGAGCGACGTGGCAGTGGCGGATTTCCGCGAGTTCTTCAAGGCCCAGGGCATCGCCGAGCGCTTCTTCGACCAGTACCTGCGCCCCTTCGTCAGCGGCAGCGCCGACGAATACCGCCTGCGACGCGTCGATGGCCGCGGCCTGCCGCTGTCGCGCGAGTTCCTCCTGCAGATGAGTCGCGCCCAGGTGATCCGCCGCAGCTTCTTCGCCGAGAACCCGGCCGAGCCGCAGGTACTGTTCAAGCTCGAGCCCTACTCGCTGGACTCCAGCCTGAGTCGCGCCGACTTCCGCTTCGGCAAGCAGCAGCTGGAATACCGCCACGGCCCGATCGTTGCCACCGCCTTCCGCTGGCCGGCGGCGAGCGAGGAAGACCGCACCAGCCTGGTAGTTGAAGAGCTTGGCGGTCGCCGCGTCGGCATCGAGAAGAACACCGGCCCCTGGTCGCTGTTCCGCCTGCTCGACCTGATGGACGTGGACTACCACAGCGGTCGTGACGTGCTGATCCTCAAGGCCAACCTGGGCGGCCTGCACGCCAACTACCTGCTGCACAGCCAGCGCTCGCCGAACCCGTTCGACATCGGCCTGCTGCGCAGCTTCAAGCTGCCGGCGACGCTCTGATGACGGCAGTTGCCAACGCCTGGCGCAGCGCAGCGCGCACCGACACCGGCAAGGTGCGCGCGCGCAACGAGGATGCCTTCCTGGCCCTGCCCGAGCAGGGCCTGTGGGTGGTGGCCGACGGTATGGGCGGGCATCAGAACGGTGCCCTGGCCAGCCGTCTGATCGTCGAGCATCTGGCCGAGCTGCCGGAAGGCAGCCTCGCCCAGCGTCTGGTGGAGTTGCGCCAGGCGCTGCACCGGCTCAATCATCGTCTCGGTCAGGAGCTGACGGTCACTGCCGATCGCCCTGACACGGTGATCGGCAGCACCGTAGTAGCCCTGTTGCTCGAGGAGGACCGCGCCGCCTGCGTCTGGGCCGGTGATAGCCGCTGCTACCTGTGGCGCGGCGCGCGGCTGTATCAGCTCAGTCGCGACCATTCACTGGTGCAGCAACTGATCGACGAACAGGGCCTGGCGCCGCAGGAAGCCGCGCGCCACCCGGCGGCGCATGCCCTGACCCGCGCCATCGGCGCCGCCGAAACCCTGCAACTGGACATCCTCGAACTCGACGTGCTGCCCGGCGATGTCTTCCTGCTGTGCAGCGACGGCCTCTACCAGGGCGTTTCCGCCGACGAGCTGGGCGCCTGCCTCAACCTGCCTTCGCCGCACCTGGCCGTGGAGCGCCTGTTCCAGCGCGTGCTCGACGGCCCGGCCCGTGACAACCTCAGTGCCGTGGTGATCCGCCAATGATCGAAGCCGCCGAAGCCAGCGACCTCACCTACTTCGCCCTGGCCGCCACCGCGGCCAGGGAACCTGTGCGCGAAACGCCGCGCCAGGAGCCGGGCGAGCTGCCGGAGGTGCTCGGCGGCCGCTACCGGATCGAGCGTCTGCTCGGTGTCGGCGGCATGGGCGCGGTATACCGCGCGCGCGATCTGCTGCGCGAACAGTTCGGCGACCCCGAGCCCTATGTCGCGCTGAAGACCCTGAGCGACGACTTCGCCGAATACCCGGACGCCAACGCCCTGCTCTACAGCGAGTTCGCCCTCACCGCGCGGCTCAGCCACCCCAACGTGGTGCGCCTGTTCGGTTTCGAGGTGGACATTCCCAGCCAGCGCGCCTTCATCACCCTGGAACTGCTGCGCGGCCTGACCCTCGATCAGCTGCTCTGCGAACGCCCCGAGGGCCTACCCTGGGACGAGCTGCGCGGTATCGCCGTCCCGCTGCTCGAAGCCCTGTGCTATTCGCACCAGCTGGGCGTGCTGCATGGCGATCTCAAGCCGAGCAATGTGATGCTGGCCGAAGACGGCCTGCGCCTGTTCGACTATGGTCTCGGCCAGCCGGTGGAGGGCCTGCTGCCCGGCCTGCCGCGCCTGTGCCGCAGCCGCATCGCCGCCTGGACACCGCGCTACGCCGCGCTGGAATTGCTCGAAGGCGCGCCGCTGTCGGCGGCTGCCGATGTCTATGCGCTGGCCTGCGTGCTGGTCGAGCTGGCCAGCGGACAACACCCGTTCCGCCGCCTCAGCGCCAAGCAGGCCAAGAGCATGGAGCTGGACAGGCAGTTGCAACGCCCGGCGCAGGTGCCGCTGCACTGCTGGCAGGCTCTGCGCACCGCGCTGGCCTTCGACGAAAGCCAGCGGCAGATCGGCTGCAGCGAGCTGCTCGAGGCGTTTCGCCGACCACCGGCCTCGCGTTTGCGCCGCTGGCTGGGCAAGGCATAAGGACTCAATCGAAAGGATACGCACATGTTCAACCCGGCCAATGAAACCCATTTCAGCCTGACCATCGAAGGCGTCGAGCACGATCTGCAGGTGCTCGAATTCAGCGGCCGCGAGGCCATCAGCCAGCCCTATCGCTTCGACGTCGAGCTGATCAGTGAACGGCCGGATCTCGATCTGACCAGTCTGCTGTATCAGCGCGCCTTCCTTGCCTTCAGCCCCAATGGCGACGGCATCCACGGCCTGATCCACCGGGTCGAGCAGGGCGAGTCCGGCAAACGCCTGACCCGCTATCGCCTGGCCATCGTGCCGCAGCTCGCCTATCTGGCGCACCGCACCAACCAGCGCATCTTTCAGCACCTGACGGTACCGCAGATCGTCGCCCAGGTGCTGGAAGAGCACGGCATCGTCCAGAGTGGCTACCAGTTCCAGCTCGGCCCCACCGTCTACCCGCAGCGCGAGTACTGCGTGCAGTACGACGAGAGCGACCTGCACTTCGTCCAGCGCCTGTGCGAGGAGGAAGGCATCCACTACCACTTCCAGCACAGCGCAAGCGGCCACGTGCTGTGCTTCGGCGACGACCAGACCGCCTTCGCCAAGCTCGGCCAGCCCACGCCCTATATCCAGGACAGCGGCATGACCGCCGACGATCCGGTGATCAAGCGCCTGGCCCTGCGCCTGGAAACCCGCACCCGCCGCACCGCCCGCCGCGACTACGACTTCGAGCAGCCGCGCCTGCTGCTGGAGGCGGCCTACCAGGGCGAGCAGGCCGGCGAAAACGACGGTCTGCCCGATCTGGAAGACTACGACTACCCCGGCCGCTACACCGACCGCACGCGTGGCAAGCACCTGGCCAAGCGCGCCCTGGAACGCCACCGCGCCGACTACCAGCAACTCGAAGGCCAGAGCGACCAGCCGCGGCTGGTTACGGGGCACCTGCTGGAAATCTCCGAACACCCGCGCCGCGAATGGAACGACCTCTGGCTGCTCACCGAAGTGCTGCACGAAGGTAAACAGCCGCAGGTGCTGGAAGAGTCGATCACCAGTGATCTACGCAGATCGACCCCCTCTCCCCTCCGGGGAGAGGGCTGGGGTGAGGGGGAAAGGGGCGACTCGGATTTCCACCAAGGCTACCGCAACCGCTTCCTCGCCACCCCCTGGAATGTGCCCTTCCGCCCGCCGTTGGAACACCCCAAACCCCGCGTTTTGGGCAGCCAGAGCGCCGTGGTCACGGGACCGGCCGGCGAAGAAATCCACTGCGACGAATATGGTCGAGTGAAGGTGCAGTTCTTCTGGGACCGGGAAGGCCAGGCCGACGAGAAGACCAGCTGCTGGCTGCGCGTCAGCTCCAGTTGGGCCGGTGATCGCTACGGCGCCATCACCATCCCGCGCATCGGCATGGAAGTGCTGGTCACCTTCCTCGAAGGCGACCCCGATCAGCCCTTGGTCACCGGCTGCCTGTATCACGCCGAACATGTCGTCCCCTACGACCTGCCGGCGAACAAGACCCGCAGCGTGTTCAAGACCCTGAGCAGCCCCGGCGGTGGCGGCTACAACGAACTGCGCATCGAGGATCGCAAGGGCGCCGAGCAGATCTACATCCACGCCCAGCGCGACTGGGACGAGAACATCGAGCACGACCAGAAGATCCGCGTCGGCAACGAACGCCACGACACCGTGGAGAAGAACAGCTACACCGAACTGCTGGCCGAGGAGCACCTCACCGTCACCGCCGACCGCAAGGTGGAGGTCAAACCCCAGGATCACCTGACGGTAGCGACCGACCAGCACATCAAGCTGGGCACCGCGCAACTGACCAAGGCCGGCCGCGAGATCCACCTCAAGGCCGGGCAGAAAATGGTCATCGAAGCCGGCATCGAACTGACCATCAAGGCCGGCGGCAGCTTCATCAAACTCGACCCCGGCGGCATCACCATCTCCGGCCCGCTGGCCAGGATCAACGCCGGTGGCTCGCCGGGCAAGGGCTCGGGACTCAAGATCAAGCCACCGGTGCTGCCGGGTATGGCCGATAGCGACAAGGCGGGGAGTTTGTTGGAGCAGGCATTTGCCGGTCTGCTCAACCCTAAAAAGAAAGTGAAAAGAACCATGAATTTTTCGGGCTGAACCAAACGATGAATACCAGGATCAAGAAACGACCCTTTCAACGCTCCGCAGGTCAGGTGCTGCTGTTCATCCTGTCCTGCGGGTATCTGGCGGGTTGTGCTGCCATCGAACTCGAACCCATCACCTACCAGGAAGCCGTCACCCAGTACCAGGAGGGCGGCGGTATCGAGAATTACCGCTGCGCGCTGGTTCCGGCTGATGAGCAGTATCAGGCCCTGCGTGACGCTCAGCCGATAGCCGTCGAAATAGATGAGGTGCTGTTCGTCAAGATCGCCGGCACCGTCCAAGAGCTGCAACAGACCGATATCAGCGAGACCCGCACGTCCTACGTCTACGAGGACATGAGTGCCACGCTCACTACGGTCAGGCAGTTCAATCATTCGGAGTACGGCGAGTCAGATGACCGGCACGTTGACCTCACCTTCAAATCGGCCGGCGAGACAGAGACCTACAAGACCTTCGGAGCGGCCTGTGGCCTCTGACCGTTGAATACGATTACAAGCTTTTCATAGGACAAGTCATGACAGGACGTCGCTACAAAATCGTTGAAAGTGTTGGAAGCCGCATCGAGGATGTAAACCGCTACGAAGATCTTGCCAAGCATCACCCTTCGGCTGGCCGTGAACCCAACCGGGACTACGAGACCATCAACGGCCAGCTCGAAGAGGTGCGTCATGTCGGTGGCCGCACGCTTATCAAAAAGGATTTCGTGCTGCTCGTTGATGGCAGCAACCAATCCATCCCGGTTCCCAGCCCCCTGACCGGCTATGCCAAGACCAGCCGCGCTTACGGCACGCTGAAGATTTATGACGCCCCCAGCAACGGCCAACTGATCGGGCAGATTCTGCACCTTCACCCCACGTTCAAGGTCAACGACGGAGACGCTATCACCTACGGCCAGCACATTGGCCTCCAGGCCGGAACGGGCAGGACGGGGGCACAGAGTTACGCCATCCACGTCCATGCCGAGCTGGAGGAAGGCGATTTCAAGCGCTACATCGCCGACATGGTCAGCGGCACCCTCAACCCGGACGAGGAAAAACCGGACGTTGTCGGTGGCGGCGAAAGCGCAGCCAGGGGGGACTGGTGCTACCCATGCTCGGCGTCCGCCGGCCATGCACTGCAACACCTGACCGCCTTGAGCAAGGCCAGGGCCGGGTTCTACCCCATCGGTGGAAACGGCCTCTGGCACGGCGGCATCCACCTGGACAAGGGCACCTCTGAAGTCTTCGATCAGAGCCGTGTCAACTGCATGACCCATGGTGAAGTGGTCGCTTATCGCATCGACAATGAATACCCTGTCAGCACCTACGCCGGTCGGCCACCGCTGCAGGTCAGGGCGCCGTTCTCCACCGGCTTCGTTCTTGTCAGGCACACGCTGCAGCCCAAGGTACCCGCAACCGCTGACGAGTCGAAGCCCAAGCCGCCTGCGCTGGCCCTCTACAGCCTCTACATGCACCTCAAATGTTGGAAAGACTACCGACAGGACGAGAAGCTGGAGCAGCCAGCCTTCTGGGGTTCCGGCATCTATACCGTCAACACCCGCAGTGGCGAACTCAACGTCAGGGCCGAAGCCCGCAGTAATGCGCCGATCATCGGCAAACTCAGCAAGGGTGCCCAGGTTCGCGCCTCGGGCGAGGGCGCCTTCCTCAAGCTCGAACAGGTGATCAGCGGCAATGACCAGGCCGCCCTCACGCCAAGAGAGGACGGCAGCCTGCCGGGCTATGTCGCCTCCTCCTTCCTGACGGCTCAATCGCAGCCCAAGGCCACGGGCTCGGTGGTACTCCTCGATCCGCCCGTGCCGATCAAGGCCGGCGACCTGATCGGCCATGTCGGTAAGTACCAGAATCAGAGCGACGGTTCGCTTCAGGAACTGCTGCATCTGGAAGTCTTCAGTTGCGAGGACGTGCCTGCGTTCGTCAGCCAAAGCCGCAGCTGGGCGCAGAGCCTGCCGGACGAGGAAAAGACCCTGCTCAAGATCCACGCCGGAGCCAGCAAACTCATTGCGCACCGCGATGACATCAAAAGCGATAATCCGCCGAAACTGAGCGATGAAGGTACTGAGATCGGCGTCGACCTGATCCTGCCGCAGAGCGTGCTGAATGCTATCCCGGCCGAGGCCAGGTTCAAGGTTCCGGCCAGCAACACAGCAACCGGCTGCACGCCCGAAGTCCACTGGTGGCGACTCGACGATCTGCTGGCCGACAAGGACGGCAAGCCGATCAACGGCTGGCTGGCGGAGCAGGAACTGATCACCACCCGCCATAGCCCATGGGAATGGGAAGGCTTCGATTTTCTTGAAGATGCCGATCCCCCCAGCTCGGGGCTGGCCTACTACCTCAATGCGGCTCGCCGCCTCTCCGAGGATGAACAGGCAAGCTATCAGGGCGCCATCGACCAGTCCGACAAAGGCCCGGTGCGCAACCGTCTTTACGACATCATCGACACCAACCGCGACGGCAAGATGACCGCCGAAGAAGTCAAGGCAGCACTGGAAAAGCCCTGGCATGCCCAATCCATCTCGCAGCTCGTCACGCGCCATGACAGCGAGTGGTTCTGGGATGCTGCGCGCTGGGACGAACTCGACGACCTGATGGGCCACGCAGCCGATGACCCCAACCAGGACTGGGTCGAAGAGAAGAAGCGCATCCAGGCCCTGAGCTGGTGGAGCGATGTGGCTGGGAAATATGGTATTAGCACGGACGGAAAAGCGTGGCACTTGCAACCGCTCGCTCTTATCGGTGCGTTCAGTACAGCCGATAAGGCTGTCCCCACGATTAAAGAAGGGCAAATAACATTTGACGCTGAAGGGAATAATATCCCCACTTCTCCGTACTTCAGTCGTGTCATTCACTGGCCAGGAAACGATCTGTCAGGGGTAACTCTGGGGCGTGGTTATGATATGGGTTCCAGAACCGAGTCAGAAATCTACAACCATATGAAAAATGCCGGCATCGAGCATGATCAGGCAACGAAGATTTCTCAGGCTTTCGGGAAGAAAGGCGCGGCTGCTCAGCAATTTGTAAGAGAGAATAAGGCAAGCATTGGGGAAATAACTGTAGAGCAGGAAATTATTCTCTTCAATACAATTTATCCAGACTATGTAGAGTGCGCTATTAAAAACTACAATTACTGGACTTCGAACGAGTCGAATAGAGTCGAATGGAGCGCTCTTGACCAAGTCATCAGGGATGTGTTGGTAGATTTTGTTTATCAAGGCTTCACTAAGGGGCCAAATCCGATGAAGGCAGGGATGAAAAATAACAAGGAAGAATTGATTCGCTATATAGAAAACACACCTGCTATTAGCCAATACGAACCGGGAAGAAATAGAGCCCGCTATCTCAGGAATAACTAGAGCTCTTAGTATGAGAAGAATATATCCATTTCTCTTGCTTTTTTGTACATTTCCAGCACTCAGTAACACCGTTGAAGATCCATGTGAAAGAGTTGAAGCCTCTCAGCAGATCGCACAGTGTGCAGAATATAGAAAAGACATATCGGATAAACTTCTGAATTCAGCCTACAAGGCAGCTCTTGATCGAATCAGGCACCAGTACAAGCAAGCGCCCTTGCTGGCGGATCAATATATTTCTCTACTGAGGGGCGCGCAGCGAGAGTGGATCAAATTACGAGATGCCGATTGCAAACTTGAGGCTTTTGAAATAGAAGAAACTGCAGAAGCGTATCAGGTAACGATTAACAACTGCCTATCAAGGATGAGTAATGATAGGGCGGATTATTTGAAGCACATCGCGCCTGACATATGAGCGCCACTAGGGAACTCTGAAATAACCGTCATTCCCGCGTAGGCGGGAATCCAGAACCTGCGTAGTCCCTGGGCTCCCGCCTTCGCGGGAGTGACGATAAATGGCTTTTTCAGAACTTCCCTAGCATTCATGGATAGGGTAGTTACACCTTTTATTACTCGACACATGAGCTGTGAATAAAATTCCAAGGGAACAGATGCCAAGATTGCACGGAAATAAACGTGACAGGCGATATTTGGCGCTCACCTCCCTCCTGATGCTGGCCAGTGTCATCGCCCACGCCGAAGCGATACGCCCCGAAGGCCTGTCCGTGCTGCAGGAGCTGCGCATTGCAGACGGTAACGACGCCGGTGCGCAGCGCCTGCTGATCATCGATCACTCAGGCGCAGTGGTGCTCGACACGGAAAGCGCTCTGCCACGCATCGAGAACGAGTATTCGCCCCACAGCTACGACGGCTACATGGTGGAGTTGCTCGCTGAGCGCCAGGGCAAGTCGACGGTGATCGATCTGCAAGGTGAACGCCATACCCTGCTCTCACCCGTGAACAAGGCCGGGGATTACCTGCTGCTGACCACCCGGGAAGAGGGTAATGGCGCCTACAACTTCAACCTGAAGTTCAGATATGACGGCACCGCGAAATCCTTCGACCTGACCCAGATACTGCTCAACGAGAACGACACCCAGTGTGACCAGTCGCTGTTGAGCAGCTATGCGATCGACAGCAAGGCCGTTGGCGTCACGTCGGTCGCCGACTTCGATGGCGCCCGCGTCTTCGGCGCATTGAGGGCGTTGCGCCTGGCGCATCAGACATCATCGGCTGTCACGGCGGAGAAGCTGATGCCGGAGACGGTCGCCAGCAACTTCGACACGGCTCTGAAGGCCTACAAGGCCGGTAACGAGCAAGAACTGAAGACTCTCGTCGGCTATTTTCTCGCCGGTGAGGAGGACGGCGCCTGCGACCCCAGAATCTATATCGTCGAGAAATACTATTTCCCGCAAAGGGTCGGCTGGTCGAACGACCTCGGCTTCTTGTTCGAGCAGGCCGGTCATTACCCGGAGGCGGTCGAACTGCTGAAACACATCACCCGGAAACACCCGGACAGGGGCGTTGCCTACCTCAACCTGGCGGATGCGTATTGGGCGCTGGACGAGCGGGAGCAGGCTCGGGAAGCCTACAACCAGTACTACGAGAAAATGCTCGCCGCCCAGAAGCAGGCGAGGATCCCGCCGCGCGTGCTGGAGAGAAAATAGCGCGCAGCGGTCAGGGCCGCTCCAGCGCACCCGCCTCCTTGAACGCCCGCTGCGCCACCAAGCGCCCATGTTGCAACTGCAACCACAGCACTTCGTCCTCGCCAGCCGGGTAGCGCGGGGCGATGCGCATGTCGCGGTCGAAGAGGATGCGGTAGTGGTAATCGCGCATCTTGGGCAGAGCGAAGAGGGTGGCGATCACGCCGGGCATGCGGCTGATGTCGGCGAGGAAGACTGCCTGGAGAAAAAGGGGACGCCCATTAGCCGGTCTGGCGTCAGTAGAGGGCAAATGGTCCTCCGTGAATCGAAAAGGCCAGACACGTCCCCCGGCCTTTTCTCTGCCGCCGGCCCCGTTCAGCGATGCTGGCGATCGATACGGAACAAACTGGTGGTGCCGCTGACTTCGTTGCCCACCACCAGCAGGGGCACGCCGATCGGGCTGTGCTCGGCTTCGATCACCATCAGCCCCTCGGGACCCAGGTCGCCCGCGGTGGCGCTGCCCGGGGTGGTGGCGAAGTCGCGATTGTTGAAGTACTGCACGAACTGCGGCGCCTGCGGCTGGCTGATGTCATAGACCATCACCCCGCCGATGCGCTCCAGGCCGATGAAGGCGTAGGTCTTGCCCCACAGCTTGGCGAGGGTCACCCCCTCCGGCTCCGGGCCCTTGTTGTCGCTGCGGTTGTCGAAGCTGTTGCTGGCGTGGTCGGAGTTGAAGAACTGCGGATTGGCCGCGGCGGTGATGCGCTCGAAGTCGGCGCCGCTGTCGTAGACCTGGGTGAGGTCTTCGCTCCAGATCGAGAAGGAGCGCCCACCAAAGGCGTGGATGGCTTCGTAGTGGCCGCTGTCCGGGTTGTAGCCGCTGGCGCTGGAGACGGTCAGGCGGCCAAGGTTGGCGTTCTGCTTGAGGCTGGCGGCATCCGGGAAGTGCAGCGGACTGAGCGGGTAGTTGGCGCTGCCCAGGCGTACCTCTTCGCTGAATCCGGGGTAGTCGCGCGCGTCGCCCTCGTTGGCGGTGACCAGGTAGGTGCGCCCGCGGTACTGGTAGCTGGCGATGGCGTCGGGCTGGTACATGCCCAGCACCGGCCAGTTACGGATATTGATCTGGTTGTCGCGGTCGCTGGCGTCCAGTTCGTTGCCGGGCAGGCTGTGGTCCTTGAAGCCGAGCCCGTGGATGGCCCTGAACTGGCCGCGCTTGATATCCAGCACGGCCACCGCGTTGTTTTCCTGCAGGGTCACCCAGGCGGTCCTGGAGTCGTGGGCGACGCTGATGTACTCCGGTTCCAGGTCCTGGGCGACGCTGGCATTGGGGCCGAAGATGCGCACCGACGGGTCCAGGTCGGCGCGGGAGAAGGCGCGGAAGTCGGCAGTGCGGACCTGGGCCTGGGTCAGTTTGGCGATGTCCTTCGGCAGCTCGACGATGCTCACCGAGCCTTCCGGATCGGTCAGGTAGTCGTCGCTCGGTTCGCCCTCGTTGGCTACCAGCAGGTGTTTGCCGTCCGGAGTGAAGACGAGCATGTCCGGCAGGGCACCGACCTGCACCGAGGCCAGTACTTGGCCGTCGCGATCGAGGAACACGGCGCGACCGGGCTCGGTCTTCACCCGGTTCTCCACCGCTGCGGCGATCAGCCCGTCGCGCACCGCGACGCTGTTCACCGCCCCGCCATGGGCAGACAGGTCGAGGTTGAACAGTAATGTGGGCCGGCTCGGCTCGCGTATGTCCAGCACGTCGATCAGGCCGCTGGCGGCGTTGACCACGAACAGCCGCTGGCTGGCCGGGTCGTGGGCGACGATCTCCGCTGCCGACTGGCCGAACAGGCCGCTGGTGTAACTGCCGAGCGGCGTCAGCTGGATGGCTTTGGGCGAGGCGGCGGCTTGGGCCAGGCCGCAGGCGAGCAGGCCGGCGGCGAGAACTGACTTGTGCATGGAAGGCTCCCTGTCTGGTTGGAGGGAGCAGGATGGGACAGGCGTATGTCGGCAGGATGACCGAGTGATGGCGGTTGCATGGCGAATCGACGACGCGCAACGGAGGCCGAGCCGCATGGGAGGCCGACACCCTGTCCGTGACAGTCAGGCGAGCCCACTGCGCGGTTTGCGACGGCTCGCATGCGCGGGCTCCGGGGCGATCAGTAGAGGTCTTCGTCGGTCACCAGGCGTACTTCGCCCGCGTCCATGGCGTAGGCCGCGTCGGCCAGGTCGTTGCTGACCTGTTCCACCTTCAGCGTGCCGCTGACCCACAGCGGGGCATAGATGTCCTCGAGCGGGATGCCCTTGGGGTAGCGCACCAGCACCAGCTGGTTGGGCGGCGGTGGCGGCACGTGGATGCAGGCGCCGGGGTAGGGCACGAGGAAGAACAGGGTGCTGTTGCCCTGCTCGTCGTTTTCCAGCGGCACCGGGTAGCCGCCCAGGCGCAGGGCCTTGCCGTCCAGCTCGGCCACGGTTTTGCTCGAGTACATCACCGCCGGCAGGTTCTGCTCCTGCTGGCGCAGGCCGCCCGGGGCGTAGAAGGTGCTGTCGCCCTCCGGGCCCTGGTGCTGGAGTTCGGGCATTTCTTCGAGAGCCTGGCGGTCCTCGGGAGGCATCAGGTCGAGCCAGTCGGTTTCCGGCAGTTCGGCGTGGGCCAGGCCGGTGAACAGCAGTAGGGCGAGCAGCAGGTGGCGCATGGTGGGTGGAGTCTCGTGACGGCGGAAAAGCCAGAGCCGGCCAAGCGGGCGATTGTTGACGGCAACATCGCCGGCCAACCGGCTCCTGCAGAGGAGCGCTTAGCCCTTCTTGATGGCGCCGTAGATTATCAGCAGAACGACGGCGCCGATCACCGCGCCGACGAAACCGGCCGCCTGGCCGGCCTGGTAAATGCCCAGCGCCTGGCCGCCGTAGGTGGCGGCGATGGAACCGCCGATGCCGAGCAGGATGGTCATGATCCAGCCCATGCTGTCGTCGCCCGGCTTGAGGAAGCGAGCGATCAGGCCGACGATCAGGCCGATGAAGATGGTGCCGATGATACCCATGTGGCGTTTCTCCTTGAGGGGCGCCGCGCGTGCGGCAGACGTTGCATGAGACAGGCGCGAGGCGCTGTCAGTTCGCCATGTCCGGCGCCGGTACGCCGTAACGGTGGTAGATCAGGCTGACTTCGCCCTGCTCGCGCATGCGCTGGAGTTCCTCGCCCAGGCGTTCGTAGAGGGCGCGGTGGTCGCTGTGGTAGCGCTTGAGCGAGGCACCGAAGTGGTTGCCGAGCAGCTGTTCGTGGGCGTACTGCGCGTAGCTGTAGTCGCGGAACTTCATCGCGGCGAACTGCGCCTCGATGGCCGCCGGGTCGAGAATGGCCAGGGCGTCCAGGCGGCCGGCGCGGAACATCGCCGCGAGCTGCGCGTCGTCGCTGGCGTAGACGCGACCGAGTCGGTCGTCGCTGTCGAACGGCTCGAAATAGGCGGTGCCGCGTTTGACCCCCAGGTTCTGCTGGTACAGGTCGGGTAGCGCGCCAGTTCGGCTTCGCGTCCCGGGCGGACGATAAAGCGCACGTTCAGGCGCTGGCTGCCAATGCTCGGCAGGTAGTGGATATAGGCGCGGCGCTGCTCGGTGAGCAGCACCCGCGGCACCAGGTCGACGCGCCCCGAGCGCAGGTCGTCGAGGCTGCGCAGGAAGGGCACCTGGCGCCAGTGTAGGCGCACGCCGAGGCGTTGTGCGGCGGTTTCCAGCACGCTGATCAGCGGGCCGCTGGGCAGGCCGTCGACGGCGCGCATCTCCGGCGGGCGTTCGCGGAAATCGACGCGCAGCACCTCCTGTGCAGCGACGCCGGTCATGGCGAACAGCAGGGGCAGCAGGGCGAGCAGGCGCTTCATGGAGGGGGCTCTTGGACGACGGCCGTCGTCCAAGAGCTTAGTCGCCAATCGCCGTTTCAGCCCTTGGCGATCAGCGCTTCGACGGCCGCGATGCCGGCGTCGAGACTGGCGCGGTCGGCGCTGCGCAGGGTGGCGTGGCCAACCTTGCGGCCGACCTTGAACGCCTTGCCGTAGTGGTGCAGATGGCAATCCTTGATCGCCACCACGTCGCTTACCGCCGGTACCGTGCCGATGAAGTTGAGCATGGCGCTCTCGCCCAGCTTGGCGGTGGAGCCCAGCGGCAGGCCGGCGACGGCACGCAGGTGGTTCTCGAACTGGCTGCACTCGGCGCCTTCGATGGTCCAGTGCCCGGAGTTGTGCACGCGCGGGGCGATCTCGTTGGCCTTGAGGCCGCCGTCCACCTCGAAGAACTCGAAGGCCAGCACGCCGACGTAGTCGAGTTTCTCCAGCACGCGGCCGACGTAGTCCTCGGCCAGCGCCTGCAGCGGATGCGCGCTGCTGGCCACGGAGAGGGCGAGGATGCCGCTGTCGTGGCGGTTGTGCACCAGCGGGTAGAAGCGTATCTCGCCGTCGCGGGCGCGCACGGCGATCAGCGACACCTCGCCGGTGAAGGGCACGAAGCCCTCGAGGATGCACGGCACGCTGCCCAGTTCGGCGAAGGCGCCGACCACGTCCTCCGGCTTGCGCAGGACCTTCTGGCCCTTGCCGTCGTAGCCCAGGGTGCGGGTCTTCAGCACCGCCGGCAGACCGATGGCGGCCACCGCGGCATCGAGGTCGGCCTGCGACTGGATATCGGCGAAGTCCGGCGTGGGGATGCCCAGGTCCTTGAACATGGATTTTTCGAACCAGCGGTCGCGGGCGATGCGCAGCGCCTCGGCCGAGGGGTAGACCGGCACGAACTGGGAGAGGAAGGCCACGGTCTCGGCCGGCACGCTCTCGAACTCGAAGGTGACCAGGTCGACCTCGTCGGCCAGCTGGCGCAGGTGATCCTGGTCGCCGTAGTCGGCGCGGATATGTTCGCCGAGGGCCTGGGCGCAGGCGTCCGGCGCCGGGTCGAGGAAGGCGAAGTTCATCCCCAGCGGGGTGCCGGCCAGGGCCAGCATGCGGCCCAGCTGGCCGCCGCCTATTACTCCGATCTTCATCGCATCAGGCCTCGCGCGGGTCCGGGTTGCTCAGCACGGTCTCGGTCTGCTCGTCGCGGAACTGCTTGAGCGCCGCGTGGAACTGCGGGTGCTGGTGGCCGAGGATGCTGGCGGCGAGCAGGGCGGCGTTGACCGCGCCGGCCTTGCCGATGGCCAGGGTGGCGACCGGGATGCCGGACGGCATCTGCACGATCGACAGCAGCGAGTCGACGCCCGAGAGCATCGACGACTGCACCGGCACGCCGAGCACCGGCAGGTGGGTCTTGGCCGCGCACATGCCCGGCAGGTGGGCGGCGCCACCGGCACCGGCGATGATCACCTGGATGCCGCGTTCCTCGGCCTGTTCGGCGTACTGGAACAGCAGGTCCGGGGTGCGGTGGGCGGAGACCACCTTGACCTCGTAGGGGATGCCCAGCTTGTCCAGCATCTCGGCGGTGTGGCTAAGGGTGGACCAATCGGACTTGGAGCCCATGATCACGCCAACCAGTGCGCTCATCGTCGTGCCTCTCTATCGGGCGCCTTGCGGCGCGGCAAATATCGGCGCCTTGCGGCGCGTTAACTATCGGCGCCGGTCGGCGCGTCAAAAACCAACAAGCCACGCGGGAGAACCGGCGTGGCTTGTGAGCGACAGGTGGCCGGGTGCAGCCGGCCGAAGGCCGCGCAGTATAACGCAAAGCCGCGGCTGGCGGGCACTGGCCATGACCGTTTGTCATGCAAGCTGTGGCAGCGGGGGAAAGCCACCCGAACCTTGCTCTGCAGCAATGCCGGCGTGCCCCGCCGGGCGACTTCCCCGCGCCGATCTTTCTCGTGGTGCTCAAGGCCATCGGCATCACCGCCTCCATCGTCGGCACCCGGGCCGATCTGCAGGAGGCGCTGGACTTCGCCGGCGAGGGCCTGGTCAAGGCCACGGTGCAGGCTGACAGGCTGGACGATATCAACGCCATCTTCGCGCGCAAGCGCGGCGGCCAGATCGAGGGGCGGGTGGTGCTGCAGTTCTAGCCTGCGCCGACCGCGGCGGCGCCGCGGTCTATACTGCGCACTCTTCACCCGTACAAGGACGTATCGCCATGAAGCAGCCTGTTTCGTTCGTCGCCCTGGCGCTGTGCTCGCTGCAGGTCGCCGCCCTGGAGCTGGCCAAGCACCCGCAGGCGTTCGACGCCGGCCAGGGCGTCAGCCTGATCCTTGCCCCGACCGCTGACGGCAAGCAGGCTCTGGTGCAGGTCAAGGGCATCAACCATCCGCTCGACGAGGTGGTGTTCCTCACCCAGGTGCGCGAGCTGGGCCACGAGCAGCGCGACTACGCCATCCGCCTCGACGGCCGCGACTACAACCTGCTCAACCGCCGCCGTGCCTGGGGCGGCGAGAGCTACCAGCTCAACCTGCCGGACACCCCGGGTTTCGAGCTGGGCTACGACCAGGCGCAGACCCAGGCGCTGAACCTCGACGAGCTGCTGGCGCTCTACCAGCGCCAGGAAAGGGCCGGACTGCAGGCGCGCTTCGCCGCCTTCGACCGCAAGAAGCGCCTGCAGGACTACAGCCAGCGCCTGCAGCAGATGGACCGCGAGGCCTCGCAGGCCTGCGACACGCCGCTGGCGACCCGGGTGGACTGGAACGCTATCGACGACGAGCGGCTGATGAGCCTGAGCGTGCCGCACTTCTGCGGCGAGGTGGTCAGGCAGATCGCCTACCTGTGCGAGCGTGCCGCGCCGTACAAGGCCGAGGCGCGCAGTATCAAGGGCGTCGAATGCCGCTTCGGCGAGGCGATGAAGCTGCGCGAGGAAAACGGCCAGCTGCTGTTCACCACGCGCAAGGACGAGCCGAACCAGGGCGACTTCATCAACGCGATTCTGCGCAACCGTTGATCGCCACTGGCGGGCAGGGCCCGCCGTACCGCGGCATGCTTCTTGCGTTCTTTCGCTGACCTGCGAAGACGGAAGCCCCCATGCTGCACGCCCACCTGACCACCCTGCACGTGGTCGCCCTGATCCTGCAACGCTTCGCCGCGCAGCCCGAGCTGATCCCCCGGCTGCTCGCAGGCAGCGGCATCGCCGCGGACGAGCCGGGCAATGGCGAGGCGCGCATCACCCGGGTGCAGGAGCTGCAGGTGTGCGCCAATGCCCTGGCCCTGCGCGCCGACCTCGGCCTGGAGCTGGGGCGCAGCCTGCATGTGTCGTCCTACGGCCTGCTCGGTTACGCCGCGCTCTCGGCTGCCACCTTTGGTGACGCCTGGCGCCTGCTGCTGCAGTACCCGGCGCTGCTCGGCACCTACTTCGACCTGCAACTGCAGGTGGAGGACGGCCTGGCCTGGGTCAGCGCCGGCGACTACCGCGACGCCGCCGAACTGGAGGTGTTCAACGTGGAAATGTGCCTGGCCTCGCTCAAGCTGATCGGCGACGAGCTGCTCGGCCGGCCGCTGCCGCTGGCCCGCGCCGAGTTCCGCCATGCCCGCCCGGCCTATGTGGCGCGCTACGAGCTGAGCTTCGACTGCCCGCTGGGCTTCGACGCTGCGCGCAATGCCTTCGCCTTTCCCGCCGAACTGCTGACCCGGCGCCTGCCGCTGGCCGACCCGGTGACCCACTGCGAGGTGGTCGAGCGCTGCCGCCGGCAGAACGCCGAATTCACCAGCCGTCAGGCCTGGCTGGAGCGGGTGCGCCAGGCGCTCGCCGCGCAGTTGGCCACGCCGCCGGGGTTGGAGGCGCTGGCGCAGCAGCTGCACTGCTCGCCGCGCACCCTGCGCCGCCACCTGCAGGAGCTGGGCACCAGCTACCAGGGCCTGCTCGACGAGCTGCGCTTCGAGCGCGCCAAGGCCCTGCTCGGCCAGCAGGACTGGCCGGTGTACCGCATCGCCGAGGCGCTCGGCTTCAGCGAGACCGCCAGCTTTCGTCATGCCTTCCAGCGCTGGAGCGGCGTGCCGCCGAGTCGCTTTCGCGCGTAGGGTGGATGGCGCTTTATCCATCCACCAGGGCCATGTGAAGGAAGGTGGATGAGAAGAGCGTCATTCACCTGGAACCAATCGGCGCGCATGGCGCACCCTGGCCGCAATCCGGGACAGGGTGTCAGGCATTCCCGGATTGCATCCGGGCTACGACGGCAGGGCCATCGCAGTTTGGCCATTTCGATCCCCTTTTGGCCGTTGCCAGCGTTTTCCGCCGGGGCGCGGCGGGCGAACAATTGCGGCACAACAACAAGCCCGGAGCCGCCTCGCATGCTCACCTACTACAGCGACGACCACCACCTGCACCACGGCAAGTGCGAGCTGATCGACGGCCAGCTGATGCCCTGTTTCGAGAAGCCGCAGCGCGCCGACCACATTCTGGCCCGCGTGAAGAATCGCCAGCTCGGCGACGTCCGCGCGCCCAAGGATTTCGGCCTGGCGCCCATCGAGCGCATTCACAGCAAGGCCTACCTGGACTTCTTCCAGGGCGCCTGGGCGCGCTGGCAGGAGCAGGGCGGCCAGGGCGATCTGCTGCCCTTCACCTGGCCGGCGCGCACCCTGCGCCGGATCATCCCCAACGACCTGCACGGCCAGCTCGGCTACTACAGCTTCGACGGCGGTGCGCCGATCACCGCCGGCACCTGGCAGGCCGCCTACAGCGCCGCGCAAGTCGCGCTCAGCGCCCAGCAGGAAATCGCCAACGGTGCCCACAGCGCCTTCGCCCTGTGCCGGCCGCCAGGCCACCATGCCGCTGGCGACCTGATGGGCGGTTACTGCTACCTGAACAACGCCGCCATCGCCGCCCAGGCCTTCCTCGACCAGGGCCGCAAGAAGGTGGCCATCCTCGACGTCGACTACCACCACGGCAACGGCACCCAGGACATCTTCTACCGCCGCGGCGACGTGCTGTTCGCCTCGATCCACGGCGACCCGGCCGAGGAGTTCCCGTTCTTCCTCGGTTATGCCGACGAACTGGGCGAGGGCGCCGGCGAGGGCTGCAACCACAACTATCCGTTGCCCATGGGCAGTTCCTGGGACACCTGGAACGCCGCGCTGGAACAGGCCTGCCAGCGCATCGCCGACTACGGCGCCGAGGTGTTGGTGGTGTCGCTGGGCGTGGACACCTACATGGAAGACCCGATCTCGCAGTTCAAGCTCGACAGCCCGGACTACCTGGCCATGGGCCGGCGTATCGCCGCACTGGGCCTGCCCACACTGTTCATCATGGAAGGCGGCTACGCGGTGGAGGCCATCGGCGTCAATGCGGTCAACGTGCTGGAAGGCTTCGAGGGCGCCTGAATGGCGCCTCGTCAGCGATCAAGAACCTGCCAAACAAGAGCAACATTTCAGGGGTGAGAAACGATGAAAGCCATCAAACAGATGCTCGGCGTCGCCCTGTGCGGCGCCACCCTGCTCAGCGGCGCGGTGCAGGCCAAGGAGCTGCGCGTGTACAACTGGGCCGACTACATCCTCCCGGAGGTGCCCAAGGACTTCCAGAAACAGTCCGGCGTGCAGATCACCTGGGACACCTTCGAGACCAACGAGGCGCTGGAGGCCAAGCTGCTCACCGGTAACTCCGGCTACGACCTGGTGATCCCCTCCAACCAGTTCCTCGAAACCCAGATCAAGGCCGGCGTATTCGCCCCGCTGGACAAGTCCAAGCTGCCCAACTGGAAGAACCTCGACCCGGTGCTGCTCGGCCTGCTGGAGAAGAACGACCCGGGCAACCAGTACGGCGTCCCCTACATGTACGGCACCGTGCTGCTTGGCTACAACCCGGACAAGGTCAAGGCCGCGCTCGGCGAGGATGCCCCGGTGAACAGCTGGGACCTGGTGTTCAAGCCCGAGTACATGGAGAAGCTGAAATCCTGCGGCGTGGCCATGCTCGACTCGCCCACCGAGATCATCCCCATCGCCCTGCACTACCTGGGTCTCGATCCCAACAGCAGCAACCCGGCCGACTACGACAAGGTCACCGAGCTGCTGCTCAAGGTGCGCCCGTACGTGACCTACTTTCATTCGGCCAAGTACATGACCGACATCGCCAACGGCGACATCTGCGTGGCCATCGGCTACTCCGGCAGCTTCTACCAGTTCGCCAACCGCGCCAAGGAAGCCGGCAACGGCGTGGTGATCAACTGGCGCCTGCCCAAGGAAGGCGCGCCGATCTGGTTCGACACCTGGGCCATCCCCAAGAGCGCGCAGAACGTCGACGAGGCGCATGCCTTCATCAACCACCTGCTCGAACCCCAGGTGATCGCGCCGATCAGCGATTTTCTCGGCTACCCCAACCCCAACCTGCCGGGCATGCAGCTGGTGGGCAAGGAGATCGCCGCCGACGCCGACCTGACGCCGACGGCGGAGCTGCAGAAGTCGCTGTACGTGGTGCAACCGCTGCCGCAGAAGATCGAGCGGGTGCGCACGCGCGCCTGGACTTCGATCAAGTCGGGCAAGTGAGCGGCGGCCGGGCGCCCCGCCGGTGAGGCGTTCAGGCCGGGCGGTTGAAGCGTCGCCGGTAAGCGCCCGGCGACAGGCCGACGCGTTCCTTGAACAGGCGGCGGAAGGAGCTGCCGTCCTCGTAGCCGACCTGCTGGGTGATCCGTTCGAAGTTCTCCTGGCTGGCCTCCAGCAGGTGCTTGGCCCGTTCCAGGCGCAGGTTCTGCAGGTACTGCACCGGCGTCTGCCCGGTGGCGTCCTTGAAACGGCGGATCAGATGGCGCGGGCTCAGGGCGAAGCGCGCGGCGACCTCGTCGATGGCGATACGCTCGGCGCTGTGCTTCTCCAGCCAGATCTGCACCCTGAGCACCTCGGCGTCCTGGTGCGCCTTGTTGAACGAGGCGCTCATATAGGGCGTCTGCAGGCGCTCGGCGCTGTCGACCAGGAGCTTCTTCGAACACTCGATGGCCAGCTGCGGCGAGGCGAAGCGGCGGATGATGTGCAGCAGCAGGTCGCTGCCGGTGGTCGAGCCGGCCGAGCACAGCAGTTGGCCGTCGTCGGTGACGCTGCGTTCGGCCTGCAGCTGCACCCGCGGAAAACGCCGGGCGAACTGTTCGCTGAAGATCCAGTGAGTGGTGGCGCGGCGGCCGTCGAGCAGGCCGGCCTGGGCGGTGACGAAAGTGCCGGTGCACATGCTGGCGATGTAGCTGCCTTGCGCATGGCGCTCGCGCAGCCAGGCGCTCAGCGGCTCCAGCGCCGGCAGCACGCCGAGGATGTTGAACATGAAGCCGGGCACTATCACCAGATCGCTGTGCTGCACCTCGCCCAGCGCCAGCTGCGGGGTCAGGCGCAGGCCGCCGGTGCAGTCGACCGGCGCGCCATCGAGTGAGGCGCTGTGCACCTCGAACGGTGTCGCCGCCGGGTCGCCGGTGAGAAAGCGCTGCAGCACGTTGGCGCATTCGAGAAATTCCAGCGCCGCCGAGACGCTGGTGGCCGAACAGCGCTCGGCCATCACCACCGTGACCTTCATTCACCTGCCCCGCTGGCGGAATTATCCGCCTGTTATTGGTCGTTTTTGCCCATGGTGGGTCGGCGCCGCGCTGCCTAGCATGGCCTCACCCGGGCGCCACCGATTGCCCGTGACACGCCAGGCAGGAGAACAGCGGCGATGAAACATACAGCCTACCGGCTCTTCAAAAAACCCTTTTTCGGGCGCTTCATGAAGCCCTGGCGCTGGCCCGAGCAGGTCGATGCGGCGCGCTGGCAGCGGCTGTCGCTGAGCAGCGAGTCGGGGGCGAGCCTGGCCGCGCTGCTGGGCGAGGCGCACACGGGGCAGGCCAGGGGCGCGGTGCTGCTGTGTCACCCGATGGGCACGGCGGCCAAGGGCTTCTGGCTCAAGCACGGGCATGCCGAGCTGCTGCGTGCGGCCGGCTATCACGTGATGCTGTTCGACCTCAACGGCTTCGGCGAGAGCAGTTCCACCACCATGGACTACCCGCTCGACGTGCTCGCCGCCGGGCAGGCGCTGCAGGCGCGCTACCCGCAGTTGCCGGTGGCGCTGCTCGGCGCCTCGATGGGCGCGGCCATGGGCCTGTGCGCCCTGGCCCTGGCGCAGCATCCGTTCAAGGCGGCGGTGCTGGAGTCGGCCTTCCCCACCCTGCTGCACTTCTGGCGGCCCTACCCGTTGCCGCGCCTGGGCATCCCGCTCAGCCGCCTGGTCTATCCGGCTGCCGAGCGCCGTCTGCGCCCGCTGCATGCCGCGCAGCGCCTGGTCGGCCGCCCGCCGCTGCTGCTGATCTACGGCGAGGAGGATCGCCACACCCCGCTCGAGGACGGCCGGCAACTGCATGCGGCGCTGACCGCCGCCACTGATTGCGAGTTCTGGCAGGTGCCGGGCGCCGACCATACCCTGGCCTATGTCGCCCAGCCGGAGACCTATGCGCGGCGGGTGCTGGAGTTTCTGGATGCTCAGTTGGGCGTTGCGGCAAGTTCCAACTGCACGGCGGCGTAGGGGGCGCCGCGCACCAGCTACCAAGGGGCCATGCACCCTACATGGCCAGACCACTCTCCAGCTTGCGCCACAGCAAACGCACCGCCGCCTTGCGCACCAGGGCGCAGCGGTACAGGCGGATCTCCAGCGGTGCCTGCCAATGCTCGCCGCCGCAGATGGCCAGCTCGCCGCGTGCCAGTTCGGCGGTCACCGACAGGCGCGGCACCCAGGCCACGCCCATGCCCTGCAGGGCCATGCTCTTGAGGCTGTCGGCCATGGCGGTCTCGTACACCGTGGTCGAGCGCAGCGCGCGCTGGCGCAGCAGCAGATTCACCGAGCGGCCGAGGAAGGCGCCGGCGCTGTAAGCCAGCAGCGGCACGCTCTGCCCGCCGTCGAGGTCGAACAGCGGCGCGCCGGCCTCGTTCACCGCGCATACCGGCAGCATCGAGGTGGTGCCCAGGTGCAGCGAGGGGAAGATCTGCGGATCCATCTGCAGCGCGGCGTCCGGGTCGTAGTAGGCGAGGATCAGGTCGCAGGCACCCTCGCGCAGCGAATGCACCGCCTCGCCGACGTTGGTCGCCACCAGTCGGGTGGTCAGTGGCAGGCCTTCGCGGCGCAGGCGGGCGATCCATTCGGGGAAGAAGCCCAGGGTCAGCGAGTGGGCGGCGGCAATCGACAGCATCTCGCCCTGCTGACCTTCCAGGTTGTGCAGGTGGCGCACCACTTCGCCGAGCTGTTCGACCAGGCTGCGCGCGGTGACCAGAAACAGCCGGCCGGCTTCGGTGAGTTCGACGGGCGTGCAGGAGCGGTCGACCAGGGTCAGGCCGAGCATGCCTTCCAGGCTGCGGATACGTCGGCTGAAGGCCGGCTGGGTGACGAAGCGCTTTTCCGCGGCCTGGGAGAAGCTGCGGGTGGCGGCCAGGACGATAAAGTCCTCCAGCCATTTGGTTTCCAGGTTCATCGTAGGCTTCCGAGGCTTGCACGAGGCGTAGGGTGGGTTAGCGACGCTGAACGCGGTTCGACAGACGCAGCTGCCGTGGTGCGTCGCGTAACCCACCAGGCGATGGATCACGTTGCGCCGATGGTGGGTTACGCCGCGTTTCGAACGAGGTGATGTTCGCCAATGGCAGCATGCGGCTAACCCACCCTACGTTTGTCGCCATCCCGCAGTCACACCGACATTATGCCGATTGTGCATAGGGCAGCAAGCAACGGCATTGGCCGAGCTAGTGGCTGAGCCCATAGTCTATGGGCATCGCGGCACTCGCCGCATTTCCCAAGAGCCATCCTCATCATGTCCTCTGCTGCATCTGTTCGCGTCGAAAAAGACCTGCTCGGCACCCTCGAAGTCCCCGCCGATGCCTATTACGGCATCCAGACCCTGCGCGCCGTGCAGAACTTCCGCCTGTCCGGCGTGCCGCTGTCGCATTACCCGAAACTGGTGATCGGCCTGGCCATGGTCAAGCAGGCCTCGGCCGACGCCAACCGCGAGCTGGGCCACCTGTCCGCGGCCAAGCACACGGCGATCAGCACTGCCTGTGCACGCATCATCCAGGGCGAGTTCCACGAGCAGTTCGTGGTCGACATGATCCAGGGCGGTGCCGGCACCTCGACCAATATGAACGCGAACGAAGTCATCGCGAACATCGCGTTGGAGGCCATGGGCTTTGAGAAGGGCCAGTACCAGCACCTGCACCCGAACAACGACGTGAACATGGCGCAGTCGACCAACGACGCCTACCCGACCGCCATCCGCCTCGGCCTGCTGCTCGGCCACGACAGCCTGCTCAGCGCGCTGGACAAGCTGATCCAGTCCTTCGCCGCCAAGGGCCTGGAGTTCGGCCACGTGCTGAAGATGGGCCGCACCCAGCTGCAGGACGCCGTACCCATGACCCTCGGCCAGGAATTCCGCGCCTTCGCCACCACCCTCGGCGAAGACCTGCAGCACCTCAAGCTGCTAGCCCCGACCCTGCTCACCGAGGTCAACCTGGGCGGCACCGCCATCGGCACCGGCATCAACGCCGACCCGAAATACCAGGCCCTGGCGGTCAAGCGCCTGGCCATCATCAGCGGCCACCCGGTGGTGCCGGCGGCCGACCTGATCGAGGCCACCAGCGACATGGGCGCCTTCGTGCTGTTCTCCGGCATGCTCAAGCGCACCGCGGTCAAGCTGTCGAAGATCTGCAACGACTTGCGCCTGCTGTCCAGCGGCCCGCGCACCGGGATCAACGAGATCAACCTGCCGCCGCGTCAGCCGGGCAGCTCGATCATGCCGGGCAAGGTCAACCCGGTGATCCCCGAGGCGGTCAACCAGGTGGCCTTCGAGGTGATCGGCAACGACCTGGCGCTGACCATGGCGGCCGAGGGCGGCCAGCTGCAGCTCAACGTGATGGAGCCCTTGATCGCCTACAAGATCTTCGACTCGATCCGCCTGCTGACCCGCGCCATGGACATGCTGCGCGAGCTGTGCATCGACGGCATCACCGCCAACGAGGCGCATTGCCGTGCGCTGATGGAGAACTCCATCGGCCTGATCACCGCGCTCAACCCCTACATCGGCTACGAGAACGCCACCCGCATTGCCAAGGTCGCCCTGGACAGCGGGCGCGGCGTGCTGGAGCTGGTGCGCGAGGAGCAGCTGCTGGACGAGGCCACCCTGGCCGACATCCTGCGCCCCGAGAACATGATCGCCCCGCGCCTGGTTCCGCTGCAGGGCTGATCTTCCTGGCAACACCCGCGCCGCCCTCGTTCGAGTGCGGCGCGTTGCTTTCCGCCCTAGCCTGCCGGGCGGCACCGCTGAAGGCCGCACAGACGGCCCCACAACAACGACAATCCGGGTGATAACCATGAGTCAGAGCAATACCGCTTCCCTCTCCCTCCTTGCGCGCGTGCCGCTGTGGCAGCAGATCCTCGTCGGTCTGGCCCTCGGCGTCGCCGTCGGCATGCTGTCCAAGAGCGGCGCCCAGGCGCTGGCGCCAATCGGCGCGCTGTTCCTCAACGCGATCAAGATGCTGATCGTGCCGCTGGTATTCGTCTCCCTGGTGGCGGGCATCACCGCCATGAGCGACAGCGCCAAGCTCGGCCGCATCAGCGTCAAGACCATCGCCATCTACCTGATCACCACCGCCTTCGCGGTGAGCATCGGCCTGGCGTTCGGCGCCCTGTTCAGCCCCGGCGAGGGCATGCACATGGTCGCCAGCGGCAGCGAAGAGGCCAAGCAGGCGCCCTCGCTGGTGCAGATCCTGGTGGGCCTGGTGCCGACCAACCCGGTCACCGCCTTCGCCGAGGGCAACATCCTGCAGATCATCGTGTTCGCCATCGCCCTGGGCGTGAGCATGAACCTGATCGGCGACAAGGCCGCGCCGGCGGTCAAGCTGTTCGACAGCCTGGCCGAGGTGTTCTACAAGCTCACCGACCTGGTGATGCGCCTGGCGCCCATCGGCGTGTTCGCGCTGATCGCCGGCGTGGTCGCCGCCCACGGCATCGAGGTGCTGCTGCCGCTGGCGAGCGTGATCGGGGTGATCTACCTGGCCAGCATCGCCCATATGCTGCTGGTCTACGGCGGCCTGATCGGCGGCCTGGCGCGCCTCAGCCCGCTGCGCTTCTTCCAGGGCATCGCCCCGGCGCTGGCGGTGGCCTTCAGCACCTCGAGCAGCGCCGGCACCCTGCCGGTGTCCATCGAATGCGCGCGCAAGAACCTCGGCGTGTCGCAGGGGGTGGCCGGTTTCGTGCTGCCGGTGGGCGCCACCATCAACATGGACGGCACCGCCATCTACCAGGGCGTGCTGGCGCTGTTCATCGCCCAGGCCTTCGGCGTCGACCTGAATGCCGGTCAGTACCTGATGATCATCCTCACCGCCACCCTGGCCTCGATCGGCACGGCCGGCGTGCCCGGCGCCGGCCTGATCATGCTCGGCCTGGTGCTGACCTCGGTCGGCCTGCCGCTGGAAGGCGTGGCGCTGATCGCCGGTATCGACCGCATCCTCGACATGGCGCGCACCACGGTCAACGTCGCCGGCGACCTGATGACCACCACCCTGGTGGGTAGTAGCGAGCAGGAGCTGGATCGCGACGTCTACAACAGCGACAACGCGGCCTGAACGACGATTTTCATAGGAGGCCTCACCAGCCTCGCTCCTCAGGGATGGCCTCGGCCATCCCTTTTTTTTGCCGGCGCATTGCAGGGTGCGGCGTGCGCACCGCTTATCCACGCCAGCCGAGCACTGCTCTGGCCGATCCTGGCCATCACCGCATGGCGCCGCGCTATTCCAGCACGAACAGGCCGTCGTGCAGCTGGGTGCCGCTCAGGCGCTGGCGGATGTCATCGTCGATCCGCGCGTCGTCCGGGGCGTAGAGCATCAGCTGGCGGTAGGCGTTGACCCGGTTGATCTCGTTGCCCAGGTATTGCCAGACCACGCGGGTGCAGGCCGGGGTGCGCCGGTCGCCGCTGGACACCCCGGTCTTGATGCCGTTGAGGCGGGTGATGCGGCTCTTGAAGCTGGGGATAAGGATGGTCTGGCTGATCTCGTTGCCGGTCAGCGACTCGTAGTCGATGAGGAACAGCCGGTCCTGCAGGTAGAAGGCCGCGCCCAGGTAGCGGCAGCGCACCCAGTCCTCGGCGCCGCCGCGGGTGCGTTCCTGACGCTCCTGGCGTTCCTGGCGCTCGAACAGGTAGTTGCCGCGCTCCTCGCGCAGGTGCACCAGCGACAGCAGCACCTGGCCCGGCACCGACATGCAGTTGGAGTACTCGAAGTAGTAGCCGCAGTAGCGGCCCATCGGGCTGGCCTGCTGGCGCAGCGGCTCGAACAGCTCCAGCAGCGGGTCGCTGCCGGCCTGCGCCTGGGCGTCGGGGCTGCGTGCACCGACCAGGCGGGCGAACTGCTCGCTCGGCATGGCCAGCTCGAAGGGTTCGACGCCGAAGAAGTCGCAGATGCGCTTGAGGTTGTGCGCGGTCGGCCGGCTCTGCCCGGCCAGGTAGCGGTTGAACTGGGCGCGGTTGAGCGACAGTTTGCGGCACACCTCGGCGATCGAGCGGTAGTGGCTGCACAGCAGTTTCAGGTTGGCGCCGAGGGCATCGGACATGGGGGCGTACCGGCTGATGCAAGTGGCGCGATTCTAGCATCAACTCGCGTCAGGTTGCCGCGACCCGCGAAATTGTCTGGCAAGGCCCCTATCGCCAACCATTCGCCAGCCGCCCGGCGGGGCTGCATTCCCATTCAGAACAACAAGAGAGAAAGCCTCCCATGCTCGATCTTCTCAACGACCTTATCTGGAGCAAGCTGCTGATCGTGATGCTGATCGGTCTCGGCCTGTACTTCACCGTCGCCTCGCGTTTCGTCCAGTTCCGCTACTTCAGCAGCATGTTCCGCATCTTCGCCGAGGCCTTCCAGCGTCAGCCCGGCCAGCTCAGCTCGTTCCAGGCACTGATGCTCTCGGTGGCCGGCCGCGTCGGCGCCGGCAACATCGCCGGCGTGTCGGTGGCGATCATGCTCGGCGGCCCCGGCGCGATCTTCTGGATGTGGGTCGTGGCCCTGGTCGGCATGGCCACCAGCTACTTCGAGTGCTCCCTGGCGCAGCTGTACAAGCGCCGCGAAGCCGACGGCAGCTACCGCGGCGGCCCGGCCTTCTACATCCAGCACGGCCTCGGCCAGCGCTGGCTGGGCATCGTGGTGTCGATCCTGTTGCTGGTGACCTTCGGCTTCGGCTTCAACGCCGTGCAGTCCTTCACCGTGGCCAGCTCGCTGCACGACACCTTCGGCCTGCCCACCATCGTCAGCGGCCTGATCCTGACCGCGGTGATCGGCCTGATCATCTTCGGCGGCATCAAGCGCATCGCCAGCATGGCCGACGTGCTGGTGCCGGTGATGGCCTTCTCCTACATCGGCATGGCGCTGGTGGTGATCGGCCTGAACCTGCCCGAGGTGCCGGCGGTATTCGCCCTGATCGTCAAGAGCGCCTTCGGCCTGGAGCCGGCCTTCGCCGGCGGCATCGGTGCGGCGATCATGATGGGCGTCAAGCGCGGCCTGTTCTCCAACGAAGCGGGCCTCGGCAGCGCGCCGAACGTGGCCGCGGTGGCCGAGGTCAAGCACCCGGCCGCGCAGGGCATCGTGCAGTCGCTCAGCGTGTTCATCGACACCCTGCTGGTGTGCACCAGCACTGCGCTGATCATCCTGCTCTCCGGCGTCTATCAGCCGGGCAGCGAAATGGCCGGCGTGGTCCTGACCCAGACCGCCCTGGCGGCCGTGGTCGGCGAGTGGGGCCGGGTGTTCGTCAGCCTGGCGCTGCTGCTGTTCGTCTTCACCACCCTGATCTACAACTACTACCTCGGCGAGAACGCCCTCGGCTTCTTCAGCCAGAAGCGCATGCCGGTCATCGTCTACCGCGTGCTGGTGGTGTGCCTGGTGCTGTGGGGTTCGGTGCAGGACCTGGGCACCGTGTTCGCCTTCGCCGACGTCACCATGGGCCTGCTGGCCATCTGCAACCTGGTGGCCCTGGCGCTGCTGTTCAAGGTCGGCCTGCGCCTGATGCGCGACTACGACAGCCAGATCAAGGCTGGTGTAGAGTCGCCGGTATTCGACGCCAAGCAGTTCGCCGACCTGGACCTCGACCCGGCGGTGTGGACCGGCCAGGCGGCCAAGCCCGTCGTCGCCGCGGACCCGGCCGAGATCGGCGACCGGGTGCACCAGCGTTGAGTTGACCCAAGCAAGGAAGGAGGGGGCCAAGGCCCCCTTTCTTTTGCCCGTGATTTGCGAGGAGAGTCCATGGCGACCCCTGAGAAACTGCTGGTGCTGTACACCGGCGGCACCATTGGCATGCAGATGAGCGAAGCGGGCCTGGCGCCGGCCTCCGGCTTCGAGGCGCGGATGCGTGCGCAGCAGGCCGAGGAGGCGCAGGGCGAGCTGCCGCAGTGGCAGTTTCGCGAGCTGCTGCCGCTGATCGACAGCGCCAACATGAACCCGGGCCACTGGCTGGCCCTGCGCGACGCCATAGTCGCCGCCGTCGAGGTCGACGGCCATGATGCCGTGCTGGTGCTGCACGGCACCGACACCCTGGCCTACAGCGCCGCGGCGCTGAGCTTCTTGCTGCTCGGCCTGGGCGTGCCGGTGCTGCTGACCGGCGCCATGCAGCCGGCCGGCGTGGCCGGTGGCGACGCCTGGCCCAACCTGTTCGGTGCCATGCGCGCGTTGCGGCGCGGTGTGGCGCCGGGCGTGCACCTGTACTTCAACGGCCAGCTGCTGCACGGCGCGCGCTGCTCCAAGCTGCGCAGCGACGCCTTCGACGCCTTCCAGGTGCTGCCGCGTCGGCGCCAGGCCGAGCGCGCCGCCATCGACGCACGCATCGACTATCGCCAGCCGCGGCGGGCGACCAATCTGGCCGTGCTGCCGCTGCACCCGGCGCTGCAGGCCGCCCATCTGCGCGCCCTGCTGGGCAGCGGCGTGCAGGGGCTGCTGCTGGAATGCTACGGCAGCGGCACCGGCCCGGCCGGCGACGCCGAGCTGCTGGCGGTCCTGGACGAGGCGCACGCCCGCGGCGTGGTGCTGGCGGCGATCAGCCAGTGCCCGCAGGGGCATGTCGAGTTCGGCGTGTACGCCGCCGGCAGCCGCCTGGCCGAGGCCGGCCTGGTGTCCTGCGGCGGCATGACCCGCGAGGCGGCGCTGGGCAAGCTGTTCGCCCTGCTCGGCGCCGGGCTGGCGCCGGCCGAGGTGGAGCACTGGCTGGCGCGCGATCTCTGTGGTGAGATGAGCGACTGACGCCTCACGCCAACCAGGAGGGAAGCCATGAGCCTCGAGATCCGTCCCGTCAGCGCCGCCGACCACGCCGCCTGGCTGCCGCTGTGGCAGGGCTACCAGCGTTTCTACATGACCGAGATCGCCGCCGAGACCAGCGCCGTGACCTGGCAGCGCTTTCTCGATCCGGCCGAGCCGATGGGCGCGGCGCTGGCCTGGCAGGGCGATGAGGCGGTCGGCCTGGTGCACTGGGTGATCCACCGCTCGACCTGGACGGTCGGCGACTACTGCTACCTGCAGGACCTGTTCGTCGCCAAGGGCCAGCGCAGCGGCGGGATCGGCCGCCAGCTGATCCAGCACGTCTACCAGCAGGCGCGCGAAGCCGGCTGCTCGCGGGTGCACTGGCTGACCCACGAGAGCAACAGCCAGGCCATGCTGCTCTACGAACGCATCGGCGAGCGCTCCGGTTTCGTCCAGTACCGCAAGCTGCTGTAGCGCGCCGTGGCGACGCGCGGCCGCAGGGTGCGCCGCGCGCACCAGGGCGCCTTGGTGCAGTAAGGCTTAGAACACCGACCAGCCGATGCGCTGGCTGAGCAGCTCCAGGGCTTTCATCCCGGCCAGCGAGTTGCCGGCGGCGTTGAGTTCCGGCGACCACACGCAGACGCTGAAACGCCCCGGCACCACCGCGACTATGCCGCCGCCGACGCCGCTCTTGCCCGGCAGGCCGACCCGGTAGGCGAAGTTGCCGGCCTCGTCGTACAGCCCGCTGGTGGCCATGATGGCGTTGATCTGCTTGCTCTGCCGCGGCGACAGCACCTGCTCGCCGCTGTGCCGGCAAAAGCCCTGGTTGGCCAGGAAGCCGAAGGCGCGGGCCAGGTCGACGCAGCTCATGCGCAGCGCGCAGCAGCTGAAATAGCTGCGCAGCACCGCCTCCACCTCGTTGTGGAAATTGCCGAACGACTGCATCAGGTAGGCCGCCGCGGCGTTGCGCGCGCGGTGCTGGTATTCCGACTCGGCGACCTGGTTGTCCACCGTCACCTCGGGGTTGCCCGACAGGCGCCGGACGAAGTCGCGCATCGACAGCGCCGGCGCGGCGAAGCGCGACTGGTTGATGTCGCAGATCACCAGCGCGCCGGCGTTGATAAAGGGGTTGCGCGGCTTGCCACGCTCGAACTCGAGCTGCACCAGCGAGTTGAACGGCTGCCCGGACGGTTCGTGGCCGAGGCGCTGCCAGATGGCCTCGCCGCTGTGGCCGATGGCCTGCACCAGACTGAACACCTTGGAGATGCTCTGGATCGAGAACGGCGTGCGCGCCTCGCCGGCCACGTGCAGCTGACCGTCGTTGCCGTACACGGCGATGCCCAGCTGGTTGGCCGGCACCCCGGCCAGGGCGGGAATGTAGTCGGCCACTTTGCCCTGGCCGATCAGCGGGCGGACTTCATCGAGTATCTCGTTCAACAGCGCTTGCATGCTCGGGCTCGCGGCAGGGCCGGGCGAGGCCCGGCGTACCGCAGCTAGACGCCCGCCGGCGACCGGGAATCACAGGCGCTCAGCGCTCCTGCGGCAGCTGCAACTCGACGCCCAGTCGCTGCGACAGGCAGGGCCAGCGTTGCCAGGCGGCGACCGTACCCGGCGCGGCGAGGCGCTCGCGGTAGGCCTGCACCGAGGGCTGGGCGAAGCTCGCGTCGTCGAGCAGGCCGGCCAGGGCGTGGTGCACCGCCTCGTCCAGCTGGTTGGCGAAGGGCTCGCCGATCAACTGATGGGCGATCAGGTTGGCGCGGGTGGTGTCCAGCGGGATCAGCGGCTGGCCGAGGTGGCCGATGTAGCGGTCGTTGACCTCCTCGACCAGGCGGTGGGCCAGGTAGGCCTCGTCGAGCAGGCCTTCGAGGCCGTTGTGCCCGGCCATCAGCGCCGGCGGCTGCAGGAAGAACTGCTCGGCCACCTGCAGCACCGGCTGGATCACGCGCTCGATACCGGCTTCGCTGGCCACCGTGGCGGCGGCGTCGAGCACGTCCGGCACCTGCTCGATATAGGCGACGACAAAGGCATTCAGGGTGGCGCCGGCGTTCTCGGCGGGCAGGCGGATGGCCGGGTGCAGGCGCTCCAGCTGGGCCTGCAGGAACTGCGCGAGGGCCTGGCTGCCGGCCTCGTGCTGGCGGGCCTGGTCGATCAGTTGGCGGATTGCGGCGGTGTTCATGACTGCTCCTACGATTTGAGGACATGGACGTGAACCTTAGCCGGCGCGTGTGGCTGGCTAAGACGCGATTGTCATAATTTTTTAATACTTATGCGAGCGCGCTATATGGGGCTCGCCGATCTTTCTCCAGCCCGCTCCGGCCGGGGCGTTTAGGACAAGGCTTGCGTGGCTTCGGCCATTTTCGCGGTGACGTTGCGAGCTGAAAGTCGCCGTCTATACTCGAGTTCGAAAGGCAGTACCTGATGGAACCGGACGGGCTTAGGCACGGAGAGGTTTCGACAGCAGTCGCCAGCAGTCAGGGGCACCAGCGCGGGCAGTGAGCGCCGGCATGGTCGCCCCGTACGGCAGTCGATCCCTTAGCCGCAGGCTCCGCCGGCGGGATAACAAGAATCATAAGGGGAACCCGCAATGATGCGACATCCACGAGTCTGGATGGGCCTCCTGCTGTGGCTGGCATTGGGCTCGGCGCACGCCGAGTGGGCGGTCAACATGGCGCCCGGTGTCACCGAGGTCAGCCGCTCGGTCTTCGACCTGCACATGACCATCTTCTGGATCTGCGTCGTGATCGGCGTGGTGGTGTTCGGCGCCATGTTCTGGTCGATGATCGTCCACCGCCGCGCCACCGGCCAGGAGCCCGCGCACTTCCACGAAAGCACCACGGTCGAGATCCTCTGGACCGTGGTGCCGCTGGCGATCCTGGTGCTGATGGCGATTCCGGCGACCAAGACCCTGATCGAGATCTACGACACCTCCGAGTCGGAACTGGATATCCAGGTCACCGGCTACCAGTGGAAGTGGCACTACAAGTATTTGGGCCAGGACGTCGAGTTCTTCAGCAACCTGGCCACGCCCAAGGCGCAGATCGACAACCGCGCGGCCAAGGGCGAGCACTACCTGCTGGAGGTGGACGAGCCGCTGGTAGTGCCGGTGGGCACCAAGGTGCGCTTCCTGATCACCGCCGCCGACGTCATCCACTCCTGGTGGGTGCCGGCGCTGGCGGTGAAGAAGGACGCCATCCCCGGCTTCATCAACGAATCCTGGACGCGCATCGACGAGCCCGGCATCTACCGCGGCCAGTGCACCGAGCTGTGCGGCAAGGATCACGGCTTCATGCCGGTGGTGGTCGAGGCCAAATCCAAGGAGGACTTCGCTGCCTGGCTGGCCGAGCGCAAGGCGGCGGCTGCCGCCGAACGCGAGCTGACCAGCAAGGAATGGACCCTGGACGAGCTGATGGCGCGCGGCGAGAAGGCCTACGGCACCGCCTGCGCCGCCTGCCACCAGGCCGGTGGCGAGGGCCTGCCGCCGATGTTCCCGGCGCTCAAGGGCTCGGCCATCGCCACCGGGCCGGCCGCAGGCCATATCGACATAGTGGTCAACGGCAAGCCGGGCACCTCCATGGCCGCCTTCGGCAAGCAACTGTCGGAGGTCGATCTGGCCGCCATCATCACTTACGAGCGCAACGCCTGGGGCAACAAGGTCGGCGACATGGTCACGCCCAAGGACATCCTCGACTTCAAGAAGGCTCAGGAGTAAGGACATGAGTGCAGTGATCGATTCCCATGGCCATGCCGCGCATGACCATCACCACGGTCCGGCCAAGGGCCTGATGCGCTGGGTGCTGACCACCAACCACAAGGACATCGGCACCATGTACCTGTGGTTCAGCTTCGCCATGTTCCTGCTCGGCGGGACCATGGCCATGGTGATCCGCGCCGAGCTGTTCCAGCCCGGCCTGCAGATCGTGCAGCCGGAATTCTTCAACCAGATGACCACCATGCACGGCCTGATCATGGTGTTCGGCGCGGTGATGCCGGCCTTCGTCGGCCTGGCCAACTGGATGATCCCGCTGATGGTCGGCGCGCCGGACATGGCCCTGCCACGGATGAACAACTTCAGCTTCTGGCTGCTGCCGGCGGCCTTCGGCCTGCTGATCAGCACGCTGTTCATGGAGGGCGGCGGGCCCAACTTCGGCTGGACCTTCTACGCGCCGCTGTCGACCACCTACGCGCCGGAGTCGGTGACTTTCTTCATCTTCGCCGTGCACCTGATGGGCATCAGCTCGATCATGGGCGCGATCAACGTGATCGCCACCATCCTCAACCTGCGCGCCCCCGGCATGACCCTGATGAAGATGCCGCTGTTCGTCTGGACCTGGCTGATCACCGCCTTCCTGCTGATCGCGGTGATGCCGGTACTGGCCGGCTGCGTGACCATGATGCTGATGGACGTGCACTTCGGCACCAGCTTCTTCAACGCCGCCGGCGGCGGCGACCCGGTGCTGTTCCAGCACGTGTTCTGGTTCTTCGGCCACCCCGAGGTGTACATCATGATCCTGCCGGCGTTCGGCGCGGTCAGCTCGATCATCCCGGCCTTCGCCCGCAAGCCGCTGTTCGGCTACACCTCGATGGTCTACGCCACCGCCTCCATCGCCTTCCTGTCGTTCATCGTCTGGGCGCACCATATGTTCACCGTCGGCATCCCGCTGACCGGCGAGCTGTTCTTCATGTACGCCACCATGCTGATCGCCGTGCCCACCGGGGTGAAGGTGTTCAACTGGGCCAGCACCATGTGGCAGGGCTCGATGACCTTCGAAGCGCCGATGCTGTTCTCGGTGGCCTTCGTCATCCTGTTCACCATCGGCGGCTTCTCCGGGCTGATGCTGGCCATCGCCCCGGCGGACTTCCAGTACCACGACACCTACTTCGTGGTGGCGCACTTCCATTACGTGCTGGTGCCCGGGGCGATCTTCGGCATCTTCGCCTCGGCCTACTACTGGCTGCCGAAGTGGACCGGGCACATGTACGACGAGACCCTGGCCAAGCTGCATTTCTGGATGAGCTTCGTCGGCATGAACCTGGCGTTCTTCCCTATGCACTTCGTCGGCCTGGCCGGCATGCCGCGGCGCATTCCCGACTACAACATGATGTTCGCCAACTTCAACATGGTCTCGTCCATCGGCGCCTTCATGTTCGGCGCCACCCAGCTGCTGTTCCTGTTCATCGTCATCAAGTGCATCCGCGGCGGCAAACCGGCCCCGGCCAAGCCCTGGGACGGCGCCGAGGGGCTGGAGTGGACGGTGCCCTCGCCGGCGCCCTATCACACCTTCAGCACGCCGCCCGACGTGAAGTAGGAGGCCGGCCGTGAGCGAAGTGATCGGCACCCGTCGTCTGGTCGTACGCCTGCTGCTGGTGGTGGTGGCGATGTTCTGCTTCGGCGTGTTCGTCCTGCCGCCGTTCTACGACGCCATGTGCAAGGTGTTCGGCATCAACGGCAAGACCGCCGGCGCCTACCAGGGCGAGCAGCGGGTGGACGCGGCGCGCCAGGTGCGCGTGCAGTTCCTCGCCACCAACGCCGCCGGCATGGTCTGGGAGTTCGGCCCGCAGGCCGATGAGATCCTGGTGCACCCCGGCGAGCCGCGCGACATGCTGTTCGTCGCCTACAACCCGAGCAGCGAGCCGATGACCGCGCAGGCCATTCCCAGCGTGTCGCCGTCCAAGGCGGCGGCCTTCTTCCACAAGACCGAATGCTTCTGCTTCACCCAGCAGGTGCTGCAGCCGGGCGAGCGCATCGAGATGCCGGTGCGCTTTATCGTCGATAGAGATTTGCCGCAGGACGTCAAGCACCTGACTCTGGGCTACACCCTGTTCGATATCACCGCGCGCAAGCCGCCCGTGGCGCAGGCTCCATAAGGAGAACAACAATGTCGAGTCACGAGAATCACGAAAACTACTACGTCCCCGCGCAGAGCAAGTGGCCGATCATCGCCACCCTCGGCATGCTGGTCAGCGTCTACGGCGTGGGCACCTGGTTCAACGACATGAGCGCCGGCCGCGACGGCTCCAATGGCCCGCTGATCTTCTTCGTCGGCGGCCTGATCCTGGCCTGGATGCTGTTCGGCTGGTTCGGCAACGTGATCAAGGAGAGCCGCGGCGGCCTGTACAGCGCGCAGATGGATCGCTCGTTCCGCTGGGGCATGAGCTGGTTCATCTTCTCCGAGGTGATGTTCTTCGCCGCCTTCTTCGGCGCCCTGTTCTATATCCGCACCTTCGCCGGGCCCTGGCTCGGCGGCGAGGGCGACAAGGGCGTGACCAACATGCTCTGGGAAGGCTTCGAGTACAGCTGGCCGCTGCTGCAGAACCCCGACTCCAAGCTGTTCCCGCCGCCGACGGCGGTGATCGACCCCTGGCACCTGCCGCTGATCAACACCATCTTGCTGGTGAGCTCCAGCTTCACCGTGACCTTCGCCCACCACGCGCTGAAGAAGAACCGGCGCGGCCCGCTCAAGGCCTGGCTGGCGGCCACCATACTGCTCGGCGCGGTGTTCCTGTTCTTCCAGATCGAGGAATACATCGAGGCCTACACCGAGTTGGGCCTGACCCTCGGCTCGGGCATCTACGGCGCCACCTTCTTCATGCTCACCGGCTTCCACGGCGCCCATGTGACCCTCGGCGCGATCATCCTCACGGTGATGCTGGTGCGCATCCTGCGCGGGCACTTCGACGCCGACCAGCACTTCGGCTTCGAGGCCGCCGCCTGGTACTGGCACTTCGTCGATGTGGTCTGGCTGGGGCTGTTCGTCTTCGTCTATGTACTTTGAGGCAGCGGCACGCCACAGGCTTCAAGCGGCAGCTAGAGGCTGCCGCTACCAGCTGACATGAGACACCAGTTGCCCCGAGTAGAAGCCCCAGGCGACCAGGGCGACGGTGATGGCGGTCAGCCCGACACGGACGGTCAGGGCGTTGACCACGCGGGAACCACGGCCCTCGTCCTTGACCAGGAAGACCAGGCCGCTGAACAGGCTGACCAGGGTGGCCAGCAGCATGAGGACGATCGCGGCCTTGAGCATGCGAGACTCCGGGGGAGTGGGCGATGTATTGCAGTATAGCCAGCCAGCACCTTGTCCGTGGGGAGGCCGCATGAGCGCCTTCCGTCCCGGCTGGCTGCCCAGCCTGCTGGTGGCCCTCCTGCTGCCCGGGCTGCTCGGCCTGGGCACCTGGCAGTTGCAGCGCGCCGAGGACAAGCGCGCCCTGCTGGCCAGCTTCGAGGCCCGCCGCCAGGCCGCGCCGCTCGGCCTCGATCGGCTGGAGCGCAGCCGCGACCCGGCCTACCGGCGCGTGCGCCTGTACGGCCAGTTCGACGCCGCGCACAGTCTGTTGCTGGACAACCGCATGCGCGACGGCCGCGTCGGTGTGGAGCTGCTGCAACCCTTCTACGACCAAGCCAGCGGCCTGTGGGTGCTGCTCAACCGCGGCTGGCTGCCCTGGCCGGATCGGCGCACGCCGCCGCAGTTCGCCACCCCCGAGGATGCCTTGGCCCTGACCGCCTGGGTCTACCTGCCACCGAGCGGCGGCCTGCAGCTGGCGGGCGCGGCGCCGGCGCAAGGCTGGCCGCGGCTGATCGGCGCGGTCGAGGTCGACGCACTGTGGCGCCAGCTCGGTCGCGGCGGCCTGCCCTTCGAGGCACGCCTGGAGCCGGGCCCGGCCAGCTACCGGGTGGACTGGCCGGTGGTGGCCATGAGCCCGGACAAACACACCGGCTATGCCGTGCAATGGTTCGCCCTGGCCGCGGCGTTGCTCGGCCTGTTCATCTATCTTGGAATACACAACGCACGGGAGAGTCGTCATGAACCCAGCCATCGCCCTGCCTGAGACGCCGCGCAAGGGGCGCGGCCGCTGGCAACTGCTGTTGCTGCTGGCCATCGCCATCGGCCCCATGCTGCTGGCCAGTGCCATGTACCAGTGGCGGTTCTGGGTACCGGAGACGCGCAGCTACCACGGCGTGCTGGTCGGCACCGGACAGACCCTCGCCGACCTCGGCGTGCAGGGCGAGCTGGCGCCGCGCTGGCAGATCCTGGTCACCGCCCCCGATGCCTGCGCCGCCGACTGCCAGCAACTGGTCTACCTGGCGCGGCAGATCCAGATCGGCCTCAACCGCGAAATCCTCCGCGCCAGCCATGGCCTGGCGGCGGGCGCCGCGCTGACGGCCGACTACGCCGCGCTGCTCGAGCGCGAGTACCCGCAACTGGGCCGCTACGGACTGGATCGCCAGGCCTACCAGCTGGCCACCGAGGCCCTGCCCGGCGCCTGGCTGTGGCTGGTCGACCCGCACGGCAACCTGGTGCTGCGTTACCCGGCCGGCAGCGACGGCAAGGCGATTCTCGACGACCTGCGCTACCTGCTGAAGATTTCCCAAATCGGTTGAGGCTGACCCGCAGGCGGCTGCCTGCTAAGGATCGACGATGCGCAAACCCGGTTACCGCCTCGCCCTGTGCGCCACCCTGCTGGCCGCCGTGGTGGTGCTGCTCGGCGCCTATACCCGGCTGACCCACGCCGGCCTGGGCTGCCCGGACTGGCCCGGCTGCTACGGCTTCCTCGGCGTGCCGATGAGCGAGCACAAGCTGGCCCTGGCCGAGGCGCGGTTCCCCGAGGCGCCGGTGGAGGTGGCCAAGGGCTGGTACGAGATGATCCACCGCTACTTCGCCGGCGCCCTCGGCCTGGTCATCCTCGGCCTGGCGGTACAGGCCCTGCGCCGCCGCGGCGAGCCGGGCCAGCCGCTGAAGCTGCCGCTGGCGCTGCTGGCGCTGGTGATACTGCAGGGCGCCTTCGGCATGTGGACGGTGACCCTCAAGCTCTGGCCGCAGGTGGTCACCGCGCACCTGCTCGGCGGTTTCGCCACCCTCAGTCTGCTGGCGCTGCTGTGCCTGCGCCTGTCCGGGCGCTTCGCCCCGCTGCAGCTGCCGGCGCGTCTGCGGGCCCTGGCGGCGGCCTGCCTGCTGTTGGTGATCGGGCAGATCGCCCTGGGCGGCTGGGTCAGCTCCAACTATGCGGCGGTGGCCTGCGTCGACCTGCCCACCTGCCACGGCGAGTGGTGGCCGGCGATGGATTTCGCCAACGGTTTTCACCTGACCCAGCATATCGGCCCCAACTACCTGGGCGGGCAGCTCGACAGCGACGCCCGCACCGCCATCCATATGAGCCACCGCATCGGCGCACTGATCGTCAGCCTGGCCCTGCTGCTGCTGGCCTGGCGGCTCAAGGCCGCCGGCCTGCCGCGCCTGGCCGGCCTGCTGCTGCTAGCGCTGGCGCTGCAGGTCGGCCTGGGCATCAGCAACGTGATCTTCCACCTGCCGCTGCTGGTGGCCGTAGCGCACAACGCCGGCGGTGCTGCCCTGCTGCTGAGCCTGGTGCTGGTCAACTACCGTTTGCGAGCGCCGCTGTCGGCATTGGCCGCCCATCTACAACCTCCCGCAACGTCCAGCCGTGTTCCGCACGGGCAAGGCGTCTGACAACTACAAGGAGACACTCCATGGCTACAGTGCTGCGAGCTCACTCCGAACACGCCAGCTGGCGCGACTACCTGGAGCTGACCAAGCCCAAGGTGGTGCTGCTGATGCTGATCACCTCGCTGGTCGGCATGTTCCTCGCCACCCGCGCCGGCGTGCCCTGGACCGTGCTGGTGTTCGGCAACCTGGGCATTGGCCTGTGCGCCGGGGCCGCGGCGGCGGTCAACCATGTGGTGGACCGACGCATCGACTCGATCATGGCGCGCACGCACAAGCGCCCGGTCACCGCCGGGCGGGTCTCGCCGGCGGCGGCGCTGAGCTTCGCCCTGCTCCTGGCCGTGGCCGGCATGGCCCTGCTGCTGCTGTTCACCAACGCCCTGGCGGCCTGGCTGACCCTGGCCTCCCTGCTCGGCTACGCGGTGATCTACACCGGCTTTCTCAAGCGCGCCACGCCGCAGAACATCGTCATCGGCGGCCTGGCCGGCGCCGCGCCGCCGCTGCTGGGCTGGGTGGCGGTGACTGGGCATATGTCCGCCGAGCCGCTGCTGCTGGTGCTGATCATCTTCGCCTGGACCCCGCCGCACTTCTGGGCCCTGGCCATCCACCGCAAGGCCGAGTATGCCAAGGCGGATATCCCCATGCTGCCGGTGACCCACGGCGAGCACTACACCAAGGTGCATATCCTGCTCTACACCCTGGTGATGTTCGCGGTGACCCTGCTGCCCTACGCCATCCACATGAGCGGGCCGCTCTACCTGGTCTGCGCGCTGCTGCTGGGCGGGCGCTTCCTGCACTGGGCCTGGGTGCTGTACCGTGACAGCAAACCGCACGCGGCGATCAACACCTTCAAGTACAGTATCTGGTACCTGTTCCTGCTGTTCATCGCCCTGCTGGCGGACCACTACCTGCTGCTGAACATCTAAAGGCTGTCATGACCCGCACCCAGATCACCGTCTTCGTCCTCGTCGCCATCGTCGCCCTGGTGCTGGGGCTCACCGTCAACAAGGTGCTGACCGCCAAGGGTCAGGGCGACCCCACCGCGCTGCTCGACGCCGGCATCGTGCTGCTGCCGCAGAGCCGCAGCCTGCCGACGCTGACCCTGACCGACCAGGACGGCGCCGAGGTGGCGGTGGATCAGCTCAAGGAGCAGTGGAGCCTGCTGTTCTTCGGCTACACCTTCTGCCCGGACATCTGCCCGGCCACCCTCGCCCAGCTGCGCCAGCTGCAGGGCCAGTTGCCCGAGGAAACCCGCGCGCGGCTGCGCCTGGTGCTGGTCAGCGTCGACCCCAAGCGCGACACCCCGGAGCAGCTGAAGAAGTACCTGTCCTATTTCGATGCCGGCTTCGTCGGCCTGACCGGCGAGGAAGCGACGCTGCAGAAGTTCGCCAACGCGGTGAGCATCCCCTATATCCCCGCCGACACCAGCAAGGACAACTACACCGTCGATCACAGCGGCAACCTGGTGATCATCGGCCCGGACGGCACCCAGCGCGGCTTTATCCGCGCGCCGATCAACAACGCCAAGCTGGCCGAGCAGCTGCCGGGGCTGGTGTCCGGCAGCTAACGGTACGCCCGTGTCTGCGTAGGGGGGATGAGGCTTTTGCATCCACCACTTCGGCGCCAGAGGGGGCTATAGCCGATAACGTTCTGGTGGATCGGTGAAGCGTGATCCACCCTACAAGGCGAACGGCAGCGCCAGCTCGACCCGCTGGCGCTGCGCCAGGCGGCGCTGGAACTCGCCCGGATCGTGGATCAACACCTCCTGCCCGGCGAAGGACTCGGCGGCGATCAGCCTCGATAGCCAGAAGCGCACGCAGGCGATGCGCAGCATGGCCGGCCACAGCTCGGCCTCGGCAGCCGTGAAAGGCCGCAGCGCGGCATAGGCGCCGAGCAGGGCGCGGGCGCGAGGGCCGTCCAGGCTGCCGTCCTCGTGCGAGCACCAGTCGTTCAGGCAGATCGCCAGGTCGTAGAGCATCGGCCCCGAGCAGGCGTTGTAGAAGTCGATCACCCCGGCCAGGTGGTTGCCGTCGAACAGCACGTTGTCGCGGAACAGGTCGGCATGCAGGTTGGCCCGGGGCAGGGCGAGGATGCGGGCTTTCAGCGCGGCGATCTCGGCCAGCGCGTCGCGCAGCAGCGGCAGCTCGGCTTCCGGCAACCTGAGCGCCAGGCTCGGGCCCTCGGCCAGCATCCAGTCCAGGCCGCGGTCGCTGCGCCGCTCCAGCGGCCGCTCGCGGGTGGCCAGGTGGATATGCGCCAGCAGGCTGCCGACCTCCTGGCAATGGTGGGCGTTGGCCGCGTGCACGTGCTTGCCGGCCAGGCGCGGCTGCAGCAGCGCCGGCTTCTCCGCCAGGCTGCGCAGCGCCTGGCCATCTTCCGTGCGCAGGGCGTAGGGCACCGGCAGACCGGCGTCGTGGAGCACATCGAGCAGTTCGATGAAGAACGGCAGGTCGGCCACCGGGCCGCGCTCGACCAGGGTCAGGACGTACTCGCCCTGCTCCAGGCTGACGAAGAAGTTGCTGTTTTCGCTACCCGCGGCGATGCCCTGGAAGTCGCGCAACCGGCCGAGCCCGTAGGGCGCCAGGAAGACTTCGAGCTCGTGACGTTCCAGGGGGGTGAATACCGACATATCAGACCTTAATTGCCTTACCAGCTAAAGATTTCCCAGGAAGGGATCAGCATGTCCGGATCGTCCGAACGTATGAAGTTGCCGTCGCTGCCGTCGGCGCGAACCAGGAAGTAGGGTTTGCCGTTTTTCGGAATGACCTTGATCGCGTAGAGAAAACCGTTGACCCGGTATTCCTGGATGGTGCGGTCGCCGTCCTGGCGGATGGTCACATCCGGGTCGCCGGAAACCGGATCTTCGGCATGCGCGGCGAGGGGGGCGCAAGCCAGCAGGCCGACCAGCAAAAGGCGTTTGACTGTACCCATGGTAACCTTGCTCCTTGATTTCAATGATGCGGTCATTCTAGCGCCGCACCCGCCGAAAAGGTTGATCCCGCTCATGAGCCAAGCCCCGCTGATCCTGGTCGACGGTTCCTCCTACCTGTACCGCGCCTTCCACGCCCTGCCGCCGCTGACCACCTCCAAGGGCCTGCCCACCGGGGCGGTCAAGGGCGTGCTGAACATGCTCAAGAGCCTGCGCAAGCAGTACCCGAACAGCCCCTTCGCCGTGGTATTCGACGCCAAGGGAGGCACCTTCCGCGACGAGCTGTTCGCCGAGTACAAGGCCAATCGCCCGTCCATGCCGGACGAGCTGCGTGTGCAGGTCGAGCCGCTGCACGCCAGCGTGCGCGCCCTCGGCCTGCCGCTGCTGTGCGTGGAAGGGGTGGAGGCCGACGACGTGATCGGCACCCTGGCCCGTCAGGCCGCCGGCGAGAAACGCGACGTGGTGATCTCCACCGGCGACAAGGACATGGCCCAGCTGGTCTGCCCGCACGTTACGCTGGTCAATACCATGACCGGAAGCGTCTACGATGCCGATGGCGTGAAAGAGAAATTCGGTGTCGGTCCCGAGCTGATCATCGACTACCTGGCGTTGATGGGCGACAAGGTCGACAACATCCCCGGCGTGCCCGGGGTCGGCGAGAAGACTGCTCTCGGCCTGCTGGTCGGCGTCGGTGGCGGCCTCGATGTGCTTTACGCCAACCTCGACAAGGTGCCCGAGCTGCCGATTCGCGGTGCCAAGAGCCTGCCGGCCAAGCTCGAGGAACACCGCGATATGGCCTATCTGTCCTACCAGCTGGCCACCATCAAGACCGACGTCGAACTGAACATCGCCATCGACGACCTGCACCCGGGCGAACCGGACCAGGCGGCGCTGGTCGAGCTGTACGGCGAGCTGGAATTCAAGAACTGGCTGGACGAGCTGCTGCGGCAGAACAAGCCCCTGGCGGCCAAGGCCGCGGCCCCGGCCGGCGACCTGTTCGCCGAGCCGGCCAGCGACGGCGCCGAGGACGTCGCCGAAGCGCTGCCGCCGAGTGCCGGCGACTACCAGCTGGTGCTGGAACAGGCGCAGTTCGACGCCTGGCTGCAGAAGCTCGAGCAGGCCGAGCTGATCGCCTTCGACAGCGAGACCACCAGCGTCGACGCCCAGCAGGCGCAACTGGTCGGCCTGTCCTTCGCGGTCAAGGCCGGCGAGGCCGCCTATATCCCGCTGGCGCACAGCTATATGGGCGTGCCGCAGCAGCTCGACCGCGACCAGGTCTTGAACGCGCTCAAGCCGATCCTCGAAGACCCGGCCAAGGCCAAGGTCGGCCAGCACGCCAAGTACGACATCAATGTCCTGGCCAACGCGACGCCGCCGATTGCCGTGCAGGGCGTGGCCTTCGACACCATGCTCGAATCCTACGTGCTGGATTCCACCGCCACCCGCCACGACATGGACAGCCTGGCGCTGAAGTACCTCAATCACAGCACCATCCGTTTCGAGGACATCGCCGGCAAGGGCGCCAAGCAGCTGACCTTCGACCAGATCGCCCTGGAACAGGCCGGCCCCTACGCCGCCGAGGACGCCGACGTCACCCTGCGCCTGCACCAGGAGCTGTGGCGCCGGCTCGAAGCCGTGCCGTCCTTGGCCAAGGTGCTGCGCGAAATCGAGATGCCGCTGGTGCCGGTGCTGGCGCGCATCGAGCGCAACGGCGCACTGGTCGACGCCAAGCTGCTCGGCGAGCAGAGCGTCGAGCTGGGCGACAAGCTGGTGGAACTGGAGCGCGAGGCGTTCGCCATCGCCGGCGAGGAATTCAACCTGGCCTCGCCCAAGCAGCTCGGCGTGATCCTCTACGAAAAGCTCGGCTACCCGGTGATCAGCAAGACCGCCAAGGGCCAGCCGTCCACCGCCGAGGCGGTGCTCGCGGAACTGGCCGAACAGGACTTCGAGCTGCCCAAGGTGCTGATGCAGTACCGTAGCTTAAGCAAGCTCAAGAGCACCTACACCGACAAGCTGCCGGACCAGATCAACCCGCGCACTGGGCGCATCCACACCAGCTACCACCAGGCGGTGGCGGCCACCGGCCGGCTGTCGTCGAGCGACCCGAACCTGCAGAACATCCCGATCCGCACCGCCGAAGGGCGGCGCATCCGCCAGGCCTTCGTCGCGCCCAAGGGCTACCGGCTGCTGGCGGCCGACTACTCGCAGATCGAGCTGCGCATCATGGCCCACCTGGCCAAGGACGAAGGCCTGCTGGATGCCTTCCGCCACGACCGCGACGTGCACAAGGCCACTGCCGCCGAAGTGTTCGGCGTGGCGCTGGAGGAGGTGAGCAGCGATCAGCGGCGCAAGGCCAAGGCGATCAACTTCGGCCTGATCTACGGCATGAGCGCCTTCGGTCTGGCCAAGCAGATCGACGTCGACCGCAAGCAGGCGCAGGCCTATATCGACCGTTACTTCGCCCGCTATCCCGGCGTGCTGAGCTATATGGAACGCACCCGCGCGCAGGCCGCCGAGCAGGGTTATGTGGAAACCGTCTTCGGCCGCCGCCTGTACCTGCCGGAAATCCACGCGCAGAACCAGGCCATGCGCAAGGGTGCCGAGCGCGCGGCGATCAACGCGCCGATGCAGGGCACCGCGGCGGACATCATCAAGCGCGCGATGATCGCCGTGGACGCCTGGCTGCAGGACAGCGGCATCGACGCGCGGATCATCCTCCAGGTGCACGACGAGCTGGTGCTGGAAGTGCGCGAGGAGCTGGTCGAGGAGGTCGGCGCGCAGATCAAGGCGCTGATGGGCGGCGCGGCGGAACTGGACGTGCCGCTGCTGGTGGAAGTGGGCGTCGGCGCCAACTGGGACGAGGCGCACTGAGGGGCGCCTCCGACCTGGCGTGGGGTGCGCTGCGCACCGGCGAGGGGCGGTCGGCGCTCCCACGAACAAGGCTCCAGGGAATCAGCAGGTCGCTGGTTATTGCGAATGGTTTTTAAAAAAAGGATGAACTTTCCGCGAAGGCGCCCGGTCAGAGTTCTTGAATGGCCGTTAAGCCTTTCAATGCTCCTATGTTGTGTTAAGTGTTGGCAGACATCTGAACCCCGCCCTAGCGGTTCAGACCTTAAACCCCGAACTTCTCCCTCCCCATACGAAGCTCGGGGTTTTTTTTGCCTGTAGAAAAGTGCCCGCTTGCGGCCTGCTCTCCGGGAGACGACTGCAGGGAGGCAGGAGTTGGAGCGACGCAGGATGCCCAAGCCGAGGGTGCCCGAAGGGCGGGAGAGGGAGCTTGCGCGCTCATGACGACTCGTCTCTCGGTGCGCCTGGCGCAGCCTAAGCGTCAGGCCTCCTGGGCGCCTTCTTCATCCTCTTCCGGCAGCAGATCCAGCCAGCCGGCCAACACCAGCTGCGCCTCTTCCACGCCCATGCGCTTGGGCGCCGAGAACAGCTGGATGCCGATGCCATCGCCCCACTGCTTGCGGATTTCCTGCTGCACCTTGAGCAGGGCGTTCTTCGCCGCGCCGAAGGCCAGCTTGTCGGCCTTGGTCAGCAGGATGTGCAGGGGCATGCCGCTTGCCACCGACCAGTCCAGCATCATGCGGTCGAATTCGGTCAGCGGGTGGCGGATGTCCATCATCAGCACCAGGCCGCAGAGGCTCTCGCGGCTGCCCAGGTAGGCCTCCAGGTGCTTCTGCCAGTGCTGCTTGAGCGGGATCGGCACCTTGGCGTAGCCGTAGCCGGGCAGGTCGACCAGGCGGCGCTCGTCGTCCAGGCGGAAGAAGTTGAGCAGCTGGGTGCGCCCCGGGGTCTTCGAGGTGCGCGCCAGGCTGGCGTGGGTCAGGGTGTTCAGCGCGCTCGACTTGCCGGCGTTGGAGCGGCCGGCGAAGGCCACTTCCAGGCCGCTGTCCTCGGGGCACTGGTCGACCTTGGCGGCACTGATGAGGAAGCTGGCCTGCTGGCACAGACCGATGATGGGGTTCTTCGGGAGCATGGGGGTATCCGGTGGGCGCCCCGCACTCGCCAGCTGGCGTTCGGGGACTTGCGACATTTCCGCGCACCTGCGGCACGCCAGGTGGCGCGGCAAGCGGCGTCGTTTCCGTTTCAGCGTTGCCAGTATATAATGCCGCAGATTTTGTGTGCGCTTTGTCCCACCCGCAGGAACCCGATTGCCGGGAACGATTAACCAGGCTGCTCGCTAGAAAGCAGAACGTTCCCCTCCCTGATGAGGTAGATCTGATGAAGAAAATGCTGCTCGCGGCTGCCGTAACTCTGCTGTCCTTCAACGGCTACGCTGCCCAAGATCCGCAAGCTGTATACGACCGTGCCTGTGGCGTTTGCCATAACGGCCAGATTCCCACGGCCCCGCAGAAAGGCGACAAGGCCGCCTGGGAGCCGCGTCTGGCCAAGGGCATGGACGCACTGGTACAGAGCGTCACCAATGGTTTGAATGCCATGCCGCCCCGCGGGTTGTGCATGGACTGCACGGCGGAGGACTACCAGGCGGTCATCAAGCTGATGACCGAATGAGTGGACCCGGCCGATAACCCTTATCTCTCTTAGCCGTAGTTGGATTAGCTGATGAACAAAGTACTCGTGAGTCTGCTGTTGACCCTGGGCCTCACCGGCCTGGCACAGGCTGCCGGCGATGCCGCAGCCGGTCAGGGCAAAGTCGCCGTCTGTGGCGCCTGCCATGGCGCCGATGGCAACAGCCCCGCGCCAAACTTCCCCAAGCTGGCCGGTCAGGGCGAGCGCTACTTGCTCAAGCAGCTGCACGACATCAAGTCCGGCAACCGCCAGGTGGTCGAGATGACCGGCATGCTGGATAACCTCAGCGACCAGGACATGGCCGACATCGCCGCCTACTTCGCCAGCCAGCAGATGAGCGTCGGCGCCGCCGATCCCAAGCTGGTCGAGCGCGGCGAAGCGCTGTTCCGCGGCGGCAAGCTGGAAGAAGGCATGCCGGCCTGCACCGGTTGCCACTCGCCGAATGGCGCCGGCCTGGATGCCGCGGGTTTCCCGCAGCTGGGCGGCCAGCACGCCACCTACGTGGCCAAGCAGCTGACTGACTTCCGCGAAGGCAACCGCACCAACGACGGCGACGCGATGATCATGCGCGCCATCGCGGCCAAGCTGAGCAACAAGGATATCGAGGCGGTTTCCAGCTTTATCCAGGGTCTGCACTAAGCCGACTACCGTCGTAGTTGATAAGACAAAGGGTGGCTGCGGCCACCCTTTTTCGTCTGCGCCGCGGCTACAATGGCCGGAACCTGCCCCCGGGCGACGAGTCCTAGTATCGATTCGCCATTGGGCGACGCTTACCAGCCAAGGAGTACTCCATGCGTAACCTGATTTTCGGCGCCGCTCTGGCCATCAGCAGCCTGTTCGGCGTCGCCGCCCATGCCGAGCCCGTCGCCGGCCAGCACTATGTCGAGCTGAAGAGCCCGGTACCGGTGTCCAAGCCCGGCCAGATCGAGGTGGTGGAGCTGTTCTGGTACGGCTGCCCGCACTGCTACCAGTTCGAGCCGACCCTCAATCCCTGGGTCGAGCAGCTGCCCGACGACGTCAACTTCGTGCGCATCCCGGCCCTGTTCGGCGGCGTGTGGGACAAGCACGGGCAGATGTTCATCACCCTGGAAAGCATGAAGGTCGAGCAGAAGGTGCACGACGCCGTGTTCGCCGCCATCCACCAGGACAAGAAGAAGCTGGCCAGCCCCGAGGAAATGGCCGAGTTCCTCGCCACCCAGGGCGTGGATCAGGATGCCTTCCTCAAGACCTACAAGTCCTTCGCCGTCAAAGGCCAGATGGAAAAGGCCAAGAAACTGGCCATGGCCTACCAGATCACCGGCGTACCGGTGCTGGTGGTCAACGGCAAGTACCGCTTCGACATCACCTCCGCCGGCGGTCCGCAGCAGACCCTGGAGGTCGCCGACCACCTGATCGCCAAGGAGCGCGCCGCGCTCTGAGCGGCCGCTGGCGCCGACCATGCTGCGCCGCTGGCGACAGACCCGCGCGGTTGGCCTGTGCGACCCACAGGTCAACCCGCATTGTGCCGCTGACGCCCAGTGGCCCGCCGACGGTCTGCTGCGCCTGCTCAGCTTCAATGTCCAGGTCGGTATCAACACCCAGCGTTACCATCACTACCTGACCCGCAGCTGGCAGCACCTGCTGCCGCATGCCGGGCGCAGCGGCAACCTGCAGCGCATCGGCGACCTGCTCGCCGATTTCGACCTGGTGGCGCTGCAGGAGGTCGACGGCGGCAGCCTGCGCTCCGGCTACGTCAATCAGGTCGAGTACCTGGCCCAGCAGGGCGCCTTTCCCTACTGGTACCAGCAGCTCAACCGCAACCTCGGGCGTCTCGCCCAGCACAGCAACGGCGTGCTCAGCCGTCTGCGTCCGACCCTGCTGGAGGATCATCCGCTGCCCGGCCCGCCGGGGCGCGGGGCGATCTTCCTGCGCCTGGGCGAGGGCGAGCAGGCGCTGGGGGTGGTGATGATGCACCTGGCCCTCGGCCCGCGCACCCGTACCCGGCAACTGGCCTACATCCGCGAGCGGGTCGGCGAGTTCCGCCACCTGGTGCTGATGGGTGACATGAACACCCACGCCAGCGACCTGCTGGAGAACTCGCCGCTGCGCGACCTTGGCCTGATCGCGCCGCAGGTTCAGGCGACCTTCCCCAGCTGGCGGCCGCAGCGCTGCCTCGACCATATCCTGCTCAGCCCGGGGCTCGAACTGGGGCGGGTCGACGTGCTCAGCCAGCCGATCTCCGACCACCTGCCGGTGGCCGTGGAAATCCGTTTGCCGCGCGCTCAGAGTAGTGGCCAAACGCCTATGCTGAAGGCGCCCTCCCGTGGATAAGCAGGCCGTATGAGCGATGACGCGCAACGCTGGAAAGACAAGTACCTGAGCAGCCTGGAGCAACAGGAAAGGCTCGAACGGCGCTGGGAGTTGCGCCTCGACCTGCTGCGCCGCGGCCTGGTGCGCAGCAGCCTGGCCGCCGAGGGGGCGGACAAGGCGGTCGACCAGTGCATGCAGGAGATGCGCGACATCCTCCGCCGCGACGACATGGACGCGGCGCTCGGCGGCCTGATCCCGCGCCTGGAGAAGGCCGTGCTGGATTCCGAGCTGCGTCGCCAGCAGCGCGCCGGCGAGGCCACCGCGGCGCTGACCCGACTGGTCGAACAGTTGCAGCAGCTGCAACCGCCGCGCGAGGTACGCAAGGCACTGAAGACGCTGGCCAAGCAGTTGCACGAGGCCAGCGGCCAGACGCATCAGCTGCCGGCGCTGCTCAGCCAGCTGAGCAGCCTGCAGGGGCAGGCGCTGGAGGTGCTGCGCACGCCGGCGGCCGAGCAGCCCGGCCTGCTGCAGCGGCTGTTCGGCCGCCGCGGCGAGGCTGGTGGCGCCGGTGAGGCGAGCGAGCCGGCGCATGCGACGTCGCCGCTGGTCGAGGTGGCGCAGGTGCCTGGCGCCAGCGCGCCTTCTGCGCCGCCGACCGCGGCGCCGCTGCCGGCGCTGGACAGCCTGCCGCTGCCGCCGGGGTTGCTGGCGCAGGGCGAGGACGAGACGCAGCGTTTCGCCCTGCCCGGCAGCGAGCCCGGCTACAGCGCGGTGGCGCCGCATATCGCCGAGAGCCTGCTGGGCCTGCTCGCCGAGCTGGAGCTGCCGGCGCGTCACCAACCGCAGGGCGAGGCGCTGCGCCAACGGGTGCAGGGCGGGCTCAACTGGTACGAGCTGGTGCCGGTGCTGGACGACCTGGCGGTGCTGGTGTTGGCGGTGAGCGACAGCGGCCAGCGCGAATTCGCCGGTTACCTCAAGCAGCTCAACGAGCGCCTGGCGGCCTTTATCGGCACCCTGAGCGAGGCGCACGAGGGCTACAGCGAATCGGTCGAGAGCGCGCGCGACTTCGACCGGCAATTGCGCGAGCAGGTCAGCGGCCTGCAGCACAGCGTGCAGAGCGCGGCGGATCTGGATGCGCTCAAGCAGGCCCTGGAGCAGCGTCTGGACGGTCTGCTGCAGACCGTCAGCAGCCACCAGCGCCAGCGTGACGGCCGCGAGGCCGAGGTGGCCCAGCGCCTGCAGAGCCTGGTGCAGCGGGTCGCCGAGATGGAACGCGAGGCCCAGCAGTTTCGCGAGCACATCGAGGAGCAGCGGCAGAAGTCCCTGCTAGACCCGCTGACCGGCCTGCCCAACCGTGCCGCCTGGAGCGAGCGCCTGGAGCTGGAGACGGCGCGCCGCCTGCGCTACGGCGGCGAGCTGCTGCTGGCGGTGCTCGACGTCGACCATTTCAAGCGGATCAACGACAGCTACGGTCACCTGGCCGGCGACCGGGTGCTGAAGATCATCGCCGGCGAACTGCACAAGCGCCTGCGCAAGACCGACTTCATCGCCCGTTACGGCGGCGAGGAGTTCGTCCTGCTGATCCCGGCGACGCCGCTGGACGGCGGCGTGCAGCTGCTGGAGACCCTGCGCACGGCCATCGAGGCCTGCCCCTTCCACTTCAAGGGCGAGCCGGTGACCATCACCCTCTCCGCCGGGCTCGCCGAATTCCGTGGCGAGGAAGCCGCCGAGGCGGCGTTCGAGCGCGCCGACCAGGCCCTGTATCGAGCCAAGGCCGGCGGGCGCAACCGCATCGAACTGGGCTGAGCCGCGTTGCCCCTCAGTGCTCCGCCAACGCCGCCTGGCGCCGGGGCTGCGGCTGGCCGTGCGCGTCCTCTTCTTCCAGCAGCGGCACTTCCTGGCCCTGCGCGTCGTACAGCTTGCCGCCGACGAAATGGTCGCCGTCGTGCAGGGCGGCGATGTCGCGGTAGCGCAGGCTGCGCTCGGTGCCGGCGACGAACACCGACTGCTGGTCGGAATTGCCGGCGGTGAAGTGGTTGAACAGCAGGTTGAGCAGGATCGCCATGATCGCCGCCGAGCTGATGCCGGAGTGGAAGATGGTCTCGAACCAGGCCGGGAAGTGGTGGTAGAAGCTCGGCATGGCGATCGGGATCATGCCGAAGCCGATCGAGGTGGCGACTATCACCAGGTTCATGTTGTTGCGGTAGTCGACCTTGGCCAGGGTGCGGATGCCGCTGGCTGCCACGGTGCCGAACAGCACCACGCCGGCGCCGCCGAGCACCGAGGTGGGCACTGCGGCGATGATCCGGCCCATGATCGGCAGCAGGCCGAGGGTGACCAGGATCAGCCCGCCGGTGGCCACCACGTAGCGGCTCTTGACCCCGGTGACGGCGACCAGGCCGACGTTCTGGGCGAAGGCGCTCTGGGTGAAGGAGCCGAACAGCGGCGCCACCGCGCTGGCGATCATGTCCGCACGCAGGCCGTTGCCGAGGCGCTTGGAGTCGACCTTGGTGTCGATGATGTCGCCGACGGCGAGGATGTCGGCCGAGGTTTCCACCAGGATCACCATCACCACGATCAACATCGAAATAATCGCCGCCAGCTCGAACACCGGCATGCCGAAATGCAGCGGCGTGGGGAAGGCCAGTACCGGGCCGGCGCCGACCTTGGAGAAGTCGGCCATGCCGAAGGCCAGGGCCACCAGGGTGCCGATCACCATGGCCAGCAGGATCGACAGGCGCGAGATGGTGGCGCTGCCGACCTTGCTCAGCAGCAGCACGGTGGCCAGGGTGAAGGCAGCCAGGCCGATATTGGCCATGCTGCCGAAGTCCGCGGCCTGGCTGTTGCCGCCCATGGCCCAGCGCGCGGCCACCGGCATCAGGGTCAGGCCGATGGTGGTGATGACGATGCCGGTCACCAGTGGCGGGAAGAACTTGGTGATCTTGGAGAAGATCGGCGTGATCAGCAGGCCGATCAGCGCCGCGCCTATCACCGCGCCGAACACCACCGGCAGGCCGCCTTCGCCGCCATTGGCGCCGACTATGGCGACTATGGTGGCGACGCTGGCGAAGGACACGCCCTGCACCAGCGGCAGCTGACAGCCGAAGAACGGCAGGCCGAGGGTCTGCAGCAGGGTGGCGGCGCCGCCGACGAACAGTGAGGCGGCGATCAGCAGGCCGATGTCGGCGGGCGACAGCCCGGCCGCCTGGCCGACGATCAGCGGCACCGCGACTATGCCGCCATACATGGTCAGCACGTGTTGCAAGCCATAGAGGAGATTGGCGCCGATGCCGAGATTCTCGTCCTCGGGACGCGGGGCAGGAGCGCTGGTGGGGGTGGACGTCATGGTGAGGCTACTCGCTGTTGTTCTTGTCCGGTCAATGTAGACAAATTTCTATTATTTTGGCTACTACTTTGTATACATTCTTACGAGTGGTGTTTCTCGATACGATTTCGATAATTCCGGTCACAATGGCATCGCCTGCGGCCTCTTCGCTGCAATCTGACTGCCGCGCCGGCTCGCGGCGAAGCCCAGCCAGGCCCTAGACTATCTGCCTGACTCACTGGAGACGCCCATGGATATCTTCAGCATCGCCGTGCTGATCTTTCTGGTCACCGACCCCTTCGGCAATATCGCCATCTACATCGCCGCGCTGAAGAACGTCGAGCCGCGCCGCCGGATCTGGATCGCCGCGCGCGAGCTGCTGTTCGCCCTGGCCCTGCTGCTGCTGTTTCTCACCTTTGGTGACAAAGTCCTCAGCAGCCTGGGCCTGTCGCGCGAGGCAACCGCCATCGCCGGCGGTATCATCCTGTTCGTCATCGCCATGCGCCTGATCTTCCCCAGTCCGCAGGGCCTGCTCGGCGACGTGCCGGATGGCGAGCCGATGCTGGTGCCGCTGGCCACCCCGGCGGTGGCCGGGCCCTCGGCCCTGGCGGTGCTGATGACCCTGCGCAACACCCATACCGGGCCGCTCTGGGAGCTCTACCTGGCGCTGCTGCTGGCCTGGGCGGCGACGGCATTCATTCTGCTGCAGGCCTCGTTCCTGCAGCGGTTTCTCGGAACCCGCGGGTTGACGGCGGTGGAACGACTGATGGGCATGCTGCTGATCATGCTCAGCGTCGACATGTTGCTGGACAACCTGCAAAGCGTATTCGGTCACGCATGAAGTCTCTCTGCCTTAGCCTCGTTCTTGCCTTGCTCGCCGGTTGCAGCGCTGGGCTGCGCATCGACGACAGCCACACTGCAACGGGGCAGAACAGCCGCGTGCAGTACGTGGTGCTGCACTACACCTCCACCGACCTGGCGCGTTCGCTCAAGCTGCTCACCGAGACGGAGGTGAGCAGCCATTACCTGATCGGCGACGCGCCGCCGACCGTCTACCGTCTGGTGGATGAGAATCGCCGGGCCTGGCACGTCGGCGTCAGCGAGTGGCAGGGGCGCACCTGGCTCAACGCCTCGACCATCGGCATCGAGCTGGTCAACCAGGGCTACTACGAGACCCCGGCCGGTCGCTATTGGCAGCCCTTCGCCCCGCAGCAGATCGACAGGCTGATCGTGCTGCTCAAGGACATCGTGCAGCGTCACCAGCTGCCGCCGGGCGCGATCATCGCCCACAGCGACGTGGCGCCGCAGCGCAAGGTCGACCCGGGCCCGCTGTTCCCCTGGAAGCGCCTGGCCGACGAGGGCCTGCTGCCCTGGCCGGACGAGGCGGCGGTGGCGCGCCAGCAGGCGCTGTTCGCCGCCAGCCCGCCCAGCGTGCAGTGGTTCCAGGAGCAGCTGGCGCGCCAGGGCTACGCGGTGCCGCAGCACGGCGAGCTGGATCAGGCCACGCGCAACGTCATCGCCGCCTTCCAGATGAAGTACCGCCCCGCCGACTACGCCGGCCAGCCGGATGCGGAAACCGCCGCGCGCCTGCTGGTGCTCAACCAGCAGACGGCCGGGTAGCGGGCGCCATGCACGGCGCTGCCGGTGTGCGCGGCGCCCCCTGCGGCGAGGGCGGCTACAGCGGCAGGGCCAGGTAGAAGCGGCTGCCGCGCCCCGGTTGCGACTGCACGGCGATCTGCCCGCCGTGCAGCTGGACGATCTCCTTGCACAGCGCCAGGCCTAGGCCGGCGCCGCCCTTGCGCCGGCCGACCTGAACGAAGGGCTCGAAGATGCGCGTCTGCTGGCCGTAGGCGATGCCTTCGCCGTCGTCCTCGACGCCGAGGATCAGGCGTTCGTCCTGGCGCCGCGCCTGCAGGCGGATCTGCCCGCCCGGGTGGCTGTGGCGCAGGGCGTTGCCGAGCAGGTTGTCCAGCACCCGCTCCAGCTGCAGGCGGTCGGCGCGCAGGCGCGGCAGCGGCTCGTGCAGCTCCAGGCCCAGGTCGATCTCGCGTTCGGCGGCCTGGGCGGCGAAGCGCTGCTGCGCCTGGCGCAGCAGTTCGGCGGCGTCGCAGGGCGCCAGTTCCAGCTGCTGCAGGCCGTTCCGGTAGCGCGAGAAATTCAGCAGGTCGTTGATCAGGCGCAGCAGGCGCTGCATCTCCTCGTCGACGGTGCGCAGCAGGTCGGCCTCGCGGCTGCCTGCGGCGAAGTGCAGGCGCTCCTGCAGCAGGGCGAAGGCCATGTGCATGCCGGTGACCGGGGTGCGCAGCTCGTGCGAGGCGCGCAGGACGAACTCGCGGCGCACGCGCTCGAAGGCGCGCTGCTCGGTGACGTCGCGCAGCACCATCACCGCGCCGAGCAGCGGCCCCTGCTCGTCGCACACTGGCGTCAGGCTGTAGGCCAGCAGGCGGGTCTCGCCGGCGGCCTCGATGGCCAGGTCGTCCGGCGCCCGCTGCGGGCTGACCCCGGCCAGCACCAGCTGCAGCTGCTCGTCCAGGTCCGCCCGCTGCAGCGCCTGGCCGAGCGACTGGCCCCTGGGCACCGCGTCCCAGCCCAGCTGACGCTGCGCCACCGGGTTGCCGTGCTCCAGGCGGCCCTGGCGGTCGAGGATCAGCAGGCCGTCGTCGATGCTGTCGAGTACCGCCTGCAGGCGCCGCTGCTGGCCCACCAGGGCCTCGACGTTGGTCGCCTGGAACTGGCGCAGGGCCTCGGCCATCAGGCCGAAGCGGCGGCTCAGGGCGGCCATTTCCGGCAGCGGCGAGAGCGGCAGGGTGACCTGGAAGTCGCCCTGGCCGATCTGGTCGGCGGCGCGCGCCAGCGCCTCGATCGGCCGGCCGAAGCGCTGCGCCAGGCTGTGCGCAGTGACGAAGCCGATCAGCAGCACGGCCAGGCCGATCAGACCGAGCAGGCCGGCGATCAGCCAGGCGCGCTGGCGGGTGCTCGCCTCGGTCTCGTCGACGGCGGCGACGTAGCGGTTCTGCAGGGCGTTGATGCGTTCGCGCAGGGCCTCCTCGGCCTGGCCGAGGGCGTCGCTCTTGAGCAGCTCGCGGCGCACCGTCAGCGGCTTGGCCAGCAGCGCGTCGAAGCGCGCGTAGGCGCGCTCCACTTCGGCCAGGGCCTGGTGGTCGCCGGCGGCGCGGGCGTTGGCGTTGGCCTGCTGCAGCCATTGGCGCAAACGCGCGTCGGCGGCCTGAAGCGCTTCGCGGTCGAGCTGCTCGGCGAGCAGCAGGCCGACCTGCTTGCCCAGCTCCTGGCGCATGCCCAGGCTGGCGTCGATGATCTGCAGGTTGCGGGTCATCGCCTGGCTCTGCTGCTGGGTCAGCTGCAGCACGCTGAACATGCCCAGCAGCAGGCCGAGCAGGGCCACGGTGAGCAGCGCGCTGCCACTGAGGAACAGCCGGGTGCGCAGCTTCACAGGCCGAACTGCTTGCGCTTGCGGTACAGCGTCGAGGCGTCGATGCCGAGGGTGCGCGCGGCCTGGTCGAGGGTCTCGCTGGTCGCCAGCACCGCGGTGATATGGGCCTTCTCCAGCTGTTCCAGGCTCAGCGCGGCGCCGATGCGCGGCGCGCCGTTCTCGACCGGCTCGCCCAGGCCGAGGTGCTCGGGTTCGATCAGCTCGGCGTTGCAGATGATGCTGGCGCGTTCGATGACGTTGCGCAGCTCGCGGATGTTGCCGGGCCAGGCGTAGCCCTGCAGCGCCTCGCGCGCGGCGTCGCTGAAGCCGTGCACGGGGCGGGCGTATTCCCTGACGAAGCGGGCGAGGAAGCCTTCGGCCAGCTGCAGCACGTCCTCGCTGCGCTCGCGCAGCGGCGGCAGGGTCAGGGTGATGACGTTGAGGCGATACAGCAGGTCTTCGCGAAAGCGCCCCTCGCCCACCATCTGTTCAAGGTCGAGGTTGGTCGCGGCGAGGATGCGCACGTCGGCGCGGCGCGTCACCGGGTCGCCGACCCGCTCGTACTCCTTGTCCTGGATGAAGCGCAGCAGCTTGGGTTGCAGGGGCAGCGGGAAGTCGCCGATCTCGTCGAGAAACAGGCTGCCACCGTCGGCCTGGTTGACCCGGCCCAGGGTGCTCTCGCTGGCGCCGGTGAAGGCGCCGCGGCTGTGGCCGAACAGCTCGCTTTCCATCAGCTCGGCGGTCAGCGAGGGGCAGTTGATGGTCACGCAGGCCTTCTTCGCCCGCTTGCTCCAGCCGTGGATGGCGCGCGCCAGCTCGCCCTTGCCGGTGCCGGATTCGCCGAGGATGAGGATATTGGCGTCGGTGCCGGCCACCTGCCGCGCGGTTTCCAGCACCGCCATCAGCGCCGGGCTGCGGCTGTCCAAGTGGGCGCCGGGTTGGCGCACCTGGTCTTCCAGGGCTTCCAGGCGCGCCGCCAGCTGGCGCACCTCCAGCTGCTTGGCGGCAGCCAGGCGCAGCTGTTCCGGGCTGCACGGCTTGACCAGATAATCGGCGGCGCCGGCCTGCATGGCATCCACCGCGGTGTCCACCGCCGAGTGCGCGGTGACTATCACCACGCGCATCCAGGGCGCCTGCACGCGCATCTGCGCCAGCAGGTCGAGGCCGTTGTCGTCGCCCAGGCGCAGGTCGAGGAAGCACAGGTCGAACACCTGGCGCTGCAGCAGCGCCTCGGCCTGCGCCGCGCTGCTGGCGCCAGCGACCTCGTAGCCCTGGTCCTCCAGGCAGTAGCGGAAGGTGCGCAGGATCGCCGCCTCGTCGTCGACCAGGAGGATGCGCCCGCTGTGTCCTGAATCTGCCATCGTCGTGCTCCATCTGACTGGGTGTGTGGCATTAGTCAGGTAAAAATCATGCAAGTTGCACGGCGATTTCGCCGCGACCCTGCAGCCTGCATGCCGAGGAGATTTCTCGATATTGCATAAGTATTTGTTTTTATTGATTTTGTTTGGGGTGAGAACGCTGGCATAGGGCTTGCGAAAGTCCAGGTAACGATCGACTTGCCGAGGACCCCCGCCATGCCCCCGTTCAAGACTCTGATGCTGGCCGGCAGTACCGCCCTGCTGCTGAGCCTGACGCCGCTGGCCAGCCATGCCGCCGAGACCGAGCTGAGCCAGCAGCTCGCGGCGGCGCGCCAGGAAGGCTCGATCTGGACCGCCTTCGCCCTCAATCGTCACCTCAACCCGTTCCGCCTCGACATCGCCGTGGAAGACGGTCGGGCCCGCCTCGAGGGTCGGGTGGAGAGCGCGGTGCAGAAGGAGCTGGCCGAGCAGGTGGCGCTGAGCGTCGAGGGGATCGAGGCGGTGGACAACCGCATCGAGGTCGACGCCGCTACCGCCGAGGGCGAGCCGCCGGGCCTGGTGCAGCGCCTGGAGGACGCCAGCCTGGCGGCCACGGTGAAGTCCAAGCTGTTGTGGAACAGCAATACCCGCGGCCTGGACATCCAGGTCAAGAGCCAGAACGGCGCGATCACCCTCAGCGGCCACGCGCAGACCCCGGCGGCCAAGGAGCTGGCCGGCCAGCTGGCGGGCAATACCGACGGCGTGCGTGAGGTGTTCAACCACCTCAGCATCAGCACCGCCGACAGCAGCGCCAGCGAGATCGAAGTGGCCGCCGAGGAGGCGCGCGAGGCGATCAGCGACGGCTGGATCACCAGCAAGGTCAAGGCCAGCTTCGTCTACAGCCGCAACCTGGATGCGCTGAACATCGCGGTGAGCACCGAGGATGGTTTCGTCAGCCTGCGCGGCAGCGTGCTGAGCAGCGCCGAGAAGCGCCTGGCGGTGGACATCGCCCGCAATATCCGCGGCGTGCGCGGCGTCGACGCCGATGCCCTGCGCATCGACGGCTGAACGCCGGACGCCGCATTCGCCAGTCCCATAGCCGAGGAGAACCGCCATGAGCAGCAAGACCGCACAACTCAACGAACTGATCGAGATCACCCGCGACGGCCAGCGCTTCTACGAGCACGCCCACGACGAGGTCAAGGACATCCGTCTGCAGGCGCTGTTTCGCGACATGGCGCGCGCCAAGACCGAGGTGATCGACGCCCTGGCGCGCAGCGTGGCGGCCAACCACAGCCAGCCGGCCAGCGGCGGCACCCTGCTGGGCAAGCTGCGCCAACTCTACGCCGATACCCGCGCCACCCTGGCCAAGGATGAGGACGCCACCTACGTGGCGCAGCTGGAGGAGAGCGAGGACCGCATCCTGCAAGCCTTCGAGGACGCCCTGGAGGGCGCGGACCAGGATCTGCGCGTACTGCTGGCGATGGAGATGCCCAAGGTGCGCGCCTGTCACGAGCGCATGCGCGCACTCAAGCACAGCCTGCAGTAGGCGCGTCGCTGCGTCCTGCCAGGCCCCCGTGCGCGCTGCGTGCGGGGGCCTGGGCGGTGGCGCGCACAAATTCGGCGACGTTCACGCAACTGTCATATTCGCTTCATAGAGTGTTCACGTGGCCTGCAGATACTTGGGCCCGTTCCATCCAACACTAATCCTGCTAGGAGCAAGGCATGAAACTGAAGCGTTTGATGGCGGCCCTGACTTTCGCCGCCGCTGGCGTAAGCGCCGTATCTGCTGTAGCCGCCGTCGACCCGGCTCTGCCGACCTACGAAAAGACTTCCGGCGTATCGGGCAACCTGTCCAGCGTCGGTTCCGACTCGCTGGCCAACCTGATGACCCTGTGGGCCGAAGAGTTCAAGAAGCAGTACCCCAACGTCAACATCCAGATCCAGGCCGCCGGTTCCTCCACCGCGCCGCCCGCTCTGACCGAAGGCACCGCCAGCATGGGCCCGATGAGCCGTGCGATGAAGGATGCCGAGATCCAGGCGTTCGAAGAGAAGTACGGCTACAAGCCGACCGCCGTGCCGGTGGCCATCGACGCCCTGGCCGTGTTCGTGCACAAGGACAACCCGATCAAGAGCCTGGACATCGCTCAGGTCGACGCGATCTTCTCCAGCACCCGCCTGTGCGGTGGTGCGACCGATATCAAAACCTGGGGCGACGTCGGCCTGACCGGCGAGTGGGCGACCAAGCCGATCCAGCTGTTCGGCCGTAACTCGGTCTCCGGCACCTACGGCTACTTCAAGGAAGAAGCCCTGTGCAAAGGCGACTTCAAGGCCAACGTCAACGAGCAGCCGGGTTCGGCCTCGGTGGTGCAGTCGATCTCCAGCACCCTCAACGCCATCGGTTACTCGGGCATCGGCTACAAGACTTCCAGCGTGAAGACCGTACCGCTGTCGAAGAAAGGCGGCGAAGCCTTTGACGCCAACGAAGAAAACGCCCTGGCTGGCAAGTTCCCGCTGGCCCGCTTCTTCTACGTCTACGTCAACAAGGCCCCGAACAAGCCGCTGAGCCCGCTGGATGCCGAGTTCGTCAAGCTGGTGCTGTCCAAGCAAGGCCAGGAAGTCGTGGTCAAGGACGGCTACATCCCGCTGCCGGCCAAGGTGGTCGAGAAGACCATGAAGGAACTGGGTCTGTAATCCTGGCCTCGCGCTAGGCGCTGTAAGCGGCGCGGCCCGCCACTCTTCGGAGTGGCGGGCTTCGTCATGTCAGCTGGCTGTAACCTTTCTGTCATACAAGCCCGCTAGATTGGCAAGCCTGGGCAGCCGCATGCGCTGCAAACAAGCTCGCGCAGAGATTTCTCGCATGAATGACTTGGCAAACGACACCGTGAACCGCTCACCGAATCAGGGGGTCGAGAATCCCCTGGGGATCGACTTCAATACCCCCTCCCTGCAGCGCAAGCGCCGCCTGCGCGCGCTGAAGGATCGCTTCGCCCGCTGGGCGGTTTCCGTCGGCGGCATGGCGGTGCTCGGTGCCATCACCCTGATCTTCTTCTACCTGGCCTATGTGGTGCTGCCGATGTTCCAGGGCGCCGACCTGGACAGCCGCAAGCCGGTGCAGGCCGCCTGGCTGGGCGAAGCCGGCGCGCCGCTGCTGCTGACCCTGGAAGAGCAGAACCAGATGGCCATGCGCCTGGACCAGAGCGGTCAGGTGCAGTTCTTCGATGCCAAGCAGATGCAGCCGCTGAGCAGCGTGCAGCTGCCGATTCCGGCGGATGCGCGCATCGTGTCGGTCGGCCAGGACCAGCCGGGCAGCAACCGCGTGGCCCTGGGCCTGTCCAACGGCCAGGTGCTGGTGTTCCGGCATGTCTACAAGCTCAGCTACCCCAACGATGTGCAGACCATCACGCCGAGCATCGAATACCCCTTCGGCGCCGCGCCGATCGAGCTCGATGCCCAGGGCCGCGAGCTGGATCACGTCGGCCTGAGCCTGAACGGCGGCACCCTGATGCTGGCCGGTTCCACCGGTACCGAACTGCACGTGCTGAACCTGGGCCGCGAAGAGAACCTGATGACCGGCGAGGTCACCCTCAGTGAAGAGCGCGTCGCCCTGCCGCAGATCGCCGAGCCGATCAAGGCGCTGATCATCGACCCGCGTCACCTGTGGCTGTACGTGGTCAACGGGCGCGCCACCGCCGATGTCTTCGACCTGCGCAGCAACAGCCTCAACGGCCGCTACAAGCTGCTGGAGAACGGCAAGCTGGAGGTCAGTCAGGCCACCTCGCTGCTCGGCGGCATCTCGCTGCTGATCGGCGACAGCAGCGGCGCTATCGCCCAGTGGTTCATGGTGCGCGAAGCAGACGGCAAGGCCGTGTTGAAGTCGATCCGCAGCTTCCAGCTGGGCGACAGCCCGATCGTGCAGATTCTCCCGGAAGAGCGCCGCAAGGGCTTCCTGGCGCTGGACGAGCAGGGCAACCTGGGCATCTTCCACAGCACCGCGCACCGTACCCTGCTGGTCGACCAGGTCGCCGAAGGTCAGGTGCTGGCCGCCCTGTCGCCGCGCGCCAACCGCGTGCTGGTGGAGCGCGAGGGCCAGCTGCAACGTTGGATCATCGACAACCCGCACCCGGAGATTTCCTGGAGTTCGCTGTGGGGCAAGGTGTGGTACGAGAACTACGACGCGCCCGGCTACGTCTGGCAATCGACCTCCGCCAGCACCGACGCCGAACCCAAGCTGAGCCTCGCACCGCTGGCCTTCGGTACGCTCAAGGCGGCGTTCTACGCCATGCTCCTGGCCGCGCCGCTGGCGATTGCCGCCGCGATCTACACCGCCTACTTCATGGCCCCGGCCATGCGCCGCAAGGTCAAGCCGGTGATCGAGCTGATGGAGGCGCTGCCGACGGTGATTCTCGGCTTCTTCGCCGGCCTGTTCCTCGCGCCCTACGTGGAAGGCCATCTGCCGGGCATCTTCAGCCTGCTGATCTTTACCCCGATCGGCATTCTGCTGGCCGGCTACCTGTGGAGCCGCCTGCCGGAGTCGATTCGCCTGAGCGTGCCGGATGGCTGGGAATCGGCGCTGCTGATCCCGGTGATCCTGCTGGTGGGCTACGTCTCGCTGGCCATGAGCGGGCACCTGGAGAACTGGCTGTTCGACGGCGACATGCGCATGTGGCTGAGCAACGACCTGGGCATCCCGTTCGACCAGCGCAACGCCCTGGTGGTCGGCCTGGCCATGGGCTTCGCGGTGATCCCGAACATCTACTCGATCGCCGAAGACGCCGTGTTCAGCGTACCCAAGAGCCTGACCTTCGGCTCCCTGGCCCTGGGCGCCACGCCCTGGCAGACCCTGACTCGGGTGGTGATCCTCACCGCCAGCCCGGGCATCTTCTCGGCGGTGATGATCGGCATGGGTCGCGCCGTCGGCGAGACCATGATCGTGCTGATGGCCACCGGCAACACCGCGATCATGGACATGAACATCTTCGAAGGCCTGCGCACCCTGGCCGCCAACGTGGCGGTGGAAATGCCCGAGTCGGAAGTTGGCGGTACCCACTACCGCGTGCTGTTCCTCTCGGCGTTGGTGCTGCTCGGCTTCACCTTTGTCATGAACACCCTGGCGGAGCTGGTGCGCCAGCGTCTGCGCGTCAAGTACGCCTCGCTCTAAGGTTTGGGAAGGTATATGGCCGTGAAACAGAACAACCTGAAAACCTGGTTCAAGAGCGGTACGCCGTGGATCTGGATGAATGCCGGCGCCGTATCGATCGCGGTGATCATGACCCTCGGCCTGCTGCTGGTGATCGCCGTACGCGGCCTCGGCCACTTCTGGCCGGCGAATATCGTCGAAGCCGACTACCAGGTGCCGGGTCAGGAAGCCCGGGTGATGGCCGGCGAAATCACCCAGATCGAGGAAGTGCCGCGCGCGCGTCTGGCCGCCTCCGGCTTGCCGGTGGATGTCGAGGGCGGCGAGTTCATGACCCGCGAGCTGTTCAAGGTGGGTAACCGCGACGTGTATGGCGCGGACTTCACCTGGGTGGTCGGCGAATGGCTGAGCAATCCGCGCACCCCGGAAAACCTCACGGCGCTGGAGCGCCGCGAGTGGGGCAACTTCTACGGCTACCTGGTCAACGTCAAGGAAGCCGGCGAGCTGGTGGCCGAAGGCGATGCCAGCTGGCCCGCGCTGCAGGAACGCATCGCCCGCGTCGAGAAGCTGCACAAGCAGCTGGTGCGCCTGGAGAAGAAGGACATCGGACGGATCAACGCCGGGCTCGAACGCGTGCGGCTGCAAACCCGCAAGCTGGAGTTGCAAGGCCGGCTGGATGACGTCGCCCGCGCCGAGCTGGACGCCGAGCGGGCGCAGTGGGATGCCGAGTACAAGGTGCTGGAAACCGAGCTGATCGCCCTCAACCAGGCGTTCAACCGCGACAGCGTCACGCTCAAGACCGTCGAGGGCCGCGAAGTCACCATCAGCCTGGGCAAGGTGGTGCGGGCCTTCCAGCCCAATGCCATGGGCCTGGGCGAGAAAATCGCCTTCTACTTGGCCAAGCTGTGGGAATTCGTCAGCGACGACCCGCGCGAGGCCAACACCGAGGGCGGCATCTTCCCGGCGATCTTCGGCACCATCATGATGACCCTGATCATGGCCGTGATCGTCACCCCGTTCGGCGTGGTGGCGGCCATCTACCTGCGCGAGTACGCCAAGCAGGGCCCGCTGACTCGGGTGATCCGCATCGCGGTGAACAACCTGGCCGGCGTACCGGCGATCGTCTACGGCGTGTTCGGCCTGGGCTTCTTCGTCTACGTGCTGGGCGGCTCGCTGGACCGCCTGTTCTTCCCGGAAGCCGCCCCGGCGCCGACCTTCGGCACCCCGGGCCTGCTGTGGGCCTCGCTGACCTTGGCGATCCTCACCCTGCCGGTGGTCATCGTCGCCACCGAGGAAGGCCTGGCACGGATTCCGCGGGCGGTGCGCGAAGGCTCCCTGGCCCTCGGCGCGACCAAGGTGGAAACCCTCTGGCGCGTGGTGCTGCCGATGGCCAGCCCGGCGATGATGACCGGCCTGATTCTCGCCGTGGCCCGCGCCGCCGGCGAGGTGGCGCCGCTGATGCTGGTGGGCGTGGTCAAGCTGGCGCCGTCGCTGCCGGTAGATGGCAACTACCCCTACCTGCACCTGGACCAGAAGATCATGCACCTGGGCTTCCACATCTACGACGTCGGCTTCCAGAGCCCCAACGTCGAGGCCGCGCGGCCGCTGGTGTACGCCACCGCGTTGCTGCTGGTGCTGGTCATCATCCTGCTGAACTTCAGTGCGGTGTATATCCGCAACCACCTGCGCGAGAAGTACAAGGCGCTGGATCACTAATTCTGCGGCAGGCGGCAAGCTGCAGGCCCCGGGCGAGAGCCGGCCTGCGGCCTGCAGCTTGAAGCCTATAGCCTCCGAAGGAGACTGTTATGCAACACGAAGCCCATACCCACGGTATCGACCTGGCCGCCCTCGGCCGCGACAAGCAGAGCCTCAACCTGGCCAGCGAGACCACGGCCATCGCCGTGCCGGGGCTGAACCTCTACTACGGCGAGAAGCAGGCACTGTTCGACGTCAAGATGGAGATCCCGCGCCAGCGCGTCACCGCCTTCATCGGCCCGTCGGGTTGCGGCAAGTCGACCCTGCTGCGCACCTTCAACCGGATGAACGACCTGGTCGACGGCTGCCGCGTGGAAGGCGAGATCAACCTCGACGGGCGCAACATCTACCGCAAGGGCGAGGACGTCGCCGAGCTGCGTCGCCGCGTCGGCATGGTGTTCCAGAAGCCCAACCCCTTCCCCAAGAGCATCTACGAGAACGTGGTGTACGGCCTGCGCATCCAGGGCATCAACCAGAAGCGCGTGCTCGACGAGGCGGTGGAGTGGGCGCTGAAGAGCGCGGCGCTGTGGGACGAGGTCAAGGATCGCCTGCACGAATCGGCCCTCGGCCTGTCCGGCGGTCAGCAGCAGCGCCTGGTGATCGCCCGTACCGTGGCGGTGCAGCCGGAAGTGCTGCTGCTCGACGAACCCTGCTCGGCGCTCGACCCGATTTCCACGCTCAAGGTCGAAGAGCTGATCTACGAACTCAAGAGCAAGTACACCATCGTCATCGTCACCCACAACATGCAGCAGGCGGCGCGGGTGTCCGATTACACGGCGTTCATGTACATGGGCAAGCTGATCGAGTTCGGCGACACCGATACCCTGTTCACCAACCCGGCCAAGAAGCAGACCGAGGACTACATCACCGGTCGTTACGGTTGAGCGGATTGCGTAGGGTGCGCGTGGCCGTTCAGGCCGATGCGCACCAACGGGCCGGTGCGCACGGCGCACCCTACATGCAGCTTTCGCGGAGCGAAACATGATCAACAAAGACAACCTCACCCAGCACATCTCCCAGCAGTTCAACGCCGAACTGGAAGAAGTGCGCAGCCACCTGCTGGCCATGGGCGGCCTGGTGGAGAAGCAGGTCAACGACGCCGTCACCGCGCTGATCGAGGCCGACTCCGGCCTGGCCCAGCAGGTGCGCGACATCGACGACCAGATCAACCAGATGGAGCGCAACATCGACGAGGAGTGCGTGCGCATCCTCGCCCGGCGCCAGCCGGCGGCCTCCGACCTGCGCCTGATCATCAGCATCTCCAAGTCGGTGATCGACCTCGAGCGCATCGGCGACGAGTCGACCAAGATCGCCAAGCGCGCCATCCAGCTGTGCGAGGAAGGCGAGTCGCCCAAGGGCTACGTCGAGGTGCGGCATATCGGCGACCAGGTGCGACGCATGGTGCAGGAGGCCCTCGACGCCTTCGCCCGCTTCGATGCCGACCTGGCGCTGTCGGTGGCGCAGTACGACAAGACCGTCGACCGCGAGTACAAGACCGCGCTGCGCGAACTGGTCACCTACATGATGGAAGACCCGCGCTCGATCTCCCGCGTGCTCAACGTGATCTGGGCGCTGCGTTCGCTGGAGCGCATCGGCGACCACGCGCGCAACATCGCCGAACTGGTGATCTACCTGGTGCGCGGCACCGACGTACGGCATATCGGCCTGACGCGCATGCGCGAAGAGGTCGAGGGCAAGCCCGGCGCCTGAGCCGGCGCTGGTTGTCGCACGGCAGGGCGTCGCGGTGCGCCCTACCGCTGAGGTGGGGCATGCGCTTTTCCGTTGGCCTTTGGCCACTGGCCATGACTATGCTTAACGCCATTCGTACAGGAGAGGCCGATGAGCAAAGTCAGTGTGCTGGTGGTGGACGACGCGACCTTTATCCGTGATCTGGTCAAGAAAGGGCTGCGCGATCACTTCCCCGGCGTACAGATCGAAGAGGCGGTCAACGGGCGCAAGGCCCAGCAGCTGCTGGGCCGCCAGCCGGTCGACCTGATCCTCTGCGACTGGGAAATGCCGGAGATGTCCGGCCTCGAGTTGCTGACCTGGTGCCGCGAGCAGGACAGCCTGAAGACCACCCCCTTCATCATGGTCACCAGCCGCGGCGACAAGGAAAACGTGGTGCAGGCGATCCAGGCCGGCGTCTCCGACTACATCGGCAAGCCCTTCTCCAACGAGCAGCTGGTGACCAAGGTGAAGAAGGCGCTGAGCCGCGCCGGCAAGCTGCAGGCCCTCGCCGCCAGCGCCCCGCCGAAGATGCTCAGCAGCGGCGCCTTCGCCAACGACTCGCTGGCCGCCCTGACCGGCGGCAAGGCCGAGGTGGTCAAGCCCAGCGCGCCGGCTGCCGCACCGCTTGCGGCGGCTGCCCCGGCCGCCACGCCTGTGGCCGCGAGCAAGGCGCCGGCCGGCCGCGGCCAGGGCCAGCTGCGTCTACCGGGCGGCAGTATGGCCTGCGTGATCAAGGCGCTGAGCCTCAAGGAGGCGCTGCTGGTGGTCAAGCGCACCGAACAGCTGCCGCAGGTGCTGGAGAGCGCGGTGCTCGACCTGGAGCAGGGCGAGGCGGCCGAGACCGCGCGGCTCAACGGCTACCTGCACGCCGTGGCGGCGCTGGAGCCTTCGCCTGCCAGCGAGTGGCTGCAACTGAGCTTCCGCTTCGTCGACCGCGACCCGCAGAAACTCGACTACCTGTCGCGCCTGATCGCCCGCGGCACCGCGCAGAAGCATTTCGTCCCCGGCGCCTGAACCCGCCGCCCTAGCCCGGATGCAATCCGGGGAAAGATGCAGCGCTTGCCCCGAAACGTCCCGCCCCCGGCCGACCGACGGCGGTGAGCCGGTTCACAGCCCGAGGCTCGGCGCCTGGCACGGCCGCGCAGGCGCTGCTAGCCTTGCTAGCCCGGATATCGAAAAGCCATAAGATCCGAGTCGTTATGCTAGGGCGTCTGATTTTCCTCTGCAGCCTGCTGGTCCTCAGCGGCCAGGCCGCTGCCCTGACCATCTACAAGTACGTCGATCAGAACGGCGTGGTGACCTATAGCGACCAGGCGGCGCCCGGCGCCCAGGTGTTCGTGTTCCGCGACCGCATGGTCGAGCGCCTGGACAACCAGGTGAAGCTGGAGACCAAGCGGCACGAGGCCGGCGAGACCCTGCTGGTGCGCAACGACCTGTACGCCCCGGTAGAGATCGAGCTGCGCCTGGAACAGGTGGAGAACGCCATCGGCGCGCCGGACAAGCCGATCCGCTGGGTGCTGCCGCCGCGCAGCAAGATCCGCCTGGCCACCCTGGCGCCGCGCGAGGCCGGCCAGCCGCTGCGCTACAAGCCCAGGCTGCGCTATGCCCTCGGCGACCCGCGCCTGCAACCGAGCATCCACCGTTACCCGCTGCCCTGGCGTGGCGGCCCGTTCCGCCTGACCCAGGGCGCCGGCGGCAAGTACAGCCATTTCACCCCCAAGGGCCGCTACGCCATGGACATCGCCATGCCCGAAGGCACGCCGATCGTCGCCGCGCGCGGCGGCGTGGTGGTCAAGACCGAGAACCAGCAGAGCGGGCGCGGCAACAACCCGGCCGGCAACTTCGTGCGCATCCTCCACGACGACGGCACCATGGGCGTCTACCTGCACCTGATGAAGGGCTCGGTGGCCGTGCGCGAGGGCCAGCGAGTGGAGACCGGCAGCCTGCTGGCGCGCTCCGGCAACACCGGCAACAGCACCGGCCCGCACCTGCACTTCGTGGTGCAGCGCAACGTCGGCCTGGCGGTGGAGTCGATTCCCTTCAGCTTCCGCCAGCCGGTGGACAGCCTGCCCAACTTCGCCGTCGGCGGCGAATAGCGCCGAGCCAATAAAAACGGCGACCCGAGGGTCGCCGTTGCGGTGAAAACGAAGCGCGCTCAGCCGATCTCGATCATCTCGAAATCCATCTTGCCGACGCCGCAGTCGGGGCACAGCCAGTCTTCCGGCACGTCTTCCCAGCGGGTGCCGGCGGCGATGCCTTCGTCAGGCCAGCCCTGGCTCTCGTCGTATACCAGTCCACAGACCACGCATTGCCACTTCTTCATATAAACCTCAGGCGAATCTCAGTTGCGCGAGGCACGCTACCGCAATTGCCGACGGGCGCCAAGCGGCGGGGCGACGAATGCCGCCCCGCGCGGGCCAACCAAAGTCGGGTCTCAGCCGGCCAGATGCAGCGGGTCGCTGATCAGCATCAGGTACATGGCGATCAGCGCGATGGAGCCGGCGGCCAGCAGGTAGTAGAGGGTCGGCAGGATGGTCTTGCGCAGGGTGATGCCCTCGCGCCCGAGCAGGCCGACGGTGGCCGAGGCCGCCACCACGTTGTGGATGGCGATCATGTTGCCGGCCGCCGCGCCCACCGACTGCAGTGCCACCATCATCGCCCCGGAGACCCCGATCAGCCCGGCGGTGTTGAACTGGAACTGCGCCAGCATCAGGTTCGACACCGTGTTGGAGCCGGCGATGAAGGCGCCCAGCGCGCCCACGGCCGGGGCGAAGAAGGGATAGACGCCGCCGACGCTATCGGCCACCAGCTGCGCCATGGCCACCGGCATCGACATCAGGTCGCTGCCATTGACCCCCGAGTTGATCAGGATGCGCACCATGGGGATGGTGAAGATCAGCACGAAGCCGGCGCCGAGCAGGGTCTTGCTCGATTCGCCCACCGCCGCCTTGAGCTCGGCGAAACGCATGCGATGGAGCAAGAAGGTGGCCAGCACCACCATGCACAGGATGCCGCCGGGCAGGTACAGCGGCTCGATGGTGCCGGACACGCCGGTCTCGCCGAGGATGTCCTTCCAGCCGAAGCTCAGGCTCATCATGGCCGCCTTCACTTCAGGGAAAGTACGCGAGATCACCAGGAACACCGCCAGCAGCAGGTAGGGCGCCCAGGCCATGGGCACCGAGATCGGCGTCTTGCCGGCGATGTCGTCCAGCTTCATCTCGATCTTGCCCATCCACTCGCTCGGCCAGTCCTTGGGGTCGGCGAAGTCCCACTGCTCCTTGGGCAGCAGGAAGCCGGCCTTGGCCGCCGGCACCACGATGGCCAGGCCGACCAGGGCGCCGATCATCGACGGGAACTCGGGGCCGAGGAACACCCCGGCGGCCATGTACGGCAGGGAGAAGGCGAAGGCGGTGAAGATGGCGAACGGCGCCACCGCCAGGCCTTCCTTCCAGCTCTGATTCTTGCCGAAGAAGCGGGTCATGATCATCACCATGACCAGCGGCATCAGCAGGCCGATCAGGCCGTGGGTGATCGCCACCCGCGAGTAGATCAGGTGGAAGAAGGTCTCCCAGTCGCTGCCGTTGGCCACCAGCTGGGCGCTGATGCCGGTTTTGTCCAGGCCGGCGCCGACGCCCACCAGGATCGGCGTGCCCACCGCGCCGAAGGACACCGGGGTGGACTGCACCATCATCCCCAGCACCACCGCGGCCAGCGCCGGGAAGCCCAGCGCCACCAGCAGAGGCGCGGCCACCGCGGCCGGGGTGCCAAAGCCGGAGGCGCCCTCGATGAAGCAGCCGAACAGCCAGGCGACGATCAGTGCCTGCACCCGGCGATCCGGGGTGATGTTGGAGAAGCCGCGGCGGATCGCGCTGATGCCCCCCGAATGCTTGAGGGTGTTGAGCAGCAGGATGGCGCCGAAGATGATCCACAGGATCGAGGCGGTGAGGATCAGCCCCTGCAGGCTGGAGGCGACGACCCGGTTGAGGGACATGTCCCAGGCCGTCAGGCCGATCAGGGCGGTGAGGACGAACACCAGCGGCATCGCGTACTTGGCCGGCCAGCGAAAGCCGATCAGCAGTACCCCCGCCAGCACCAGCGGCACGAAGGCCAGGATGGACAGCAGCGTTTGACTCATGGGTTGGTTCCTTCTTTTTCTTGTGAACCACAGTTTTCCGGGGATGACCCGGCGCCACGCATCTGGAACGGCCGGGCGCCACGGCACCGACCCTTCCGGGAGCTGCGGCGAGGGGGATCGCCCGCCGCCGCGCTCATGCTCGAAAGCCCCGACGGCCAGGAACCGTCAGGGCTTGCTACTGCTCCGTGGAGGCGTCAAGAGCCATCCACGGTTGTTAACCCGCTTGTGTAGGAGCCCCGCCCCGGGGGCGAAGCTTTTCTCCAGCTTCGCGGCGGGGCGCCGCTCCTACATGATCGGTGAGATGCTCAAACCTCCTCTTTAAAGCGCAGGCGCCAGGCATGCAGCAGCGGCTCGGTGTAGCCGGACGGCTGCTCGCGGCCCTTGAACACTAGGTCGCAGGCAGCGCGGAAGGCGTGGGAGCGGTCGAAGTTCGGCGCCATCGGCCGGTAGGCGGCGTCGCCGGCGTTCTGCCCGTCGACCACCTGGGCCATGCGCTGCAGCGCCTCGCGCACCTGGGCTTCGCCGACCACGCCGTGGTGCAGCCAGTTGGTGATGTGCTGAGCCGAGATGCGCAGGGTGGCGCGGTCTTCCATCAGGCCGACGTTGTGGATATCCGGCACCTTGGAGCAGCCGACGCCTTGTTCGACCCAGCGCACCACGTAACCGAGGATGCCCTGGCAGTTGTTGTCCAGTTCCTGCTGGATATCGCTGGCGCTCCACGGCCGCTCGGCGCTGACCGGCACGCTGAGCAGGTCGTTCAGCAGGCCGTCGCGCTGCTCGGCCAGGTCGATCAGTTCCAGCTCGCGTTGCACCGCCTGCACGTCCACCTGGTGGTAGTGCAGGGCGTGCAGCACGGCGGCGGTCGGCGACGGCACCCAGGCGGTGTTGGCGCCGGCCTTGGGGTGGCCGATCTTCTGCTCGAGCATGGCCGCCATCAGGTCCGGCATGGCCCACATGCCCTTGCCGATCTGCGCCTTGCCGCGCAGCCCGCAGGCCAGGCCGACCAGCACGTTGTTGCGCTCGTAGGCGGCGATCCAGGCGCTGGACTTCATGTCGCCCTTGCGCAGCATGGCGCCGGCCTCCATCGCCGTATGCATCTCGTCGCCGGTGCGGTCGAGGAAGCCGGTGTTGATAAAGGCCACCCGTGCGCTGGCGGCTTCGATGCAGGCCTTGAGGTTGACGCTGGTACGCCGCTCCTCGTCCATGATGCCCATCTTCAGGGTATCGACCGGCATGCCCAGCAACTGCTCGACGCGGCCGAACAGCTCGTTGGCGAAGGCCACCTCGAACGGGCCGTGCATCTTCGGCTTGACGATATAGACGCTGCCGCTGCGCGAATTGCCGCGGCGCTGCAGGTCGTGCAGGGCGATCAGGCTGGTGACCACCGCATCGAGAATGCCCTCGGGGATCTCCTGGCCTTCGCCATCGAGGATCGCCGGGTTGCTCATCAGGTGGCCGACGTTGCGCACGAACAGCAGCGAGCGGCCGTGCAGGCACAGCTCGCTGCCGTCGGCGGCGGTATACACGCGATCCGGGTTGAGGCGGCGGACGATGCGCTTGCCGCCTTTGTCCAGCTCCTCGGCCAGGTCGCCCTTCATCAGGCCCAGCCAGTTGCGGTAGACCAGCACCTTGTCGGCGGCGTCGACGGCGGCCACCGAGTCCTCGCAGTCCATGATGGTCGACAGCGCCGCTTCCATCAGCACGTCCTTGACCCCGGCGGCGTCGCTGCGGCCGATGGGGCTGCTGGCGTCGATCTGGATCTCGAAATGTAGGCCGTGGTTCTTCAGCAGCACGGCGCTCGGCGTGGCCGCCTCGCCCTGGTAGCCGACGAATTTTTCCGGCTGGGCCAGGGCGCTCTGCGCGCCGCCGCTGAGGGTCACCTGCAACTGGCCGGCGACCACGGCATAGGCGCGGGCGTCGGCGTGCGAACCCTTGGCCAGCGGCGCCGCCTGGTCGAGGAAGGCGCGGGCGAAGGCGATCACCTTGGCGCCGCGCACCTCGTTGTAGCCCGGCCCCTTGCTGGCGCCACCCGCTTCACTGATCGCATCGGTGCCGTACAGCGCGTCGTACAGCGAGCCCCAGCGGGCGTTGGCGGCATTCAGCGCGTAGCGCGCGTTCATCACCGGCACCACCAGCTGCGGGCCGGCCTGGCTGGCGATCTCGCTGTCGACATTGGCGGTACTGACCTTGACCTTCTCCGGCTGCGGCAGCAGGTAGCCGATGGACTCGAGGAAGGCGCGGTAGGCGGCCATGTCGCGGATCGGGCCGGGGTTGGCGCGATGCCAGGTATCCAGCTCGGTCTGCAGGCGGTCGCGTTCGGCCAGCAGCGCGCGGTTACGCGGCGCCAGGTCGTGCACCAGGGCGTCGAAGCCGCTCCAGAAGGCCGCCGCCTCAATACCGCTGCCGGGCAGCACTTCGCTTTCGATGAACTGCTTGAGTTCGGCGGCCACCTGCAGGCGCTGACATTGCACGCGTTCGGTCATTTTGCTGTTCTCCTGTCTGCATCCGGGTTGTCTGGGATGCCTGTGAAATTCGTCTGGCGGGAAGAAACGGCGCGCGGCTTACAGCGCCGCGATACCCGCCTTGGCCACCTGCGCGTCCTGTTCGGCCTTGACCCCCGACACGCCGACGGCGCCGACTACCTGGTCGTCCACCAGCACCGGCACGCCGCCTTCCAGCGAGGTGATCAGCGGTGCGCTGAGGAAGGCGCTGCGGCCGCCGTTGACCATGTCCTCGTAGCCCTTGGTTTCGCGGCGGCCGAGGGCGGCGCTGCGCGCCTTTTCGGTGGCGATGTAGGCGCCGATCGGCGCGCAGCCGTCGAGGCGTTCCAGCGCCAGCGGGTGGCCGCCGTCGTCGACCACGGCGATGGCCACGGCCCAGCCCTGTTGCTGCGCTTCGCTGCGGGCCGCCTGGATGATCAGGGCGACTTCGTTCTGGCTGAGTACGGCTTTGTGTTGCATGGCATACCTCGTATTCGTGGTTTCGTAGCCCGGAGGCAATCCGGGATTTGCGGCGTTCGTTGTCCCGGATTGCATCCGGGCTACGGCGATCAGTGCATGGCCTCTTCGACCAGCTCGATCCAGTGCCGCACTGGCGTGCGCCCGGCACTGTCCAGGTGGGTCTGGCAGCCGATATTGGCGGTGACGATGGCGTCGGGCTGACCGCTCTCCAGGGCATTGAGCTTGTTGTCGCGCAGCTGCCGCGACAGCTCCGGCTGGGTCAGCGAATAGGTGCCGGCCGAGCCGCAGCACAGGTGGCCATCCGGCACGGCGGTGAGGCCGAAGCCGAGGCGGCTCAGCACGCCTTCCACGGCGCCGCCGAGTTTCTGCGCGTGCTGCAGGGTGCAGGGGCAGTGGAAGGCCAGGCGCTGCTGCGCGCGTACCTGCAGCTTTTCCAGTGCTTCGCCCTGCAGCACCTCGACCAGGTCCTTGGCCAGGGCGCTGACCCGCGCCGCCTTGGTCGCATAGGCCGGATCGCCGGCGAGCAGATGGCCGTAGTCCTTGACGAAGGCGCCGCAGCCGCTGGCGGTCTGTACTATGGCTTCGGCGCCGGCTTCGATGGCCGGCCACCAGGCGTCGATGTTCTGCCGCGCGCGCTGCAGCCCCGCCTCCTGGGCGTTGAGGTGGTAGTCCACGGCGCCGCAGCAGCCGGCCTCGCGGATCGGCGTGACGCCGATGCCGAGGCGATCGAGCACGCGCGCGGTGGCGGCGTTGGTGTTGGGCGACAGCCCCGGCTGCACGCAGCCTTCGAGCATCAGCACGCGGCGGGCGTGTTGCGTGGTCGGCCGTGGCTTGGCCGGGCGCACCTGGCGCGGCAGCTTGGCCTTGAGCGTGGCCGGCAGCAGCGGGCGCAGGGCCAGGCCGGTCTGGGTCAGCGCCTTGAACAGCGCCGGGCGCGGCACCACGGCGCGCAGGCCCTGGCGCAGCAGGCGCTCGCTCAGCGGCCGCGGCACCGCCTGTTCGACCAGTTCACGGCCGATGTCCAGCAGGTTGTGGTACTGCACGCCGGACGGGCAGGTGGTTTCGCAGTTGCGGCAGGTCAGGCAGCGGTCCAGATGCTGCTGGGTCTTGGCGCTGACCTCGCCGCCTTCGAGCATCTGCTTGATCAGGTAGATGCGCCCGCGCGGGCCGTCCAGCTCGTCGCCGAGCAGCTGGTAGGTCGGGCAGGTGGCGTTGCAGAAACCGCAATGCACGCAGGAGCGCAGCACCCGCTCGGCTTCCTCGGCGCGCGGCAGACGCTTGGCTTGTTCACTCAGGTTGGTCTGCACGGCTTATACCTCGGCGTACATGCGGCCAGGGTTGAAGATGCCCTGGGGATCGAGCTGTTGCTTGAGCTGGCGCTGGTAGCGCAGCAGCGGCGCGGCCAGCGGCTGGAAGGGTTGTTCGGTACCTGCGGCGAAGCAGGTGGCGTGGCCGCCGAGCTTGGCCAGCACGCGCTGGATCAGCGCGCCATCGGCGTCGGACTTGAGCCAGCGCTGCGCGCCGCCCCAGTCGATCAGCTGGCGCCCGGGCAGGTCGAGCAGGCCGCTGTTGGCCGGCAGCGACAGGCGCCACAGGGTGCCTTCGCCGGCGAAGAACGGCAGGCGCTGCTCGCGCAGCTGCAGCCAGTAGCCGTTGTCGATTTCCTCGCCACCCAGGCGCTGGCGCGCAGCCTGCACCGAACCCTCGCCGCCTTCCAGGCGCAGGTGCAGCGCCGCACCGTCGTGGCTGGCGGCGCTGATCGGCAGCGGCTGCTGGCCCCATTCGGCGAGCTTGTTCAGCGCGTGCAGGGCGTCCACTTCCAGGCGCAGGCTGAGCGCCTGGCGCGGCTTGGGCAGCACCTTGAGCGACACCTCGGTGAGCAGGCCGAGGCAGCCGAAGCTGCCAGCCAGCAGGCGCGACAGGTCGTAGCCGGCGACGTTCTTCATCACCTCGCCACCGAAGCGCAGCAGCTTGCCCTGACCGGTGATCACGCGGGTGCCGAGCACCTGGTCGCGCACCGAACCGGCCCAGGGCCGGCGCGGGCCGGACAGCCCGGCGGCGACCATGCCGCCGAGGGTGGCGCCATCGCCCAGGTGCGGCGGTTCGCACGGCAGCATCTGGTTGTTGGCTTCCAGCGCCGCCTCGATCTCGGCGAGCGGGGTGCCGGCGCGGGCGGTGAGCACCAGCTCGGTCGGGTCGTAGCTGACGATGCCGCGATGGCTGCGGGTATCCAGCACCTCGCCGGCGGTGGCGCGGCCGAGATGGGCCTTGCTGGCGCTGCCCTGGATGCGCAGCACGGTGGCGCTGTTCAGCGCGTGGTTGACCTGTTCCAGCAGCGCGGCGCTGGCGTCGAAATCATGCGACATCAGAAACGCTCCAATTCCGGGAAGGGCAGTTGGCCGTGGTGCACGTGCATGGCGCCGAACTCGGCGCAGCGGTGCAGGGTGGGAATGTTCTTGCCCGGGTTGAGCAGGCCGGCCGGATCGAACGCCGCCTTCACCGCATGGAACAGGGTGATTTCGTCGCTGTTGAACTGCGCGCACATCTGGTTGATCTTCTCGCGGCCGACACCGTGCTCGCCGGTGATGCTGCCGCCGACCTTGACGCAGAGTTCGAGGATCTTGCCGCCGATGGCCTCGGCCCGCTCCAGCTCGCCGGGCACGTTGGCATCGAAGAGGATCAAGGGGTGCATGTTGCCGTCGCCGGCGTGGAACACGTTGGCCACGCGCAGGCCGTACTCTTCGGACAGTTCGGCGATGCCGCGCAGCACCCCGGGCAGCTCGCGGCGCGGGATGGTGCCGTCCATGCAGTAGTAGTCCGGCGAGATGCGCCCGACCGCGGGGAAGGCGTTCTTGCGCCCGGCCCAGAACTTCACCCGCTCGGCCTCATCGCGGGCCTGGCGCACTTCGGTGGCGCCGGCCTTCGTCAGCACCGTGCGCACCCGCTCGCAGTCGTCAGCCACGTCGGCTTCGACGCCGTCCAGCTCGCAGAGCAGGATGGCCTCGGCCTCCACCGGGTAGCCGGCGTGGATAAAGTCTTCCGCGGCGCGGATCGCCAGGTTGTCCATCATCTCCAGGCCGCCGGGAATGATGCCGGCGGCGATGATGTCGCCCACTGCGCGGCCGGCCTTTTCCACCGAGTCGAAGGCCGCCAGCAGCACCTTGGCCACCTGCGGCTTGGGCAGCAGCTTGACGGTGACTTCGGTGACGATGCCGAGCATGCCCTCGGAGCCGGTGAACAGCGCCAGCAGGTCGAAACCAGGGGCGTCCAGGGCGTCGCTGCCGAGGGTCATGAACTCGCCCTCGACGGTGAGAATCTCGACCTTGAGCAGGTTGTGCACGGTCAGGCCGTACTTCAGGCAGTGCACGCCGCCGGCGTTCTCGGCGACGTTGCCGCCGATGGAGCAGGCGATCTGCGACGAGGGGTCCGGCGCGTAGTACAGGTCGAAGGGCGCGGCGGCCTGGGAGATCGCCAGGTTGCGCACGCCGGGCTGGACGCGGGCGAAGCGGCCTTCGCGGTTGATCTCGAGAATCTGGTTGAAGCGCGCCATCACCAGCAGGATGCCCTGCTCCAGCGGCAGCGCGCCGCCGGACAGGCCGGTGCCGGCGCCGCGTGCCACCACCGGCACGCCGCGGGCGTGGCAGAGCTGCAGCAGCTGCTGCACCTGCTCGATGCGTTCGGGCAGCACCACCAGCATGGGCGTGGTGCGGTAGGCGGACAGGCCGTCGCACTCGTAGGGCGTGAGGTCTTCGGTGGTGTGCAGGATGTCGAGGTCGGGCAGGCGCTGGCGCAATTCCGCCAGCAGGGCGGCCTTGTCGACCTTGGGCAGCGCGCCGTCGATGCGCTCGTCGTACAGAATGCTCATGGCAGGCTCGATTCGGGAACGTAATTGTTATCAAGGGTCAGGCTGCGACCATGGGCCGCATGTTTAGGTCGGCCTTGTCCCTGCGTCCATCTTCTTGGGCACTGGTAGGACCAGTTTCTTGCGCCAGGCCTTCGCCCTGGATTAGCCTAAGGTCTTATCCGCTGCGGCTTGCCTCTGGGCGTGCGCGCGATCTAAGGTGGTCCTTAGAAATTGGTACGACCAGTGCGGTGGAGGTGGCGAATGGACGGGCAACAGGGCGCGGCGCGGCGCCAGGTCAGCGACGTGGTGGCCGAGCGCATCGAGCGGCTGATCGTCGACGGCGTGCTCAAGGTGGGCCAGCCGCTGCCGTCGGAGCGGCGCCTGTGCGAGAAGCTGGGCATCTCCCGTTCGGCGCTGCGCGAGGGGCTCAAGGTGCTGCGCGGGCGCGGCATCATCGATACCGCCCAGGGCCGCGATTCGCGGGTGGCCAAGCTCAGCGGCGAGCGCGACGCCAGCCCGCTGATGCACCTGTTCAACTCGCAGCCGCGCACCCTCTACGACCTGCTGGAGGTGCGCGGCCTGCTCGAGGGCGAGTCGGCGCGCCTGGCGGCGCTGCGCGGCACCGAGGCGGATTTCGTGTTGCTGACCCGGCGTTACGAGGAAATGCTCGCCGCCCATACCCAGGACAGCCCGGTCGACCCGCGTGAGCACGCGCGTCTCGACCACGCCTTCCACCTGGCCATCTGCGAGGCCTCGCACAACCCGGTGCTGGTGCACACCCTGCAGTCGCTGACCGACCTGATGCTCAGCACGGTGTTCGCCTCGGTGAACAACCTCTACCACCGCCCGGCGCAGAAACGGCAGATCGACCGCCAGCACTCGCGGCTGTATCACGCGGTGATCGAGCGCCTGCCGGAACAGGCGCAGCGCGCCGCGCGCGACCATATCCACAGCATCCGCGACAACCTGCAGGAGATCGAGCAGGAAGAGCAGCGCCTGGTGCGCGCCACCATGCGCCTGGAGGGCTGGGGTTAGGGACCTTATGGCCGGACCCTGTGGGCCCGTGCGCTGCCGGGTTTATGAACCGGCGCGCACTCCCGAATATTGCTCGGCAATTGGCTGGCTCGCGTTCTGGCGCGGGGCATGCAGCGGCGTGGCCAGGCCCTGGCGGGTCAGTTCCAGGACCTCGCGGGCCTGTTCCAGCACCTGGCGTTTCCAGGCATCGGTCTCGACGTAGAAGGCGGCGCGCAGCTGCGCCTTGATCCGTGCGCGGGTGGCGGCGTCGGTGTCCGGGCGGTTTTCCAGCCACTGCTCGGCGCGCAGCGCGGTGAGCACCTTGAGCCCCGGCTGGGTGCCGTACTCCAGGGTCAGGCCGTTGTACTGGGCCTGGGCGCATTCGGCCAGCACCGCCAGGTCGAGGGTGCCGTTGAGCTCGCTGGAGGCGGAGTTGCCCTCGGCGCTGTTGGTTACCTGCGGCCCCCACCACTGACGTGCGCGGGCGATGTCCGCGGGCTCCTGGCGGCCCTTGTAGATGCGCTCGCCGTAGCCGCTGGGGCCGAGCCCGGTGTGCACGTCGATCCAGCCGATGCGCCGGCACTGGCGGCCGTGCTGACGAAGAATCTGGCGCAGCTGGCGGTTGCTCCAGGTCGGCTCGGTGCCGGCGAAGAACAGGCCGCGCGGGTCGCCGTGCTGGCCGCGCGAGATCGCCGCCTGCAGCGCCTTGCGCCCATGACGCAGGGCGTAGCCGTACAGCCCCAGGGTGCTGGCCAGGGTCGGCGGGCAGCGCTCGGGCAGCAGCAGCTTGGCCACCGCGCGGTAGTCGGGGTTGTCCGCCAGCGGCGCGGCGAAGTCCTGGAAGTTGCGGTTGAGGTCGACGTTCTCCTGGGTCACCCGGCGCTGCCAGGAAAAGCCGTAGGGATTCAGCGCATGGATGTACAGCAGGGCCAGGTCGCCGCGCTGGCAGGCGGCGAACCAGGCGTCGTCGTCGAGCCGGTCGATCTGGATGGCCGAGCCGCAGAAACCCTCGATGCCGTGGCAGCCGCTGCTCAGCACCAGCAGGTTGGCGGCGTCGGCGGCACCGAGGCGGGCCACGTCGATGGCCAGTTGTTCGCCGTCGCGGCCGGGCAGCGGGTGGACGTGGCTCTCCACGGCGAGGCCGCGACGGGCGCAGCTGGCGAGAAATTTCTGCCGGGCTTCGGCGTAGCTCTGGGCGAAACAGGACAGGTTCATGGCGCGTTCCGTGTCGGTGGTCGGGCGCCCGCGCGGGTGGGCGGGCATGGCCGGGCCCGTGGCGCAGGCGGTTGGCCTGCGCCGGGCGACGGCGAGTGGGTGGTGGTGCGCGCCGGCGGCCTTTTGGGCGGCCGGTCGGGGTCAGGCGCCGAGCACGATGCGGCCCAGGCTGCTGGCCCGGCCGGCGTACTCCACCGTCTCGATCTCGATGCGCGTGCCGAACTCGGCGGACAGCCCGGCCAGGCGCTCGAGGATGCGCCGCGCCTGGTGCTGGTTGTCCGCCGTGTCGAAGGCCAAGCGCGGAATGCCGCGTTCGGCGTCGCGTCCGCCATGGCCCAGCTCGATGGGGTGCAGCAGCAGTTCGCGCAGCTGGCCGTCGGCGCGGAAGCGGCACTCGGCGACCACGCTCTCGAACCAGATCGGCGCGCCGAAAAGGCCGGCCACGCGCTTCCATTCGAGGAACTCGGCCGGGGTGCTCTGGCGTGGGTTGGTGATGCCCTTGGGCCCGATCAGCGCCTCGGCGGCCTGCCACTCGCGGCTCTCCCACTTGTCCGCCGGGACGATCTGCATGCTGTTGTCCATGAAGCAGAAGTTGCCCAGCGAGTAGAGCAGCGGCTTGCCGGCGTAGATCTCGATGCCGCGCAGCTGATGCGGGCCGTGGCCGCAGAGCATGTCGGCGCCGTTGTCGACCAGCTGGCGGGCCAGCGCCGGCAGGTAATCGGGCACCGCGGCGGTGAAGTTGTCCGGCTCATGGGTGTGCTGGGCGACGATGCTGAAGTCGCTGGTCTGCTTGGCCTGGCGCTGGTGGCGGAGGATCTCGGCCTGGTCGCGCGGGTCGCATTGGTAGTGGATGCGCAGGCTGCCCGGCGCGGCTTCGGGGTCGACGCGATAGTGCAGGGCCATGCCCAGGTGCAGGCTGTGTTCACCGTGCAGGGCCTTGAGCAGGTAATGGTCCTGGTAGGCCTCCTGGGCGTTGAGGCGCTTGAGCACGGCGAAGTCCTCGGCGCTGACCAGGCGGTGCGGCGTGGTGCGCAGCGGATTGAGGCCGGGCCGCGGTGCCACCTGGCCGAGGCCGTCGGCAGCCGGGGCGTTGGCCTCGAAGGTGGTGGCGTAGGAGGTCAGCGACACCCGCGCCTTGGCGGTATTGACGAAGGCCGGCGCGCGCGCGGCGGCCAGGCTGTCGCCGGTACCGGCGTGGGCGATGCCGGCGGCATCGAGCAGCGCGTCGGTCATGCGCATGCCGGCCACGCCCCAGTCCAGCGCGTGGTTGTTGGCCCGCGCCAGCAGGTTGAAGCCGAGTTCGGCCAGGTCCGCCGGGGCGTCCGGGTCGCTGATCAGCCAGGAGAAGCCGGATAGCGCCTCGGGGTAGCCGGCGAAGCTGTTCAGGTCGATGGCGGTGCCTTCGTAGTTGCCCACCAGCACGTCGCCGCGGCGCAGAATCTGCAGCAGTTCGGGCGACTTGCGCGCCAGCTTCGCGGCGATGGCGTGGGTGATGATGATGTCGCCGACGGCGACCACGCAGAAGCCGTCCTCGACCTCAGCCTGGCGCCAGTTCGGCTGCAGTTCGAGGGACTCGGGGCGTTGCTGCGGGGTGGGGACGCGGTGCTGCATGGCAGAGGCTTCCTGACTCAGGCCTGGCTCGGGGCCGGCGCGGGGGTGGTTTCGGGGGTGTCGGCATGGGCAGCCAGGTCGCGGCGGCTGCGCTCCGGGTCGACCAGCAGCAGGCCGAGCAGGGTGCTGGCCAGCAGGGCGAGGCCGAACAGGCCGATGGCCAGCTCGAAGCCGGCGACCAGGTCGCCGCCCTGCCAGCCGATGGCCTGGCCGACCAGGTGCGGGGCGAGCATGCCGGCGCTGGTCAGCAGGCCGATATGGATGGCCAGCATGCTGCCGCGCTGCCGCGCCGGGACTATGTAGGCGACGATGCTGTAGCCGAAGGCCGAAAGCAGGTTGACCAGGATGCCGCCGGCGAGGAATAGACCCAGGGTGGCGGCCAGGCCGGTGGCGCTCAGGCCCATCAGGGTGAAGGCCAGGGCGGCGACCAGGCAGGCCAGCAGTGGCGGCATGACCATCGCCGCGCGCACGCTGGCGCCGCGCTGCAGGGCCCGTTGCGACAGGCTGGAAACCAGCAGGTTGAGGACGATCACGCCGAGGGTGGTGGCCAGCACCAGGTAGCCGGACTGCATCGGCGTCAGTCCCAGGCCCTTCTGCAGGTAGGTGGGCAGCCAGCTGTAGAGCAGGGCGTTGGGCAGGTAGCTGCAGAAGGCGATCAGGGTGATGCCGACGAAGGTGCGGTTGAGCAGCAGGCGGCGGTACGGCAGGGCGGCGCCGCCGCTGCCGTCATTGGCGTCGTCGTACTGGCCCTCGCGGCCGAACAGCTGCCACAGCAGCAGCCAGAGGAGGCCGACGCCGGCCAGCAGCAGGTAGCCGGCGCGCCAGCCCAGGCGCTCGATCAGCAGCGGCAGGGCCAGGGCACCGGCGATGGCGCCGAGCATGATCGCCACCTGGATCAATGCCGCCGGCAGCACCCGCTCGCGCGGTGCGTACCACTTGAAGCAGGCGTGCTGGGTCACCGCGGTGCCCGGGCCGCAGCCGGCGCCGAGCAGCAGGCGACTGGCGACCAGGGCGAAGAAGCTGGTCGCCAGCGCGGTGAGCAGCTGCGCGGCCATCCACACCAGCGACATGCCGGAGAGAATCCAGCGGCTCGGCAGGCGGTTGGCGAGAAAGCCCACCAGCACCCCGGAAATCGAGTAGAGGAAGAAGAAGGCGCTGCCGATGAAGCCGAACTGCTCCGGCGACAGCTGCAGCTCGTCGATGATCTGCGGGCCGGCGAAGGCGAAGATGGTCTTGTCCAGCACGCTGATGATCATCACCGCCATCAGCAGGGCGACCACCAGAATCCGGCGCGAGGGGGTGGGCTGGGTCATGCGGGGCTCCGTGGCAGGCTGGGGGCGAGCCACCTGCGCAGCGGGCGAGGTGGCGGCCAGTGCTGCGCAGCATGCCGCAGGGCGCCGAGGCTGAATAATCACCTCTGCGCATGCTTATCGCCCCTGGTTATGGGGCGTCGCTGCCCACCGGCCTGGCCGCGTGCGGACTGGTATAGGCGTAGACCAGCTCGTCGGCCAGGATCTTGGCTTCGCGGGTCATCAGCTCCTGGTCGCGGCAGACCAGGGAAATGTTCATTGGCGGCACCTGCTCCTGCAGGTCGAGCACCTGCAGCTCCTGGCCGAGCTTCTGCACGTGGTCGAGCAGGCGCCGCGACCAGTAGCTGACCGCGTCGGTGTTCAGCGCCAGCTCGGAGAACAGCACCACCGAGGCGCACTCTATGACCCGCTGCGGCGGCTCGATGCGGTGCTGCTCGAACATCATGCCGACCTTGGACAGCTCCAGCGTATCCTGCAGCAGCCACTCCTCGTCGAGCAGCTCGCGCAGCGACCGCGCGCCACCCAGCGGGTGGCCCTTGCGCACGGCCAGCACCGCCGGCTGGGAGAACAGCTCGGTCCAGTGAAAGCCGTCGCCGCAGCGGCTGGCCGGCAGCGAGGTCAGCACCAGGTCGAGCTGGCCCTCGCGTAGGCCCTCGATCAGCTTGGACGGCCGCAGCTCGTGGATCTGCACCTGCACCCTGGGGTAGCGCTTGCGGTAGCGGTTGAGGCTGGTGATGAACTGCGCGCCGGGGGTGACCGGCGACACGCCGATGGCCAGCTTGCCGTCCATGGTGCCCTTGAGGCTCTCGATCTCCTCGCGGGCGCGGCGCACCTCCTCGAGGATCAGGCGCGCGCGGCGCACCAGGCGCTCGCCGTACTCGGTGACGGTGATGCCGCGGTTGGAGCGCACCAGCAGCGGCACGCCGAGTTCCGCCTCGAGTTCCTTGATGCCTTTGGACAGGGCCGGCTGGGAGATATGCAGCAGGCGCGAGGCCTCCTGGATGCTGCCACTTTCGCAGATCGCGAGCAGGGCGCGCAGCTGGTGCAGTTTCATCGGATATCCGCGCTAACGTGAGGGTAACGGGCGGAATTTAAAGCAAAAAATACGCCCCATGGAGAAAACTTGTGGGCCGCCCCCGCGGCCAGGTTCGCGGCTGAAGCCGCACCTGCCCGGGTGCCGCTGGCCCTTTGTCGCGCTGGCAAAAAAGCGGCGGCCGAAGCCGCCGTGAGGTTAGCGTGATGCAAGGTCGGTGAATCAGCGGATACCGCTGGCGCGTAGGGCGCTGGGGGTGAACTGCTTGCGGTTGAAGGTCTGGTCGAAGCGGTAGGCCTGCTTCTCCTCGTTGTACAGGGCGTTGACCGCATAGCGCCCGGACAGCACGTCGTAGTGGGTCTCGGCGTTGTACTGCGGGCTCTGCTGGTCGTAGAAGAAGCTGGCGTGGCCCTCGGACACCCGCCACAGCTGGCCGCGGCCGTCGTAGGCATCGGCCTGGGCGGCCTGCCAGCTGTCCTCGTCGATAAACAGGTCGCGCCGCGAGTAGACGTGGCGCTGTCCCGGCTTCAGCGTGGCGCTGACGTGCCAGACCCGGTGCAGCTCGTAGCGAGTGTGCTCGGGGTTGATATGCCCGGGCTGGATGATGTCGGCGTACTTGAGCTTGGGCGAGCCGAGCTGGTAGCTGTTGTAGGGGATGTAGATCTCCTTCTTGCCCAGCAGCTGCCAGTCGAAGCGATCCGGCGAGCCGTTGAACAGATCGAGGTCGTCCATGGTGCGCATGCCTTCGGCGCCAGGGCTGTCGTAGGCGATCTGCGGCGCGCGGCGCACGCGGCGCTGGCCGGCGTTGTACTGCCAGGCCATGCGCGGTTCCTTGACCTGGTTGATGGTCTCGTGCACCAGCAGCACGCCGCCGGCCAGGCGCGCCGGGGAGAGGAACTCCTCGCGGTAGTAGTAGAGGACGTTGGCCATTTCCTGCGGCGCGTAGTCGGACAGCCCGGCCGGGTAGGCCAGCTGCTGACGGATCACGCTGGGGGTGTAGGCGCCGTTGGCCTGCGGCGAGGCCTGCACCACCTGGCGCTGGAAGCTCAGGCTGCGGTAGCGGCCGATATGGTTCCAGATCACCTCCAGGCCGTTCTGCGGAATGGCGAACGGCAGGCCGCCGCTGCGGTAGTCGAGCAGGCCGTTGCCGCCTTCGGCCAGACGGGTGGCGGCGGCGTTGGCGCGGGTGGCATCGAGATAGCTCTGCGGCAGGGCGACCGAGCGCCGGGTCGGGTAGACCGGGATGCGGTAGGTGGCCGGATAGCGCTGGAACAGCGCCAGCTGGCCGGGGGTGAGCTTGTCCCGGTACTGCTCGACATTGGCCGCGGTGATGACGAACAGCGGCTGGTCGGCGGCGAAGGGATCGCTGAGGAAACCGTCGGCGTCGCGCTGGCCGGCGTCCTGGCCGATACCGCCGGTCCAGGCCGGGATGCTGCCGTCGGCGTTGCCGGCGCGCTCGGCGCCGACCGGGGTGAGGTCGCCGTCGAGGCGGGCGAGCTGGTCGGCCGGCACCGCCGCCAGTACCTGGGCGGCGAGCAGGCTCAGGCCCAGGCAACCGGCCTGGATCAACTGCTTGTGAATCATGGCGTGCTCCTTATCGGGCGTCAGAAACTGACGCCAAAGCTCAGGGCGACGAAGTCGCGGTCGGTGTTGGTGTTGAAGTCGCCGCCGAAGTAGTCGGTGTAACTCAGGCTGGCGCTGTACCTGGACAGGTAGTCGGCGTCGATGCCGAGGCTGAGGGACTGGTTGCCCTCGGTGAAGGTCGGCCCGTAACCCTCGACGTCGTGGGCGAAGGCCAGGTTGGGCTTGAGGTTGACCCCGGCAATGGCGCTGTTGAACTCGAGCATGGCGCGCAGGCGGTAGCCCCAGGAGTGCTGGGTGTAGAAACCCTTGTCGTTGCACTGGTCCGGGTTGGCACTGTTGAGCAGCTCGGTGCACAGCTGGTTGCCGCTCATGCCCAGGCCGCTGGCCGAGTCCGGCAGCACGCCGTAGCCGTAGACGCTGCTGCGGCCGAAGCGCAGGTCGGAGCCGTCGCTGGGGCCGAGGTCGCCGATATGACTGAAGCCGACTTCGCCGACCAGGGTCAGACGGTCGGCGCGCAGCACCTGATCGAACACCTGCACCGCGCTGAGCTGGGCCTGGGTAAAGGGCATGCGCTTGTAGCCCTGCACCCGGCTGCCCGGGGCGGTGGCGGCCCAGCCAGTGTCGAAGATGGCCAGGCCGTCGAGGCCGAGCAGGTCGTTCAGCTGGCCGACGCTGGCGGCGGTGGACACCTCGGTGCCGTTGAGCGCCAGCGGCATGTTCGGCCGATGGCTGATCTCCCCCGACAGCGCCGTGCCGTTGGCCAGGCTGGTGGCGAAGCTGAGGCCGTAGAGGCGGATGTCCTCGGGGTATTCCAGACCGTAGCGGGCACTGGCCGGGCCGGGGGCGCCGCTGATCGCGGCGAAGCTCGGCTGGCCGGCGCGCCACGAGCTTTCCGGGGTGCGGCTGTGGTAGTTCAGCGCGTAGACGCCGAACTCGGTGTCGTTCAGCGCCGGCACCAGCCAGCGCAGCGCCACGCCGAACTGGCCGCCGTCGCGTGCCTCTTTATCCGCCAGGCGCGGCACCCAGCCGTACACCGCTGGGTCGCGGTCGAAGTCGCTGCCGAAGGTGGTCATGCCCAGGTCGCAGCCCTGGGGCGCGACGTCGCCGCCGAAGAAGGTGCCGCAGTTGTCCAGCACGGTCTTCTCCCACTGCAGCTGGTAGAAGGCTTCGATCGACAGGTTCTCGCTCAGACCCTGGGTCAGGTAGAGCATGCTCACCGGGATCAGGCCTTCCTTGATCTCCGAGCCGGGGCGGCGGAAGGCGGCGACGTCGGCCGGGTTGATGGCGTTGATGCCGTTGCCGATAAAGGTGCTCTCGCCCCAGCTGACCACCTGGCGACCGGCGCGCACGCTGCCGGGCAGCTCGCCGAGCTGGTAGTTGTGGTAGACGAAGGCGTCCAGCAGCTCGCTGCCCGAGGCCTTGGCGGCGCGGTCGCGGCCGCTGTCGTCGATGTCGTAGAGCAGGCGGCTCTCGTCCTTGAGCTCGAAGTCGTACCAGTACTTGCCGCGCAGGAACAGGCCGCTGTCGCCATGGCTGAGCTGCAGGTCGTGGATGCCCTTGAAGATCTTCGAGAAGGTCTCGCCGCGCTTGAAGTTGAGGCGGCCGTCGTCGCTGGTGCGGGTCGAGGCCGTGCCGCCGTTGGCGCGGCCGATGAAGCGCTTGTCCGGCGCATCCATTGCCCAGCTGGCGCCGATTGACAGCGAGGAATCGAAGCGCGCCTCGATCTCGCCGATGGTGAAGCTGGCGGCCTGCGCCGGCTGCGTGGCGGCGAGGCCGAGGGCCAGGCTCAAGGCCGTCGGGCGCAGGGCGCCGAGGCGGGTTGTTGTGGTCATGCCGTACTCCCCTGATATCTGCTCGGTGTCCGCCTGCGGTTCTGGCGCCGCAGGGCGTGCAGCCTGGTAACAGGTGCGCGGCCATGCTAAGGGCGGGGTCGGCCGGCTGGCCTCTGAATAATCCTTATGCCCATAGCCAAAGGTGAGGGTGGCGCCGCGCGCCGGCCGGCGAGCCCCCTGGCAGGGGCCCGGCGGCATAACCGCCGGTTATCCCGATAGGCAGGACGGCCGCCTCGCGGCGCTTGCCGACGGTGGCCGGGCCTGGTGTATAAGGAACGGGCAGCCGTATCCGCCGCCGGAGGATTGCCCGTGAACCAACCCATCGAGACCGACAGTGCGGTCTACAAGACCCTGCTCGAATCGACCAAGGCGATCCCCTGGAAGATCGACTGGAAGACCATGACCTTCGCCTACATCGGCCCGCAGATCGAAAGCCTGCTGGGCTGGGCGCAGTCCAGCTGGGTCAGCGCCGAGGACTGGGCGGCGCGCATGCACCCGGAGGACCGCGAGCAGGTGGTGGCCTTCTGCGTGTCGCAGTCGCAGAACGGCGTCGACCACGAGGCCGACTACCGCGCGCTGACCGCCGCCGGCGACTACGTGTGGATCCGCGACGTGGTGCACGTGGTGCGCGACGACAAGGGCGAGGTGGATTCGCTGATCGGCTTCATGTTCGACATCAGCGAGCGCAAGCAGACCGAGCAGCAGCTGCTCAGCCTGCAGCAGCAGCTCGAAGAGCTCTCCTACAAGGACGGCCTGACCGGCGTGGCCAACCGGCGCATGTTCGACTCGGTGCTGGCCAGCGAATGGGCCAATGCCCAGCGTACCCGCCAGCCGCTGTCGCTGATCCTGCTGGATATCGACCACTTCAAGCAGTACAACGACCACTACGGGCATATCCAGGGCGACGACTGCCTGAAGAGCGTCGGCCAGGCGCTGAGCGGCGCCGCCAGCCGGCCGCGGGATTTCGTCGGGCGTTTCGGCGGCGAGGAATTCGTCCTGGTGCTGCCGGAAACCGACGCCGCCGCCGCCCGCCATATCGCCGAACGCTGCCGCCAGCTGGTGCGCCAGCGGCGCATCCCCCACGAGAAATCCACGGTGGCGCCGCTGCTGACCATCAGCCTCGGCGTCGGCACCACGGTGCCCGAGGCCCAGGACCGCGCGGTGGACTTCCTCAACGCGGTGGACAAGCTGCTCTACCGCGCCAAGCAGCGCGGCCGCGATCGCCTGGAAATGGCGCCGGTGCAGGGCCAATCGCTGCCCGAGCAGGTGCCTGGTTCGGGCTAGAACTCGTCGGCAGATGCGCCGAGCCCCATGAGGAGAGTAGAAACATGCAACTGATCTATGCCGCCGCCTCCCCCTTCGCCCGCAAGGTTCGCGTGCTGGCCTTCGAGACCGGGCTGCTGGCGCGCATCGAGCTGCTCGACACCGCCGTGCTGCCGACCACCCTCAACGAGCGGGTCAACGCGCTCAACCCGCTGGGCAAGATCCCGGTGCTGCTGAGCGACGACGGCGAGGCGCTGTACGACAGCCGGGTGATCTGCGAGTACCTCGACACCCTGCACGGCGGCGCCCGGCTGCTGCCGCAGGACCATGCGCGCTGGCCAGTGCTGCGCCTGGCGGCGCTGGCCGACGGGCTGATGGACGCCGCGCTGCTGGCGCGTTACGAAAAGGCCGTGCGCCAAGCCGAGCAGCAGTCGCAGGCCTGGCTGGAGGGGCAACTGGGCAAGGTGCAGCGCGCCCTGGCCGAGCTGGAGCGCCAGGCCGACCGGCTGCAGGGACCCGTCGATCTGGCGCAGATCGGCGTGGCCTGCGCCCTGGGCTATCTGGATTTCCGTTTCGCCGATCTCGACTGGCGCGCCGCGCATCCGGCGCTGAGCCGGTTCCAGCAGGCCTTTGCCCAACGTCCCTCGATGCTGGCCAGCGCGCCGGCCTGATCGAGATACGCCGCTGCGCGGAGGCTAGTCGCCCCCAGGCATGAGCAAGGCGCGCGCCATCGCTGGCGCGCGTCTTGCCCGTTGCGGCAGGTGTTACTTGCCGGCTCGCGCCTGGCTCTCCTGCACCGCCTGGAGTATCACCTTGGCCACCTCCTCGGGGCGCGATTGCTGCGGTACGTGGCTGGCGGCGAGCTCGGTGGTCTGAGCGCCGATCTTTTTGGCGAAGTCGCGCTGCATCTGCGGCACGATCATGCGGTCGTCGCTGGCGACGATGTACCAGGACGGCTTCTGCTGCCAGGCGGCGACGCTGGTGCGCTCCTCGAAGGCGGCGGCGCGGATCGGGCCCTGGGTGGCGCTCATCACCGCGGTCTGTTCGCGTGGCAGATCCTGGGCGAAATCGTTGGCCATGCCCTGCGCGGTCAGGTACAGATAGCCGTTCTTGTCGGCGGCGATCTGGCTGGAACCCGGCGCGGTGGGATAGCCACCATAGAGCTCTCCGCTGGACTGACCGGGATTGGGTGCGAAGGCGGCGACGTAGACCAGCCCGCGCACCTTGTCGTCGGTGCCGGCCTGGCTGATCACCGTGCCGCCCCAGGAGTGGCCGACCAGCACCACGTCGCCGTCCTGATTGTTCAGCACGCGTTGGGTGGCGGCGACGTCGTCGGCCAGCGAGGTCAGCGGGTTCTGCACCACGGTGACGGCGATCCCCCGGTTCTGCAGCAGCGGCACGACCTTGGCCCAGTCGGAGCCGTCGGCGAAGGCGCCGTGGACGATGACCACCGCGGGCTGAGCGGTGGCGGCCTGGCTGGCGGCGCTCAGCAGCGTGGCGGATAGGGCCAGGGCCAGGGCGAGGGGCTTGGGTAGGTGCATGGCGGATTCTCCTGAGTAGTGGGAGACGCCAGTGTCGGGCGGGCTCGCCGGCCCCGGTATCGGTCGTTTATCCGAGGGCGGCGCGAAAATGTGCAGAACAGGGGTGGGGAACCAAGATGCAGGAGACTGAGGGCGTCGCGCTGCAGGACGCCATGCTGGCGCTGGCCATGGTCGGCGATCTGAGCATGGGCCAGCCCATCGACCAGTCGCGCCGCACCGCACGCCTGGCGCAATGGCTGGTGCAGGCCTGCGGTGGTGATCGGGCGCAGGCGGATGCCGCCCGCCAGGTGGCATTGCTGCGCTGGTCCGGCTGCACGGCCAACGCCGAGGGCTTCATGCATTTGCTCGGCGACGACGTCGGCGGGCGCCGCGCCATGCTTGCGCAAACCCTGGATGCGGCGGGGCAACGCGCCATGCTGCGCACCACGCCGCTGGCCCAGGTGCACTGCGAGGTCGCCGGCGATATCGCCCGCACCCTTGGCCTCGACACGGCCGTGGAGCAGGGCCTGCGCCACGTGTTCGAGCAGTTCGACGGCCAGGGCCGCCCCGCCGGCTTGCGCCATCCCGAGGTGCCGGAGGTGGTCTATCAGGTGGTGCTGGCCGGCGACCTGGAGATCCTCTCCCGCGTGCACGGACTGGACGCCGCGCTTGAGTGGATCGACGGCCAGGGCGATCGCCTCTACCCGGCCGCGCTGGCCGGCGAACTCATGCGTCATGCGCGGGACTGGCTCGAGGCGCTGCGCGAGCCCGAGGCCGTTGCGCCCGACAGCGGGCCGCAGGTCTCGCTGACCCTGGTGGGCGACGTGATCGACCTCAAGCTGCCCTGGCTGGCCGGCTATTCGCGCCAGGCCGCCGAACTGGCGCGCGCGGCGGCGCGGCTCTGGGGGCTGGCGGAGGCGGGCGTCGAGCGCCTGGGCCGGGCGGCGCTGCTCCACGGCATCGGCCGCGCCTCGGTGGCCAACCGCATCTGGAACCTGCCGGGGCCGCTGCTCGCCGGTGACCTGGAGCAGGTACGCCTGGTGCCCTACTGGACCCAGCGCGCCTGCGCCCAGACGGGCGGTCTGGTCGAAGCGGGCCAACTGGCCGCGCATGCCTACGAGCGGCTCGATGGCAGCGGCTACTTCCGCGCCCTCGCCGGCGATGCGCTGCAGGCCGAACACCGCCTGCTGGCCGCCAGCCTGGCCTGGCAGGCGCTGCGTGGCGCACGCCCCTGGCGCCCGGCGTTCAGCGAGGAACAGGCCGCGCGGTTGTTGCAGGACGAGGCGCAGCGGGGCCGCTTCGACCCGCTTGCCTGCCAGGCGGTGATCGCCGCGGCGCGCGGCGAGCAACGGCCAATGACTGCCAGGGCGGGCAACGGCCTCTTGAGCGAGCGCGAGACGCAAATTCTGCGGCGCATCAGCAGCGGGGCGAGCAACAAGGAAGTGGCGCGCGACCTGGGCATCAGCCCGAGCACGGTGCGCACCCACGTCGAGAGCCTGTTCCGCAAGCTGCAGTGCTCGACCCGCGCGGCCGCGACGCTGAAGGCGCTGACCCTGGGAGTGATCTGAGCCCCCTGCGGAGCCGCCGCCCGAACAAAAGAAAAGGCCCCAGGTTTGCACCTGGGGCCTTTGGTATCTGGCGCATCCGGCGGGATTCGAACCCACGACCCCTGCCTTCGGAGGGCGATTTTAGCCCCGCATGCTGCCTGGCTTGTGCCTGCAAAGTCCCGTTTTTAAGGCTTCTGGTGTATCGTTGCGTATAACCGTACAGACGATTTTGCACCCACATTGCACCCATGGTGACCAGTGAAAGAGAAGCTGACGATCAGGCGCCTGGCCTCCCTCCAGGTCACCGGCAAGGAATACGAGATCCATGACAGCACAGTTCCAGGCCTGTTTGTGCGGGTTACGCCGGCCGGGTCCAAGTCGTACCTGGTGACCTGGGCCAGGGGGCGTAAGAAGACACTCGGACGGGTTGGCGTCATGACGCTGGACCAGGCCCGGGAGGAAGCCCTGCTGTACCTCAACGAGGCGCGCAAGCACGGCGAGCCCCTCGCCATCACCCAGGGACGCAAGGGGGCCGCCATGCCGTCCCTCGAGCAGTTCCTTGATGACCACTTCGAGCCATGGGCACTGACCCACCAGAAGGACGGCGCCAACAGCATCCGGGCGATCCGCAAGAGCTTCGCCAGCATGATGTTCGACCGGCTCGACGAGATCGACGCCAGGCGGGTGGAGCGGCTGCGATCGGGGTGGATCGAATCAGGCCTTTCGCCTGCCACGGCGAACCGCAACCTGGTGCGCCTGAAGGGGCTGCTATCGCGCGCCGTTGAATGGGGCATGCTGGACCAGCATCCGCTGACCAAGGTGCGCAGGCTCAAGGTCGACAAGCGTGGCCGCGTGCGCTTCCTGGCGCCCGATGAGGAAAGCCGGCTGCGTGCCGCCCTGGATGATCGCCAAGAGCAGATCCGCGCCGAGCGCGACAGCGCCAACCGGTGGCGCGAAGAACGTCGTCAGCCGCCGCTGGCCGACCTGCGCGCCGTAGCGTTCGCCGATCACCTCAAGCCCCTGGTGCTGCTGTCCCTGAATACCGGTATGCGCCGCGGCGAGGTCTTCAATCTGACCTGGGCAGATGTCGACCTGCAGAACAAGCTTCTGACGGTGGTCGGCGATGGCGCGAAGTCTGGGCAGACCCGGCACATTCCGCTGAACCGCGAGGCCCTGGCCATTCTGACCGATTGGAAGCCCAAGGATGCCACTGGTCATGTTTTCCCGGGGAAGGACGGCCAGCGGCTCGATAACGTGAAGAAATCATGGACCGGGCTGCTGGAGCTGGCCAAGGTCTCTGGCTTCCGTTGGCACGATCTGCGGCACACGTTCGCGTCGAAGCTGGTCATGGCCGGCGTCCCGCTCAACACCGTGCGCGAGCTGCTGGGGCATTCGGATATCGCCATGACACTGCGCTATGCCCACCTGGCGCCGGACAGCAAGGCCGCGGCGGTGGAGCTCATTTAGGGGATCGCTATGTCACCTGATGTCATCTCGACCACGGTGCTGCTCGATTTGTGAGCCTCTGCGAACCCCAGGATTTCATTCCAGTTGGTTTTCACCAACCAAATCTGCAGATTGTCATAGGTCTGCTGACGCGCCTGATCCTTCCAGAAGATGGAGCTTGCCTTGATCGTCTCCCAGGTTCTCAGCTCATCGTACGTAAGCGCTTCAGGCAGATGGAAACAGAGGTTTACGAACCTCACGGCCTCATCTGTGGACCAGACGCTATCCACAATCTGAGAAACGGGCCTGTCATAAGGTCCGCCGATTTGCTGAGCGATGGCGTTCGAGATCGCCCACTCGATCACTGCGGTAAGCGATCGCTTCTGAAGCCGGCCCATCAGGTCGAGCGCGAACTTGATCTTTGGGTCGATCCTGATCCCGACGCTTACCGTCGTTGTCGTCTCGCCCTTCTTTTTCGTGGTCTTCGTGGCCATGGCTGCCCCTCATGCATTGCTAAATCGAATCTTGCCCGCCAAGCAAAGGCTGGTCAATTCCGTTCTGTTCGGTTTTGTTTAGCAATTGCTTGCAATGCGATAAAAATGCGTTGTAGTCTTTTATCTGCTGGCTCTGCAAGACCTCAATAACCGGCCGGCAGGAGACAGAAGATGACCCAAGCAGCCCCCCTTTCCCCGCTCGCAGTCGGCCCCGAAGAGGCCGCGCGCCTGGCGAGCACCACCCGTTCCGCGGTTTACAAGGCCATCGCCGAAGGGCGTCTGGATAGCTTCAAGATGGGCAAGCGCCGCCTGATCCTGATCAAGGAAATCGAGCGGTGGTTGAAGACGTCGGCCAAGGAGGGTCGCAAATGAGCCTGACCATCGAGCTTGCTCCGGCCGAAATGGAGCAGATCAGGAAGGCCCGCGATGCTCACAAGGCATGGATGGTGGCCGACATCGACACCCCCGCGTGCGAGAAGGCTCTCGCGCGCTGGGAGCGCCTGAAGGCGGAGCTCGCGTTTCTGCTGATGGAGAAGGCGGAGGATCAGCAGTGATGACCATCCGACTGATCGACCGGGCCGGTGCCATTCTGGGCCAGCTCAATCTGCCGGCCAGCACCAGGCTCGCCGATCTCGCAAACCTTCGCACCCTGGGCGCTGCCCGAGTGGAGTTGATGAAATGAGAGCAGACGATAGAGAGCCCAAAGCGGTGCGCCAACACCGCCCGGGCCAAGATGTCATGGGGATGACCACCGGAAGTCTGGCAGACGGTGCCGCGGCTGTCGACCGGCGCGGACGTGGCGACACCAAGCTCACTCGCGTGCTCGAGTACTTCGCCAGCGGCGGGAGCCTGAACCGCTTCGAGGCCGAGCGCCTCGGCGACCACTGCCTGAACAGCACCATCGCAGTGCTGTCCGGGCAGTACGCCCTGAACTTCATCCGGCAGCGCGAGAAGGTGCCGAATCGGTTCGGGACAGATACCCCCGTGATCCGTTACCGACTCAACGAAAACGAACAGCAACGCGCCGGCCAGCTGCTGGCCGTGCTGAAAGGAAAAGGCCGTCGCGCCGGAGGTGTGAAATGAATGCTCGTGTTCACCAGTTCGCGAATAGCGAAGCTACCCAAGCAGCTCAGGCCGCCAAGCAAGAGCTGAGCCGTATGCGCTCGGATGTCAACCGCCACGCCAGGGCCATCATCTCCGCCGGTTTCGGATTGCGCGCTATCGGCGACCTGCTCGGCGCTGATGCCTCGGAGCATTTCGTTGATCGGGACATGGAGCACGGGCTTGCACATGCCGTGGTGGCGATCGGGGAACTGCTGAATCAAACCGGAGGCTGTCTCTGGGATATCAGCAGCGAGGAGGATCAGCAATGAGCCGAGCTGCCCTCCGGTACAAGCAGAGCCAGAAGACCGCCAGTCACCGCCTGCCGTTCGTAGGCTACAGCCGCGGCAATTGGAGCTGCTGGGATGTCCCACTGACGGGCGGCCATGATGGCGGGTTTGAAGCAGGCCTGGCGCTCTCGCAGATGCTGCTCATCCACCTGCGGCAGCAGCCAGAGCAGTCCAAGGAATCCGCCGAGCTGGTAGAAGGCGTGTTCCTGTCGATGTTGGACAAGGCCCGCGGCGCGAACGATGAGGAGTTTCGCTCGCTGTCAGCTCAGGCCATGGGCTTCATGCGCCAGATCGCCCCCTGCATTGTCGGCGCAGCGCACCATGGCTGCGATTCCATGGACGGCCTGGACATCAAGCAGCTACTCAAGCGGGCCAATGCCGGCCTGAATGGCCAGCCGGCGGCGTAGGCATGGCCCTAAATCGCCGAAAGGCCAAGGGCCGGAGTTCGTCCGGAGGCTTTGCTGCCATCCCTCATGTGGTGATGGACAGCGAAGACTTCCGGGCGCTCTCTGGCGGCGCCCTGAAGGTTCTCCTGGGCCTGCTCAGGCAGTACAAGGGCACCAACAACGGCGACCTGTCGGCCTCGTTCACCCAAGCCAAGGACTGGGGCATGAACAGCCGCACGACGCTCGCCAAGGCCCTGCGAGAGCTTCAGGAGTGCGACCTGATCCGCTGTACCCGTGAGGGGCGATTCATCAAGCCGGGCGGCTGCTGTGCGCTGTATGCCCTCACCTGGAAGCCAATCGACGAATGCGGCGGCAAGCTTGAGGTCAGTCCAACCACCACGCCGCCACGCAAGTTCAGCCTCGAAAGAGCAAAAAACCCAGTCCAGAAAGTGGACGCACTGCGTCCAGAAAATGGACTCATGGCCTGTCATTGATCCAAGTAGAAAGCCTCCATCGGTCCAGAAAATGGACGCATGAGAGTGCTTCACTTGGTCCACTTTCTGGACTCCTTCTTAGATATACCAGGCGCAGCCTGAACAACCGCTCTGCTCTTCAGGCTCTGAAACAGCTCGAAAAGGGGTCAGAACACCCGGGCGGCGCCGCGGAAAAATTTCCGAGGTCGGATATAGATCCGATCCAGGTCGATACTGGCCACCTGGTGCGGCTCGCGCCTGCTGCGGGGGGTGAACGACGTGCGGGGGGTGTGCCTGCTGCAGGGGGATGCCACCAGGAACCAAGAGGACACCAGCCATGACCGACCCCCACGCCGAGCTGCGCAAGCTGTGGAAGCGATACTGCAAAGTCTGCGAGGCCTGGAGCGAGGCATGGGCGGCTCAGGGGTATGTGGGAGACCCACCGCCCCGGCCACCCTTCCCTGAAGAGCTGAGAGGCCTTACCTGCGGCGCCAAGACCCGGGCCGGGACACCTTGCAAGCGTCGCGATCTGTACGCCTCCGGCCGCTGCAAACTCCACGGCGGGATGTCGACTGGACCGCGGCGAACGCGAACCCCATGAGAGGTTGGGAAAAGCTGACATTGGCGCCGCCTAGACCGGACGGTTGCCGTTGATCATCATTCGAGCAACTATGGCCGTAATTCTGGACAGGCTCTGGACGAACGCACGACATGGCCACGCTGACCAACGACATCAAAACCTTCATCGTTCAGGCGTTGGCCTGCTTCGATACGCCTTCTCAGGTGTGCCTGTCCGTAAAAAGTGCGTACGGCGTCGAGGTCACTCGGCAGCAGGTCGAGTCGCACGACCCAACGAAGGTTTCCGGCAAAGGATTGGCCAAGCGCTGGGTGACCCTGTTCCACGACACTCGGGCCCAATTCCGGGATGAGATGGCGCGCATCCCTGTAGCCAATCGCGCCTATCGCCTCCGTGCAATGCAGAGGATGCTCGAGCGGGCTGAGTTGACCGGCAATATCCCTCTGGTCGTAAAGCTGCTCGCTCAGGCAGCCAAGGAGGTAGGCGAGCTATACGAGTGCCGCGGTAGCCAGCCCGTGGCTGCGGCATCGAAGGTCGAGGTTCTGATCAATCCGCCTGCAGGCTAGCCCCGTCTGCTTTGATCAATCATGGGGGGCTGGGAAGGCGATCCCCCCTGTTCGCGAAACACCCCATGCAATCCCCGCCAGGTGACATTGCGTGATGCCCCGCCACTCAGCGCCGAGTGAGACCAAATCGCCTCACGCGACTGCATCTCCTGACTGCCACCTGGCTAACGCCGGCATCGTTACCGCGCTGCGTATCACTACGGGTGGTCGTCGTTTTGTGCAACACAACGACCCGGCCAGGGCCCGGCTTTCCTGGGGTTATTTGTCCTGTTCAGTCCCGTTTCGTGTATCACCTGGGGTACACACAAAAACCACTGTACATATCACCATAAAAGGCCTAATTAGGGTTTGTGAGGCTCCTTGCGCGGGTGGTAGCACCTAGCGAACGGGGCGAGGCACGCAACTTGAGGTTATGAGCATGCAAACCAAAACCAGAGGCCATCAGATCCGCCCGACCAAGGCCGAGGTCAACAGCGCCTGGGTACGGCTGCGCACCGCTGCCGATCAGGGCGACATCCAAGCCGCCGCCTTGCTTGTCGCTCTCTCTGAAAACAAACCCCTTCTACCGGCCCTGGAGGCTCGCCAGTGACTGAATCGACCAACTTCGACCCCAACGCCCTGGAGGTTCTGCAGGGCAATCACCGAATCTTGCTGGCTAGCTGGCGTTTCCCGCGTGACGGCAACTTTGCCCCGCTGTGGAATGCGGCGAATAGCTCGCGCGGCACTCTGTCGCTGCTGCTCAAGAAGCTGGACGCGATCAAGGCAGATGCCCGCCTTTCCGAGGTCGCCCAAAGCGAGGACAGCAAGGCCGCCGCAGTGGCCGCCCTGGAAGACCTGGGCCAGAGCCAACGCGCTTTGCTGAGCGCTGTAAACCGCTTCAATGCTGAGTTCATGAAACTGGCGTCAGTTACTCCCTACGGCGGCGCGACTGCGGCGGCTGATGCGGTGATCGACTGCGAAATCGCCCGCCATTTCCGCACCCTTACCGGCGATGATCGCGGCAAGTTCATCAGCCGCATGATTTCCGGGGAGTACGAGCGTGAGATTGACGCCGCGCTGCGTCTCCCGGCCTCCCTGTTCGGCCTGAACGAAGAAACCCGTATTGCGGTCGGCAACTCTGCGTTGCAGCGCAAAAACCCCGGTGCTGTGGACGAGTTCCGCGAACTGAGCGAAGGGGCGAACCTGGCTCAATTCATCATGCGTCGCGTGTATGACCGCATTGTCGGCGCGTCTGCCCTGACCATTCAGGAGCGCATGCAAGCCCTTGGCAAAGATGCCTGGCAGCCCTACGTCAAGGAAGGCTCGGACAAGGTCATGAACGCAATGGCTGAGCGCTACGGCGTAGCGTAAGGGGGCTTCATGAGCTTTGAGATTGTTCGAAACGACAGCGGAACAGAGGTCACCCTGCTTGGTGGACACCGCTTCGAGCTGCCCGTCATCACCGACGGGGATCTGACCAGCTACCCCATCCAGATCTTCCATAACGCTCTCCCTCTCGCCGCCGAGGCCTTCGCCAAGCTGAAGGCTATCGGCGATGACCGCACCTTGTCCGTGCTCGGAATTGAGCAGAAGTCCGACCCGGTGAAGGCTGAAATGGTCGGGCGCGTTGCCGCGGCCGCCGGCCAGGTTCGCCTGTTCGAGAACGGCATCACAAACATGGAAAATCAGCTGTACGCGCTGCCGAGCATCGAGCCGGGAAACGCGGTGGCGGCCATCGAGGATCGCGAGATTCGCGATTGGTGGCGCTCCCTGAGCAGCAAGGAGCACATCAAGATGCTCGACCAGGTGAAGGGCGACCCGACGCAGCATGAGCGCCTGATGATTGCTCTGCTGCGGGCGCCGGCGCCGCTGAGTCTGCTGGATCACCAGACCAAGTACGTCCGCGAAGTGTGGAAGGACGCCAAGCGGGCGGGCGACCCGGAAACCGCGGCGCGCATCGAGCTTGATCGACAGCACGTCGAGATCGCCCGCCGCGGCCTGGCCCATGTCGCTGGGATCGCCGGCCGAGTGTCCGGCTGGAAGGGCGAGACCATTCTCCGCTCACTGATCAAGTCGCCATTTGAGCCGGCCGCGCATGGCTTCGACATCTTCGGCTTCTCGCCTGAGCAGGTGTCGAAAATGTGCCTGCGCATGGCAACCGAGCCGCAGCGCTAAGGAGGCCGCGCGATGGTAGACATTGCCTCTTTGGGCTTCTCGATCGACACCAGCGACGACTTCTCCGGCATGCGCACAGCAGGCGAGGCGCGCGAGTCTACCGCCACACTTGCCCGCCAGGTCAACGCCACCCTTTCCTATTTCGCGAGGTATTCCTAATGGGCCAGGTTGTCGAGCTTCCTACTGATCACCGCCGCAGTTGGCGAATGCTGGAGCCGGAATATCGAAAGATGCCCAAGCGTTGCGGCATCAGTGAAAAGCAGATAAAGCCGATTCTCGAGGAAATGGCGGGGTACTTGATCGATTGCGCCTCGGAGATGAACACCTCGTTCAGCGTCCCGGATGGCTTCACGCGGGAGCAACACGACGCGATCTTGAATGAGTTCAATCGGGTGGTTGAGGACCTCCGGGCTCAGATGACCGTGCCTTTCATGAACGCCTTTGGCGTAATTCTCAGGCTGCTGGTGCAAAAGCATCTGGGCCATTTCAACTTAGGAGCGTGAGGATGAGTACTCCATTCGGAGCAATTGCTGCGCCAGGCCAGACCACTGGCCAGAGAATTGGCGGGATCATTGGCGCCACCATTGGCGCGTTCACTGGTGGCCCGGCTGGCGCATTCATGGGATATCAGATTGGTGCCGAGGTGTCGGGCGCATTGGATCCTGTACACGAGCAGCAGGATCAGGGAGCCATCCCTAAGCAATTGGGCAAAGGGGGTGAGGTATGAGCATCCTCAACGTTTTCATCACGCCCGAAGAAAGTCTGATTGGCGTCGATACCGAAGGCGTCTTTCCTGACGGCACGGCCCTCGAGTTCGGCAAGATGATCGCCGCCCCTGCCGCCAATGCAGTCGTTGCCTTCCGCGGCAACAGCCGTGTTCTGCAGATGGCTAGCCCCTCGATCTTTTGCTTTGGTGGGGAGATCGAGCGTATGGCGGAAGGCATGCCGGCCCTAATCAACGATGCAATCGACTTAGCAAGAAAGAATTTCCAGGTGCCTGAAGAGGCCCTCGGTCTAGACCTGGCCCTTGTTGGCTATTCGCAAGCTGAAGGCCGGGTAGTAGGTCATCTGTTCCGGCGAGCGGCGGGCAACTATGAGATCCGTGCTGACCGAATTGAAAGCCGGTTCATGTCGCCTTATTGGGGGCCGGAGGACGTGCCCAAGGGGCTCCCTGAGAGTCGATCAGGCATCGAAATGCTCGCCCGAATCCAGAACCGTCTGGCCCGTGAACGAGAGCCTGGATTCGCTTCCGGCGGGCGCTACCTCATCGCCTCGGTTAAGCAGCACAGTATCTCGATCGAGCAGGCGTTTGAGTTCCCGCCGCGGCCTGGGGAGGTGAACTGATGACCGACCAGAAGCTGAGCAAGCGCGAACTGTTCGCCGACATTCGACGCGACGAGGTGAGGTGGCAGGCCGAGCGCCTCGGGCTCGCCATCACGCGCCTCCCCGGCGGCTATCGCCTGCTCGGGCAGCATATCCATCTGTGGGTCACCGACCTGCAGTACGTCACCGACCAGGACCTGAGCTTTCGCTAGGCCCAAGGAGGACCACCAATGAAGACCTTGCAGCAACTGAAAGAGGAGCGCGCCGCCGCCGGTGCGGCCTGGCTCGATGCCGTGGCCGCGCTCCGGGCTGCCTATGTGAATCTGGCCGCCCATGACAGCGCCGTCGCGAGTGGGCTTGTCGCCGGCATGGCCACGACAGCGCGCACCTTTAACAAGCCCCTGGAGCTACCTGCGCACCCTGACTTCCCATTGCCCGACTGGCACGACCAGGCCGGCAAGATTCGCTCTCGCCATGAGGGGTTGCTCGGGGGCTAGCGTTCGCCTTCCTTGAGCTGGCCGGCATTGCCGGCCTTTTTTATGTGCGGAGCAATCCAAGCGCGACCCGTTGCAGAAAGGCATACCTAAGCAAAAACGACCTTATTAGGCTTTTTTTGACATTATCGCTTGATAAGTAACACCCAAAGTGCAACGATAAATAAAACGCACCCAAAGTGATACAGGAGAGCGGTTATGTTCATTCGCGCATACCTTCGGGCGTCCACCGCGGAGCAGGACGCCAGCCGTGCCCGTGAGGCCCTTGAGCAGTTCGCCGCCGGCCATGACAAGCAGATCGCCGCCGAGTACATGGAAAACGCTAGCGGGGCCAAGGCCGACCGGCCGGAGCTGCTGCGCCTGCTGAAGGACGCCAGCAAAGGTGACGTGCTGCTGGTTGAGTCCATCGACCGCCTGTCTCGTTTGCCGGCCGAGGATTGGCAGAAGCTGAAGACGGCCATCGATTCCAAGGGCCTGCGGATCGTCGCGCTTGACCTGCCAACCAGCCATCAAGGTATGGCTGACACCAAGGGAGACGAGTTCACCGGCCGTATGCTCGGCGCCATCAACTCGATGTTGGTGGAGATGATGGCCGCGATCGCCCGCAAGGACTACGAGCAGCGCCGCGAGCGCCAGGCCCAGGGGATCACCAAGGCAAAAGCCGAGGGCAAGTACAAGGGACGCCCGATTGACGCCGACCTGCATAAGCGCGTCGCCGAGTTGCTGCGGGCCGGCTTGGGCATCAGGGCAACGGCCAGGCACGCCGACTGCAGCACGACGACCGTTCTACGCATCCGCGATAGCCTGGCGGAGTCCGTCAGCTGATCTCGTTGCACCCACCATGCACCCACCGGAAAAAACAAAGGGCCTAGGTTTTCACCTAAGCCCTTGATTTATCTGGCGCATCCGGCGGGATTCGAACCCACGACCCCTGCCTTCGGAGGGCAGTACTCTATCCAGCTGAGCTACGGATGCGTTGCGGGGCGCAATCATACGCATCTCGGCCTTGGGCGTCCATGCCCGCCCCGTTCGCGATATCGAACGCAGGTGCAGAAGCCGTCGGTGCCTGTGCCGGCGCATCATGGCGTTGAATATTTCGTTAATTTTTTCGAACAGGCTCTTGCCCTTTACCCCCTTCGACCCTAGGATTCGTTTGAGATTTCAAACGGGCTGCTGGCTTATCCGGAACAACCGGCCTGGCGGCGGCTCTGAATCCTTGCGACAGGCGCCTGCGGCGCTTTCCGGGCCTTGCCCACGACTCCAACGAGCACACGCCGACGCCTGGGTGTCGGGACTGAAGGAGACTGCCATGCAACTGAAAGACACCCAGCTGTTCCGCCAGCAGGCCTATATCGACGGCCAGTGGCTGGACGCCGACAGCGGCCAGACCATCGCGGTGAACAACCCGGCCACCGGCGAGATCATCGGCCACGTGCCGAAGATGGGCCGCGCCGAGACCCGTCGCGCCGTCGAGGCTGCCGAGCGCGCCCTGCCGGCCTGGCGCGCGCTGACCGCCAAGGAGCGGGCGAACAAGCTGCGCCGCTGGTTCGAGTTGCTGATGGAGAACCAGGATGACCTCGGTCGCCTGATGACCCTGGAGCAGGGCAAGCCGCTGGCCGAGGCCAAGGGCGAGATCGCCTATGCCGCCTCCTTTATCGAGTGGTTCGCCGAGGAAGCCAAGCGCGTCTACGGCGACGTGATTCCCGGCCACCAGCCGGACAAGCGCCTGATCGTGATCAAGCAGCCGATCGGCGTCACCGCGGCCATCACCCCGTGGAACTTCCCCGCCGCGATGATCACCCGCAAGGCCGGCCCGGCCCTGGCCGCCGGCTGCACCATGGTGATCAAGCCGGCCTCGCAGACGCCGTTCTCCGCCCTGGCCCTGGTCGAGCTGGCCGAGCGCGCCGGCATCCCGAAAGGCGTGCTCAGCGTGGTCACCGGCAGCGCCGGCGAAGTCGGTGGCGAGCTGACCAGCAACCCCATCGTGCGCAAGCTCTCCTTCACCGGCTCGACCGAGATCGGTCGCCAGCTGATGGCCGAATGCGCCCAGGACATCAAGAAGGTGTCGCTGGAGCTGGGCGGCAACGCGCCGTTCATCGTCTTCGACGACGCGGACCTGGACGCCGCGGTGGAAGGCGCGCTGATCTCCAAGTACCGCAACAACGGCCAGACCTGCGTCTGCGCCAACCGCATCTACGTGCAGGACGGCGTCTACGATGCCTTCGCCGAGAAGCTGATCGCCGCCGTGGGCAAACTGAAGATCGGCAACGGTCTGGAAGACGGCACCACCACCGGCCCGCTGATCGACGGCAAGGCCGTGGCCAAGGTGCAGGAACACATCGAGGACGCCGTAGGCAAAGGCGCCAAGCTGGCCCTGGGCGGCAAGCCGCACGCACTCGGTGGCACCTTCTTCGAGCCGACCATCCTGCTCGACGTGCCGAAGACCGCCGCGGTGGCCAAGGAAGAGACCTTCGGCCCGCTGGCGCCGCTGTTCCGCTTCAAGGACGAGGCCGAGGTGATCGCCATGGCCAACGATACCGAGTTCGGCCTGGCCTCCTACTTCTATGCCCGCGACCTGGGCCGCGTGTTCCGCGTGGCCGAGGCGCTGGAGTACGGCATGGTCGGCATCAACACCGGGCTGATCTCCAACGAAGTGGCGCCGTTCGGCGGGGTCAAGGCCTCGGGCCTGGGCCGCGAAGGCTCCAAGTACGGGATCGAGGATTACCTCGAGATCAAATATATGTGCCTGGGCGGCATCTAATCGCCGCTGCGCTCGGCCGGGCGTTGCTGGCGGAACCGGGAGAATGCTCGTTGGCCACGGCCAACTGCACTTTCCCGATCCCGCCGTCTGGCCCGGCCATCGCTCGCTACGCGCCTAGCGCTTTGCTCTAGGCTGTAACGGGCCCGAATTCACCGAGCCCCCGCGGCCGCGGCAGTCGATCATCGCATGCTGCCCTGGCCAACCCGGGGGCGTTTCATCCTTCACCTGCGCCGCGATGACGGCCATGAGGACACCATGAGCAAGACCAACGAATCCCTGATGCAACGCCGCACCGCCGCCGTTCCGCGTGGCGTGGGGCAGATCCACCCGATCTTCGCCGCCAAGGCGGAAAACGCCACCGTGACCGACGTCGAAGGTCGTGAATTCATCGACTTCGCCGGCGGCATCGCCGTGCTCAACACCGGTCACCTGCACCCGAAGATCATCGCCGCGGTGCAGGAGCAGCTGACCAAGCTGACCCACACCTGCTTCCAGGTGCTGGCCTACGAGCCCTACGTGGAAGTGGCCGAGAAGGTCGCCGCGCGGGTGCCGGGCGACTTCGCCAAGAAGACCCTGCTGGTCACCACCGGCTCCGAGGCGGTGGAAAACGCGGTGAAGATCGCCCGCGCCGCCACCGGCCGCGCCGGGGTGATCGCCTTCACCGGTGGCTACCACGGCCGCACCATGATGACCCTGAGCCTGACCGGCAAGGTCAACCCCTACTCGGCCGGCATGGGCCTGATGCCCGGCGGCGTGTTCCGCGCCCAGTATCCCTGCGCGCTGCACGGCGTCAGCGTCGACGACGCCATGGCCAGCATCGAGCGCGTCTTCAAGAACGATGCCGAGCCGCGCGACATCGCCGCGATCATCATCGAGCCGGTGCAGGGCGAGGGCGGTTTCTACGTCGCGCCGAAGGAATTTATGCAGCGCCTGCGCGCGCTGTGTGACCAGCACGGCATCCTCTTGATCGCCGACGAGGTGCAGACCGGCGCCGGGCGTACCGGCACCTTCTTCGCCATGGAGCAGATGGGCGTGGCCGCCGACCTGACCACCTTCGCCAAGTCCATCGCCGGCGGCTTCCCGTTGGCCGGGGTGTGCGGCAAGGCCGAGTACATGGACGCCATCGCCCCGGGCGGCCTGGGCGGCACCTATGCCGGCAGCCCGATCGCCTGCGCCGCGGCCCTGGCGGTGATGGAGGTGTTCGAGGAGGAGAAGCTGCTGGATCGCTCCAAGGCGGTCGGCGAGCGCCTGGTCACCGGCCTCAAGGCCATCGCCGCCAAGCACAAGGCCATCGGCGACGTGCGCGCGCTGGGTTCGATGATCGCCGTCGAGCTGTTCGAGAACGGCGACCTGCACAAGCCGAACGCCGCACTGACCGGGCAGGTGGTCGCCAAGGCCCGCGAGAAGGGCCTGATCCTGCTGTCCTGCGGCACCTACGGCAACGTGCTGCGCGTGCTGGTGCCGGTGACCGCGCCGGACGCCCAGCTGGACAAGGGCCTGGCGATCATCGCCGAGTGCTTCGACGAGCTGGCCTGACGTTTCCACGCCGTCCGGATGCTGTACCCAAGACCCGCGCAAGCGGGTCTTCTTGTTTGGGGCTCCCGCAACCCCTGGGGATGTTCTGAAAAAGCCATTTATCGTCACTCCCGCGCAGGCGGGAGCCCAGGGACTGCGGGTTCTGGGTTATTCGCCTTCGGGCCAGCGCAAGCGCTGTTCAGCGATAAAGCTGCTGTCCCGCCTGCGCGGGAATGACGGCTATTGCAGAGCTTCCCTAGGCCCGGTGCCTGGCGCGGGGGTGTTCCCGGATTGCATCCGGCTGCAGGTCCCTCGGCGCTGCAAGCATCGCGGCTAAAGCCCCTCGCACGATCCGGGGCATTTTCTCCACGGATAAAAAAGCCCGCACGAGGCGGGCCAAAGGGTGACAAGCAACAGGAATCCTTACTTGGCCTGCTCGAAGATCACGTAGACCTTGCGGCAGGCTTCCAGCACTTCCCAGGTGCCGGAGAAGCCGGCGGGGATGACGAAGCGGTCGCCGGCGCGCACGGTCTTGGCGTTGCCCTCGGCGTCGCGCAGTACCGACACGCCCTGGAGAATCTCGCAGTATTCGTGCTCGGTGTAGTTCACCGTCCACTGGCCCACCGCGCCCTCCCAGATGCCGGCGTTGAACTGGCCGCAGGGGCTGGCGTAGTGGTTGCGCACGCTCTGCTCGGGGTCGCCCTTGAGCACTTTCTCCGGCGCCGGACGGTAATGCTCGGCGGCGCTGGCGGCCTGGGCGAAGTCGAGGATCTGCTCGATTTTCATCTTCTGCTTTCCGTGGGTTGGGGTCAGTGGGCGGCCTGGCGGATGGCGTCGGCGAGCTTCTCCACCAGGCTGTCGATATGCGCCTTCTCGACGATCAGCGGCGGCGACAGGGCGATGGTATCGCCGGTCACCCGCACCAGCAGGTCGTCCTGGTAGCAGCGCTCGAACACCTGGTAGCCGCGTTTGCCGGCACCGGCCTCGCTCGGCGCCAGCTGCACGCCGCCGACCAGGCCGACGGCGCGGATGTCGATGACGTTGGGCAGCTCGCGCAGGCTGTGCAAGCCGTCCTGCCAGTAGCCTTCCAGCTCGATGGCTTGTTCGAACAGACGCTCGTTCTGGTAGATCTCCAGGGTCGCCAGGGCGGCGGCGCAGGCCACCGGATGGCCGGAGTAGGTGTAGCCGTGGAACAGCTCGATGCCGTCCGGGCCCTGCATGAAGGCGTCATGGATTTTTTCATCGACCAGCACCGCGCCCATGGGGATGGCGCCGTTGGTCAGGCCCTTGGCGCAGGTGATGATGTCCGGGGTGACGCCCCAGCGCTGCGCGGCGAAGGCCTGGCCGACGCGGCCGAAACCGGTGATCACCTCGTCGAAGATCAGCAGGATGCCGTGCTTGCGGGTGATCTCGCGCAGGCGCTGCAGGTAGCCCACCGGCGGCAGCACCACGCCGGCCGAGCCGGACATCGGCTCGACTATCACCGCGGCGATGTTCTCCGCGCCGTGCAGGGTCACCAGGCGCTCCAGCTCGTCGGCCTTGTCCACGCCGAACTCGGGCAGGCCGCGGCTGAAGGCGTTGCGGGCGAGGTCCAGGGTGTGCGGCAGATGGTCGACGCCCGGCAGCTGCAGGGGGAAGGCGCGGCGGTTGTTGACCATGCCGCCGACCGAGATGCCGCCGAAGCCGACCCCGTGATAGCCCAGCTCGCGGCCGATCAGGCGGGTGCGGCTGCTCTGGCCGATGGCGCGCTGGTAGGCCAGGGCGATTTTCAGCGCGGTGTCGGCCGACTCGGAGCCGGAGTTGGTGAAGAACACCTTGTTCAGCCCGGCCGGGGCGATCGCCGCCAGGCGGCTGGCCAGCTCGAACGGCAGCGGGTGGCCCATCTGGAAGGTCGGGGCGAAATCCAGCTTGGCGATCTGCCGGCTCACCGCCTCGGTGATCTCGCGCCGGCCATGGCCGGCGTTGCAGCACCACAGCCCGGCGGTGCCGTCCAGAACCTGGCGCCCGTCGCTGGCGGTGAAGTACATGCCCTCGGCGCTTTCCAGCAGGCGCGGCTTGGCCTTGAACTGGCGATTGGCGGTAAAGGGCATCCAGAAATCGTCGAGCCGGGTGTTGTCTATTGTCATGTCAGCTACCGAAGCGCGAGGTGAGGAGGGTGCGCGTGGCGGCAGTCTATGTTTAATAAAACGAACATGACAAGGGGGTTTTCCTGGCCTTTGTCAAAAATATTGAAAAGGTGCAGCCCTCTGGTTTAGTGTGGCGCACAGGATTTGGCCACTTCGCTGGCCTTGCAGAATTATTTACAGTGCGCGCCTCGGCGAGGCGCCACCTCCACCCCTAGAGGATGCCGGAATGACTAGCCTGACTCGTGCCGACTGGGAACAGCGCGCCAAGACCCTGACCATCGAAACCCGCGCCTTCGTCCACGGCCAATACCGCCCGGCGGAGTCCGGCGCCACCTTCGAGTGCATCAGCCCGGTGGACGGCCGTCTGCTCGGCCTGGTCGCCAGCTGCGACGCCGCCGACGCCGAGATCGCCGTGCGTGACGCCCGTGCCGCCTTCGACTCCGGCGCCTGGTCGCGCCTGGCACCGGCCAAGCGCAAGCAGGTGATGATTCGCTTCGCCGAGCTGATCGAGCAGCACGGCGAGGAGCTGGCCCTGCTGGAAACCCTGGACATGGGCAAGCCGATCAGCGACTCGCTGAGCATCGACGTTGCCAGCGCCGCCAACGCCCTGCGCTGGAGCGGCGAGGCGATCGACAAGATCTACGACGAAGTGGCCGCCACCAGCCACGACCAGCTGGGCCTGGTGACCCGCGAGCCGGTCGGCGTGGTCGCCGCCATCGTGCCGTGGAACTTCCCCCTGCTGATGACCTGCTGGAAGCTCGGCCCGGCGCTGTCCACCGGCAACTCGGTGGTGCTCAAGCCGTCGGAGAAATCGCCGCTGACCGCCATCCGCATCGCCCAGCTGGCCATCGAGGCCGGCATCCCGGCCGGGGTGTTCAACGTGCTGCCGGGCTTCGGCCACACCGTGGGCAAGGCCCTGGCCCTGCATATGGACGTCGACACCCTGGTGTTCACCGGCTCGACCAAGATCGCCAAGCAGCTGATGATCTACGCCGGCGAGTCGAACATGAAGCGCGTCTGGCTGGAGGCCGGCGGCAAGAGCCCGAACATCGTCTTCGCCGACGCCCCGGATCTGCAGGCCGCCGCCGAAGCCGCCGCCAGCGCCATCGCCTTCAACCAGGGCGAGGTGTGCACCGCCGGCTCGCGCCTGCTGGTGGAGAACTCGATCAAGGACAGGTTCGTGCCCATGGTGGTCGAGGCGATCAAGGCCTGGAAGCCGGGCAACCCGCTGGACCCGGCGACCAACGTCGGCGCCCTGGTCGACACCACCCAGCTGAACAACGTGCTGGGCTACATCCAGGCCGGCCACGACGACGGCGCCAAGCTGGTGGCCGGCGGCAAGCGGGTGATGGAAGAAACCGGCGGCACCTACGTCGAGCCGACCATCTTCGACGGCGTGAGCAACGCCATGCGCATCGCCAAGGAGGAAATCTTCGGCCCGGTGCTGTCGGTGATCGGCTTCGACAGCGAGGAGGAAGCGGTGGCCATCGCCAACGACACCGTCTACGGCCTGGCCGCGGCGGTGTGGACCAGCAACCTGTCGCGCGCCCACCTGGTGGGCAAGGCCCTGCGCGCCGGCAGCGTGTGGATCAACCAGTACGACGGCGGCGACATGACCGCGCCGTTCGGCGGCTTCAAGCAGTCCGGCAATGGCCGCGACAAGTCGCTGCACGCCTTCGACAAGTACACCGAGCTGAAGGCCACCTGGATCAAACTCTGACACCGCGTCACGGGCGGCCGCTGGCCGCCTGAAGGTCCGCCCTTCGGGGCCGGCTCCCTGCGAGCCACACCTGCGGCCGGGTTCCCCTGGAACCCGGCCGCCTTGCATTTGCGCGCCGGGCACTGCGACCGGCGCCGCGCGCGCCATGGACTGGAGTGGAACGATGAACTGGATGACCTATTTCGCCGTCAGTGCGGCGGTGGTGATAGTCGGCCTGGCGCTGGGGGTGACCCTGCCGCTGGTGTCCCTGCGTCTCGAGGCCTGGGGCTACGGGCCCTTCGCCATCGGCGTGATGGCGGCGATGCCGGCCATCGGCGTGCTGCTCGGCGCGCGCCTGACCGGCCGCCTGGCCGGCTGGTTCGGCTCGCCGCAGACGCTGCGCCTGTGCCTGCTGGCCAGCGCGGTGTCGGTCAGCCTGCTGGCGGTGTGGCCGAGCTACCCGCTGTGGCTGCTGCTACGCCTGCTGATCGGCGTGTCGCTGACCGTGGTCTTCGTGCTCGGCGAGAGCTGGATCAACCAACTGGTGGAAGATCGCCTGCGCGGCCGCCTGGTGGCGCTGTACGGCACCGGCTTCGCCCTGAGCCAGCTGTGCGGGCCGCTGCTGCTGACCGCCCTGGGCACCGCCAGCGACCGCGGCTTCTGGGTCTCCGCCAGCCTGCTGGTGGCCGGCAGCCTGCTGCTGATCGGCCGCACGGGGGCGCCGGCGGTGGATGCGCACAGCGCCTCGGGCAAGGGCCTGGGGCTGTTCTGCCGCAAGTTGCCGGCGATTGCCTGGGCGGTGGTGCTGTTCGCCGCGTTCGAGGCCATGGTGCTGACCCTGCTGCCGGTCTACCTGCTGCGCGAGGGCTTCGCCCAGCAGATGGCGCTGATCATGGTCAGCACCGTGGTGGTGGGCGACGCCGCGCTGCAGCTGCCGATCGGCTGGCTGGCCGACCGCGTGCCGCGGCAGGCGCTGATGCGCGCCTGCGGGGTGATACTGCTCGGCTCCAGCCTGTGCATCCCGGCGGCGCTGCACACGCCGCTGATCTGGCCGCTGCTGCTCAGCTTCGGCGCCAGCGCCGGCGGCCTCTACACCCTGTCGCTGATCCTGGTCGGCCAGCGCTACCGCGACGATGCGCTGGTGCGCGCCAATGCCCATATCGCCCTGCTGTGGGGCGTCGGCTGCCTGCTCGGGCCGCTGTCCACCGGCGCCGCCAGCCAGTGGCTGAGCGGCCACGCGCTGCCGCTGCTGATGGCCCTCGGCGCGCTGGTGTTCATCGTCCTGGCCTGGCGCCGCGGTGCCTTCAGCGAGGTCGAAACGGGCAACGAGGCCATGCCGGGGGCCGCCCCGCGCTGAGTCAGGGGGCTTCGGCGAGCAGCTCGGCGATGGTCGCGCCGACCTGGCGCACGGCCGCCTCGATGGCCGCGCTGGGCGGCTCGGCGTAGTTCAGGCGGATGCAGTTGCGGTACTTGCCGGCGGCGGAAAAGATGCTGCCCGGCGCCACCTGGATCTTGTGCGGCAGCAGCGCGCGGTTGAGCCGCTGGCTGTCGAAGCCGCTGGGCATCTCCACCCACAGCATGAAGCTGCCCTGCGGCCGGCTGGCGCGGGTGCCTGCCGGAAAGTAGCGGCACACCCAGTCCACCATCAGGTCGCGGCTGCGCAGGTACTGGGCGCGCATGCGCCGCAGGTGCGGCTCGTAGTGGCCAGCCTCGAGGAACTCGGCCAGCGCCAGCTGCGGCAGCTGGGCGGTGCTGCCGGTGCCCAGGTACTTCATGTGCAGCACCTGCTCCAGGTAGCGCCCGGGGGCGATCCAGCCGACCCGCAGGCCCGGCGCCAGGGTCTTGGAGAAGGAACTGCAGAGCAGCACGCGGCCGTCCTCGTCGTAGGACTTGATGGTGCGCGGGCGCGGGTAGGCATAGGCCAGCTCGCCGTACACGTCGTCCTCGATGATCGCCACGTCGTGGCGCTGCGCCAACTGCAGCAGGGCGCGCTTGTTCGCCTCGGGCATGATGTAGCCGAGCGGGTTGTTGCAGTTCGGGGTCAGCTGGATGGCCTTGATCGGCCACTGCTCCAGGGCCATCTCCAGGGCCTCGAGGTTGATCCCGGTGAGCGGGTCGGTGGGCAGCTCCAGGGCCTTCATGCCGAAGCCCTTGAGCGCCTGCATCACCCCGTGGAAGCTCGGCGAGTCCACCGCGACTATGTCGCCGGGCTGGCAGATGGCACGGATCGCCGCCGACAGCGCCTCGTGGCAGCCGGTGGTTATCACCAGGTCCTCGGCGGGGATGCGGCAGCCGGAATCGAGCAGCAGCCGCGCGATCTGCTCGCGCAGGCGCAGCTCGCCGCGGATGCAGCCGTAGGTCAGCACCTCCGGGTCCTGGCGCCGTGCCTGGCGCGCCAGCATACGCAGCAGCGGCTTGAGCGTCGGGCTGCCGATATCCGGGCGGCCGCGGCCGAGCTGCAGCAGCTCGCGTTGCGGCGAGCTGCTGATCAGCGCCAGCACGTGATCCCACTGCGACACCTCCACCGGCCGCTGCGCCGCCCGGCTGACCTGCGGCAGCGCCGGCACCTGGCGCTCGGCCGGGACGAAGTAGCCGGACTTCGGCCGCGGCGTGGCCAGGCCCTGATCCTCCAGATGGCGGTAGGCCTGCTGCACAGTGCTCAGGCTGACGCCGTGCTCCTGGCTGAGGCTGCGTACCGAGGGCAGGCGGTCGCCGGGACGGTACAGGCCCTGCTCGATGCGCGCGCCGAGCAGTTCGGCCAGATTGAGGTAGAGGGTCATGACAGTTGCCTCGTTCAGGAATGCAGCGACCGGTACAGATGCCGGCGAAAATTCCGATTCAGCCGGGATTCGGCGAAAACTGTATGGAGTAAATAAGGTTTTATTGAATCTGTCATGGCTTTTCTCCCCGGGTCATCCTGAGTTCCCATGAGCACTGGCTGCAGGAGAAGGCGATGAACGGCTTCAGCGAGATAGGTTTCGACAGGGCGCGGCGGGCTGCGCCGCCACAGGCGACGGGCGCGCTGCGTCATTTCGGCCGCGACTGGCCGGCGTTCTGGCGCCGCCTGCACACCCGCCGCGCCCTGCTGCGGCTGAACGAGCGCCAGCTCGCCGATATCGGCCTGAGCCGCGCCGAGGCCGAGCGCGAGGCGCGCCTGCCGTTCTGGCGGCTGTAGCGCCTCAGGCCGCGGCGTGCTCCTTGCGCCAGCTGCCGGGCGGCTGCCCATAGTGCTGGCGGAAGGCGCGGTTGAGCGCGGCCTCCGAACCGTAGCCGATGTCGTAGGCGATCTGCGCCAGGCTGCGCCCTTCGCGCAGCTGGGCGGCGGCCAGTTGCAGGCGCCAGTGCGCCAGGTAGCGGATCGGCGGCTGGCCGATCAGGCGGCTGAAGCGTTCGGCGAAGGCCGAGCGCGACAGGCCCACGGCGCGGGCCAGGGCCTCGGTGGTCCAGTGTTCGGCCGGTTGCCGGTGCAGCAGCGCCAGGGCCTTGCCCACCTGCGGGTCGCACAGGCCGGCGAGCCAGCCGTGGCGGTCGCTCGGTAGCGCTTCCAGGTAACGCCGCACCGCCTCGATAAACAGCAGCTCGGCCAGCTTGTTCAGTGCCGTGCCGGCGCCCTGGCGCTGACCGGCGCTTTCCACCGCGGCGAGGCGGAAGGCCTGCTCGATCCAGGCGCCGCCGGGGCTGTTGCCGACCTGCAGCTTGAGCACGCTGGGCAGGGTCTGCACCAGCGGGTTGTCCGGCACCGCGCAGCCGAGAAAGCCGCAGATCAGGTGGGTTCTGGCGCCGCCGCCGCCGTGACGCAGGCTGGCCAGACCGCTGCCCTGAGCAGGCGACTGGATCAGGTGGTCGATCACCCGCGCCGGCAGCCCGCTGGCACTGGCTAGCAGGTGCGGGTCGTTGCGCGGCAGCAGGACGATCTCGCCGGCTTCCAGCGGCAGCAGCGGGGCGTCGTCTATCCCCAGCAGCAACCGTCCGTCGAGCACGTAGTGATAGGCCATCAGGTGCGCCGGCTGGGTGCCGGCCAGGCGGCAGTCCTCGGCGTTGACCTGGGCGCGGATGCACCAGGGCGCGCTGAATTCGGCGTGCAGAAAGGCCCCGGCCGACAGGTGGACGGCGGCGAGCACGTGAGAGAGTGCGTCCATTGATCCTCCGGGCGGCGGCTGGATCAAGAATGACGGCGGCCGGGCTATATCCGTCCCTCCCGGTCCCTCTTACCGTAGCACCGGTGTGAAGCCGCAGCCCGGCAGTCGGCGGCGTCCGCGATGACCGGTACACAACCAGCAGAGGACAGCCATGAACAGCCTGCGCGACAACCTGGGCCTGAGCCTGAGCGGCGCCGACCCGCACAGCCTGGAACACTACGAAAGGGGGCTGGCCCAGTTCCAGTGCTATGCCGGCGATCCGCTCGCCGCGGTCGAGGCGGCCCTGGCGCTGCGTCCGGACTTCGTCATGGCCCATGTCCTGCGTGCCTACCTGCACCTGCTGGGCACCGAGCCCGAGGGCCTGGCGGTGGCGCGGCAGTGCCTGCAGCAGGCCCAGGGCCTGCCGGCCGATGCCCGCGAGCGCGGCCACCTGGCCGCCATCGCGGCGCTGCTCGACGGCCACTGGAGCCGCGCCGGGCTGATCCTCGAAGACGTCGCCATCGAGGCGGCGCAGGACATCCTGGCCCTGCAGGCCGGGCACCAGGTGGACTTCTTCAGCGGCCACTCGCGCATGCTGCGCGACCGCATTGCCCGCGCCCTGCCGCACTGGCGGATGGGCATGCCCGGCTACCACGCGCTGCTCGGCATGTACGCCTTCGGCCTGGAGGAAAACGGCGACTACGCCGCGGCCGAGGCCACCGGGCGCAGCGCGGTGGAGCTGCAGCCGCGCGACGGCTGGGCGCAGCACGCCGTGGCCCATGTGCTGGAGATGCAGAACCGCCAGCGCGAGGGCATCGCCTGGATGCGCGGCAACCAGCAGCACTGGACCGGCGACAGTTTCTTCCAGGGCCACAACTGGTGGCACCTGGCGCTCTACTACCTGGATCTGGGCGAGGTCGACGAGGCGCTGGCGCTGTTCGACGGGCCGATCTTCGGCGCCCGTTCGAGCCTGGTGCTGGATCTGGTGGACGCCGCCGCGCTGCTCTGGCGCCTGCACCTGCAGGGCGTCGAGCTGGGCTCGCGATGGCAGGCGGTGGCCGACGGCTGGGCGCCGCTGGCCACGGCCGGCCAGTACGCCTTCAACGATGCCCACGCGATGATGGCCTTCGTCGGTGCCGGCCGCGACGAGGCCGCCGCGGCGCTGCTCGCCGCACAGCACCGGGCCCTGCAGGGCGACGCCGACAACCGGCGTTTCACCGCCGAGGTCGGTCAGCCGCTGTGCCTGGCGCTGCAGGCGTTCGGCCAGGGCGAGTACCACCGGTGCGTCGAGCTGCTGCGGCCGATCCGCTCCATCGCCCAGCGTTTCGGCGGCAGCCACGCGCAGCGTGACCTGCTCGACCTGACCCTGCTGGAAGCGGCCCTGCGCGGCGGCCAGCTGGCCCTGGGCCGGGCGCTGGCGGCCGAACGCCTGCAGGCCAAGCCGCACAACGGCGTGGCCCGGCGCTACAGCCAGCGCGCCGCCGAGCTGGCGGCCTAGCTGGGGCGAGCCGGGCCTAATGTCGTGCACAGAAGAATCGGCCTCGTCACCCCCTCTCCCATTGACGGGAGAGGGGATGGGGCAGAGGGTGGGCAATGAGCACAAAACTCGTTGGCCCCTCCCTGAGGCTATATCTGCGTTAAGTGTTGCTGGGCAGAGGCCGTAGGGTGGGCTTTAGCCCACCAGCGGTGGTTGGCCTGGGCTAAAGCGGATCGCCGTCCGGCGCATCCTACGCCGGCCAGCCGGCGCTTCCAGCGCGCCCCTGTAGCCCGGCTGCAATCCGGGGACATCCTCGGCCGTCCCGGATGGCATCCGGGCCAGGCGCCGACCTACAGCAATTCCTTCAACCGATGCCAGGCCATGCCGAGGGCCAGCAGCGGCGAGCGCAGGTACTTGCCGCCGGGGAAGGTCATGTGCGGCACCTTGGCGAACAGCTCGAAGCCGCGGCTCTCCTGGCCGGCGATGGCCTCGGCGAGCAGCTTGCCGGCCAGGTGGGTGGCGTTGACCCCGTGGCCGGCATAGGCCTGGGCGTGGAACACGTTGGCCTGATCCTTGAGCCGGCCGATCTGCGGCAGGCGGTTGGCGCCGATGCCGATCATGCCGCCCCACTGGTAGTCGATGCGCACGCCGGCCAGCTGTGGGAACACCTTGAGCATCTTCGGCCGCATATAGGCGGCGATGTCCGCCGGATCGCGCCCGGAATAGTGGCAGGCACCGCCGAACAGCAGGCGCCGGTCGGCCGAGAGGCGGTAGTAGTCCAGCGCCACGCGCTGGTCGCACAGCGCCATGTTCTGCGGGATGATCGAACGCGCCTGGGCCTCGGACAGCGGCTCGGTGGCGATCACGTAGCTGCCGGCCGGCAGGACCTTGCCGCTCAGGGTCGGCTCCAGGCCGTTGATATAGGCGTTGCAGGCCAGCACCAGGTACTTGGCGCGCACCTGGCCGCGGGCGGTGTGCACGCGCAGCTCGCGGCCGTAGTCGATGCGCGTCACCGGCGAGTCCTCGAACAGCTGCACGCCCAGGCTCGCGGCCGCCGCCGCTTCGCCCAGGGCCAGGTTGAGCGGGTGCAGGTGACCCGAGCCCATGTCGATCATGCCGCCGACATAGTTGTCGGAGCCGACCACCTCGTGCATCTGCTCCGGCTGCAGCAGGCGCAGCTGGTGGCGGTAGCCGAGGCTCTCCAGCTCGGCCTTGTCCTCGGCGAAACCGGCCAGGTGCTCGGGCTTGTTGGCCAGGTCGCAGTAGCCCCAGGTCAGGTCGCAGTCGATCTGGAACTCTTCGACGCGCCGGCGCACCAGCTCCACCGCCTCCAGGCCCATCAGCTTGAGCTCACGCACCCCATCCTGGCCGATCACGTTCGCGAACTGCTCGACGCCGTGGCCGACGCCGCGGATCAGCTGGCCGCCGTTGCGCCCGCTGGCGCCCCAGCCGATCTTGCGCGCCTCCAGCAGCGCCACCGTCAGGCCCTTGCGCGCCAGCTCGATGGCGGTGTTCAGGCCGGAATAGCCGCCGCCGACTATGCACACGTCCACCTGCAGCTCGCCGCCCAAAGGCGGGTAGGCGAGCTGGCGATTGACGCTGGCGGCGTAGTAGGAGGCGGCGTGCTGGGGGCCGTGAACCGGCTGGTGAACGCGGGCGTTCATGTGTGAAATCCTGATTTTTGTGTGTGGAAAATTCAACGCAGCATAAGCGCGGAATCTGCATGACGCCAAGGGGGCCGCCGGAAAAATCAATGCAGGAGCGGCCTTAGCCGCGACCATGACGCGCCGATTCGCGGCTGCAGCCGCTCCTGCAGCACCGGCCCGCGCGGCGCAGTACACTGCCGGCATCGTTTTCCGGATGCCCGAGCATGAGCTGCACCGACCGCAAGATCGACCACCTGCGCCGGCAGATCCCGCGCTTCGCCTGCGTGCCCGGCTGCCACGACTGCTGCGGGCCGGTCACCGCCTCCTCGGAGGAACTGGCGCGGCTGCCGGTGAAGAGCGAGGCCGAACACGACGCGGCGCTGGCCGCCTACAACTGCGTGCATCTGGGGCCGCAGGGCTGCCAGGTCTACGAGCAACGCCCGCTGATCTGCCGGCTGTTCGGCACCACGCCGAACCTGCCCTGCCCGCACGGTCGCGGCCCCGAGCAGCCGATCGAGCCGGCGGTGGAGCGCCAGGTGCACCGGCTGATCGCCAGCACTCGCCAGCGGCTGGTGTAGAGCCAGGTGCACCACCTGATCGCCACGACCCGCCAGAGGCTCTTGTAGGGTGGGCTTTAGCCCACGCTGACCGCCGTTGGTGGGCTAAAGCCCACCCTACGGGGCCTTTGTACCAGCTAGTAGGGTGGATAACGCGAAGCTTATCCACCAATAGGGGCTCTAAGGTGTTGCACGGCCATGGTGGAAAACGCTTCGCGGTTTTCCATCCAACTCGCTTTTCAACTTGGGGCTTGTCGCTTGCAGCTTGTTAACCGCCTTATTCCGGCACCGGCAGCGCCAGCGACTCCTTCACCTCTTCCATGACGATATAGCTCTTCGACTCGCGCACGTGCGGCAGCTTGAGGAGGATGTCGCCGAGCAGCTTGCGGTAGCTGGCCATCTCGTTGATCCGCGCCTTGACCAGGTAATCGAAGTCGCCGGACACCAGGTGGCATTCGAGCACGTGCGGCAGCTTGAGCACGGCGCGGCGGAATTCCTCGAAGGTGTCGCCGGACTTGTAGTCCAGGCTGATCTCGACGAACACCAGCAGGTTGGCCTTGAGGTGCTGCGGATTGAGCCGGGCGTGGTAGCCCATGATGATCCCCTCGCGCTCCAGGCGGCGTACCCGCTCGGTGCAGGGGGTGGTGGACAGGCCCACCCGCTCGCCCAGTTCGGTGAAGCTGATGCGCCCGTCCTCCTGCAGGATGCGGAGGATGTTGCGGTCGATCTTGTCCAGTTCGCGACGACTCTGATGCTGGGTTCTCATGGGGAATCCGCCTCTGTAAAAGCGATTTTTGCCAAGAATTCTCGCCAAATATAGCTGTGTATATGGTGAAAAGCACTGCACGGCTCTCCCTATACTGCGCCCCAACGACAACTCTGGTCTTGGACGTCCGTGCCCTGGCGCGGCGGGGAGAAAAGCATGCGTGTTCTGGTTCTCGGCAGTGGTGTGATCGGTACCGCCAGTGCGTACTACCTGGCCCGTCAGGGCTTCGAGGTGGTGGTGGTCGACCGCCAGAACGGCCCGGCCCTGGAAACCAGCTTCGCCAACGCCGGCCAGGTCTCCCCCGGCTACGCCTCGCCCTGGGCCGCCCCGGGCATCCCGCTCAAGGCCATCAAGTGGCTGCTGCAGAAGCACGCCCCGCTGGCGATCAAGGCCACCGGCGATATCGACCAGTACCTGTGGATGGCGCAGATGCTGCGCAACTGCACCGCCAGCCGCTATGCGGTGAACAAGGAGCGCATGGTGCGCCTGTCCGAGTACAGCCGCGACTGCCTCGACGAGCTGCGCGCCGAGACCGGCATCGCCTACGAAGGTCGCCAGCTCGGCACCACCCAGCTGTTCCGCACCCAGGCCCAGGTCGATGCCGCGGCCAAGGACATCGCCGTGCTGGAAGCCTCCGGCGTGCCCTTCGAGCTGCTCGACCGCGACGCCATCGCCCGCGTCGAACCGGCCCTGGCCGGGGTCAAGCACAAGCTGGCCGGCGCCCTGCGCCTGCCCAACGACCAGACCGGCGACTGCCAGATGTTCACCACCAAGCTGGCCGAAATGTGCATCAAGCTGGGGGTGGAATTCCGCTTCGGGCAGAACATCCAGCGCCTGGACGCCGTCGGCGACCGCATCAACGGCGTGTGGATCGACGGCAAGCTGGAAACCGCCGACCGTTATGTCCTGGCGCTGGGCAGCTACAGCCCGCAGCTGCTCAAGCCGCTGGGCGTGCGCGCGCCGGTCTACCCGCTCAAGGGCTACTCGCTGACCGTGCCGATCACCAACGCCGAGATGGCGCCGACCTCGACCATCCTCGACGAGACCTACAAGGTGGCGATCACCCGTTTCGACGGCCGCATCCGCGTCGGCGGCATGGCCGAGATCGCCGGGTTCGACCTGAGCCTCAACCCCAAGCGTCGCGCCACCCTGGAAATGATCACCGCCGACCTCTATCCCGAGGGCGGCGACCTCAAGCAGGCCGAGTTCTGGACCGGCCTGCGCCCGGCCACCCCGGACGGCACGCCGATCGTCGGCGCCAGCGCCTACCGCAACCTGTTCCTCAATACCGGCCACGGCACCCTGGGCTGGACCATGGCCTGCGGCTCCGGTCGCCTGCTGGCGGATCTGATCGGCAACAAGCGCCCGCAGATCAGCGCCGAAGGCCTGGATATCTCGCGTTACTCGGGCAAGGCCCGCGAGCTCGAGGCCGCGCCGCAGCCGCTGCGCACCTGATAGCCTGCGCGTCCCGTAATCCAAGGAGCTTTACCCCTATGTCGATCCAGCGCCTGCATGTGGAAAAACGCTACAGCGAAGTGGTGATCCACAACGGCACCGTCTACCTCGCCGGCCAGCTGGCCGACGATTACAGCGGCGACATCCGCCAGCAGACCCGCGAGACCCTGGCCAATATCGATCGCATGCTGGCCGAGGCCGGCAGCGACAAGAGCAAGATTCTCTCCGTGACCATCTACCTCAAGGACATGGACGCCCACTACGACGGCCTCAACGCCGAGTACGACGCCTGGGTCGCCGAGGGTGCCGCGCCGGCGCGCGCCTGCGTCGAGGCGAAGATGTACAAGCCCGAGGTGCTGGTGGAGATGATGGTGGTGGCGGCCCTCTAAGGCGGCCACCCTCCGGACCGTCGTGGAGCGACGTCAAAAATTTCTCCCGGAATTTTTTGTGTTGGCTTTTCGCCCGGCTGTCCCGCCGGGCTTTTTTTGACTGGTAGCGCGTAGCCCGGATGGCATCCGGGCTGCGCCAAACACCTCGCCTCGGCGAAGCATCGAGAGACTGCGAACCATGCGTCCCGCCCGTGCCCTGATCGACCTCGACGCCCTGCGTCACAATTACCAACTGGCCCGCGAACTGAGCGGCGCCCGCGCCCTCGCCGTGGTCAAGGCCGATGCCTACGGGCACGGCGCGGTGCGCTGCGCCCAGGCCCTGGAGCGCGAGGCCGACGGCTTCGCCGTGGCCTGCATCGAGGAGGCGCTGGCCCTGCGCGAGGCCGGCATCCGCGCGCCGATCCTGCTGCTGGAAGGCTTCTTCGAGGCGGCCGAGCTGGCGCTGATCGAGCAGCACCAGCTGTGGTGCGTGGTCCACGCGCTGTGGCAGGTCGAGGCCATCGAGCAGGCGAGTCTGGGCACACCATTGAATGTCTGGCTCAAGCTGGACTCGGGCATGCACCGCGTCGGCCTGCACCCGGCCGACTACCAGGCGGCCTACCGCCGGCTGCTGGCCAGCGGCAAGGTGAGCAAGATCGTGCTGATGAGCCACTTCGCCCGTGCCGACGAGCCCGACAGCCCGCGCACCGCCGAACAGCTGGCGCTGTTCCAGCAGGCCCGCGAGGGCCTGGCCGCCGAGGTCAGCCTGCGCAACTCGCCGGCCGTGCTCGGTTGGCCACAGGTGCCAAGCGACTGGGTGCGTCCCGGCATCATGCTGTATGGCGCCACCCCCTTCGAGCAGGCCCAGGAGCAGGCGGCGCGGCTCAAGCCGGTGATGACCCTGGAGTCGAAGATCATCAGCCTGCGCGAACTGCCGGCCGGCGAGCCGGTGGGCTACGGCGCGCGCTTCGTCAGCGAGCGACCGACCCGCGTCGGCGTGGTCGCCATGGGCTATGCCGACGGCTATCCGCGCCACGCGCCGACCGGCACGCCGGTGGCGGTGGACGGCCAGCTGACCCGGCTGATCGGCCGGGTGTCGATGGACATGCTCACCGTCGATCTCACCGACCTGCCGCAAGCCGGCCTCGGCAGCCGCGTGGAGCTGTGGGGCAAGCAGGTGCTGGCCAGCGACGTGGCCCTGGCCGCCGGCAGCATTCCCTACCAGCTGTTCTGCAACCTGCGTCGGGCGCCGCTGCTTTATCTCGGCGGCTGAGAGCCTGTTCAAAGGCTGCTGCGCGTCGGCCCTGCTGCGTTAAAAACAGGCTCGGAATGCTCATTTACAACTCGTAAACTCCGCTTCCTCGCCTGTTTTTGCCTTGCATGGCTCTAGCTCGCGAGCCTTTGCATAGGCTCTAACGGGGGCGGTGTAGGCGAGCGCGAACGCCAGTGTTGTAAATTCCGAACGCTGTGCCATGATACGGACACTTTTTCCGCATCTGCCCCAGGGGGGACACCAGCATTGGACGTCGGCGTTCGACTGCAATCGATTCGTAAGCTCAAAGGCCTTTCCCAACGTGAACTCGCCAAGCGTGCGGGGGTCACCAACAGCACCATCTCGATGATCGAGAAGAACAGCGTGAGCCCTTCGATCAGCTCGCTGAAGAAAGTGCTCGGCGGCATCCCCATGTCGCTGGTGGAGTTCTTCTCCCTCGACCTGGAGCAGGAGAACCAGGCCCAGGTGGTCTACCGGGCCTCCGAACTGACCGATATCTGCAGCGGCGCCATCACCATGAAGCTGATCGGCAAGGCCCATCCGAGCCGTGCCATCGCCTTCCTCGACGAGACCTACCCGGTCGGCGCCGACACCGGCGACGAGATGTACGCCCACGAGGGCGAGGAGGCCGGCATGCTGGTGGAAGGCAGGCTGGAACTGACCGTGGGCAGCGAGGTGTTCATCCTCGAGCCCGGCGACAGCTACTACTTCGAGAGCAGCAAGCCGCACCGCTTCCGCAACCCCTTCGACGCGCCGGCGCGGCTGATCAGCGCCACCACACCGGCGAATTTCTGATCAATAACCCTGCGACAATCTGGGTTGTTTCGGCCCGGGCGGCTTGCCGTTATACTGTCGCCCGCTCGCGAAACCGTGGCCGCGGGCGTGACTAGCCACGAAGAGGGTGTACCGTGAATCTGATGAAGAAAATGCTGGTGGCACCGGCTGCCGTATTGGCCCTGTGGGCAGTGACTGCTCAGGCCACGACCGATGAAGCCATCGCCGAACGCCTCAAGCCGGTCGGCGAAGTGTGCATCATGGGCGAAGAATGCAAGGGCGTCAGCGCCGTTGCCGTGGCCGCCGGCGGCGCGCGCAGCACCGACGACATCATCGCCAAGCATTGCAACGCCTGCCATGGCGCCGGCGTGCTGGGCGCGCCGAAGATCGGCGACACCGCCGCCTGGAAAGAGCGCGCCGACCACCAGGGCGGCCTCGACGGCATCCTGGCCAAGGCCATCTCCGGCATCAACGCCATGCCGCCGAAAGGCACCTGCGCCGACTGCTCCGACGACGAGCTGCGCGACGCGATCAAGAAGATGTCCGGTCTGTAAGACCCGGCGCTCGATAAAAAACCGCCTCTTGCAGGCGGTTTTTTTATGTCCGCAGGCTACGCCGTGCGCACCGCTGGCGCTCGGTTGCCGGGTGCGCACCCCAATGGTTTAGTCGAGAAAGCGTACCTGGCCGTTTTCCAGGGCGGCGACGCGCGCCAGCGACTCGACCCGGTAGCCCTCGCTCTCCAGCAGCGTGCGGCCTTCCTGGAACGACTTCTCGATGACGATGCCGATGCCGGCGATCCGCGCGCCAGCCTGCTGGATCAGGTCGATCAGCGCCTTGGCGGCGTGGCCGTTGGCGAGGAAGTCGTCGATCACCAGCACGGTGTCGGCGGCGGTCAGGTGGCGCGAGGAGATGGCGATGGTGCTCTCGGTCTGCTTGGTGAAGGAGAACACCTTGGAGATCAGCAGGTCGTCCTTGAGCGTCAGCGACTGGAACTTGCGCGCGAAGATCACCGGAATGCCCAGCTCCAGGCCGGCCATGATCGCCGGGGCGATGCCGGAGGCCTCGATGGTGACGATCTTGCTGATGCCCTGGCCGGCGAAGCGCTGGGCGAACTCGTGGCCGATCTGCTGCATCAGTGCCGGGTCGATCTGGTGGTTGAGAAAGGCGTCGACCTTGAGCACCTGCTCGGACAGTACGATGCCTTCTTCGCGAATCTTCTGTTTTAGCGCTTCCACGCGGTTGTCCTCATGCTGAACGTAGCCCGGATGCAATCCGGGACGGTTTCCCCGGATTGCATCCGGGCTACGAAGTAACTCTATTTGATGACCTTGCGGGCCGTCGCCGCGCGCCGGTCATTTTCTAAGCAGCGCGCGCATATTGGCTAGCGCGTCGTTGCCGCGCGCGGTCTTGACCTCCACCGGCGCCTCCTCCTGGCCTTCCCAGACCAGATCCTCGGGCGGCAGTTCGTCGAGGAAACGACTCGGCGAGCAGTCGATCACCTCGCCGTACTGCTTGCGCTTGGCGGCGAAGGTCAGCGCCAGGTTGCGCTTGGCGCGGGTGATGCCGACGTAGGCCAGGCGCCGCTCCTCCTCGATGGTGTCGGCCTCGATGCTGGAGCGGTGCGGGAGGATCTCCTCCTCGAAGCCGATGATGTACACCGAGGGGAATTCCAGGCCCTTGGAGGCGTGCATGGTCATCATCTGCACGCCCTCGGCGCCTTCCTCCTCTTCCTGCTGGCGCTCGAGCATGTCGCGCAGCACCAGCTTGCCGATGGCGTCCTCGATGGTCATGTCGCCGTCTTCGTCGCGCTCCAGGGTGTTCTTCAGCGCATCGACGAGAAACCAGACGTTGCCCATGCGCGCGTCGGCCACCTTGTCGCTGGAGGCGTTCTGCCGCAGCCAGTTCTCGTAGTCGATGTCCATCACCATGCTGCGGATCGCGGCGATCGGGTCGTTCTGCGCGCACTGCTGGCGCACGCCGTCCATCCAGCGCTTGAAGCGTGCCAGGCGCTCGGTGTAGCGGCTGTCGAGCTGTTCGCCCAGGCCGATCTCGTCGGCGGCGGCGTACATGCTGATGCCGCGCTGGCTGGCGTAGTTGCCGAGCTTTTCCAGGGTGGTCGAGCCGATCTCGCGGCGCGGCACGTTGATCACCCGCAGGAAGGCGTTGTCGTCGTCCGGGTTGACCAGCAGGCGGAAGTAGCTCATCAGGTCCTTCACCTCCTGGCGGGCGAAGAAGCTGGTGCCGCCGGACAGGCGATAGGGAATCTGGTGGTGCTGCAGCTTCAGCTCCATCAGCTTGGCCTGGTAGTTGCCGCGGTAGAGGATGGCGAAGTCGCTGTAGGGGCGCTGGGTGCGCAGGTGTTCGGTGAGGATCTCCAGCGCCACCCGCTCGCACTCGGCGTCCTCGTTGCGTGTGCGGATCACGCGGATCTCGTCGCCCACGCCCATCTCCGACCACAGCTGCTTCTCGAACACGTGCGGGTTGTTGGCGATGAGGATGTTGGCGCACTTGAGGATGCGGCTGGTGGAGCGGTAGTTCTGCTCCAGCATCACCACCTTCAGCGAGGGGTAGTCCTCTTTCAGCAGCATCAGGTTTTCCGGGCGCGCGCCGCGCCAGGCGTAGATCGACTGGTCGTCGTCGCCGACCACGGTGAACTGGTTGCGCATGCCCACCAGCAGCTTGACCAGCAGGTACTGGCTGGCGTTGGTGTCCTGGTATTCGTCGACCAGCAGGTAGCGGATGCGGTTCTGCCATTTTTCCAGGATGTCGGCGTGCTCCTGAAAGAGCTTGACCGGCAGCAGGATCAGGTCGTTGAAGTCCACCGCGTTGTACGCCTTGAGCGTGCGCTGGTAGTGCAGGTAGACGATGGCGGCGGTCTGCTCCTTGGGCCCGCGCGCCTTGGCCAGCGCTTCGTCGGGCAGGATCAGGTCGTTCTTCCAGCTGTCGATGAGGTTCTTCACCTCGTCGGCGCCGTCGTCGCCGGCGTACTCCTTCTGCATGATGTCCGACAGCAGCGCCTTGATGTCGCCGTCGTCGAAGATCGAGAAGCCGGGCTTGTAGCCCAGGCGCGCATATTCCTTGCGGATGATGTTCATGCCCAGGTTGTGGAAGGTGGACACGGTCAGGCCGCGCGCCTCGGCGCCCTTGAGCAGGCTGCCGACGCGCTCCTTCATCTCGCGCGCGGCCTTGTTGGTGAAGGTCATGGCGACGATATGACGGGCCTGGATGCCGCAGTTCTGCACCAGGTGGGCGATCTTGCGCGTGATCACGCTGGTCTTGCCGGAACCGGCACCGGCGAGCACCAGAAGCGGGCCGCCGACGTAGTTCACGGCCTCTTGTTGCCGGGGGTTCAGTCGGGACATGGGGGTACGGGGCAGCGGATGAATGGCCGGCGATTCTAGCAGGATGCACCCGGCTTGACCGCGGCGCCGCCGAGCGGCCTTGCAGCGTTGCAAATAGGTGAGTAGATTCTTGCGCCTAATTAGCGAAATGCGGCTATAAGTTAAAGTGGTTTATTAAAAGCGTGCTGCGGAGGTATCGTGTCCTGCCAAAGCGAGTTCAGGCGGCTGCTGGTGCTGACGACGGACGACCATTGGGTCGCTCTGCTCGATGCCTTGCTGGGCGAGTTGCCCGAGCCGGTCTGGTTGTTCGCCGCCAGCAGTTGGCACGACGCCGAGCGCCTGTACCGCCAGCACCTGCCGGATCTGCTGTTCTGCACGCCGCAGTGCCAGCCCGCCGCCGAGCATTGCCCGCTCCCCCCCATCCTGCTGCTCGACCGCCCGCCGCTCGAGGCGCCGCGTGACGCCCAGGACTGGCTGGCCCGCGACAGCCTGACCGGCGAGGTGTTGCGCCGCTGTCTGGAGTACAGCCGACAGCGTCAGGCTCTGCAAACCCTGGCCGAGCGCGATCCGCTCACCGGCATCGCCAATCGCCAGGGTTTCCAGAGCCTGCTGCGCAAACGTCTGCAGTACAACCGTGGCCGCGGCCTGTTGCTCGGCTATCTGGATCTGGACAACTTCAGCCATGCCAACGATAGCCTCGGTCACCAGGCCGGCGACCAGCTGATCCAGCAGGTCACCGAGCGCATCAAGTTGCTGCTCGAGCCCGGTGACGGCCTGGCGCGGGTGGGCAGCGACGAATTCGCTCTGCTGCTGGACGTTAGCCGCTCGGCCAAGCGCGTCGAACCCATGGCCCAGGCGCTGATGGAGTCGCTGGCCGAGCCCTACTGGATCAACGGCGAGAGCCTGACCCTGGGCTGCAGCCTGGGCCTGGCCTACTGCCGTGCAGGCGAGGACGCCGACCCGCTGCTGTGGCACGCGCACATGGCCATGCAGCAGGCCAAGGGGCGCGAGGGCTGCACCTACCACCTGTACGACGAACGCACCTCGAGCGACGCGCGCAATATCGCCGACCTCGAGGCGGAGTTGCGCCAGGCGCTGCGCCGCGACGAGCTGGAGCTGCATTATCAGCCGCGGATGAACCTGGCCAGTGGCGCCATCGTCGGCCTCGAGGCGCTGGTGCGCTGGCGCCACCCGAGTCGCGGCCTGCTCTACCCGCAGCACTTCATTCCCCTGGCGGAGCAGAGCGGCCTGATCATTCCGCTCGGCTACTGGGTGGTGGCGCGGGCCCTGCGCGATCTGGAGTGGCTGATGCAGGAGCGCCTGCCGGTGCACATGGCGGTCAACCTGTCGTTCAGCCAGTTCCAGGACAGCCAGCTGCTGCCCACGGTGCAGCGACTGATCGAGCGCTGCGGGGTGGATGGCGGCTGGCTCGAGTTCGAGCTGACCGAGACCGCGGTGATGCGCCGCAGCGACTACGTGCTGGACACCATGCGCACGCTGGGCGAGCTTGGCGTGCGTTTCTCCCTCGACGACTTCGGCACCGGCTTCTCCTCCTTCGTCCACCTGGCCAGCCTGCCGATCACCCTGCTCAAGCTGGACAAGAGCTTCGTTTCCGGCATGGCCGTACGCGGCGAGCAGTGCCGGCTGGTCAACGCCATGATCAACCTGGCACGCAACCTGGGCCTGGAAGTGGTCGCCGAGGGCGTGGAGACCGAGGCCGAACTGGAGCTGTTGCGCCAGTTCGGCTGCGACCAGGGCCAGGGCTACCTGATCAGCAAGGCGCTGCCGCTGGCCGAGCTGCGGCAGTTCCTGCTCGCTCGCATCGCCCGCGCCAGCCGTCCTCAGTCGATTTCCGCCTGAGCCCCAGCACGGGCTCTAGCGCGCACTCCAGCGCCAGAATCTGAACTCACTCACAGTTCCGCGTGAGACGCTGGTGAGCGGGCGCGTACTTGGTTAGCTTGTCGGCACAGTGTCGGTGTCTTGACCGCACATCGGCGCGGGATGCGTCGAGACAATCAGCGCCGGGATCTGGCGCGGCAGTGACCGCCGCCGGCGGCACGCCACTGTCCGGGGAAGCCCAGTGTCCGATTCCGTCGAGCCCATGCGACTGTTGCTGCTGACCGCCTCAGGTGAGTGGTCGGCGCGTCTGCGCCGGGCCATCGACGCCCTGGGCACCGTCCCGGGGCTGATCACCGCGCCGTCCTGGGCGGCGGCCAGCAACCTGTTCGAGGACGGCGGCCAGGGCCTGGTGTTCTGCACCCCCGACTGCCGGCCGCCCGCCGACAGTTGCAGCGTGCCGCTCGTGCTGCTGCTGGAGGCCGAGCCGGCCGAGGAGCCCGTCGGGGTCTGCGACTGGCTGGTGGCCGGCGCCTTCAGTGTCGACGTGCTGCGCCGCTGCCTGCGCTACGTGCGCGAACAGGGCAACCTCAAGCAGACCCTGCAGCGCCTGGCCGAGCAGGACCCGCTGACCGGCATCGCCAACCGCCAGGGCTTCCAGACCCTGCTCGCCGCGCGCCTGGCCGAGTGTGGCGGACGCGGCCTGGTGCTCGGTCATCTCGACCTGGACAACTTCCGCCACGCCAACGACGCCCTCGGCTACCAGGCCGGCGACCGCCTGATCCTGCAGGTGGTGGCGCGCCTGAAGAGCCTGCTGCAGCCCTGCGACCAGCTCGCGCGCCTGGGCAGCGACGAGTTCGCCCTGCTCCTCGACACCCGCCGCGACCCGCAGCGCGCCGAGCGCCTGGCCGAACGCATCACCGAGGTGCTGGCCGAACCCTACTGGGTCGACGGCGAGAGCCTGCTGATCGGCTGCAGCCTGGGCCTGGCCCATGCCCGCGCCGGAGAGGGCGCCGACCCGCTGCTGTGGCACGCGCACATCGCCATGCAGCAGGCCAAGAGTCAGCAGGGCTGCGTGTTCCACGTCTACGACGAGCGCATCAACCGCAGCGCGCGCAGCCAGGCCGATCTGGAAGGCGAGCTGCGCCGCGCCCTGCGCCGCGACGAGCTGGAGCTGCACTACCAGCCGCGGCTGTGCCTGCAGAGCGGGCGCATCGTCGGCCTGGAGGCGCTGGTGCGCTGGCAGCACGGCGAGCGCGGCCTGCTGGCGCCCAACGAGTTCGTGCCGCTGGCCGAGGAAACCGGGCTGATCGTGCCGCTCGGCTACTGGGTGATCTCCCGCGCCCTGCGCGACATGCAGTGGCTGCGCGGGCGCGGCCTGCCGGCGCTGCACATGGCGATCAACCTGTCGTTCCGCCAGTTCCAGGACAGTCAGCTGCTGCCGACCCTCAGCCGGCTGATCGAGGAGCGCGGGGTGGACGCGCAGTGGCTGGAGTTCGAGCTGACCGAGACCGCGGTGATGCGCCGCAGCGACCAGGTGCAGCAGACCATGCTGGCCCTGGGGCGGCTCGGCGTGCGCTTCTCGCTGGACGATTTCGGTACCGGCTTCTCCTCCTTCGTTCACCTCAACAACCTGCCGATCACCCTGCTGAAGATCGACAAGAGCTTCGTCGGCGGCATGGGCGAGCGCGCCGAGAATCGCCAGCTGGTGCGGGCGATGATCAACCTGGCGCACAACCTCAACCTCGAGGTGGTCGCCGAAGGGGTGGAGAACATCGAACAGCTGGACATGCTGCGCCAGTTCGGCTGCGACCAGGTGCAGGGCTACCTGATCAGCAAGGCCGTGCCGCTGGCCGAGCTGGCGCGCTTTCTGGTGTTCGGCCAGCGCCAGCCGCTGTTGTCGGTAACGCCTTCCTAACGCGCAGGCTGCGCCATTACGACAGGCAGGCTTCGCCTGTTACCCGGTCCGCCTGCTGCAAGCGTGCCGTCTTCCACTGAAAGCCCAGCACCAGGCCGCTCGCCGTCACCGCCAGGCCGGCCGCCAGCCCCCACCAGACGCCGACGGCGCCCCAGCCGAGCACGAAGGCCAGCAGCCAGGCCAGCGGCGCACCGACGCACCAGTAGCCACTCAGGCCGATCAGCAAGGTGGTGCGGCCGTCGTTCAACCCGCGGATCGCGCCCATGGCGATGCTCTGCAGGCCATCGAACAGTTCGAACCAGGCGGCAATCGCCAGCAGGCTCACCGCCAGGGTGACGATCTCGGCGAAGGCCGGATCGTGGCGGTCGAGGAACAGGCCGATGATCCATTCCGGCAGCAGCCAGAACAGCAGGGCGAACAGCAGCATCAACGCCGCCCCCAGGGCCATGCCCAGATGGCCGCTGAGGCGCGACAGCGGCAGGCGCCCGGCACCGTAATGCAGGCCGACGCGGAAGGTCACCGCGTAGGACAGCCCCTGCGGCACGATAAAGGCCAGGGCCACCGTCTGCATGGCGATCTGGTGCGCCGCCAGCTGCACGCTGCCCAAAGCGCCCATGCACAGGGTGGCGAAGGTGAACAGCCCCTGCTCGGCGGCGTAGGTGCCGCCGATGGGCAGGCCCAGGCGCAACAGGGCGCGCATCTCCGCGCGCTGCGGACGGCCCAGGCCGCTGCGCAGCTTGTACAGGCGGTAGTGGGGCGCGAGCAGGATATACAGCGCCAACGCCAGGGCCATGCCGCTGCTGACCAGCGCGGTGGTCATGCCGATACCGCCCAGGCCCAGGCTGGGCAGGCCGAACCAGCCCTGGATCAGCGCATAGTTGATGACGAAGTTGGCCGCCGTGCCGACGATGCTGATGGCCATCACCGGGCCGGGATGGCCGATGGCACTGGTGAAACCGCGCAAGGCCATGAAGCACAGGTAGCCGGGCAGGGCCAGCGACAACGGGCGCAGAAACTCCATGGCCAGGCCCGCGGCGTCAGGCGCCTGGCCCAGGTGCGGCAGCAGCGGGCCCAGGCCGTTGAGGCACAGCGCGCTGACCATGCCCAGCAGCAGGGCCAGCCACAGGCCGTTGTGCAGCAGGCGGGCGACGCCGCTCGGGTCGCCGGCGCCGTGGCGGATGGCGACCAGGCTGCCCACCGCGGCGATCACCCCGGTGCAGAAGATCGAGAAGATGAAATAGCAGGTAGCGCCCAGCGCGCCGCCGGCCAGTTGCTGCGGGCCGAGCATCGCCATCATCAGCGTGTCGGTGAAGATCATCAGCGCGTGGGCCAGCTGGGCGGAGATCAGTGGGCCGGCCAGGCGCAGCAGCGCGCCCAGCTCGTGGCCAAGGGCATTCTTCATGATGAGTAAAACTTCGGCAGGATAGGCCTCCCCAGACTGTCTGAGGATAAGCAATGACAGTTATTCTCTGGGTTGAGCGAGTTGCCCACAAAAGGAAAATAGCCATGCCAGGCATGATTAAAAATCATGGTTTGACGCGATGAACCGGCGTCTGCCGCCGCTCTACGCCCTGCGCGCCTTCGAGGCGGCGGCGCGGCATGCCTCCTTTACCCGCGCCGCCGAGGAACTGGCCATTACCCAGAGTGCGGTGAGCCGGCATATCCGTACCCTCGAGGAACATTTCGCCTGCCGCCTGTTCGAGCGCCGTGGTCGCAGCCTGCAGCTGACCGACCCGGCGCGCGCCCTGCTGCCCGGCCTGCGCGACGGCTTCGATGCGCTGGAGCGGGCCTGCTCCGCGCTGCGTGCCGACGACAGCGTGCTGCGCCTGAAGGCGCCCTCGACCCTGACCATGCGCTGGCTGCTGGCGCGCCTGTCGCACTTTCGCCTGGCCTACCCGGACAGCGAGGTGCAGCTGACCAGCGCCTGGATGGACGTGGACAAGGTGGATTTTCGCCACGAGCCCTTCGACTGCGCGGTGCTGCTGGCCGACGGCCAGTTCCCGGAGGAGTGGGACAGCGTGCTGCTGTTCGAGGAATGGCTGATCCCGGTCTGTGCCGCCGCCGATGTCGCCGGCGGCCCCTGGCCGCTGGCGCGGCTGCAGGCTGCCGAACAATTGCACCCGACCCCGGACCGGCGCGACTGGCGGCAATGGCTGCAGGTCACCGGGCTGGCCGAGCGGATTCCGCTGAAGAGCGGCCAGCTGTTCGACATGCTCGAACTGGGCATAGTCGCGGCGGCGCGCGGCTATGGGGTGTCCATCGGCGATCTGCTGCTGATGGCCGAGGACGTGAATGCCGGCCGCCTCGGCCTGCCCTGGCGCCAGGCGGTCTACAGCGGCTCCAGCTACTACCTGGTGTGGCCCAAGGCGCACCGCGCCCAGGCGCGCCTGCAACGACTGCGCGACTACCTGCTGGCGGAGGTGGCGGCGATGCGCCTGCCCGAGGTGGAGCGGTTGTAGCGACGGTGTCTCAGCCCATCCCCGGTCGATACTGCAGCGCCTCGGCCAGGTGGCCGCGGGCGATCCGCTCTTCGTCCGCCAGGTCGGCCAGGGTGCGTGCCACCTTGAGTACCCGGTGCGCGGCGCGCAGCGACAGGCCGAGGCGCTCGCAGGCATTCTCCAGCCAGTGGCGATCCGTTTCGCTCAGGGCGCAGTGCCGACGCAGCCCGGGCAGGTCGAGAAGGGCGTTGGCCACGCCCTGGCGCCGCAGCTGGCGCTGACGCGCGGCGGCGACCTTGGCCGCGGCCTCAGCGGTGCTTTCGCCATCCTGTGCCGGGACCTCCAGCGCCGTGCTTTCGCGCGCCACGGTCAGGTGCAGGTCGATGCGGTCGAGCAGCGGCCCGGACAACTTGGCGCGGTAGCGCTGGATCTGCTCCGGGGTGCAGCGGCAGCGGTTGCTCGCATCGCCGAGGTAGCCGCAGGGGCAGGGATTCATCGCCGCCACCAGCTGGAAACGCGCCGGGAAACGCACCTTGTCGCGCGCCCGGGCGATGACGATATGGCCGCTCTCCAGCGGTTCGCGCAGCACCTCCAGGACCTTCCTGTCGAACTCCGGCAGCTCGTCGAGGAACAGCACGCCCTGATGCGCCAGGGTGATCTCGCCGGGCTGCGGACGACTGCCACCGCCGACCAGCGCCGGCCCCGAGGCACTATGGTGCGGGGTGCGAAAGGGGCGCTGCGGCCAGTGCTGCAACGGCGTATGACTGGCCACCGAGTGGATCGCCGCCACCTGCAGCGCCTCGCTTTCGTCCAGCGGCGGCAGCAGGCCTGGCAGGCGGCTGGCGAGCAGGGTCTTGCCGGTGCCGGGCGGGCCGCTGAGCAGCAGGTTGTGCGAGCCGGCGGCCGCCACCAGCAGGGCGCGCTTGGCCGCCAATTGGCCCTGCACTTCGGCCAGGTCGGGGTAGGGCAGGCTCTGCCGGAGCAGGCCCTGGGCGGCATAGGGTTCGATGGGGGCCGTGCCGTTGAGGTGCGCGGCGATCTGCAGCAGGTGGTCGACGGCGATCACCCTGAGCCCGGAGGCGAGGCTGGCCTCTTCGGCATTGGCCGCCGGCACCAGCAAGGTGCGTCCGGCTTCGCGGGCGGCCAGCGCCGCCGGCAACACGCCCTGCACCGGGCGCACGGCGCCGGACAGCGCCAGTTCGCCCAGGCACTCGTATGCATCGAGAGATGGGGCCGGTACCTGACCGCTGGCGGCGAGAATGCCCAGGGCGATGGCCAGGTCGAAGCGACCGCCGTCCTTCGGCAAATCGGCGGGGGCCAGATTGAGGGTGATGCGTTTGCTGGGAAATTCGAAGGCGGCGTTGAGAATGGCGCTGCGCACGCGGTCCTTGCTTTCCTTGACCGCGGTCTCCGGCAGGCCGACCAGGGTCAGGGATGGCAGGCCGTTGGCCAGGTGCGCCTCGACGGTGACGGTGGGCGCTTCGACGCCGACCTGGGCGCGGCTGTGGACGAGGGCCAGGGACATGATCACTCCTTGATCGGTCCCGCCGCTGGATCAGTCGGCGGGTGGGTTGAGCTTGGCTTCCAGCTCGGCAACCTTGGCTTCCAGCGCCTCCAGGCGCGCGCGGGTGCGGGCCAATACCACCATCTGGCTGTCGAACTCCTCGCGGCTGACCAGCTCGAGCTTGCTGAAGCCGCTCTGCAGCAGGGCCTTGAACTGGGCCTCCAGCTCCGCGCGCGGTAGCGGGCTGTCGCCGCTGAACAGGCGCGAGGCGTGGCTACTGAGGGTGTCGAGCAGGGCTTTGGGCGGCAGCATGGGCGGGTTCCGAGTACAGACGGCGGGCAGTGTAGCACGTGGTCGGCGGCGGGACGTCGTCCCGTCAGCTGCACGATTTTTGCGCACGGTCGGCGCGCATGGCGCACCAATCTTGTGCGTAAGTGCCGCCGCGGCCTCGCCCCGGTTGCATCAGGCTGCAGGTAAAACCCTGAATCACGGCGCTTTTATGGGAGCTGGCAAGATTTCTGCTTAGGGCCTAGCGACTCATGCACCGATGCAGTACCGGTGCGTCGGACGGAGCGGGGGAGTGTTTCGTCGGGAGCGGTTGGTGGGTATCGGCCACGCCAGGCTGGGCGGTCGGTGCATTACAAAAGCCAGACACTGCGCTTAGACTTGAGCCGGGTTCGCAATTCCTGGGGCAAGTCCACCTTACACGGGAGAAAGTTTCATGAAGCTAGTCACTGCCATCATCAAGCCGTTCAAGTTGGACGATGTGCGCGAGTCGCTGTCGGAGATCGGCGTGCAGGGCATTACCGTCACCGAGGTCAAGGGCTTCGGCCGCCAGAAGGGTCACACCGAGCTGTATCGCGGCGCCGAGTACGTGGTCGACTTCCTGCCCAAGGTGAAGATCGACGTGGCCATCGCCGACGATCAGCTCGATCGCGTCATTGAGGCCATCACCAAGGCGGCCAACACCGGCAAGATCGGCGACGGCAAGATCTTCGTGGTCAATCTGGAACAGGCGATCCGCATCCGTACCGGCGAAACCGATACCGACGCGATCTAAAACCTCCGAACCCCACGCCCCAGGAGTAAACCCATGACTCTGCGAACTTTCGCAGGGCTAGGAGCCCTTTTGCCCTCGATTGGCGGTCTCGCGCCGCTGTCGACGACGAATGCCGGAGTCGGCGAAGTCCTCGCCGCCCCGCTGTGCCTGACCCTCGCAGGTCTCGCGCTCCGCGATGGGAACGCCTGGTCGCCTTGCGGCGCAGGGGGTTCAGCGATCCAGATCGAGCGTGGCAACTACCTGTAAAGCATACGGAACGCGTCCGGAGCCAACCCGGGCGTCTTAACCGAACAGCGCACAATAAGCGCCGGCAAGAGGTGAAAAATGGACAACACAGCATTGACTGCATTGCAGTACGGCTTCGATACCTTCTACTTTCTGATCTGCGGTGCCCTGGTGATGTGGATGGCGGCAGGCTTCGCCATGCTCGAATCCGGCCTGGTCCGCGCCAAGAACACCACCGAGATCCTCACCAAGAACATCGCCCTGTACGCGGTGGCCAGCGTGATGTACCTGGTGATCGGCTACCACATCATGTACTCCAGCCCGGAAGGCGGCATCCTGCCGAGCCTGGGCTTTTTGATCGGCGACGAGAACAGCGTCGACTCGGTACTCGCCGGTGGCGACGATGCGCCTTACTACTCGGCCCGTTCCGACTTCTTCTTCCAGGTGGTGTTCGCCGCGACCTGCATGTCGATCGTCTCCGGTGCGGTGGCCGAGCGCATGAAGCTGTGGGCCTTCCTCGCTTTCGCCGTGGTCATGACCGGTTTCATCTACCCGGTGCAGGGCTTCTGGAAGTGGGGCTCGGGCTTCCTCAACGAAGCCGGCTTCCTCGACTTCGCCGGCTCCGGCGTGGTGCACATGGCCGGCGCTTCGGCGGCCCTGGCTGGCGTGCTGCTGCTCGGTGCGCGTAAGGGCAAGTACGGCGCGGGTGGCCAGGTCAACGCCATCCCCGGCTGCAACCTGCCGCTGGCCACCCTCGGTACCTTCATCCTGTGGATGGGCTGGTTCGGCTTCAACGGCGGCTCGCAGCTGAAGATGAGCACCATCGAAGACGCCAACGCCGTGGCCCAGGTGTTCGTCAACACCAACATGGCCGCCGCCGGTGGCCTGATCGCGGCGATGATCGTGGCGCGCATCCTGTTCGGCAAGTCCGACCTGACCATGGCGCTGAACGGCGCCCTGGCCGGCCTGGTGGCCATCACCGCCGAACCCCTGACCCCGAGCGGTCTGCAGGCGACCCTGATCGGCGGCGTCGGCGGCGTGCTGGTGGTGTTCTCCATCCTCGGCCTGGACAAGCTGAAGATCGACGACCCGGTCGGCGCTATCTCGGTGCACGGCGTGGTCGGCATCTGGGGCCTGCTGGCGGTGTGCCTGACCAACGGCGACGCCTCGCTGGGCGCCCAGCTGCTGGGTATCGCCTGCATCTTCGCCTGGGTCTTCATCGCCAGTCTGATCGTCTGGAGCATCATCAAGGCGGTGATCGGCCTGCGCGTCAGCGAAGAGGAAGAGTACGAGGGCGTGGATATCGCCGAGTGCGGTATGGAGGCCTACCCGGAATTCACCAACAAGTGATTTTCCCGGTAATCGCAAAGGGCGCCTTCGGGCGCCCTTTGTTTTTTCTGACGGCGCGCTAGAATGCGCGCGCTGAAGCCATCGGGAGCGAGAGTCGGATGTGGCAGCAACGCACCGTCAGCCTGCGTCCGCGCAGTCGCGGTTTCCACCTGGTGACCGACGAACTGCTGGCCGCCTTGCCGGAACTGGCGCAGCTGCGCGTCGGTCTGTTGCATCTGTGGCTGCAGCACACCTCGGCGTCGCTGAGCGTCAACGAGAACGCCGACCCCGCGGTGCGCCGCGATTTCGAGCGTTTCTTCAACCGCCTGGTGCCGCAGGGTGAGGGCGGCTACGAACACGACGACGAAGGCCCGGACGACCTGCCGGCGCACTTCAAGGCCAGCCTGCTGGGCTGTCAGCTGCAGCTGCCGATACAGAACGGGCGCCTAGCGCTGGGCAGCTGGCAGGGCATCTACCTCGGCGAGCACCGCGACCATGGCGGCGCCCGGCGGGTGCTGGCGACCTGGCAAGGCGAGGTCATTTGAATTTTTTCCGGTCGGGCAGTGAAGCCTGCGCGACTGGGCTATAACTAACCTGCTTTTCGCAAGTCATGAGGTTGAACATGAGCGACGAAGACCTGGAACAAGACGACCTGGAAGGGGCCGACGAGGACGACGGTGAGGAGCTGGCGGCTGCCGACGACGGCGACAGCGGCGACGAGGGCGACGGCGAAGTCGTAGCCGGCGGCAAGAAGAGCAAGGCCAAGGCCGTCGAAGTCGACGAGCTGCCGAGCATCGAAGCCAAGCAGAAAGAGCGCGACGCGTTGGCCAAGGCGATGGAAGATTTCCTCGCCCGTGGCGGCAAGGTGCAGGAGGTGGAGCCCAACGTGGTCGCCGACCCGCCCAAGAAGCCCGACAGCAAATATGGCAGCCGCCCTATCTGAGGACGGCACGCTGCACGAAACCCGCCCCTGTGGCGGGTTTTTTGTGCCCGGCCCGGGCTACGGCTTACCAGCTAGCGAGCAGCGCCGGCAGTTCGGCCAGGCTGGCGATCTGCGCGTCCGGCGTGGTCTCGGCCTGCCAGCTCAGCCCCTGCGGGTTGAACCAGATCGCACGCAGGCCGGCAGCCTGGGCGCCGGCGATATCGTCGCTGGGGTGGTCGCCGATATGCACCGCCCGCTCGGCCGCCACCCCGGCGCGCCTGAGCGCCTCGCGGAAGGGTTTGGGGTCGGGCTTGCCCACCCCCAGCTCCTCGGCGCAGAGGGCGAAGCGGAAGTATTCCGATAGCCCCAGGCGGCGCACGTCGGCGTTGCCGTTGGTGATCACACCGAGCTGGTAACGCTCGGCCAGGGCTTCCAGCGTGGGGTGCACCTCGGCGAACAGTTCGACCTGGTGGCGCGCGTTGAGAAACACCTGGAACCCCGCCTCGGCCAGCGCCAGGGCTTCGTCATGGCTGTAGCCGGCGCCTTCCAGGGCATGCAGGAGGATGCGCCGGCGCAGTTCGCTGAGGCGGTGCTTGAGCATCGGCTCGGCGCTCAGCAGGCCGCTGCGGATCTGCCACAGGTGTTCCACCGGCACTGCGCCCAGGCGCGGCGCGTGCAGCGCCAGCCAGTTGCGCAGGGCGGCCTCGGCGTCCTGCATCACCGGGGTCACGTCCCACAGGGTGTCGTCGAGGTCGAAGGTGATCAGCTCAATGCTCATGCGGAACCGCCTTTGCGCTTGGCGCGCGGATGGGCCTGGTCGTAGACCTTGGCCAGGTGCTGGAAGTCCAGGTGGGTGTAGATCTGCGTGGTGGCGATATCGGCGTGGCCGAGCAGCTCCTGCACCGCGCGCAGGTCCTGCGACGACTCCAGCATATGGCTGGCGAAGCTGTGGCGCAGCATGTGCGGGTGCAGGTGCTGGCCCAGCTCGCGCACGCCGGCCTGGCGCACCCGTAGCTGCACCGCGCGAGCGCCGAGGCGGCGGCCCTGCTGGCTGACGAACACCGCGCCGTCGCCGGGATTCGCCAGTTTGCGCAGCGCCAGCCACTGCTCCAGCGCCTGGCGCGCCATACGGCCGACCGGCAGCTCGCGCACCTTGTTGCCCTTGCCGCGCACCCGCACCAGGCCGGCGGCCAGGTCGAGGCCGTCGAGGTCCAGGCCGACCAGCTCGGACAGGCGCAGGCCGGAGGAATAGAACAGCTCGAGCATGGCCTGGTCGCGGCGGGCGATGAAGTCGTCCTCCACCGCGCCGTCGAGCAGCTGGGCGCTGCGGTCGGCATCGAGGGTGCGCGGCAGGCGCCGTTCGCGCTTGGGCGGGCTGAGGCCGGCGGCCGGGTCGTGACGGCACAGGCCTTCGCGCAGCAGGTACTGGTACAGGCCGCGGGTGGCCGAGAGCAGGCGCGCCAGGCTGCGGCTGGCCAGGCCCTGCTGGTGCAGGCGAGCGACCAGGCGGCGCAGCTCGCGGGTATCCAGCGCGGCCCAGTCGGCCAACCCCTCCGCCTCGCAGAAGGCCTGTACCTTGCCGAGGTCGCGGCGGTAGCCGTCGAGGGTGTGCAGCGACACCTGGCGCTCGCGACGCAGGTATTCGAGGTAGGCGTCAAGGTCAGCTGCAAGCTTCAAGCTTCAAGCCTCGTAGGATGGGTTTGCGGCGCCAGACACCAGAGTTGAGGGCGTGGCGCCACTCGCGCGGCGCGTAACCATCGGGTGATCTATCGAGCCATGATGGATAGTGCGCCGCTCAACCCATCCGACGACAGTCGTTAGCGTACCGAGCGCAGCGGCGTGGCGAAGCCGGGCAGCACGCGCGCCAGCACTTCGGCGATATAGCCGAGGAACAGAGTGCCGAGCGAGCTCTTGTAGTGTTGCGGATCGACACTGCCGATGGCCAGCACGCCGTGCAGCCCCTGATGGCTGAGCGAAACCACGGCGGCCGAGCCGACCCGGGCAGCGTCGTCCTTGCCGAACAGGAACTCCAGCTCGTGCGGACGCAACACGCCGCAGACGGTCTTGCCACCGCTGAGCAGGCCGCCGATTTGCGCATGCGCTTCGGCCAGGGTGGCCGAGCGGCCTACCGGCAGCTTGTTGTCGCTGAACAGGATCAGGCCGACGAAGGGCACCTGAAACTCGTGGCGCAGGCTGTCTTCCACCGCGCCGACCACCTCTTCCAGGCTGCCGGCGTCGAGCAGGTCGAGCACCAGGCGGCGGGTCTTGTCGAACAGGCGGTCGTTGTCGCGCGCCACGTCCATCAGCTGGCCGAGGCGGTGGCGCATCTCGATGTTGCGTTCGCGCAGCAGCTTGACCTGGCGTTCGACCAGCGACACGGCGTTGCCGGGCTGGTGCGGAATACGCAGCTCGGGAATGAGTTCTTCATGGTCGATGAAGAACTCCGGATGCAGGCGCAGGTAGGCGGCGACCGTTTCCGAGTCGAGCGGCTTGGGGCAATCCTGCTGGTCTGTCATAGGCGAACCTGTCCTTCGTATACGCGCGCAGCGGGCCCGGTCATCATAACCGGCTGCCCTTCGCCTGCCCACTCGATGGACAGCTTGCCGCCCGGCAGTTCCAGCTGCAGCGGCGAATCCATCCAGCCCTGGCGGATCGCCGCGACTGCCGCGGCGCAGGCGCCGGTGCCGCAGGCCAGGGTCTCGCCGGCGCCGCGTTCCCACACGCGCAGGCGCGCATGCTGGCGGTCCTGCACTTGGAGGAAGCCGACGTTGACCCGCTGCGGGAAGCGCGGGTGATGTTCCAGCTTCGGCCCCAGCTCACGCACCGGCGCGTCGTCGACGCTGTCGACGCGCAGCACGGCGTGCGGGTTGCCCATGGACAATGCGGCCAGCTCGACCGTCTCGCCGTCCACCTCGACCTTGTAGCTCAGCGCCGCCTGTTCGGCCTGGAACGGCACCTGCGCCGGCTCCAGGCGCGGCGCGCCCATGTTGACGCAGACCTGGCCGTCGTTCTGTACGCGCAGCTCGATCACGCCGCTTTTGGTCTCGACGCGGATCACCTTCTTGGTGGTCAGGCGCTTGTCCAGCACGAAGCGGGCGAAGCAGCGCGCGCCGTTGCCGCACTGCTCCACCTCCGAGCCGTCGGAGTTGAAGATGCGGTAGCGGAAGTCGACGTCCGGGTGGCTCGGCGGCTCGACGATCAGCAGCTGATCGAAGCCGACGCCGGTGTGGCGGTCGCCCCATTGCTTGGCGTGCTTGGGCTGCACGTGGGCATGCTGACTGATCAGGTCGAGGACCATGAAGTCGTTGCCCAGGCCGTGCATCTTGGTAAAGCGCAATAGCATGGCGTCGCCCTCAGGCCGGCAGCAGGCTTTCGCCGGCATAGAGCTCTTGGACGGTCTCGCGCCGACGCACTTCATAGGCCTGCTCGCCATCCACCAGCACCTCGGCGGCGCGGCCGCGGGTGTTGTAGTTGGAGCTCATGACGAAGCCGTAGGCACCGGCCGAACGCACCGCCAGCAGGTCGCCTTCGGCCAGCACCAGCTGGCGATCCTTGGCGAGGAAGTCGCCGGTTTCGCAGATCGGCCCGACCAGGTCGTAGTTGCGCGGCTCACCGGCGCGCGGCTGCACCGGCGAGACGTCCATCCAGGCCTGGTACAGCGCCGGGCGGATCAGGTCGTTCATCGCCGCATCGACGATGGCGAAGTCCTTGTGCTCGGTGTGCTTGAGGTATTCCACCTGGGTCAGCAGCACGCCGGCGTTGGCCACGATGAAACGGCCCGGCTCGAACACCAGGGCCAGGTCGCGGCCCTTGATGCGCTCGCGCACGGCCTTGATGTAGTCGCCGGCCAGCGGCGGCTGCTCGTCGCGGTACTGCACGCCGAGGCCGCCGCCCAGGTCCAGGTGACGGATGTGGATGCCGCGGCCGGCCAGCTTGTCGACCAACAGCAGCAGGCGATCCAGGGCATCGAGGAAGGGTTCGAGGGTGGTCAGCTGCGAGCCGATATGGCAGTCGACGCCGATCACTTCCAGGTTCGCCAGTTCGGCGGCGCGGGCGTAGACCGCCTCGGCCTGCTCGATGTTGATGCCGAACTTGTTTTCCTTGAGGCCGGTGGAGATGTAGGGGTGAGTGCCGGCGTCCACGTCCGGGTTGACCCGCAGCGACACCGGCGCCTTGACGCCCAGTTCGGACGCCACCTTGTGCAGGCGTTCCAGCTCGACGCTGGATTCGACGTTGAAGCAGTGCACGCCCACTTCCAGGGCGCGGCGCATGTCGTCGCGGCTCTTGCCGACGCCGGAGAAGACGATGCGGCTGGGTTCGCCGCCGGCGGCCAGGACGCGCTCCAGTTCACCGCTGGAGACGATGTCGAAACCGGCGCCGAGGCGCGCCAGCACGTTCAGCACGCCGAGGTTGGAGTTGGCCTTGACGGCGAAGCAGACCAGGTGCGGCAGGCCGGCCAGGGCATCGGCATAGGCGCGGTACTGCGCCTCGATGTGGGCGCGCGAGTAAACGTAGGTCGGTGTGCCGAAGCGCTGGGCCAGCGCGGACAGGGCGACACCTTCCGCGAACAGCTCGCCGTCGCGGTAGGTAAAGGCTTCCATGGGGTGCTCCTTCAGAGTTCGAAACGGTCTCGGCTGTTACCGGCGTTTTCGTCGCCCGGCAGGTACAGCGGGCCTTTCTGTCCGCAGCCGGCCAGCAGGCAGACGGCGGCGAGGAGCGCGAGGGTCAGTCGCTTCATGGGGCGGTCCTTGAAATAAGCGTGAATTGCGCCGGAGTATACCGACCCCCCGCCCCCTTGCCTATGCGCCAGGCGCCCGCCTGGCGGGGGCTGGCTCAATCTGCGCGTGGCCCTGGCGCCAGCTTGCGCGGCGTTTGCCGACGCCTGGGTTAGCATGGGGCAAGCCCAAGGAGCCTCGATGGACAATCCCGCCACACTGGCCAGTTCGGTCTCGGTCGCCTACCTGCAGGGCCTGGTCGATCACCTGCAACGCCAGGGCATAGCCCCTGCGGCGCTGCTCGCCCATGCCCAGCTGGCCCCCGAAGTGCTCGGTCAGCGCGACCAGCGCATTGCCGCCAGCGCCTACCTGAGCCTGCTCGGCGAAGGCGTGCGGCTGAGCGGCGACGACTGCCTCGGCCTGCACCTGGGCGAGGCGGTGCGGCCCGGCTACTACGGCGTGCTCGGCTACCTGATCATGAGTTGCGCGACCCTGGCCGATGCCCTGCATCGCCAGGCGCGTTATGCCGCCTTGGTCGGCAACCTGGGCCTGGTCGGCCTCGACGACGAGCCGCCGCGCCCCGGTGGCGAGCCATTGGTGGCGCACAGCTGGCAGCCGCTGCTGGCGCAGCAGCAACGCCAGCTCAGCGAGGAGACCCTGGCCGGTTGGGTCAGCTTCGGTCGCTGGATCAGCGGCCTGGACATCCCGCCCAGCGAGGTGCGCTTCCAGCACCCGGCGCCGGCCGATACCTCCGAGCACGAGCGGATCTTCCGTTGCCCGGTGCTGTTCGGCCAGGCCGACAACGCCCTGGTGTTCCCCAAGCGCCTGCTGGCGGTGCCGCTGGGCCAGGCCGACGCCCAGGTGCGGCTGATGCTCGACGCCTACGCCGACCGCCTGCTCGGCGAGTTGCGCCAGGGTCACAGCGTGCTGGATCGGGCGCGCCTGGAACTGGCGCGCCAGCTGCCCGAGCAGGGGCCGGATCTGGAGGCCATCGCCAGCGCCCTGGCGCTCAGCCCGCGCACCCTGCAGCGGCGCCTGCGCGAAGGCGGCCTGTCGTTCAGTCAGCTGGTCGACGAGACGCGCCAGCAACTGGCGCTGCACTACCTGCGCGACCCGGCGCTGGGGCTGGCGGAAATCGCCTTTCTGGTCGGCTTCAGCGAGCCCGGTTCGCTGGCGCGCGCCTTTCGCCGCTGGACGGGAGGGAGTCCTGGCGAGTACCGTCGCCACCTTCTCGGCTAGGCCGGCTACCCCGGTCTGGCGTTTTCGCCTATTTTTCTGCAGTCGCTGCACCTTGTGAGGACACCCCGATGAGCCTGAGCGAAGCCCGCTTCCACGACCTGGTCGATGCCACCCAGCAGGCGGTGGAAGACATCTTTGACGACAGCGGTCTGGACGTCGACCTGGAGAACAGCGGCGGCGTGCTCACCGTGCGTTTCGACAACGGCAGCCAACTGATCTTCAGCCGTCAGGAGCCGATCCGTCAGCTGTGGCTGGCGGCGCGTTCCGGCGGCTTCCACTTCGACTTCGACGAAGCCAGCGAGCGCTGGATCTGCGACAGCAGCGACGAGCAGCTGGGCGAGATGCTGGTGCGTATCACCCTCGAGCAGTGCGGCACCGAGCTGGAGTTCGATGAGCTCTGAGCCCGGCTCGCGCGACACGGCGCCGCTGGCCTCGCCCTGCCGACGCCAGTGCTGCCTGGACGATGGCGACGTCTGCCTCGGCTGCGGTCGCACCCTGCAGGACATCCTCGACTGGGGCGCGGCCGACGACGCCCGGCGCCGGCAGATCTGCCGCGAGGCCGAACAGCGCCTGCGCCAGCGCAAGGCGGCGCCCTGACCGGGCGGTCTTGTTTATTTGCCCGGCTGTGTTAGGGTCGGCCTAAGGTTTCGCAAAACCCCGCCTTCGGGCGGGGTTTTGCTTTTTCTGCGCCCAGCACGAGGAGTCAGGCCGCCATCATGAGCAACACGCCCGCTATCACCATTACCCGTCTCGACCTGCAGCGCCTCGAGCGTCTGCTCGACAGCCTGGAGGATCTCGGCCCCGGCGCCACCGCGCTGCAGGCCGAGCTGGATCGTGCCGAGGTGGTCGGGCACGACGAGGTGCCGGCCGGCGTGGTGACCATGAACTCGCGGGTGCACTGCCGCGAGGAGAGCAGCGGCAAGGATTACCACCTGACCCTGGTCTACCCGCAGGACGCCGGCGGCGAGGGCACCGTCAGCATCCTCGCGCCGATCGGCTGCGCCCTGCTCGGCCTGTCCGTCGGCCAGCATATCGACTGGCCGGCGCCTGGCGGCAAGCTGCTCAAGCTGACCCTGCTGGCGGTGGAATACCAGCCGGAGGCCGCGGGCGAATACGTTCGCTGAGTGGCCGCTGCGCGGGGCGCTGGACTAGAGTATGAGCTTGTCCGGCAAGGAGGCCCTGCGATGCCCAGTCTGCCCCTCTATTTCCCCCAAGGTTTCCAGTTGTCCCGCGCCCTGGGCTGCGCCCAGCTGGTGGTCGCGGCCTACGATCAGTACCAGCAGTGGCAGGCCCAGGGCCGGCCGCGACGGGCACAGGATTTCCACTGGCAAGCGCCGGCGCTGCCGGGCTGGCGTTTTTCCGCGGTGGTGTGGAGCAGCCTCACCGAGTTCTGGATATTCGACGAGGCGGAGCCTTTCGGTTTCGCCGCCTGCGATCCGCGGGGCGACTGCTACCTGGTGTTCCGCGGCACCGAGTCGGTGCAGGACTGGCTCGACGACCTCGACCTGGACCAGCGGGCCTACCCCTGGCAGGCCGGCGTCGGTCAGGTGCATGACGGTTTCCTCACGCTCTATGCTTCGCTGCGCGACCAGGCCCTGCAGGCACTCGACCACCTGCAGCCGAGTCAGGCGCTATGGCTCTGCGGGCATAGCCTCGGCTGCGCATTGAGCAGCCTGGCGGTGCCCGATCTGCGCCTGCGCTGTCCCTCGCTGCCGCTGCAGCACTACAACTTCGCCAGTCCGCGCCTGGCCGCACCGGCCTTTGCCGCCTACTACAACGGTCTGGACGTACCCACCTATCGCCTGGTCAACGACAGCGACCTGGTGCCCGAGGTGCCGCCCGCGGTCAGCGACCGCTGGCTGTACCAGCACCTGGGCCTGGCAGTGAGCTTCACTGCCAGCTACGGCGGTGTAGCCGACAACCACAGCCTGGCCGACTGCTATCTCTACGCCCTGCTCCATCCCCAGGCGCCGATGCGCGACTGAGGGCTCTCAGGCCTGCTGCAGCGCCGCGTTCAGTGCATCCTCCAGTTCGCTCTTGTAGCGCAGGTAGTGCACGGTCTGCGCCTGCTGGCTGGCGAGCAGGGCGGACAGGTCGAGGTCGGTGATGTAGCAGGGGTAGCGCTCGCCGCCGGCGCGCTGGGCGAGGATATGCCGGGCCACGGCGCGGTACAGCTCGCGGCCGTACTCCAGCTCGGAAAACTCGCGGTGGTTGCAGTACAGGGTGACGTGCGGCTGGCGGCCGTCGCCCGGTTCGAGGATCGCCTGCACGTCGTAGAACGGGTGGCTGACCGGCGCCTGCGGCGGCGGCCGGCGTTCCAGGCGCTGGGCGCGCAGCGGCGCGGCGGGCAGCAGCTGGTAGTAGAGGATTTCCAGCGCCGGCCCGGCATCGCCGCTGTCCAGCGGCAGCATGGCGTTGCGCCGGTACAGCAGCGACTGCAGGAAGCGCTGCAGCGGGGTGAGCAGGCTCTGTTCGTCGCGAAACGGCAGGCGCCGGCGCCACAGCGCGTTGTGTTCGTCGAGCAGGGTCAGCTCGGCGTCGCCGGTGCTCTCGTGCAGGCGATAGAACAGCTGGATGCACTGCGGCCGGCCCATTGGCAGGATCAGCGCCAGGTCATCGCCGTCCAGCGCGTGGCGGTCCAGGTGCAGCGGGCTGTACAGCTCCTGCTCGCCGCCGAGGTGGTCGAGCAGCGCCGGCAAATCGCCCAGCACGGCATGGCTGACCTGGCCCGGGGTCAGCTGCAGCACGTGGTAGTGCTGGCGGATCTGCACCAGGTAGCGCGCCTGGCGGCCCTCGGCGTAGGTGGCGAGCAGGTCGCGCAGCAGCTCCTCGACCCGCTCGGCGATGGCCGTCGCGCGGTTGCGGCAGAAGCAGCGCACCTGCACCTGGGGCTGCGCGCCGTCCGACGGCAGGCTGTTGAGCAGGTCGCGCAGGCAGTCGAGCAGGGCGTCGGCGCCGTCGTAGCGGCTGACCTGCAACTCGTTCCAGCTGTTGAGCACGATCTGGTCGAGGGTCAGCACCAGGTTCTCGCGCACCCCGGAATAACCCAGGGCGTCGGTGCGCCCGCTGGTCATGTGCACGTTCATCTGGCTGTGCTGCGGCAGCGGGTCGACGCCGACGTTGACCAGCAGCAGCACCTGGCTGGGGCGGCTGGCGCGCAGCAGGGCGGCCTCCGCCACGCTGGGCAGCGGCAGGGGGAAGGCCTGCTGCAGGCTGGCGATCAGGTTGGACAGCTCGAACTCGCTGAGATCGCTGTTGCCCGGGTGCAGCGACAGCCGCGTGCTGGCGTCGATCACGCCGTTGCGGTGGCACCAGGCGAGCAGTTCGATCAGCTCGCGGGCGCGCTTCAGCGGGGCGAAGTCGGGCCATTCCTGGGTGCCCAGGCTGCCGTTGAACAGCGCCCACTGATGTTCCTCGGGCGATTCCGGGCTGGGGTGGCGCACCAGGGTCAGGGTGTCCTCGGCCAGGTCCGGGGCGATGCCCGGGTTGATGAACTCGACCTTGCCGGCCTTGCGCTCGAAGGCGGCGTACAGGCGTCGGCCCAGTACGTTGAGGTCGCGGTTGTTCAGCGAGCTGCCGGTCTGTGCGCTGCGGGCGAACTGGGAGAGGAAGCGGTAGCTGTAGGTCAGTTCGTTGACCAGCACGCGCCGCTCGGCGCCGACCTGGCGCACCTTCCACTGGCTGCGGCTGTCGAGCAGGCTGAGCTGGCGCGCATCCCAGCCCCACTCGCCGGTCAGGCGTTCGAGCAGCAGGCGCTGCCAGCTCTTGGTGCGGCCGCGGGTCGGCGGCCGGCTGATCTTCTTGTTCACCTTCAGGTACAGGCAGCGGCGAATCAGCTCCAGGCGCTCGCGGTCGCCGCGGGCGCCGAGGTACTCCTCCAGGCGCCGGTAGACGACGATATAGGGGTCGAGCTCGTCGAGGTCGAGGCGGCCCTCGAACACCGCCTGCTTGAAGCGCAGCGACAGGCACTCGACCCTGGGGTGCTCGCTGGCGTAGACCTCGGTGAGCAGCAGCTTGAGCACCGACTTGTAGGGCGACTCGATGCCCTTGTACAGCTGCCACATGCCGGCGCCGATGAACTCCTCCGGCGGGATGTGCGCCAGGTGGCCGAGGTCGAGCACGTCCTCGGCGCGCACGAAGCGCTTGCTCAGCAGGGTACGGCAGTAGTCGTGATAGCGCGGCTCTTCGTAGACCGGCACCAGCCACCAGATCGGCGTGCGCCCGCCGAGCCAGATCGCCGTGCGGTAGAACTCGTCGAGCAGCAGGTAGTGCTGGGTGGTGCCGCAGTCGTCGGAGCTCAGCTGCGCCTCGCGCGCGCCCTGGGCGAAGCGCTGCGGGTCGACCAGGAACAGGTGCACTTCGGCGCCCTGGGTGGCGGCCCAGCTCTCCAGCTGGTCGCACTTCTTGCGCAGGTCCTGCAGTTCCCGGGCGCTGAGGGTCGGCGCGTGGCACAGCCACAGGTCCATGTCGCTCTGCTCGGCCTGCGCCACGGTGCCCAGGCTGCCCATCAGGAACAGGCCGTGCAGCGGCGCGGCGCCCTGGCCGCGGCGCGGCTTGTAGACGAAGGAGCGGGTCAGACGCTGGACTTCGGCGAGCACCTCGTCGTCCGGCTCGAAGCCGCTCAGGCCGGCCGGCGTGCTGGCGCAGACATAGCCCGGCAGCAGCGGATGGTTGACGTGCAGCAGCAGCGGCAGCAGCTTGAGCACCAGCTGCTGGCGCGTCGACAGGCCCTGCCGCGCGCGCTGCAGGCGGCCCTGGTTGATCTGCAGAAAGCGCGCGCGCAGCTGCGCCAGCACCTTGCGGTCGATGCCGTCGTCGATGTCCGGGCGAATTTCCAGGGTGCGCGTCATGCTCGAGCTCTACGGGGAATGGTGCAAGCCTATCAGCGGCGCGCATCCACTGCAGTGCCTGACGCTATATCGCCCGCCGGGGCCGATAGTGTAGGGCGGCGGGCGAAGGATCTTGCTTAAGCGGGTGTCTTGCTGGTGCTGAGAATGGTCAGCAGGCTCTGCGCGTGTTCGGCGGCGTCGATGCCCAGGCTGGTCAGGTAGCCACCGTCGGCCTGGCTGACCAGGCCCTTCTCATGCAGGCGGGTGATGGCGCCCTGGGCCTTGAACGAGGCATTGTTGTGCACCTTGAGCCCCTCCTGGTGATTGTCCAGGTTGTACAGGGCGAGGATTTCCAGCTCGTCGATCAGTTCGGGGGTAAAGGATTTCATGGCGACTCCGCTCTTGTTGTTATAAGGCCGACGCGACTGCCGGGTTCGGGTCTGTGCAGTGTAGTGAGGGATTTGCGCGCTCGCCTGTGCGACCTTCGCCGCATTCAGTCCTGCTGCTCGGGCAGCTCCGGCAGGGCGCGCAGGGCCTGCTCGTACCAGGCGGCATCGAACGGGCGGTCGTCACGCAGCATGGCGTCGACCTCGTGGGCCAGCACCAGGGCCATCAGCTGGAGGATTTCCTCGCGCGCATAGCCGACCAGGCTGAGCTTGTTGTACACCGCCTGCGCGGCGGCCGGCTCGCCGGCTTCCAGCTGGTTCTCGATGGCCTGGATCAGGGTGGCTTCGGCGAAATCTTCTTCGTTGTCGTCGTGATCGCTCATGCGAGGGATTCTCCGCTAGGTGTTGCGTGCCGTCTGCCTTCTTCCGCTGGAGAAAAGGCAGGCCCGTTGCGCTGCTCGTTCAGCGTGCCGCCAGCAGCTCGCGGCCACGCACCACGGCGGCGCGCACCTGGTTCGGCGCGGTGCCGCCGATATGGTCGCGAGCATTGACCGAGCCTTCCAGAGTCAGCACGGCGAACACGTCCTGCTCGATCTCGCCGCTGAACTGGCGCAGCTCGTCCAGGCTCATCTCGGCCAGGTCCTTGCCGCTGTCCACGCCGTATTTCACCGCATGCCCGACGATCTCGTGGCAGTCGCGGAACGGCAGGCCCTTGCGCACCAGGTAGTCGGCCAGGTCGGTGGCGGTGGAGAAGCCGCGCAGCGCCGCCTCGCGCATGATCGCGCGCTTGGGTTTGATCGCCGGGACCATGTCGGCGAAGGCCCGCAGCGAATCGCGCAGGGTGTCGGCGGCGTCGAACAGCGGTTCCTTGTCTTCCTGGTTGTCCTTGTTGTAGGCCAGCGGCTGGCCTTTCATCAGGGTCAGCAGGCCCATCAGCGCGCCGAACACCCGGCCGCTCTTGCCGCGTACCAGCTCCGGTACGTCGGGGTTTTTCTTCTGCGGCATGATCGAGCTGCCGGTGCAGAAACGGTCCGGCAGGTCGATGAACTGGAACTGGGCGCTGGTCCACAGCACCAGCTCTTCGGAGAAGCGCGACAGGTGCATCATCGCCAGGGAGGCGGCGGCGCAGAATTCGATGGCGAAGTCGCGATCCGACACGCCGTCCAGGGAGTTGCCGCCAACGGCGTCGAAACCCAGCAACTGTGCGGTGATCTCGCGCTGGATCGGGTAGGTGGTGCCGGCCAGCGCGGCGCTGCCCAGGGGCATGCGGTTGGTGCGCTTGCGGCAGTCCACCAGGCGCTCGTAGTCGCGCGACAGCATCTCGAACCAGGCCAGCAGGTGGTGGCCGAAGGTCACCGGCTGGGCGGTCTGCAGGTGGGTGAAGCCGGGCATGATGGTGTCCGCCTCGGCTTCGGCCAGCCCCAGCAGGCCCTGCTGCAGGCGGGTGATCTCGGCGAGGATCAGGTCGATCTCGTCGCGCAGCCACAGGCGGATGTCGGTGGCCACCTGGTCGTTGCGCGAGCGCCCGGTGTGCAGCTTCTTGCCGGTGACGCCGATGCGGTCGGTCAGGCGCGCCTCGATATTCATGTGCACGTCTTCCAGGTCGACGCGCCAGTCGAAGCTGCCGGCCTCGATCTCGGCCTGGATCTGCCCCAGGCCGTCGATGATCGCATCGCGCTCGGCATCGGTGAGCACGCCGACCTTGGCCAGCATGCTGGCGTGGGCGATGGAGCCCATGATGTCGTGGCGATATAGGCGCTTGTCGAATTCCACCGAGGCGGTGAAGCGGGCGACGAAGGCGTCGACGGGCTCGCTGAAGCGGCCGCCCCAGGATTGGTTGGTTTTTTCGCTGCTCATGGTTCGGGCTCTGGATCGGGCGGGCCGCGTGCGGCGGCCGGCATGGCGGACAAAGTGCGCCGATAATAACAGGGTCGGTGGCCCTTTCGCCGCGCCGCGTTTGCCGCCCAGCAGGCGTCGGCGCTGTCGGCTGCTTCACAATTTTGTCGCGGCGGCGGCATTTCGGTGCTTTATTTTGCCCGGCCGGAGCCGTCTGGCTTGCCGGCCCGCCGGGCGACACGGAAACTGCGTCGATGCCAAAACAAGTCCCTGCCAAGAACAACCACAACGCGTCTGCCGACGACTTCTTCGTTCCCGAACTGTGCCAGCCGGAAGCGCTGCTGAGCATGGTGCTGCTGGCCGAGCTGCTGGTGCTGGTGCTGGTGCTGTCCGAGCCGATGCTGCCCGGCTTCGACTGGGTGCGCCTGGCGCTGACCTCGCTGTTCGTGCAGTGGATCGTGCTGCTTTCGGCGGCGCTGCTGTGCCGCCTGCGGCCGCTGCTGGCGCGCCTGCGTCCGGCGCTGGCCGGCGGCCTGTGCTGCGCCCTAGTAGTGGTGCTGACCCTGGGCTGCACGGCGGTGGCCGACTACTACGAGCTGGGCGGGCCGCTGCCACGCAGCGGCGAGGTCAACCTTTATCTGCGCCATGCATTGATCGGCCTGATCATGTCCGCGCTGCTGCTACGCTATTTCTACCTGCAGAGCCAATGGCGGCGGCAGGAGCAGGCCGAGCTGCGCGCGCGCATCGAATCGCTGCAGGCGCGCATCCGCCCGCATTTTTTGTTCAACAGCCTGAACAGCATCGCCAGCCTGGTGGCGGTCGACCCGCTCAAGGCCGAACAGGCGGTGCTGGATCTGTCCGACCTGTTTCGCGCCAGCCTGGCCAAGCCCGGCAGTCTGGTGCCCTGGAAGGAGGAACTGGAACTGGCGAAACGATATCTGTCGATCGAGCACTATCGGCTCGGCGAACGGCTACAGTTGCAGTGGGAGGTCGAGGGTGTGCCGGAGGATCTGCCGATTCCCCAGCTGACCCTGCAACCGCTGTTGGAAAATGCGTTGATCTACGGCATTCAGCCGCGCATCGAGGGCGGCTTGGTGCGGATCGAGGCGGACTACCAGGATGGTGTGTTCAGCTTGTGTGTCAGCAATCCGTATGAAGAGCGGGGCGAGCAGCACCCGTCGCGGGGAACGCACCAAGCGCTGAGCAATATCGACGCGCGCCTGGCGGCACTTTTCGGGCCGCGCGCCAGTCTCAGCGTGGAGCGCCGTGACGGCCGCCATTACAGCTGTCTACGCTATCCTTGTGCGAGACTCACGCAGGAAGCCAGAGCAATATGAATGTCCTGATCGTCGACGACGAACCCCTCGCCCGCGAGCGCCTCAGCCGCATGGTCGGCGAACTCGAGGGCTACCGGGTCCTGGAGCCCGCCGCCAGCAATGGCGAGGAGGCCCTGACCCTGATTGACAGCCTCAAGCCGGACGTGGTCCTGCTGGATATCCGCATGCCCGGGCTGGACGGTCTGCAGGTCGCCGCCAAGCTGTGCGAGCGCGAGGCGCCGCCGGCGGTGATCTTCTGCACGGCGCACGACGAATTCGCCCTGGAAGCCTTCCAGGTCAGCGCGGTCGGCTACCTGGTCAAGCCGGTGCGCGCCGAGAGCCTCAGCGAGGCGCTGAAGAAGGCCGAGCGGCCCAACCGGGTGCAGCTGGCGGCGCTGACCCGGCCGGCCGCCGAGAGCGGCAGCGGCCCGCGCAGCCATATCAGCGCCCGTACGCGCAAGGGCATCGAGCTGATCCCGCTGGATCACGTGGTCTATTTCATCGCCGATCACAAGTACGTGACCCTGCGCCACGAGGGTGGCGAGGTGCTGCTGGACGAGCCGCTGAAGGCCTTGGAAGACGAGTTCGGCGAGCGCTTCGTGCGCATCCACCGCAACGCCCTGGTCGCCCGCGAGCGCATCGAGCGCCTGCAGCGCACGCCGCTGGGGCACTTCCAGCTGTTCCTCAAGGGGCTGGAGGGCGATTCGCTGGTGGTCAGCCGGCGCCATGTGGCCGGGGTGCGCAAGCTGATGCAGTCGCTGTAGCGCCGGGTGCCGGCTGCGGCCGATAGCCGCCACCCATCAGCTGGCGCCGGGCGAGCCTGTTATGATTCGCGGCAATCCGTTTTCTGGAATTTGCCCCATGTCCCGCGAAATCCGTATCGCCACCCGTAAGAGCGCCCTGGCCCTGTGGCAGGCCGAGCACGTCAAAACCCGTCTCGAAGCGGCGCACCCTGGCCTCAAGGTCAGCCTGGTGCCCATGGTCAGCCGCGGCGACAAACTGCTCGACGCGCCGCTGGCGAAGATCGGCGGCAAGGGCCTGTTCGTCAAGGAGCTGGAAACCGCGCTGCTGGAGAACCAGGCCGACATCGCCGTGCACTCGATGAAGGACGTGCCGATGGACTTCCCCGAAGGCCTGGGCCTGTACTGCATCTGCGAGCGCGAAGACCCGCGCGACGCCTTCGTTTCCAATAGCCATGCCAGCCTCGATGCGCTGCCGGCCGGCAGCGTGGTCGGCACCTCCAGCCTGCGCCGCCAGGCCCAGCTGCTGGCGCGCCGGCCGGACCTGAAGATCCAGTTCCTGCGCGGCAACGTCAACACCCGCCTGGCCAAGCTGGATGCCGGCGAGTACGACGCCATCATCCTCGCCGCCGCCGGGCTGATCCGCCTCGGCTTCGAGGAGCGCATCCGCAGCTCGCTCAGCGCCGAGGACAGCCTGCCGGCCGGCGGCCAGGGCGCCGTCGGCATCGAGTGCCGCAGCGCCGACGCCGAGATCCACGCCCTGCTGGCGCCGTTGCACCACCGCGAGACCGCGCTGCGGGTCACCGCCGAGCGTGCGCTGAACAAGCGCCTCAACGGCGGCTGCCAGGTGCCCATCGCCTGCTACGCCCTGCTCGAAGGCGAGCAGCTGTGGTTGCGCGGCCTGGTCGGCCAGCCCGATGGCGGCCAGCTGCTGCGCGCCGAGGCGCGTGCCGCCGCCGGCGATGCCGAAGCGCTCGGCGTGCGGGTGGCCGAAGCGCTGCTGGCGCAGGGCGCCGAGGCCATCCTCAAGGCGGTCTACGGCGAGGCCGGCCATCCGTGAGCGCCTGGCGCCTGCTGCTGACGCGGCCGGCCGAGGAGTGCGCGGCGCTGGCGCAGACCCTGGCCGAGCGCGGCATCGCCAGTCACAGCCTGCCGTTGCTGGCCATCGAGCCGCTGGCGGAAACGCCCGCGCAGCGCGCCGCCATCCTCGAGCTGGCGCACTACAGCGCGGTGATCGCGGTGAGCAAGCCGGCCGCGCGCCTGGGCCTGGCCCTGCTCGAACGCCACCGCGTGCCAGCGCCGGCCGAGCAGCCCTGGTTCGCGGTCGGCGCGGCGACCGCCGCGGTGCTCGCCGAGCATGGCCTCAACGCCCACTGCCCGGACGACGGCGACGACAGTGAGGCGCTGCTGGTCCTGCCGCGCCTGCAGCAGGCGCTGGCCGCCGCGCCGGCGCCGCGGGTGCTGATCCTGCGCGGCGAGGGTGGCCGAGAATTCCTCGCCGAACGCTTGCGCGGCCAAGGTGCGACGGTCGACTATCTGCCACTGTACCGCCGCCTGCTGCCCAGCTACGCGCCGGGCGAACTGGCCGCGCGGGTGCGGGCGGAACGCCTGAACGCCCTGGTGGTCAGCAGTGGGCAGGGGCTCGAACACCTGATCGAACTGGCCGCTGCCGACTGGCCCGAGCTGGCTCGGCTACCCTTGTTCCTGCCCAGCCCGCGGGTCGCCGAGCAGGCACGCCGCGCGGGTGCACAGATCGTTGTGGATTGTCGCGGCGCCAGCGCCGCGGCCTTGCTGGCAGCGCTGGAACGATACCCGGCCGCTGCCCTCTAGAAAGGATGGATACGTGAGCGAAGCAGCCACCCCGCAAGACCAGACGCCGGCCAGCGAGGCCACCGCCACTCCCCCCGCAGCTCCCGCCAAGGCCCCGCGCAACGCCGGCCGCGGCCTCGCCGCGTTCGCCCTGCTGGTCGGCCTGGGCGGCGTCGGTGCCGGTGGCTGGAGCCTGTGGCAGCTGCAGCAGTTGCAGCAGCAGGATCAGCAGCAGCGCGATCAGCTGCAGAGCGCGCGCGCCGAGAGCGGCAAGGTCGGCGAGCTGATCGGGCAACTCGAAGGCCGTCTGAACCAGCTGCCCAGCGCCGATGAGCTGGACGAGCGCCGGCGTCTGCTGGCCAACCTGCAGGGCGATCAGCAGCGCCTCAGCCAGCGCCTGGAAAGCGTGCTCGACGGCAGCCGCCAGGACTGGCGCCTGGACGAGGCCGAGCACCTGCTGCGCCTGGCCACCCTGCGCCTGTCCGCGCTGCAGGACGTGGCCAGCGCCGAGGCCCTGGTGCTGGCCGCCGACGAGATCCTCCGCGAGCAGGACGACCCCGCCGCCTTCGCCGCCCGCGAGCAGCTCAGCCGCAGTCTGGAAGCGCTGCGCACCACCCAACGGCCGGATCGCGTCGGCCTGTTCCTGCAACTGGCCGCGCTGCGCGAGCAGGCCGCCAGCCTCAACCCGCTGGCGCCGAGTTTCGCGGGGCAGGGCGACGTGCTCGCCGACCTGGCCGCCGAGGGCGATGGCCGCGCCTGGTGGAGCGAATGGCTGGCGACCCTGGCGCAGTACTTCCGCATCGAGTTCGACGCCGACCGCAACATCCGTCCGCTGCTCTCCGGGCAGAGCCTGAGCCAGGTGCGCCTGAGCCTGTCGCTGGCCCTGGAGCAGGCGCAGTGGGCCGCGCTGCATGGCCAGAGCGGGGTCTATCGGCAGGCGCTGAAGCAGGCCGGGGAGATCCTCGACGCCCATTTCAATCTGGACAACCCCGATAGTCGCGCCCTGCGTCAGCGCTTCGCCGAGCTGGCCGACGAGCGGGTCGAGGTGCAGGTGCCGGATCTGAGCGAGTCGCTCGAGGCGCTGCAGGCCTACCTGCAGCGCAAGCAGGCGCAGCGCCGGCAGGGGGCCGCCGCGGCCGGGGAGGCGCCATGAAGCGCCTGCTCTGGTTGCTGCTCCTGCTCGCCGTCGGCGGCCTGCTGTATCTGCTCGGCCTGGCGATCCAGGCCGACCGCGGCTACGTGCTGTTCGCCTACCAGGGCTTCCGCTATCAGTCCGGGCTGTGGGCCTTCCTCGCCCTGGTGCTGGCGGTGGCGCTGCTGCTCTACCTGCTGCGCGCCAGCCTGCGCCTGCTGCTCGCCTCGACGCGCCTGGCCAACCCCTGGTCGCGCCTGCATCGTCACCGCCGGGCGCGGCTGGCCTCGCAGCAGGGCCTGCTCGACCTGGCCGAGGGCCGCTGGGCGCGCGCGCTGCGCCAGCTGAGCCGGGCCGCCGAAGACGAACCCCAGCCGCTGATGTACTACCTCGGCGCCGCCCGCGCGGCGCACAAGCTGGGCCAGCACGAGCAGAGCGACGCCATGCTCGAGCGCGCCCTGGCGCGCCAGCCGCAGGCCGAACTGGCCATCGCCCTGGCCCATGCCGAACTGCAGCAGAGCCGCGGCGAGAGCGACGCGGCGCTGGAGACCCTGCAAGCGATGCGCGAGCGTCATCCCGGTCATCACCTGGTGTTGCGCCAGCTGCAGCGCCTGTACCTGCAGCGCCAGGACTGGTCGGCGCTGCTCGGCCTGCTGCCGGAGCTGCGCAAGGAGAAGGCCCTGCCGGCCGCCGAGCTGGACGAGCTGGAGCGTGCGACCTGGCGCGGTCGCCTGGGCGATGCCGGGCAGGCCGGTCTGGGCCATGGCGAAACCGCCCTGCAGCCGCTGACCCAGGCCTGGCAGCAGCTCTCCGCGCCGCTGCGCCAGGAGCCCGAGCTGATCGCCGCCTACGTCGAGCAACTGCGTCGCCTGGGCGCCCAGGAGGAGGCCGAACAGGTGCTGCGCAGCGCCCTCAAGCGCGCCTACGACAGCCGCCTGGCGCGCTTCTACGGCGTGCTGCGCGGCGCCGATCCGGCGCAGCAGCTGCACACCGCCGAGCTCTGGCTCAAGCAGCACCCGCAGGACCCGGCGCTGCTGCTGACCCTCGGTCGGCTGTGCCTGCAGAACCAGCTGTGGGGCAAGGCGCGCGACTACTTCGAGACCAGCCTGAAGCTGGAACGCCACCCGGAAACCTGCGCCGAGCTGGCGCGCCTGCTGGCCCAGTTGGGCGAGCTGGAGCGCAGCAACCAGCTGCTGCAGGAGAGCCTCGGCCTGCTCCATCAGGGCCTGCCGGCGCTGCCGCAGCCGCAGGGCGTGCGCGCCTGAGCCGCTGCGGCCGATCGTCGCGCAGCGGACGAAGGGGCGCGCTGGGTGGACGAACAGCGCGCGGCAGCATGTGAGGCGCCTTGAAAGGCGCCCGCGCTTTCCTCTACCGTAACTGCCCTCGATTTCTCTCCCCCGGAGCCTCCATGTACCTGGCCAGTCCGCGTCCCCTGTTCTTCCTGGCATTCGTCGGCAGTCTGCTGCTGATGGCGGCGGCCCTGTACCTGGAACACGTGGTCGGCCTGGAGCCCTGCCCGATGTGCGTGCTGCAGCGCATCTGCGTGATCGCCTTCGGCCTGGTCTGCCTGGTGGCCGCCGTACATGGCCCGGCGCGCTTCGGCCGGCGGGTCTATGCGTTGCTGGCGCTGCTGTTCGCCGGCGCCGGCGCCGCCACGGCCGGTCGGCAGATCTGGCTGCAGAGCGTGCCGGCCGACCAGTTGGAGGCCTGCCTGCCGAGCCTGGAATTCATGATGCAGGCCCTGCCGATGCAGGACATCGTGCGCCTGGTGTTCCAGGGCAGCGCCGACTGCGCCGAGGTCAAGTGGAGCCTGTTCGGCATGAGCATTCCCGAGTGGAGCCTGCTCGGTTTCGTCGCCATGCTCGGTTTCTGCCTGTTCCAGTTGCTGCGTCGCAGCTGATCGCGGTCCATCGCCCAGGCCACGGCTGTCGCGGGTCGTCGATTAAACGCTCGTATGAAATTATCTCCCGGCGGTGCCTTGATGGCGCCTGCCCACGGGCATAATCTGGCTCGCACGCACCGCCGGAAAAACGCCGTTTCGCGGTTGCCTTCCCAAAGCCAAGCACCGATTGACAAAAAAGCGTCGGGAGCGGTTTGTGGCGTCGAGTGCGACGCCCCGCGCAGGCTGGCCGCCGGTAGGCCACAGAAAAATCGTCTCGGGAGCGGACGCATAACAGGCATTAGCGATAAGGGAAGCGAGGTCCATCATGCTCGAAAGTTGCCAGAACGCACAGGAACGCTGGGGTGGGGTCCACCAACTGATCGATCGCTGGCTGGGCGAGCGCCATGAACTGGTGCAGGCCTACAGTGCCCTGGTCGAGTCGCCACAGGCGCCGGCGGCCAACGGCGAGGCCCTGCAGGGCTTCTGCGAAATCCTGGTGGATTACGTCTCGGCCGGTCACTTCGAGGTCTACGAGCAGCTCACCAGCGAGGCCAAGGCGTTCAACGACCAGCGCGGCCTGGAACTGGCCAAGCAGATCTACCCGCGCATCGAAGCCATTACCGAGGTGGCGCTGGCCTTCAACGATCACTGTGACAACGGCGACTGCCGCGACAGCGTGTCGCTGGTGGCCGAGCTGGGTCGCCTGGGGCAGTTGCTGCACGAACGTTTCGAGCTGGAAGACTGCCTGATCGAGGTGCTGCACAACGCCCACCAGGAGCAGGCCGCGCCGGCGCTCTGAGCCTGCGACGGCCGCTTAGCCCGGATGCATTCCGGGCAACAGGTCGGCGGCCCTGGCTTGCATCCGGGCCAGAAGCTGTCTGCCGGGCCGACCTTCAGTCGGCCACGTCGAGCAGTTCCAGATCGAATACCAGCGGCGCATGGGGCGGAATCAGATCGCCCGCGCCCTCTTCCCCGTAAGCCTGATCCGACGGTACCACCAGGCGCCAGCGTGCCCCGCTGGGCATCTGCAGCAGCGCGCTGCGCCAGCCGGCGATCAGGCTGTCTAGGCGAAACCACTGCGGTTCGCTGCTCTCGTCGAACGGGCTGCCGTCGGCCAGGGTGCCGCGGTAACGTACCTGCACCCGGCTGCCGGGACCGGGCTTGGCGCCGCTGCCGGCGCGCAGCTCGCTGACCAGCACGCCGCCCTCGATCACCCGCACATTGGGGCGGATTCGCTGCTCGGCGAGAAAGCGTCGCTGCGCGGCGATGGCCTGGGCATGGCGCTGCGGGTCGGCGGCGATGCGCGCCTCGTGCTGGTCGAGCAACTCTTCGATGCGCGCCTCTTCCAGGCGCAGCGGCTGGCCGGCGTAGGCCTGGCGCAGACCTTCCAGCAGGTCGCTCAGCGGCAGTTGCGGCACCTCCTCGCGCAGGCGTTCGCCCAGGCGTGCGCCGAGGCTGTAGGCCAGATCCTGCTGGTGACTGTCGGCCTGTGCCGCGAGGCTCGCGCAGAGAACGAAGAGGGCGAAGGCGGCGCGGCTCATGGCGATGTCTCCCGATCAAGATGGCGGCGATTATGCCAGCCCGCGCGGCTGCCTGCCCGGGTCGCCAAAAGGCCTATGGCAGGGTCGGGCGCGGGCGTCTAGTATGGGCGCATCCACATCCGCCAGGAGGCGCGCCATGTCGGCCAAGAAGAAGACCATCAGTACCCCTTTGCACCTGCTGCACCAACTCTCCACCAGCCTGCTCGAGCACCTGGAAAATGCCTGCTCGCAAGCGCTGGTCGATGCCGAGAAACTGCTCGCCAAGCTGGAGAAGCAGCGCGGCAAGGCCCAGGAAAAACTGCATAAGGCACGCAGCAAGCTGCAGGACGCTGCCGTCGCCGGCAAGGCCAAGGCGCAGGCCAAGGCCAAGGACGCGGTGGCCGAGCTGGAAGAGCTGCTCGACGCTCTCAAGGCCCGTCAGAGCGAGACCCGCGCCTATATCCTGCAGCTCAAGCGCGACGCCCAGGAGAGCCTGAAGCTGGCCCAGGGCGTGGGCAAGGTCAAGGAAGCCGCCGGCAAGGCGCTCGATGGTCGCGAGGCCAAGGCGGCCGCCCCGGCCGCGAAACCGGCCGGCAAAGCCGTGGCGGCGAAGAAACCCGCTGCCGCGAAGGCGCCGGCGAAGAAGGCCACCGCCAAACCTGCCGCGGCCAAGCCCGCCGCAGCAAGTAAGTCCGCCGCCAAGCCGGTGGCCAGCAAGGCGGCCGCGAGCAAAGCCGTGGCAGCTAAGGCCGCGGCGAAACCCGTGGCCGCCAAAGCCGCTGCCAAGCCTGCTGCCGGTAAGCCCGCCGCCAAAGCGCCGGCCAAGCCAGCGGCGGCCAAGCCTGTCGCTAAACCTGCTGCCGCCAAGCCGGCTGCCGCCAAACCGGCGACCAAGGCCGCACCTGCCAAACCGGCAGCCAAGGCCGCCAGCAAGCCGGTTGCGATGAAGAAGCCGGCGGCGCCCAAGGCCGCTGTGAAGAAGGCCCCGGCCAAGCCCGCGGCGAAACCGGCCGCCGCCCCCGCTGCTGCGCCGGCCAAGCCGGAGGTCCCGGCAGCCGCCGTGGCGCCCGTCGCCAGCAATGGTGCGACTGCGCCGAGCGCCTCTTAAGAACCGGCGGCGCCGCGCAGCACCTGCAGCGCGGCGCTGTCGTCTCCCGCCAGGCGACTCAGCCAGTCGTCTTCGCCGCCCTCGCGCGGCCAGTTCTCCACCAGCGTCTCGATCCGCTGCAACAGCAGCCGTTCGGCTTCCAGTTCCAGTTGCTTGATCCGTTCACGCAGCGTCGCCAGCTCGGCGTCCGCGGCGGCGGCCGTGCGCCAGTCGCGCCGCAGTTGGCGCAGCGGCGCGACCACCTCGCGCTGCCAGGGTTCGGCCAGCGCCTGCAGCGCCTCGAGGTAGGGCTCGCGACAGGGCACGCCGCGGCGTTGCAGCCAGGCGCCGGCGAGCAACAGGCAGACGTCGCCGCCGGCCTCCTGCAGTTGCAGGCAGGCGTCTTCCACACCCGGTCGGGCATAGAGCCGTACGGCGAAATTCCATAGATCCTGCACGCGGCCTCCAGGGCGATTTGGTAGACTCCGCCGCCATTATGATCCGACTCCAGAACCTCACTCTACAGCGTGGTCCGCAGCGCCTGCTCGAAGGCGCCGAGCTGACCCTGCACGCCGGCCAGAAGGTCGGCCTGATCGGTGCCAACGGCGCCGGCAAGTCCAGCCTGTTCGCCCTGCTGCGTGGCGAACTCGGCCCCGACGCCGGCGACTGCCGGCTGCCTCCGGACTGGCGCATCGCCCATATGCGCCAGGAGGTGGACAACCTCGAGCGCCTGGCGGTGGACTACGTGCTCGACGGCGACCTGCACCTGCGCGCGATCCAGGCCGAGCTGGCCGGGGCCGAGGCGGCCCACGACGGCGCCGCCATCGCCCGCCTGCACAGCGAACTGGACAACGCCCAGGGCTACACGGCCGACGCCCGCGCGCGCAAGCTGCTGGCCGGCCTCGGCTTCACCGGCGAGCAGATGGACAGGCGCGTCGGCGACTTCTCCGGCGGCTGGCGCATGCGCCTGAACCTGGCCCAGGCGCTGATGTGCCCGTCCGAGCTGCTGCTGCTCGACGAGCCGACCAACCACCTGGATCTGGACGCCATCCTCTGGCTGGAAGAGTGGCTCAAGGGCTATCCCGGCACCCTGCTGCTGATCTCCCACGACCGCGACTTCCTCGACGCCGTGGTCGACCATGTGGCGCATCTGGAGCAGCAGAAGCTGACCCTCTACCGCGGCGGCTACTCGGCCTTCGAGCGCACCCGCGCCGAGCGCCTGGCGCAGCAGCAGCAGGCCTACGAGAAGCAGCAGGCGCAGCGCGCGCACATGGAAAAGTACATCGCCCGCTTCAAGGCCCAGGCGACCAAGGCGCGCCAGGCGCAGAGCCGGATCAAGGCCCTGGAACGCCTGGAGGAGCTGGCCCCGGCGCACGTCGACTCGCCCTTCGACTTCGTCTTCCGTGAAGCGGACAAGGTCTCCAGTCCGCTGCTCAACCTGTCCGAGGCGCGCCTCGGCTACGGCGACAAGGTGGTGCTGGACAAGGTCAAGCTGAGCCTGGCGCCCGGCGCGCGTATCGGCCTGCTGGGGCCCAACGGCGCCGGCAAGTCGACCCTGATCAAGACCCTGGCCGGCGACCTCGCCGCGCTCGGCGGCGAGCTGGCCCGCGGCGAGAACCTGGCCATCGGCTACTTCGCCCAGCACCAGCTCGATGCGCTGGACCCCAAGGCCAGCCCGCTGCTGCACGTGCAGCGCCTGGCGCCGAGCGAGCGCGAGCAGACCCTGCGCGACTTCCTCGGCGGCTTCGATTTCCGCGGCGAGCGCTGCGACGAGCCGGTGCTGAATTTTTCCGGCGGCGAGAAGGCGCGCCTGGCCCTGGCCCTGATCGCCTGGCAGAAGCCCAACCTGCTGCTGCTCGACGAACCGACCAACCACCTCGACCTGGAAATGCGCCTGGCCCTGACCATGGCGTTGCAGGAGTTCGCCGGCGCCGTGCTGGTGGTGTCGCACGACCGCCACCTGCTGAAAAGCACCACCGACGAATTCCTCCTGGTGGCCGACGGCCGCATCCAGCCGTTCGAGGGCGATCTCGACGACTACGCGCGCTGGCTGATCGACTTCCGCGCCCGCCAGCAGCCGCCGAGCGCGGCGACCCCGGCGGCGGACAAGACCGACAAGCGCGCCCAGCGCCAGGCCGCCGCCGCCCTGCGCCAGCAGCTCGCGCCGCACAAGAAGCAGGCCGACAAGCTCGAGCAGGAGCTGAACAAGCTGCACCAGACCCTGGCCAAGGTGGAAGCGCAGCTGGCCGATAGCGGCCTGTACGAGGCGGCGCGCAAGGACGAGCTGCGCGAACGCCTGGCCGAGCAGGCGACGCTCAAGGCGCGCGAGGCCGAGCTGGAGGAAAGCTGGCTGCTGGCCCTGGAGACGCTCGAAGCGCTGCAGCAGCAACTGGAGGAGACCGAGTGATGGAATCGCTGGAACTGCTCACGGCCTGGCGCGAACCGCTGATCCGCGCCGGCCAGGTGCTGCTGATCCTGCTGCTGGCGTGGCTCGCCCAGCGCATCCTGACCCGCGCCATCAGCCGCCTCGGCGCGCGCTACAGCCTGCTGCCGCAGGAGGTGCTGCTGCCGCTGCGCGGCCTGCTGCGCTGGTTGATCCTGGGCAGCGCCTTCATGCTGGTGCTCGAGCGCCTGGGCGTGTCGGCCACGGTGCTATGGACCGCCATCACCGGCTTCACCGCCGTGGCGGCGGTGGCCTTCTTCGCCATCTGGAGCGTGCTGTCGAACATGTTCTGCGCGCTGCTGATCTTCGCCATGGGGCCGTTCCGCCTGGGCGATACCGTGGAGGTGATCGAGAGCGCCGACAAACCCGGCGTGAAGGGGCGGGTGCTGGCCATCAACCTGTTCTACACCACGCTGCAGGATGTCAGCGAAGAGGCCGCCGGCGCGTTGCTGCAGGTGCCCAACAGCCTGTTCTTCCAGAAATCCGTGCGCCGCTGGCGCTAGGTTTTGCACGAAAGCTGCCCCATATGCGGCACCTTTCCTACACAACCTGAACTCATTGGAGCATCCCTGAATGGAATGGCTGAGCAACCCGGAAATCTGGGTCGCGTTTCTGACCCTGACCGCCCTGGAAATCGTCCTCGGCATCGACAACATCATCTTCATCTCGATCCTGGTCAGCCGCCTGCCGGTCGAGCAGCAGCCGAAGGCGCGCTTCTTCGGCCTGGCCCTGGCCATGGGCACGCGCATCCTGCTGCTGCTGTCGATCACCTGGGTGATGCGCCTGACCGACGACCTGTTCCACGTCTTCGAGCAGGGGATTTCCGGGCGCGACCTGATCCTGTTCTTCGGCGGCCTGTTCCTGCTGTTCAAGAGCACCGCGGAGATCTACCACAGCCTGGAAGGCGCCGAGGAGGCCGCGCAGGGCGGGCCGAAGAAGAGCTACGGCTTCATGGGCATCATCATCCAGATCGCCATCATCGACATCGTCTTCAGCCTCGACTCGGTGATCACCGCCGTCGGCCTGGTGCAGCACGTGCCGGTGATGGTGGCAGCCATCGTCATCTCGGTGATCGTCATGATGCTGTCGGCCGGCACCATCAGCGCCTTCATCGACAAGCACCCGAGCCTGAAGATGCTGGCGCTGTCGTTCCTCATCGTGGTCGGCACCGTGCTGATTGCCGAGAGCTTCGGCGTGCACGTGCCCAAGGGCTACGTCTACTTCGCCATGGCCTTCTCGCTGGCCGTGGAGGCGGTCAACATCCGCCTGCGCAGCGCCCAGGCGCGGGCGCGCAAGGAGGAGCTGGAGCCGGTGCAACTGCGCAAGGGCTCGCCGGATTGACTGGCTGGGAGTAGGCTGTGGGGCCTGCTCCCGTTCTTCCCTCCCGAGGTAATCCGCCATGGCCCTGGAAACCTGGCTCGCTTTCTTCGTCGCCTGCTGGGTGATCAGCCTGTCGCCCGGCGCCGGTGCCGTGGCCTCCATGTCCGCCGGCCTGCAATACGGCTTCTGGCGCGGCTACTGGAACGCCCTCGGCCTGCAGCTGGGCCTGGCCCTGCAGATCGCCATAGTCGCCGCCGGTGTCGGCGCCATCCTCGCCGCCTCGGCACTGGCCTTCAGCCTGATCAAGTGGTTCGGCGTCGCCTACCTGGTGTACCTGGCCTACCGGCAGTGGATCGCGCTGCCCAGCGACCTCGCCACCGGCGCCGCCGAGCGCCCCAGCGGGCGGCCGCTGACCCTGGTGCTGCGTGGCTTTTTGGTCAACGCCAGCAACCCCAAGGCGATCGTCTTCATGCTCGCCGTGCTGCCGCAGTTCATCGCTCCGCAGCAGCCGCTGCTGCCGCAGTACCTGCTGATGGGCGCGACCATGATAGTGGTCGACCTGATCGTCATGGCCGGCTACACCGGCCTCGCCTCGCGGGTGCTGCGGGTGCTGCGCACGCCGCGTCAGCAGCGCCTGATGAACCGCAGCTTCGCCGCGCTGTTCGTCGCCGCCGCCGGGCTGCTGGCCACGGTCAAGCGCGCCGCGGTGTGACGCCTGCCCCCCTTCGGCCGCCGCAATGGCGGCCGAGGTGCGGGGTGCCGGCGCATCTTCGAACAGTCCGTTCGCCTGATTGTTACCAGATGTGTCAGATTGTCCTTGTGCGAGATCCTTAGGGCGGCAACAATTTAATGCCACCCATTCTCGTTTGGGATGCATTGATGAGTCGTTCTCGATCCCTGTTGGCCTGGCTGCTGCTGCCGCTGCTGGCCAGTCTCAGTTTTCTCGCCCTCGGCGAACCCCTCGACGGCGCCGCCCAGGCCCTGCACCTGCTCGGCTATATCGGCGCCGACTACCCTGCCAGCGTGGCCGCCGGCCAGGTGGTCGACGCCACGGAATACCAGGAACAGCTGGAGTTTCTCGATGTGCTGCAGGGGCTGATCCTCGCCCTGCCGGCCCAGGCCGAGCGCGCCGAGCTGGAGCAGGGGGCCGCCGCCCTGCGCCAGGCCATCGCCCGGCGCCAACCCGGCGAGCAGGTGGCCGGTGCGGCGCGGCGGCTCGCCGCGCGTCTGGCCGAGCTGTACCGGGTCGCGCAGACGCCGGCGTTGACCCCCGACCCCGCGCGCGGCGCGCCGCTCTACGCCCAGCACTGCGCGGTCTGCCACGGCGACCACGGCGCCGGCGACGGCCCGGCCGGGCTCGGCCTCGAGCCGCCGCCGGCCAACCTGGGCGACGCCGCGCGGCTGGATCGACTGAGTCTGTACGACCTGTTCTACACCCTCGGCCTGGGCATCGACGGCACCGATATGCCGGCCTTCGCCGATCAGCTGGACGAACGCCAGCGCTGGGACCTGGCCAGCTATATCGCCGGCTTCAGCGCGCCGCCCCAGGCGGCCGGGCAGGCCGGCTTCAGCCTGGCGCAACTGGCCGCGCGCACGCCCGCCGAGGTGGCGGCCGACGGCGGCGATGCGGCCGCCTTCCGCGCCCAGCGCAGCCATCCGCCGCTGCAGCAGCGCGGCCCGCAGGCGCTGATCGACTACAGCCGCAGCACCCTGCAGAGCAGCCTGGCGGCCTATCGCGCGGGCGACCGGGAGCAGGCCTACGACCTCTCCGTCGGCGCCTATCTGGAGGGCTTCGAGCTGGTGGAAAGCGCCCTCGACAACCTCGATGCGGTCCAGCGCAAGACCACCGAGCGTGCCTTGATGGCCTACCGCCAGGCGCTGCAGGACGGCGCCAGCGTGGCGCAGGCGGCGCAGGCGCTGGAACAGGCGAGGGTGGAGCTGGACAAGTCCGCCGCGCTGCTGGCCGATGGCGCCATGGATGGCAGTCTGAGCTTCTTCGCCAGCCTGCTGATCCTGCTGCGCGAAGGCCTGGAGGCGATCCTGGTGCTGGCGGCTATCCTCGCCTTCCTGCGCAACACCGGCCAGCCGCAGGCGCTGCGCAGCGTGCATGTCGGCTGGGGCCTGGCACTGCTGGCCGGCCTCGCCACCTGGGCAGTGGCGGCCTACCTGATCGACATCAGCGGCGCCCAGCGCGAACTGCTGGAAGGCGCCACGGCGCTGTTCGCCAGTGCGGTGCTGCTGTGGGTCGGGGTGTGGATGCACGACCGTCGCCACGCCGCGGCCTGGCAGGATTACATCAACAGCAGCCTGGTCGGCGGCGGCGGCCGTTTCGGCTTCGCCGTGCTGGCGTTCTTCTCGGTCTATCGCGAGCTGTTCGAGGTCATCCTGTTCTACGAGACCCTCTGGCTGCAGGCCGGGCCGCAGGGCCACGGCGCGGTGCTGGCCGGTGCGGCGGCGGCGCTGGTGCTGCTGCTCGGCCTGGCCTGGGCGATCCTGCGCGGCTCGCGCAGGCTGCCGCTGGCGACCTTCTTTGGCGGCAACGCGGTGCTGCTGTGCCTGCTCTCGGTGGTGTTCGCCGGCCATGGCGTGGCGGCGCTGCAGGAGGCCGGGGTGCTCGGCACGCGGCCGGTGGCCTTCTTCGAGTTCGACTGGCTGGGCATCCACGCCGACGCCTGGAGCCTGTCGGCCCAGGGCCTGGCGCTGGCCGCCATCGCTCTGCTGTATAGGCGTAGCCGGCTGGCCTAGCGGCATCGACAACCCTGCTAAAGCAAGAGGCGGCCCGTAGGCCGCCTCCGTTTCAGCGCAGAATCACCGGCGTCTCGTCCGCAGGCAGTGAGCTGCCGGCGGGCGGGTTACCCAAGTCTGCCGGACGATTGCCGAGCAGTTGCTCCTGCAGTTGGGCGGCGACGTCTTCGCCCAGCGCCTTGGACACTTCGCGCACCACACGCCCGCGGTTGGGGGTGATGCGGACGTCCTGGCCGTTGACCAGCTTGACGTCCTGCGCCTCGCCCATGGCGGTGAACGCCGAGGTGATCTCGTACGTGCGGGTGTTGATCAGGCTGAAATCCGCCACCAGGGTCAGGCCGAGCACCTTGGAGTAGCTATCGGTGTTGGCGATGTCGTTGAGGTCCTGGCGGAAGTCGATGTCCGCCAGGGTGCCGAACAGCACGTAGTCGGCGCCCTGGAAGTGGCCCTGCTTGATCCGCGTGATCACGTCGTAGAGCCCTTCGTTCTCCTTGGCGATGTAGGGCTTGCCCTGGATCAGCTGGAACATCCGCGACTTGAGGATCTCGCCCTTGATATCGCCGGTGAACTTGCGCAGTTCGCCGCGCTCGACGTAGCTGTAGGTGCCCTCGATCTCGTTGTAGCTGGACGAGGCGCTGGCGGCAAAGGCGCTGGCCTGGGCCTGGCTGTGCGCGCTGACGATGCGGATGTACTCGCGTACCCGTTCCTCGTAGGCGAGATCGGTGACGGCGACCTTGGGCGCAGCCTGGGCCAGGCCGGCGAGGCCGAGCAGCAGCAATGCGATCAGCTGTTTCATTTCAACGCTCCGTGGTCTTGCGGATTTCTTTCTCGTCCATCCACTCGGCCAGGCCGCCTTCGACCTCGACCAGCTGCAGGCTGAACTTGTAGAACACGTCCTTGTAGTCGCTGTTGCGCTTGACGATGGAGCTGATCGAGCCCTCCAGGCGGTACTGCGCGGCGATCATGTTGCCGGTCTTGGCGACCGTGGAGTTCTTGTACAGCCCGCTCTGGTTCTGCAGCTTGAGCTGATCGACCTGGCTCTGCATGTCGACGTTGTCGCTGGCGAAGCGGGCGACACCGCTCTTCATCAGCTGGGTCTTGATCGAAGTGGTGATCTCGCGGGTGTCGATGTACTCGCTGGTCTTGTTCTTCACGTCGTACACCTGCACCACCGGACGGCCCTGGAGCACGCCGGACTGCGCCAGCGAGCGGGTCATCGACTCGGCGATCAGCTGCAGGTCGGTGGAGCCGAATTCGTTGGTGATCAGCTCCACGGCCTTGCTGTCGCCGTAGCCGATGTTGCCGCCGCCGAGCACCGGCGAGGAGGTGGAGACGCAGCCGCTGGCCAGCAGGGCGAGGGCGGCGACGAAGGAAAGGCGTGCAAACAGCATGGTGGTCTCTCTCAGCGGAACAGGTTGACGGTGTTTTCGGGGGTTTGCACTTCCAGGCGGAAGTCGGTGGCCTGCGGAACCGGGGCGATGGCTGGCAGGTAGGTGGTCTGGGTGCCGTACAGGGTCAGGCTCTTCCAGCTCTCCTCGGCGGCGACCGGGAAGCCATCGTTACTCAGCCAGGCGAAGCGGTAGTACATCGACTTGTTCTTGTGGCTGCTGTTGCTCAGTTCCACCTTGACGGTGAGGAAACCGTTCTCGCGGGCGACGCGCATGGCGCCGACTTCGATGTGCTTCATGCTGCCGAGCGACACCACCTTGCTCGCGGCACTGCCGGGGGCCGGCGGCGGCGGGGTGGCGCAGCCGGCCAGCAGGACCAGGGTGAGGATGGCGAAAAGTGGGCGGGACATCGTCTAACTCCTTACAGACTGTTGGCCTGGGCAACGGTGGGCAGTGGCGCAAGGGGGATCAGGTTGGCGGCGTTACCGCTGGTGAAGACCTGGTTGCCGACCAGGCGCAGCGGCACGACCTGATAGTCCTGCTCGATCTTCAGGCGCACCTGGGCGCCGAGCAGCTGCAGCTGGTGCTCGCCCTTCTTCAGGCGCAGGCGCACGATCCGCGTGCTGTCTGGCAGGGTGCGCCAGGTACGCTCGTCGGCGCCCTCGGTGATGGCCGAGGCGATACCCAGGGCCAGACCGGCCAGCGGGTTGACATCGTTGAGCTGTTTCTGTGCCACGCTGCGGGTAGCGGCGCGTACGCTGGTGCGCAGGATGATGCCGGGCATATCGTCGCGCAGGGCGCGGCGCGACATGGCCTCGGTGCTGTTGAGCTCGGTGAGGGACAGTGCCTCGCCGTTCAGCGCCAGGCTGTCGAGCACGGCCGTGGAGGTGTCGTCCTTGATCACCGGGAAGGACAGCGGTGTGATGATCAGGCCATTGCTGGTCGGGATCGGCAGGGGAATGCGCACCGAGTCTCGCGCCGGCGCCAGGCCGGTCTGCAGTACCAGCAGCACGTCGCTTTCGTCGTCGCCGCGGGCGCCCGGGTTGTCCAGGTCGAGCAGGGCCTGTTCCAGCAGCGGGGTGTCGGGGCGCAGTTCGGCGGCCTTGCGGTAGCCCGGCGCGGCCATGCCGCGTTCGCCCAGGGCCTCGTAGACGAAGCCGGAGAGGTAGTGGCTGAAGGCGCTCTGGTAACTGTTCTTCAGGCTAATCACTTCGGGGGCGTTGAGCGACTCTACGGGGTAGCCCTGCAGGTCCTTGAGTTCGGCGGTTATGCCCTGCTTCTCGGCTTCCTCCTCGCGCTTTAGGTATTCCCGATCGCGCAGTTCGGCAATCAGCGCCTCACGCTCGTGGGTTTTCTTGATCTCGATGCGCGCGGCCTCGAAATTGCCCAGAGCCAGGTGATTGATGGCCATCTGGGTGGTCAGCATGACCTTTTCGTAGTCGTAACCTTCGTAGCGCCGCACGCGGTCGTTGACCAGGACGCTACCGAACTCGCCCAGGTACTTGGCCGGGTCGCCGCGCACCGCCTCTTCCCACTCGAATACCTGGCGGTCGGCCTGAGCCCAGGCGTCCAGGCTGCCCTGCAGGTCGCCCTTGCTGCGCAGCAGTTCGCCCTTCTCGAAGTAGTAGAGAAGATCTTTGTTTTCCCCGCCGTTGTTCTTTTCCAGCAGCGCGATGGCCGCGTCGATATCGCCGGACTGCAGGTGGAGGTTGGTTTGCGTCAGCTCGCTTTCATAGCTGCGGAAAGCCGCGCAGCCACTCAGGAGCAAAGAGCCGCACAGCATGAGCGCGACTAGGGCACGAGATTGCATTGGAGACTCACATATCCATAGGGGTTCGTAAAAGTCGCCGACTCTTGCGGTCGGCTGGACGAGGTCCGCTTGGCATGCATGGCTTTTGGCTATCCTGCCAATCCCTCATAAATATGAGGGCCAAAATACCTTTTGGGCATATATGGTGGGGGCGTGAGTATATTCATAATTCCGTCATGAGTGATGGCCACTTGTCATTCTTTTGATATCAAAAAGATGTTGTATGGCCATCGCTCTGGCAGGCCTCTCGGCATCCGGCTCCGGATCGCAGCGGCAGAGCGTGAACCGCCGCCACGACAGCCGGTCTCAGTGCGCCTAGGCTGATCCGATTTCCCTCTGGCGAGTGCGCGCATGTCTTCCACCATTAACTCCACCCATTACGCCGACAGTCCCGACCTGGCCCTGGCGGCGTTGCGTCATCCGCCGCTGGAGCAGGCGCTGTCTGCCGCCTGTGCCGAGCTGGCGGTGCGGCAGGCTTATCTGGCGGCGCTGCGCGACCCGGCCATCGGTCCACAGCCGCGCCTGCTGCTGGCGGTGGCCGGCGCCGACGTGCGGGTGCAGCGGCGCCTGGCGGCGCTGGTGGCCGAGCTGCTGCCGGACGAGGTCGAGCTGGATCTGATCGAGCTGGCCGACGACAACCTGTCGCGTGCGGTGCGCGAGCGTTGCCAGGCCTTCTATCCGGCCTGAGTCACCAGGGAATCGGCTGGCCGTCCCAGGCCCAGAAGCTGCCGCTCTGTTCCGGGCCCTGGCCTTCCAGCACGGCGAGCAGGCATTCGGCGGCGAAGGCCGGGGTGAACAGCTGGTCCGCCGGCACGTTGGCCTGGAACGGCCGCGACAGCTCGGTGTCGGTGGTGCCCGGGTGCAGCGCCAGCACGCAGCTTTGCGGGTTGAGTCGGCGCAGTTCGATGCTGGCGCTGCGCAGCAGCTGGTTCAGCGCCGCCTTGCTGGCACGGTAGCTGTACCAGCCGCCGAGGCGGTTGTCGCCGATCGAGCCGACCCGCGCCGACAGCGCCGCCACGGTGCAAGGGTGCTGGCCGCGCAGCAGCGGCAGCAGGTGCTTGAGCAGCAGGATGGGGGCGAAGGTGTTGCGCTCGAAGGTCGCCTGCAGGCCGGCCAGGTCGAGCTGGGCGAGGGTCTTCTCGGCGCGGCTGGCGCCTTCCTGCAGGGTGCCGACGCTGCACAGCAGCAGGTTCAGGCGCACCTCGGCGTTCTGCAGGTGGCGGCTCAGGCTGTGCAGTTCGCGTTCGTCGCAGGCGTCCACGTCCAGGCATTGCAGGCGTTCGCCGTGGCGCCCGGCGAGGTCGTCGAGCGGCGCCGACTGGCTGGCATGGCGCGCCAGCGCCCACACCCGGGCGACGTCGTCGCGCGCCAGCAAGCGCTCGGTCAGGGCCAGGCCGATGCCGCGGCTGGCGCCGCAGATCAGCACTTCGGCGGGGGCGGACAGGCGCTGCCAGAACGTCATGGGATGCTCCTGCTGGTGGGGGCGCAGCTGGCATACTGGCCGCTGGCTTGTTCAGGATAGTGCAGCATGCGCGTGTGGATCGATGCCGACGCCTGCCCTCGGGCGGCGCGGGACCAGGTGGTGAAGTTCGCCCTCAAGCGGGGGTTCGAGGTGGTGCTGGTGGCCGGCCAGGCGGTGGCGCGGCCGAATTTCGCCTGCGTCAAACTGGTCGTGGTGCCCAGCGGCCCGGACGCCGCCGACGATCATCTGGTCGAACACGCCCAGCCCGGCGAGCTGGTGATCTGCAGCGACGTGCCGCTGGCCGATCGCCTGGTGAAGAAGGGCGTGGCGGCGCTCGATCCGCGCGGCCGCGAGTTCGACGAGCGCAACATGGGCGAGCGCCTGGCGGTACGCAACCTGTTCACCGACCTGCGCGAGCAGGGCCAGGTCGGCGGCGGCCAGGCGCCTTACGCGGAAAAGGATCGGCAGGCCTTCGCCAATGCGCTGGACCGGATCCTGACCCGCTTGAGCCGGTAACTCGTCCCGGATTGCATCCGGGCTACGGACTGCTCCGGCGGGAGGCGCTTTAGCGGCGATCGAGGTGGAGCCAGTCGCGGCTAAAGCCCCTCCCACGATGCCTGGACATCGCTACCCACACAGATAGGTGCCGGTGCCCACCGCCACCAGGGTGCCGTCGTCGCTGTGCAGCTCCATGCGCACCACCGCCACCTTGTTGCCGGCGCGCAGCGGCACCGCGGTGGCGGTGAAGCGCTGGCCGCGGCCGGGGCGCAGGTAGTCGATGCGCAGGTCGATGGTGCCCAGCTTGGACAGCTTGGCCATGCGCTCGGCGGCCGGCAGGTGCTGGTGGTTGGCGAAGGCGCCGATCAACGCCATGGCGCCACCGCAGACGTCGAGCAGCGAGGAGATCACCCCGCCGTGGAGGATGCCGTGGACGAAGTTGCCGATCAGCTCGGGCTTCATCGGCAGGTGCATGGTCACCCGCTCCAGGCTGAGCTCGTCCAGCTCGATGCCGAGCACCTGGTTGAAGGGGATGCGCTGGAAGAAGCCGGCCACCGCCTGTTGCAGGTCGGGGCTGAGGACGAAGGGCTGGGACATGGCAGGGGCTCCGGGAAATCCTGTCGCCACGCTGCCGCAGCGCGCCAGACTTGGCCAGAGGCAATGCAGGAGTACCCTGAGCATTGGCCGGATCGGCCTGGGCTGGCAGCCTGTAGGGTGGGTCGGGCGGCGTTCCGCTTTAGCCCCCCAATGGTGCTCAATGTGGGCTAAAGCCCACCCTACAGGGCCCGGCTTGGCGTTATCGCCAAGTAAGGCGCAACGCCACCTGCGCGCTCCAACCCGTCAGTGGTGCGCCAGCTCCAGCACCCGGTCGACCAGCTTGTTGATGCCCGACGCCGCCTCGGCGATGGACTGGGCGAGCATGTACGCGGGGGTGGTGACCAGCTTGTGCGCGTGGTCCTCGACGATTTCGCTGACTTCGCATTCATGGTGCTCGGCGCCCATCTGGGTCAGCGCGGCGGCGGTGTCGTGGTCGGTGCCGATGGTGCAGATCACCCCGGCGCCGAAGATCTTCGCCGCCAGGGCCGGGGCGATGCAGATCAGGCCGAGCGGCTTGCCGGCGCTGGCGAAGGCCTTGCACGCGGCCAGCACGTCGGGCTGCACGCTGCAGGCGGCGCCGCTGATGGCGAAGTCGGAGAGGTTCTTCGCCACGCCGAAGCCGCCGGGCAGGATCAGTGCGTCGAAGTCGGCCACGTGCAGCTCCTTGACGTCCTTGATCTTGCCGCGGGCGATGCGCGCGGACTCCACCAGCACGTTGCGCGTCTCGTCCATCTCGTCGCCGCTGTAGTGATCGACCACGTGCAGCTGCGTCACGTTGGGGGCGAAGCACTGCACCGTGGCGCCGCGCTGGTCGAGGCGCAGCAGGGTGATCACGCTTTCATGGATTTCGGCGCCGTCGTAGACGCCGCAGCCGGACAGAATCACTGCGACTTTTTTGTTCATGCTCGACTCCTGGTGAGGGTAAAGGGCGCCCGCGCCGGCACCTGGGTGCGGCGGGCGGCGGCTGTTGCCGATGCGGGGTGGCGGCGAGGCGTGCGCATGCTGTCGTCAAATGCCGCTCAGACTGTCATTTGCCGCCGCGAGCCGCGGCGGTCCGAGGACTAGGATGAATAACAGACTAGCCCCAAGACAAGCACAACGATACGGCTCGGCCATGAATTACGTTCTCTATGCGGTGCCCTTCTTCTTTCTCCTGATCGGCCTCGAACTGCTCGCCGATCGCTGGCGCGGCATGCGCAGCTATCGCCTGGCCGATGCCGTCAGTAGCCTCAGCACCGGGGTGCTGTCGCAGGCCACCGGGCTGCTGACCAAGGCGGTCGGCCTGCTCACCTACACCTTCGCCTGGCAACAGCTGGCGTTGTTCGAGCTTTCCGCCGATAGCCTGTGGGTGTGGCTGCTGGCCTTCGTCTTCTACGACTTCTGCTACTACTGGAACCATCGCCTGGGCCACGAACGCAACGTGCTCTGGGCGGCCCATGCGGTGCACCACCAGAGCGAGGACTACAACCTCTCCACCGCGCTGCGCCAGACCAGCACCGGCTTCGTCTTTGGCTGGCTGTTCTACCTGCCGATGGCGGTGGCCGGCGTGCCGCCGCTGGTGTTCCTCACGGTGGCGGCGCTCAACCTGCTCTATCAGTTCTGGGTGCATACCCGGCACATCCCCAAGCTGGGCTGGTTCGAGTGGCTGTTCATCACGCCCTCCAACCACCGCGTGCATCATGCGCAGAACCCTGTGTACATGGATCGCAATTACGGCGGCGTGTTCATTGTCTGGGATCGAATGTTCGCCACCTTCCAGGAGGAGCTGGACGACGAACCGGTGATCTTCGGTGTGACCACGCCGCTGGCCAGCTGGAATCCGCTATGGGCCAATCTGCAGGTCTATGCCGGGCTGTGGCGCGATGCGCGGCGCGCGGCGTCCTGGTGGGACCGCTTGCGCATCTGGTTTATGCCCACTGGCTGGCGCCCGGCCGATGTGGCGGCGCGCTACCCGCAGGAGAAGCCGGACCTGAGCCGCTTTCGCCAGTTCGAGGTGACGCTGGGGCGCGGTGCGCAGCTCTATGCCTTGCTGCAGTTCGTCTGCTACCTGCTGGCCGGGGTGTGGCTGCTGGCGCGGGGCGATTCGTTGGCAGTGGGCGGCGTGCTGCTGGCGTGCCTGTGGCTGGGCCTGGGTCTGTCCAGCATCGGCCTGTGGCTGGAGAATCGCGCTGGCGCCGTGCGCCTGGAGTGCCTGCGGCTGGGCTTGAATCTGCCGGCGTTCTGGCTTGCCGAGGTGCTCGGTCTACTGAGCATGGACCTGGCCGCCTGGTGCGCGCTGGCCGTCTACAGCCTGGCCAGCCTGCTGGCAATGTGGCTGGCGCGCTCGCGCGGCTCAGCCACTGCGGCCCTGGCGCCGCCGGTATAGCCAGGTCAGCGTCAGCAGCAGGGCCAGGCCGCCGAGCAGGTACAACTGGTAGCGGCGCAGCTCGTCGAGCAGGCCCCCCATGGCGTGGCCCAGGCTGTAGGCCAGCAGGCTCAAACCGCCGGCCCAGAGCCCGGCGCCGATGGCGTCGAGCAGCAGGTAGCGGCGCCAGGAGTAGCCGGACAGGCCGATGGCCAGCGGCATCACCGTGCGCAGCCCGTAGAGGAAGCGAAAGCCCAGCACCCACAGGTCCGGATGACGCCTGAGCAGGGCGCTGGCGCGCTCGCCCAGCGGTTGCCAGCGCGGGCGCCGGGCGAGCAGCGCGCGGCCGTGACGGCGGCCGAGGTGGAACCACAGCTGGTCGCTGGCGAAGGTGCCGAGGAAGGCGCACAGCGCCACCCATTCGATCTGCAGCAGGTCGCGCACCGCCAGGTAGGCGGCCAGCAGCAGCGATACCTCGCCTTCGAGGAAGGTGCCGAGGATCAGCGCCGGGTAGCCGAACTGGCGGATCAGGTCGTGCAGCATGGACGGTCTGCGCCTATGGGAAAGGCGCTCAGCCTACTCCTGCCGCGGTGCGCCCGAAAAGCGCCGGCGCATGCCACAATGCCCGGCAAAGCGTGCGACCCGCCGTCGCATCCGGTCATCCAGCTGTCATCATTTGGTCATAATGGCCGCTTATAACCGTCACACTGGCCCGCCCGTGCGGGCTCTGGAGTCTGCCGTGAGCGTTACCCCCGCCAATCGCCTGTTCCCCGCCACCCGCCTGCGCCGCAACCGCCGCGACGAATTCTCCCGCCGCCTGGTGCGCGAGCATCGTCTGAGCGTCGACGACCTGATCCTGCCGGTGTTCGTCCTTGATGGCGACAACCGCCGCGAGGTCGTGCCGTCGATGCCGGGCGTCGAGCGGCTGTCCATCGACCTGCTGCTGCAAGAGGCCGAGCACTGGGTGGCGCTGGGCATTCCGGCGCTGGCGCTGTTCCCGGTCACGCCGCTGGAGAAGAAATCCCTCGACGGCGCCGAGGCCTGGAACCCGGACGGCATCGCCCAGCGGGCGATTCGCGCCCTGCGGGCGAAATTCCCCGAGCTGGGGGTGATCAGCGACGTGGCCCTGGACCCCTTCACCACCCACGGCCAGGACGGCATCCTCGACGAGTCCGGCTACGTGCAGAACGACATCACCGTCGATGCGCTGGTCAAGCAGGCGCTGTCGCACGCCGAGGCCGGCGCCCAGGTGGTCGCCCCCTCGGACATGATGGACGGCCGCGTGCAGGCGATCCGCGAGGCGCTGGAGCTGGCCGATCACCCCAACGTGCGCATCATGGCCTACTCGGCCAAGTACGCCAGCGCCTACTACGGCCCGTTCCGCGACGCGGTGGGCTCGGCCGCCAACCTCGGCAAGGGCAACAAGCTCGGCTACCAGATGGACCCGGCCAACGGCGACGAGGCCCTGCACGAAGTGGCCGCCGACCTGGCCGAAGGCGCCGACATGGTCATGGTCAAGCCCGGCATGCCCTACCTGGACATCCTCTGGCGGGTGAAGGACGCCTACAAGGTGCCCACATTCGTCTACCAGGTCAGCGGCGAGTACGCCATGCACATGGCGGCGATCGAGAACGGCTGGCTGTCCGAGGCGGTCATACTGGAATCGCTGACCGCCTTCAAACGCGCCGGCGCCGATGGCATCCTCACCTACTTCGCCGTACGTGCGGCAGAACTCTTGCAACAGGGGCGCTGACGCCCCCAGGAACCCAGCAATGAACACCGAAGGACTCAGTAGCGAATTGCTCGACGCACCCCTGGTGCCGGCGGAGGTGGCGGTCGATCCGCCCGTGGTGGAGAGCCCGCCGCCGGCACCGGTGGCGGTGCCCAGCCTGGACGACAGCAGCCTGTACATCCACCGCGAGCTGTCGCAGCTGCAATTCAATATCCGCGTGCTGGAGCAGGCGCTGGACGAGTCCTACCCGCTGCTGGAGCGGCTGAAGTTCCTCTTGATCTTCTCCAGCAACCTCGACGAGTTCTTCGAGATTCGCGTCGCCGGCCTGAAGAAGCAGATCAACTTCGCCCGCGAGCAGGCCGGCGCCGACGGCCTGCAGCCGCACCAGGCGCTGGCGCGCATCAGCGAGCTGGTGCACGAACAGGTCGAGCGGCAGTACGCCATCCTCAACGACACCCTGTTCCCGGCCCTGGCCAAGCACAATATCAACTTCATCCGCCGGCGCTTCTGGACCACCAAGCTCAAGGCCTGGGTGCGGCGTTATTTCCGCGACGAGATCGCGCCGATCATCACCCCCATCGGCCTCGACCCGACCCACCCCTTTCCGCTGCTGGTGAACAAGAGCCTGAACTTCATCGTCGAGCTGGAAGGTGTGGATGCCTTCGGTCGCGATTCCGGTCTGGCGATCATCCCGGCGCCGCGCCTGCTGCCGCGGATCATCCGCGTGCCGGAGGAGGTCGGTGGTGCCGGCGACAACTACGTGTTCCTCTCCTCGATGATCCATGCCCACGCCGACGACCTGTTCCAGGGCATGAAGGTCAAGGGCTGCTACCAGTTCCGCCTGACCCGCAACGCCGACCTGTCGGTGGACACCGAGGACGTCGAGGACCTGGCCCGCGCGCTGCGCGGCGAGCTGTTTTCCCGCCGCTACGGCGATGCGGTGCGCCTGGAGGTGGTCGACACCTGCCCGAAGCACCTGCGCGACCACCTGCTCAAGCAGTTCGGCCTGACCGAGCACGAGCTGTACCAGGTCAACGGCCCGGTCAACCTGACCCGGCTGTTCAGCATCACCGGCCTGGACAGCCACCCGGAGCTGCAGTACACGCCGTTCACCCCGGTGATCCCCAAGCTGCTGCAGAACGCCGAGAACATCTTCAGCGTGGTCAGCAAGCAGGACATCCTCCTGCTGCACCCCTTCGAGTCCTTCACCCCGGTGGTCGACCTGCTGCGCCAGGCCGCCAAGGACCCGCACGTGCTGGCGATCAAGCAGACCCTGTACCGCTCCGGGGCCAACTCGGAGATAGTCGATGCCCTGGTGGAAGCGGCGCGTAACGGCAAGGAAGTCACCGCGGTGATCGAGCTGCGCGCGCGCTTCGACGAGGAGTCCAACCTGCAGCTGGCCAGCCGCCTGCAGCAGGCTGGCGCGGTGGTGATCTACGGCGTGGTCGGTTTCAAGACCCACGCCAAGATGATGCTGATCCTGCGCCGCGAGAACGGCGAGATCGTCCGCTACGCCCACCTCGGCACCGGCAACTACCACGCCGGCAACGCCCGCCTGTACACCGACTACAGCCTGCTGACCGCCGACGTGGCGCTCGGTGAGGACGTGGCCAAGCTGTTCAGCCAGCTGATCGGCATGGGCAAGACCCTGCGCATGAAGAAGCTGCTGCACGCGCCCTTCACCCTGAAGAAGACCCTGCTCGAGCTGATCGCCAAGGAAACCGCGGCGGCCGCCGAGGGCAAGCCGGCGCAGATCATCGCCAAGTTCAACTCGCTGACCGACCCCAAGGTGATCCGCGCGCTGTACAAGGCCAGCCAGACCGGGGTGAAGATCGACCTGGTGGTGCGCGGCATGTGCTGCCTGCGCCCGGGCATCGCCGGGGTGTCGCACAACATCCAGGTGCGCTCGATCATCGGCCGCTTCCTCGAGCACACCCGGGTGTTCTACTTCCTCAACGGTGGCGACGAGAAGATCTACCTGTCCAGCGCCGACTGGATGGAGCGCAACCTCGACAAGCGCGTCGAGACCTGCTTCCCGGTGGAGGGCAAGAAGCTGATCCTGCGGGTGAAGAAGGAGCTGGAGGCCTACCTGACCGACAACACCCAGGCTTGGGTGCTGCAGCCCGACGGCCGCTACCTGCGCCTGCAGCCCACCGGCAACCAGAACCCGCGCAGCGCGCAGTCCGGCTTGTTGGAGAAGCTCACCGCACCGCTGATCAGCGCTCGATAAAAAAGGCCGCAGGCCGGGAGAGGGCTTCGTGGCCCTGTTTCACGGTGTTTGTGGCCCTCTCCCCCCAGCCCCTCTCCCGTAAACGGGAGAGGGGTGACGAATCCCGCTGGCTCAAGTGATCAGCTGACGCTCAGGTCCAGGTCGATGCGCTTGAGCCAGGCCGCTTCGGCCTCGAAGTCGGCCTGGGTCAGCGGGTTGGCCGCCAGCCAGCCGTCGGGGAAGTGAATCTCCAGGCTGTTGTCGCCGGCCTTGAGCTGCACCTGCGGCATGTCCTGGCTGCCGCGGATATGGTGGAAGAGGATGGCAAAGCGCAGCAGCACGCACAGGCGCATCAGCTTGACGCCTTCCTCGCCGAACTCGGCGAACTTGTCCTTGGGGATGTTGCGCCGGTGGCCGCGCACCAGCAGGGCGAGCATCTGCTGATCCTGGCGGGAGAAGCCGGACAGGTCGGAGTGCTCGATCAGGTAGGCGCCGTGCTTGTGGTACTGGTAGTGGGCGATGTCCAGGCCCACCTCGTGCACCTTGGCGCCCCAGCTCAGCAGTTCGCGGTGCCAGTCGTCGTTCAGCCCCCAGTCGTCGGCCACCTTGTCCAGCGCCGAGAGCGCCTTGGCCTCGACCCGTGCGGCCTGATCCACATCGACGTGGTAGCGCTCCATAAAGGCCGACAGGGTGCGTTCGCGCACGTCCTCGTGCTGGTGACGACCGAGCAGGTCGTAGAGCACGCCTTCGCGCAGCGCGCCTTCGGAGTGGCTCATGCGCTGGATCTCGCAGGCGTCGAAGATCGCCTCGAGGATCGCCAGGCCGGCGGGGAAGATGCTGCGCCGGTCCGGCTTGATGCCGTCGAGTTCGAGCTTGTCCACCTCGCCCAGCTTGAACACCTTGCGCTTGAGCCAGGCCAGGCCCTCGGCGTTGACCTCGCCGTTGCCCAGGCCGGCGCCCTTGATGGTCAGGCCGATGGCCTTGATGGTGCCGGAGGCGCCGACGGCGTCCTCCCAGCCGAGCCGGCGCAGGCCCTGCTCGATGCCCATCAGTTCCAGGCGCGCCGCGGTATAGGCCTGGGCGTAGCGCGCCGGGGTGATCTTGCCGTCCTTGAAATAGCGTTGGGTGTAGCTGACGCAGCCCATCTGCAGGCTCTCGCGCAGCAGCGGCTCGAAGCGCTGGCCGATGATGAACTCGGTGCTGCCGCCGCCGATATCGGCGACTAGGCGCCTGCCGGGGGTGTCGGCGATGCTGTGCGACACGCCGAGGTAGATCAGCCGCGCTTCCTCGCGGCCGGAGATCACCTCGACCTGGTGGCCGAGAATCTCCTCGGCGCGACGGATAAACACCGCGCGGTTGCGCGCCTCGCGCAGGGCGTTGGTGCCGACGATGCGCACCGCGCCTTCCGGCAGGCTGGCGGTGAGCTGGGCGAAGCGGCGCAGGCAGTCGAGCCCGCGTTGCATGGCTTCTTCGCTGAGCTGGCGCTCGTCGTCGATGCCAGCGGCCAGCTGCACCTTGTCGCCGAGGCGCTCGAGGATGCGGATCTCGCCATGGTCGGCCTTGGCCAGCACCATATGGAAGCTGTTCGAGCCCAGGTCGATGGCGGCGATCAGGGGAAAACTCTCGGCGGGGGCTTGGGGCATGGTGGCGGCATCTCGGTCGATATCCGCGCCATCGTGCCACGACTGAGCGGATGAGCCAACGCATACGGATGTCGCATGAAACTGGTCTAGACCGCTGGCGCCCCGAGCGCCAGCGCCAGCAAGGGCTGCCGCAGGCACTGCTCGTCGCAGTTGGACCCGGCGCCGCCGCGATCCACCACCAGGAAGCGCCCGGGGCGCTCCAGGCACAGCAGCGGGTGGTGCCAGGTGCCGCGGGCATAGTTGACGCCCTGATCCGGTGCGCTGACGAAGGCGCGGATCTTCGACTCGTCCAGCGCGCCGGGCGGGGCGACGACGATCAGCATGCGCGCGCCGTCCACCGGGTAGAAGGCCTGGCTGCCCAGCGGGTGGCGTTCGAGCATGCGGATCTCGATGGGCGCGTGCCAGGCCTGGCCCTCGAACAGGCTCAGCAGCACCCGTGATGCGCTCCCGGCCGTCTCGATGCGGGCCAGGTCGTGGTAGCGGGTGGTGGTGCCGGCGTTGATCGCAAAGGATGTGGCGCCGGCCGCTTCGATCACCTCGCCGAAGGCGGCGAAGGCTTCGCGGCTCAGCGGCTCGATGCGCAGCGCCAGGGGCGCCGGCGCGTTCACAGGTTCACCGAGCCGATAAAGTTGCGCAGCTCCTCGGTCTGCGGCGCGGCGAACAGCGCCCTGGGGTCGCCGATCTCGTGCACCTTGCCCTGGTGCATGAACACCAGCTTGTCGCCGACCTCGCGGGCAAAACGCATCTCGTGGGTGACCATGATCAGGGTCATGCCCTCGCTGGCCAGCTGCTTGACCACCGCCAACACTTCGTTGACCAGCTCCGGGTCGAGCGCCGAGGTGATCTCGTCGCACAGCAGCACCTTCGGCGACATCGCCAGGGCGCGGGCGATGGCCACGCGCTGCTGCTGGCCGCCGGACAGGCGCTCGGGGTAGGCGTCGAACTTCTCCGCCAGGCCGACCCGTTCGAGCATCTGCCGCGCGACTTGCTCGGCTTCGGCGCGCGGGATCTTCTTCACCACCTGCGGCGCCAGCATGACGTTCTCGCCGACCGTCAGGTGGGGAAACAGGTTGAACTGCTGGAACACCATGCCGACCTTCTGCCGCAGGCTGCGCAGGTCGGCGCGGGCGGCGTCGATGTAGTCGCCGTCGACTTCGATCACGCCGTCGTTGATCGATTCCAGGCCGTTGAGGGTGCGCAGAAAGGTGCTCTTGCCCGAGCCGCTGCGCCCGATGATGGCGACCACTTCGCCTTCCTCGACCGCCAGGTCGATGCCCTTGAGCACGTGGTTGTCGCCGTAATACTTGTGCAGGGCGGTGACGTTAAGCAGTGACATTCAGCCTCCTTTCCAGGCGGTATGCGGCGAGCGAGAGCGGGTAGCAGAGCAGGAAGTAGCCGAGGGCGACGAAGCCGTAGACCATGAAGGGCTCGAAGGTGGCGTTGGCCAGCATGCTGCCGGTCTTGGTCAGCTCGGTGAAGCCGATGATCGAGGTCACCGCGGTGCCCTTGACCACCTGCACCGAGAAGCCCACGGTGGGCGCTACGGCGATGCGCAGCGCCTGCGGCAGCACCACATGGCGCAAGGTTTCCAGGCGGCTCATGGCCAGGCTCTCGGCGGCCTCCCACTGGCCGCGGCCGATGGCCTCGACGCAGCCGCGCCAGATCTCGGCGAGAAAGGCGCTGGTGAACAGGGTCAGGGCGCAGGCGGCGGCCAGCCAGGGCGACACGTCGATGCCGAGCAGGGCGATGCCGAAGAACACCAGGAACAGCTGCATCAGCAGCGGCGTGCCCTGGAACAGTTCGATATAGCCCTTGGCCAACAGGCGCGGCACCCGTAGCGGGGCGATACGCGCCAGCAACACCAGCAGGCCGGCGATGCCGCCGCAGACGAAGGCCACCAGCGACAGCAAAAGCGTCCACTGCAGGCCGGTGAGCAGGTTACGCAGGATGTCCCAGAGGGTGAAGTCCATCAGCGCTCTCCCATGACGAAGCGCCGGCCGACCCAGGCCAGTAGCTGGCGAATCAGGATGGCCATGAGCAGGTACAGCGCGGTGGTCAGCAGGTAGGTCTCGAAGGCGCGGAAGTTGCGCGACTGGATGAAGTTGGCGGCGAACGACAGCTCCTCGGTGGAGATCTGCGAGCACACCGCCGAACCCAGCATGACGATGATGATCTGGCTCGACAGCGCCGGCCACACCTTGCCCAGCGCCGGGCGCAGCACCACGTGGCGAAAGCTCTCGAAGCGGCTCATGGCCAGTGCCGCCGCGGCTTCCAGCTGGCCGTGGGGAATCGCCTGGATGCCGGCGCGGATGATCTCCGTGGAGTAGGCGCCGAGGTTGATCACCATAGCCAGCACCGCGGCTTCCCATTCGCTCAGGCGTACGCCGAGCGAGGGCAGGCCGAAGAAGATGAAGAACAGCTGGACGATGAAGGGCGTGTTGCGGATCAGCTCCACGTAGACGCCGAACAGGCGGTCGAACGGACGGATGCGCCAGGCGCGCAGTATCGCCCCGACTATGCCCAGGCCGACTCCGAGCACTGTGCCGACGGCGGTCAGGCCGAGGGTGAAGGCCGCGCCCTGCAGCAGCAGGTCGGACTGCTGCAGGACGGCGGCGAAGTCGAACTGGTAGGCCATGGCTCAGCGCTCCGCGCGGCTCAGAGGCCGGCCGGCAGCGGCTGCTTCAGCCACTTCTGGCTGATCGCCTCGAGGCTGCCGTCGGCCTTGGCGGCGGCGATGACGGCATTGACCTTGTCCAGCAACGCGGTCTGGTTCTTGTTCACGCCGACGTAGACCGGCGAGTCCTTGAGCTTGAGTTTCATGCTCGGAATGCGCTTGGGATTGCGTTCGGCGATGGCCACCATCACCACGTTGCCGCTGGCGATCAGCTCGACCTGGCCGGACAGGTAGGCGGCGATGGTCGAGTTGTTGTCCTCGAAGCGCTTGATGGTGGCGTCTTGCGGCGCGACCTTGCTCAGTTCGATGTCCTCGATGGAGCCGCGGGTGACGCTGATGGTCTTGCCGGCCAGGTCGTCAAGGCTGGCGATGGCGGCGTCCTCCGGGCCGAACACGCCGAGGTAGAAGGGCGCATAGGCGGCGGAGAAGTCGATCACCGCTTCACGCTCGGGGTTCTTGCCGAGGCTGGAGATCACCAGGTCGACCTTGCCGGTGGTGAGGAAGGGAATGCGGTTGGTGCTGTTGACCGGGGTCAGCTCCAGCTTCACCGCCAGCTTGTCGGCCAAGAGCTGCGCGGTGTCGATATCCAGGCCGCGCGGCTGCAGGTCCGGGCCGACCGAGCCGAACGGCGGGAAATCCTGCGGCACGGCGACTTTCAGCACGCCGGCCTTGCTGATGTCGTCGAGCGCATCGGCGTGAACGGTGCTGGCGCCGAAGGCCAGGGCGGCGAACAGGGTACCCAGCAGGGTGCGGTGAAATGTGCGCATGTCGAACTCCCGATGAATAAACGAAAACTGCAGCGTTTTGCCTGGCTCGTGCAGTGCATTGCCTGTGCCAAATTCAATGAAATCAGGGCCTGCATCGCTGCATGCGAGTGGAAACAAGGTCTTACTGGTCTGAACAGTTGGCGTAGCTGACCAGTTGGTCAGGGAGGGGCCTGTGCCATCTCGGTGCGTTCGCGCGGAGTGCTGTTCCACAAGGGGGCGTCGCTTGCCTGGAGTGGGCGTCTGGCCGTACAAAGGCGGCTTCACTGGACTGACCGGCCCGAACAGTCATGCACGCCACCGCTCCCCGCGCCGTACCCGAATACGCCCTGCAGGCGATCCGTCAGCTGATCGAGAGCGAGGGCTATCGCCCGGGCGATGCGCTGCCGTCGCAGCGCGACCTGGCCGAGCGCCTGGGCGTCAGCCGTGCGTCATTGCGCGAGGCGTTGTCGTCGCTCAGCGCGCTGGGCCTGGTCAGCGTGCAGGCCGGCAAGGGCGTGTTCGTCCAGGAACCGGCCAAGGGCGAGGCGGCCGGCGCTTTCGTCTGGCCTTTCGCCGCGCAGGTGTCGGCGGCCGATACCTTCCAGTTGCGCTTCGCTCTGGAGGGCTTCGCCTGCGGCCTGGCGGCCGGGGTGCTGACCGCGCAGGAGCTGGACCTGCTCGAAGACAACGTCGAGCAGATGCGCCGCGAGCTGCGCGCCGGCGACTTCGAACGGGCGGCGCGGCTGGATTTCGAGTTCCACCAGCGCATCCTCGCCGCCAGCGGCAACCAGGCGATGTTCGCCCTGGTGGCCTCCAGCGCCGAAATTTTCCTGGAGAGCCAGAAGCTGCCGTTCATCCGCCCGGAGCGGGCCATGGAAACCTGGCAGGAGCACCGCAAGATCCTCAAGGCCCTGGCCCGGCATGCCGCGGGCCCGGCGCAGAAGGCCATGCAGCAGCACATTCGCGCTGCCGCGCTGCGCACTGGAATAGCCTTCATCACGCTTGGTGATTGAAACTATTGAGTGGCTCAATTGCCAGTGCCTTTCGGTGTCAGGCAAGCCGGGCTATGATGGCGCCACTTTTTGCTTCCGATCACGGAGACTCCCCATGAGCGAATTCATCACCAACGTCAGCGATGCCAGCTTCGACCAGGACGTCCTCCAGGCCGAGGGTCCGGTTCTGGTCGACTACTGGGCTGAGTGGTGCGGCCCGTGCAAGATGATCGCGCCGGTGCTCGACGAGATCGCCAAGGACTACCAAGGCAAGCTCAAGGTGTGCAAGCTGAACATCGACGAGAATCAGGAAACCCCGCCGAAGTTCGGCGTACGCGGCATCCCGACCCTGATGCTGTTCAAGAACGGCAACGTCGAGGCGACCAAGGTCGGCGCGCTGTCCAAGTCGCAACTGGCGGCCTTCCTCGACAGCAATATCTGAGTTTCGTCGCTTGTGAAGAAGCCCCGCCTGGTGCGGGGTTTTTTCGTTTTCGGGCTAGACGCTGATTTTTCACGGTGTTAAATTCGGCCTCGCTGCATTTCCTATGCAGCCCTCTGCATGCCGTCGCCGACTCATTCCTATACGAACTCGTTCGCGATCCTGTCGCCTTCCCTGCGGCGCGGCCTCTCAAGCTAACAGCTTTCTTCTCCTCTCGATGATCACGTCATTCCTATGAATCTGACCGAACTCAAGCAAAAGCCGATTGCCGAACTGCTGGACATGGCCGAACAGATGGGCCTGGAAAACATGGCCCGTTCGCGCAAGCAGGACATCATCTTCGCCCTGCTGAAAAAGCATGCCAAAAGCGGCGAGGAAATTTCCGGTGACGGCGTGCTGGAGATTCTCCAGGACGGTTTCGGCTTCCTCCGTAGCGCCGACTCCTCCTACCTGGCCGGCCCCGACGATATCTACGTCTCGCCCAGCCAGATCCGCCGTTTCAACCTGCGTACCGGTGACACCATCGTCGGCAAGATCCGTCCGCCGAAGGAAGGCGAGCGTTATTTCGCCCTGCTCAAGGTCGACAGCATCAACTTCGACCGTCCGGAAAACGCCAAGAACAAGATCCTGTTCGAGAACCTGACGCCGCTGTTTCCGACCAAGCGCCTGACCATGGAGGCCGGCAACGGCTCCACCGAGGACATCACCGGCCGGGTGATCGACCTCTGCGCGCCGATCGGCAAGGGCCAGCGTGGTCTGATCGTCGCCCCGCCGAAGGCGGGCAAGACCATCATGCTGCAGAACATCGCCTCGAACATCACCCGCAACAACCCCGAGTGCCACCTGATCGTTCTGCTGATCGACGAGCGCCCGGAAGAAGTGACCGAAATGCAGCGCACCGTGCGCGGCGAAGTGGTCGCCTCCACCTTCGACGAACCGCCGACCCGCCACGTGCAGGTCGCCGAGATGGTGATCGAGAAGGCCAAGCGCCTGGTCGAGCACAAGAAGGACGTGGTCATCCTGCTCGACTCCATCACCCGCCTGGCGCGCGCCTACAACACCGTCATCCCCAGCTCCGGCAAGGTGCTCACCGGTGGTGTCGATGCCCATGCCCTGGAGAAGCCCAAGCGCTTCTTCGGCGCCGCGCGCAACATCGAAGAAGGCGGCTCGCTGACCATCATCGCCACCGCGCTGGTGGAAACCGGCTCGAAGATGGACGAGGTGATCTACGAGGAATTCAAGGGCACCGGCAACATGGAGCTGATCCTCGACCGCCGCGTCTCCGAGAAGCGCGTGTTCCCGGCGATCAACATCAACAAGTCCGGTACCCGTCGCGAAGAGCTGCTGACCGGCGAGGAAGAGCTGTCGCGCATGTGGATCCTGCGCAAGCTGCTGCACCCGATGGACGAAATCGCCGCCATCGAGTTCCTCATCGACAAGCTGAAAGCGACCAAGACCAACGACGAGTTCTTCCTGTCGATGAAGCGCAAGTAAGCGTCGCGTCTTGTCACCAGGCCGGGGAAACCCGGCCTTTTGCTATCTGCGCTCCCGCCGCGCCTTCTGAAAGCCCGACTTCGGCGCTAAACTTTGCGCCCGACTCCAGCCAGCCCGACACGAGGCTCCTGCATGCAGTATCGCGACCTACGCGACTTCATCCGCGAACTTGAACAGCGCGGCGAACTCAAGCGCATCCAGACCCCGGTTTCGCCCATCCTGGAAATGACCGAAATCTGCGATCGCACCTTGCGCAAGGGCGGCCCGGCGCTGCTGTTCGAGCAGCCCACCGGCTTCGATGTGCCGGTGCTCGGCAACCTGTTCGGCACTCCCAAGCGCGTGGCCCTCGGCATGGGCGCCGAGGATGTGGGCGAGCTGCGCGAGATCGGCAAGCTGCTGGCGTTCCTCAAGGAGCCGGAGCCGCCCAAGGGCCTCAAGGACGCCTGGAGCAAGCTGCCGATCTTCAAGAAGGTCATTTCCATGGCGCCCAAGGTGGTCAAGGACGCGCCCTGCCACGAAGTGATCGAGGAGGGCGACGAGGTCGATCTGAACCGGCTGCCGATCCAGCACTGCTGGCCGGGCGACGTGGCGCCGCTGATCACCTGGGGCCTGACCATCACCAAGGGGCCGAACAAGGAGCGGCAGAACCTCGGCATCTACCGCCAGCAGGTGATCGGCCGCAACAAGGTGATCATGCGCTGGCTCAGCCACCGTGGCGGCGCCCTGGATTACCGCGAGTGGTGCCAGAAGCATCCGGACCAGCCTTACCCGGTATGCGTGGCCCTCGGCGCCGACCCGGCCACCATTCTCGGCGCGGTCACCCCGGTGCCGGATACCCTGTCCGAATACGCCTTCGCCGGCCTGCTGCGCGGCCATCGCACCGAGCTGATCAAGGCTATCGGCTCGGACCTGCAGGTGCCGGCCAGCGCCGAGATCGTGCTCGAGGGCGTGATCCATCCGGGCGAGACCGCGCCGGAAGGCCCCTACGGCGATCACACCGGCTACTACAACGAGGTCGACACCTTCCCGGTGTTCACCGTCGAGCGCATCACCCGCAGAAAGCAGCCGATCTACCACAGCACCTACACCGGACGGCCGCCGGACGAGCCGGCGATTCTCGGCGTGGCGCTGAACGAGGTGTTCGTGCCGATCCTGCAGAAGCAGTTCCCCGAGATCACCGACTTCTACCTGCCGCCGGAGGGCTGCTCCTACCGCATGGCGGTGGTGACCATGAAGAAGCAGTACCCGGGCCACGCCAAGCGCGTAATGTTGGGGGTGTGGTCGTTCCTGCGACAGTTCATGTACACCAAGTTCGTTATCGTCACCGACGACGACATCAACGCACGGGACTGGAACGACGTGATCTGGGCGATAACCACGCGCATGGACCCCAAGCGCGACACCGTGATGATCGACAACACGCCGATCGACTACCTCGACTTCGCCTCGCCGATCTCCGGCCTCGGCTCGAAGATGGGCCTCGACGCCACCCACAAGTGGCCGGGCGAGACCAATCGCGAATGGGGGCGGGTGATCGAGAAGGATGCGGCCGTGGTGGCGCGCGTCGACGCACTCTGGGGTGAGCTGGGAATCGATTGATGAACGTCACCCTGCAACCCTCCGGCGTCACCCTCGCCCTGCAGCCCGGCGAGCGCATCCTCGACGGCGCCCGCCGCCTCGGCTACGACTGCCCGCAGAGCTGCCGCAACGGCAACTGCCATATCTGCGCCGCCTTGCTGGTGGAAGGGCGGGTGCGGCAGAACGGCGCCGAGCTGGATCACGGCGAGCTGTTCACCTGCCTGGCCGAGCCGCTGCAAGACTGCGTGCTGCACTGGGACGGCGTGCTGGCGCCGGGCGAGCTGCCGGTGCGCGAACTCAGCTGCCAGCTGATCGAATGCCAGGACGTCGGTGGCGACGTGTTCCGCGTACGCCTGCGTGCGCCGGCCGGCAAGGCGCCGCGCTACCACGCCGGGCAATACCTGCTGCTGCAGCGGCACGACGGCGAGATGGCGGCCTTCTCCCTGGCCTCGGCACCGCACTGTGGGCGCGAGCTGGAGCTGCATATCCTGGCGCGCGACGACAATACCCGGGCATTGCTCGTCTATCTGCGTGAGCAGGGGCTGGCCCGCGTGCAGCTGCCGTTCGGCGACACCCACCTGGCCGAGTTGCCGGACGGGCCGCTGGTGCTGATCGCCGCCGGCACCGGCATGGCGCAGATGCACAGCCTGATCGAACACTGTCGCGCTGCCGGTTTCGCCCATCCGGTGCACCTGTACTGGGGCGCGCGGCGGCCCGAGGACTTCTACGCCCTGCCGCACTGGAGCGACTGGCAGCGCCTGACCAACCTGCACCTGCATCAGGTGGTCAGCGATTCGGGTACTTGGGCGGGCCGTTGCGGCCTGCTGCACGAGGCGGTGCGCGAGGACTTTGCCGACCTCAAGGCGCTGCACGTCTACGCCAGCGGCTCGCCGGCGATGGTCTACGCCACGCTGGATGCGCTGGTCGAAGCCGGCATGGACGCCCACCAGATGCGCGCCGACGTATTCGCCTACGCGCCAAGAGGCTGAATTGAAAAAGCCGCCCCAGGGCGGCTTTGCTCATGTCAGCGTGCACACCGAGTCAGGCTCGGTGCGCATGGCGCACCCTACCGAACCTGCACCACCACCTTGCCCACCGCCTTGCGCTGGCCGAGGGCGTCGATCGCTTCGCCGCCCCGCGCCAACGGGAAGCTCTGCGACACCAGCGGTTTGAGCTTGCCTTCGGCGTGCCAGGCGAACAGCTGCTGGAAATTCTCGGCGTTGTCCTGCGGTTGGCGCTGGGCGAAGGAGCCCCAGAACACGCCCACCAGCGACGCACCCTTGAGCAGCGGCAGGTTGGCCGGCAGCGCCGGGATGCCGCCGCCGGCGGCGAAGCCGACCACCAGGAAGCGGCCGTTCCAGGCGATGCTGCGGAAGGCTTCCTCGAACAGCGCGCCGCCCACCGGGTCGTAGATCACGTCGACGCCCTGGCCGCCGGTGAGCTTCTTCACCTCGTCCTTCAGGCTCTGCTCGCTGTAGTTGATCAGCTCGTCGGCGCCGGCCTGGCGCGCCACCTCCAGTTTCTCCGCCGTGCTCGCCGCGGCGATCACCTTGGCGCCCATGGCCTTGCCGATTTCCACCGCCGCCAGGCCGACGCCGCCGGAGGCGCCGAGCACCAGCAGGGTCTCGCCCGGCTGCAGATTGGCGCGCTGCTTGAGCGCGTGCATCGAGGTGCCGTAGGTCATGCCGAAGGCGGCCGCGGTGGTCAGGTCCATGCTCTTGGGCACCGGCAGCACGTTGTAGGCCGGCACCGCCACTTCCTCGGCGAAGCCGCCCCAGCCGGTCAGCGCCATCACCCGATCACCGGCGCGCAGGTGGCTGACCTTCTCGCCCACCGCCTTGACCACGCCGGCCGCCTCGCCGCCCGGGGCGAAGGGGAAGGGCGGCTTGAACTGGTACTTGCCCTCGATGATCAGGGTGTCGGGAAAGTTGACCCCGGCGGCGTGAACCTCGATCAGCACTTCGTTCTTTTTCGGCTCGGGGCTGGCGATGTCTTCCAGCACCAGGGTTTCGGCGGGGCCGAAGGCTTTGCACAGCAGGGCTTTCATCGGATGGCTTCCTCCACAAAGGTGGCTTGCAGTGTAGGAGGGCGCCCGGGGCGGTCAACGAGCATGCCCGGCCCTGATAGCTCGGCATAAGCCTTGGGTGCGCGCGCGCGGATGGCTATGCTAGGCGCAACCCCGATGGAGTGATTGCCCGTGAAAGTGATGAGCGCCCTGTTGCTGAGCCTGTCGTTGTGCCTGCCCGCCCTGGCCGAGGAGGGGCAGAAGGAAGAAGCGCCGCAGACGCTCTATTACAACCTGGTGCCGGCACTGATCGGCAACCTCGGCGACGGCGGCAATCGGCTGAAGTTCTTCAAGGCCGACGTGGCCCTGCGCGTCAGTGGCGCCGAGGCCGAGGCGCGGATCAAGCACCACGACCCGCTGATCCGCCATCAACTGGTGCTGCTGTTCTCCGCCCAGACCAGCGAAACCATCAACGCCCCCGACGGCCGCGAGAAGCTGCGTCAGGAAGCGCTCAAGCAGGTACAGCAGGCGCTCGAGGCGGAGGAGGGCAAGCCGGTGGTGGAAGACCTGCTGTTCAACAACCTGATCATCCAGTAGCGCTCATTCCGGCGTCGCCGCGGGCTGCCACAGGCAGGTGCGGTTGCGCCCCTCGTGCTTGGCCCGGTACAGCGCCTGGTCGCCCTGGGCGAGCAGCTCGCCGGGCGCCTCGTCGCTGACCGGGTCGACCACGGTCAGGCCGATGCTCAGGCTCAGGCGCCCCAGCGGGCTGGCCGGATGGGCGATGTCGAGGTGGGCGATGGCCGCGTGGATGCGCGCGGCGACGTGTTCGCCACCCTCCAGGCCGGTGTTGGCGAGGATGATCGCGAACTCCTCGCCGCCGTAGCGACAGGCCACGTCGCCTTCGCGCTGCAGGCTCTCCTGCAACACCGTGCTGACCTTGCGCAGGGCGTCGTCGCCGGCCAGGTGGCCGAGCGCGTCGTTGTAGGCCTTGAAGTGATCGATATCCAGCATCAGCAGCGCCAGCGGCGCGCCGATCCGTCGCAGGCGACGCCATTCGGCCTGCAGCTGCTGGTCGAAGTAGCGCCGGTTGTACAGCCCGGTCAGGCCGTCGAGCTGCGACAGGCGCTGCAGCTGGGCCTCCAGTTGCAGGCGCTCGCTGTTGTCGCGCGACACCGCGATCAGGTACTCGCGGCCGTGCAACTGCACCAGCTGGGTGTTGATCTCGGCCGGCTGGCGGCTGCCGTCGCGGCGGATCAGCTCGCGCTGGAAGATTCGCGAGAGGTTGTCGCGCTGCGCCTGGCGCGCCTGCTCCAGCCAGCGGTGAAAGCCGGGCAGCAGTTTTTCCGGGTCGTCGCGCAGCAGCTGGGCGAACTGCTCGGGGCGATAGCCGAGGCTGGCGTAGGTGGCCTGATTCATGTGCAGCAGCTCGCGGCTGGCGCTGTCGAAGATGAACAGGCCGTCATGGCTGGAGTCGGTCAGGTCGAGCACCAGCTGCAGGCGTTCGCGGTTCTCCGACAGGCGCTGCTCGGTTTCCTCGCGGCGCGTCGCCTCCACCTTGAAGCGCCGGTTGGCCACCTGCAGGGCGTGGGCGCGCCGGCTGTTCTCCAGGGCCAGGGCCAGGGCGGCGACCAGCAGCAGGCTGATCGCCAGGCCGGCGCCCAGCACCACGCCGGGTAGCGGCGTGTTCAGCTGCGCCAGCAGTTGCGCGGTGGGGCTCAGGCGCAAGCTGAAGCCGCGGTTGTTGAGCAGTTGCAGGTCGACTCGCTGGCTCAGCCCCGGGGCGCCGTCGACCTGGCCGTGGCGAAACAGGCTGTGGCCGTTTTCCAGCAGCTCCAGGTTGAAGGCGTCGCGGTCGATCTGGCCGAGCAGCTGCTGCATCAGCGGCTCGACGCGAAACACCCCCTGGAGGAAACCGTCGAACACCCGCGCGCCGCCCTCGTCGCGGTACAGCGGGGTGTAGAGGACGAAGCCGCGGCCGCCCTGGACCAGCTCGAAGCTGTTGGAGAAACGCTGCTCGCCGCTGTCGCGCGCCTGCATGGCCAGCGGGTAGTTGGGGTGATCGGCGGTGAGGCGAAAGTTCAGCGCCGCCTCGTTGCCGGCCAGCGGCAGCAGCCAGCGCATGCGCAGGTCGTCGCCGACCCACTGGATCGATTGATAGGCGGGGAAACCGCGCAGCGCGTGGGCCACCTCCTCCTCCCAGCTGGCCCGCGGCAGCCGGCCCAGGCTGTTCCACAGACGGGCGATGCGTTCGAGGCTGGCGACCTCCAGGTGCAGGGTGCTTTCCAGCTGGCGGGCCAGGCTGCGCGCCTGGTAGCCGAGGCGCTCCTCCAGACGCTGCTGCCGCTCGCCCTCGAGCTGACGCCAGAGCAGCACGCTGGCACTGCTCAGCACCACGAGGAGGAGGGCCAGCGCCAGGCGCGCCGGCCAGGCGGAAAGTGCCGGCATGGGCGGACTCCGAAGGCTTCCTTGTGGTGATAGCACAGTGCCGGCTGCGACTCAACGCATGGCGAGAATCGCCGCCCATTCGGCCGCGCCCACCGGCATCACCGACAGCCGGCTGCCGCGCTGCACCAGCGCCAGTTCGGCCAGCAGTGGATTGTTCTTCAACTGCGGCAGCGGCAGCACATCGGCGAAGGCCTCGACGAACTCCACGTCCAGCGCGCTCCAGGGATTCTTCTCGGCGCTGGCCTTGGCGTCGAAGTAGTGGCTATGCGGCTCCAGCGCGGTGGGGTCGGGGTAGGCCGGCCCGGCGATGCGGCCGATACCGGCGATACCCGGCTGCGGGCAGCTGGAGTGGTAGAAGAAGAACAGCTCGCCCGGCGCCATGGCGCGCAGGAAGTTGCGCGCCTGGTAATTGCGCACGCCGTCCCAGCGCGCACGGCCCAGGCGCTGCAGGTCGTGGATGGATAATTCGTCGGGTTCGGACTTCATCAGCCAATAAGGCATGAACTTTGCTCCTGCAGACCGGTCCGTAAGCGGACGCTCGTTTGAGTGGAGATCTCCGACGGCCGGTTGGCGCCGGAAATTGCACAGTGCTCGGCACTGGCGGAAAATGCCCGGCTTAACGCTTGGCGACGTCGGATTGCATAAAACAATAACGCCGCGATCAACGTGCGCAGTTGCCTTGAAGGGGGAGGCAATAGATGAAACGCAAGCCAGATCTTTTGTGGGTTCTCGTAGTGCTGTTCAGCCTGGGCGTGGTTACCACGGGTTACACCCAGAGCCTTTGGGAGCGTCAGCAGGACGTCCCGGTCAATGTAACGCAGCAGCCCTGAGTTTCGGGTCGCCAGCTTCCAGCGCCGCAGGGAACGCGGTGCCACTTCCCCGCCTTCAGTACCAAGCCCTGTCCGTTACCGTCGCCTGCAAGGGCACGTCCCAGCTGGCCAGCGCCAGTTCGTCCACCCGCTGACATTCGTGCGCCAGGCCCAATAGCGTCGGCTTGTGCCAATTTTTGCGCCTGTGCAGGTAGGCCAGGCTGCGGTCGTAGAAACCGCCGCCCATGCCCAGGCGGCCGCCGCGCGCGTCGAAGCCCACCAGCGGCAGCAGCACCAGGTCCAGCGCCCAGACCTTGCGCTGGCGCGCCGGCTGCGGGCGCGGCTCGAGGATGCGGAAGCGATTGCCGGCCAGTTTCTCGTGCCGGGTGACGCGCTGGAACACCATCTTGGTGCGCGGCCAGGCGCTGAGCACCGGCAGGTAGGTGCGCTTGCCGCGCTTCTGCGCAGCGGCCAGCAGCGGCCGTGGATCGATCTCGCCGTCGGTGGGCAGGTACAGGGCGATATCGCGGGCGCGGCGAAAGCGCGGGTGTTGCGCCAGCTGGCGATACAGGTCGCGGGCGGCGCGGCGTTGCTGGCTGCGGCTGAGGCTGCGGCGGCGCTGACGCAGCAGGCGGCGCAATTGCGGGCGACTGGGGGCGGCGCTGGCGGTCATGAATGGAGGCTGCGGAGCGGAGCGCGGCGGCCCGGGTGGGCGCTGGCTGAAAGGATGACTTCCCGGCGTGCCGCTGTCGGTTTAGCCCTTGAACCCGAAAGTTCAAGGTGGAGGATGCAGGAGGCGTTAAGGCTTTCCGTCAGGCGGACATGCACACCGGCCCCAACATGCAACCCCCGTGGTTGTGCGTATCGGCTCAGGGACATCCCCAACTGGCGCACACCCCAGGAAGTGGCGGCCAGTATACCCGAACCCCGCAGCCGAGGGGCGGTCTGCGACGAAGTGGCAGGCATGGCGGCTCAGGAGGCCTGGTCGTCGGCCAGTGCCTGGTCGACGCGATCGAGCAGGTCGCGCACCTGCTGGCGCGTCGAACTGGCGTCCTGATCCAGGCGTTGCTGCTTGTGCAGCAGGTCGTGGGTGATGTTCAGCGCGGCCATCACCGCCACGCGGTCGGCGCCGATCACCTTGCCGCTGGTGCGGATCTCGCGCATCTTGCCGTCGAGGTAACGGGCGGCGCTTTCCAGGTTGGCGCGTTCGTCCTGCGGGCAGGCGATGCAATATTCTTTGTCCAGGATATGGACGGTCACGGTGTTCGACTGGGTCATGTGTCCTGCTCCAGGGCTTTGAGGCGCGAAATCATCGATTCGACCTTGTGCCGGGCCAATTCGTTCTTTTCGATCAGATGGGCGCGTTCCTCGCGCCAGGCCTGTTCATTCGCCAGCAGGAGTCGGTTGTGAGCCTTGAGCTGCTCGACGCGCTGGATCAGCAGTTCCAGCTTGGCGGTCAATACGTGCAGATCGGCGTCTTCCATGGGCTCTCGCTTCGGGAGGGAATGGCTGGACTATATAGGCGTGTCGCGGCGGCGGGTCAAACCCTGGCGGCCGCGGCGTGACGAACACGTCGCGGGCGCCCCGGCGGCCTCGGATGGTCTTGGCGCGCCTGCCGGTGCTAGGATACGAGGCCTCCATTCTAGAGATTGCGCCGCCTGGCGCCTAGCTATCTATGTCGACTCCCAGCTCCCCCTACGCCGCCTTCGCCGCCCTGCTGAGCAGCGCCGGGCATTCCGTTTCCCCCGCCGAACTGCACGGCCTGCTGCTCGGTCGCAGTTGCGCCGGCGCCGGCTTCGAGGCCGAGGCCTGGCTGCTCGACGCCGCCGAGCTGCTAGGCAGCGAGCCGCAGGACAACGTGCGCCAGGCGCTGATCGGCCTGCAGGAGATGGTCAAGGGCGAGCTGTGCAGCGAAGACGTCACCGTGGTCCTGCTGCTGCCGGACGACGAGGCGCCGCTGGCGCAGCGCGCCGTCGCCCTCGGCCAGTGGTGCCAGGGCTTTCTCGGCGGCTTCGGCCTGACCGCCCGCGACGGCGCGCTGAGCGGCGAGGCCATGGAAGTGTTGCAGGACCTGTCCGCCATCGCCCAGGTGCAGAGCGCCCTGGAGGAATCCGAGGACGGCGAGAGCGATTACATGGAAGTCATGGAATACCTGCGCGTGGCGCCGCTGCTGCTGTTCGCCGAGTGCGCCAAGCCCGCGGCGCCTGCGGCCAAACCCTCCCTGCACTGAGTTATTCCGGAGCCCGTCTTGATCAGCATCCCCAAGTCCGAGTATGCCCGCCGGCGCAAGGCGCTGATGGCGCAGATGGAGCCCAACAGCATCGCCATCCTGCCGGCGGCGCCGGTGTATATCCGCAACCGCGACGTCGAGCACATCTACCGCCAGGACAGCGACTTCCAGTACCTCACCGGCTTCCCCGAGCCGGAAGCGGTGATGGCGCTGATCCCCGGTCGCGAGCATGGCGAGTACGTGTTGTTCTGCCGCGAGCGCGACCCCGAGCGCGAGCTGTGGGACGGCCTGCGCGCCGGCCAGGACGGCGCGATCGCCAACTACGGCGCCGACGATGCCTTCCCCATCGGCGACATCGACGACATCCTGCCCGGCCTGATCGAGGGGCGCGAGCGCGTCTACTACGCCATCGGCTGCAACCAGGAGTTCGATCACCGGCTGATGGAGTGGATCAACCATATCCGCGCCAAGGCCCGCCAGGGCGCCACGCCGCCCAACGAGTTCGTCGCCCTCGACCACCTGCTGCACGACATGCGCCTGTACAAGTCGGCCGCCGAGGTGAAGGTGATGAAGGAGGCCGCCGAGATCAGCGCGCGCGCCCACGTGCGTGCCATGCAGGCCAGCCGCGCCGGGCTGTTCGAGTACCACCTGGAAGCCGAGCTGGATTACGAGTTCCGCAAGGGTGGGGCGAAGATGCCGGCCTACGGCAGCATCGTCGCCGCCGGCAAGAACGCCTGCATCCTGCACTACCGCGAGAACGACGCGCCGCTCAAGGACGGCGATCTGGTGCTGATCGACGCCGGCTGCGAGATCGACTGCTACGCCAGCGACATCACCCGCACCTTCCCGGTCGGCGGCAAGTTCTCCGCCGAGCAGAAGGCCATCTACGAGCTGGTGCTGGCCGCGCAGGAGGCCGCCTTCAAGGAGATCGCCCCGGGCAAGCACTGGAACGAGGCGCACGAGGCCACCGTGCGGGTGATCACCGCCGGCCTGGTCGAACTCGGCCTGCTCGAGGGCGAGGTCGAGGCGCTGATCGCCAGCGAGGCCTACAAGGCCTTCTACATGCACCGCGCCGGTCACTGGCTGGGCATGGACGTGCACGACGTCGGCGACTACAAGGTCGGCGGCGAGTGGCGCGTGCTCGAGCCGGGCATGGCGATGACGGTCGAGCCGGGCATCTATATCGCCGTGGACAATGAAAAGGTCGCCAAGAAGTGGCGCGGCATCGGCGTGCGCATCGAGGACGACGTGGTGGTGACCAAGAGCGGCTGCGAGATTCTCACCAACGGCGTGCCCAAGACCGTCGCCGAGATCGAGGCGCTGATGGCCGCCGCGCGCAGTCAGGCCGCCTGAGCCGATGAATCGCGTGCAGTTGGCGATTATCGGTGGCGGGGCTGTTGGGAGACGGCTCGGTGCCAGCCTGGCCCTGACGGCGGGACTGCGTTGATGGCGCGGGTACAGCTGGCCATTATCGGCGGCGGCCTGGTCGGCGCGAGCCTGGCCCTGGCGCTGCAGGACACGGCGCGCCAGCGCGGCTGGCACATTGCCCTGATCGAACCCTTCGCCCCCGGCAGCAGCTATCAGCCCAGCTACGACGCGCGTTCCACCGCGCTGTCCTACGGCAGCCGGCTGATCTACGAACGCCTGGGCCTGTGGCAGGCCATCGCCCAGCGCGCCGAGGCGATCCTGCAGATTCACGTCTCCGACCGTGGCCGTTTCGGCGCCGCGCGCCTGCAAGCCATCGAGGAAGGGGTGCCGGCGCTCGGCTACGTGGTGGAGAACGCCTGGATCGGCCATTGCCTGTGGCAGGCGCTCGATGCCGAGGTGGTGCAGTGGTACTGCCCGGCCGAGGTCACCGGGTTGCAGCGTCTGGACGACGGCTACCGCCTGAGTCTGAGCGACGAGCGCCAGCTCGACTGCGACCTGGCCGTGCTGGCCGACGGCGGCCGTTCCGGCCTGCGCGAGCAACTGGGCATCGGCGTCAGTCAGCGGCCCTACGGGCAGAGCGCGCTGATCGCCAATGTCACTCCGCTGGAGGCCCACCGCGGTCAGGCCTTCGAGCGCTTCACTGACGACGGGCCGATGGCCCTGCTGCCGCTCACCGACAACCGCTGCGCGCTGGTCTGGACCCGCGCCGCCGCCGATGCCGAGCGCCTGCTCAGGCTGAACGACGCGGCCTTTCTCGCCGAGCTGCAGCAGGCCTTCGGTTACCGCCTGGGCGCCTTGCGCCAGGTCGGCGCACGCCATCTCTATCCGCTGAGCCTGGTCGGGGCGCAGGAGCAGGTGCGGCCGCACCTGGTGGTGCTGGGCAACGCGGCGCACAGCCTGCACCCCATCGCCGGGCAGGGCTACAACCTGTCGCTGCGCGACACCCTGGCGCTGGCCGAGGTGCTGCAGGCCGCCACCGCGCCGCTCGGCGACTTCGCCACCCTGCAGGGCTACCTGCAGCGTCAGCAACTGGACCAGCAACTGACCCTGGGCTTCTCCGACCGGGTCACCCGGCTGTTCAGCAATGCCCAGCCGCTGCTGACCGCCGGACGCAACCTCGGGTTGCTCGGCCTCGACCTGCTGCCGCCGGCCAAGCGCTGGTTCGCTCGCCAGGCCATGGGCCTGGGGACGCGCAATCTGTGACTGGCCCCGCGACACCCTACTCATGATTGACGCAGGAATGGATATGCGCGCGGATCTGATCATCGTCGGTGCCGGTATGGTCGGCAGCGCCCTGGCGCTGGCCCTGGAGCACAGCGGCCTGGAAATCCTGGTGGTGGACGGCAGCCCGCTGCGCCTGGCGCCGTTCGACCCGGCTGCCGCCTTCGAGCCGCGGGTCAGCGCCCTGTCCATGGCCAGCCAGCGCATCCTTGCACGCCTCGGCGCCTGGGACGGCATCGCCGCGCGGCGCGCCTGCGCCTATGGCGAGATGCGCGTGTGGGACGGCAGCGGCACCGGCAGCATCCATTTCGCCGCGGCCAGCGTGCATGCCGAAACCCTCGGCCACATAGTCGAGAACCGCGTGGTGCAGGACGCCCTGCTCGAGCGTTTGCACGACAGCCAGCTCGGCCTGCTGCCCGGCGCGCGCCTGGAGCAGTTGCGCCGCAGCGGCGACGACTGGCTGCTGACCCTGGAGGGCGGCCGCCAGCTACGCGCGCCGCTGCTGGTGGCGGCCGATGGCGCCAACTCCGCGGTGCGCCGCCTGGCCGGCTGCGCCAGCCGCGAGTGGGATTACCTGCACCACGCCATCGTCACCAGCGTGCGGGTCGAGCGCCCGCACCAGGCCACCGCCTGGCAGCGCTTCACCGACGACGGCCCGCTGGCCTTCCTGCCGCTGGCCGGCGCGGCGGGCGAGCACTGGTGCTCGATCGTCTGGTCGACCCTGCCGAGCGAGGCCGAGCGGCTCATGGCACTGGACGATGCAGCCTTCTGCATCGAGCTGGGCAAGGCCTTCGAGCACCGCCTCGGCCAGGTGCTGCATGCCGACCGTCGCCTGTGCATCCCGCTGCGTCAGCGTCATGCCAAGCGTTACGTCGAGCCGGGGCTGGCGCTGATCGGCGACGCCGCGCATACCATCCACCCGCTGGCGGGGCAGGGGGTCAACCTGGGTTTTCTCGACGCCGCGGTGCTGGCCGAGGTGCTGCTGCATGCCGCCGAGCGTGGCGAGAACCTGAGTGAGGAGCGCGTGCTGAGTCGCTTCGAGCGCCGGCGCATGCCGCACAACCTGGCGATGATGGCGGCGATGGAGGGCTTCCAGCGCCTGTTCCAGGCCGACCCCTTGCCGGTGCGGCTGCTGCGCAACGTCGGCCTCGATCTGGTCGATGGCCAGGCCGAGGCCAAGGCGCTGTTCGTGCGTCAGGCGCTGGGGCTGAGCGGCGACCTGCCGGAGCTGGCGCGCGCCTTGTAACACTCGTTGACTTTTGTTGACGTATTTACGTTGAGAAGGCAAATAACATTCACTACTATTCAGCCACTTTTTTCATCCACAAGAGGCTGGTCCCATGAAGGCTCGCAACGCGCTGCTCGCTGCATTCACCCTCGGCACCCTGGCAAGCGCCGTCCAGGCCGCCGATGAGGTGGTGGTCTACTCCGCCCGTATCGACGAGCTGATCAAGCCGGTATTCGATCTCTACACCGAGAAGACCGGGGTCAAGGTGAAGTTCATCACCGACAAGGAAGCCCCGCTGATCGCCCGCCTCAAGGCCGAAGGCGCCAACACCCCGGCCGACCTGCTGATCACCGTCGACGCCGGCAACCTCTGGCAGGCCGAGCAGGAAGGCGTGCTGCAGCCGACCAAGTCGGACCTGATCGCCGCCAATATCCCCGCCCAGTACCGTTCCAGCAGCGACAGCTGGACCGGCCTGTCGCTGCGCGCGCGGACCATCTTCTACTCCACCGAGCGGGTCAAGCCGGAAGAGCTGTCCACCTACGAAGCGCTGGCCGACAAGAACTGGGAAGGCCGCCTGTGCCTGCGCACCAGCAAGAAGGTGTACAACCAGTCGCTGACCGCCACCCTGATCGAGACCCACGGCGCCGAGAAGACCGAGCAGATCGTCAAGGGCTGGGTGAACAACCTGGCCACCGACGTGTTCGCCGACGACACCGCGCTGCTGCAGGCCATCGACGCCGGCCAGTGCGACGTCGGCATCACCAACACCTACTACTACGGCCGTCTGCACAAGCAGCAGCCGGATCTGAAGGTCAAGCCGTTCTGGCCGAACCAGAACGACCGTGGCGTGCACGTCAACCTGGCCGGCGCCGGCGTGACCAAGCACGCGCCGCACCCGGAGCAGGCCCGCAAGCTGCTGGAGTGGATGACCACCCCGGAAGCGCAGAGCATCTTCGCCGGCGTCAACCAGGAATTCCCGGCCAACCCGGCAGTTGCGCCGTCCGAGGAAGTGGCCGCCTGGGGCAGCTTCAAGGCCGACTCCATCGCCACCGAAGTGGCCGGCAAGCGCCAGGCCGAAGCGACCATGCTGATGGATCGCGCTGGCTGGCAGTAAGCTGCTGGCGAGAGCGCCGCGGGTGCGTCACGGCGTACCCTCGGTGATCCGCGCTGCTGCCGTTATACTTCGACGCCCCGCCCAGCCGGGGCGTCGTCTTTTCCGCCGTCGAGGAATCCGCGTGCCGCATCCCGTCCAGCGTCGCTGGTACCCCATCGTCTTCGCCGTTGCCCTGCTGGTGCTGTTGCCGCTGTCGGTGCTGCTGCTCAGCTGGCACGAGGTGGACGCGCAGATCTGGGCGCACCTGTGGCAGACGCAGATGGCGCGGCTGATCGGCAATACCCTGACCCTGGTACTCGGCGTCGGCATCGGCGTGACCCTGCTCGGCGTCAGCCTGGCCTGGCTCACCAGCCTCTGCGAGTTTCCCGGGCGGCGCTGGCTGGACTGGGCGCTGATGCTACCCTTCGCCATTCCCGCCTACGTGCTGGCCTTCGTTTTCGTCGGCCTGCTGGATTTCGCCGGGCCGGTGCAGAGCCTGCTGCGCGAGTGGTTCGGCAGCGGCCTGCGCCTGCCGCGGGTGCGCTCCACCGGCGGGGTGATCATCGTCCTGGTGCTGGTGTTCTACCCCTACGTCTACCTGCTCGCCCGCGGCGCCTTCCTGGCCCAGGGCAAGGGCCTGATGGAGGCCGCGCGAGTGCTCGGGCAGAGTCCCTGGCAGGCCTTCTGGCGCGTCGCCCTGCCCATGGCGCGGCCGGCCATCGGCGCCGGCCTGGCCCTGGCGATCATGGAGACCCTGGCCGATTTCGGCGCGGTGTCGGTGTTCAACTTCGACACCTTCACCACCGCCATCTACAAGACCTGGTACAGCTTCTACAGCCTGACCAGCGCCACCCAGCTGGCCAGCCTGCTGCTGCTGGCGGTGGCCCTGGTGCTCTATGGCGAGCGCCGCGCCCGCGGCGCCGCGCGGCCGGCCAACGAACGCCCGCGCGGCCAGGCGCTGTACCAGCTGCACGGCTGGCAGGCGTTCGCCGCCAGCGCCTGGTGCGGCCTGGTGTTCGCCTGCGCCTTCGTCATTCCGCTGCTGCAGCTGCTGGTGTGGTTCTGGCAGCGCGGCCGCTTCGACCTCGACGAGCGCTACGCCGGGCTGATCCTGCACAGCCTCTACCTGGGCGGCATGGCGGCGCTGATCACGGTCGCGGTGGCCATGCTGCTGGCCTTCGCCCGGCGCCAGGCGCCGACCCGCGGGGTGCGCGTCGGCGTGGCCCTGGGCAATATCGGCTACGCCCTGCCGGGCTCGGTGCTGGCGGTGGCGATCATGCTGGCGTTCAGCTTCCTCGACCGCGAACTGGTGATTCCGCTGTCCGGCGCCCTGGGCGGCGCCGGCAAGCCGCTGTTGCTGGGCAGCCTGGCGGCGCTGCTGGTGGCCTACCTGATCCGCTTCATGGCGGTGGCCTTCGGCCCGCTGGAAACCAGCCTGGCGCGCATCCGCCCGTCGCTGCCGGAGGCCTCGCGCAGTCTCGGCGTCGGCGGCGTCGGCCTGTTCTTGCGGGTCTATCTGCCGCTGCTGCTGCCGGGCACCCTGTCCGCTGCGCTGCTGGTGTTCGTCGACGTGCTCAAGGAAATGCCGGCCACCCTGCTGATGCGCCCCTTCGGCTGGGACACCCTGTCGGTGCGGGTATTCGAGATGACCAGCGAAGGCGAATGGGCGCGCGCAGCGTTGCCGGCGCTGACCCTGATACTGGTCGGCCTGCTGCCGGTGATCCTGCTGATCCGCCGTTCGGCGCGGCGGATCGGCTAACCGAGGGCGACCTTCGGTCAGGATGACCCCTGCCGACCTTGCGGCTACAATGCGCGCCATTCGCGAGCCGGGTAACCCGGCAAGATTCGTCTAGAAGCGTAGCCGAGGCCGCCAGTGCAAGGCGCAACGACCAGCGGGAGTAACAGCCGTAAGGCTGGCCCGAAGGGCGAGCACCAGTGAGTAAAGCGGGAGAGAAAGCGGAATGTACTTTTGTACATGAGCATTTCGAACCCGCTTTCAACGCAGCAATGGCAACGCAGGTAGCTTCTAGGTGGTCTGAATCGCTTCGCCAAGCCCGGAAGGAGAAACCCATGGGACAGCGTACCCCCCTCTATGACCTGCATCTGGCGCTGGGCGCCAAGATGGTCGATTTCGGCGGCTGGGACATGCCGCTGCACTACGGCTCGCAGGTGGAGGAGCATCATCAGGTGCGCCGCGAGTGCGGCGTGTTCGACGTCTCGCACATGTGCGTGGTGGACGTCGCCGGCAGCCAGGCGCAGGCCTATCTGCAGCGCCTGCTGGCCAACGACGTGGCGCGCCTGGAGGGCGTCGGCAAGGCGCTGTACAGCGCCATGCTCAACGAGCAGGGCGGGGTGATCGACGACCTGATCGTCTACCTCACCAACTCTGCTTCCCAGGAGCAGGGCTACCGCCTGGTGGTCAACGCCGGCACCCGCGACAAGGACCTGGCCTGGATGCACGCCCAGGCCGGCGATTTCGCCGTCGAGCTGCGCGAGCGCCGCGACCTGGCCATGCTCGCCATCCAGGGCCCGCGCGCCCGCGCCCGCGTCGCCGAGCTGGTGACCCAGGCGCGCGCCGCGCTGATCCACGAACTCAAGCCGTTCCAGGGCCTGCCCGAGGGCGACTGGTTTATCGCCCGCACCGGCTACACCGGCGAGGACGGCCTGGAGATCATCCTGCCGGCCAGCGAAGTCGTCGCCTTCCTCAACGAACTGGTCGGCGCCGGCATCGCCCCCATCGGCCTCGGCGCGCGCGACACCCTGCGCCTGGAGGCGGGAATGAACCTCTACGGCCAGGACATGGACGAGAGCGTCTCGCCGCTGGCCGCCAACCTGGCCTGGACCATCGCCTGGGAGCCGGCCGCGCGCGACTTCATTGGCCGCGCCGCACTGGAGGCGCAGCGCGCCGCCGGTTGCCCGAGCAAGCTGGTCGGCCTGGTGCTGGAGGAGCGCGGTGTGCTGCGCGCGCATCAGGTGGTGCGCGTCGAGGGCATCGGCGACGGCGAGATCACCAGCGGCAGCTTCTCGCCGACGCTGAACAAGTCCATCGCCCTGGCCCGCGTGCCGGCGGCCACCGGCGAGCGCGCCGAGGTGGAGATCCGCGGCAAGTGGTACCCGGTGCGGGTGGTCAAGCCGAGCTTTGTACGTAACGGCAAAACCCTGATCTAAGAACCTGTCTACGATCTGCTGCGCGCCGGCCCTGCTGCGTTAAAAACAGGCTCGGAATGCTCATTTACAGCTCGTAAACTCCGCTTCCTCGCCCGTTTTTGCCTTGCATGGCTCTAGCTCGCGAGATCGTAAACAGGTTCTGAATCTTTTTGGCCACGGCGCCGGCTTTCGCTCCCGCCGCGGCCTGCTAAATTGTCCTGACGGCCCGCTTGCCGTCATCGCTTACGAGGAACGACACATGAGCAATATTCCCGCCGATCTGCGTTACGCCGCCAGCCACGAGTGGGCGCGCCTGGAGGCCGACGGCAGCGTGACCGTGGGCATTTCCGACCACGCCCAGGAAGCCCTCGGTGATGTGGTGTTCATCGAGCTGCCGGAACTCGGCAAGCAGCTGGACGCCGGCCAGGAAGCCGGGGTGGTGGAGTCGGTCAAGGCCGCCTCCGACATCTACGCGCCGATCGGCGGCGAGGTGATCGCGATCAACGAGGCGCTGGCCGACAGCCCCGAGAGCGTCAACAGCGACCCCTACGGCAGCTGGTTCTTCAAGCTCAAGCCGAGCGATGCCAGCGAGCTGAACAAGCTGCTCGACGCCGCCGCCTACCAGGCCGCTGCCGACGCCGATTCCTGATCGGCGGCAACGCCCAGAGAACCCGCTTCGGCGGGTTTTTTGCGTTTATGGCGGTACATCCAGGCTACGCCTTGACCGTTGGTCGGAGTGGCTAACACTTTTCAAAAATACAATATATAAAAATACATATTGTATTTATCTAAGGTGTAGCCATGACCGACGCCCTCGATATCCAGCAGCTGCGCGCCAATGCCGATGCCGCCGGCCAGCTGCTCAAGGCCCTGGCCAACCCGGACCGCCTGCTGCTGCTGTGCCAGCTGGCCCAGGGCGAGCGCAACGTCAGCGAGCTGGAGGCGCTGCTCGGCATCCAGCAGCCGACCCTGTCGCAGCAGCTGGCCGTGCTGCGCCGCGAAGGCCTGGTGGCAACCCGCCGCGACGGCAAGCAGATCCATTACCGCATTAGCAGCCCGGCGGCGCTGGCGGTGATCGAGACGCTGTACCGGCTGTTCTGCGCGGGCCAGGAGCAATGAGCATCGACTGGAACGCCTTCACCCCCTGGAGCGCGCTGGCCGGCGGCGCGCTGATCGGCCTGGCGGCGGCCATCTTCGCCCTGGCCAACGGCCGCATCGCCGGCGTCAGCGGCCTGCTCGGCAGCCTGCTGCAGCCGGGCACGCAGGGCCGTGGCGAAGCGGCGCTGTTCCTCCTCGGGTTGCTGGTCGCGCCCGTGCTGTGGGGCCTGTTCGCCGCCCTGCCGGCGATCGAGTTCGACAGCGGCGCCCTCGGGCTGATCGGCGCCGGCCTGCTGGTGGGGATTGGCACTCGCTACGCAAGCGGTTGCACCAGCGGCCATGGCGTATGCGGGATTGCCCGCCTGTCGCCGAGCTCGCTGGTGGCGACCCTGTGCTTCATGGCCGCGGGTTTCGCCACGGTGTTTGTCCTGCGTCATCTGTTGGGGGGCTGAACATGGCCAGACTCAGTGCATTCGCCTGCGGCCTGCTGTTCGGCCTGGGGTTGCTGCTGGCCGGCATGGCCAACCCGGCCAAGGTGCTGGCCTTCCTCGACCTGGCCGGCGCCTGGGACCCCTCGCTGGCGCTGGTGATGGTCGGCGCCATCGCCGTCGCGGCCCTGCCCCTGCACCTGGCGGGGCGGCGTTCCCGCGCGCTGCTGGGCGGCGCCATGCAGTTGCCGAGGCGGCGCGAGCTGGATGCCCGGCTGGTCGGCGGCAGCCTGCTGTTCGGCCTCGGCTGGGGCATCGCCGGCATTTGCCCGGGGCCGGCCGTGGTCATTCTGCTCAGCGGGCACTGGCAGGCGCCGCTGTTCGTCGCCGCGCTGCTCGCCGGGATGCTGATCTTTGCCGCGCTGGAGCGCCGGCGCGGCCACTGACCGAGGAGGTCGTCATGCAACGCAACGTAGGGAACCTCGACCGCAGCCTGCGCATCGCCGCCGGGCTGATCCTGATCGGCCTCAGCCTGTCCGGCGTGATCGGCCTGTGGGGCTGGATCGGCCTGCTGCCGCTGGCCAGCGGAATCTTCCGCTTCTGTCCGGCCTATCCGCTGTTAGGCGTCAATACTTGTAAATCCAAATCCTGAATCGCAGGGGGCGGGCGACTCGCCGTCGTCCGCCCGGGAGCCGGCATGTCGCCCGTCATCACCCCCTTCTTCGATCCCGCCACCTTCACCTACAGCTACGTGGTCGCCGACCCGCTCAGCCGCCGCTGCGCCATCGTCGATTCGGTGCTGGACTACGACCCGGCCGCCGGGCGTACCTCGCATGCCGGCGCCGCCCGCATCGTCGCCCATGTGCGCGAGCAGGGCCTGACGGTGGACTGGCTGCTGGAAACCCATGTGCACGCCGACCACCTGTCGGCCGCGCCCTACCTGCAGCGCGAGCTGGGCGGCCGGCTGGCCATCGGCGAGCGCATCACCCAGGTGCAGAGCACCTTCGGCCAGCTGTTCAACGCCGGCCGCGAGTTCGCCACCGACGGTTCCCAGTTCGACCGCCTGCTGCGCGACGGCGAGCGCTTCCAGATCGGCGCCATCGAGGCCTTCGCCCTGCACACCCCGGGGCACACGCCGGCCTGCATGAGCTACGTGATCGGTGACGCCGTCTTCGTCGGCGACACCCTGTTCATGCCGGACTACGGCACGGCGCGCTGCGATTTTCCCGGCGGCGATGCGCGCACCCTGTACCGTTCGATCCGCCGCCTGTTCGAACTGCCGGACGCCACCCGCCTGTTTCTCTGCCACGACTACAAGGCGCCGGGGCGCGCCGATTTCTGCTGCGAGACCACGGTGGCCGAGCAGCGCGCGCACAACCTGCACGTGCACGAGGGCATCGGCGAGGACGCCTTCGTCGCCATGCGCCAGGCGCGCGATGCCACGCTGGAGGTGCCGACCCTGATGCTGCCGGCGGTGCAGGTCAATATGCGCGCCGGGCAGCTGCCGCCGGCCGAGGACAACGGCGTGCGCTACCTGAAGATTCCCCTGGACCGCCTATGAAAGCCTCGTCGCTGCGCCGCTGGTTGCCCTGGCTGGAGTGGGGCCGGCACTATGATCGGCAGACCGCGGCCGGCGATGCCCTGGCGGCGCTGATCGTCACCCTGCTGCTGATCCCGCAGAGCCTGGCCTATGCCATGCTCGCCGGTCTGCCGCCGGCCGCCGGGCTCTATGCCAGCATGTTGCCGTTGCTGGCCTATGCCCTGTTCGGCAGCAGCCGCACCCTGGCCGTGGGCCCGGTGGCGGTGGTCTCGCTGATGACCGCGGCGGCCCTGCAGCCGCTGTTTCCCGCCGGCAGCGCCGAGTACGCCGGCGCCGCCCTGCTGCTGGCGCTGCTGTCCGGCGGGCTGCTCTGTGGCATGGCGCTGCTGCGCCTGGGGTTTGTCGCCAACTTCCTCAGCCATCCGGTGATCTCCGGCTTTATCAGCGGCGCCGCCCTGCTGATCGTCCTCGGCCAGCTGGCGCCGCTGCTCGGCATCGCCGCCGCCGGCGCGACCCTGGGCCAACTGCTGCCGGCGCTGGCGCGGGGCCTGCCGGCCAGTCACGGGCCGACCCTGCTGCTCGGCGTCGGCTGCCTGGTGCTGCTGTTCTGGGCGCGGCGCGGCTTGCCGCCGCTGTTGCGACGCTGCGGCCTGGATCAGGCCTGGGCCGGAAACCTGAGCCGGGCGGTGCCGGTGCTGGCGATGATCCTGGCCACCGGCGCGGTCTGGCTGTGGCAACTGGATGAGCGCGGCGTGCGGGTGGTCGGCAGCATCGCCGCCGGCCTGCCGGTACCGAGCCTGCCGCCGCTGGATCTCGAGCTGGCGCGGCAGCTGCTGCCGGCGGCGCTGCTGATCAGCCTGGTGGGCTTCGTCGAGTCGATGGCGGTGGCGCAGACCCTGGCGGCCAGGCGGCGCCAGCGCATCGAGCCGGACAGCGAGCTGCTCGGCCTCGGCGCGGCCAACCTGGCGGCGGCCTTCAGCGGCGGCCTGCCGGTGACCGGTGGCATCGCCCGTTCCCAGGTCAACTTCGAGGCCGGCGCGCGGACGCCCATGGCCGGGGTGTTCAGCGCCGTCGGCATTGCCCTCGGCGCGTTGCTGCTGGCGCCGCTGCTGCAGCGGCTGCCGCAGGCGGCGCTGGCGGCGATCATCGTCGTCGCGGTGTGGGGGCTGATCGACCTGCGCGGGCTGGCGCGCACCTGGCGCTATTCGCGGCAGGACGGCGCGGCGCAGGCGGCGACCCTGGCCGCGGTGCTGCTGCTCGGCGTCGAGACCGGCATCGTCCTCGGCGTCGGCCTGTCGCTGCTGCTGTTTCTCTGGCGCACCAGCCGCCCGCATATCGCGGTGGTCGGCCAGGTGCCGGGCAGCGAGCACTTTCGCAACGTCGAGCGCTTCCAGGTGATCGAGAGCCCCAGCGTGCTGTCGCTGCGGGTCGACGAGAGCCTGTACTTTCCCAATGCGCGTTATCTCGAGGACCGCGTCGCCGCGCTGGTCGCCGCGCGGCCGCAGGTGCGTCACCTGGTGCTGATGTGCCCGGGGATCAACCTGATCGACGCCAGCGCCCTGGAGTCGCTGGAGGCCATCGCCGAGCGCCTGCGCGCCGCCGGGGTGCAGCTGCACCTGTCGGAGGTCAAGGGGCCGGTGATGGACCAGCTCGACCGCTCGGACTTTCTCCAGCGTTTCGGCGGCCAGGTGTTCGTCAGCCACTACCAGGCGCTGCGCCAGCTGGATCCGCTGAGTACCAGGCGGGCGTTGCAGGCGGGCCGCTGAGCGCGGCCCGGCCGACGCTTCAGCGCCCTTGCGGCGCCGGCTGCTGCTGGGTGATGCAGTGGATATTGCCGCCGCCGAGGAGGATCTCGCGGCCGGGCACCATCACCACGCGGTGCGCGGGGAAGACCCGCTCGAGGATGGCGCGGGCCTCGGCGTCCTTGGCGTCGTCGAAGCTCGGCGCGACGATGCCGCCGTTGATGATGAGGAAGTTGACGTAGGAGCCGGCCAGGCGGATCGACGGATCGCGTGCCTGGCTGCCTTCGGCGGCGTCGACGCCGGCGCACTCTTCCTCAGTGGCGTGAATCGGCCCGGGGATCGGCATCTTGTGCACGATCAGCTGGCGACCCTTGGCGTCGCGCGCGCTTTCCAGCACGCGCATGGCGGCCTGGCAGCGCGGGTAGTTGGGATCGCTGGCGTCGTCGGTCCAGGCCAGCAGCACCTCGCCGGGGCGCACGTAGCAGCAGAAGTTGTCGACGTGACCGTCGGTTTCGTCGTTGTACAGGCCGTCCGGCAGCCAGATCACCGTATCGATGGCCAGCTGCTCCGCTAGCTGCGCCTCGATCTGCTCGCGGGAGAGGTGCGGGTTGCGGTTGCGGTTGAGCAGGCACTCTTCGGTGGTGATCAGGGTGCCTTCGCCGTCGACGTGGATCGAGCCGCCCTCGAGCACGAAGCCCTCGGTGCGATAGCGCTTGCAGCCTTCGATCTCGAGGATCTTGCGCGCCACCTGGTCGTCGCGCTGCCAGGGCCAGTACAGGCCGCCGTCGAAGCCGCCCCAGGCGTTGAAGGTCCAGTCCACGCCGCGCACTTCGCCGCTGGCGTTGGTGACGAAGGTCGGCCCGGTGTCGCGCACCCAGGCGTCGTCGGTGGTGATTTCCACCAGGCGGATGCGCGCGTGATCCAGGCGCGCGCGGGCGTTCTCGTACTGCGCGGCGGACACGCAGACGGTCACCGGTTCGAACTCGGCGATGGCGCGGGCCACCGCGGCGAAGGCGGCCTGCGCCGGCTTGCCGCCGAGGCGCCAGTTGTCCGGGCGTTCGGGCCAGACCATCCAGGTCTGGCTGTGGGGTTCCCATTCCGCCGGCATGCGGAAACCGTCGGCGCGTGGAGTGCTGTTCAGGGTGGTCATGGTTCGATCCGTAGGGTGCGTCGTGCGCACCGGCGAAGGTATGGGGGGTTATTCGGAGAGGCTCTCGCCGTCGAGGGTCGCCAGCGGCCAGTATAGGTTCGGCCGGCGGTCGCGGAATACGCCCCAGGCGCTGCGCACCTTCTCCAGCTCGGTCAGATCGAAGCTGTGCACCAGCACGCCTTCCTCGCTCTGATCCAGCTCCTCGACCTTCTCGCCGAACTGGTTGGCGATAAAGGAGCTGCCGTAGAAGCTGATGGCGTAGCCGTCCTGCTCCTCGCGGCCGATGCGGTTGCTGGCCACCAGCGGCATCAGGTTGGCGCCGGCGTGGCCCTGCTGCACGCGCTGCCAGTGCTCGCGCGAGTTGATGGCGGGGTCGTGCGGCTCGCTGCCGATGGCGGTGGGGTAGAACAGGATTTCCGCGCCCAGCAGCGCCATGCTGCGCGCGCATTCGGGGAACCACTGGTCCCAGCAGATGCCGACGCCGATCCTGGCGTAGGCGGTGTCCCACACCTTGAAGCCGCTATCGCCCGGGTTGAAGTAGTACTTCTCGTGGTAGCCGGGGCCGTCCGGGATATGGCTTTTCCGATAAATCCCGAGGTTGCTGCCGTCGGCGTCGATGATCGCGATGCTATTGAAGCGGGCGCGACCGGCACGCTCGAAGAAGCTGATCGGCAGCACCACTCGCAGTTCGGCGGCGACCTTCTGGAAGTGCAGGATCGCCGGATTTTCCTCCACCGGGGTGGCCAGCTGGGTGTAGTCGGCATTGGGCTTCTGGCAGAAGTAGGGGGTCTCGAACAGCTCCTGGATCAGGATGATCTGCGCGCCCCGGGCGGCGGCCTGGCGCACCAGCTTCTCGGCGTTGGCGATATTGCCGGCGACATCCCAGGAACAGGCCATCTGGGTCGCGGCGACGGTGACGATACGGGACATACAGCACCTCTTGGACTTGTGGGCAGGCGGCTCCGGGCTCGCGGAGGCCTGCTCGGGAAGCCATGGCAGAACATCGATCATGGCGAGATGCTCGATTTATATCCGATAAAAATCGAATTTAGAAGATTGATAAGGCAGGAAAGGCAAAATATTTCGGATTTTTATCGGATTAGTATCCGTCAATCTGGTTCCTGGCCGAGCCCGCTTGGGGAGACGCGGAGTAATCCGCGAACAGGGCCGCGCGCCGGGCCAAGGTCGTTCGCGAACAAATGTGCCCCTGCAGGGCTGTGGCGCGCCGTGCGCCGCAGGCCTCATGGTCAGCGGTGCGCGCGGCCAGGCGGCCCCGCGACACCCTAGGTAAGCGGCGCGGGGCGTTTCGGCAGGGCGGCGGGCAGGTACAGGCCGAGGTAGGCGTCGAACACGCGCATGCCTTCCTCGGCCAGGCGCGGGGTGATGGCGCCGTGCAGCTGCACCGAGCGGGCGTAGACGCGGTCGCCCAGCTCCATGGCCAGGGCGAACACCTCGATATCGCTCGGCAGTTGCGGCAGGGGGAAGTGGCGCTCGAACAGCGCCTGCATCAGTCGCCCCAGTTCCACGTCGTGCTGGCGGTCGGCCTGGGTCACCTCGGCCAGGCCGTGCTGGGCGAGGATCAGCTGGCGCGCGGCGGCGTCGGCGGCGTAGATCGCCAGCATGCGCTGCTCGACGAGGCGCGACAGGTCGTGCCAGCTGCGCAGCGCGGCGTGTTCCACCGGCTGCTGCAGGCAGGCACGGAAGGCGGCGTGGACGTCGGCGGTGAGGCCTTCGAGCAGCGCCGGCACGCTGGCGAAGAAGTGGTAGACCGAGGACGGCGGAATCGCCGCACGCTCGGCCACGGCATAGATCGACAGGTTGGCCACGCCCTGCTCGGCCAGCAGCGCACGTGCGGCCTGGAGGATCACGGCGATCCGCGCCTGGCTGCTGGCGCGCGGTTTGCGGGGGCTGGCGGGGCGCGACATGGTGAACTCCGGGGGCAAGGAGGCGCTATTGGATGCCAGGCGGCGCTGCCGAGGCAAGTCGTTCGCCACCGCAATGCGCCTTGGCCGCGCCTGGCTTCAGCGTCAGTCCTTCAGCCGCCGGCGCGAAAGCGCTGCCAGACCCGGTCGCGCACTTCGGCGTGTTTCTCCGGCAGCACCTCCAGGGCGTGCAGGCGGCGCTTGGTGTCCTGGTCCGGATAGAGCCCGGGCTGGTTGAGCAGGGCGGCGTCGAGGAACTGCGCGGAATCGGCATTGCCGTTGGGGTAGAGGGTCTCGGCGGTGATCAGCGCGGCCACCTGCGGCTGCATCAGGTAGTCGATGAAACGATGGGCCAGGTCGGCGCGCCGTGCGCTGGCTGGGATCACCAGGTTGTCGATAAACAGCACCGAGCCTTCCTCGGGCACCAGGAAGCGCACCGGCTGGCCGGCGTCGGCGGCGGCCAGGGCGTCGCCGACCCAGGCCATGGCCAGGCACAGGCGGCCGTGGCTGAGGTCGTCGATATAGCGTTCGCTGTCGACGTAGCGCAGGTGCGGGCGCAGGCCGTCGAGCAGGTTGCCGGCGCGCTCGATGCGGCTCGGCGCGCTGCGCGCCAGGCTGCGGCCCTGGTAGTTGAGCAGCAGCGCCAGGGTCTCGTCCGGGGCGTCCAGCACGCTGACGCCGCAACTGGCCAGGCGCGCGCTCTGCGCGGCGTCGAACAGCAGGCTCCAGCTGTCCGGCAGCGGCCCGCCGTAGGCGGCCTCGGCCTGCGGCACGTTGATCGCCAGGCCCACCGCGCCCCACAGGTAGGGCACGGCGTGGCGATTCTGCGGGTCGACCGCGGCCAGCTTGCTCAGCAGCTGCTTGTCCAGGTGCTTGCGGTTGGGCAGCAGGCGCAGGTCCAGCGGCTGGATGCCGCCGGCGGCAATCAGCGCCGGCAGGTCGTTGTGCGAGGGCACCGCGACGTCGATGGACTCGCCGCTGGCCAGGGCGTTGGCCAGTTCCTCGGCGCTGCTGAAGGTGCGGTACTCCACGGCGATGCCGGTGTCACGGGTGAAACTCTCCAGCACCTGCGGGGCGATGTAGTCGTTCCAGTTGTAGACGCGGATGCTGTCGGCGGCGGCCGTCAGTCCGGGAGCCAGGGCCAGCAGTAGCGGAGCGAGAACGCGAAACATGACGACCTCCTCGAGGCATGGCTTCGCCGCTGCGCATGGCGCGGGCGGTTCGGCAGAGCGTGGGTGGCAGACAAAACAACGCCGGCACTAGGGCCGGCGTCGGGCATTGCATCAGACGGTATGCAGGTACCAGTTGTACTCGAGGTCGGAGATGGTGGTCTCGAACTCCTGCAGCTCGGCTTCCTTGCAGGCGACGAAGATGTCGATGTAGTCCGGGCTGATGTACTTGTTCAGCACCTCGCTGTCGTCCAGCTCGCGCAGCGCGTCGCGCAGGTTGTTCGGCAGGCTCTGCTCGAGCTGCTCGTAGGAGTTGCCTTCGATCGGCTCGCCCGGGTCGATCTGGTTGGTCAGGCCGTGGTGGATGCCGGCGAGGATCGAGGCCAGCATCAGGTAGGGGTTGGCGTCGGCGCCGGCCACCCGGTGTTCGATGCGCACGGCGTCGGCGCTGCCGGTGGGCACGCGCACGGCCACGGTGCGGTTGTCCAGCGCCCAGCTCGGCGCGTTGGGCACGTAGAACTGCGCGCCGAAGCGGCGGTAGGAGTTCACGTTGGGGCAGAGGAAGGCCATGCTCGCGGCCATGGTGTCGAGAATGCCGCCGATGGCGTGGCGCAGCGGCTGGTTCTGCAGCGGGTCGTCGGAGGCGAAGATGTTCTTGCCGGTCTTCCTGTCCAGCAGCGAGATGTGCACGTGCAGGCCGTTGCCGGCCTGGCCCGGGTAGGGCTTGGCCATAAAGGTGCTGTCCATCTCGTGGTCGTAGGCGATGTTCTTGATCAGGCGCTTGAGCAGCAGCGCGTAGTCGCAGGCCTTGATGGCGTCCTCGACGTGGTGCAGGTTGACCTCGAACTGCGCCGGGGCGCTTTCCTTGACGATGGCGTCGGCCGGGATGCCCTGCTCCTTGGCGGCTTCGAGCATGTCCTGCAGGCAGTCGACGTATTCGTCGAGGTCGTCGATCAGGTACACCTGGGTCGAATGCGGGCGCTTGCCGGAGATCGGCGAGCGCGGCGGCTGCGGCCGGCCGTTCACGTTCTCCTGGTCGATCAGGTAGAACTCCAGCTCGAAGGCGGCGCAGATCTTCAGGCCCATGTCGTCGAACTTCTGCACCACCTGGCGCAGCACTTCGCGCGGGTCGGCGAAGAAGGGGGTGCCATCCAGTTCGTGCATGGTCATCAGCAGCTGCGCGGTGGGGCGCTTCTGCCAGGGTTCGTTGCACAGGGTATTGGGGATGGGGAAGCAGATGCGGTCGGCATCGCCGATGTCCAGGCCCAGGCCGGTGCTTTCCACGGTGGCGCCATTGATGTCGAGGGCGAACAGCGACGCCGGCAGGTTGATGCCTTTCTCGTACACCTTGTGCAGGGCGTTACGGTCGATGCGCTTGCCGCGCACCACGCCGTTCATATCTGCAATAAGAAGGTCGACGAACAGGACCTCAGGATGTTCCTTAAGGAACGCGTTCGCTTCGTTAAGCTGAACGGCACGCGGGGGTACCGACATGATGCAACACCTTTATTGTTAAAAATATCAATCATGCAACTGCATGGGTGTGAGTCAATCGGAAACACCCATGGCTGTCAAGAGAGCCCTATGATGCCCTAAAAGAGGGCTGCACGGCCAGTTTTGGGGCGTTTCAGGGCATTGCGTCTGGCTGAAACGCCTGGCCGGGCGGGGTGCTCAGTCGGGTGTGTTCAATTTTTTACAGGGCTATTGTGTAAAAAAATGAACAAGGCTAAGCTCGGCTCAAACCCATAACAGCAATAAAACGGGTGTCTCATGTCTCGCCTGCCGATAGTCGGCGTCAGTGCCTGCACCAAGCAGATCGGTCACAACCTCTATCACACCGCCGGCGACAAGTATTTGCGCGCGGTGGTGGTCGGCGCCGGTGGCATGCCGCTGATCGTGCCGGCGCTCGGCGAGCTGCTGGCGCTGCCGCAGCTGCTCGAACAGCTCGACGGCCTGCTGTTCACCGGCTCGCCGTCCAACGTCGAACCTCATCATTACGCTGGCGCCGCCAGCGCACCCGGTACCTTGCACGATAGCGCACGCGATGCCACCACGCTGCCGCTGATCCGCGCGGCGCTCGACGCCGGCGTGCCGCTGCTGGGCATCTGCCGCGGCTTCCAGGAAATCAACGTGGCCTTCGGCGGCACCTTGCACCAGCGCGTGCACGAGATCCCAGGGCTGCTGGATCACCGCGAGCCGAAGGAGCAGCCGGTCGAGGTGCAGTACGGCCCGCGCCATGCACTGCAGGTGCAGCCCGGCGGGCTGCTCGACGGCATCGGCTTGCCGCGCGAGTTCCAGATCAATTCCATTCATGGCCAGGGCGTTGCACGTCTGGCGCCGGGCCTTCGCGTAGAAGCTCTGGCGCCCGACGGGTTGGTCGAAGCTTTTTCCGTCGAAGGTGCAAAAAGCTTCGCGCTGGGGGTGCAATGGCACCCCGAGTGGCAGGTAGCATCCAATCCGAATTATCTCGCCATCTTCCAGGCCTTTGGTGAGGCTTGCAGGGAGAGGGCGGGGCAACGCTGAACCGACTATACCTAGTCGGATTCTCCAACCCTGAGGTCTCTATGAGTACCAAGCTAGACCAGCTCACGAGCTGGCTGAAAGAACGCAAAATCACCGAAGTCGAATGCCTGGTCAGCGACCTGACCGGCATTGCCCGCGGCAAGATCTCGCCGACCAACAAGTTCCTCGACGAGAAGGGCATGCGCCTCCCAGAGAGCGTGCTGCTGCAGACCGTGACCGGCGACTACGTCGAGGACGACATCTATTACGAGCTGCTCGACGAGGCGGACATCGACATGTTCTGTCGCCCCGACGAGAACGCTGTGTTCCTCGTGCCCTGGGCCATCGAGCCGACCGCGATGGTGATCCACGACACCTTCGACAAGCAGGGCAACCCGATCGAGCTGTCGCCGCGCAACATCCTCAAGAACGTGCTCAAGCTCTACGCCGACAAGGGCTGGCGGCCGATCGTCGCGCCGGAGATGGAGTTCTACCTGACCAAGCGCAACAGCGACCCGGACTTCCCGCTGGTGGCGCCGATGGGCCGCTCCGGGCGCCCGGAAGTGGGCCGGCAGTCGTTCTCCATCGACGCCGCCAACGAATTCGATCCGCTGTTCGAGGACGTCTACGACTGGTGCGAGCTGCAGGATCTGGACCTCGACACGCTGATCCACGAAGACGGCCCGGCGCAGATGGAAATCAACTTCCGTCACGGCGAGGCCCTGCACCTGGCCGACCAGATCACCGTGTTCAAGCGCACCATGCGCGAGGCCGCGCTCAAGCACGACGTGGCGGCGACCTTCATGGCCAAGCCGATCACCGACCAGCCGGGTAGCGCCATGCACATCCACCAGAGCGTGGTGGACATCAAGACCGGCAAGAACATCTTCTCCAACGACGACGGCACCATGAGCGAGCTGTTCATGCACCACATCGGCGGCCTGCAGAAGTACATCCCCGAGGTGCTGCCGCTGTTCGCGCCGAACGTCAACTCGTTCCGCCGCTTCCTGCCCGACACCTCGGCGCCGGTGAACGTCGAGTGGGGCGAGGAGAACCGCACCGTGGGCCTGCGCGTGCCGGAAGCCGGGCCGCAGAACCGCCGGGTGGAGAACCGCCTGGCCGGTGCCGACGCCAACCCCTACCTGGTGCTGGCCGCCTCCCTGCTGTGCGGCTACATCGGCATGGTCGAGGGCATCAAGCCCAGCGCGCCGGTCAAGGGCCGCGGCTACGAGCGGCGCAACCTGCGTCTACCGCTGACCATCGAGGCGGCGCTGGAGCGCATGGAGGCGTGCAAGGCCGCCGAGAAGTACCTGGGCGAGAAGTTCATGCGCGGCTATGTCGCGGTGAAACGCGCCGAGCACGAGAACTTCAAGCGCGTGATCAGTTCCTGGGAACGCGAGTTCCTGCTGCTGTCGGTGTGACCGGGGCGGGCGCGGCTGGCCGCGCCCGTTGCCATCGATTTCATCGGGCCGCCGCCGGCGACCCGCGTAATAAAAGGTGTTGTCATGACCAACCCGAAAACCGCCCAGTGGCAGGCCATGAGCCGCGCCCATCACCTGGCGCCGTTCAGCGACTACAAACAGCTGGCCGAGAAGGGCCCGCGCATCATCACCGAGGCCAAGGGCGTCTACCTGTGGGACAGCGAGGGTCACAAGATCCTCGACGGCATGGCCGGGCTCTGGTGCGTGGCCGTCGGCTACGGTCGCGAGGAACTGGTCGAGGCCGCGGCGACGCAAATGCGCCAGCTGCCGTTCTACAACACCTTCTTCCAGACCGCCCACCCGCCGGTGCTGGAGCTGGCCCAGGCCATCGCCGAACTGGCCCCCGAAGGCATGAACCACGTGTTCTTCACCGGTTCCGGCTCGGAAGGCAACGACACCATGCTGCGCCTGGTGCGCCACTACTGGGCGTGCAAGGGCAAGCCTGCCAAGAAGATCATCATCGCCCGCGAGAACGGCTACCACGGCTCCACCGTGGCCGGCGCCAGCCTCGGCGGGATGAAGGGCATGCACGAGCAGGGCGACCTGCCGATCCCCGGCATCGCCCATATCCCGCAGCCCTACTGGTTCGGCGAGGGGGGCGACAAGAGCCCGGACGAGTTCGGCCTGTGGGCCGCCGACCAGCTGGAGGCGAAGATTCTCGAGCTGGGCGTGGAGAATGTCGCGGCCTTTATCGCCGAGCCGATCCAGGGCGCCGGCGGCGTGATCATCCCGCCCGAAAGCTACTGGCCGCGGATCAAGGAAATCCTGGCCAAGTACGACATTTTGTTCGTCGCCGACGAGGTGATCTGCGGCTTCGGCCGTACCGGCCAGTGGTTCGGCAGCGACTACTACGGCCTCAAGCCCGATCTGATGACCATCGCCAAGGGCCTGACCTCGGGCTACGTGCCCATGGGCGGGCTGATCGTCAGCGACAAGGTGTTCGCGGCGATCGAGGCGCACGGCGACTTCAACCACGGCTTCACCTACTCCGGCCACCCGGTGGCGGCGGCGGTGGGCCTGGCCAACCTGCGCCTGCTCAAGGAAGAAGGCATAGTCGAGCGGGTCAGGACGGAAACGGCACCCTATTTGCAGCAACGTCTGCGCGAGCTGGCCGAGCATCCGCTGGTGGGCGAGGTGCGCGGCGTCGGCATGCTCGGCGCCATCGAGTTGGTGCGGGACAAGGCGACGCGCACGCGCTACCCGGATGCGGTGGCGGCGGGCATGGTCTGCCGCGGACACTGCTTTACTAATGGTCTGATCATGCGCGCCGTGGGCGACACCATGATCATTGCGCCGCCGCTGGTGATCAGCCGTGCGGAGATCGACGAACTGGTGGAAAAAGCACGCAAGTGCCTGGACCTGACCCTGCGCGACCTGTCGGCCTGAACGGCCGGCGGCCACGTAAAGTTGTCAGCGGTGCCATGACCTTGCCAGACTGCGCCAGTGCGTTGGCCAGCCTCACCGGAAGGGCCTGCGCACCTTCCGGAATACCGACACAACAACAGGAGCTGTACGCATGAAAACATTCGGCAAAACCCTTCTAGCGTTGTCATTGGCCGCCGCCGTGGCCGGCACCGCTCAGGCCGAGGACAAGGTGCTGCACGTCTACAACTGGTCCGACTACATCGCCGAGGACACCCTGGACAACTTCCAGAAGGAAACCGGCATCAAGGTGGTCTACGACGTCTTCGACAGCAACGAAGTGCTGGAAGCCAAGCTGCTCTCCGGCGGCTCGGGCTACGACGTGGTGGTGCCGTCCAACCAGTTCCTCGCCAAGCAGATCAAGGCCGGCGTATTCCAGAAGCTGGACAAGTCCAAGCTGCCCAACTGGCAGAACCTCAACCCCGACCTGATGAAGGCGCTGGAAAACGCCGACCCGGGCAACCAGTACGCCTTCCCCTACCTGTGGGGCACCACCGGCATCGGCTACAACCCGGAGAAGGTCAAGGCCGCCCTCGGCGTCGACACCATCGACTCCTGGGACGTGCTGTTCAAGCCGGAGAACATGGAGAAGCTGAAGTCCTGCGGCGTGGCCATGCTCGACGCCCCGGACGAAGTCTATGCCGCGGCGCTGCACTACCAGGGCCTGAACCCCAACCCGACCAGCACCGACGACGTGGCCAAGGCCGAAGAGCTGCTGATGAAGGTGCGCCCCTACGTCACCTACTTCCACAGCTCCAAGTACATCTCCGACCTGGCCAACGGCGAGATCTGCGTGGCCCTGGGCTGGTCCGGCGACGTGTTCCAGGCGCAGGCCCGCGCCGAGGAAGCGAAGAACGGCGTGCCGGTGGCCTATGCCATTCCCAAGGAAGGCGCCGCCTCCTTCTTCGACATGATGGCCATCCCCGCCGATGCCAAGAACGTCGACGCCGCGCACACCTTCCTCAACTACATCCTGACCCCGGAAGTGATCGCGCCGATCTCCGACTACGTCGCCTACCCCAACGGCAACGCCAAGGCCACCCCGCTGGTCGCCGAGGAAATCCGCAACAACCCGGGCATCTACCCGACCGAGGAAGCCTCGAAGAAGCTCTACACCTTCTCCGAGCTGAGCCCCTCGGTGCAGCGCGCCATCACCCGCAGCTGGACCAAGGTCAAGTCCGGCCGCTAACGGCAGCAGCAACCCCCGTCTGCGGTGGGCATGCCCGCCGCAGACCCTAACAATAAAAGGAAGCTTGTATGCGTTGTTCGACCCTTGCGGCGGGCCGTCTGGCCGAGCCGATCGGAATGTCCCTCTGCGACCCGGCAGTCGTTTCCCGCGCGGGATAGCGCCCTGCGCGAAACGCTGAACAGGACGGATATTTCCGCTAAAGTGCCGGCCCTTTTGCGGGCGGCCCGATAGAAAGAGGATCTGCGTGTGCGAATTTCCTGCGGCAAGACCCTGATCACCAGTGCCCTGGCGCTGGGCCTGAATACCCTGGCCCAGGCGGCGGGGACGGTACACATCTACAACTGGAGCGACTACATCGGCGAGGACACCCTGGCCCAGTTCGAGGCGGCTACCGCCATCAAGCCGCTGTACGACGTGTTCGACTCCAACGAGACCCTCGAAGGCAAGCTGCTCGCCGGCCGCTCCGGCTACGACATCGTGGTGCCTTCCAACCATTTCCTCGGCAAGCAGATCAAGGCCGGCGCCTTCCAGAAGCTGGACAAGGCCAAGCTGGCGAACTGGAGCAACCTCGACCCGGCGCTGCTCAAGCAGCTGGAAACCAACGACCCCGGCAACCAGTACGCCGTGCCCTACCTGTGGGGCACCAACGGCATCGGCTACAACGTCGAGAAGGTCAAGGCGGTGCTCGGCGTCGACAGCATCGACTCCTGGGCGGTGCTCTTCGAGCCGGAGAACATGGCCAAGCTCAGCCAGTGCGGCGTGGCCTTCCTCGATTCGGCCGACGAGATGATCCCCTCGGTGCTCAACTACCTGGGCCTCGACCCCAACAGCACCAATCCGGATGACTATGCCAAGGCCGAGGCCAAGCTGCTGGCGGTGCGTCCCCATGTCACCTACTTCCACAGCTCCAAGTACATCGGCGACCTGGCCAACGGCGAGATCTGCGTCGCCGCCGGCTTCTCCGGCGACATCCTGCAGGCCGCCGATCGCGCCGAGGAAGCCGGCAAGGGCATCGAGATCGCCTACAGCATTCCCAAGGAAGGCGGCAACCTGTGGTTCGACATGCTGGCCATTCCGGCCGACGCGGCGAACGTCGAGCAGGCCCATGCCTTTATCGATTTCCTCCTCCAGCCGCAGGTGATAGCCGAAGTCAGCGACTACGTCGGCTATGCCAACCCCAATACCCAGGCGGGCGCGCTGATGGACCAGGAGGTGCGCAACGACCCGTCCGTGTACCCGCCGCAGGCGGTACTGGACAAGCTGTTCATCTCGGCCGAATTGCCGGTCAAGGTGCAGCGTCTGATGACCCGTAGCTGGACCAAGATCAAGTCGGGTCAGTAACCCTTCCCGCCCGGCCGCAGGGGTCGGGCGTTACTTCCGGGAGTTTTCCTAAATGGCTGTTGCCTCCAGCGCCTACAAAAAAGCCCTCGAGGGGGACCAGACACCGAAAGAGGTGCTGGTCAAGATCGATCGGGTGACCAAGAAGTTCGACGAGACCGTGGCGGTCGACGACGTCTCGCTGACCATCAACAAGGGCGAGATATTCGCCCTGCTCGGTGGTTCCGGCTCGGGCAAGTCGACCCTGCTGCGCATGCTCGCCGGCTTCGAGCGGCCCACCTCCGGGCGCATCATTCTCGATGGCGTCGACATCACCGACATGCCGCCCTACCAGCGGCCGATCAACATGATGTTCCAGTCCTACGCGCTGTTTCCGCACATGAGCGTGGCCGACAACATCGCCTTCGGCCTCAAGCAGGACGGCCTGCCCAAGGCCGAGATCGAGGCGCGGGTGGCCGAGATGCTCAAGCTGGTGCACATGAGCCAGTACGCCAAGCGCAAGCCGCACCAGCTGTCCGGCGGCCAGCGTCAGCGCGTGGCCCTGGCCCGTTCGCTGGCCAAGCGGCCCAAGCTGTTGCTGCTCGACGAGCCGATGGGCGCGCTGGACAAGAAGCTGCGTTCGCAGATGCAGCTGGAGCTGGTGGAGATCATCGAGCGGGTCGGCGTGACCTGCGTGATGGTCACCCACGACCAGGAAGAGGCCATGACCATGGCCCAGCGCATCGCCATCATGCACCTGGGCTGGATCGCCCAGACCGGCAGCCCGGTGGACATCTACGAGACCCCGGCCAGCCGCCTGGTGTGCGAGTTCATCGGCAGCGTCAACCTGTTCGACGGGCAGATCAGCAGCGACGAGGCCGACCACGCGATCATCGACTGCCCGCAGCTGGACAAGCCGATCTACATCGGCCACGGCGTCACCACCCGCGCCGAGGACAAGAAGGTCAGCTACGCCCTGCGCCCGGAAAAACTGCTGATGGCCAGCGAGCTGCCGGCCGATCACGAGCACCCCGAGTACAACTGGAGCCGCGGCCACGTGCACGACATCGCCTACCTCGGCGGCCACTCGGTGTACCACGTCAAACTCACCTCCGGGCAGATCGTGCAGTGCTTCATCGCCAACGCCGAGCGCCGCGGCAAGCGCCCGACCTGGGACGATCCGGTGGTGGTGTACTGGGAAGACGACAGCGGCGTGGTACTGCAATCATGAAACTGGCCAAACTCTCGCGCTACCTGCCCAGCGGGCGGCATGCCGTGATCGGCATCCCCTTCCTCTGGTTGTTCCTGTTCTTCCTGCTGCCCTTCATCATCGTGCTGAAGATCAGCTTCGCCGAAGCCGACGTGGCGATTCCGCCCTACACCGAGATCTACAGCTGGGCCAACAACCAGTTGCAGATCGTGCTGAACCTGGGCAACTACATCTTCCTCACCGAGGACGCGCTGTACCTGTCGGCCTACCTCGGCTCGCTGCAGGTCGCCTTCTTCAGCACCCTGCTGTGCCTGCTGATCGGCTACCCCATGGCCTACGCCATCGCCCGCGCGCCGAAGGAGCACCAGACGGTGCTGCTGCTGCTGATCATGATGCCGACCTGGACCGCGATCCTGATCCGCGTCTATGCCTGGATGGGCATTCTCGGCAACAACGGCCTGCTCAACAGCCTGCTGATGGGCATCGGCCTGATCGACACGCCGCTGCAGATCCTCAACACCAACGTGGCGGTCTATATCGGCGTGGTCTACTCCTACCTGCCGTTCATGATCCTGCCGCTCTACGCCAACCTGGTGAAGCACGACCTCAGCCTGCTGGAGGCCGCCTCCGACCTGGGTTCGAGCAACTTCAACAACTTCTGGAAGATCACCGTGCCGCTGTCGAAGAACGGCATCATCGCCGGCTCCATGCTGGTGTTCATCCCGGTGGTCGGCGAGTTCGTCATCCCCGAACTGCTCGGCGGCCCGGAGACCCTGATGATCGGCAAGGTGCTGTGGCAGGAGTTCTTCAACAACCGCGACTGGCCGGTGGCCTCGGCCCTGGCGGTGGTGATGCTGGCGATCCTGATCGTGCCCATCATTCTGTTCAACCGTAACCAGGCGAAAGAGCTGGAGGGCCGGCCATGATTCGTTCAATCACATTGAGCCCAGCATTCTGTTCAACCGGCTTTCCAACCAGAATCGGGGCCAAAGAGCTGGAGGGACGGCCATGAAGCGTTTCAGTTTCTCCAACATCATGCTCTGGGCCGGCCTGCTGTTCATCTACCTGCCCATGGTCATCCTGGTGATCTACTCGTTCAACGCCTCGCGGCTGGTGACGGTGTGGGGTGGCTGGTCGGTGAAGTGGTACGTCGGCCTGCTCGACAACACCCAGCTGATGAACTCGGTGATGCGCTCGCTGGAGATCGCCTGCTACACCGCCATCGCCGCGGTGGCGCTGGGCACCCTGGCGGCCTTCGTGCTGACCCGGGTCACCCACTTCAAGGGCCGCACCCTGTTCGGCGGCCTGGTCACCGCGCCGCTGGTGATGCCCGAGGTGATCACCGGTCTGTCGCTGCTGCTGCTGTTCGTGCTGATGGCGCAGCTGATCGGCTGGCCGGCGCAGCGCGGCATGACCACCATCTGGATCGCCCACACCACCTTCTGCTCGGCCTACGTGGCGGTGGTGGTGTCGGCGCGCCTGCGCGAGCTGGATCTGTCCATCGAGGAGGCGGCCATGGACCTGGGCGCCAAGCCGTGGAAGGTGTTCTTCCTGATCACCGTGCCGATGATCGCGCCGTCGCTGGCGGCCGGGGCGATGATGTCCTTCGCCCTGTCGCTGGACGACCTGGTGCTGGCCAGCTTCGTCTCCGGTCCCGGCTCCACCACCCTGCCGATGGAGATCTTCTCCGCCGTGCGCCTGGGGGTGAAACCTGAGATCAACGCGGTGGCCAGTCTGATCCTGCTGGCGGTGTCCTTCGCCACCTTCCTCGCCTGGTTCTTCGCCCAGCGCGCCGAGGAGCGGCGCAAGAAGGCCCTGCAGCAGGCCATGGACGAGACCGTCTGGCAGCCGGCCGCTAGCCGCAGCTAAACGGCCGCTAGCGCGATAAAGAACGGGCCCGATGGGCCCGTTTTTTATGGCTATGTCTGAGTGAGCTGTGGCCAGGCGCCCCAGGGCAGGATCGGGGGCCTGGCGATCCGCCCTAGCCCACGCTGACCACCGTCGGTGGGCTGAAGCCCACCCTAAGGGACTGCGCCGCGGTGTAGCGCACCCGCTGGCGCGTCGCTGCCGGATGTCGCGGGGCCGCCTTGCGCCAAGACAAAAAAAGCCCGGCGCTAAGGCCGGGCGGAGTGGGTACACAAAGTACCAAAGTAGCAGCGTGGATGCGGCCTAGCTCATGCCCAGCCAGTTCGGCAGGGCCAGGGACACGGCCGGGATGTAGGTGATCACCATGAGGAAGCCGATCAGCATCATCAGCCACGGCAGGGCGGCGCGGATCACGTGGGTCAGCGGCATGCCGGTCACCGCCGAGGTGACGAACAGGTTGAGCCCCACCGGTGGGGTGATCAAACCGATCTCCATGTTCACCACCATGATGATGCCCAGGTGGATCGGGTCGATGCCCAGCTGCATGGCGATGGGGAACAGGATCGGCGCGAGGATCAGGATGATCGCCGAGGGCTCCATGAAGGCGCCGGCGATCAGCAGCACGATGTTCACCACCAGCAGGAACTGCCAGGGCTGCAGGCCGAGGTCGACCACCCAGGCGGTGATGGTCTGCGGGATCTGCTCGGTGGTCAGCACGTGGGCGAAGAGCATGGCGTTGGCGATGATGAACATCAGCATGATGGTCAGCTTGCCGGACTCCAGCAGCACCTTCGGGCATTCGCGCCAGGTCAGGTCCTTGTAGATGAACAGGGCGACGAAGCCGGCGTACACCGCGGCCACCGCAGCCGCCTCGGTGGGGGTGAACATGCCGCTGTAGATACCGCCGAGGATGATCACCATCAGCGACAGGCCCCAGATCGCCTCGCGCGCCGAACGCAGCCATTCGCGCAGGCTGGCGCGCGGCAGGGCCGGCAGCTTCTTGACCCTTGCGACTATGTAGATCGCCACCATCAGCGCCACGCCGAGCATGATCCCGGGGATCACCCCGGCCATAAACAGCTTGCCCACCGACTGCTCGGTGGCGGCGGCGTACACCACCATCACGATCGACGGCGGAATCAGGATGCCCAGGGTACCGGCGTTGCACACGATGCCGGCGCCGAACGCCTGCGGGTAGCCCGAGCGCACCATGCCGGCGATGGCAATCGAGCCGACCGCGGCCACGGTGGCCGGCGAGGAGCCCGACAGTGCGGCGAACAGCATGCACGCCAGCACCGCGCCGATGGCCAGGCCGCCACGGATATGGCCGACACAGGCGTTGGCGAAGTCGATCAGGCGCTTGGCCACGCCGCCGGTGGTCATGAAGGCGCCGGACAGGAGGAAGAACGGAATCGCCAACAGGGTGTAGTGCTCGCTGGTCTCGAACAGCTTGATCGCCAGCGAACGCACCGAGTCGGGGCTGAACAGCATGATGGTGACCGAGCCGGCCAGGCCGAGCGAGGCGGCGATCGGCACGCCGATGAACATCAGCAGGAACAGCAGGAGGAAGAGGAACAGAACGGTCATTGCTTGGGCTCCTCGTGCTCATTGATCTTCAGGGCGTCGGCGGCTTCGTCGGCCAGGCCCAGGCCGGTCTGCTCGTTGCGCAGGATGCGCACGAAGATTTCCAGGAAGCGGACGAACACCATGGCGTAGCCGAAGGGCACGATCATCGCGATATGCCATTGCTGGATGCCGTAGTGGCCGAGGTCTTCGGCACCGATGCCGGCGATGAACAGGGTGCGTACCCAGTCGAAGCTGCCGACCGCGATCAGCCCGGCGTAGCCCAGGCAGCACAGGCAGGCGACGATGCCGATGGCGCGCTGCACCGGCCGGCTGGCCAGTTTGACCAGGGCGTCGACGCCGATATGGCCGGCGGTGCGCACGCCGTAGGCCAGGCCGAAGAAGATCAGCCAGCCGAACAGGGCCTTGGTCAGGGCGTTGCTCCAGGTCATCGCCTGGGCCATGTCGAGGATGGCGTCGCCGATGCCGAGCAGAAACTCGTTGCCGCCGAAGCTGTCGCCCAGCCAGTAGAAAACGGTGTAGAGGTTGTTGAGGATTACGTAGACGAAGGTGATCAGCGTCATGGCCGCGAGGAGAAAGGCGATAAAGCCTTCCTCGAAGTGCTCCCAGACGCGCCGCAAGGCGTTCATGGTCGGATCTCCCGAATGGAAAGGGCGTAGGGCGGGGCGGCCATGTGCGGCCGACCCACCGGTTGCAGCGTGGCGATGCCCAGTGGGCATCGCGGTGGGCTGGCGCTAGTCGCGGCGTCGCCCACCCTACGGCTCTCCGGCCTTACTGCTGGTTGGCGGCCTGAGCGGCTTTGATCAGGTCGGCACCGATCTCGCCTTCGAACTTCTTCCACACCGGCTGCATGGCGTCGCGCCACAGGGCACGCTGCTCCGGGGTCAGGGTGAGGATTTCGGTGGTGCCGGCCTCGAGGATGCGCTGCTTGTCGCCTTCGTTGAGGGCGTCGGCCTGCTTGTTCACCTCGACGGTGACCTCGGCCATGATCTTGCTCAGCTCGTCACGCACGTCCGCCGGCAGACCGTCCCAGAACTTGGTGTTGGTGATCACCATGTAGTCGAGCAGGCCGTGGTTGGACTCGGTGATGAACTTCTGCACCTCGTGCATCTTCTGGCTGTAGATGTTCGAGTAGGGGTTCTCGGCACCGTTGACCACGCCGGTCTGCAGGCCCTGGTAGACCTCGGCGAAGCTCATCTTGCGCGGGTTGGCGCGCACCGCCTTGAACTGCTCTTCCAGCACCGCGGAAGCCTGTACGCGGAACTTCAGGCCGCGGGCATCCTTGGGCTCGAGCAGCGCCTTGTTGGCCGACAGCTGCTTGAGGCCGTTGTGCCAGTAGCCCAGGCCGGTGATGCCCTTGTCGGTCATGGAGGTCAGCAGCTTCTGGCCTTCCGGGCCCTTCTGGAAGCGGTCGACCGCGGCCATGTCGTCGAACAGGAACGGCAGGTCGAAGATCTGGATCTGCTTGGTGTAGTGCTCGAACTTGGCCAGCGACGGGGCGATGATCTGCACGTCGCCGAGCAGCAGCGCTTCCATTTCCTTGCCGTCGCCGAACAGCGAGGAGTTCGGGTAGACCTCCACGCGCACCTTGTCGCCCAGGCGCTCTTCGGCCAGTTGCTTGAACAGCAGCGCACCCTGACCTTTCGGGGTGTGCTCGGCAACCACGTGGGAGAACTTGATGACAATGGGGTCGGCGGCCTGGGCCATGCCGGCGATGGACAGGGACAGGGCGCAAGCCAGCGCCTTGGCAGTCAGTTTGAACATGCGGATGCTTCCTCTTGTTGTGTTTATCGCATTGGCGCCAGGGGCGCTGCTGACGAACGGACAAGAGCAAGTCTAGGCGGCTTGGGGGAAAACGCCGGCTGAGGGCAGCGAGGCCTGGACTTGTACTTGTGGGTTCGCTTGGGCATTGCCTAGAGCAACCCTTGTGCCAGGCTGCCGTAGGCGATCGCGCGGTAAGTCGGGGGGAAGGCGCCAGGGCCCGTGGTCAGGGGCCTGTCTGGCGTTGCGCCAGCGGCCGGCGACGGCGGCCGGCGGCTGCAAATGGCGGTGGGCGAGGCTGGCGTTGGCGGTTTCTCGCCAGTCAGTCGAAGTCCTCTGGCGAGCTTCCGCCAGCGCCGGAGAAATGCAGGCCGTGCTTGCGCAGTTTGTCGTGCAGGGTCTTGCGCGGCAGGCCGAGGGCCTCGGCCAGGCTGCGCAGCGAGCCGTGAGGGCGGCTGAGTTCGGCGGCGATCAGTGCCCGCTCGAAGGCTTCGACCTGTTCGCCGAGGCCGCCGCTGACCGGCGGCAGGTTCGGCGCGTTGCTGTCCAGGGCCAGCTCCAGGCCGAGGGCGAAGCGCTCGGCGGCGTTCTGCAGCTCGCGCACGTTGCCCGGCCAGGGGTGGCGCAGCAGCAGTGCGCGCTGTCCCGGCTGCAGTTCGCGGGGCGGCAGGCCGTGGCGGGCGGTGGCGCCTTCGGCGAAGTGCTGGAACAGCAGCAGGGCGTCCTCGCCGCGCTCGCGCAGCGGCGGGATGGACAGCGGCGCGACGTTCAGCCGGTAGTAGAGGTCGGCGCGGAAGCGTCCGGCATCGGCGGCCTGGCGCAGGTCTTCCTTGGTCGCGGCGATTACGCGAATGTCCAGCGGGATCAGCTGGTTGCCGCCGAGGCGTTCGACCACCCGTTCCTGCAGCAGGCGCAGCAGCTTGACCTGCACGTCCAGGCTCATGCTCTCGATCTCGTCGAGGAACAGGGTGCCGCCGTTGGCGAACTCGAACTTGCCGATCCTTCGCTTCTGCGCGCCGGTGAAGGCGCCGGCCTCGTGGCCGAACAGCTCGCTTTCCACCACCGACTCGGCCAGGGCGCCGGCGTTGATGGCGACGAAGGGGCCGTCGCGGCGGCTGGACAGGTCGTGCAGGGCGCGCGCCACCACCTCCTTGCCGGCACCGGTCTCGCCGAGGATCAGCACGTCGGTGGCGATTCCGGCCAGTGCGCCGATCTGCTCGCGCAGTCGCTGCATCGCCGGCGACTGGCCGACCAGGCGCCCGGCCAGCTGCTGGCGATCGGTCAGCGCCAGGCGCAGGCTGCGGTTGTCCAGCACCAGGCGGCGCAGATCGAGGGCGCGGCGCACGCTGTCGAGCAGGTCGTCGTTGGCGAAGGGCTTTTCCAGGAAATCGTAGGCGCCGGCGCGCATCGCCTGCACCGCCAGCGGCACGTCGCCGTGGCCGGTGATCAGCAGCACCGGCAGCTCGGCGTCGCGCTCGTGCAGCTGGGCGAGCAGCTGCAGGCCGTCGATGCCGGGCATGCGGATGTCGCTGACCACCACCCCCGGCCAGCCGGCCGGAATACGCGCGGCCAGGCCCTGGGCGTCGCCCAGGCTGAGCACCTTGAGTCCGGCCAGGTCGAGGGTCTGGCTGAGTGCCTGGCGCAGGTGGGCGTCGTCGTCGATCAGCAGAACCTGGGTGCGGCTGTCGATGGCGCTGTCGCTGGTCATGGCGAGGGGTCCTCCGGGGGTTGCAGGTTGACGCCGGGGCTGGCGAGGCGCAGGCGCAGGGTGATCAGGGCGCCGCCGTCCGGGTGGTTGGCCAGCAGCAGCTCGCCGCCCAGGGCGCGCATCAGGCTGTCGCAGATGGCCAGGCCAAGCCCCAGGCCCTGGGCGCTGGTCTTGGTGGTGAAGAAGGGTTCGCGGGCGCGGGCCAGGGATTCGGCGGAGAAGCCCGGGCCATTGTCGCGCAGCAGCAGTTCGAGCTGGTCGTCCTGCTGCCGGGCACTGATCCAGATGCGTCGCGGCGGCGCTTTGGCGACCAGGGCGTCGAGGGCGTTGCCGAGCAGGTTGCCGAGCACCTGGCGCAGGCGCGTCTCGCCGGCCTGGACCCACAGGGTGGCATCTGGCAGGTCGCGGATCAGCTCCACGTCCATCGCCCGGCGGCGCTTGGCCAGCAGCGCCAGGGCGTCGTCCAGCGCCGGCTGCAGGGCCACCCGTTCCGGAGCGTGACGGTCGCGGCGGGCGAAGGCGCGCAGGTGGGCGATGATCGAGGCCATGCGCTCGGTCAGTTCGCTGATCAGCTTGAGGTTGGCGCGGGCGTCCTCGCCGCGCTGGTGGTCGAGCAGGGTGGCGGCGTTCTCGGCGTAGCTGCGGATCGCCGCCAGCGGCTGGTTGAGCTCGTGGCTGATGCTTGCACTCATGGTGCCGAGGGCCGACAGCTTGCCGGCCTGAACCAGCTCGTCCTGGGCGCGCACCAGTTCCTGCTGCGCCTGTTCGCGTTCCAGCACCTCCTGCTTGAGGCGGCTGTTGAGCAACTCCAGGTCGTGCGTGCGCTCGGCCACGCGCTGCTCCAGTTCGGCCTTGGCGCGGCTGTCGAGGGCGATGCGTTCGAGGTAGTGGCGACGACGCTGCATCAGCAGGCCGAGCAGCAGCAGCAGTGCCATCAGGGCGGCGGCGCCGACCGCCACGGCGCTGCGCACCGGGCGGTCGAGGAGGATGCGCGGGGCGAGGATGCTCACCGTCCAGCCGGTTTCCTCCAGTACGCGGCTCTGCGTCAGCCAGGCGCCGGGGTCGAGGTTCAGCGCCGGCGGCGCCTGGGTCGGGTAGGGCTGGTTGGCGGCGATGGCGGCCTGCTCGACGCGATCCAGCGGGCGGCTGGCGTGGAAGCGCCAGTCCGGGCGCGAGGTGAGGATCACCACGCCGTTGGTGTCGGTCACCAGCAGCTGTTCCGGGGTGTTGCCCCACAGGGTTTCGGTGTGGTCGAGGTCGACCTTGACCACCAGTGCGCCGATGTTCTGCTGGTTTTCGCGCACCGCGTAGGCGAAGTAGTAGCCGCGCTTGCCGGAGGTGGTGCCGAGGCCGAAGAAGCGCCCCAGGCGCCCGGCCAGCGCCTCGCGGAAGTAGGGGCGGAAGGCGAAGTTGCCGGCGACGAAGCTGTCCGGTTTGTCCCAGTTGGAGGCGGCCAGGGTGACGCCGCGCGGGGTCATCAGGTAGATCACGTCGGCGCCGGTCTGCTCGCGCACCCGCGTCAGCAGGCGATTGGCGCTGTCCAGCACGGCGGGGTCGTCGGGGGCATGCAGGGCGGCGCGCAGCCCCGGCAGGTCGCCGAGGATCTGCGGCAGCACCTCGTAGCGCCGCAGGGTGCCGAGCAGGTTGGCGACGTAGAGGTCGAGGGTCTGCCGGTTCTGCTCGATCAGCACCTCGCGGTAGTAACGCTCGGCCAGGTAGTGCACCGGCCACAGCAGCGGCGCGAGCAGCAGCGCCAGCAGCAGCAGGCTGCGCCAGCGGGGGCGTCGCGGGGAGGCGGGGGTCGTGCTCATGGAAAACTGCGCCGGGATGATCGGCGCATTATGCACATTCCGTCGGGCGCCTTCAGTCCGCGCGTTGCAGGCAGGCGTCCAGCGCCGCCTGCCAGGCGGGCAGGCGCACCTGCCAGTCGCGCGCCAGCTTGCTGCCGTCCAGGCGCGAGTTGAGCGGCCGACGCGCCGGCGTCGGGTAGTCGCTGGAAGGGATCGCCAGCAGCTCGGCGCAGGGCCTGCCGGCGGCGCGCAGGCGTTCGCCGATGGCCTGGGCGAAGCCGAACCAGCTGGTCTCGCCCTGGCAGCTCAGGTGGTAGGTGCCCCAGTGGCGGTTGCCCGCCTGCCAGGCCGCGATCAGCTCGGCGGTAGCGGCGGCGATGCTGCCGGCCCAGGTCGGCGCGCCGATCTGGTCGGCCACCACCCTGAGCTGGTCGCGCTCCTGCAGCAGGCGCTGCATGGTCAGCAGGAAGTTCTTGCCGTGCCGCGAGTAGACCCAGCTGGTGCGCAGGATCAGGTGGTCGCAGCCGCTGGCCGCCACCGCCCGTTCGCCGGCCAGCTTGCTGGCGCCGTACACGCCCAGCGGATTGGGCGCATCGTTCTCGACGTAGGGCGCGTCTTTGCTGCCGTCGAACACGTAGTCGGTGGAGTAGTGCAGCAGCGGTATACCCAGCTCGGCGCAAGCCTGCGCCATGACGCCGGGGGCCTCGGCGTTGATGGCGAAGGCCAGCTCGCGCTCCTGCTCGGCCTGATCCACCGCGGTATGGGCGGCGGCGTTGATCAGCAGCTGCGGGCGCTCGCGCAGGATGATCTCGCGCAGGCTGGCCGGGCGGGCCAGGTCGAAGGCCTGGCGACCCAGGCTGAGCAGTTCATGCCCCTGCAGGGCCAGTTGCAGTTCGCGGGCGACCTGGCCGGTGTGGCCGCTGATCAGGATCTTCATGGGAAGGTCTCGGCGTCCTGCAGGCTCAGGCCCTGCTGGTCCTTGGCCGACAGTTGCGGGGTGAGGCCATCCAGCGGCCAGTCGATGGCCAGGCTGGCATCGTCCCAGCGGATGCAGCGTTCATGGGCCGGGGCGTAGTAGTCGGTGGTCTTGTAGAGGAACTCGGCATACTCGCTGAGCACCAGGAAGCCGTGGGCGAAACCTTCCGGCACCCACAGCTGGCGCTTGTTCTCGGCCGACAGGTGCGCGCCGACCCACTGGCCGAAGGTCGGCGAACTGCGGCGCAGGTCAACCGCCACGTCGTAGACCTCGCCGGCGCTGACCCGCACCAGCTTGCCCTGGGCCTGCTGCAGCTGGTAGTGCAGGCCGCGCAGCACGCCGCGCGCCGAGCGCGAATGGTTGTCCTGGACGAAGTCGCGGCTCACCCCGGTGGCCTCGGCGAAACGGCGGGCATTGAAACTCTCGTAGAAGAAGCCGCGCTCGTCGCCGAACACCTGGGGCTCGAGGATCAGCACCTCGGGCAGACGGGTCTGGATCACGTGCATGCTCATTCCTCCGCCAGCTTGTACAGGTACTGGCCGTAACCGGTCTTGCCGAAGGCCTTGGCGCGCCGTAGCAGCTGCTCGCGGTCGATCCAGCGGTGCTGGTAGGCGATCTCCTCCAGGCAGGCGACCTTCAGCCCCTGGCGGTGCTCGATGGTCTGCACGTACTGCGAGGCGTCCAGCAGGCTGTCGTGGGTGCCGGTGTCGAGCCAGGCGAAGCCGCGGCCGAAGCGCTCCACGCGCAGGTCGCCGCGCGCCAGGTAGGCGTTGTTGACGTCGGTGATCTCCAGTTCGCCGCGCGGCGAGGGCTTGACCGCCTTGGCGATGCGCACCACGTCGTTGTCGTAGAAGTACAGACCGGTGACCGCGTAGCTGGACTTCGGCTGGTTCGGCTTCTCCTCGATCGACAGGGCGTTGCCGGCGGCGTCGAACTCCACCACGCCGAAGCGCTCGGGGTCGCTGACCCAGTAGCCGAACACCGTGGCGCCGCTGTCATGGCTGGCGGCGCGCAGCAGCATCTCGGTGAAGTGCTGGCCGTGGAAGATATTGTCGCCGAGGATCAGGCACACCGAATCGTCGCCGATAAAGGATTCGCCGATCAGGAAGGCCTGGGCCAGGCCGTCCGGCGAGGGCTGCTCGGCATACTGCAGGTGGACACCGAACGGGCTGCCGTCGCCGAGCATCTTCTGGAAGTTGGGCAGGTCTTCCGGGGTGGAGATGATCAGGATCTCACGGATGCCGGCGAGCATCAGCACCGACAGCGGGTAGTAGATCATCGGCTTGTCATAGATCGGCAGCAGCTGCTTGGACACGCCGAGGGTGATGGGGTGCAGCCGGGTGCCGGAACCGCCGGCGAGGATGATGCCTTTCATTGTTCCTGCTCCTTAGAGTGCGCCGAGTCGCTGACCCTGATAGCTGCCATCCTGCACGCGGCGGCACCAGTCGAGGTTGGCCAGGTACCACTGCACGGTCTTGCGCAGACCGCTTGCGAAGGTTTCCTGCGGCACCCAGCCCAGTTCGCGCTGGATCTTGCCGGCGTCGATGGCGTAGCGCAGATCGTGCCCAGGACGGTCCTGCACATAGGTGATCAGGTCGGCGTAGCGTGCCACGCCAGCCGGCTTGCTGGGGGCCAGCTCTTCCAGCAGGGCGCAGATGGCCTGCACCACGTCGAGGTTCTTCTGTTCGTTGTGGCCGCCGATGTTGTAGGTCTCGCCGACCCGGCCCTCGCTCACCACCTTGAGCAGGGCGCGGGCGTGATCTTCGACGTAGAGCCAGTCGCGCACCTGCTGGCCGTTGCCGTACACCGGCAGCGGCTTGCCCGCCAGGGCATTGAGGATCATCAGCGGGATCAGCTTCTCGGGGAAATGGTAGGGGCCGTAGTTGTTCGAGCAGTTGGTGATCAGCACCGGCAGGCCGTAGGTGCGCTGCCAGGCGCGCACCAGGTGATCGGAGGCCGCCTTGCTCGCCGAATAGGGCGAGCTGGGCGCGTAGGGGGTGGTTTCGACGAACAGCTCGTCGACGCCGTGCAGGTCGCCGTAGACCTCGTCGGTGGAGATATGGTGGAAACGGAAGGCCGCCTTGCGCTCCTCGCTCAGGCCGAGCCAGTAGGCGCGGGTGCTTTCCAGCAGGGCGTAGGTGCCGACGATATTGGTCTGGATAAAGGCGGCGGGACCGTCGATGGAGCGGTCGACGTGGGATTCGGCGGCCAGGTGCATGATGGCGTCCGGCTGGAACTCGGCCAGGGTCTGCGCCACCTGCGCGCTGTCGGCGATATCGGCCTGGACGAAGCGGTAGCGCGGGCTGGCGGCCACTTCGGCGAGCGACTCCAGGTTGCCGGCATAGGTCAGCTTGTCGAGATTGAGCACCTGGTGCTCGGTGTGCTGCAGCAGATGACGGATCAGAGCCGAGCCGATAAAGCCGGCGCCGCCGGTGATCAGGATGCGCATGGAAAGTGCCCTTGGCGAATGAATGGTGGGACAGGCCTGTTGGGGGCAGATGATAAGGCAACCGCGTCGGCGCGGGGGCTGCGCGACGACCTTTCGCTCTTCTCGTGTCCACTCTCGGGGAACTGGGGCTCGGCCGTTACGTTGGCGCAATTTGTACACCAGTCGCTACTGCATTTGCGAGTGGCGGATCGGCTCGCAGGCCGCGTGGAGCCTGGATATACGCGCTCAATTGGCGCGCTCGTTTCTGCTGTTTTTATGGCGTCAATATTTAACTGGGACGAGGCGTCGCCTGGATGTTGAAATGCCATCACAAAAATGGTTTAGTCGCGCCATAACTAGGGGCGACGGCATTCCGTCGTTCCATCGAGTGCGAATATTTTCTACTGCCTTTTTTCTGACGCCTGTGGGCGGGGCATCAACGGAAAATGTGGCGGGGGTAATCATCCATGCGGCAGCTCACGGTCGGTAACTCGCTACTGGCGCGCCCCGGGTTTGTCGAATACTTCCTGGCCGTGATGCGCCTGGTGCACGGCTTCACCGCGGCGCTGCCGGGTCTATTGCTGCTGTTCTGGTTGTCGAGCGAGTCCGGGCTGACGCAGAGCTATGCCACGGTGCTGCTGTTCTTCGGCGGGCTGACGGTGGTGATGTTCCAGGCACTGGGGGTCTACTCGGAAGAGATCTTCAGCAACCTGCTGCGCTTTCGCATGATGTTCTTCGCCTGGTCGGCGGCGTTCTGCCTGCTGCTGTTCATGCACCAGGCACTGGCCATGTTCAGCTTCATGGAGTGGCACTTCCTGATTCTCTGGTTTGCCGTCAGTTTGTTGGCGTTCGGCGTCGAGCGCCTGCTGCTATTGGCATTATTCCGTCGCTGGATCGCCAGCGGCCAGTTCCTGCAGAGCGCGGTGATTCTCGGCGGCACCGAGAACGGCGTGCGCCTGGCCGAGTTCATGGCGCGCCACTGCGACATTCGTTCCGGCCTGATCGGCTTTATCGACGACCGCATCGGCCGCATGCCCGAGACCCTGGCCGGACTGCCGCTGCTGGGCAACAGCCGCGACCTGGAGCGCCTGATTCGCCGCGAGCGGGTGACCCAGGTGCTGGTGGCGCTGCCCTGGTCGGCGGAAAACCGCATCGGCCAGATCGTCCACGAGCTGCGCAAGCTGCCGGTCAACGTGCTGCTGGTGCCGGACATGCTCGCCTTCCGCCATGCGCGCAATCGCATCACCGAGGTGGGCGGGCTGCCCATGTTCAACGTATCCGAGCGCCCGCTGGATGGCTGGTCGCCGCTGATCAAGCGTCTGGAGGACCTGCTGCTGGCGAGCCTGGCGCTGATCCCGGCGCTGCCGCTGATGGTCCTGGTGGCCCTGGCGATCAAGCTCGACTCGTCCGGGCCGGTGCTGTTCCGGCAGAAGCGCTATGGCTACAACAACCGCCTGATCGAGGTGTTCAAGTTCCGCTCGATGTACTGCGACCGCGCCGACGCCAACGCCGAGCGGCAGACCACCCGCGACGACGATCGCATCACCCGGGTCGGGCGCTTCATCCGCAAGACCAGCCTCGACGAGCTGCCGCAGCTGTTCAACGTGCTGCTCGGCAGCATGTCGATGGTCGGTCCGCGCCCGCACGCCACGGCGACCAAGGCGGCCGGCATCCTGTTCGAGGACGCGGTCAAGGAATACACCGCGCGCCATCGGGTCAAGCCCGGCATCACCGGCTGGGCGCAGATCAACGGCTACCGCGGCGAGACCGACACCCTGGAGAAGATCGAGAAACGCGTCGAGTACGACCTGCAGTACATCGAGAACTGGTCGGTATGGTTCGACCTGTACATCCTGTTCCGCACCCTGCCGGCGGTCATCTTCACTCGTGAGGCCTACTGATGAATGCGCTGATCCCCTGCATCGTCGCCGGCGGCGCCGGCACCCGCCTGTGGCCGGTGTCGCGCGAGGCCATGCCGAAACCCTTCATGCGTCTGGCCGATGGGCGCAGCCTGCTGCAGAAGACCTTCGCGCGGGTCGCCGGGCTGGACGGCGTCGGCCAGCTGCTCACGGTGATCAACCGCGACCTGCTGTTTCGCACCCTGGACGACTACCGCCCGCTGAACGCGGGCGGCCTGGCCCTGGATTTCCTGCTCGAGCCGCAGGGGCGCAACACCGCACCAGCCATCGCCGCCGCCGCCCTGCACGTGGCCCGCCAGTACGGCGAGCAGGCGCAGCTGCTGGTGCTGCCGGCCGATCACCTGATCCGCGACCAGGCCGCCTTCGTCGCCGCCATCGAGCAGGCGCGCGTGCTGGCCAGCGAGGGCTGGCTGGTGACCTTCGGCATTCGCCCCAGCCATGCCGAGACCGGCTACGGCTACATCCAGCAGGGCGAGGCGCTGAGCGACGGCGGCAGCCGCGTCGCCAGCTTTGTCGAGAAGCCCGATGCGGCCACCGCCCAGGCCTACCTCGACGGCGGCCGCCACCTGTGGAACGCCGGCATGTTCTGTTTCCGCGCCGATGCCGTGCTGGCCGAGCTGCGCGCCCATGCGCCGGAGCTGCTGGAGGCGGTCGAGCGCTGCCTGGCGCGCAGCCATCCGGCGCAGGGGGCGCAGGGCTGGCAGTGCGAGCTGGACGGGCAGAGCTTCGCCCAGGTGCAGGACATCTCCATCGACTACGCGCTGATGGAGCGCTCGGCCAAGGTGGCGGTGGTGCCCTGCGACCTCGGCTGGAGCGATATCGGTTCCTGGCAGGCGCTGCGCGAGCTGGTCCCGGCCGATGCCGCGGGCAACCAGGTCAACGGCGAGGCGGTGCTGCACCGGGTCAGCAACTGCTACATCGACTCGCCGCACCGCCTGGTCGGTGCGGTCGGCGTGCGCGACCTGGTGGTGGTCGACACCCCCGACGCGCTGCTGATCGCCGACGCCGGCAGCACCCAGGACGTCAAGTTCATCGCCCAGGAGCTCAAGCAGCGCGGCCACGAGGCCTATCGTCTGCACCGCACCGTCAGCCGGCCCTGGGGCACCTACACGGTGCTGGAGGAGGGGCGCCGCTTCAAGATCAAGCGCATCGTGGTGCGCCCCGGCGAGTCGCTGTCGCTGCAGATGCATCACCACCGCAGCGAGCACTGGATAGTGGTCAGCGGCATGGCGCGGGTGGTCAACGGCGAACGCGATTTCCTCCTCGACACCAACCAGTCCACCTTCATTCCCGCCGGCCACAGCCACCGCCTGGTCAACCCCGGGGTCATCGACCTGGTGATGATCGAGGTGCAGAGCGGCGAGTACCTGGGCGAGGACGACATCGTGCGCTTCACCGACATCTACGGCCGGGTGCCGCTCGCCGAGCCGCTCAGCTGATGGCCGTCGCCCTGATCATTCCCACGCGCAACGCCGCCGCCCACCTGGATCGGCTGCTGCCGGCGCTGGCTGCGCAGAGCCTGCAGCCGGACGAGTTCCTGGTGGTCGACAGCGCCTCGCACGACGACACGGTGGCGCGCCTGCGCCAGGCCGGTGCACGCGTCGAGGCGATCGACCCGGCACGGTTCAACCACGGCGGCACGCGGCGCTGGGCCAGCCAGCAGGTCGCCGCCGACGTGCTGATCTACCTGACCCAGGACGCCATCCCGGCCGACCCCGAGACCTTCGCCCGCCTCGTCGCCAACCTGCACAGCGAGGCGGATATCGGCGTGGCCTACGGCCGCCAGCTGCCGCACCCGGACGCCGGCCTGCTCGCCGCCCAGGCGCGTCGCTTCAACTATCCGCCGCACAGCCGCAGCAAACGCCTGCGCGATGCCGCCGAACTGGGCATCAAGACCTGCTTCAGCTCCGACTCCTGCTCGGTCTACCGGCGCGACGCCCTCGAGGCGGTCGGCGGTTTTCCCGAGGACGTGATCGGCAGCGAGGACGCCTACGTCGCCGCCAAGCTGCTGCTGGCCGGCTACGCGGTACGCTACGCCGCCGACGCCGAGGTGCAGCATTCCCACGATTACCGCCTGCTGGAGGAGTTTCGCCGCTATTTCGATATCGGCGTGTTCTACGGGCGCGAGCGCTGGATTCGGCACGCATTTGGCAGTGCCGGAGGCGAGGGCAGGCGTTACGTGCTGGCCGAGATCGCCGCGCTGCGCGAGGCCGGTGCCCTGCACCGGTTGCCGGAAGTGCTGCTGCGTACCCTGTGCAAATACGCCGGCTACCGCCTCGGTGGCTACGAATCCTGGTTGTCGACCGCGCTCAAGCGTCGCCTGAGCATGTTCCCCGCTTACTGGAAGTAACCCTCATGTCTGTGAAAAGGAAGCGCCACTCATGAAGCGCCTGACCCTCGCCTTGTGCCTAGTTTGGCTCGCCGGCTGCAACACGCCCGCGGTGATTCCGCTGCCGGACGACGACCGGGTCGACGCCGGCAAGTCCGCCGCCGAGCAGTTGGCCAAGCTGCCGCCGGCGGAGGAGCGCATTCGCGCCGGCGACACCCTGCGTATCGTCCGCACCAGCGGCGAGATGCCGAGCATCTCGGCCTTCACCGCCAACTCGATCTACGAGCTGACGCTGTACACGGTGATGAACGACGGTACCTTCCAGTACCCCTTCATCGGCACCGTCAAGGCCGTGGGCAAGACGCCGGCGCAACTGGCCGAGGAAATCCGCGAGCGCCAGGCCGCCTACTACCAGGAGCCGCGGGTGACGGTGAACATCAACCAGTCGCCGGGCAACACGGTGTTCGTCGGCGGTTCGGTGCGCAATCCGCAGCCGCTGCCGTTCCCCGCGGCGCCGACCCTGGAGCAGGCGATCATCGGTGTCGGCGGCATCATGATCGATGCCGACAGCAGCAACGTGGCGCTGCTGCGCATGGACGAGGAGGGGCAGTACAAGACCTACTTCATCGACTACGCCAAGCTGATGCACGGCGGCATCGAGGGGCGCATGGCGGTGGCGCTGCAGCGCGGCGACGTGGTCTTCGTGCCCAAGTCCGGCATCGGCAACCGGGTGGAGGGCGTCGAGCTGTACATGAACCAGCTGATCCCGTTCGTGAAAACGCTGGGCGTCGGTTTCAACTACGACCTGAACAACAACGACTGAGCAGACAGGGACAGTTCCATGATCGAAATTCGCACCTTCCGCGACCTGCTGCGCCTGTTCTTCATCTTCAAGCGCGAGTTCCAGGTCGCCGTCGGCGTCACCCTGCTGATGATCGTGCTCGGCGCCTTCTTCCTGCCGGCCTCCTACGAGTCCAACGCGCGCCTGCTGGTCAAGCCCGGGCGCGACAGCAATACCCTGCCGATCGAGGTGGCCGACCGCCAGGCGCTGGTGCTGCCGGCGACCCAACGCGACCCCATAGTCGACGAGGAGCGCCTGCTCACCGGCCGGCCGATCATCCGCCAGGTCGCCGAGCATTACCTCGAGGTGATCGCCAACGCGCCGCCGCCGCAGGGCTTCTTCGCCACCATCAAGCACTGGCTGCGCCTGGGCTGGGCCGGTTGCATCGACTTTCTGCGCAGCATCCTGCAACTGCTCGGCCTGACCGAGGAGCAGACCCCGGTCGAACGTCTGGCCAAGAAACTGGAGAAGAGCTTCAGCGTCAGCCATGCCGGCGGCTCGGCGGTGATGGAGATCAGCTTCGTCTGGGACGATCCCGCGGTCGCCCAGGCGGTGGTCAAGAGCTGGGTGGACATCTACCTGCAGGAGCGCACCCGCGCCCTGGGACGCAAGAGCCTGTACGAGTTCTACGACCTGCAGCTCAAGACCAGCGAGAGCAGCATCAACCGCCTCAAGCAGCAGATCATCGACAAGCTGGAGAGCATCGATGCGATCAACATCGCCGACCGTCTGGGCAACCTGTCCGAGCGGATCGACCAACTGCGCACCGACCGTTTCAATTCGCAGCGCCTGATCGCCGCCACCGAGGACAGCCTGGCCACCCTGGATCGGCAGATCAAGGCGCTGCCGGCGGAGATCCGCACGGTGCGCGAGATGTCGCTCAATCCGGCGCATCAGCACGTCCTGCAGCTGCTCAACAACAAGCGCGCCGAGCGCCAGGATCTGCTGCGCACCTTCACCGAGCAGGCACCGCCGGTGAAAACCATCGACCAGAGCATCGCCTACCTGGAGCAGCTGGCCGCCAGCGAACCGCCGACCGTGCAGAGCTCGGAGAACCGCGCGCCGAATCCGGTGGCCGAGCGCCTGCAGAGCAACTACCTCGACCAGCAGGCGGATGTCGCCCGCCTCAAGGCCCAGCTCAAACGCCAGGAAAACCAGCTGGCCGCCCTCGAGCAGGAGCGCAGCAAGGCCATGGCCACCGAGCCGCAGCTGGCCCAGCTGCAGCGCGCCCTGGCCGCCGAGGAGCGCAACTATGTGCTGTACGCCGAGAGCCTGGAAAAGGCGCGCATCGACCGCGAGCTGGATGACAGCAGCATCAGCAACATCGCGATCATCGAGGAAGCCACGCTCAACCCGTCGCGGGTGTTCCCCAAGAGCCTGCTGATGATCGCCCTGGCGCTGCCGGCCGGCCTGATGGTGGGGCTGCTGGTGCTGTACATCTGCTACCTGCTGGATCAGCGCATCCACGACGGCGGCCATGTCGAGAGCCGCTTCGGCGTGCCGCTGTGGACCACCCTGCAGGAGCTGGAGAGCGGCGAGGCGCCCTCCAGCGCCTTCCTCGCCAGCATCTATCGGCTCTATGCGCAGTTGCCGCTGGCGCAGATCGAGCAGCAGGGCCTGGTGCTGGCCCTGACCTCGGCACGCAAGGGCGAGGGCGTGAGCTTCGTCATCCAGCACCTCGCCCGGCTGATCGGCGAGCGCGGCCATCAGGTACGCCTGGGCGGCGAGGCACCGGCCAAGCCGGGCGAGGTGGTGCTGCTGGAAGCCAGCGCGCTGCTGAGCAATCAGGACGCCTTCGTCGCCCTGCGCCATGCCGACATGATCGTGATGGTGATCGAGGCGCGGCAGAGCACCATTCCGGTGGTGTCGAACGCGCTCACCATCCTCACTTCGGCGTTCAAGAAGGTCGACGGCGTGATCGTCAATCGCCGCCGTTTCGAGGTGCCCTACTCGGTGCTCAACCTGGTCTCGCGCCTGCGGAGCCTGGCCTGATGCGCATTGCCCTGCTGGCGCCGATGCCGCCGGAACAGACCGGCATCGCCGACTATGCGGCGAATTTCCGCACGGCGTTGCAGGACCTCGGCGTCGAGGTGGCGACGCCGCTGGCCGGCGTCGGCAACGACCCGGCCCAGGCGCTGGCGCGTATCGCCGCCTTCGACTGGAGCGGCATCGACCTGGTCCACGGCGAGCTCGGCGGCGGCCGCCTGGCCGAGTTCGCCGCGCTGCGCGAGCTGCGCCGGCGTTTTCCGCGCCTGCCGCTGAGCGCCACGGTGCATGACCCCGAGCGCCTGGTCTGGCGCCGCGCCCGGCTGCCCTGGCCGCTGTCGCTGGCCGAGCGGCTGCCGGCACCGGCGCCGCAGGCCGCGACCGTGCTGGCCGATCCGCTGTGCCTGCGCGAAGAGCGGCAACTGGCGGCGCAACTGGATGCACTGGTGACCCTCACCGAAACCGGCGGCGCGCACCTGCGCCGGCGCATGCGCCTGGGCGCGGGCAAGGTGCGGGTGATCGCCCACGGCAACCCGGTCATCCCGGCGGCACCACTGCCGCCGCTGCAACCGCTCAAGTTGCTGTACTTCGGCTTCATCTATCGCGGCAAGGGCATCGAGGACCTGCTCGAGGCGCTCGCCGCCATGCTGCGCGCTGCGCCCGCCCTGGCCGGCGCCTGGCGCCTGACCCTGGCTGGCGGCAGCGCCCCGGAGATGGCCTTCGGCCCCGGCGGCAGCTACCTCGACGAACTGCGCGGGCGGATCGCCGAGCTGGGCCTGGGCGACGCCGTCGACTGGGCGCTGGACGTGCCGGCCGAGCAGATTCCGGGGCTGATCCAGGCCCATCATGTGATGCTGCTGCCCTATCGCGAGTCGAAGAAGCTCGCCCTGCTCGGCGCCATGCGCGGCACCAGCGGTGCGCTGTCCTGGGCCGCCGCCTGCGGGCGTGGCGCGATCACCTCGGATGCGCGCGCCTTCGCCGAGGAGGTGGCCGCCGGCAATGGCGCGATCTTCCCGCAGGGCGATAGCGCCGCCCTGGCGCAGCGTCTGCGCGAGCTGTGCGAACGGCCGCAGCTCGCCCAGAGCTGGGCCGATCATGCGCAGCGTATCGGCCAGGCACGCCAGTGGCCGCACACCGCCGCGCGTTTTCTGCACCTGTTCACCGCCCTGCAGCGAGGTACTTCCGATGTGGCGTAAACCCATAGTCTGGCTGCCGTCGCTGCTGTTGGCGCTGCTGCTGGCCGGCGCCGTCCTGCTCAGCCGCAACGCCGAGGCCGAGGTCACCGAATTGCGTGGACCGCATACGCTGGTGTGGAGCGAGCACCTGGGGGTCAATGCCCAGTTCCACTTCTACCCGGTCGAGGTGCAGGAGCGGCAGATGCAGGCGGTCAGGGACCTGGGCCTGGAGTGGGTGCGCATCGCCATGCACTGGGCCCTGCTGGAGCCGCAGAAGGACCAGTTCAACCTGGTCGCCTTCGACGCCGCCGCCGCGTCGATGCGTCGCCATGGCCTGAAACCCGTGGGGTTCCTCGCCGGCTCGGCGCCCTTCGCCAGCAGCGCGCCGCCCGGTGCCGAGCACGTCGACCAGTACCCGCCCAAGAATCCGCAGCTGTATATCGACAGCCTGCTCAAGTTCATCCAGCGCTACCCCGACTTTCGCGTCTGGCAGATCTGGAACGAGCCGAACATCTACCCCTACTGGCGCCCGAAGGAAGATGCCAAGGCCTATGCGCAGCTGCTGTTCGCCAGTGCCGAGGCGATCAAGGCGCGCTACCCCGACATGCCGGTGGCCACCGCCGGCATGGCCTATTTCAGCCAGATGCCCTACACCAACAACGAGCTGATGCTCAAGCTGCTGCTCGACGAGGGCCTGGCCAAGCGCGATCTGATCGTCGCCTACCACCCCTACACCGAGGAGCCGGAAGGCGACGACGTCGCCGCGCGCGATTTTCTCGCCCGCGTGCGCTTCATCAACAAGGCCCTGCGCATGCACAGCATCAAGCAGATCTGGGCCACCGAGTGGGGCTGGTCGAGCTATTCCGGGCCGAAGGAAATGCAGGCGATCATCGGCACCGCCGGCCAGGCCGACTACACCTTGCGCCGGCTGGCACTGATGAGCGCGCTGGATTTCGATCGCAGCTTCCTGTTCAACCTCGCCGACCTGCCGGCCATGGCCGGGCCGCGCGACCAGAAGTACGGACTGCTCGATCTCGAGGGGCAGCCCAAGCCGGTGTTCCAGGCGCTGAAGAACTTCTTCGCCGTGACCGGGCCCAGGCTCGAACCGCGCGATCCGCCCAAGGTCGAGGAGATGCCCAAGGATCTCTACAGCATCGCCTGGACCCGTGCCGACGGTAAGCAGCTGTGGATGTTCTGGAGCGCCAGCGGTCGCCAGCTGACCCTGCCCGGGGTGGCCAGCGCCAGCTTGCACGACCCGCTGAGCGGCGAGCAGCGCGAACTGCGCGGCGACGGCAAGCGCCTGACCGTGCCGCTCAAGAGCAGCCTGCAGTTGCTGGTGTGGTGAGCATGCGCATCCTGTGGATTCTGCCGTACCTGCCCTGGCCGACCAGCAGCGGCGGCAAGACGCGCCAGTACCATCTGCTGCGCAGCCTGGCCGAGGCCGGTCATCGCATCACCCTGCTGGCGCAGTCGAAGACGCCGCTGGACGACGAGGCGCGGGCTCATCTGGAACCGCTGCTCGAGCGCCTGCTGGTGCTGCCGCGCCGCCCGCTGCGCAGCGCCGCGACGCTGGGCGCCGCGCTGCTGGCACCCTATCCGTTGCTGGCCAGCGTCAATGGCCTGGCCCCGCGCCTGCAGCGCCAGTTCCGCGAACTGCTGGACGAATCCTGGGACGTCGTCCAGATCGAACACAGCTACAGCTTTCAGCCCTACGAGGCCGAACTGGGGCGACGGCGGGTGCCTTTCGTGCTCACCGAGCACAACGTCGAGTCCAGCCTCGGCGCGGCCACCTACGACCGTCTACCCACCTGGCTGGCGCCTTTCGCCTACTACGACCAGTGGCGCTATCGGCGCTGGGAGCGGCGTGTGCTGCGTCAGGCCGAGCGGGTCATCGCGGTGACCGCGGACGACGCCGCCGTGCTCGCTCCGCTCTGCGGCCGGCCGACCGACGTGGTGGTCAACGGCGTGGACTGTCGCCACTACGCCGAGGTGCAGGCCGATGCACAGGCGCAGCGCCTGATGTTCGTCGGCAACTTCGAGTACGCGCCCAACGTCGACGCGGTCGGCTGGGCGCTGGACGAGCTCCTGCCCGAGCTGTGGCGCCACCGACCGCAGCTGCGTTTCGCCATCTGCGGCCATGCCGTGCCGCCGGCCTGGCGCCAGCGCTGGCCCGACCCGCGGATCGAGTGGCACGGTTTCGTCGCCGACCTGCGCGAGCAGCAGCGGCGCGCCTCGCTGTTCGTCGCGCCGCTGCGCCAGGGCGGCGGTTCCAAACTCAAGGTACTCGAGGCCATGGCGGCGGGCCTGCCGGTGGTGACCACCGGCCAGGGCGCTTCCGGCCTGCAGGTGGCGGACGGCGTGCACTACGCCCGCGCCGAAACGGCGCAGGCGTTCGTCGCCAACATCCTCGCCCTGCTCGACGATCCGCGGCGGGCCGCTACCCTCGGCGAGGCCGGCCGGCGCTACGTGCAGGGCGCACACGACTGGTCGGCGGCGGCGCGCAGCCTGGAGGCGATCTACGCCCGCCTGGAGGCTCGGGCATGAGGGTCAGTCTCGACTATCGCCCGGCCGCCAGCCTGCCGGATAGCGGCATCGGCCGGCAGAACATCGCCCTGGCCGAGGGCTTGCGCCACTGCCCGCAGGTCGCCGAGCTGCGCCTGGTCAGCACGGCGCCGCTCGGCCATCCGCTGCGTCAGCGCCTGGACTGTCCGGACTGGGGAACCGCCGGTCTGCTCGGCGTGCATCGCCTGCCGCAGCGCCTGCGCTTCGAGGCCGGCTTCCTGCCCGGTTACCTGCGCCGCCAGCGCATCGATCTGCATATCTGCAACTTCAACATGGGCCTGCCGCTGTGTCGCCGTGCGCGCGGCACGCGTTTCGTCCAGCAGCTGCACGACCTGTTCCAGTTGACCGAGCGCAACCTGCACGACTCCTGGATCAAGCGCCTGATCTACCGCTGCACCGATCGCCTGTCGATCCTCTATGCGCTGTGGCGCGCAGATCAGGTCTGGGTGCCCTCGCAGTTCACCGCGGGCGAGGTGCGGCGTCTGTTCCCGCGCTTCGCCGGCAAGTTGCGCGTGCTGCCGCCGGCGATCCCGCTGGCGCCCGCGACGTCGGCCCCGGTGCCCGTGGCGCTGCCGGCGCGCTATTGGCTGGCGGTGGGAACCCGCGAGCCGCGCAAGAACATCGCCCTGCTGGTGCGTACCTGGCTGCGCGCGCGGCGGGAGGACCCGCTGATCCCCGAGCTGCTGCTGGTCGGTCATCCCGAGCATCTGCCCGGCGACCTGCGAGGGCTGCCTGGGCTGCACTTTCTCAGCGATATCGACGGCGCCATGCTGATCGAGGTCTATCGCCGCGCCGAGCGTCTGTGGCAGCCGTCCTATGCCGAGGGGTTCGGCCTGCCGGTGATCGAGGCGCTGGCGGTCGGCACGCCGGTGGCGGTGGCCAGGGGAACGGCGCTGGACGAAGTGGCGCCGCCGCAGGCCCCACGCTTTGCTCCGCACGATGGCGAAGAGCTGCTGGCGCTGATGCGGCGCCTGGCGCGCGAACCGGCTGGCGAGCGCCAGGCCCTGATCGACTGGGCGCAGCGCTTCAGCCCGCAGCACTTTCAGCGCAATCTTTCCACCCTGCTCGAGGAGCTCGCGCCATGATGCCCGTGGGTATCGGCATCGCCGTTTTCTGTGGCCTGTTCTTCGGTGCCCTGCTCTGGGTGTTGCCGCTGTCGAAGCTGGTGATCCTGCTCGGCGGCGCCGCCTTCGCCCTGAGCGTGATGCGCCAGCCGTTGCTCGGCTTGCTGCTGTTCGCCTTCGTCGGCGCCTTCCTGCCCTATTCGACCCTCGAGGTGGGCGTGCGCACCACGGCCAGCGAGGCGCTGCTGGCGCTGACCTGGGTCGGCATCCTGTGGCAGGGCTTCCTGCACAAGCGCGAGCGCCTGCAGCCGCGCAGCGGCACCGAACGCGCGCTGTCCTGGCTGCTGCTGTGGAGCGCCATTCCCTTTATCGTCGGCCAGTTCACCATCGATGCCGGTGGCGGCGGCACCATGAACTGGGTGCGCTGGATGCTCAACCTGTCGGCGATGTTCCTCGCCGTGCGCCTGATCCAGGACAGCAAGGCGGCGGAGAAGATCACCGTGGCCATGCTGCTGGGGACCCTGGCGATGCTCCTGCTGTCGCTCGGCATGTTCGCCAAGACCCGCGACGCCAACGCCCTCACGCCGATCCTCACGGCCCTCAAGTACCCGCACCAGGCCTACCTGGAGGATGCCTTCACCGCCGGCACCACCCGCCTGTCGACGCCCTGGCTGCACCCCAACTCCACCGGCGGTGCGCTGGCGCTGATCATCCCGGTGGCGCTGTTCTTCGCCCTGCCGCGGCCGGGCTGGGGCCGCGCGCTGGGCCTCGGCGTGGCCCTGCTGGGCTCGGCCGGGCTGCTGCTCAGCGGTTCGCGTGGGGCCCTGCTCAGCCTGGGGCTGGTGGTGATGTGGATGGCCGGGCGCCGGGTACCCTACACCTCGCGCATCCTGGTGGCGGGGATCTTCTTCGGCTGCCTGCTGGTGCTGGTCTACCCGCCGTTGCAGGAGCGCCTGGCCACCATGTTCCTCAGCAGCAACGCCTCCACCGGGATCCGCATGCAGGAGTACGCCATGTTCCCCGAGGCGATGGCGCGCTATCCGCTGGGCATCGGCTTCAGGGTCGATCCGCCGGTGCCCGGTAGCGGCCTGATGGGCATTTCCAACCTGTGGCTGAACTTCGTCTACAAGCTCGGCCTTCCCGGCATGCTGCTGTTCATCGCCGTGACCTGGTTCTGGTGGCGCGAGACCCGCCCGCACCTGGGCGCCCAGCGCGTGACCCGGGAAAACTCGCTGTGGCTCGGCTGCAGCAGCGGCCTGCTGTGCGCCCTGCTGACCGGCATCTTCGACCACTACTTCAGCCTGACCTACGTGCTGATCGCCTTCTTCTGGCTGTTCGTTGGCCTGACCCTGCAGCAGGTCCGTCTGCACCCCGAAATTCTCCCCGCTTTGCCAATCAGGAGGGCCCGCACATGAAACACCGCATCCATCATTCCTTCGACCTCAAGGAGCGCCTGGCCGACTATGCGGCGCGCCTGCAGGTCGGCGTCGATGAACTGGCCGAGACCTGGGCCTGGATGCTCGAGCACGAGGTGGCGTTCGAATACCCGCACCGCCAGGACACCCAGTACCTGATCAGCTACGTGAACCTGGAGAAGAGCATCGAGCACCCGCTGGCGCGGCGCTTCTTCTGCCTGCTGCGCGACGAGATTCCCGGGCCGTTGATACCGATGTACGGCATCAACCTGGCGACCCTGCGCGACCGCTGCCTGCGTCTGTGGGAGCAGCTGTACAACATCTTCGTCAACAAGATTCCCAGCCACACCATTCGCCTGGCCTGGCTGCGCCTGGGCGGGGCCAAGATCGGCAAGGGCTCCAGCGTCTGGCGCGGCACCGAGGTGCTGGGCATCGACGGCATCCATATCGGCGAGGACAGCGTCGTGGGCTGGGACTGCCTGCTCGATGGGCGTGCCGGAATCATCATCGGCGACCACGTCACCATTGCCTCGTACAGCCTGCTGATCGCCGGCGGTCACGACATCCAGGCGCCCGAGTTCTGGGCGGTGGCCAGCCCGCCGATCCGCGTCGGCGACTACGCCTGGATCGCCACCCGCGCCCTGATCACCGCCGAAGTCGGCGAGGGCGCGGTGGTGGCCGGCGGCTCGGTGGTCAATCGACCGGTGCCGCCCTACACCATAGTCGGCGGCAACCCGGCCAGGGCGCTGGGCGAACGCAATCGCGGGCTGACCTACAAGGTCGGCGGCAAGGGCCTGTTCAATCTCCTTCACTGAGTAAGCCGCCATGCTGGGAAGCACCCTGTGGTTGACCCTTGCGACGCTCACCGGGCTGGTCGCAGGTTTTGCTAGGGAATGGCTGTTGATTCACGCCTGGGGGGCGAGCAACCAGAGCGACGCCTTCCTCATCGCCCTGTTCCTGCCCGAGGCGCTGCGCATGGCGCTGGCCGCCGGGCTGGTCGCCGCCGCGGCGCTGCCGCTGTACCAGGGGCGCGCCGCCGATGCGCGCACTGCCTGGCTCAACGCCATGAGCTCGCGCTTTCTCCTGGTCGGGCTGGCGATCGCCGCCCTGCTGGCCCTGGCGGCGCCGCTGTGGGTGCGTGTGGTCGGCCCCGGGCTGAACGATCAGGCCCTGGCGCTGGCCGGCGACAGCCTGCTGGTGCTGGCCTGGTGCGTGCCGGGCTTTCTGCTGCACGCCCTGCTCAGCGTGCCCCTGCAGGCGAGCTCGCGTTTCGTCCTCGCCGGCCTGGGCTCGTTGCTGTTCAACTTGCCGCCGGTGCTCTACCTGGCCGCCGCCGGCAGTGCGGCCGAGCCCCTGCGCGTGGCCCAGGCCTGCCTGCTGGGCAGCCTGCTGATGCCGCTGGCGCTGTGTCTACCGTTGTGGCGCAGCGGCTGGCGACCCTGGCGCGTGGCGGGCGCCAGCGGTTGCGGTCGCGAGCTGCTGGACAACATCGGCCCGCTGCTGGCCAGCAACCTGGCCAGCCAGGGCCTGGCGCTGCTGGAGCGGATGGTCGCCTCGCTGCTCGGCGAGGGCGCGGTGGCCTGGGTCAACCTGGCGCGCAAGCTGATCAACCTGCCGCTGATCGCGCTGCTCAGCCTCAATCAGGTGTTGCTCGGCCTGATGAGCCAGGCGGCGGGCGAACAGCGCCTGCAGCTGCTGCGGCGCGGCCTGGGCATCGCCACCCTGCTGACCCTGCCGGCGGCGTTGGGGCTGATTGGCGCCACGCCGGCGCTGGTCCAGCTGATGTTCCCCGGGCAGGAGGCTGGCCCGCTGTCGGAACTGCTGGCCTGGTTCGCCGTGCCGCTGCTGTTCGGTGCCTGGAACTCGCTGCTGGCGCGCTACGCCTACGCCGACGGCGATACGCGCCTGCCGCTGGCCTGCGAACTCAAGGGGTCGGCACTGAACGTGGTGCTGCTGGGCATTCTGCCGCTGTTCTTCGGCATGAACGGCATTCCCATGGCCATGACCCTGGGCCTGACGTTGACCAGCGTGTTGCTGATGCGGCGCCAGGCGCTGCTGGAGCAACTGCCCTGGGGGCGGCAGTGGCTGATGGCGTTGCCGGTGTTGACCATAGGCGCCTTCGCCCTGCACCCGATCGACGGGCTGTGGCTGCAGCTCGCCCTCAGCGGCGTCGCCGGTGCCCTGGCCATGCTGCTGCTGGCCCTGTGGCTCAAGCCCTGGCGTAACGCCTGAGCTCAGGCCGGGCTGGCGCCGCGCGGGGCCAGGGGAAAGTAGTTGTTGCTCAGGCGTGCGGTGGCCTGCATCAGCGGTTTCTCGCTGACCAGGTAGGCCAGCCAGCCATAAGCCAGGCAGGCGACCACGGCCGTGAGCACGACCAGCCAGTTGTCCAGCGAGCTGTGCGGCCAGGGGCCGACCGCCGCCCAGAGCTTGCCGAGCACGCCGAGCACCAGCAGGTGGGAGAGGTAGGTGGAATAGGAGCTGTCGCCCAGGTGCCGCAGCAAGGTCGGAATGCGCAGATGGCCGCGCTGTTCCAGCAGGGCGCTGATGATCACCAGGGCGGCGAAGGTCGCGCCGATCAACAGCATACGCAGCAGGCTCGGCGTCTCGAACAGGCGCAGCCAGTAGGCGAACGGCATGGCGATCAGCAACGTCAGTGCCAGCAGCACCAGCAGGGCGCCGAGCGAGAGCCGCGACAGCCGTCCCGAACTGAACAGCAGGCCGGCGCCCGCACCGAGGATGAACTGCAGGGCATAGGGGTGCAGCATCAGGTGCAGATAGGGGGGGAAGTCACGCACGTCGTAGAACAGGTTGACCGCCACCAGCAGTAGCCCCCAGGCGGCCAGACAGTAGGGCAGATGGCGTTCGCGAAAGAACATCAACAGGGTGAAGGCCAGGTAGAACCAGAGTTCGAAAGTCAGCGTCCAGGACACCATGACCAGCGACACTTGAGAAGTTGGCAAAAGAAAGAAGGAGGCCCACAAGTCCGGTTCGCCGTGCGAAGAATTCACCCATTGCGGTTTCAGTAGAAATACCGAGAGGGTCAGAAAGAAATACAACCAATAGACCGGGTATACACGGGCTGCGCGATTAAAGGCGAAGCGTTTTATTTCCTGCACTTGGCCGAAGCGGCCGCGGGTAACCAGGGCCATGACGAAGCCGCTGATCACGAAGAACAGGTCGACGCAGAGTTGCGCCCAGTCGAGAAATGCCGGTAGCAGACGGTCTCCGCCGGCATTCTTGGCTTCGACGAAGGTCAGGTGAAACAGAATGATCCCCAGCACTGCCAAGCTGCGGTATGCCTGCAGAGAGTCGATCCTAGCCATCGCTCAACCAATGTTTATATGCGCGGAAGTGGCGTCAAAAAAACATGTTTATTTATTTGACGCAGTGCCGTATGCGGTATGTCGCAAACTTGCGAATCATGCCTGCGATGCAGGGCGTAAACAACTCGCGGATTTAATTGCTAGATGGCCCGATGCGCACTAGTTAAGATTCACTCGCCAACTTTCACGAGGCTGAACGCATGTCGCGTTTCCTGTTTGTTCCGATTCTGGCGTTGCCGCTGTCCCTGCCGCTGCCGGCGGCGGAGCTGATTCCCATGAACATCAAGCGCATCGACCGGGATCACTACCAGACGACCGACGAGCTGATTCATATCCGCACGCGGCACTGCGCCGAATACGCCTATGTGGAGGATGCCCTGCTCAGCTTCGAACCCTATGGCCTGGAGAACACCCTGACCTTTTCGTCGGGCGCGGTCTGCGACGTCAAGGCGGTCTACGACCGCGCCGCCAACTACGTGACTTCGTCCAGCCAACTGCGCCGTTGACGGCCCCGGGATCGAGCGCATGCCCAGCAATCCGCGTCTACGCCACAACAACTTCGACCTGATCCGCCTGCTGCTGGCGATGATCGTCTGCCTGGTGCATGCCGCCGAGTTGTCGCAGCAGAGCCTGCTCAAGCCGATCGGCCTGGTGTTGTCCTCCAAGCTGGCGGTGGATGCCTTCTTCGTCATCAGCGGCTTTCTCATCTTCATGAGCTACGAGCGCTCGAGTTCGCTGCGCAGCTACGCCAGCAAGCGGGCCAAACGCATCTATCCGGCCTACCTGTGCATCATCCTGCTGTGCGCCTTCGGTCTTTTCGTCCTCAGCGAACTGCCGGCCGAGCGCTACTTTTCCGCGGCCTGGGTCAAGTACCTGCTGGCCAACCTGACGTTCCTGAATTTCTTCGCACCGGCGCTGCCGGGGGTGTTCGAGGGCAACCTGCTGCCGGCGGTGAACGGGGCGCTGTGGACCATCAAGATCGAGGTGATGTTCTACTGCAGCGTGCCCTTGATCGTCTGGTTCGCCCGGCGCTTCGGCCGGCTGCCCGTGCTGCTCGGCCTGTTCGCGCTGTCCAGCCTGTATTCGCTGCTGCTCTGGCATCTCTATGGGCAGAGCCAGAATGAAGTGTTCGCCTTTCTGGAGAAGCAACTGCCGGGGCAGCTGCGCTATTTTCTCGCCGGCGGACTGCTCTACTACTACCTGGCCCATTTCGAGCGGCAGGTGAAGTGGCTGGTACCGCTGGCGCTGACGCTCTACGTCGCCAGTGTCTGGCTGCCGCTGCGCCTGGTCGAACCGTTGGCGCTGGGCGTGCTGGTGGTGTTCGTCGCGCTGTTCGGCTATCTGGGCAATTTCGGCAAGTACGGCGACTTTTCCTACGGCGCCTATATCTGCCACTTTCCCATTATCCAGATTCTGGTGAGCCTGGGGCTGTACAGTTTCTCGCCGTTGCTCGGCCTGCTGCTCAGCGTCGCCCTGACCCTGCTGGCGGCCATCCTCATGTGGCATCTGGTGGAGAAGCGCTTCCTGCTGCGCAGCAGCCATTACGTCCAGGCCGAGGAACGTCCGGTCCGGCCGCTGGCGGTCCTGAAACCGGATGCCGAGACCTAACGGCCGGCCGCAACGAAAAAGGCCCACCTTGCGGTGGGCCTTTTCTTTGAAGCCTATGGTGCCGGCACCAGGAGTCGAACCCGGGACCTACTGATTACAAGTCAGTTGCTCTACCAGCTGAGCTATACCGGCGCAGAAGGGCCGCCATTATATCCATTCGCAAGGGCGAGTAAAGCTTGTGCGGGGCGCTTGGTTGCGGGCTCGGCTATCAGCAGGGTTTTGCTTATGCACAATGGCAATGCACTTGATACGCTCGTGCACGGTCTCTGTGCGGTGCGTCACGGATTTATGCAAGTTATTGTTTTTACTAGGCTAAAAATACTGATCAAAAAATGATCAGTCGTTTCCGAGGCCATTCGGCAGGGCGCTTGCGGCATTTGCCCAGAAAGCATCAACAGAGTTATCCACAGCTTCTGTGAGCAACTCAGGCACGCTCGGCCAGCAGCAGCAGGTTGCGCGGGCTCAGCCGGTAGTCGCAGAAGCTGCCCAGTCGAACCGCATAGCCCTGCTCCTGCAGATACAGGGCGCGGTCGAGCAGCAGCCAGAGTTCCAGTGGGCGGCGGAACAGGTGGCGCAACAGTTCCAGGTTGCGCACCTCGGCCAGGCGCTGCCAGCCGCGGGCTTCCAGTTCGGCCCAGTCCTGTGCGCCGGGAGTCGGCACGCCGCGCAGGGCGGCGAGGTCGTGGCAGAAGCGGGCGAAGGGTTTGGCCAGCCAGTCGGCGGCCAGCGGCGGGGTGGGCAGGTATTGATCGACGCCGCGCAACTGGCGCTGCAGCAGGTCGAAGGCCAGGCGCCAGGCCATCGACTGGTCGCGCTGGCGGCGCACGCGGGCGCCGGCGGTGACGGTTTCGTTCAGCGGCAGGCCGAGGTCGTCGCGCGACAGCTGCAGGGACGAGCCCTGGGCAGCCGTGGACAGCGGCTGGTAGTGCGGCGTGGCGATGCGGTTATAGCAGCAGGGCGCCACCGCCAGTTGCCGGCAGCCGCGCGCACTGGCCAGCTGCAGCAGGCGCACGTGCAGGTCGCCGCAGGCGTGCAGGGCCACCGGCGTATGCTCGGCCAGTAGGTGCTCCGCGGCGCTGGTGGCGAGCACGTCCTGCTGCAGATGGCGGGCGTCCAGGCCCTGGCGGTGGCTCAGGGCGGCGCCGGAAGCCACCAGTGCGGGATCGTATTCCAGGCAGGTCAGGCGTTGCCCCTCATGCGCCAGCCAGCGGCCCAGGTGGCCCTTGCCCGCGCACCAGTCGAGCCAGTGGCCGGCCGGTGTGGCGAACTGCAGGCGGCTGGCGAAGGCCTGGATCTGCTGCAGCTTGCGTCCGGGGACGTCCACGGCGAGGCGGGCCGGGCGCGCGTCGATTGCCGTCTGCGGCAGTTCGCCCAATGCGGCGAGCGCCTTGGCCTGGGTCGCGAGTTCGGCGAAGGGCGCCGGTGCGTCCAGCTCCCAGGGCCTGCCGTGGCTGGCCTCGGCCTGCTGCAGCGTGCGTGCGCGCAGCCAGGCGGCCAGCTGCGGCAGTTCGCGCTCCCAGGGCAGTTGCAGCTGGACGAAGGGCTTGGGCCGCCACAGCGCCTGGTGGCGGACGAGAAAGACGTCCAGCGCCTGGAAGCGGGCGAGCAGCTGCTCGGCGGAGAGGATGGGCTCGGTCATGGTACGCGGCGGGCGGAACCGGGAGCCGCGGATTCTAGGTTTTGCGCGGCGGGCCGTCGAGGGGCGACGGCCCGGCGCTGCTCAGCGGCCCTGGCAGGCGTCGACGCGCAGCCAGCGTTCCAGCAGGCGGAAGGCGCGTACCAGGACGAAGGCGATGGCCAGGTAGAACAGGCCGGCGGCGAAGAAGATCTCCACCGGCAGGTAGGTGCGGGCGATGATGGTGCGCGCCATGCCGGTCAGCTCCAGCAGGGTCACGGTGCTGGCCAGGGCGCTGGCCTTGAGCATCAGGATCACCTCGTTGCTGTAGGCCGGCAGGCCAATGCGCGCGGCGCGCGGCAGGACGATGTAGAGCATGGTCTTGGCCCGCGACATGCCCAGCGCGCGCGCCGCCTCCACTTCGCCCGGCGGCACCGCCTGGATGGCGCCGCGCAGGATCTCGGCGATATAGGCGGCGGTGTGCAGGGTCATGGTGATGATCGCGCACCAGTAAGGGTCGCGCAGGTAGGGCCAGAGCGGGCCCTGGCGCACGGCGTCGAACTGGGCCAGGCCGTAGTAGACCAGAAACAGCTGCACCAGCAGCGGCGTGCCGCGGAAGAAGAAGATGTAGCCGTAGGGCAGGGCGCGCACGTACCAGTGCTTGGAGGCGCGGGCGATGCCCATGGGCAGGGCGAGGATCAGGCCGGCGATGACGGCGATGGCCACCAGCTCCAGGGTCAGCAGCGCGCCTTCGGACAGGCGCGGCAGCCATTTGATGATGACTTCCCAGTTCATGAGGCGCTCCGGACGAAGCCGCGGCTGGCGCGCTTCTCGAGGAAATGCAGGCCGATCATGGCGAGAACGGTCAGGCCCAGGTAGATGAAGGCGGCGACCATATAGAAGGTGAAGGGCTCCTTGCTGGCGGTCACGGCGATCTGCGAGCGGCGCATGATCTCTTCCAGGCCGATCACCGACACCAGTGCGGTGTCCTTCATCAGGATCATGAACAGGTTGCCCAGGCCGGGCAGGGCGATGCGCCACATCTGCGGCAGGATCAGCTTCCAGAGGATGCGTCCCTTGGACATGCCGAGGGCCAGGCCGGCTTCGCGGTGGCCCTTGGGGATGGCCAGGATGGCGCCGCGGAACACCTCGGTGGCGTAGGCGCCGAAGCACAGGCCGAGGGCGATGGTGCCGGCGGCGAAGGCGGAGAGCTCCAGGCTCTCGATGCCGAGCAGGTCGGCCAGGCTGCGCATCAGGTTGACCGTGCCGAAGTAGATCAGCAGCACCCAGAGCAGCTCGGGCACGCCGCGGACTATGGTCGAGTAGCTGCCGCCGAGCCACTGCAGCGGCTTGTACGGCGAAGTTTTGGCCAGCGCGCCGAGCAGGCCGAGCACCAGGCCCACCGCCAGCGCGGAGAGCGCCAGTTGGATGGTCATCAGGGTGCCGGCGGCCAGGGCGGGGCCGAATCCGTGGAGATCGAAAATCATCGGAGGGCTCGGGTAGCCGCGCCGCCGGGTGGCGACGCGGTGCCGTCAGGTCAGTAGATGCTGAACGGGAAGTACTTGTCGTTGATCCGCTTGTAGGTGCCGTCTGCGATGATGGCCTGCAGCGCGGTGTTCAGCTTCTCGCGCAGCGGGTCGCCCTTGCGCACGGCGATGCCGATCTTGTCGTTGTCGAATACCGGGTCGCCCTTGAACTCGAAGTCCTTGCCGGCGTCGCTCTTGAGCCATTCCCAGTTGACGAAGGTGTCGGCCAGCACGCCGTCGAGGCGACCGGAGGCCAGGTCGAGGTAGGCGTTTTCCTGGGTGTCGTACAGCTTGATGTCGACCACCTTGCCCAGGTTGTCCTCCAGCCAGGTGCCGGCGATGGTGGCGCGCTGCGCGCCGATCACCTTGCCCTTGAGGCTGGCTTCGTCGGTCTTGAAGTCGGCCGACTTGGGCGCGATGAACTGCAGCTTGTTGGTGTAGTAGGGCTCGGTGAAGTCCACCGCCGCCTTGCGCTCCTCGGTGATCGACATCGAAGCGATCAGGAAGTCGAACTTCTTGGCGTTGAGGGCCGGGATGATGCCGTCCCAGTCGGAGGTGACCACCTCGCACTCGGCCTGCATCTTGGCGCACAGCGCCTGGCCGATTTCCACGTCGAAGCCGGTGACCTTGCCGCTGGCGTCGATCAGGTTGAAGGGCGGGTAGGCGCCTTCGGTGCCGAGTTTCAGCTTGTCGGCGGCGACAGCGCTGGTGCCGAAGGCCAGGGTGGCGGCCGCGGCCAGCAGGATCTTCTTATAGTTCTGCATGCATGTTGCTCCGTGTTAGCGATTGCTGGACATGAATTGTTTACAGCGTGCCGATAGCGGGTTGTCAAATACCTGGGCCGGTGGCCCCTGTTCTTCGACCAGGCCCTGGTGGAGGAACACCACCTCGCTGGACACCTGGCGGGCGAAGCTCATTTCGTGGGTGACCAGCAACATGGTGCGGCCCTCCTCTGCAAGCGCGCGGATCACGTTAAGCACTTCTTGTACCATCTCCGGGTCCAGCGCCGAGGTGGGCTCGTCGAACAGGATCACCTTCGGCTGCATGGCCAGGGTGCGGGCGATGGCCGCGCGCTGCTGCTGGCCGCCGGAGAGCTGGTTGGGGTAGACGTGACGCTTGTCGGCGATGCCGACCTTGGCCAGCAACGCCTCGGCCACCTCGATGGCCTCGGCCTTGCTCTGGCCGAGCACGCGGCGCGGCGCCTCGATGATGTTGTCGAGCACGCTCATGTGCGGCCACAGATTGAAATTCTGGAAGACGAAACCGATCTCGCTGCGCAGGCGATTGATCTGCCGGTTGTCGGCGGCGACCAGGTCGCCGTTCTTCGCGGTCTTGAGCTTGAGCTCCTCGCCGGCGACGAAGATCTGTCCCTGGTGCGGGTTTTCCAGCAGGTTGATGCAGCGCAGGAAGGTGGACTTGCCGGAGCCGGAGGAGCCGAGAATGGAGATGACGTCGCCGTCTTTGGCCGTCAGGGAAATGCCCTTGAGCACTTCGAGGTCGCCGTAGCGTTTGTGCAGGTTGCGGATTTCCAGCGCGGGCGTCGCCTCGGCCATGGGGTGTGATCCTCTTCTTCTTCGAAAGCGCTCCGGCGTGCAGCGGGCCGTCCTGGCTGGCGGCCAAGCTAGCATAGCGTTTCCGTGACCGCCAAGCCGTTTGCTGGCCTATGGCTTGCTCCAGGGGCGGGGTGTCGCCTGGCTGCAGCTGCTTGTCGCGCAGGCGAAACAATGGCGCGGGGAAATCGACGGAGGCAGAAAGCAAAAAGCCCCAGCACAGGGCTGAGGCTCTTCGTTTGCTATTCATGGTGCCCAGGGACGGAATCGAACCGCCGACACGGGGATTTTCAATCCCCTGCTCTACCAACTGAGCTACCTGGGCCAACGGGGCGCTATTAGACGGATTTGAAGGATCAGTGTCAAGCGCGGGTTTGAAAAATATTTAATTATTACGGGCGCTTAGGTGCGTGGCGGGTAGGGTTCGCCGTGCGCACCCTGGATCCTCATTCGCTCGGCGGCACGTAGCCTTCGGCCTGGGCGTATTCCTCGCCGGAGAGGAACTTGTCCATCTCGGTCTGCAGGAACTTGCGGTCCTCGGCGTTCATCATGTTCAGCCGGCGTTCGTTGATCAGCATGGTCTGGTGTTTCTGCCACTCGTCCCAGGCCTGCTTGGAGACGTTGGCGAAGATGTCTTCGCCCTTGGGGCCGGGGTAGGGCGCGCGATCCAGGCCGGGCAGTTCCTGTTTGTATTTGCGGCACAGCACGGTGCGGGTCATGTCGGTTCTCCAGCATTGATGGCTTGCGCCGCGCGTTTCAGCAGCTTCTTCACCGGGGCGGCGAGGCCCAGGCGCGGCGGGGTGGCGAGGTTATACCAGAGCCAGTCGGCCTCGGCCACGCGACTCGGCTGCTCGGTCACCTGCACCAGCCAGGGTTCGATGGCCAGCTGGAAATGGCTGAAGGTGTGGGTCAGGCCTTCCAGTTCGCGGCGCCGGCCGAGCTCGAGCTGCTGTTGCTGGCCGAGGCGGTCGAGCTGTTCGAGGTCGTCCAGTTCCGGCAGGCTCCACAGCCCGCCCCACAGGCCGGTGGAGGGGCGGCGATAGAGCAGGATGTCGCCGGCGGCGTTGACCAGCAGCGGCATCAGCGTGCGTTTCTGCGGCAGTGCCTTGCGCGGCTTGGCGACCGGGTAGCGGATTTCCAGGCCGAGCAGATGGGCCTGGCAGCCGCTGCGCACCGGGCACAGCAGGCAGCTGGGCTTGCTGCGGGTGCAGAGGGTGGCGCCGAGGTCCATCATCGCCTGGGTGTAGTGGTTGACCCGTTCGTGCGGGGTGAGGCGCTCGGCGACGTCCCACAGCTGTTTGGCCACCTTCGGCTCGCCGGGATAGCCCTCCTGCGCGACGTAGCGCGCCAGCACGCGCTTGACGTTGCCGTCGAGGATCGGCGCGCGCAGGCCCATGCTCAGGCTGGCGATGGCGCCGGCGGTGGAGCGGCCAATGCCGGGCAGCTCGGCCAGCGCCTCGACGCTGCGGGGAAACTCGCCGCCGTGCTCGCGCATGACGATCTGCGCGGTCTTCTGCAGGTTGCGCGCGCGGGTGTAGTAGCCCAGGCCAGTCCACAGGTGCAGCACTTCGTCTTCCGGCGCTTCGGCCAGGTCGCGCACCGTGGGCAGCGCGGCCATAAAACGGTCGAAGTAGCCGAGCACGGTGCTGACCTGGGTCTGCTGCAGCATGATTTCCGACACCCAGACACGGTAGGGCGTGATGTTCTGCTGCCAGGGCAGATCCTTGCGTCCGTGCTGGTCGTACCAGGCCAGCACGGCGCCGTTGAACTGCTCGGGGCTCATCGGTTGAACAGGCCCTTGAGTGCGTCTTTCAGATCCGGGCTGACCTTGTCGCCGAGCTTCTCTTCCAACTTCTCGGTCAGCTTGTTGCCGGCCAGGCGTGCGGCGATCTTGCCGAGGCCATCCTGGTCCAGGCGGCAGGCCTTGGCGCCGAGCTCCAGCGGGCCGCGGCAGCGCAGCGGCCATTCGATGCCGACGTAGCGTTCGTTGACCTGGCAGGCCGGGTCGGGCATTTCGCGCTGGTCGCCCTCGAGGGTGATGCCGACCTGGTAGTCGAGGCCGAGCACGCGCAGGTCGAGGTCGCCCTTGCCGCTGACCGCCAGGCCCGGTACCAGCGCCTTGAGATCGGGGTTGTGGGCGACGCCGTCGCGCACGTTGAGACTGCCCTTGAGTTCGCGGAACGGCGTGTCCTTGCCGGTCGGCGGGTTGCTCGGCACCTTGCGGTTGAGGGTGGCGATGCCGCGGCACAGCTGCTGTTCGAGGTTGGCATCGACCAGCACGCCGTCGTTGAGGACGAAGCTGGCGTTGCCGTTGAGCGCTTCGATCCAGGCCTTCTGGCTGTTGCCGCGGCTGTTGAACTTGGCGTCGAGGTCGAGCAGGCCCTTGATCGGCGAGGGCTGGCCGTCCTTCTTCAGCAGCGGCTCCAGCGGCATACGGCTGAGGCGCTGCTCCAGGCTGAGCATCGGCTCGGCCTGGCGCACGTCGATGCGGCCGGTACTGACGAAGCTGCCGCCCTGCAGCTTGCCGCGGGCCTCTTCCACGGTGATCAGGCCGCCACGGCCATTGGCCTTGAGATTGACGTCGCTGAGCTGATGCTTGTCGTAGGTGAGCTGGGCGAGGCTGAGCGCCAGTTGCAGATCGAGTTTGCGCAACTGATCCACCGGCAGCACTTTTTCGTCGCTCCATGCCTGCTGGGTGGGTTTGTTGGGCAGTGGGGTGGAGCCGTCCTTGCCGGCGCCGGCGATGCGGTCCTTGACCTCCGCCTTGCGCGCTGCAGCGGCGCTGTCCTGGGTTTTGGGCGGCAGGTAGCGGTTCAGGTCGAGCTTGTCGCCCTTGAGGTCAGCGCGCAGGGCCTGCTTGGCAAAGTCGCTCACGCCGAGGTTGCCGCTGAAGGTGCTGCCGTCGAGCTTGAGGTTGAGCTCTTCGAGCATCATGCCTTTGCTGGAACCGTTCAGGCGGCTGACCAGTTCGAACTGGCTGAGGCTATCGCTGGCCTGCATGACCGGCAGTTCGACGCCGACACCTTCGAGGAATTCACGCAGGTTGAGCGAGGCGATGGACAGGCCGCCGGAAATCTTCGCGTCCTTGTCCAGCTCACGTGCCTTGATCTCGCCGAGGGCGCGCAATTGGTTGGACGATAGCTTGAGGCCGTTCCACTCGGCGACGTTGGCCGCCAGGTCGACCAGCAGCTGCCCCTGGGCGGCGAAGTTCAGCGTCTTGCCCTTGAGCGGCTCGCCCGAGGCTTCGCCTGCCAGCTTGAGGTCTTCGAACTGGTAGCGCTTGAGCGCGCGATCGAAGCGCAGCTGGCCCTCCAGCTCGCTGCGCGCGCGCAGCAGCGGCTGGTTGGTGCCGAAGAAGGCGCCGAGCTTGAGCGGGATGGCCGCGCCCTCGCGGATGGCGCCGGTCTTCAGCTCGATGTTTTCCAGGGTGAATTGCTGGTCCTGCTGCGCGTCGTGGTAGTCGATGCGCGAGTTGCTCAGGGTCAGGCTGTCGATATCCAGCTTGATCGGCTGGCCGGCGGGCTTGTCGGTCTTCGTCTCGCTCGGGGCGTCGCTGGCTGGCGGCTGTTCGCTCGGCGTTTGCGCTGCTGCGCTGGCCTGCGCCGGCTTGCCTATGCCTTCCCAGTTGCCGCGGCCCTTGGCGTCGCGCTGCAGGTTGAGGTTGAGGCCGTCGACGCGGATGTCGCTCATCTGCACTTCCTTGCGCAGCAGCGGCAGCACCCGCACCGACAGGCCGAGCAGGCGCAGGTCGGCGAAGGGCTGCTCCGGGGTGTCGGCGCTGGCCAGGGTGGCGTCGGTCAGCTCCAGGCCCAGCCAGGGGAACAGGCTCCAGCCGATATCGCCCTTGAGCTGCAGCTCCAGGTTGGCCTTGTCGCGGGCCAGCTGGCGGATCTCGTCCTTGTAGTCGTTGGGGTCGAACAGGTGGGTCAGGGCGAACAGCAGCGCCACTATGAGCAGCAGCAGCCCGAGGAGGAAAAGACCCAGGATCTTGCCGAGCGCTTTCATGGACGAGTCCTTGTTTCGATAACGGATTGCGGGCGGCCTGCGCGTCGGGCGCGGGCGGCCGTCGATATGGGCGCCGAGTATAGCGTTACAGGGCCGCGGCGACCCGCTCGGCGATGGCCAGGCTGGCGGTCAGCCCCGGCGACTCGATGCCGAACAGATTGACCAGGCCGGGCAGGCGGTGATCGGCAGGGGTTTGGATCAGGAAGTCGGCGGGCGGTTCCCCCGGGCCGCTGAGCTTGGCGCGCACGCCGGCGTAGCCGGGTTGCAGACGCGCGGCGTCGAGCGCCGGGAAGTAGCGACCGATGGCGGCGGCGAAGGGCGCGCGCAGGCGCTCGTCGACCCGGTAGTCGAGGGCGTCCAGCCAGTGCACGTCGGGGCCGAAGCGCAGCTGGCCGGCCAGGTCGAGGGTGGCGTGGATGCCCAGGCCGGCGGTGTTGGCTTCCGGCATGGGGTAGATCAGCCGGGAAAACGGCGCGCGGCCGCTGTAGCCGAAGTAGCGGCCCTGGCACAAATGCAGCGGCGGCACCGGCAGGCCGTCGAGCGTGGCCGCGAGGCGCTGGGCGAATGGGCCGCCGGCGTTGACCACCCGTTGCGCGCGCAGCTCGAACGGCTCGCCGGCGCTGTGACCGCTGGCGAGCCAGGCGTCGCCGTCGCGGCGCAGGCGCTCGACGCGGCTGTGCAGGATCAGCTGCGCGCCGCGACTCTCGGCCACCGCCAGCAGCGACTGCAGATAGGCGTGGCTGTCGATGATCCCGGTGCTCGGCGAGAGCAGCGCGCGCACGCCGCGCAGCGCCGGTTCCAGCTCGCGCAGGCGGGCCTGGTCGACGGCCTGCAGGTCGCCCACGCCGCAGGCCTCGGCGTTGGCTGCGAGGGCCTCGAGCTTGGCGATCTCGTCTTCTTCCACCGCCACCAGCAGCTTGCCGATGCGCCGCTGCGCCACGCCGTGCTGCGCGCACCAGGCGTACAGGCGCTCGCGGCCCTCCAGGCACAGCTCGGCCTTGAGCGAGCCGGGCGGATAGTAGAGGCCGGCGTGGATCACCTCGGAATTGCGGCTGGAGGCGTGGCTGCCGATCAGGCCCTCGGCTTCGAGGATCAGCGTGTCGCGGCCGGCTTCGGCCAGGCGCGCGGCGCAGGCCAGGCCGAGGGCGCCGGCGCCGATGATCAGGGTGTCGATGCTGTGCATGGCGTGTTCGGTGCTGCTGTTTGGCGGGTTTGGCTGCCGCGCGGGTGGCGTTCGCGGATTAGGCTGGCAGCATAACAAGAAGCACGAGGTGGCCATGAACGTCGCGGTACTCGCCTTGCCCCTGTATATCCTGCTGATCCTGCTGGAACTGGCCTACGAGCGGCACAGCGGCCGCCACACCTGGCGCCTGGCCGACGCCGCCACCAGCGTCAACACCGCGGTGCTGCGCCTGTTGCTGGAGGGGCCGTTGCGCCTGCTGCTGATCCTGCCCTATGCCTGGCTCTACGAGCACGCGCGGCTGTGGACGCTGGACGCGACCTCGCCCTGGACCTGGCTGCTCGGCTTCGTCGCGGTGGACCTGTGCTTCTACTGGGCGCACCGCAGCCTGCATCGCTACAACCTGCTGTGGGGCGCGCACCAGCCGCATCATTCCAGCGAGGACTTCAACCTCTCCACCGCGCTGCGCAAGGGTGCTTTCCAGACCGCCTTCGACTGGCCCTTCTACCTGCCGCTGGCGCTGCTCGGCCTGCCCCTGCCGCTGTTCCTGCTGCTGCTCGGCGTGCAGCTGGCCTATCAGTTCTGGATTCACAGCCAGCACGTCGGCCGCCTCGGCTGGCTGGAGCGGGTGCTGGTCACGCCCTCGCTGCATCGCGTGCACCACGGGCAGAACGACTGCTACATCGACAAGAACCACGGCGGCGTGTTCATCCTCTGGGACAAGCTGTTCGGCACCTTCGCCGAGGAGCGCGAGCCGGTGCGCTACGGGGTGACCACGCCGGTGCGCACCTTCGACCCGATCCGTCTGCAGTTCTCCTGGTGGCGCCTGCTCTGGGCCGATGCGCGGGCCACCCGCTCCTGGTGGGATCGCCTGCGTCTGTGGTGGATGCCCACCGGCTGGCGCCCGGCCGACGTGCGCCAGCTGCCCTGGCCGAAGATGGGCGCGGAGAAGTTCGACTGCGCCTATCCGGCCGCACTCAAGGCCTACGCCCTGGTGCAGTTCCTGCTGATCAACGCGCTGGCCCTGGGTTTCCTGCTCAGCCTGGAGCGTGCCGCGTTCTGGGAGCCCTGGCTGCTGGCGGGGCTGATCCTCGCCGGCTGCGTCAGCCTCGGCCTGCTGTTCGAGGGGCGCACCTTCTGGCGCCTGGAGCTGGCGCGCCAGCTGGCCATGGCCGCGCTGGCGCTGGCCTGGGCGCAGTGGCTGGCGCCGGGACAGTGGGGTTGGGCACTGGCGGTCGCGCTCGCTGGCCTGGCCAGTCTGGGCTGGCTGTGGCGCTTGCTGGCGCGGCCGATGCGAGTGCCGGTGTCCGGCGGGTGAGCCCGCGGCGGCGCCGGGCTGGCTCGTCACGGCCGGCTATCGCGCCCATAGCCTGGCGATCCGACCGCCGCCGGTAGCCGCACGGCCCCTGGCCCGCCTATAATGCTGGCCTTTTTCCGTTGGCAATTTGTGGAGCTGGTGATGGCCGAACGTACGGCATTCGTCGAGCGCAACACCCTGGAGACCCAGGTCAAGGTCTCGATCAACCTGGATGGCAGCGGCAAGGCGCGCTTCGACATCGGCGTGCCCTTTCTCGAGCACATGCTCGACCAGATCGCCCGCCATGGTCTGATCGACCTCGATATCGAGTGCAAGGGCGATCTGCATATCGACGACCACCACACCGTCGAGGACGTCGGTATCACCCTCGGCCAGGCCTTCGCCAAGGCCGTCGGCGACAAGAAGGGCATGACCCGCTACGGCCATTCCTACGTGCCGCTGGACGAAGCGCTGTCGCGTGTGGTGATCGACTTCTCCGGTCGTCCCGGCCTGCAGATGCACGTGCCCTTCACCCGCGCCGTGGTCGGCAACTTCGACGTCGACCTGTTCCAGGAATTCTTCCAGGGCTTCGTCAACCACGCCCTGGTCAGCCTGCACATCGACAACCTGCGCGGGCACAACACCCACCACCAGATCGAGACCGTGTTCAAGGCCTTCGGCCGCGCGCTGCGCATGGCCGTCGAGCTGGATCCGCGCATGGCCGGGCAGATGCCGTCGACCAAGGGCTGCCTGTAAATGCAGACGGTAGCCGTAATCGACTATGGCATGGGCAACCTGCACTCGGTGGCCAAGGCGCTGGAGCACGTCGGCGCCGGCCGCGTGCTGGTGACCTCCGATGCCAAGGTGATCCGCGAGGCCGACCGCGTGGTGTTCCCCGGGGTCGGCGCGATCCGCGACTGCATGGCCGAGATCAGGCGCCTGGGCTTCGACGAGCTGGTGCGCGAGGTCAGCGCCGACCGGCCCTTCCTCGGCATCTGCGTCGGCATGCAGGCGCTGCTCGAGCGCAGCGAGGAGAACGACGGCGTCGACTGCATCGGCCTGTTCCCCGGCCAGGTGCGCTTCTTCGGCAAGGACCTGAGCGAAGACGGCGAGCGCCTCAAGGTGCCGCACATGGGCTGGAACGAGGTGGCGCAGACGGTCAAGCACCCGCTGTGGCACGACATTCCGGATCACGCGCGCTTCTACTTCGTGCACAGCTACTACATCGAGGCCGGCAAGCCGCAGCAGGTGGTCGGTCGCGGTCACTACGGCAAGGACTTCGCCGCCGCGCTGGCCGAGGGTTCGCGCTTCGCCGTGCAGTTCCACCCGGAGAAGAGCCATACCCACGGCCTGCAGCTGCTGCAGAACTTCGCCGCCTGGGACGGCCGCTGGTAATGGTTCGCGCCAAGGTGCCGAGCCTGGCGCTGGAGCCGGCCCAGGAGCAGGCCGCGCTGCTGCTGTTGCAGCGCTTTCTCGACCAGCGTTTCGAGCTGCAGCTGGGCACCTTCGAGGTGCAGGAAGTGCTCGACCTGATCACTCGCGAGCTGGCACCGCACTACTACAACAAGGCGATTCTCGACGTGCAGGCGCACCTGAAGGACAGGTTCGACAGCATCGAGAGCGACCTCTGGGCGCTCGAAAAGAGCTGAGCGCCTTACCGTTTTCAAACTTGAGCAGGTTCAACCGATGCTGATTATCCCCGCTATCGATCTGAAGGACGGCGCCTGCGTGCGTCTGCGTCAGGGCCGCATGGAAGACTCCACGGTGTTCTCCGATGACCCGGTGAGCATGGCCGCCAAGTGGGTCGAGGGCGGTTGCCGTCGTCTGCATCTGGTCGACCTCAACGGCGCCTTCGAAGGCCAGCCGGTCAACGGCGAGGTGGTCACCGCCATCGCCAAGCGTTACCCGAACCTGCCGATCCAGATCGGCGGCGGCATCCGCACCCTGGAGACCATCGAGCACTATGTGCGCGCCGGCGTCAGCTACGTGATCATCGGCACCAAGGCGGTGAAAGAGCCGGAGTTCGTCGCCGAGGCGTGCAAGGCCTTCCCCGGCAAGGTCATAGTCGGCCTGGATGCCAAGGACGGTTTCGTCGCCACCGACGGCTGGGCGGAAGTGTCCAGCGTGCAGGCCACCGACTTGGCCAAGCGCTTCGAGGCCGACGGCGTGTCCGCCATCGTTTATACCGACATCGCCAAGGACGGCATGATGCAGGGCTGCAACGTCGAAGCCACCGCCGCGCTGGCCGCCGCCAGCAAGATTCCGGTGATCGCGTCGGGCGGCATCCACAACCTCGGCGATATCGAGAAGCTGCTGCTGGCGCGCTCGCCGGGCATCATCGGCGCCATCACCGGCCGCGCGATCTACGAAGGCACCCTGGATGTGGCCGAGGCGCAGGCCTTCTGCGACAGCTTCAAGGGTTGAACCGTAGGGCGGGTGAAACCCGCCGCAATTGACGCAATCTTTATCGGTGGGTTGCACCCACCCTACGGGAGCTCCGTATGGCACTGGCTAAACGCATTATCCCCTGCCTCGACGTGGACAACGGTCGCGTGGTCAAGGGCGTCAAGTTCGAGAACATCCGCGATGCCGGTGACCCGGTGGAGATCGCCCGTCGCTACGATGAGCAGGGCGCCGACGAGATCACCTTCCTCGACATCACCGCCAGCGTCGACGGTCGCGACACCACCCTGCACACGGTCGAGCGCATGGCCAGCCAGGTGTTCATCCCGCTCACCGTCGGTGGTGGCGTGCGCACCGTGCAGGATATCCGCAACCTGCTCAATGCCGGCGCCGACAAGGTATCGATCAACACCGCCGCGGTATTCAACCCCGAGTTCGTCGGCGAGGCCGCGGCGCGTTTCGGCTCGCAGTGCATCGTCGTCGCCATCGACGCCAAGCGCGTGTCTGCACCTGGCGAGCCGGGTCGCTGGGAAATCTTCACCCACGGCGGACGCAAGCCGACCGGTCTGGATGCCGTGGAGTGGGCGCGCAAGATGGAAGGCCTCGGCGCCGGCGAGATCCTGCTCACCAGCATGGATCAGGACGGGGTGAAGAGCGGTTACGACCTCGGCGTGACCCGCGCCATCAGCGAGGCCGTGCGCGTGCCGGTGATCGCCTCCGGCGGCGTCGGCAACCTGCAGCACCTGGCCGACGGCATCCTCGAAGGCAAGGCCGACGCCGTGCTGGCGGCGAGCATCTTCCACTTCGGCGAATACACAGTGCCGGAAGCCAAGGCCTATCTGGCCAGCCGCGGCATCGTCGTGCGCTGACCCTCTGCTGGCCGGCGTTCTGCCGGCCAAAGCTGCGGGCGAGTCGACGGCACAATGCCATCGATGGCGCTAGCATGGCGCCCCTGCGCCCAGGCCCTCCGGCCGCCGCCCGGTGCGGCTGCGCGCCCTGCATCCCGAACTTTCCCGACACGGAGTCCCTATGTCCGCTTTCCGGCTATTTGCCGTTGTTTTCCTGTTCTGCGGCGCCAGTCTGGCGCGCGCCGAGGCGCTGGTGCTGCTCACCGAGAACCTGGCGCCCTTCAACATGTCGGTCAACGGCAGCAACTTCGCCAAGGGCGAGGGGGTCAGCGGCATCAGTGCCGATATCCTGCGCGCGGTGTGCCAGCGCGCCGAGGTCGAGTGCCAGCAGATCCTGCGCTTCCCCTGGCAGCGGGTCTACCAGCAGACCCTCGAGGACGGCGGCTACGGCCTGTTCTCCACCGCGCGGACCCAGGAGCGCGAGGCGCTGTTCAAGTGGGTCGGCCCCATCGCCACCAATCACTGGGTGCTGCTGGCCAGGGGCGACAGCCCGATCCAACTGGCCAACCTGCAGGACGCCGCGCGTTACCGCATCGGCGGCTACAAGGGCGACGCCAAGACCCAGTTCCTCCTCGACCGCGGCCTGAGCGTGCAGACCACGCTGCGCGACAACGAGAACGCCCGGAAACTGGACAAGGGGCAGATCGACCTGTGGGTCACCTCCGACCAGGCGGGGCGCTACATGGCCCGCCAGGAGGGCATCGACAACCTCAGGGTGGTGCAGCGCCTGCATACCGCCGAGCTCTACCTGGCACTGAACAGGCAGACCCCCGACGAGCTGGTGCAGAAGTTGCAGACGGCTCTGGACGCCCTGCGCGCCGAGGGTGTGCTGCAGGCCATCGAGGCCCGGTATTGAGGCAATTTGCCAGGATTGTCACGCCGGCACTGTGCTGCGGCATAAGTGCTGGTTATTCTGGCGGGGTCTGCCTTTTCAGAAGAACGAGAAGATCTATGTTCAAACGCCTGCTCCTCGCGCTTGGCGGCACCCTTGTGGTGCTGACCGCTGCCGCGCGCGCCGAAGTGGACCCGGACTACAGCGTGGTGCTGCTGACCGAGAATTTCCCGCCCTACAACATGGCCATCAACGGCAAGAACTTCGCCCAGGAAGACAATATCGACGGCATCGCCGTGGATATCGTCAGGGAGATGTTCAAGCGTGCCGGGGTCAAGTACAGCCTGACCCTGCGCTTCCCCTGGGATCGCATCTACAAGCTGGCGCTGGAAAAACCCGGCTACGGCGTGTTCGTCACTGCTCGTCTGCCCGAGCGCGAGCAGCTGTTCAAGTGGGTCGGCCCGATCGGTCCGGACGACTGGGTGATGCTGGCCAAGGGCGACAGCCCGATCAGCCTGAACAACCTGGATGAAGCCAAGCAATACAAGGTCGGCGCCTACAAGGGCGACGCCATCGCCGAGCACCTGGTGGAGAAGGGCCTGCAGCCGCTGACCGCGCTGCGTGATCAGGAGAACGCCAAGAAGCTGATGGCCGGGCAGATCGACCTCTGGGCCACCGGCGATCCGGCCGGGCGCTACCTGGCCAAGCAGGAAGGCATCTCCGGGCTGAAGACGGTGCTGCGCTTCGACAGCGCCGAGCTGTACCTGGCGCTGAACAAGGAAATGCCCGACGAGCTAGTCGCCAAGCTGCAGGCCGCGCTGGACCAGATGCGCGCCGAGGGCTTCGTCGACGATATCCTCAATAGCTACCTGTAAGACCCTGCGACCGGCCAAAAGCCGGTCGCTTGCCATGGACGGCAGAACCTTCGAGTGCCAATCACCGGACTCGGGTCCACGCAAGGATGTCGCTAGCCATAACCACAAATCATGCGAGCGGTACGTCTTATGCTGAACACTCTGAAGAAAAGCCTGTTTGTCGCCCTGCTGCTTGGCAGCGGTTTCGCCCATGCGCAGCTGCCGCCGGACTACAAGGTGGTGCTGCTGACCGAGAACTTCCCGCCCTTCAACATGGCGGTGGACGACAAGAACTTCGCCCGCGACGACGGCATCGACGGCATCAGCGCCGATATCGTGCGCGAGATGTTCAAGCGTGCCGGCATCGACTACACCCTGACCCTGCGCTTCCCCTGGGATCGCCTCTACCGCCTGACCCTGGACAAGCCCAACTACGGCCTGTTCTCCACCACCTTCACGCCCGAGCGCCAGCCGCTGTTCAAGTGGGTCGGGCCGATCGCCAAGACCGGCTGGGTGCTGCTCGCCGCGCCCGGCAACAACCTCAGCGTGGCCAGCCTCAAGGACGCCGCGCAGTACCGCATCGGCGCCTACAAGAACGACGCGGTCAGCCAGCATCTGGAGAGCCAGGGCCTGCAGCCGGTCAACGCCCTGCGCGATCAGGAGAACGTGAAGAAGCTGGTGCGCGGGCAGATCGACCTGTGGGCCACCACCGACCCGGTGGGCCGCTACCTGGCCAAGCAGGAGGACGTCAGCGGCCTGACCACCGTGCTGCGCTTCAACGATGCCGAGCTCTATCTGGCGCTGAACAAGGACACCCCGGACGAGGTGGTCGAGCGCCTGCAGAAGGCCCTGGACGAGCTGCGCGCCGAGGGTTATATCGACGATATCACCGCCAATTACCTGTAACCGGGCCCGCAGCCTCGGGGCGCCGCGCGCACCAGCCGTTTTTTCGGTGCGCACGGCGCCCCCTAGGACGAAGCCAAGAAAAAGCCCGGACATGCCTGCATGTCCGGGCTTTTTCGTATCGCCGCTTCGCCTCAGCCGCCGCGGGTCACGCTCAGGCCCTTGAGCAGGTTGAGCGCCTGGCTCAGCTGGTAGTCGTCGTCCTGCGGGCGCTGCGGTTGGGCCGCTTTGGCCTTGCTCGGGCGGTCGGCGCCGCCGTTGCCGTTGCCCAGGTGGCCCTGCAGGTCGGCTTCCTTGATGCCCTCGTTGTCCTGTTCGCGGGTCAGCTTGGCGCGCGCCACCTCGATGTCGGGAACGATGCCCTGGGCCTGGATCGAGCGACCGTTGGGGGTGAAGTACAGCGCCGTGGTCAGTTTCAGCGCGCGGTCGTTGTTCAGCGGCAGCACGGTCTGCACCGAGCCCTTGCCGAAGCTGTCGGTGCCCATCAGCACCGCGCGCTTGTGGTCCTGCAGGGCGCCGGCGACGATCTCCGAGGCCGAGGCACTGCCGCCGTTGATCAGCACCACCAGCGGCACGCCTTCGCTGGCGTCGGCCGGGTCGGCGTTGAAACGCAGTTCGGAGTTGGCCAGGCGGCCCTCGGTGTAGACGATCAGGCCCTTCTTGAGGAAATGGTCGGTGACCTCCACCGCCGCCTGCAACACGCCGCCGGGGTTGTTGCGCAGGTCCATGACCAGGCCGCGCAGCTTCTTGTCGCCGTTGTCCTTGCGCAGTCTGGTCAGCGCCTTGCCGACTTCCTCGCCGGTGTTGACCTGGAACTGCGAGATGCGCAGGTAGCCGTAGCCGTCCTCGAGCATCTGGCTCTTGACGCTGCGCACCTTGATCACCGCGCGGGTCAGGGTCAGGTCGAAGGGGCGGCCGCCGTCGCGCACCAGGGTCAGCTCGATCTTGCTGCCGGCCTTGCCGCGCATCTTGTCCACCGCTTCCATCATCGACAGGCCCTTGGTCGGCTGGCCGTCGATCTTGACGATCAGATCGCCCGGCTGGATGCCGGCCTGGGACGCCGGGGTGTCGTCGATGGGCGAGACCACCTTGACGAAGCCGTCTTCCATGCCGACCTCGATGCCCAGGCCGCCGAACTCGCCGCTGGTGCTCTCCTGCAGTTCGAGGAAGGCCTCCGGCTCGAGGTAGGCCGAGTGCGGGTCGAGGTTGCTGAGCATGCCCTTGATGGCGTTCTCCAGCAGCGTCTTGTCGCTGACCGGTTCGACATAGGCGGCCTTGATCCGGTCCATCACCTCGGCGAAGGTGCGCAGGTCGTCCAGCGGCAGCGGCGCCTTGCTGCTCGCCGCCGCGGGGGCGGGCTCGGCCGCCTGCAGGGCGGGCGCGCCGAGCAGCAGGCCGAGGGCCAGCGCCAGGCAGGTGGGACGGAAGCGATGCGACATGTCGAACTCCTAATTAGCGAAAAACGGCGCCTATCCCTGCGCGCGGCACCATTGCGCCGGGTCGCTGGGGCGACCCTGCTGGCGAATGGCGAAATACAGTGCCGGCGTATCCTGGCCGCCGCTGGTACCCACGGTGGCGATGGCTTCGCCGGCCTTGACCAGGTCGCCGGCGTTCTTCAGCAGGTTCTGGTTGTGACCGTAGAGGCTCAGGTAGCCGTTGCCATGGTCGAGAATGACCAGTAGACCGGCGCCGCGCAACCAGTCGGCGAATACCACGCGGCCGCCGTGTACGGCGCGCACCTGGCTGCCGGCCGGCGCGCCGATCAGCACGCCGTCCCATTTAGTACGAGCGTCGCCGCCGCGCGGGGTTCCGTAGCGTGCCACCAAACGGCCATCGACCGGCCAGGGCAACTTGCCGCGGGCACTGGCGAAAGGCCCGCCATAGGTGGCGCCGGAGCTGACCTGCGGGCCGCTCGGCGGCGGGTTGCCCGGCCGTGCCTGCTCTGCCTGCTGCGCCAGCAGAGCGCGTTTGCGCGCCTCCTCGGCCTCGCGCGCCTGACGCGCCAGGGTCTCTTCGATGGTCTTCAGCACGCGGCCCAGCTCGGCCTGTTCCTGCTGGCGCGCCTTGAGCCGCTGGTCGCGGCTGGCGAATTCGCTGTTGAGCTTGGCCAGCGCCTGCTGGCGCTCCTTGCGCGCCTCGGCGAGCTTGGCGTGGCGCTCGTCGAGGCCGGCCTTCTGCGCCTGCAGCTGGGCCTGGTGGTTGGCGATTTCCTGCTCGACGTTGGCCAGCTGGCGCAGGGTCTCGTTGAACGCCGCGAGCTGTTCCAGGCGCGCCTGGCTGAGATAGTCGTAGTAGGTCAGGGTGCGCGAGAACTTTTCCGGGTTCTGCTGGTTGAGCAGCAGCTTGACGTACTCCTGGCGGCCGCTCTGGTAGGCGGCGCGGGCCTGGATGGCGATCAGCCGCTGCTGTTCAGTGCGTGCGCTCTGGAGTTTTTTTTTCTCCTGATCCAGGCGCTGGATTTCCTGTTCGCTGCCCTTGAGTTCGCGCTGCAGCTCCTTGACCTGGCCTTCCAGCGCGCCCATCTCGGTTTCGGTCTTCTTCAGCTGTTGCTGCACGCCGGATTTCTCCTGCTGCAGTTTCTCCAGCAGCTTCTTCAGCTCGGCCACGTCCTGGCGTGCGGCTTCCAGCTGGCGCTGGGTGTCGGCGCGCTGGTCGGCAAGGACGGGGGCGATCAGGCTGCTGAGCAGGATCAGGGCGAGGATGCGGAGCATGGGCAGGGCGACACCTGGCGGTGGAATGGGCTCTAGTATGCCCGCGCCGCCGGGCAAAAAAAACGCCCCGGGCCTCAAGGCGCGGGGCGTTTGGCGGATTATCGACGTTCAGTCGAGCAGGACGATGGAGGTACCGGTCATTTCCGCCGGTTTTTCCAGGCCCATCAGGCTCAGCAGGGTCGGCGCCACGTCGGCCAGCACGCCGCCTTCGCGGATGCGCGCCGGGCGCTTGCCGACGTAGATGAACGGCACCGGCTCGCAGGTGTGCGCGGTGTGCGCCTGCCCGGTGCACTCGTCTTCCATCTGCTCGACGTTGCCGTGGTCGGCGGTGATCAGCGCTTCGCCGCCGACCTTGTCCAATGCATCGACGATGCGGCCGACGCAGGCGTCCAGGCATTCCACGGCCTTGACCGCGGCCTCGAACACGCCGGTGTGACCGACCATGTCGCCGTTGGCGTAGTTGACGATGATCACGTCATAGCGCTGGTTGTCGATGGCGTCGACGATCTTGTCGGTGACTTCCGGGGCGCTCATTTCCGGCTTGAGGTCGTAGGTGGCGACGTTCGGCGAGGGGATGAGGATGCGTTCTTCGCCCTCGAACGGCTCCTCGCGGCCGCCGGAGAAGAAGAAGGTGACGTGGGCGTACTTCTCGGTCTCGGCGATGCGCAGCTGGGTCTTGCCGTGTTTCGCCAGGTATTCGCCGAGCACGTTGGTCAGCGCCTCGGGGGCGAAGGCGGCCGGCGCCGGGATGCTCGCGGCGTACTGGGTGAGCATGACGAAGCCGACCTGCGGCACTCGCTGGCGCTCGAATTCCTTGAACCCCGGCTCGACGAAGGTGCGGGTCAATTCTCTCGCCCTGTCCGCGCGGAAGTTCATGAACACCACGGCGTCGCCGTCTTCCACCCGGACCGGCGCGCCGATGCCGGTGGCCTTGACGAACTCGTCGCTCTCGCCGCGCGCGTAGGCGGCGTTCAGCCCCTCCACGGCGCTGGCGGCACTGAACTGGGCATTGCCCTCGACGATCAGCTGGTAGGCCTGCTCGACGCGGTCCCAGCGGTTGTCGCGGTCCATGGCGAAGTAGCGGCCGATCAGGCTGGCGATGCGGCCCTTGCCGAGGCGGGCGAAGGCGGCGTCGAGCAGCTCGATGGAGCCCTGCGCGCTCTTCGGCGGGGTGTCGCGGCCGTCGAGAAAGGCGTGCAGGTAGATCTTCTCGGCGCCGCGGCGCACGGCCAGTTCGGCCATGGCCACCAGGTGGTCCTGGTGGCTGTGCACGCCGCCGTCGGAGAGCAGGCCGAGGATATGCACGGCCTTGCCGGCGCCCACGGCCTTGTCCACCGCCTGGTTGATCGCGGCGTTGTCGAAGAACTCGCCGTCGCGGATGGCCTTGGTCACCCGGGTGAAGTCCTGGTACACCACGCGGCCGGCGCCGAGGTTCATATGGCCGACCTCGGAGTTGCCCATCTGTCCGTCCGGCAGGCCGACGTCCATGCCGCTGCCGGAGATCAGGCCGTGCGGATAGCTGGCGCGCAGGCGGTCATAGACCGGCGTGTTGGCGGCGTGGATGGCGTTGTGCTCGGGGTTGTCGCTGTGACCGAAGCCGTCGAGGATGATCAGAACCAAGGGTTTGGGCGTGGCGCTCATGCAGCAGACTCGCTCTGGGTCGATGGGCGGGAAACAAGGCCGGGCATTTTACGGTCAAGCGCCTGGCGCGTCACTGCCGGACGGGGTTTGGCCGACTTGTGGGCCTGTGTATACTGGCCGGCATTTTACCGTCCTGGGCCCTATAGATGTTCGCCAACCTGATTGAATTCGTCGTTAACCACTATGTATTGAGCGGATTGTTCGTCGTCCTGCTGGTGGCGCTGATCGTCACCGAGATGCGCAAGGGCGGGCAGAACCTGTCCAGCCGCGAGCTGACCGCACTGGTCAACAGCGACAAGGGCGTGGTGCTCGACGTGCGCGCGCAGAAGGACTTCTCCGCCGGGCATATCGTCGATTCCCTGCATATCCCCTATGAAAAGGTGTCGGCGCGTATCGCCGAGCTGGAGAAGCACAAGGCCAAGACCATAGTGGTGGTCGACGCCATGGGCCAGCACGCCGGCAGCATCGCCCGCGAGCTGAAGAAGGCCGGCTACACCGCGGCCAAGCTGTCCGGCGGCATCGCCAGCTGGCGTGGCGACAACCTGCCGCTGGTGAAGTGACATGACAGGCGTGGTCATCTATTCCAGCGACTGGTGCCCCTACTGCATCCGCGCCAAGCAGCTGCTGGCACGCAAGGGCGTGGATTTCGACGAAGTGCGCGTCGACGGCCAGCCCACGCTGCGCGCCGAGATGACCCGCAAGGCCGGGCGCAGCTCGGTGCCGCAAATCTGGATCGGCAGCACCCACATCGGCGGCTGCGACGACCTCTACGCCCTGGAGCGCGCCGGCAAGCTCGATGCGCTGCTGCAGAGCCCCGCATAAACCTCAAGACAAGCAGGCAAAGGCCATGACCGAACAAGCAAACAACGGCGCCGCCGAACAGCAGAACCCGCAATTCTCCCTGCAGCGCATCTACGTCAAGGACCTGTCCTTCGAGGCGCCGAAGAGCCCGGAAATCTTCCGCCAGGAGTGGACGCCGAGCGTCGGCCTGGATCTCAACACCCGGCAGAAGACCCTGGACGGCGACTTCCACGAAGTGGTGCTGACCCTCTCGGTCACGGTGAAGAACGGCGAAGAAGTGGCCTTCATCGCCGAAGTGCAGCAGGCCGGCATCTTCCTGATCAAGGGCCTGGACGCCGCCTCGATGAGCCACACCCTCGGCGCCTTCTGCCCGAACATTCTCTTCCCCTACGCCCGCGAGGCGCTGGACAGCCTGGTCACCCGCGGCTCGTTCCCGGCGCTGATGCTCGCCCCGGTGAACTTCGACGCGCTGTACGCCCAGGAGCTGCAGCGTCAGCAGCAGGCGGCGCAGGGCGACGCCACCGCGCACTGAGCGACGCTCCGCTCGCAAACGCCGCGTTCCTGTCATCGGGTTCGCGGCGTTTTGTTTTTCTGGTGTGGATCACGCTCACCGATCCACCATGACCGCGCGGCATGGTGGATGAGAAAAGCGTCATCCACCCTACGCCCCGGCGAAGCCGTTCTGCCGCCAGGCCTCGTAAACGGTCACCGCCACGGTGTTGGACAGGTTCAGACTGCGGCAGCCGGCGCGCATCGGCAGGCGCAGGCGCTGCTCGGGCGGCAGGGCGTTGCGCACCTCCTCCGGCAGGCCGCGGCTCTCCGGGCCGAACAGGAAGGCGTCGCCGGGCCGGTAGGCGACCTCGTGAAAGGCGTGCGAACCCTTGGTGGTGAAGGCGAACAGGCGCGGCTGGCCGAGGCTGGCCAGGCAGCTCGGCAGATCCGGGTGGCGCTTGAGCGTGGCGTACTCGTGGTAGTCCAGGCCGGCGCGGCGCAGGCGCTTGTCGTCCAGCTCGAAGCCCAGCGGCTCGATCAGGTGCAGCTGGCAGCCGCTGTTGGCGCACAGCCTGATAATGTTGCCGGTGTTGGGCGGGATTTCCGGTTGAAAGAGGATGACGTGGAACATGCAGGGCTCCGAGCACAGGGACGACGGCCATTCTACGCCGGTCGAGGACCCCAGGCCGCGACTTCGCTGGCGCTTCATGGCCTCGCTGGCGCTGCTGGCCTTTCTCCTCGGCAGCCTGCTCGGCCGCCTGTTCGAGCCGGCGCCGCTGCGCATCGAGGGCCCCGAGCCCTGGGCCGGGGGGCTGCAGGTCTGGTTCAACCGTGAGCCGCAGGCGCTCGAAGAGCACCTCCAGGGGGCGCTGAGCTACCGCTTCGTCGATGCCTACGGCCGCGAACGCCAGGGTCGCCTCGACTTGGGCGGCACCCCGGTCAACTGGCGGATTCAGCGGGAGGGACGGGATCTGCGCCTGCTGCTGGTGGCGACCCGCCCATTGGGCGGGGAGTGGCGCGGTGCGGAGGTGGATGGGCGCTGGCGGGTGCGTCTGACCCTGCGCCGCGAATAAAAGAGGGGATTCCCCGGCCTGCCTGTACCAAGGTCCCCGAAACTGGGCTTGCCTTAGCCTATGCAGGCTGTGTGCCAATTTTATTACCAAGGCCGAAGGCCGCGGTTTTGCTGGGATCGCCGCGCTACCGGCATGGTGGTGCGGCCAGCGCAGGGTGCTGGCTGCACCACCACGCAGCAGTGAGGTGCGCCGTGCGCAGCCTTTGGTGCAGATGACGTTGAGCGCGTAGGACGGACATGCCGAAGGCTTGTCCGCCAGGTGCGGCGGCGGACCAGCGTTGCGCTGTCCGCCCTGTCTCCGCTAGCCGCTATCGGCCGCTCTCAGTGCGGCAGCAGGCGCAGCGTGCCGCGACTGTGCGCCGCCACGTCCGCGTCGCTCAGGTGCTGTGGCTGGTACTGGCCGGCCACGTGGGCGGCGGCCTGGTCGTCGTAGTGGGCGTCGAAGGGCACGCCGCTCTGCCCCACCGGAATGCCGCCGAGGGCGCGTTCGGCATCGGCCAGATCGACCAGGCGCCGGGTCGAAGGACCGTAGACCACCGGCCAGGGCGCCGGACCGACCTTGTGCGAGAGGTTGTTCGGCATCTCGTGGCCGCCCGGCGCGGCGAACGGGCCGACGTTGAACAGCCTGGCCAGCAGCGGTTGCTGGCCCAGCGGGTGGCCGTGGGTCAGGGTGTGGGCATGGCCCCAGGCCCAGTCGCCGGAGTCGGCGCCGAACTGGCCGCGCAGGTGCTCAAGGCTGGCGCGCCAGGCGTCGGCGACTATCTGCGCACGGCTCTCGCGCTGCTTGCTGCCCTGGCGGTTCCACCAGGGCGAGTCGGCATCGGCGCTCAGGCGCGGCAGGGCGCTGTCCAGCACGCGGGTGTACAGCAGGCTATCGAAGAAGGCTTCGCCCAGTTCGTCGGCCATGGCTTCGCGGGCCAGCTGATAGGTCAGCTGGTTGAACAGGGTGGCGGCCAGCGAGTCGAGGCGGTGGTCGCCATCCCAGGCCGCCAGCTGCTCGACCAGCGCCCGCTCCCTGTCGTTCGCCGCGGCCGCGCGCAGCTCGCCCAGGATCGGCGCCAGCAGGCGCGGGCCGTAGCCGGTGCCGGTCTCGAGCTGCAGCGCCTGACTGTTGGCGCTGTCCCATTTCACCGCGGCGTCGCGCAGGCGCTGATCCAGGCGCTGGCCGCGGTCGGCCAGGTTGTAGTAACCGGGGATCTCGATGCCGCTGGCCGGCAGCGGCTGGTAGTTGGCCGAGAGGATATAGCCGCGCGCCGGGTTCTCCTCCTGCGGGTTGGCGGCGAAGGGTTGCCAGCCGGGCTTGTCCGCCTCGCCGCTGGCGCCGTCGAGGATAAAGCTCGGGTTGACCCCGGCCGGGCGCAGCGGCAGCTTGGCCGCCGCCCACCAGCCGATGTCGCCGGCGGCATTGGCCCAGACCACGTTGAGCCCGGGCGCCTCGATCAGCTCGGCGGCGGCGCGGGCCTTGTCCAGGCTGTCGGCGCGGTTGAGCTGGTAGAAGGCGTCGAGGATCGGGTTGTCGGTCTCGAGGAAGGCCCACCACAGGGCGATAGGCGTGCTGCCGGCGGTCTGGCCGAGGGCATCGTTGACGATCGGCCCGTGTGGCGAGCGGCGCAGGCTCAGTTCGACCGGCGCGGCGCCCTTGACCGCGATGCTTTCCGTGCGGCGCTCGAGTTCCACCCAGCGCCCCTGGTACCAGACCTGCTCGGGGTTGTCCGGGTTGACCCGCTCGGCGATCAGGTCGAGGTCGTCGTTCTGGAACATGGTCAGGCTCCAGGCGAAATCGCGGTTGTGGCCCAACGAGGCGACCGGGTTGAGCGCCTGGTGGTAGCCGTACAGCTCGAAGCCGGGCGCCTGCAGGTGCGCCTCGTACCACACCGCCGGCACGGCGAAGCGGATATGCGGGTCGCCGGCCAGCAGCGGCTTGCCGCTGGCGGTGTGGCTGCCGGCCACGGCCCAGGCGTTGCTGCCCTCGAACTGCGGCAGGCCGCTGCCCTCCAGCGCCGCGTGGCTGAGCCGGGCGACGGCGGCCAGGTCCTGCCAGTCGCCGGCGGCCAGCGGCGTGCCGACCACGCCCTGCGGGTGCCAGTCGAGGTCGAAAACCTCCAGGTAGTCGGCGCCGAGGCGCTCGCGCACATGACTCAGCACCGGCTCGGTGCGGAAGGCGGCGGCGAAGCTGTAGGCCATGTAGCCGGCCACGCTGAGGGTATCGGCGACCGTGAAGGGGCGGGGCTCGATGCCCAGCAGGTCGAATTCCAGCGGCCGCGGACGGCTGGCCTGGTACTGGTTGATGCCGTCGAGGTAGGCCAGCAGGGCGCGGCCGGCCGGGCTGTCGCCGTCGAAGCGGCTGGCGTAGTCGTCGGCATGGGCGCGGATGCCCAGGGTGCGGAACAGACGGTCGGTATCCACCAGCTGTTCGCCGAGCACTTCGGCCAGCTCGCCGCGAGCCAGGCGGCGCAGCATCTCCATCTGGAACAGGCGGTCCTGGGCGTGCACGTAGCCGAGGGCGCGGTACATATCGGCCTCGTGCTCGGCGCGGATATGCGGCACGCCGCGCTCATCAAAGCGCACCGTGACCGGCGCCTGCAGCGCACTCAGGCGCAGTTCGCCGTCGCGCAGCGGCTGCTTGCCGTGCAGGTACCAGGTCACGCCGCCGGCCGCGGCGGCGACCAGCAGGGCGAGTGCAGTCAGGGAGCGTTTCATCGCAGGCGATCCTTGTTGTTATGGTCGGCCCGCATTCTGCGCAGGCGGGGCCTTCGCGGCATTGACCAAATGCCGCAGCACTGAAAGTCTATGGTCAATCAGCGCATGGAGACGTCATGAGCGAAGCACCCCGGGTCGCCCTGACCCACTCCTCGACCCTGCGCCGCCTGCTCTACGAGGCGCTGGCCGAGCTGGGCCTGGACCCTACCGACACCTACCGCCGCGCCTATGCCGGTGCGCCATTGACCGCGCCGCTGCTGGAGGCGCGCGAGGAGCATGACAACGCGCCGCGCTTCTGGCAGGCGCTGGAAGGCATCAGCGGCGACGCCGATATCGGTCTGCATCTGGGCGAGGTGATGCGTCCGCGGCCGCTGGACGTGGTCGGCTACCTGCTGCTGGCGGCGCGCGATCTGCGCCAGGGGCTGCGGGCCTTCGTGCGTTTCCAGCACATCCTCTCCGGCGGCTTCGCCGCGCGCCTGGAGGAGGAGGGCGACGAGGCGCGCCTGGTGATCGACCTCAACTACCGCGGTGTCGGCTCGCTGCGCCAGCAGATGGAGTGCCTGGCGGTGCTGCTGCCGAAGATGCTGGCAGCGGCCGGCGGCGAGTTGCCGTTGCTCGGCGTCGACTTCCGCCATGCCGCGCCCAGGCGTCTGCACGAGCACCGCCGCCTGCTCGGCGTCGCGCCGCGCTTCGCCCAGGCCCACGACGCGCTGATCCTGCCGCGGGCGCTGCTCGCGCGACCGTCGCGCAGCGCCAGCCCGCGGCTGTTCGAGGTGCTCGGCGCGGAGGCCGAAAGGCAGCTGGCCGAGCTGGTGGAAAACCAGTTGCTGACCCGCGTGCGCTACTGGCTGGAACTCAATCTGGGCGGCGCCGCCTGCAGCCTGGCGGCCTGCGCCAGCGCCCTGGACAGCAGTCGCGGCGCCTTGCAGCGCGCGCTGAGCGAGCAGGGCAGCAGCTTCCGCGCGTTGCACGACGAGGTGCGCCGGCTGCGCGCCCTGCGGCTGCTGGAGCAGGGCCTGGGCGTGCGCGAGGTGGCGCGGGCCTGCGGTTTCGCCGAGCTGTCGCCCTTCTACCGGGCCTTTCGCCGCTGGCAGGGCAGCACGCCGCGCGGCCTGTATCGCGCCACGGAGCAACTGGCGGGTGAAGGGCGCTCGTAGCTCGTAGGGTGGGTTAGCGACGCTGGAGGTGGATCGACAAACGCCGCGGAACCCACCAGGCGGTAGATCGTATTGCGCCGATGGTGGGTTACGCCGCGTCAAACAGGGCTAATCGACCGGTAAGCGCGACAGGCGGCTAACCCACCCTACGGTTGCTCGGGCCTCGTCAGTCGCTGGTCGGCCCAGTCGCAGAAGCAGCCTACCGCCAGGGTATTGCTGGCGTCGACTGTGCGTCCTGCGGTCAGGGCTTCGAGAATCGGCTCGATAAAGCTGTTGCTCGAGTTGCAGGTCAGGCCTTCGCTGTAGGGGCCGAAGTAGGCCAGCTGGCCCTGGGCGTCCCAGATCGCCACCGCCGGGCTGGCGGGCAGTGCGGCGCTGCCGGGCAGGGCCGCGATCGGCTTGAGCGCGGCCAGTTCGGCCGGCAGGCGGCCCTGGCTGCCGGGCTTCTGCACGGCATGGAACTCGACGCCGCGCGGCGCGTAGCGCGCGACCAGCTCGGCCAGGTGCTGCTGGTTGCCGACGTTGCACGGGCAGGCCGGGTCCCAGAAGTGCACCAGGCGGATCGCCCCGGGGCCGGCCAGTTCGGCCGGCAGGCGCAGCTCGGCGCCGGAAAACAGCGCGGCGCGCTCGTCGAAGGGGCGCAGGTAGCGCGCCTCGAACCACCAGAAGGCCAGCAGCATGCCGCCCAGCCAGACGAGGGCGAGCAGGGTGGCGAGCAGGGTCTTGGGCGAGGGACGAGGCATGGACGGCGGCGGGCGAAAAGGGCGTGTAGCTTGCCACGCCGCGTGCGGCAGCTGAAGATCGAGGTTTCGAGGAATGCCCCGCGGTTCGCGCCGCACTCTAGGGAAGGCCCCATGCCAGAGCCGTTTCACCCCGAACAACTGCGCCCCCTGCTGCGACCCTTGGCCGCAGCGCGCCTGGAGCTGCCGGCGGTGCAGGCCTACCGCAGCTTCTACGGCCTCGACCTGGGCGGCCGCCACGCCGGGCTGGATCATCGCCTCGGCAGCTTCGCCGCTGCCGGTTACCAGATCGCCGTGCAGCTGTGGGCGCCGGCCGAGCCGCGCGGCACCCTGCTGCTGCTGCACGGCTACTACGACCATATGGGCCTGTACCGCCACGTGATCGACTGGGCGTTGGCACTGAATCTGGCCGTGCTGGCCTGCGACCTGCCCGGCCATGGCCTGTCCAGCGGCGCGCGCGCCAGCATCGGCGACTTCGCCGAGTACCAGCTGGTGCTCGCCGGGCTGTTCGAGCAGGCCGCCGAACTGCAGCTGCCGCAGCCCTGGCATCTATGTGGACAGAGCACCGGCGGGGCGATCCTGCTGGACTACCTGCTGACCGACGGCAAACGCCCCGAGCTGGGCCAGAGCATCCTGCTGGCGCCGCTGGTGCGGCCGCGCGCCTGGGTCTGGTCGAAGCTCAGCTACCGCCTGCTGCGCCCCTTCGTGCGCGAGATTCCGCGGCGCTTCAGCGAGAATTCCAGCGACGCCGCGTTCATCGACTTCGTCCATAACCTCGACCCGCTGCAGCCGCGCAACCTGCCCACCGCCTGGGTCGGCGCCCTGGCGCAGTGGGTGCCGCGCATCGAGGCGGCGCCGCGCAGCGCGCACAGCCCCCTGATCGTGCAGGGCGAGGCGGACATGACGGTGGACTGGCGGCACAACCTCGAGGTGCTGCAGGACAAGTTCGGCCGGCCGAGCATCCTGCGCCTGCCCGAAGCGCGTCATCACCTGGCCAACGAAAGCGAGGCGCTGCGCCAGCGCTATTTCGATTTCCTGCGCGAGCATTTGGCCTAGGTTGGGCCGGGCGGCGATCCGCTGAGCGCAGCGAAGCCCAACGGGGAGTGCGCAGCGCTCCGCCCGGCGTCCGCCCGCCCAGCGATATACCGGCGGGCACCATCGCTGGGTTAAGGCGCAACGACTGGCTTCGGTGCATCGACCGCCGCGGCAGGCGCCTAACCCAGCCTGGCTGTCGTCTGCCTCGCCGCTTCAGATCCCCTGCGGCGCCGGCTCCAGCTCGGCCGTGCTCATGCCCACCGCCAGCCCGGCGCGCAGCGCTTGCAGGGCGGCCTGGTAGTAGGCCTGGCCGTCCGCCGACTGGGCGAATTCGACGAACTGCTCCAGCTCCGGGTCGCTCAGCTCGCGGTAGACATGCAACAGGGTGTTGTCGAGGTCCTGTTCGATCTGCGCCATCAGGCGCTGGCGCTGGCCGTTGAGCAGGCTCTGCGCCTGGGCACCGCCGAGCAGGCCGGGGAGCATCTGGCTGAGGCTGTCGGCGGCGACGCCGGCCAGCGCCAGGCTGACCTCGGCGCCGGCCTCCTTGGCCGGCAGGGCCTGGGCCAGGTGCCGGATCAGCAGGCGCCGGGTGGCATCGGCCTCGCTGCGCGGCAGGCCGTCGGCGTAGCGCGCCAGCTGGTCGCTGCGGGTGGCCAGCTGCTCGGCGGCGACTATCTTGCGCCCCAGTTCGGACTGGAAGAAGGCCAGCGCCGGCTGCGGGTCGGCCAGCTGCATGCGCAGGCTGTGCTGCGCGCGGCGGTCGATGGCGGCGGCGGCGAAGCGGCGGTTGCTGTTGTCCACCAGCGCCTGATACACCGCCGGCGGCAGGGTGCTGCGGTAGCGCTGCTGGGCGGCGTCGAGGGCCTGGTTGAAGTGCTCGCGTTGTTGCGGCCAGCCGGCCGCCTGGTACAGGCGCAGGTGGTCGTCGGCCAGGCTCGGCAGGGCCAGGCCGAACAGCAACAGGGCAAACAGAAGGCGCATCGAGAACTCCTTGGCAAACGGGCCTGGCCGTCCGCTGGGGGCAGCGGGCGGCTATTTTCGGCGGCCGGCCGGGGCTTGTCGAGCGGACTGACTGGCGCTGATACAATCGCCGCCATGACCGAATCCAGCCAGCACCACCTCTTCGCCAGCCTTATCGACGACCTCGCCAGCCAGGGCTGGTCGCAACGGGCGCTTTTCGCCCCCGAGCTTCTGACCCGCGAACTGGCCGCCGAGTGCCGCAGACGTGCACAAAGCGGCGAACTCAGTGCCGCCGGCGTCGGCCGCGGCAGTGCCCAGCAGGTGCAGGAGGGGATTCGTGGGGATCGCATCCAATGGCTGGAGCCTGGCCAGAGCCATGCCTGCGACCAGTATCTGCAGCTGATGGACGGCTTGCGCCGGGCGCTGAATCAGGCGCTGTATCTGGGCCTCGAGGACTACGAGAGCCACTTCGCGTTCTATGCGCCGGGCGCCTACTACCAGAAGCACCTGGACCGCTTTCGCGACGACGACCGCCGCAGCGTGTCGGCGGTGTTCTACCTCAACGAGGATTGGCAGGCCGAGCAGGGCGGCGCGTTGCGCCTGTACCTGGCCGACGGCCGCGAGCATGACGTGCTGCCGCAGGCCGGCACCCTGGCGTTGTTCCTCTCCGCCGAGATGCCCCACGAGGTGCTGCCGGCCACTCGCGAGCGGCTGTCGCTGACCGGCTGGTTCAGGCGCCGCGGTAGTGACCTGAGCTGAGGGTTTGCTCCGCTCAGTGGCCCCAGACCTTGATGGTGCCATTGATGTCGCGGATATCGCGCAGGGCGACGTTGCCGATGCTGGTGTCGCCGATATACAGGTCGCTGGCCACGCGGGCGCGGATCACCAGCTTGCCCAGCGGACCGAGCTGCTGGTTGATCGCGGTGAGGTTGGGCAGCTTGAGCTGCAGTTGGCTCTGGCCGTTGCCGCCCTTGACCACGTCCACCTCCAGGGTCGGTACCTCGATGCCGAGGATCGGCACGCTGGCGCCCAGCTGGGCCGGGCCCAGGGCATAGCCGTCGCAATCGCTGGGCTTGAGGCAGCCGTTGTCGATCTTGACGTTGCGCAGCGACAGGCTGCCGCCGTCGTCCTGCCAGCGGATCTCGTCGATGCGCGCCATCAGGTCGAGGCGGATGCTGATGCCGGCCTGGCCGCTGATCTGACTCAGGCTGGCGTCTTCGAGGGCGAGCAGGGCGGCCTGCGCGGACGGGGCGAGCAGCGCCAGGCTGCACAGCAGTGGCAGGGCGAGCGGACGAAGCGGCTGGGACATGAGCGGTAACCTCCCTGGTTGGCCGCGCCAGTCTGCTGGGGCGCTGCCCGCTTGGCCATGGGGCAATGCCGCTTCCCGCCGAAGGATAGGCCGCCAGGCCCCGAAAACGGCGGCGTGCGGGCGCATTTCCGCGTGCCGAAGCGAGGGCTGACGGCGCTGTTACCGGCGGTTACTCTGGTGGCGGTAATGGAGAGAGTCGATGCAGAAGATATTGGTCAGTCGCTGCCTGCTCGGTCATCGGGTGCGTTACGACGGCGGCGCCCATGGCCCCTTCGACCAGCTGCAGCAGTGGTTGGACGAGGGGCGGGTGGTGGCGCTGTGCCCGGAGGTGGCCGGCGGCCTGCCGACACCGCGGCCGCCGGCGGAAATCCGCGGTGGTCAGGGCGCCCTGGTGCTGGACGGGCAACTGCCGGTGTTGACCGTGGAGGGCGCGGACGTCACCGCCGCTTTCGTCATTGGTGCCGAGCAGGCGCTGGCGCTGGTGCGCGAGCACGGCATCCGCCTGGCCCTGCTCAAGGCGCGCAGCCCGTCCTGCGGCAATCTGGAGAACTACGACGGCAGCTTCAGCGGCGTGCGCGTGCCGGGCGAAGGCGTGACCGCCGCCTTGTTGCGCCGCGCCGGGGTCAAGGTGTTCAACGAGGCGCAACTGGATGAGGCCGCCGCCGAGCTGGCACGGCTGGAGGCCGGCCAGTAGCCCGGATGGCATCCGGGCGACGAACGAAAAAGGGGAGGCCGAAGCCTCCCCTTTTCGCTTGCTGCCGCGGGCTTAGAACAGTACGCGGCTGCGGATGGTGCCGTTGACGTGCTGGAGTTTTTCCAGGGCCAGGTCGGAGTACTCGGCGTCGACGTCGATCACCACGTAGCCGACCTTGTCGTTGGTCTGCAGGAACTGGCCGGAGATGTTGATGCCGTTGTCGGCGAACACCTTGTTGATCTCGCTCATCACGCCCGGCACGTTGGCGTGGATGTGCAGCAGGCGGTGCTTGCCCGGGTGCGCCGGCAGGGCCACTTCGGGGAAGTTGACCGAGGACACCGAGGTACCGTTGTCGCTGTACTTGACCAGCTTCTCGGCCACTTCCAGGCCGATGTTGGCCTGCGCCTCGGCAGTGGAGCCGCCGATGTGCGGGGTCAGGATCACGCGATCCAGGCCACGCAGCGGGCTCTCGAACTCCTCGTCGTTGGACTTGGGCTCGACCGGGAACACGTCGATGGCCGCGCCGATCAGGTGCTCGTCCTTGATCGCCTGGGCCAGGTGATCCAGCTCGACCACGGTGCCGCGCGCGGCATTGATCAGGATGCCGCCCTTCTTCATGGCGCGGATTTCCTTCTCACCGATCATCCACTGGGTGGACGGCAGCTCCGGCACGTGCAGGGACACGATGTCGCACAGGCCCAGCAGCTCGTAGAGGTCACCGATCTGCGTGGCGTTGCCCAGCGGCAGCTTGGTCACGGTGTCGTAGAAGTACACCTGCATGCCCAGGGCCTCGGCCAGCACCGAGAGCTGGGTGCCGATGGAGCCGTAGCCGATGATGCCCAGCTTCTTGCCGCGGATCTCGAAGGAGTTGGCCGCCGACTTGATCCAGCCGCCGCGATGGCAGGAGGCGTTCTTCTCGGGGATACCGCGCAGCAGCAGGATGGCCTCGGCCAGCACCAGCTCGGCCACCGAACGGGTGTTGGAGTAGGGCGCGTTGAACACGGCGATGCCGCGCTCGCGGGCAGCGTCCAGGTCGACCTGGTTGGTGCCGATGCAGAAGCAGCCGACAGCGACCAGCTTCTTGGCGCAGTCGAAGACCTCGGCGGTCAGCTGGGTGCGCGAGCGGATACCGATGAAGTGGGCTTCGGCGATCTTTTCCTTGAGCTCTTCGCCCGACAGCGCGCCCTTGAGGTACTCGATGTTGCTGTAGCCGGCGGCCTTCAGGGTGTCCACGGCATTCTGGTGGACGCCTTCGAGAAGAAGGAACTTGATCTTGCTCTTGTCGAGAGAGGTCTTGCTCATCGGAGTACCTGTTGTCCCAGGGATGTTTTCAGGGAAGGGCCGAGAAACTCAGCCAGCGCCCGTAGATCGCTGCATGGCTCGATTCACGGGGTGCGTATGCTAGCATGTTCGCCTTTTTCAATGCTCGGTCGCGACCTGAATGGTTCTCAGGGCGACCATGAATCCTTTGAGAGTTCTGTAGATGACCACCTCTGCCCAGATCGAAGAGCTGAAGACCCTGGTTGAACCCGGCAAGGTGCTGACCGACGCCGATTCCCTCGAGGCCTACGGCAAGGACTGGACCAAGCATTTCGCCCCGGCGCCTTCGGCCATCGTCTTCCCCAAGAGCATCGAGCAGGTGCAGGCCATCGTGCGTTGGGCCAATGCGCACAGAATCGCCCTGGTGCCCTCGGGTGGTCGCACCGGGCTGTCGGCGGCGGCGGTGGCGGCCAATGGCGAGGTGGTGGTGGCGTTCGACTACATGAACCAGATTCTCGCCTTCAATGAGTACGACCGCACCGCGGTGTGCCAGCCGGGCGTGGTGACCAAGCAGCTGCAGCTGTTCGCCGAGGACAAGGGCCTGTACTACCCGGTGGACTTCGCCTCCTCGGGTTCCAGCCAGATTGGCGGCAATATCGGCACCAATGCCGGCGGGATCAAGGTGATTCGCTACGGCATGACCCGCAACTGGGTGGCCGGCCTGAAGGTGGTCACCGGCACCGGCGAGCTGCTGGAGCTGAACCGCGACCTGATCAAGAACGCCACCGGCTACGACCTGCGCCAGCTGTTTATCGGCGCCGAAGGGACTTTGGGCTTCGTGGTCGAGGCCACCATGCGTCTGGACCGGGCGCCGAAGAACCTCACCGCGATGGTGCTCGGCACCCCGGATTTCGACTCGATCATGCCGGTGCTGCACGCCTTCCAGGGCAAGCTGGACCTGACCGCCTTCGAGTTCTTCTCCGACAAGGCCCTGGCCAAGATCCTCGCCCGCGGCGACGTGCCGGCGCCCTTCGACAGCGAGTGCCCCTTCTACGCCCTGCTGGAGTTCGAGGCGACCACCGAGGAGGTGGCCAACCAGGCCCTGGAAACCTTCGAGCACTGCGTCGAGCAGGGCTGGGTGGTCGACGGCGTGATGAGCCAGAGCGAGCAGCAGCTGCACAACCTGTGGAAGCTGCGCGAGTACATCTCCGAGACCATCAGCCACTGGACGCCGTACAAGAACGACATCTCGGTCACCGTCAGCCAGGTGCCGGCCTTCCTCAAGGACATCGACGCCATAGTCGAGGCCAACTACCCGGACTTCGAGGTGGTGTGGTTCGGCCATATCGGCGACGGCAACCTGCACCTGAATATCTTGAAGCCCGAGAACCTGTCCAAGGACGAGTTCTTCGCCAAGTGCGCGGTGGTCAACAAGTGGGTGTTCGAGACCGTGCAGAAGTACAACGGCTCGATCAGCGCCGAACACGGCGTGGGCATGACCAAGCGCGATTACCTGCACTACAGCCGTTCGCCGGCGGAAATCGCCTGCATGAAGGCGGTCAAGGCGGTGTTCGACCCCAACGGCATCATGAACCCCGGCAAGATCTTCGCCTGATCGACGCAGACGCCCGCTTTACAGCGGGCGTTTTCGTATCCGCCCTCGCGTCGGTTAAGGTACCTGACCGGCCACAAGCCGGGATGTCCACAATACGAACAACACAGGAGTCGGTGATGAGCTATCAGCACCAGTACGTCGACGGAACCACCGTCCACTTTCCCCTCGGCAAGGTCGTGTGCATCGGGCGCAACTACGCCGAACACGCCAAGGAACTGAACAACCCGGTGCCCAGCGAACCGCTGCTGTTCATCAAGCCGGGCTCCTGCGTGGTGCCGCTGGACGAAGGCTTCGCCATTCCCGACGATCGCGGCGCGGTGCACTACGAGGCGGAAATCGCCGTGCTGATCGGCAAGCCGCTGTCGAAGAAGCCGGACGCCGAGGAAGTGCGCGACGCCATCAGCGGTTTCGCCCCGGCGCTCGACCTGACCCTGCGCGACCTGCAGAGCAAGCTCAAGGAGAAGGGCTACCCCTGGGAAATCGCCAAGAGTTTCGACGGCGCCTGCGTGCTGGCGCCCTTCGTGCCCGGCGATGCCATCGAAGACCTGGCCGATATCGGCATCCGCCTGTCGATCAACGGCGACATCCGCCAGGACGGCAACAGCCGCGACATGCTCAACCCCATAGTCGCGATGGTCCAGCACATGGCCGGGCACTTCGCCCTGCAGCCGGGCGACGTCATCCTCACCGGCACCCCGGTGGGCGTCGGCGCGCTGCACAAGGGCGACGAGCTGGTGCTGGAGTTGGTCGGTCACAGTAGTTTCACCAGCCGCGTGCTATAGAACCGCCCACGATCTGCTGCGCGTCGGCCCTGCGGCGTTAAAAACAGGCTCTAGCTCGTAAGATCGTGCACAGGTTCTACACCAACCGCCGCCCGACGGGCGGCGGAACTCCATTCGACAGCGGATGTCGGATTGCCATCAAGCAGCCGAGCCGTCGCCCATGTCCTCTCGCCGTTCCCCCGTGTTCCGTCCTCGCTACTGGCTCGCCGGCGCTGCCGCGGCAACGCTGGCGCTGGCGGTGCATGCCCTGCACTGGGACGACCGCGCGCTGCTCTGGTGGCAGGAGGGCCGCACGCCCCTGGTGGATCGCCTGGCCAGCGTCTGGCTGCCCGGCTACCGCGCGGTGATCCAGGCCAAGATGTTGGCCGGCCTGGAGGAGGACGAAACCTCCGGGCTGACCTACAACCCCGCCACTGGCACCCTGTTCACCGTCACCGGCAAGCATCCGCTGCTGGTCGAACTGTCGCGCGAGGGCGAGGTGCTGCGGCGCATCGAACTGACCGGCTTCGCCGACCCGGAAGGGGTGGAGATGCTCGACGGCGGGCGCATGGCGATCATCGACGAGCGCCGCCGCCAGCTCACCGCCTTCACCCTCGGCGAGGACGAACTGAGTCTGGACGCCGCCGACTTCCCCGGTTTCGACCTGGGCTTCGTCGATGCCGGCAACAAGGGCTTCGAGGGCATTGCCTGGGATGCGCGCAGCCGCAGCCTGCTGCTGGGCAAGGAGCGCAGCCCGCTGGGTCTGTTCAGCCTGCCGTTCCGCGGCGAGGACGGCGCCGCCGGTGTGCTGCAGCCGCTGAGCTACAAGCACCTGGGCATGCGCGATATCTCCTCGCTGAGCATCGATGCGCGCACCGGCCATACCCTGGTGCTGTCCGACGAATCGCGCATGCTGCTGGAGCTCGACCGCGCCGGCCAGCCGGTCAGCTTCCTCAGCCTCAGCGGCGGCCGCAACGGCCTGGAGCGGGCCATCGAGCAGGCCGAAGGGGTGACCATGGACGAGCAGGGCAACATCTATATCGTCGCCGAGCCCAATCTGTTCTACGTGTTCAGCAAGTCGGCGCCGGACGCCGGCTGAGCCGTTCAGCTTGGCTTAAGCGCCGATTCAGTCTGGCTTCAGCTTGCCGCCCTAATCTGACCCCGTCACTTACGAACAACGAGGTCAACACCATGAAACCTACCGCTCTCGCTCTGCTGGTTCTGCCGCTGCTCAGCTCCGCCGCCTTCGCCACCGGCTACACCGGCCCGGGCGCCACGCCGCAGGTCACCAGCGTTTCCGCCGCGCTGCAGGCGGCCGACGACACCCAGGTGGTGCTCGAAGGTCAGATCGTCAAGCGTCTGCAGGACGAACTCTACGAATTCAAGGACGCCAGCGGCACCATCCAGGTGGAGATCGACGACGAAGACTGGCCGAACCAGACCGTCTCGGAAACCGCCAAGGTGCGCCTGACCGGCGAAGTGGACAAGGATTTCAACAGCCGCGAGATCGATGTCGACCGCGTCGAGCTGATCAACTGATCGAAGGTTTTCTGCTAACCCGCCACGGCCCGTTCCGTGGCGGGCTTTTTCGTTGTCGTCAGAGAGAGTCGTCATGCGCCGTCTGCTGAGTTTCAACCCCTGGCTCTACATCCTGTTGTTCCTGCTGCTGGTCGGCGCCGTGCTGGGCCAGCAATACCGTCTGTTCGAGCGCGCCTGGTTCGTGGTGCAGGAGTGGCGGCACGGCGGAGAGTGGCGCGAGCGCTCGCTGTGGCTGGGCGACTACCGGGTGGTGATCGACGCCAAGCCGATCGGCGACATCAGCGACGTCTCGGCGCTGACCTACGACCCGGATCGCACCAGCCTGTTCAGCGTCACCAACAAACCGGCGCGGGTGATCGAGCTGAGCCTGGACGGGCAGCTCAAGCGCAGCATCGACCTGCAAGGCTTCGGCGACCCCGAGGCCATCGAGTACGTGGCGCCGGGCACCTACGTGATCGCCGACGAGCGCGAGCAGCGTCTGGTCAAGGTACGCATCGACGACGCCACCCGGGTGCTCGACGCCGCCGATTTTCAGCAGCTGTCGCTGGGCATTGGCGCGGGCGGCAACAAGGGCTTCGAGGGGCTGGCCTACGACGCCAAGAACCAGCGCCTGCTGGTGGCCAAGGAGCGCGACCCGGTGCGCATCTTCGAGGTGCTCGGCTTCCCCCATGTCGATGCGGGCAAGCCGCTGGCGCTGCAGGTCAACACCGACCCCAAGCGCGATGCGCGGCTGTTCGTGCGCGACCTGTCGAGCCTGGATTTCGACAGCGCCACCGGCCACCTGCTGGCGCTGTCGGACGAGTCGCGCCTGGTGATCGAACTGAACGCGGCGGGCAAGCCGGTCAGCACCCTGTCGCTGCTGGCCGGCCAGCACGGCCTGCGGCGCGGTGTGCCGCAGGCCGAGGGGGTGGCCACCGACGACGCCGGCAACCTCTACCTGATCAGCGAGCCGAACCTGTTCTATCTGTTCAGGAAGGCGGCCGATTAGGCCGTCTGATCGTCCAGGGCGGCGTCCGGTGCATTCTTCTGCACCGATTCGATGCCGTTCTGGCAGCTGGCGGCACTGGCGTACATCTGGCTCTGGCCGACCACCTGGCCGTTGGTGGCCTTGAGCACGAAGTAGTGCTTGTCGTTGCTCGCGGCCTTGGTCTCGAAGGCGCCGGCGCGCTGCGCGTTCTTGCGTACCGAGTCGATGCCGTTCAGCGCCGAATCCCTGGCCTTGTACAGCTCGCTGGTGAGGATGACCTGGCCGTTGCCGGCCAGCAGGTTGAAATGGAACTGGCCGTCTTTGGCCTTCTTCAGCTCGAACTTGCCGGACATGAGGCACTCCTGGTGAGGGGGGATTCGGCTTTAGCCTAGCCCCTCCTGCCTATCCGGCCAGTTTCAGCGGCTGATGCGCTTGACGCCCTCGGCAGTCCCCAGCAACAGCAGGTCGGCCGGGCGGGCGGCGAACAGGCCGTTGGTGACCACCCCGACTATGGCGTTGATGTCCGCTTCCAGCTTCACCGGGTCGACGATGCTCATGTTGTGCACGTCGAGGATGATGTTGCCGTTGTCGGTCAGCACGCCCTCGCGGTACACCGGGTCGCCGCCCAGCTTGACCAGCTCGCGCGCCACGTGGCTGCGCGCCATGGGGATCACCTCGACCGGCAGCGGGAAGGCGCCGAGCACCGGCACCAGCTTGCTGGCGTCGGCGATGCAGATGAAGGTGCGCGCCACCGCGGCGACTATCTTCTCGCGGGTCAGCGCGGCGCCGCCGCCCTTGATCAGGTGGAGGTGCTCGTCGCTCTCGTCGGCGCCGTCGACGTAGAACTCCAGTTCGCTCACCGTGTTCAGGTCGTACACCGGGATGCCGTGGCCCTTGAGCCGCGCGGCGGTGGCTTCGGAGCTGGCCACCGCGCCGTCGAATTCCATCCGGTGCTTGGCCAGGGCGTCGATGAAGAAGTTGGCGGTGGAGCCGGTGCCCACGCCGATGACGCTCTTGCTGTCGAGGCGGGGAAGAATGTGGTCGACGGCGGCCTGGGCCACGGCCTGTTTCAGCTGATCCTGGTTCATCGCGGGGGTGCGCCTGGCAAGGGAGGGAAAAGAGGCGCGAATTATAGCCGCATGGCGGGCAAAAACCCCGCACTCTCTGTGGTCGCACGGCGAAGCGCTGGGGTAGACTCGGCAGTCCCCTCCAAGCCCGACCGCCTGCGAACTCGCCATGCTCGAACAGTACGTGAAGAAGATCCTCACCTCGCGCGTCTACGACGTCGCGGTGGAAACCCCGCTGCAACCGGCCCGCCAGCTGTCCGAGCGGCTCGGTAACCAGATTCTGCTCAAGCGCGAGGATCTGCAGCCGGTGTACTCGTTCAAGATTCGTGGCGCCTACAACAAGCTGGCCCAGCTGTCGGCCGAGGAACTGGAACGCGGCGTGGTCACCGCCTCGGCCGGCAACCACGCCCAGGGCCTGGCCCTGGCGGCCAAGCACCTGGGGGTGAAGGCGACCATCGTCATGCCGCGCACCACGCCGGAATTGAAGGTGCAGGGCGTGCGCTCGCGCGGTGGCAAGGTGGTGCTGCACGGCGACGCCTTCCCCGAGGCGCTGGCGCATTCGCTGAAGCTGGTGGAGGAGAAGGGCTACACCTATATCCACCCCTACGACGACCCGCTGGTGATCGCCGGCCAGGGCACCGTGGCCATGGAGGTGCTGCGCCAGCACCCGGGCCAGCTGGACGCCATCTTCGTGCCGGTGGGCGGCGGCGGCCTGATCGCCGGCATCGCCGCCTACGTCAAGTACCTGCGCCCGGAAATCAAGGTGATCGGCGTCGAGCCGGACGACTCCAACTGCCTGCAGGCCGCCATGGCCGCCGGCGAACGGGTGGTGCTGCCGAGCGTCGGGCTGTTCGCCGACGGCGTGGCGGTGGCGCAGATCGGCGCGCACACCTTCGATATCTGCAAGCAATACGTCGACGAGGTGATCACCGTCAGCAGCGACGAGATCTGCGCGGCGATCAAGGACATCTACGACGACACCCGCTCGATCACCGAGCCGGCCGGCGCCCTGGCCGTGGCCGGGATCAAGAAGTACGTCGAGCGCGAGCGCGCCCAGGGCAAGGTGCTGGTGGGCATCGATTCGGGCGCCAACGTCAACTTCGACCGCCTGCGCCACGTCGCCGAACGCGCCGAGCTGGGCGAGAAGCGCGAGGCGATCATCGCCGTGACCATCCCCGAGCAGCCGGGCAGCTTCAAGGCCTTCTGCGAGGCCATCGGCAAGCGGCAGATCACCGAGTTCAACTACCGCTACCACACCGATCGCGAGGCGCACATCTTCGTCGGCGTGCAGACCCACCCCGACAGCGACCCGCGCGCGGCACTGGTCGAAGGCTTGCGCGCCCAGGGCTTCCCGGTGCTGGACCTGACCGACAACGAGCTGGCCAAGCTGCATATCCGCCATATGGTCGGCGGCCACGCCGCGCGGGTCAGCGACGAGATGGTGTTCCGCTTCGAGTTCCCCGAGCGGCCGGGCGCGCTGTTCAACTTCCTGCAGAAACTCGGCGGGCGCTGGAACATCTCGATGTTCCACTACCGCAACCACGGCGCCGCCGACGGCCGCGTGGTGGCCGGCCTGCAGGTGCCGGACAGCGAGCGCCACCTGGTGGCCGAGGCGCTGGACGCCATCGGCTACCCCTATTGGGACGAGAGCGACAACCCCGCCTATTCCCTGTTTCTGGGTTGATAAGGAAAGTCTGATGGAACACTACCTGCTGGTCCGCATTCTCCACGGCGCCCCGGGCATCCTGCTGCTGCTCGGCCTGATCGCTCACGGCGTGATGCTGTTCAAGGCGCAGCGCGCAGGCGATGCCGCGGTGCTGGCGCGCAAGCTGCGCGTGACCCTGCTGTACAGCCTGCCGGCCTTCGCCGTGCTGGCGCTGAGCCTGCCGCTGACCGGCTGGTGGCTGGTGGACAACGTCGGCTGGCCGCTGGGACAGACCTGGCTGCTGCTGGGCAGCATCCTCTACGCCGTGCTGATGCTGCTCGGCCTGCTGCTGGCCGGGCGTCTGGCCGCCTGGCGCGCGCTGGGCGACGCCCCGGCGCCGACCGCGCTGGGGCGCCTGTGCCTGATCTACGCGGCGCTGATCCTGGTGCTGTTGATCGCCATCATGGCGCTGATGGGCGCCAAGCCCGCGTAGGCGGCGTCGCGGGCGCCGCCTCTCATGCGCGCGGCGCGTAGGAGCGGCTGCAGCCGCGAAGCGCTGGATTCAACGCAGCGAAATCACCGGCCAGCCGCGCTCGACGGCGGTGGCGCGCAGCACCTCGTCCGGGTCCACCGCCACCGGCTGGCTGGCGACTTCCAGCAGCGGCAGGTCGTTGCGCGAGTCGCTGTAGAAGTAGCTGCCGTCCAGGCTGTGGCCGGTCTGCGCCAGCCACTCGTGCAGCCGCGTCACCTTGCCCTGCTGGTAGCAGGGCACGCCGGCGATCTGCCCGGTGTAACGGCCGCCTTCCATGCCGCATTCGGTGGCGATCAGCGTCTCGACGCCGAGGCGCGCGGCGATGGGCGCGGTGACGAAGCGGTTGGTGGCGGTGATGATCACCAGCTTGTCGCCGGCTTTGCGGTGTTCTTCCAGCAGTGCCTCGCCCTTGGCCAGGATGATCGGCTCGATCACCTCGGCCATGAACTCGCGGTGCCACTGCGCCAGCTGCTCCATGCCGGTGCGACCGAGAATCGCCTGGCTGAAGTTCTGGTAGGCCACCACGTCCAGCTTGCCGGCGCAGTAGTCGGCATAGAAGGCATCGTTGCGCGCCTGGTATTCGTCGGCGTCGACCAGGCCGCGCTGGCAGATGAAGTCGCCCCAGCTGTGATCGCTGTCGCCGGCGAGCAGGGTGTTGTCGAGATCGAATAGGGCCAGGCGCACCTTGAGTACCTTCGTGGGAAACCGGTTGGGCGCGCCAGAATAGCCGCTTTAGACGACCTTTCCTACCGCGCCGCAGGCCGCGTTGCCGCTGTCGCCGGCTTTGTGGAACAATGCCGGAACTTGCGCGTACGAGGTTGCTTGCCGTGATCGATTCTGATGGTTTCCGCCCGAATGTCGGCATCATCCTGACCAATGATGTCGGCCAGGTGCTCTGGGCGCGGCGCATCAACCAGGATGCCTGGCAGTTTCCCCAGGGCGGGATCAACGACCGCGAATCGCCGGAAGAGGCGCTGTACCGCGAACTCAACGAAGAAGTCGGCCTCGAGGAGCAGGATGTGAAGATCCTCGCCTGCACCCGCGGCTGGTTACGTTATCGTCTGCCGCAGCGTCTGGTGCGCACCCACAGCCAGCCGCTGTGCATCGGCCAGAAGCAGAAGTGGTTCCTGCTGCGCCTGACCGGCGCCGAAGAGCGGGTGCGCATGGACCTGACCGGCAAGCCCGAGTTCGACGGCTGGCGCTGGGTCAGTTACTGGTATCCGCTGGGTCAGGTGGTCACATTCAAGCGCGAGGTGTACCGCCGCGCCCTCAAGGAACTCGCCCCGCGCCTGCTGGTGCGCGACTGATACGGACTAGAACCGAGCCATGCTCAATACGCTGCGCAAGATCGTCCAGGAAGTTAACGCCGCCAAGGATCTCAAGGCGGCGTTATCGATCATCGTGCAGCGGGTCAAGGAGGCCATGGGCAGCCAGGTCTGCTCGGTCTATCTGCTCGACCCGGAGACCAACCGCTTCGTGCTGATGGCCACCGAGGGCCTCAACAAGCGCTCCATCGGCAAGGTCAGCATGGCCCCCAACGAAGGTCTGGTCGGCCTGGTCGGCACCCGCGAGGAGCCGCTGAACCTGGAAAACGCCGCCGACCACCCGCGCTACCGCTACTTCGCCGAGACCGGCGAGGAACGCTACGCCTCCTTCCTCGGCGCGCCGATCATCCACCACCGGCGGGTGATGGGCGTGCTGGTGGTGCAGCAGAAGGAGCGCCGCCAGTTCGACGAGGGCGAGGAAGCCTTCCTGGTCACCATGAGCGCCCAGCTCGCCGGGGTCATCGCCCATGCCGAGGCCACCGGCTCGATCCGCGGCCTCGGCCGTCAGGGCAAGGGCGTGCAGGAGGCCAAGTTCGTCGGCGTGCCCGGCGCCCCTGGCGCCGGCGTCGGCACCGCGGTGGTGGTGCTGCCGCCGGCCGACCTCAACGTGGTGCCGGATCGTGCGGTGGACGACATCGCCGCCGAGCTGGAGCTGTTCGACAAGGCCCTGGGCTGGGTGCGCGAGGACATGCACGAGCTGTCCGCCAAGCTCGCCACCCAGCTGCGCAAGGAAGAACGCGCGCTGTTCGACGTCTACCTGATGATGCTCGACGACGCCGCCCTGGGTAACGAGGTGCGCAAGGTCATCAAGACCGGCCAGTGGGCGCAGGGCGCCCTGCGCCAGGTGGTGCTCGACCACGTGCAGCGTTTCGAGCTGATGGACGACGCCTACCTGCGCGAGCGCGCCAGCGACGTGCGCGACCTCGGCCGGCGCCTGCTCGCCTACCTGCAGGAGGAGCGCAAGAGTGCCCTGGTCTACCCGGACAACACCATCCTGGTCAGCGAGGAGCTGTCGCCGGCGATGCTCGGCGAAGTGCCGGAGGGCAAGCTGGCCGGCCTGATCTCGGTGACCGGCTCGGGTAACTCGCACGTGGCGATCTTCGCCCGCGCCATGGGCATCCCCACGGTGATGGGGGTGGTCGACCTGCCCTATTCGAAGATCGACGGCATCAAGCTGATCGTCGACGGCTACCACGGCGAGGTGTTCACCAACCCCAGCGAACTGCTGAGCAAGCAGTACGCCGACGTGGTCGAGGAGGAGCGCCAGCTCACCGAGGGCCTCGACGCCCTGCGCGCGCTGCCCTGCGAGACCCTCGACGGCCAGCGCATGCCGCTGTGGGTCAACACCGGCCTGCTCGCCGACGTCGCCCGCGCCCAGCAGCGCGGCGCCGAGGGTGTCGGCCTGTACCGCACCGAAGTGCCGTTCATGGTCAACGAGCGCTTCCCCAGCGAGAAGGAGCAGCTGGCCACCTACCGCGAGCAGCTGCAGGCCTTCCACCCGCTGCCGGTGACCATGCGCACCCTGGATATCGGTGGCGACAAGGCGCTGTCCTACTTCCCGATCAAGGAAGAGAATCCCTTCCTCGGCTGGCGCGGCATCCGCGTCACCCTCGACCACCCGGAAATCTTCCTGGTGCAGACCCGCGCCATGCTCAAGGCCAGCGAAGGGCTGAACAACCTGCGCATCCTGCTGCCGATGATCTCCGGCACCCAGGAGCTGGAGGAAGCGCTGCACCTGATCCACCGCGCCTGGGGCGAGGTGCGCGACGAAGGCACCGACGTGCCGCTGCCGCCCATCGGCGTGATGATCGAGATTCCCGCCGCGGTCTACCAGACCCGCGAGCTGGCGCGCCAGGTGGATTTCCTCTCGGTCGGCTCCAACGACCTGACCCAGTACCTGCTGGCGGTGGACCGCAACAACCCGCGGGTCGCCGACCTCTACGACTTCCTTCACCCGGCGGTGCTGCAGGCGCTGCAGAAGGTGATCCACGATGCCCATGCCGAAGGCAAGCCGGTGAGTATCTGCGGCGAGATGGCCGGCGACCCGGCTGCCGCCGTGCTGCTGCTGGCGATGGGCTTCGACTCGCTGTCGATGAACGCCACCAACCTGCCCAAGGTCAAGTGGCTGCTGCGCCAGATCACCCTGAGCAAGGCCAGGGAGCTGCTCGGCCAGGTGATGACCATGGACAACCCGCACCTGATCTACAGCACCCTGCATCTGGCCCTGCGCAACCTCGGCCTGGGCCGGGTGATCAACCCCGCGTCGAATATCCAGGCCTGAGCCGGTGTTTCTATCTAGTAGCCCGGGTGACATCCGGGCTACCCGTTAGGTCACGCGTGGCGCCCCTTACCTGCGTACAGCCACCTCGCCCAGCGGCCTGCCTTGCGGACCGAAGCTGCGCTCGACCAGCTCCCAGCTGTCGTCGGCGTTGAGCAGCAGCGCGGTGCTGGCGCGGGTGCCGTAGTTGGCGCTGGCGATAAAGGCGGTGGCCAGCAGGCGCTCGACCGCCGGGCCGACGCCGGTGTCGGGCAGCAGGTGCTCGGGTGGTTGCGTGGTGTCGGCCAGCAGGGCCAGCAGACGCTGGCTGTCGGGCGCGTCGAGACAGTTCTCCAGCGTCGCCTTGGCCCGCTGCAGCTTGGGCCAGGGGCTGTCGAGGCTGGCGTTGGACAGGCCGTAGAGCCCTTCCGCCAGGGGGCGCGGGTCGTCCTCGCGGCTGTTGTAGTACCAGAGCTGGCGCGCATCGCCGAGCAACAGGTTGAAGCCGGCGTAGTCGCTGGCCCTGGCCGCGATCTGCGCGAGGTAGGCCTGCGGCGTCAGCGTGCCGCGCAGGAAGGCCACCGGCAGCTCGCCGCGCGAGCGCTGGCCGGGCTCCTGGCTGGGGTCGCGGATATTGGTCAGCGCGGCGAAGCGGCCGTCCGCGCTCATCCCCAGCCAGGTGCCGCCGGCCTGCAGGTCGCGTCCGGCGAACAGCCCCGGCGCGTCGTCCCACTCGCGCAGCGGCCAGCTGGGGCGGGCGTAGAACTCGTCGCGGTTGGCCGCCAGCAGCAGCGGCTGCGGGTGATCTGGACGCCAGGCGAAAACGATCAGGCACATGGGACGATCCTTGTACGGAGTGTGCCTAGCAGGCTAGCACGAAGCCGAAACGGCGGAGTGGATCCGCCCCGGCGCCCCGGTGGCCGACGCCCGGAGCCTGCCGCTGCCGGGGCAATTCCGCTACCATGCCGCTTTGTTTTCGGGGGTGTCGATGGAACTGCTGCTCTACCTGCTGCTGGGCGCGGCCGCCGGCGTGCTGGCCGGCCTGTTCGGCGTGGGCGGCGGGTTGATCATAGTGCCGGTGCTGGTCTTCAGCTTCGCCGCGCAGGGCATGCCGGCGGAGATTCTCACCCACCTGGCGGTGGGTACCTCGCTGGCCACCATCGTCTTCACCTCGATCAATTCCGCGCTCGAGCATCAGCGTCAGGGCGCGGTGCGCTGGCCGCTGTTTCGCTGGCTGAGCCTGGGCATCCTGTTCGGCGCGGCGCTGGGCGCGCTGACCGCGGCGGCCATCGAGGGCGGCTGGTTGCAGAAGATCATCGGCGTGTTCGCCCTGGTCATCGCCGCGCAGATGGCCCTGGACCTGAAACCCAGGGCCAGCCGCGCTGTCCCAGGCAAGCCGGGGTTGGCGGCGGCCGGCGGGGTGATCGGCTGGGCCTCGGCGATCTTCGGTATCGGCGGCGGCTCGCTGACCGTGCCCTTCCTGGTCTGGCGCAGCGTGCCGATGCAGCAGGCGGTGGCCACCTCGGCGGCCTGCGGTCTGCCGATCGCCCTCGCCGGCGCGCTGAGTTTCGTCGCCACCGGCTGGGGCAACCCGCAGTTGCCGCCTTGGAGCGTCGGTTTCGTTTACCTGCCGGCGCTGGTTGGGATCGCCGTCACCAGTATGTTTTTCGCCCGCTTCGGCGCGCGCCTGGCCCATCGCCTGTCGCCGCGTCTGCTCAAGCGTCTGTTCGCCCTGCTGCTGTTCAGCGTGGGCCTGAGTTTTTTGATCTAAGGAGTGATTGATGCTGCCTTACCCGCAGATCGACCCGGTGGCCATCGCCCTGGGCCCGCTGAAAATCCACTGGTACGGCCTGATGTACCTGGTCGGCATCGGTGGCGCCTGGTGGCTGGCCTCGCGCCGGCTGGCCCGCTTCGACGCCGTCTGGAACAAGGAGAAGCTCTCCGACCTGGTGTTCTGGGTGGCCATGGGGGTGATACTCGGCGGCCGTCTGGGCTACGTGTTCTTCTACGACTTCGCGGCCTATATCGCCGAACCGGCGAAGATTCTGCGGGTGTGGGAGGGCGGCATGTCGTTCCACGGCGGGCTGCTCGGGGTGATGCTGGCCACCTGGTGGTTCGGCAAGTGCAACGGCAAGAGCTTCTTCGAACTGATGGACTTTATCGCCCCGCTGGTGCCGATCGGCCTGGGCGCCGGGCGCATCGGCAACTTCATCAACGCCGAGCTGTGGGGCAAGGCCACCGACCTGCCCTGGGCCATGGTGTTTCCCACCGACCCGCAGCAACTGGCGCGGCATCCCTCGCAGCTGTACCAGTTCGCCCTGGAGGGCGTGGCGCTGTTCGCCATCCTCTGGTTCTACTCGCGCAAGCCGCGCCCGACCATGGCGGTGTCCGGCCTGTTCGCCGCCTGCTACGGGCTGTTCCGCTTTATCGTCGAATTCGTCCGCGTGCCGGACGCCCAGCTCGGCTACCTGGCCTGGAACTGGCTGACCATGGGCCAGGTGCTGTGCCTGCCGATGATCCTCGGCGGTATCGGCCTGATTCTTTACGCCTACAAGCGCCAGCCTGTTCAAGGAGCCGCCCGATGAAACAGTACCTCGACCTGATGCGCCACGTGCGCGAGCACGGCACCTTCAAGGAAGACCGCACCGGCACCGGCACCTACAGCGTGTTCGGCTACCAGATGCGCTTCGACCTGGCCGACGGCTTCCCTCTGGTCACCACCAAGAAGTGTCACCTGCGCTCGATCATCCACGAGCTGCTGTGGTTCCTGCAGGGCGACACCAACATCCGTTACCTGAAGGACAACGGTGTTTCCATCTGGGACGAATGGGCCGACGAGAATGGCGACCTCGGCCCGGTGTACGGCTACCAGTGGCGCAGCTGGCCGGCGCCCAACGGCGAGTCGATCGACCAGATCGCCAAGCTGATCGCGATGATCAAGAGCAACCCGGACTCGCGCCGGCTGATCGTCTCGGCCTGGAACCCGGCGCTGGTCGAGCAGATGGCCCTGCCGCCGTGCCATGCGCTGTTCCAGTTCTACGTGGCGAACGGCAAGCTCAGTTGCCAGCTGTACCAGCGCTCGGCCGATATCTTTCTGGGCGTGCCCTTCAATATCGCCAGCTACGCCCTGCTGACCCTGATGGTGGCGCAGGTCTGCGACCTCGAGCCGGGCGAGTTCATCTGGACCGGCGGCGACTGCCACCTGTACGCCAACCATATCGAGCAGACCGACCTGCAGCTGACTCGCCAGCCGCTGCCGCTGCCGACCATGAAGCTCAACCCCGAAGTGAAGGATCTGCTGGCCTTCAAGTTCGAGGACTTCGAGCTGGTCGGCTACGAGGCGCACCCGCATATCAAGGCGCCGGTGGCGGTCTGAGGTAACGCAGGGCGGACGTAGGTAAGCACGGGTGGGTGTAAGGCGGGCGTAGGGTGGGCTTCAGCCCACCGATCCCCCATCCATCAATCCACCGCTCCACCACCCCAACCGCCCCTTCACCGACATCCCACAGGCAAAGGATTGCCATGCCCAATTACCGCCGCGAACGGATTGCCGGTGCAACCTACTTCTTCACGGTCACCCTCGCTGATCGTCGGTCCAGCTTGCTGGTGGACGAAATCGCGCTGCTGCGCCAGGTCTACGTCGAGGCCAGCAAGCGCATGCCATTCAGGACCGTCGCCATCTGCGTCCTGCCCGACCATCTGCATGCTGTTTGGGAGCTGCCAGAGGATGACCGCGACTATTCCCAGCGTTGGGCATTGATCAAAAGCCAGTTCTCGCGGGCGCTACCCGCCATGGCTACCGTCAGCGCCAGCAAGTCCAGAAGGCGTGAGAAAGGAATCTGGCAGAGGCGCTTCTGGGAGCACCGCATCCGTGATGAGGATGACCTCGCAAGGCATGTCGATTACATCCATTTCAACCCGGTCAAGCATGGCCTGGTGAGTCAGGTTGGCGACTGGCCTTTTTCAAGCTTCCATCGTTACGTCGCGCGCAGGCTCCTGCCGGCAGATTGGGGTGGGCGGGATGATGGTGATGGAGAGTTTGGGGAGTAGGTGTTGGTGGGCTAAAGCCCACCCTACGCGGGGTTTCGATATACGCCCGTAGGGTGGGCTTTAGCCCACCGGCTGCACGGCGATTTCACTGCGCAGCCGCTCCACCTGTTCGGCGCGCTCGGCCTCTTCCAGGCGAGCACCGGGGTTGAGCGACGACCATTCGGGATGGGCGCGGGCCAGGTTCAGTGGCGCGGGTAACTTGCCTTGGCGCCACAGGGTTTCCTGCGGGGCGCTGAGGGTGATGGCCTCCATCGCCGCATGACCGCGGGCGTCCAGGGCGCGCAGCAGTTGCTGCTGGCGCAGGGCGAGCAGGCGCAGCACGGCATCGTCCACGGTCAGCTCGCGTTGGCCCTTCAATTTGCCTTTAAGCCGCTCCCCGTAATTGCGCAGGGTCTGCGCGCTACCGCCGATCACCGCGCCCAGCGCGGCGGCCGCCCCCAGGGTGAGGCCGCCGACCAGCAGGTCGACGCCGACGCCGGTGGCCGCACCGGCCGCCATGCCGCCGCCGACCTTGATGCCGAGCTGCTTGAGGGTTTCCGGATTGAACAGGTCGTCGCCCCAGCGGCCGTCCAGCAGCGGCAGGTCGCCGGCCTGGGCATCGCTCGGGCGGAAGGCGTAGAGGCGCAGCAGGGCCTCGACGCAGCGCTGCTCGCGCTGGCGGATGGTCTCGCGCAGCGCGGCGATGGCGGCCTGCTCCAGCACTGGCTGGGCGGCGACGCTGCGCCGGCAGGCGGCGCAGTCGAGCAGCAGTTCGGCGACCAGTCGCGCGCCGGCCTGGTGCCGCGCCCGGCGCTGCGCCTGGTGATCCTCGATCAGGCGCTGCAATTGCGGGCGCGAGCGCTCCAGCAGCAGGGCCAGGCTCTCGTACAGGCGGCGTTCGCCGTCCTCGGGCGGGGCCACGCTGTCGAAGGCCACCAGGGCGTGCAGGCCGAGACGCGCCAGGGCCTCGCGCCAGTCGGCGGTGCGGTGTTCGCCGCTGGCGACGAAATTCAGTACCGGCAGCAGCGGCCGGCCGCACATGGCCAGCACTGCCAGCTCGTCACGGTACTTGGCCAGCACCGGCTCGCGCACGTCGATCACGTACAGCCCGGCGTCGGAAGCCAGCAGCTGGCGCAGCACCTTGGCCTCCTGCTCGTAGCGCTGGCGCGCCTCGCTGCCCTCGAGAAAACGGGCCAGGCGCGCCGGGCCGTCCAGGCGTTCACCGGGGCGGTCGAGGCGCTCCAGATGGTCGAGCAGGGCGATGGCGTCTTCCAGACCGGGGGTGTCGTACAGCTCCAGCAGCGCGGTGCCGTCGACCGACAGGCGCGCGCCCTCGACATGGCGCGTGGTGCTGGCGCGCGGCGACACCTCGCCGAACTCCACGTCGCGGGTCAGGGTGCGCAGCAGCGAGGTCTTGCCGACGTTGGTGTGGCCGACCAGGGCGAGTCGTAGCGGCTGGCTCATGGTGATCTCGGCGTCGTGAGACTTCGTAGGGTGGATGACGCTTTTTTCATCCACCGTCGCCAATGGTGGATGGGTGAAGCGTCATCCACCCTACGGGTATATCGGGCTTCAATCATGGCCGCTCTCCAGCCAGTTCAACGGCGCCGTGTCGCCGTGCGCCAGTTGCAATTTGTCCAGCGCCTGGTGCCAGTCGGCCAGGCGTGCGCTGTCCAGGGTTTCGCCGGGCGCGGGCGGCAGCAGCCAGATGCGCGTGGCGGAGGCCGAGCGCGCCAGTTCGCCGAGCAGCGCCAGGCTGCCGCGGTCCGGCGAGCGGCGCGGGTCGCAGGCGATGGCCAGGCGCTCGGGGGGAAAGCGGGTCAGTTGGTCGAGCAGCTGGCGGCGCTGCTCGCGGCTGTCGATCACCCCGGCGTCCAGCACGCCCCTGGGCAGCTGAGCCGGTGGCCAGGGGCGGCGCTCGTCCAGCTCCAGGCCGAGCAGCAGGGCGCCGCTACCGCCGTCCGCGTGGGCGCCGCCTGCCGGCTGGTACAGGGCCGCCGGCGCCAGGTCGCAGACGCCGAGGCGCTCGCTGTCCGGCTGCAGGCGCTGGCGCAGCAGGCCGTAGCCGGGCAGGTCGAGGTCCAGGCGCAGCGCCGCCTTGCCCGATTGCCAGCGCCACAGGCATAGCAGCATCAGCAGCAGGCGCGGCAGCAGGCCGTAGACCAGCACCACGCCGACCAGCCAGCCGGCCCAGCTCTGCCGCGCGGCCTCGTCGAGCAGGGCGGCCTCGCCGCTGGCGCGGATCAGCTCGGCGTCCGGCAGGCTGAAGCCGAGCAGGGCGGGCAGGGCGCCGAGCGCCCGGGTCAGGGCGATGAAGCTGTCGCCGCCGAGGATGGTGGTTTCCCAGACGAAACCGTAGCGGCGGGTGGCGAGCAGCAGCAGCAGGCTGGCCAGTGCGGCGAGCATGGCCAGGGCCCACAGGCCGTGCACCAGCACCCCGAGGCCCCAGCGGCTCAGGCGCTGGCGCTGCAGGAGCAGCAGCAGGGCGGGGGCCAGCTGCACGGCGGCGGCGTCGCGGGCGAGCTTTTCGCTGAGCCACAGCCACAGACGACCGAGGGCACCGGCGCTGTCGCGGGCCAGCAGCAGGCCGAGCAGCCAGCCGAGTAGCAGCAGCAGATTGAGGCCGAGCAGGCTGCCCAGGGCCCAGAACACGTTGACCGGCCGGCTGCCGTCGCCGAGACCGGCCAGGGCCAGGCCGATACCGCTGAGCAGGGCCAGGGTGGCGAGGGCGAAGAGGGCCAGGCGGGCGCCCTGCAGCCAGTGCAGCAGGGCCTGCCACTGGCCGTCACGGCGCGCCAGCAGCAGGGCGCGTTGCTGGATACGCGCGCTCAGGTCGCCACCGCTGGCGCGGGCCAGGCGATTGGCCTCGGCGTCGTCCAGCGCGCCGGCGTGTTCCTCGCGCAGGCGGATCGCCTCGCTGAGCCAGAGGCGGTGCAGGGTGTCGGGTTGCGGGGCGGCGTCAGTCACGCGGCGTCTCGTCGGCCAGATCAGGGGCTGAGGATAACCCCTGATCCGGTCGGGTGCGAATGGCAGCAGCCGTGGCCTTCTCCCGCGGCGGAGAGAGCCATTGATCAGTCGCGTTGGCGCAGGCGCACGGCGATGTCCGGCTGGTCGATGAACAGGCCATCGATGCCGGTGGCGAGGAAGGCGCGCAGCTCGGCCTCGATATCGCCGCGCTCGGCCGGTTCGCCGCCGCTGCGCAGGTCGGTCGGCAGGAAGGCGTTCTCGGCGCGGAAGGTGTAGGGGTGCACCTTGAGCTTGGCGGCATGGGCGTCGCGCACCAGGCGGGTCGGCGCGGTGAGCTTGCCGGCGGCGTCGCGCGGGATGATCTGGCTCTTCTCCGGGCCGATGCCGGCGGCGTAGCGGGCGATGGCCCTGAGCCCGGCCGGGGTGCTCATCTGCGCGTAGGTAAGGCCGCTGCCGAGCACCTGCTGGTCATAGGGCTGGCCCTCGGTCCACAGCAGCTGCACCAGGCGTACCTGGGTCAGACGGCTCAGGGTCTTGAGGTTCTCCACCTCGAAGGACTGGATGTACACCGGCGCCTTGGCGCTGTGGTAGCCGTTGCGCTTGAGCACCTTGACCAGCGACTGCTCCATCGCCAGGCCGATCTGCTGGAAGTGGGTCGGGTGCTTGGTTTCCGGGTACAGGCCGATCACCCGTTGCTGGCTGAGCTGCAGGCTCTTCACCAGGTCGATGATCTCCTGCAGGCTGGGGATCTCGAACTGGCCGTCGAAGCGCGTGTTGCCCGGGCGCAGCTGCGGGATGCGCTCGATGGCGCGCAGGGTCTTGAGTTCGGCCAGGCTGAAGTCCTCGCTGAACCAGCCCTCCAGGCTGACGCCGTCGACCGTCTGGGTGCGCTTGCGATTGGCGAACTCGGGGCGCTGGGAGACGTCGGTGGTCAGCCCCAGCTCGTTGTCGTGGCGCGCCACCAGCTGGCCGTCGCGGGTCATCACCAGGTCCGGCTCGATATAGTCGGCGCCCTGCAGCACGGCCAGGGCGTAGGCCGCCAGGGTGTGCTCGGGCACGTAGCCGCTGGCGCCGCGGTGGGCGATGACCAGCGGCCTGGCCTCGCCGCGGGGTTTGCCCGGGTGGGCGCCGGGCTGCTGCTGGGCCCAGTCGATGGCGGCCTGCACGCTATCGGGCGTGGCGGGCGCGGCGAGGCCGAGGCTCGGTAATAACAGACCGGCGCAGAGCAGCCAGCTGCGAAGCGGTTTGGTCAACATGGTGGTACCTCCTTGCACAGGGATGGAAACCCGAGCCTGCACCGGCAAGGGTGACGATTCTGCTACAGAGGTCCAAGCCTAGACGGTTCTGTGCGTTGGTCGGCACCGCTGCAGCCGGGCTGCGTCCGTGCCGAGCGCTCTGCTATGCTCCCAGCCATGAAAACGACTCTTCCCCTCTGCCTGATCGCCGCCCTCGCCGACAACCGCGTGATCGGTCGCGACAATCAGCTGCCCTGGCACCTGCCGGCGGACCTCAAGCACTTCAAGGCCCTGACCCTGGGCAAGCCGATCATCATGGGGCGCAAGACCTGGGATTCGCTCGGGCGGCCGCTGCCGGGGCGGCTCAATCTGGTGGTCAGCCGCCAGGCAGATCTTCGGCTCGACGGCGCTGAAGTCTTCCCGACTCTGGACGCGGCGATCACACGCGCCGACCAATGGGCCCGCGAGCAGGGCATGGACGAGCTGATGCTGATTGGTGGTGCCCAACTCTACGAGCAGGGCTTGGTTCTGGCTGAGCGCCTCTACCTGACACGGGTTGGCCTGCGTCCGATCGGCGATGCCTGGTTTCCCGAATTTAGTGAAGCCGAGTGGACGCGCGAGGCCCATGAGGAACATCCGGCCACGGCAGAGTCGCCGGCCTACGATTTCGAGGTGTGGGAACGGCGTTCGGCGCAATGACATAGGTGCGCGCGGCGCCGCCTAGATCAGATCGATGTGCTCCACGCGGATCTGTCCATCCTGCAGATACAGCAGCGCCAGGCAGATCGGCAGCTTGAAGCGCCGCGGCCCGGCGCTGCCGGGGTTGACCAGCAACAGGCCGTCGCGCGGTTCCGCCAGCGGCTTGTGGCTATGGCCGCAGACGGCGACGTGGATGCCGCGGGCGGCCAGGTCGCCGGGCAGGTGGGCCGCGTCATGAACCATGAACAGGCGCACTCCGGCCAGGCCCAGCTCGAGCGATTCCGGCAGTTCCGTCGCCCAGTCCAGGCCCTCGTCGTTATTGCCGCGCACCGCGCTGAGCGGCGCGATTTCGCCCAATGCGTCGAGAATCTCCGGCTTGCCGATATCGCCGGCATGCAGGATGTGATCGCAGCCCTGCAGGGCATCCAGCGCCTTGGGGCGCAGCAGGCCGTGGGTGTCGCTGATCAGGCCGATTTTCATGTCTTCCCTCTTCCCCCGTCCCTCCTGCGCAAGCGGCAGCGGGGACAAAGCAAAAGCCCGGCACGGGGCCGGGCTCTCGGGTTCGCTGGTGCTTGCGCTTAGCCGTCCAGCAGTGCCTTGTTGCGCACCGCGCCCTTGTCGGCGCTGGTGGCGAGCAGGGCGTAGGCCTTGAGCGCCGTGGTGACCTTGCGCGGACGCTGTTCCACCGGCTTCCAGCCCTTCTTGTCCTGGACGTGACGGCGGTGCGACAGCTCTTCATCGCTGACCAGCAGTTGGATGGTGCGATTGTGGATGTCGATATGGATCTTGTCGCCGTCTTCCACCAGCCCGATGGCGCCGCCGGCAGCGGCTTCCGGCGAGGCGTGGCCGATGGACAGGCCGGAGGTGCCGCCGGAGAAACGGCCATCGGTGAGCAGGGCGCAGGCCTTGCCCAGGCCCTTGGATTTCAGGTAGCTGGTCGGGTAGAGCATTTCCTGCATGCCCGGGCCACCTTTCGGGCCTTCGTAGCGAATGATCACCACATCACCGGCCTTGACCTCGTCGGCGAGAATGCCTTTCACGGCGGCGTCCTGGCTCTCGAAAATCTTCGCGGTGCCTTCGAACACGTGGATCGATTCATCCACGCCGGCGGTCTTCACCACGCAGCCGTCGAGGGCGATGTTGCCGTACAGCACCGCCAGGCCGCCTTCCTGGGAGTAGGCGTGCTTGACGCTGCGGATGCAGCCGTTCTCGCGGTCATCGTCCAGGCTCGGCCAGCGGGTGCTCTGGCTGAACGCGGTCTGGGTCGGGATACCGGCCGGGCCGGCCTTGAAGAAGGTGTGCACCTGCTCGTCGCGGGTCTGGGTGATGTCCCACTGGGCGATGGCGTCGGCCATGCTCGGGCTGTGCACGGTGGCCACGTCGGTGTGCAGCAGGCCGCCGCGTGCCAGCTCGCCGAGGATGCTGAAGACGCCGCCGGCGCGGTGCACGTCTTCCATGTGGTACTTCTGGATGTTCGGCGCCACTTTGCACAGCTGCGGCACGATGCGGGACAGGCGGTCGATATCGCGCAGGTCGAAATCGATCTCGGCTTCCTGGGCGGCGGCCAGCAGGTGGAGGATGGTGTTGGTCGAGCCGCCCATGGCGATGTCCAGCATCATGGCGTTCTCGAACGCCTTGAAGTTGGCGATATTGCGCGGCAGCACGGAGTCGTCGTTCTCGCCGTAGTAGCGCTGGCACAGCTCCACCGCCAGGCGCCCGGCGCGCAGGAACAGCTGCTCGCGGTCGCTGTGGGTGGCCAGGGTCGAGCCGTTGCCCGGCAGCGACAGGCCGAGGGCCTCGGTCAGGCAGTTCATCGAGTTGGCGGTGAACATGCCGGAGCAGCTGCCGCAGGTCGGGCAGGCGCTGCGCTCGTACTCGGCGACCTTCTCGTCGCTGGCGCTGTCGTCGGCGGCGATGACCATGGCGTCGACCAGGTCCAGGCCGTGGTTGGCCAGCTTGGTCTTGCCGGCCTCCATCGGCCCGCCGGAGACGAACACCACCGGGATGTTCAGGCGCAGGGCGGCCATCAGCATGCCAGGGGTGATCTTGTCGCAGTTGCTGATGCAGACGATGGCGTCGGCGCAGTGGGCGTTGACCATGTATTCCACGGAGTCGGCGATGATCTCGCGGCTCGGCAGCGAATAGAGCATGCCGTCGTGGCCCATGGCGATGCCGTCGTCGACGGCGATGGTGTTGAATTCCTTCGCCACGCCGCCGGCCTTCTCGATCTCGCGGGCGACCAGCTGGCCCATGTCCTTCAGGTGCACGTGGCCGGGCACGAACTGGGTGAAGGAGTTGGCGACGGCGATGATCGGCTTCTTGAAGTCTTCGTCCTTCATCCCGGTGGCGCGCCACAGGGCGCGGGCGCCGGCCATGTTGCGACCTTGGGTGGAGGTTTTCGAGCGGTAATCGGGCATGACACGGTTCCTGCGGCTGATCAGGTGATGTTCGTATGGTGAGCGTCGACTGGACCGGATGCAAACGGGAGATGGCCGTGCGTTCGGCGGGGGTCACCGGACGTCGCGGGGTGGCCGCGCGTCTGACCCGTGCTCAGGGCCCGCCAGGGGATGGGTGGCGAGGAATGCATGGATTCTACGCCCGCTGTCGCCGCCGAGCCAAGGCGCGGGCGATTGCCGGCGCAGCCGCGCGCCGCTCAGTTGGGGATTTCGATGCCGCGCAGGCGCTCGGCGCGGCGGCGCAGCAGTTCGATGGTCACCAGCAGGGCGATGGACACTAGGATCAGCAGGGTGGCGATGGCCAGGATGCTCGGGTTGATCTGCTCGCGCAGGCCCGAGAACATCTGCCGCGGGATGGTGCGTTGCTGGGGACCTGCCATGAACAGGATCACCACCACCTCGTCGAAGGAGGTGATGAAGGCGAACAGCGCGCCGGAAATCACTCCGGGGCGGATCAGCGGCATGATGATGTCGAAGAATACCCGCAGCGGCGTGGCGCCGAGGTTCAGCGCGGCGCGCGCCAGGCTGTAGTCGAAGCCGGTGAGGGTGGCGGTGACGGTGATGATGACGAAGGGCGTGCCGAGCGCCGCGTGGGCCAGGATCACCCCCAGGTAGCTGCCGGCCAGGCCGAGGTTGGAGTAGAAGAAGAACATGCCGGCGGCGGTGATGATCAGCGGCACTATCATCGGCGACAGCAGCAGCGCGGTGATGAAGCGGCGGTAGGGCATGTCGTCGCGGGCCAGGCCCACCGCGGCGCAGGTGCCCAGGGCGGTGGCGATGACGGTGGCGAGAATGCCGATGAAGAAGCTGTTCTGGATCGCCAGTATCCATTTCGGGTCGTTGAGGATCTGCTCGTACCAGCGCAGCGAGTAGGCCTCCGGCTGCAGGGTGAGCATGCCCTCGGTGAAGCTGAAGAAGGGCTCGGCGTTGAACGACAGCGGCACTATGACCAGGATCGGCAGGATCAGAAACAGCAGCACCAGCCAGGAGCTGGCCTTGAGCAGCCAGCTGCCGAGGTGATGCCAGAAGCCGTAGTAGGCGGGGGTCTTCATCCTGTATTCATCCCAACTTGATATTGCTGGCGCCGACGAAGCGGTCGTAGACCCAGTACAGCAGCAGGATCAGCCCCAGCAGCAGCGAGCCGAGCGCGGCGGCCAGCTCCCAGTTGTTCGAGCGCTGCATGTGGAAGGCGATGATGTTGCTGATCATCTGGCCGTCGGTGCCGCCGACCAGCGCCGGGGTGATGTAGTAGCCAACCGAGATGATGAACACCAAGAGCGCGCCGGCGCTGAGGCCCGGCAGGGTCATCGGAAAGTAGATGCGGGCGAACGCCGGGATCGGCTTGTCGCCCAGGCTCAGGGCGGCGCGCAGGTAGCTGGGGTCGATGCCGCGCATCACGCTGTACAGCGGTAGGATCATGAACGGCAGGAGGATGTGGGTCATCGCCACGACTGTGGCGAACGAGGTGTAGAGCATCTCGAAGGGCTGGCCGATGGCACCGATGCCGATGAGGAAGGAGTTGATCACGCCGTTGGTCTGCAGCAGGGCGATCCAGGCCGTGGTGCGTACCAGGAGCGAGGTCCAGAACGGCAGCAGCACCAGCACCAGCAGCAGGTTGGCGCGGTTTTCCGGCAGCTGCGCCAGGTAGTAGGCCAGCGGGTAGCCGAGCAGGGCGCAGAGCAGGGTGATCACCAGCGCCATGTTCAGGGTCTTGGAATACAGCTGCAGGTAGATCTGCGTGTCCTCGCGCACCTGGATGCCCTGTTCCGGGTGCAGTTCCAGGTCCAGCGCGGTGAGGTAGTAGTCGTAGGTGTAGCGCTGGCCGGCGCGGGCGATGGCGTACCACAGCTCGGGCTTGCTCCAGTTGCCGTGGGCCGCCAGCAGGGTCTCGACGCCGCGCTCCGGCAGGGCCTCGGCGTCCAGTCGGCCGATGCGCCGGGCGCTGGACTTGACCACGCTGGACATGCCGGCGAAGGCGCGGTTGAACTCCTCGGCCAGCTTGCCGGACAGGCGCTGCTCGTCGAGGCTGTGCAGCTCGCCGGCGAACACCCGCAGGGTCTGCTCGTCCGGCAGTTGCCTTTGATCTTCCCAGCGCTCGAGTTCGGCCAGGGTCAGCGGAATCAGTTCGGCCACGGTCGGGTGGTGCACGCTGCGCCACAGCATGCTGCCGATCGGGGCGACGAAGGTCAGCAGGATAAAGGCCAGCAGCGGCACCACGAAGAGAAAGGCGGCGAGGCGTTTCTTGCGACGGGCGCTGGCGGCTTGGCCGGCTTCGCTGGTGGTCAGGGATGACAAGGCGCTACTCCGTAAAGCGGACCCCTCTTCCACAGGAAGAGGGGTCGGTGCGGGTTACTTCAACAGCCACTCGTTGAACTTCTCGCCGAGCGACTCGCCGTAGTCGGCCCAGAACTCCGAGCCGGCCTGGATGCCCTTGTCCAGGTGGGCGGTGGGCAGGTGCGGCGTGGCGCTCTGGTCGGCCAGCGGCATGGACGACTTGCGGGTCGGGCCGTAGGCCACGTCCGGCATGCCGGCCAGCGGCTTGGAACCGGTGGCGTACTTGATGAACTCCATCGCCAGGTCCTTCTTCGGCGAGCCCTTGACGATGGCCCAGGCGTCGAGGTCGTAGACGTGGCCGTCCCAGACGATCTCGAACGGCTTGTTCTCGCGCACGATGGAGTCGTAAAACCGCCCGTTGGCCGACTGCACCAGCACCGCGCCGCCGTCGTTGAGCAGCTGCGGCGCCTGCGACCAGGAGTCGAACCAGACGATGTCGTTCTTGATGCTGGCCAGCTTGTCGAAGGCGCGTTGCTGGCCTTCCGGGGTGGCCAGCACTTCGTAGACCTCTTCCGGGGCCACGCCGTCGGCCAGCAGCGCCCACTCCATGTTCACCTGCGGGCGCTTGCGCATGGCGCGCTTGCCGGGAATCTTGGCGGTGTCGAAGAAGTCCTCGATGCTCGCCGCCTTGGTCGCGCCTATGGTGTTCTGGTTGTAGGCGAATACCACCGACCAGACGATATTGCCCACCGCGCACTCGCTGGCCAGGGCCTCGGGGATGAAGTCCTGGGTGGCCGCGGTGCCGTCGATGCCCGGCGGCAGGGTGCTGTGGTCGAGGCTTTCCAGCAGGCCTTCGGAACAGGCGCGCTCGAGGTCGATCACCTCGAAGTCGACCACGTCCCACTGGATATTGCCGGACTCGACCTGGGCCTTGATCTCGGCCACGCCGCCGGAATAGTCCTCGAACAGCACCTTGACCCCGCTGTCCTTCTGGTAGGGATCGATCACGTGTTTCTGCTGCGCTGCGCCGTAGGCGCCGCCCCAGGAGACCACGGTGAGGCTGTCCTGGGCGCTGGCGCCGCCCGCCGCGAGCCCCAGGGCCGCCAACAGGGCGAAGGTGGAAAAGCTGGTAGTCAGTGATCTAGCCATTGCTGTGCTCCATTTGCTTCTACTAGTTGTGGGGTCAGGACGTCGTCGGCACTGCGGGGCGATCCAGGGCCTGGCTGTCTTCCGGCAGCCAGGCCAGGTCGACCTCTTCCTGGGCGCTGAGCCTGGGGGCTGAACTGTCGTTCAGGTTCTTCACCACCAGCTCGCTGCCGCTGGCGGTCTCGAAGTGGTAGCGGATGTACTCGCCGACGTAGTGGCGGGTGACGAAGCGCGCCTTGACCTGGTTGCCGGCGCCGCCCAGGCGGTCGGTGAAGTTGAGCTTCTCCGGGCGTACCGACACCGTGGTCGGCTGGCCGACCTCGGTGCAGTTGGCCTTGAGCGTGCTGACCAGGCCGCCGTCGGCCAGGCGCACCTCGACGCGTTCCTCGCCGACGCTTTCGATCACCCCGGCCAGCTTGTTGCTCTCGCCGATGAAGTCGGCGACGAACAGGTTGGCCGGGCGCTCGTAGAGCACGTGGGGCGGCGCGCACTGCTGCACCACGCCGTTGTTGAACACGGCGATGCGGTCGCTCATGGTCAGCGCTTCGGTCTGGTCGTGGGTGACGTAGATCACGGTGAAGCCGAGCTGCTCGTGCAGGCGCTTGATCTCGAACTGCATCTGCTCGCGCAGCTTCTTGTCCAGGGCGCCGAGCGGCTCGTCCATCAGCACGATGTCCGGGGCGAAGATCAGCGCGCGGGCCAGGGCCACGCGCTGGCGCTGGCCGCCGGAGAGCTGGCCGGGGTAGCGGCCGCCGAAGGCCTGCAGCTCGACCAGGGCGAGGTAGTCCTCGACCTTGGCGCGGATCTCGTCCTTGGCCAGCTTGCGGATCTTCAGCGGGTAGGCGAGGTTCTCGCGGATGGTCATGTGCGGGAACAGCGCGTACTGCTGAAAGACCATGCCGATGTTGCGGTCGTAGGGGGCGATGCCGGTGACATTGCGGCCGTTGATCAGGATCTCGCCGCTGGTCACGTCCTCGAAGCCGGCGAGCATCATCAGGCAGGTGGTCTTGCCCGAACCGGAGGGGCCGAGCAGGGTGATGAACTCGCCCTTGGCCACGTTGAGGTTGAAGTCCTTGACCACCAGCGTCTTGTGGTCGTAGGTCTTCTTCACATTGGTGAATCGCAGGAACGCGTCGTTCCCAGCCTGCGCAGCCATAGTCCTCCCCATTGCCCATCAAGACAGGCTCGGCTTGTGGCCTCGCCCGTACTGCTTGAGTCGATTCGTCCCTGTCGTGTGGTCCGATCGTTATGTAAATAACCAAAAGCAATAAGCACGCCAGCCGACGAACGGTTGGCCGGCGGCGCTCTGCTCCGCAGGTTAAAGCCTAGTCCAGCCTGGGCGGGATGCGAGGACGGTGTGGGGGGAGGTAACAGCGAGCGGGGCGGGCGGCACCTGCCGACACGCACTCGGCAGGTGCACGTCGCTCGAGCGTTGGGCGGCGGGGCGCTGATCGGTACGACGCGTGATCGCGTGATGGGCGATGCGGCGCACCCGCTTGGCCCGCCGCGCCGCCTGTGTGGCCCGGTAGGTTGGCGCTGAGCGCGTAGCCCGGATGCAATCCGGGGCGCGCGGTGCCGGACAGCCCCGGATTGCATCCGGGCTACGCCTTTCTCAGCTATTGGGCAGCAGGCGCACGGTCAGGCTCTTGATATAGCGGGTCTCGGCGATCGCCGGGTGCACCGGGTGATCCGGGCCCTGGGCGCCGCGTTCGAGCAGCTGGATATTGCGGTCCAGGTGGCGGGCGCTGGTCAGCAGGATGTTCTGCAGGTCGTCCTCGGGCAGGTGCATGGAGCAGCTGGCGCTGACCAGGATGCCGTCCTTGGAGAGCAGGCGCATGGCGGTTTCGTTGAGGCGGCGGTAGGCGGCCTCGCCGTTTTTCAGGTCCTTCTTGCGCTTGATGAAGGCGGGCGGGTCGGCGATCACCACATCGAAGCGCTCCTCGGCGCTCTTCAGCTCGCGCAGGGCGGCGAAGGCGTCGCCCTCCACGCACGTTACCTTCTCACCGACGCCATTGAGCGCGGCGTTGCGCTCGACGCCGTCGAGGGCGAAGGCCGAGGCGTCGACGCAGAACACCTCGCTGGCGCCGAAGGCCGCGGCCTGCACGCCCCAGCCGCCGATATAGCTGAACAGGTCGAGCACCCGCTTGCCCTTGACGTAGGGCGCCAGGCGCGCGCGGTTCATGCGGTGGTCGTAGAACCAGCCGGTCTTCTGCCCTGCGATCACCGGTGCCTCGAATTTCACCCCGTTCTCTTCCAGGGCGACCCATTCCGGCACCTGGCCATGGGCGGTTTCCACGTAGCGCTGCAGGCCCTCGGCGTCGCGCGCGCTGGAGTCGTTCTTGAACAGCACGCCGCTGGGCTTGCACACCTGGATCAGCGCGGCGAGCACCTCGTCCTTGTGCGCTTCCATGGTGGCCGAGGCCAGCTGCACGACGAGGATGTCGAAGAAGCGGTCGACCACCAGCCCCGGCAGCAGGTCGGAGTCGCCATACACCAGGCGGTAGCAGGGCTGGTGGAACAGGCACTCGCGCAGGCTCAGGGCGACGTTGAGCCGGTGCACCAGCAGGGACTTGTCCAGCCGGTGCTTGACGTCGCGCGACAGCAGGCGGGCGCAGATCAGGTTGTTCGGGCTCATGGCGACCACGCCTAGCGGTTTGCCGCCGGCGGCTTCGAGCACGGCCTGGTCGCCGGCGGCAAAGCCGTGCAGCGGGGTGGCGGCGACGTCGATCTCGTTGCTGTAGACCCACAGGTGGCCGGCGCGCAGGCGTCGATCGGCGTTGGCTTTCAGGCGCAGGCTGGGCAGGGACATGGGCGGGCTCCGGGGAAAAAGAGCGGGATTATAGCGGCTCGCGCGGGCGCCCGGCAGTTGCAAAAGTCGGCTGCGGGGGACCCGGTGCTTTGGCTAAACTGTGGCGCATTTCTCACCTGGCACCTGCGTCCCATGGCCTACGAACTTACCGCCGAACAGATCCAGCAAGCCCTCCAGGGCATTAGCGTGCCGCCGCAGCCGCAGATCATGGTGGACCTGCAGATGGAGCAGGTCATGCCCAACCCGGATCTGAAGAGCATCGCCAAGCTGATCAGCCAGGACCCCGGGCTGTCCGGCGCGCTGCTGAAGATCGTCAACTCGCCGCACTTCGGCCTGGCCAACCGCATCGCCTCGATCCAGCAGGCGGTCAACCTGCTCGGCTGCCACACGGTGATCAACCTGATCAACGCGCAGTCGATCAAGGGCGAGCTGACCGACGAGGCGATCCTGGTGCTCAACCGTTTCTGGGACAGCGCCCAGGATGTGGCAATGACCTGCCTGACCCTGGCCAAGCGCCTCGGTTATCACTCGCCTGACGAGGCCTACAGCCTGGGGCTGTTCCACGATTGCGGCATTCCGCTGATGCTCAAGCGCTTCCCCAATTACATGCAGGTGCTGGAGGAAGCCTACGCCAGTGCCAGCGACGAGCGTCGTGTGGTCGATACCGAGAACCGTCTGCTGACCACCAACCACGCGGTAGTGGGTTACTTCACCGCGCGTTCCTGGCGGTTGCCGGGGCACCTGTGCGAGGTCATCGCCAACCACCACAACGCCCTGTCGATCTTCAGCGATGACTCCGGACGCGAAGCGCAGCTCAAGACGCTGCTGGGCATCCTGAAGATGGCCGAGCATATCTGCGAAAGCCATCGTGTGCTGGGGGGGCAGGCCGTCGACATGGAGTGGCAGTACATTTCGCAGCCGATCCTGGAGTATGTGGGGCTCTCGGAGTACGACTTCGAAAACCTGCGAGAGAGCATCCGCGATCTAGCCGTGCTCTGAGTCCTCGCGCTGTGCCAGCGTTCGCGCGGCGGCGCTCTACCGCTTTGCGGGTCGCTCCTGCTAAGGTGGCGCACCGCCGTTTCCCTGCCGTATTGCCATGCCCGAATTGCCTGAAGTCGAAACTACCCGCCGCGGTATCGCCCCCTACCTGATCGGTGAGCGCGTCAGCCGCGTGATAGTGCGCGAGCGCCGCTTGCGTTGGCCTATCCCCGAGGATCTGGACGTGCGCCTGTCCGGCCAGCGCATCGAATGCGTCGAGCGCCGCGCCAAGTACCTGCTGATCAAGGCCGAAAGCGGCAGCCTGATCGGCCACCTGGGCATGTCCGGCAGCTTGCGCCTGGTCGAGTGCGGCCTGCCGGCGGCCAAGCACGAGCACGTCGACATCGAGATGGAGTCCGGCCTGGCCCTGCGCTACACCGATCCGCGGCGTTTCGGCGCCCTGCTGTGGAGCGAGGACCCGCTGCATCACGAGTTGCTCAGCAAGCTCGGCCCGGAACCGCTGGGCGCGGACTTCGACGGCGAGCGCCTGTTCCAGCTGTCGCGCGGGCGCAGCATGGCGGTCAAGCCGTTCATCATGGACAACGCCGTGGTGGTCGGGGTCGGCAATATCTACGCCAGCGAGGCGCTGTTCGCCGCCGGCATCGACCCGCGCCGCGCGGCCGGCTCGATCTCGCGGGCGCGCTACCTGAAACTGGCGGAGGCGATCAAGCGCATCCTCGCCCATGCCATCGAGCGCGGCGGCACCACCTTGCGCGACTTCGTCGGCGGCGATGGCCAGCCCGGCTACTTCCAGCAGGAGCTGTTCGTCTACGGTCGCGGCGGCGAATTCTGCAAGCTGTGTGGCAGCACCCTGCGCGAGGTCAAGCTGGGCCAGCGCGCCAGTGTCTACTGTCCCAAGTGCCAGCGCTGAAACAGACAGATCGCGAGAACAACAAGAAATACCGAGGTTGATCGATGTCCGGTAACTATTTGCCGCGCAATCCGGCCGCCGAATGGCTGGGGCGCAGCGTGCTGAAACTCATGGGGTGGCGCATCGAGGGGCAGTTGCCCCGGCTCGACAAGTTCGTCGCCATCGGCGCCCACCACACCTCCAACTGGGACTTCGTGATCTTTATCGCGCTGAAGTTCGTCCTGCGCCTGAACGCCCGCTGGTTCGGCAAGCACAGCATCTTCCGCTGGCCGTTCGGCGGCCTGATGCGCGCCTGGGGCGGCATCCCGATCCGCCGCGAACGGCAGCGCAACACCGTGGAGCAGGCGGTGCAGGCGTTTCGCGACAACCGCGAATTCATCCTGGTGCTGTCGCCCGAGGGCACGCGCAAGAAGGTCGAGCGCTGGAAGATGGGCTTCTACCATATCGCCCTGGGCGCGGGCGTGCCCATAGTGCTGGGCGCGCTGGACTACCAGAACCGCCGCGTGGTGATCGGTCCGACCTTCCAGCCCACCGGCGACGAGCAGGCCGATCTGGCGGCGATGCTGGCGTTTTTCCGCCCCTACGTGCCGAAAAAGCCGCAATACGCCTTTCATGGCGATTGACGCCCGTCACGCTGACAATTACCAATGCGCTGTTATAGTTACTGGCACTTTCCCGAATAACCTGAAGGATCGCCCCATGAAACCGTTTCGCACGACCGCTGCTGTCCTGGCGCTGACCTCTGGCCTGCTGGCACTGCCGGCGCAGGCGGAAGTGGTGCAGCAGAACGTCAGTGGCGACCCCCTGTATACCGTCGAGGCGCCCAAGGCCTTCTCCATGATCGGCGACCTGGTGATCGCCCGTCCGCTGCTGATCGGCGCCACCGCCATCGGCGTCGCGGCCTTCGTCGTCAGCCTGCCGTTCACCGCCCTGGGCGGCAACGTCGGCGAGGCGGCCGAGGCGCTGGTGGTCGAGCCGGGCAAGGAAGCCTTCGTGCGCTGCCTGGGCTGCACCAGCAGCGGCTACAAGCACGACTGATTCGTTCGGTTGCATGACCGCGGCCTCTCGCTCCCTAACGGGGCGAGGGGCCGTTTGCGTTAGGGAGGGCGGGCGATGCGTTATCTGCGCTGGGTGATCCTGCTGCTGGTGGTGCTGGGCTTGGCCGCCTCGTTCTGGTTCAGCGAGGGCTGGCTGCAGCTGTGCGCCGGGCTGGCGGTGTTCCTGTTCGGCATGCAGTGCTTGGAGGAGGGGCTGCGTCAGCTGGCCGGCAGCAAGCTGGAGCAGATTCTCGGGCGCAGCACCGCGACGCCCTTCAAGAGCCTGCTGTTCGGCGTCGGCGGCACCTTGCTGCTGCAATCCAGCACCCTGGTCTCGCTGCTGACCATCGCCTTTATCAGCACCGGGCTGATCCAGCTGGCCGGCGGCATCGCCATCCTGTTCGGCGCCAACCTCGGCGCCACCAGCGGCATCTGGTTGCTGGCGCTGGCCGGGCAGAACCTCAGCCTCAGTCCCTTCGCCCTGCCGCTGCTGGTATTCGGCGTGCTGGCCGGTTTCGCCGGGCCGAAGAGCAAGGCGGCCGGGCGCATCGTGCTGGGCGTCGCCTTCATCTTTATCGGCATCGACCAGATCAAGGACGGCTTCGCCAGCTTCGGCGACGGCCTGGACATGAGCGGCTATCAGGCGAGCGGCCTGCGCGGCGCGCTGCTGTTCACCGCCATCGGCCTGGCGATCACCGTGGTGCTGCAATCGAGCCACGCCGCCCTGATGCTGACCCTGGCGGCGCTGGCCGGCGGCCAGCTGGAGCTGGGCCAGAGCCTGGCGATCGCCATCGGCTCCAATATCGGCAGCAGCGTCACCACCGCCTTCGTCGGCTCGCTGGGCGGCAACCGCAGCGGTCAGCGCCTGGCCCTGGCCCATGTGCTGTTCAACATCACCACCGGGGTGCTGGCCTTCTGTCTGCTCGGCCCGCTGACCTGGCTGGTGCAGGCCCTGGCCGAGCCCTTGGGCCTCGGCGGCAACAGCCTGATCCAGCTGGCGATGTTCCACACCCTGTTCAACGCCATGGGCGTGGCGCTGTTCTGGCCGCTGCAGGGACGCCTGGCGCAGCGGCTGATCCGCTGGCTGCCGGAGCGGGCCGAGCCGCAGGTGCTGATCACCGAACTGGCGGCCGAGCCGGTCGCCGAGCCCGAGCGCACCCGCGCCCGCTACCTCAGCGAGCGCGCCCTGGATTCGGTGGACGCCGCCTCCGGCGCGGTGGTGCAGGAGCTCGGCCACCTCGGCCGGCTGAGCCTGGAGGTGATCTGTCACGCGCTCTACCTGCCGGTGGATCAGCTGGCGCGCAGCCGGGTCGACGACCAGCTGCTGCAGGCCGGGCCGGCGCGCGGCGGCTTCGATGCCGAGCACCTCTATCAGTTCCATATCAAGGGGGTGTACGGCGACCTGCTGAGCTTCATGGGGCGCATGGAGCTGCCGATGGACGAGGCGCACCAGCGGTTCTGGGTCAGCTGCCAGTTGGCCGCGTTGCAACTGGTGGACGCGGTCAAGGACGCCAAGCACCTGCAGAAGAACCTCGGCCACTACCTCGACGCGCCGCCCTCGGCGGTGCGCGAGGCCTATGTGGAACTGCGCCGCCACCTGCTCGTCACCCTGCATGAGGTGCGCGAGCTGGCCCGCTCGGAGCTGCCCGAGGAGGCCTGGCAGGCGCGTTTGCGCTGGCTCGACGAGCAGGCGGCGGAGTTCGACGCGAAGTTTCGCCAGCGTCTGTTCGCCGAGGTGCGCAGCGGTCGCCTGGACGGCCTGCAGACCAGCTCGCTGATGAACGACCTGGGTTATGTCAGCCGCATCTTCCAGAGCCTGCGCAACGTGCTGATGCTCGGCGACGAGCAGGCGTTGTTTCGCGAATTGCGGCGGCTGGGCGATGAAAGCAGTGGGCCGCTGATCCTATCGCCTTGACCGACAGGCCCTGGCCCGGAGGCAATTCAGGGGGCGTCTGTCGGCAGCTCCCCGGATGGCGTCCGGGCTACACCGGCTGTTGGCGAGAATGGGGGCTTGCGGTGCGCACGGCGCACCCTAGGGCATGGCCTCGCCGATACCGCGCGGGTCGCTGGCCGCCTGCACCTCGCCGCTGACCTTGTCCCACAGCAGCACCTGCTGGTTGCCGTACTGCCGCTCCAGTGCCTTGAGCTGGTGGCCGCGGGCCTGTAGCTCGGCGATCTGCGCGGCGTCGAAGGTATCCGGCTCATGCTCGATCACGTCGGGCAGGAACTGGTGGTGGTAGCGCGCCACCGCCGGCCAGTGTGCGATGGGCTGGCCGTCCAGGTATTCGAGCATGGCCAGCAGCACCATGCTGGGTATACGGCTGCCACCAGGGGTGCCAAAGGCGGCGAACTCGTCGACGCTCTCGATAAAGCTCGGGCTCATGGACGACAGCGGCCGCTTGCCGGCGGCGATGGCGTTGGCCTGGCTGCCGGCCAGGCCGTAGGCGTTGGCGCCCTGGATATCGGCGGCGAAGTCGTCCATCTCGTCGTTGAGCAGCACGCCGGTGCCGGGCACGGTGAAGGCGGCGCCGAACGGCAGGTTGATCGACAGCGTGGCGGCCACCGCATTGCCCTCGGCGTCGAGCACGGCGAAGTGGGTGGTGTGGTCGCCTTCGTGCCAGGTGCCGGCCGGCGCCAGGCTGGCGCTGGGGGTGGCGCGTTCGGGGTCGATGCTGCCGGCCAGCACCGCCAGGTGGCCGGGCGAGAGCAGTTGTTCGAGCGGGTTGGCGACGAAATCCGGGTCGCCGAGCAGGCCGCGGTCGCGGTAGGCGCGGCGCAGCGCCTCGACCACATAGTGCACGCGCTGCAGCGGCTCGGCCTCGCGCCAGGGCAACTGGCCGAGAATCGCCAGGCTCTGCGCCAGGGCCACGCCGCCGGCCGAGGGCGGCGGCGCGCTGATCAGCTCGCGACCGTCCTCCAGGGGGAAGCGCAGCGGCGCGCGGTGGGCGATGCGGTATTCCCTCAGGTCTTCCAGGCTCCAGATACCGCCGGCCTTGCGCACACCGGCGACCAGGCGTTCGGCAAGGTGGCCGGCGTAGAACCCGGCATGGCCCTGGGCGGCGATCGTCTGCAGGGTGGCGGCCAGCTCCGGTTGACGCAGCCGATAGCCTTCGGCCGGCACTTCGCCGCGGTCGAGGAACAGCCGCGCGCTCTCGCCGTCGTCGCGCAGCGCCGCCAGGCGCCAGGCGGCGCGTTCGCGGTAGACGCGGTCGACGGCGAAGCCTTCGTTGGCCAGGGCAATGGCCGGGGCCAGGCTGGTTTTCAGCGGTAGGCGGCCGTGGCGTTCGGCCAGCTCCACCAGTGCCGCCGGCAGCCCCGGGATGGCCGCGGCGAGGGCACCGTTGAGCGACAACTCGCGCTGCGCCTTGCCATCGCGCTGGTACATATCGGCCTTGGCCTGAAGCGGCGCGCGCTCGCGGGCGTCGAGAAAGTCGTAGTTCGGCCTGTCGCCGGCGGTGCGCAGCAGGAAGAAACCGCCGCCGCCGAGGCCGGAACCGTAGGGTTCGACCACCGCCAGGGCGGCACTGGCCGCCACCGCGGCATCGAAGGCGTTGCCGCCGGAGTCCAGCATCTGCTGCGCGGCGGCCGTGGCGGCGGGGTGGGCGGTGGCGATGGCGGCCTGCTGCGGTGCGGCCTGGGCCAGCAGGCTGGCGGCGAGCAGCAGGGTCGGGAGCAGGAAGTGGCGCAACATGCGATCTACCGAAGGCGGCTGGGGGAAGGGCGAAGCTTAGCAGCCTTGGTTTGTCGTGCGGGCTTGGCGGAGAGGCGAAACGCTGGCGCGGCGGTTCGCCCAGGGATCGGTCAGGCCTTGCCGGTGATGATCCGGTACTTCTGCATCAGCTCGTCCTTGCTCTCGACGTTGTTCTCGTCGAGCGGGATGCAGTCCACCGGGCACACCTGCTGGCACTGCGGCTCGTCGTAGTGGCCGACGCATTCGGTGCACAGGTTGGGGTCGATCACGTAGATCTCCTCACCCTGGGAGATGGCGCCGTTGGGGCACTCGGGTTCGCAGACGTCGCAGTTGATGCAGTCGTCGGTGATGATTAGGGACATGGAACAACTCCTGTCGAGGCGGGACGCCGCGACACTATCGGACAACGGTAGGCGAATTGTGCCGGATTGGGCGGTGGCGCGCCATGTGCTGAGCGAGAGGCGGAGTCGGTGGGCGCGGCCTTTGTGGGAGCGGCTTCAGCCGCGAGCGGCCGAGTCATTCGCGGCTGAAGCCGCTCCCACAGGGGCTGGTCAGCGCTGGCGAAAACGCTCGTTCAGCGCAGCGGCCACGGCCGGATGGACGAACTTGGAGATGTCGCCGCCGAGGGCCGCGATCTCGCGCACCAGGGTCGAGGAGATAAAGGAGTATTTCTCCGACGGGGTGAGGAACAGGCTTTCCACGTCCGGCGCCAGCTGGCGGTTCATATTGGCCAGCTGGAATTCGTACTCGAAGTCCGACACCGCGCGCAGGCCGCGCAGGAACACGTTGGCGCCCTGTTCCTTGGCGAAGTGCGCGAGCAGGGTGGAGAACCCCACCACTTCGACGTTGGGCAGGTGCTTGGTGACCTCGCGGGCCAGCTCCACCCGTTGTTCCAGGGGGAACAGCGGGTTCTTCTTCGGGCTGGCGGCGACGGCGATGATGACGTGATCGAACAGCCGAGAGGCGCGTTCGACCAGATCGCCATGGCCCTTGGTGATGGGGTCGAAGGTGCCGGGGTATAACACTCGATTCATCGGGACGTCCTGGCGGGTCGAAAAGGAGTCGGATGGTAGCGCAGCGCTTCCCTCAGGGCCAAGCGTGACGACAGCTCAGCTGCTGCGCAGATGCAGGACGAGTGCGGGCATCAGGCAGGCCAGGGCGATCCAGTCGGCGCACACCACTCGGCGCAAAGCCTCGTTGTAGACGGGAGCGCTCCATGCCAGCAGGAGGAAGGCGAGCACGCTGACCAGCCCGCCGATCAGGGCCACGCCGCGTAGCGTCGGGACGAACGCCGCGGCGACCAGCAGGGCGCCGAGCAGGCCGAACAGCACGGCGCGGTGGCGCATGAGGATCTGCAGGTTGGGCTCGTCCAGGGCGATGCCGTACAGCGCGTTGAGGCGTTCGCCACCCAGAACGCCGACCAGCGGCAGCAGGTGGATGACCCCCGCCACCAGCAGCAGAAAGCCGATCAGCTTGCTCATCTCAGGTCTTCAGGCGTTCGCCCAGCAGGGTGGCGAGCTTGGCGGTGAGGCCGTAGATCGACAGCTGCGGGTTGGCGCCGATGCTGGTGGGGAACAGCGAGCCGTCGTGAATCGACAGGTTGGCCAGCTGGTGATGCCGGCCCAGGCTGTCGACCACCGCCTGCCGCGGGTCTTCGCCCATGGCGCAGCCGCCCATCACGTGGGCGCTGCCCAGGCGGGTGCGGTACAGCGCCAGGTCGAGGTGCTCGATCAGGTCCTTGGCTTGCTTCCACGTCTTCACGTAACTGGCGTCGGCGTGCATCGGCATCACCGCGCGGGCGCCGGCGGCGAACTGGATTTCGGCCATGCTCAGGAAGGCGCGGCGCACGCCGTCCCAGCTGTAGTCGGTCATCCGGTAGTCGAGCACCGGGCTGCCGTCGCCGCGCAGCTCCACCCGGCCCTCGGCGCTGTCTTCGTGGAAGCCGTCGCGCAGCAGGGCGAGCATCACGTTGGTGTGCGGCAACTGCTCCATGCGCAGGGCGTTCTCGCGGCCGAAGTCGCCGAGCAATGTGGCGGTCAGCGCCGGCTGCAGCGGCGGCACCTCCAGCTTGTAGGAGAGGCGTCCGGCGGTGCCGTCGTCCCACTGGAAGTGGTCGGAGTAGAGCGACTGCGGCGCGCCGTAGAAGGGGTTGATGACCTGCTCGAACTGCGCGGCGGAGAAATTGACCAGGTGCAGGTAGGTGCGCCGGCCGACGCGCTGGTGCGGGTCGGGCGCCGCCGAGCGCAGCAGGATGCCCGGTGTGTTGATGCCGCCGCCGGCCAGCACGTAGTGCCGCGCCCTGACCCGGATGCGCTTGCCGTTGGGCGCCACGCAGCGCGGGTCCATGCCCAGGCAGTCGAGACCGACCACCTGGTCGCCTTCGATCAGCAGCTTGTCGGCGCGCGCCAGGTAGAGCAGCTCGCCACCGGCCTCGAGGGTGGCGGGGATGGTGGTAACCAGCATCGACTGTTTGGCGTTGGTCGGACAGCCCATGCCGCAGTAGCCGAGGTTCCAGCAGCCGCGCACGTTGCGCGGGATCGCCGCCCAGTGGTAGCCGAGCTTGTCGCAGCCGGCGCGGATCACCTCGTTGTTGGCGTTCGGCGGCACCGCCCAGGGGGCGACGCCCAGGCGCCGTTCCATCTGCTCGAACCAGGGCGCCATGGATGCTGCGTCGTGGCCCTGCACGCCGTGCACCTCGGCCCAGTGCGCCAGGGTTTGCGGCGGGGTGCGGAAGCTGCTGGTCCAGTTGACCAGGGTGGTGCCGCCCACGGCGCGGCCCTGGAGGATGGTGATGGCGCCGTCCTTGCTCATGCGGCCGATGCCTTCCTGGTACAGCGACGGGTAGGCCTCGGCCTCCTGCATCCTGAAGTCGTCACTGGTCTTCAGCGGGCCTTCCTCGATCAGCAGCACCTTGTAGCCGGCGGCGCTGAGGATCTCCGCGGTAGTGCCGCCGCCGGCGCCGCTGCCGACGATGGCGACGTCGGCTTCCAGGCTCAGGTCGTTTTCCAGGCGCGAGCCGTCGTGGGTCTTCCAGCCGCGGGCCAGGCCTTGCTTGAACAAATCGGGTACAGGCATTTCAGGCTCTCTTCTTGTAATTCACACAGGCCTTAGCGTGTCGCGAGGCCGCCTAGGCTGTGCGCACCGAGGTACCCGCGTCGCTTTCATGGTGCGCGCGGCGCACCCTACGACATCCGCGACAGGTCGTTAGACCTTAGGCGGCCCCGGATAGCCGCAATGGGCCCAGGACTCCGGCCGGCTGTACCAGGCCATCATCACCAGTTGCAGCAGCGAGGCGTGGCCCATGCGCAGCAGGCTCAGGCTGCTGTTCTGCCAGCGGATGAGGAACTGCCGCACGTCATCGCCACTGGCGTTGTCCCAGCTGCCCCAGACCCCGGTCAGCGGGCCGCGGGTGATGGGCAGGGCGAGCACGTCGAACAGCTGCACGGTGAGTTTCAGCATCTCCGGCGACAGGTGCGCCAGGCTGGTGTCGAGGCTCTTGAGCGTGCCGTCGACGGCCTGCGGCATTTGCTCGGCACTGACGGCGCCCTCGAGCATTACCGGGATCAGTGCGCGCAGAAAGGGCAGGTCGCTGCTGCGCAGGATCAGGTAGCCGCTGGCCGGCGTGCTGGCCGAGCAGCCGCTCAGGCTGGCGGTCAGCCCGGCGGTGCCGAGCAGCGCCGTGCCCAGCAGGCCGACCTTGAGCAGGCTGCGCCGCGACAGTTGCGGCGCGTTCAGGGTGGTGTCATTCATTGTTGTTGTCACCAGGCTTGGAACGGGCGTTGCCCGCGTGGATCAGCGTAGGAACAGCTTGTAGACCAGCTTCTGGATTGCCTTGCCATAGGGCGGGTAGATCAGCCGCGCGGCATTGAAGCGCTGCTTGATAAACACGCCCTTGGCCTTGCTGAAGGTCAGGAAACCCTCATGGCCGTGGTAATGGCCCATGCCGGACGGGCCGATACCGCCGAACGGCATGTCGTCCTGGGCTACGTGCAGCAGGGTGTCGTTCAGGCACACGCCGCCGGAGTGGGTCTCGTGCAGCACGCGCTGCTGCTCGCGCCTGTCGTAGCCGAAGTAGTACAGCGCCAGCGGCCGTGGCCGTGCGTTGACGTAGGCGAAGGCGTCTTCCAGGCGGTCGTAGGGCACCACCGGCAGCAGCGGGCCGAAGATCTCGTCCTGCATCAGCTTCATGTCGTCGTTGACGTCCAGCACCAGGCTCTGCGGCAGGCGCCGGCCCTGCGCTTCGGGGTAGAGCGCAACGATGCGTGCGCCCTTGGCCTGGGCGTCCTGCAGGTAGCCGGTCAGACGCACCAGCTGGCGCTCGTTGATGATCGCGGTGTAGTCGGGGTTGTCCTTGAGCGCCGGGTAGAAACGCTGCACCACCTCGCGGTAGGCGGCGACAAAGCCCTCCACCCGATCCCTCGGCACCAGCACATAGTCCGGTGCCACGCAGGTCTGCCCGGCGTTGAGGGTCTTGCCGAAGGCGATGCGCTCGGCGGCGTGCTCCAGCGGCACGTCGGCGGAAACGATGGCCGGCGACTTGCCGCCCAGCTCCAGGGTCACCGGGGTGAGGTTCTCGGCGGCGGCGCGCATCACGTGCCGGCCGATGCTGGTGGCGCCGGTGAACAGCAGGTGGTCGAACGGCAGCTTGGAGAAGGCCATGCCGACTTCCGCCTCGCCCAGGGCGACGCTGACCAGATCCTCGGGGAAGATGCGCGCCAGCAGGTCCTTGACCAGCTGCGAGGTGGCCGGGGTGGATTCGCTCATCTTGATCATCACCCGGTTGCCGGCCGCCAGCGCGCCAACCAGCGGGCCGATGGCGAGAAACAGCGGGTAGTTCCACGGCACTATGACGCCGACCACGCCCAGCGGCTGGTAGACGACCTTGGCCGCGGCGGGCATGAACTGCAGGCCGACGCTGCGCCGCGACGGCTTCATCCACTGCTTGATGCGTTTGCTCGCGTAGTGGATGCCGTGCAGGCTGGGCATCAGCTCGGCGAGCAGGGTTTCGTCGGCCGAACGGTTGCTGAAGTCCTCGGAGATCGCCGCCACCAGTGCGTCCTGCTGCTGGGTCAGCAGCTCGCGCAGGGATTTCAGCCACTGCATGCGTTGCTCGGCCGATGGCATGGGATTGGCGGCGAAGGCGGCGCGTTGCAGGGCGAAGGTGCGTTCCAGCTGGTTGATCTGCTGTTGGCTGTGCTGCAGGTAGGCGATGTCGGCGACCATGGGGTTTCTCCTCGACGGTCCAGCTGGGCGATGCGCGACGGGGCGCGTGGGCGTGCTGGATTTTTAGAGCAATTGCTCTAATGTGTCAAATAGCATGGCGCGCCAAGCGCGTTGCCGCAGCCTAACCAAAGGTCAGCGGTGCGCCGATCGAGGGCTGGGGGTAACACCCAGGGCGTTTCTGCCTGTACCTTTGCCGCTTTCCCTCCACGAGACCGAGCCGCGCCATGGCGCCACCCAAGACCCGCGAGCGCATCGTTCAAGCCAGCCTGGAGCTGTTCAACAGCCAGGGCGAACGCAGCGTCACCACCAACCATATCGCCGCGCACCTGGGCATTTCGCCGGGCAACCTGTACTACCACTTCCGCAACAAGCAGGCGATCATCGCCGAGCTGTTCGCCCAGTACGAGGCGCAGGTCGACGGCTTTCTGCGCCGGCCCGAGGGTCGCGCGCTGACGGTGGAAGACAAGACCTTCTACCTGGAGGCGCTGCTGGCGGCGATGTGGCACTACCGCTTCCTGCACCGCGACCTCGAGCACCTGCTGGAGGCCGACGCCGAGCTGGCCGCGCGCTACCGCGCCTTCGCCCGCCGCTGCCTGGTGGGCGCCCAGGCGATCTACCAGGGTTTCGTCGAGGCGGGCATCCTGCTGATGAGCCCGGCGCAGATCGAGGCGCTGACGCTCAACAGCTGGATCATCATGACCTCCTGGGTGCGCTTTCTCTGCACCGCCGGCGCCAGTCCGGACAACCTCAGCCAGGACATGCTGCGCCGCGGTATCTACCAGGTGCTGGCGCTGGAGGGCGGCTATATCGCCCCCGCCGCGCGCGAGGCGGTCGAAGCCCTGTACGGCCGCCTGCATGTGCCGCTGGAGCAGGTGTTGGGGTGATCGGCTGGCGCCGTGACGACCCCCGTAGCCCGGACTGCATTCGGGCTACGGCAGGTCAGGCGCCCAGTGCTGCCAACCACTCGGGAATCCGCCGTTCCAGGTAATACCCGGGCCGGCGCGGGCTGCCGTCGACGAAGCCGACATGGCCGCCGCGGGCGTGCAGCTCGAACTCGGTACCGGGCGCCAGTTCGCCGGCCTCCGGCAGGCTGTGGCGGAAGATGAAGGGATCGTCCTCGGCCTGGATGATCAGCGTCCGCGTGCGGATCGCGCCGAGGTAGAAACGGCTGGAGGCGCGTCGGTAGTAGTCCTGGGCGTCGGCATAGCCGTGCAGCGGGGCGGTGACGCGCCCGTCGAAGTCCCAGAAGGTGCGCATGCCGTGCAGCGGCCCGAGGCGTTCCAGCACCGACAGGCGTTCGCCCTGGCCCTGGGCGGCGAAAAGGCGCTGCTTGTTGCTGACGTAGGCGACCATCTCGCGCATGAAGTGCGCCTGGTAGACCCGCGAGAAGCCCAGGCCGATGCGGTCGGCGCACTGATCCAGGCGAAACGGCACCGACACCGCCACCGCGCCCAGCACCTGGCTTTGCGCGCCACTCTCGCCGAGGTACTTGAGCAGCACGTTGCCGCCCAGCGAATAGCCCACCGCATAGAGCGGCGCCATCGGCCGCTGCGCGCGCAGATGGGCCACGGCAGCGGCCAGGTCCTCGCTGGCGCCGGAATGGTAGCCGCGCGGCAGCAGGTTGGGCTCGCCGGAGCAGCCGCGCCAGTTCAGCGCCACGCTGGCCCAGCCGCGCGCGGCCAGCGCCTGCTGCAGGCCGAGCACGTAGAGCGAACTGGAACTGCCGGTCAGCCCGTGCAGCACCAGCACCAACGGCGTGCGGGCCTCGTGCGGGCCGTGCCAGTCGAGATCGAGAAAATCGCCGTCGTCCAGCCACAGACGCTCGCGCCTGCGTGCAAGCACCGGTGGCTTGCGGCACAGCGGGTTCCACAGGGTCTGCAGATGCGGGCCGGGCAGCCACCAGGCGGGGGTGAAGGAAGCGGTCATGGGGGATAGGGCGGAAGGTGAGCAGGGCTTCAGGCTAGAGGCTTTGCCGGCAAAACAGAAGCCCTGGCGGGGCAACGAATGGCGGGGCCGTAGGTTGGGCTGAGCGCAGCGAAGCCCAACGGGGGTTCGTGGGTTGCCGACGTTGGGCTTCGTCGCTGCGCGACTCAACCCAACCTACAGGCTTCAGCGCCGACGCTTGCGCAGTATGCGCCAGGCGCACCAGGCCAGTACCAGTAGGGCGGCGATGCGCTGGTTGGTCAGGCCGATGGCGATGCCGGCGTTGGGGTTGTGCGGTATCGCACGTCTCAGATGGAACGCAATTTCCTGCTGGCTGAAAAGCACCGGCAGCGCCAGTGCGGTCAGCAGCAGGTAGGGCAGGTGGTCGTAGATGAAGTCTTTCATCCACGCTGCCACAGCGCGTAATGCACCTGGCCGCTGTGCTTCTCGCGGTGCAGGCGCCAGTTGCCGGGCAGGCCGAGGGTCGAGGGCGCCGTTTCGCTTTCGGTGTAGACCCAGGCGTCGTCGGCCAGCCAGCCCTGGGTTTCCAATAGCTTGCAGGCATTCTGCAGCAGGTCCTGGTGGAACGGCGGGTCGAGCAGGACGATATCGAAACGCCGCGGCGCCGGGCGCGTCAGCAGTTGCAGGGCATCGCCCTGCTGGATCTCGCCGTCAGCGCACTGCAGCGTCGCCAGATGGCCGCGCAACGCCGCCACCGAGGCCGGGTTGAGGTCGCAGGCCAGGCCGCTGGCGGCGCCGCGCGACAGCGCCTCGAGCAGCAGTGCGCCGCTGCCGGCGAAGGGATCGAGCACATGGGCGCCCTCGACATAGGGCGCCAGCCAGTTGAACAGGGTTTCGCGCACCCGGTCCGGCGTCGGGCGCAGGCCCGGGCCGTCGGGGAAGGCGAAGCGCCGCGAGCGCCACTGGCCGCCGATGATGCGCAGCTGGCCCTGGCCGCCGTGGGGCTTGGCGGCCGGCTTGGGCGGAGTGCGGCCGCGCATCAGTGCGGCACCGCGCTGGGCAGCTCGGCCGGCTTGTCGCTGGGTGGCGGCAGTTCCTGCTGGGTCACGGTCGGGCCGGCCGTCACCACCAACAGCGCCTCGGGGTCGAGGTGCTTGGCCATGGCCGCTTTCACCTGTTCGACGCTCAGCGCCTGGACGTCGCGCATAAAGTCGTCCAGGTAGCTCAGCGGCAGGTCGTAGAAGCCCATGCTGGCCAACTGGCCGACGATATCGGCGTTGCTCGCGGTCGACAGCGGGAAGCTGCCGGCCAGCTCGCGCTTGGCGTTGTCCAGCTCTTCCTGGGTCGGGCCGCTCTGCAGGTAGTCGGCGAGCAGTTGCTTGACCAGCTTGAGGGTGCCCTCACTTAGCTCGGCGCGGGTCTGCAGGTTGATCATGAACGGGCCGCGCGCCTGCATGGCGCTGAAGCCGGAGTAGACACCGTAGGTCAGCCCGCGCTTCTCGCGCACCTCGCTCATCAGGCGGGTGCCGAAGCCGCCGCCGCCGAAGATCTGGTTGCCCAGGTAGAGCGCGGCGTAGTCCGGATCGCGGCGGTCGATGCCGAGCTGGGCGATCATCAGGTGGGTCTGGTTGGAGGGGAACTCGATATGGCTGGGGCCGGGCGCCGGCGGCTGCGGCTGGGCGATGCGCGGCAGCGCCGGGCCCTGCGGCAGGGCGGCGGAGACTTGCGCGGCGATGGCCTCGGCCTGCTCGCGCGACAGGTCGCCGACCAGGGCGATCACCGCGTTGCCGGCGGCATAGGCGCGGGCGTGGAAGGCGGCGAGCTGCTCGCGCTCGATCGCCGGGATGGACTCGGCGTTGCCGTCGCTCGGGTGGGCATAGGGGTGGTCGCCGTACAGGCGCTGGAACAGCTCCAGGCTGGCCAGCTTGCCGGGGTTTTGCTTCTGGAACTCGAAGCCAGCCAGCAGCTGGTTCTTGATCCGCGCCAGGGCCTCTTCGGGGAAGGTCGGCTGGCCGAGCACCTCGGCGAACAGTGCCAGCGCGGGCTCGCGCTGCTCTTTCGCGCTCAGGCTGCGCAGGCTGGCCACCGCCATGTCGCGGTAGGCGCCGTTGCCGAACTCGGCGCCGAGGCCCTCGAAGCCGGCGGCGATGGCGCCGACGTCCTTGCCCGGCACGCCCTCGTTGAGCATGGCGTTGGTCAGGGTGGCCAGGCCGGGCACGCCGTCGTCCTGGCTGCTGCCGGCGGCGAAGGTCAGGCGCAGGTCGAACATCGGCAGCTCGCGCGCTTCGACGAACAGCACCTTGGCGCCCTGTTCGGTGTGCCAGGTCTGGATATCCAGGCTGCGTCGGGTCGGCGCCTGGCCGTTCAGCTCGGCGAGCGATTCCAGCTTGGCCGGCGCTTCGGTGTTGTTGGCGGTCGCCTTGGCCTCATCGGGTTGGCGGTCGCAGCCGCTCAGGGCCAGGGTGGTGCTCAGGGCCAGGCCGAGCAGGGCGATGCGCAGGTGCTCAGTCTTCATGGCGAGACTCCTCATGACGAGCGTCCTCGGGCAATACATGGGCGACGCTCAGGCGGTCGCGGACGAAGAAGGTGCGGGCGGCCTGCTGGATGTCCTCGGGGGTGACGGCTTCCAACTCGGCCAGCTCCTGGTCGATCAGCTGCCAGGACAGGCCGACGGTCTCCAGCTGGCCGATGCTGGTGGCCTGGCTGGTGATGGAGTCGCGCTCGTAGACCAGCCCGGCGATCACCTGGGCGCGCACGCGGGCCAGCTCTTCGGCGGATGGCGGGCTGTTCTTCAGCTCCTCCAGCTCGCGCCACAGCCCGGCTTCGGTCTCGGCCAGGCTGCGCTGCTTCTGCACGTTGGGCGTGGCGCTCAGCACGAACAGGCTGTCGCCGCGGGCGAAGGCGTTGTACCAGGCGCTGGCGCCGGAAACCAGTTCCTCACCGCGCTCCAGGCGGCTGGACAGCCGCGCGCTGTAGCCGCCGTCGAGCAGAGCCGCAGCCAGGCGCAGGGCGTAGGCCTGGCGCGGCGTTTCGGCGGTGGCCAGGCCGGGCACGTTGAAGCCCATCAGCAGGCTCGGCAGCTGGGTCTTCAGATGCAGCGTGGTGCGCCGCTCGCCGGCAGCCGGCAGTTCCAGCGGCAGCTTGGCGCTGGGCACCGCGCGGCGCTCGATGGCGCCGAAATAGCGTTCGGCGAGAATCTTCACCTCGGCGGCGCTGACGTCGCCGACCACCACCAGGGTGGCGTTGTTCGGCGCGTACCACTGTCGATACCAGGCGCGCAGCTCGTCGATGTGCATGCGCTCGAGGTCGGCCATCCAGCCGATGGTGGGGATGCTGTAGCCGCTGGCCGGATAGGCCATGGCCTTGAAGCGCTCAAAAGCCAGCGAGGAGGGACGGTCGTCGGTACGCAGGCGGCGCTCCTCCTTGATCACCTCGATCTCCTTGGCGAACTCCCCGGCCGGCAGCTGCAGGCTGGCCAGGCGGTCGGCCTCCAGCTCCAGGGCGACGCCCAGGCGGTCGCGCGCCAGCACCTGGTAGTAGGCGGTGTAGTCGTCGCTGGTGAAGGCGTTTTCCTCGGCGCCCAGTTCGCGCAGGATGCGCGAGGCTTCGCCGGGGCCGAGCTTGCGGCTGCCCTTGAACATCATGTGCTCGAGGGCGTGGGACAGACCGGTGGAGCCGGCCGTCTCGTAGCTGGAGCCGACCTTGTACCAGAGCTGGCTGACCACCACCGGGGCGCGGTGATCCTCGCGGACTATGACCTTGAGGCCGTTGTCCAGGCTGAATTCATGGGTCGGTTGCAGGGCGGCGGCCAGCGCCGTCAGGGGCACGCAGAGGGCGCCGAACAGCAGGCCGAGGGAGCGGCGGGCAATGGCATTCATCGAGAGTCTGACCTGTCGGATGGCCTGGGCGGTCGTACCGCCGGCGGGCGAAGAGGTGCTAGGATACCCCATCCTTTTCCGGGGCGGCGCAGCCGGGCGTATCAGGCTGTAAGCGACCGCCCCCTTGAGATGCAAGCGACCCATGTTTGGTTCCAATGACGACAAGAAGTCGCCGGCCGCGGCCGGCGCGCAGACCCCGCCTGTGACCGAAGAAAAGAAATCCCTGTTCGGCTGGCTGCGCAAGAAGCCGGCCGACTCCGCGGCGCCCGCCGCCGAGGCGCCCTCGAGCGCGCCGGACGCGGTACCGGCGCCGAGCATCGAGTCGCTCGCCATCGAACCACAGGCCCCCGCCCAGCCGGCGGCCGAGCCCGCGCCCGCGCCGCTGCCGGTCGCCGAAGCGGCGCCGCAAGCGCCGGCCGAACCGGTGCCTGTCGAAACTGCGCCCAGCCTGCCTGCGCAGCCCACCGCCATCGACGAAGCGGCGGCCGGCGCAGCCCCTGCGCCGCGCGCCGACGACAAGCCCGGCTTCCTCTCGCGTCTGCTCGGCGGCGACAACGCCCCCGTGCCGCCGGCTGCCGAGGTGCCCGTCGCCCCTGAGCTCGTGGCCGCGCCCGTCGTTCCGCCCAGCGAGACGGCGGTCGCCGCGCCGCTGCCGGCCACCCAGGACAAACCCAGCTTCTTCGCCCGCCTCAAGCAGGGCCTGAGCAAGACCAGCGCCAGCCTCGGCGAGGGCATGGCCAGCCTGTTCCTCGGCAAGAAGGCCATCGACGACGAGCTGCTCGACGAGCTGGAAACCCGCCTGCTCACCGCCGACGTCGGCGTCGAGGCCACCACCGCGATCATCGGCAACCTGACCCGCCGCGTGGCGCGCAAGGAGCTGGCCGACAGCGGCGCGCTGTACAAGGCGCTGCAGGAGGAGCTGGTCGGCCTGCTCAAGCCGGTCGAACAGCCGCTGGTGATCGACGCCGCCAAGCAGCCCTACGTGATCCTCGTGGTCGGGGTGAACGGTGTGGGCAAGACCACCACCATCGGCAAGCTGGCCAAGAAGCTGCAGCTGGAAGGTAAGAAGGTCATGCTCGCTGCCGGCGACACCTTCCGCGCCGCCGCGGTGGAGCAGCTGCAGGTGTGGGGCGAGCGCAACCAGATCGCGGTGATCGCCCAGCACACCGGCGCCGACTCGGCCTCGGTGATCTTCGATGCGGTGCAGGCGGCCAAGTCGCGCGGCATCGACGTGCTGATCGCCGACACCGCCGGCCGCCTGCACACCAAGGACAACCTGATGGAAGAGCTGAAGAAGGTCCGTCGGGTCATCGGCAAGCTGGACGACACGGCACCGCACGAAGTGCTGCTGGTGCTCGACGCCGGCACCGGGCAGAACGCCATCAACCAGGCCAAGCAGTTCGACCAGACGGTGAGCCTCACCGGCCTGGCGCTGACCAAGCTGGACGGCACCGCCAAGGGCGGGGTGATCTTCGCCCTGGCCAAGCAGTTCGGCCTGCCGATCCGCTATATCGGCGTCGGCGAGGGCATCGACGACCTGCGGCCGTTCCAGGCGCAGGCCTTCGTCCAGGCACTTTTCGAGGAGCGCGAACAGGGATGATCCGATTCGAGCAGGTCGCCAAGCGTTATGCCAATGGCCATGTCGGGCTGCACGAGCTGAGTTTTCGCGTTCGCCCCGGCGAATTTCTCTTCGTCACCGGCCACTCCGGCGCCGGCAAGAGCACCTTGCTGCGCCTGCTGCTGGCGATGGAGCGGCCGACCAGCGGCAAGCTGATGCTGGCCGGGCATGACCTCTCCACCATCACCAATGCGCAGATTCCCTTCCTGCGTCGGCAGATCGGCGTGGTGTTCCAGAATCACCAGCTGCTGTTCGACCGCAGCGTGTACGACAACGTCGCCCTGCCGCTGCAGATCCTCGGCCTGGCCAAGCCGGAGATCGCCAAACGCGTCGGCGCCGCGCTGGAGCGGGTCAGCCTCAGCGACAAGGCCGCGCAGGCGCCCGGGGATCTGTCCACCGGCCAGCAGCAGCGCGTCGGCATCGCCCGCGCCATCGTCCACCGCCCGGCCCTGCTGCTGGCGGACGAGCCCACCGGCAACCTCGACCCGCGCCTGGCCGCGGAGATCATGGGGGTGTTCGAGGACATCAACCGGCTTGGCACCACCGTATTGATCGCCAGTCACGACCTGGCGCTGATCGCGCGCATGCGCCATCGCATGCTCACCCTGCAACGCGGTCGCCTGATCGGCGACGGGGAGGCTGCCTGATGAGCGCGTCGAAGATGCCGCCACCGCAGCCGGCCGAACGGGTCGGCGCGGCACCACGCAACAAGGTCAGCGACCAGCTGCCGGAAGACGGCCCGGATTTTCGCACCCTGCTGCATGCCTGGCTGGAAAGCCACCGCGCCAGCCTGGTCGACAGCCTGCGCCGGCTGGCCCGCCAGCCCATCGGCAGCTTCTTCACCTGCCTGGTGATGGCCGTGGCGCTGAGCCTGCCCATGGGCCTGGCGCTGCTGCTGGACAACGTCGAGAAGCTCGGCGGCTCCTGGCAGCGTGCGGCGCAGATTTCCCTGTTCCTCGAACTGGAGGCCGGCGAGCGCGAGGGCCAGGCCCTGCGCGAGCAGATCGCGGCGATGGACGACGTCGCCGAGGTCGAGTGGATCAGCCGCGAGCAGGCGCTGGAGGAGTTCCAGCAGCTGTCCGGGCTGGGCGAGGCGCTCAAGGAGCTGCCGCAGAACCCGCTGCCGGGAGTGATCCTGGTGACCCCGGTGGAGGTCGACAAGGCCAAGCTGGAGGCCCTGCGCCTGCGCTTGGCCGAGTTGCCGCGGGTGCAGCAGGCGCAGCTCGACCTGGTCTGGGTCGAGCGCCTGACGGCCATCCTCAAGCTCGGCGACCGTTTCGTCTTCGGCCTCAGCCTGCTGCTGATCCTCGCCCTGCTGTTGGTGATCGGCAACACCATCCGCTTGCATATCGAGAACCGCCGCGCCGAGATCGAGGTGATCAAGCTGGTCGGCGGCACCGACGGCTACGTGCGCCGGCCCTTCCTTTATATGGGCGCGCTGTACGGCTTTGGTGCCGGGGTGTTCGCCTGGCTGCTGCTGGCCTTCGGCCTGGATTGGCTGAACGACGCAGTGGTACGGTTGTCAGGTTTATATGGCAGCGATTTCGCTCTGGGCGGGGTGCCGTCGTCCGATGGTCTGTCCCTGCTGCTCGGCGCCGTGCTCTTGGGCTATATTGGCGCCTGGCTGGCCGTGGCGCGTCATCTCAACGAATTGGCGCCACGGTGATAAGTCATTGTTTTCATTGATATTGACTATCTGTAACGGAACTTATCCACAGGATCCGCGTCAGATGGCGCAGTGCTAAACTGCACGAGTTTCGTGAATCGGAGGATTCGAATGTCCACTTCCTTGCAACCTGTTCATGCTCTGGTTCCAGGCGCCAACCTGGAGGCTTACGTGCATGCGGTCAACAGCATCCCGCTGCTGACGCCGGAGCAGGAGCGCGAGCTGGCCGAGAGTCTCTACTACCAGCAGGATCTCGAGGCCGCCCGGCAGATGGTGCTGGCCCACCTGCGTTTCGTCGTACATATCGCCCGCAGCTACGCCGGCTACGGCCTGGCCCAGGCCGACCTGATCCAGGAAGGCAACGTCGGCCTGATGAAGGCGGTCAAGCGCTTCAACCCGGAAATGGGCGTGCGTCTGGTGTCCTTCGCCGTGCACTGGATCCGCGCCGAGATCCACGAGTTCATCCTGAAGAACTGGCGCATCGTCAAGGTCGCCACCACCAAGGCGCAGCGCAAGCTGTTCTTCAACCTGCGCAGCCAGAAGAAGCGCCTGGCCTGGCTGAACAACGACGAAGTCACCGCCGTGGCCAAGAGCCTGGGCGTCGAGCCGCACGAAGTGCGCGAGATGGAAAGCCGCCTGACCGGCCAGGACATGGCCTTCGACCCGGCCGCCGACGCCGACGACGACAGCGCCTTCCAGTCGCCCGCGCATTATCTGGAAGACCACCGCTACGACCCGGCTCGCCAGCTGGAGGACGCCGACTGGAGCGACAGCTCCAGCAGCAACCTGCATGAGGCCCTGGAAAGCCTCGACGAGCGCAGCCGCGACATCCTTTACCAGCGCTGGCTGGCCGAGGAGAAGGCGACCCTGCACGACCTGGCCGCCAAGTACAACGTCTCGGCCGAGCGTATCCGTCAGCTCGAGAAGAACGCCATGAACAAGCTCAAGGGCTCCATCGCCGCTTGAGTCATGTACGCGAATCAAGCCGCACCCGGGTGCGGCTTTTTTCTGTCCGGAGAAAATGCCTTTGAACAGACCGCCGTTGAAAGCGCAGCACTGGCTGCTGTTCGGCCTCGTCGCCGCGCTGTTCTTCGCCTGGGGCGCCTGGCTGATGCGCAGCGGCGAGGTGACGCCGGTGGCCGATCTGCCGCGGTGGCGCGACGCGCTGCTGCAGCCGTTGGCGGAAGAGCGCCTGGCGCTGCGCGAGGTGCAGGCGCTGGCGCCTGGCGAGCTCTGGCTGCAGCCGCGTCTGGATGGCGCGCGGGTGCTGCACCGGGCGGAGCTGGCGGGTGCCGAGGGCGGCTGGGCGCTGGAGGCCGAGCTGGCCCTGAGCGAGGCCCAGGGCAACAGCCTGCTGGCCGCCCAGGGCTTGCGCGCCGGCGATGCCGAGCAGTTGCTGGGCGCGGCGCTGGCCGAGCAGATGGCGGGGTTTGCCGTACGCGCGGTGAGTCTCGAACCGCCGGCCGCTCTGGCCGCCGAGCGCGTGGCGGCGACGCTGGGTCAGCCGCGGCTGAGTCTGGAACTGGCCGCGGGGCAGGCCTGGGTCTATCCACAATGGGGGCTGACGGTGCATCTGCAGGGCGATGAGGTCGAACTGCTGCATGCCGTGCCCAAGCGCGCGTTCGCGCCTCGCCCCTAGGCTGTCGCGCACCGATTAAAGCGGCGTCACCCGGCGCATGCTACAGCCATTTCGGCCACCAGCTGGGCCTGACCGGCTTGAGCTGGTTGAGGTAGTGCCCGCCGCCCAGTTGCGTCATCTGCTGGCGAATCCAGGCGGCGCGGCGGGCGACATAGCGATCCGGGCGGCCGGCGCTCCAGCGCAGCGGGTTGGGCAGCACCGCCGCCAGCTGGCTGGCCTGCTGGCGATCCAGATAGGGCGCGCCGACGCCGAAGTGATGCTGCGCGGCCGCCTCGGCGCCGAAGATGCCGTCGCCCCATTCGACGCTGTTGAGGTAGACCTCAAGGATGCGCTCCTTCGACCAGAGCAGCTCGATCAGCGCGGTGAACCAGGCCTCCAGGCCCTTGCGCAGCCAGCTGCGGCCGGACCAGAGGAACAGGTTCTTGGCCACCTGCTGGCTGAGGGTGCTGGCGCCGCGCAGCGAGCCGCCGCCCTGGTTGTGCGCCAGCGCGGCCTGGATGGCGCCGAGGTCGAAGCCCCAGTGTTCGGCGAATTTCTGGTCTTCGGCGGCGATCACCGCCATCTTCAGGTGATCCGGCAGCTCGTTCCAGGGCCGCCACTGGCGCTTGAGCTCCAGCGGTTGTTGCGTGCCCCAGGACGCGAGCTTGCGTTCGAGCATCAGCGCCGTGCCGGGCGGTGGCAGCCAGCGCAGGGCGAGCACCAGCAGCGCGCTGGCCAGCATCAGCCAGAGCACGAGTTTCAGCAGGCGGCGGTTCAGGGTGCGGAGCATCGGAGTCCGGGGTGAGCGAGAAAGGCGCTATTAAAACAAAAAAATGCCGGGAGCAATTTTTGACGTTGCCTGCGGCGGCCCGCAGGGTTGCGGCCAGGGATTGCAGGCAACAAGAACGACGCGATTCTCGCGGAGTCTTCAGCAGTTGAAGACCCGGCAGCGGTGGGTGCGACACTGACAATCCCTGGGCAGGTCGGTTCAACGGTTAAACTGCGTCGGTTTTCCACTGCGCCCTGGAGGGTATATGGCTCGTCTCTGGTTGTTGCTATCGGCCTTCGCCGGCTTTACCGGCGTCGCCCTCGGCGCCTTCGCCGCCCACGGCCTCAAGGCGCGCCTGAGTCCGGAGCATCTGGCGGTGTTCCAGACCGGCAGCCACTACCAGCTGATCCATGCCCTGGCCCTGTTCGGCGTCGGCCTGCTGGCGCTGCAGGCTCCGGGGCGCCTGGTCAACCTGGCCGGCAGCGCCTTCGCCCTGGGTATCCTGCTGTTCTCCGGCAGCCTCTATCTGCTGACCCTGAGCGGCATCGGCAAGCTGGGCATCGTCACCCCCTTCGGCGGTGTCGCCTTTCTGCTGGGCTGGCTGTGCCTGGGCCTGGCGGCCTGGAAATTGACCTGACTCGGGCGTCAGATTTGAGGACGAATGGCGCCTTTTAGCCTTGGTCGCGGCTGGCTATCGGGCTAGAATGCCGGCCCTCTTCCTAGTTGTGACCGAGCCGTCATGCGCATTCAGTTGAATGGTGAACCCTTCGAACTGCCCGACAACCAGAGCGTCGCGGACCTGCTGGCCCGTCTAGACCTGGCCGGGCGCCGCGTGGCGGTCGAGCTCAATCTGGACATAGTTCCACGCAGCCAGCACGACAGCACCGGGCTCGCCGAGGGCGACCAGGTGGAAGTGGTGCACGCCATCGGCGGCGGTTGATCCCCTTGAGGAGTTTCTCCATGAGCCAAGTTCGCAGCGACAAGCCCTTCACCCTGGCCGGCCGCACCTACCAGTCGCGTCTGCTGGTCGGCACCGGCAAGTACAAGGATATGGACGAGACCCGCGACGCCATCGCCGCCTCCGGCGCCGAGATCGTCACCGTGGCGGTACGCCGCACCAATATCGGCCAGAATCCGGGCGAGCCGAATCTGCTCGACGTGATCAGCCCCGACCAGTACACCATCCTGCCCAACACCGCCGGCTGCTACGACGCCGCCGACGCCGTGCGCACCTGCCGCCTGGCGCGCGAGCTGCTCGACGGCCACAAGCTGGTCAAGCTGGAAGTGCTGGCCGACCAGAAGACCCTGTTCCCCAACGTGATCGAGACCCTCAAGGCCGCCGAGATCCTGGTCAAGGACGGTTTCGACGTGATGGTCTACACCAGCGACGACCCGATCATCGCCCGTCAGCTGGCGGACATGGGCTGCGTCGCGGTGATGCCGCTGGCCGGCCTGATCGGCTCGGGCCTGGGCATCTGCAACCCCTACAACCTGCGCATCATCCTCGAAGAGGCCAAGGTGCCAGTGCTGGTCGACGCCGGCGTGGGCACCGCCTCCGACGCCACCATCGCCATGGAGCTGGGTTGCGAGGCGGTACTGATGAACAGCGCCATCGCCCATGCCGACAACCCCGTGCTCATGGCCCAGGCCATGAAGTACGCGGTGGAAGCCGGGCGCCTGGCCTATCTGGCCGGGCGCATGCCGAAGAAACTCTATGCCAGCGCTTCGTCGCCGCTGGATGGCCTGATCAAATAACGAGTTCCGCATGACTGACACGCAACAGCCCGAAACAACCGAAGACGGTCGCCGGCTCCGCACCATCAAGAGCTTCGTGATGCGCGCCGGGCGCATGACCGAGGGTCAGCAGCGCGGCCTGGACAAGGGCTGGCCGCTGTTCGGCCTGGAGCTGGAAGACGGCCTGCGCGATTTCGACGAGCTGTTCGGGCGCCGCGCGCCGCGCACCTTCGAGATCGGCTTCGGCATGGGCCATTCCACCCTGGAGATGGCCGCCGCCGCGCCGGAGCAGGACTTCATCGGCGTCGAGGTGCACAAGCCCGGCGTCGGCGCCCTGCTCAACGGGGTGATGGCGCAGAACCTGAGCAACGTCCGGGTGTACAGCTGCGATGCCCTGGAAGTGCTGCGCCAGTGCGTGGCCGATGCCAGCCTGGATCGCGTGCTGCTGTTCTTCCCCGATCCCTGGCACAAGGCCCGGCACCACAAGCGGCGCATCGTTCAGCCGGCCTTCGCCGAGCTGGTGCGCAGCAAGCTGAAGATCGGCGGCGTGCTGCACATGGCCACCGACTGGGAGAACTACGCCGAGCACATGCTCGAGGTGATGAACGCCGCGCCGGGCTACCGCAACCTGGCCACCGACGGCAGCTACGTGCCGCGCCCCGAGGAGCGCCCGGTAACCAAGTTCGAGCGCCGCGGCGAACGCCTCGGTCATGGCGTATGGGACCTCAAGTTCCAGCGCCAGGAGTGATCACCGCTGCACATCCCCACCGCTTCGCCAAAAATGGCAGGACGCCTAAGCAGATCGGGATAACCCGACGGCCAGGACGGCACCTCACCGCAGACACAACAAAACGATAAGCGTGGCCGCGGGCTGCGCGGATAACAGCGACGCCGCTGCCGCGGCGCCGTGAGGAGAGCATTGTGTTGAGATCGGTTTCCATTCTGCTGCTGAGCGCCCTGGCCCTGCAGGCCCAGGCCAAGGTCGATGCCAGCCAGGCCGCGCGCCTGGGCCAGGAGCTGACACCGCTGGGCGGCGAACGCGGCGGCAATGCCGCCGGCACCATTCCCGCCTGGAGCGGCGGCCTGGCTACGCCGCCGGCCAATTACCAGCCGGGCATGCACCACCCCGATCCCTATGCCGCCGACGCCGTGCAGTATCGGGTCGACGCCGGCAACCTGGCGCAGCATGAACAACAGCTGCCGCTGGGGCTCAAGGCCCTGCTGCAACAGAACCCCGGCTACTATCTGCGGGTGTTCCCCACCCGGCGCAGCGCCGCGGCGCCGCAGCGCATCTACGATGCCACCCGCTTCAACGCGCTCAACGCCGAGCTGATCTCCGGCGGCAACGGCGTGCAGGGCGCCGCCTCCGGCGTGCCCTTCCCGTTGCCGCAGAACGGCCAGGAAGCGATCTGGAACCACATCATGCGCTACCGTGGCGACCAGATCAGCATGGCCACCAACCAGGCCGCGGTGCTCAGCAACGGCAGCTACAACCTGCTCAAGCTCGAGCGCGACATCTATTTCCTCTACGGTCGCGACGGCGTCGCGCCGCAGGACCTGGACAACACCCTGTTCTACTACAAGTACAAGGTGGTGGCGCCGGCCAAGCTGGCCGGTTCGGCCCTGGTGGTGCAGGAGACCCTCGACCAGATTCTCGCCATCCGCAAGGCCTGGCGCTTCAACCGCGGCGAGCGCCGCGTGCGGCGCCTGCCGATGCTGGCCTACGACACCCTGCAGCCGGACACCAACGGCATGGCCACCGCCGACCAGGTCGACGCCTACAACGGCGCGCCGGATCGCTACGAGTGGCAGCTGCTGGGCAAGCGCGAGATGCTGGTGCCCTACAACAGCTACGCCGTGCACCAGAAGGGCATCGCCTACGGCGATATTCTCCAGGCCAAGCACGTCAATCCCGAGCTGCTGCGCTACGAGCTGCACCGCGTCTGGGTGGTCGAAGCGGACCTGCGCACCGGTTTCAGCCATCCCTACGCCAAGCGCCGCTTTTACCTGGACGAGGACAGCTGGCAGATCCTCGCCGTCGACCTGTACGACAGGCACGGCGAACTGATCGGCCTGCAGGAAGCTCACCCGATCAGCTACTACGAGGTGCCGATGTTCGGCTCGACCCTGGAGACCATCTACGACTTCAAGGGCAGCCGCTACTTCGCCGACGGTCTGGACAACAACGAGAAGATGTACGACTTCGACGCCAAGCTGACCCCGCGCGACTTCACCCCGCAGGCGCTGCGCCGCGAAGGCAACTGAGGCGCGCGGCCGCAGGCCGCATGTTCGAGCGAAACGCCGCGACGCCTTTACCGGGTCGCGGCGTTTTTTATGGCGGTGTTGGGCCTGGTTGGCGCCGTTACTCGGTATGCGCTGCGGCCGGCCTTAGTTGCGGTCGGCCAGTATGCCGATCACCACGAAGATCAGGATCAGCACCGGCGCCAGGGTGAAGTTGTTGAAATGCGCCAGGCCCTTGGCCAGCCAGGGGGTGAGGAAGACGATGGCCAGGCCGTAGCCGACCGCGCAGAACACCACAAACAGCAGGGTGCGCAGGACGAAGTTGAGGTTGCCGATGGTGCGCTGGACCCAGGCGTTGATGGTCGGGCCGAACAGCACCAGCAGGGTGGCCATGATGGCCAGGGAAATGTCGCCGAGGTGGCTGCGGCTCCAGCGCGAGAGGGTGACGATCAGGTCTAGTACGAGATCCATCCGGGGTCCTTACAGGCTGTTGAAAAACTACCTACGTTGCCATTGCTGCGTTAAAAACAGGCTCGGAATGCTCATTTACAGCCTGTAAACTCCGCTTCCTCGCCTGTTTTTGCCTTGCACTGGCTGCCTCGCCTACGTTTTTCAACGGCCTGTTAGCCATCCGGGCGGTCAGGGCAAGAAGTGTTGCAGCAAATCGTTGAGAAACAGCTGGCCCTCGGCGGTGGCGCACAGCCGCTCGGGCTCGGTGCGCAGCAGCTTGCGCGCCTGCGCTTCGGTGCGGGCGGCGTCCAGGCTGGCCAGGGGCAGACCGGTGCGCTCAGTGAACAGGCTCGCCGGCACGCCGTCGGTGAGGCGCAGCACGTTCATGAGAAATTCGAAGGGCAGCTCGTCGGCGCCGAGCAGACGCTCGCCGGCCTGGAAGGCTTTGGCCGCGTCCAGGTAGTCCTTGGGCAGGCGGGTCTTCCAGGTGCGCAGGATGCGCCCGTGCGGGTCGCTGAGCTTGGCGTGGGCGCCGGCACCGATGCCGAGGAAGTCGCCGAAGGTCCAGTAGTTGAGGTTGTGCCGCGCCTGCTTGCCGGGCTGGGCGTAGGCGGACACCTCGTACTGGGCGTAGCCCTCGGCAGCCAGCAGGGCCTGGCCGGCTTCCTGGATGTCCCACAGCAGGTCGTCCTCGGGCAGCACCGGCGGCTGGCTCCAGAACAGCGTGTTCGGCTCCATGGTCAGCTGGTACCAGGACAGGTGCGTCGGCGCCTGGGCGATGGCGGTGCGCAGGTCGAACAGGGCATCCTCGAGGCTCTGCTCGGGCAGGCCGTGCATCAGGTCGAGGTTGAAGTTGTCGAAGCCGGCGGCGCGCGCCATATCGGCGGCGCGGATCGCTTCACTGCCGTCGTGGATGCGCCCCAGCGCCTTGAGCTTGGCCTCCTGGAAACTCTGCACGCCGATCGACAGGCGATTGATGCCCAGCGCCCGGTAGCCCTTGAACTTGGCCTGCTCGAAGGTGCCGGGGTTGGCTTCCAGGGTGATCTCGATGTCGCCGGTGAACGCCACGCGGCGCTCGACGCCTTCCAGCAGGCGGCCCAGGGCGCGGTCGGAGAACAGGCTGGGGGTGCCGCCGCCGAAGAAGATCGAGCTCAGCGGCCGGCCATGCACCTGGCCCAGGTCGGCGTCGAGGTCGGCCAGCAGGGCGTCGACGTACTCCTCTTCCGGCAGCGTCGGCCCGGCCGCGTGGGAGTTGAAGTCGCAGTAGGGGCACTTCTTCACGCACCAGGGGATATGGATATAGAGCGCCAGAGGCGGCAGCTCGAAGCCCCGTTCCCCAGCGCCGGGGGAGTGGGGCGCAGGGTGCTGGCTCACGCCAGCCCCAGCCGCTGCTTGAGCAGGGCCATGGCGCGGGCGCGGTGGCTCAGGCGGTTCTTTTCCGCCGCCGGCAGTTCGGCGGCCGAGCGCTGGCAGTCCTCCACCCAGAACAGCGGGTCGTAGCCGAAACCTTGCTCGCCGCGCGCCTGATGCAGGATGCGGCCGTGCCACAGGCCCTCGCAGAGAATCGGCAGCGGGTCGTCGGCGTGCCGTACCAGGGCCAGGGCGCAGACGAACTGGGCGCCGCGCTCGGCGTCCGGCACATCTTTCAGGGCATCGAGCAGCTTGGCGTTGTTCGCCGCATCGCCCCGGCCGTCCGCGTAGCGCGCCGAGTAGATGCCGGGCGCGCCGCCGAGATGATCCACCGCCAGACCGGAATCGTCGGCCAGCGCCGGCAGGCCGGAGATGCGTGCGGCGTTGCGTGCCTTGAGGATGGCGTTCTCGACGAACGACAGGCCGGTTTCCTCCGGCTCGACGCTGGAGAATTCGCCGATCGAGCGCAGGCGCACGGCGTCGCCGAGCATGGCCTGCAGTTCCTTGAGTTTGCCGGCGTTGTGGCTGGCCAGCACCAGTTCGTTGAAGGCTGTCATTCGTCGGGGAACATTTCCTGGTTGAAGCTGAAACTGTGCGGGTTGCCGCCCTGCTGCACCTCGAGGGTGAAGCTCAGCACCTCGCGGCTGGAGAAGGGGAACTGCGCCAGGTAGTAGATGGCGCCGCTTTCCGTGACCTGCTTGAAGGTCAGGGGCGTGATCTGCCCGAGGAGGTTCTTCACCTGGCCGCCGACCTGCGCGGTGCTGGCCTTGCCGGCCTTGAGCACGGCGACGTTGACCACCCCCTGGGTCTTGCTGCGGGTCAGGCCGGCGGCCGCGGCGATGTCCGGCTGCAGGAAGCTGGAGTTGAACACGCTGTAGTGCACGTCGAGATCGCCGAAGCTCTGCTTGCGTTCGGCGACGGCCGGCAGGGCCAGGCACAGGGCGATCAGGAAGGGGATGATGCGACGCATGATGGTTCTCCTCGGGCAGGCGATGGCTCAGTTCGCACCGCTGATGCGATAGATGCCGATCTCACCCAATAGATTAGGCCAGACTCGACTGGCCCAACCGTGGCGGTGATCGCGATCCACCGCCAGGCGCTCCTCGACCCGCGCGCCCTGGGCGTGGCACAGGCGCTCGAAGTCCTCGAAGGTGCAGAAGTGGATGTTCGGCGTGTTGTACCAGGTGTAGGGCAAGAAATCCGACACCGGCATGCGGCCCTTGGTGGTCAGGTACCAGCGGCAGCGCCAGTGGCCGAAGTTGGGGAAGGTGATGATGCAGGTCTTGCCGACCCGCAGCATCTCCGCCAGCACCTTGTCCGGGTAGTGCAGCGCCTGCAGCGACTGGGTCATGACCACCACGTCGAAGCTGTCGCTGGCGAAGTTGCCCAGGCCCTCGTCGAGGTTCTGCTCGATCACGTTGACCCCGCGCTCGATGCAGGTGGCGATCTTCTCCGCGTCGATCTCCAGGCCGTAGCCGGCCACCTGCTTGTGCTCGCGCAGCCAGGCCAGCAGCTCGCCGTCGCCGCAGCCCAGGTCGAGCACGCGGCTGCCCGGGGCGATCCATTCCTGGATGATGTCCAGATCCGCTCGCATGCTCATACCTCGATCCGCTTCATGTAGCTGCCGAACGCCTGCAGGTAGCGCGGGATCGGCATGAGGAAGGCGTCGTGGCCCTGCGGCGCGTCGATCTCCAGGTAGCAGACGTTCTTCTTCGCCGCCAATAGCGCATCGACTATCTCCCGCGAGCGGGCCGGGGAGAAACGCCAGTCGGTAGTGAAGGACATCACGCAGAAATCCGCCTGGGCCGCGGCCAGGGTCTTGGCCAGGTCGCCGTCATGGGCGGCGGCCGGGTCGAAGTAGTCCAGCGCCTTGGTCATCAGCAGGTAGGTGTTGGCGTCGAAGCGCCCGGAAAACTCCTCGCCCTGGTAGCGCAGGTAGCTCTCGACCTGGAACTCGACGCTGTGGAAGTCGTAGTTGAGCTTCTCGCTCTTCAGGCCGCGGCCGAATTTCTCGCCCATGGCGTCGTCGGACAGGTAGGTGATATGGCCGACCATGCGCGCCAGCATCAGGCCGCGCTTGGGGATCACGCCGCGCTCCTGGAAATGCCCGCCGTGGAACTCCGGATCGGTGAGGATGGCCTGGCGCGCGACTTCGTTGAAGGCGATGTTCTGCGCCGACAGCTTGGGCGCCGAGGCGATCGCCAGGCAGTGGCGCACGCGCTCGGGGTAGCTGATGCTCCACTGCAGGGCCTGCATGCCGCCGAGGCTGCCGCCGATCACCGCGGCCCACTGCGCGATGCCCAGGCGGTCGGCCAGGCGCGCCTGGCTGTGCACCCAGTCCTCCACGGTCATCACCGGGAAGTCGGCGCCGTAGGGCTTGCCGGTGGCCGGGTTGGCGCTGCTCGGGCCGGTCGAGCCGTTGCAGCCGCCGAGGTTGTTGAGGCTGACGACGAAGAACTTGCGCGTGTCGATCGGCTTGCCGGGACCGATGCAGCTGTCCCACCAGCCGGGCTTGCGGTCGTCCGGGCTGTGGTAGCCGGCGGCATGATGATGGCCGGACAGGGCGTGGCAGATCAGCACCGCGTTGCTGCGTGCGGCATTCAGTTCGCCGTAGGTTTCGACGACCAGTTCGTACTCGGCCAGGCTGCGTCCGCAGGCCAGCGCCAGCGGCTCGCTGAAGCGCTGCACCTGGGGGCTGACCAGGCCTACGGAATCTTCGGGAAAGGCAGTGGGCATTGAGGCGCTGCTATCGAATCGGAGGAGGGCGCCAGTCTAAAGAGCGCCGCCGGCAGCGGCAAGCGAGCTGGCGCCCGCTCCGGCCACAGTGCGCGGCTATTCGCCGCCGGCCTGCGCGCCTATCGCCGAGGGCAGGCTGACCACCTTGCCCTGGCGCTGCACCGGCGCCGGGCGACGGAGGATGCGCAGCATGTCGGCGGCCTGGGCCAGTTGCTGTTCCAGCTCCTGCTGGTAGTGCGCCAGTTGCTGGCTGCGCTTGCGCGTCTGCTGGGTTTCCTGGGCCAGGGATTTGAGCCGCAGCATATGGGTTTCCAGCATCTGCTTGTGTTCCAGGGTGTGCTGCATCAGCGGCATCAGGGCGTCGCCGGCCCACTGTTCGGCGTCCCGGCGCAGGCGCTGGTGCAGGCCGATCACCTCCTGGGCGAGGGTGGCGAAGAAGCGTCGGGTCAGGCTGCGCTGCTCGGTGAGCAGGGTCTTGACGTGCAGGCGGAACTGGTCGCCCTTGGCCTGCAGTTTCTTCAGCTCGCGCAGGTAGCGCTGGGCCTGGAACTGCGGTGCGTCGACGCCGTGCAGCGGGTTGTCCTCGTTGTGCCGGCGGTAGATGGCGGCGACCATCTTGTTGGCCATCTCGGCTTCCTGCTCCAGGCCGTGCAGGTCGTGCTCCACGGCGCGGAAGAAGTGCAGGATGGCCTGGTTGATGCCCAGCGTGGTCCAGCTGCCGGTGAGGTTGCGGCGGACCTGGTCCAGGTGTTCTTCCAGGCGTTCGGCGCGCGCGGCGTGGCGCAGCAGCTCGCCCTGGCGCTGGACCAGGCGCTGGTTGGTCTTCAGCCCGAGCAGGCGCTTGTGGTGCAGGCTGTGGTCTTCCTTGGTCTTGGCGGTCAGCTCGAACAGCAGCTGGCCGTTGTCCTGCTGGTGGTTGCCGAGCAGGGCGAGCTGTTCGCCGACCTTCTCCAGGCGCAGGCCCAGCACGTGCTGGCTGTTGTTGAGCAGGGCCAGCACCTGGCGCACCACGCGGTCTTCGATCAGGCGCTCCTTCTGCGCGACGATGCGTTCGCAGAGCAGGGTCTCGAGGTTGGCCATCTGGCTGCGGGCCAGCAGTTCCTCGTCCTTGCGCACCTTGGCCAGCAGCGCCTGCTTGGCCGACAGCGGCAGCACCTCGTCCTTGCCGATGCCCAGCTGGCGCGCGGTGGCGGCCTGGATCTGGCCGATGGCGTTCTGCACGAAGGCTTCGCCGGCCAGGTCGTCCCACAGCACGTCGATCTTGTTCAGCACGGCGAACAGGCAGGTCTGGGTGTCTTCGTCGAGCTGGCGAATGTGTTGCTGCCAGATGCTCATGTCGCTGGCGGTGACGCCGGTGTCGGCGGCCAGCAGGAAGATGATCGCCTGGGCGCTGGGCAGCATCGACAGGGTCAGTTCCGGCTCGCTGCCGAGCGCGTTGAGGCCCGGGGTGTCGAGGATGCGCAGGCCCTGGCGCAGCAGCGGGTGGTCGAAGTTGACCATGGCGTGGCGCCAGGCCGGCACCAGCACTTGGCCGCGCTTGCCGGTGCCTTCGAGCATGTCCGGGTGAAAGCCGAGCTGGATCGCCTGCTCCACCGGCATCGGTTTGGTCTTGGCCACCTGGCTGAAGGCCAGGGCCATGTTGGCCGGGTCGCTGGTGTCCAGAGGGATGTTCACCCAGTGCCGCGGGATGCGCTTGAACTGGGCGACGCTGGCCGAGGCGGTGCGCGTCTCGATCGGCAGCAGGCGGATGTAGGAGCGCTCCGAGCGCGGGTCGAAGAACAGCTCGGTGGGGCACATGGTGGTGCGCCCGGCATGCGAGGGCAGCATGCGCTGGCCGTACTCGGAGAAGAACAGGCTGTTGATCAGTTCGGTCTTGCCGCGGGAGAACTCGCCGACGAAGGCCAGGGTGATGTGGTCGGTGCGCAGCAGCTTGAGTGCGCGTTCGAGCTTGGCCTGCACCGCCTCGGAGTTGAGCCGATTGTGCTCCAGCCAGCTGCGGTAGCGGGTGATCTCGCGCATCAGCTCGCGCTTCCAGGCGACGTAGGCATCGACCTGCTGGCTGAGACGTTCCATGCTCATCCTGGCTCTCCTCTGGGCAACGCGTGCGGCGGCTGGTGGTCGGGGCGCTGGCGACCGGCACCGCTTGGGCGACGGTTCGCGTCGGTTTGCCGCCAGAACGCACGGCGTTCGCCTGAATACCCCGCATTATGCGGTGGCCGCGGCGGCCGTCAATCGCCCGCCTGCCCAGTCCCGCCTTACGGCCGGTGGCGAGCGCCGAGCGGTCGTTGCGGGCGCCGGACGGTCATGCGCTGCCGGGCCGCGCCAGTCCCGGCAACGCCGGCAGGCAGCGCGGGGCCTGGATGCGCAGGCGCTTGTGGCGGTTCAGCTGGCCGCTCTCCAGGCTCACCTGGCTTTTCGCCACGCCGAAGGCCTTGGCCAGGAAGGTCTGCAACTGGGCGTTGGCCTGGCCCTCGACCGGCGGCGCGGTGAGGCGGATCTTCAGACGGTCGCCGTGCAGTCCGGCGAACCCATCGCTGCTCGCCTTGGGCTGCAGGTGGCAGTCGAGGATCAGGTCCTCGCCGTCCCAGCGGTACCAGCTCATCTCACAGGAAGGGGCTGAGCATCGGCGGCAGGCCGGTCATGGCGGCCAGGTTGCCGATGACGAAGCGGTCCACCAGGTTGATCGCGATAAAGGCGAAGATCGGCGAGATGTCCAGGCCGCCGAGGTTCGGCAGCAGCTTGCGAAACGGCGCCAGCACCGGCTCGCAGATCTGGTTGACCAGTTGCGCGCCGGGGTTGTAGCTGCCCGGGGCGACCCAGGAGAGGATCACACTGACGATCAGGGCGAAGAAGAACACCTTGAGGAACAGCGAGGTGACGCCGATCACCGACCACACCAGCAGTTGCAGGAGGAAGCCGCCGGCGTTGTAGCCCATCAGCGTCAGGGTCACCAGCATCAGCAGCAGCTGCACCAGGATGGCCAGCACCAGCGAGGCCAGGTCCAGTCCGGCGATGCCGGGGATCACCCGGCGCAGCGGGGTCAGCAGCGGCTGGGTGGCCTTGACGATGAACTGGCTGAGCGGGTTGTAGAAATCGGCGCGCACCAGTTGCAGGATGAAGCGCAGCAGCACGATCAGCAGGTACAGGCTGCCGAGGGTCTGGATGATGTAGATGAGGGCTTCGATGAATCCGGACATGCAAACTCCTTATTGACCCAGTTGCTCGGCCAGTTCGGCCGAACGGTTGGCGGCGGCATTCAGCGCCTGTTGCACCAGCGCTTCGAAGCCGCCGGCCTGGAACGTCTTGATCGCCGCCTCGGTGGTGCCGTTCGGCGAGGTCACGCGGCGGCGCAGCTCGGCGGCGTCGACATCGCTCTCGCTGGCCATGCGCGCGGCGCCCAGCGCGGTGTGGATGCTCAGGCGGGCGGCGGTCTCACGCGGCAGGCCGAGCCGCTCGCCGGCGGCGGTCATGGCCTCGATCAGCAGGAAGAAATAGGCCGGGCCGCTGCCGGACACCGCGGTCACCGCGTCGAGCTGCGCTTCGTCGTCCAGCCACAGGGCCAGGCCCACGGCGCTCAGCAGCTGTTCGGCCTGGGCCTTCTGTGCGGCGCTGACCCGGGCGTTGGCGTACAGCCCGGAGACGCCCTGGCGCAGCAGCGCCGGGGTATTGGGCATGCAGCGCACTACGGGGCGCTGGCCCAGCCAGCGCTCCAGGCTGGCGCAGCCGATGCCGGCGGCGATGGAGACGATCAGCTGGCCGGGTTGCAGGTGCGGCGCCAGGTCCAGGCACACCGCCTTCATCACTTGCGGCTTGACCGCCAGGACGATCAGCTCGGCGCCGGCGATGGCCTCGGCATTGCTTTCGAACAGGGCGATGCCGTGCTCGGCGTGCAGGCGCTGGCGCTGCTCGGCGTTCGGTTCGCTGGCGCGGATCGCGCTGGCCGGGGTGCCCTGGGCGCGCAGGCCGCCGATCAGGCTGGCGGCCATGTTGCCGGCGCCGACGAAGGTGATGATCGGGTTGCTCATGCGGTGGCTTCCTTTATATCAGTGGGCGGCGGACTGGCCGTAATCGCGGGCGCCGAACAGCGCGGTGCCGATGCGCACCCAGGTGGCACCCTCGGCGATGGCGGCCTCCAGGTCATGGCTCATGCCCATGGACAGGCAGTCGAGGTTCAGTGCCAGATCATCGCGCAACTGGCGCAGGCGGGCGAAGGCTTGGTGTTGGGCGGCGACGTCGTCGGTCGGCTCGGGGATTGTCATCAATCCGCGCAGGCGCAGGTTGGCCAGTTGTGTAACCGCCTGTGCCAGGGTCGGGAGCTCGTCCGGGCTGCAGCCGGACTTGCTGGGCTCGCCGCTGACGTTGACCTGCAGGCAGATATTCAGCGGCGGCAGCTGCGCCGGGCGCTGGTCGGACAGGCGTTGGGCGATCTTCAGGCGATCCACGGAGTGTACCCAGGCGAAATGCTCGGCGATGGGCCGGGTCTTGTTCGACTGAATGGGGCCGATGAAGTGCCAGATCAAGGGCAGGTCGGTCAGTTCGGCCTGTTTGTCCAGGGCTTCCTGCAGGTAGTTTTCGCCGAAGTCGCGCAGGCCGGCGGCATGGGCTTCGCGGATGGCTGCGGCGGGTTTGGTCTTGCTCACCGCGAGCAGGCCGATATCCAGCGGATTGCGCTGCGAGGCTTGCGCCGCCTCACGGATGCGCGCTCCGACCTTTGCAATATTCTCTGCTATCGTGGACATTACCTGCGCTCTATCAGCCCGGCCGTTTGAGGGTTCGCGGCATTCTACCTGCTTGCTTGTAATTGGGGAGTCCCATGGATATTACCGAGCTGCTTGCCTTCAGCGCCAAGCAAGGCGCGTCGGATTTGCACCTCTCGGCCGGTCTGCCGCCGATGATCCGCGTCGACGGCGACGTACGCCGGATCAACCTGCCGCCGCTGGACCACAAGCAGGTGCACGCGCTGATCTACGACATCATGAACGACAAGCAGCGCAAGGACTTCGAAGAGTTCCTCGAGACCGACTTCTCCTTCGAGGTGCCGGGCGTGGCGCGTTTCCGGGTCAACGCCTTCAACCAGAACCGCGGCGCCGGTGCGGTGTTCCGGACCATTCCGTCGAAGGTGCTGACCATGGAAGACCTCGGCATGGGCGAGGTATTCCGCAAGATCACCGACGTGCCGCGCGGCCTGGTGCTGGTCACCGGTCCCACCGGCTCGGGCAAGTCGACCACCCTGGCGGCGATGCTCGACTACCTCAACAGCAACAAGTACCACCACATCCTCACCATCGAAGACCCGATCGAATTCGTTCACGAGTCGAAGAAGTGCCTGGTCAACCAGCGCGAGGTGCACCGCGACACCCACGGCTTCTCCGAGGCCCTGCGTTCGGCGCTGCGGGAAGACCCGGACATCATCCTGGTCGGCGAGATGCGCGACCTGGAAACCATCCGCCTGGCGCTGACCGCCGCGGAAACCGGCCACCTGGTGTTCGGCACCCTGCACACCACCAGCGCGGCGAAGACCATCGACCGGGTGGTCGACGTGTTCCCCGCCGAAGAAAAATCCATGGTCCGCTCCATGCTCTCCGAATCGCTGCAGGCGGTGATCTCGCAGACCCTGCTGAAGAAGATCGGTGGCGGCCGGGTGGCGGCCCACGAGATCATGATCGGCACCCCGGCGATCCGTAACCTGATCCGCGAGGACAAGGTGGCGCAGATGTACTCGGCGATCCAGACTGGTGGCTCGCTGGGCATGCAGACCCTCGACGCCTGCCTCAAGACCCTGGTGGCCAAGGGCCTGGTCAGCCGCGACAGCGCGCGCGAGAAGGCCAAGAGTCCGGAAAGCCTCTAGGAACTGGTGTAGGAGCGAGCATCGCGAGCGAAGCTTTTGGCGTTACCCTGTTCGCGAGCAGAGCTCGCTCCTACGATTCGGCAGATGGCTGCCGAACGGCATTGCACACCAAGCTGCGAGAACGACCATGGAATTCGAAAAACTGCTGCGCCTGATGGTGGAAAAAGGCGGCTCCGACCTGTTCATCACCGCTGGCGTACCGCCGTCGATGAAGGTCAACGGCAAGATCATGCCGGTGACCAAGAACGCCATGTCGCCGGAGCAGACCCGCGAGACCGTGCTCGGCGTGATGAACGAGGCGCAGCGCCGCGATTTTGCCGAGAACCACGAGTGCAACTTCGCCATCAGCGCCCGCGGCATCGGCCGTTTCCGCGTCAGCGCCTTCTATCAGCGCAACCTGGTGGGCATGGTGCTGCGCCGCATCGAGACCAACATCCCCACCATCGACGACCTCAAGCTGCCGGAAATCCTCAAGAAGCTGGCGCTGACCAAGCGCGGCCTGGTGCTGTTCGTCGGCGCCACCGGTACCGGTAAGTCCACCTCGCTGGCGGCGATGATCGGCTACCGCAACAAGAACAGCAGCGGCCACATCATCTCCATCGAAGACCCGATCGAGTACATCCACCAGCACCAGAACTGCATCGTCACCCAGCGCGAGGTGGGCATCGACACCGAGTCCTTCGAGGTGGCGCTGAAGAACACCCTGCGCCAGGCGCCGGACGTGATCCTGATCGGCGAGGTGCGCACCCGCGAGACCATGGACCACGCCGTGGCTTTCGCCGAAACCGGTCACCTGTGTCTGGCCACCCTGCACGCCAACAACGCCAACCAGGCGCTGGACCGCATCATCAACTTCTTCCCGGCGGATCGGCAGAACCAGGTGTGGATGGACCTGTCGCTCAACCTCAAGGCCATCGTCGCTCAGCAACTGATTCCAACCCCGGATGGCAAAGGTCGCCGCGCGGTGATCGAGGTGCTGATCAACACCCCGCTGGCCGCCGACCTGATCCGCAAGGGCGAGGTGCACGAGCTCAAGGGCCTGATGAAGCGCTCCACCGAGCAGGGCATGCAGACCTTCGACCAGGCACTGTACAACCTCTACACCCAGGGCGAGATCACCTACGAAGACGCGCTGCTCTACGCCGACTCGGCCAACGACCTGCGCCTGATGATCAAGCTCGGCTCGGAAACCGACGGCGACCACCTGACCAGCATGTCCCAGGGCCTGGCGCTGGAAGTCAGCGAGGAAGATCCGGGGCGTCGCTTCCGCTGACGCTGCCAGACGGGGGACGCGATGCGTCCCCTTCGTTTATCCCGCCAATGCGTTTGCCCTTCCTGCCCGCCAGCACCAATGCCTGGCCATCGCGTTGCGCGCCGGCGCGCGCTTCGCTCATCAGTTGCGGGATCAATGGCCCTTCCGGCAGGTGCTTCCAGAATCTCAGCGGCAGGTGCTGCTGCAGCACCGTACGGTTGAGCCGGGCCGGGTTGAAGGTGCTGCCGTAATAGGCACGCCACAGGGCCTGGCCGTCATCCTCGGGCTGCTCTGCCCAGGCCCGCCACTGCGCCGGGCAGCGGCGCTCGTGCTGCAGGCGCTGGCCATCCCAGTAAACGCCGTCACGCGGCGTGGCGATCAGCCAGCTGTGTTTGCCCAGGCGCTCGGCGAAGTGGCCGCTGGCCGCGGCGAGGATGTCGTGCGCCGGTTCGAACCAGGCGACGAAGTCCGGCGCGCCTGTTGCCTTGCAGGGCTGGAAACGCACGAAGGCATGCAGGTGATGCGCCTCGCGGCGCACCGCTTTGAGCCGGCGATGTAGCTCGCTTCCGTCGGGGTCGCCGGCCAGCACGGCGCTGCGCTCGCCCTGCACGAAGCGCCAGAGCACTCGGTAGAGCAGACTCCAGCGCTCCTCGCCACGGTACTGCGCGGCGCTTTCCAGCAACTGCAGCAGCTCGGGCGACACACGCAGACGGCCGCTGGGCTGCGGCGCGCGTTCGGCGGGCTGGTCGAACAGGCCGGGCGCCGCCTCTTCGTCCAGCCATTGCAACTGATGCGGCGCCAAGCCCTGCAACAGGGCGCGCCGCGCGACCTGGCGCCAGGTGGCGAAGCTGCCGTCGAAGCGCAGGCTGTGCATCACCACAAAGCCATCTGCGCCGGGGTGTCGCGCAGTTGCTGGCGCAGCACCAGGGATTCGTGTTCGGCTCGCGGCGGGCGGTAATCCTGGGTGACGATAAAGGGCTTGGCTTTTTCCAGCACGCAGCGCAGGCGCGTGAGGTCTTCGTAGCGGATGCGCCGTTCGCGACGTAACGCGCCCAGGCGCCGCGCGCTGAGCACGCCGATGCCCGGTACGCGGGCGATCAATGATTCATCGGCGCGGTTCAGATCCACCGGAAACTGCTCGCGATTGGCCAGCGCCCAGGCCAGCTTGGGGTCGATGTCCAGCGCCAGGTTGCCGGGGCCGGCCAGCAGTTCGCTGGCGCTGAAGCCATAGCCGCGCATGAGGAAATCCGCCTGGTACAGGCGATGTTCGCGCAGCAGCGGTGGCGCCTCGAAGGGCACCGTCTTCGGGCTCTGCGGAATCGGGCTGAAGGCCGAGTAGTAGACGCGCCGCAGGCGGTAGTCGTGATACAGGCTCTGGGCGTTGTGCAGGATGGTGCTGTCGTCGGTGGCGTCGGCGCCGACGATCATCTGCGTGCTCTGCCCGGCCGGAGCGAAGCGCGGCGCGCGGCGCTCTTCCAGGGCCTCGCGCTCGCCCTGGTGGATGCTGTGCATGGCCTGGTGAATGCTGGCGACGTTCTTTTCCGGCGCCAGGCGAACCAGGCTGGTTTCGCTGGGCAGCTCGATATTGACGCTGAGGCGGTCGGCATACAGGCCGGCCTCGGCGATCAGCTCGGGCGCGGCATCGGGGATGGTCTTCAGATGAATGTAGCCACGGAACTGGTGCTCCTGGCGCAGCAGCTTGGCGACGCGGATCAGCTGCTCCATGGTGTAGTCGGCCGAGCGGATGATGCCGGAGCTGAGGAACAGGCCGCTGATGCAGTTGCGTTTGTAGAAGTCCAGGGTCAGGGTGACCACTTCCTCGGGGGTGAAGCGCGCACGCGGCACGTCGCTGGAGCGGCGGTTGATGCAGTACTGGCAGTCGTACAGGCAGAAGTTGGTCAGCAGGATCTTCAGCAGCGCCACGCAGCGCCCGTCCGGCGTGTAGCTGTGGCAGATGCCCATGCCGTTGGTCGAGCCGATGCCGTCCTGGCCCTTGGAGCTGCGCTTGGGCGCGCCGCTGCTGGCGCAGGAGGCGTCGTACTTGGCGGCGTCGGCGAGGATGGTGAGCTTCTCGATCAGTTGCATGGCGGGCGCTCGAATACTGTTTTTATATACAGTATATGGGCGTCGCAGCCCTATCAAGTCATTGGCACTGGGCGGGCGGGGGAAACCTTGCGTAGAGTGGGGCGTCTGACACTGTCCATCGCACAAGGAGATTGCCATGCAACGACAGGACACCCACAGCAAGCTGATCGGCTACCTGCTGTGGATTTTCGGCTTCCTCGGTTCGCACCGTTTCTACTACGGCAGGCCGGTGACCGGCACCATCTGGTTCTTCACCCTCGGCCTGCTGTTCATCGGCTGGATAATCGACCTGTTCCTGATCCCCTCGATGGACCGTGAAGCCGACCTGCGCTTTACCGCCGGCGATACCGACTACAACGTCGCCTGGATCCTGCTGACCTTCCTCGGCATCTTCGGTGTGCACCGCATGTACCAGGGCAAGTGGCTCACCGGGATCCTCTATCTGCTGACCGGCGGCCTGTTCCTGCTCGGCGTGCTCTACGATTTCTGGACGCTGAACACGCAGATCTCGATCAAGAACGCGCAGCGCGGTTGATCGCGTGGTGCGCACGGCGCACCCTACGAAAAAGGGCATCCCGCGGGATGCCCTTTTTCGTTGCGCTCGGCGGATCAATCGTCGCCGTCATCCTCGTCGGCGCCGTCGACCTTCATGCCCAGTTCCTTGATCTTGCGCGTCAGGGTGTTGCGGCCCCAGCCCAGCAGCAGGGCGGCGTCGCGGCGGCGGCCGGCGGTGTGCTTGAGGGCGGTCTCGATCATGATCCGCTCGAAGGCCGGCACGGCGCTGTCGAGCAGGTTGGATTGGCCGCGCGCCAGGGCCTGGTCGGCCCACAGGCGCAGGGCCTGTTCCCAGTTGGTCACCGGCGCGGCGTCCTGCGGCTGGCTGAGCAGCTCCGGCGGCAGGTCGTCGACGTGCACCTCGCGGCCCGAGGCCATCACCGTGATCCAGCGGCAGGTGTTCTCCAGCTGGCGCACGTTGCCCGGCCAGGGCAGGTGCTTGAGGTAGTCCTCGGTCTCGCTCTTGAGCAGTTTGGGCTCGACCGCCAGTTCCTGCGCGGCGCGGGCGAGGAAGTGATGGGCCAGGGTAGGGATGTCCTCGCGGCGGTCGGCCAGGCGCGGGATATGGATGCGGATGACGTTGAGGCGGTGGAACAGGTCTTCACGGAACTTGCCGGCCTGCACCAGGGTTTCCAGGTTCTGGTGGGTGGCGGCGATGATGCGCACGTCCACCTTGACCGGGGTATGCCCGCCGACCCGGTAGAATTCGCCGTCGGCCAGCACGCGCAGCAGGCGCGTCTGGGTGTCAGCCGGCATGTCGCCGATCTCGTCGAGGAACAGCGTGCCGCCGTCGGCCTGCTCGAAGCGGCCGCGGCGCTGGTTGGCGGCGCCGGTGAAGGCGCCCTTCTCGTGGCCGAACAGCTCCGATTCCATCAGGTCCTTGGGGATGGCCGCCATGTTCAGCGCGATGAAGGGCGACGCCGCGCGCGGGCTGTGGCGGTGCAGGGCGTGGGCCACCAGCTCCTTGCCGGTACCGGATTCGCCGTTGATCAGCACGGTGATATTGGAGTGGGACAGGCGGCCGATGGCGCGGAACACCTCCTGCATCGCCGGCGCCTCGCCGATGATTTCCGGGGTGCGCGCCTGGGCGGCCGGAGCGGCCAGGCTCTGCTGCTCCTGGGCGTGCTGGAAGGCGCGCTTGACCAGGGACACCGCCTCGTCGACGTCGAACGGCTTGGGCAGGTACTCGAAGGCGCCGCCCTGGTAGCTGGCTACCGCGCTGTCCAGGTCGGAATGTGCGGTCATGATGATCACCGGCAGGCGCGGGTACAGCTCGCGGATCCGTGCCAGCAGGTCGAGGCCGCTGGCGCCGGGCATGCGAATGTCGGAGATGATCACGTCCGGTTGCTGGCGGGTCAGGCGGCTGAGTACACCGTCGGCACTGTCGAAGCTCTGGGTGGTCATGCCTTCCTGCTGCAGCGCCTTTTCCAGCACCCAGCGGATGGAACGATCGTCGTCGACAATCCAGACGGTTTCACTGCGGCTCATGGCGAGGTTGCTCCTTGTTCCAGCGGCAGGAAGATCGAGAACACGGTGTGGCCGGGGTGGCTCTCGCATTCGATCAGGCCCTGGTGCTGACTGATGATGTTCTGGGTGATGGCCAGGCCCAGGCCGGTGCCGTCGGCCCGCCCGCTGACCATGGGGTAGAAGATGGTTTCCTGCAGCTCGGCGGGGATGCCCGGGCCGTTGTCGATGATCTCCACCTTGACCACCAGGCGGTGGCGGGTGTGGCCGATGGTGAACTGGCGCAGGGTGCGGGTGCGCAGGCTGATGCGGCCCAGGCCCATGTCATGCTTCTGCCCGGCGATGGCCTGCATGGCGTTGCGCACTATGTTGAGCACCGCCTGGATCAGCTGCTCGCGGTCGATCAGCAGGTCGGGGATGCTCGGGTCGTAGTCGCGCACCAAAGTGATGCCGCCCTGGCTCTCCGCCTCGATCAGGTTGGCGACGCGCTCCAGCACCTCGTGGATATTGGTCATCGCCAGCGACGGCAGCTTGTTCGAGCCGAGCATACGGTCCACGAGATTTCTCAGCCGGTCGGCTTCCTCGATGATGACGTTGGTGTAGTCCTTCAGGTGCTCTTCCGGCAGCTCGCGCGCCAGCAGCTGGGCCGCGCCGCGGATGCCGCCGAGCGGGTTCTTGATCTCGTGGGCCAGGCCGCGCACCAGCAGCTTGGTGGTCTCCTGCTTGGACAGCTGCGCCTCCTCCTTGGTGATGCGCAGCAGGCGGTCGCGCGGGTGCACTTCCAGCAGCAGCAGGGTCTGGCCGCGGTTGAACAGCGGGGTGACGGCGTAGTCGACGGTCAGGGTCTGGCCGGTGACCGAGGTCAGCACCGCCTCGCGTTTGTTGAACGGGTGCGCCTGTTCCACCGCCTGGCGCAGCGACGACAGCGCCTCGGGCGATTCGGTGAACAGCTCGCTGATGAACTGGCCATGGCTGCGCTGGCCGCTGACGGCCAGGAGCATTTCCGCCGCCGGGTTCATGTACTCGAGGCGCAGCTGGCTGTCGAGCAGCAGGGTGGCGGTGGTCAGGTTGTCGAGTAGCAGGCGGTGCAGAGCGTCGTTGATGGTCATAGGCAGTGCGTTCCGGCAATGGGCAGGAAAATGCAAGAAGCAAACCAAAGCCCCGAAAAGACGCATGTTCTCTACGCCCTGGCGGGTTTTCGCGGGGTTGCGGCGCAGCGGGGCGGGCAATTACGACCCAAAATGGGGAAAGCTTAGGAGGTGGTGCGCGCCATTGCACCACAAAGGTGCAATGGCGTTCAGAGGAAGGGCAGGATGCTGACTTCTTCCTTGGGCTTGTCCTTCAGCGGGCACTCGGGGCGCACGCCGTAGTCGTCCTTCTGGCAGGGGTTGACCTTGCGTTTCTGTGCCAGCGACATGCGGTGCATGTGGAAGGGCTGGGGCGGGGTGCGCTCCACGGTCAGGCCGGCGGCGTCGATGATCTCCACGGCCAGCAGGTGGGTGCCGCGGTCGACGTGCTGCAGTGGAAACACCGGGCTGCGGCTCGGTTCGCCCTGCACCTGGCCGTCGAGCAGCAGGCGGTAGCTGTGCCCGGGCAGCAGGCCGGGTTCGCTGGTGGCGGTGACGATCAGCTCGCCCGAGGCGTTGTGCACCGAGGCGTCCGGCTCGGGCACCAGGATGCGCAGCAGCTGGTAGTGGATGGCCATCTTGCTCACCGCGGCGGGGGCCGCGGGCGCCGCTGCGCTGCCCGGCTGGCTGAGCTGCACGCTGTTGGAGGGGGAGAGGATCACCGGCTGCGCGCTGTTGCTGCGCGGCTTGTCGGTGAACACCCGGTTACCCTCGGCGTCGACGTAGGTGTAGACCTGCGCCAGGGCGCCCTGGGCGATCAGTAGCAGGCAGAGAAGCAGTGGACGCATGGGTCAGTTCGCCGGTTTCGGAGTGGGTTTGGGCGGTGGGGGTGGCGGCCGCAGCGCCGGGCTGCTGGTGTTGACCCGCTGCACGGTGAAGGTGACGCTGGCGCTCTGCTGGATCGCCCGGTCGCCGCTGAGCACCTCGACTGCCAGGCTGTGTTCGCCGCGGTCGACGTTGACCAGTTGCAGGCGCGGCACGTTGCTCGCCTGGCCGTGCGGCTGGCCGTCCAGCAGCAGGCGCAGGCGGTGGCCGGCGGCCAGGCGCGGCTGGATGTCGACGCCGACGCTGAAGGTGCCGTTGTTGGCGCGCATGGCTTCATCGTCGGGGATGCCGGTCAGGCTCAGCACCGAGTAGGGCGCCTCGGCCTGCGCGGTCGGTTCGCTGCCGGCGGCCGGCGCGCTGGGCGCCTGCATTTCCACCGTGTTGGTCGGCGGTAGGGTGACGCTCTCGGCGGCGGTGCCGTCCGGCGGCTGGTTGGTGAACACCGTGTTGCCGTTGGCATCGGTGTACTTGTAGATCTGCGCGGCGGCCGGCAGGGCCAGGCCGAGCAGCAGGCAAGCGAGCAACGGGCGCATGGGCCATTTCCTCCCTGGGTGATGCGGCTAAGCCTTGCACCGGCAAGGCGCCCTGGCAAGTGCCGTGCTGTGGCGTTGTGATGCATAAGATGAAAGCGGGGCAGGGCGTGCCGGGGGCACCGACGATCCGAAAACGGGGGCGGGTATTTTGGTGTGTGCGGTGCAGGTGCAAAAAAGCCCCGCCAGGCAGGGCCGGGCGGGGCTTTCGAGTGCGCCGCACAGGGCGGCGCGAGTCTGGCTTAGACGCTGTAGTACAGGTCGTATTCCAGCGGGTGCACGAAGGTGCGCACCTTGATTTCTTCTTCGCTCTTCAGCTCGATGTAGGCATCGATGAAGTCGTCGGAGAACACGCCGCCCTTGGTCAGGAACGCGCGGCCCTTGTCCAGCTCTTCCAGGGCTTCCTTCAGGCTGCCGCACACCTGCGGGATCAGCTTGCCTTCTTCCGGCGGCAGATCGTACAGGTTCTTGTCGGCCGCATCGCCCGGGTGGATCTTGTTCTGGATGCCGTCCAGGCCGGCCATCAGCAGCGCGGCGAAGGCCAGGTACGGGTTGGCAGCCGGGTCCGGGAAGCGCGCTTCGATGCGGCGGGCTTTCGGGCTGGATACGTAAGGAATACGGATCGAGGCGGAGCGGTTACGGGCCGAGTAGGCCAGCATGACCGGGGCTTCGAAGCCCGGAACCAGACGCTTGTAGGAGTTGGTCGACGGGTTGGTGAAGCCGTTCAGGGCCTTGCCGTGCTTGATGATGCCGCCGATGAAGTACAGGGCGGTCTCGGACAGACCGGCATAGCCTTCGCCGGCGAAGGTGTTCTTGCCGTCCTTGGAGATCGACATGTGCACGTGCATGCCCGAGCCGTTGTCGCCGTACAGCGGCTTCGGCATGAAGGTCGCGGTCTTGCCGTAGGCATCGGCGACGTTGTGCACGCAGTACTTCAGGGTCTGAACTTCGTCAGCCTTGGCCACCAGGGTGTTGAACTTCACGCCGATTTCGTTCTGACCGGCAGTGGCCACTTCGTGGTGGTGCACTTCGACGACCAGGCCCATTTCTTCCATGGCGTTGCACATGGCAGTACGGATTTCGTGGTCGTGGTCGCACGGCGGAACCGGGAAGTAACCGCCCTTGACGGCCGGGCGGTGGCCCTTGTTGCCGCCTTCGACGTCGCCGTCGGTCATCCAGGAGCCTTGCTCGGAGTAGATCTTGAACATCGAGCCGGAGATGTCGGACTTGAACTTCACTTCGTCGAAGATGAAGAACTCCGGCTCCGGGCCGACGAACACGGTGTCGCCGATGCCGGTGGTCTTGAGGAATTCCTCGGCGCGCTTGGCGATCGAGCGCGGGTCGCGGTCGTAGCCTTGCATGGTGCTCGGCTCGATGATGTCGCAGACCAGGATCAGGGTCGGCTCTTCGGTGAAGGGGTCGAGCACGGCGGTGTCGTCGACCGGCATCAGGATCATGTCGGAGGCTTCGATGCCTTTCCAGCCATGAATGGAGGAGCCGTCGAACATCTTGCCGTGTTCGAAGAAATCGTCGTCCAGGGCGTCGCGAGCCGGCATGGTCACGTGGTGCTGCTTGCCCTTGGTATCGGTGAAGCGCAGGTCTACCCACTTCACGTCGTGTTCTTTGATCAGTTGAACAGCCTTAGACATGTTGTCCTCCAGGTGGAAAAGGCTCGCTTCGTGGAGCCCCGATATGTGCGGTGAAGCCCGGCGGGATAGTCCGTCAGGGCGACCTGCCTCACAAGGGAGCAAATTGCATGCCAGTGCCCCGGAATGGACGGAGGCCCGAAAACTCAGGCGCTGCGCGGCCTGCATGGGGCATGCGCAGGAATATTTGCACCATTTGAGGGCTGCCAAATATCGCAATGTTCTATTTTGGTGCGATCAATGAGGCGTGCAGTATTTTTGGTCAAAGCTTGAGCAATTTCCGCTATAATCCGCGCCCCTGTTTTTCCGTCGCCCCTGCAGGCGCCCAATTCATGAAGCTGATCGTCAAAGTTTTCCCGGAAATCACCATCAAGAGCCGCCCGGTGCGCAAGCAGTTCATCCGCCAGTTGGGGAAGAACATCCGCACCGTGCTGCGCGACCTCGACCCCGAGTTGAAGGTCACCGGTGTGTGGGACAACCTGGAGGTCGAGACCGACCTGGACGATCCGCGCCTGCTGGCCGAGATGACCGAGCGCCTGCGCTGCACGCCGGGCATCGGCCTGTTCCTCGAGGTCAACGAGTACCCGCTGGGCGATCTGGACGACATCACCGAGCACTGCAAGCGCCACTACGCCGACCAGCTGCCGGGCAAGATCTTCGCCGTGCGCTGCAAGCGCGGCGGCAAGCACGCCTTCAGCTCCATCGACGTCGAGCGTCACGTCGGCTCGCGCCTGCGCCAGGAGTGCAATGCGGCCGGCATCGATCTGAAGAAGCCGGAAGTCGAAGTGCGCATGGAGATTCGCGATCAGCGTCTGTTCGTCGTCCATCATCGCCACGAAGGCCTCGGCGGCTACCCGCTGGGCTCGCTGGAGCAGACCCTGGTGCTGATGAGCGGCGGCTTCGACTCCACCGTGGCGGCCTACCAGATGATGCGCCGCGGCCTGGTCAGCCACTTCTGCTTCTTCAACCTCGGCGGTCGCGCCCACGAGCTGGGCGTGATGGAAGTGGCCCACTACCTGTGGCAGAAGTTCGGCCGTTCGCAGCGCGTGCTGTTTATCAGCGTGCCGTTCGAGGAAGTGGTCGGCGAGATCCTCGGCAAGGTCGACAACAGCCAGATGGGCGTGATCCTCAAGCGCATGATGCTGCGCGCCGCCACCCGCATGGCCGAGCGCCTGGAGATCGAGGCGCTGGTCACCGGCGAGGCGATCAGCCAGGTCTCCAGCCAGACCCTGACCAACCTGGCGGTGATCGACGCGGCCACCGACATGCTGGTGATGCGCCCGCTGATCGCCAGCCACAAGCAGGACATCATCGACACCGCCACGCGCATCGGCACCGCCGAGTTCGCCAAGCACATGCCCGAGTATTGCGGGGTAATTTCGGTCAACCCGACCACCAAGGCCCGCGGTTATCGCATCGAGCGCGAAGAAGCGCAGTTCGACATAGCCATCCTCGAGCGTGCCCTGGAGCGCGCCACCCTGCTGCCCATCGACCGGGTGATCGACGAGCTGGGCAAGGACGTGCAGGTCGAGGAGGTACGCGAGGCGCTGGCCGGGCAGATCGTCCTCGACATCCGCCACCCCGATGCCGCCGAGGACGAGCCGCTCGAGCTGCCCGGCATCGAGGTGCAGGCGCTGCCGTTCTACGCGCTGAACAACAAGTTCAAGGAACTGGATGAGAACCGCCAGTACCTGCTGTATTGCGACAAGGGCGTGATGAGCCGCCTGCATGCCCACCACCTGCTGAGCGAGGGGCATGCCAATGTGCGCGTTTATCGTCCGGCATAAGACGCCCGGGCTGAACGGCGGCAGTATCCGCCACCGCCCTCCCGACCGCTCTGCCTGCTGATCCCGTTTTCTTCATATTCGTCGTCCACACTGGGCGACACACCGCATCCTCTGATCGAGATACACACAGTGATCGAAAATCTGCGCAACATCGCCATCATCGCCCACGTCGACCATGGCAAAACCACCCTCGTCGATGCCCTGCTGCGTCAGTCCGGCACCCTGGAACGCAACGAGCTCAACGACGAGCGCGTGATGGACAGCAACGACCAGGAAAAAGAGCGCGGCATCACCATTCTGGCCAAGAACACCGCCATCAAGTGGAACGACTACCGCATCAACATCGTCGACACCCCCGGCCACGCCGACTTCGGCGGCGAAGTCGAGCGCGTGATGTCGATGGTCGACTCGGTGCTGCTGGTGGTCGACGCCCAGGACGGCCCGATGCCGCAAACCCGCTTCGTGACCAAGAAAGCCTTCGAGGCCGGTCTCAAGCCGATCGTCGTGATCAACAAGATCGACCGTCCGGGCGCGCGTCCGGATTGGGTCATGGACCAGATCTTCGACCTGTTCGACAACCTCGGCGCCACCGATGAGCAGCTCGACTTCCAGGTCGTCTACGCCAGCGCCCTGAACGGTATTGCCGGTCTCGACCACACCGCCATGGCCGAAGACCTGACCCCGCTGTACCAGGCCATCGTCGACCACGTGCCGGCGCCGAACGTCGACCTCGACGGCCCGTTCCAGATGCAGATTTCCGCGCTGGACTACAACAGCTTCCTCGGCATCATCGGCGTTGGCCGTATTGCCCGTGGCAAGATCAAGCCGAACACCCCGGTGACTGCCATCGACGTCGACGGCAAGAAGCGTAACGGCCGTATCCTCAAGCTGATGGGCCACCACGGCCTGCACCGCGTCGACGTCGAAGAAGCCACCGCCGGCGACATCGTCTGCGTCAGCGGTATGGACCAGCTGTTCATCTCCGACACCCTGTGCGACATCAACCACGTCGAAGCGATGAAGCCGCTGACCGTCGACGAGCCGACCGTCTCCATGACCTTCCAGGTCAACGACTCGCCGTTCTGCGGCAAGGAAGGCAAGTTCGTCACCAGCCGCAACATCAAGGAGCGCCTGGACAAAGAGCTGCTGTACAACGTGGCCCTGCGTGTCGAGGAAGGCGACAGCGCCGACAAGTTCAAGGTCTCCGGTCGTGGCGAGCTGCACCTCTCGGTGCTGATCGAAACCATGCGCCGCGAAGGCTTCGAAATGGGCGTTGGCCGCCCGGAAGTGATCATCCGTGAAGTCAACGGCGTCAAGCAGGAGCCGTACGAGAACGTCACCATCGACATCCCTGAAGAATCCCAGGGCAAGGTCATGGAAGAAATGGGCCTGCGTAAGGGCGACCTGACCAACATGTCGCCGGACGGCAAAGGTCGCGTGCGTCTGGAATACAACATCCCGGCGCGCGGTCTGATCGGCTTCCGTAACCAGTTCCTGACCCTGACCAACGGCGCGGGCATCCTGACCTCGATCTTCGACCGTTATGACACCGTCAAGCCGGGCAGCATGTCTGGCCGTCAGAACGGCGTCCTGGTGTCGATCGATACCGGCAAGGCGCTGACCTACTCCCTGGAAACCCTGCAGGCGCGCGGCAAGCTGTTCGTCGAGCACGGCCAGGAAATCTACAACGGTCAGATCGTCGGCCTGAACAGCCGCGACAACGACCTGGGCGTCAACCCCACCAAGGGCAAGAAGCTCGACAACATGCGCGCTTCGGGCAAGGACGAAACCATTGCCCTGGTGCCGCCGGTGCGCTTCACCCTGGAACAGGCCCTGGAATTCATCCAGGACGACGAGCTGTGCGAAGTGACGCCAAAGTCGATCCGTCTGCGCAAGAAGATCCTCGACGAAGGCGAGCGCACCCGCGCTGCCAAGAAAGCCAACAAGGCCTGACCCATAGCGGCTAGCCTCGAGCTGTTAATGAAAAGCCCCGCCAGAGCGATCTGGCGGGGCTTTTTGTTGGGGGCACCGTTAGTCGTTGTGCCCCTGTCGGAGCGGCTGCGGCTGCGAAGCTCCTGCGCGGCCTTGCTCTCCCGCTCTTCCTGTTTTGTTGGGGGCAGGGATTCTCGCGACTAAATCGGTTCGCCGTCCGCCGCTCCTAGCGTTTGGGCGTGGCGCCGCCAAAAGAAAGCCCCGGCATCCGCCAGGATGCCGGGGCCTGCAGGCTGATTCAGCCGCGCCGTGGACGACAGGCCAGCAGCCCGTAGGCCGCCAAGCCGATCACCAGCAGCAGGCTCAGCGTCATCACTCGCCGGCCACCTGGCGCAACTGCGCCGGGGCTTCGCCGAGGTTGTTGAGCATGCGTTCGCTGTACCAGTCGATGAAGTTGACCACGCCGAACTCGTAGGTCTTCGAGTAGGGGCCGGGCTGGTAGGCGGTGGAGTTGATGCCGCGCTGGTTTTCCTCGCCGAGGCGACGGTCCTGGTCGTTGGTGGCGTCCCACACCTGACGCAGGCGCTCGACGTCGTAATCGACGCCTTCCACCGCGTCCTTGTGCACCAGCCACTTGGTGATCACCACCGTTTCCTGGGCGCTGATCGGCCACACGGTGAAGTTGATCAGGTGGTCGCCCATGCAGTGGTTCCACGAATGGGGCAGGTGGAGGATGCGCATGGAGCCCAGGTCCGGGTTCTTGATCCGCCCCATCAGCTTCTTGCAGCCCTGCTTGCCGTCCATGGTCATGGACACGGTGCCCTTGAGCAGCGGCATGCGTACGATGCGGTTACGCAGGCCGAAGCCGGCATGCGCGTAGGGAATCTTCTCCGCGTCCCAGGCGGCGGCGCATTCGGCGACGTGATCCTTGAATTCCTGGGTCGCGCGCGGGTCGTTGGTGTCGTCCCACTCCAGCAGGGTGTTGAGCAGCTCCGGGTGCGAGCCGTTGCAGTGGTAGCACTCGCGGTTGTTCTCGATCACCAGCTTCCAGTTGGCTTTCTCCTTCATGGTGCTCTGCACCGCGACCTTGGTGTTCTCCATGTCGTACGGCTCCATGTAGTGAGCCAGGGTGGCGAGGAACTCGTCGATCGCCGGCGGGTTTTCCGCCAGGCTGATGAAGATGAAACCACCGGCGCTCTTGCAGTGCACCGGCTTGAGGCTGTAGTCCTTGAGGTCGAAGTCGGCGCCCATCTCGGTGCCGGCGAACAGCAGGCGGCCGTCCAGTTCATAGGTCCACTGGTGGTAGGGGCAGACCAGCTTGGCCACCTTGCCCTTGTCGCTCACGCACAGGCGCGAGCCGCGGTGGCGGCAGACGTTGTGGAAGGCATGGATCTGCCCCTCGGCGCCGCGGACCACGAGAATCGGGTTGTCGCCGAGCTGCAGGGTGAGGAAGTTGCCCTTGGCCGGGATTTCGCAGGTCATGCCGGCGATCAACCACTCCTTGTGGAAGATCTCCTGCATGTCGATCTGGAACAGCCGCTCGTCGTTGTAGAAGGGTTGCGGCAGCGAAAAGGTGCGCTCGCGCTCGCGCAGCATGCCGGCGGTGGCCTTGCGTGCGGGCTCCAGCGGGTCGCCCAGGCTCAGGGTGTGGGTGCAGTCCATCGGTGACTCCTCATGGCTGGCGCGGGGGCGGCAGCCGCAAAAGTGGCTGATACGGTGGTGACGCAAGGCGTTGTGGCGGCTGCTGCGAGCGGGTCGGCGGCCGCGCGTTGTCGGGGGTTGCTCTGAGGCTGAGTGTGGATTCGCCGCGCCGCGAAACCTTATCCATGGGCGACATGGCCGAATGCGTTTCCGACGCGCCAGGCCCCGTGCCAAGCGGCAGGTCGCGATGAGCATGCCGATGTCGCTGGCAGATAAATGAGAGCCCGCGGCGTTTCGCACAATCGGCGCCATATAGGCCGATGTCCGGCCGCGTGGAGAGCCGTTCATGACCACCAACGCCTTCCTCAACCCGGTTACCACCCAGACCTGGACCAACGGCCGCCACCTGGTGCGTTGCGTCAAGGTGATCCAGGAAACCTGGGACGTGCGCACCTTCTGCTTCATGGCCGAGCAGCCGGTGCTGTTCTTCTTCAAGCCGGGGCAGTTCGTCACCCTCGAACTGGAGATCGACGGGGCGCCGATCATGCGCTCCTACACCATCTCCAGCTCGCCGTCGGTGCCCTACAGCTTCTCCATCACCATCAAGCGGGTGCCGGGCGGCAAGGTGTCGAACTGGCTGCACGACAACCTCAAGGAAGGCGACGAGCTGCCGGTGCACGGCCCGGTGGGGCTGTTCAACGCCATCGACTTCCCCGCCGACAGGGTGCTGTTCCTCTCCGGCGGCGTCGGCATCACCCCGGTGATGTCGATGGCGCGCTGGTTCTTCGACACCAATGCCAATGTCGACATGGTCTTCGTGCACAGCGCTCGTTCGCCGAAGGACATCATCTACCACCGCGAACTGGAGCACATGGCCTCGCGGATCAACAACTTCAGCCTGCACCTGATCTGCGAGAAGCATGGCCTGGGCGAGGCCTGGGCCGGCTACCGCGGCTACCTCAACCAGAAGATGCTGGAGCTGATCGCCCCGGACTTCATGGAGCGCGAGATCTTCTGCTGCGGTCCGACCCCCTACATGAGCGCGATCAAGCACCTGCTGCAAGGCAACGGCTACGACATGAGCCGCTACCACGAGGAGGCCTTCGGCCCGACGCCGCCGGAGATCCGCGCCGAGGTCAAGGAACTGGCCGCCGAAGCGGCCGAGGCGCCGGAAGTGCCACTGGCCGATCTGCACCAGGTGGAGTTCGTCAGCACCGGCAAGAGCATCCGCGTCGCCCCCGGCGAAACCGTGCACGCCGCTGCCGCCAAGCTCGGCCTGCACATCCCCAAGGCGTGCGGCATGGGCATCTGCGGCACCTGCAAGGTGATGAAGACCGCCGGCGAGGTGGACATGGAGCACAACGGCGGGATCACCGACGAGGACGTTGCCGAGGGCTACATTCTGTCCTGCTGCAGCGTGCCCAAGGGTGACGTGGTGATCGATTATTGAGTGGCGCCCGGCGCTGGCGGCTGGCGGGGATTTGGCTAGTCTTCACAGGGCTCCCGGCGCGTAGTCTTCATCCCGCAGTAGAGGTGTTCCCAGGGGCATGGGCGGGAACGGATGGCGTCCGTTCCCTTTGCCGGGGCTGCATGCGGCGCGCAAGGCGCGCAGCTGTTTCCCCATATTGCGTGTAGGGGGCCTCGGGATGGGGTGCAACAAAGGACGCGGGCGGGGTGCGGTGCGGGCTGGCGGCCGTCTTCCCTTGGCGGTGCTGGTGTGTGGCGGGGTGGCCTTGAATGCGCTGGCCCCGCCGGCGGCGGCCATCGACTTCAACGGCAACGAATCGGCCGGCGACGCCGTCATCGACAACACCATCGACGGCGTCAATTTCAACGACCAGAGCACGGCCGGCAGCGCCACCATCACCAACAGTTTCAGTGGCCTGACCTTCTTCAACGATCAGAGCACGGCCGGCAGCGCGACTATCCGTAGCGAGAACGGCGGCGCGACGATCTTCGCCGGGCAGAGCAGCGCCGGCAATGCGCTGATCATCAGTGGCGAGGAGGGCCGCACGCTCTTCACCGACAACAGCGACGGGGGCACGGCCCGGCTGGTCGCGGAGAACAGCGGCGTCGTCGACTTCTCCGAGGCGCAGGGGCCCGATGGTGCGGGGCGCTTCAGCGTCGGCTCGATCGAGGGCAACGGTGGCTTCGAACTCGGTTCGGCAGTGGTGGCGGTCGGCAGCAACAACCTGAATACGCAGGTGACCGGCTCCCTCAGCGGCGATGTGGACGGCACCCTGATCAAGGTCGGTAGCGGCACGCTGACGGTGCGCGGCGAGAACGCCAACAGCTTCGCTAGCGCCATTCGCATCGAGGGCGGGCTGATCAACTTCGACGGCGGCGACAGCCTGGGCAGCGGCAGCATCGTGCTCGATGGCGGCGGGCTGCAGTGGGGCGATGCCTCCTCCTTCGATATTTCCTCGCGGCTCGAGGCGCTGGGCGCAGCGGGTGGCACCTTCGATACCAACGGCAACGATGTGCTGCTCTCTGGCGCCATCGGCGGCAGCGGCTCGCTGACCAAAGCCGGAGCGGGCGTACTCGACCTGCTGGGACCGGCCAGCTACAGCGGCGCCACCATAGTCCAGGCCGGCACCCTGCGTCAGGGCAGCAGCGGGGGCTTCGTGCAGAACGGCGCCTATGTCATCGATGGCGGCGCGCTCGACCTCAACAGTGTCGGCCTGAGCATGGGGTCGCTGTCCGGCAGCGGCGGTCAGGTGCTGCTGGGTAGCGCCGATCTGGTGGTCGATCAGGCCCTCGATACCAGCTACGCGGGCGCTATCAGCGGCAGCGGCGGCCTATCCAAGCTGGGGGCAGGACTGTTGCTGCTCGAGGGCGAGAACGACTACAGCGGCCTCACCCAGGTGAGCGACGGCACGCTGCGTCAGGGCGGTGCGGGGGCCTTCGTCGCCGGCGGCAGCTACCTGGTCAGTGGCGGCGTGCTCGACCTCAACGGTTTCGATCTGAGCATGGGCTCGCTGTCCGGCAGTGGCGGCGAGGTGGTGCTGGGCGGCGCCGACCTGACCCTGGTGCAGACGTCGGACAGCAGTTTTTCCGGCGTGATCAGCGGCAGCGGCGGCCTGATCAAACAGGGTGATGGGCTGTTGCTGCTGTCCGGCGCCAACAGTTATAGCGGCACCACCCGGATCGACGGCGGTACCTTGCGCCAGGGCGCGGCCGGCGCCTTGGCCGGCGGCGACTACAGCGTCAACGCCGGGGTACTCGACCTCAATGGTTTCGACCTGGACATGGGCTCGCTGTCCGGCAGCGGCGGCGAAGTGACGCTGGGCGCCGCCGACCTGGGCATCGATCAGACGGTGGACGGCACCTTCTCCGGGGTGATCAGCGGCAGCGGCGGATTGCGCAAGTCTGGCGACGGGACGCTGGTGCTGACCGGCGCCAACAGCTACGGCGGCGTAACCCAGATCAGCGGTGGCACGCTGCGCCAGGGCAGTGCCGGGGCGTTCGTCGCCGGTGGCGATTACGTGATCGATGGCGGCGTGCTCGATCTCAACGGCTTCGACCTGAATATGAACTCGCTGACTGGTGGCGCTGGCGAGGTGGCGCTGGGCAGCGCCGATCTGACCCTGACGCTGGCGTCGGGTGGCAGTTTCGCCGGGGCGATCAGCGGCAGCGGCGGCCTGATCAAGCAGGGCGACGGCTTGTTGATGCTGGCCGGCGCCAACACATACAGCGGTGCCACTCAGCTACGCGGCGGCACGCTGCTGCAGGGCAGTGCCGGCGGGTTCGCCGGGGGTGACTACGTCATCGGTGGCGGCGTGCTCGACCTCAACGACTTCGCCCTGAGCATGGGCTCGCTGTCCGGCAACGGCGGCGAGGTGGCGCTGGGCAGCGCCGACCTGACCCTGGTGCAGGCCGTCGACGGCAGCTTCCTCGGCGTCATCAGCGGCAGCGGCGGCCTGATCAAGCAGGGCGGCGGGACGTTGACGCTGTCCGGCAACAACAGCTACAGCGGTGTTACGCGGGTGGAGGCTGGCACCTTGCGCCAGGATTCGGCCGGCGGCCTGGTGTCCGGCGGGGCCTATGAGCTGGGCGGCGGAGTGCTGGATCTCGGCGGTTTCGACCTGAGCATGAGTGCACTGGCGGGCGCCGGCGGGCAGGTGGCGTTGAGTGGTGCGACGCTGACGGTCAACCAGGCGAGCGATACCAGCTTCGCCGGTGCACTTTCCGGCTCGGGTTCCTTCATCAAGGATGGCGCCGGTACGCTCGACCTCAGCGGCAGCCACGGCATCGCGGGCATCACCGAAGTCCGCGGCGGCACCCTGGCGGTCAATGGCTCGCTGCTTTCCGCTATCCAGGTGCAGAGCGGTGGCACCCTGGGTGGTGCCGGCAGCGTCGGTAACGTACAGATCAACAGCGGTGGCACCCTGGCGCCGGGCAACTCCATCGGCACGCTGAACGTCGCCGGTGACCTGATCTTCAGCCCCGGCTCGGTCTACCAGGTGGAGACCGATGCCGCCGGCAATGCCGATCAGGTGCTGGTCAGCGGCCTGGCCAGCCTGGCCGGCACCGTGCAGGTGCTGGCGGAGAACGGCACCTACGCGCCGGCCACCAGCTACGGCATCCTCAGCGCCGGACAGTTGAGCGGCCAGTTCGACAGCGTCAGCTCCAACCTGGCCTTTCTCGACCCCAGCCTGAGCTACGCCGGCAACGCCGTGACCCTGACCCTGACGCGCAACGACACCAGCTTCTCCAGCCTGGCGCGTACCCCCAACCAGCTGGCTTTCGCTCAAGCGGCCGAGAGCCTGGACGAGGACAACGAGGTCTACCGCACCCTGCTCGACCTGGGCGAGGACGAGGTGGCCGACACATTCAACAAGCTGTCCGGCGACGCTCATGCCAGCATCGCCTCGGCGGTGATGTTCGACGACCTCAACCTGTCGCGTGCGCCGCTGGGCAACCTGCGCCGCAACCTCGCTTCGCCCGAGCGCGCGCTGCCCTACTGGGTGCAGGTGGGCGGCGGGCGCCAGCGCATCGACGATGACGGCAACGCCGGCGAGATCATCCAGGATCACGAGAGCATGCTGTTTGGTGGCGACTGGCCGGTATACGGCGACTGGCGCCTGGGTGGCGCCTTCGGCTACGGCCAGGAGCAGCTGGATGTCGATTCGCGTGACGCCAAGGCCGACTCCGACAGCTACAGCTACGCGCTGTACGGCGGCCGCGATGTCGAACTGTCGCGCGGTACGCTCAAGCTGTTCGGCGGTGGCGGCTACAGCCAGCACCAGATCGACAGCCAGCGCGACGTGCGCCTGATCGACGGCCCGGAGCGCCTGACCCGCCAGTACGACGTCAACACCGCGCAGGGCTTCGGCGAGCTGGCCTGGCACCTGAAGTTCGACGAGCCGGCCTATGTCGAGCCCTTCGTCGGCCTGCTGCTGATCGACCAGCGCAGCGACAGCTTCAGCGAGCAGGGCGGGGCCGCCGCACTGTCTGCGGACAGCCAGCGCAACGAGCTGCTCAGCACCAGCCTCGGTGTGCGCGGCCAGCAGCTGTTCCAGCTGGCCGAGCGCGACCTGCTGCTCAACGGCTCGTTCACCTGGCGGCAGATCAACGGCGACCTGCGCCCGGAACTGGACCTGCAACTGGAGGGCGGCGACAAGTTTCGCGTGTGGGGTACCGAGCTGCCGCGCAACAGCTTCCTGGTCGAGCTCAACCTCGACTACTCGATCACCCCGAACATCGTCCTCGACGTCGATTACAACGGCGTGTTCAGCGACAGCAGCGAAGCCAACAATATCGCCTTCAACCTGCGCTGGAAGATGTAGGCCGGTGCGCCGCGGCCGCTCCGCAGGGGCGCCGCGCGTACCGGCCTTACTGGCGTCGCGCCGCGGCGCCAGCTGTAAGCGCCTAGGTGGAGGGGGCCTGCACTCAGGCGCTCATCACCTCGCGGATATCGGCCGCCAGCTGGCGCACCCGCGTCTCGTCGGTGTCCCAGCTGCACATGAAGCGCGCACCGCCGGCGCCGATGAAGGTGTAGAAGCGCCAGCCGCGGGCGGTGAGGGCGGCGAGCGCCGGTTCCGACAGTTGCAGGAACACGCCGTTGGCCTCAACCGGGAACATCAGGCTGACGCCGGGCACGTCTTCGACCAGCGAGGCCAGCAACTGGGCGCAGCGGTTGGCGTGGCCGGCGTAGCGCAGCCAGGCGTCGTCCTGCAGGATGCCGACCCAGGGCGCCGACAGGTAGCGCATCTTCGAGGCCAGCTGGCCGGCCTGCTTGCAGCGGTAGTCGAAGTCCTCGGCCAGGGCCTTGTTGAAGAACAGGATGGCCTCGCCCACCGCCATGCCGTTCTTGGTGCCGCCGAAGCACAGCACATCGACGCCGGCCTTCCAGGTCAGCTCGGCCGGGCTGCAGCCGAGGGAGGCGCAGGCGTTGGAGAAGCGCGCGCCGTCCATGTGCAGGTTGAGATTCAGCTCCTTGCAGACCTGACTGATGGCGCGGACTTCTTCCGGACGGTACAGGGTTCCGACTTCGGTGGCCTGGGTGAGGGTGACCACGCGCGGTTTCGGGTAGTGGATATCCTGACGCTTGAGGGCGATTTCGCGGATGGCTTGCGGGGTCAGCTTGCCGTTCTCGGTCTTGGCCAGCAGCAGTTTGGAGCCGTTGGAGAAGAACTCCGGCGCGCCGCACTCGTCGGTCTCGACGTGGGCGGTCTCCGAGCAGATCACGCTGTGGTAGCTCTGGCACAGCGAGGCCAGGGCCAGGGAGTTGGCTGCGGTGCCGTTGAAGGCGAAGAACACCTCGCAGTCGGTCTCGAACAGGCGGCGGAAGTGGTCGGCGGCGCGCGCCGTCCATTCGTCGTCGCCATAGGCGCGCTGGTGGCCCTGGTTGGCCTCGGCCATGGCGGCCCAGGCCTCGGGGCAGATGCCGGAATAGTTGTCGCTGGCAAATTGCTGGGCGTTGTCGGGCATGGGGCGTTCCTTCTCGAGCGGGGCCGGCAGGGAGCACCGGCGGATGGCGCTACTTTACTCCGCGCGGGCCCTGGCCTGGGGCCGCCAGGGCGACAACTTGTTGTGTTCATGCGTACTGCAGGGTCGCTATCCGGACGACCGTTCGACCATTCGGCGGAACTCATGGCGACGCCGGGGGTTCACAACCCCAGGGCGGCGGTTTGCCGCCTGTCATCGAAAAGGAGTGTCTTATGAACCATCGCCACCTGCTCGCCTTCGCCCTGCCGCTGGCCATTGCCCTGCCGTTGTCTGCGGCCGAGTGGACGGCGCAGGCGAAAACCGAGTTCGTTCAGCAATGCATCAACGGCGCGCCGGCCGGCTACGAGCAGCCGCAGCTGCAGGCCTATTGCGACTGCGCCGCCGACAAGGTCAGTCGGGAGTTCAGCGAGGCCGAAGTGCAGGCGATCAGTCGCCAGTCGCCGCCCGATGCGGCGCTGCAGCAGCGTCTGGTCGAAGCCACCGGCAGCTGCGCCGGCAAGCTCAAGCCCTAGATCAATGCCCTAAGCCATAGCGCATGGCTGGCGATGCCCTGCGGGTGGCCTGGTGCGCTGACGGTGGTGCGGCGTGATTGGCCCTGGAGGAGCCGGCGCGAGCCTGTGCCGCGGTGCCGGCAGGAGCCAGGCATCCCCGCGGCTGCTCCAGGTTCTGCCGCTTGATTGAGCAAATAACGCGCGCCCGGGTCCAGGCCCTACAGGGCCTGGCCTGGCGCCGCCTGCCCACAGGCTGTGCACAGAACGGCGCACAGCATTTGTGCACAAGCATCTTCTATCTGATTGATTCTGCTCGATTTTTGCTCGATTGCCGGAAGGCCTTGCGCGGCCTGGGCTGCAGCCTGGGCCGAACAGCCTATGCACAGTTTGCTCCACAGCATCTGTGCATAGTCCACCGCGCCGCAGCCTGACGCCGGCTGTCGCGGGTGGATAAGTCGCCGCGCCGCCGCGCCTGGCTGTTTCTCGGCCAGCCGCGGCAAGTCCAGTGCCGGCAGGGGCTGGCGCCGACTGATCACAGCTTATGCACAACCTGGTGCACAGTATCTGTGCATGGTCTGATCTATTAACTGCTTGATATCGTTCAATAAATACACGATTCACGGCAGGCCTTGATGGGCCTGGCCCGGCGGCTTCTGCGCACGGCTTATCCACAGCTTGATCCCCGTTAATTGTGCGTAGCGCGGCCCCGCAGAGGGCGCGCCTGTTTGCGACAGCGGCATGTCGCAAACGAATGCCCTTGCGGCGTTGGCAGGCATCTGGGGTGCCAGGGGCGGCCATACCATCGCTGCACAGGCCATTCGCGCCCCCGTCCAATACCGCTGCCTTCGGGCGCCGCAGGAGAATCGAGATGTTCAGCAAGCAGGATCAGATCCAGGGTTACGACGATGAATTGCTCGCCGCCATCGACCAGGAAGAGCGTCGTCAGGAAGACCATATCGAGCTGATCGCCTCGGAAAACTACTGCAGCCAGCGCGTGATGGAGGCCCAGGGCAGCGGGCTGACCAACAAGTATGCCGAGGGCTATCCGGGCAAGCGCTACTACGGCGGTTGCGAGTACGTCGACAAGGTCGAGCAGCTGGCCATCGACCGCGCCAAGGCGCTATTCGGCGCCGACTACGCCAACGTCCAGCCGCACTCCGGTTCCTCGGCCAACAGCGCGGTGTACCTGGCCCTGCTCAATGCCGGCGATACCCTCCTCGGCATGAGCCTGGCCCACGGCGGCCACCTGACCCACGGCGCCAAGGTGTCGTCCTCGGGCAAGCTGTACAACGCCGTGCAGTACGGCATCGACGAGAACGGCCTGATCGATTACGACGAGGTCGAGCGTCTGGCCGTCGAGCACAAGCCGAAGATGATAGTCGCCGGTTTCTCGGCCTATTCGCGCGTGCTGGACTTCGCCCGGTTCCGCGCCATCGCCGATAAGGTCGGGGCCTACCTGTTCGTCGACATGGCCCACGTCGCCGGTCTGGTCGCCGCCGGTCTGTACCCCAATCCGATCCCCTTCGCCGACGTGGTCACCACCACCACCCACAAGACCCTGCGCGGCCCGCGCGGCGGCCTGATCCTGGCCAAGGCCAACGAGGAGATCGAGAAGAAGCTCAACTCCGCGGTGTTCCCCGGCGCCCAGGGCGGCCCGCTGATGCATGTGATCGCGGCCAAGGCGGTGTGCTTCAAGGAAGCCATGGAGCCCGAGTTCAAGGCCTACCAGCAGCAGGTGATCGACAACGCCCAGGCCATGGCGCGGGTGTTCGTCGAGCGCGGCTTCGAAGTGGTCTCCGGCGGTACCGACAACCACCTGTTCCTGCTCAGCCTGATCAAGCAGGGCCTGACCGGCAAGGAGGCCGATGCCGCCCTCGGTCGCGCCGGCATCACGGTGAACAAGAACGCGGTGCCGAACGACCCGCAGAGCCCCTTCGTCACCTCGGGCATCCGCATCGGCACCCCGGCGGTCACCACCCGCGGCTTCAAGGTCGCCCAGTGCGAGGCGCTGGCCGGCTGGATCTGCGACATCCTCGACCACCTCGGCGATGCCGACGTCGAGGCGCAGGTGGCCAAGCTGGTGGCCGGGCTGTGCGCGGATTACCCGGTGTATCGCTAAGCCAACCCTCTCCCCCGGCCCCTCTCCCTTAAGCGGGAGAGGGGAGTAGAACCCTGGAGCATGCCCATGCAACGTTATTCCGGCTTCGGCCTGTTCAAGCACTCGTTCAGCCACCATGAGAATTGGCAGCGCATGTGGCGCAACCCGACGCCCAAGCCGGTCTACGACGTGATCATCGTCGGCGGTGGCGGCCACGGCCTGGCCACCGCCTATTACCTGGCCAAGGAGTTCGGCGTGAAGAACGTCGCCGTGGTTGAGAAGGGCTGGCTGGGCGGCGGCAACACCGCGCGCAACACCACCATCGTGCGCTCCAACTACCTGTGGGACGAATCGGCGCAGCTCTACGAGCACGCCATGAAGCTGTGGGAGGGCCTGTCGCAGGACCTCAACTACAACGTCATGTTCTCCCAGCGTGGCGTGTTCAACCTCGGTCACACCCTGCAGGACATGCGCGACATCGAGCGTCGGGTCAGCGCCAACCGCCTTAACGGCATCGACGGCGAAGTGGTGGATGCCAAGCAGGTGGCGGAGATGATCCCCTACCTGGACTGCTCGAAGAACACCCGTTACCCGGTGCTCGGCGCCTCGCTGCAGCGTCGCGGCGGCGTCGCCCGTCACGACGCGGTGGCCTGGGGCTTCGCCCGCGCCGCCGACGCCCTGGGCGTCGACCTGATCCAGCAGACCGAGGTGATCGGCTTCCGCAAGGAAAACGGCGCGGTGATCGGCGTGGAAACCAGCAAGGGCTTCATCGGCGCCAAGCGCGTCGGCGTGGTCACCGCCGGTAACTCCGGGCATATGGCCAAGCTCGCCGGTTTCCGCCTGCCGCTGGAGTCGCACCCGCTGCAGGCGCTGGTCTCCGAGCCGATCAAGCCGATCATCGACACCGTGATCATGTCCAACGCCGTGCACGGCTACATCAGCCAGTCGGACAAGGGCGACCTGGTCATCGGCGCCGGCATCGACGGCTACAACGGCTACGGCCAGCGCGGCTCCTACCCGACCATCGAACACACCCTGCAGGCCATCGTCGAGATGTTCCCGGTGCTCTCGCGGGTGCGCATGAACCGCCAGTGGGGCGGCATCGTCGACACCACCCCGGACGCCTGCCCGATCATCGCCAAGACGCCGGTGAAGAACCTGTTCTTCAACTGCGGCTGGGGCACCGGCGGCTTCAAGGCCACCCCGGGTTCGGGCCACGTGTTCGCCGCCAGCCTGGCCAAGGGCGAGATGCACCCGCTGGCCAAGGCGTTCTCCATCGAGCGCTTCCACAACGGCGCGCTGATCGACGAACACGGCGCGGCGGGTGTCGCGCACTGATTTTGGCGCCCTCTCTCGCTGAGAGAGGGACGATGGTTTTCTGGAGGTACCGAGCATGTTGCATATCTTCTGCCCTCACTGTGGCGAACTGCGTTCCGAAGAAGAGTTCCACGCCGGCGGCCAGGCGCACATCGCCCGCCCGCTGGACCCGAACGCCTGCACCGACGAGGAGTGGGGCGAGTACCTGTTCTTCCGCGACAACCCGCGCGGCATCCACCACGAGCTGTGGATCCACGCGGCGGGCTGCCGCCAGTACTTCAACGTCACCCGTCACACGGTGAGCTACGAAATCCTCGAAACCTACAAGATCGGCGAGCGCCCCAGCGTGACTGAGGCCTCCCTCGCCGCGAAGAAGGCCGTCGACCAAGGAGTAACGGCATGAGCCAGGTCAATCGTCTTGCCCAGGGCGGCCGCATCGACCGCAGCCAGCCCCTGACTTTCAGCTTCAACGGTCAGACCTTTCAGGGTTACGCCGGCGATACCCTGGCCGCTGCCCTGCTGGCCAACGGCGTCGACGTGGTCGGCCGCAGCTTCAAGTACTCGCGTCCGCGCGGCATAGTCGCCGCCGGTGCCGAAGAGCCCAATGCCGTGCTGCAGATCGGCTCCAGCGAGGCCACCCAGATCCCCAACGTGCGCGCCACCCAGCAGGCGCTGTACCAGGGCCTGACGGCCGCCAGCACCAACGGCTGGCCGAGCGTCAACACCGACCTGATGGGCATTCTCGGCAAGGTCGGCGGCGGCATGATGCCGCCCGGTTTCTACTACAAGACCTTCATGTACCCGCAGAACCTCTGGCTGACCTACGAGAAGTACATTCGTAAGGCCGCAGGCCTGGGCCGTGCGCCGAAGGAAAACGACCCGGACATCTACGACTACATGAACCAGCACTGCGACGTGCTGGTGGTAGGCGCCGGCCCCGCCGGTCTGGCTGCGGCCCTGGCCGCCGGGCGCAGCGGCGCGCGGGTGATCCTCGCCGACGAACAGGAAGAGTTCGGCGGCAGCCTGCTCTCCACCCGCGAGACCCTCGACGGCAAGCCGGCCGCCGAATGGGCCGCCAAGGCCATCGCCGAGCTGGAAAAGATGCCGGAAGTGACCCTGCTGCCGCGCGCTACGGTCAACGGCTACCACGACCACAACTTCCTCACCATCCATCAGCGTCTCACCGATCACCTCGGCGAAGTCGCGCCCATGGGCCAGGCGCGTCAGCGCATGCACCGTGTGCGTGCCGGTCGCGTGGTGCTGGCCACCGGCGCCCATGAGCGGCCGCTGGTGTACGCCGGCAACGACGTGCCCGGCAATATGCTGGCCGATGCGGTATCCACCTACGTGCGCCGCTACGGCGTGGCGCCCGGGCAGAAGCTGGTGCTGTCGACCAACAACGATTACGCCTACCGCGTGGTGCTCGATTGGCTGGACGCCGGCCTGCAGGTGGTGGCGGTCGCCGATGCGCGCAGCAACCCGCGCGGCAGCTGGGTCGAGGAAGCGCGCCGGCGTGGCGTGCGCGTGCTCACCGGCAGTGCGGTGGTCGAGGCGCGCGGCAGCAAGCGCGTCACCGGTGCGCGCATCTGCGCCATCGACCTGGCCAAGCACAAGGTCAGCAGCCCCGGCGAAATGCTCGACTGCGACCTGATCGCCAGCTCCGGCGGCTACAGCCCGGTGGTGCACCTTGCCTCGCACCTCGGCGGCCGTCCGCTGTGGCGTGAAGACATCCTCGCCTTCGTCCCCGGCGAAGGCTTCCAGAAGCGCTATTGCGCCGGTGCGGTCAACGGCGTGTTCGGCCTCGGCGACAGCCTCGCCGACGGTTTCGAGGCCGGCGCCAAGGCCGCCGCCGAAGCCGGCTTCAAGGCCGTCGCCGGCAGCCTGCCGAAGGCCGAGAAGCGCATCGAGGAAGCCGCGGTCGCGCTGTTCCAGGTGCCGCACGACAAGGGCACCGCGCGGGCGCCGAAGCAGTTCGTCGACCAGCAGAACGACGTCACCGCCGCCGGCATCGAGCTGGCCACCCGCGAGGGCTTCGAGTCGGTCGAGCACGTCAAGCGCTACACCGCGCTGGGCTTCGGCACCGACCAGGGCAAGCTGGGCAACATCAACGGCCTGGCCATCGCCGCGCGTTCGCTGGGCATCAGCATCGCCGAGATGGGCACCACCATGTTCCGCCCGAACTACACCCCGGTGACCTTCGGCGCCATCGCCGGCCGTCACTGCGGCGAGCTGTTCGAGCCCAAGCGCTACACCGCCATGCACAAGTGGCACCTGGAGAACGGCGCCGAGTTCGAGGACGTCGGCCAGTGGAAGCGTCCCTGGTACTTCCCCAAGAACGGCGAGGACATGCACGCCGCGGTGGCCCGCGAGTGCCTGGCGGTGCGCAACGCGGTGGGCATCCTCGACGCCTCGACCCTGGGCAAGATCGACATCCAGGGCCCGGATGCGCGCGAGTTCCTCAACCGCGTCTACACCAACGCCTGGACCAAGCTGGACGTGGGCAAGGCCCGCTACGGCCTGATGTGCAAGGAAGACGGCATGGTCTTCGACGACGGCGTCACCGCCTGTCTGGCCGACAACCATTTCGTCATGACCACCACCACCGGCGGCGCCGCCCGGGTGATGGAGTGGCTGGAGATCTACCACCAGACCGAGTGGCCGGAGCTGAAGGTGTACTTCACCTCGGTCACCGACCACTGGGCGACCATGACCCTGTCCGGCCCCAATAGCCGCAAGCTGCTGGCGGAAGTGACGGATATCGATCTCGATAAAGACGCCTTCCCCTTCATGAGCTGGAAGGAAGGCAAGGTCGGCGGCGTACCGGCGCGGGTGTTCCGCATCTCCTTCACCGGCGAGCTGTCCTACGAGGTCAACGTGCAGGCCAACTACGCCCTCGGCGTGTGGGAGAAGATCATCGCCGCCGGCCAGAAGCACGGCCTGACCCCCTACGGCACCGAGACCATGCACGTGCTGCGTGCCGAGAAGGGTTTCATCATCATCGGCCAGGACACCGACGGCTCGGTGACCCCGGACGATCTGGGCATGGGCTGGTGCGTCGGTCGCACCAAGCCGTTCTCCTGGATCGGCTGGCGCGGCATGAACCGCGAGGACTGCCTCAAGGAAAACCGCAAGCAGCTGATCGGCCTCAAGCCCCTGGACCCGAACAAGGTCCTGCCCGAAGGCGCGCAGCTGGTGTTCGACCCCAAGCAGCCGGTGCCGATGACCATGGTCGGTCACGTCACCTCCAGCTACATGAGCGCGGCCATGGGTTACAGCTTCGCCATGGCCCTGGTGCGGGGCGGCCTCTCGCGGATCGGCGAGCGCGTGTTCGCGCCGCTGGCCGATGGCAGCGTGATCGAAGCCGAAATCGTCAGCCCCGTGTTCTATGACCCGAAAGGGGATCGCCAGAATGTCTAACGTGAACGTTTACCAGCAACGCCCCGCCGACATCGCCGGGCAATCGCCGCTGCACCACGCCGGCCTGCACGAGCTGGCCGGCAAGGGCCCCAAGCGCGCCGGGGTGACCCTGCGCGAGAAGAAGCTGCTGGGTCACCTGATCCTGCGTGGCGACGCCGACGATGCCGAGTTCGCCGGCGGCGTGCACAAGGCCCTGGGCCTGGAGCTGCCGGTGGCGCTGACCCTGGTGGCCAGCGGCGACAGCTCGCTGCAGTGGCTGGGCCCGGACGAGTGGCTGCTGATCGTGCCCGGCGGCACGGAGTTCGAGGTCGAGGCCAAGCTGCGCGAGGCGTTGGCCGGCCAGCACATTTCGGTGGTCAACGTCAGCGGCGGGCAGACCCTGCTGGAACTGTCCGGGCCCAAGGTGCGCGAGCTGCTGATGAAGTCCAGCAGCTACGACGTGCACCCGAGCAACTTCCCGGTGGGCAAGGCGGTGGGCACGGTGTTCGCCAAGTCGCAGCTGATCATCCGTCATACCGCCGAGGAAACCTGGGAACTGCTGATCCGCCGCAGCTTCTCCGACTACTTCTGGCTGTGGCTGCAGGACGCCAGCGCCGAGTACGGGCTGGCGGTAGAAGCCTGATCGACAAGGGGCTCTGGGTAGGTTGGTGCCGAGCGCAGCGAGGCCCAACGCAGGGAGCCCCGGAAGGCCGCAGGGAGCGCCGTGCACCCCCTGTTGGGCTTCGCAAGCTCAGCCCAACCTACGTCGTTGCGCTTTGGAGATCGACATGAGCCGCACCCCCGATACCTGGATTCTCACCGCCCACTGCCCGAGCGTGCTCGGCACGGTGGATGCGGTGACGCGCTTTCTGTTCGAGCAGCGCTGCTACGTCACCGAGCACCACAGTTTCGATGACCGGCTGTCCTCGCGCTTCTTTATCCGCGTCGAGTTCCGCCAGCCGGACGGCTTCGACGAGGCCGCCTTCCGCGCCGGCGTGGCCGAGCGCCTGGCGCCCTTCGCCATGCAGGTGGAGCTGACCCCGCCGGGCTACCGGGCCAAGGTGGTGCTGATGGTGTCCAAGGCCGACCACTGCCTGAACGACCTGCTCTACCGCCAGCGCATCGGCCAGCTGGCCATGGACGTGGTGGCGGTGGTGTCCAACCACCCGGATCTGGAACCGCTGGCGCGCTGGCACGGCATCCCCTATCACCACTTCCCGCTCGACCCGGCCGACAAGCCGGCGCAGGAGCGCAAGGTCATGCAGGTGGTCGAGGACACCGGCGCCGAGCTGGTGGTGCTCGCCCGCTACATGCAGGTGCTGTCGCCCGAGCTGTGCCGCAAGCTGGACGGCTGGGCGATCAATATCCACCACTCGCTGCTGCCCGGCTTCAAGGGCGCCAAGCCCTACCACCAGGCCTATCAGAAGGGGGTCAAGCTGGTCGGCGCCACCGCCCACTATGTCAACGACCACCTCGACGAGGGGCCGATCATCGCCCAGGGCGTGGAGGCGGTGGACCACGCCCACTATCCCGAGGACCTGATCGCCAAGGGCCGCGACATCGAGTGCCTGACCCTGGCCCGCGCCGTCGGCTACCACATCGACCGCCGCGTGTTCCTCAACGCCAACCGCACGGTGGTGCTCAACCCCTGACTCATCGCCTGTCGCGGGGCCGCCTAGGCCGCGCGCACCGGGTATCACGCAAGAACATAGGTGCGCACGGCGCACCCTAGGGTCACCGCTCTGCCAGGCTTCACCGGCGGTGTCCGGCAACAGACGAAAAGCTCCAGTGCAAGGCCGCGCGGCCCGTCGGTCGCGTCTTGTATCCACAACAACAAAGGAGAGTGACGCATGTCTGGTAATCGTGGTGTGGTTTATCTCGGTACGGGCAAGGTCGAAGTGCAGAAGATCGACTACCCGAAAATGCAGGACCCGCGCGGCAAGAAGATCGAGCACGGGGTCATCCTGAAAGTGGTTTCCACCAATATCTGCGGCTCCGACCAGCATATGGTGCGCGGCCGTACCACCGCCCAGGTCGGCCTGGTGCTGGGCCACGAGATCACCGGCGAGGTGATCGAGAAGGGCCGCGACGTCGAGCGCCTGCAGATCGGCGACCTGGTTTCGGTGCCGTTCAACGTCGCCTGCGGCCGCTGCCGCAGCTGCAAGGAACAACACACCGGCGTCTGCCTGACCGTCAACCCGGCCCGCGCCGGCGGCGCCTACGGCTACGTCGACATGGGCGACTGGACCGGCGGCCAGGCCGAATACGTGCTGGTGCCCTACGCCGACTTCAACCTGCTCAAGCTGCCGGATCGCGACAAGGCCATGGAGAAGATCCGCGACCTGACCTGCCTGTCCGACATCCTGCCCACCGGCTACCACGGCGCGGTCACCGCCGGCGTCGGCCCGGGCAGCACCGTCTACGTCGCCGGCGCCGGCCCGGTCGGCCTGGCCGCCGCCGCTTCGGCGCGTCTGCTCGGCGCCGCCGTGGTCATAGTCGGCGACGTCAACCCGGTGCGTCTGGCCCATGCCAAGGCGGTGGGCTTCGAGATCGCCGACCTGTCCAAGGACACCCCGCTGCATGAGCAGATCGCCGCGCTGCTCGGCGAGCCGGAAGTCGACTGCGCCATCGACTGCGTGGGCTTCGAGGCCCGCGGTCACGGCCATGACGGCGTGCAGCACGAGGCCCCGGCCACCGTGCTCAACTCGCTGATGCAGGTCACCCGCGTGGCCGGCAAGATCGGCATTCCCGGCCTCTACGTCACCGAAGACCCGGGCGCGGTGGACGCGGCGGCGAAGATCGGCGCCCTGAGCATCCGCTTCGGCCTCGGCTGGGCCAAGTCGCACAGCTTCCACACCGGCCAGACCCCGGTGATGAAGTACAACCGTGCGCTGATGCAGGCCATCATGTGGGATCGCATCAACATCGCCGAGGTGGTCGGCGTGCAGGTCATCAGCCTGGACCAGGCCCCCAACGGCTACCACGAGTTCGATGCCGGGGTGCCGAAGAAATTCGTCATCGACCCGCACAAGACCTTCAGCGCGGCCTGATCGCGCTGCGCTGCACGGTGGACGGGCCGCGTGCCCGTCCGCCTCGATTCAATGTTGGTGCTACGGCCAGGCGCATTGGTCCGCGCCTTTTTTCGGGAGCCTGCGGGCTCCCTTTTTTCGTGCCGGCGTCACGCGCCCTCGGCGCGAATCTGCGCGATGCGCGCGTCCTTGTCCTGCCACAGCTGGGTCACCCAGCCCTGCAGGTACTGGCGAAATTCGCCGTCGTTCTCGTAGTCGCCCTGCCACAGCGCCGGGTCCAGCTCGCGGGTCCGGATATCCACTATGACCTTCGCCACCTGACCGCTGAGCAGTGCCCAGAAGCCCGGCACGCCTTGGCCCGGATAGACCAGGGTGACGTCCAGCACGGCGTCGATCTGCTCGCCCAGGGTGGCGAGGACGAAGGCCACGCCGCCGGCCTTGGGCTTGAGCAGATGCTGGTAGGGCGAGCCCTGCTGCGCCTGCTTGGCCGGGGTGAAGCGGGTGCCTTCGAGGTAGTTGACCACGGTCACCGGCAGGCGCTTGAACTTCTCGCAAGCGGCCCTGGTGATCTCCAGGTCCTTGCCCTTCATCTGCGGATTCTTCTCCAGAAACGCTTTCGAATAGCGCTTCATAAAGGGGTAGTCGAGCGCCCAGAAGGCCAGGCCGAGCAGCGGCACCCAGATCAGCTGCTGCTTGAGGAAGAACTTGAAGTAGGGCGTCTTGCGGTTGAACGCCTGCACCAGCGCCGGGATGTCGACCCAGGACTGATGGTTGCTGATCACCAGGTAGGAGCGATCGCGGCGCAGCTCGGCGTTGCCGCGGATGTCCCAGTGGGTCGGGGTGGTCAGGGCGAAGATGCGCTTGCAGTTCTCCGCCCAGAACTCGGCCACCCACATCACCCCGCGCGAGCAGGCGTCGCGCGCCGTCTGGCCGGGCAGGACGAACTTGGCCAGGGCGATCAGCAGCAGCGGGCCGATCAGGATCAGGGTGTTGGCGAGCAACAGCACGAGGTTGGCAAGGCCGGTCAGCAGCGGGCGCATATCGACTCCATGATGGGCGGTGGCCGGCCATGATAAGCAAGGCGCGGCGCGGCCTCCAAGGGCGGCGGCGGGCTGCTTGGTAACACCTTGTCACGCCGTCCGGGGAACAGGGTGGCGCCGCGGGCGGTCGGAAATCCGGTCTATCCCCTTACAGGAGTACCGACCTTGAACCATGTCCCGATCCTGCTGGCCGCGCTGCTCAGCCTGCCGGCCCTGGCCGCTCAGCAACCGACGCTGTACGGCCGTTACGAGCTGATCGAACTGCCCGAGCTGGGCCAGACCCTCAAGGCCAAGATGGACACCGGCGCCATGACCGCCTCGCTGTCGGCCAAGGACATCCAGCGCTTCGAGCGTGATGGCGAGGACTGGGTGCGCTTTCGCCTGGCGGTGGACGGCGCCGAGCAGCGTGTGCATGAGCACCCGCTGGTGCGCATCGCCGAGATCAAGACGCGCAGCGAGGAGCTGGCCGGCCAGCCGCTGAAGACGGCGGCGGCCTCGCAGCGCCCGGTGATCGAGCTGCCGGTGTGCCTGGGCGAGGAGCAGCGCACCATCGAGGTCAACCTCACCGACCGCAGCACCTTCAACTACCCCCTGCTGATCGGCGCCAGCGCCCTGCGCGATTTCGGCGCGGCGGTGAACCCTGCCGAACGCTACACCCGCGAGCGGCCGCAGTGCTGAACTAGGTTCAGTACGAAAAGTCGTCGAGCGAAGGTCAGGCAAGGCAAAAATCGGTGAGGAAGCGGAGTGTACGAGCTGTACATGAGCATTCCGAACCGATTTTTAACGAAGCATCACCGAGCGCAGGCACTTTTCGTGCAGAACCTAGACTGCGGGCACGGGGCCATAGCCCCCTGCCCGCGGTCGCCGAGTGCTCCAGGATGGCGGCCTGTTTCTTGCTTGATGCAGTTTCTTACCTGGCCCGCGAGGGCCCGTGGAACTCGTTGAGGTGTCGCGATGACTGGAGTACTCAAACCGGGTGTGCGGCTGCTGGAGCGGTTCAGCTTCGCGCGCAAGTTTCAGCTGGTGTTCCTGCTGTTCGCCCTGCCGCTGGGCTACGCCCTGTGGGTGATCGGCAGCGACTACCTGGGTCGCCTGCAGGCCATCGACCACGAGCTGGAGGGCGCGCAGGCGCTGCAGTCCATGGCCCTGGTGCAGCGCGAGCTGATCGCCCAGCGCACCCTGCTGGCGCGCTGGAAGGGCACCGATAACGCCGCCGAGGGGCTGCTGCGCCAGCGCGAGGCGCAGCTCGACGAGGCCCTGCAGCAAGCCGCCGCGCCGCTGCAAAGTGTGCTGATCGGCGCCCAGGCGCGCGAACATTTCCAGGCGCTGCAGGCCGAACGCGCTGGACTTCAGGCCCAGGCCCTGGCCCCTGTGGCGTTACCGGATGCGCTGGAACGTTACCAGAAGACCCTGCTGCACCTGCTCGCCCTGCGCGAACAGGTGGCCACCGACAGCGGCCTGATCCTCGATCCGCGCCTGGCCACCTACCTGATGATGGAGCAGCTCACCTACATCCTGCCGCGCCTGCTCGAACAGCTCGGCACCTTCGCCGCCCAGGGCCATGGCGCGGTGGTGTCGCAGCATTTCACCCTGCAGAGCCGGGTGCTGATCCGCGACCTGCGCCGCGGCCTCGACGAGCAGCGCGCGCAGCTGATCAAGGCGCAGAGCACCCTGCAGCGCGAGGCGCCGCAGGCCATGCGCCAGCTGGCCGGGCCGTTCGAGGCGGCGCTGGCCGGCTTCGACCAGTTCCTCGCGCAGATCGACCGCGACATGTTCGGGGCCAGCCCCATGGCGCTGACCCCGGAGCAGTTCGTCCAGCGCGTCGAGGCCCTGGAGGCGCAGTTGCAGGGGCTGCAGCAGGCGGTCTACGGTCAGTTCGCCGCGAGCCTGGGGCAGCATCGCCAGCGCGCGCTGCTGACCATGGTCGAGGTGATCGGCGCCTTCGTCCTGCTCACCCTGCTGGCGCTCTACGTGCTGCTGTGCCTCAACGCCTCGATCCGCCGTAGCACCGCCGGCATCATCGAAGCGGCGGAAAGCCTGCGCGACGGCGACCTGCGCGTGCGCATGCAGGTGCATGGCGCCGACGACCTGGCCTCCATCGCCCAGGCGCTGAACAGCGCCGTGGCGCAGCTGCGCGACTCGCTGCAGGGCGTCGGCCGTGAGAGCCGTCAGCTCGACGACACGGTGCAGCTGCTCGGCGGCCAGGCCCGCGACGCGCTGGATGCGGTGGAGCAGCAGCAGGCGCAGATGAGCCAGATCGCCACCGCCGCCACGCAGATGGCCGCCACCGCGCAGAGCGTGGCGCAGAGCTGCGAGCAGGCTGCGGTGGAGGCGCAGCAGACCCGCGAGGTGGCGCTGGGCAGCAACCAGCGCAGCGCCCGCACCAGCGCCAGCATGCGCCAACTCAGCAGCCGCCTGGGCGACAGCGCCGCGGCGCTGCAGCAGCTGCGCGAGCAGACCCAGCAGATCAACCGTGTGGTGGAGGTGATCAAGGGCATCGCCGAGCAGACCAACCTGCTCGCGCTCAACGCGGCGATCGAGGCGGCGCGCGCCGGCGAGGCCGGGCGCGGTTTCGCCGTGGTCGCCGACGAGGTGCGCTCGCTGTCCAAACGCACCCAGGACTCCACCCAGGAAATCGCCCAGACGGTGGACAACCTGCAGCGCGTGGTCGGCCAGTCGGTGAGCCTGATGGAGGAGGCCTGCAGCCAGGCCGACGGCGATATCGGCAGCGTGCTGGCCATGGGTGACGACCTGCAGGCCATAGTCGAGTCGGTGCAGCGGGTCAGCGACCGCCTGGCGCAGATCGCCACCGCCGCCGAACAGCAGGCCGCCACCGCCGACGAGGTCAGCGGCAATATCCAGCAGGTCGATCAGGCCGCCGGTCAGCTGCTCGACGGCGCCCAGGCGGTGAGCAGCGCCGCCGAACAACTGCGCCGCGGCAGCGAGGGCCTGGCGCAGAACACCGGGCGTTTCCAGCTCGGCTAGCGCCGTTGCGCAGAAAACCGCCAACCCGGCGCAGCCCCCGCGGCGCCGGGCCTGGCGGCGGGCATCCCGAGCTTATCCACAGCGCCGTCCCCAGTATCTGTGCATAGCCAGGGCTCCTGAGGGGCGCCGCACGCAGCACCTGTGACTAACCCTGCGCCACCCTCGCCGTACACAAATCGCACAATCGCCCGCAGCCCCCGGCCAGCGCCGCCTGCAGCGCATTACTCCAAGGTTATCAACAACTTGGCCCCCAGCTTCTGTGGGTTTGTGAACGCCCCTGGGGGGCGCGATGCGCACCGCTGTCTCGCCTGAATGCTCGGCGCCGCGCAGAAATCAGCCAGCCGCCGCAGAGCCAGGCACCATCTGGCCCGGCGCCAACTGCTCCAAGCTTATCCACAGCGCCATCCCCAGTTTCTGTGCATCGATTGCCCCGCCTTGACGGGCTGTTCGGGCTGGCGCAGTCTGCCGGCCGTGACCGCCCCGCCGAGCAGGACGCCCAATGCCGCAGATACTGATAGTCGAAGACGAAGCCGCGATTGCCGATACCCTGGTCTACGCGCTGCAGGCCGAAGGCTTCGCCACCCGCTGGGTGACGCTCGCCGGCGAGGCGCTGGCATTGCTGGAAAGCCAGGCCTTCGACCTGGCGATACTCGATGTCGGCCTGCCGGACATCAGCGGCTTCGAGGCCTGCAAGCGGCTGCGGCGCTTCTCCGAGGTGCCGGTGATCTTCCTCACCGCGCGCAGCGAGGAGATCGACCGCGTGGTGGGCCTGGAGATCGGCGCCGACGACTACGTGGTCAAACCGTTCAGCCCGCGCGAGGTGGCCGCCAGGGTCAAGGCCATCCTCAAACGGGTGGCACCACGCGCCGCCGCGCCTGTGGATAACGCCGCGACCGGGCCCTTTCGCCTCGACTTGGCGCGCTACCAGATCGCCTTCCACGGCCAGCCCCTGGCCCTGACCCGCCACGAGTTCCGCCTGCTGCAGACCCTGCTCGGCCAGCCGCGGCGGGTGTTCTCCCGCGAGCAGTTGCTCGACGCCCTCGGCGTGGCCAGCGAGGCCGGCTACGAGCGCAATATCGACAGCCATATCAAGAGCCTGCGCGCCAAGCTGCGCGCGGTGGCGGCCGCCGCCGAGCCGATCCAGACCCACCGCGGCCTGGGCTACAGCTACGATCCGGAGGGCTGAACCATGCCCTTGGGCGTTCGCATCTTTCTCGTCTATTTCCTCTTCGTCGGCCTGGCCGGCTGGTTCGTGCTGAGCACGGTGATGGACGAGATCCGCCCCGGCGTGCGCCAGAGCACCGAGGAAACCCTGGTCGACACCGCCAACCTGCTGGCCGAGATTCTGCGCGACGAGGTCAAGGCCGGCAGCCTGCAGCACAGCCGCCTGCCCGAGGCGCTGGAGGCCTACGGCCGGCGCCAGCCCGGGGCGAATATCTGGGGCGTGAGCAAGGCCCAGGTCAACCACCGCATCTACGTCACCGACGCCCGGGGCATCGTCCTGCTCGACTCCAGCGGCCAGGCCGTCGGCCAGGACTACTCGCGCTGGAACGACGTGCTGCTGACCCTGCGCGGCGAGTACGGCGCGCGCTCGACCAGGGAAGACCCCAGCGATCCGGATTCCTCGGTGATGTACGTGGCGGCGCCGATCAAGGACGGCGAGCGGATCATCGGCGTGGTCTCGGTGGCCAAGCCCAACCGCAGCCTGCAGCCCTATATCGAGCGCTCGCAGACCCGCCTGGGCTGGCTCGGCGCCGGCCTGATCGGCCTCGGTCTGCTGATCGGCGCGGCGCTGTCCTGGTGGCTCGGCGCCGCGCTGGGCAAGCTCACCCGCTATGCCCAGGCGGTCAGCGAGGGGCGTCGCGCCGAGGCGCCACGGGTGCGCGGCGGCGAGCTGGGCCAGCTGGCCGTGGCGGTGGAGCGCATGCGCACCGAGCTGGAGGGCAAGGCCTACGTCGAGCGCTACGTGCACACCCTGACCCACGAGCTGAAGAGCCCGCTGGCGGCCATCCGCGGCGCCGCCGAACTGCTCGACGGCGAGATGCCGGCCGCGCAGCGCCAGCGTTTCGTGGCCAATATCCAGCAGGAAAGCGCGCGCCTGCAGCAACTGATCGAACGCCTGCTGCATCTGGCCCAGGTGGAACAGCGTCAGGGCCTGGAGGAACGGGTGGCGCTGCCGCTGGCGGCGCTGGTGGACGAACTGCTGCAGGCGCAGCAGGCGCGCATCCTCGCCGCCGACCTGCGGGTCGAGCAGGCCGTGCCGGCGAACCTGAGCCTGCGCGGCGAACGCTTTCTGCTGCGCCAGGCGCTGGCCAACCTGCTCGACAACGCCCTGGACTTCACCCCGCCCGGCGGCACGATCCGCATCGGTGCCGAACGCCAGGGCCAGCGGGTGTGGCTGCGCCTGTTCAACCAGGGCCAGGCGATCCCCGATTACGCCCTGGCGCGCCTGACCGAACGCTTCTACTCCCTGCCGCGCCCCGGCAGCGGCCGCAAAAGCACCGGCCTGGGGCTCAACTTCGTCCAGGAAGTGGCCGAGCTGCATGGCGGCGAGCTGCGCATCGGCAATGTCGAGGGTGGGGTGGAGGTGTGCCTGGTTCTGCCGAGTGGGTAGGCGCCAGCTTGCTGGCGATGGATTGGGAAGAGGGGGGAAGCGAAATTACCTCCGTCTGACCGGTCAATTTGCCTGGAAAATGAGCGCTGCTTGTTGCTGACTCGATCAGTAGGTGGGGAGGTGCGAGTGGCGGAGAACGGCCAGAAGCGGACGTTGCGAGTGTATTAAATAATTTTTCTCCGGGGCGAAATAGGTACACGCCTTTGAAGGGCGGTATCGTCAGGGCAGGGTGTCAGAATTTTTCTGGCCATAAACACTTACGGGGCGACCAATGCGGCTCGGTTGCGCTATAAAGTCTTCCAGGTTGCAATTCAGAACTGAGCAACCATTCGATCAATTTACGAGGAAGGACCCGCATGCCCTTTAGTGACTACTGGAAAGGTCCTGAGCACCGGAAGCGTGCTGATGATCTAGACATCCAACTTACTGATCTTCAGGCGCGTTATGTGCAACTACAGACACTCACCAGGAAGATCGGCGCCATGGACGCCGTAGAAGTCCAGAATCTGATTATTCAGGAGAAGAGAACGCTTGCCGCTGTGCGCCAGGAAGTTCAGAGCACTGAGCAAGATGTAGCTGCGCTCGCGAAACGCTCTTCTGATTTACAAAAGGAGATCCTTGTATGGGAGGAGACATTGCTTCTTGAAAGCTTTGCGCTCTACGAACCTAAGTTCAAGCTAAACTCCAGCCATGAATACAAATCCCGCCTAATGAATGTCCGCGAACAACAGAAAGCGATGATCAAGAGCGGGTCCGCCGCTAGCGGAAACACCAATTGGGAGGTGAACGGGAGCAAAGTTGAGGGTCGTAAGCTTGTCAACGACATGATCAAGTTGGTGCTCCGATCGTTCAACAACGAAGCCGATTACTGCGTTGACAACGTAAAGTTCGACAACGTAGAGCTAGGCGAGAAGCGCATTCTCAAGTCCTTTGAAACCTGCAACCGTCTTGGCAGGGTTATGTCCGTTGAGCTATCGCGGAAATACCTGAGTCTCAAGATTGACGAACTGCACCTTGCCCATGAGTTCCAGGTCAAGAAGCAGGAGGAAAAGGAAGAAGCCAAGCGCGCCCGAGAAGAGCTGCGGGAACAGCAGAAGCTAGAGCAGGAGATTCGCGCCGCCCGGGAGAAGATCGCTAAGGAGCGCAAACACTTCACGACCGCTATGCGTGAGCTACAGGCTCGCCTGGACAAGGCACAGTCGGAAGAGGAACGCGCGCCGCTTTTGGCAAAGCTGGCAGAGGTTGAAGCCGGCCGCGCTGCGCTGGAGAGCGAAGAGAAGCTTATCGACTATCGCGAACAGAACGCCAAAGCCGGCTACGTCTATGTGATATCCAACGTCGGGGCATTCGGGGACGGGGTATACAAGATCGGTATGACCCGCCGCCTGGAGCCAATGGATCGCGTCGATGAACTGGGTGATGCGTCGGTGCCGTTCTGGTTTGACGTGCATGCAATGGTCTTCTCGGATAACGCCCCAGCGTTGGAAGCGAAGCTGCATGAACGCTTTGCGGCCGGCCGCCTGAACAAGGTCAACGGGCGCAAGGAGTTCTTCCGCGCCGACATTGCTGAAATAGAGGCGGTCATTCGAGAAAACTACGATGCTGCCGTCGAGGTCACCCACGAAGCGCCAGCAGAGCAATATCGCGAAAGCCTGCGGATGGAATTACCCAAGGCTGCAATTCAGCAATTAGAACGAGTTGCAGCACAGAGATGAGTCGGCCCAGCTTTCATAGAGCCATTCAACCCTCACGTGAACTCCATTCGACTTGGCACAGACTTGTCTGCTTTTGACCGGGAGTCGCCGATTGCAACAGCCTGAAATTGGAAAGAAGCGGCCGATCATCAAGGGGCCAACTCTGGTAGAAAAATGTCGTTTGCTTCGCTCATAGGTGCCTAAGAAATTGAGGGCGATTCAGGCGTTGAATCGGCGTCTGTTGACCCAACCCGACCAATCCTGAAGTTGTATGAAAAATGGGCAGTTCACGCTACCACCCTGCGTTCACGGATTCATATGGGGGAGCTTGAGATAATGGGAGGGGAGATGATTCGTAAAGTTACAGTGCGAGAAAATAATTTCTTGCTGATTTTCTCGGACGCGGTTCTGCTCTATGAGGCGGCGATAGCGTGCGAGAGCGCAGAACTGAACAGTGCGCTAGCTAAGTCCTCAGTTTTGTCTGTGAACTACGCGATTGAGGCAGCAGCTAATTCATTTCTTCAATCAATAAATATGACTAAAGGCTTGAAGGACAAGATTGATAAGCTCTCAACAATTGATAAATTTGATTTTGTCCTCCAGTGGCACACTGAACACTGCCTAGAGGCTGGGGACTCTGATGTTCAGGCAGTGAGGAATCTTATCAAGAACCGAAATTCCATGGTCCATCCAAAGATCACAATCAAGTCGATTTCAGTTGAGACCGAGGTCGGTCTAGATGGCATCATCAGGCACTCCGCGATACAGTCAGAACCCCGAAAAGGACGGGACCCGAAGCCAAAGCTACTGGGTGATGATCCAGAACTCTACACCGATGAGGATGCTAAGGCAGCACTCCAGGTGATGACCTCGTTCTTAAATGTATTCGTGCATTGGTGGGGCATTGGTTTTGAAGTCGCAGAAACCTTCCTGTTCCAGACTTGGGATGGATCAGTTAACGCCAGGCAGGTGATGTTCAGAAAAGACCAGATTAACGTGCTAATACGAAATGATCACTTCCTGAATATTCAATTTATGGGAATTCATGGCATGTTAAAGGATGAAGAGGAAATAATCGGGGACAGGAAATAATCGGCGAAATAATCGGGGACGAAATAATCGGGGACACGGTATTGATTCTGCCGAGCGTTAGCTCTGGGTCAAACTCTACCTGTCGTGACTGACCGCTTCTGGCCAATAGCTGCCTGTCGTGAGGATTTGCTCTTGGCCGGTAACGGCCGATAAGGCAGAAATAATCCCCGCCCCCCAACGCCCCCAGCCAAGACCCGCCTACAATATGCCCCCGATCAACCTGGGCCATGCATATGGCTGTCTCGAACAAGGAACCCGCCGCCATGGCCTCCCCGGATAAACAGAAAAAGCGCGCCCAGCGGGCCAAAGCCAAGGCCAAGGCCAAGCAGAACCGCGTGGGCAAGCCCAAGGCCAATCTGGTGCATCCGCTGCTGGCCAATCCGCTGATCGACGAGCCGTTCGACGATGTCGCCATCGACCTGAGCACCTTCGACTTCAAGGACATCGAGGAGAACGGTTTCGACCCGGCGGACTTCGACGACCTGTTCCAGGCGATGCGGGTCGGCGAGGGCATCAGTCTGCTGGCGCTGTGTCTGGTGTTCCTGCAGTACCCGGTGCTGGAGCTGGTGGTCGCCGAGGAAGCGGAAGATGCGGCCACCGACTTTATGATGGGTCTGCTGATCGTCTATCGCGGGATCTTCCACGATGAAGACGAGGACGCGGCGGTGGAATGGATCGGCAGCGACGCCTTCCAGACGGCCTACAACGAAGCCTCGCTGATCCTGCAGCAGAAGCACGCACGCCGTACCCCGGGCAGCCGCGTCTAGTCACGCGGCGAGCGCGGCCTGGCCCTGCGCTTCCCTCCCGTCGAATTACCTGACTGAAACCTTGGAGCGGGGTTTTGTTTCAGCTTTGTATCTGCTGATTCGATTGTTTAGATTGTTTATTTGCGCTTTTTTATCAATTTCGTGCGAGTAGCATAGGTTCCGTAGCCACCTTCCAGCCCGCCCCGGAGCCTGACCATGAAAAAGCACATCCTCGCCAGCCTCGTTATCGCCGCCCTGTCCGCTAGTGCCTTCGCCTTGCCGCAGTCTTCCGTTCAATCCGGCGCTGCGCCGCTGGTGGCCGAAGGCGGCGCCGACCGCGTAGGCGTCAATCGCGTCGCCGCCGATGGTGCGGATCGCGTCGGGGCCAATCGTATCGCTGCCGATGGTGCGGATCGTGTCGGTGCCAATCGCGTCGCCGCCGATGGCGCGGATCGCGTCGGGGCCAATCGTGTCGCCGCCGATGGTGCGGATCGTGTCGGTGCCAATCGCGTCGCCGCCGATGGCGCGGATCGTGTCGGCGTCAACCGTATCGCCGCCGACGGCGCCGACCGCGTCGGGGCCAGCCGTATCGGCTGATGCCGCCTCGCTCAGGTTTCGACTGAAGGCGCCCGCTCGGGCGCCTTCGTCGTTTCTGCCGGCAGGCGCATGGCCTCGACCTGCCACCAGCTCGGCAGCAGGTCGCGCACTTGCGGGCGGGCGAAGCGATCGTCGATCAGGTAGAGCACGCCCTCGTCCTCCGGCGTGCGGATCACCCGGCCGGCGGCCTGCACCACCTTCTGCAGGCCGGGGTAGAGGTAGGTGTAGTCGTAGCCGTTGCCGAACAGCGCGTGCATGCGCTGGCGGATTTCCTCGTTGATCGGGTTGACCTGGGCCAGGCCGAGGGTGGCGACGAAGGCGCCGATCAGGCGGTCGCCGGGCAGGTCGACGCCCTCGCCGAATACCCCGCCGAGCACGGCGAAGCCGATGCCGCGCCCGCCGACCTGGAAGCGTTCGAGAAAGCCCTGGCGCGCCGCCTCGTCCATCTGCCGCGACTGCACCCAGACGGGAATCTCGGGATGTTCGCGAGCCAGCAGGTCCAGCACCTGCTGCAGGTACTGGTAGCTGCTGAAGAAGGCCAGGTAGTTTCCCGGCCGTTCGCGGTACTGGCGGGCGATCAGCCGGCAGATCGGCGCCAGCGAGGCCTCGCGGTCGCGGTAGCGGGTCGACAGGTTGCGCACCGCGCGCACCTGCAGCTGCGCGGCGGTAAAGGGCGAGGCGACGTCCAGGCACTGGGTCTCCTCCGGCAGGCCGAGCAGGTCGAGGTAGTAGTGGCTGGGGCTGAGGGTGGCGGAGAACAGCGTGGCACTGTGCGCGTCCTCGAAGCGCGGGCCGAGGAAGGGCGCCGGCAGGACGTTGCGGATGCACAGGGTGGAGTAGCTGCGGCCGTTGCCGGCTTCGACGCGGCTGATGTCGAACAGCGAGTGCGGGCCGAAGCTTTCCGCCAGGCGGCAGAACAGCATGGCGTCGAGGTAGAAGCTGAGCAGCTCGCCGGCATTGCCCTCGGGCTGGTCGGTGAGCAGATCGGTGATGGCGCTGACCGCCTTGCCCAGCGCGGCCAGCAGCAGGTCCGGCGCCAGCGGATGGACCTGATAGGGCACCTGCTGCTCGCGGTGCAGCTGGTTCCAGTGCCGGTCGACCCGCTCCAGCACGCCTTTCAGCTTGGCCGGCGCGTCACGGCGCATGGCCTTGAAGCGCGCCTGATCCAGCTCGGCGCTGTACATGCTGCGGCCGCGTTCGACCAGGTTGTGCGCCTCGTCCACCAGCAGGCAGACGCGCCACTGGTTGACCAGGGTCAGGCTGTGCAGCAGGGCGCCGAGGTCGAAGTAGTAGTTGTAGTCGCCCACCACCACGTCGCTCCAGCGGCACAGCTCCTGGCTCAGGTAGTAGGGGCAGATGCCGTGGGCGAGGGCGATGGCGCGCACCGCCTGCTGATCCAGCCAGCGTTCCTTCAGCGCCGCGCTGCGCGCCGCCGGCAGGCGGTCGTAGAAGCCCTTGGCCAGCGGACAGGAGTCGCCATGGCAGGCCTTGCTCGGGTGTTCGCAGGCCTTGTCGCGGGCCACGTGTTCCAGCACCCGCAGCGGCGTCTCCGGTTCGCGCAGGCGCTGCAGGGCATCGAGGGCGAGGCGCCGGCCCGGAGTCTTGGCGCTGAGGAAAAACAGGCGGTCGAGCTGCTGGCCGGGCATGGCCTTGAGCTGCGGGAACAGGGTGCCGAGGGTCTTGCCGATGCCGGTGGTGGCCTGCGCCAGCAGGTAGTGGCCGTCGCGCGCGGCGCGGTACACGGCCTCGGCCAGTTGCCGCTGGCCATGGCGGAACTCGCCGTAGGGAAAGCGCAGCGCCGTCAGCGCCGCGTCGCGCGTCAGGCGGTGGGCCTGTTCCTGGCGCGCCCAGTGGATATAGCGGCGGCACTGCAGCTCGAAGAACTCGCGCAGTGCCTCAGCGCTATGGCGCTCGCGAAACACCGTTTCCTTCTGGCTGATGACGTTGAAGTACACCACCGCCAGGTCCAGTTCATCGAGTTCCAGCGCCTGGCACAGTAGCCAGCCGTAGACCTTGACCTGCGCCCAGTGCAGCAGGCGGTGGTTGGCCGGGATGCGCGCGACGTCGCCGCGGTGGGTCTTGATCTCTTCCAGCAGGCGAAACTGCGGGTCGAAGCCGTCGATGCGGCCGCTGACCCTCAGTTCTTCGAACTCGCCACTTACCGCCAACTCGGACATATAGTCGGGGCCGCGCCTGGCGACCACCGTGGCGTGGCCGGCGATGCCTTCGGCGGCGGTGGGCGAGGGGGTGAAGCGCAGGTCGAGGTCGCCCTCCTTGGCGGTGAACTCGCACAGCTCGCGCACGGCGATGCGCAGGCTCAATCGCTCCACTCCACGTAGCAGACGCTGACCGGCATGCCGTGCTCGGCGCAGAACGCCAGCCAGCGTTTCTGGTTGTCCTGCAGGCGGTCGCCGGGGCCTTTCACCTCGATCATTCGGTAGCGCCGCTCGGCCGGCCAGAACTGGATCAGGTCGGGCATGCCGGCGCGGTTCTCGCGGATGTCGGCGAGCAGGCGACGGAACCAGGCGCCCAGGTGCGCCGGCGGCAGGCAGGCCAGCGCCTGCTCCAGGCGCTCGGCGTCGAGCAGCTCCCAGAACACGAAGGGCGACTGGATGCCGAACTTCTCGGCATGGGTGCGGCGCATGGCCTCGACGTAGCTGCCGTCGTCCAGGCGCGCCAGGCTGGCGGCGAACAGCTCGCTGCGCCGGGCGTGGAAGTCGGCGCGGTGCAGGTCCACCGGGCCGGCGTGGAAGGGGTGGAAGAAGGCGCCGGGCAGCGGGGCGAAGATCGCCTCCCAGCAGAGCAGGCCGAACAGCCCGCAGATCAGCGTGTTCTCCACGTAATGCACTGGCGCATCCGGCTCGGCCAGGTGCGCGGCCACGGCCAGCTCGACGCTGGCGGCGCGCGGCAGGCTCAGGTCGAGGCGATCCTCGAGCGGCTTCGCCGCCTTGGCCGCTGGCGGCAGGCCGAGGCGCCTGCACAGCCGGGTGCGCGCCCGTTCGGCCAGCTGCGCCTCCTCGCCGTTGTGCGGCGCATGGATGACCCCTTCGGCCAGGGCCAGCGCCTCGGCATCGCGGCCCAGGCGCTCCAGCACGCGGATCTGCCGCTGCCGTGAGCCGAGCGCGGCGGTGTCGCGGTACAGCGCCAGCGCCGACTCCAGCTCGCCGGCGCGTTCCAGCTGCTGGGCCAGGCGCAGCAGCAGGCGCTGGTGGCGCTCGCCGATATGCGGATTGTCGGTGGAGAAATCGCCGAGCAGTTGCAGCACCTCGGTTACCGCCATGCCGGCGTCGAAGGCGTCGCGGCAGGCGCGCAGATGCAGGTAGTGGTCGACATCCTGGCGGCTGCGGAAACCGCGCGAGCCCGGGGTGATCGGCACCTGCTCGTAGCGAAATATCCCTAAGTCGGCGAGGACGAATTCCGACCAGTCCTGCGCCAGGTTGCCGAAGAACATCAGCCGCAGGCGGTCGCACAGCGGCCCGATGGCCAGGCTCAGCAGACGGTCTTCCAGCTGCGGGCACCAGTCGGCCAGGCTGCGCGGCTCGACATGCAGCTCGCGCAGGTGCTCCAGCAGTTCGCTCTTTTTCAGCGCGCCGCCCGGCAGGTCGGCGGCGAAATGCGCGGCCAGTTCGTCCTTGAGCAGCAGGGCGCCGAGCTCGTCGAAGGTCAGCGCGGCGTCGTCGATCAGCCAGCCCTGCGCCAACAGCGGCGCGGCGGCGGTCGCGATGTCGCCGATCTCGGCGTAGCGCAGTTTACTCGCGCGAAAGTGCACGCCCTTGCGCATCACCAGGCGCACCAGCAGGGCCTGGGCCGGCAGCGGCAGCTGGATGAAGCTGGCGATGAAGGCCTGCTCGGCCTCGTCCATCAGCTCGCGGTGATGGGCGTCGAGCCAGTCGAGGGCCTTGCGGAAGTTGGCCAGGTAATAGAGTTCGGGGGCGTCGAGGGCGGGCATGGCGCGCTGCTGGGTACTGGTTTTTTGTACAGATACCAGGGTGCGCCCTGTCGCGCAACGGCGGCGGGATGGATGGGCGGCTCCCGCCCATCACTACTATGTCCATGATCGATAAGAAATTTTCCGGGTATCGATGGCGTCGATGATCGCTATCGAGACATGTCCCTTTTGCCAAATTGGGGCGTGCGTAACATGGGCCCCGTAGCCACTTTCCAGCCCCACCCAGGAGCCCGATCATGAAAAAGCAAATCCTCGCCAGCCTCGTTATTGCCAGCCTGTCCGCCGGTGCGTTCGCCCTGCCGCAGGTCTCCGTCGAGCAGTCCAACGCCCCGGCGGTTGCCGCTGACGGCGCCGACCGCGTAGGCACCAACCGCATCGCCGCCGATGGCGCCGACCGCGTAGGCGTCAACCGCATCGCCGCCGATGGCGCCGACCGTGTAGGCGTCAACCGCATCGCTGCCGACGGTGCCGACCGCGTAGGCGTCAACCGCATCGCCGCCGACGGGGCCGACCGCGTAGGCGTCAACCGCATCGCCGCCGATGGCGCCGACCGCGTAGGCGTCAACCGCATCGCCGCCGATGGCGCCGACCGCGTAGGCACCAACCGCATCGCTGCCGACGGTGCCGACCGCGTAGGCATCAACCGCATCGCCGCCGATGGTGCCGACCGTGTGGGAATCAACCGTATCGCCGCCGACGGTGCCGACCGCGTAGGTATCAACCGCATCGCCTGACCCGCCAACCCTTCTGGCGGGAGCAGTTCGATGCCGCACAGCAGCAGTTAATCAGGGCGCCCGCAATCGGCGCCCTGATGCTTTTCCGCTTTCTCCACGCAATCTCCACGTTCCCCCCATAAAGCCCCCACCTGCGCTGCCCAGACTCTGCCGTACCTTCACTCGCTACGGAGAGCCGCGCCATGAGCCGCACCCTGAGCTTCAAGCTGGGCGCCATCGCCCTGTTGATCCTGCTGTTGCTGATTCCCCTGCTGATGATCGACGGCCTGGTCGACGAACGTCAGAACCTGCGCCACCAGGTGCTGCAGGACATCGCCCGCAGCTCCAGCTACCGCCAGCAGATCACCGGGCCGATCCTGGTGCTGCCCTACGTCAAGACCACCCATGAATGGAAGACCCACGACAAGACCGGCGAGCGTTACCAGCAGGAGCGCCAGCAGCGCGGGCGCCTGTATTTTCTGCCGGAGCGCTTCGTGCTCGACGGCCAGGTGAGCACCGAGCTGCGCGCGCGCGGCATCTACCAGGCGCGCCTGTACCGCAGCGATAGCCAGGTCAGCGGCCAGTTTCGCCTGCCGCCGCGCCTGGGGCTGGGCGACGAGCTGGGTTTCTACCGCTTCGACAAGCCCTTCCTTTCCGTCGGCATCAGCGATATCCGTGGCATCGGCAACGACCTGCAGCTGCGCCTCAACGGCCAGACCCTGGGCTTCGCCCCGGGCAGCGGCGACGCCAGTTTCGGCGCCGGCGTGCATGCGCCGCTGCCGGCGCTCGACGCGCAGGGCGGGCAGCTGCTGGAGTTCGCCTTCGACCTCAAGCTGCAGGGCACCGAGCAGCTCGCCGTGGTGCCGGTGGGGCGCGACAGCCGGGTCAGCCTGAGTTCCGACTGGCCGCACCCGAGCTTCGTCGGCGAGTACCTGCCGAGCCAGCGCGAGGTGAACGCGCAGGGCTTCAGCGCGCAGTGGCAGACCAGCTTCTTCGCCACCAACATGGAGGAGGCGCTGGCCGACTGCGTGGGCCGCGAGCAGTGTCACGCGCTGCTCGGCCGCAACTTCGGGGTCAGCTTCGTCGACCCGGTGGACCAGTACCTGAAGACCGACCGCGCGATCAAATACGCGCTGCTGTTCATCGCCCTGACCTTCGCCGCCTTCTTCCTCTTCGAGGTGCTCAAGCGCCTGGCGGTGCACCCGGTGCAGTACGCCCTGGTGGGCCTGGCGCTGGCGCTGTTCTACCTGCTGCTCTTGTCGCTGTCCGAGCACCTGGCGTTCGCCCTGGCCTATGGCCTGTCCGCCAGTGCCTGCGTCGGCCTGATCGGCTTCTACGTCAGCTTCGTGCTGCACAGCTGGCGGCGCGGCCTGGGCTTTGGCGCCTTGCTGGCGGCGCTGTACGCCATGCTCTACGGCCTGCTCAGCGCCGAGGACCATGCCCTGCTGATGGGCTCGCTGCTGGTGTTCGGTGTACTCGCCAGCGTCATGGTGCTGACCCGCAAGCTGGACTGGTACGGCGTCGGCCGCACTGCTCCGCACGCCTGAATCCGATCGGCGCGGCGTGGGCCGCGCCCCTTCTCTGGAGCTGATCCCATGCGTCTGTTCATGCAGTTTTCCGCCTGCCTGGCCCTGGGCCTGGTGGTGGCGGTGATGATCCTCATCGGTCTGATGTTCGCCGGCTGGTTCGACCTGATCGACGGCCTGCTGCTGACCGGCAAGCCGCTCGCCCATGTGAGCCTGATGCTGTTGCCCGAGGGCTTCTGGAATGCCCTGACCGGCATACAGGACGCGGCGAACAACGGCACGCTGCGCTCCTTCCTCTCGCTCTGTGCGGCGCTGGGCCAGGTCGGCCTGCTGCTGGCGCTGGGCTTTATGCGCCTGTGGTATCGGCCATGAGCGGGCATATAGGTCTGCGCGAGGAGGCGCGTGCCGGGCATCTGTTGGCGCGGCGTATCGCCGGGTTGTTCGCGCAGGCGCGGCAAGGGCGATTGCGCGGCGAATCTGCACGGGGGCCCAGGGATTACGCAGGTTCTGGATTATTCCCCTGCGGGCCAGCGCAAGCGCGGTTCAGCGATAAAGCTGCTGTCCCGCCTGCGCGGAAATGACGGCTATTTCAGCGTTTCCTAAGACCAAAGTCGTCCCCGTTGATTTTAGGCCGCCGACGCTGGTGCAAGTGCCTGTTAGCTGGGTAAAGACAACTACGCTCGGAACGTCTCCAGGCGGCTAATACCAATGTCTATCTGTCGGTTTGCCGGGGCCTGCTGCTAGTTTGAAGCTGCATCAGAATAACAATAACCGGAGGCGTCTATGACTTCTGAAAAAGCAAATGCCGCGGCCTACTGGAAGGCCAATGTGCGGCTCATCACCTGGAGCCTGGTTGTCTGGGCGCTGGTTTCCTACGGCTTCGCCATGATTCTCCGACCCATGCTCGCGGGCATCATGATCGGCGGCGCTGACCTCGGATTCTGGTTCGCCCAGCAGGGCTCCATTCTCGTATTTATCGGCCTCATTTTTCACTACGCGTGGAGACTGAACAGACTCGATAAAGAATTCGGCGTCGAGGAGTAAGAGGTCATGAGCCAATTCGTCATCAACATGCTGTTCGTGGGTGCGTCCTTCGCGCTCTACATCGGTATCGCCATCTGGGCCCGCGCGGGCTCGACCAAGGAGTTCTACGTCGCCGGTGGCGGCGTGCACCCGGTCACCAACGGCATGGCCACCGCCGCCGACTGGATGTCGGCCGCGTCCTTCATTTCCATGGCCGGTCTGATCGCCGCCGGCGGTTACGCCAACTCCACCTTCCTCATGGGCTGGACCGGCGGCTACGTGCTGCTGGCCATGCTGCTGGCGCCCTACCTGCGCAAGTTCGGCAAGTTCACCGTGCCGGATTTCATCGGTGATCGCTTCTATAGCCGCGGCGCACGCCTGACGGCAGTGATCTGCCTGGTGATCATCTCGGTCACCTACGTGATCGGGCAGATGGCCGGTGCCGGTGTGGCCTTCTCGCGCTTCCTCGAAGTGAGCAACTCGACCGGCATCTGGATCGCCGCGGCCGTGGTGTTCGCCTATGCCGTATTCGGCGGCATGAAGGGCATCACCTACACCCAGGTGGCGCAGTACGTGGTGCTGATCATCGCCTACACCATCCCGGCGATCTTCATCTCCCTGCAGCTGACCGGCAACCCGATCCCGCCGCTGGGCCTGTTCGGCGACCACGTCGACTCCGGCGTGCCGCTGCTGCAGAAGCTCGACGAAGTGGTGCGTGAACTGGGCTTCGCCGCCTACACCGCCGATGTCGACAACAAGCTGAACATGGTGCTGTTCACCATGTCGCTGATGATCGGTACCGCCGGCCTGCCGCACGTGATCATCCGTTTCTTCACCGTGCCGAAGGTGGCCGACGCCCGTTGGTCCGCCGGCTGGACCCTGATCTTCATCGCCCTGCTGTACCTCACCGCGCCGGCCGTGGCCTCGATGGCGCGCCTGAACCTGGCGACCACCATTTATCCGGAAGGTGCTACTGCCCCGGCCCTGGCCTACGAAGAGCGTCCGGAATGGGTCAAGACCTGGGAGCAGACCGGTCTGATCGCCTGGCAGGACAAGAACGGCGACGGCCGCATCCAGATGTACAACGATGCCGCCCCGGCCTTCACCGCGACCGCTCAGGAGCGTGGCTGGAACGGCAACGAGCTGACCGTCAACAACGACATCCTGGTACTGGCCAACCCGGAGATCGCCAACCTGCCCGGCTGGGTGGTGGGGCTGATCGCGGCGGGCGCCATCGCTGCGGCACTGTCGACGGCGGCGGGGCTGTTGCTGGCGATTTCCTCGGCGATCAGTCACGACCTGATCAAGACCTTGATCAATCCGAAGATCAGCGAGAAGAACGAGATGCATGCGGCGCGGATCTCCATGGCTGCCGCGATTCTGCTGGCGACCTACCTGGGCCTGAATCCACCAGGCTTCGCCGCGCAGGTGGTGGCGCTGGCCTTCGGTATCGCCGCGGCCACGCTGTTCCCGGTGCTGATGATGGGCATCTTCTCCAAGCGGGTGAACGACAAGGGCGCGATCTGCGGCATGGTCGCCGGTCTGGTGGTGACCCTGCTGTACATCTTCACCTACCTGGGCTGGTTCTTCATTCCGGAGACCAACATGCTGCCCAATACCCCGGACCAGTGGTTCATGGGTATCTCCCCGGCGTCCTTCGGTACCATCGGTGCGCTGATCAACTTCGGCGTGGCCTATGCCGTGGCGATGCTGACCACCGCTCCGCCGCAGGAAATCCAGGATCTGGTGGAAAGCGTGCGTACTCCGAAAGGTGCTGGTGGCGCGCTGAGCCACTGAGCATAATCCAGGCCTGAGGCCATCGGTCGATGGTTCAGGGTCTAACGGACGGGCCTCCAGTGGAGGCCCGTCTTATTTCAGGAACAGTCGAATGTTATGGACTTTGCTTGCCATCGTGGTGGCGGGGCTCGGCGCTGCCGGTATCGCCCTGCTGCTGCGAAAGCTGACGCGCAACAAACTGCCGAAGTGGATAGTGCCGCTGTTCGGCGGCCTGGGGATGCTGGGCTACCAGATCTTCTACGAGTACTCCTGGTTCGAGCATCAGCAGCAGCGCCAGCCGCAGGAGTCGGTGGTGGTGGCCAGCGAGGCCGGCCACGTGTTCTGGCGCCCCTGGAGCTACTTCGTGCCGATGATCACGGCCTTTACCGTGCTCGATAGCACGAGCGTGGTGAAGCGCGAGCTCGACGGCCGGGTGGTCGCCGAATTCATGCTCTACCGCTTCGAGAAGCAGCACATCGATCACGTCGCGCACCAGGCGCACCTGCTCAACTGCGACAGCGCCGAACTGCTGCCGCTGAACGCGCAGCAGCAGCCGCAGCTCGATCAGCTCAAGCGCATCGCCAAGGACGATCCGCTCTACCTGCAGGTGTGCCGCTAGCGCGCCGCTTTGCGGTGAACGCGCACGGCGTACCATCCTGACCCATCGTCTCGCCCGGGCGCTTTTGCGCGCCCGATAGACCCAGATCAATATCCACGCCTGTCACCTGCATAGAATTGCCAGCCCCTGATTTTTCGAGCTTGCGGTCATGCCCCGTTTTCCCGAACTGCTGTCGCCGGCCGGCAGCCTGAAGAACATGCGCTATGCCTTCGCCTACGGCGCCGACGCGGTGTATGCCGGGCAGCCGCGCTACAGCCTGCGCGTGCGCAACAACGAGTTCGACCACGCCAACCTGGCCCTGGGCATTGCCGAAGCCCATGCCCAGGGCAAGCGCTTCTACGTGGTGGTCAATATCGCCCCGCACAACGCCAAGCTCAGGACCTTTCTCAAGGACCTTCTGCCTGTGATCGAGATGGCCCCGGATGCGCTGATCATGTCCGACCCCGGGCTGATCATGCTGGTGCGCGAGCACTTCCCGCAGATGCCGATCCATCTGTCGGTGCAGGCCAACGCGGTGAACTGGGCCAGCGTGCGGTTCTGGCAGCAGCAGGGGCTGAGCCGGGTGATCCTGTCGCGTGAGCTGGCACTGGAAGAGATCGAGGAAATCCGCAGCCAGGTGCCCGGCATGGAGCTGGAGGTGTTCGTCCACGGCGCGCTGTGCATGGCCTATTCCGGGCGCTGCCTGCTGTCGGGCTACATCAACCGCCGCGACCCCAACCAGGGCAGCTGCACCAATGCCTGTCGCTGGCAGTACCAGGCCACGCCGGCTGGCGAGAACCAACTCGGCGAAATCGTCCGTGTGGTCGAGCCGACCCTGGGCCAGGGCACGCCAACCACCCAGGCATTCGTGCTGCAGGAGGCTGGGCGACCGGATGATGAAATGACCGCGTTCGAGGACGAGCACGGCACCTACATCATGAACTCCAAGGACCTGCGCGCGGTGCAGCACGTCGAGCGCCTGCTGCGCATGGGGGTGCATTCGCTGAAGATCGAGGGGCGCACCAAGAGTCATTTCTACGTGGCGCGCACCGCCCAGGCCTACCGTCAGGCCATCGACGACGCCCTGGCCGGACGGCCCTTCGACAGGGGCCTGATGCAGCGCCTGGAGTCACTGGCCAACCGCGGCTACACCGAGGGTTTCCTGCGCCGCCATGTGCACGACGAGTACCAGAACTATGAGCGCGGCAGCTCGCGCGCCGAGCGCCAGCAGTTCGTCGGTGAGCTGACCGGCGAACGTCGCGGCGCGCTGGCCGAGGTGCGGGTGAAGAACCGCTTCGCCCTCGGCGACTGGCTGGAGCTGATGACCCCGCAGGGCAATCGGCGTTTCTCCCTGGCGCAGTTGGAGAACCGCCAGGGCCAGGCGGTGGACGTGGCCCCGGGCGACGGGCATGTGCTCTATCTACCGCTGCCGGAGAATCTGTCGCTGGAATACGGCCTGCTGCTGCGCGACCTGTAGGGCTGCGTAGGGTGGATGACGCTTTACCCATCCACCAGGATTGTCGGCGGCTGCCCCGTGGTGGATAGAAAGAGCGTTATCCACCCTACGCCCGGATCGTCGGCGCAGGCTACAGCGAATAGGCGCGCTGGCGGCGCCGGCTGTTGAGCGCCTGGAGCAGCGCCGGCAGGCTGTCGAGGCCCTGCTGGCGGGCCTTGCTCAGCAGGATCAGGGCCAGCTCGGCGGTGACCAGGGCGTCGGCGCTGGCGTGGTGGCGCTGCTGCACCTGCAGGCCGAAATGCCGGGTCCAGTCGTCCAGCCCGGCGTGCGCCAGCTTGGCCTTGGGGCACAGCAGCGGGGCCAGTTCGGCGACGTCGAAGAAGGCGTGCTGCAGGCGCTGGCCCAGGCTTTCCTTGAGCGCGCGGGCGAGCATGCGCTGGTCGAACTCGGCGTGGTAGGCGAGCAGCGGGCTGTCGCCGACGAACTCCATAAAGGCCAGCAGGGCCTCGGCCGGCTCCTCGCCGCGGGCGATCTCGCTGGGGGCGATGCCGTGGATCAGGGTGCTGGCGCTGGCCTGGTGGCCGTCGCGCTGCAGGGTGCACTCGAACTGCTGGCTGAGGTCGATGGCGCCGTGCTCGATCACCACCGCGCCGATCGACAGCACCTGGTCGCGGCGCATGTTCAGGCCGCTGGTCTCCAGGTCGAGGACGACGAAACGTTGCGCGTGCAGCGGCCGCTCGTCGAGCGCGGCCGGGGCCGCCAGCTCGCGGCGGCGCTCCAGCTGGCGCTGGGTCAGGGCCGGGCCGCGCCCGGTGAACCAGGTGAACTTGCTCATAGCTGATACCTCAGGGCCAGGCTGCTCTGCAGCCGCTGCGCCTGGCGGAAGGACTCGCGCAGGATGCGCCGGTCCAGGTGGTTGAGGCGGTCGGGGTCGACCCGGTTGGAGTAGGGCAGCTCGTCGCGCGCCTGCAGCTGGTGCTGCTGCATGCGGGTCTGCTGGATGAAGTGGTAGGCCTCCTCGAAGGCGGCGCCGTCCTGGGCCTCGATCACGCCCTTGGCCACCAGCGCGCGCAGGCGCTCCAGGGTGCCGACCGCGGCGACGTTGTGGGCCAGGGCGAGCAGGCGGGCGCCGTCGACGAAGGGGGTCAGGCCCTGCACCTTGAGGTCGAGGGTGTCCTTGTCGGCGCCGGAGCGGACCACCACGAAGTCGCGGAAACGGCCCACCGGCGGACGCTGGCGCAGGGCGTTCTCGGCCATCATCTGCTGGAACAGGCTGTTGTTGCCGATACGCCCGAGCAGTTCCTCGCGCAGCTGCTCGCAACCCTCGTCCGGGCCCCAGATCGCCCGCAGGTCGAAGTAGATGGTCGAGCCCAGCAGGTTTTCCGGGGTGGCCTCCAGCACGAAGCCGGCGAAGCGCCGCGACCACTCCTGGCGCGACAGGCACAGCTCCGGGTTGCTGGCCATGATGTTGCCCTTGCACAGGGTGAAGCCGCACTGCGCCAGGCGCTGGTTGATGGTGGCGGCCAGCGGCAGCAGGCGCCCGCGGATGGCGGCAGCCTCGGCGGCGTCGGCCGCCTCGAAGAGGATGCCGTTGTCCTGGTCGGTGTGCAGGGTCTGCTCGCGGCGGCCTTCGCTGCCGAAGCACAGCCAGGTGAAGGGCACGCCCGGGTCGCCCATTTCCTCGATCGTCAGCTCGATCACCCGGCACACGGTGTGGTCGTTGAGCAGGGTGACGATATGGGTGATCTGCGTCGAGCTGGCGCCGTGGGCCAGCATGCGGTCGACCAGCAGGCGGATGTCGCTGCGCAGCCCGGCCAGGGTCTCCACCTTGCCGGCGTGGCGGATGGTGCGCGCCAGGTGCACCAGGTCGACGCGCTGCAGGCTGAACAGGTCGCGCTCGGAAATCACCCCGCAGAGCCGCTCGTGTTCCACCAGGCAGACGTGGGCGATATGCCGCTCGGTCATGGCGATGGCGGCGTCGAAGGCGCTGGCGTCCGGCGCCAGGTGGAAGGGTTTGGGGGTCATCAGGTTGCTGATCGGCTGGGCCAGGTCGACGCCGTCGGCCACCACCCGGCGCAGGTCGCGCAGGGTGAAGATGCCCAGCGGCCGCTCGTTCGGGTCGACGATGACGATGCTGCCAACGTGCTGTTCGTGCATCAGCCGCACCGCCTCGCGCAGCGGCGTGACGGGGGCGCAGCCGATGGGTTGGCGCATGGCCAGTTCGCCCAGGCGGGTATCCAGCGAATACTGCGCGCCGAGGGTCTCCACCGCGCGCAGCTGCACCTGCTGGTTGACCTGGTCGAGCAGGCTGCTGACCCCGCGCAGGGCGAAGTCGCGCAGCGGGTTGGACACGGCGAACAGCTTGACGAAGGCGTGCTTGGCCAGCAGCAGGCAGAAGGTGTCCTCGGCGGCCAGGTGTTCGGTGCGGGTGGCGCGTTCGCCGATCAGCGCGGCCAGCGGAAAGCATTCGCCGGCGGTGATCTCGAAGGTGGTCTCGGTGCCGCGCCGCGCGCTGTGCGGGCGCTCGCCATGCACCCGGCCCTGCTTGACGATGTAGAAGTGCTCGACCGGGCCGTCGCTCGGCTTGATGATCGACTCGCCTTCGCCGTAGAAGCGCAGCTGGCAGTGCTCGACCAGAAACGCCAGGTGGGCGGTGTCCATCTGGTTGAAGGGCGGAAACTTCTGCAGGAACTCCATGGTGCCGTGGATGTTCTGCAGCACCGCGGTCTTGCCCGCATCGGCCAGAGCGTCGGCCTTGCTCATGGACTTGCGCCTCGCAGTTTCGAGATGCTGCCAGTGTGGCCACGCGCGTGGGCCTTGGCCATTGCACCTAAGTAGGGGGGCGAGGGGGCTGCCGCCGCCCTAGGTTGGCGCTGAGCGTAGCGAAGCCCAACGCGCCGACCGCGCCGACCTGCGCGCGGCCAATAAAAAACCGCCCCGAAGGGCGGTTTCTCTGCGGCGGCAGCGAATCAGAGACCGTTCTTGGCCTTGAACTCGCGACGACGGCGGTGCAGCACCGGCTCGGTGTAGCCGTTGGGCTGCTTGGTGCCTTCGATCACCAGCTCCAGCGCGGCCTGGAAGGCGACATTGTTGTCGAAGTCCGGGGCCAGCGGGCGGTACAGCGGGTCGCTGGCGTTCTGCCGGTCGACCACCGGCGCCATGCGCTTGAGGCTTTCGATCACCTGGGCTTCGCTGACGATGCCGTGGCGCAGCCAGTTGGCCAGCAGCTGGCTGGAAATGCGCAGGGTGGCGCGGTCTTCCATCAGGCCGACGTCGTTGATGTCCGGCACCTTGGAGCAGCCGACGCCCTGGTCGATCCAGCGCACCACGTAGCCGAGGATGCCCTGCGAGTTGTTGTCCAGCTCGTTGCGGATTTCCTCGTCGCTCCAGTTGGTGTCCTTGGCCAGGGGGATGGTCAGGATGTCGTCCACCGACGCCGGAGTACGCTTGGCCAGTTCGGCCTGACGGGCGAACACGTCGACCTTGTGGTAGTGCAGGGCGTGCAGGGTGGCGGCGGTCGGCGAGGGGACCCAGGCGGTGTTGGCGCCGGACAGCGGGTGGGCGATCTTCTGCTCGAGCATGGCGGCCATCAGATCGGGCATGGCCCACATGCCCTTGCCGATCTGCGCGCGGCCCTGCAGGCCGGTGGCCAGGCCGACGTCGACGTTGTTGTTCTCGTAGGCGCCGATCCAGGTCTCGCTCTTCATGGCGGCCTTGCGCACCACGGCGCCGGCTTCCATGGAGGTGTGGATCTCGTCACCGGTGCGGTCGAGGAAGCCGGTGTTGATAAATACCACGCGTTCCGAAGCCGCTTTGATACAGGCTTTCAGGTTGACGGTGGTGCGGCGCTCCTCGTCCATGATGCCGACCTTGAGGGTGTTGCGGACCAGGCCCAGCACGTCCTCGACGCGGGCGAAGATCTCGCTGGCGAAGGCGACTTCTTCCGGGCCGTGCATCTTCGGCTTGACGATGTACACGCTGCCGGTGCGGGTGTTCTTGCGCGTGGTGTTGCCGATCAGGTTGTGCACCGCGATCAGGCTGGTGAACAGCGCGTCCTGGATGCCTTCCGGGATCTCGTTGCCTTCGGCGTCGAGGATGGCCGGGTTGGTCATCAGGTGGCCGACGTTGCGCACGAACAGCAGCGAACGGCCGTGCAGGGTCAGCTCGGAGCCGTCGACCTTGGTGTAGACGCGATCCGGGTTCATGGTGCGGGTGAAGGTCTGGCCGCCCTTGGCGACTTGCTCGGCCAGGTCGCCCTTCATCAGGCCCAGCCAGTTCTTGTAGACCACCACCTTGTCGTCGGCATCGACGGCGGCGACCGAGTCTTCGCAGTCCATGATGGTGGTCAGCGCGGCTTCCATCAGCACGTCTTTCACGCCGGCGGCGTCGGTGCTGCCGATGGGGCTGGCGGCGTCGATCTGGATCTCGAAGTGCAGGCCGTTGTGCTTGAGCAGCACGGCGACCGGCGCACTGGCCTCGCCCTGGAAGCCGATCAGTTGCGCGTCGTCGCGCAGACCGCTGTTGCTGCCGCCCTTGAGCGAAACCACCAGCTTGCCGTCAACGATCTTGTAGCCGGTGGAGTCGACATGGGAGCCGGCGGCCAGCGGCGCGGCCTCGTCGAGGAAGGCGCGGGCGAAGGCGATGACCTTGTCGCCGCGCACCTTGTTGTAGCCCTTGCCCTTCTCGGCGCCGCCTTCTTCGCTGATCACGTCGGTGCCGTAGAGGGCGTCGTACAGCGAGCCCCAGCGGGCGTTGGAGGCGTTCAGGGCGAAGCGCGCGTTCATCACCGGCACCACCAGCTGCGGGCCGGCCAGGCGGGCGATCTCTTCGTCGACGTTGGTGGTGGTGGCCTGGAAGTCTTCCGGCTCCGGCAACAGATAGCCGATTTCCTGGAGGAAGGCCTTGTAGGCAGCGGCGTCATGGGCCTGACCCTGGCGCGCCTGGTGCCAGGCATCGATCTGCGCCTGCAGTTCGTCGCGTTTGGCCAGCAGGGCACGGTTCTTCGGTGCCAGGTCCTTGATGACCGCGGCGGCACCGGCCCAGAACTGGTCGGCAGCGATGCCGGTACCGGGGATGGCTTCGTTGTTCACGAAGTCGTACAGGACTTTGGCGACCTGCAGGCCACCGACTTGAACGCGTTCAGTCATCACTTGCCTCACTCTCTCTGAGCTCTACTCAATAGCCGCTTCGGGCCCCTCTAAAAACTACCTGCGTTGCCATCGCTGCGTTAGAAACAGGCTCAGAAGGCTCATTTACACCAAGTAAACTCCGCTTCTTCGCCCGTTCGATTCGCTGGCGCTCACCCTTCGGGCCAGCCTTCGGCTGTTACTCCCGTTGGTCGTTGCGCCTGGCGCTGGCTACCTCGCCTACGTTATTAGAGGGGCTCGTCGGAGACGGGTTTGCCGTCTTGTAGTCCGAGGCGCGGCATACTACATCAAGATTCCGGGGAAATGCAGTGGGTGTGCGTCAGTCTGCGACCGGAAGGCTCTGTGCGGTCACGTTGAATACGCTGTGTATGCAAAAAAGTGCGCTATTGTTTCATAAAAATTGTAAAAACGTACACGATTAATTGCGCGGGCTACTGACAAGAGGGCGAATATGGCCTACGCCGCCTTCGCCTATACTGCGCTGACCCGTTCTGGAGCCTGCCATGCCGGTATCCGCCGCCGTTGCCGCCGACCTCGTCGACCTCACCCACCTGTTCGCCGGCTACCTGGCCTTCTACCAGGTGCCGCGGGCCGAGACGGAGATCGCCGCCTTTCTCCGCCAGCGCCTGCAGCGCGGCGACTCGCAGCTGCTGATCGCCCGCGACGAGCGGGGCGCGGCCCAGGGCTTCGTCCAGCTCTATCCCTTCCACTCGTCCCTGGCGCTGGAACCGGCCTGGCTGCTCAGCGATCTCTATGTCGACGAGTCGGCTCGCCGCGCCGGCGTCGGCGCGGCGCTGATGAACGCCGCCCGTGCTCATGCCGAGGCCAGCGGCGCCTGCGGCCTGCAGCTGGAGACGGCGAAGACCAACCTGGCCGGGCAGCGCCTGTACGAGCGCCTGGGCTATGTGCGCGACGAGCAATTTCTCACCTACTGGCTGGCGCTGCGCGGCTGAGCCTTTCCAATCCTGTGAACGAGTGAGGTAGTACATGGATCATCTGGTACTGACGGTGATTGCCGAGGATCAACCGGGGCTGGTCGAGCGCCTCGCCGCCTGCGTCGCCGAACACGGCGGCAACTGGCTGGAAAGCCGCATGGCGCGCATGGCCGGGCAGTTCGCCGGCATCGTGCGGGTGGACGTGCCGGCCGAGGCGCACGGCGGTCTGATCAAGGCCCTGGAGGCGCTCGGTGCGCAGGGCATTCGTGTGCAACTGGCGGTCAGCGGCAGCGAGCCGGGCGGACGCTTCACCGCGATCCGCCTGGAGCTGGTGGGCAACGACCGCCCCGGTATCGTGCGCGACATCACCCGCTTGTTGGCCGAGCAGGGTGTCAACCTGGAAAGCCTGCTGACCGAAGTGGCGCCGGCGCCGATGAGCGGCGAGTTGCTGTTCACCGCCGAGGCGCTGCTGGCGGTGCCGGAGACCCTGCCGCTGGAGCAGTTGCAGGCGCGCCTGGAGACCCTGGCCGACGACCTGATGGTGGAGCTGAATCTGCGTCAGGAGGACTGAATATTCACGGCTGGCGTGGATCAGCCTGTGGATAAGCTGGGGAGCCCCGGCGCACCCGCTAGTGCCCCGGGGCTTTTCTTTGCCTGGCTAAAAAATCAGCAGGATCAAAGGTTTGTGCGCAAATGCCGGGGGAGCTGTGGCTTAGCCGGGGCCGAAAGGCCCGCGCCAGGGCTGACGCAGCCTGGCGGCGGTTGGGTGTTTTCTGCTCAGCCGAGTGCGTGCGCTGCGCCCCCCACCCCTTACACGCTCGGACGTTTGCGCAGGCTCAGCCAGATATCCAGGCTGTACACCGCCAACCCGGCCCAGATGCAGGCGAAGGCCAGCAGGGTGCTGGGGGCGAAATGCTCGTCGAACAGCAGGATCGCCTGCAGCAGCACCAGGGTCGGCGCGATGTACTGCAGAAAGCCCAGGGTGGTGTAGGGCAGGTGGCGCGCTGCGGCGTTGAAGCACACCAGCGGCACCAGGGTGATGGGCCCAGCGGCCGCCAGCCACAGCGCCTCGCTACTGGTCCAGAAGCTCGCCTGGCTGCTCGCCGCCGCCGGGTGCAGGGCCAGCCAGGCCAGCGCCACCGGCAGCAGCAGCCAGGTCTCCACCACCAGACCGGGCAGGGCGGCGACCGGCGCCTGTTTGCGGATCAGCCCGTAGAAGCCGAAGGTCAGCGCCAGCACCAGCGACACCCAGGGCAGGCTGCCCAGCTGCCAGACCTGCTGCAGCACGCCGAGGGCGGCCAGGCCGACGGCCAGCCACTGCAGGCGGCGCAGGCGCTCGCCGAGAATCAGCAGGCCGAGCAGCACGTTGATCAGCGGGTTGATGTAGTAACCCAGGCTGGCCTCGATCATCCGCTCGTTGTTCACCGCCCAGACGTAGACCAGCCAGTTGGTGGCGATCAGCAGGCCGCAGCCGGCCAGCACCGCCAGGCGCTTGGGATGGTCGCGCAGCTCGCGCCACCAGCCCGGGTGTTTCCACACGAGCAGCAGCAGGCCGCCGAACAGTGCCGACCAGAGCACCCGGTGGACGATGATTTCCAGTGCCGGCACGCTCTGGATGGCCTTGAAGTATAGCGGGAACAGGCCCCAGATGACGTAGGCGGTGAGGCCGAGGAGATACCCGCGTCGCGGGTTGGCGGTGGCCATGCGGAGTCCTTGCTTAGGCAGCTAACGGTAGCCGCGGAATTCTAGTCTCCGGGCCCCGGGCTTGTCTGTTCGTTCAGTTTTTCTCCATGGCCGCGTGCCGGGAAAGTCGTAAGGCAAAGTTTACGCGGCGCGGGCAACTGTATCGGTCTGGGCCGGCCTGCCGGCGATCATTGCAAGGCTCATCCGGGCTACGTCTCAGAACAGCCGCAGCGGCTCCTCGTCCAGCGCCGCCAGTTGCTCGCGCAAGGAGAGGATCTGGTCGCCCCAGTAGCGCTCGCCGGCGAACCAGGGGAAGGCCAGGGGGAAGGCCGGGTCGTCCCAGCGTCGGGCGATCCAGGCGCTGTGGTGCATCAGGCGCAGCGCGCGCAGGCCCTCGATCAGCGGCAGCTCGCGGGTATCGAAGTCGTGGAATTCCTGGTAGCCGTCCATCAGCTCGGCCAGTTGGCCGAGGCGCTCGTGGCGCTCGCCCGCCAGCATCATCCACAGGTCCTGTACCGCTGGGCCCATGCGGCAGTCGTCGAGATCGACGATGTGGAAGCTGTCGTCGCGGCACAGCAGGTTGCCGGGGTGGCAGTCGCCGTGCAGGCGGATCGGCTGGTAGCGCACGCGGGCGAACAGCTGATCGAGGCGCGCCAGCAGGTCGCGCGCCACCGACTCGTAGGCCGGCAGCAGGCTGCGCGGGACGAAGCCGCCGCCGAGCAGGGTGGCCAGCGAGGCGTGGCCGAAATTGTCCACCGCCAGGGTTTCGCGGTGGGCGAAGGGGCGGCTGGCGCCGACCGCGTGCAGGCGGCCGAGCAACTGGCCGAGGCGGTACAGCTGATCCAGGTTGCCCGGCTCCGGCGCGCGCCCGCCGCGGCGCGGGAACAGGGCGAAGCGGAAACCGCCGTGCTCGAACAGGGTCTCGCCGTCACGCAGCAGCGGCGCCACCACCGGCACCTCGCATTCGGCCAGCTCGAAGCTGAAGCTGTGCTCCTCGCGGATCGCCGCATCGCTCCAGCGGTCGGGGCGGTAGAACTTGGCGATCAGCGGCGCCTCGTCCTCGATGCCCACCTGGTAGACGCGGTTCTCGTAGCTGTTGAGCGCCAGCACGCGGGCGTCGCTGAGGTAACCGAGGCTCTCCACGGCGTCGAGCACCAGGTCCGGGGTGAGGGTGGAGAAGGGATGGCTCATGACAGGCTCCGCGCGCTAGGGCGCACAGTGTAGCCCTTTGTCCCCGGCCAGCGGGGTCAGACCTGGGTGCCGAGCAATACCTGGCTGGCGGCGAACTGCGCGCGTACCGGGTCGCCGGCGCGCAGGCCCAGCTGCGCCAGGCGCGCGGGGTCGACCAGGGCGCACAGGGTCTGGCCGCTGGCCAGGCCGATGCGCACTTCGCTGGGGCCGTCGTCCGCCGCCAGGACCTGCTCGATCCAGCCGTCCAGGGCATTGCGTGCGGGATCGGGCGGCGCCGACAGCGGCTGCAGTTCCAGCCAGCCGGCCTTGATCAGCGCCACCACGCCGGCGCCGGCACTCAGTTCGAGTTTCTCGGTGCTGTCGCGCGTGATCTGCGCGCGGATCAGCGCGCCGCCCGGCAGTTCCAGTTCGACCAGATCGTTGCGTCCCTGTGCCTGGATCGCCCGCACCCGGCCGCTCAGCTGGTTGCGTGCGCTGGTGCGCAGCAGCAGGCGGCCGAGCAGCTGCAGGTCGGCGTCGTCCTCGGCAGCCTGCAGCAGCTGCGCCTGCAGTGCCTGCACCCGCCGATGCAGGGCCAGCAGGCGTGCGCCGGCCGGGGTCAGGCGCGCGCCGCCGCCGCCCTTGCCGCCGACGCTGCGGCTGACCAGTGGCTGTTCGGCGAGGTTGTTGAGTTCGTCGATGGCGTCCCAGGCGGCCTTGTAGCTGAGCCCGGCGGCCTTGGCGGCGCGGGTGATCGAGCCTTGTACGGCGATCTGCTCGAGCAGGACCAGGCGTTGCGGGCGGCGGCTGAGCAGTTGGGCGAGAGGATCGGGCTGGGCCATGGGCTGCGGATGGCAAGGGCGATGGGCGGCACGTTGCGCGACTCTGACCGGCAAGTCAAGTCAGCCGTCGCCGGGGCGCGGCGTGCGCGCCAGGCAGTAGACGTCGACCCGCGCGGCGCCGGCGCGGCGCAGCAGGCGGGCGAGGATACCGGCGGTGGCGCCGGTGGTGAGCACGTCGTCGACCAGTGCCAGGTGGCGCCCGGCGAGCTCGGCGCCGGCGTCGAGGGCGAAGGCCTGGCGCAGGTTGCGCTTGCGCGTGGCGGCGTCCAGGCCCTGCTGCGCCGGGGTGTCCAGGCGCCGTTGCAGCCAGTCGCCGTGCACCGGCAACTGCAGGCGGCGGCCGAGCCAGTCGGCGAGCATCTGCGCCTGGTTGAAACCGCGGCGACGCTGGCGCCGCCGCGCCAGGGGCACCGGCAGCAGTGCCTGCGGCCTGGGCAAGCCTTCGTCGTAGGCGTGCTGCAGGTGTTCGGCCAGCAGTTCGGCGAGCAGCCGGCCGTGCGGCCACTGGCCCTGGTGCTTGAAGCGGGTGATCAGGTTGTCCACCGGGAAGGCATAGCGCCACGGCGCCTCCACCCGGGCGAAGCTCGGCGCCTGGCGCTGGCAGGCGCCGCAGATCAGGCCGGCCATCGGCAGCGGCACCGCGCACACCTGGCACTGCGCGCCGAGCCAGGGCAGCTCGGTCTCGCAGGCGCTGCAGATGGCGTGTCGGGGGTGGTCGGCGGGCTCGTCGCAGAGTTGGCAATGGCGGCGCGGTTGCAGCCAGGCGGGAAGCTTGAGGGGGAGCAGGGGCATGACGGCTCGTCCGTGAGCGAAAGCCCTGAGCCTAGCCGGCGCTCAGTGGATCAGCCAGCCCATCAGCAGCAGGCCCAGCAGCAGCCAGAGCACCCCGGCGAAAATGGCTTTGCGTAGCAGCGCGCGCACGCCCTTGTAGAGAAACAGCAGGCCGAGGATCAGCAGGATGAAGCTGAAGATCGACACGTCCATGCCGATGGCCCGCGCCATGCCGCCGAGGAACGCATCGATGGCGTCGGCCACTGCGCCCAGGGCGCCGGAGCACAGCTCGACGATAAAGCGGATGGCGCTGCCCAGGGTATGCCCCAGCCAGTCGAAAAAGCCGGTTAGCTGCATGCAGAAGATTCCGATGACGCGATAGGGGGTTTGGCCAGGTGCCAGTATGAAAGTTCGATTGATCAATAAATGATCAGTGGTAAACCTGTGCCTTGTTGGTGGTTGACAGCATCCAAAGGCCACTTATGATGCCCTAAGCCTGAACGTCCCGTCGCCCCGTGCGCGGGCCCCGACAACAGACGCCGCCTAGCGTCGAAGGAAGCTCCCGATGAGTGCAACCGCCGCCACCCCCACCCGCCACGACTGGTCGCTGGCCGAAGTCCGCGCGCTGTTCGAACAGCCGTTCAACGATCTGTTGTTCCAGGCGCAGACGGTGCACCGCGCGCACTTCGACCCTAACCGCGTACAGGTTTCTACCCTGCTGTCGATCAAGACCGGCGCCTGCCCGGAAGACTGCAAGTACTGCCCGCAGTCCGGCCACTACAACACCGGCCTGGACAAGGAAAAGCTGATGGAGGTGGAGAAGGTGCTCAAGGCCGCCGAAGAGGCCAAGGCCATCGGCTCCACGCGCTTCTGCATGGGGGCGGCGTGGAAGCACCCGTCGGCCAAGGACATGCCCTACGTGCTGGAAATGGTTAAAGGGGTGAAGAAACTCGGCCTGGAAACCTGCATGACCCTGGGCAAGCTGGATCAGGAGCAGACCCAGGCGCTGGCCGAGGCGGGGCTGGACTACTACAACCACAACCTGGATACCTCGCCGGAGTTCTACGGCAACATCATCACCACCCGCACCTACGGCGAGCGCCTGCAGACCCTGGCCTACGTGCGCGAGGCGGGGATGAAGATCTGCTCCGGCGGCATCCTCGGCATGGGCGAGTCGGTGGACGACCGCGCCGGCCTGCTGATCCAGCTGGCCAACCTGCCGGAGCACCCGGAGAGCGTGCCGATCAACATGCTGGTCAAGGTCAAGGGCACGCCGCTGGCCGAGGAGAAGGACGTCGATCCGTTCGACTTCATCCGCACCCTGGCGGTGGCGCGGATCATGATGCCGAAATCCCACGTGCGCCTGTCCGCCGGCCGCGAGCAGATGAACGAGCAGATGCAGGCCCTGGCCTTCATGGCCGGCGCCAACTCGATCTTCTACGGCGAGAAGCTGCTGACCACCGCCAACCCCCAGGCGGACAAGGACATGGCCCTGTTCAAGCGCCTCGGCATCAAGCCGGAGGAGCGCGAGGAGCATGCCGACGAGGTGCACCAGGCCGCCATCGAGCAGGCCCTGGTCGAGCAGCGCGATTCCAAGCTGTTCTATAACGCCGCGGTCTGAAGTCAGGCGGTGGATGAGCTTCGCGTCATCCACCCTACGTAGTCCTTCTGTAGGGTGGATAACCCGCTTGCGGTTATCCACCAGGTCTTGCCATGAGCTTCGATCTTGCCACTCGCCTCGCCGAGCGCCGCGCCGCCAACCTCTATCGCCAACGCCCGCTGCTTGAATCACCTCAGGGGCCGCTGGTGCAGGTCGATGGCCGCGAGCTGCTGGCCTTCTGCTCCAACGATTACCTGGGCCTGGCCAATCACCCCGAGGTGATCGCGGCCATGCGCGCCGGCGCCGAGAAGTGGGGCGTCGGCGGCGGCGCCTCGCACCTGGTGATCGGCCACAGCACGCCGCACCACCAGCTGGAAGAGGCGCTGGCCGAGTTCACCGGGCGGCCGCGCGCGCTGCTGTTCTCCACCGGCTATATGGCCAACCTGGCGGTGGTCACCGCGCTGGTCGGGCAGGGTGACAGCGTGCTGCAGGACCGCCTCAACCACGCATCCTTGCTGGATGCCGGCCTGCTGTCGGGGGCGCGCTTCTCGCGCTACCTGCACAACGATGCGGTGAGCCTGGCCAATCGCCTGCGCAAGGCCAGCGGCAACTGCCTGGTGGTCAGCGACGGCGTGTTCAGCATGGACGGCGACCTCGCCGATCTGCCCGCGCTGTGCGCCGAGGCGCGCGCCACGCAGGCCTGGGTGATGGTCGACGACGCCCATGGCTTCGGTCCGCTGGGCGCCACCGGCGGCGGCATAGTCGAACACTTCGGCCTGGGCCCGGACGACGTGCAGGTGCTGGTCGGCACCCTGGGCAAGGCGTTCGGCACCGCCGGGGCCTTCGTCGCCGGCAGCGAGGAACTGATCGAGACCCTGATCCAGTTCGCCCGCCCCTATATCTACACCACCAGCCAGCCGCCGGCGGTGGCCTGCGCCACCCTGAAGAGCCTGGAGTTGCTGCGCAGCGAAGGCTGGCGCCGCGAGCACCTGAACCAGTTGATCGCGCGCTTTCGTGCCGGCGCCGCCGAGATCGGCCTGAGCCTGATGGACAGCCCGACGCCGATCCAACCGATCCTGGTCGGCGACAGTGCCCGTGCCCTCAAGCTTTCGGCACTGCTCAAGGAGCGCGGCCTGCTGGTCGGCGCCATCCGCCCGCCCACCGTGCCGGTCGGCGGCGCGCGGCTGCGGGTGACCCTGTCCGCGGCGCACAGCGAGGAGCAGCTGGAGCTGCTGCTGGAGGCGCTGGCCGAATGCTGGCCGCAGGTGCAAGAGCATGACTGAACGACTGATCCTGCTGCCCGGCTGGGGCCTGGACAGCACCCTGTTGCAGCCGTTGGCTGAGGCGCTGGGCGACCAGCTGCGGGTTGAATGGTGCGAACTGCCGGCGCTGACCTCGGCGGCAGTGGACGATTGGCTCGATGAGCTGGACGCGCGCCTGCCGCAAGACTGCTGGCTGGCCGGCTGGTCGCTCGGCGGCATGCTCGCCACCGCGCTGGCGGCGCGCCGCGGCGCGCGTTGCCGGGGGCTGATCAGCCTGGCCGCCAATGCCTGCTTCGTCGCTCGCGAGGACTGGCCGAGCGCCATGCCGGTCGAGACCTTCGCCGCGTTCGAGGCCGGCTGCGCGCAGGACGCCGGCGCCACCCTCAAGCGTTTCGCCATGCTCTGCGCCCAGGGCGCAAGCGACGCCCGCGGCCTGGCGCGCCGCCTGCTAGCGGCGCTGACCAAGGCGGATGGCGCGCAATTGCTGGCCGGGCTTCGGGTGCTGGCGAGCCTGGACAATCGCGCGGCGCTGGCCGCCTTCGCCGGGCCGCAGTTGCACCTGCTGGCCGAGCAGGACGCCCTGGTACCGGCCGCAGCCGGCGCAGCGCTGCTGGCCCTGCTGCCGGCCGGCGAGGTGGATGTGCTGGAAGGCTGCGGCCATGCCTTCGTGCTGGAACAGCCGCAGGCCCTGGCGGCGCTGTTGCTCGACTTTATCCGCGAGGCCAGTGATGGCGAGTCGTAGGGTGCTGGCTTTCTTCCGCGGGGGCCGACCATGAGCGAGCATGCCCAGCCCGGCGGTCTGCCGGACAAGCGCCAGGTCGCGGCCTCCTTCTCCCGTGCGGCGGACAGTTACGACGCGGTGGCCGAGCTGCAGCGCAGCGTCGGCGCGCAGCTGCTCGAGCGCCTGCCCGTCTCGCTACAGCCGGCGCGCTGGCTGGACCTGGGCTGCGGCACCGGGCATTTCACCCGCGCCCTGGGCGCACGCTTCCCGCGGAGCGAGGGCCTGGCCGTGGATATCGCCGAGGGCATGCTGCGCCATGCCCGGCCGCTGGGTGGCGCCGCGCATTTCGTCGCCGGCGATGCCGAGGCGCTGCCGCTGCAGGCCGCCAGCCTCGACCTGCTGTTCTCCAGCCTGGCGCTGCAGTGGTGCGCCGATTTCCCGCAGGTGCTCCGCGAGGCGGCGCGGGTGCTGCGCCCGGGCGGCGTGCTGGCCTTTTCCAGTCTGTGCGTCGGCACCCTGCAGGAGCTGCAGGGCAGCTGGCAGGCGGTGGACGGCTTCGTCCACGTCAACCGCTTTCGCCGCTTCGAGGACTACCAGCGCCTGTGCGCCGCCGGCGAGTTGCAGCTGCTGAGCCTGCAGCGCCAGGCCGAGGTGCTGCATTTTCCCGACCTGCGCAGCCTGACCGCCTCGCTCAAGGACCTCGGCGCGCACAACCTCAACCCGGGGCGGCCGGGCGGGCTGACCGGGCGCGCGCGGATTCGCGCGCTGATCGAGTCCTACGAGGGCTTCCGCCAGGCCGAGGGGCTGCCGGCCACCTACCAGGTGGTCTATGGCGTGCTGCAGAAGCCGTTGAGCGTGGATCGAATGGAGCACCCGCAGTGACCCACGCCTACTTCGTCACCGGAACGGATACCTGGCTCGGCATGAGAAGCCGGCAAGACCACTTCGGCAGAGGGTTCGACTGATGACTCAAGCCTACTTCGTTACCGGAACGGACACGGAAATCGGCAAGACCACCATCGCCGCCGGCTTGCTGCATGCCGCTCGCCGGCGCGGGCTGAGTACCGCGGCGGCCAAGCCGGTGGCCTCCGGTTGCGCCATGACCGCAGACGGCCTGCGCAACGACGATGCCCTGGCCCTGCTCGGCGAATGCTCGCTGGCGCTGCGCTACGAGGAGGTCAATCCGCTGGCCTTCGCCCCGGCCATCGCCCCGCACCTGGCGGCGCGCGAGGCCGGGGTGCAGCTGGATGTGGCCAGCCTGCTCGGCCCGGTGCGCGCGATCCTGGCCAAGGGCGCCGATTTTTCCCTGGTGGAAGGCGCCGGCGGCTGGCGCGTGCCGCTGGCCGGCGACGAGAACCTCTCCGACCTGGCCGTGGCCCTGGGCCTGCCGGTGATCCTGGTGGTCGGCGTGCGCCTGGGCTGCATCAACCACGCCGTGCTCAGCATGGAGGCCATCGAGCGCGACGGCCTGCGCCTGGCCGGCTGGGTGGCCAATGTGGTCGATGCGCAGACCTCGCGCCTGGAGGAAAACCTCGCCACCCTCGCCGAACGTCTGGCGGCGCCCTGCCTGGGGCGCGTGCCGCGTCTGGCCCAGGCAAGCCCGGCGGCGGTGGCGGCGCATCTGGATCTCGACCGGCTGGTCCGCCGGTAATAAGCAGTTACCCGACCATAGCCTTTTGCCTGTACGTTATTTAGGCAGTTTCTGCTTCAATACCGGCCATTAGGTTCTAATCGCGCCGGGAGCTGCCGATGGAAATCTCCGCCAACGCATTCAACTCGGGTCTGAGCGGCATTCAGGCCGGGCAGCGCCGTGTCGAACAGGCAGCCAGCGAGATCGCCAGCAACGCCGTCAGCCAGCCGCCGCAAGGCAGTCAGACCCCGCCGCAGAATCAGGTCAATCCGGCGCCGCAAGCCGCCGAACAGACTCGCCCCGACCTGGCGCAAAGCCTGGTCGCCCTGCGCGTCGGCGAGAACGAGGTGCGCGCCAGTGCGCGCGTCGTGGAAACCGCCGACGAGGTGCTTGGCACCCTGATCGATACGCGTGCCTAAGTAGTTCCACCCCGGCCGCGGATGCGGCCAACTGCGGGGTAGGAGGGAGCATATGCAGATCGGCAGCAGCCTGCCGTCGTTCGTCCCTTCGCCGCCCGTCGCGCCGGCCCGGCCACTCTCGGCCGCAGTTTCCCCCGATATCGCTCGCGCCGATCAGCCGCCTGCCGCCCCGACGCAGGAGGCGCAGGCCGACTCCTCCGCTTCCGGGCGCGAGGAGGCGGATCGCTCGGCCGAGCGCGATGGCCGTGGCGACGGCGAGCCCAGTGCGCAGCAGCAACGTCTCGAACAACTGGAAATCGCCGAGCTGCGCCAGCGCGACCGCGAAGTGCGCGCCCACGAGCAGGCCCATGCCGCGGTGGGCGGACAGTACGCCGGGGCGCCCAGCTACAGCTTCAAGCGCGGCCCGGACGGCCAGCGCTACGCCGTTTCCGGCGAAGTCAGCATCGACACCGCCCCCGTGCCCAATGATCCCGAAGCCACCCTGCGCAAGATGGAGGTGGTCCTGCGTGCCGCGCTGGCGCCGGTCGAGCCGTCCGCGCAGGACCTGCGCGTCGCCGCCCAGGCCCAGGCGCAGGCGGCTCAGGCGCGGGTGGAACTGGCCGAGCTGCGCCGCGCGGAGGCCGCCGCCGCGGCCGAGGCGCGCCAGGCCGAGCGGGACGCCGAGGAAGGCGACGAAGAAGACCGCGCCGCGCAGCAGTCCTTGCCGCCAGCGCCTAGTCTTGAGCTGTATCGGCGCCTGGGCGAATTGCCGGCGCCGGATTCGCGCATCGATCTGCTCGCCTAGCCGGGCGATTGGAGCGCTTGACAAGGGGGTGGCGTAAACGTATGTTTCAAACGCCTGTTTGATTGCTGGGCCGCGAATGCGTGGCCCAGCAGCCGGGAGTGATCCCGAAAGCGACCGACAAGCCGGTCACCCCAACTACTAGGAATCCACCGCAGAGGTTTACCGCTATGCCTGATTACAAGGCCCCCTTGCGTGATATTCGTTTCGTCCGTGACGAACTGCTGGGCTACGAAGCGCACTATCAGAGCCTGCCTGGCTGCCAGGACGCCACTCCGGACATGGTCGACGCCATCCTCGAAGAAGGCGCCAAGTTCTGCGAGCAGGTGCTGTCGCCGCTGAACCGTGTGGGTGACATCGAGGGCTGCACCTGGAGCGAATCCGGCGTGAAGACCCCGACCGGCTTCAAAGAGGCCTATCAGCAGTTCGTCGAAGGCGGCTGGCCGAGCCTGGCGCACGACGTCGAGCACGGCGGCCAGGGCCTGCCGGAATCCCTCGGCCTGGCCATCAGCGAGATGGTCGGTTCGGCCAACTGGTCCTGGGGCATGTACCCGGGCCTGTCCCACGGTGCGATGAACACCCTGAGCGCCCACGGCACCGACGAGCAGAAGCACACCTACCTGACCAAGCTGGTGTCCGGCGAGTGGACCGGCACCATGTGCCTGACCGAGCCGCATTGCGGCACCGACCTGGGCATGCTGCGCACCAAGGCCGAACCGCAGGCCGACGGCAGCTACAAGGTTTCCGGCACCAAGATCTTCATCTCCGCTGGCGAGCACGACATGGCCGACAACATCGTCCATATCGTTCTGGCCCGCCTGCCCGATGCGCCGGCCGGTACCAAGGGTATCTCGCTGTTCATCGTGCCGAAGTTCCTGCCCTCGGCCGATGGCGGCGTCGGTGAGCGCAACGCGGTGTCCTGTGGCTCGATCGAGCACAAGATGGGCATCCACGGCAACGCCACCTGCGTGATGAACTTCGACGGCGCCACCGGCTTCCTGATCGGCCCGGCCAACAAGGGCCTGAACTGCATGTTCACCTTCATGAACACCGCTCGCCTGGGTACCGCGCTGCAAGGCCTGGCCCACGCCGAAGTCGGCTTCCAGGGTGGCATCAAGTACGCCCGCGAGCGTCTGCAGATGCGTTCGCTGACCGGCCCGAAAGCGCCGGAAAAAGCCGCCGACCCGATCATCGTGCATCCGGACGTGCGCCGCATGCTGCTGACCATGAAGGCCTTCGCCGAAGGCAACCGCGCCATGGTCTACTTCACCGCCAAGCAGGTCGACATCGTTCAGCACAGCCAGAACGAAGAAGAGAAGAAAGCCGCCGACGAACTGCTGGCTTTCCTCACCCCGATCGCCAAGGCCTTCATGACCGAAGTGGGCTTCGAGTCCGCCTCCCACGGCATGCAGATCTACGGTGGCCACGGCTTCATCAGCGAGTGGGGCATGGAGCAGAACCTGCGCGACTGCCGCATCTCGATGATGTACGAAGGCACCACCGGCGTGCAGGCCCTCGACCTGCTGGGTCGCAAGATCCTCATGACCCAGGGCGGCGCGCTGAAGAACTTCACCAAGATCGTGCACAAGTTCTGCCAGGCCAACGAGGCCAACGATGCCGTTAAGGAGTTCGTCGAGCCGCTGGCCAAGCTGAACAAGGAGTGGGGCGACATCACCATGAAGGTCGGCATGGCGGCGATGAAGGACCGCGAGGAAGTCGGGGCCGCTTCGGTGGACTACCTGATGTACTCCGGCTACGCCTGCCTGGCCTACTTCTGGGCCGACATGGCGCGCCTGGCGGCCGAGAAGCTGGCCGCCGGCAGCGGTGACGAGGCCTTCTACAAGGCCAAGCTGCAGACCGCACGCTTCTACTACGCGCGCATCCTGCCGCGTACCCGCATGCACGTCGAAGCCATGCTGTCCGGCGCCAGCAACCTGATGGACATGGACGAAGAGCACTTCGCCCTGGGCTTCTAAGCCTGCCATCCGCTGGTCGAAGAACGCCGCCCCTCGGGGCGGCGTTTTTTTATGCCGGTGCGCTGGCGATAACGGAATGTCGCAACCCGTCGCTGTTTTCGCCGCAGCAAGCAGGCAAAATGCCGTCATCTCCGTGATGGACGTTGCCGCGATGCGTCTCGCCAGCCTGCGCCTCAGCCATTTCCTGTCTTCGCTGCCGTTGCTGCTCGGCGGGCTGCTGGCGGCGCGTTTGCCGGTGCTGAGCGAGTTCTTCGTCTCGCTGTTCAATGTACTGCCGACCCTGTTGCTGCTGCTCGGCGGCGCCTTCTGCCTGGGCTACGGTCGTCAGCGCGAGCTGTTCCTGCTGCTGGTGCTGTACCTCGCCTATTTCCTGCTCGACATCCAGGTCGACCATTTCCGCGCCGGCGGCCAGGTGCGCGAGGATGCGGCCCTGGTGTTCCACCTGGTCTGCCTGCTGTTGCCGCTGTTCTATGCCCTCTACGGGTGCTGGGAGGAGCGCTCGCACCTGGCCCAGGACCTGCTCGCCCGCGGCGCCGTGCTGCTGGCGCTGGGGGGGCTGGCGCTGGGCCTGGCGCGGCGCTATCCGCAGGGGCTGGCCGAGTGGCTGGCCGCGATCCACTGGCCGAGCCTGCACGGCGCCTGGATGAGCCTGGCGCAACTGGCCTATCCGCTGTTTCTGCTGGCCTTCGTCGCCCTGCTGCTGCAGTACCTGCGGCAGCCGCGGCCGTTGCACGCGGCGCAGCTGTGCGGCCTGCTCGGCGTGCTGTGGATGCTGCCGCAGGTGTTCATCCTGCCCCACGCGCTGCAGGTGATGAGCAGCCTGGCGATGCTCATGCTGGTCGCCGCGGTGGCCCACGAGGCCTACCAGATGGCCTTTCGCGACGAGCTCACCGGGCTGCCGGGGCGGCGCGCGCTGAACGAACGCCTGCAGCGCCTGGGCCGCGACTACGTGATCGCCATGGTCGACGTCGACCACTTCAAGAACTTCAACGACACTCACGGCCACGACGTCGGCGACCAGGTGCTGCGCCTGGTCGCCAGCCAGCTGCGCAAGGTCGGGGGCGGCGGCAAGGCCTACCGTTACGGCGGCGAGGAATTCACCCTGCTGTTTCCCGGCAAGAGCCTCGAGCAGTGCCAGCCCCATCTGGAGGCGGTGCGCCTGGCCATCGAGCACTACCGCATGCAGCTGCGCGACAAGCAGAGTCGTCCGCGCAGCGACCAGCAGGGCAAGCAGCGCCGCGGCGGCAAGGGCGCGAGCGAGGTGTCGGTGACCGTCAGCATGGGCGTGGCCGCGCGCCAGGCCGAGCAGCGCAGCCCGCAGGCGGTGATCAAGGCGGCAGACAAGGCGCTGTACAGCGCCAAGGCCGCCGGGCGCAACTGCATCCGCAGCGCCGGCCAGCGCCGCGGCGCGGTGAAGCTGGCCGGCGAAGCCGACTGAGGTCGCTTATGGCCGCGCATTCAGCCGGCCAACTGTCGTTGTTGCCGGCCGCCGTACGGCAGTAGCGTGGGGCGACCTGACCGCTGCCCGACTGGAGAACCGCCATGCCCGAGTACAAGGCCCCGCTGCGCGATATGCGCTTTCTGATCGACGACGTCTTCGCCTTTCCCGCCCACTACGCCGCACTCGGCGCCAGTGAGGCGAGCCCCGACATGCTCGGCGCCATCCTCGAGGAAGGCGCCAAGTTCTGCGAACAGGTGCTGGCACCGCTCAACCGCAGCGGCGACGAGGAGGGCTGCCGCTTCGACGCAGGCCAGGTGAGCACGCCCAAGGGTTTCAAGGAGGCCTTCGCCCAGTACGCCGAGGGCGGCTGGATGGGCCTGGCGGCCGACCCGGCCTACGGCGGCCAGGGCCTGCCGCAGTCGCTGGGGCTGATCGTCAGCGAGATGGTCGCCTCGGCGAATCAGTCCTGGGCCATGTACCCGGGCCTGACCCACGGCGCCATGTCGGCGATCCATGCCCATGGCAGCGAGGCGCAGAAGCAGACTTACCTGAGCCGCATGAGCGAAGGCCGCTGGACCGGCACCATGTGCCTGACCGAGGCACACTGCGGCACCGACCTGGGCCTGATCAAGACCCGCGCCGTGCCCCAGGCCGACGGCAGCTACCGGATCAGCGGCAGCAAGATCTTCATCTCCGCCGGCGAGCACGACATGAGCGAGAACATCGTCCATCTGGTGCTGGCCAAGCTGCCCGACGCGCCGGCCGGCACCCGCGGCATCTCGCTGTTTATCGTGCCCAAGTTCCTGCCCGATGCGGCAGGCGAGGCCGGCGCGCGCAACGCGGTGAGCTGCGGCGCCATCGAGCACAAGATGGGTATCAAGGCATCGAGCACCTGCGTGATCAACTTCGATGGCGCCAGCGGCTACCTGATCGGCGAGGCCAACAAGGGCCTGGCCTGCATGTTCACCATGATGAACCACGCGCGCCTGGGCACCGGCATGCAGGGCCTGTGTCTCGGCGAGGCGAGCTTCCAGGGCGCGCTGAAGTACGCTAACGAACGCCTGCAGATGCGCGCGCTGAGCGGGCCGAAGGCACCGGACAAGGCCGCCGACCCGATCATCGTGCACCCCGACGTGCGCCGCATGCTGCTGACCATGAAGGCCTTCAACGAGGGCAACCGCGCGCTGGCCTATTTCACCGCGCAATTGCTCGACGTGGCGCACCAGGCCGAAAGCGCCGAGGCGCGAGAGGAGGCGGAGAACCTGCTGGCCTTCCTCACCCCGATCTGCAAGGCCTTCATGACCGAGACCGGGCTGGAGGCGACCAACCTCGGCATGCAGGTGTTCGGCGGCCACGGCTATATCCGCGAATGGGGCATGGAGCAGCTGGTGCGCGACTGCCGCATCGCGCCGATCTACGAGGGCACCAACGGCATCCAGGCGCTGGACCTGCTCGGGCGCAAGGTGCTCGGCAGCCAGGGCAAGCTGCTGCGCGGCTTCACCAAGATCGTCCACAAGTTCTGCGAGGCTCAGGCCGGGCATCCGCAGCTCGGCGCGCAGGTGGCCCAACTGGCCGCATTGAACCAGCAATGGGGCGAGCTGACCCAGCAGGTCGGTATGGCGGCGATGAAGAATCCGGACGAGGTCGGCGCCGCCTCCGTCGACTACCTGATGTATTCGGGCTACCTGACCCTGGCCTATTTCTGGCTGCGCATGGCCGTGGTGGCCCAGGAGAAGCTGGCGGCTGGCGACGACGACGGCTTCCATCAGGCCAAGCTGGCCACCTGCGCCTTCTACTTCCAGCGCCTGCTGCCGCGGACCGAGGCGCACCGCCTGGCCCTGGCCGCCGGCAGCGCCTGCATGATGGAACTGCCGGCCGAACACTTCGCCTTCTGACCGGCGGTCGTGGTCACTGGAGCCCGCCTGTTGGCGGGCTTTTTCATATCAAGCGGATGCGAACTTTTAGTGAATAATTGGTCACAACACGACCCTATGTGTCTATAAAGTTGTTCCATTAAACTCGGAGTCCTCACGTAACTCCGTTTTCCGAGGATGTGCCATGGCCGATTACCAAGCCCCCCTGCGCGACATGCGCTTCGTGCTCAATGAAGTTTTCGAAGTCTCCAAGCTCTGGGCCGAGCTGCCGGCCCTGGCCGAGGTGGTCGATGCCGAGACCGCCAGCGCCATCCTCGAAGAAGCCGGCAAGGTCACCGCCGGCAGCATCGCCCCGCTGAACCGCAGCGGCGACGAGGAAGGCTGCAGCTGGGAAGGCGGCGCGGTGAAGACCCCGGCCGGTTTCCCCGAGGCCTACCAGACCTACGCCGAGGGTGGCTGGGTCGGCGTTGGCGGCTCGCCGGAGTTCGGCGGCATGGGCATGCCCAAGGTGATCGGCGCGCAGGTCGAGGAGATGGTCAACTCGGCCAACCTGTCCTTCGGCCTGTACCCGATGCTCACCGCCGGCGCCTGCCTGTCGATCCTCAACCACGCCAGCGAAGCGCTCAAGGCGCAGTACCTGCCGAACATGTACGCCGGCGCCTGGGCCGGTTCCATGTGCCTGACCGAGCCGCACGCCGGTACCGACCTCGGCATCATCCGCACCAAGGCCGAGCCCCAGGCCGACGGCAGCTACAAGGTCAGCGGCACCAAGATCTTTATCACCGGCGGGGAACATGATCTCACCGAGAACATCATCCACCTGGTGCTGGCCAAGCTGCCGGACGCACCGGCCGGGCCGAAGGGCATCTCGCTGTTCCTGGTGCCCAAGGTGATGGTGGGTGCCGACGGCTCGCTGGGCGAGAAGAACGCCGTTTCCTGCGGCTCCATCGAACACAAGATGGGCATCAAGGCCTCGGCTACCTGCGTGATGAACTTCGACGGCGCCACCGGCTACCTGGTGGGAGAAGTGAACAAGGGCCTGGCGGCCATGTTCACCATGATGAACTACGAGCGCCTGGGCGTTGGCATCCAGGGCCTGGCCCTCGGCGAGCGCAGCTACCAGAGCGCCGTGGAATACGCCCGCGAGCGCATCCAGAGCCGCGCGCCGACCGGCCCGGTGGCCAAGGACAAAGCTGCTGACCCGATCATCGTGCATCCGGACGTGCGCCGCATGCTGCTGACCATGAAGGCGCTGAACGAGGGCGGTCGCGCCTTCTCCAGCTACGTCGCCATGCAGCTCGACACCGCCAAGTACAGCGAGGACAAGGACACCGCCAAGCGTGCCGAGGAACTGGTGGCGCTGCTGACCCCGGTGGCCAAGGCCTTCCTCACCGATATGGCGCTGGAAACCACCGTGCACGGCCAGCAGATCTTCGGCGGCCACGGCTTTATCCGCGAGTGGGGCCAGGAGCAGCTGGTGCGTGACTGCCGCATCACCCAGATCTACGAAGGCACCAACGGCATCCAGTCGCTGGACCTGATGGGGCGCAAGATAGTCGGCAGCGGCGGCAGCTACTACAAGCACCTGGCCGACGAGATCAAGGCCTTCATCGCTTCGGCCGATGCCAATCTCGACGAGTTCACCCAGCCGCTGGCAGCTGCCGTGCAGAACCTGGATGAGCTGACCGCCTGGGTGCTGGACCGCGCCAAGGGCAACCCCAACGAGATCGGCGCTGCCTCGGTGGAGTACCTGCAGGTGTTCGGCTACACCGCCTACGCCTATATGTGGGCCTTGATGGCCCGCGCCGCGCTGGGCAAGGAAGGGCAGGACGCGTTCTACGCCAGCAAGCTGGGCACCGCACGCTTCTACTTCGCCCGCCTGCTGCCGCGCATCCACTCGCTCACCGCCTCGGTCAAGGCCGGTAGCGAGAGCCTGTACCTGCTGGACGCCGCGCAGTTCTAAGCGCCTCCGGCGACACCCAAAAGCCCCGGCCCCAGTGCCGGGGCTTTTGCGTTTTCGCCCCCTGGTGCGCCGCGCACACCAGGCCCATCGCCGATTTGTCGCTGCTAACGCTAAAAATCCTATAGCCCCAGGCATTCGCCCCGCAGGCCGCGGGCTTGGCGTGCCTGCAGCTTTTTCCTCGCCAGCGACGACAAAAAACATAATTTCGCGAATCCCTCGCGCTGCACAGAATGCGGCCAACACCCAGCGGCTAGCCGCGACAGCACAACAACAACGATCAGCGTCCGAGGAACCCTGCCATGACCGACCTGAATCAAACTGCCTTTCAGCCCTATCGGGATGCGACGGCCGTGCCCGCGGCAATCGACACCCTGGTGGTCGGCGCCGGCCAGGCCGGCGTGGCCGTCAGCGAGCACCTGAGCAAGCTCGGCGTGCCGCACCTGGTGCTGGAGAAGAACCGCATCGCCGAAGCCTGGCGCAGCGGGCGCTGGGATTCGCTGGTGGCCAACGGACCGGCCTGGCACGACCGTTTCCCCGGCCGGGAATTCGACCTCGACCCCGACGCCTTCGCCGCCAAGGACCAGGTGGCGGACTACTTCGAGGCCTACGCCCGCCAGTTCGACGCGCCGATCCGCACCGGCGTGGAGGTGCGGCGCGTGCGGCGCAACCCCGACCGCGCCGGCTTCACGGTGGAGACCTCCGCCGGCGTGATCCAGGCCAACCGCGTGGTCTCCGCCACCGGCCCCTTCCAGCGCCCGGTGATCCCGGCCATCGCGCCCAAGGACGAATCGCTCTACCAGATCCACTCGGCCGCCTACCGCAACCCGCAGCAGCTTCCGGAGGGCGGCGTGCTGGTGGTCGGCGCCGGCTCCTCGGGGGTGCAGATCGCCGACGAGCTGATGCGCGCCGGGCGCCGCGTCTACCTCTCGGTGGGCCCGCACGACCGGCCGCCGCGCAGCTACCGCAACCGCGACTTCTGCTGGTGGCTGGGCGTGCTCGGCCTGTGGGACGCCGAGGCCGCGCAGCCGGGCAAGGAGCACGTGACCATCGCCGTCAGCGGCGCGCGCGGCGGCGAGACCATCGATTTTCGCCGCCTGGCGCAGCAGGGCATGACCCTGGTCGGCCTGACCCAGGCGTTCGACGGCGGCCTGGTGCGCTTCCAGAACGACCTGGCGGACAACCTGGCGCGCGGCGACGAGAACTATCTGGCGCTGCTCGATGCCGCCGACGCCTATATCGCCCGCAACGGCCTCGACCTGCCGGAGGAGCCCGAGGCGCGCCGGATCTACCCGGACGCCGAGTGCATCCGCCAGCCGATTCGCGAACTCGACCTGGCCGCCGCCGGCATCGCCTCGATCATCTGGGCCACCGGCTACGCCGTGGATTTCAGCTGGCTGCAGGTCGACGCCTTCGACGCGGCGGGCAAGCCGCGGCATCAGCGCGGCGTGTCCAGCGAACCCGGGGTGTACTTCGTCGGCCTGCCCTGGCTGTCGCGCCGCGGCTCCACCTTTATCTGGGGCGTGTGGCACGACGCCAAGCACATCGCCGATCACATCGCCACGCAGCGCAAGTACGCCGAGTACCGCGACCCCGCGCAGCGTCAGGCCAGCACCGTCCAACAAGCCGCCTCCTGGGAGTAAGTCGATGCCTACCCATACCCGCATCCGCATGTTCAACACCAAAGACACCTACCCGAACCAGAGCCTGGACAACGACCTGTGCCAGGCGGTGCGCGCCGGCAACACCGTGTACGTGCGCGGCCAGGTCGGCACCGACTTCGAGGGCCGTCTGGTCGGCCTCGGCGACGCCCGCGCGCAGACCGAGCAGGCGATGAAGAACGTCAAGCAGCTGCTGGAAGAGGCCGGCAGCGACCTGTCGCACATCGTCAAGACCACCACCTACCTGATCGACCCGCGCTACCGCGAGGCGGTCTACCAGGAGGTCGGCAAGTGGCTCAAGGGCGTGTTCCCGATCTCCACCGGCCTGGTGGTCTCGGCCCTCGGCCAGCCGCAGTGGCTGATGGAGATCGACGTGATCGCGGTGATCCCGGACGACTGGCAACGCTAAGGAGCCGCCCATGACCTTTTCCATCGTCGGCCGCTGCAGTGACACCGGCCAGCTGGGCATCGCCATCAGCTCCTCGAGCATCGCCGTCGGCGCGCGTTGCCCCTGGCTGCGCGCCGGGGTCGGCGCGGTGGCCTCGCAGAACGTCACCCTGCCGGCCCTCGGCCCGCAGATCCTCGATTTGCTCGAGGCCGGCCACGAGCCCGCCGCGGCGCTGGACCAGGCCCTGGCCCGCAACGGCTACAGCCAGTACCGCCAGGTCGCGGTGCTCGACGGCCAGGGCCGCAGCGCGCTGTTTTCCGGCAGCCAGGCGCTCGGCGTGCATAACGCCCTGGCCGGCGAACAATGCGTGGCCGCCGGCAACCTGCTGGCCTCCGCAGCGGTGATCGAGGCGCTGGTCAGCGCCTTCGAACAGAGCCCGGGGCAACTGGCCGAGCGCCTGCTGGCGGCGATGCACGCGGCCATGGCCGCCGGCGGCGAAGCCGGGCCGGTGCATTCGGCGGCGCTCAAGGTGGTCGGCGACCTGACCTGGCCGATGGTCGACCTGCGCGTCGACTGGGCCGAGCAGGACCCCATCGGCGAGCTGGACAAACTCTGGCAGGCCTATGCCCCGCAGATGCAGGACTACCTGACCCGCGCCCTCGACCCCACCGCCGCGCCCAGCTATGGCGTGCCGGGGGACGAGTAGGGCGGACGATGATCTGGCATTGTTTGATGGATGGATGAAGCGTCATCCACCCTACGAATTGCCGGCGTGATGCCCAGTAGGGTGGACGACGCTTTTTTCGTCCACCAGCCCTTCGAACCCCATTTTTTCAGGGAAAACAGCCCATGTTCACCAGTCGCGACCTGCTCGCCCGCCTGATCGCCTTTCCCACCGTCAGCCGCGACTCCAACCTGGCGCTGATCGATTTCGTCCGCGACTATCTGGAGGGCCTCGGCCTGAGTTGCGAGCTGGACTACAACGCCGAGTGCAGCAAGGCCAACCTCCATGCCCGCATCGGTCCGGCCGGCGGCGGCGGGGTGATGCTCTCCGGGCACAGCGACGTGGTGCCGGTGGACGGTCAGGCCTGGAGTGTGCCGGCCTTCGCGCTGACCGAGCGCGACGGCCTGCTGTACGGCCGCGGCGCGGCGGACATGAAGGGCTTTATCGCCTGCGTGCTGGCCGCCGTGCCGCGCTTGCTCGCACGACCGTTGCGCCGGCCGCTGCATATCGCCATCTCCTACGACGAGGAGGTCGGCTGCCTCGGCGTGCGCAGCCTGGTCGAACGCCTGCGCGCCAGCCCCGAGCGCCCGGCCATCTGCCTGATCGGCGAACCCACCGAGATGCGCCCGGTGCTCGGCCACAAGGGCAAGCTGGCGATACGCTGCCAGGTGCACGGCGCCGCCTGCCACTCGGCCTACGCGCCGCAGGGGGTCAACGCCATCGAGTACGCCGCCAAGCTGATCGGCAAGCTCGGCGAGATCGGCGCGCAGCTGGCCGCACCGGCGCGCCGCGACGCGCGTTTCGACCCGCCCTATTCGACGGTGCAGACCGGCCTGATCCAGGGCGGCCGGGCGCTGAACATAGTCCCGGCCGAATGCCAGTTCGACTTCGAGGTGCGCGCGCTGCCGGCCGACGATCCGCAGCAGGTGGCGCGTGATCTGCGCACCTACGCCGAAACCGAGCTGCTGCCGCAGATGCGCGCGGTGAGTGCGGCCAGCGCCATCGAGTTCCAGGCGTTGTCGGCCTACCCGGGGCTGGCCACCGACCCGCAGGGCGAAGCCGCCGAGCTGCTGGCGCTGCTCAGCGGCTCGCGGGACTTCAGCACCGTGGCCTTCGGCACCGAGGGCGGGCTGTTCGACGAAGCCGGCATCGCCACGGTGATCTGCGGCCCCGGCAGCATGGAGCAGGGCCATAAACCCGACGAGTTCGTCAGCCTGGCCCAGCTGGATGCCTGCGACGCGCTGCTGGCGCGGCTGGCGCAGTGGCTGCAGCAGGACGCCTGAAACGCCCGCGGATGGCATCCGGGCCATGCCGCGCCCGCTAGCCCGGATGCAATCCGGGAAAGGCGGCGCAGATTGCACTGCGCCAGCCTGCCACTGCCTAGGCCGACTCTGCCGTGGCCCCCGGCCAGCCGGCCTGGCGCAGCGCCGCCAGCAGCGTCGCGGCGTCCAGCCCCGGCACCCGGTGCCCGTTGGCTGCCAGCGTCTCGCCCGCCAGCAGGGCATTGACTATGGCTTCCTCCACCGCCTCGGTCGCCGCCAGGAACAGCTCGCCGATATGGTCGTTGTTGAGCATGCGCAGGCCGTCGCAGGTGAAGGCACCCTTGCGGCTGTAGTCGGCGGGCGCCGGCTGGTTGCCGGTGGAGAAGGCGACGAACAGGTCGCCGCTGCAGTCCTCGTTGCCGCCGCCGGTGCGGGCGATGCCGAGACCGGCGCGTTGTGCCAGGCGCGTGCACTGGTGTGGCAGCAGCGGCGCGTCGGTGGCCAGACAGACGACGATCGAACCCATGCCCGGATGCGGCAGTTCGGCGCGCAGGAAGGGCGAGCTGGCCTTCTCCAGATAGCGCCCCACCGGATAGCCGTCGACGCGCAGCTCGCGGCGCGTGCCGTGGTTGGCCTGGACGATGGCGCCCAGCGTCCAGCCGCCCTGCGCGGCGCTCAGCCGGCGCGAGGCGGTGCCGATACCGCCCTTGTACTCGTGGCAGATCATGCCGCTGCCGCCGCCGACCGCGCCTTCGGCCAGGGGGCCGCCCTTGGCGCCGTCCAGGGCTGCGGCGACGTGCTCCGGCCGCACGTGGAAGCCGTTGATATCGTTGAGCAGGCCGTCGAAGGTCTCCAGCACCACCGGCATGCTCCAGTACAGGCGCCCGTCAGCTGGAGGCGTCCGCCGCTCCAGGGCGATCAGCGCATCGCGCACCGTGCCGACGCTGTGGGTGTTGGTGAAGGCGATCGGGCTGCTCAGCAGGCCGGCTTCGCGAATCCACTCCAGGCCGCTGGCGTCGCCGTTGCCGTTGAGCACATGGACGCCGGCGAAGCAGGGCTGCTCGGCGGTGCTGCCGGGGCGCGGCTCGATCAGGGTGACCCCGGTATGGATGTCGCGGCCCTGGGCCGAGCGGCCGCGCACGTTGCTGTGGCCGACGCGCACGCCGGGCACGTCGGTGATGGCGTTGAGGGGGCCGGGCTGCAGCTGGCCGAAAGAAATACCCAGGTCGCGGGCGCGTGTGCTCATGATCGTTCTCTATCTGAGGGGAGGGAAAAGGGCATCAGCGACCGGTCTTCACCGCGCTCCAGACCCGGGTGCGGATGCGTTCGATCCGCGGCGGCAGCGGCTGCAGGGTGTACAGCTTGGCCATGGCTGCGCTCGGCGGGTAGACGCTGGGGTCGTTGCGCGTGGCGGCGGCGATCAGCGCCGTGGCGTCGCGGTTGCCGTTGGGGTAGTTGAGGTGTTCGCTGATCGGCGCGATGACCTGCGGCTGCAGCAGGTAGTCGATGAAGCGCAGGCCCTGTTGCGGGTGCGGCGCGTCCTTGAGCAGCACCAGGGTGTCGAACCACACCGGTGCGCCTTCCTTGGGCAGGCTGTACTCGACCCGCACGCCGTTGCCGGCCTGCTCGGCGGTGTGCCTGGCCTCCAGCACCGCGCCGGACCAGCCGAGGGCGACGCAGATCTCGCCGTTGGCCAGGTCGTTGATAAAGCGCGACGAGTTGAAATAGGTGATATGCGGGCGCAGTTCGAGCAGCAGCGCCTGGGCCTTGGCGTAGTCCTCGGGGTCGTGGCTGTTGGGCGGCAGGCCGAGGTGGTGGAGGACGATGGGCAGCACCTCCGCCGGCGAGTCGAGCAGGGCCACGCCGCACTGGCCGAGCTTGGCCAGGTTGGCCGCGTCGAGCAGCAGGTCCCAGGAGTCCAGCGGCGCCTGCTCGCCGAGCGCGGCGCGCACCTTGTCCGGGTTGTAGCCGATGCCGTTGGTGCCCCACAGGTAGGGCAGGGCATGGCGGTTGCCGGGGTCGTTGAGTTCCAGCTTGGCCAGCAGCTCGGGGTCGAGGTGGCGGCTGTGCGGCAGCTGCGCGCGGTCGATCGGCTGCAGCACGCCGGCGGCGATCAGGGTCGGCAGGCTGTAATTGCTCGCCACCACCACGTCGTAGCCGCTGCCGCCGGTGAGCAGCTTGCCTTCCAGCACCTCGGCGCTGTCGAAGGTGTCGTAGACCGGAGCGATGCCGGTGTCGCGGCGAAAATCGGCGAGGGTGCTCGGGCCGATATAGTCGTACCAGTTGTAGACGTGGACGCTGTCGGCCTGGGCCATGGCGCTGCTCAGCCAGCCGCCGAGGCAGACGGCCAGGCCGAGCTTGAGATGGGCGCGGTGACGAAGCATGATGCGGCACTCCTGGCCTGCGACAGGCCGAATCGGTCGGGAGACTGCAGGCTAGTGGCGTCGGCCGCGGCCACCAATTCCCCCCATGGGTTACCCGAAGGAGGTAGGCATGCAGGCGCTGTTGCGCGAACTGCCGTTGCACCAGGGCCTGGCGCGCCTGTTCGGCCAGCTCGGCGGCGACGGCTTCTGGCGGGCCCAGGTCGACCTGCTGCGCCAGCTGGTGCCGCTGGACAACGCCCTGGTCAGCCTGATGCGCAGCGGCCAGGCGCCGCGGCTGCTGGCGGACTTCGACTTCGCCGGGGCGGTGGACATGGCCGACTACGGCGCCGGCATGTACCTGCTCGACCCCTTCCACCAGGCCGCCTGCGCCGGCATCGCCGACGGCCTATACAGCCTCGATAACCTGGCGCCGGACCAGTTCCGCCAGAGCGAGTACTACCTGAGCTACTTCCGCAAGGTGGTCGGCAGCGACGAGCTGCAGTTCTTGGTCAATCACCACGGCGCGGTGCTCAGCCTGTCGTTGGGCCGGCAGACGGCCTTCGAGGCGGCGGAACTGGGCACGCTGCTCTGCGTGCGTGACTGGGTGCTGGCGGCGATGCGCCGGCACGCCGAGCTGAGCGCGCCGGAAGGGCTGGTGGGCGAGCCGGCGGTCGGCAGCCTCGGCGCCCTGCTGGAGCGTTCCGGCGCACGCCTGTCCGAACGCGAGGAGGCGACCGCGCGACTGATTCTCCAGGGCTTCTCCAGCAAGGCCATCGCCCGCCAGCTGGGCATCTCGCCGGAGACGGTCAAGGTGCACCGGCGCAACCTCTACCAGAAGCTCAACGTCGGCGGCCACGCCGAGCTGTTCGCCTTACTGCTACGGCGCGAGTGAGGCAGGGAAGCTGCGCAGCGTTTCCCGCCGTGGCGCATGTCCAGGCCTAGCCCTTACTCCCCCGCCGCCAACTGCTCCTTGCAGTACTCGACGAACAGCTGCGCCGGCTTGGTCAGTTGCGCGCGCTTGAGCCAGGCGGCGACCAGGCCGGAGCCGCTGACCTCTTCGGCGATGTCCACCATCACCACCTTTCGCCCGTCGTAGGTGCATTCCGAGTGCGGGCGGGTGACCAGCAGGGAGAAGCCGAAGCCCTGGCCGACCATGCCGCGCACCATCTCGATCGACGGCGAGCTGAAGACGATGTTGGGCGTCAGGCCCAGCTCCTCGAACAGGCTGACGAAGTAGGTGCGGCTCGGCAGCACGTCGAGCAGGATCATCGGCTCCAGGCACAGGTCGCGCAGCGACACCTGGGCCTGGCCGGTGAAGCGGTGGCCTTCGGGGAGCAGGGCGTAGGGTTTCTGCGGCGCCATCAGCGGTTCGCTGTCGATGGTGGCGTCGAGGTCGTGGGCGTAGAGGATGGCCAGGTCGAAGCGCCCGGCGGTCAGGCCCTGCACCAGCTCCTGCTGCTCGCCGTCGCGGATGCGGATCTCCACCCCGGGGTAGAGCGCGTTGAAGCCGGCGATCAGGCGCGGCAGGTAGAGCGGGGCGACGGTCTCGAAGCAGCCGATATCGATCTGCCCGGCGATCACGTCGTTGTCGGCCAGGGCGTTCTGCTCGAACTCGCGGGCCATGCGCAGCAGTTCCTGGGCCTTCTTGTAGAAGCGCGCGCCGCCGGGGGTCAGCGACACGCCCTGGGCATGGTGGCGGATAAACAGCTGCAGGCCGAAGCTGTCCTCCAGGCCCTTGATCGCGGTGGAGATCGACGGCTGGGCGATATACAGCTTGCGCGAGGCCTCGGCCACGCTGCCGCATTCCACGGTGGTCACGAAGTACTTGAGCTGACGCAAGGTGTAGGTGGCCATTGGGCTCCTCAGGCGCGGATCTGCAGACCCGTCTTGTCATGGATTTCCAGGCCTCAACATACTCCAGCGCCCGTCGCCAGCAGCCCAGTTTTTTCATAAGTCGCGAGCATATATTTACTAATTTCGCTGTTTTCCCCCCTGCGCCACCATCGACCTCGACAACAACAAGGGCCGCCCATCACGGCCGTGGCGAGGATCGAGGCGATGTTGCAACTCTCCGACTGGCAGCAGCGGGCTGCCGCCCAGGCTTTCCCCACCGGCGCACTGATCGACGGGCGTCTGCGCCCGGCCGCATCCGGCGCCAGTTTCGCGTCGATCAACCCGGCGACCAACAAGCTGCTGGCCAATGTCGCCGCCTGCGCCGGCGCCGATGTGGACGCCGCCGTGGCCAGCGCCCGCCGCGCCTTCGAGCAGGGCCCCTGGCCGCGCATGGCGCCGCGCGAACGCAAGGCGGTGCTGCTGCGCCTGGCCGAGCTGATCCTGGCCCACCGCGAGGAGCTGGCGCTGCTCGATTCGTTGAACATGGGCAAGCCGGTGCTGGATGCCTACAACCTCGACGTGCCGGGCGCCGCGCAGGTCTTCGCCTGGTACGCCGAGGCGCTGGACAAGCTCTACGACCAGGTCGCGCCCACCGCCAGCAATGCCCTGGCCACCATCGGCCGCGAACCGCTGGGGGTGATCGGCGCGGTGGTGCCGTGGAACTTCCCCCTCGACCTGGCCGCCTGGAAGCTGGCCCCGGCGCTGGCCGCCGGCAACTCGGTGGTCTTGAAGCCCGCCGAGCAGTCGCCGTTCTCCGCCCTGCGCCTGGCCCAGCTGGCGCTGGAGGCCGGCCTGCCGGAGGGCGTGCTCAACGTGGTGCCGGGCCTGGGCGAAACGGCCGGCAAGGCCCTCGGCCTGCATATGGACGTCGACTGCCTGGCCTTCACCGGCTCCACCGAGGTGGGCAAGTACTTTATGGCCTACGCCGCGCAGTCGAACCTCAAGCAGGTGTGGCTGGAGTGCGGCGGCAAGAGCCCCAACCTGGTGTTCGCCGACTGCCAGGACCTCGACCTGGCGGCGGAGAAGGCCGCCTTCGCCATCTTCTTCAACCAGGGCGAGGTGTGCTCGGCCAACTCGCGGCTGCTGATCGAGCGCTCCATCCACGATCAGTTCGTCGAGCGCCTGCTGGCCAAGGCGCGCGACTGGCAGCCGGGCGACCCGCTGGATCCGGCCAGCCGCATGGGCGCCATAGTCGAGGCGCGGCAGACCGAACGGATCATGGCCTTTATCGACCAGGCCCAGGGCGAGGGCGCGCGGCTGGCCTGCGGTGGCCAGCGCCTGCGCGTGGGCGGCTCGGACAACTTCATCACCCCGACCATCTTCACCGGCGTGCGGCCGCAGATGCGCCTGGCCCGCGAGGAGGTGTTCGGCCCGGTGCTGGCGGTCAGCGCCTTCGACAGCGAGGACGAGGCCCTGCGCCTGGCCAACGACAGCTGCTACGGCCTGGCCGCCTCGCTGTGGACCGACGACCTCAACCGCGCCCACCGCTTGGCCCGGCGCCTGCGCGCCGGCACCGTGTCGGTGAACACCGTGGACGCCCTCGACGTCTGCGTGCCGTTCGGCGGCTGCAAGCAATCCGGCTTCGGCCGCGACCTGTCGCTGCACGCCTTCGACAAGTACAGCCAGCTGAAAACCACCTGGGTTCAACTGCGCGGCTGAGCCGCGCGCGGGCCCGTCGTTCCACCTGTCACAACAACAAGATTGCAGGAGAACCACCATGATCGATCCCGATATCAGCCTCGCTTCCACCCTGGCCACGGAGCGGCCCGTCGCCAAGCCCCGGGCCCGCCTCGGCCTCGGCGCCCTGCTCGCCGTGGCCATCGGCCTGGTGGTGTCGCAGGGCGTGATGGTGCTGATGCTACAGGGCGCCGGCATCGCCGGGCTGGGCTTTCTGATCCCGCTGACCCTGGCCTTCTTCCTCGCTCTGACCTACGTCATGTCGTTCTCCGAACTGGCGCTGATGATTCCCCGCGCCGGCAGTCTGAGCAGCTACACCGAGGTGGCCCTGGGGCACTTCCCGGCGATCCTCGCCACCTTCTCCGGCTACGTGGTGGTGGCGATGTTCGCCTTGTCGGCCGAGTTGCTGCTGCTCGACCTGATCATCGGCGAGGTCTACCCCGGGGCGCTGCCCAGCATGAGCATCGCCTATGGCGTGCTGATCCTGTTCACCCTGCTCAACCTGCTCGGCATCGACCTGTTCGCCCGCCTGCAGTCGGCCCTGGCGCTGGTGATGGTAATCGTGCTGCTGGCCCTGGGCCTGACCGCGGTGACCGGCAGCGGCAGCCAGCCGGCGCTGGAGGGGGTGCTGAGCAACGACTGGAACCCGCTCGGCGCCGGGGTGCTGACCCTGGTGGCGCTGGCCATCTGGGGCTTTGTCGGCGCCGAGTTCGTCTGCCCGCTGGTGGAGGAATCCAAGCAGCCGGAGCGCAACATTCCCTGGTCGATGATGCTCGGCGTCGGGGTGATCTTCGTCACCATCGCCCTGTACTCCATCGGCGCGCTGTTCTACGTGCCGCAGGCGGAGCTGGCCGGCGCCGCGCTGCCGCACTACCTGTTCGCCACCGCGCTGCTCGGCGAGGGCGGCAAGATCTTCCTGGTGATCGCCGCGGTCACCGCCACCTGCAGCACGGTCAACACCTCGCTGGCGGCCATCCCGCGCATGCTGCTGGGCATGGCGGTCAACGGCCAGGCCTTCCCGCAGTTCAAGCGGCTCAGCAAGCGCTTCAACACGCCCTGGGTGGCGGTGCTGTTCGTCGCCGCCATCACCGGCGCACCGGTGCTGCTGATGGGCGACGACCCGGGCGCCATCGGCCTGCTGCTGCTGGCCGCGGCCATCGCCTGGCTGCTGGCCTACATCATCTGCCACCTCGACGTGATCGCCCTGCGTCGCCGCTACCCGGACCTGGCGCGGCCGTTCAAGACGCCGTTCTACCCGCTGCCGCAGCTGCTCGGCATCGCCGGCATGCTGGTGTCGATCTACTACGTCTCGCCCAGCCCGGAGATGACCGCGAGCATCTTCTACAGCGCCGGCGCGGTGCTTGGCCTGGTGTCGCTGATCGCGGTGCTGTGGATCAAGCTGGTGATGCGCAAACCGCTGTTCACCCCGGAGCCGCTGGAGCAGGTGCTGGCCCGTAACTAACCGATTTCCGCCGGGGCTTGGCCCCGGCACCCGACAACCCATCGAGGCGAGGTCACTGCCATGACAGTCCCCCACATCCCCAGCCGTACCACCCGCGACTATCAGCAACTGGACGCGGCCCACCACATCCATGCCTTCGTCGACCAGAAGGCGCTGAATGCCGAAGGCCCGCGGGTCATGGTGCGCGGCGAAGGCCTGCAGCTGTGGGACAACGACGGCCAGCGTTACCTCGACGGCATGTCCGGCCTGTGGTGCACCAACCTCGGCTACGGCCGCAAGGACCTGGCCGCCGCCGCCAGCCGCCAGCTGGAGCAGCTGCCGTACTACAACATGTTCTTCCACACCACTCACCCGGCGGTGGTGGAGCTCTCCGAGCAGCTGTTCAGCCTGCTGCCGAGCCACTACAGCCACGCCGTCTACACCAACTCCGGCTCGGAGGCCAACGAGGTGCTGATCCGCACCGTGCGCCGCTACTGGCAGATTGTCGGCAAGCCGCAGAAGAAGGTGATGATCGGCCGCTGGAACGGCTACCACGGCTCGACACTGGCCAGCACCGCGCTGGGCGGGATGAAATTTATGCACGAGATGGGGGGACTGATCCCCGATATTGCGCATATCGACGAACCATACTGGTTCGCCGCCGGCGGCGAGCTGAGCCCGGCTGAGTTCGGCCGGCGTTGCGCGCTGCAGCTGGAGGAGAAGATTCTCGAACTGGGCGCCGAGAAGGTCGCAGCGTTCATTGCCGAGCCCTTCCAGGGCGCCGGCGGCATGATCTTCCCGCCGGAAAGCTACTGGCCGGAGATCCAGCGCATCTGCCGCCAGTACGACGTGCTGCTGTGCGCCGACGAGGTGATCGGCGGCTTCGGCCGCACCGGCGAGTGGTTCGCCCACCAGCACTTCGGCTTCCAGCCCGACACCCTGTCCATCGCCAAGGGCCTGACCTCGGGCTATATCCCCATGGGCGGTCTGGTATTGAGCAAGCGCATCGCCGGCACCCTGGTGGAGCAGGGCGGGGTCTACGCCCACGGCCTGACCTATTCCGGCCACCCGGTGGCGGCGGCGGTGGCCATCGCCAATATCAAGGCGCTGCGCGACGAAGGCGTGGTCGAGCGGGTCAAGGCCGATACCGGCCCCTACCTGCAGCAGTGCCTGCGCGAGACGTTCGCCGGCCACCCGCTGATCGGCGAGATCCAGGGCAGCGGCCTGGTCGCGGCATTGCAGTTCAGCGAGGACCCGGCCAGCCGCACGCGCTTCGCCAACGAAACCGAGCTGACCTGGCGCTGCCGCAGCATCGGCTTCGACAACGGCCTGATCATCCGCGCCACCGGCGGGCGCATGATCATGGCCCCGGCGCTGGTGGCCACGCGCAGCGACCTGGACGAGCTGGTCAGCAAGACCAAGCTGGCGGTGGACCAGACCGCGCGGGAGATCGGCGTGCTCTAGCGGCCAGCTTGGCAGGACCGAGGCGCAGCTTCGCAAGGGGCTGCGCCTTTTTTCGTTCGCGGGCGCGGGACAGCTGCCGCGGGCGTCAACCCTGCCGATACAGCCAGGCCAGATAGAGCAGGGCGGGCTGCGGCGCCTGCAGCGCCAGTGGCCCGGGCTGGTCTTCCAGCAGCAATCCCTGGCCGCTTTCCAGCCGCTGCATCTCGCCGTCCGGCAGCCGGCACTCGATGCCCGCGCCAGCCTGGCACCAGAGCAGCATCACCGCCGCATCGTTGTGCAATTCCTGTCGCCCATGCAGCTGTAGCGGGGCCAGGCGATGGCGCCAGACACCGCGTCGGGTCATCAGGTTGAGGTCGCCGACCGGGCCGTCCACCAGCGTCGCGGCGATCGCCTCCTCGCCGGGAAACTGCGCCACCGCGCCGCCGCTGAACAATTCCTCGACCCGTCCGTCGCCCCGCTGCAGGCGCAGCCCCGCGCCACTGAGCAACGCCAGGCTGCGATCGACGCCGGCAAAGCGCGAGAACGCCCCGTCCGCCGCGACCCGCGCGCTGCTGATGCGCCAGGCGAAGTCGTCCAGGCCGGCGCCCGCCGGGGCGATGGCCAGTTCCAGGGTTTCGCCGCCGCCGTTCTTCCAGGGCATGGCATGGGCGGTGGCGAGGTCGAGCAGGCTATGGGGCATGGCAGCCTCCTGGGCGGTCTTTAGCTTAATGTATATACATTAAGCTCGGGCGACCAGCGGTCATTGCTCGGTGCGCGGCCGTTGTCACCTTGTTTGGCGGCTTTGATCGCTCTATTTAGGCTGATTCAGCCAGTATCCATCGGTTTGAAAAGGCCCTTTGACCATCTGGTCATTTTCCCTCGCATGGCTTGACGCTCGCCCGGATGGCTCATATTGTATATACAAAATAAATGCGGAGAATCCCATGCCGGCATTCCCAACCCCGAAACAGCTGTGGCGCGACGTGCGGGTCTTCGATGGCCTGACCCAGCTGGACGAGCCGATGAATCTGCTGGTCGAAGGCGAGCGCATCGCCGGCCTGTGGCCGGTGCGCGAGTTCGATGAGGCGTTCGCCCAGGGCGCCGCCTGCGCCGGTCGCGGCGGGGTGATGACCCCCGGCCTGGTCGATTGCCATACCCACCTGGTCTACGCCGGTAACCGTGCCGGCGAGTTCGAGCAGCGCCTGGAGGGGGCGAGCTACGAAGAGATCGCCCGCGCTGGTGGTGGCATCCTCAGCAGCGTGCGCGCCACCCGCGCGGCCAGCGAGGACGAGCTGATCGCCGCCAGCCTGCCGCGCCTCGATGCGCTGCTGGCCGATGGCGTGACCACGCTGGAGATCAAGTCCGGCTACGGCCTGACGTTGGCGGACGAGCTGAAGATGCTGCGCGTGGCCCGTCGTCTTGGTGAGTTGCGCCCAGTGCGCGTACTGACCACGCTGCTCGGCGCCCATGCCCTGCCGCCGGAGTACGCCGGCCGCGCCGACGACTACGTGGCCCTGGTCTGCGACGTGATGATCCCGGCGGCCGCCGCCGAGGGCCTGGCCGATGCGGTGGACGTGTTCTGCGAGGGCATCGGCTTCTCCCCGGCGCAGTGCGAGCGCATCTTCCAGGCGGCCCAGGCCCATGGCCTGGCGCTCAAGGCGCATGCCGAGCAACTGTCCAATCTCGGCGGCAGCGCCCTGGCCGCGCGCTACGGCGCGCTGTCGGCCGACCATATCGAGTACCTCGACGAAGCCGGCGTGCGCGCCATGGCCGAGGCCGGCACCGTTGCCGTGCTGCTGCCCGGCGCCTTCCACGTGCTGCGCGAAACCCAGCTGCCGCCCATCGCGCTGCTGCGCCAGTACCAGGTGCCGATGGCCGTGGCCAGCGACGCCAACCCCGGCACCTCGCCGATCTGCCTGCCCACGCTGATGGCCAACCTGGCCTGCACCCTGTTTCGCTTGACTCCGCGCGAGGCGCTGAGCGGCATGACCGCCCAGGCCGCCCGCGCCCTCGGCCGCCCCGACCTGGGGCGGATCGAGGTCGGGTCGCCCGCCGACCTGTGCCTGTGGGATGTGCTGTCCCCGGCCGAACTGGCCTACGCCGTCCAGGCCGGCCGCCTGCGCCAGCGCATCTTCAACGGAGAACTCGTTCATGCACGCTGATCGCCATTCCATGGAGGCCTGGGGCGGGCGTACCGACCCCGAGCCGGACAGCCCGCGCTGGCACCAGCGCATTCGCGCCCTTGGCCGCGACAGCCAGCCGGGCCTGGCCCTGCTCGGCTTCGCTTGCGACGAGGGCGTGCGCCGCAACCATGGTCGGGTCGGCGCCGCCGCCGCGCCGCTGGCGATGCGCAAGGCCCTGGCCAACCTGGCCTGGCACCGCCAGGCACCGGCCTACGATGCTGGCGACGTGGTCTGCGAGGACGGCGACCTGGAAGCGGCCCAGGCCCGCCTCGGGCGCACCGTCTGCGCGCTGCTGGATGCCGGCCATTTCCCCGTGGTGCTCGGCGGCGGCCACGAAGTGGCCTTCGGCAGCTGGTCCGGCCTGGCCGAGCACCTCTCCGGCAACCATGCCCCGCGGATCGGCATCGTCAACTTCGACGCCCATTTCGACCTGCGCGACCCGGCCCATGTGCATTCCTCCGGCACCCCCTTCGCGCAGATCGCCGAGCAGTGCGCCGCGCGCGGCTGGCCGTTTCGCTACGCCTGCCTTGGTGTCAGCCGCGCCAGCAATACCCGCGCGCTGTTCCAGCGGGCCGCCGACCTCGGCGTGCTGGTGCGCGAGGACCGCGAGATTCGCGAGTCGAGCCTCGACGCCATCGGCGCCGAGCTGGAGGCCTTTGCCGCCGCCTGCGACGTGCTCTACCTGACCATCGACATCGACGTGCTGCCGGCCTGCGAGGCCCCCGGGGTCAGCGCCCCGGCCGCGCGCGGGGTGCGCCTGGAGCTGCTCGAGCCCTTGATCGAGCGGCTCAAGGGCAGCGGCAAGCTGCGCCTGGCCGATCTCGCCGAGCTCAACCCCGAATACGACATCGACAACCGCACCGCCCGCGTGGCGGCGCGGCTGATCCACCTGCTCAGCCTCTGAGCACGCAAGCCCGGCCCTTTCCCGCACAACAACAACTACGAGGAAACCACCATGTTCACCACCGCCCGCCGCCGCGGCCAGGAGCCGCGCCATGTCTGAGTCCCTGCCGTTGAGCGCCGGCGTGTCGCGCTCGCGGGCCCTGGCGCGCCTGCTCGGCTATAGCCTGATCGGCCTGCTGCTGTTCTTCGTGCCGTTCGAGCTCGGCGGGCGTTCGACCATTCTCCTCGACCACGCCGCCAGCGCTTTGCAGCTGCATGCGCGGCCGCTGGTGATCGGCGTGGCGCTGCTGTTCATGCTCTACGGCGCGCTGGCGCCCTGGTTCGACGGCAGCTGGCGTCGCAGCCTGACCCATAGCGTGTTCAGCGTGCTCAAGGTGCTCGGCCTGCTGATCGGCGCCGCCTACCTGCTGCAACTCGGTCCGCAGGCGCTGTATCAGCCGGACATGCTGCCGTTTCTGTTCGAGAAACTGGTGCTCAGCCTGGCGCTGATCGTGCCGCTGGGCTCGCTGGCGCTGGTGTTCCTGATCGGCTTCGGCCTGCTGGAACTGATCGGCGTGCTGATGCAGCCGGTGATGCGACCGATCTGGCGCACGCCGGGCAAGTCGGCCATCGATGCCGTGGCCTCCTTCGTCGGCAGCTACTCGGTGGGCCTGTTGATCACCGACCGCATGTACCAGCAGGGGCACTACAGCGTGCGCGAGGCGGCGATCATCGCCACCGGCTTCTCCACCGTGTCGGCGCCGTTCATGGTGATCATCGCCAAGACCCTGGGCCTGATGGGGCAGTGGAACCTGTACTTCTGGGGCGCCATGGCGGTGACCTTCGCCGTGACGGCGGTCAGCGCGCGCATCTACCCGCTGTCGCGACTGCCGTCCGAGTCCACGCCCGAGGCGCCGCTGCAGCCCGGTGAAAGCCGCCTGGGCAGCGCCTGGCGCGCCGGGATGGAGCAGGCCAGCAACGCGCCATCGCTGGGCTCGGCCCTGCGTGAAACCTTCCTCGATGGCCTGCGCATGACCGCCGCCATCCTGCCGAGCATTCTCGCCGTCGGCCTGTTCGGGCTGCTCGCGGCCAAGTACACCCCGCTGTTCGATGCGCTCGGCGTGCTGCTCTACCCGCTGACCTGGCTGTTCGGCCTGGACGAGCCGATGCAGGTGGCCCGCGCCATTTCCGCCGGCCTGGCGGAGATGTTCCTGCCGGCGATGCTGCTCAAGGACGCCGACGTGCTGGTGAAGTTCGTCACCGCCATCGTCTCGGTCAGCAGCGTGCTGTTTCTCTCCGCCTCGATTCCCTGCGTGCTGGCCACGCGGATTCCCCTGAGCCTGGGCCACCTGCTGCTGATCTGGCTGCAGCGCACCCTGCTCAGCCTGCTGTTCGCCATTCCCCTGGCCTACCTCGCACAATTTCTGGGCTGGCTCTGACCGCCCACCCTTAACTCGTTCTCCACAGGAGCCCGCAAGATGACCAAGTTCCGCGATACCGAAATCCGCGCCCCGCGCGGCAATAAGCTGACCGCCAAGAGCTGGCTGACCGAAGCGCCGCTGCGCATGCTGATGAACAACCTCGACCCCGAGGTGGCCGAGAACCCCAAGGAGCTGGTGGTGTACGGTGGCATCGGCCGCGCCGCGCGCAACTGGGAGTGCTTCGACAAGATCGTCGAGGTGCTCAAGCGCCTGGAAGACAACCAGACCCTGCTGATCCAGTCCGGCAAGCCGGTGGGCGTGTTCGAGACCCACCCGGACGCCCCGCGCGTGCTGCTGGCCAACTCCAACCTGGTGCCGCACTGGGCCAACTGGGAGCACTTCAACGAGCTGGACCGCAAGGGCCTGGCCATGTACGGGCAGATGACCGCCGGCAGCTGGATCTATATCGGCAGCCAGGGCATCGTCCAGGGCACCTACGAGACCTTCGTCGAGGCCGGCCGCCAGCACTACGGCGGCAACCTCAAGGGCCGCTGGGTGTTGACTGCTGGATTGGGCGGTATGGGCGGCGCCCAGCCGCTGGCCGCCACCCTGGCCGGCGCCTGCTCGCTGAACATCGAGTGCCAGCAGTCGAGCATCGACTTCCGCCTGCGCACCCGCTATGTCGACGAGCAGGCCAGCGATCTCGACGACGCCCTGGCGCGCATCGACAAGTACTGCGCCGAGGGCAAGGCGGTGTCCATCGCCCTCTGCGCCAACGCCGCCGACGTGCTGCCGGAGCTGGTGCGCCGCGGCGTGCGTCCGGACATGGTCACTGACCAGACCAGTGCCCACGACCCGCTGCACGGCTACCTGCCGTCCGGCTGGAGCTGGGAGGAGTACGTGGCCCGCGGCAAGAGCCAGCCCGAGGCGGTGGTCAAGGCCGCCAAGCAGTCGATGGCGGTGCACGTGCGCGCCATGCTCGACTTCCAGAAGATGGGCGTGCCGACCTTCGACTACGGCAACAACATCCGCCAGATGGCGAAAGAGGAGGGCGTGGCCAACGCCTTCGACTTCCCCGGCTTCGTCCCGGCCTATATCCGTCCGCTGTTCTGCCAGGGCATCGGCCCGTTCCGCTGGGCCGCGCTGTCCGGCGACCCCGAGGACATCTACAAGACCGACGCCAAGGTCAAGGAACTGATCCCGGACGACGAGCACCTGCACCGCTGGCTGGACATGGCCCGCGAGCGCATCGCCTTCCAGGGCCTGCCGGCGCGCATCTGCTGGGTCGGCCTGAAGGACCGCGCGCGCCTGGCCCAGGCGTTCAACGACATGGTCGCCAGCGGCGAGCTGAAGGCGCCGGTGGTGATCGGCCGTGACCACCTGGACTCCGGCTCGGTGGCCAGCCCCAACCGCGAGACCGAGGCCATGCAGGACGGCTCCGACGCCGTGTCCGACTGGCCGCTGCTCAACGCCCTGCTCAACACCGCCGGCGGCGCCACCTGGGTCTCGCTGCACCATGGCGGCGGCGTGGGCATGGGCTATTCGCAGCATTCCGGGGTGGTGATAGTCGCCGACGGTACGCCCGAGGCCCGCGCCCGCCTGGGCCGCGTGCTGCGCAACGACCCGGGCACCGGGGTGATGCGTCACGCCGATGCCGGTTACCAGATCGCCATCGATTGCGCCAGGGAACAGGGCCTCGATCTGCCGATGCTCTGAGCATCGTGCGCAACGCCGGCGGCGTGGGCGGCAGAGGCCCACGGCGTCGGCAGACCTCCTAACGCTGTTCCCAGAAAAGGCAGGCAACAATGAATACAAGTAGCCGTAAACGCCTGAACGTGGGGGTGTTCGTCCCCGCCTTCACCATCATTCTTCTCGCGGTCGTCCTGGGGCTGGTCGACAACGCGGCCCTGGTCCGGGTGGCCAAGGGCATCTTCTACTTCTCCCTGGTCGATTTCGCCTGGCTCTACCAGCTGTTGGCCATTTCCGCACTGGCGGTCACCGCCTACATCTTCTTCTCCAAGGCCGGCGACATTCGCCTCGGTGGGGCGCACGCCAAACCAGCGTTTTCCATGGCCACCACCTTCGCCATGGCGCTGACCGGCGGCATCGCCACCGGCGTGGTGACCTACTCGGTCAACGAGCCGATCATCTACCTGGGCAACGTCTACGGCGAGATCGGCAACCAGACCTTCGCCCCCGGCAGCGCCGAGGCGGCGATCTTCGCCCTGGCGCGCTGCTTCCATAACTGGAGCTTCATTCCCTACGCCATGTATTCGGTGGTCGGTCTGATGATCGGCTACATGCACTACAACCGCCGCCAGGCGTTCTCCATCGCCTCGACCCTGATTCCGGTGATCGGCCGTCACGAACAGCGGCCGCTGGTGCGCTCGCTGGTCAACGTGGTGTCGGTGCTGGCCATCGCCCTCGGTCTGGCCTCGTCGCTCGGCGCCGGCCTGGCGCTGATCAGTTCGGGCATCGAGTCGCAGTACGGCATCCGCCCGACGCCGATGACCTGGCTGCTGCTGACCCTGGTGATCGCGACCATCTTCATCGCCTCGGCGCTGTCGGGGCTCAAACGCGGCATCCGCCTGCTGTCGTCGATCAACGCCTACATCTTCTACGCCTTCGTGGTCATCCTGCTGGTGGTCGGGCCGATCAGCTACATCCTCAGCCTGTCGACCACCTCCATCGGCTACTGGCTGAGCAACTTCTTCCTCTGGTCGTTCGACACCAAGGAGTCCGGCGGCGAGGCGCTGGTGACCTGGTGGACCATGTACGACTGGTCGATCTGGATCGCCTATGCGCCGCTGATGGGCCTGTTCCTCGCGCGCATCTCCTACGGCCGTACCCTGCGCGAGTTCCTGGTGATCAACTGGATCCTGCCGTCGCTGTTCGGCATCGTCTGGTTCGCCATCTGGGGCAGCTCGGCGATCAAGTGGCAGCTCGACGGCACCCTCGACCTGGTGCGCATCGTCAGCGAGAACGGCGCGGTCGCCGGGCTCTGGGGCTTCCTCCAGCACCTGCCATTGGCCATCATCCTGGTGCCGCTGGCGATCTTCACCCTGATCCTCTCCTTCGCCACCGCGGCCGACTCGATGACCTCGACCATCGCCTCGATCTGCACCCACGACATCCGTGCGGACGAGGAGTCGCCGAAGCGGCAGAAGGTGATCTGGGGCCTGTCGATCGGCGCCATTGCCTTCATCATGGTCGCCTACGGCGGTGGCGCGCAGGGCGTCGAGGGCATCAAGTACCTGGCCGCGGCCGGCGGTTTCAGCGTGCTGTTCCTGTTCATCCTGATTGTCGCCGCGGCAGCCCGGGTGTTTATCTTCAAGCGGCACGAGCCGAACGGCGAACGAGTCGACGAGCCGGCGCCGCTGGCGGGAGTGGTGAATGAATAGTCTGGCGGAAATCGTCATCGGCGACGGCGCGGTCGACTGGCAGCAGGTGGTGGCCGTGGCCCGCCAGCGCCGGCCGCTGCGCCTGTCGGCGGGGGCCTGGGCACGCATCGACGAGGCGCGGGCGGCGGTGCTGGCCATGGCCGGTTCGGGCCAGGCGCACTACGGCATCAATACCGGGCTGGGCGCGCTGTGCAACGTGGTGCTGGCGCCCGACGAGCTGCAGCGCCTGTCGCGCCATACCCTGATGAGCCACGCCTGCGGCATCGGCGCGCCGCTGCGCGCCGAGCAGGTACGGGCGATCATCTGCTGCGCGGTGGTCAACTACAGCCACGGCCATTCGGGCGTCAGCCGCCAGGTGGTGGAGGGGCTGCTGCAGCTGCTCGAGCACGACCTGCTGCCGCAGGTGCCGGCGCAGGGCTCGGTCGGCTACCTCTCGCACATGGCGCATATCGGCCTGGCCCTGCTCGGCGTCGGCGAGGTGGAGCTGGCCGGCCGCCGTCTTGCCGCCAGCGAGGCGTTGCAGACCATCGGCCTGGCGCCGCTGACGCTGGGGCCCAAGGATGGCCTGAGCCTGGTCAACGGCACCCCGGCGATGACCGGCTTGGCCTGCCTGGCCCTGGCCGATGCCAGCGCCCTGGCGGACTGGGCCGACGTCGTCGCGGCGATGAGTTTCGAGGCGCTCGGCTGCCAGCTCGACGCCATCGACCCGGCGGCGATCCAGCGCAAGGCGCACCCCGGCATGCAGCGCAGCGCCGCCAACCTGCGCCGGCTGCTGGCCGGCAGTCGGGTGCTGGAACTGAGCCAGGGCGAGCGCCTGCAGGATGCCCTCAGTCTGCGTTCGATTCCCCAGGTCCACGGCGCCTGCCGCGACCAGTTGCGGCACGCCGCCCGGCAGGTGGTCGACGAGCTCAACTCGGCCACCGACAACCCGCTGGTGGTGCGCCAGGGCGAAGGCCATCGGATCATCTCCCAGGCCAACCCCCACGGCGAGTCGGTGGCGCTGGCCTGCGACCTGCTGGCCATCGCCGTGTGCGAGTGGAGCAGCATCGCCGAGCGCCGCGCCTTCCGCCTGGTGACGCCGCAGGCCAACAGCCTGCCGGCGTTCCTCACCGCCGAGGGCGGGGTCAAGTCGGGGATGATGATCGCCCAGTACAGCGCCGCCTCGCTGGTGGCGGACAACAAGCGCCTGGCGCTGCCGGCGGTGACCGACAACTTCCTCACCTCGGGTCTGCAGGAGGATCACCTGAGCCTGGGCGAGAGCGCCGCGCTGAAGCTGGACAAGGCGCTCGACAACGCCTTCCATGTGCTCGCCATCGAGTACCTGCTGGCGGCCCAGGCCTTCGATTTCATCGAGCACCGGCCCTTCGGCACCGGCACCGGGCACGCCTGGCAACGCCTGCGCGAGCGGGTCGCCCACTACACCGAAGAACACCCGCTGTACCTGGATATCCGTGCCTGCTACCAGCTGCTGCGCGACGCCCACACTCTGGCCGCGCTGCGCGAGCAGCTGGCGCCCATCGACTGTTGAGGTAGTAGAGTCATGCCCGTTCTGCATATTCGCCCCGGCCAGCTGACCCTGGCCGACCTGCGCGCCGCCTACCAGGCGCCCGTGTGCCTGACCCTGGACGCCAGCGCCTATCCGGCCATCGACGCCAGCGTCGCCTGCGTCAACCAGATCGTCGCCGAGGGCCGCACCGCCTACGGCATCAACACCGGCTTCGGCCTGCTAGCGCAGACCCGCATCGCCAACGCCGACCTGGAAAAGCTGCAGCGCTCGCTGGTGCTGTCGCACGCCGCCGGCATCGGCGAGCCGCTGGACGACGCCATGGTGCGGTTGATCATGCTGCTGAAGATCAACAGCCTGGCGCGTGGTTTCTCCGGCATCCGCCGGCAGGTGATCGAGGCGCTGATCGCCCTGGTCAACGCCGAGGTCTACCCGCATATCCCGCTCAAGGGCTCGGTGGGCGCCTCCGGCGACCTGGCGCCTCTGGCGCATATGTCGCTGATCCTGCTCGGCGAGAGCCAGGCGCGCCATAAGGGCGAGTGGTTGCCGGCCACCGAAGCGCTGGCGCTGGCCGGCCTGGAGCCGATGTGCCTGGCGGCCAAGGAGGGCCTGGCCCTGCTCAACGGCACCCAGGTGTCCACCGCCTACGCCCTCCGCGGGCTGTTCGAGGCCGAGGACCTGTACGCCGCCGCCAGCGTCTGCGGGGCGTTGAGCGTCGAGGCCATGCTCGGTTCGCGAGCGCCCTTCGATGCGCGCATCCACGCCGCCCGCGGCCAGCGCGGGCAGATCGACGCCGCCGCCGCCTATCGCCATCTGCTCGGCGCCAGCAGCGAGATCGGTCGCTCCCACGCCGCCTGCGACAAGGTGCAGGACCCCTACTCGCTGCGCTGCCAGCCGCAGGTGATGGGCGCCTGCCTGACCCAGCTGCGCCAGGCCGCCGAGGTGCTGGCGGTGGAGGCCAACGCGGTATCGGACAACCCGCTGGTGTTCGCCGCCGAGGGCGAGGTGATTTCCGGTGGCAACTTCCACGCCGAGCCGGTGGCCATGGCCGCCGACAATCTGGCCCTGGCCATCGCCGAGATCGGTGCGCTGAGCGAGCGCCGCACCTCGCTGATGATGGACAAGCACATGTCGCAGCTGCCGCCCTTCCTGGTGGCCAACGGCGGGGTCAACTCCGGCTTCATGATCGCCCAGGTCAGCGCCGCCGCACTGGCCAGCGAGAACAAGGCCCTGGCCCACCCGCACAGCGTCGACAGCCTGCCCACCTCGGCCAACCAGGAAGACCACGTGTCCATGGCCCCGGCGGCCGGCAAGCGCCTGTGGGAAATGGCCGCCAACACCCGCGGCGTGCTCGCCGTGGAATGGCTGGGCGCCTGTCAGGGCCTGGATTTCCGCGAAGGGCTGAAGAGCTCGCCGGCGCTGGAGCAGGCGCGTCAGGCGCTGCGCGCCAAGGTGCCCTACTACGTGGAAGACCGTTTCTTCGCCCCGGACATCGCCGCGGCGAACGACCTGCTGGCCGAACGGGTGCTGACGCCGTTGCTGCCGGCCGGGCTGTTGCCGTCGGGCTAACCCTCCGACGCGGCGCCAGCGATGGCGGATGCCATGCACAGCCAGGGGCGGCTGTGCATGGACAACTAACCGCGCGCTAAACATCGACTCGCAATAACTTCCGTGTCGCTTGCAGGGCGGGGCTAGCCCCTGCGTGCCTGTTTCCCACGTTCAACAAGAGTGCCAGCTGCTGCATGGCATTGCGGCAGGGCTTTGTCCGTAAAAACACAAAAATAGAGGGTGACCATATGTTGTTCGATAACTATAAGAAACACCGACCGCGCTATATGTTTTGCGCCGCGCTGCTGTTCGCGCAAGGCGTGGCAGCGGCGCCGGTGACCGAGAATCTGGACGTCGGCGGGGCGCTGCGGGCGCGTTTCGACTACGACCCGGATCGGGATATCCAGAAGTTGTCCTTCGATACTTTTCGCATCGACGTGAATTACCGTTCGGAGACCTGGATCGGCTCGGCGCAGTATCGTTTCTATGGTGGCTCCTATCCCTACGATTATGTCGACAGCATTGGCGACGTCTCTTTCCCGGCCTGGGCCTGGATAGGTTACAAGTTCGATGAAACGCAGCAGGTGCAGGTCGGCATCAATCAGATGCCCTTTGGCCTGTTGCCCTATTACGGCAGCACCTTCTACCTGGGCCTGGGCAACGTCATCGGCCTGGAGGACGTGCACAACCTCGGCGTCAAATACATCAAGGACGATGCCGACTGGAGCCTCCACGCCGCTTTCTACCCCAGTGACGGCGGCCAGTGGACGGGCACCAGCCGCGGCGGCAAGTCCTTCTCGACCAACGTCGCCGACGCCGACGACTACGTGGTCGACGGCAGCGACAACGACGAGCAGAACAAGCTGGTGCTGCGTCTGGCGCGCCAGCTCAGGGTCGGCGGCTGGTCGTCGGAAATCGGCGGCTCGCTGCTGACCTCGACCCTGGAGAACCAGGACACCGGCAAGGATGGCCGGCGCTCGGTGTTCGCTGCGCATTACCTGGGGCAGAACGGCCCCTGGGGCGTGCAACTGCAGGCGACGCGGCAGCAGATGGAGCCGAAGAATGCCGGCACCGACAAGGTCGTGACCTTCGGCAGCTTCGACGGCACCTTCAACGTGGCGTCCAAGGGCAACCTGTACCTGGCCGACCTCAGCTACGACCTGCCGGGCAGCTACTGGCTGTTTTCCGGCGTGAAGCTGTACGGCAACTACAGCCGCTTCGACAAGTCGGAAAGTTCTTTCAAGGATTCCGAGCGCTTTATCCTGGGCACCTCGTTTTCCTTCAAGGAGCTGTGGATCGCCCTGGAATGGCTGCATGGCAAGAACGATCCTTACCTGGGCGGCAGCAGCTACACCCAGAGCCTCGGCAGTGGCGGCAGCGACCAGTGGGAAAATCAGCTCTACGCCAATATCGGCTACTACTTCTGAGTCAGCCTGAAGCGGCGCGCTGAGTGCGTCACAGGCACAGGTCGGCGATCCGCCGGCCTGTGCCCCATATTGTGGCAATCGCACGCCGTTGTCCCTACGCGCGGGCGAGAGGGGAGGCTATCATCTGCGCTTCGGGTACAACCCAAGGAATCGCAGTGACCAGCACAACCCCCCGCTACCGGGCGATCGAGGAATACCTGCTCGAGCGCATCCGCGACGGCGCCTATCCGGTCAACCACCAGATCCCGCCGGAGGAGCAGCTGGCGCGCGATTTCAGTGTCAGCCGGATGACCGCCAACAAGGCGATCCAGAATCTGGTGCAGCAGGGCTATCTGGTGCGCCAGGCCGGACTCGGCACCTTCGTCACCGACCGCAAGGCCGAGTCGCCGCTGCATGAGGTGATGAACATCGCCGCCGAGGTACGCGGCCGCGGCCATGTCTACGGCAACCGGGTGGTGCGCTGCGAGGCCATCGCCGCCGACGACGAGGTGGCCCTGCGCCTCGGCCTGCGCCTGGGCGCGGAGGTGTTTCACAGCATCCTGGTGCACCTGCAGGACGGCCTGCCGATCCAGCTCGAGGATCGCTTCGTCAACCCGCGCTGGGTGCCGCATTACCTGGACACCGACTTCAGCCAGCACACGCCCAACGAGGTGCTGGTGGCCAGCTGCCCGATCTCGGACATCGAGCACGTGGTCGAGGCGGTGCTGGTGGATGCACCTACCGCCGAACTGCTGCAGATCGACCCGGCCATGCCTTGTTTGAGCGTGATCCGCCGCACCTGGTCGGAGGATCACCTGATCAGCTACGCGCGGCTGATCCATCCCGGCGATCGCTACAAGCTGCGGTCGCTGCATAAACGCCGGGGATAACCCGCCCGTAGGGTGCGCGCGGCACCCCCCGCGTCAATCGCTGATTAGCTGATCCACCAACGCCGGATCGTCGATAAAGCGGTTGCGGGTGCCCTGCAGCGCCTCGATCTTGTCGTTGCGCGCCTTCTCCTCGGCATCCGGCGGATCCAGCCGGTGCCAGGCCTTGTACATCGGCACCAGGCCGACGATGGGCAGGTCGTACTCGACGTGCATGTAGAAGATCGCCCGGGCGATATTGCCCTTGGCCTCGTCGCGCGGTTCCACCAGTTGGAAGCTGGTCTTCAGGTCGCAGCCGATGTCGGCGAACTTGCTCGGCACATCGTCGGCCAGGTCGGCGAACTGGGCGTTGCGCCGCGCCAGCTCGACGCGGGTCAGGGCCGGATAGTGGTTGTGCAGGTCCGCGGCGATGTAGGGATAGCGCGGATTCATGATGGTGCACTGACGGTCGGTGACGCAGCGCAGCGCGCTCTTGAGCTGCTTGCTGCTGTAGATCGGGCTGGCGGTGACGGTGCCGCTCTCGCCGTCGAAGGGCTTGGCGCAATACAGCGTGGTGCCGCCGGCGCCGTAGAGATCCTGCCAGAAGGCCTGTGCGATGGCCTGCTTGGGATCGCCCAGTTGAGTCTGGCCAGAAGCCAGGACGAACGTGCCAAAAGCTGTTGCCAGGCAACCGAGAATCAGGGTGACTGCGCGCATGATCGAGCCCCAATGACCGCCGTTGACGGAGTCTGTTGTTTTTGTAGGACAAGCCGGAGTCTAGCAAGACGCGCGTCACAAGATAACCCCGAGCGAATGCTTGGTTGGTTGCCTGTAAGCCATGGCTTACACAGGCTGCCGCTTATCGCCACTGTCGGGCGATTCGGCACGGGCGTACTCTTCTGCTTACGGATTCAGCGCAGGAAGCGCACAAACGAACAGGGACACACTGGACAGCCGCCAGGACGGTGAGCAGATCAAGGATGTCAGGACTACAGTCTGCAAGGCCCCGCAAACGCGGGGTTTTCTTTTTTGGGGCGTTCGCCCGACCTCTTCGGATTCCCGCGCTGCTGGCCTAGCTCGCCGCAGGGTGCGCCGCGCACACCCATCCCCACCACTATCGGCTCAGGCCGCCCGTCGCTCGGCGTGCAGTCGCTCGAACCAGTCCAGCGTCTCGTCCCATAGGCGCTGGGCGGCGGGGCGGAAGTAACCCATATGACCGATATTGCCCAGGCCCTCGGCCTGCGAATCGAGCGTGCGCGCCTGGTAGGGCGCGTTGACGTAGGCGGCCATGAAGGCATCGCGCGAGGCGGGCGGCGCCCACAGGTCGTCCAGGGTATTGAGCGCCACCATGGGCGTGGCGACCCGGGCGAAGCGCTCGGTCAGGCCGGGCATCTGCGGGTCGTCGAAGAAGTAGCGCGGGTAGCGGCACCAGCGCTTCCACTGGCGGTACACGCCCAGCGGCAGGTCCTCGCCCATGCCCAGCTTGCTCCAGGCCAGGTAGCCCTTGTAGCGCGTCATCAGCGGGCCGATCAGCCGCCACATGGCCAGCACGCGCACTTGTTCGGCCTTGGGCATCCAGCCGTGCCAGCCGGCGCCGGTGCCGAAGGTGTAGAAGCCGGTCACCTGATCATGGTTGGGCAGCAGGCCGAAGGCATGGCCGCCGAAGGAGTGGCCGACCATGAACAGCGGGCGTTCGCCGTGGCGATGCTGATCCACCGCGGCGGCCAGGTCGAGGTGCGCCCAGTCCAGGTAATCCATGTCGAAGCCGCGCAGGCTGGCCGGCTTGGACTGGCCGACGCCGCGGTAGTCCAGGGTCAGGGTGCTGAAGCCGCGGGCGGCGGCGTGTTCGGCGAAACGCCGGTAGAAGCCCTGCGGCACCCCGGTGGCGCCGGCGATCAGCAACTGCGCGCGGGGTTCGCGCGCGTGGTACAGGGTGGCGGTCAGCGGGTAGCCGTCGCGGGCCGCCAGTGCTACGGCTTCGCTGGGGATGGTCGGGCGGTCGTGGTTCATGTCAGTGGCACTCGTTGCTGGCGGGTCAGGTGGAACAGGGCGTCGGCGGCCTGGCGCAGCGGCTCGGCGCTGCCGGCGACGCGAGCCTGCAGCAGGCCGCCTTCGTAGAGGGCGACGAACAGCGCGGCGAGGCTTTCGGCCTCGGGGTAACCGTGCGCCTGCAATTGGCGTTGCAGCGCCCGGCGAATGGCGGCGAAGGCCGTGGCCAGGGCGGCGCGGATGTCCTCGTCCTCGGGGCCGCTTTCCAGCGCCACCGTGGCCAGCGGACAGCCGCGCTCGAAGGCGCTGCCCTGCAGCTGGCCGAGGGCGCCATGCAGCCAGGCGGCGAGGGCGTCGAGCGGCTCGGGCTGGTGCTCGAACAGCGTGGCGAAGGCCTGTTCGGCGCGCTGGCCGATGCGCTCGATAGCGGCCACCGCCAGCTCGCTCTTGCCGCCGGGAAAGTGGTGATAGAGGCTGCCCTTGGGGGCGCCGGCGTCGGCCAGCAGTTCGCTCAGGCCGACGCCGTGCAGGCCCTTGCGCTGCAGGGCGTCGATCATGGCGTCGATCAACTTGTCGCGGGTGGTCTTGTTCATGGGAGAGATTATGTAGACCGGTCGGTCTAGGCGGGCAAGCGGCATTCCGGTCGCGTCTGGCGGCAAATGCGCCAGGCTAGCGAGTCATTTTCTTTACGAACACCACCACGAACAGGGCCATGGTGAAGCTGCCGACGAAGGCTTCGACGGCGGCGATCAGCCGCGCCAGGCCGCCGGGCGTGATGTCGCCGTAGCCCAGGGTAGTGAAGGTGACCACGCTGTAGTAGAGGCAGGCGAGCAGGTCCTGCAGGTTGGCCAGCAGGCCGCGGTCGAGGCTGAGGCCCAGTGTCTGGCCGCCCTGGTTGACCCCGGTGAGGAAGTACAGCAGGCCGCAGACGCCGATCAGGCCGAGGGAGAACAGCACCACGTTGAGCGGTTTCTCGCCGTAGCCGCAGAACAGGTCGACCAGCCAGGACAGCAGGCGCCGCGCGGAGAGCCGTGGCATCTGCAGGCGCCGCATGAGCATTTCGCGGTGGAAGAAGTAGCCGGCCTGCTCGAACAGCCCGGCCTGTTCCAGGTGCAGGCGCAGGTTGCGATAGGTTTCCTCGGCCTCCTGAAACTGCTGCTGCGCCGCGCTGGCGTCGCCGCGGCGCAGTAGCTCGCGCGCCACCCGCTCCTGCAGCAGTTGGCGATCCCACACCACGTTGTCCAGTCGCGCGCCTTCCAGGCGCACGCCCAGCAGGTTGCAGTCGCGCAGGTCGACACAGTGCAGGTTGGCCTGGCGCAGGTCGGCCTTCATCAGCGAGCTGCCGCGCAGGTCGAGGGCGAACAGATGGGCGTGCTGCAGGTCGGCGCGGTACAGGTCGGCATCGCGCAGGACGAAGCCGGCGCGGCTGCCGTGGTTGACCAGATCGATGCCGGCCAGCTCGGCCTTCTTCAGCTGGAAGCCGAGCATCGGCTGGCCGCTGCGCGCGCGCTGCTCGAGGGCGGCGCGCAGTGCGGCGTGCTGCTTGTCCGTTTCGGCGTCCTGCCAGAAGCCCTCGTCGGGCTGGATGGTTGCCATGGCCGAGCCTCGTGGCGCTTTCCTCAAGCCTAGCCCGTGCCGCCCGCTCCGGTGTCAGGCGTGCTGCGCCACCCAGGCGGCATAGGCGTCGATGAACTTCTGCAGGAAGGGTCTGATGCCGTCGCCGAGCATGCCGGCCTCCTCGAAGAAGCTGCCGGCGCCGCCGAGGTAGGCCTCCGGCTGCTGCATCATGTAGACGTCGAGAAACACCATGCACTGGCGCAGCGCATGGTTGGCGCCGAAGCCGCCGATGGCCCCGGGCGAGGCGCTCAGCACGGCGCCGGGCTTGCCGCTGAAGGCGCTCTGGCCGTAGGGCCGCGAGCCGACGTCGATGGCGTTCTTCAGCGCCCCGGGCATCGAGCGGTTGTACTCCGGGGTGACGAACAGCAGCGCGTCGGCGCCCTTGAGCTTGGCGCGAAAGGCGACGTAGGCCTCGGGCGGGCTGCCCTGGTCGATGTCCTCGTTGTACAGCGGCAGGTCGCCGATCTCGACTATCTCCAGCTTCAGCGAGGGCGGTGCCAGCTGAGCCAGGGCCAGCGCCAGCTTGCGGTTGATCGAGGCCTTGCGCAGGCTGCCGACCAGCACGGCGACGTGGTAGGTCTTGCTCATGGGAACTCCTTGCGGCGAGAACGAATGGGAGTGAGCAACTATAGACCGCCGTTTATCGCCTGCCGGACGCTCTAGCTTGAGCCTCGCTACCGATCAGGGTCATAAAGGCGTCATGTTGCGAGCACAGTCTGATGCGCAGCATTCCGTTTCGAGCCGTTCGGCTCATCCCCTGCCCAACTATCCATCAGCCATGTTCGGCCAGCGCCGACGAGGACAACGTTATGGGTATCCATATCCCCCTGGGCTTCGATCCACAGTTGCAACTGGAAGCGGAAATCCCCGACGAACGCGACCTGCATGCCGAGATCGTGGCGATCCTCGCTGCGCTGGAAGCCCTGGCCGCCGAACTGAGGACGGCCGGGGAGCCTGGCGCGCAGCGCCCCTAGTCCGCTCCGAAGGCTGCCAGCAGGTCCTCGGCGAAGGCCAGCTGCGCTTCGCCGGGGCTATGGCCGCGGTGGCTGGCGAGGCGGAACTGCACGGTGAAATCCCAGCTGTCCGGCAGGCAGCGCAGCTTGCCGCGCGCCACCCAGGGCGCAGCGATATGCTCGGGCAGGTAGCCCAGGTGGGCGCCGGAGAGGACGAAGGCCAGGCTGCCCTCGACCTGTTCGCAGCGCGCGCTGCTGACGCTGGACTGCCAGGGCTCGCCGGCGGCGCCGAAGCGGTAGGGGTGCAGCACCCGGTCGCCGTCTTCCAGGTCGCTGGCCGCGACCGTCTCGCGCCCGAACAGCGGGTGCTGGCGCCCGCAGTACAGGCGCTGGCGCTCGGCGAACAGGGGCCGGTAGTCCAGCGCCGTCTGGCTGCCGGAGAAATAGCCGATGGCCAGTTGCAGCTGGTCCTGCAGCAGGCGCCTCTCCAGCTCGGCGGGCATGGCGCTGAGCAGCTCGATCTGCACCGCCTGGTTGCGCCGACGGAAACGCCCGATGGTATCGCCGAGGCGCTCCAGCACCTGGTCCGAGAGCGCCTCGGAGAGGCCGATGCGCAGTTCGCCGAGCAGTTTGTCGGCCATGCCCTGGGCCTCGCCCTTGAAGGTCTCGATGGCGCCGAACAGCTTGCGCGTGGCGGCCAGCACCTGCTCGCCCTTGGCGGTCAGGCGAAAGCCGGCCTTGCCCCGTTCGCACAGGCGAAAACCCAGGCGCGTCTCCAGCTTGGCCATCTGCGTGCTGATGGTCGACTGGCCGATGCCCAGCTCGCCCTGCGCCGCGCTGAAGCCACCGCTCTCCACCACGGTGACGAACAGGCGCAGCAGCTGCAGGTCGAGGTCGCGCAATTGGCTGAGCATGGCGGCTCCATACATTGATATTCATCGATGCCAGAGTAGATCACTTCGTATTTATTCGAAGCAACGCCGGGCGCAGGATGACCCCCAGCCCATCACCACCACGAGGCCATTCCCGATGCGCCAGGTCATCCTCCCCCTGCTGCTGTGCAGCGCCTTCGCCGTGCAGGCCGAAGACAAGGCCCTGAATCTCTACAGCTGGTCGGCCTATATCCCCGAGCAGGCGCTGCAGCGCTTCAAGGACGAGACCGGCATCCGGGTCAAGTACGACATCTTCGACAGCGCCGAAGCCCTGGACAGCAAGCTGCTCACCGGCGGCAGCGGCTACGACGTCGTCTTTCCCGCTTCCAGCGGCCTGGCCCGGGCGATCCAGGCCGGCGCCGTGCAGCCGGTCGAGCGCCGCCGGCTGAGCAACCTGGGCAACCTGGACGGCGAGCTGCTGGCCAAGCTGGCCGTGGCCGACCCCGGCAACCGCTACGGCGTGCCCTACACCTGGGGCACGGTCGGCCTGGGTTACAACAAGGAGGCCGTGGCGCAGCGCCTGCCGGGCGTGCCGAGCAACAGCCTGGACCTGCTGTTCAAGCCCGAATACGCCAGACGGCTCAAGGACTGCGGCATCGCCGTGATCGACTCGCCCCAGGAGGTGATCAGCATCGCCCTGCACTACCTGGGCAAGGACCCCTACAGCAGCGACAAGGCCGACCTGGCGGCGGTACGGCAACTGCTCGCCGGCCTCCAGCCCAGCCTGCGCTACGTCGGCAGCGGCCGGCATATCGACGACCTGGCCAAGGGCGAGATCTGCCTGGCGCTGACCTACAACGGCGACGCCTTTATGGCCGCCGACAATGCCCGTGAGGCCGGCCAGCCGTTCAGCGTGGAGTACCGCGTGCCGGTCGAAGGCACGCTGATCTGGTTCGACACCATGGCCATCCCCGCCGACGCGCCGCATCCGCAGGCCGCCCATGCCTTTATCGACTTCATGCTGCGTCCCGAAGCCATCGCCGAGCTGACCAACAGCGTGTTCTTCGCCAACGCCAACCGGGCCGCCACCGCGCTGGTGGACGAGGCCATCGCCGGCGATCCGGATATCTACCCGCCGGCCGAAGTCCGCGCGCGGCTGTTTAGCGAGCAGCTGATGCCGCTGCGCCAGCAGCGCGAGCGCACCCGTATCTGGACCACCTTTCGCAGTCAGTATTGAGGACAAGGCAATGGAAGCATTCCAAGGCAACGACCTGGCGATCACCCGCGACAGCCTCTACGGCACCTACTCGGAGCCGACCTACGCCGGCGTCACCAGCTTTATGCGCCGGCGCTACTCGCGCGACCTGGAGGGCGTCGACCTGGTGGTCAGCGGCGTGCCCTTCGACACCGCCACCACCAACCGACCCGGCAGCCGCTTCGGCCCGCGGGCGATCCGCGCCGCCTCGGTGACCAGCGCCTGGGAACGCCACTACCCCTGGGAGTTCGACCCCTTCGACCAGCTGGCGGTGATCGACTACGGCGACTGCAACTTCGATCATGCCCTGCCGCACAGGATTCCGGCGGCCATCGAGGCGCATGCCGAGCGGATCGTTGCCGCCGGCTGTGGCCTGCTGACCCTGGGCGGCGACCACTTCATCAGCTACCCGCTGCTCAAGGCCCATGCCAAGCGGCATGGCGCGCTGTCGCTGGTGCACTTCGATGCCCACAGCGACACCTGGCCGGATAGCGATGCCAGCGAACAGGGCGTCAGCCACGGCACCATGTTCTACCACGCCGCCCGCCAGGGCCTGGTGGACCCGGCGCGCTCGGTGCAGATCGGCCTGCGCACCACCAACGACGACACCCTGGGCTTCCAGGTGCTGGACGCGCCCGAGGTGCATCGCCGCGGCGCGCAGCAGATCGCCGAGCTGATCCGCGCCCGGGTCGGCGACCACCCGGTGTACCTGACCTTCGATATCGACTGCCTCGACCCGGCCTTCGCCCCCGGCACCGGCACCCCGGTGTGCGGCGGCCTGAGTACCCACCAGGCGCTGGAGATCCTGCGTGGCCTGCGCGGCATCAACCTGGTGGGCATGGACGTGGTGGAGGTCTCGCCGCCCTACGACCACGCCGAGATCACCGCCCTGGCCGGCGCCACCGTGGCCATGGAGATGGTTTGCCTGTATGCCGCGCGGCATAAGCTGGGGGAAAGGATGTAGGGTGGAAATCGCTGTTCATTTCCACCATGAGCCTTTGTCTCGATTGCCCATGGTGGACCGATGAAGCGTGGTCCACCCTACGGTCTAGCCGGCGTAGCCCGGATGAAATCCGGGGGCGCTATCTCGGGGCGTTCGCCTCGATTGCCCAGGGTGGATCGATGAGGCGTGAGCACCTTAAGCATTCCGGCAAATAATCGGGCCTGTTAGGCCCGTAAGTTCACGCTCAAAGATTTTGTAGGCACTGGGCCAGGCCGATGGGCTCTGGGCGAAACAGCCGCGCGTCCATCAACTTCGGCTCGCGCACGATGGGCGCGAAGTCCATGCGGGCGAGGATGTCGCGCTGGATATCCACCCCCGGCGCCACCTCGATCAGCTCCAGGCCGTCCAGGCTCAGGCGGAACACGCAGCGTTCGGTGACGTAGAGCACCGGCTGGCCACGTTCGGCGGCCAGGCGGCCGGCGAAGGTGCGGTGCTCCACCTCGGCGACGAACTTGCGCAGCGCACCGTCCTGGACGATGCGCAACTGGCCGTCCTCGACGCGGATGTCCTGGGCGCCGGCGCTGAAGGTGCCGACGAACACCACCTGCTTGGCGTTCTGGCTGATATTGATGAAACCGCCGGCGCCGGCCAGGCGCGAACCGAATTTCGACACGTTGAGGTTGCCCGCGGCATCGGCCTGGGCCAGGCCGAGAAAGGCGATGTCCAGGCCGCCGCCGTCGTAGAAGTCGAACTGGTAGGGCTGATCGAGCAGCGCGCTGTGGTTGCTCGCCGCGCCGAAGTCCAGCCCCGAGGCCGGCACGCCGCCGATCACCCCGGGCTCGGCGGTCAGGGTCAGGCGCTCGATCACCCCTTCTTCGGCCGCCACCGCGGCGACGCCCTCGGGCATGCCGATGCCGAGGTTGACCACCGCACCGCCCTTGAGCTCCAGCGCGGCGCGGCGGGCGATCAGCTTGCGCACGTCCAGCGGCAGCGGCGCCAGGCTGTCCACCGGCACCCGCGTCTCGGCAGCGAAGGCCGGGTTGTAGGCGGTGGCGAAGGTCTGCTGGTGATTGGCCGGCTCGGCCTGCACCACGCAGTCCACGAGGATGCCGGGGATCTTCACCTCGCGCGCATTCAGCGAGCCGCGCTTGACCAGGCGCTCGACCTGGGCGATCACCAGGCCACCGGAATTGCGCGCGGCCATGGCGATGGCCAGGCTCTCGATGGTCAACGCCTCGCGCTCGAAGCTGAGGTTGCCGTCGGGGTCGCTGCTGGTGGCGCGCACCACCGCCACGTCGATGGGAAAGGTCGGGTAGAACAGGTAGTCCTGCCCGTCGATGGGCATCAGCCGCACCAGCTCGGTGGTGGTGCGCGCATTGAGCTTGCCGCCGCCGTGGCGCGGGTCGACGTAGGTGCCCAGGCCGACCCGCGACAGCTGCCCCGGCTTGCCGGCGGCGATATCGCGAAACAGCTGGGAGATCACCCCCTGCGGCAGGTTGTAGGCCTCGATGCGGTTGTCCACCGCCAGCTTCTGCAGCCCCGGCACCAGGCCCCAGTGACCGCCGATCACCCGCCGCACCAGGCCCTCGTGGGCCAGATGGTTGAGGCCGCGACCCTTGCCGTCGCCTTGACCGGCGGCGTACACCAGGGTCAGGTCGCGCGGCGCCCGTTCGGCGAGAAAACGCCGCTCCAGGGCGATGGCGATCTCTTCGGCGAAGCCGATGCCGACGAAGCCGCCGGTGGCCAGGTTGGCGTTGTCCGGGATGCGCGCCACGGCTTCTGCGGCACTGATGATCTTGCTCATGCAACGAACCTTAGAAACTACCGAAAAGAGTGCCCAGGGTGATCACCACCGCCAGCGCCACCAGCGGAAAGGCCACGGTGTTGACGAAGATGAACTTGTACGACTCGCGGTGGCTGAGCTTGCAGATCGCCAGCAGCGAGATCACCGCGCCGTTGTGCGGCAATGTGTCCATGCAGCCCGAGGCCATGGCGGCGACGCGGTGCAGCAGCTCGGGGCTGATGCCGGCGGCGTTGGCCATGGTCAGGTACTGCTCGCCCAGGGTCTTCAGCGCGATGGACATGCCGCCGGAGGCCGAGCCGGTGATGCCGGCGAGGATGTTCACCGCCACCGCCTCGGAGATCAGCGGGTTGCTCGATACGCCCAGCACCAGGTCGCGGATGATGACGAAGCCGGCCAGGGAGGCGATCACCGTGCCGTAGCCCACCTCGGCGGCGGTGTTGAGGATCGGCAGCATGGAGCCGAAGGCGCCGTCGTTGACGCTCTGCTTCAGGTCCATCCAGCGCCGCCAGTGCAGGCCGATCAGCAGCACGATGGCGGCGCCGAGGGCGACGATGATCGACCAGATGCCGATCAGCGACTTGGCATCCTGCAGGCCGCCGAATTCCGGCTTGGCCAGGTAGCTGGTGTCGAGGCTAGGCAGGATCTGCTTGGCCATCAGGAAGTTCAGCGCGATCACCACGAAGATCGGCAGCAGCGCCAGCCAGAAGCCGGGAATGTCGCGCTTGTCCTCGGCAACCGGGTCGTCGCGGTGTTCGCCGTAGCCTTCGCCGGCGGCCATCAGCTTGCGCGACTGGGCGGTGAGCCACCAGGTGCCGAGGCCGAACATGATCAGCCCGGCGATGACGCCCAGACCCGGCGCGGCGAAGGCATCGGTGCCGAAGAAGGGGTTGGGGATGGCGTTCTGGATCGCCGGGGTGCCGGGCAGCGCGGTCATGGTGAAGGTGAACGAGCCGAGGGCGATGGCACCGGGGATCAGGCGCTTGGGAATGCCCGCCTCGCGAAACAGCGCGGCGCCGATCGGGTACACGGCGAAGGCCACCACGAACAGCGACACGCCGCCGTAGGTGAGGATGCCGCAGGCCAGCACTATGGCCAGGATGGCCCGCTCGCTGCCCACTTTCGCGACTATGCCGTGGGCGATGGCGCGGGCCGAGCCCGAGTCGTCCATCAGCTTGCCGAACAGCGCGCCGAGCAGGAACAGCGGGAAGAACTGGATCACGTAGCCGCCCATGGCCTTCATGAACACCTGGGTGTAGGTGGGCAGCAGCAGGCCGATGTCGCCGGCGAACAGCAACGCCAGCAGGGCCAGCAGGGGAGCGAGGATCAGCACGTTGATGCCGCGGTAGGCGAGGTACATCAGCAGCGCGAGGGAAATCAGAATACCTAGGGTACCCATGGGTGGTTCCTTTTGTTGTTGTTCTAGCGGCTCTGGGCCGTTTATCGAGAAGACGCGCATGCGGCAGCGCGCCCTTGCCGGATATAGAGCCAGAGTCGTGCCAGAGGGCGTTACGACTTTGGTCGATAGGGCGGGAGGGCCTATGGCCAGGGGTTTTCAGGCTTTCAGACCGAGCGCGGGAAAGCAGGAGAGGTACGAGATGGCCTCCAGCTTTCTGGATTTAGTCCAGATTCATGGAATTGAAAGGTCGAAGGTTGTCCAGATATCTGGATTTCTGGGGCGTGTTGTAGGGGGGTAATCGCTGTGCATTTCCACCGTTGCGTTTCGTGGGGTAGCCAATGGTGGATCGATAAAGCGTGATCCACCCTACGCCCGAGTCGTAGCCCGGATGCAATCCGGGGCTTTGGGGGCGTCGATTCCCGGATTTCATCCGGGCTACCTAACTGCGGCCCACAACGCCTTCTGTAGGCGCGGCTTTAGCCGCGAAGCTTGGCGCAACGGCTTTCGCGGCTGAAGCGGAATGCCGCCCCAGCCGCCCCCGCAAATGAGCAGAATTAGCCTCGGCGCCCCAACCCATGCTGCGCCAGCTTGGCGTAGAAGCCGGCGCGGGAAATGCCCAGGCGTTCGGCCGCCTGCTGGCGGTTGCCGCCGGTGGCGTCCAGTGCCGCCTGCAGGGCCTGGCGCTCGGCCTGCGCCAGCTGCTCGGCCAGCGTCCGCGCGCCGGCCATCGCGACGGGGGCGACGGGAATCTGCGCACTCGGCGCCACCGGATCGACCAGCAGAGCGCGCAAGGCCGCGCCATCCAGTCGCCCGTCGACCGCCAGCTGCGCCCGTTCCAGCAGGTTGCGCAGCTCGCGCACGTTGCCGCGCCAGGGCTGGGCGCAGAGCAGGGCCAGGGCGTCGTCGCTCAGCTCCAGCGGCGCCAGGCCGGAGCGGTTGGCCAGGTCGTCGAGCAGGTGTTCGATCAGCGCGGGAATGTCGCCGGCGCGTTCGCGCAGCGGCGGCACGCGCAGGGCCAGGACGTTGAGGCGGTAGTAGAGGTCGTCGCGAAACTGCCCGGCGGCCACCTTGGCTTCCAGGTCGATATGGGTGGCGGCGATCACCCGCACGTTGAGCGGCTTGACCTGGTTGGAGCCGAGCGGCTCCACCTCCTGCTCCTGCAGCACCCGCAGCAGCTTGGCCTGCAACGGCAGCGGCAGGTCGCCGATCTCGTCGAGAAACAGCGTGCCGCCGTTGGCCACCTCGAACTTGCCGATCCTCGCCTTGCGCTCGGCGCCGGTGAAGGCCCCCGGCGCGGTGCCGAACAGCTCGGCCTCGACCAGGGTTTCCGGGATCGCCGCGACGTTGACCGCGACGAAGGGGCCGTTGGCCCGCGGCGATAGGTTGTGAATGCCCTGGGCCAGCAGCTCCTTGCCGGTGCCGGTCTCGCCGCGCAGCAGCACCGTGGCGTCGAGTTGCGCGGCACGGCGCGCCTGGCGCTTCACTTCGCTGGCCGCCGCGCTGGCGCCGATGAAACCGGCGATGGTGTAGCGCGCACGGCGCGCCTTGGCCAGCTCGTGCTGGGTGGCGAGCAGCTGGCTCTGCAGCTGGTTGTACTTGGCCATCAGCGGTTTGAGATGGCGGGCGCGGTCGAACAGCACGAAGCCGAGGGCGCCGACCAGGGTGCCGTCCGCGTCGCGCAGGGGGATGCGGGTGACCACGAAGTGCTCGTCGCCGAAGGCCATCAGGTCGAGCATGCTCGGCTGACCGCTTTCCACCACCTCGCGCAGGCGGCTGGCCGGCAGCACCTCTTCGACCTCCTTGCCCAGCGCGCTGCGCGGGTCGCTGATGCCGACCTTCTGCGCGTACTTGTCGTTGATCCAGACGATGCGCGCCTGGCGGTTGACCGCGATGGTGCCCTCGCACTGGGCGTCGAGGTGGTCGAACAGCAGCGGCATGGCCACGGCGCGAAAGCGCTCGGGCGACACGCCGATGATCAGGCCGTGCTGGTCGAGGTCGTCNCGAGGTGGTCGAACAGCAGCGGCATGGCCACGGCGCGAAAGCGCTCGGGCGACACGCCGATGATCAGGCCGTGCTGGTCGAGGTCGTCGCGGGAAATGGCCATGGGCAAGGGTCCGAAATCAGGTGTCGGCGATTATGGGTGGGGCTCGTTCGGCCGGGCAACGTTAACAGACATCGGACAATGGCATTCGCCGCGCGCTTCTGGAATAGTTAGGCGGCTAAGCGTAACCCGCTGGCCCCTGCCGTTCGCCCACAAGGCCTGCCCGGCAGTCGTGACACCCGCCGTGTCCCCTTCGCGCGCCGACCAGGCGCGCCAGGCGAGCCACCCGCTCGCCGCTGGATCGCCCAGGTGCAGCCTGCGCACACAACGACAACGACCAAGATCCATACAAGGACGCCCCCGATGAAACTCAAGCGACTCTTCTCCGCGCTGGCCGCCGGCGCCGCGCTGACCGCCCTGTGCGCCACCGCGCAGGCGCGCGAATACTCCGTCTCCACCGTGCTGTCGGACGCCTTCCCCTGGGGCCAGGCCGCGCAGAAGTGGGCCGACCTGGTCAACGAGCGCTCCGAGGGGCGCATCACCCTGCGCGTCTATCCCAACGCGCAGCTGGTCGCCGGCGACCAGACCAAGGAATTCTCCGCCATGCGCTCCGGCCTGATCGACATGGCCGTGGGCTCGACCATCAACTGGTCGCCGCAGGTGCCGGAGCTCAACCTGTTCTCCCTGCCGTTTCTGATGCAGGGCGACGCCGACCTCGACGCCATCACCCAGGGCGAGGCCGGCAAGCTGGCCTTCGCCGCCATCGAGCAGCGCGGCATCGTGCCGCTGGCCTGGGGCGAGAACGGCTTCCGCCAGCTGTCCAACTCGGCCAAGCCGGTGCGCAGCCCGGCCGACCTGGCCGGCCTGAAGATCCGCGTGGTCGGCTCGCCGCTGTTCCAGGACACCTTCAATGCCCTCGGCGCCAACCCCACGCAGATGAGCTGGGCCGACGCCAAGCCGGCGCTGACCACCGGCGCGGTGGACGGCCAGGAGAACCCGCTATCGGTGTTCGACGTGGCGCGCATCGACCAGGTCGGGCAGAAGTACCTGACCCTGTGGGACTACATGGCCGACCCGCTGATCTTCGCGGTCAACCAGCGCGTGTGGAAAGCGCTGCCCGAGGCCGATCGCGAGCTGCTCAGCCAGGCCGCCATCGACGCCGGCAAGTGGGAGATCGAGCTGTCGCGCAGCGCCCAGGCCCAGCGCCTGGCCGATATCCGCGAGCGTGGCGTGGAGGTGATCGAACTGAGCGAGGCCGAGCGTGCCGCCTTCGCCGCAGCCACCGCCGGCGTGCAAGAGAAGTGGGCGCCGCGTATCGGCGAGGCGCTGATGGACGCCGCCCGCCAGGCCGTGGCCCAGCCCTGATTCGTTCTATCTGACCGCAAGCCCCAGGGCTCTGGGGCGGGGGGCTGGAAGTCTGTGGCGCGACACCGATCCGCCCCCCTCGCCCATTTATGGGCGAGGGGGGAGGGCGAACAGCCGCCGCTGAACCACGCCAACACGGTCATTCGAGGTTTCTATGAGCAAGCCAGTCGACGCGCCGCTGGAGCGCGTGCTCGCCACCCTAGCCCTGGTGATCATCAGCCTGATCAGCCTGGCCAACGTGGTGGTGCGTTATTTCACCGATGCATCCTTCGCCTTCACCGAGGAAATCTCGGTGTTCCTGCTGGTCATCCTCACCTTCGCCGGCGCCTCGGTGGCCATGCGCAGCAACCGGCATATCCGTATCGGCCTGCTCGAGCGCCTGTTCCCGCGCCTGCGCACGCCGCTGATCCTGCTGCAGTGGCTGGCCGGCGTGCTGGTGCTGGCTCTGGTGTGCTGGTACGGCGGCCAGTTCGCCTGGGAGGAATACCAGTGGGACTCGGAGTCTCCCGGCCTCGGCCTGCCCAACTGGTGGTACGTGGTCTGGCTGCCGCTCCTGGCGCTGCTGCTGTTGGTGCGCCTGACTCAGATGACCCTCGATCGCCTGCGCGGGAGGCTCGGCGATGAGCCCTGATCTCTGGCTGATCCTCAGTTTCGCCGTGCTGCTGGCGCTCGGCGTGCCGGTGGCCTTCGCCCTCGGCCTGTCCGGCGCCATCGGCATCATCGCCGGGCTGTCGCCGGACATGCTCGCCACCCTCGGCACCAACACCTACAACGGCGTGGCCAAGTATCCGCTGATCGCCATTCCGCTGTTTATCCTCACCGGCCTGGTGTTCGAGAAGGCCGGGGTGGCGCTGCGCCTGGTGCGTTTCGCCCAGGCGCTGATCGGCCCGCGCCACGGCGGCCTGGCCCTGGTCGCGGTGCTGGTGTGCCTGATCATGGGCGGCATGAGCGGCTCCGGCCCGGCCGATGCGGCGGCGGTGGCCATGGTGATGCTGCCGAGCATGACCAAGGCCGGCTATCCCAAGCCGTTCTCGGCGACGCTGATCGCCGCGTCCGCCTCCACCGCGATCCTGATTCCGCCGTCCATCGCGCTGATCCTCTACTCCATCGTGGTGCCGGGCGTGGACCTGCGCGCGCTGTTCGCCGCCGGCCTGTTCCCCGGCATCCTCGCTGGCCTGGTGCTGTTGCTGCCGGCCTGGCTGCTGTCGCGGCGCTACGGCTGGGAAGCGCCGGAGGAGGGCGAGCGGCCGCCGCTGGGCGAGAGCTTCAAGCAGGCGCTGCCAGCGCTGTTCGCCCCGGTGCTGATCCTCGGCGGCCTGCGCAGCGGCCTGTTCACCCCCACCGAAGCGGCGGTGGCCGGGGTGGCCTACGGCGTGCTGGTCGGCCTCTTCCTCACCCGCGAGCTGAATTGGCGCAGCCTGTGGAAGCTCTGCGGCGAGGCGGCGGTGATCTCCGGCGTGGTCATGCTGATCATCGCCCTGGCCGGCATCTTCGCCTGGGCCGGCACCATGCTCGGCACCTTCCGCCATCTGGCCGAATGGCTGATCTCGCTGTCGGACAACGGCTGGGTGCTGCTGGCGCTGGTGATGCTCGCGGTGCTGCTGGCCGGCATGCTGCTGGACGCGATTTCCATCTACCTGATCCTGATGCCGATCCTGATCCCGGTGATGCAGCACTTCGGCTGGAACCCGGTGTGGTTCGGCATCCTGCTGGCGATGAACATCGCCATCGGTCAGTTCACCCCGCCGGTGGCGATCAACCTGATGGTCACCGCCGAGGTGGCCAAGATCCGCCTGGAACAGACCGTGGGCTGGGCCCTGCTGTTCGTCCTGGTGATGTCCAGCGCCCTGCTGCTGGTGGCGATCTTCCCGGAAATCGCCCTGTGGCTGCCGCGTGTGCTCGGCTACGCGGTGTAGCGCCGGCTGGGTACTGGCGGTTTGCCGTCTATAGTTGGGTGAAAGTGCGTGGCGGGGGGCCGCGCACCAACGACGGCGGCGGTGCTGGGCGGACTGATGGTCGATGGCAAGCGAGACGATGACAAGGACCTGACGACGGGGCACTGCGCGGGGCTGCGCGAAGCCGGCAAGCGCGCGCTGATGCGCACCATCCTGCTCGCCACCGGCCTGACCCTGGGCGGCTTCGCCATGCTGCAGACGCTGGCCGGCAACTACCCCTTCGCCATCCTCGAATTGCTCTGCACGGTGGTGCTGCTGTTCGGCGGCTGGCGCATCGAGCAGGCGCGCCATCTGGACCTGTGGGTGTACCTCTACCTGATCCCCACCTTCGCCTTCATTCTCTACATCATCGTCATGCCGGACGCCTCGTCCGCCGCCTTCGTCTGGGTCTACATGATCCCGCTGCTGGCCTACCTGCTGCTGGGCAAGAAGCGCGGCTTCGTGCTGACCGCGCCCTTTATGCTGGCGGCGCTGCTGCTGTACTTCGCCGACAACCACCTGCGGCTGGACGCCGCCGGGCTGATCGACCTGGGCAACGCCACGCTCTGCGGCGTGCTGATCCTGTTCTTCGTGCATATCTACGACGGCCTGCGCATGCAGGCCTACGAGGAATTGGAACGCCAGGCGCAAACCGACTCGCTGACCGGCGTGGCCAGCCGCGGCAGCTTCCAGCACGCCCTGCAGCGCGCCGTCCAGGAGGCCGAGCGCAGTAACGGGCAACTGGTGCTGGTGCTGCTCGACGTCGACCACTTCAAACAGGTCAACGACCAGTGGGGCCACGAGGCCGGCGATATGGCCCTGCAGCATATCTGCGCCATCCTCCAGCAACGCCTGCGCGTCACCGACCTGCTCGGCCGCCTGGGCGGCGAGGAATTCGGCCTACTGCTGCGCCATACCGACTGCGCCGGCGCCGACCCGCTGGTGGAAAGCCTGCGCCAGCAGATCGCCGAACAACCGCTGCAATACGACGGCCAGCCGATCCCCCTGTCCGCCACCTTCGGCCTGTCCGCCTGGCCCAGGGACGGCCGCAGCGCCGCCGAACTCTACCGCAGCGCCGACCGCCGCCTGTACAGCGGCAAGGCGCGCGGGCGCAACCAGCTGGTCAGCGGCGATCTGCCGGGGGAGTTGCTGCTGGATAAGTTCGATCTGCGCTTGTGAGTGGAGGGCTGGGGGAATGCGAACGCTCTCGGTAAGAAAAAGGCCAGCCCGGAGGCTGGCCTGAACTCTTGATTTGAGTGGTGGGCCCACACGGACTCGAACCGTGGACCAAAGGATTATGAGTTACCTAGAAACGCTGCAAACCCAGTGAAATCGTGTGTAGCTTAGCGCAGGTACAGTTAGCTGAAAGCAGCGTCGTAGAGCGGGTTAAGCGTAATTTTTGCGAAATCTGTAAAAGCTGGGAACTGTACCGTCAGTGTACTGTTTTTTGTCCTTCGTGATGGTCAGCTTTGCGCAGACTTAATGCCCATGACTGTTAGCAGTCTGTCCATGACTGCCGTTTAGAGACAAATAAATCTGTGCTCTTTATTGCTCTCCAATATATTGCTTTAAAAATTAAGATTTGGTTCCGGGGTAGAACCCGGCACGCCCATCAAAAATAGAACCTGAAAACTCTATAGGGAGAAGCTGACTCGCTGTGTTTTCGAGTATAGGTTCATTTTCTAAAACAATAACTTGGCCAGGGCCCTGCCACTTAGATAACCAGTCGTAAAAAGAGTCTCTGACAATTACTGGTGAAATGGTTACATCCGATTTGTTTTCTGGATCGGAATAAGACTTGATTGGAGAGTCGAGAACTACTAATCCCAGGTGTGGATAATTGCTGGACATTGCATGTTGCATTAAGGCAATAGTCATTGCGGACAGAAATATTGCTCGTTTGCCTGCGCCATAAGTCAATCTTGAGCGTCCATCAATTTTTATGTCGCATTCAGATGCATCAAGCTCCACTGTTTTAATTTGCTTGAATCCCCAGGAATGCAGAATTTGTTGTGCCAGCTCTCCAACTTTTACCGAGTCTACATCTGTTTGTCTTTTTATAGGTTTTTGTTTTTTTTCTGGAATAAGGCCTGAGATTCTATTGTGTTCAGACTTTAATCTATCGAGCTCATCAAAAAGCTTAACCTGTGCGGCGTATTCAGTCCTGACCTCAGCCAGCTTTTTAGGGTCTGCACTGAACTCTGTCACGCTCAGGCGAATGGCGTTTTTTTCGTTGAAGGCTATCTTGTCTAATGATTTGGTGAGTCGTGCTACTTCGCTAGTCATAGTTAAAATAGAGTGGTTTTCTCGGGATAATGCATCGAGCAATCCAATTCTTAGGCTTTCAATCTTTCTCGCCTCAGCATCCATAGCAATGCGTTGTTTTTGGGTCGCTTCTTTTGCCAGAAGGCTCATATCAACCTGCTTTTCAATCGGCGTACCACAGAGCAAGCATGGCTGATTTTCAAGGGCCTCAAAAACTGCAATGCCATCGCCAACTGATCGAAGTCGTTCTAAATCGCTCGCGTATTTATCATCCAGTAAGTTGAATCGAGAAGCCATAAGTTTCGATTGATTTAGTTTTTTCTCGGCCTCAGAGAGTTCTTTAAGCGTTGAGGATAATGAGTTGCGAATTTCCCGCAGTTGCGATGATCGCTCTATTTGCTGCGTGGAGAGCATCTCGAGTGTTTCATCGACTTTCGTTAGAGCATCTTGAATCTCTAGTTTGGTCTTTCCTTCAGGTATCTCGGTATTTACGCGTTCTAGATCCTGTTCAATTGCTGCAATCAATGCCTTTAGTTTTATTTTTTCATCTTTTGGTTGAGCTAGAACTACTGATGAGTCGTCTTGACCAGTCAAGAACACCGAAAATGCTGCTTTCCTTTGCGTCTGTTCTGTAGGTGCGCCAGTCGTAGGGGCTTCACTAATCATCGCCGGCTGAGACAAAAGAGACCAATGGCGTAAATCTCCACCCGTCATCGGTCCACGTTTTGCAGCTGATCGCAGTAGTAACTTTTCTTTTGCCCCAGATAACCCTACTAATAATTGTCCAACATCGTCAGGCAAGGGCTCGCTTGATTTAATGCCTTCGATTTCTTCTGCGTATATTTCTGCTCCTCCGCCAAAGAGTGAGCGCTTGATGGTGTATACATCGCCGCCGAAAGCGCGGAGCTGTAGAAACAAGCTGTCATACCCTTTGCTTTGAGGTATTTCTTTAGGTGCTTTGTCGCCCCCAAGCAAATACCAAAGGCAGTCTCTAATATATGATTTTCCAGTGTCGCTAGGGCCCCTTATAAGAGTGCTTGGTGATTTAAATGGTATATCTGCGTCAGGTTGATTAAGTCCGCGTGAAATTAGTCTTTGCAGTACTATTGACATTAGCTTTCCATCCCCCTCGCAAAGCCATCAATTTCCGCTTCCCAGCGCCGCCCGAGCTCATGGAAGATATTAGTTAGCTCAATGGTGTCTATTGATCCGTAGCGTGAGACTACCCATTCACAGCGCAGTGCTAAATTAAGCGAGTATGATGATCCTATCGAGCCGACTAGCGCTCTGGAGTTTTCACCGGCGTAGTAGGTGATTCCGTCTTCATCTAACTTAACATCTACGAGCCCTTTTGTTGACATTAAATAGAGCCCTGTTTGGACCAGGTTTCGCCTGCCGTAGAGTTCGGCATTTCTGAAGGGTACTGGCGTATGTAGGCTATTGGGGCCGCCAAAGTCCTCTGAGTATATTGCCGCGTAATCCAGTAAGATTAATTTCTGCAAATCCGCACCATTCGGAAATAGGCTGCTAAGCATATAGACCATTCTAATGCCAAGTTCATAAGGTGAGTTAAATGGCGCAAGCCCGGCAGGGTTTATTTTACCCATTTTAATTTCTCTTCATTAACGAGTTGGTGACAAGCTCCAGGAAGATCCGCAGGTAGAAGTCGACTAGATAATGGGTTGTTGGTGATTTGCAGCTTTGATGCACTTTCAAGCACTGACTCTAATCGGTCCATGCTGGTTTTATGTGCAGGGCTCGCGGACACACGCTTAACTCCGTCAAGTACGGCTGTTAAAAATTTTTCAAACTCTCCGGGAAGTACATCTCTACTAAATCGCTTTAGTCCTTCAGCGCTATAAAATTCACCTCTACATCCGCTTAGATGCTCGCCATATTCAATTGACTTAAGCGCATGATCAAGAGTGAGGGGGTTGCCGCCATGCTCAGAATAAACTTTAAGCAGTTGATTTAAATATATTAGCTCTTCAGTAGTGGGTAGCTCTGGAATCGCAGGGTTATCTCCCCGGGCTGACTCAACGCCAAAAAGAATTTCATGAGCCAAATGGTTTTTTGAATGTAGGTCAATTAGGTCTTTGACTGGGTATTCTTTGATTTTTGAAAAATCAAAGCTCTTTAGGGCGTCTAATGATTTTTCTGTGAGAGGAAAATTCTTCAGATCAATCCCGTGCTTTCCCTCAGTCCAGCTCTGCAGGAATTTTCTTTTCAAAATGTCGGGATTGGCAATTAAGTCATGCAGCTTTGGTGTTGTGTTTTTGGGTGCGCAAACATAATAAAAGTTAGGCGGCGGATATGTTTCTATACTGATATGGTGTATGACTTTTGCTAGTTCTGGATATAATATGGATTCGCCGATGGCTGATGTATAGTGTTTTGCCTGGAATAAATCCCACTTTCCGGCAGCAAGCTCTAGTGTGTAGCGTGCTTCAATGTCTCGCCCGGCATCCCCTGCCCCGCCAATTCGCTGGACAAATTTATATTTCTCGCCGTCGCCCATGCATACTCGGCAACAGTCTTCTATAAAGTCCTCCCAGTCATCTGGGCTTAATAGTTGCACTAAAGATGATGGTGGATATTTCGCATGATTTAGTTTTTGCCGTATCTTTCTCGGCCCCATGCTTCCCTCTCATTTGAATCGCTTGTAGGTGGCGTTACAACGATTAGTTGGTTCGTTTAAAAACGAGTTCGGGCGTGGCGACCAAGTAGAGCAGGATCGGTTCAATGAACAGGTCGTAGGTTGGGACTGACATTGTGACTCCAAGCGCAGGATTGATGGTATGGCCGCGTGTTAAAGACTTTGCATGATTCGGCACTTAGGAAACGCCGAACACCCCCAAAACTGCTGCCCCGTTTTCGCCCCCGATTTCACGGTGCGTATCAGTAGCGCGCTGCCGCACTTCGGGCATTGCCGCTCGGCTGTCGGATCGCTGCGGCGCTTGAGGTTTTGCACATGTTCACGATGGGTGGCGAGGGTCGGTGCGCGGCGGCCGTTTTGCAGGGCCTGCAGCATGGCGTCGACTTCGGCCGCGCTGAATACCGGCTGCTGGAATGACTGGATATAGCGGATAAAGCCGATGCCCTGGGTGACGTTGGCCGGCATCTCGGTCTTGAAGGTGCTGCCGCCGACGAAGGTGATGACCGAGTGCAGGTGCTCGGGGCTGACGCCCAGGGTGGCTTCCAGGGCCTTGAGGTGCTTGTAGTTCTGCCGCAGCGGGTTCTGGAATTTGAAGCTGCGTTTGAAGAGCTTCTGCGTCCACTGTTGCTGCTTCTCGCTGCCAAAAATCCAGCCGCTCATGTTCTTCGTTTCCAGCACGAAGAGGCCATAAGGCGAGAGGAACACGTGGTCGATCTGCGTGGTGCCGTCTGGGGTGTCCAGCGTGACGTTATGCAGGCGGCGGTAGGTCTGCTGGTCCAGCTGCCAGTGGGCGAACAGCCGCACCAGCAGCTCGCCGATCTGGCCCTTGGCCCAGGGCGACTTGAGCAGGCCGATCAGCAGGGCCGCCGGGATGAACCAGCTCAGCATGCCCCAGACCTGGGCGACTATCGGGCTGTAATCCATTTTTCTTCCTTGAGCAGAGCCGCTTGAGGGCCGGGCGAGCAGGCGTGCCGAAATCCAGGCGCCTGGCACTGCCCTGGATAATGGCTAATTGCTTTGTATGGCTCAAGGGGGCGCGACCATTGTCCTATGGCCGGCGAGTGCGATGCGGCGGGTCGTCAGGGCTCAGGTGGCACGCTGTATCCGTGGCGGTGTGAGGGAGCCTGTCGCCGGCGGTCATCCCCGTGTGAGCCGATTAGGAATGCTGTTCGGCTCACCTGGTGAGCCGAATCATGCGCTGCATTCGCACACGTTTCGGTTCTGTAGGCTGGCGCAGCAAGGCGCTGCAAGCAGGCCCGCGTAGCGTGAATGCGTCGTACCGCGGTGACTCGTGGCCGCCTGGTGGGCCAGAAACACGAAAGCCGCGCAATGCGCGGCTTTGAAGGTGGTGGGCCCAGCAGGACTTGAACCTGCGACCAATCGATTATGAGTCGAGTGCTCTAACCAACTGAGCTATAGGCCCCCAGAAGGCCGGCGGATTATACCGGCGCGCTCTCGCCAGTGCCAAGCGCGTGACCGGGCGAGAGAAACTTGCGGGCGAAGGCGTCGGCGGGCAAGGGGCGGCTGACCACGTAGCCCTGGATCTGCAGGCAACCCTCGGCGGCCAGGCAGAGCTCCTGGGCCTTGGTTTCCACCCCTTCGGCGATCACCGTCAGCTGCATGCTGTGGCCCAGGGCGATGATGGCGCGGGTGATCGCCAGGTCGTGCGGGTCGTCCGGCAGGCCGCGGACGAAGGACTGGTCGATCTTCAGCACGTCCAGCGGCAGGCGCTTGAGGTAACTGAGCGAGGAGTAGCCGGTGCCGAAGTCGTCGATGGCCAGTTGCACGCCGAGCTGCTTGAGCTGGTGGAGGATGCCCAGCGCTTCCTCGGCCTGGTTCATGATGAAGTTTTCGGTGATCTCCAGCTGCAGCCGCTGCGGCGCCAGGCCGTGCTGTTGCAGCAGTTCGTCGATGCGTGCGAGCAGGTTGGCCTGGTGCAACTGGGCGCCGGCCAGGTTGACCGACAGCGGGCCGAAGCTGCCGTGTTCCTCCTGCCAGTGCTGCAGCTGGCGGCAGGCCTGCTGCAGCACCCAGTCGCCCAGCGGCAGGATCAGCCCGCTTTCCTCGGCCACCGGGATGAAGCGATCCGGCGGGATATCGCCGAACACCGGGTGCGGCCAGCGCACCAGGGCCTCGGCGCCGACCAGGCGCTGGCTGCGCAGGCAGAGTTTCGGCTGGTAATGGAGGCACAGCTCGTCGCGCTCCAGGGCGCGGCGCAGTTCCTGTTCCATGGCCATGCGCTCGTTGACTTGGAAGGTCAGCGAGCGGGTGTAGCGTTCGCTGCGATTGCGCCCCTTGGCCTTGGATTGGTACATGGCGGCGTCGGCGTTCTTCACCAGGGTGGCGACGTCGGCGCCGTCCTTGGGGTAGAGGCTGATGCCGATGCTGGCGCTGATGAAGAACTCGTGGTTGTCGATCTGGAAGGGCGCGGCGAAGCACTCCAGCAGCTTCTGCGCGACCTGTTCGGCGTCCTGCGGCTGGTGCAGGCCGGGCAGCAGGATGATGAATTCGTCGCCGCCGAGGCGGGCCACGGTGTCGATGTCGCGCAGCTGCAGCTTGAGGCGCTCGGCGATGGCCTTGAGCAGCAGGTCGCCGACCGGGTGGCCGAGGCTGTCGTTGATCTGCTTGAAGCGGTCGAGGTCGAGGAACAGCACGGCGCCCAGCTGGTCGTCGGCGCGCGAGCCCTCCAGGGCGCTGCGCAGGCGGTTCTCGAACAGCAGGCGGTTGGGCAGGCCGGTCAGCGGGTCGTGGTGGGCCTGGTGGTCGAGGCGGGCCTGGGCGTGCTTGAGGCTGGAGATGTCGGCGAACACCCCGACGAAGTGGGTGACCCGGTCCTCGGCGTTGCGCACCGCGCTGATGGTCAGCCATTCGGGGTAGAGCTCGCCGTTCTTGCGCCGGTTCCAGATCTCGCCCTGCCAATGGCCGTTGGCCGCCAGGCTGTGCCACATGGCGGCGTAGAAGGCGCTGTCGTGCTGGCCGGAGGCGAGCAGGCTGGGGCGCTGGCCGAGCGCCTCGGCCTCGGCGTAGCCGGTGATCTGGGTGAAGGCGCGGTTGACCGCGGTGATGCGCTGCTCCAGGTCGGTGATCATCACCCCTTCGGCGGTGCTCTCGAACACGGTGGCGGCCTGCTGCAGTTCCTCCTGCATCTGCTGGCGCTCGGTGATGTCGCGGGCGATGGTCAGCAGGCAGTCTTCGCCGCCGATCGGCAAGGGCTGCGCCGACAGTTCGCACAGGCGCAGCTGGCCGTCCTTGGTGCGCACCGGGGCGATCATCTCGCGCACCCGGCCGCGCAGGCGGATGGCGTCGACCAGACGCTGGCGATCCCGCGGGTCGGCCCAGATGCCCAGGCTCAGGGTGCTCTGCTCGGCGATCTCGTCGAGGCGGTAGCCGGTGATGCGGCTGAAGCCTTCGTTGGCCTCGACCAGCAGGCCGTCGCGCAGGCGGGTGATCAGTAGGCCGTCGGGCGAGGCGTGGAAGGCCTTGGCGAACTTCTCCTCGGAAATCTGCAGCTGCTCCTGGGTGGCCTTGAGCTGGCTGATGTCACGCACCACCACCACCAGCGCGGGGGTGTCGGCGAGCTGGAAGGCCTCGGCCGAGATCAGCCCGGTGAACAGGCTGCCGTCGGCGCGGCGGAAGGGTAGCTCGAGGTTGCGCAGGGTCTCGTTCTGCAGGCGCAGCAGCAGGTTCGGGCCGATGCCGGGCACGCCCCAGATGTCCAGTTCGGTGGCGGTCTTGCCGATCGCCCGTTCGACGCTGACGCCGGTCTGCTCGGTGAACGCGGCGTTGACCTCGAGCAGCACGCCGTCGGCGCGGCGGGCGATGACCAGGATGTCCGGGCACTGCTGGAACACCGAGGCGAACTTCTGTTCCGACAGGCGCAGCGCCTGCTCGGTCTGCTTGGTCTCGCTGATGTCGATCATCAGGCCGCGCACCACCTGACGTTCGCCGCGCTGCAGCAGGGTGATGATGTCGCGCACCCACACGCTGCGGCCGTCGGCGGCCTGCAGGCGGTATTCGAGGACATGATCCTGGCCGGCGCTGCAGTGCTCCAGGCACTGGCGCAGGGTGCGCTGGTGGTCGTCCGGGTGCAGGTGCTGCTGCCAGAAGCCCGGCTGCAGCCAGTCGCCTTGCGGGTAGCCGAGCAGCTTCTCGGCATGCGGCGAGACGTAGGTGAAGCGCAGGTCGCCCGGCTCGGCCTCCCAGGCGATGGCCGAGAGGCTTTCCACCAGGTCGCGGAAGTGCTGCTCGCGGCTGCGCAGCTCCTGTTCCAGCTCGGCGCGGCGCTGCATCTCGCTGTGCAGGCGGCGGTTGATGCGCAGGATGATCGCGATCACCGCCAGCAGGCCGAGCAGCGCCGGCAGGCCGTAGAGCAGCACCTCGCGCCAGATGCTGCGGCGATCCAGCACGCCGCCGACCCAGGGCGCCTGGAGCACGGCGATCTCGCTGGGGCTGAGTTCGGCGAACAGCTTGTCGAGGATGCCGATCAGCACCGGCTGGTCGCGCGGGGTGGCCATGGCCAGCTGGTAGCGGTAGGGCGTTTCGCCGCTGATGAACAGGCCGTCGAGCTTGAGCTGGCGCAGGCTCCAGACGCTGGAGGCGAGGTCGCCGACCAGGGCGTCGGCCTGGCCGGTGGCCAGCGCCTGCAGGGCCGCGGCGACGCTGGGCAGCGGCTGCAGGTTGAGGTCGGGGTGGCGCTGGCGCAGCAGCTCGTGCGGCGCGTAGTTGGCCACCACGGCGACCTTCAGGCCGTAGAGGTCGTCCATGTGCCTGGGTTGTGGGCCGCCGTTGCGGGCCAGGATGACGATGGGGAAATCCAGGTAGGGGCGGGTGAAGGCCAGGTAGGTCTGGCGTTCCGGGGTCGACATGATGCCGGGCAGCAGGTCGATTTCGCCGGCGCGGGCCTGCGCCAGCACTTCGCTCCAGCTGCTCGGCTCGACCGGCTGCAGGCGCACGCCCAGGCGGCTTTCGATCAGCCGCACGTAATCGGCGGCCAGACCCTGGTACTGACCCTGATCATCGCGGAATTCGAAGGGCGGCCAGGAGGCATCGACGCCCAGGCGCAGCTCGGGATGGGCCGCCAGCCAGCGGCGTTCCTCCTCGCTGAGGGTCAGAGCCGAGGCCGGGGTCGTCCAGTACGCCAGGCACAACAACAGAATGGCCGGCAAGCGTGGCATAACAGCCTCGTTTCGGAACCAGTACCTGTCGCAGTGTAGACCGGCTGCCGCATAGATGGCAGTTTGCCTGCGCACTAAAGCAGAGGCGATGTCTGCATCAATGCTCGGGAATGGGGGCAAAGGCCCGTAGGCTGGGCTTTAGCCCGGCAATGGCGGCTGGCGTGGGCCACCGCGCATCGCGCCTAAGACCCCCGAGCCTTGCTTGGAGCCCTGGCAACAGCCAACTGGGACAGCGCCAAAGCAAAACCCCCGGCCTGGGCCGGGGGTTCTGTTGTCACTCGTCGAGGAAGGAGCGTAGATGCTCGCTGCGCGTCGGGTGGCGCAGCTTGCGCAGCGCCTTGGCTTCGATCTGCCGGATACGCTCGCGGGTGACATCGAACTGCTTGCCCACTTCCTCGAGGGTGTGGTCGGTGTTCATGTCGATCCCGAAGCGCATGCGCAGGACCTTGGCTTCACGGGCAGTGAGGCCGGCCAGCACTTCGCGGGTGGCTTCCTTGAGGCTTTCGACCGTGGCTACGTCGATCGGGGACTGCATGGTGCTGTCCTCGATGAAGTCGCCCAGGTGCGAATCTTCGTCGTCGCCGATCGGGGTTTCCATGGAGATCGGCTCTTTGGCGATCTTCAACACCTTGCGGATCTTGTCCTCGGGCATCTCCATGCGCTCGCCCAGCTCTTCCGGAGTGGGCTCGCGACCCATTTCCTGGAGCATCTGCCGGGAGATGCGGTTGAGCTTGTTGATCGTCTCGATCATGTGCACCGGGATACGGATGGTGCGCGCCTGGTCGGCGATCGAGCGGGTGATCGCCTGGCGGATCCACCAGGTGGCGTAGGTCGAGAACTTGTAGCCGCGACGGTATTCGAACTTGTCCACCGCCTTCATCAGGCCGATGTTGCCTTCCTGGATCAGGTCGAGGAACTGCAGGCCGCGGTTGGTGTACTTCTTGGCGATGGAAATCACCAGGCGCAGGTTCGCCTCGACCATTTCCTTCTTGGCGCGGCGAGCCTTGGCTTCACCGATGGACATGCGCCGGTTGATGTCCTTGATCTCGGCCAGGCTCAGGCTGCACTCGGCTTCCAGGTCGGCCAGCTTCTGCTGGCAGCGCTGGATGTCGGCCTGCAGGTTGCCCAGGGCTTCGGCGTACTTGGCCTTGCCCTTGGCCAGGTCGGCGGCCCAGGCCATGTCGATTTCGTTGCCCGGGAACAGGCGCAGGAAGTCGGCACGCGGCATGCGCGCATCGCGGACGCACAGCTGCATGATGGCGCGCTCTTGTGCACGCAGACGGTCGAGGGCGTCGCGCACCTGGCTGACCAGGGCGTCGTACTGCTTGGGCACCAGCTTGATCGGCATGAACAGCTCGGCCAGCGCGGCCAGCTCTTCGGTGGCCTGCTTGCTGCCACGGCCATGCTTCTTCAGCGCCTTCTGCACCTTGTCCAGCTGCTCGGCCACGGCATTGAAGCGGCGCGCCGCCTCTTCTGGGTCCGGACCGCCGTCGCCTTCTTCTTCCTCGTCGTCGCTGCTCTCTTCTTCCTCGTCGTCGTCGCTGTCTGCAGCGGCGGCGCCTTCCTTGACGGGGACGGGAGCGGCGGCTTCGTCGGGTACGCTGCCGTCATCCGGGTCGATATAGCCACTGAGGATTTCGGCCAGACGGCCGCCCTCGGTGGTGACGCGGGTGTACTCGGCGAGGATGCCGTCGACGGTGCCGGGGAAGTGGGCGATGGCGCTCATCACCTCGCGGATGCCTTCCTCGATGCGTTTGGCGATTTCGATCTCGCCTTCGCGGGTCAGCAGTTCCACGGTACCCATTTCGCGCATGTACATGCGCACCGGGTCGGTGGTGCGGCCTATATCGGTCTCAACGGCGGCGAGGGCGGCAGCGGCTTCTTCGGCCGCGGCTTCGTCGGTGTCGGCTTCGGCCAACAACAGGGCGTCCGCATCCGGAGCACTCTCGAATACGTTGATCCCCATGTCGTTGATCATGCGGATGATGTCTTCCACCTGTTCCGGATCGGAAATATCTTCCGGCAGGTGGTCATTGACCTCCGCGTACGTCAGGTAGCCCTGCTCGCGACCGCGGCTGATCAATTCTTTCAAACGAGATTGCTGTTGCGCTTTTACGGACATAACACCCTATCCACTGAAGGTCTTGGCGGGCTGAAAACAAGCCGCGGATTATACCTGATTAAGACCCTTACGCGCCAGTTGGGGAGGGGGAGACTGGTGATGCGTTACGGCTTAGCAGGGCGCGCAGCTGATCTTTTTCCTCTGCGCTCAACTCACTTAGACGGGCCTTGCGCAGCAGTTGTTCAAGGCTGCGCTCGCGTTGGCGGGCTGCAAGAGTAGTTATAGTGTCGAAAAACTGTTGTTCAAGGTTGTCCGCTGAAATCAGCCATTCCTTTTCCGCCAGGGCCCGCAGTAGACGGCCCTGTTCGGTGCCGTGCCAGCGTGCGATCAACTGCAGCGAACGCAGCCCGGGATTTTTCTGCAGGGCGCCGACCAGGGCCACCAGCAATTGGGCGTAGGTGTCGTCTTCGTCGGCGAAGTGACTGACGTCCTCGACCTTCTGCGCCAGCTGCGGATGGTGCAGCAGGGTGCGCAGGGCGCTGAGGTGCGGCGATTCGACGCTGACCGCGGTGCGCGGTACGCGCGGGGCGAAGTCGCCCTGGCCCTTCTTGCTCCACTTGCCGCCGTCCTTCTTCCAGCCGCCCTTGCCCTTGCCGGCGCTGCGTTCGTAGCTCGGCGCGGACGCCGGCTGCTCGTAGCCGCCCAGATCCGGCGCGGCGTCGTAAAAGGCGCTGTCGGGGATGTCGGCGTAGTCCGGGTAGTCGCCGCCGGGCGCCGGGCTGGCGTGGCTCGGCTGGCTGCGCGGGGCGCTGGCGACCTGGCTGAGGGCTTCGCCGGAGAGGCCGGTGATCTCGCTCAGGCGCTGGCGCATCAGGGCGCGCAGGTTGTTGCCGGGAATCTTGTCGATCAGCGGTGCGGCCAGGGTGACCAAGTGCGCCTTGCCTTCCAGCGAGCGCGGGTCGGCCTCTTCGGACAGCTGCTGGAAGAAGTAGTCGGCCAGCGGCTGGGCGTGCTGGTTGATCCGGGCGCGGAAGGCGTCGGTGCCCTCGGCGCGCACCAGGGTGTCCGGGTCTTCGCCTTCGGGCAGGAACAGAAAGCGCGCGCGGCGGCCGTCCTGCAGGCTCGGCAGGGTCGACTCCAGGGCGCGCCAGGCGGCGTTGCGCCCGGCGGCGTCGCCGTCGAAGCAGAACAGCACGCTGGGCACGATGCGGAACAGGCGCTTGAGGTGCTCTTCGCTGGTGGCGGTGCCCAGGGTCGCCACGGCATTGCGCAGGCCCTGCTGGGCCAGGGCGATGACGTCCATATAGCCCTCGACCACCATGATCTCGTCGAGGTCGCGGTTGTGCTTGCGCGCCTCGAACAGGCCGTAGAGCTCCTGGCCCTTGTGGAACACCGGGGTTTCCGGCGAGTTGAGGTACTTGGGCTTGTCGTCGCCCAGCACCCGGCCGCCGAAGGCGATCACCCGGCCGCGGCTGTCGCGGATGGGGAACATGATGCGGTCGCGGAAGCGGTCGTAGCGCCGGCCGTTCTCGGCGTTCTCGATCAGCAGGCCGGCGTCGATCATCGCCTTCTGCTGCAGGACGTCGCCGCCCAGCTGCTTGAGCAGGTTGTCCCAGCCGGGCGGGGCGAAGCCGAGGCCGAAGTCGCGGGCGATCTCGCCGGTCAGGCCGCGGCCCTTGAGGTAGTCCACCGCGTACTTGCGCTGCGGGTGGCTCTTCAGCGCCTGGCGGTAGTGCTCGGCGGCGGCCTCCAGCAGCGGGTAGAGCGGCGAGTCCACCGGCTGGCGCGGCGTGCGCCCGCGCCCGCCTTCCTCGCGCGGCACGTCCATGCCGGCACGCTTGGCCAGTTCCTCGATCGCCTGGGGAAACTCCAGCTGATCGTGGTCCATGACGAAGCCGAGGGCGTTGCCGCCGGCGCCGCAGCCGAAGCAGTAGTAGAACTGCTTGTCCGGGCTGACGGTGAAGGAGGGGGTCTTTTCCTTGTGGAAGGGGCAGCAGGCGCTGTAGTTCTTGCCGGTCTTCTTCAGCTGGATGCGCGAACTCACCACATCGACGATGTCGGTGCGGTTGAGCAGGTCATCGATGAAGGATTGCGGAATCAGGCCGGCCATAGGGTGCTCAGCATACTGTCGTGGCGCGAGGCTGGACAGTCTCGGGCAGAAAGCAGAAAACTCCGCTCATTCGCCGAACGGCGAGGCGGAGTTTCCTGAAATGCAATACCCGGCCTAGGCCGGGCATTCGGGCGTTGCGCGTACTGATTAGTACAGGCGGACGCTGCGACGCTGCTCGCGCTGCACTTTCTTGGCGTGACGCTTAACAGCGGCAGCAGCCTTGCGCTTACGCTCGGAGGTCGGCTTTTCGTAGAATTCGCGGCTACGAACTTCGGCCAGTACACCGGCCTTTTCGCAGGAGCGCTTGAAACGACGCAGGGCTACGTCGAAGGGTTCGTTCTCTTTAACTTTGACGGCTGGCATCCAGGTCGTACCTTCATTAATTACCGGGGTGAACGCGTTCCCGGCAAATTGGCTCGGGTTGCGTCGGTTTTTAAGGGTTGCGGATGTTACCGCCTCGCCGTGCGGAATGCAAAGGCCTTAGGTCGAAAAGCAGTAGCCGCTCCGCCGAGCGGCGCTTATCATGCGCGCCTTTGTTCCCCGCGGCAAATCAAGGCTCAAGCTCCATGCTCGTACTGGGATTGGAAACCTCCTGCGATGAAACCGGCGTCGCGCTCTATGACAGCGAGCGCGGCCTGCTGGCCGACGCGCTGTTCAGTCAGATCGACCTGCACCGCATCTATGGCGGCGTGGTGCCGGAATTGGCCTCGCGCGACCACGTCAAGCGCATGCTGCCGCTGATCCGCCAGGTGCTGGAGGAGGCCGGGCGCGAGCCGGCCGATATCGATGCGCTGGCCTACACCGCCGGCCCCGGCCTGGTCGGCGCGCTGCTGGTGGGCGCCTCCTGTGCCCAGGCCCTGGCCTTTGCCTGGGGCGTGCCGGCCGTCGGCGTGCACCATATGGAAGGTCACCTGCTGGCGCCGATGCTGGAAGAGCAGCCGCCGGCCTTTCCCTTCGTCGCCCTGCTGGTGTCCGGCGGCCACACCCAGCTGGTGCGGGTCGATGGCATCGGCCAGTACCAGCTGCTCGGCGAGTCGCTGGACGACGCCGCCGGCGAGGCTTTCGACAAGACCGCCAAGCTGATGGGCCTGAGTTATCCCGGCGGCCCGGAGATCGCCCGGCTGGCCGAGCAGGGCACGCCGGGGCGTTTCGTCTTCCCGCGGCCGATGACCGACCGCCCTGGCCTGGATTTCAGTTTCAGCGGGCTGAAGACCTTCGCTCTCAACACCTGGCAGCAGTGCCGCGACGGCGATCACGACCTCGACCAAGCCCGCCGCGACATCGCCCTGGCCTTCCAGCAGGCGGTGGTCGAGACTCTCACCATCAAGTGCAAGCGCGCGCTCAAGCAGACCGGGCTGAACAGCCTGGTGATCGCCGGCGGGGTGAGTGCCAACAAGGCCCTGCGCGAGCATCTGGAACGCATGCTGGGCGAGCTGAAGGGCAAGGTGTTCTACGCTCGGCCGCGTTTCTGCACCGACAACGGCGCGATGATCGCCTACGCCGGCTGCCAGCGGCTGCTGGCCGGGCAGCACGAGGATCTGGCGATCAAGGTGCAGGCGCGTTGGCCGATGGAGTCGTTGCCGGCGCTTTAAAAGCGGCGCTCGCGGCCGGCGAACAGATCGCGCAGGTTGCCGCGGTGGCGCCAGACGATCAGCCCGGTCAGTACGCAGACCGGCAGCAGCGCCGCCGGTTGCTGCCAGGCCAGCAGCGGCAGGGTCAGCGGCGTGGCGATCAGCGCGGCCAGCGAGCTGGTGCGGGTCAGCACGAACACCAGCAGCCAGGCGCCGATGGCCAGCAGCGCGGCCGGCGGGTAGAGGCCCAGCAGCATGCCGGCGGCGGTGGCCACGCCCTTGCCGCCGCGGAAGCGGAAGTACAGCGGGTAGAGATGGCCGAGCACCGCGGCCAGGCCGATCCAGGCCTGTTGCTGCAGGTCGAGGCCGAACAGTTTGGCGATCAGGATCGGCAGCAGGCCCTTGAGCAGGTCGCCGAGCAGGGTCAGTCCGGCGAGTTTCTTGCCGGCCACGCGCAACATGTTGGTGGCGCCGGGGTTGCCCGAGCCGCTGGCGCGTGGGTCCGGGCCGCCGGCCAGGCGGCTGAGCAGGATGGCGAAGGACAGCGAGCCGAGCAGGTAGGCGAGGATCGCCAGAAGCCAGAACATGGTGGCCATTCCAGGGCATGGGATGGCCCGATTCTAACGAGGTGCGGCGCCCTTGTCGTGGCGCGGAGAGTGCGGGTGGACAGAGTATTTATCGAGGGCCTGGAGGTCGATACGGTGATCGGCGCCTACGACTGGGAGCGCGAGATTCGCCAGTGCCTGCGTCTCGACCTGCAGATGGGCTGGGACAACCGTCCGGCCGCGGCCGGTGACGATCTCGCCCAGGCGCTCGACTACGCCAGCGTCGCCGCGCGGGTGCAGGCCTTCGCCGAGGCGTCGCAGTTCATCCTGGTGGAAACCTTCGCCGAGCGCCTGGTGCAGACCCTGATGGAGGAGTTCCACATCCCCTGGATGCGCCTCAAGCTGACCAAGCCCGGCGCAGTACCGGCCGCGCGCGGCGGCGTGGGCGTGGAGATCGAGCGCGGATGCCTCTGACTCGGGTCTACCTCGGCCTCGGCAGCAATATCGAGCGCGAGGCTCACCTTGGCGCCGGGCTCGATGCGCTGGCCGGCCTGCTCGGCGACATGCGCTGCTCGCCGGTATTCGAGAGCCATGCGGTGGGCATCAAGAGCGGCAACTTCTTCAATCTGGTGGTGACCGGGCAGACCGAGCTGCCACTGTTGGAGCTGGATCGCCGGCTCAAGTTCATCGAGGCCGACAATGGCCGCTACGCGCCGGAGCGCAAGGGCCTGCCGCTGGACATTGACGTGCTGCTGTACGGTGAGCAGGTCGGCAACTTCAACGGGCTGGTGCTGCCGCGCGCGGAAATCCTCAAGAACGCCTTCGTGCTCTGGCCGCTGGCGCTGCTGGCGCCGCAGTTGCAGCACCCGGTGGATGGACGTTCGTTCGCCGAGTTGTGGGCGTCGGCGCAAATCGATCAGCAACTGTGGCCGGCTGCTTTCCAGTGGCGCGGCGTCGAGCTGACGCCCGCAGCGCTGTTGCGGACGCGCTCTTCGTAGCCCGGCTGCAATCCGGGACTCGACCCCGGAACCGTCCCGGATTGCATCCGGGCTACTGCGCCTGCTGATCCTTGTAGGCCTTGAGCGCCCGCAGGCGTTCGCGAGCCAGCGCCTCGCCCAGCTCCGCGCCCTTCAAACCCTTTTCCAGCAGCGGTTTGACCGCTACCTGGCGCGCCGTCTCGGCGGCGCCGAGCAGGTAGGCGGCCTGCGGGTATTCGCGTTGCTCCAGCCCCAGGCGGCCACGGGCGTCCATCTCGCAGGCGGCGACGAACTCGGCGAAACGCTGCGGGCGGCGGAATACGTCGAAGCGTTGCAGCAGTTCCAGCAGGGTCGAGGGCTTGAGTTCCAGTGCGCGATGGCCGTGGGTGTGGAATTCGCCGACCAGCAGCGCCAGCTCGGCGCAGTCGCGCGGCGCCTTGCAGCGTTGGTTGATGGCCTGGATCAGGCGCAGGCCCTTGGGCTCGTGGGCGATATGCCGCGGCCACTCAGTCTCGGGTGTCAGCCCCTTGCCGACGTCGTGCAGCAGGCAGGCCCAGCGCACCGTCAGCGGCTGCTCGTGTTCGGCGCACTGGCGCAGCACGCTCAGCACATGCACGCCGGTGTCGATCTCCGGGTGATGAGCGGCCGGCTGCGGCACGCCGAACAGCGCGTCGACCTCCGGCAGCAGGGCGGCCAGGGCGCCGCAGTCGCGCAGCACCTGGACGAACACGTCCGGGCGCGGCTCCAGCAGTGCACGGGAGATTTCCTTCCAGCTGCGCTCCGCGGTGAGGTGGGCCAGTTCGCCGGACTCGGCCAGCTGGCGCATCAGCGCCAGGGTTTCCGCCGCCACGCTGAAGCCCAGCGGCGCATAGCGGGCGGCGAAGCGGGCGACGCGCAGCACCCGCAGCGGGTCTTCGGCGAAGGCCGGGGAAACGTGGCGCAGCACGCGCGCCTGCAGGTCGCGCTGGCCGCCATAGGGGTCGATCAGCCTGCCCTGGTCATCTTCGGCCATGGCATTGACGGTCAGGTCGCGGCGGATCAGGTCTTGCTCCAGGGTGACCTCGGGGCTGGCGTGGAAGACGAAGCCGCCGTAGCCGCGCCCGCTCTTGCGCTCGGTGCGGGCCAGGGCATATTCCTCGCCGCTGTCTGGATGCAGGAAGACCGGGAAGTCGGCGCCCACCGGCCTATAGCCCAGCTCGAGCATCTGTTCGGCGCTGGCGCCCACCACCACCCGGTCGATTTCCTCGACGGGGCGGCCGAGCAGGCGGTCGCGCACGGCGCCGCCGACTTTGTAGATCTGCATCATTGTTCCTCCGCTGAGTGCGGAGGATAGCGGCTGGCCGGCTGTGCGGGGTAGCCCGGATGCACTCCGGGGATTACGCGGCCCGGATTGCCTCCGGGCTACGGCGTGGCCTGGGGAATCTGGTCGATCAGCGCCTGGGCGGCGCGTTCCAGCAGTTCGGCGCTGTCGCTCGCCGGGCTCAGACCGGTGCTGATCAGCCCTTCCCATAGCACGCGCTGGTCCAGGTCGGTGAGGCGCAGGCGCAGCGTGCCGGTTTCGTCGCGCAGGCGATGGATCGCCTGGTAGGGGCCGAGGGCGTTGGGCGGCGGCACGTCGACCCTGAAGGTCAGCGGGCCGTCCTGCACCGCCAGCCAGTAGTACAGACGCAGTTGCGGCTGCTGGCTCTCGTGGTAGCCGCGTGACGACAGGCCATGGCGCAGCAGCTGCGGCAGCTGGCGGTAGCGCTCGGGGAAGGGCGGCTCGCCGGCCAGGCTGTGCTGCGGGTCGATCAGCTCGAAGCTGTGGCGCCCGGCCAGCGCGGCGTTGGCGGGGCTGAGGATCTGCGCCTGGGGGATATGGCTGGCGCAGGTGGCCAGCCCCAGGCACAGCAGGAAAACCAGAAATACACGCATGCACGGCGTCTCGCGGAGTCTGCCGGCGATGCTGAGTGCGCGGCGCATGCCCGGCAACCGATCAAATGGGTGGAATGATCAGGTCGAGACGCGGGTAGTCGCCTTCGCCCTCTGTGTCGCCGCGCGGCGGCACGTGCTGGGTGGTGATCAGCTGGTCGCCCTGGCACACCTCCAGGTGGATGTCGAAACCCCACAGGCGGTGCAGGTGCTTGAGCACTTCCTCGGTGGAGTCGCCCAGCGGCTTGCGGTCGTGCTGCTGGTGGCGCAGGGTCAGCGAGCGGTCACCGCGGCGATCGATGCTCCAGATCTGCACGTTGGGCTCGCGGTTGCCCAGGTTGTACTGCGCCGCGAGCAGTTCGCGGATGGTGCGGTAGCCGGATTCGTCGTGGATCGCCGGCACCAGCAGTTCGTCCTTCTGGTCGTCGTCGAGGATGCCGAACAGCTTGAAGTCGCGGATCACCTTGGGCGAGAGGAACTGCAGGATGAAACTCTCGTCCTTGAAGCTGGCCATGGCGAACTTGAGGGTGGTCAGCCAATCGCTGCCGGCGATGTCGGGGAACCAGTGCTTGTCCTCCTCGGTGGGCTCCTCGCAGATGCGGCGGATGTCGCGGTACATGGCGAAACCCAGGGCGTAGGGGTTGATGCCGCTGTAGTAGGGGCTGTCGAACGGCGGCTGGTAGACCACGCTGGTGTGCGACTGGAGGAATTCCATCATGAAACCGTCGGTGACCAGGCCCTCGTCGTACAGGTCGTTCATCAGGGTGTAGTGCCAGAAGGTGGCCCAGCCCTCGTTCATCACCTGGGTCTGGCGCTGCGGATAGAAGTACTGGGCGATCTTGCGCACGATGCGGATCACCTCGCGCTGCCAGGGCTCCAGCAGCGGCGCGTGCTTTTCCAGGAAGTACAGGATGTTTTCCTGCGGCTCGGCGGGAAAGCGCTTGTTGTCCTGGTCGCTGTGCTTGCCGGCGCTCTTGGGAATGGTGCGCCAGAGGTCGTTGATCTGCTTCTGCAGGTGCTCCTCGCGGTCCTTCTGGCGCTTGCGCTCCTCCTCGGCGGAGATCGGGTAGGGCCGTTTGTAGCGGTCGACGCCGTAGTTCATCAGGGCGTGGCAGGAGTCGAGCAGCTCCTCCACCGCGTCGATGCCGTGGCGCTCCTCGCACTGCATGATGTACTGCTTGGCGAACACCAGGTAGTCGATGATCGAACTGGCATCGGTCCAGGTGCGGAACAGGTAGTTGCCCTTGAAGAAGCTGTTGTGGCCGTAGCAGGCGTGGGCGATCACCAGGGCCTGCATGCAGATGGTGTTTTCCTCCATCAGGTAGGCGATGCAGGGGTCGGAGTTGATCACGATCTCGTAGGCCAGGCCCATCTGCCCGCGCTTGTAGCCCTTCTCGGTGGCCAGGAAGTGCTTGCCGTAGGACCAGTGGTGGTAGCCCAGCGGCATGCCCACCGAGGCATAGGCGTCCATCATCTGCTCGGCCGTGATCACCTCGATCTGGTTGGGGTAGGTGTCCAGCGCGTAGCGCTCGGCGATGCGCGCGATTTCCTTGTCGTACTGACGGATCAGCTCGAAGGTCCATTCCGAGCCGGTGGAGATGGGCTTGCGTTCCTTCCTGCTGGCACTCATGTCACGCCTCCTTCAGGTCGCGAGCCGGCGCTGGAACAGCTCGCGGAACACCGGGTAGATGTCCGCCGCCGACACCAGTTGCTGCTGGGCGAAGGTGTCGGCGAATGCCTCGGCCACCTGCTCGTACTCGAACCACAGCGCCTGGTGTTCGCGCGGGGTGATCTCGACGTAGGTGAAGTACTGCACGAACGGCATGATCTGGTTGATCAATATATCCCGGCACACCGGCGAGTCGTCGTTCCAGTTGTCGCCGTCCGAGGCCTGGGCGGCGTAGATGTTCCACTCGTTGATCGGGTAGCGCGCGGCCATGGTCTCCTGCATCAGTTTGAGCGCACTGGAGACGATGGTGCCGCCAGTCTCGCGGGAGTAGAAGAACTCCTCCTCGTCCACCTCCTTGGCGCTGGTGTGGTGGCGGATAAACACCACCTCGATCTTGTCGTAGTTCCGCTTGAGGAACAGGTAAAGGAGGATGAAGAAGCGCTTGGCGATGTCCTTGGTGGCCTGGGTCATGGAGCCGGAGACGTCCATCAGGCAGAACATCACCGCCTTGGAGCTGGGGTTGGGCTGCTTGACCAGCAGGTTGTACTTGAGGTCGAAGGTGTCGAGGAAGGGCACGCGGTGGATGCGTGCGCTCAAGCGTTCGATTTCCGCCTCTATTGCCTGGATATCGCCGAAGTTATCCGGCTCTTCCCGGCGCAGGCGCTCCAGTTCGGCCTTGGCCTCGCGCAGCTTGGCGCGGCTGGAGCCGGACAGGGCGATGCGCCGCGCATGGGCCGAGCGCAGGGTGCGGATGATATTGATGCGCGAGGGGTTGCCCTCGTTGCTGATGCCGGCGCGCACGGTCTTGAAGGTGTCGCTGCCGGTCAGGTGGCGTTTGACCAGGTTGGGCAGTTCCAGGTCCTCGAACATGAAGTCGAGGAATTCCTCCTGGGTGATCTGGAACACGAACTCGTCCATGCCCTCGCCGGAGTTGCTCGCCTTGCCGCTGCCACGCCCGCCGCCACCGCCCTGCGGGCGGGGGATACGTTCGCCGGCGGTGAACTCCTTGTTGCCCGGGTGAACGATGGTCTGCTTGCCGCCGCGGCCGTGGTGCAGCACCGGCTCGTCGATGTCGCGGCCGGGAATGCTGATCTGCTCGCCGTGCTCCATGTCGGTGATGGAACGCCGGCTGACGGCCTCCTCGACCGCCTTCTTGATGTGCTCGCGGTAACGCCGCAGGAAACGCTGGCGGTTTACCGTGCTCTTGTTCTTGCCGTTCAGGCGCCGGTCGATCACGTAGCTCATGACGTCTCCCTAGCACGCCCGTGGCCACGGGCGTGCGGCGGATAGCCCGGCGCGCGGCGCGCGCCGGGTGCGGATCACTGCGACTTGCGTACCCGCAGATACCATTCCGACAGCAGGCGCACCTGCTTCTCGGTGTAGCCGCGCTCGACCATGCGTTTGACGAAGTCGTTGTGCTTCTGCTGTTCCTCCTTGCTGCCCTTGGCGTTGAAGCTGATGACCGGGAGCAGGTCCTCGGTGTTGGAGAACATCTTCTTCTCGATGACCACGCGCAGCTTCTCGTAGCTGAGCCAGGTGGGGTTCTTGCCGTTGTTGTTGGCGCGGGCGCGCAGCACGAAGTTGACGATCTCGTTGCGGAAGTCCTTCGGGTTGCTGATGCCGGCCGGTTTCTCGATCTTCTCCAGCTCCTCGTTGAGCGCCACGCGGTTGAGGATCTCGCCGGTTTCCGGGTCGCGGTATTCCTGGTCCTGGATCCAGAAGTCGGCGTACAGCACGTAGCGGTCGAAGATGTTCTGTCCGTACTCGCTGTAGGACTCGAGGTAGGCGGTCTGGATTTCCTTGCCGATGAACTCGATATAGCGCGGCGCCAGGTATTCCTTGATATAGCGCAGGTAGCGCTCGCGCACTTCGGCGGGGAACTGCTCCTGCTCGATCTGCTGTTCCAGCACGTAGAGCAGGTGCACCGGGTTGGCGGCGATCTCGTGCGGGTCGAAGTTGAACACCTTGGACAGGATCTTGAAGGCGAAGCGGGTCGACAGGCCGGTCATGCCCTCGTCGACGCCGGCGCTGTCGCGGTATTCCTGGATCGACTTGGCCTTGGGATCGGTGTCCTTGAGGTTCTCGCCGTCGTAGACGCGCATCTTCGAGTAGATGTTGGAGTTCTCCGGCTCCTTCAGGCGGCTCAGCACGCTGAACTGGGCGAGCATCTTCAGGGTGTCCGGGGCGCAGTGGGCCTTGGCCAGCGAGCTGTTGATCAGCAGCTTGTCGTAGATCTTCACCTCGTCGGTGACGCGCAGGCAGTACGGCACCTTGACGATGTAGATGCGGTCGATGAAGGCCTCGTTGTTCTTGTTGTTGCGGAAGCTGTGCCACTCGGATTCGTTGGAGTGGGCCAGCAGGATGCCGCTGTAGGGAATCGCGCCGAGGCCTTCGGTGCTGTTGTAGTTGCCTTCCTGGGTGGCGGTGAGCAGCGGGTGCAGCACCTTGATCGGCGCCTTGAACATCTCGACGAATTCCATCAGGCCCTGGTTGGCCCGGCACAGCGCGCCCGAGTAGCTGTAGGCGTCGGCGTCGTTCTGCGGGAATTCCTCGAGCTTGCGGATATCCACCTTGCCGACCAGCGCGGAGATGTCCTGGTTGTTCTCGTCGCCCGGTTCGGTCTTGGCCACGGCGATCTGGTTGAGGATCGAGGGGTAGAGCTTGACCACGCGGAACTGGCTGATGTCGCCGCCAAATTCCTGCAGGCGCTTGGTGGCCCAGGGCGACATGATCGAATTGAGATAGCGGCGCGGGATGCCGTAGTCCTCCTCGAGGATGGCGCCATCCTCGGCGGCGTTGAACAGCCCCAGCGGCGACTCGAACACCGGCGAGTCCTTGATGGCGTAGAAGGGCACCTTCTCCATCAGTTGTTTGAGCTTCTCGGCCAGCGACGACTTGCCGCCGCCCACCGGACCGAGCAGGTAGAGGATCTGTTTCTTCTCTTCCAGGCCCTGCGCGGCATGGCGGAAGTAGGAGACGATCTGGTCGATGCACTCTTCCATGCCGTGGAAGTCGGCGAAGGCCGGGTAACGGCGGATCACCTTGTTGGAGAAGATGCGCGACAGACGCGAGTTGGTCGAGGTGTCGAGCAGCTCCGGCTCGCCGATGGCCATCAGCAGGCGCTCGGCCGCAGTGGCGTAGGCGCTGCGATCCTGTTTGCACAGTTCGAGGTACTCCTGCAGCGAGTACTCCTCCTGGCGGGTCGCTTCGAAACGTTGTTGGAAGTGGCTGAAAATACTCATGACTTCACCTCGCTCGATGCTGAAAGCCGGTTCGGGTTCGGTCGTGCGGGTGCTTGGTAGCCCCGGCCTGGGACTTGGCCGGGAAGAATCCCCCAGAACACCTAAAGGTCGTTACCGATGGCCCGATGCCGGTTGGCCGGCTCTACCTTGAGTTGGATGGCCTGAGCTACAGGATAGTTCTTTCTGGCGGGGGTCAAGGCGGGGACAAGGATAACCAGATGTTACCGTCCGTCGGGAATCCTCGGCAGGCCAGAGGAGGCGCGGCCTGCCGGCTCGGAAAAAAATGGCCGGGAGCCATTTTTAACGTCGCGCAGCGGCGGCCAGGAGGGGTGGCCGCCAGGGACGGCAGGGCATCAAAATTATTCTGCGGGGCTTTGCGCGGTGTCGTCGGGGTAGGTGGCGCGCCACAGCTCGAAACCGCCGTCGAGGCTGTAGACCTGGCTGAAACCCTGGCCGACCAGGTAGGCGGCGGCGCCCTGGCTGGAGTTGCCGTGGTAGCAGGAGACGATCAGCGGCGCGTCGAGGTCGGCGTTGCGGATGAAGTCGTGCAGCGAGTGGTTGTCCAGGTGACGCGAGCCCTGGATATGCCCGGCGGCGAAGCTTTGCGGGTCGCGGATATCCACGACCACGGCGCCTTGCTGGCGCAGGGCCTGGGCCTGCTGGGGAGAGATACGCTGGAATTCGCTCATGGGTGCTCCTTGGGGCAGGTGCAGCGGTGGCGTTCGCCGCTGTCGACGTTGAGCAGGGTCATCGCGCCGCCCCACACGCAGCCGGTGTCCAGCGCATACAGGCCGGGCTCCTGGCAGTTGCCTTCGAGGGCGGCCCAGTGGCCGAAGATGATGGTTTCGCCGCGCATCTTGCGCTGCGGGTGGCTGAACCAGGGGGCGTAGCCGGGCGGGGCGCTGCCGACGCCTTCCTTGCTCTTAAGGTCCAGGGTACCGTCGGCCTTGCAGAAGCGCATGCGGGTGAAATAGTTGGTGATCACCCGCAGGCGGGTGACGCCGTGCAGGTCCTTGTGCCATTTGGCCGGTTCGTTGCCGTACATGCCGTCGAGAAACAGCGGCAGGCGGGCGTCGTCGCGCAGCGCCTCCTCGACCTCGGCGGCGCGGCGCAGCGCCTTGGTCAGGCTCCACTGCGGCGGGATGCCGGCATGCACCAGGGTCACCCGGCGCTCGGCATCGTGGTGCACCAGCTTCTGCAGGCGCAGCCAGTCGAGCAGGTCGGCGCGGTCCGGCGCGTCGAGAATCTCGCGCAGGGTATCGCCCTTCTTCAGCCGCTCGATGTTGTGCGCCACGGCCAGCAGGTGCAGGTCGTGATTGCCCAGCACGCAGGTCACCGCCTGGCGGATGGAATAGAGAAAACGCAGGGTTTCCAGCGATTGCGGGCCGCGGTTGACCAGGTCGCCGACCAGCCACAGCTGGTCCTGCGCCGGGTCGAAGGCCACCCGCTCGAGTAGGCACTGCAGCGGTCGCAGGCAGCCCTGGATGTCGCCGACGGCATACAGCGCCATCAGTGCAGGGCTCCGGGCACGGCCAGGCGGAACGGCGCGATGACGGCGTCGAAGCGTTTGCCGTCCTCGGCGAGCATCTGGTAGCTGCCCTGCATGGTGCCGACCTGGGTGGTCATCACCGTGCCGCTGCTGTAGGTGTGGCTGGCGCCCGGGGCGATCTGCGGCTGCTGGCCGACCACGCCGGCGCCGCGCACTTCCTGCACGCGGCCGTCGCCGTCGGTGATGATCCAGTGGCGCGACAGCAGCTTGGCCGGCAGCTGGCCCTGGTTGCGGATGGTCACCGTGTAGGAGAAGGCGTAGCGGCCCAGCTCCGGCTGCGACTGCGCGGCCAGGTAGCGGGTGGTGACGCTGACGTCGATCTGGTAACGAGGGTCGGACATGCGAGTAACCCGTGTGGCGTATGGCAGTTTAGCCCTGGCTGGCGGCCAGGTGCGCCGCCAGTTGATCGGCCAGGCGAACGAAGGCGGCCAGGTCCAACTGTTCCGGGCGCAGGCTGCCATCGACGCCGGCGGCCTCGATGGCCTCGGCCGGCAGCAGTTGCTTGAGGGTATTGCGCAGGGTCTTGCGCCGCTGGTTGAAGGCTTCGCGCACCACCCGCTCGAGCAGGCGATGATCCTTGGCCGGATGCGGCAGCACCGCGTGCGGTACCAGGCGGACGATGGCCGAGTCGACCTTGGGCGGCGGATTGAAGGCGCCGGGGCCGACGTTGAACAGGTGTTCGACCCGGCAGTGGTACTGCACCATGATCGACAGGCGGCCCCAGTCGCCGCCGCCGGGGCCGGCGGCCAGACGCTCCACCACCTCTTTCTGCAGCATGAAGTGCATGTCGCGGATCAGCGCCGCGTTGTCCAGCAGGTGGAAGATCAGCGGGGTGGAGATGTTGTACGGCAGGTTGCCGACCACCCGTAGGCTGCCGGGGGCGGCCTCGAGGCGGGCGAAGTCGAACTTCAGCGCATCGCCCTGGTTCAGGCGAAAGCGCGGGTTGGCGCCGAACTTGCTCTGCAGGATGGGGATCAGGTCGAGGTCCAGCTCGATCACGTCGAGCTGCGCGCCGCTGCCGAGCAGGCCCTCGGTCAGCGCGCCCTGGCCCGGGCCGATCTCCAGCAGGCGCTCGTCCTCCTTGGCGCGGATGGCGCGCAGGATGCGGTCGATGACGCCGGCATCGTGCAGGAAGTTCTGGCCGAAGCGCTTGCGCGCGCGGTGTTGGTATTCGGACATGGCAGGGCAGCTCCAGGCTTCAAGCTGCAAGCATCAAGCAAGAGCGCAAAGCGAAAAAACGAAGTCGGGTAGTTTAAGGCAAAAAGCGACAACACCCGTAGCCCGGATGCAATCCGGGCTGGGCTGCCGTCTACTTGCGGCTGGTAGCGGCGGCCATCTGGTAGGCGGTTTCCAGGGCCACCTGCAGGCTGCCGGTATCGATATTGCCGCTGCCGGCAAGGTCCAGCGCCGTGCCGTGATCCACCGAGGTGCGGATGATCGGCAGGCCCAGGGTGACGTTGAGCGCCGCGCCGAAGCCCTTGAACTTGAGCACCGGCAGGCCCTGGTCGTGGTACATGGCCAGCACTGCGTCGGCCTGCTCCAGGTACTTGGGGGTGAACAGGGTGTCGGCCGGCAGCGGGCCGATCAGGGTCATGCCTTCGCCGCGCAGGCGCTCCAGCGTCGGCTCGATGATCTCGATTTCCTCGCGACCGAGGTGGCCGCCTTCGCCGGCATGGGGGTTGAGTCCACAGATCAGGATGCGCGGCGCGGCGATGCCGAACTTGCTCTGCAGATCGGCATGCAGGATGCGGGTCACACGCTCCAGACGTTCGGCGGTGATGGCTGCTGCGACGTCCTTGAGCGGCAGGTGGGTGGTGACCAGGGCGACGCGCAGGCCGCGGGTGGCGAGCATCATCACCACCTGCTCCGTGTGGGTCAGCTCGGCGAGAAACTCGGTGTGGCCGGAGAAGGCGATGCCGGCTTCGTTGATCACGCCCTTGTGCACCGGTGCGGTGATCATCGCGGCGAAGCTGCCGTCCAGGCAGCCCTGACCGGCACGGGTGAGGGTTTCCAGCACGTAGCCGGCGTTGGCCGGATCGAGCCGGCCGGCTTGGCTCGGGGCGGCCAGCGGGGTGTCCCAGACATACAGGCTGCCGGCCGGCGCGGGGGCACTCGGCCAGCGGCCCGGGGCGACATCCAGCAGCGCGATGTGCAGGCCGAGCTGGGCGGCGCGCTCGCCGAGCAGCTGGCGGCTGGCGATGGCCACCAGCGCCTCGGGCTGCGCCTGGCGGGCAAGCAGCAGGCAGAGGTCGGGGCCGATGCCGGCCGGTTCGCCGGGGGTCAGGGCAAAGACTCGGGGTGCGCTCATGGGCATTCTCGGTTGCGCCGCGGGGGCGCCAGTTTACGCTGCCTGGGTCGATAACGAAAAAGCCCGGCGCGGGGCCGGGCTCTTGCGTGCGAAACCACCGTCACAGCTTGGTCTCGACGTAGGCTTCGTCGCGGATCTGGCGCAGCCAGGCCTGCAGTTCCTCGTCGTACTTGCGGTTGCGCAGCAGGTTGGCCGCCTGTTGCTCGCGGAACTGCGCGCTGCTGTCGGTGGCGCGACGGCCCATGACCTGCAGCACGTGCCAGCCGAACTGGGTCTGGAACGGCTTGGACAGCTCGCCGCTGGCGGTCTCGCTCATCACCTGACGGAACTCCGGCACCAGCGCGTTGGGGTCGATCCAGTTGAGGTCGCCGCCGTTGAGCGCCGAGCCCGGGTCTTCCGAGTAGCTCTTGGCCAGCTCGGCGAAGTCCTCGCCGGCGACGATGCGCTGGTACAGGCGTTCGACCAGACGGCGGGTTTCCTCGGCGCTGCGAATCTCGCTGGGCTTGATCAGGATATGGCGCACGTGCACTTCGTCGCGCACCTGGGTGTCGCCGCCGCGCTTTTCCAGCAGCTTGAGGATGATGAAACCGCCCGGCGTGCGCAGCGGCTCGGTCACTTCGCCCGGGCTCAGCGCGCTGACCATCGAGTCGAACGGCGGCGGCAGCTGGCCGGCCTTGCGCCAGCCCATCTCGCCGCCTTCCAGCGCGGTTTCGCTGGCCGAGCGGGAAATCGCCAGCTGGGCGAAGTCGGCGCCCTGTTGCAATTGTTGGTACAGCTCGCGGGCCTGGCGCTCGGCTGCCTGGATCTCGCTGGAGGAGGCGCCTTCGGAGACCGGGATGAGGATGTTGGCCAGGCGAAACTCTTCCGACAGCTGCATCTTGCCCAGGTCGGAGGCGAGGAAGTTCTGCACTTCCTGGTCGGTGACCTGGATACGCTCGGCGACCCGGCGCTGGCGCACGCGGCTGATGATCATCTCGCGGCGCACCTGGTCGCGGGCGTCGGCGTAGGACAGGCCGTCGCGCGCCAGAGCCTGACGGAACTGCTCCAGGCTCATGCCGTTACGCTGGGCGATGGTGCCCATGGCCTGGTTCAGCTCCTCGTCGGTGATGCGGATGCCGGAGCGGTCACCGATCTGCAGCTGGATGTTCTCGATGATCAGGCGCTCGAGCACCTGCTGACTGAGCACGTGCTCGGGCGGCAGGGCGCCGCCGCGTTTGCCGATGGTCTGCTGCACCTCGCGCAGGCGGGCGTCGAGCTGGCTCTGCATGACCACGTCGTTGTCGACGATGGCCACCACGCGGTCCAGCGGGCGGACATCGGCCTGGGCCGTCGCCGCGAGCAGCGCTGCGCCCAACAGCAGGGGGCGCAGGCAATCAGAAAGCTTGGTCTTCACGTTCACGGTAACCTTGAATGCCTTGGTCGAGGAAAGTTTCCACCTTGTTGCCCACTACGCCGCCGAGGCCCTTGAGGACGATCTGCAGGAAGATGCCGCGGTCGGCCTCGTCGTTGAGCGACGGGTTGAGGCTGACTTCGTCGTAGTCGATCCAGTAGCGGTTGATCAGGCGCAGCTTCCAGCAGCAGCTGTCGTACTCGAAGCCGCCGAAGGCTTCCAGGGTACGGTTGCGGCCGTAGTCGTACTGCCAGCGCGAGATCAGGCTCCACTGTGGAACCAGCGGCCAGATGACGGAGAAGTCATGCTGGTCGATCTTGTAGTAGTTCTTGATGTAGTTCGGGTTCGGCGAACCGTCGCCTAGGGTCGGGTTGCCGTAGTCCGGGTTGGTGGTCCAGGTGCCGCTGTCGCGGTCGTAGCGCACGGTGTCGTTGCGGTAGCGATAACCGAGGTTGACCACCTTGTTCGGGTTGTCTTCCGGCTGGTAGTGGAACATCGCGCTGCCCGAGCGGGTGCGGTGGGTATCCGGGTCCCAGTTGAAGGTCGACGACACGCGCCAGTCGCGGTTGAAGCGGTACAGGTACTCCAGCGCATAGGGCGAGACGTCGGCGGTGGCATCCGGACGGGTGCGGTAGTCGATACCGGCCAGCTGCACCTTGCGGTCCTCGAAGTAGAAGGCCTGGCCGATGCTGAAGCGCTGACGCTCGAAGCCGTTGGGCTCGATCCAGCGGCTGGTCACGCCCAGCGACAGCTTGTTCTCGTCGCCGATGCGATCCTTGCCGGAGAAGCGATTCTCGCGCCACAGCGAGGCGTAGCTGAAGGTCGGCTCGCCGCTGTCGAACACCGGGATGTCGGTCTGGTCTTCTTCCGGCACGTAGAGGTAGAAGGCGCGCGGCTCCAGGGTCTGGCGGAAGTCCTTGCCGAACAGCTGGGTGTTGCGGTCGAAGTACAGGCCGCTGTCGACGCTGAACAGGCCGACGCCGCGGTTCTGCGTGCTGTCGAACTCCTGCTCGGCCAGCAGGCTGTTCTTGCCCTGCTGATCCAGGCTGATGTCGTAGTGGGTCTGGCGGTACTTGACCTGCGGCTTGAGGAAGCCCCAGGTCCAGTCCAGCGGCAGGGCGACGCCCGGCTCCAGGTGCAGGCGCTCGCCGTTGGCGCGGGCCAGGCCGCGAATACGGGTGTCGTACCAGGTCTGTTCGGCCACGCCGTCTTCGTTGATGAAGTTGCCCGAGCGCAGGTCGCGGTCGAAGCGCACGTATTCGCTGCCGTAGGTGAAGTCCAGGCCGCCCGGATTGAACGGCAGCTTGCCGTCCAGGGTGAGCTGCGGCAGGCGGTCGTACGGCGTGACGTCGGTGATATTGGCCAGCTCGTAGGCGTGCAGGTTGAGCTGCGCGCGGTAGCTGTCGCCGCGGTAGGTCAGGCTGCCGCGCTGGTTGACGTAGGTGGGCGTGTCGATACCCAGGTCGGTATCCAGGTCCTGGAAGTAGTAGGGGTCGCTGATGTCGGTGTAGTCAACCTCGGCCAGCAGGCGCGAGTTCAGGCCCTGCTTGTGCTGCCAGCTGTACAGCCAGCGCTGGTCTTCGTACTCGGACTGCAGCTTGCGCTCGTCTTCGCTGTCGTCGAGGTAGGCGGCGCCGATCTGGCCTTCGCTGCTCTCGGTCAGGTAGCGGAACTCGCCCTCCATCAACAGGCCGCGGTTGGCCATGTAGGTCGGGTAGAGCGTGGCGTCGTAGTTCGGCGCCAGGTTGAAGTAGTAGGGCGTCTGCAGCGAGAAGCCGTTGTCGCTCGAGGTGCCCATGCTCGGCGGCAGGAAGCCGGACTGGCGACGGTCGTCGATCGGGAAATAGATGTAGGGGGTGTAGAACACCGGGATGTCCTTGACCCGCAGCGTCACGTTGGTCGCGGTGCCGAAGCCGGTGGCCGGGTTCAGGGTGACGTTGTTGCCCTTCAGGTGCCAGGCGTTGTCGCCCGGCTCGCAGCGGGTGTAGGTACCGTCCTTGAGGCGGATGATCGCGGTCTCTTCGCGCTTGGCATAGAGTGCGCTACCGCGGACGTGGGCTTCGTGCATCACGTACTCGGCGTTGTCGATCTTGGCTTCGCCGTTGTCCAGTTGCAGCTCGGCGCGGTCGCCGACCACCAGCATGCCCTTGTCGCGCAGACGCACGTTGCCGATCAGCTCGCCACGGTTCTCGGTCTGGTGCAGGCTGGCCTCGTCGGCCTCCACCTGCATGCCGGACTGGCGCAGGATCACGTCGCCGGCGAGGGTCGCCACCTGCTTTTCCTGCTCGTAACGCGAGGCCTTGGCCGAGACGAACATCGGCGCTTCGTCCAACGGCGTGTCGTCGTCCATGCCCGGGCGCAGCGGCTCGACATAGGCGCCGGCGCAGTAAGGGCCGGCTTCGGCCAGCTGGGCGGCGGTCAGCTTGTCGCGCGGCACCCAGTCGAGGTGGCTGTAGTCGGCGCTGCGCGAGGCCAGGGCGCGGCCCTTGCTCTCGGTGACCAGGGTGGTGGTTTCCTGCTTGGCGCTGGCTTTGCCGCTGGTGGCGTCGCTCGCGCTGACGGCGCTGGTGCTGTGCTGAGGACGGGGCGGCAGGCTGGCGGCAGGGGCCTTGGGCGCGCAGGCCCAACCGCCGCTGGGCGACACCTGGCAGTCGAACTGCTCGGCGGCGAAAACCTGTAGGCTGACGGCGGGTTGTAGGGCCAGAAGACTGCCGGTGACCAGCAGCGGGAATTTCTTGCGGAACGCGGGGTATTTTACTGCCATCTTGTTAGTCCGGGCTTCCTGCGCGCTATCGGCCCAGGGGCCGCACGCCTCTCGATGGGCTGAAAAAGATGCTGGATAATAAAGCATGACCCGCGCAACGGCTAGCGCCGTCGGAGACCCCCTGATGCCTGAACACGATGTACGTCTGCAACAGCTGCACACCTGGCTCGCTCAGCAATTACCCGCCCTGTTCGCCGCTCGCGGCTGGGGCCAGGTGCCGCCTGCGCAGCTGACCCCAGCCAGCAGCGACGCCAGCTTTCGCCGCTATTTTCGCTGGCAGGCGGGCGAGCGCAGCCTGATCCTGATGGACGCGCCGCCGCCGCAGGAGAACTGCGCGCCCTTCGTGCGCATCGCCGCGCTGTTGGCCGGCGCTGGCGTGCATGTGCCCGAAGTGCTGGCCGCCGATCTGGAGCAGGGCTTTCTGATCCTGGACGATCTCGGCCACCAGACCTATCTGGAGGTGATCGACGAGCACAACGCCGACACCCTGTTCGACGACGCTGTCGAAGCCTTGCTGCTGCAGCAGCGCCTGCCGCTGGACGGCGATCTGCCGCATTACGACGAGGCGCTGCTGCGTCGCGAGCTGCAGCTGTTTCCCGAGTGGTACGTGCAGCGCCATCTGGGCTACGAGTTCGACGCGAAGCAGCAGGCGGCCTGGCAGCGCATCTGCGCCCTGCTGATCGACAGCGCCCTGGCCCAGCCCAAGGTGCTGGTGCACCGCGACTTCATGCCGCGCAACCTGATGCAGAGCGCGCCCAATCCCGGCGTGCTGGATTTTCAGGACGCCGTCTACGGCCCGGTCACCTACGACATCACCTGCCTGTTCAAGGACGCCTTCCTCAGCTGGCCCGAGGCGCGTGTACGGGGCTGGCTGCAGGGCTACTGGGAGCGGGCGCAGGCGACCGGCATCCCGGTGCAACCCGCGCTCGACGAGTTTCTGCGCGCCAGCGACCTGATGGGCGTGCAGCGCCATCTCAAGGTAATCGGCATCTTCGCGCGCATCTGCCACCGCGATGGCAAGCCCAAGTACCTCGGCGACGTGCCGCGCTTCTTCGCCTATATCGAGGCGGTGCTGGCCCGCCGGCCGGAGCTGGCCGAACTGGGCGCGCTGCTCGCCAGCCTGGCGCAGGCCGAGGTCGCTCGCGCATGAAGGCCATGATTCTCGCCGCGGGCAAGGGCGAGCGCCTGCGCCCGCTGACCCTGCATACGCCCAAGCCGCTGGTGCGCGTCGCCGGCGTGCCGTTGATCGAGTACCACCTGCGCGCCCTGGCCGCCGCCGGCTTCGCCGAGCTGGTGATCAACCATGCCTGGCTCGGCCGGCAGATCGAGGAGCATCTCGGCGACGGCGCGCGCTTCGGCCTGCGCATCGCCTATTCCGCCGAGGGTGAGCCGTTGGAAACCGGTGGTGGCATCTTCCAGGCGCTGCCCTTGCTGGGCGATGAGCCCTTCGTGCTGGTCAACGGCGATATCTTCACCGACTACCCCTTCGCCGAGTTGCGCTGTCCGCTGCAGGGGCTGGCCCATCTGGTGCTGGTGGACAACCCGCCGCACCACGCCCAGGGCGACTTTCGCCTCGCCGACGGCCGGGTGGGTGAGCTCGACGGTGCGGGTACGGGCCTGACCTACAGCGGTCTGGCCGTGCTGTCGCCGGCACTGTTCGCCGACTGCCAGCCGGGCGCCTTCAAGCTGGCGCCGCTGCTGCGCCGGGCCATGGCCGCGGGACTGGTGAGCGGCGAGCGCTACGCCGGACGCTGGGTGGATGTCGGCACCCACGAGCGCCTGGCCGAAGTCGAGCGCCTGCTGGCGCAGGGGCGCTGAGGTGCTCTGGCCGGTGACCCTGCTCGGCGCCGTGGCCGGTCTGGCGGTGGCCAGCATTCCCGGCGCCCTGCTCGGCGGCCTGCTCGGTCAGGTGCTCGACCGCCGCCTGCGTCTGCACGACTGGGCCAACCTGCGCGAGCGCCTCGGCGGGCGCCCGGCGCCGGCCGACGAGGAGCTGCTGTTTCTGATGCTCGGGCGCCTGGCCAAGAGCGACGGCCGCGTGCTGCCGAGCCATATCCAGCAGGCGCGCTCGGAGATGCAGCGCCTGGGCCTGGACGAGTTCGCCCAGCGCCGCGCCATCGAGGCCTTCTCCCGCGGCAAGACCGCTCGCGACAACCTGCGCGCCCCGCTGCAGCGCCAGGCCGAGCGCGGCGAGGCCCTGTTGCGCGCCTGCTGGCGCATGGCCTGGGTCGACAGTCGGGTCGGTGCGGCGGAGCACGAGCTGATGCTGCTGTGGGGCAAATGGCTGGGCTGGAACGGCGCCCGCCTGGAGGCCCTGGGCGAGGAGTACGCGCCGCGCCGCAGTCAGCCGCCGGTGGCCACCGGCGGCAGCTACAAGGAGGCGTTGCGGCTGCTGGGGGTGGCGGCGGACAGCGAGCCCGAGCAGGTCAAGCGCGCCTATCGCCGTCTGCTCAGTCGACACCATCCGGACAAGCTGGCTGGTGCCGGGGCGTCGCCTGCGCGCCTGCGCGAAGCCACCGAAACCACCCGCCAGCTGCACCAGGCCTATGCGCTGATTCGCGAGCGGCGTGGCTGGCGTTAGCCGCCGCTCATCGCGCTCGGCGCCGCGGCGCGGATATTCAGGCTCAGCCAGCCGCGCAGGCGGCGATACAGTTGTTCCTGCTCGACGCCGCGATTGCCCGGCAGGGCCTTCATCGCCACCTGCACGTAGGTCGGGTGCTTGACCCTCTTGCTGGCCTGCAGGCGCCTGAGCGCGGCCTGGCGGTCGCCGGCCTGGTCCTTGTAATAGAAGTCGCCGGTGGCCAGTTCGAGTTGCGGCACCAGCTCGTCCAGCGGCGGGGAAAAGCCGGCCGGTACGGCGGCGGCCACCAGCAGCAGGTTGTGGATATCTTCCGGCTGGCGTTCGGCCAGGTACTGGGCGGCCCAGTAGGCGCCGCTGCCGTGGCCGAGCAGGACGATGCGGCTGGCCTGCTGCTGGCGGGCGAAGGCGATGCCGGCGTCGATGCGCGCCATCACCCGCTGCGCATGGGCGCTGCGGCGGGCGGCGTCGTTCGCCGCCGGATCGGGCGCGGCGCTGGGCGCCGTCTCGGCTTCGCCCGAGGCCTCGTCGTCGGCCGCAGCCTCTGCGGCTGCGCTGGTCGGCGGCTCAGGCAGGCGCAGCGGCGGCGCGTCGTGGTCCGGATCGGGCAGGGTCAGGCTCAGGCTGTGCCAGCCGCCCTCGGGCAGCTTGCGCCGCAACGGGCCGACGGCGGTGGCGCCGTCGGCGTTTTCCGCATCGCCGGGCAAGAGGATCACCGCGCCACTGGGTTCGCCGACATTGGCCGGCAGCCAGAGGGCGAGGAAGCGCTCGTCGCCGGCCTGCAGCCACTGCTGTTCGCGCTGCTCCAGACGCTGTTCCAGCGCCTGGGCCGCGCTGACGCTGCGCTCGGGCAGTGGAGGGCGAACCTCCTCTGCCGGCAGAGAGTTCTCGGCTGGGGCAGGTGTTTCTGCTGTGGCGGGGGGCTCTGCCCATGACTGCAGGGATGCGAGCAGGCAAAGACCGGGCAGCAGGCGTGGCGTGCGAAGCATCTGGAACTCTCCGGAACGGTGCTGATTTGTAGCTGAGCCTAATCTGCACTCCGACGCTTGTCAGGCCACTCCGGCTTATCCGGGCAAATACTCGAGCGGGGTGTGGAATCCGCACGCATTGCCGCGGCACGCCAAACAACGTCCTGCCTCGTCTTGCCGTTAGGGCTATGCGAACGCAGAGGCGCGCGGCGAGGCCTTGCCGGGCAATGGGGCGGGAAGCGTTAAGATGGGGCGGCGTCCCACCCTGCTGAGGTACACGATGGAACTAGAAGCTCCCGCCTTCTGCGAGCTGATCAACGCGCTGCATGACGGCGTCTACATCACCGACGCTGCCGGCATAACCCTGATGGTCAACAGCGCCTATGAGCGCCTGACCGGGCTGCGTGGTGAGGATCTGGTCGGCCAGCACATGCAGGCGCTGGTGGAGCAGGGCGTGATCTCGCAGTCGGTGTCCTTGCGCGTGCTCAAGGAAGGCAAGGCACTGTCGCTGATGCAGAGCGTCAGCCAGGGCAAACGCCTGCTGGTCAGCGGCACGCCGATCTTCGCTGCCGATGGTCGGGTGCGCTACGTGGTCAGCACCGTGCGCGACATGACCGAGCTGCTGCGCATGAAGCACGAGCGCGACGAGCTGCAGCAACTGAAGCAGCTGCGCAACAGCACGGCCAAGCTGCATGCCGGGCAGCGTGACGACCTGCTCGATGCCTCCCCGGTTGCCGACAAGCCCGCTTCGGGGCGAGTCTTCATGCAGGCGCGGCAGGTCGCGGCCAGCGACGTCAAGGTGCTGCTGCAGGGTGAGACCGGTGTCGGCAAGACACTGGTCGCCCAATACATCCACAAGAGCAGCCCGCGCGCGGCGCAGCCGTTTCTGGCGCTGAACTGCGGTGCGCTGCCGGAGAACCTGATCGAGGCCGAGTTGTTTGGCTATGTGCCGGGCGCGTTCACCGGCGCCGGCAGCAAGGGCAAGCGCGGTCTGCTGGAACTGGCGCACCAGGGCACGGTTTTTCTCGATGAGATCGGCGATCTGCCGCTGCCGCTGCAGGTCAAGCTGCTCAAGGTGATCGAGGAGAGCCGCTTCATTCCGGTCGGTGGCCTGGAGTTGAAGGAGGTGGACGTGCGCATCATCACCGCCACCCACCACGACCTGCGCACGATGGTCGCCGAGGGCCGTTTTCGCGCCGACCTCTACTACCGGCTCAACGTGGTGCCGATCCACATCCCGGCCTTGCGCGAGCGCCCCGAGGAAATTCAACCGCTGCTGGACTTTTATCTGAGCGAATTCAACCAGCGTTATGGCCGCGCACTGCGCTGGGAGCTCGAGGCGCTCGATGCACTGACCGACTACGCCTGGCCCGGCAACATCCGCGAGCTGATCAATCTGGTCGAGCGCCTGGTGGTCACCGCCAGCGGCGAATGCATAGAGCTGTTCGATCTGCCGGAGGAGATGCGTACCGCCCGCAGCGACGCCAGCGAAGACGACCTGTTGCCATTGCGCAAGCAGGTGGAGAACCTCGAGCGGCGCCTCATCCGCCGTGCGCTGATGCAGCACAAGACCACCCGCGAAGCGGCCAAGGTGCTCGGTCTGAGCCAGGCGACGCTGGTGCAGAAGATGAAGCGCTGGGAACAGGGTTGATTGGAAAATGGATCGAAATAGGCTCTTCTGATTGGTTTTCTGATCAAGCGCAGCCCGCAGCGCGCTGTGACAAATCGACGCAAGCCCTCTGTCACGCCACTTTCAGTGAGCTGGCACAGGAATGGCTATGGCAAGCCCCGAACCCGTTCAGCACAACAACGCATAAAGGGCCTGCTGATGAATACTGCCGCATTCAAGATCGCCAACAAGCTGCTGACCGGCCAGGGTGCCGTGGAGCAACTGGCGGTCGAACTGCCTCGACTGAATATCACCAACCCGCTGATCGTTACCGACGCCATCCTGATCAAGTCCGGTACGGTCGAGCATGTCCTCAAGCAACTCGGCGAGCGCCGCTATGGCATCTACGATGGTGTCGAGCCGGAGCCGGAGATCGCCATCGTCGAAGCCTGCGCCAAGGTCTATCGCGACGGCGGTCACGATGGTCTGATCGGCGTCGGTGGCGGCAGCGCCATCGATATCGCCAAGGCGGTGGCCGGTTACGTGGGGCATGACGGTGCGTTGGAAGAGCTGTTCGGCGTCGATCAGATCAAGCGCAAGGGGCCGCCGCTGATTGCCATCCCGACCACCGCCGGCACCGGTTCGGAAGTGACCAACGTGTCGATCCTCTCCGACAAGCAGGCGCAACTGAAGAAGGGCATCGTCAGCGATTACCTGTTGCCCGACGTCGCCCTGGTCAGCCCGCTGATGACCCTGACCTGTCCGCGCGGCGTGACCGCTGCCAGTGGTGTCGATGCACTGGTACACGCGGTGGAGTCCTATCTGTCGGTCAACGCCTCGCCGATCACCGACGCCCTGGCCATTGGCGCCATCAAGCTGATCGCCAAGGCGCTGCCCAAGGCCTATGCCAACCCGGCGGATCTGGTCGCTCGCGAAGACATGGCCACCGCCAGCCTGATGGCTGGCATGGCCTTCGGTAATGCCGGTGTCGGCGCCGTGCATGCGCTGGCCTACCCGCTGGGCGGGCGCTTCAACATCGCTCATGGCGTCAGCAATGCCTTGCTGCTGCCCTACGTGATGGCCTGGAACAAGCTGGCCTGTGTCGAGCGCATGGCCGAGATCGCTGCTGCTCTCGGTGTGCAAACGCATGGCCTGAGCGACAAGGCCGCCGCCGACCTGGCCGTCCAGGCCATGGCCGAGCTGTGCGCCAGCGTCGACATTCCCAAGGGCATGCGTAGCTTCGGCGTGCCGGAAGACGCCATCCCGGCCATGGCCGAGGAAGCCAGCAAGATCGACCGCCTGATGCGCAACAATCCGCGGCGCCTGACGGCAGGCGACATCGAGCAGATCTACCGCGCTGCCTACTGATCCACGCAACAACCGATGAACAGCCCCGGCAATGTCGGGACTCGCTGCTTACAACTCTAATAAAGTTGGGTGACTCAAATGTCCGAACTGCATCAGCAAGACCTTGGTGTGGAAGCCCCCTACTGGCCGGTGGGGCCATTCAAGGTGCGTCTGCCTTTCATTCATTACCGCTTCGAAGTCTCCGACTACATGCAGGGCCTGCTCATGTGTGCGGTGGATCTGGCGGCGATTCCACTGATGACCGAATTCCTCGGCATGCCTTTCGAGGTGGCGCTGGCGGTGGTCATGCTCAATGGCCTGCTGTATCTGGCCCACCACCTGCTGGGCGACCCCGTGGTTCCGGGCTGGATCACCCCGGCGATTCCTCTGTTGATGGCCTACTGCAGCCAGTTTCCGGAGGGCCCGGAGCGGGTACATGCGCTGATTGCCTTCCAGTTGATGCTGGGCGCGTTCTCTATAGGCCTGGGCATGACGGGCATGGCGCGCAAGGTGGTGTCCCTGGTGCCCTCGGCGCTCAAGGCCGGCATCATCATGGGCGCCGGCCTCAGCGCGGTGGTGACGGTATTCAAGGAAGGCGGTCGTTTCGACAGCTTCCCCTGGACCATTTCCATCGCCATCGGCATCGCCTTCTATCTAGTCTTCTCCATCCATTTTCAGGATCTGAAGAAGCGCAACCGCTTCTGGTGGAACTTCGCCAAGCTGGGCATCTTCCCGATCATCCTGCTGGCGGTGATCGTCGCGCCGATTTTCGGCGAGGCACCCTGGCCCAGCATCGAGTGGGGCATCAGCCAGCCGGACTTCGTCACCCTGTGGAACGAGTACACCGTATTCGGCCTCGGCATGCCGCCACTGATGATGTTCGTCACCGCCATTCCCACCGTGTTCGCCGCCTATCTGGTGGTGTTCGGCGACGTGCTCGGCGCCAAGGCGATCCTCGGCGAGGCCGACCATGTGCGGCGTGACGAGAAGGTCGATTTCAACCCCAACCGCTCGCATCTGATCTTTGGTGGGCGCAATGCCTTCATGAGCATCTTCGGGCCGGACGTGGCCATGTGTGGCCCGCAATGGTCCGCCATGCAGGTGGTGATCACCGAACGCTTCAAGGGCGGCGCCAAGGCGATGAAGTCCATCTACGGCGGGGTTGGCTCGTTCCGCTGGGGCACCAACACCGGTCTGCTGCTGTTGCCGGTGGTGACGCTGGTGCAGCCGATTCTCGGCGTTGCGCTGGCGCTGACCCTGTTGATTCAGGGCTACGTCAGTGTGCGCCTGGGCATCATGGAAGCACGCAGTCAGCGTGACCTGGGCATCGCCGGGGTGATCGGTGCGGTGCTGGCGATCAAGGGCGCCGGCTGGGCTTTCGCCATCGGCGTCGGTCTGTGCGCGCTGATCTATGGGGCACGGATGTTCCGCGGCGAGAACGACCAGACCTTTACCAAGGACTTGCCGCCCGCCGAGTGAGGCCTTTGCAATCCCTAATTCAGCCGAGGGGTGATCTCGGCAGCAGGAGAAAATCATGCAACTGAACGATCCCGATCTGCTGCGCCATCAGGCCTATATCGACGGCCAGTGGTGCGACGCCAGCAATGGCGATGTGACTGAAATCTTCAACCCCGCCAACGGCAAGTCGCTGGGCTGCGTACCGAACATCGGTGGCGCGCAGACCCGTCAGGCCATCGAGGCGGCGCAGGCTGCCCAATCCGCCTGGCGTGCGCTGACGGCCAAGGAGCGCGCGGTGCGGCTGCGCACATGGTACGAGCTGATGTTGGCCAATCAGGAAGATCTGGCGCGGATCATGACGGCCGAGCAGGGCAAGCCCCTGACCGAGGCCCGTGGCGAAGTGCTTTACGCCGCATCCTTCATCGAGTGGTTCGCCGAGGAAGCCAAGCGTGTCTACGGCGACACCATTCCCGGTCATCAGCCGGACAAGCGCTTGATCGTGACCAAGGAACCCATTGGCGTGACCGCGGCGATCACGCCCTGGAACTTCCCGGCGGCGATGATCACCCGCAAGGCCGGTCCGGCCCTGGCTGCTGGCTGCGCCATGGTGCTCAAGCCGGCGCCGCAGACACCGTTCAGCGCCCTGGCGCTGGCGGTGCTGGCCGAGCGTGCGGGCATCCCGGCCGGGCTGTTCAGCGTGCTGCCGGCCGATGCCGAGCGTTCCCGCGAGGTGGGCTCTGAGCTGTGCGCCAACCCCATCGTGCGCAAGCTGTCGTTCACCGGCTCTACCGGCGTCGGCATCAAATTGATGGAGCAATGTGCGCCGACCCTGAAGAAGCTCTCGCTGGAGCTGGGCGGTAATGCGCCGTTCATCGTCTTCGAGGATGCCGATCTCGACGCCGCGGTCGAAGGCGCGCTGGTGGCCAAGTACCGCAATGCCGGGCAGACCTGCGTCTGCGCCAATCGCCTGTATGTGCACGAGGCCGTCTACGACGCCTTTGCCGAAAAACTGGCCGCTGCCGTGGCCAAACTGCGGGTTGGTCCGGGTGATGAAGCAGGCGTCGTCATTGGCCCGTTGATCGACGGCAATGCCGTGGCCAAGGTGCAGGCTCATCTGGCCGATGCGCTGGAGAAGGGCGCCACGGTGCTGCAGGGCGGCAAGGCACATGCGTTGGGCGGGCATTTCTTCGAGCCCACGGTCATCGCCGGTGTCACCGCGGATATGCGCGTGGCCCGCGAAGAGACCTTCGGCCCGCTGGCGCCACTGTTCCGTTTCAGTGACGAGGCCGAAGTGGTGCGTCAGGCCAACGACACCGAGTTCGGTCTGGCTGGCTACTTCTATACCCGCGACCTGGGCCGCACCTTCCGTGTAGCCGAAGCGCTGGAGTACGGGATGGTCGGTATCAACACCGGGCTGATCTCCAACGAAGTGGCGCCATTCGGCGGTATGAAGGCTTCGGGGCTCGGCCGCGAAGGCTCCAAGTACGGGCTGGATGAGTATCTGGAGATCAAGTATCTCTGTCTGGGTGTCTGAGTCACTTTGGCGCGCCACCGTCTGGTGGCGCTGCCAGCGGCCGTTTCAACCGTTACAATGCGCGCCACCGTGATTCAGCACTCAGAGGTGCGCCATGCAACCCTTCGCCATCGCCCCGTCGATCCTCTCCGCCGACTTCGCCCGCCTGGGCGAGGAAGTCGACAACGTGCTCGCCGCCGGGGCGGACATCGTTCACTTCGACGTGATGGACAACCACTACGTGCCCAACCTGACCATCGGCCCGATGGTCTGCGCGGCGCTGCGCAAGTACGGCATCACCGCGCCGATCGACGCGCACCTGATGGTCAAGCCGGTGGATCGCATCATCGGCGACTTCATCGAGGCCGGCGCCAGTTACATCACCTTCCACCCGGAAGCGTCCGAGCACATCGACCGTTCGCTGCAGCTGATCAAGGCAGGCGGCGCCAAGGCCGGCCTGGTGTTCAACCCGGCCACCCCGTTGGACGTGCTCAAGTACGTGATGGACAAGGTCGACATGATCCTCTTGATGAGCGTCAACCCCGGCTTCGGCGGGCAGAAGTTCATCCCCGCCACCCTGGATAAACTCAAAGAGGCGCGCGCGCTGATCGACGCCAGCGGCCGCGAGATCCGCCTGGAGATCGACGGCGGGGTCAACGTGCAGAACATCCGCGAGATCGCGGCGGCGGGCGCCGACACCTTCGTCGCCGGCTCGGCGATCTTCAACCAGCCGGACTACAAGGCCGTGATCGACGCCATGCGCGCCGAACTGGCCCAGGTGCGCGGATGAAACCGCTGCGCGCGCTGTGCCGCGGCGAGCTGCCGCGTCTGGTGATGTTCGACCTGGACGGCACCCTGGTGGATTCGGTGCCGGACCTGGCCGCGGCGGTCGACCGCATGCTGGTCGAACTGGGCCGCGAGCCGGTCGGCGTCGATCGCGTACGCGACTGGGTCGGCAACGGCGCGCGGGTGCTGGTGCGCCGTGCCCTGGCCGGCGGCCTGGAGCATGCGGCGGTGAGCGAGGCCGAAGCGGACGCCGCGCTGGCGCGCTTTCTCGATATCTACGCCGACTGCCACCAGCTGACCGCGCTCTATCCGGGCGTGCACGAGCTGCTCGAGGCGCTGAGCACGGCGGCGGTGGAGCTGGCGGTGGTGACCAACAAGCCGGAGCGCTTCGTTGCGCCGCTGCTGGAGCAGGTCGGCCTGGGCGGCTACTTTCGCTGGATAGTCGGCGGCGACACCCTGCCGCAGCAGAAGCCGGACCCGGCCGCGCTGTTGCAGGTGATGCGTCTGGCCGGCGTCAACGCGGCGCAGGCGCTGTTCGTCGGCGACTCGCGCAATGACGTACTGGCGGCGCGCGCCGCCGGCGTGCCCTGCGTGGCGGTGAGCTACGGTTACAACCACGGTCGGCCGATTGCCGAGGAACAGCCGAGTCTGGTGGTCGATAGCCTGGCCGCACTGCTCTGACGGTTGCTTAGGCCGAGCGGCTGCGCTACCGTGGCCGCTCTCCTTATTCCCCCGCCTGTCGAGATCGCACCGTGGTGGTCAGCTGCAAACTCTGGATGAAAGTGATCAAGGCCCTGGCCCGTTGGCGCTGGCGCGCCTGATTTCGTCCGGTCGCCGCGCGCGACCCGTTTGTACCCGACCGTTTTCCCCGAGCCATGAGGCTGATCATGACCCATGAAGAATTCCTGCGTTTAGCCGCCGAAGGCTACAACCGCATCCCCCTGGCCTGCGAAACCCTGGTGGATTTCGACACGCCGCTGTCGATCTACCTGAAACTGGCCGATGCGCCCAACTCCTACCTGCTGGAATCCGTGCAGGGCGGCGAGAAGTGGGGGCGTTACTCGATCATCGGTCTGCCGGCGCGCACCGTGTTGCGCGTGCACGGCCACGACATCCTGGTCAGCACCGATGGCGTCGAGGTCGAGCGTCAGCAGAGCGTCGATCCGCTGGCCTTCGTCGAGCAGTTCAAGGCGCGCTACAAGGTGCCGACCATTGCCGGTCTGCCGCGTTTCAACGGCGGCCTGGTCGGCTACTTCGGCTACGACAGCGTGCGCTACGTCGAGCAGAAGCTGGCCAGCTGCCCCAACCCCGATCCGCTGGGCACGCCGGATATCCTGCTGATGGTCTCCGATGCCGTGGTGGTGTTCGACAACCTGGCCGGCAAGATGCACGCCATCGTTCTTGCCGATCCGGCCGAGCCGGATGCTTTCGAACAGGGCCAGGCGCGCCTGCGCGAGATCCTGCGCCAGCTGCGCCAGCCGATCACCCCGCGTCTGGGCGTCGATCTCGGCGCACCGCCCGGCGCCGAGCCGGCGTTTCGTTCCAGTTACAGCCGTGACGACTACGAGGCGGCGGTCAGCGCGATCAAGGAATACATCCTCGCCGGCGACTGCATGCAGGTGGTGATCTCCCAGCGCATGTCGATCCCGTTCAAGGCCGCGCCCATCGACCTGTACCGCGCGCTGCGCTGCATCAACCCGACGCCCTACATGTACTTCTTCAACTTCGGCGACTTCCACGTGGTCGGCTCCTCGCCGGAGGTGCTGGTGCGGGTCGAGGACGGCCTGGTCACCGTGCGCCCGATCGCCGGCACCCGCCCGCGCGGCGCCAATGAAGAAGCCGACCTGGCGCTGGAAGAGGACCTGCTGTCCGACGCCAAGGAGATCGCCGAGCACCTGATGCTGATCGACCTGGGCCGCAACGACACCGGCCGCGTGTCGCAGATCGGCTCGGTCAAGCTCACCGAGAAGATGGTCATCGAGCGCTATTCCAACGTCATGCACATCGTCTCCAACGTCACCGGCCAGCTCAAACCCGAGCTGTCGGCGATGGATGCGCTGCGCGCCATCCTGCCGGCCGGCACTCTGTCCGGGGCGCCGAAGATCCGCGCCATGCAGATCATCGACGAGCTCGAGCCGGTCAAGCGCGGCGTCTACGGCGGCGCGGTCGGCTACTACGCGTGGAACGGCAATATGGACACCGCCATCGCCATTCGCACCGCGGTGATCAAGGACGGCGAGCTGCACGTGCAGGCCGGTGCCGGCATCGTCGCCGACTCGGTGCCCGCCCTGGAGTGGGAAGAAACCCTGAACAAGCGCCGCGCCATGTTCCGCGCCGTCGCCCTTGCCGAACAGACCGCCGAATAAGGGGAGCGTGACATGCTGCTGATGATCGATAACTACGACTCCTTCACCTACAACGTGGTGCAGTACCTCGGCGAGCTGGGTGCCGAGGTGCATGTGATCCGCAACGACGAGCTGACCATCGCCGAGATCGAGGCGTTGCAGCCCGAGCACATCGTGGTCTCGCCCGGTCCCTGTACGCCGACCGAGGCGGGTGTGTCCATCGAGGCCATCCTGCATTTCGCCGGCAAGCTGCCGATTCTCGGCGTCTGCCTCGGCCACCAGAGCATCGGCCAGGCCTACGGCGGCGACGTGGTGCGCGCGCGCCAGGTGATGCACGGCAAGACCAGCCCGGTGTTCCACGAAGACAAGGGCGTGTTCGCCGGCCTCAACAAGCCGCTCACCGTGACCCGCTATCATTCCTTGGTGGTCAAGCGCGAAACCCTGCCGGACTGCCTGGAAATCACCGCCTGGACCCAGCATGACGACGGCTCGGTCGACGAGATCATGGGCCTGCGCCACAAGACCCTGAACATCGAGGGCGTGCAGTTCCACCCCGAGTCCATCCTCACCGAGCAGGGCCACGAACTGTTCGCCAACTTCCTCAAGCAGACCGGAGGCGTGCGCGCATGAATATCAAGGAAGCCTTGGGCCGCATCGTCGCCCAGCTCGACCTGAGCACCGAGGAAATGCAGGACGTGATGCGCGAGATCATGACCGGGCAGTGCACCGACGCGCAGATCGGCGCCTTCCTCATGGGCATGCGCATGAAGAGCGAGACCATCGACGAGATCGTCGGCGCCGCCAGCGTCATGCGTGAGCTGGCCGCGCCGGTGGTGATCGACGCCGAACGCCTGGTCGACACCTGCGGCACCGGCGGCGACGGCATGAACATCTTCAACGTCTCCACCGCCGCGGCCTTCGTCGTCGCCGCGGCCGGCGGCAAGGTGGCCAAGCACGGCAACCGCGCGGTCTCCGGCAAGAGCGGCAGTGCCGATCTGCTGGAAGCCGCCGGCGTCTACCTGGGGCTCAAGCCCGAGCAGGTGGCGCGCTGTGTCGAAGGCGTGGGCGTCGGTTTCATGTTCGCCCCGTCCCATCACGGGGCGATGAAGCACGCCATCGGCCCGCGTCGCGAGCTGGGCCTGCGCACCCTGTTCAATATGCTCGGCCCGATGACCAACCCGGCCGGTGCCAGGCATCAGGTCATCGGCGTGTTCAGCCAGGCGCTGTGCCGGCCGATGGCCGAGGTGCTGCAGCGTCTGGGCAGCCAGCACGTGCTGGTGGTGCACGCGCAGGACGGCCTGGACGAGATCAGCCTGGCCGCGCCGACCTTCGTCGCCGAGCTCAAGGACGGCGTGGTCAGCGAGTACCGCATCCAGCCCGAGGACTTCGGCATCAAGAGCCAGAGCCTGATCGGCCTGACCGTGGAGAACGCCGAGCAGTCGCTGGAGCTGATCCGCGATGCGCTGGGCCGGCGCAAGACCGACAACGGCCAGAAGGCCGCCGACATGATAGTGCTCAACGCCGGTGCCGCGCTCTACGCCGCCGACCACGCCAGCAGCCTGCGCGAAGGCATGCAGCTGGCCCACGACGCCCTGCACACCGGGCTGGCGCGGGAGAAGCTGGAGGAGCTGGTGTCCTTTACCGCAGTATTCAAACAGGAGAACGAAGGGTGAGCGTGCCAACCGTACTGGAGAAGATCGTCGCCCGTAAGTTCGAGGAAGTGGCGGCGCGTCGCGCCCAGGTCAGTTTCGCCGAGATCGAGCGCGCCGCGCGTAGCGCCGATGCGCCGCGTGGCTTCGCTCGCGCGCTGATCGAGCAGGCCGCGCGCAAGCAGCCGGCGGTGATCGCCGAGATCAAGAAGGCCTCGCCGAGCAAGGGCGTGTTGCGCGCCGACTTCGTGCCGGCCGATATCGCCCGCAGCTACGAGGCCGGCGGCGCCACCTGCCTGTCGGTGCTCACCGATATCGATTTCTTCCAGGGCGCCGATGCGTACCTGCAGCAGGCCCGCGCGGCCTGTGCGCTGCCGGTGATCCGCAAGGACTTTATGGTCGATCCCTACCAGATCGTCGAGGCCCGCGCCCTCGGCGCCGACTGCGTGCTGCTGATCGTCGCCTGCCTGGACGACGGACGCATGGCCGAGCTGGCCGCGGTGGCCAAGGACGTCGGCCTCGACGTGCTGGTCGAGGTGCATGACGGCGACGAGCTGGAACGCGCGCTGAAGACCCTGGACACGCCGCTGGTGGGCATCAACAACCGCAACCTGCATAGCTTCGAGGTGTCCCTGGAAACCACCCTGGACCTGCTGCCGCGCATTCCGCGCGAGCGCCTGGTGGTGACCGAGAGCGGTATTCTCAACCGCGCCGACGTCGAGCTGATGGAGATCAACGAGGTCTACGCCTTCCTGGTCGGTGAGGCCTTTATGCGCGCCGAGAGCCCGGGCGGCGAACTGCAGCGCCTGTTCTTTCCCGAGCGCGGGCGGCCGGCGGTGATCGGCAAGGATCCCGATTGACACCCGCGCGTATAAAAAAGCCGGCATCCCTGCCGGCTTTTTTATACGCGCTGTTTATCAGCGGGTGCCGAAGACCACCATGGTCTTGCCCTTGACGTGAACCAGGCCCTGTTCCTCCAGGGCCTTGAGCACGCGGCCGACCATCTCCCGCGAGCAGCCGACGATGCGGCCGATCTCCTGGCGGGTGATCTTGATCTGCATGCCGTCCGGGTGGGTCATGGCGTCCGGCTGCTTGCACAGGTCGAGCAAGGTGCGGGCGACGCGGCCGGTGACGTCGAGAAAGGCCAGGTCGCCGACCTTGCGCGTGGTGTTGCGCAGGCGTTCGGCCATCTGGCTGCCGAGGGCGTAGAGGATGTCCGGATCCTGCTGGGTCAGTTCGCGGAACTTGGCGTAGCTCAGCTCCGCCACTTCACATTCGGTCTTGGCGCGTACCCAGGCGCTGCGTTCCTTCTCCGCGCCGTCCTTCTCGAACAGGCCCATCTCGCCGAAGAAGTCGCCGGCGTTGAGGTAGGCGATGATCATTTCGCGGCCATCGTCGTCTTCGATCAGGATGGTGACCGAGCCCTTGACGATGAAGAACAGGGTTTCGCAGCGGTCGCCCGCATAGATGATGGTGCTTTTCGCCGTGTAACGGCGGCGGTGACAGTGTGCGAGGAGCTTGTCGAGGTTCTTGATTTTAGGTGTAAGGGTAATAGCGACCATGCCCGAGTCCCGAATATAAAAAAGATAAGCCTTTGTCCAACAGGCAATTTCTTATTGGTTATCCGTACCAGTGTGCCAGCAATCCGGCGCCAGCTTAACAGACATACTATGACCAGGGCGTATTTTGCGACCTGGCTAACACAACGCCGGGGAACTTTAGCGCGCTGGCCGCCCATCGGTTCGCTCGGCGCCTGTGCTAACCTGCGAACCTTTGCAACCGAGGGAGTCTGGATCGATGAAAGCGCGTGTGCAGTGGGCCGGCGAAGCCCTGTTTCTCGGCGAGTCCGGCAGCGGCCATGCCGTGGTGATGGACGGTCCGCCGGACGCCGGTGGCCGCAACCTGGGCATTCGCCCGATGGAGATGCTGCTGGTCGGCCTCGGCGGTTGCAGCAACTTCGACGTGGTCAGCATCCTGCGCAAGTCGCGCCAGCCGGTGGAGAGCTGCGAGGTGTTCCTCGACGCCGAGCGCGCCGGCGAGGAGCCCAAGGTGTTCACCAAGATCCACCTGCACTTCGTGGTCAAGGGCCGCGGGCTGAAAGAGGCCCAGGTCAAGCGCGCGGTGGAGCTGTCGGCGGAGAAGTACTGCTCGGCCTCGATCATGCTCGGCCGTGCCGGGGTGGCTATCAGCCATGACTACGAAATCATCGAGCTGGGCTGAATCGCTTCGCTGCAAACGACAAGGGCGCCAATCGGCGCCCTTGTTCGTTCAGATGCGATAGGTGCTCTTGGTCATCACCTTGGACAGCAGGGTCATGCCCAGCTTGACCGGTGCGGGAAAACGCAGGCCGCCGGCGTCCAGGGCGCTGTCGGCGTGCTGCTGCTCGTCGATGCGCATCTGCTGGAGAATCGCCCGCGACTTGGCGTCGCGCTCGGGAATCTGCTCCAGATGCTCGTCCAGGTGCTTGCACACCTGATCCTCGGTGGCGGCGACGAAGCCCAGGCTGACCTTGTCGCTGACCAGCCCGGCCACCGCGCCGACGCCGAACGACAGGCCGTAGAACAGCGGGTTGAGCAGGCTCGGCTGGCTGCCGAGCTCGCGGATGCGCTGCTCGCACCAGGCCAGGTGATCGATCTCCTCATCGGCGGCCTGCTCCATGGCGCTGCGCACCTGCGGCAGCTTGGCGGTCAGCGCCTGGCCCTGGTACAGCGCCTGGGCGCAGACCTCGCCGGTATGGTTGATGCGCATCAGCCCGGCGATATGGCGGGATTCCTCGCTGGACAGCTCGGCCTCGTTCTCCACGATGGCCGGCGAAGGACGGCTCGAGGCGCCGCTGAACGGCAGCAGGGTGCGCAGGGCGGCATCGGCCTGCAGCAGCAGGCGGTCGACTGGGGAGTACTGGCGTTCGCTGGCCATGGGGCACCTCCGGGGAACACGAAGGCGCCAGTTTACTGCAAAGCGCGGCGGCGAGTGCGCCTCGCCGCCGCGACCGACTGGCACATCAGCCCGGCGGCCAGTGGAGCTGGCGCTGGCCGAGCACGTGCATATGGATGTGGCCGACGGTTTGTCCGCCCAGCTCGTTGCAGTTCATCACCAGGCGAAAGCCCTCGGCGCAGCCCTGCTCGCTGGCCAGCTGCTGGGCGGTGTACAGCAGGTGGCCGGCCAGCGCCTTGTCGGTTTCGGTGAGGTCGGTGAGGGTGGCGATGTGGCGCTTGGGGATCACCAGAAAATGCACCGGCGCCTGCGGGCCGATATCGTGGAAGGCGACGAGCTGATCGTCCTCGTAGAGCTTGCGCGCCGGAATCTCACCGGCGACGATCTTGCAGAACAGGCAGTCCATGGGCAGGCTCCCGAGCCATTGCTGGAAGCCCTGAGTTTAATCGCGTGCGCCAAGGCCGGCCAATCGGCGGCGCGCCCACAAGGAGCGGCGGTGAAGAACGATATCCACGATCTCGGCCTGGTGCTGGATTCCAAGGTCAAGCTGGTCGTCATCGAGTCCTGGGACGAGCTGCGCGTGCTGGAAACCCTGACCAGCCTGGCGGTCAAACGCGGCCTCGGCCTACACACCTGGTCGGTGACCGAGGGCCTGCAGCGCCTGGGTTTCGGCGGCGCGCCGCTGGGCGAGGAGGCGAGCCTGGAGCCGGAGGCGGCGTTGAAGCTGATCAAGGCCGATCAGCAGCCGAACCTCTACGTGATGTGCGACCTGCATCCGTATCTGCAAGACAATCCCCGCCTGGTGCGCCTGCTCAAGGAGATCGCCATGAGCGAGGCGGCGCACAAGCCGACCCTGGTGCTGGTGTCCCACGCGCTCAGGCTGCCGGCCGAGGTGCAGCGCCATGCCGCGCGCTTCAGCCTGGCATTACCGTCGGAAGATGAGCTGCTGAGCATCGTCCGCGACGAGGCCACGCGCTGGAGCGAGCGCAACCGCGGCGCCCGGGTGCGCACCGACAATCGCACCCTGCAGCAGGTGGTGAAGAACCTGCGCGGCCTCAGCCACGCCGAGGCGCGGGCGCTGGCGCGCAACGTGATCTGCGACGACGGCGCGATCACCCAGGAAGACATCCCCGAACTGAACAAGACCAAGTTCCAGCTCCTGGATCTGGAGGGTGTGCTCAGTTTCGAGTACGACACCGCGCGCTTCGCCGACGTCGGCGGCCTGCTCAACCTCAAGCGCTGGCTGGCCGAGCGCCAGGTCGGCTTTCTCGAGGGTAAGGGCGTCGATGCGCCCAAGGGGGTGTTGCTGGTCGGCGTGCAGGGTGGCGGCAAGAGCCTGGCGGCCAAGGCGGTGGCCGGACTCTGGGGCCTGCCGCTGTTGCGCCTGGATTTCGCCTGCCTGTACAACAAGTTCTTCGGCGAGACCGAGCGCAACCTGCGCGAGGCGCTGCGCCTGGCCGAACAGATGGCGCCCTGCGTGCTGTGGATGGACGAGGTGGAGAAGGGCCTGGCCAGCGGCGACCACGACGGCGGCGTCAGCCAGCGCGTGCTCGGCACCCTGCTGACCTGGATGGCCGAGCGCAAGGCGCCGGTGTTCGTCGTCGCCACCGCCAATGCCATCGACCGCCTGCCGCCGGAGCTGGTGCGCAAGGGCCGCTTCGACGAGCTGTTCTTCGTCGATCTGCCCGCTGCCGAGGTGCGCGCGGAGATCTTCCGCATCCACCTGCAGCGCCGCGAGCTGGAGCCTGGCGCCTTCGACCTGGCGCAGCTGGCCGCGGCCAGCGCGGGCTTTTCCGGGGCGGAGATCGAGCAGGCGGTGGTCAGCGCCCTGTATGCCGCTCAGGCGCAGCAGCAGGCGGTGGATCAGGCGCTGCTGCTGCGCGCGCTGCAAGGCACGGCGCCGCTGTCGGTGGTGATGGCCGAGCAGCTCGCGGCGTTGCGCGGCTGGGCTGATGGGCGCACGGTCAACGCCGGCTGAGAACCTGCTCACGATCTGCTGCGCGTCGGCTAAACGGCGTTGAAAACAGCCTCGGAATGCTCATTTACTTTCGTAAACTCCGCTTCCTCGGCCGCTTTCGCCGCTGTTTATCTCTAGCTCGCGAGATCGGGAGCAGATTCTGGGGCTGCTCAACCGCGGGTAAAGGGCCGGGTCAGCCGCCCGCTGAGTTTGCGCACCAGCCAGCGCGGCGCCAGGCGTGGGCTCAGCGTCAGCAGCCGGTTGCGCCAGCCGGGGACGATGATGGCGCGGTTCTTCTCCAGCGCGCGCACCGCGAGCAGCGCCACTTCCTCGGCGCTCATCAGCAGCTTGCTGGCGTCCAGGCGGGCGGCGTTCATCTGCGCACTGCGGAAGAAGGCGCTGCGCGTCGGCCCCGGGCACAGCACCGAGACGCGCACGCCGTGCTCGCGCAGCTCTTCGCGCAGCGCCTCGGAGAAATGCAGCACATAGGCCTTGCTGGCGTAGTAGCTGCTCATCCAGGGGCCTGGCTGGAAGGCGGCGATCGAGGCGACGTTGAGGATCTGGCCACCGCCCTGTTCGGCCATGCGCTGGCCGATGGCGTGGCACAGCCGGGTCAGGGCCAGTACGTTGACTTCCAGCTGTTCCAGCTCGCGGCCCCAGTCCTGTTCGAGGAAGGGCCCGGCGCAGCCGAGGCCGGCGTTGTTCACCAGCAGATCGATGCGCCACTGGCCCTGTTCCAGTTCGAGCAGCAGGCCGGACAATTGCAGCGGTTCGCTGAGGTCGCAGAGGCGGAACAGCACCTCGACGCCGAAGCGCTGGGCCAATTCGCAGGCGATGCTTTCCAGGGCGTCGCGGCGCCGCGCCACCAGGATCAGGTTGCGCCCGCGGCGCGCCAGGGCTTCGGCCAGGGCCAGGCCGATGCCGCTGGAGGCGCCGGTGATCAGTGCATAACTGGGCATGGCGCGGGGTCACTGTCCCTGCATTTCGGCGGCGCGCTCGACGTAGCTCTGGTACTGCGGAATGGCGATGGCGGCGAGGATGCCGCTGATCGGCACCAGCAGGCACAACCAGGCCAGCAGCTTGACCGCGGTGCTGTTGGGCGGCGGCGGCGGGCCGAAGCGGTTGACCCCCTGGTTGCCGGGAACGATGAACATCAGCAGGGCGAACACGCCGCCGACCAGGGGGATGAAGTTGATCAGCCACAGCCAGCCGGACCAGCCGATATCGTGCAGGCGCTGCACGCCGAAGCAGATACTCAGCACCATCATGGCCAGGCCGGCGGCGACCAGCAGCACCATGCTCAGGGCATCGGGCAGCGCGGCGGCGCCCATGCCCAGCAGCAGCACCGGCAGCGCGCAGAGGAACATGGCCATGCTCCAGCCCAGGTAGCGCACGCGGCCGATCCGGCCGTTGACGCCGAATGCCTTGAGCTCGCCGAATTGCGGCAACTGCTCGGCGACGTCGGCCTGCGGCGGTGCGTAGGGTGAGGCGCTGGCGGGCGCCGGCGTCGGCTGGCTCATGGCGTTCAGTTGCGCCTGACGGGCGAGATACTTCTCGACGATGATGCCGCAGGCCGCGCACTCGTCCGCCTGGGGTTGCCGATGGCCGCACTTGGGACAGCTCATGCCGGCGGCGGTATCGGTCGGTGCGGCATCCGCCTCGGCGTGGTCGTCGGTCGACACCAGGCTCAGGCTGGCGGCCTGGTCCAGCTCCTTGCGCACCTTGGCGCCGGCCTTGTGCAGGGCGCTGAGGTACTGGTCGGCCTCGTTTTCCCCGAGGTCGCGCTTGAGGGCCACCTGGGCGCCGCTGAACAGGGCGTTGATGCGCGCCATATCGCTCTTGAACAGGCGGGCGAGGTTGTCCTTCACCGACTCCAGCGTCATCTCGGGCATCAGTTCGCCGTCGAACACTATCTTGTAGCGCGGTTGATTCATGCGAGCTTCCTTGTCTGCGGGAAGTGGAGGTGAGCTAAGCCTAGAGTGCCGACAGGCCAATGCACAAGCGGCCTGCGCCGCAGTTCGCGCCGGTCTCTCAGCCGCCGGGCAGGGCGGCCCAGCGTCCGACCAGGCGGCCGCCTCGCAGCAGCTGCAGTTCGCCGAAGTCGCCGAGCAGGCCCTCGCTGACCGCCGGGCGCAGAAAGACCCAGTCGTCTGTGCTCAGGCCGCTGGCGGCACTGCCGATCAGGCGTTCCTGGTTGGCGCTGCGGCCGTACAGCGAGTCGTAGGCGAGGCCGGGCGGCGATACCGGCGTCGCCGGCCAGCGGCCGCCTTGGAGGTAGTAGGCGCGCTGGCGATTGCGGTTCCAGGCGGCGAGCAGCGGTTGCGCCGCGTGCAGGAAGGGCAGGGCGCCGTCGACCGCCTTGAGCACCGGGCTGGCGATCCACAGTGCCGCTTGGTGCTGCTCCAGCAGCGGCGTATCGAAGTCGCCCGGCTTGAGCAGGGCCGAGCCGAGGGCGACTTCGCCGAGCGGGCTGTCCAGTCGGCTGTGCAGGGCGTAGGTCAGGCTGCCGCCGCCGTTGAGTAGCGGCTGCGCCGGCCACAGCTCGGTAAAGCCTCGCGCCACTGCGACGAACTCGCGATAGCGCGCGTTGGCCTGGGCGAACGCACGCTCCTGGCTCAGCCAGGGCGGGGCGTGGGCGACCTGGGCGTCGTAGCCCATCAATCCCTGCAGCTGGAGTTGCCCCGGTTGCCGGCGTAGCCGTTGCAGGGTCTGGCCCAGCGCCTGGGGATCGGCGAAGCCGCCGCGGGCCAGGCCGATATCGATTTCCAGGGCGATGCGCAGTGGTTGCCCCAGCGCCCTGGCCAGCTCGGCGTACTGGCTCAGGCGCGCCTCGCTGTCGATCAGCCAGGTCAGCTGGCGCGCGGGGTCGAAACCCGGGTGCTGCGGCAGCTGGCGATAGAAGTTCAGCGCCGCCTGTGCCGGCAGCGGCTTGCCCAGCAGCAGGTCGGCCTGCGGAAAGCTGCGCGCCAGCTGGTTCAGCTGCGGCTGGTGGAACGCCATGAAGCGTTGGGTGCGCAGGCGCTTGGCCAGGTAGTCGAGCAGCCCGGTGCTGGCCAGCGACTTGGCCACCAGACGCAGCGCCAAGTGCGCGGGCAGTTGCTGGGCGAGCAGTTCGGCGTTGGCGTCGAGGCGATCCAGATCGAGCAGCAGCGACGCAATGCCGTTGCCTTCGGCGTGCATGAGGCGGTTGAGGCCGGCGAAATAGGCGTCGTGCACCTGGCCGCGGTCGCGCGGCCGCAGCGCCCAGGCCCCGAGCAGGCCGAGGGCGGCGAGGCCGAGCAGCTGGCGGCGCTTCATCGCGGCCAGCGTTGCCCCAGCCTGCCGGCCTGCTGCAGGGCGGCACGGTACTCGCCGTCCAGGCGCGCCACCAGTTCGCCGACCGCGGGCAGGTCGTCGATGCCGCCGACGCCCTGGCCGGCCGACCACACGGTCTTCCAGGCCTTGGCCTCGTCGTCCACCGGCTTGAGCTTCTCGCCGTAGTTGATGTCGGCCTTGTTCTGCAGCTGCTTCAGGTCGTATCCGGCCTGCTCCAGGCTCTGGCGCATGAAGCTGGCCGGCACCCCGGAGACCGCCGGGGTGTGGACGATATCGGCGGCGTGGGCGGCGAGGATCATGCGCTTGTAATCGTCGGAGGCGTTGCTCTCCTGGCTGGCGATAAAGCGCGTGCCCATGTAGCCCAGGTCGGCGCCGAGCAGTTGCGCGGCGAGCAGCTCGTGGCCGTGGTTGAGGCAGCCGGACAGCAGCAGGGTCTTGTCGAAGAACTGGCGGATCTCGGCGAGCAGGGCGAAGGGACTCCAGGTGCCGGCATGGCCGCCGGCGCCGGCGGCGACCGCGATCAGCCCGTCCACGCCGGCTTCGGCGGCCTTTTCCGCATGACGGCGGGTGGTCACGTCGTGAAACACCAGGCCGCCGTAGCCGTGCACCGCATCCACCACTTCCTTCACCGCGCCGAGGCTGGTGATGACGATGGGCACGCGGCGCTCGACGCAGATCGCCAGGTCCGCCTGCAACCGCGGGTTGCTGTGATGGACGATCAGGTTGACGGCGTAGGGCGCGGCGTCGGCGCTCAGGCTGGCCTGGATTTCGTCGAGCCAGGCGCGAAAGCCTTGGCTGTCGCGCTGGTTGAGCGCGGGAAAGCTGCCGACTATGCCGGCGTTGCAGCAGGCGCCGACCAGCGCCGGGTTGGACACCAGAAACATCGGCGCGGCGATCAGCGGCAGGCGCAGGCGTTGTTCGAGCAGGGCGGGCAGGGACATGACGGATTCCTCAGAAGGGGCGGACGACGACCAGAACGACGATACCCAGCAGCGCCAGCACCGGCGCCTCGTTGAACCAGCGGTAGAACACGTGGCTACGGGTGTTCTCGCCGCGGGCGAAACGCTTGAGCTGGGCGCCGCACAGGTGCTGATAGACCACCAGCGCGATCACCAGGGTGAGCTTGGCGTGCATCCAGCCCTGGGCGAAGTAGTAGCCGGGGTTGAGGCTCAGCAGCCAGATGCCGAGGCCCAGGGTGGCGACCATCGAGGGCATCATGATGCCGCGATAGAGCTTGCGCTCCATGGTGCAGAAACGCTCGTGGCTGGCGGCGTCCGTGCTCATGGCGTGGTAGACGAACAGCCGCGGCAGATAGAACAGGCCGGCGAACCAGCAGACCATGGCGACGATGTGCAGGGCCTTGAGCCACAGGTAGAGCATTGCCGATCCTCGGGCAGAAAATGTCCTCGATAGTAGAGGCAGGCGACGGCCTGCGTCACCTGCGCGGTTGGAGCTTGGCCGATGCGGCTTTATCATCGGCACCTTTCCAATGGCTTTTGCAAAGGGGCATGTGATGATCAAGGTCGGTATCGTCGGCGGCACGGGCTACACCGGTGTCGAACTGCTGCGTCTGCTGGCGCAGCACCCGCAGGCGGAGGTGGCGGTGATCACTTCGCGCTCCGAAGCCGGCCTGCGCGTCGACGAGATGTACCCCAACCTGCGCGGGCACTACCCGGAGCTGGCCTTCAGCGTGCCCGACGTCGCCACCCTGGGCGCCTGCGACGTGGTGTTCTTCGCCACCCCGCACGGCGTCGCCCATGCTCTGGCCGGCGAACTGCTGGCCGCCGGCACGCGGGTGATCGACCTGTCCGCCGACTTCCGCCTGCAGGACGCCGAGGAGTGGGCCAAGTGGTACGGCCAGCCGCACGGTGCCCCGGAGCTGCTGGCCGAGGCGGTGTACGGTCTGCCCGAGGTCAACCGCGAGGCGATCAAGGGCGCGCGCCTGATCGCCGTGCCCGGCTGCTACCCGACCGCCACCCAGCTCGGCTTGATCCCGCTGCTGGAAGCCGGCCTGGCCGACAGCGCCAGCCTGATCGCCGACTGCAAGAGCGGCGTCAGCGGCGCCGGGCGCGGCGCCAGCGTCGGTTCGCTGTTCTGCGAAGCCGGCGAAAGCATGAAGGCCTACTCGGTCAAGGGCCACCGCCACCTGCCGGAGATCCGCCAGGGTCTGCGCCTGGCCGCCGGCGGCGAGGTCGGCCTGACCTTCGTGCCGCACCTGACTCCGATGATCCGCGGCATCCACGCCACCCTCTATGCGCGCGTGGCCGACACCACGGTCGACCTGCAGGCGCTGTTCGAGCAGCGTTACGCCAATGAGCCCTTCGTCGACGTGATGCCGGCCGGCAGCCATCCGGAGACCCGCAGCGTGCGCGGCGGCAACGTTTGCCGCATCGCCGTGCACCGGCCGCAGGGCGGCGAGCTGGTGGTGGTGCTGTCGGTGATCGACAACCTGGTCAAGGGCGCCTCCGGTCAGGCGGTGCAGAACATGAACATCCTCTTCGGTCTCGACGAGCGCCTCGGCCTGTCGCACGCGGCCCTGCTGCCGTGACACCGGGCTGGGAGGTCCGCGTCAGCGACCCGCGCCGCGAACGCCGGCGCCTCGTCCTGCTGCTCCTGCTGGTGCTGAGCGTGCCGCTGGCCTTTGTCCTCGGCCTGTGGTGGGGCGAGCGGCAGACACAGGCCGAGCAGGCTGAGGTCCAGGCCCAGCTCACCCGCCTGGCCGAACAGGAACAGGAGCTGGAGTTGCTGCGCCAGCGCCTGGCGGTGGTCGACAGCAGCGAGAAGGTCACCCAGCAGGCCATGGAGCAGAACCGCCGTACCATCAAGTTGCTCGAGGAGCAGATCTTCAAGCAGCAACAGGACCTGGCCTTCTACAAGGGCGTGCTGGCGCCTGCCAGTCGTCGCGAAGGCCTGCGCATTCGCGCCTTTGAGCTGCAGGCCACGGACGCCCCGCGGCGTTTCCGCTACAAATTGCTGCTGAGCCGGGTCGGCACGGGCGACGAGCCGCTGCAGGGGCAGCTGCGCGTCACCATCGAGGGGCGACAGGGCGGCAAGGACGTCAGTCTGGAACTGTCGGCGCTGTCCGACGAAGTGGGCGAGGCGGCGATTCCCTTCTCCTTCAAACACTTCCAGTCCTTCCCCGAAGCCGGACGCTTCGCCGAACTGGAGCTGCCGGAAGGCTTCGAGCCGCGTCAGGTCAAGGTTCGCGCCGAGGTCAAGGGCGACAAGCCGCTGGACCGTACATTCGAATGGATTGATGAGGAGTGACATCCGCCAATGTGGAATAAAGACAAGGCCAAGCCCGACTTGCAGCGTTTCAGCGGCAAGACCAGCCTGATCGCCGCCGGTGCCGAACTGGTGGGCGATATGCGTTTTCAGGGGGCGGTACAGGTGGATGGTCGGGTCACCGGCAATCTGCTGGCCAGCGAGGGGCTGGTGCGGGTGAGCGTCGGCGGCCTGGTTGAAGGCGAGGTGCGCGCACCCCATATAGTGATCGACGGCGAGGTGAGCGGCGATGTGTTCGCCAGCGGCCATCTGGAGCTGGGCGCGCGCTCGCGGGTGCGCGGCAATCTGCATTACAGCCTGATGGAAATGGCCATGGGCGCGCAGATCGAAGGCCGGCTGTGCCATGTGAAGGACGGCGTGCGGCCGTTGGAGCTGCCCGAAACGCTGGACACCGAGCAATAGTTGACCAATTTTCTGGGGCAAGCGGATAATGCACGCCCAACGCAGTATGGCGCATGGCGCCGGGAGTCACAGCATGAGCGTCGAAACCTTCACCCCCGCCCCTTTGCACTTCACCCAGGGTGCGGCCAGCAAGGTGAAGACCCTGGTCGATGAAGAGGGCAACCCGCGTCTGAAACTGCGCGTGTTCGTCACGGGCGGCGGCTGCTCGGGCTTCCAGTACGGCTTCACCTTCGACGAGGACGTGGCCGAGGACGACACCATAGTCGAGCGCGAAGGCGTCAGCCTGGTGGTCGATGCCATGAGCTTCCAGTACCTGGCAGGTTCCGAAGTCGACTATCAGGAAGGTCTGGAAGGTTCGCGCTTCGTGATCAAGAACCCCAACGCCACCACCACCTGCGGCTGCGGTTCGTCGTTCTCGATCTGAAGTTTTCGCAGGATGACAAACGCCGCGCTCGAAGCGCGGCGTTTTCGTTTCAAGCCGGATAGATGGCGCCGAGGATGCGCAATCCTTTCGCGCCGGTAACGCTCGGGCGGTTGCCTGGAATGCCTTCCAGCGCGCAGTGGGCCAGCCAGGCGAAGGCCATGGCTTCGACCCAGTCCGGATCGACGCCCTGAGCGGCGGTGCTGCTCACTTCGGTATCCGCCAGCAGCTCGCTCAAGCGCTGCATCAGGCAGGCGTTGTGCGCGCCGCCACCGCATACCAGCAGAGCGTCGGTACGGCCCTGCGCGCTGCGCAGGGCGCCGACTATGCTGCGCGCGGTAAGCTCGACCAGAGTCGCCTGCACGTCCTCGGCGGCCAGCGGCGGCAGTGCTTGCAGATGGCCAAGCAGCCAGGCGAGATTGAACAGCTCGCGGCCGGTGCTCTTGGGGCCTTGTGTCGCGAAGAAGGGATCGCTCAGTAGCCGGCTCAGCAACTCGGGGTGCACCCTGCCGCTGGCCGCCCAGGCGCCATCGCGGTCATAGGCGAGACCCTGGCAGTGCTGAATCCAGGCGTCGAGCAGGACGTTGCCCGGACCGCTGTCGAAGCCCAGCACGTCCTGCCCGGGCGAGAGCAGGCTGAGGTTGCTGAAGCCGCCGACATTGAGCACCGCGATATGCCGTGCGCTATCGCCGAACAGTGCCTGGTGGAAGGCCGGTACCAGGGGGGCACCCTGGCCGCCGGCGGCAACGTCGCGGCGGCGGAAGTCGGCGACCACGCCGATAGCGGTCAGCTCGGCGAGCAGGGCGGGGTTGCCGATCTGGATGGTGAAACCGCGTGCCGGCTCATGGCGCACGGTCTGGCCGTGGCTGCCGATGGCGCGAATCTGCTGCGGAGTCAGGTTCTGCTGCTGCAGAAGCTCATTGATGGCGGCGGCGGCCAGTTCGACCCACTGCTGTTCGGCCATCGCCGCGCGTGCCAGCTCGTCGGCGCCCGAGGCGCACAATGCCAGCAGTTCGCTGCGTAGCCGATCCGGCATGGGCCGGTAGAGGGTGGCGAGCAGGCGCGTGTGCTGCTCTTGCTCGATCAGCGCGATGTCCAGTCCGTCCAGGCTGGTGCCGGACATCACGCCGAGATAGAGAGGCATGGCTTAGCGCTGGTTGGCGGCCAGCATGGTGGCCTTTTCCTGGTCCATGCGCGCCATCAGCGGTTTGCTCAGTTGCATGAAGCGTTGCTTCTCGCTGGCGGCGATGGGGTCGGCCATCGGCAGCTTCTGGCTCAGCGGGTCGACGTGCACACCGTTGACCTGGAACTCGTAGTGCAGGTGCGGGCCGGTGGACAGGCCAGTGGTGCCGATATAGCCGATGATCTGCCCCTGCTTGACGGTGCTGCCATTGCGGATGCCCTTGGCGAAGCCCTGCATGTGGGCGTAGAGGGTGCGGTAGCGCTGGCCGTGCTGGATGATCACGGTGTTGCCGTAGCCGCCGTGACGGCCGGCCAGGCTGACGCGACCGTCGCCGGCTGCCTTGATCGGCGTGCCGCGCGGCGCCGCGTAGTCCACGCCCTTGTGCGCGCGAATCTTGTTCAGGATCGGGTGCTTGCGGCCGGTGGAGAAGCGCGAGCTGATTCGGGCGAAGTCCACCGGGGTGCGGATAAACGCCTTGCGCATGCTTTCGCCGTTGGCGTTGTAGTAGCTGGTGGTGCCCTGCTTGCTGGTGTAGCGCACCGCGGTGTAGGTCTTGCCGCGATTGGTGAAGCGCGCCGAGAGGATGTTGCCGGTGCCGACGCGCTTGCCGTTGACCACCTTCTCTTCGTAGATCAGCTCGAACTCGTCGCCCTCGCGGATATCCATGGCGAAGTCGATGTCGTAGCCGAACACGTTGGCCAGCTCCATGGTCAGGCCGTGGGAGAGGCCGGCGCGCTTGGCGGAGAGGAACAGCGAACTGTTGATCACGCCATGGCTGTAGGTGGTGACCACTTCCGGCTTGACCAGATCGCGCTGGAAGTCGAAGCCCTTGTCGCTGCGACTCAGGCGGATGGTTTCCAGGTCGTTCAGCTTGCTTTGCAAGTGCTTCAGCTTGCCGGCTTCGTCCAGTTCGAACGCCAGCACCTGGCCGACCTTGAGGCGGCTGAACCGCTTGGCTTCCTTGCTGCTGTTGAGCGCTTCGTGCAGGTCGTTGGCGCTCAGGCCTACCTTGGCGAACAGGGTCGACAGCGTATCGCCGTTGCTGACGGTGACGTTGTGTTGGCTGGGATCGGTGGGGGGGGAGTCGGCTGTTTCGAGATTCTTATCATCAGCGTCATGTCCGGCGCTGTGTTCGGCGTTCTCCGCACTCTGCTCGATCTTGGCGAAAGGCGAGGCGGCGCCGGTGGCGGGCTGTCCCGCTCGGAGGTCGTCCTTTTCCTGCAGTACCAGTTCGGCATCGTTGCCGAGATCCAGGTCGAGGAAGGTCTTCTGCGCTTCGACTTCGCGCGATGGAAACACCAGCAGAGCCAGGCTCAGCAGCGCAGCTACACCGCTAGCGGCCAGGATATGGCTCTTCGGGTAGGGCGGGGCTTTGGGAGTATTTTGCGTCATGGCGTGAGGCGTTTTCTTGGAATATGCATTAACTGTATAAAATATAACCAAAATCGGCGTGGGGCAACCCTTGACATGCCGAGCGGAGACGTACGGGCGCTTGCCCGGGGCAAAACTTGTAATTAGTTCGCGATCTTGTATGGTTGGTTCCCTTTCATTTTCGAGTGGTCGCGAGTCCTGTCATGAAGTCGGTCGAAGAGCAGCTGGCGCTGATCAAGCGCGGTGCGGAAGAGGTTCTGGTTGAAGCGGAGCTGGTCGAGAAGCTCAAGCGGGGTCAGCCGCTGCGGATCAAGGCCGGTTTCGATCCGACCGCGCCGGATCTGCACCTCGGCCATACCGTGCTTATTAATAAGCTGCGTCAGTTCCAGGAGCTGGGGCATCAGGTGATCTTCCTGATCGGCGACTTCACCGGCATGATCGGTGACCCCAGCGGCAAGAGCGCCACCCGCCCGCCGCTGACCCGCGAGCAGGTGCTGGATAACGCCGAGACCTATAAGCAGCAGGTGTTCAAGATCCTCGATCCGGCCAAGACCGAGGTCGCGTTCAACTCCACCTGGATGGATGCGCTGAAGCCGGCCGACTTCATTCGTCTGGCCTCGCAGTACACCGTGGCGCGCATGCTTGAGCGCGACGATTTCGACAAGCGCTACACCAGCAACCAGCCGATCGCCATTCACGAGTTCCTCTATCCGCTGGTGCAGGGCTACGACTCGGTGGCGTTGAAAGCCGACGTCGAGCTTGGCGGCACCGACCAGAAGTTCAACCTGCTGATGGGGCGCGAGCTGCAGCGCGCCTATGGGCAGGAGTCGCAGTGCATTGTCACCATGCCGCTGCTGGAAGGGTTGGACGGCGTGAAGAAGATGTCCAAATCCCTGGGTAACTATGTGGGCATCCAGGAAGCGCCAGGGGTGATGTACAACAAGCTGGTGTCCATGCCGGATGCGCTGATGTGGCGTTACTTTGAGCTGCTCAGCTTCCGCTCCATGGAAGAGATCGAGCAGTTCAGGCGCGACGTCGAGCAGGGCGCCAATCCGCGCGACATCAAGATCAAGCTGGCCGAAGAAATCGTCGCCCGCTTCCATGGTGAAGAGGCGGCGGCCACTGCGCATCGTTCTGCCGGCAACCGCATGAAAGAAGGCGAGCTGCCCGAGGATCTGCCCGAGGTGGAACTGGCCTCGGCCGAGGATATGCCGATTTCCTCCGTCCTTAATAAGGCGGGGTTGGTGAAGAACGCCGCCGTTGCGCGCGACCTGCTGGGCTCTGGCGGTGTGCGCGTGGATGGCGAAGTAGTCGATCGGGCCTTTCTGTTCAAGGTGGGGGCGACCCACGTTTGCCAGGCCGGCAAGAAGGCCTTTGCGCGCATCACGCTCAAGGCTGAGTAATAAAGCTGCAATTTATGCTTGACGCGCGTTCTCCTGGCGGTAGAATGCGCGCCACTTCAGTGCTGAAGCTCTTCTAAAACTTCTTGTTAATCAATGAGTTAAGTTTAAAAGAGGGGTTGCAAAGCTGAATCTGGTGTGTAGAATGCGCGCCGGTGGACAGGGTGGTGGTTAGATCCTGTTGGTGCTTCGGTCGGATGGATTGAAGGCGGTAAGCGAGGTGGTTGACAGCGGTTTTGAACGCTGTAGAATGCGCCTCCCGCTGACGAGAAGATGTTCGGATCGAAGGCGCANTGTGGGGCTTCCCCATGTGAGAGTAGGTCATCGTCAAGCTCCTATACGAAACCCCAGATCGCCAACGCGGTCTGGGGTTTCTTCTTTGCGCCGGGAAAACCGGGAACGGCGCCGGCGCAGCTAACGGCCGGTGCGCGCGGGGCATCCTAAGGCTGTCCGGCTTTGCAGCGGGGTGCGCCGTTCGCGCGCTCCTGCAGTCTTCTGCTTTCTATGCAAGCCGTGGGCTCGTCGTTATCATGCCAGCCTTGTTCGTGGCGGGGCCTGGCATGCTGGCATTGTTGAAACTTCTACAGGATGGGCGCTTTCATTCTGGCGAGGCCTTGGGGGCAGCGCTGGGTGTCAGTCGCAGCGCCATCTGGAAACAGTTGCAGGGCCTGGAGTCCGAGTTTGGGATCGAGGTATTCAAGGTTCCTGGGCGTGGCTATCGCTTGGCTGCGCCGATGACCTTGTTGGATGCCGCTCTGATCGAGCGCCAGGTCGCGACCTTGGCGTGGCCGGTATCCGTGCTGGCCAGTCTCGACTCGACCAATGCGGAGGTAATGCGCCGACTCGAGGGGGGACAAAGCGCGCCTTTTGTCGTGCTCGCCGAGCGGCAAACGGCCGGGCGTGGGCGGCGCGGGCGTGCCTGGGCGAGTCCCTTTGCGGAAAACCTCTACTGCAGCCTGGCATTGCGGGTCGACGGCGGGATGCGCCAGGTCGAGGCGTTGAGTCTGACTGTGGGGCTGGCGGTGGCTCGTACCCTGCAGGTTTGTGGCCTGAATGCCGCTGGGCTCAAGTGGCCGAACGATGTCCTGGTGGATGGGCGCAAGATTGCCGGGATCTTGCTGGAGCTTTCCGGCGACCCGGCGGATGTCTGCCATGTGGTGATCGGTATTGGTATCAATGCGAACATGGCGCTCGACTCGTCGGCGGCCATCGATCAGCCCTGGACCTCCATGCGTCAGTGTCTCGGTGGCATGTTCGATCGCAATCTGCTGGCAGGCGAGCTGCTATGCCAACTGGCCGAGCATCTGTCTCGCCACTGGCGACTGGGTTTTGCCGGCTTGCGCGAGGAGTGGGAGGCGCTGCATCTGTGGCGCGGTCGTTCGGTTGCATTGCTTGCGGGCGATGATGCAACCCTTGGCGTGGTGCTCGGAGTGGACGAGCGCGGTGCCATCCGCTTGAGTGTGGAGGGCGTCGAGCGTTCTTTCAGTGGCGGAGAGTTGAGCCTGAGGTTGCAGCATGATTCTTGAGCTCGACTGCGGTAACAGCTTCATCAAGTGGCGTGTGATCACGGCGCAGGGGGGCGAGCGGGTCTGCTCGGGAGTGGTCGACTCCGATGCCGGGTTGTTTGCCGAATTGGCGGAGTGTCCGGGTTTGAGCATTCGCTACTGTCGCCTGGTCAGCGTGCGCAGTGATGCGGAGACCACTCGGTTGGTCGAGGAGTTGCGTGCGGCCTTCGTCGTCGAGGTTTGCTGTGCTCAGCCGGCCCAAGAAGCCGGGGGGGTGCGCAACGGCTACGACGATTACCAGCGCCTTGGCCTGGATCGCTGGCTGGCGGTGCTGGGGGCCTACCACCTGGGCCAGCGCGCCTGCCTGGTGGTGGACCTCGGTACGGCGGTCACCGCCGATCTGGTGGCGGCCGATGGCGCGCATCTCGGTGGTTTTATCTGCCCTGGCCTGCCCTTGATGCGTGATCAGCTGAGCACGCATACCCGGCGCATTCGCTACGACCGGCAGTCGGCATTGGCGGCGTTGCAGGAGCTGGAGCCCGGGCGCTCCACGGCGGAGGCGGTAGAGCGCGGTTGCGTGTTGATGCTGAGGGGCTTTGTCGCGGTGCAGCTGGAGCAGGCGCGGTTGTGCTTTCCGGAAGGTTTCGAGGTTTTCCTGACTGGCGGGGATGCTGACCTGGTGCGCGATGTCGTGCCGGGCGCGCAAGTCGTGGCCGATCTGGTCTTTGTCGGGCTGGCCATCGCCTGTCCGCTGAATTGAGGCAAGGCATGCGTTGGATCTTACTGTTGCTCGTTCTGCTCAATGTCTTCTATTACGTCTGGCACCAGCAGCAGGCGCCACTGCGCGCCAAGGAAGTCGCGCCGACGAGCAGTTACCAGGGCGCGCGCAAGGATATCCGCCTGCTGAGCGAGACCACTGCGCCGCGCGCGCGTGTCAGTGAGCCGGCGGAAGAGGAGTCGCCGGCCTCGGCGGCGGTCTGTCTGTTTCTCGGTAGCTTCGAGGAGGAGGCGCGGGCGAAGGTGGTGGAGCAGCGCTTGCTCAGTCTGGATATTCAGGCCCAGGTGCGTAGCGTCGATGCGGCAGCCGGGGTTGAATACTGGGTTTATCTACCGCCGCTGGCTTCGCGACAGGCGTCGTTGCGGCAGCTGCGCGAGCTGCAGGCACGGCGTATCGATAGCTACATCATTACCCAAGGCGATCTGGCCAACGGCATCTCCCTGGGTATTTTCCCGCGCAGCGACTCGGCCGATAGCGTCATGCAGCGCCTGCGCGAAGTGGGTTACGAGCCGCAAATGCGCGAGTTGTCGCGCGCGCACCGCAGTTTCTGGGTGCGTGTCGCGCCGGAAAGCAGACGCCTGGCCGATGAGTTTTTGCTCGGGCGATTGGCCGGCGATTTCGCCGGTTTGCAGCATCAACTAATGCCCTGCGAAGGCGTTGCATTGCTCCAGTAGTTTGCATAGAATGGCGCCCGCTTCGCAGGGTGGTCAAAGTTGGTTCCCGACGAAGATGTTGTCAAAGTAGCTAACCTCACGATTTTAAATGAGAAAATGCTTGACAGCAGGGTGGCAGATCTAGAAAATGCCGCCTCACTTTGGAGGGGTTCCCGAGCGGCCAAAGGGATCAGACTGTAAATCTGACGTCATCGACTTCGAAGGTTCGAATCCTTCCCCCTCCACCAGATTCAGCGTGAGCTGCAAGCTCCGCGGGTATAGTTCAGTGGTAGAACCTCAGCCTTCCAAGCTGATGATGCGGGTTCGATTCCCGCTACCCGCTCCAGTTTGTGGTTGGCGCAATAGAGTTTGGCTCATGTAGCTCAGCTGGTAGAGCACACCCTTGGTAAGGGTGAGGTCAGCGGTTCAAATCCGCTCATGAGCTCCATCTAATGAAGGCAGATATGAAAGTATCTGCCTTTGTTTTAATGGCGGCATGGCTTGCTCAATTCTTCGCTAGGAGACGGTCAAGATGGCTAAAGAGAAATTTGAACGTAACAAACCGCACGTCAACGTCGGCACCATCGGTCACGTTGACCACGGTAAAACCACTCTGACCGCTGCTCTGACCCGTGTGTGCTCCGAGGTTTTCGGTTCCGCTCGCGTTGATTTCGACAAGATCGACAGCGCCCCGGAAGAAAAAGCTCGTGGTATCACCATCAATACCGCGCACGTCGAGTACGACTCCAACATTCGTCACTACGCGCACGTTGACTGCCCGGGCCACGCCGACTACGTGAAGAACATGATCACCGGTGCTGCCCAAATGGACGGCGCGATCCTGGTCTGCTCGGCTGCCGACGGCCCCATGCCGCAAACCCGCGAGCACATCCTGCTGTCCCGTCAGGTTGGCGTACCCTACATCGTCGTGTTCCTGAACAAGGCCGACATGGTCGACGACGCCGAGCTGCTGGAGCTGGTGGAAATGGAAGTGCGCGACCTGCTCAGCACTTACGATTTCCCGGGCGACGACACCCCGATCATCATCGGTTCCGCGCTGATGGCGCTGAACGGTCAGGACGACAACGAGCTGGGCACCACTGCCGTCAAGAAGCTGGTTGAGACTCTGGATACCTACATCCCCGAGCCGGTGCGTGCCATCGACCGTCCGTTCCTGATGCCGATCGAAGACGTGTTCTCGATCTCCGGCCGCGGCACCGTGGTAACCGGTCGTGTCGAGCGCGGTATCGTCAAGATCCAGGAAGAAATCGAAATCGTCGGTCTGCGTCCGACCACCAAGACCACCTGCACCGGCGTGGAAATGTTCCGCAAGCTGCTGGACGAAGGTCGTGCTGGCGAGAACTGCGGCGTGCTGCTGCGCGGCACCAAGCGTGATGAAGTCGAGCGTGGTCAGGTTCTGGCCAAGCCGGGCACCATCAAGCCGCACACCAAGTTCGAAGCTGAAGTGTACGTGCTGTCCAAGGAAGAAGGTGGTCGTCACACCCCGTTCTTCAAGGGCTACCGTCCGCAGTTCTACTTCCGTACCACCGACGTGACCGGTTCGTGCGAACTGCCGGAAGGCGTTGAGATGGTAATGCCGGGCGACAACATCAAGATGGTTGTTACCCTGATCAAGCCGATCGCAATGGAAGACGGCCTGCGCTTCGCGATCCGCGAAGGCGGTCGTACCGTCGGCGCCGGTGTGGTTGCCAAGATCGTCGAGTAATCGGTTGATCTGTCCCTCTCAGGCCGGCATAATGGTCGGCCTGATTTTGCTTTAGGTCAGTAGCTCAATTGGCAGAGCGGCGGTCTCCAAAACCGCAGGTTGGGGGTTCGATTCCCTCCTGACCTGCCATTTTCTAACGAATCTGGCGTGTCTTTCACAGGATCCTCTCGAATGAATGTTAAGGCTGAAGCCAAAGACTCTCGCTTTGATCTGGTCAAGTGGCTGATTGTCGCTGCCCTGGTTGTAGTGGGTGTGGTCGGTAATCAGTACTTTTCTGCGGAGCCGATCCTGTATCGCGTTCTCGGTCTGCTGGTGCTGGCGGTCGTGGCGGGTGTGGTTGCCCTGCAGACTGCTCGTGGTCAGGCCTTCGCGGTGCTGTTGAAAGAGGCGCGCGTCGAGATTCGCAAGGTTGTTTGGCCGACCCGCCAGGAAACCACGCAGACCACCCTGATTGTCGTGGCTGTAGTGTTGGTAATGGCGCTGCTGTTGTGGGGGCTCGATTCCCTGCTCGGTTGGCTTGTTTCCCTGATTGTTGGTTAAGGGTGTCCCGTGGCTAAGCGTTGGTACGTTGTGCATGCTTACTCGGGTTACGAGAAGCATGTCATGCGCTCGCTGATCGAGCGCGTCAAGCTGGCTGGCATGGAAGACGACTTCGGCGAGATTCTCGTGCCCACTGAAGAAGTGGTCGAGATGCGCAACGGTCAGAAGCGCAAGAGCGAGCGAAAGTTCTTCCCCGGCTATGTCCTGGTGCAGATGGAGATGAACGAGGCGACTTGGCACTTGATCAAGGATACGCCGCGCGTCATGGGCTTCATTGGTGGTACTGCCGACAAGCCGGCGCCGATCACCGAGAAAGAAGCCGAAGCCATTCTGCGTCGTGTTGCCGATAGTGGCGACAAGCCCAAGCCGAAGACCCTGTTCGAGCCGGGCGAAATGGTGCGGGTGGTCGATGGCCCGTTCGCCGATTTCGGTGGCGTGGTCGAAGAAGTGAATTACGAAAAGAGCCGTATCCAGGTTGCTGTGACCATCTTCGGTCGCTCCACCCCGGTCGAGCTGGAGTTCAGTCAGGTCGAGAAGGCATAACTGACATAAGCATCCCTCACCCCGCAGCCTTAGGCTGCGGGGTTTTGTCGTCACTGGGATAAATGCGTAAGTAACCCGGGGAGCCGTCAGGCGTTCGAACCCGAAATTGGAGTAGCTAATGGCTAAGAAAATTCAGGCTTATATCAAGCTGCAGGTTAAAGCCGCTCAGGCAAACCCGTCGCCGCCCGTGGGTCCGGCTCTGGGTCAGCACGGCGTGAACATCATGGAATTCTGCAAGGCGTTCAACGCCAAGACTCAGGGCATGGAGCCTGGTCTGCCGACTCCTGTGATCATCACCGTTTACAGCGACCGCAGCTTCACCTTTGAAACCAAGAGCACCCCGGCATCGGTGCTGCTGAAGAAGGCCGCCGGCCTGACCAGCGGTTCCGCTCGTCCGAACACCGTCAAAGTAGGCACCGTTACCCGTGCTCAGCTGGAAGAGATCGCCAAGACCAAGCAGGCCGATCTTACTGCCGCTGACCTGGATGCGGCCGTGCGCACCATCGCCGGCTCCGCTCGTAGCATGGGCCTGAACGTGGAGGGTGTGTAATGGCTAAGTTGACCAAGCGCCAAAAGGCCATCGCGGCCAAGGTTGAAGCCGGCAAGGCCTACACCTTCGAAGAAGCGGCCGGCCTGCTGGCCGAGCTGTCTGCCGTCAAGTTCACCGAGTCCTTCGACGTCGCCGTGAACCTGGGCGTAGACCCGCGTAAATCCGACCAGGTTGTACGTGGCGCCACCGTGCTGCCGAACGGCACTGGCAAGACCGTACGCGTTGCCGTGTTCACCCAGGGTCCGGGCGCTGAAGCTGCCCTGGCTGCCGGTGCCGACAAGGTCGGTATGGACGATCTGGCTGCCGAAATGAAGGCCGGCGATCTGAGCTACGACGTGGTCATCGCTTCCCCGGACGCCATGCGCGTCGTTGGCCAGCTGGGCCAGGTACTGGGTCCGCGCGGCCTGATGCCGAACCCGAAAGTCGGCACCGTGACTCCGGACGTCGCCACCGCCGTGAAGAACGCCAAGGCTGGTCAGGTACGTTTCCGTACCGACAAGAACGGCATCATCCACACCTCCGTTGGCAAGGTCGGCTTCGAAGCCGCCGCGCTGAAGCAGAACGTGGAAGCCCTGCTGGCTGACCTGAAGCGTCTGAAGCCGTCCACTTCCAAAGGTATCTACGTCAAGCGCGTGACCCTGAGCACCACCATGGGTCCCGGTCTGATCATCGATCAGGCTTCGCTCGACGCGTAAGTGATTGGGTCGGCGGCGTGCGCGTCGCCGGCCTTGAAAAATTGGGGTCCCTGCCTGGCGGGGGCTATCCAAGACCGTAGGTGGCGCAAGCCTTAAACCCGTGGAGCGATCCGCGGTCGCCTACGCAGATGGTGCTCCCGATTCTTACCGAATCAGACACCAAAACGCCGTCCGGCTCGTGCTGGACGAAACGGTAACATCCAGGAGTAAACCCGTGGCAATTAAACTCGAAGACAAGAAGGCCATCGTCGCTGAAGTCAACGAGGCTGCCAAAGCCGGTCTGTCCGCTGTCGTGGCTGATGCCCGTGGCGTGACCGTCGGCGCAATGACCGGACTCCGTAAAGAGGCCCGTGCGGCTGGTGTGTACGTGAAAGTCGTACGTAACACCCTGCTGCGCCGCGCCGTTGAAGGCACTCAGTTCGACGTGCTCAACGACGTGTTCAAAGGCCCGACCCTGATCGCGTTCTCCAACGAACATCCGGGCGCTGCTGCCCGTATCTTCAAGGAATTCGCCAAGGGTCAGGACAAGTTCGAGATCAAGGCAGCTGCGTTCGAGGGCCAGTTCCTCGCAGCCAATCAGATCGACGTGCTGGCTACCCTGCCGACCTACAACGAAGCTATTGCCCAGCTGATGAGCGTGATGCAAGGCGCCACCAGCAAGTTCGTTCGTACTCTGGCAGCTGTTCGCGACCAGAAAGAAGGCGCTGCCGCCTGATCCAGGCGCATCACCCTTTATACGTTATTTGTTTAATTCGATGGCCGCGAAGGCTGTCACCCCAATACAGGAATTAGAGTCATGGCTCTGACCAACGAAGACATCATCAACGCCGTTTCCGAAATGTCCGTGATGCAGGTTGTTGAACTGATCAAGGCAATGGAAGAGAAGTTCGGCGTTACCGCCGCTGCCGCTGTTGCTGCCGGCCCGGCCGCTGCTGCCGCTGCTGTTGAAGAACAAACCGAGTTCAACGTCGTTCTGGCCGAAGCCGGCGAGAAGAAAGTGAATGTGATCAAGGCTGTTCGCGAGCTGACCGGTCTGGGTCTGAAGGAAGCCAAGGAGAAGGTCGACACCGCTCCTCAGGTTATCGCTGAAGGCCTGAGCAAAGAAGCTGCCGAAGACGCCAAGAAGAAGCTGGAAGAAGCTGGCGCCAAGGTCGAACTCAAGTAAGTTCGCGCCTTGCGTCTACAGCCCGAGCGACTCGCACAAGGCTGATGGCTGGTGGCTTTTGCCACCGGCCTTTTTCCGTTCTAGGTCGGCTGTTCGTCAGTCGGCCTGGAATCGGAAAGATCCCGCCCCTCGAGGCGGCCGCAAACCGAGGGTTTGCACGATTTTCTGGTCATCGCCGCCGGCGCTGGCCAAATAAGCAGGTGACCAAGCTGGGGAACGCTGATGGCTTACTCATACACTGAGAAAAAACGTATCCGCAAGGACTTTAGCAAGTTGCCGGATGTCATGGATGTGCCTTACCTCCTGGCCATCCAGCTGGATTCGTACCGCGAATTCCTGCAGCAAGGAGTGAGCAAGGAACAGTTCCGCGACATCGGCCTGCACGCGGCCTTCAAATCCGTATTCCCGATCATCAGCTATTCCGGCAACGCCGCTCTGGAATACGTCGGCTATCGCCTGGGCGAGCCGGCGTTCGACGTCAAGGAGTGCGTCCTGCGTGGCGTGACCTTCGCCGTGCCGCTGCGCGTGAAAGTGCGCCTGATCATTTTCGACAAAGAATCGTCGAACAAAGCGATCAAGGACATCAAAGAGCAGGAAGTGTACATGGGCGAGATTCCGCTCATGACCGAGAACGGTACCTTCGTCATCAACGGTACCGAGCGCGTGATCGTTTCCCAGCTGCACCGCTCCCCGGGCGTGTTCTTCGACCACGACCGTGGCAAGACCCACAGCTCCGGCAAGCTGCTGTACTCCGCTCGCATCATTCCTTACCGCGGTTCCTGGCTGGACTTCGAGTTCGACCCGAAGGACGCGGTGTTCGTGCGTATCGACCGTCGCCGCAAGCTGCCGGCGTCCGTCCTGCTGCGCGCGCTCGGCTACAGCACCGAAGAGGTGCTGGATGCCTTCTACGACACCAACGTGTTCCACGTTAAGGGCGAGAACCTGAGCCTGGAGCTGGTGCCGCAGCGTCTGCGCGGTGAAGTCGCGGTCCTCGATATCAAGGACGGCAGCGGCAAGGTGATCGTCGAGCAGGGCCGTCGTATCACGGCTCGCCACATCAACCAGCTGGACAAGGCTGGCATCAAGGAGCTGGAAGTTCCGCTCGATTACGTCATTGGCCGCACCACCGCCAAGGCCATCGTGCACCCGGCTACCGGCGAGATCATCGCCGAGTGCAACACCGAGCTGACCGCCGACCTGCTGGTCAAGATGGCCAAGGCGCAGGTGGTGCGTTTCGAGACCCTGTACACCAACGACATCGATTGCGGTCCGTTCATCAGCGACACGCTGAAGATCGACAGCACCACCAATCAGTTGGAAGCGCTGGTCGAGATCTATCGCATGATGCGTCCCGGCGAGCCGCCGACCAAGGACGCTGCCGAGACCCTGTTCAACAACCTGTTCTTCAGCGCCGAGCGTTACGACCTGTCCGCCGTCGGCCGCATGAAATTCAACCGTCGTATCGGGCGTACCGAGATCGAAGGTTCGGGCGTGCTGAGCAAGGAAGACATCGTTGCCGTACTGAAGACCCTGGTCGACATCCGTAATGGCAAGGGCATCGTCGACGACATCGACCACCTGGGTAACCGTCGCGTGCGTTGCGTCGGCGAGATGGCCGAGAACCAGTTCCGCGTTGGCCTGGTGCGCGTCGAGCGCGCGGTCAAGGAACGCCTGTCGATGGCCGAAAGCGAAGGCCTGATGCCGCAGGACCTGATCAACGCCAAGCCGGTCGCGGCGGCGGTGAAGGAGTTCTTCGGTTCCAGCCAGCTCTCGCAGTTCATGGACCAGAACAACCCGCTCTCCGAGATCACCCACAAGCGCCGCGTTTCCGCACTCGGCCCGGGCGGTCTGACCCGCGAGCGCGCCGGCTTCGAAGTGCGCGACGTACACCCGACCCACTACGGTCGCGTGTGCCCGATCGAAACCCCTGAAGGTCCGAACATCGGTCTGATCAACTCGCTGGCCGCCTACGCCCGCACCAACCAGTACGGCTTCCTCGAGAGCCCGTACCGCGTGGTCAAGGCCGGTCTGGTCACCGACGAGATCGTGTTCCTGTCCGCCATCGAAGAGGCCGATCACGTGATCGCCCAGGCATCGGCGACCATGAACGACAAGGGCATGCTGGTCGACGAGCTGGTGGCCGTGCGTCACCTCAACGAGTTCACCGTCAAGGCGCCGGAAGACGTCACCCTGATGGACGTGTCGCCGAAGCAGGTCGTTTCCGTCGCTGCCTCGCTGATTCCGTTCCTCGAGCACGACGACGCCAACCGTGCACTGATGGGCTCGAACATGCAGCGTCAGGCCGTGCCGACCCTGCGTGCCGACAAGCCGCTGGTCGGTACCGGCATGGAGCGCAACGTCGCCCGTGACTCCGGCGTCTGCGTCGTGGCCCGTCGTGGCGGGGTGATCGACTCGGTCGATGCCAGCCGTATCGTGGTGCGGGTCAACGATGACGAAGTCGAAACCGGTGAAGCCGGTGTCGACATCTACAACCTGACCAAGTACACCCGCTCCAACCAGAACACCTGCATCAACCAGCGTCCGCTGGTGAGCAAGGGTGACAAGGTGGCGCGCAGCGACATCATGGCCGACGGCCCGTCAACCGACATGGGTGAACTGGCGCTGGGTCAGAACATGCGCGTGGCGTTCATGCCGTGGAACGGCTTCAACTTCGAAGACTCCATCTGCCTGTCCGAGCGTGTGGTGCAGGAAGACCGTTTCACCACCATCCACATCCAGGAACTGACCTGTGTGGCGCGCGACACCAAGCTCGGCCCAGAGGAAATCTCCTCGGACATCCCGAACGTCGGTGAAGCTGCACTGAACAAGCTGGACGAGGCCGGTATCGTCTACGTCGGTGCCGAAGTCGGCCCGGGCGACATCCTGGTCGGCAAGGTCACCCCGAAAGGCGAGACCCAGCTGACGCCGGAAGAGAAGCTGCTGCGCGCGATCTTCGGTGAGAAGGCGTCCGACGTGAAGGACACCTCCCTGCGTGTGCCGACCGGCACCAAGGGCACCGTCATCGACGTCCAGGTCTTCACCCGCGACGGCGTCGAGCGCGACTCGCGCGCCCTGTCGATCGAGAAGATGCAGCTCGACGAGATCCGCAAGGACCTCAACGAAGAGTTCCGCATCGTCGAAGGCGCCACCTTCGAGCGTCTGCGCTCCGCCCTGGTCGGCGCCATCGCAGAAGGCGGCGCCGGCCTGAAGAAGGGCACCGCGATCACCGACGAGTTCCTCGACGGCCTAGAGCGTGGCCAGTGGTTCAAGCTGCGCATGGCCGACGACGCCCTGAACGAGCAGCTGGAGAAGGCCCAGGCCTACATCTCCGACCGCCGTCAGCTGCTCGACGACAAGTTCGAAGACAAGAAGCGCAAGCTGCAGCAGGGCGACGACCTGGCGCCGGGCGTGCTGAAGATCGTCAAGGTCTACCTGGCCATCCGCCGCCGCATCCAGCCGGGCGACAAGATGGCCGGTCGTCACGGTAACAAGGGTGTGGTCTCGGTGATCATGCCGGTCGAAGACATGCCGCACGACGCCAATGGCACCCCGGTCGACATCGTCCTCAACCCGCTGGGCGTACCTTCGCGTATGAACGTCGGTCAGATCCTCGAAACCCACCTGGGCCTCGCGGCCAAGGGCCTGGGCGAGAAGATCAACCGCATGCTCGAAGAACAGCGCAAGATCGCCGAGCTGCGCAAGTTCCTGCAGGAGATCTACAACGAGATCGGCGGTCGTCAGGAAAACCTCGACGAGCTGTCCGATAGCGAAATCCTCGAGCTGGCGAAGAACCTCAAAGGTGGTGTGCCGATGGCCACCCCGGTGTTCGACGGCGCCAAGGAAAGCGAGATCAAGGCCATGCTGAAGCTGGCCGACCTGCCGGAAAGCGGCCAGATGCGCCTGTTCGACGGTCGCACCGGCAATCAGTTCGAGCGCCCGACCACCGTCGGCTACATGTACATGCTCAAACTGAACCACCTGGTGGACGACAAGATGCACGCCCGTTCCACTGGTTCCTACAGCCTGGTTACCCAGCAGCCGCTGGGTGGTAAGGCGCAGTTCGGTGGTCAGCGCTTCGGGGAGATGGAGGTCTGGGCGCTGGAAGCCTACGGCGCCGCCTACACCCTGCAGGAAATGCTGACCGTGAAGTCGGACGACGTGAACGGCCGTACCAAGATGTACAAGAACATCGTGGATGGCGATCACCGTATGGAGCCGGGCATGCCCGAGTCCTTCAACGTGCTGATCAAAGAGATCCGTTCGCTCGGCATCGACATCGATCTGGAAACCGAATAACACGTGACGCGACGGGAGTGGGGCGGTTAGCCCACTCCCTGCTCCGCCAGGAGGAAAGGCCTTGAAAGACCTACTGAATCTGCTGAAAAACCAGGGTCAGATCGAAGAGTTCGACGCCATCCGTATCGGATTGGCCTCGCCCGAGATGATCCGTTCGTGGTCGTTCGGTGAAGTAAAAAAACCGGAAACCATCAACTACCGTACGTTCAAGCCTGAGCGTGACGGCCTGTTCTGCGCCAAGATCTTTGGCCCGGTCAAGGATTACGAGTGCCTGTGCGGCAAGTACAAGCGCTTGAAGCATCGCGGCGTGATCTGCGAGAAGTGCGGCGTGGAAGTGGCCCTGGCCAAGGTTCGTCGTGAGCGCATGGCGCACATCGAACTGGCCTCGCCGGTCGCCCACATCTGGTTCCTCAAGTCGCTGCCGAGCCGTATCGGCCTGCTGATGGATATGACCCTGCGTGACATCGAGCGCGTGCTCTATTTCGAGAGCTACGTGGTGATCGATCCGGGCATGACCACCCTCGAGAAGGGCCAGCTGCTGAACGACGAGCAGTACTTCGAAGCCCTCGAAGAGTTCGGTGACGACTTCGACGCGCGCATGGGCGCCGAGGCCGTTCGCGAGCTGCTGCACGCCATCGACCTGGATCACGAGATCGGCCGCCTGCGCGAAGAGATTCCGCAGACCAACTCCGAGACCAAGATCAAGAAGCTGTCCAAGCGCCTGAAGTTGATGGAAGCCTTCAAGGACTCCGGCAACCTGCCGGAGTGGATGGTGCTGACCGTTCTGCCGGTGCTGCCGCCGGATCTGCGTCCGCTGGTACCGCTGGATGGTGGCCGCTTCGCGACTTCGGATCTGAACGATCTGTACCGCCGCGTGATCAACCGTAACAACCGTCTCAAGCGCCTGCTCGACCTGTCGGCGCCGGACATCATCGTGCGCAACGAAAAGCGCATGCTGCAGGAGGCGGTCGACGCCCTGCTCGACAACGGCCGTCGCGGTCGCGCCATCACCGGCTCGAACAAGCGCCCGCTGAAGTCGCTGGCCGACATGATCAAGGGTAAGCAAGGTCGCTTCCGTCAGAACCTGCTCGGTAAGCGCGTGGACTACTCCGGTCGTTCGGTTATTACCGTGGGCCCGACCCTGCGTCTGCACCAGTGCGGTCTGCCGAAGAAGATGGCCCTGGAGCTGTTCAAGCCGTTCATTTTCGGCAAGCTGGAAATGCGTGGTCTGGCGACCACCATCAAGGCCGCCAAGAAGATGGTCGAGCGCGAGCTGCCGGAAGTGTGGGACGTGCTCGCTGAAGTGATCCGCGAACACCCCGTCCTGCTCAACCGCGCCCCGACCCTGCACCGGCTGGGTATCCAGGCGTTCGAGCCGGTCCTGATCGAAGGTAAAGCGATCCAGCTGCACCCGCTGGTCTGCGCCGCGTACAACGCCGACTTCGACGGTGACCAGATGGCCGTTCACGTGCCGCTGACCCTGGAAGCCCAGCTCGAAGCACGCGCACTGATGATGTCGACCAACAACATCCTGTCGCCAGCCAACGGTGAGCCAATCATCGTGCCGTCGCAGGACGTGGTACTGGGTCTGTACTACATGACCCGTGAGGCGGTGAACGCCAAGGGCGAGGGTCGCGTGTTCGCCGACCTGCAGGAAGTCGACCGCGTGTTCCGCGCCGGCGAAGCGTCCCTGCACGCCCGCGTGAAAGTGCGCATCAACGAGACCATCAAGGAAAAGGACGGCTCGATCACCAAGAACACCCGCATCGTCGACACCACCGTCGGCCGCGCGCTGCTGTTCCAGATCGTCCCGGCCGGCCTGTCCTATGACGTGGTCAACCAGTCGATGAAGAAGAAGGCGATCTCCAAGCTGATCAACCAGTGCTATCGCACCGTGGGTCTGAAGGACACCGTGATCTTCGCCGACCAGCTGATGTACACCGGTTTCGCCTACTCGACCATCTCCGGTGTGTCGATCGGCGTGAACGACTTCGTCATCCCGGACGAAAAGGCGCGCATCATCGACGCCGCCACCGAGGAAGTGAAGGAAATCGAGTCGCAGTACGCCTCCGGCCTGGTCACCCAGGGCGAGAAGTACAACAAGGTGATCGACCTCTGGTCGAAGGCCAACGACGAAGTCTCCAAGGCGATGATGGCCAACCTCTCGAAAGAGCCGGTGGTCGATCGCGAAGGCAAGACCGTCGAGCAGGAGTCGTTCAACTCCATGTACATGATGGCGGACTCCGGTGCGCGTGGTAGCGCCGCCCAGATCCGTCAGCTGGCCGGTATGCGTGGCCTGATGGCCAAGCCGGACGGCTCCATCATCGAAACGCCGATCACCGCGAACTTCCGCGAAGGTCTGTCGGTTCTGCAGTACTTCATCTCCACCCACGGTGCGCGTAAGGGTCTGGCGGATACCGCACTGAAGACCGCGAACTCCGGTTACCTGACCCGTCGTCTGGTTGACGTGGCCCAGGACCTGGTGGTGACCGAGATCGATTGCGGCACCGAACACGGCCTGCTGATGACCCCGCACATCGAAGGCGGCGACGTGGTCGAGCCGCTGGGCGAGCGCGTACTGGGCCGAGTGATCGCCAAGGACGTGTTCAAACCGGGCACCGAGGACGTCATCGTGCCGGCCGGCACCCTGATCGACGAGCAGTGGGTCGAGTTCATCGAGCTCAACAGCGTCGACGAAGTGGTGGTGCGTTCGCCGATCACCTGCGAAACCCGCTACGGCATCTGCGCCAAGTGCTACGGTCGCGACCTGGCTCGCGGTCACCAGGTCAACATCGGTGAAGCGGTCGGCGTCATCGCCGCCCAGTCCATCGGTGAGCCGGGTACCCAGCTGACCATGCGTACCTTCCACATCGGTGGTGCGGCCAGCCGGACTTCGGCGGCCGATAGCGTGCAGGTGAAGAACGGCGGTGCGATTCGTCTGCACAACCTCAAGCACGTCGAGCGTCTCGACGGCAACCTGGTCGCGGTGTCGCGTTCCGGCGAGCTGGCGATTGCCGACGAGTTCGGTCGCGAGCGCGAGCGCTACAAGCTGCCCTACGGTGCGGTGATTTCGGTGAAGGAAGGCGACAAGGTCGACGCTGGCGCCATCGTCGCCAAGTGGGACCCGCACACCCACCCGATCGTGACCGAAATGAAGGGTACCGTGACCTTCGTCGGCATGGAGGAGGGCATCACCATCAAGCGCCAGACCGACGAACTGACCGGTCTGACCAACATCGAAGTGCTCGATCCGAAGGATCGTCCGGCCGCCGGCAAGGACATTCGTCCGGCCATCAAGCTGGTCGACGCCAATGGCAAGGAGCTGCTGCTGCCGGGTACCGACGTTCCCGCCCAGTACTTCCTGCCGGCCAACGCCCTGGTCGGTGTGGCCGACGGTGCGCAGATCGCGGTCGGTGACGTTATCGCCCGTATCCCGCAGGAAACCTCGAAGACCCGTGACATCACCGGTGGTCTGCCGCGCGTTGCCGACCTCTTCGAAGCCCGTCGTCCGAAGGAAGCTTCGATCCTGGCGGAAATCAGCGGCACCATCAGCTTCGGCAAGGAGACCAAGGGCAAGCGCCGTCTGGTCATCACCCCGACCGATGGCAGCGATCCGTACGAGGAGCTGATTCCGAAGTGGCGTCACCTGAACGTGTTCGAAGGCGAACAGGTGAACAAGGGCGAAGTCATCTCCGACGGTCCGAGCGATCCGCACGACATCCTGCGTCTGCTGGGCGTCAGCGCGCTGGCCAAGTACATCGTCAACGAGATCCAGGACGTGTACCGCCTGCAGGGCGTGAAGATCAACGACAAGCACATCGAGACCATCCTGCGCCAGATGCTGCGCAAGGTCGAAGTGAGCGAGTCGGGCGATTCCAGCTTCATCAAGGGCGACCAGATGGAACTGACCGCGGTGCTGGGCGAGAACGAGCGTCTGGCCGAAGAGGACAAGTTCGTCGCCAAGTACACCCGCGTACTGCTGGGTATCACCAAGGCGTCGCTGTCCACCGAGTCGTTCATCTCGGCGGCATCGTTCCAGGAAACCACCCGCGTCCTCACCGAAGCGGCGGTTACCGGCAAGCGCGACTACCTGCGGGGCCTGAAGGAAAACGTGGTCGTGGGTCGTCTGATCCCGGCCGGTACCGGTCTGGCCTATCACAGCGAGCGCAAGCGCAAGCGTGAAGCCGACAAGCCGGTACGGGTCAGCGCCAGTGAGGTGGAAGCCGCACTGACCGAAGCGCTGAACTCCAGCGGAAATTGAGTCGAGGCCCCGCCGGTTTGCCGGCGGGGCTTTGCCTTGACTGGGGCGTTGAGTCTCTTTAGACTCATGCACCCCTAAATTTGGCAGGGCGCTTGGCTCTGCCATCTTTATTTGTGTGTAGCTAAATAGCGTCGAAAGACAACAGTGGAGCTAGTAGATGGCAACTATCAACCAGCTGGTACGTCAGCCGCGTAAGCGCATCGTCGAGAAATCCGACGTGCCTGCGCTGCAGAACTGCCCGCAACGTCGTGGCGTGTGCACCCGCGTGTACACCACCACGCCGAAAAAACCTAACTCGGCACTGCGTAAAGTATGCCGCGTGCGTCTGACCAACGGTTTCGAGGTTTCCTCGTACATCGGCGGTGAAGGCCACAACCTGCAAGAGCACAGCGTAGTGCTGATCCGTGGCGGTCGTGTAAAGGACCTTCCGGGTGTGCGTTACCACACCGTGCGCGGTTCGCTGGATACCTCCGGCGTCAAAGACCGTAAGCAGGGTCGTTCCAAGTACGGTACCAAGCGTCCGAAATAAGGCCGCCTGATCTTTTTATTTAGTTGAGTCGATAAGAGTAAGGTCGGGCGCGGCGAATGCCGTCAGTCCCGGGCTAACCTGAAGACCGTTTGAGGGCTTATCAATGCCAAGACGTCGTGTAGCAGCAAAGCGTGAGATCCTGGACGATCCGAAATACGGAAGCCAGATCCTCGCTAAATTCATGAACCACGTGATGGAAAGCGGCAAGAAGGCCGTGGCCGAGCGCATCGTTTACGGTGCCCTGGACACTGTCAAAGCGCGCAAGAACACCGATCCCCTGGAGATCTTCGAGAAAGCTCTCGACGCCATCGCTCCGCTGGTCGAAGTCAAGTCCCGCCGTGTCGGCGGTGCTACCTACCAGGTTCCGGTCGAAGTTCGCCCGTCCCGTCGTAACGCCCTGGCTATGCGCTGGCTGGTGGACTACGCGCGCAAGCGCGGTGAGAAGTCCATGGCTCTGCGTCTGGCTGGCGAGCTGCTGGATGCTGCTGAAGGCAAAGGCGCTGCTGTCAAGAAGCGTGAAGACGTGCACCGTATGGCCGAGGCCAACAAGGCTTTCTCGCACTACCGCTTCTAATTCCGGCTCCACTAACTTTGCGAGGGCTTTATGGCTCGTAATACAGCAATTAACCGCTACCGTAACATCGGTATCTGTGCCCACGTTGACGCGGGCAAGACCACCACTACCGAGCGGATCCTGTTCTACACGGGTCTGAGCCACAAGATGGGCGAGGTGCATGACGGCGCTGCGACCACCGACTGGATGGTGCAGGAGCAGGAGCGCGGTATCACCATTACCTCCGCTGCCGTGACCACCTTCTGGCAGGGCTCCAAGGGCCAGTACGACAAGTACCGCGTCAACGTGATCGATACCCCCGGCCACGTCGACTTCACCATCGAAGTAGAGCGTTCGCTGCGCGTGCTCGACGGTGCGGTCGTGGTGTTCTGCGGTACCTCCGGCGTTGAGCCGCAGTCCGAAACCGTATGGCGTCAGGCCAACAAGTACGGCGTTCCGCGTGTGGTTTACGTGAACAAGATGGACCGTGCCGGCGCCAACTTCCTGCGCGTCATCGGTCAGATCAAGAACCGCCTGGGTCACACCCCGGTTCCGGTCCAGCTGGCCATCGGTGCGGAAGACAACTTCGAAGGTCAGGTCGACCTGATCAAGATGAAGGCGATCTACTGGAACGAGGACGACAAGGGTACTTCCTATCGCGAGGAAGAGATCCCGGCCGAGCTCCAGGATCTGGCTGAAGAGTGGCGTTCGAACATGATCGAAGCCGCCGCCGAAGCCAACGAAGAGCTGATGAACAAGTACCTGGAAGGCGGCGAGTTGAGCGCCGAGGAAATCAAGGCCGGTCTGCGTGCGCGCACCCTGGCTGGCGAGATCGTTCCGGCCGTTTGCGGTTCTTCCTTCAAGAACAAGGGCGTGCCCCTGGTTCTCGACGCCGTCATCGACTACCTGCCTGCTCCGACCGAGATCCCGGCGATCAAGGGCATCCACCCGGATGTCATCGACAAGCCGAAGGACGAGCTGACCGACGCCGACTACGACGAGCGTCATGCCGACGATGCCGAGCCGTTCTCGGCGCTGGCGTTCAAGATCGCCACTGACCCGTTCGTCGGTACCCTGACCTTCGTTCGCGTCTACTCGGGCGTTCTGACCTCCGGCGACTCGGTGATCAACTCGGTCAAGGGCAAGAAAGAGCGCGTTGGTCGTATGGTGCAGATGCACGCCAACCAGCGTGACGAGATCAAGGAAGTGCGCGCTGGCGACATCGCGGCCCTGATCGGCATGAAGGACGTCACCACCGGTGACACCCTGTGCGACCTCGACAAGCAGATCATCCTCGAGCGTATGGACTTCCCGGAGCCGGTAATCTCGGTTGCCGTAGAGCCGAAGACCAAGGCTGACCAGGAGAAGATGGGTATCGCACTGGGCAAGCTGGCCCAGGAAGACCCGTCGTTCCGCGTCAAGACCGACGAAGAAACCGGCCAGACCATCATCTCTGGCATGGGCGAGCTGCACCTGGACATCCTCGTCGACCGTATGCGTCGCGAGTTCAACGTCGAGGCGAACATCGGCAAGCCGCAGGTTTCCTACCGCGAAAAAATCACCAAGAGCTGCGAGATCGAAGGCAAGTTCGTTCGCCAGTCCGGTGGTCGTGGCCAGTTCGGCCACTGCTGGATCCGCTTTGCCCCGGCTGACGAGGGTCAAGAGGGTCTGGAGTTCCACAACGAAGTTGTGGGTGGTGTGGTTCCGAAGGAATACATCCCGGCGATCCAGAAGGGTATCGAAGAGCAGATGAAGAACGGCGTCGTCGCCGGCTATCCGCTGATCGGCCTGAAGGCGACCGTATTCGATGGTTCCTACCACGACGTCGACTCCAACGAGATGGCGTTCAAGGTGGCGGCTTCCATGGCGACCAAGCAGCTCGCTCAGAAGGGCGGCGGTGTTGTGCTTGAGCCGATCATGAAGGTTGAAGTTGTAACGCCTGAGGACTACATGGGTGACGTGATGGGTGACCTGAACCGTCGTCGTGGTCTGATCCAGGGTATGGAAGATTCGGTATCGGGCAAAGTGATCCGTGCCGAGGTTCCGCTGGGCGAGATGTTCGGTTATGCGACCGACGTCCGTTCCATGTCCCAGGGTCGCGCGAGCTACTCCATGGAATTCTCCAAGTACTCCGAAGCTCCGGCGAACATCGTCGAAGCACTGGTTAAAAAACAAGGCTAATCCAGCCCTTTAGGCAAGAGGTTCACTGTCGTGGCTAAAGAAAAATTTGAACGTAACAAACCGCACGTCAACGTCGGCACCATCGGTCACGTTGACCACGGTAAAACCACTCTGACCGCTGCTCTGACCCGTGTGTGCTCCGAGGTTTTCGGTTCCGCTCGCGTTGATTTCGACAAGATCGACAGCGCCCCGGAAGAAAAGGCTCGTGGTATCACCATCAACACCGCGCACGTCGAGTACGACTCCAACATTCGTCACTACGCGCACGTTGACTGCCCGGGTCACGCCGACTACGTGAAGAACATGATCACCGGTGCTGCCCAGATGGACGGCGCGATCCTGGTCTGCTCGGCTGCCGACGGCCCCATGCCGCAAACCCGCGAGCACATCCTGCTGTCTCGTCAGGTTGGCGTACCCTACATCGTCGTGTTCCTGAACAAGGCCGACATGGTCGACGACGCCGAGCTGCTGGAGCTGGTGGAAATGGAAGTGCGCGACCTGCTCAGCACTTACGATTTCCCGGGCGACGACACCCCGATCATCATCGGTTCCGCGCTGATGGCGCTGAACGGTCAGGACGACAACGAGCTGGGCACCACTGCCGTCAAGAAGCTGGTTGAGACTCTGGATACCTACATCCCCGAGCCGGTGCGTGCCATCGACCGTCCGTTCCTGATGCCGATCGAAGACGTGTTCTCGATCTCCGGCCGCGGTACCGTGGTAACCGGTCGTGTCGAGCGCGGTATCGTCAAGATCCAGGAAGAAATCGAAATCGTCGGTCTGCGTCCGACCACCAAGACCACCTGCACTGGCGTGGAGATGTTCCGCAAGCTGCTGGACGAAGGTCGTGCTGGCGAGAACTGCGGCGTGCTGCTGCGCGGCACCAAGCGTGATGAAGTCGAGCGTGGTCAGGTTCTGGCCAAGCCGGGCACCATCAAGCCGCACACCAAGTTCGAAGCTGAAGTGTACGTGCTGTCCAAGGAAGAAGGTGGTCGTCACACCCCGTTCTTCAAGGGCTACCGTCCGCAGTTCTACTTCCGTACCACCGACGTGACCGGTTCGTGCGAACTGCCGGAAGGCGTTGAGATGGTAATGCCGGGCGACAACATCAAGATGGTTGTCACCCTGATCAAGCCGATCGCCATGGAAGACGGCCTGCGCTTCGCGATCCGCGAAGGCGGTCGTACCGTCGGCGCCGGCGTGGTTGCCAAGATCGTCGAGTAATCGGTTGATCCGTTAAAGAGAAAAGGGCCCTTCGGGGCCCTTTTCTTTTGAACTGGTTAAAAGTTGACACCCCCTGGGGCCATCCGTACAATTGCGCCTCCTTTCGGCGGGCGTAGTCCGTCCGCAGGGATTAGCAGCTTGGAATCTGAGGTCAAAATGCAAAACCAACAAATCCGTATTCGGTTGAAGGCTTTTGACCATCGCCTGATCGATCAATCTACCCAGGAAATCGTGGAAACCGCGAAACGTACTGGTGCTCAGGTGCGTGGTCCGATTCCTCTGCCTACTCGTAAGGAGCGGTACACCGTTCTGATTTCTCCGCACGTCAACAAAGACGCGCGCGATCAGTACGAAATCCGCACTCATAAGCGTGTGCTGGACATCGTTCAGCCGACGGACAAAACCGTCGACGCGCTGATGAAGCTCGACCTTGCGGCAGGCGTGGAAGTGCAGATCAGCCTCGGCTAAAACCTGGCGGTTTTAGTCGTGTAACGCTCTGAAATGGGCGGCCATAGCGGGTGAAAGCCCCGTACACTCATGAGGTTTACAACATGACTATTGGTGTAGTCGGTCGTAAGTGCGGCATGACCCGCATTTTCACCGAAGAAGGTGTCTCCATTCCGGTCACGGTCATCGAGATCGAGCCGAATCGCGTCACCCAGTTCAAAAACGAGGAGTCCGATGGCTACCGTGCAGTGCAGGTCACTGTCGGCGAGCGTCGCGCCTCGCGCGTCAGCAAGGCTCAGGCCGGTCACTTCGCCAAGGCGAACGTCGCGGCAGGTCGTACCGTTCTGGAATTCCGTCTTGAAGAAGGCGACTACCAGGCCGGCGATCTGATCAACGCTGAAATTTTCCAAGCTGGTCAACTGGTGGATGTCACCGGTCAGTCCAAAGGTAAAGGCTTCGCCGGTACCATCAAGCGTTGGAACTTCCGCGGCCAGGACAACACTCACGGTAACTCCGTTTCTCACCGTGTGCCGGGTTCCATCGGCCAGTGCCAGACCCCGGGTCGTGTATTCAAGGGCAAAAAGATGTCCGGTCATATGGGCGCTGAGCGCGTGACCGTGCAGTCCCTGGAAGTCATTCGCGTAGACGCCGAGCGTAACCTGCTGCTGGTCAAGGGTGCCGTTCCGGGCGCTACTGGCGGCGACGTTATCGTTCGTCCGGCTGTCAAGGCGTAAGGGGAGAATCTGAGATGCAATTGAATGTAAATGGCGCTCAGGCGATCGAAGTGTCCGATGCGACCTTCGGTGGCGAGTTCAACGAGACCCTGGTTCACCAAGCAGTCGTGGCCTACATGGCCGGCGGCCGTCAGGGCACCAAAGGCCAGAAGTCCCGTTCCGACGTTTCCGGTGGCGGCAAGCGCCCGTGGCGTCAGAAGGGCACCGGTCGTGCCCGTGCCGGTACCACTCGTGGTCCGATCTGGCGTGGCGGTGGTGTGACCTTCGCAGCGTCCACCCGCAACCATGAGCAAAAGCTGAACAAGAAGATGTACCGCGCAGCTCTGCGCTCCATCCTTGCTGAGCTGGTGCGTACCGACCGTCTGGTCGTGGTCGAAGACTTCGCCGTTGATGCGCCGAAGACCAAGACCCTGTTGGCCAAGCTGAACGGCATGGGTCTGAACGATGTTCTGATCGTGTCCGATGCTGTTGATCAGAATCTGTACCTGGCTGCCCGCAACCTGCCGCACGTCGACGTTCGCGACGTTCAGGGTTCCGATCCGGTCAGCCTGATCGCGTACGAAAAGGTGCTGGTCACCGTTTCGGCCGTGAAGAAATTCGAGGAGCTGCTGGGATGAACCAGGAACGCGTATTCAAAGTGCTGCTTGGCCCGCACATCTCCGAGAAGGCCACGGTTCTGGCTGACAAGCAAGGTCAGTTCGTTTTCAAGGTCGCTACCGATGCGACCAAGCTGGAAATCAAGAAGGCCGTCGAAAGCCTGTTCAGCGTGAAGGTTGAGCGCGTCACTACCCAGAACGTTCTGGGCAAGAGCAAGCGCACCGCTCGCGGTCTGGGCAAGCGTAACGACTGGAAGAAGGCAGTTATCTCCCTTCAGCCGGGCCAAGATCTCGATTTCACCAGCAGTGCTGAGTAAGGAAGGGGTGCATCATGGCAATCGTTAAGTGCAAACCGACTTCCGCTGGCCGCCGTTTTGTGGTCAAGGTGGTCAACCAGGAGCTGCACAAAGGCGCTCCGTACGCTCCGCTGCTCGAGAAGAAGTCGAAGTCCGGCGGTCGTAACAACAACGGCCGTATCACCACGCGTCACGTTGGTGGTGGTCACAAGCAGCATTACCGTCTGGTCGACTTCCGTCGCAACGACAAGGATGGCATTCCGGCCACCGTCGAGCGCGTGGAATACGATCCGAACCGTACTGCTCACATCGCTCTGCTGAAGTATGCCGACGGTGAGCGTCGCTACATCATCGCGCCGAAGGGCGTGAGCGCTGGCGACCAGCTGGTAGCCGGCAACATGGCGCCGATCAAGCCGGGCAACAGCCTGCAGCTGCGCAACATTCCGGTGGGTTCGACCGTTCACGGTATCGAGCTGAAGCCGGGCAAAGGCGCACAGATCGCGCGTTCCGCTGGCGCTTCCGCGCAGCTGATCGCCCGTGAAGGTGCCTATGTGACTCTGCGTCTGCGCTCCGGCGAAATGCGCAAAGTCCTGGCCGAGTGCCGTGCGACCCTGGGCGAAGTCTCGAACTCCGAGCACAGCCTGCGTTCGCTGGGTAAGGCCGGTGCCAAGCGCTGGCGCGGTGTTCGTCCGACCGTTCGTGGTGTTGCCATGAACCCGGTTGATCACCCGCACGGTGGTGGTGAGGGTCGTACCTCCGGTGGTCGTCATCCGGTGTCGCCATGGGGCTTCCCGACCAAGGGCGCGAAGACCCGTGCTAACAAGCGCACCGACAACATGATCGTCCGTCGTCGCAAGTAAATAGAGGGATACGACAGTGCCACGTTCTCTGAAAAAAGGTCCTTTTATCGATCTTCACCTACTGAAGAAGGTCGAAGCGGCGGTGGAAAAGAACGATCGCAAGCCGGTTAAAACCTGGTCGCGCCGTTCCATGATCCTGCCGCAGATGGTCGGTCTGACCATCGCTGTGCATAACGGTCGTCAACATGTCCCGGTCCTCGTGAACGAAGACATGGTCGGCCACAAACTGGGCGAATTTGCCGGCACCCGTACCTATCGTGGTCACGTGGCCGACAAGAAAGCCAAGCGTTAAGGGGTAAGGAAATGGAAGTAGCCGCTAAGTTGTCGGGCGCTCGCATCTCCGCCCAGAAAGCCCGCTTGGTCGCCGACCAGATCCGCGGGAAGAAGGTGGGCGAAGCGCTCAACCTCCTGGCTTTCAGCAGCAAGAAAGCCGCCGAGATCATGAAGAAAGTGCTGGAGTCGGCCGTTGCCAACGCCGAGCACAACGAAGGCGCAGACGTCGATGACCTGAAGGTCAGCACCGTTTTCGTCAACGAAGGGCGTTCGCTTAAGCGCATCATGCCGCGTGCCAAAGGCCGTGCTGATCGCATCGTCAAGCGGTCTTGCCATATCACTGTCAAGGTTGCGGACAAGTAACGGAGTCGATCAGATGGGTCAGAAAGTACATCCCGTTGGCATCCGCCTGGGAATCGTCAAGGATCACACCTCGGTCTGGTATGCAGATGGTCGCAATTACGCCGACTACCTGAATGCCGACCTGAAGGTTCGTGCATACCTGCAAGACAAACTAAAAAGCGCGTCCGTAAGCCGTATCGACATCGCTCGTCCGGCACAAACCGCACGCATCACCATCCACACCGCTCGTCCCGGCATCGTGATCGGCAAGAAAGGTGAAGATGTTGAGAAGCTGCGTCAGGACCTGACCAAGCAAATGGGTGTGCCGGTGCACATCAACATCGAAGAGATCCGCAAGCCGGAGCTCGACGGTATGCTGGTTGCGCAGAGCGTAGCTCAGCAGCTGGAGCGTCGCGTTATGTTCCGTCGCGCCATGAAGCGCGCTGTACAGAACGCCATGCGCATTGGTGCCAAGGGCATCAAGATCCAGGTGAGTGGTCGTCTCGGCGGCGCTGAAATCGCCCGTACCGAGTGGTATCGCGAAGGTCGTGTGCCGCTGCACACCCTGCGTGCCGATATCGATTACGCCACCTACGAAGCGCACACCACCTACGGTGTGATTGGTGTCAAGGTTTGGATCTTCAAAGGCGAAGTGATTGGTGGTCGCCAGGAAGAGCTGAAGCCGCAAGCACCCGCTCCTCGTAAAAAAGCTGCTAAGTAAGGGGTACGCAAAATGTTGCAACCAAAGCGTACGAAGTTCCGCAAGCAGATGACCGGCCACAACCGTGGTCTGGCTCAGCGCGGTAGCAAGGTCAGCTTCGGCGAGTTCGCGCTGAAGTCTGTCGCCCGCGGTCGTCTCACCGCCCGTCAGATCGAGTCCGCTCGTCGTGCTCTGACTCGTCACGTCAAGCGGGGCGGCAAGATCTGGATTCGCGTGTTCCCGGACAAGCCGGTTACCAAGAAGCCTCTCGAAGTGCGGATGGGTAAAGGTAAGGGTGGCGTCGAATACTGGGTAGCCCAGATCCAGCCAGGCAAGGTCCTGTACGAGATCGAAGGCGTTTCCGAAGAGCTGGCGCGTGAGGCTTTCGCCCTGGCTGCTGCAAAGCTGCCGCTCGCCACCACCTTTGTTAAGCGGACGGTGATGTGATGAAAGCGACCGAACTTCGTGAAAAAACCGCACAGCAGCTGAACGAGCAACTGCTCGGCCTGCTGCGCGACCAGTTCAATCTGCGTATGCAGAAGGCAACTGGCCAGTTGGGGCAGTCTCACCTGCTCTCGCAAGTTAAGCGCGACATCGCTCGTGTGAAAACTGTGCTCAACCAGCAGGCAGGTAAGTGATCATGGCTGAAGCCGAAAAAACAGTCCGTACGCTGACCGGCCGTGTTGTCAGCGACAAGATGGACAAGACCATCACCGTTCTGATCGAGCGTCGCGTCAAGCACCCGATCTACGGTAAATACGTCAAGCGTTCGACCAAGCTGCACGCGCACGACGAGAACAACCAGTGCCACATCGGCGACAAGGTTTCCATCCGTGAAACCCGTCCGCTGGCCAAGACCAAGTCTTGGGCCCTGGTTGAAGTCCTCGAACGCGCAGTCGAAGTCTAAGGGCTAGGGGTCGGAGAAATTTTATGATTCAGACTCAATCCATGCTCGATGTGGCTGACAACAGCGGTGCACGTCGCGTCATGTGCATCAAGGTGCTGGGCGGCTCTCATCGTCGCTACGCCGGCATCGGCGACATCATCAAGGTCACCGTCAAGGAAGCAATTCCGCGCGGCAAAGTGAAGAAAGGTCAGGTCATGACCGCAGTGGTCGTTCGTACCCGTCACGGCGTTCGCCGTGCCGACGGCTCGATCATCCGCTTCGACGGCAACGCTGCTGTTCTGCTGAACAACAAGCAGGAGCCGATCGGTACCCGTATCTTCGGGCCAGTGACCCGTGAACTGCGTTCCGAGAAGTTCATGAAGATCGTCTCGCTCGCCCCTGAAGTGCTTTAAGGAGATCCGACATGCAAAAGATTCGTCGTGACGACGAGATCATCGTGATCGCCGGCAAAGACAAAGGTAAGCGTGGCAAGGTGCTCAAGGTTCTCGCTGACGACCGTCTGGTCGTTGGCGGCATCAACCTGGTGAAGCGCCATACCAAGCCGAACCCGATGTCGGGCGTTCAAGGCGGTATCGTCGAGAAAGAAGCGCCGCTGCACGCTTCCAACGTTGCCATCTTCAACTCTGAGACCAACAAGGCTGACCGCGTTGGCTTCAAGATCGAAGACGGCAAGAAAATTCGTGTCTTCAAGTCCACCCAGAAGCCGGTTGGCGCTTGAGAATCATAGGTAAAACACCATGGCACGACTGAAAGAGATTTACCGGAAGGAAATCGCGCCCAAGCTGAAGGAAGAACTGAAGCTGGCGAACGTGATGGAAGTTCCGCGCATCACCAAGATCACCCTGAACATGGGCCTGGGCGAAGCGATCGGTGACAAGAAAGTCATCGAGAACGCGGTTGCCGACCTCGAGAAGATCACCGGTCAGAAAGTCGTCGTGACTCATGCCCGCAAATCGATCGCCGGTTTCAAGGTTCGTGAAGGTTGGCCGATTGGCGTCAAGGTCACTCTGCGTCGCGAGCGTATGTACGAGTTCCTGGATCGTCTGCTGTCCATCTCCCTGCCGCGCGTGCGTGACTTCCGCGGCCTGAATGCCAAGTCCTTCGACGGCCGCGGCAACTACAGCATGGGCGTGAAAGAGCAGATCATCTTCCCGGAAATCGATTACGACAAAATCGATGCGCTGCGTGGTCTGGACATCACCCTGACTACCACTGCCCGTAACGATGATGAAGGCCGCGCCCTGCTGCGTGCTTTCAACTTCCCGTTCCGCAACTGATCGGAGTCTGGAACATGGCCAAGACAAGCATGAAGAACCGCGAGCTGAAGCGTCAGCAAACGGTTGCCAAGTACGCCAAGAAGCGTGCCGAGCTGAAAGCCACCATCGCCAATCCGAACACCAGTCCGGAAGCGCGTTGGGAAGCCCAGGTCGCTCTGCAGAAGCAGCCGCGTGACGCCAGCGCCTCGCGCCTGCGTAACCGCTGCCGCATCACTGGCCGTCCGCACGGCGTTTACCGCAAGTTCGGTCTGTCGCGTAACAAGCTGCGTGAAGCCGCCATGCGCGGCGACGTACCGGGTCTGGTGAAAGCCAGCTGGTAAGTCGAAACGGAGCCGGCCTCGCGCCGGCTTTGTTTTATCCGAATCAAGCCCCTTTTGGGGCTTGATTCATTTTTGATCGGTCTCTAGAATGTCCGGCTCTCCTGAGCCTGGCATTTTGCATGCCGAGCTTTTGGATGATCCCACAGCCTTCGGGCTGTTCTTTTTGTATCAGGAGCGTCTAGCCCATGAGTATGCAGGACCCGTTAGCGGACATGCTAACTCGTATCCGTAATGCCCAGATGGCTGAAAAGTCCGTCGTAAGCATGCCGTCTTCCACACTGAAGGTGGCTGTAGCCAAAGTTCTGAAGGACGAAGGTTATATTGCGGGTTATCAGATCAGCGGCGAAGCCAAGCCGCAGCTGTCCATCGAGCTGAAGTACTTCGAAGGCCGTCCGGTCATCGAGGAAGTCAAGCGCGTGAGCCGTCCCGGCCTTCGCCAGTACAAATCCGTCGACGATCTGCCGAAAGTTCGCGGCGGTCTCGGTGTCTCCATCGTCTCCACCAACAAGGGTGTGATGACGGACCGCGCTGCGCGCGCTGCCGGTGTCGGCGGCGAAGTGCTCTGCACCGTGTTCTAAGGGGGGATAAGCATGTCTCGCGTTGCTAAGAACCCCGTAGTGCTGCCTGCCGGTGTCGAGGTCAAGCTCGCCGGTCAGCAGCTCTCGGTGAAGGGCGCCAAGGGCGCTCTCGAACTGAACGTACACTCGTCCGTGGAAGTGATCCAGGAAGGCAGCGAGCTGCGTTTCGCCGCTCGTAATGGCGATCAGCAGAACCGCGCCATGGCCGGCACCACTCGTGCTCTGGTCAACAACATGGTCATCGGCGTCAGCCAGGGCTTCGAGCGCAAGCTGCAGCTGGTCGGCGTGGGCTACAAAGCTCAAGCCAAAGGCCAGGTGCTGAACCTCGCGCTGGGCTTCTCCCACCCGATCGACTACGAACTGCCGGCAGGCGTCGTGGCCGAAACCCCGAACCAGACCGAAATCCTGATCAAGGGTATCGACAAGCAACTGGTGGGTCAGGTGGCTGCGGAGATCCGTGACTTCCGTCGTCCTGAGCCTTACAAGGGCAAAGGCGTTCGTTACGCGGATGAAGTCGTCCGTCGTAAAGAAGCCAAGAAGAAGTAAGGGGCTGAGATATGACCGACAAAAAAGTTACTCGTCTGCGTCGCGCTCGCAAAGCACGCCTGAAAATGCACGAGCTCGAAGCCGTGCGTCTGTGCGTGTACCGCTCTTCGCAACACATCTACGCCCAGGTCATTTCGGCCGACGGCAGCAAGGTTCTGGCCAGTGCCTCGACCTTGGACAAAGCACTGCGTGATGGCGCCACTGGCAACGTCGACGCCGCCAAGAAAGTAGGTCAACTGGTTGCCGAGCGCGCGAAAGCCGCTGGTGTGACTCAGGTTGCATTCGACCGTTCTGGCTTCAAGTACCACGGTCGCGTCAAGGCGCTGGCCGATGCTGCTCGTGAAGGCGGGCTGGAGTTCTAAGTTATGGCAAATAACGACCAAAAGCGCGACGAAGGCTATATCGAGAAGCTGGTCCAGGTTAACCGCGTTGCCAAGACCGTAAAGGGTGGCCGTATCTTCACCTTCACCGCGCTGACCGTGGTGGGTGATGGCAAGGGTCGCGTCGGTTTCGGCCGTGGCAAGTCCCGCGAAGTGCCGGCCGCCATCCAGAAGGCGATGGAAGCTGCGCGTCGCAACATGATCCAGGTGGATCTGAACGGCACCACTCTGCAGTACCCGATCAAGTCCGCTCATGGCGCCTCCAAGGTGTACATGCAGCCGGCTTCGGAAGGTACCGGCATCATCGCCGGCGGCGCCATGCGTGCCGTGCTGGAAGTGGCGGGTGTGCAGAACGTTCTGGCCAAGTGCTACGGCTCGACCAACCCGGTGAACGTGGTTCACGCCACCTTCAAGGGTCTGAAGACCATGCAGTCTCCGGAATCCGTTGCAGCCAAGCGTGGCAAGAGCGTCGAGGAGATTCTCTAACCATGGCTAATACCGTCAAAGTGACTCTGATCAAGAGCACCAATGGCCGCCTGGCCAATCACAAAGCTTGCGTCAAGGGCCTCGGCCTGCGTCGCATCGGTCACACCGTAGAGGTTCTGGATACTCCGGAAAACCGCGGCATGATCAACAAGGCTTACTACCTGCTGAAGGTGGAGGGTTAATCATGCAACTGAACGATCTGCGTTCCGCGCCGGGTGCCCGTCGCGAGAAGCACCGTCCGGGCCGTGGTATCGGCAGCGGTCTGGGCAAGACCGGTGGCCGCGGCCACAAGGGTCAGACCTCCCGCTCCGGTGGCTCCATCGCTCCGGGCTTCGAGGGTGGTCAGCAGCCGCTGCACCGCCGTCTGCCGAAGTTCGGCTTCGTCTCTCTGAAGGCTATGGATCGCGCCGAAGTGCGTACCTCCGAGCTGAACAAGGTGGAAGGCGTCGTCACTCTGCAGGCGCTGAAGGATGCCAACCTGGTCGGCCAACACGTACAGCGCGTAAAAGTCATGCTGTCCGGTGAGGTCACCCGTGCGGTCACCCTGAAAGGTATCGCCGCCACCAAGGGTGCGCGCGCGGCTATCGAAGCAGCTGGCGGTAAGTTCGAGGACTAAATGGCTAAGCAAGGTGCTCTCTCAGCGCTGGCAGGTGGCGGGTTGTCCGAACTCTGGGCTCGTCTGCGTTTCCTGTTCATGGCGATCATCGTCTACCGGATAGGTGCGCACATCCCGGTTCCTGGCATCAACCCAGACCGACTGGCGGATCTGTTCCGGCAGAATGAGGGGACCATTCTTAGCTTGTTCAACATGTTTTCCGGCGGCGCGCTGGAGCGGATGAGCATCTTTGCACTGGGGATCATGCCGTACATCTCGGCCTCGATCATCATGCAGCTGATGACCGCCGTCAGCCCGCAGCTGGAGCAGTTGAAGAAGGAAGGTGAAGCTGGCCGTCGCAAGATCAGCCAGTACACCCGCTACGGCACTCTCGTCCTGGCGTTCGTTCAGGCCATCGGCATGTCCGTTGGTCTGGCCAGTCAGGGCGTGGCGTTCTCGGTCGATTTCGGCTTCCACTTCGTTGCGGTCACCACCTTCGTGGCGGGCGCGATGTTCATGATGTGGTTGGGCGAGCAGATCACCGAGCGCGGTGTCGGCAACGGTATCTCGATGCTGATTTTTGCAGGCATCGTAGCCGGTCTGCCGTCGGCAATCGGGCAGTCTTTCGAGTCTGCGCGCCAGGGCGATATCAACATCTTCGCCCTGATTGCCATCGGCCTGCTGGCAGTAGCGATCATCGGTTTCGTGGTGTTCATCGAGCGTGGTCAGCGTCGCATTGCGGTGCACTACGCCAAGCGTCAGCAGGGCCGCAAGGTCTTCGCCGCGCAGACCAGCCACCTGCCGTTGAAGGTGAACATGGCGGGGGTCATCCCGGCCATTTTCGCCAGCAGCCTTCTGCTGTTCCCGGCCTCGCTGGGTGCCTGGTTCGGTCAGTCCGAGGGTCTGGGCTGGCTGCAGGACATTTCGCAGGCGATCGCTCCTGGTCAGCCGTTGAACATTCTGCTGTTTAGTGCAGGGATCATTTTCTTCTGCTTCTTCTACACGGCGCTGATGTTCAACCCGAAAGACGTAGCGGAAAACCTGAAGAAGTCCGGTGCCTTTATTCCGGGCATCCGTCCGGGCGAGCAGTCGGCGCGCTATATCGATGGCGTTCTGACCCGCTTGACCATGTTCGGTGCTCTGTACATGACGGCCGTGTGCCTGCTGCCCCAGTTCCTGGTGGTGGCGGCCAACGTTCCGTTCTACCTTGGCGGGACCTCGTTGCTGATCGTGGTCGTGGTTGTCATGGACTTCATGTCCCAAGTGCAATCGCACCTCGTGTCTCACCAGTACGATTCCCTGATGAAGAAAGCCAACCTGAAGGGCTATGGCAGCGGCATGCTCCGCTGATCCACCCGTAAGGTTCGAGGAGTTGGTAATGAAAGTTCGTGCATCGGTGAAAAAGCTGTGCCGTAACTGCAAAATTATCCGTCGCGAAGGTGTCGTGCGGGTGATCTGCAGCGCAGAGCCGCGTCACAAGCAGCGCCAAGGCTGAGTGTGAACCACGCGTGATAAGCCCGGCAGCTAGTGCGCTGCCGGGTTGATTAATCGTTTCTACAGCGTTAATATCTCGCGCCCTATTTCTTGGCTTCCGGGGCGTAGGTAGCTGTCAATTGGAGTTCCACTGAATGGCCCGTATTGCAGGCGTTAACATTCCGGATAACAAGCACACTGTTATCTCGCTGACCTACATCTATGGTGTCGGTCGCACCACCGCACAGCAAATCTGTGCCGCTACCGGTGTAAACCCGGCTGCGAAAATCAAGGATCTGACTGACGAGCAGATCGAACAGCTGCGTGGCGAAGTAGCCAAGGTGAATACCGAAGGCGACCTGCGTCGTGAAGTGAATATGAAGATCAAGCGCTTGATGGATCTGGGTTGCTACCGTGGCCTGCGCCACCGTAAAGGCCTGCCGGTTCGCGGTCAGCGTACCAAGACCAACGCTCGCACCCGTAAGGGCCCGCGTAAGCCGATCCGCAAGTAATCGCATTCGCGAATCGACAGGAATTTAGTCATGGCAAAACCTGCTGCTCGTACTCGTAAGAAAGTCAAAAAGACGGTGGTCGATGGCATCGCCCACATCCACGCGTCTTTCAACAACACCATCGTGACCATCACCGACCGTCAGGGCAACGCCCTGTCCTGGGCTACCTCGGGTGGTTCGGGTTTCCGCGGCTCGCGTAAGTCCACTCCGTTCGCTGCCCAGATCGCCGCCGAGCGCGCTGGTCAGGCTGCACTGGAGTACGGCCTGAAGAACCTCGACGTGAACGTCAAGGGCCCGGGTCCGGGTCGCGAATCCGCTGTGCGTGCTCTGAACGCCTGCGGCTACAAAATCGCCAGCATCACCGACGTGACGCCTATCCCGCACAACGGGTGCCGTCCGCCGAAGAAGCGTCGCGTGTAAACAGGAGACAGTGAGAAATGGCTCGTTACATTGGTCCCAAGTGCAAACTGTCTCGCCGTGAAGGCACCGATCTCTTCCTGAAGAGCGGTGTTCGCGCGCTTGAATCTAAGTGCAACATCGAAGCAGCTCCCGGTATTCACGGTCAGCGTCGCGGTCGCCAGTCCGACTACGGCACCCAGCTGCGTGAGAAGCAGAAAGTCCGTCGTATCTACGGCGTGCTGGAGCGTCAGTTCAGCGGTTACTACAAGCAAGCTGCCAGCCAGAAGGGCGCCACCGGCGAAAACCTGCTGCAGCTGCTGGAATGCCGTCTGGATAACGTGGTTTACCGTATGGGCTTTGGCGCTACCCGTGCCGAATCCCGTCAGCTGGTTTCGCACAAAGCAATCAGCGTCAACGGTCAGACCGTAAACGTACCGTCCTATCAGGTTAAAGCTGGCGACGTCGTTGCTGTTCGCGAGAAATCGAAGAACCAGCTGCGCATCGTTCAGGCTCTTGAGCTCTGCGCCCAGCGTGGCCGCGTTGAGTGGGTCGAAGTAGACGCCGAGAAGAAGTCTGGTGTGTTCAAGAACGTACCGGCTCGTGGCGATCTGTCCGCTGACATCAACGAGAGCCTGATTGTCGAGCTCTACTCCAAGTAAGGGCTAGAAAATAGGTGCATCCATGCAGATTTCGGTAAATGAGTTCCTGACCCCCCGCCACATCGATGTGCAGGAGGTCAGTTCGACCCGCGCCAAGATCACCCTCGAGCCTCTCGAGCGTGGTTTCGGCCATACCCTGGGCAATGCGCTGCGTCGCATCCTGTTGTCCTCCATGCCTGGCTGTGCAGTAGTCGAGGCCGAGATCGACGGTGTACTCCACGAGTACTCCGCGATCGAAGGTGTGCAGGAAGATGTCATCGAGATCCTGCTCAACCTGAAAGGTCTGGCTATCAAGCTGCACGGCCGTGACGAAGTGACCCTGACTCTGGCTAAGAAGGGCCCGGGCGTCGTTACCGCTGCCGATATTCAGCTGGATCACGATGTCGAAATCGTCAATGGCGACCACGTCATCGCTAACCTGGCCGCCAATGGCGCGCTGAACATGAAGCTCACCGTAGCTCGTGGTCGCGGCTATGAGCCGGCTGACGCGCGTCAGAGCGACGAGGACGAAAGCCGCAGCATCGGTCGCTTGCAGCTGGATGCTTCGTTCAGCCCTGTGCGTCGGGTTGCTTACGTGGTGGAAAACGCCCGTGTCGAGCAGCGCACCAACCTGGACAAACTGGTCATCGACCTGGAAACCAACGGTACTCTGGACCCCGAAGAGGCCATCCGTCGTGCCGCGACCATCCTGCAGCAGCAGCTGGCCGCGTTCGTCGACCTCAAGGGCGACAGCGAGCCGGTAGTGGTCGAGCAGGAAGACGAGATCGATCCGATCCTGCTGCGTCCTGTCGATGACCTGGAACTGACCGTACGTTCGGCCAACTGCCTGAAGGCAGAGAACATCTACTACATCGGCGATCTGATTCAGCGCACCGAAGTAGAGCTGCTCAAAACCCCGAACCTGGGCAAGAAATCCCTGACCGAAATCAAGGATGTTCTGGCTTCTCGCGGTCTGTCCCTCGGTATGCGCCTCGACAACTGGCCGCCGGCAAGTCTGAAGAAAGACGATAAGGCCACTGCCTGATCGTCATCATCACCGAACGAACAAGTTTGGTAAGGAATTGAACCATGCGTCATCGTAAAAGTGGCCGTCACCTCAGCCGCACCAGCGCTCACCGCAAGGCCATGTTCCAGAACATGGCGGTCTCGCTGTTCGAGCACGAGCTGATCAAAACTACCCTGCCGAAAGCCAAGGAACTGCGTCGCGTTGCCGAGCCGCTGATCACCCTGGCCAAGGAAGACAGCGTTGCCAACCGTCGTCTGGCCTTCGACCGTACCCGTTCGAAAGCCATCGTCGGCAAGCTGTTCAACGATCTGGGCAAGCGCTACGCCACCCGTAACGGCGGCTACCTGCGCATCCTCAAGTGCGGTTTCCGCGCTGGCGACAACGCTCCGATGGCTTACGTTGAACTGGTCGACCGTCCGGTCGGCGGTTCGGTAGAAGCTGCCGAGTAAGTTGCTGGTTGTACGAAGAACCGGGCCTCGTGCCCGGTTTTTTGTTGCCCGTGATTCGTCGAGTCGCAGGTGGACCATCCTGATGCGTGAATATTTTTCCGCACGTCGTGTTTGATATTGTGTACGCCCCGGGGCTCGGGTAAGGTGCGGCAGTCTCCGCTTCGCCGGTGTGCCGGCCCCAATAAGAACAATTGCTGATCATGTCCGAACCTACTGCTCTGAGTCTTATCCCGCCTGCCGTTGTCCTGACCCTCGCCATCTGGCTGCGTCGCCCCATCCTCGCCTTGCTGATCGGCGCCTGCAGCGGCCTGCTGCTGCTATCGCCGCAGGATGCGCTAGGAAGCTTCGCGGAAATTTCCCTCAAGGTGATGCAGGACGAAACCATCGGCTGGCTGATCCTGGTGTGCGGCAGCTTCGGCGCACTCATCGCCCTGCTGGTGCGTACCGGTGGCGCCCTGGCGTTCGGTCGTGCCGCGCTGAAGCTGGCCAAGGGCCGGCGTTCCTCGCTGCTGATGACCTTCGTCCTCGGCGTGGTGATCTTCGTCGACGATTACCTCAATGCCCTGACCGTGGGCGAGACCATGAAGCGCGTCACCGACCGCTTCAAGGTTTCCCGCGAGAAGCTGGCCTACATAGTGGACTCCACCGCCGCGCCGATCTGCGTGCTGGTGCCGCTGTCGACCTGGGCGGTGTTCTTCGGCGGCCTGCTGGAGAACAACGGCATCGCCGAGACCGGCCAGGGCATCGGCGTGTACGTCCAGGCCATTCCCTACATGCTCTACGCCTGGGCCGCGGTGCTCTTGGTGCTGCTGGTGGCCGCCGGCCTGTTCCCCGATATCGGCCCGATGCGCAGGGTCGAGATGCTGGCGCGCCACGGTTCGGCCGGGGCCATGCACGTGGGCGAGCTGAGCGCCGAGCACAACTACGCGATGAAGTCGCTGGAGGAGGAGTTCGAGGGCGCCGACAAGGAGGGCGGTAAGCTGCACAACTTCCTGGTGCCGCTGGCCATGCTGGTGGGCTTCACCGTCTACTTCGACATCGACGTGTGGATGGGCATGATCGCCACCATGCTGCTGACCCTGCCGTTCTACCTGCTGCAGCGCCTGATGCCGCTGACGGAGATGCTCGATCAGATGGTCGACGGCTTCAAGACCATGCTGCCGGCCATCGGCATCTGCGTCGCCGCCTTCATCTTCAAGGACGTCTGCGACCAGCTGATGCTGCCGCAGTACGTGGTCGAGAGCCTCAAGCCCTACATGACCCCGCAGATGCTGCCGGCCATGGTGTTCCTGTGCATGGCGGTGCTGAGCTTCGCCACCGGCTCGTCCTGGGGCATCTTCGCCGTGACCATCCCCATCGTCATGCCGCTGGCCTATGCGCTGGGCGCGGACATCCCGCTGGTGATCGGCGCGCTGATGTCGGCCTCGGCCTTCGGCAGCCAGGCCTGCTTCTACAGCGATTCCACGGTGCTGGCGGCGCAGGGTTCCGGCTGCGACCTGATCAGCCATGCCGTCACCCAGCTGCCCTATACCCTGATCGCGGCCGGCGTGGCGTTCGTCGGCTTCATCCTCGTGGCCTGAGCCTGCTGCAGGTATGGAAGAACGGGCCCCTGCGGCCCGTTTTTTATGCGCCTCTTGAAAGAAAATAACTATCGAGTCGTTACGCTCCATGCATTGGTTCGCCTGGCGAAGCGGGTCTAGGCTTGTTCCATCGTCGGCCGCAGTCGATGGGACCGACCCGATGAGAAAAAGGAGAGAAGCATGTCGAACCAAGGTAAATGCCCGTTCAACCACGTCGCTGGCGGCGGCACGACCAACCGGGATTGGTGGCCGAACCAGTTGCGTGTGGATCTGCTCAATCAACATTCGGAAAAGTCCAACCCGCTGGGCGCGAAGTTCAACTACGCCGAAGAATTCAAGAAGCTCGACTACAAGGCGCTGAAGGCCGACCTGGTAAAGCTGATGACCGACAGCCAGGACTGGTGGCCGGCCGACTTCGGCCACTACGGCCCGCAAATGATCCGCATGGCCTGGCACGCCACTGGCACCTATCGCATCACCGACGGCCGCGGCGGCGGCGGTCGTGGTCAGCAGCGCTTCGCCCCGCTGAACTCCTGGCCGGACAACGTCAACATCGACAAGACCCGCCGCCTGTTGTGGCCGATCAAGCAGAAGTACGGCCAGCAGATCTCCTGGGCCGACCTGCTGGTGCTCGCCGGTAACGTCGCGCTGGAGTCCATGGGCTTTCGCACCTTCGGTTTCGGCGCCGGCCGCGAAGACGTGTGGGAACCGGATCTGGACGTCAACTGGGGCGCCGAGATCGCCTGGCTGGGCGTCGACCCGGAGCGGGTCTCGGATGATCGCGAGCTGGCGGCGCCGTTCGGCGCCACCCACATGGGCCTGATCTACGTCAACCCGGAAGGGCCGAATGCCAGCGGCGACTACATGCTCGCGGCCAAGGACATTCGCGCCACCTTCAACCGCATGGCCATGGACGACGAGGAAATCGTCGCCCTGATCGCCGGCGGCCACACCTTCGGCAAGGCCCACGGCGCCGCGCCGGAATCGCACAAGGGGCCGGAGCCGGAGGCGGCGCCGATCGAGGCGCAGGGCCTGGGCTGGATGAGCGATTTCGGCAGCGGTCACGGCAAGGACACCATCTCCAGCGGCATCGAGGTCACCTGGACCAAGACCCCGGCGCTGTGGAGCAACAACTTCTTCGAGAACCTGTTCAAGTACGAGTGGGAACTGACCAAGTCGCCGGCCGGCGCCAAGCAGTGGGTGGCCAAGGACGCCCCGGACATCATTCCGGACGCTCATGTGCCGGGCAAATTCCACAAGCCGACCATGCTCACCACCGACCTGACCCTGCGTTTCGACCCGGAGTTCGGCAAGATTTCCCAGCGTTTCCTCAATGACCCGCAAGCCTTCGCCGAGGCCTTCGCCCGCGCCTGGTACAAGCTGACTCACCGCGACATGGGGCCGAAGGCCCGCTACCTCGGCCCGGAAGTGCCGAAAGAGGACATGATCTGGCAGGACCCGCTGCCGGCCGCCACGCACAACCCCAGCGCCGCCGACATCGCCGATCTCAAGGCGAAGATCGCCGCCTCCGGGCTGTCGGTGGGCGATCTGGTGTCGGTGGCCTGGGCCTCGGCCTCGACCTTCCGCGGCGGCGACAAGCGCGGCGGTGCCAACGGTGCGCGTCTGGCCCTGGCGCCGCAGAAGGATTGGCCGGTCAACCAGCGCGCGATCAAGGCGCTGGCCAAGCTGGTGGAAATCCAGAAAGCCTCGGGCAAGGCCTCGCTGGCCGATGTCATAGTGCTGGCTGGTAACGTCGGCGTGGAGCAAGGCGCCAAGGCGGCCGGGGTGGCGGTCGACGTGCCCTTCGCCCCCGGACGGGTCGATGCGCGCCAGGATCAGACCGACGTCGAGTCCTTCGCGGTGCTCGAGCCCGTCGCCGACGGTTTCCGCAACTACAGCCAGGGCAAGCTGGGCGTGCCGACCGAGGCCATGCTGATCGACAAGGCGCAGCTGCTGACCCTGAGCGCGCCGGAGCTGACCGCGCTGGTCGGCGGCCTGCGCGTGCTCGGCGCCAACCACGACGGCGGTGCCCATGGCGTGTTCACCGACCAGGTCGGGGTGCTGTCCAACGACTTCTTCGTCAACCTGCTGGACATGGGCATCGAGTGGAAACCGGTGGATGGCGGCGCGGAGGTGTTCGAGGGCAAGTGCAGCAAGAGCGGTCAGGTGAAATACACCGGCACCCGCAACGACCTGATCTTCGGTTCCAACTCGGTGCTGCGCGCCTATGCCGAGGTCTATGCCAGCGCCGACGGCAAGGCGAAGCTGGTCAAGGACTTCGTCGCCGCCTGGACCAAGGTGATGAACCTGGATCGTTTCGATCTGGCCTGAGCCGTTGCCGGTGGCGCTCCATCCGGCGCTTCACCGGCACCATCCGATCCACCCGGCGGCGCCTCCCTAGTGGAGGCGCCGTGCGTTTCGCTTGACCGCGACAGGCGGCCGGCGGAGCATTCGCCCATTTCACGGCTGCAACAAGGACCACCGGCATGAAGGGCCATATCGAAGTCATCGATTACCTCAAGCAACTGCTCAAGGGCGAGCTGGCCGCGCGCGACCAGTACTTCATCCACTCGCGCCTGTACGAGGACTGGGGCTTCGCCAAGCTCTACGAGCGCATCAACCACGAGATGGAGGAGGAGACCCAGCACGCCGATGCGCTGCTCAAGCGCATCATCTTCCTCGAAGGCGTGCCGGACATGGCGCCGAATGCCTTCACGTACGGGCAGACCGTGCCCGAGGCGCTGAAGCTGGACCTGGCCCTGGAGTACGAGGTGCGCGCGGCCCTGAGCAAGGGCATCGCGCTGTGCGAGAAGCATCAGGACTACCAGAGCCGCGACATCCTCCTGACCCAGCTCAAGGACACCGAGGAAGACCACGCCTACTGGCTGGAGATCCAGCTGCAGCTGATCGACAGGCTGGGCCTGGAGAAGTACCTGCAGAGCCAGATGTAAGCTGTGCCCATTAACCCAAGAGCCCCGCATGTGCGGGGCTCTTTGGTTTCAGGCGCGTTCGCGTTCCAGCAGCGGCCCCAGGAAGTGCCCGGTGTGCGACGCCGGGTTGGCCGCCACCTCTTCCGGGGTGCCGGTGGCGATGATCATGCCGCCCTTGGAGCCGCCCTCGGGGCCGAGGTCCACCAGCCAGTCGGCGGTCTTGATCACGTCCAGGTTGTGCTCGATCACCACCACGGTGTTGCCGTGGTCGCGCAGGCGGTGCAGCACGTCGAGCAACTGCTGGATATCGGCGAAGTGCAGGCCGGTGGTCGGCTCGTCGAGGATGTACAGGGTCTTGCCGGTATCGCGCTTGCTCAGCTCGCGACTCAGCTTGACCCGCTGCGCCTCGCCGCCGGACAGGGTGGTCGCGCTCTGCCCCAGCTTGATGTAGGACAGGCCGACGTCCATCAGCGTCTGCAGCTTGCGGGCGATGGCCGGCACGGCGTCGAAGAAGGTGCGCGCCTCCTCGATGGTCATGTCGAGCACCTCGGTGATGCTCTTGCCCTTGTACTTCACTTCCAGGGTTTCGCGGTTGTAGCGCTTGCCCTTGCACACGTCGCAGGGCACGTAGATGTCCGGCAGAAAGTGCATCTCCACCTTGATCACGCCGTCGCCCTGGCAGGCCTCGCAGCGTCCGCCCTTGACGTTGAAGCTGAAGCGCCCCGGGCCGTAGCCGCGCGAGCGCGATTCCGGCACGCCGGCGAACAGTTCGCGGATCGGGGTGAACAGCCCGGTGTAGGTCGCCGGGTTGGAGCGCGGTGTGCGGCCGATCGGGCTCTGGTCGATGTCGACCACCTTGTCGAGGTGCTGCAGTCCGTCGAACGAGTCGTGGGCCGCGGCTTCCAGGGTGGTGGCGCCGTTCAGCGCGGTGGCGGTGAGCGGGAACAGGGTGTTGTTGATCAGGGTCGACTTGCCCGAGCCGGACACCCCGGTGACGCAGGTGAGCAGGCCGACCGGGATCTCCAGGTCGACATTGCGCAGGTTGTTGCCGCGCGCGCCCTTGAGCTTGAGCTGCTTCTTCTTGTCGCGCGGGGTGCGCGTGGCCGGGTAGCGGATCCTCTCGCGGCCGGAGAGGTACTTGCCGGTCAGCGAATCGGCATGCGCCATGACCTCGTCCGGAGTGCCCTCGGCGACGATGCGCCCGCCGTGTACGCCGGCGCCGGGGCCGATGTCCACCACGTAGTCGGCCAGGCGGATGGCGTCCTCGTCGTGCTCGACCACTATCACCGTGTTGCCCAGGTTGCGCAGGTGGGTGAGGGTGCCCAGCAGGCGCTCGTTGTCGCGCTGGTGCAGGCCGATGCTGGGCTCGTCGAGGATGTACATCACCCCCACCAGGCCGGCGCCGATCTGGCTGGCCAGGCGGATGCGCTGCGCCTCGCCGCCGGACAGGGTGTCGGCGCTGCGGTCCAGGGTCAGGTAGTCGAGGCCGACGTTGACCAGGAACTGCAGGCGCTCGCGGATTTCCTTGAGGATCTTCTCGGCGATCTCGCCGCGCCGGCCGGTCAGGTGCAGGCTGCCGAAGTAGTCGCAGGCGTCGCCCACCGGCAGGCCGCTGACCGCCGGCAGGGTCTTCTCGCCGACCCAGACATGCCGCGCCTCGCGGCGCAGGCGGGTGCCGCGGCAGTCCGGGCAGGGCTGGGTGCTGAGGAACTTGGCCAGCTCCTCGCGCACGCTGGCCGACTCGGTCTCGCGGTAGCGTCGCTCGAGGTTGGGGATGATGCCCTCGAAGGGGTGCGAGCGTTTGACGATGTCGCCGCGGTCGTTGAGGTACTTGAAGTCGACGTTCTGCGTACCGCTGCCGAACAGGATGACCTTCTGATGCTCGGCGGCCAGGTCGTCGAACGGCTGCTCCAGGCTGAAGCCATAGTGCGCAGCCAGCGAGCCAAGCATCTGGAAGTAGTAGACGTTGCGCCGGTCCCAGCCGCGGATCGCGCCCTCGGCCAGGGTCAGCTCGCCATTGACCAGGCGCTTGGCGTCGAAGAACTGCTTCACCCCCAGGCCGTCGCAGGTCGGGCAGGCGCCGGCAGGGTTGTTGAAGGAGAACAGCTTGGGTTCCAGCTCGCTGATCGAGTGGCCGCAGTGCGGGCAGGCGAAGCGCGCGGAGAAGATGATCTCGTCGCCTTCTTCCTCGTCCATCGGCGCGATCAGGGCGATGCCGTCGGCCAGGCCGAGGGCGGTCTCGAAGGATTCGGCCAGGCGCTGCTGCAGGTCTTCGCGCACCTTGAAGCGGTCCACCACCACGTCGATGGAATGCTTCTTCTGTTTGTCCAGCTTGGGCAGCTCGTCCAGCTCATGCAGCTTGCCGTTGACCCGGGCGCGGACGAAGCCCTGCGCGCGCAGCTCCTCGAACACCGACAGGTGCTCGCCCTTGCGCTCGCGCACCACCGGCGCCAGCAGCATCAGCTTGCGTCCTTCCGGCAGGGCGAGGACCTGGTCGACCATCTGGCTGACGGTCTGCGCCTCCAGCGGCACGTCGTGGTCCGGGCAGCGCGGGATGCCGACGCGGGCGTAGAGCAGGCGCAGGTAGTCGTAGATCTCGGTGATGGTGCCGACGGTCGAGCGCGGGTTGTGCGAGGTGGACTTCTGCTCGATGGAGATGGCCGGGGAGAGGCCCTCGATGGTGTCGACGTCGGGCTTCTCCATCATCGACAGGAACTGCCGGGCGTAGGCCGACAGGGACTCCACGTAGCGGCGCTGGCCCTCGGCGTAGAGGGTGTCGAAGGCCAGCGACGACTTGCCCGAGCCGGACAGGCCGGTGATCACGATCAGCTTGTCGCGCGGCAGGGTCAGGTCGATGTTCTTCAGGTTGTGGGTGCGCGCACCCCGGATCAGAATCTTGTCCACTTACAGCGGCCTCGCGTGGCGGGCAGAAACCGGCGAGTATAGGGCCTGTTGCGGTCTGGCCGCGACCTGCATCGCCGCTTGCCGAACGACCTGCGCGTGCACCCCGGCTGCGCCCTGCGGCAATTCGCGTGCCTGTGCCGCCTGCGCCTTCGCTGCTAGAATCGCCGGCTGATTTTCACGGGACTTTTTCCATGCACGATCCGCACAGCGAGCGCATGAGTGGCGGCGAAGCCCGCGCGGCCGGTGGCCTGGCGCTGGTGTTCGCGTTCCGCATGCTGGGCATGTTCATGGTCCTGCCGGTGCTGGCCACCTACGGCATGGACCTGGCCGGTAGTACCCCGGCGCTGATCGGCCTGGCCATCGGCGCCTACGGCCTGACCCAGGCGCTGCTGCAGATTCCCTTCGGCATGCTCAGCGACCGCATCGGCCGCCGCCCGGTGATCTATGCCGGGCTGCTGATCTTCGCCGCCGGCAGCATGCTGGCGGCCAATGCCGATTCCATCTGGGGCGTGATCGCCGGCCGCGTGCTGCAGGGCGCCGGGGCCATCTCGGCGGCGGTGATGGCGCTGCTCTCGGACCTGACCCGCGAGCAGCACCGGACCAAGGCCATGGCCATGATCGGCATGAGCATCGGCCTGTCGTTCGCCGTGGCCATGGTGCTCGGCCCGCTGCTGACCCGCGCCTTCGGCCTGGCCGGGCTGTTCTGGGCCACCGCGGCGATGGCGCTGCTGGGCATCCTGATCGTCGCCGGCCTGGTGCCGAGGAACGCCGGGCCGCTGCAGCACCGCGAATCCGGGGTGGCGACGCAGGCGCTGTGGCCGACCCTCAAGCACGCCGACCTGCTGCGCCTGGACTTCGCCATCCTGGCCCTGCACGCGGTGCTGATGGCCAGCTTCGTCGCCCTGCCGCTGGCGCTGGTGGAGCAGGGCGGACTGGCCAAGGAAGAACACTGGTGGGTCTACCTCACCGCGCTGCTGATCGGCTTCTTCGGCATGGTGCCGTTCATCATCTATGCCGAGAAGAAGCGCCAGATGAAGCGCGTGCTGCTCGGTGCGGTGGCGGTGCTGCTGCTCTGCGAGCTGTATTTCGCCCTGTTCGGCAGCAGCCTGCGCGCGCTGGTGCTGGGCACCGTGCTGTTCTTCACCGCGTTCAACCTGCTGGAGGCCTCGCTGCCGTCGCTGGTGAGCAAGGTGGCGCCGGCCGGCGGCAAGGGCACGGCGATGGGCGTGTACTCCACCAGCCAGTTCCTCGGCGCCGCGCTGGGCGGCATTCTCGGCGGCTGGCTGTACCAGCAGCATGGCCTGGGTGGCGTGTTCATCGGCTGTGCGGCGCTCTGTGCAATTTGGCTGGCCATTGCTGTTACTATGCGCGAACCGCCGTATGTGACCAGCCTGCGCCTGCCGCTCGACGCCGCGGCACTGGCCGATGTCGGACTGGTCGAACGCCTGAAGGCTACGCCGGGAGTGGCGGATGCCGTGGTGGTGGTCGACGAAGCGGCCATCTATATCAAAGTGGACACCCAACAAGTGGATCGCACGTCCCTGGAACGCCTGATTGCAGCGGCGCCAGCGGCGTGCTGAGCCTAGGAGAACGTTATGGCCCGTGGGGTTAACAAAGTCATTCTGGTCGGCACCTGCGGCCAGGACCCGGAAACGCGCTACCTGCCCAGCGGCAACGCGGTCACCAACCTGAGCCTGGCCACCAGCGAGCAGTGGACCGACAAGCAGACCGGGCAGAAGGTCGAGAAGACCGAGTGGCACCGCGTCGCCCTGTTCGGCAAGGTCGCCGAGATCGCCGGCGAGTACCTGCGCAAGGGTTCGCAGGTGTATATCGAAGGCAAGCTGCAGACCCGCGAGTGGGAAAAGGACGGCATCAAGCGCTACACCACCGAGATCATCGTCGACATGCAGGGCACCATGCAGCTGCTCGGCGGCCGCCCGAGCGGTGACGAAGGCGGTGCGCCGCGCCAGTCGCGCCCGGCCCCGCAGCGCGAGCCGCAGCAGGCGCCGCGTCAGGAGCGTGCCGCGCCGCAACAGCAGGCCCAGCCAGCGCCGGACTACGACAGCTTCGACGACGACATCCCGTTCTAAGCGGAGCGGGCTCTAGCCTATGCGAATGCGCCTGATGCTGCTGGGCGGTGGTAGTGCCCTGGGGCAAGCGCTGATCCGTCTCGGCGCCGAGGAAGACATCGGCTTCCTCGCGCCCAGGCCGCCCGAGGCGGGCTGGGATGCCGCCAGCCTGACCCAGTTGCTCGATGACACCCGCCCGGATGCCCTGGTCAATCTGGCCTACTACTTCGACTGGTTTCAGGCCGAAGCGGTGGCCGAGGCGCGCCTGGCCACCCAGGAGCGCGCGGTCGAGCGGCTCGCCGAACTCTGCCAGCATCACGCCATCGTCCTGCTGCAACCTTCCAGCTACCGGGTGTTCGACGGCTCGCGGGCTACGGCCTACAGCGAGAAGGAGGAACCGATTCCGCTGGGGTTGCGCGGCCAGGCGCTGTGGCGGCTGGAGCAGAGCGTGCGGGCGATCTGTCCGCGGCATGTGCTGCTGCGCTTCGGCTGGCTGCTCGACGACAGCCGCGAAGGCCTGCTCGGGCGCTTTCTGCAGCGCGCCGAGCGCGACGACGCGCTGTATTTGGCCGACGACCGGCGTGGCAACCCGACGCCGGTGGACGATGCCGCGCGGGTGATCCTCGCCGTGCTCAAGCAGCTCGACTGCGAATCGCCCTTGTGGGGCACCTACCACTACGGCGGCCACGAGGCGAGCACCTCGCTGAGCCTGGGCCAGGCGGTGCTGAGCGAGGCGCGCCATTACCGCGGCAACCTGGTCGAGGACATCGCGCCGCAGGCCCACGCCGCCCGCCCGGACGCCGCCGACGAGCCGCAGCACGCAGTGCTGGCCTGCAAGAAAATCCTTCATACCTTCGGCATCAAGCCGCGCGCCTGGCGTGCCGGTCTGCCGAGCCTGCTGGACCGCTATTACCGTCATGGCTGAAATTCTCGTAACCGGCGGTGCCGGCTTTATCGGCTCGCACCTGGTCGATGCCCTGCTGGCCGCCGGTCACGGCGTGCGCGTGCTGGACAACCTGTCCATGGGCAAGCGCAGCAACCTGCCGCTGGACAATCCGCGCCTGCGCCTGATCGAGGGCGATGTAGCCGATGCCGAGGTCGTTGCCCAGGCGGTGGCCGGGTGCGCGGCAGTGGCGCACCTGGCCGCGGTGGCCTCGGTGCAGGCCTCGGTGGACGACCCAGTGGCCACCCACCAGAGCAACTTCGTCGGCACCCTCAACGTCTGCGAGGCCATGCGCCGGCACGGCGTGCGCCGCGTGCTCTATGCCTCCAGCGCGGCGGTCTACGGCAACAACGGCGAAGGCCAGGCCATCGACGAGGACACCGCCAAGGCGCCGCTGACCCCCTACGCGGTGGACAAGCTGGCCAGCGAGCAGTACCTGGATTTCTACCGCCGCCAGCATGGTCTGGAACCGGCGATCTTCCGCTTCTTCAATATCTACGGTCCGCGCCAGGATCCATCCTCGCCCTATTCCGGGGTGATCAGCATCTTCACCCAGCGCGTGCAGCAGGGCCTGCCGATCAGCGTGTTCGGCGACGGCGAGCAGACCCGCGACTTCTTCTACGTCGGCGATCTGATCGAGCTGCTGGTCCAGGGCCTGACCGGCGCGCAGGTCGACGCGCAGCCAGCCAACGTCGGCTGGAACCAAGCGGTCAGCCTCAACCAGTTGCTGGCGGAGATCGGTGCGCTCTGTGGCGGCCTGCCGCCGGTGAGCCATCTGCCGGCGCGCGCCGGCGATATCCGCCATTCCCGTGCCGACAACCGCCGCCTGCGGGCGCAGTACCGCCTGCCGCCGCCGACGCCGCTGCGCGAAGGGCTCAGGCGTCTGCTCGCCTTGTAGCCCCTGGAATGAAAGAAGCCGGCTGATGCCGGCTTTTTTCGTTGCAGGACGGCTTAGAACTTGTAGCCCAGGCCGACCATGTACACGAAGGGGTCGACATCCACGTCGACCTTGACCTTGTCGCCGGCCAGGTAGGTGGTGCCGGTGGTATCGATGTCGATGTAGCGCACCTGGGCGTTGAGCATCAGCTGGTCGCTCAGCATGTAGTCCATGCCCACCTGGCCGGACAGGCCCCAGGAGTCCTTCAGGTCCAGGCCGCTGAAGCCCTTGGCTTCGGCCTCGCTGCTCAGCTCGGTGTCGAAGAACCAGGTGTAGTTGATGCCAAGGCCGACGTAGGGCTGGAGGGCCGAGGCCTTGTCCAGCGGGTAGTAGACGGCGCTGAGGGTCGGCGGCAGATGCTTGAGGCTGCCCAGCTTGCCGTTCAGCCCGGCGAAGGCACCCGGCATGCCCTTGACGCCGACGTCGTGGCTGAACGGGGTGGCCGCCAGCAGTTCGATGCCCAGGTGGTCGGTGAGCATATAGGCGAAGTTCAGGCCCAGCTGGGTGTCGCTGTCGAGGGTGGCGCCGCTGCCGGGGACCTTGCCCAGCACGGCGTGATCGATGTTGCCGCTGTCTTCGCGCGGATCGACGGTGGCGGCGCCGGCGCGCACGATGATGTCGCCGGCCTGGTGGGCCTGCGCCAGGGGCGCGGCGATGGCCAGGGCCAGCAGGGAGGCGGTGAACAGCGACTTGTGCATAGTGAACTCCAATCGAGTCGGCGGATGTCTGGGTTGGAATAAATGCTAAGCCATGCATCGATTGGCTCTTTGATCCAGCTCAATGGATGAGCGGGTTCTGCGTACGGCGATTTGTCCATTGCTTCGATTGTACTTTGCAGATGATAATGTTTCTCTTTTTGCAGCAAGCCCGTCTGTCGAGGACCTTCTCCGCATGAATCGCTTCCCCCTTCGCTCCCTGGCCGTCGCCCTGATGCTGGCCAGCGGTTCGCTGGCTGCCGCGCCGCTGGATGCCGCACTGGACGAGAGCCAGCGCCTGGCCGCTGAGGCCAAGGCCTCCCAGGGCCGCGTCGAGCAGCTGGACGATGCCAGCCGCGAAATGCTCACCGAGTACCGCAATGCCTTGCAGCAGGCTGAGGCATTGAAAGGTTATAACAGTCAGCTGCGTGACCTGGTCGAAGCGCAGCGCCAGGAACTGGCCAGCTACCAGCAGCAGCTGGACGGCATCGAACGCACCCAGGAGGCGGTCAGCCCGCAGATGGTCAAGATGGTCGAGGTGCTCGGCCAGTTCATCGCCGCCGACCTGCCGTTCCTCCCCGAGGAGCGCGAGGATCGTCTGGCCCAGCTGCAGGATCTGCTGCCGCGCGCCGACGTCAGCCTGGCCGACAAGTACCGGCGCATCCTCGAGGCCTACCAGATCGAGAGCGACTACGGCCGCACCTTGGAGGCCTGGCGCGGCGAGCTGAGCCAGGCCGACGGCGACTCGCGCAGCGTCGAATTCCTCCGCCTGGGCCGCAGCATGCTCTATTACCAGACCCTCGATGCCCACGAGAGCGGCTGGTGGAACCCGCAGGCTCAGGCCTGGCAGGTGCTCGACGGCGGCGCGCGGCGTCCGCTGACCCAGGCCATCGCCATCGCCCGTCAGCAGCAGGCGCCCGCCGTGCTGTCCCTGCCGATCAAGACCCTGGCCGAGGAGGCCGCCCAATGAGTCGTCGTGTTGTAGCCGTACTGGCGCTCAGCCTGTTGCCGGCGCTGGCCGCCGTAGCCGAAACCCTCAGCCCCGATCAACTGTTGCAGCGCATCCGCAGCGAGCGCGCCGCCGAAGTCAGCGCCATGCAGGAGCGCGAGCAGGCCTTCCTCGCCACGCGCGGCGAGCAGGCACAACTGCTCGCCGCGGCCCGCTCTGCACTGAACCTGCAGAAGGCCGAGGCCGAGCGGCTGAAGGCCGAGTTCGATCGCCAGGAAGCCGAGCTGGCCGAACAGGAAAAACTCCTGGCGCAGCGCGTCGGCCACCTCGGCGAGCTGTTCGGCGTGGTGCGCCAGAGCGCCGGCGACGTTGCCGGGCAGTGGCAGGACAGCCTGCTCAACGCCCAGTACCCCGAGCGCCTGAAGCGTCTCAAGGCACTGGCCGAGAGCCGCTCGCTGCCGTCTGCCGAAGACCTCGACGGCTACTGGATGCTGCTGCTCGAAGACCTGGCCGCCAGCGGCCGCATCGAGCGCGTGCAGCTGCCGGTGGTCGCTGCCGATGGCTCGCGCAGCGAGCAGCAGGTACTGCGCGTCGGCGCCTTCGCCGTGTACGGCGAGGACGCCTTCCTGCATTACGACGCCGACGCCGGCGAGCTGGTGGCGCCGCCGCGGCAACCCTCCGGCCTGGGCCAGGTCGAAGACTACCTGGACAGCCGCGATGCCCTCGCCACGCTGCCCATCGACCCCAGCCGCGGCAGCCTGCTGGCGCAGCTGCAGCAGCAGCCGACGCTGTGGGATCGCCTGCAGCAGGGCGGCCTGGTCGGTTGGGTGATCGTCGTGCTCGGCGCGCTCGGCCTGCTCCTGGCGGCCTGGCGCATGGTCTACCTGGGCCGCGTCGGCAGCGGCGTGAAGGCGCAGATGCACGACCTCAGCGCACCGCGGGGCGACAACCCGCTGGGCCGGGTGATCGGCGTGCTGGGGCCGAAGCCGCAGCTGGCCGATCTGGAAACCCTGGAGCTGAAGCTGGACGAGGCGATCCTGCAGGAGACCCCGCCGCTGGAGAAGGGCCAGGGCCTGCTCAAGCTGCTCGCCGCGGTGGCGCCGCTGCTCGGCCTGCTCGGCACCGTGACCGGCATGATCGTCACTTTCCAGGCCATCACCCAGAGCGGTGGCGGCGACTCGCGGCTGATGGCCGACGGCATCTCCCAGGCGCTGGTGACCACCGTGCTGGGTCTGGTGGTGGCCATCCCGCTGCTGTTCCTGCACAGCCTGCTGGCCAGCCGCAGCAAGGGCCTGATCCAGATTCTGGAGCAGCAGAGCGCCGGCCTGATCGCCCTGCACCTGTCGGGAGCGCCGCGCCGTGACTGAGCTGTTCGCCTTCTGGCTGCACCTGGTCGACAGCGCCCATGCGCTGCGCGACTTCATGGGCGCCGGCGGCGTGGTGATGTGGGCGCTGGCCGCGCTCTGCGTGGTGTTCTGGACCCTGGTGTTCGAGCGCTTCTGGTACATGCGCCGGGTCTTCCCGCGCTGGGTGCAGGAGCGCCGCGAGGCCTGGCAGCAGGTGCTGGCCGACGACACCGGCAACTGGCAGCGCGCGGTGCGCGCCGCCTGGCTGGCCCAGGCCCGCCAGCAGCTGGCCGCGCCGCTGCGCCTGAGCAAGACCCTGGTGGCACTCTATCCGCTGCTGGGGTTGCTCGGCACCGTGGTCGGCATGATCGCGGTGTTCGACGTGCTCGCCCTCAACGGCACCGGTAACCCGCGCGGCATGGCCGCCGGCGTCTGGCAGGCGACCCTGCCGACCATGGCCGGCATGGTCCTGGCCATTCCCGGATTGTTCAGCCTGGCGCGCCTCGAGCGCGAAGCCAGCCAGGCCATCGAGCGGCTGGCCGACCAGCTGCGTCACGACTGAGATCGCCCAACATGAGAATGCGTCGTCACCACCAGCAGGACGAAGACACCGGCATCGACCTCACGCCGATGCTCGACGTGGTCTTCATCATGCTGATCTTCTTCATCGTCACCAGCTCCTTTATCCGCGAGTCCGGCGTCGAAGTGCAGCGGCCGCAGGCGGAAACCGCCAACCCGCAGGACAAGGGCAATATCCTCATCGCCGTCACCGCCGACGGCCAGGTGTGGATGGACAAGCAGCCGGTGGACATCCGCAGCGTGCGCGCCCACGTCGAGCGCATGCGCGTCGACCAGCCGGAGGGCGCGGTGGTGGTGCAGGCCGACCAGGACGCCCGCACCGGCCTGGTGGTGCAGGTCATGGACCAGGCGCGCCTGGCCGGCGTGCAGGACGTGGCGCTGGCCGCCGGTAGCGGAGTCAACTGATGCGCCTGCCGCTGTCCTTTCTCGGCGCCTGCCTGATGGCCCTGGGCCTGTTCGCCCTGATGCTCTATATGGTCGCCCCGCCCCGCGCCAAGCCGAGCGAAGAGCCGATCAGCGTGGCCAACTTCGTGCGCATGGACGGCAACGCCAGCGAGACGGCCAGCCGCACCCGCCAGCAGGCGCCGCAACCGCCGCAGCCGCAGACTCCGCAACCGCCGACGCCGCCCACCCCGCAGACGGCCACGCCGAGTGCCAAGCTGCCGGCCCTGGATATCCAGCTGCCCAGCCTGGCCAGCGGCATTGCCGTCAACAGTGCGCCGGCGCCGAGCCTGTCCGGCCTGGCCCCGGGTGCGCCGGCGCCGGCGCCGACGCCGCCGAGCACCGCGGCCGATTCCGGTGGGCAGATGGGCGGCATGGAAAGCGAAGTGATGCCGCTCAACGACGTGCGCCCGGACTACCCGCGCTACGCCCTGCAGCGCGGCATCGAAGGCTTCGTCAAGCTGGCCTTCACCATCAACCGCTCCGGCAACGTGGAGAACATCCGCGTGCTGGAGGCCAACCCGCGCAACGTGTTCGAACGCGAGGCGCGCCGCGCCGCCGCGCGCTGGCGCTTCGCGCCGCGCACCGAGGGCGGCCTGGCGGTGGATCGCGAGGCGGTGAAAACCCTCTACTTCCGTCTGCAAAGGAGCTGACCATGTACCGTTGGTTGTTGCTCGTGATGCTCAGCGCTGCGGCCGTGCCCGGCATGGCCCAGCAAACCATCGACCCGGCCGTGTTCCGCGCCCTCAATGCCGCGCAGGCGGCGCAGCAGAAGGGCGATCACGGCGCGGCGCGCCAGGCGCTGGAGGCTGCCGAGGCCAAGAGCGGCAGCCTCGAAGAGGCGCTGATCTGGCGCAGCCAGGCCTATGTGGCCTGGTCGTCCGGTCACAACGGCCAGGCCATCGACTGGCTGGACAAGGCCGTGCGCAGCGGCAAGCTGGACGAGCAGATGCTCGCCGGCGAACGCCTCAACCTGGCCAAGCTCAACCTCGGCGAGCGCCGTTTCGCCAAGGTGGTGGAGTTGCTGGCGCCGGAGCAGGGCAAGGCCTCCGAAGACGTGCTGCAGATGCTGGTGCAGGCCTATCAGGGCCTGAACCAGCCGGCCAAGGCCTTGCCACTGGCCGAGCGTTACGTACAGGCCAATCCCAAGGCCGGCGATATCTGGCTGCAGTTTCTGGTCGGCGCCAACTCCGACCTCAAGCGCTATGCCCAGGCCGAGCGCTGGCAGCGCCAGCTGCTGGCACGCAAGCCGGACGACGCCAAGGGCTGGCGCCAGTTGGCCGGGCTGCAGCAGATGGCCGGCAGCCAGGACAAGGCGCTGGCCACCCTGCGTGCGGCGCACAGCAAGGGTCTGCGTTTCAGCGAGTCCGAGCTGGACAACCTGGTGCTGCTCGCCGGCGCAGCGGATCAACCCTGGCAGGGCGCCAAGCTGCTTGCCGGCATGCTCGACAGCGGCCTGCTGGCCAACACCGCGGCGCGCCAGGAGCGTCTGGGCCTGTTCTGGTGGCAGGCGCGCGATCGCGCCGCAGCGGTGCGTGTGCTGCGCCCACTGGCCGAGCGCAGCGGCAACGGCAAGCACTGGCTGTACGTCGCCCAGCTGGAGCTGGAGCAGGCGCGCTGGCAGGCCGGCCTGGAGGCGCTGGCGCGTGCCGAGCGCAGCGGCGCCGAACGCAGCAAGGTGCGCTCCTGGCGCCAGTGGGCGGAAAGCGAGCTGCGCTTCGAGCAGGAAAACCGAGTCGCCAGTCGCAGCTAGGCCACCGACCCTTGGGGGCGGCGTGCGCAGCGCGGCGAGGGTTTCGCGGCTAGAGCCACTCCTACACCGGCGCTAGCGCAGCCTGTGCCAACGAAAAAGCCAGACCCTGGGGTCTGGCTTTTTCGTTTTGTGTCGCGGGCGGCTCAGCTATCGGGCAGCTCGTAGGCGTAGATCTTGTCCGCCGTCATCTGGTAGCCGACCTCGGCCAGCTCGCTGCTGACGTGCTCGACCTTCAGCGGCCCCTCGACCCAGAACGGCTGGTACAGCGCATCGAGCAGCACGCCCAGCTCGCTGGTGACATGCACGATCTGGTTCGACGGCGGCGGCGGCACGTGGATGCAGGCGCCGAAGTAGGGCACCAGGAGGAACTCGACCACCCGGCCTTCGTCGGTCACGTCCAGCGGCACTATATAGCCGGGCAGCTTGATGGCCTGGCCGTCCAGTTCCTTCACCACCGGTGCGGCCGGCGATTGCTGCATGGCCGCCGGGCCGGACTCGGCCAGGGCGTCGGCCAGCTGCGAGAGGTCGTGGATAGGGGCGGCGTCCATCTGCTGCGGCGGCGCATCGGCCGGCACCAGTTCGGACCAGGTGAGTTCGCGCACCTCGGCGGCGGCCAGCGGCAGGGCCAGCGAGAGCAGCAGGGTGGCGAGCAGGGGGCGGGACATGGAAAACCTCGTTGTAGGAGCGCCCGCGCAGTGTACGCCAGGCGCTACCCACTTTGCCTCAGAGCCTTGTTCACGATCTTGCGAGCTAGAGCGATACAAGGCAAAAACAAGGGAGGAAGCGGAGTGTACTTTTTGTACATGAGCATTACTCGCTCCGCTCGCCCCTTCGGGGCCGCACTGAAGTGCGTTAGCCGCAAGCGGCTTTCCGAGCTTGTTTTTAACGCAGTAGCGCCGACGCGCAGCAGATCATGAACAGGCTCTCAGAGCCTGATCGACAGGCCATCGGCCAGCGACTGGCGGTAGGCACGCCAGGCCGGCACGCTGCCCATCAGCAGGGCGGCGGCGAGGATGGCGCCCAGCAGCGTCCATTCGTAACCCGACGGCGCATTGAGCGCCAGGTACAGGCCGTAGTTGGCCTGCACATGGCCCTGGCTGGCGGCGATGCCCAGGTACAGCAGCAGCAGGCCGAGCAGCACGCCGGCCAGGGCCAGGGCGAAGGCCTCCAGCACCAGCAAACTGGCGATATGCCAGGGCCGCGCGCCCACCGAGCGCAGGATCGCCATCTCGCGGCGGCGTTCGTTAAGGCTGGTGAGGATCGCCGTGAGCATGCCGATCAGGCCGGTCAGCACGACGAACAGCGAGACCACGAACAGCGCCTGCTCGGCCGTGCCCATCAGGCTCCACAGCTCCTGCAGGGCCACCCCGGGGAGGATCGCCAGCAAGGGTTCGCCGCGGAACTCGTTGATCTCGCGCTGCAGGCTGAAGGTGGCGATCTTGCTGTTCAGGCCCAGCAGCATCGCGGTGATCTGCTTGGGTTGCAGGTCCATGGCGCGCGCCTGCTCGGCGCTGACCTGCGCCGCGCCGCGCGCCGGCATGCCGTTCTGCCAGTCGACGTGCAGCGCCTCCATGCCGGCCAGGGAGATATGCAGGGTGCGGTCCACCGGGGTGCCGGTGCGGGCGAGGATGCCGACCACGGTGAACGGCTTGTCGTCGTGTTTGACCAGGCTGATGCGGGCCACGCCATGGGCGAGGACGATCTGCTCGCCGAGGTCGTAGCCCAGGGCCTGGGCCACTTCGGCGCCGAGCACCACCTCGAAGGGATCCTCGGCGAAGGCGCGACCCTGGGCCAGCTGCAGCTCTTGGCTGCGGGCGTAGCGGTAGTGCTCGAAATAGGCGGCGCTGGTGCCCATCACCCGGTAGCCGCGGTGCGAGTCGCCGAGGGAGATGGGGATGGCCCATTTGACCTGGCGGTGCTCGGCGAAGCGCTCGAAGCTGTCCCAGCGGATATTGTTGGTGGCGTTGCCGATGCGGAACACCGAATACAGCAGCAGGTTGACGCTGCCCGAGCGCGCGCCGACGATCAGGTCGGTGCCGCTGATGGTGTTGGCGAAGCTGGCGCGCGCCTCGGTGCGCACCCGTTCCACCGCCAGCAGCAGGCACACCGACAGGGCGATGGCGAACACCGTGAGCAGGGCGGTGAAACGGCGATTGGCCAGGCTGGCCAGGGCGATGCGGATCAGATGCATCTCAGGCCTCCTGGGGACGCGTGGCGCGGTTGAGTTCGCTCAGCGACAGGCTGCGGTCGAACAGCGGCGCCAGGCTCTGGTCGTGGCTGACGAACAGCAGGCTGGCGCCGGCCGCGCGGCATTCGGCGAACAGCAGCTGGAGGAAGGCCTCGCGGGCATCGAAGTCCAGCGCCGAGGTGGGTTCGTCGGCGATCACCAGCTCCGGCTGGCCGATCAGCGCGCGGGCGGCGGCGACACGCTGCTGCTGGCCGATCGACAGCTCGTCGGCGCGCCGCCCGAGCAGGTCGGCGCGCAGGCCGAGGTGGTCGAGCAGGGCGGCGGCGGCAGCATCGACGCTGCCATGGCGCTGGCGCGCACGCTCGGCGCGCAGGCGCGAGAAGCGGCAGGGCAGCTCGACGTTGTCGCGCACCGAGAGAAAGGGCAGCAGGTTGAACTGCTGGAAGATGTAGCCGGTGTGATCGACGCGAAAATGGTCGCGGGCGCCGGCCGAGAGCTGGCCGAGGTCCTGGCCGAGCAGGCGGATATGCCCGCGCTGGGCCTTCTGCACGCCGCCGAGCAGGCCGAGCAAGGTGGTCTTGCCGCTGCCGCTGGGGCCCTTGAGAAACAGGGTCTCGCCGCGCTCGAGGGTGAAGCGGGGGATGTCCAGCAAGGGCGCCTGGCCGGGCCAGGCGAAGCCGAGGTCGGCGAGGTCGATCAGGGATTGGGTCATGGTCCGGCTATCGGGTGGTTTATGGGCCTGCGTGTAGGGTGGATGACGCTTCACCCATCCACCATGGCGCTCCCAGGGTGGATGAGAAGAGCGTCAGCTACGCGCCCCGATCCACCCTACGGCTTCAGAAACTCAGGCGCGGCTGGGCGGGAGTCAGTTCCACGCCCTGCTGGCCGCTCGGGCCGATCAGTTGTACCTGAATCTTCTCGGTGGCGGGGAAGCGTTTGAACAGCTCGGCCAGGTCCAACTGTTTCAAGTCGTTGGCGCGGGCGCAGTCGAAACGGTAGTGGGCGTGGATCTCGCTGTGCTCGCCCTGATGCTCATGATGGTCGTGGTCATGGTGACCTGCATCGCCGAACAGCGGGCTCTGCAGTTCCACCTGGGTCGCCTTGCAGTCGCCGGCGGCCAGGGCGAACAGGCTCAGCGGCTGTTCCAGTTCGGCCTTGGCGGTGGCCACCTTGGCCTTGTCGGCGTCGCTCTTGGCGGCGTGCTCGAAACCCACCAGGTTCATCGCCGGGCTTTCCAGCTGCAGCTCCAGGGTCTGGCCGTCGAGCGCCACGTTGAGGCTGGCGACGCCGTGCTCGTGAGCGCCGAGGCTGTAGTGTGCGTGGTCATGATGATCGTGGTCGTGTTTGTGTTCATGCGCCTGGGCGGCGGCCAGGGGCAGCAGGGCGAAGGGCAGGGCGAGCAGCAGTCGGCGCATGGGGCGTCTCCGGTACGGGTTTTAATCGTTACGTTATAACAACTTTTGTGCCGGCCTGGCCAGCGCACAGGCGTCATGGGAGCATGGGCGCTGGGAATGGGAGAACGATCATGCTGCGCATACGCGGACGCATCGGCGACTGGCCGGTGGACCTGACTGTGGAACTGGAGGCCGAGGATTGGGCGCGCCTGACGGCTGGCCTGAGCGTCGCGTCGGCGACCGAGGTGCCAGCGCCGGCCGTCTCGGCCGGCAGCAATGACGCGCTCTGGCAGACCGCCCTGCAACTGGTGCGCGACGCCGGGCAGGTGGAGGGGCCGCAGCTGCTCGGCCAACTGGCCGCGCTGGCCGGCGGCGAGGCGGCCGGCAAGCGCCTGCTGGTGCGCCTGCGCCACTGCGCGCAGATCCGTATGGAAACCGGCGCCGATGCGCCGATCTATCGCTGGGTGGGCGAGCCAGCCTAGGTCGTTGCTGAGCCTGCGAAGCCCAACAAAGCGTTCTGCCGCTGTCTCTGGTGCGCGGTGTGGGGCTTCGCGGCGCTCAGCCCAAGCTATCGTCCGGGTTCCGGCCTGAGTCAGTAGATCGCCTGATACAGCTTGCGGCGGTAGGCGGTGACCAGCGGGTGGTCGCCGCCGAGCAGGTCGAACACCTGCAGCAGGGTCTTGTGCGGCAGGCCGTCCTGGTAGCTGCGGTTGCGCACGAACAGCCTGAGCAGGGCATCCAGCGCCGGTTCGTACTGCTGGCGGGCCAGTTGCTGCACGGCCAGCTGATAGGCCGCCTCGTCGTCGCCGGCGTCCTGCGCCAGACGGCTCTTCAGGTCAGCCACTTCCGGCAGGTCGGCGGCCTGACGGAGGAAGGTCAACTGCGCCTTGGCGCCGGCCAGTGCCTGCTTGTGTTCGTCGCCTTTCACTGCATTCAGCACCGCCTCGGCTTCGCCCAGCTCGCCGCGCTCGGCCAGGCAGCGGGCGTAGAGAATCAGCGCCGCGGCGTGCTCGTTGTTCTCCGTCAGCAGCTGCTTGAGCAGCGCTTCTGCGTCGGCGAAGCGGCCGTCGGCGAACAGCGCCTGGGCGGCCTCCAGCGGGTCGGCCGCGGCCGGCGCCGGCTCGGCGACATGGGGGGCGAGCATCTGGCGAATCGCCGCTTCCGGCTGGGCGCCGGCGAAGCCGTCCACCGGCTGGCCGTCCTTGAACAGCACCACGGTGGGCAGGCTGCGGATGCCGAAGCGCTGGACGATGTCCTGCTCGACGTCGCAGTCGACCTTGGCCAGCAGCAGTTCGCCGGCGTATTGCTCGGTGATCTTCGCCAGCAGCGGCATCAGCGCCTTGCACGGTGCGCACCATTCGGCCCAGAAGTCCACCAGTACCGGCTTGTGGAAGGAGTTTTCGATCACCAGCTGTTCGAAGCTGGCGGCGCCGGATACGTCGAAGATATAGGGGGAATCGCTCATGGTCGGTCTCGAAGGGCGGGGCAATGGTCTATTAATGCGGGCAGGCGACCCGCGAAACAAGGGGTGGCGCTGCTGTCTGTTCCCCGGACTGCATCCGGGCTACGTCGGTCGTAGCGCATGATACAGGCTGACCTCGCGGAATTCGGCCGGCTCGGCCAGATCCGGCCAGGTACAGCCCTCGAGCAGCGCCAGGCGGCGGTACAGCGGGTGCTGGAAGTCCTTGACCCGCGAGTCGGCCACCAGCGCCTGGCGACCGCGGCTGAGGAAATGATCGAGCAGAGGCAGGTTGGCGCGGTCGTAGAGCACGTCGGCCACCAGAATCAGGTCGTAGCGGTCGGCCTCGGCGAAGAAATCTTCCGAGTAGTCCAGCGTCACGCCATTGAGCGCGGCATTGGCGCGGCAGGCGGCCAGCGCCAGCGGGTCGAGGTCGCAGGCCACCACCTCGGCGGCGCCGGCCTTGGCTGCGGCGATGGCGGCTACGCCACTGCCTGCGCCGAAATCCAGCACGCGCTTGCCGCGCACCCACTCGGGGCGCTCGGCCAGCCAGCGCGCCAGCACCAGGCCGCTGGCCCAGCAGAAGCACCAGTAGGGTGGCTCTTCGAGGATGCGCCGGGTTTCCTCGGGACTGAAGGCGCGGTCCATATTGCCGGCGTCGATCAGCCACAGGGCGATGTCGCTGCCGGGCAGCGTTTCGGCCACCAGGCGGGCATCGCCGAGCAGTTCGCTCAGCGCGCCTTGCAGGGATGCCGGGGCGCTCATGGCGCCGGCACCAGACGCAGCGGACCGAGGTCGCGGCTCTGCGGGGCGGCGATGGTTTGCGCCGGCAGGCGCTGCACCAGGCGTCCGGACTGGGTGACGCGGCCGCGCAGCTCGACGCGCTGGTCGCCGGGAAAACTGGCCGGCTCGAAGTGCAGGGCGAAGGGCAGTGGGTTGCCGTCGCCCCGCAGCAGCAGGTGGCCGAGCAGGGTGCCGGGGCGCCCGCGCGCGTCGACCGCCAGCAGCGCCAGGTCCACCTCGGCGCCGGCGGCCACGCCGAGCAGCTGACCGCGCAGGCTGGGCAGCAGGTTGCGCGGCTCGACCGCGGGCGCCGCGCTCGGCGGGCTCGGCGGCGGCGCGGGCGGCGTGGCGGGCTCGCTGGCGCAGGCGCCGAGCAGGCCGGTGAGGATCAGGGCAAGCAGCGGCAGGTATAGGTTCATGGCGTCTTCTGCTGTTCGGGCGGGCGTCTATATAGCCTAAAGCACCTGGCTTGTCTTGCCGCTTCGATGCGCTACCATGGCGCCTTTGCCGCCACCTGCCAGCGCCTGCCATGCATTGTCCATTCTGCGCCGCCAACGACACCAAGGTCATCGATTCGCGTCTGGTCGCCGAGGGCGATCAGGTGCGCCGTCGCCGCGAATGCGTGGCCTGCGGCGAACGCTTCACCACCTTCGAGACCGCCGAACTGGTGATGCCGCGCCTGATCAAGCAGGACGGCAGCCGCCAGCCGTTCGACGAGGACAAGCTGCGCGCCGGCATGCAGCGCGCGCTGGAGAAGCGCCCGGTGAGCGTCGAGCGTCTCGAGGAAGCCATCGCCCGCATCAAGCAGCAACTGCGCGCCACCGGCGAGCGCGAGGTGAAGTCCCTGGTGCTCGGCGAGCTGGTGATGGGCGAGCTGCGCAAGCTCGACGAGGTCGCCTATATCCGTTTCGCCTCGGTGTACCGGCGTTTCCAGGATCTCAACGAGTTCCGCGAGGAGATCGAACGCCTCTCTCGCGAGCCGTCGAAAGCCCGATGAGCGCACAAGACCACGCCTTCATGGCGCGCGCCCTGCAGCTGGCGCGCAAGGGCCTGTACTCCACCCATCCCAATCCGCGGGTCGGTTGCGTCATCGTGCGTGACGGGCGCATCGTCGGCGAAGGCTGGCATGCCCGTGCCGGCGAGCCGCACGCCGAGGTGCACGCCCTGCGCCAGGCCGGCGAGCTGGCGCGCGGCGCCACCGCCTACGTCACCCTGGAACCCTGCAGCCATTTCGGCCGCACCCCGCCCTGCGCCGACGGCCTGATCGCCGCCGGAGTGGCGCGGGTGGTGGCGGCCATGCAGGACCCCAATCCGCAGGTCGCAGGCAAGGGTCTCAAGCGCCTGGCCGAGGCCGGGATCGAGGTGCGCAGCGGCGTGCTGGAAAGCGAGGCGCGAGCGCTCAATGCCGGCTTTGTCAAACGCATGGAGAGCGGCCTGCCGCTGGTGCGGGTCAAGCTGGCGATGAGCTTGGACGGGCGCACCGCCATGGCCAGCGGCGAGAGCCAGTGGATCACCGGCCCGGCGGCGCGTGCCGAGGTGCAGCGCCTGCGCGCCCAGGCCAGCGTGGTGCTGAGCGGCGCCGATACCGTGCTGAGCGACGACGCGCGGCTGACCGTGCGCCCCGACGAACTGGGCCTGGGCGCCGAGCTGACCGCCCTGGCCCAGCGCCGCCCGCCGTTGCGCGTGCTGGTCGACGGACGCCTGCGGGTGCCGTTGGATAAGGCGTTCTTCCTGGCCGGGCCGGCGCTGGTGGCGACCTGCGCCGCCGCGCTGGCGCGCGAGCGTTACCAGCAGGAGGGCCACGAACTGCTCGCCGTGCCCGGCAGCAACGGTCACGTCAACCTGCGCAAGCTGCTCGAAGAACTGGCCGCGCGCGGCGCCAACGAGGTGCTGGTGGAGGCCGGGCCGCGCCTGGCCGGCGCCTTCGCCCGCGCCGGATTGGTGGACGAATACCGCATCTTCATGGCGGCCAAGCTGCTCGGCTCCAGTGCTCGGCCGCTGCTCGACCTGCCGCTCAACCGCATGGCCGAGGCGCCCGAGCTGCAGATCGTGGATATCCGCGCCATCGGCGACGACTGGCAGATCACCGCGCGGCCGTAGGTTGGCGCCGAGCGCAGCGAAGCCCAACAGAGAGCGCGTTGCGCTCCGCCCGGCGATCTCGGAGTTCACCACGATCCCGGCGATCCCCACGCCCATGTTGGGCTTGGTCGCAGGCTCCTCAGCCCAACCTGCCGACGGCAGGTCGCCACGGCGTCCCCCCTGGGGTCATGCGGTGCGGCGATAAATATGGTAAAACGCCACTCGGCCGGGCGACTGGCCGCAACGTTCTCAGGGCGGGGTGGAATTCCCCACCGGCGGTAATGGCGGATTCTGCCTAGCCCGCGAGCGCTCGTTTAGGCGAGGTCAGCAGACCCGGTGCGATTCCGGGGCCGACGGTATAGTCCGGATAAAGAGAGAGCGGGATTCCCTCCTCGGGCGCCGCGTGCGCGTCCGCGAAATCCCTATCGATCGGCATTGCCCTGTTTCTGACCCAAACAGGAGTTCGTCCATGCTGTTTCGCATCATCTTCAGTGAGAAACCGGAGGGCGCATGTTCACCGGCATAATCGAAGCCATCGGCAGCATCCGTGCCATGACCCCCAAGGGCGGTGATGTGCGCGTCTATGTCGCCACCGGCAAGCTCGACCTGGGCGACGTCAAGCTCGGCGACAGCATCGCCGTCAACGGCGTGTGCCTGACCGCAGTGGAGCTGCCCGGCGACGGCTTCTGGGCCGACGTCAGCCGCGAGACCCTGGCGCGCACCGCCTTCGTCGATCTCAAGCCCGGCAGTGCGGTCAACCTGGAGAAGGCCCTGACCCCCACCAGCCGCCTCGGCGGGCATCTGGTCAGCGGCCACGTCGACGGCGTCGGCGAGATCGTCTCCCGTGCCGATAACGCCCGCGCCGTGCAGTTCAGGGTGCGCGCGCCGCGCGAGCTGGCCAGGTACATCGCGCACAAGGGCTCGATCACCGTCGACGGCACCAGCCTGACCGTCAACGCGGTCGATGGCGCCGAGTTCGAACTGACCATAGTGCCGCACACCCTGGCCGAGACCATCATGGTCGACTACCAGGCCGGGCGTAAGGTCAACCTCGAAGTGGACCTGCTGGCGCGCTACCTGGAGCGCCTGCTGCTCGGCGACAAGGCCGCCGAACCCAAGGCCTCGGGCCTGACCGAAAGCTTTCTCGCCGAACACGGCTACCTGAAGAATTGAGGAGACGCCCCGATGGCGCTCAACACCGCTGAAGAACTGATCGAAGACATCCGCGCCGGCAAGATGGTCATCCTCATGGATGACGAGGACCGCGAGAACGAGGGCGACATCATCATCGCCTCCGAATGCGTCACGGCCGAACATATCAACTTCATGGCCCGCTTCGCCCGCGGGTTGATCTGCATGCCGATGACCCGCGAGCGCTGCGAGCTGCTCAAGCTGCCGCTGATGGCGCCGCGCAACGGTTCCGGTTTCGGCACCAAGTTCACCGTCTCCATCGAGGCCGCCGAGGGCGTCACCACCGGCATCTCGGCCGCCGACCGGGCGCGCACCGTGCAGGCCGCGGTGGCGCGCAACGCGGTGGCCGACGATATCGTCAGCCCCGGTCATATCTTCCCGCTGATGGCCCAACCGGGCGGCGTACTGGCGCGTGCCGGCCATACCGAAGCGGCCTGCGACCTGGCGCGCATGGGCGGTTTCGAGCCGAGCGGGGTGATCTGCGAGATCATGAACGACGACGGCACCATGGCCCGTCGCCCGGAGCTGGAGGCCTTCGCCGAGCAGCACGGTCTGAAGATCGGCACCATCGCCGACCTGATCCACTACCGCCTGATCCACGAGCGCACCGTCGAGCGGATCAGCGAGCAGCCGCTGGACACCGAGCTGGGCCAGTTCAACCTGGTCACCTACCGCGACGCGGTGGAAGACACCGCGCACATGGCGCTGACCCTGGGCAAGCTGTGCGCCGAGGAGCCGACCCTGGTGCGGGTGCACAACATGGACCCGCTGCGCGACCTGTTCCTGGTCAACCAGCCGGGGCGCTGGAGCCTGCGCGCGGCCATGGCCGAGGTGGCCAAGGCCGGCAGCGGCGTGGTGCTGCTGCTGGGCAACCCGCTGACCGGCCCGGAGCTGCTGGCCCACCTAGGCCGCCAGCAGCCGGCGACTCCGGCCACCTACAGCACGGTGGGCGCCGGCTCGCAGATCCTGCGCGACCTCGGCGTGCGCAAGATGCGCCTGCTGAGCTCGCCGATGAAGTTCAACGCGATATCCGGCTTCGATCTCGAGGTTGTAGAATACCTGCCGGCTGACTGACCGCGGCCCGAAGGGCCAAAGCTGATGACCCTCTCCCATTGATGGGAGAGGGGAGCAAAGCCAGCTCCCCAGGGAGCACGAATTTTACTTTTTCGGAGCGCACCGCCGCTCCGGCTCTTTAACCCTAGTGAGACCCGTCATGACCCTGAAGACCATCGAAGGTACCTTCATCGCCCCGAAGGGCAAATACGCCCTGGTGGTAGGCCGTTTCAACAGCTTCGTCGTCGAGAGCCTGGTCAGTGGCGCCATCGACGCCCTGGTTCGCCACGGCGTGAGCGAGAGCGACATCTGCATCATCCGCGCGCCAGGTGCCTTCGAGATTCCGCTGGTCACCCAGAAGGTCGCTCAGCGCGGCGAGTACGCGGCGATCATCGCCCTTGGCGCGGTCATCCGTGGCGGCACTCCGCACTTCGAATACGTCGCCGGCGAGTGCACCAAGGGTCTGGCTCAGGTGTCCATGGAGTACGGCGTACCGGTCGCCTTCGGCGTGCTGACCGTCGACTCCATCGAACAAGCCATCGAACGTTCCGGCACCAAGGCGGGTAACAAGGGTGCCGAAGCTGCGCTGTCTGCCCTGGAAATGGTCAGCCTGCTGGCGCAGTTGGAGGCCAAGTGAGCAACTCCGGTAACGGCCAGCCGGCCAAGAAGGGCCCCAGCGGCAAGATTCTCGCCCGCCGCGAGGCCCGTACCCTGGCCATGCAGGCCCTGTACTCCTGGCACATCGCTGGCCAGCCGCTGAACGAGATTGAAGCGCAGTTCCGCGTCGACAACGATTTCAGCAAGGTCGACGGCGCCTACTTCCACGAGATCCTGCATGGCGTGCCGCGGCAGAAGACCGAGCTGGACGAGGCCTTCACGCCGCTGCTCGATCGCCCGCTGGCAGAGATCGATCCGGTCGAGCTGGCCATCCTGCGCCTGTCCACCTACGAGCTGAAGAACCGCGTCGACGTGCCCTACAAGGTGGTGATCAACGAGGGCATCGAGCTGGCCAAGGTGTTCGGCGCCACCGACGGGCACAAGTTCGTCAACGGCATCCTCGACAAGCTGGCGCCCAAGCTGCGTGCCGCCGAAGTGGGCGCCAACAAGCGTTGAGCATGGATCGTGTTGTCCGAGCACCCTCACCCCCAACCCCTCTCCCAGAGGGAGAGGGGAGGCTCCATGGGTGAGTTCGAGCTGATCCGTCATTACTTCGCCGCCGCCCTCTGCGCCCAGGGCGGCGACGGCGTGGTTCGCGGCATCGGCGACGATTGCGCGCTGCTGGCGCTGCCCGCCGGCGAGCAGCTGGCGGTGTCCACCGACACCCTGGTCGCCGGGGTGCATTTCCCCGAATCCTGCGATGCCTTCCTGCTCGGCCAGCGCGCGCTGGCGGTATCGGCCAGCGACCTGGCCGCCATGGGCGCCACGCCCCTGGCCTTTACCCTGGCCCTGACCCTGCCCGCCGCCGAGGACATCTGGCTGGCCGAGTTCGCTCGCGGCCTGCAGCTGATGGCGCAGAACTGTTCGTTGGCGCTGGTCGGCGGCGACACCACGCGCGGCCCGCTGAGCCTGACCCTGACCGTGTTCGGCCGGGTGCCGGCTGGCCAGGCGCTGACTCGCTGCGGCGCGCAAGTGGGCGATCTGCTTTGCGTCGGCGGCAGTCTCGGCGACGGCGCCGGCGCGTTGCCGCTGGTGCTGGGGCAGCAGACGGCCGCGGCCGAACTCGCCGAGCCCCTGCTGGCGCGCTACTGGTCGCCGCAGCCGCAGCTGGCGCTGGGCCAGGCCCTGCGCGGGCGGGCCACGGCGGCGCTGGATATCTCCGACGGTCTGCTCGCCGACTGCGGGCATATCGCCAAGGCCTCGGGTGTCGCCCTGCAGGTCGAGCAGGCGCGGCTGCCGCTGTCGCCGCCATTGCTGGCGTTCGCCGGCGAGCAGCAGGCGCTGGCCTGTGCGCTGAGCGGTGGCGACGACTACCGACTGGCCTTTACCCTACCGCCAGCCTTGCTCGCCGACCTGCAGGCCGATTGGCCCGAGGTGCGCGCCATCGGCCGGGTGCTGGCCGGCAGCGGCGTGCAGCTGCTGGATGGTGCGGGGCGGCTCGTCGCGCCGCCGCACAGCGGTTACCAACATTTCTGACAGGATGAATGCCGCGTGACCGATCACCCCAACCAGGTTCCCGCCGAGTACGTCCCGCCTTCGGTGTGGCGCAATCCCTGGCACTTCATCGCCTTCGGCTTCGGCTCCGGCACCCTGCCCAAGGCGCCGGGCACCTGGGGCTCGCTGGTGGCGCTGCCGTTCGTGCCGCTGTGGCAGATGCTGCCGGACTGGGGCTACTGGCTGATGCTGGGGGTGACCATGCTGTTCGGCTTCTGGCTGTGCGGCAAGGTCGCCGATGACTTGCGGGTGCACGACCACGAAGGCATCGTCTGGGACGAGATGGTCGGCATGTGGATCACCCTGTGGCTGGTGCCCGAGGGCTGGGTCTGGCTGCTGCTAGGCTTTCTCATGTTCCGCCTGTTCGACATCGTCAAACCCTGGCCGATCCGCTGGATCGACCGCCATGTGCACGGCGGCGTCGGCATCATGCTCGACGACGTGATCGCCGGGGTGTTCGCCTGGCTGGCCATGCAGGGCCTGGTCTGGGGCTGGGACAGCTACGCGGCATCGTTGGGCTTCTAGAGGGCAAGGGCATGGCGCTGACGGGCTGGCTGCTGGCCGGCGTGTTGCTGCTGATCGGGGCGAGCGGGGCGCAGGCGCAGGACGCCCCGCCCGGCGAGATCCGCCTGGCCAGCGAGGTGTGGAACGGGTACACCCATGCCGATGGCACCGGGCTGGCCTGGGACGTGCTGCGCCGGGTGTTCGAACCGGCCGGTGTCGCCTTGCGCATTCATAGTGTGCCCTATACCCGTTCCATCGGCCTGGTGCAGCGTGGCGAGGCCGATGCCTGGGTCGGCTCCTACCGCGACGAGGTCAGCGAGGGCGTGTTCTACCCGCGCTGGCACTACGACGCCGACCAGATCACCGCGCTCGGCCTGCGCGACAAGCCGCAACTGACCCTGGACAACCTCGCCGACTACCGCCTGGCCTGGATGCGCGGCTACGGCTACCAGGCCTATCTGCCGAATGTGCGCGACTACCGGGAAATTCACCGGCGCAGCGGTATCCTCGGCATGCTCGAGCTGGGCCACGCGGATTTCTATATCGACGCCCGCACCGAGGTGGACGAGGTGCTGAGCGAGGCGGCGGACGCCGGGCGTTACCGCATCAGCGAACTGACCCGCCTGCCGCTGTACCTCGGTTTCGCCGACACCCCGCGCGGCCGCAGCCTGGCCGGGGTCTACGACCGACGCCTGGGCGAGCTGGTGGCCAGCGGCGAGTTGCGCCCGCTGTTCCAGCACTGGCAGCAACCCTATCCCTTCGACTGAGCCGGGAGGCCGTCCCCATGCATTTGCGCCACTGCCTCGTTGTCCTCGGCCTGCTGTTCGGCCCGCTGTGCTGGGCCGCCTCGCAGGTGCAGGTGGTCGGCCTGTTCCCCGGCGCGGCGGTGCTCAACGTCGACGGCCAGCGCAAGCTGGTGCGGGTCGGCCAGAGCGGGCCGGGCGGGGTGCAGGTGGTCAGCGTCGACAAGCAGGGCGCGGTGCTGCGCGTCGATGGCGTCGAGCGCAGCTATCCGCTGAGCCGCGAATACAGCACCGGCTTCGCCGAACCGGTGAAGAAGCGCCTGAGCATCGCCAAGGGCATCGGCGGCCACTACTGGGTGGCCGGCTCGGTCAACGGCCAGACCGTGCAGTTCCTGGTGGACACCGGTGCCACCTCGGTGGCGCTCAACGACGCCCATGCCAAGCGCCTGGGCATCGATTACCGGGTCAGCGGCCGGCCGCTGCAGGTCAACACCGCCAGCGGCGTCACCCGCGGCTGGCGGGTGATGCTCGACCGGGTGAAGATCGGCGACCTGGAGGTGCTCGGCGTCGAGGCCGTGGTGCTGGAGGGCGGCGCGCCGCACGAGGCGCTGCTGGGCATGAGCTTCCTCGGCCGGGTCGGCTGGCGCGAGGAGCAGGGGATGCTGGTGCTCGAATCCAAGCTATGAGCGCGGCATTGAGCGTTTCGATACTGATGATCGGCAATTCTGACTGACCCGGCGGCGGGGCCTGCTGATACAATGCCGCCCCTGTTTCGTACTCATTGCTAGGAGTATCCGGTGTCCGTCGTGTTCGTCGCCGCCTCCCAACTGCCCACGCCCTTCGGCGTGTTCACCATGCACGGTTTCCTCGATGAGGCCACCGGCAAGGAACACGTCGCCCTGACCTTCGGCGCTGTGGCCGACGGCGCGCCGGTGCTGGGCCGCCTGCACTCCGAGTGCCTGACCGGCGACGCCCTGTTCAGCCTGCGCTGCGACTGCGGTGCGCAGCTGCAGGCGGCGCTGCAGGCGATCGCCAACGAAGGCCGTGGCGTGCTGCTGTACCTGCGCCAGGAAGGCCGCGGCATCGGCCTGCTGAACAAGATCCGCGCCTACGAGTTGCAGGACGGCGGCGCCGACACCGTCGAGGCCAACGAGCGCCTGGGCTTCGGCGCCGACCAGCGCGACTACGCGATCTGCCAGCCGATGCTCGAGCACCTGGGCATCAAGAGCCTCAAGCTGATGACCAACAACCCGCGCAAGGTCAAGGCGCTGGGCGACATGGGCATCGCCGTGGATCACCGCGTGCCGCTGCAGATCGAGCACAACCCCTACAACAAGCGCTACCTCGCCACCAAGGCCGGCAAGCTCGGCCATATGCTGGGCAACCAGCACCAGGGCGAGGCCGAGGACAGCCTGTGACCCGCGGCCAGGTCAAGCGCCGTCTGGCGCTCGCCTGGTGGCGCCAGCTGGGCGTGGCCCTGGCACCCTTGTTCGTCTTCAACCTGCTGTTCGGCGGCGGCGCCACCACGGTGCTGAGCCTGCCGCTGTTCGTCGCCGGGCTGGCCTCGATGTTCGTCAGCCTGCCGCTGTTCGCCGCCTACAAGCGTGCGCTGATCGCCACCGACAAAGCCCTGGACAGCGACGCCGAGCCGGCCGCCTGGCTGGAGCTGGATCGTGTGCGTTTGCGCGCACTGCTCGGCGCGGCGCTGCCGGCCTGGATCGCCGCCCTGGCGGTGCTGGCCGGGCTGGAGGCGATACCCCTGGTGCTGCTGGCGCTGTCGAGCATCGTCCTGCACTGCCTCTACCGCATTCCCCGCCAACTCGGCTGATGCGCGCGCTGCTGTTGGCCCTGTGTCTGCTGGCCCTGCCGCTGGCGGCCGCACCACGGGTGGTCAGCCTGGCGCCGTCGCTCAGCGAGATCATGCTCGAGCTGGATGCCGCCGACCTGCTGGTCGGCGTGCTGGCAGGCGACGAGCATCCCGCCGCGCTGGCCCAGCTGCCCACCGTCGGCCGCTACGGCCAGCTGGAGTTCGAGCGTCTGCTGCAGCTGGCGCCCGACTTGATCCTGATCGCTCCGGGCAGCGTGCCGGCGGCGCAGCAGGCGCAGTTGCAGCGTTTCGGCATTCCCCTGCTGGTGGTCGAGCCGGCGCGCCTCGAGCAGTTGGCCGAGGCCTTTATCCTTATCGCCGAGCGTATCGGTCGCGCCGAACGGGGCGAGCGGCTGGCGGCGGAGTTTCGCGCCGAGCTGGCCGGGTTGCGCCAGCGTTACCGGCGCGAGCGGCCATTGGCGGTGTTCTATCAGGTCTGGCACCAGCCGCTCTATACCATCGGCGGCGAGCAGCTGATCGGCGATGCGCTGGCGGTGTGCGGCGCGCGCAACCTGTTCGCCGACCTGAGCCAGCCGGCGCCCCAGGTCGGCATCGAGGCGGTGCTGGCGCGCGACCCCGAGGTGATTCTCGGCGGCAGCAATGCCGAACTGTCGAGCTGGCAGGCCTGGCCGCAGCTGCGCGCGGTGCGCCGCGGCCAGGTCTGGGCGGTGCCGGACAGGGGCCTGGAGCGGCCCAGCCGGCAGATGCTCGGCGCCATCGAGCGGCTGTGCGAGCGGCTGGCCACGGTGCGTTAGCCTGGAGCGGCTTGGTGCACCGTCAGCACCGGGATCAGAGTTGCGGTGTCCAGGTCAGCGAGAGCAGGGCGCTGCGGCCTTCCTCGCGGTAGCCGTAGTAACTCACGCTACCGAAGAAGGGGTCGTTCGGTCGGCTGTACAGCGCCTGGGAATAGTCCTTGTCCAGCAGGTTGTCGACCTTGACCTGCCACTGCAGCTCCTCGTTCATCCGCCAGCTGGCCCGCGCGGCCAGCAGGCCGTAGCCGGCGATCTCGCGGGTGTTGGCGGCATCGTCGTAGCGGCCGGAGACGGCCTGCCAGGTGAGGCCGGCGGCGAAGGCGCCGAACTGACGATCCAGATCCAGGCTCAGGCTGCGTTTGGCGCGGCGCGGCAGGGTGTGGCCGCTGTCGCGATCACGTGGGTCGAGCAGGCTGGCGCCGAGCGCGGCCTGCCAGCCCAGCACCTCGCGTTCCAGGCTCAGTTCCAGGCCTTGCAGGCGTGCCTGGTTGACGTTCATCGGGGTGCTGAAGAAGGTCAGCGGATCGCTGACTACGGTGATCAGGTCTTCGACCTCGGTGCGGTAGGCCGACAGGCTCCAGCGGCTGTCCAGGTGCTCGCCGCGCAGTTGCACCTCGTAGGTCTTCGAGCGCTCGGGGGCCAGGTTCGGGTTGCCGCCATAGAACGAGCTGGTGGGGAAATACAGGTCGTTGAAGGTGGGCGCGTGGAAGCCCTCGCCGTAGCTCAGCAGCAGTTCGAGACGCTCGCTCAGGTCCAGGCTCAGTGCCGCGTTCCAGGTGTTCTCGCTGCCGAACTGCTGGTTGTCGTCGTGGCGCAGGCCCAGCTCGGTGGCGAAGCCCTCGCCACGGAAGCGGTGCTGGACGAAGGCGGCCCGGTTCCAGCGCTCGGTCTGGCTGAACTCGCTGTCGCTGCCCAGGCGGTCCTCGTACCAGTCGAGACCGAGCAGCAGCTGCTGGGCGTCGCTCAGTTGCAGGGTGTTGAGCCAGCCCGCGCTGTCGCGGTAGGTGTTGTACTGATAGTTGTTACTGGCGTTCAGCGGGTCGCGGTTGTCGCTCTTGTCCTCGCCGTGGCCGAGCTCCAGGCGACTGCTCCAGCGCTCGGCGAGCTGCGCCTCGAGATGGGCGGCGGCAGTGGAAACGCTGAAGCGCTCGCTGGGGTTGCCCGGCACGAAGCTGAACAGGTCGTCGTACTCGCTCTCGCCATGCTGTTCGAGCAGGCTCAGACCGCCTTCGAGGCGTTCGTTGAAGCGGTGCTGCAGGCTCAGGTTGAAGGCCTTGCGGCGCAGGCCGTCGTGGTCGCCGTCATAGCCGCGAGCGTCTGCTGAGCGGTCGAAGCCGGCGCGCTCGACCAGGCTGGCGCCGAGGTCGAAGCGCGTGCGCTGGTCGCCGCCGGACAGTCCCAGGCTGCGTTCGAAGGTCTGCTGGCTACCGGCGGCCAGGCGCAGGCGCGGTTGCAGGCCGGCCTCGCCCTGGCGGGTGAAAATCTGGATCACTCCGCCGATGGCGTCGGCGCCATACAGCGCCGAACGTGGGCCGCGCACCACCTCGATGCGCTCGATCTGCTCGGGGCTGAGGAATTCCAGGCGGGCCAGGCCGCTGGCGGCGGCATTCAGACGCACGCCGTCGACCAGCACCAGAGTCTGGTTGGCGTTGGCGCCACGCAGAAACAGGCTGGTCAGGCTGCCGCGGCCGCCGTTCTGCACGATGGATACGCCGGGAACGCGGCTGAGCAGATCGGGCACGCTGCTGACCTGCAAACGCTCGATATCCGCCCGCTCGAACACCGTGGTGGCGGCGGTGGCCTGGGCTTGCGGTTCGGCCAGGCGCCCGGAGGTGATCACCAGCGGCTCGGCGGCGTAGGGTTCGGCGGCCAGGGCGAGGCCGGGCAGAACGGCGATGGCCAGGGCCAGGGGGGACAGTTTCATCAGGGGTATTCCTCAAAGGTCGGCAGACGTTCGAGGAGGGCAGGGGGCAAGCGCGCGCAGGGCGGCGCTTGACGGTGCGGCCCTCCGCAACACCAGTCGCACCGCCGGGGCCGGTCTCCGGGCTCACGACCCCGGTCCGCCTTCCCGGGAATACCCAGTGGCCGTGGACAAGGTGCAGGCTTGCGGCCTGCCGTCGATTACCGTTGCGGGGGCAGCGTCGGGATTGCCCGGATGGGCGCACCGACTTCCCGTTTCACGCCGTGTTAGCGGCGCACCCTGGCGGAACATGCAATGCCGCGCACCCTAGTGCGCGGCGGGATGAATGACAAGCAAGGTCCGCTCATTCAGCGATGAGCGGGTCTCATGTTCAGGCGGGCAACTGGGCCAGTCGCGTGCGCACCGCGGCTTCGATGCCGGCCTGGTCGAGGCCGCATTCTTTGAGCATCTGCGCCGGCTTGGCGTGTTCGACGTAGTAGTCGGGCAGGCCCAGCTGCAGCAGCGGCTTGACGATGTTCTCGGCGGCGAGGAACTCGCCGACCGCGCTGCCGGCGCCGCCCATCACCGCGTTTTCCTCGATGCTCACCAGCAGCTCGTGGCTGGCCGCCAGTTCGCGCAGCAGGGCGGCGTCCAGCGGTTTGACGAAACGCATGTCGACCACCGTGGCGTCCAGCGTCTCGCCGACCTGCAGCGCCTCGGCCAGTTGCACGCCGAAGGCCAGCAGGGCGACGCGACGGCCCTGGCGACGGATCAGGCCCTTGCCGATTTCCAGCGGCGCCAGGCCTGGGTCGATGGTGGCGTTGGGGCCGCTGCCGCGCGGGTAGCGCACCGCCGCCGGGCCGTCGAACAGGTAGCCGGTGGTGAGCATGCGGCGCAGCTCGTTCTCGTCGCTCGGGGTCATCACCAGCATGCCGGGGATGCAGCGCAGGTAGGAGATATCGAAGCTGCCGGCGTGGGTCGGACCGTCCTCGCCGACCAGGCCGGCGCGGTCGATGGCGAACAGCACGTCGAGGTTCTGCACCGCGACGTCGTGGATCAGCTGGTCGTAGCCGCGCTGGAGGAAGGTCGAGTAGATCGCCACCACCGGCTTGACCCCGTCGCAGGCCATGCCGGCGGCCAGGGTCACGGCGTGCTGCTCGGCGATGGCGACGTCGAAGTAGCGCGCCGGGAAGCGTTCGGCGAAGGCCACCAGGTCCGAGCCTTCCTTCATCGCCGGGGTGATGCCGACCAGGCGCGAGTCTGCTGCGGCCATGTCGCACAGCCACTGGCCGAACACGTTGGAGTATTTCGGGCCGGACGGCCGTTTCTGGCTGGAGAGCGGCGCGGCATCGGGCTTGACCGGCTCCAGCTTGGTAATGGCGTGGTAGCCGATCGGGTCGGCCTCGGCCGGGGCGAAGCCCTTGCCCTTCTTGGTCACCACATGGAGGAACTGCGGGCCGTCCAGGTCGCGCATATTGCGCAGGGTGGCGAGCAGGGTGGGCAGGTCGTGGCCGTCGATGGGGCCGATATAGTTCCAGCCCAGTTCCTCGAACAGGGTGCCGGGTACCAGCATGCCCTTGGCGTGTTCCTCGGTCTTGCGCGCGATCTCCCAGGCGCCGGGCAGGCGCGAGAGGATCTTCTTGCTGCCCTCGCGCATGCTGGCGTAGGTGCGGCTGGAGAGGATCTTGGCCAGGTAGTTGGACAGCCCGCCGACATTCTTGGAGATCGACATGTCGTTGTCGTTGAGCACCACCAGCATGTTGGCGCCGACCTCGCTGGCGTGGTTGAGCGCCTCGAAGGCCATGCCGGCGGTCAGCGCGCCGTCGCCGATCACCGCCACGCTCTTGCGCCGCTCGCCCTGCAGGCGGGCGGCGATGGCCATGCCCAGTGCGGCGCTGATGCTGGTGCTGGAGTGGCCGACGCCGAAGGTGTCGTACTCGCTCTCGCTGCGGCGCGGGAAGGCGGCCAGGCCGTCCTTCTGGCGCAGCGTGGCCATGCGCTCGCGGCGGCCGGTGAGGATCTTGTGCGGGTAGGCCTGGTGGCCGACGTCCCACACCAGGCGGTCGTCGGGGGTGTCGAAGACGTAATGCAGGGCGATGGTCAGCTCGATCACGCCGAGGCCGGCGCCGAAATGGCCACCGCTCTGGCCAACGCTGTACAGCAGGTACTGGCGCAGTTCGTCGGCGAGGGTTTCCAGGTCCGCTTCGGCCAGCCGGCGCAGCTCGTCCGGCGTGTTGGCGCGGTCCAGCAGGGGCGTCAGCGGGCGCTCGCGGGGGATCTCGTGGAAAGTGGTCGGCATCAGGCGAATCGTTATAGGCGTAAAAAGATGCGCAGTTTACCCGAAAACCACCGCCGCAAGCTTCAAGCCCTACGCGACAGGCCGGCGCCCCTGCGCCAGGCCTCTACCAGGTATCGACGAACGGCCGCTTGCGCCCCTCGCGCCGCGCCGGCCGGGGCGTGGCGGCCAGCCCGCGGAGCAGCCAGGCGCGGCTGTCGGCCGGGTCGATCACCGCGTCGATTTCCAGGTAGCTGGCCATGTTCAGCGCCTTGCCGTTTTCGTAGGCCTTGGCCACCAGCTTGTCGAATAGCGCCTGGCGCGCGGCGTCGTCCACCTGGGCCGCCAGCTCCTTGGCGAAACCCAGGCGCACCGCGCCCTCCAGGCCCATGGCGCCGAACTCGGCGCTGGGCCAGGCGGCGGTGAACAAGGGCGCGTGGAAGCTGCCGGCGGCCATGGCCTGGGCGCCGAGGCCGTAGCCCTTGCGCAGCACCAGGGTGAAGAAGGGCACCGTCAGGCTGGCGGCGGTGACGAACAGGCGCGAGACGTGGCGCACGGTGGCCTGTTTCTCCGCTTCCGGCCCGACCATAAAGCCGGGAGTGTCGCACAGCGAGACGATGGGCAGGTCGTGCGCCTCGCACAGCTGCATGAACCGCGCGGCCTTGTCGCCGGCCGCGGCGTCGATGGCGCCGCCCAGGTGCGCGGGATTGTTGGCGAGCAGGCCGAAGGGCTTGCCCTCGATGCGCACCAGCGCGGTGATCAGGCCGGGGGCGAACTGGCGGCGCAGCTCCAGCACGCTGCCGTCGTCGGCCAGCAGTTCGATCACCTTGCGGATGTCGTACACGCGCAGGCGGTTCTCCGGAATGACGTGGCGCAGCTCGCGGGTATCGCTGCACTGCCAGTCGGCCAGCGGCCCCTGGAAGTAGCCCAGGTACTGCTTGGCCACGGCGACCGCTGCGGCCTCGTCCTCCACCAGCACGTCGATCACCCCGTTGGGGCCCTGCACGCTGGTCGGGCCGACCTGCTCGGGGGTGAAACTGCCCAGGCCGCCGCCTTCGATCATCGCCGGGCCGGCCATACCGATGCTGGCATTACGGGTGGCGATGATCACGTCGCAGCAGCCGAGCAGTGCGGCGTTGCCAGCGAAGCAGCGGCCGGAGACCACGCCCACCGTCGGTACCAGGCCGGAGAGTTTGGCCATGGCGACGAAGGTGTGACAGTCCAGCCCGGCCACGCCAACGAAATCGGTATCGCCCGGCCGCCCGCCGCCGCCTTCGGCGAACAGCACCACCGGCAGGCGCCACTGCTCGGCCAGGGCCAGCATGCGGTCGGTCTTCTTGTGGTTCATCACGCCCTGGGTGCCGGCGAATACCGTGTAGTCGTAGGCGATGGCCAGGCAGCGCGCCGCCTCCGCGCCGAACTGCGCGGCGCCGACCGTGCCGGTGCCGCCGATCAGGCCGTCGGCCGGGCTCAGCTCCAGCAGTTCTTCGGCCGAACGCCGGCGGCGCTGGGCGGCCAGGGCCAGGGCGCCGTACTCGTTGAAGCTGCCCTCGTCCAGTAGGTCGGCGAGGTTCTCGCGCGCGGTGCGCTGGCCGCTCTTGCGCCGCTTGGCCACGGCCTCGGGGCGGCGCGCATCGGTCAGGCGCGCGTGGCGCTCCAGCACTTCGGCCAGGTCGGCGCGGATATGCGCCAGGTCGACGGCCTGCTCGCCGTGGGCGTCGAGGCTGTCCACCTCGGCCGGCTGCAGAAACGCCAGCGCCTGGCCCTCACCGATGGCGTCCCCGGGTGCAACGGCCAGCGCGCGGACGATACCGCTGTGCTCGGCCTTGACCTCGAACTCCATCTTCATCGCCTCCAACACGGCGATGCGCTGACCGGCGGCCACGGCGTCGCCTTCGGCCACCGCCAGGCTGACCAGCACGCCGGCGCTGGGCGCGCTGAGGGCCAGGGTGCCGGGCGGGGCGTCGAGGCTGGATCTGGCGCTTTGCGCAGAGGCGTCGCCGGCAAAGTAGCGGTGCGGATGCGCCTGTTCGCGGGCGGCCAGCAGCTCGCTCAGGTGACGTTCGACATAGCTGGTGTCGACCTGATGGGCCAGCACCTCGTCGCGCTGCAGCAGGTTCTGCAGCAGGTGCAGGTTGCTCGCCACGCCTTCGAGGCGAAATTCGCACAGCCCCCGGTAGGCGCGGCGCAGGGCGCCGGGGTAGTCGCTGGCGCTGGCGATCAGCTTGGCGATCAGCGAGTCGTAGGCCGGGCTGACGACGTAGCCGGCATAACCGCAGCCATCCACGCGCAGGCCCGGGCCGGAGGGCGGCTGGTAAGCGCCGAGCACGCCGCTAGCCGGGCGCGCGCTGCCATCGGCGAGCAGGGTTTCCAGATTCAGGCGCAGCTGTACGGCATAGCCTTTCGCTGGCGGCGGAGTGAGCAGGCCCAGCTCGGCCAGGCTGCTGCCGGCGGCCAGGTGCAGTTGCGTATGCAGCAGATCGATGCCGGTGACCTGCTCGGTGACGGTGTGCTCCACCTGCACGCGCGGGTTGGCTTCCATGAAGTAGAAGCGCCCGGGCTGGTCGAGGTCGAGGAGGAATTCGAAGGTGCCGATGCCGCGATACTGCACCTCGGCGGCCAGGCGCAGGGCGCTGGCGATGATGGCCTCGCGGGCGACGGCGTCCAGGTCGGGACTGGGGGCGATTTCCACCAGCTTCTGGTGGCGGCGCTGCAGGCTGCAGTCGCGCTCCCACAGGTGGCTGACCGCGCCGCTGCCGTCGCCGAGCACCTGCACTTCGATATGCCGGGCGCGGCGCACGCGCTTCTCCACGTACAGCGCGCCGCTGCCGAAGGCGCCCTGGGCCTCGGAGGCGCAGCGGGCGAAGGCCTCGGCCAGCTGCGCCGGATCGTCCACTGCACGCATGCCGCGCCCGCCGCCGCCGGCCAGCGCCTTGAGCATCACGCTGCCGTGTTCGGCGAGAAAGTCCGCGGCCTGCTCCAGCGTCACCGCCTGGTTGATCCCCGGTACCAGCGGCACTGCGCAGCGTTCGGCCAGGGCGCGGGCGGCGGCCTTGTCGCCGAACAGTCGCAGGGTTTCCGGCGTCGGACCGACGAAGGTCAGCCCGGCATCCTGGCAGCGGCGGGCGAACTCGGCGTTCTCGGCGAGAAAACCGTAGCCGGGGTGGATGGCGCTGCAGCCGTGCTCGCGGGCGACGGCAATGAGCTGATCCATGTCCAGATAGGCCGCCGGGCCGCGTCCAGCCAGTGGCACGGCGCGGTTGGCCTTGCGTATGTGCAGGCAGGCGCTGTCGTCCTCGGCGTACACCGCCACGCTGCGGATGCCGAGGTCGGCGCAGGCCTGGGCGATGCGGATGGCGATCTCGCCGCGGTTGGCGATCAGCAGGGCGGAAAAGGGCATGGCGGCTCCGGACGTCTTGTCGTTATGGAGCCATCTTAGGAGGCCGGTCGCGGGGGTAAAGCAAGCCTTATATGGCGATCATGCCGACATAGACGCAAATGATGATGGCGCGTTGTGGCTTTCGCGGCTGAAGCCGCTCCCACAGGGTGCACCGCCAGGTTCTAACTGCGCCGTTCGACGATATAGCGCGCCAGCTCGCGCAGCGGCTCGGCCTGGCTGCCGAAGGGGCGCAGCAGGTGCAGGGCCTGGTCGCGCAGTTCCAGGGCGTAGGCCTTGGCGGCGTCGAGGCCGAGCAGGGCCGGGTAGGTGGGCTTGTGGTTGGCCTCGTCCTTGCCCTGGGTCTTGCCCAGGGTGGCGGTGTCGCTCTCCACGTCGAGGATGTCGTCCTGCACCTGGAAGGCCAGGCCGATGGCGCGGGCGTACTGCTGCAGCGCCTTGAGGCCGAGCTCGTCGGCGTTGCCGCTGGCCAGGGCGCCGAGCAGTACGCTGGCCTCGATCAGCGCGCCGGTCTTGTGCCGGTGCATGGTTTCCAGGGCGCTCTGGTCGAGCGGCAGGCCCACCGCGCCAAGGTCGATGGCCTGGCCGCCGACCATCCCGGCCGGGCCGGCGGCGGCGCTCAGGGCCGCGATCATCTGCAGGCGGGTCTCGGCGTCCTGCGGGTTGCGCCGGCGGTCGGCGAGCACCTCGAAGGCCAGGCTCTGCAGGCCATCGCCGGCGAGGATGGCGCAGGCTTCGTCGAAGGCCTTGTGGGTGGTCGGCTGGCCGCGGCGCAGGTCGTCGTCGTCCATCGCCGGCAGATCGTCGTGCACCAGGGAATAGGCGTGGATCAGCTCCACCGCGCAGGCGGCGCCATCGGCGCGATCCAGCTTGCCGCCCAATGCCTCGCAGGCGGCGTAGACCAGCAGCGGGCGCACGCGCTTGCCGCCGTTCATCACGCTGTAGCGCATGGCCTGGTAGAGGCGTTCGAGTTCCGCGCGCGGGGCCTGGAACAGTGGCTCGAGGGCGGCGTCGACGCGGGCCTGGCAGCTCGCCTGGTAGGCCTTGATCATGCCACCGGGTCCGCGTCGAAGGGCGCCGGCTCCAGCTCGCCGTCGCGCTCCAGGAGGATCTGCACCTTCTGCTCGGCCTGGGCCAGGGCAGCCTGGCACTCGCGGGTCAGGCCGATGCCCTGCTCGAAGGCGGTCAGCGAGTCTTCCAGTGACAGCTCGCCGCTCTCCAGGCGCTCGACCAGCGCCTGCAGCTCGGCGAGGGAATGTTCGAAGTCGGGGGCGGCTTTCTTGCGGGCCATGGCGGCGGGTCTCGGGCAGCGTAGAAACGGGCGCGACACTAGCAGAGCCGCGCCCCTCGGGCAAATCAGCGGGGCCGCTGGCCAGGTCGGGGCGTAGGTTGGCGCGTAGGTTGGTGCTGAGCGCAGCGAAGCCCAACGCCTAGCGCAAGTAGGTGACCCAGAAGTAGTACAGCGTCATCCCGCTGCCCACCAGAATGACCAAGGCGCGCAGCAGCGCCGGCGGCAGCTTCTCGCCCAGTGCGCCGCCGGCGTAGCCGCCAAGGGTGGCGCCGGTGAGCAGGATGGCCAGCTCGTACCAGCTGACCCGCCCGGCGATGACGAAGGTCAGGGTGGCGATGCTGTAGATCACCGCCGAGATCAGGTTCTTCAGCGCATTGGCGCGGGCCAGGGCGTGGCCCTCGATGGAGAAGGCGGCCAGCTGCAGGATGCCCATGCCGGCGCCGAAGTAGCCGCCGTAGATCGACACGCCGATATGTGCGCCGAGCGACAGCGGCGTGTGCGGCGGGTGCTCGGCGGCCTTGCGCCGCGCCGCCCGCCAGCGCCCCAGCCAGGGGCTGGCGGCGAACAGCGCGGTGGCCGCCAGTAGCAGCCAGGGGATCAGCACGCGGAATACATCGTCGCCGCCGGCCAGCAGCAACAGGCCGCCGAGCAGGCCGCCGGCCAGACCGGCCAGCAGCAGCGGAAGCAGGTAACGACCCAGCGGGCGCAACGAGGCGCGCGCGGCCCAGGCGCCGGCCAGGCTGGCCGGCCATAGCGCCACAGCATTGGTGGCATTGGCCGTCACCGGCGGCAGACCGGCGGCGAGCAACGCCGGGAAGGAGAAGAAGGTGCCGCCGCCGGCCAGGGCATTCATGCCGCCGGCGGCGAAACCGGCGAGGACCAACAGCAGCAGATCGGGCAGGGACATGGCGCAGGCTCGCACAAAAAGAGTGCAGCATAGGGCTGACCATTCGGTCAGCCAAGTGCGACCAAAGTGCCAGGCGCCGTCGCGTCAGTCGCGGTTGATTTGCGGCTGCAGAATCCACTCGGCGCTGTCGTTCCAAACATCCATGCGGGTGATCAGGCCGTCGCGCACCTCGAAGCGGTCGAGGTAGCGATTGCCGGAGAAGCTGCGGCCGTCCGGCCACTGGCCGTAGAGGGTGCCGTTGGAATACACCACGCAGTGGTCGGCATGCTCGGTCCAGTCGAACTGGCCCATGGCTTTCTTTACCCAGTTGTAGCGACCGCCGTTGAAGGCGGTGATGGCCTGGGCATCGGGCATGGCGCGGCCGCCGGTGAAGGTGATGCGCACGTCGGCGGCCATATAGCGGGCGGCGCCCTGCGGATCGGGGATCATCGACAGTTCGAGGAACTGGCGAACCAGGGTGACGGCGGGGTGTTCGCTGGGCATGGGTTCTCCTTGGGCCTGGCTGCATCCTGCTGGTGCGTCGTGCCAGGCAATGGGGCGGTTTCGGAAGTGGCGCCATGGACAAGGCCCGTATTTGCGGGCTTTGCCGGGGTGGCACCTGTTTTGCTAGCAATGTTTGTGCAAAAGCTAGCAATTAGGAGAATGCCATGTCCACGCTATTGTCGTTTCCGCGTCGTCTGAAGCCGTGCCTGGCTGCGGCGTTCGCGTTGAGTTGTTGGTTTTCCCTGTCCGCACAGGCGGCCGAGCCGATCAAGGTCGGCCTGGTGGCGGCGCTGTCCGGGCAGTCGGCGAAATCCGGCGAGGCGCTGACCCGCGGCCTGACCATCGCCATCGACGAGGTCAACGCCCAGGGCGGTGTGCTCGGGCGTCCGCTGCAATTGGTGCGCCGCGATGACGAAAGCAACCCCTCCAAGGGGCTGCTGGCGGCGCGCGAGCTGATCCAGCGGGAGAAGGTCGCGGTGCTCTTCGGCGGGCTGGATACGCCGGTATCGCTGGCCATAGTGCCGCTGGCCAATCAGATGAAGATGCCGTTCATGGGGGTATGGGCGGCCGGCACGCCGATCACCCGCAACGGCGCCGCCGACAACTACGTGTTCCGCGTGTCGGCGGTGGACGAGCTGGTGGACGAGGCGCTGGTCAGCTATGCGCAGAAGCACTTCGCCACCCAGAAGCCGGGGATGATCCTGATCAACAACCCCTGGGGCGAATCCAACGAGCAGGGTTTCCGCAAGGCGCTGGCGGCGCGCGGCATGCCGGTGGCCGGGGTGGAGCGCATCGAGGGCAGCGATCTCGATGTGGTGCCGCAGCTCAGTCGTCTCAAGCAGGCCGGCGCCGATACTCTGCTGCTGGTGGCCAACGTCGCGCCGTCGGCGCAGGTGGTCAAGTCGCTCGATCGCATGGGCTGGGACGTGCCGGTGGTGTCGCACTGGGGGCCGGCCGGCGGGCGTTTCGGCGAGCTGGCCGGGCCCAATGCCGGGCGCGTGCACTTCATCCAGACCTACACCTTCAGCCAGGAGGGCGACGCCAGGGGCGAGGCGATCTTCGCTGCGCTGCAAAAGCGCTATCCGGAGATCAAGAGCCTGGCCGACGTCACCCCGGCGGTGGGCATCGCCAACGCCTACGACGCCCTGCACCTGACCGCGCAGGCCATCGCCGCGGCGGGCAGCACCGAGGGGCCGGCGATCCGCGACGGCTACTACGGCATCCAGCGCTACGAAGGCCTGATCAAGACCTACGAGAAGCCGTTCAGCGCCGAGCAGCACGATGCCCTGGGCGTCGACGACTACGTGTTCACCCGCTTCGAGGGTGACGAAATCGTGCCGATCCCGCACTGAACCCAGCCAGTCCGGCCGCGGCAGCGGCTGGTGGAGGATTTGCCATGCTTACCGCCGCAATCATCAGCGGGCTCGGCCTGGGCAGCATGTATGCGCTGCTCGCCCTGGGCTTTCACATCACCTACGTGGTGTCGCGTACCGTCAACTTCGCCCAGGGCAGCGCCATGATGATCGGCGCGGTGCTCGGCTACAGCCTCTGCGTCACCGCCGGCCTGCCCTGGTGGCTGGCGGCTGTCTTGAGCCTGGCGCTGTGCGCGCTGTACGGCCTGGCCATCGAACTGTTCCTGGTGCGACCTTTTCACAGCCGTGGCTCTGAAGCCTGGCTGATGGCCACGGTGGCGGGCGGCATCCTAGTGGATAACCTGGTGCTGTTCAGCTTCGGCAAGGAGCCGCGTCAGTTCGACGTGGCCCTGCTGCATCAGCACCTGCAGGTGCTGGGCAGCAATGTCCAGGCGCTGCAGCTGCTGATCCCCCTGGCCGGCGCCGGCATCGCCCTGGCGCTGTACCTGGTGCGCCGCTACACGCGCCTGGGCAAGGTGCTCGAGGCCTGTGTGCAGAATCCGCGTGCGGCGCAGCTGATGGGGATTCGGGTCAACCGCGTGGTGGCCTGCGCCTTCGCCGTGTCGACGGTGTTCGCCGGCATCGCCGGGCTGTTGATCGCGCCGCTGTACAACGTGCATGCCGACATGGGCACGCTGTTCGGCCTCAAGGCGTTCGCCGTGGCCATTCTCGGCGGTATCGCCAGCGCCAACGGGGTGTTCCTCGCCGGCCTGCTGTTCGGCCTGGCGGAGGCGCTGATCACCCTGCAGTTCGGCTCGGCCTTCACCCAGATCTTCACCTTCGGCCTGGTCATCATCGCCCTGGCGCTGCGCCCCAACGGCCTGTTCGGCAAACAGACACTGGTGAAAGTATGAACCTGAGCAACCGCTACCTGGCGCCAAGCGGCCTGGCCGCGCTGGCGCTGCTGGGCAGCAGCCTGGCCTTCGTGCTGGACAGTTATTCGCTGCTGGTCTTCACCTTCTGCGCGCTGGCGGCCGTGGTCGGTGTCGGCCTGAACATCCTCATGGGCCTGTCCGGGCAGATTTCCTTCGGCCATATCGCCTTCTACGCCATCGGCGCCTACATCTCGGCGCTGCTGCTGATGGCCGGCTTGCCGCTGGGCCTGGCGCTGATCATCGCCGGCCTCGGCAGCGGCCTGGTCGGTGCCCTGCTGGCACTGCCGGCGCTGCGTGTCACCGGGCCCTATCTGGCGATGGTGACCATCGCCTTCGCCTTCATGGTGCACCACGGGCTGATCGAGTGGCAGTCGCTGACTGGCGGTGCCAACGGCCTGATCGGTATTCCCATGCCCGCCTTTGGCGGGCTGGACGGCAATATCGGCCTGGCCCTGCTGGCCACCGCGCTGATGGTGGCGGCACTGGCCTTCTACCGGCGCCTGCAGGGCAGCGGCTGGGGGCGGGCGATGCGCGCGGTGAAGTCGACGGAAATCGCCGCGCGTTCGCTGGGCTTCAACCCGATGCAGACCAAGACCCTGGCCTTCGCCCTGTCGGCCACCCTGACCGGTATGGCCGGCGGCCTGGTGGCGCCGCTGATGATGTTCATCAGTCCGGACTCCTTCCCCTTCTCGCAGTCGATCCTGTTCGTCCTGGCGGTGATAGTCGGCGGCAGCGGCACGCTGTTCGGCCCGGTGCTCGGGGCGCTGCTGATCGTGCTGCTGCCGGAGATGCTCTCGGGCCTGGCCGAATACCGCCTACTGATCTTCTCCATGCTCCTGCTCGCGGTGCTCTGGCTGGCGCCGCGTGGTGTGCTCGGCGCCCTGCAGCAGCGCTGGTGGCAGGCGCCGCCGGCCTACGCGCCGAAGAGTGCCAACCGTCACCTGCTGGCGCGCTGGTTCGAGCGCAGCGGCGGCGAAGCGCAAGGACTGCAGGTGCGCGACGTCGGCATCCGCTTCGGCGGCGTGCAGGCGGCCAGCGCGATCAGCTTCAGCGCCGAGCAGGGCAGCATCACCTCGGTGATCGGCCCCAATGGTGCCGGCAAGACCACCCTGCTCAACCTGATCAGCGGTTTCTATGCGCCGGACAGCGGGCAGATCGAACTGGAGCAGCAACTGGCTGGCCTGCCGGCCTGGAAGATCGCCCGCGCCGGTATCGCCCGCACCTACCAGACCACCCAGTTGTTCGGCGAGATGAGCGTGCTGGAGAATCTGCTGGCGGCCATGCAGCAGGGCCAGCTCGGCCTGCCGCTGGCGCGCCCGCCGGCCGAGCAGGAAGAGCTGGCGCTGAACCTGCTGGCGCTGGTGGGCTATCGCGGCTCGGTGACCTGCGCCGCGGACGATCTGCCGCATGTCGACCGGCGTCTGGTGGAAATCGCCCGCGCCCTGGCCAGTCGGCCGCGGGTGCTGCTGCTCGACGAGCCGGCCGCTGGCCTCAGCCGTAGTGATACCGACCGCCTGGCCGGGCTGTTCAAGACCCTGGCCGGCTTCGGTATCGCGGTGATCCTGGTGGAGCACGACATGCCACTGGTGATGGCGGTGTCGCAGCGCATCCTGGTGCTCGATGCCGGCCGTCCGATTGCCTGGGGCAGCCCGGACGAGGTGCGACAGAACCCGCGGGTGGTCGCCGCTTACCTGGGCAGCACCGACTACCAGGCGCAGCCGCGTGACGCAGCCTGGGACGGCAGCCGCGACGCCATCCTGTTCGTCAAGGACCTAGTGGTCGACTACGGCGCCGCGCCGGTGGTGCAAGGCGTGGATCTGCTGGTCAATCCCGGCGAGCTGGTGGCGATTCTCGGCGCCAATGGTGCCGGCAAGTCGAGCATCCTGCAGTGCCTCGCCGGGCTCAAGCGGCCATCGTCGGGCCTCGTGGTGCTGGACGACGTCAATATCGAGAAGGCCGAGGCCAGCGCCATCGCCGCACGCGGCCTGGCCCTGGTGCCGGAGGGGCGACAGTTGTTCCCCCAGCTCAGCGTGCGCGACAACCTGCTGCTGGGCGCCTACACCCGCACCGACCAGGTGGATGCCGAGGCCGAGATTGAAGCCATCCTGCGCCGCTTCCCGCGCTTGCGCGAACGCCTGGACAGCCCGGCTGGGCTGCTTTCCGGTGGCGAGCAGCAGATGGTCGCGGTGGGCCGCGGACTGATGGCCAAACCGCGCATCCTGCTGCTTGACGAGCCCTCGCTGGGCCTGGCGCCGGCGATGATCGCCGAGCTCTACGATGCCCTGGCGAGCCTGCGCGACGAGGGCGTGACCTTGCTGCTAGTGGACCAGATGGCCAACCTTGCACTGCAGGTGGCCGACCGTGCCTACGTGCTGGAGACCGGGAGCATCGTCAAATCCGGCAGCGCTGCCGAGCTGCGCAACGACCCCGAGCTGGAAGCCGCCTACCTGGGGGAGAGCGCCGCATGAGTGCGTGGTATCTGCACAACCTGCGATTGCCGGACGCGCCCACCCGCCTCGCCGAGCTGCGGGTGGAACGGGGCCGCTTCGTCGATGCCTTCAGCGCCGACGCCTGCCCGCGCGAGCTGGACCTGGGCGGCGGCCTGGTGCTGCCGGGGCTGATCGAAACCCATATCCACCTGGACAAGGCCTGCATCCTCGAACGCTGCAACCTGCGCGCCGGCACGCTGGCCGAGGCCATCGCCGAGACCTCGGCGGCCAAGGCCGGCTTCACCGAGGCGGATGTCTACCAGCGCGGCGCACGAGTGCTGGAGCTGGCCATCGCCCAGGGCACCATGCACATGCGCACCCACGTCGAGATCGACCCGCAGATCGGCCTGACCGGTTTCAACGCGGTGCGCCGGCTGCAGGCCGACTACGCCTGGGCGCTGGACCTGCAGCTCTGCGTGTTCCCCCAGGAGGGCCTGCTCAACAATCCGGGCACCGAGGCGTTGCTGTGCCAGGCGTTGGCGCAGGGCGCCGAGGTGCTCGGCGGCTGCCCCTATACCGACAGCGATCCGCATGGGCAGATCCGCCGCTTGTTCGAGCTGGCCGTGGCGCACGATTGCGATCTGGACTTCCACCTGGACTTCGACCTCGACCCTGCGGGCATGACCCTGCCCGAGGTATTGCGCTGTACCGAGCGGCATGGCTGGGGCGGCCGGGTTACCGTCGGCCATGCCACCAAGCTGTCGATGCTGGCGGCCGAGCCGCTGCAGGCGATCACTGCGCAACTGGCCGCGGCCGGGGTGCAGGTGACCTGTCTGCCGAGCACCGACCTCTACCTCGGCGGCCGCCAGTGCAGCCACGGCAAACCGCGCGGGCTGGCGCCGCTGGAGCGCTTGCACGCCGGCGGGGTGACCTGTTCGCTGTCGACCAACAACCTGGGCAATCCCTTCACCCCCTACGGCGACGCCTCGCTGATCCGCCAGGCCAACCTCTACGCCAACGTCGCCCAGCTCGGCACCCACGCCGAGCTGCAGACCTGCCTGGGCTGGATCTCCAGTGATTCGGCGCGCCTGCTGCGCCTGCGCGACTACGGCCTGGCACCGGGATGCCGGGCGGATTTCATCGTCCTCGATGCACCGCACCCGGCGGCGGTAATCGGCGAACTCAGCCCGCCACTGCTGGGCTTCAAGAACGGTCGGCAGACCTTCGTACGGGAGCGGCCACGGCTGCTGCGTCCGAGTGATTAGAGCTCGGCGAGCGCCTCGCGCAGGTTGACCTCGACGTTCTGCTCCTGATGCAGGGCCAGCTGGCCTTCCAGTTCGTCGAGGTGCTCGATCATCAGCTCCACCGCCTGCTCGCGCTGGCCGGCGGCGAGGGCGTCGAGCACCTGCTGGTGCTCGTCCGAGGCGCAGGAGGGCACGTCGTTGCGCTGGTACAGGGCGACGATCAGCGAGCTGCGCACCATCAGGTTGTCGAGGATGTCGCGCAGCACCGCGTTGCCGCAGATCTCGCCGAGCATGCGGTGGAACTCGCTGAGCTCGCGGACGATGGCGCGGCGGTCGCTGCTGCTGGTGGCGGCGCGTTCCCTGGCCATCTGCGCGGCGATGCGCTCGGCATGCTGCTGCATGATCGCCGGGGTGATCGCCTCGACGATGGCGCGCTCCACCGCGCGGCGGGCGGCGAACACGTCGCGCGCCTCCTGGGCGCTGGGCTGCGCGACCAGGGCGCCGCGGTTGGGCTCGATGGTGACGATCTTCTGCATCGCCAGGCGTTGCAGGGCCACCTGCACATGGTTGCGGTTGGCCTGCAGCGACTCGACGATCTGCGCCTCGATCAGGCGCATGCCGGGCGGCAGGCGATGCTGGGCAATGGCCTTGGCCAGCGCATCGACGATGCGCTGCACCTCCTGCTGTTTGGCGGTCACGGTCTTCTCGGCCATCGAATCAACGCTCTTGCGGGCAATGGCGGCCATTATCGCCAGTGCCGCCGGCTCCGGTAAATCCGTGGCGTCGCCGGCGCCGCTCAAGCGCGCTGGCCCAGCGCATCGCCCTGGCCGCGCGGGTCGTGCATCGCCTGGCGCCTGCCGTCGCGGCCGATGGCGATGATGCCGGCCTGGCCGGTGTAGGGGCTGAGGGCCGGGATGCGCTCGACCTGGTGTCCCAGGCGCTCAAGTTCAGCCATCACCGCCTCGCCCGCCGGCGCCTCCAGCTTGAGGTTGTCGGTGCTGTCGAAGAAGCTGCGCCCGAGCAGAAAGCGCGGCATGTGCAAGGCCTGGTCGATGGGTTGCTGGAAATCGATCAACTGGCTGGCCAGCACCATCTGCGTCTGCGGCTGGCCATCGCCGCCCTGGGTACCGAAGAACCAGCGGCGGCCGTCGTCGGCCAGGTAGCAGGACGGGTTGAGGGTGTGCGCGGGGCGCTTGCCCGGCGCCCAGGCGTTGGCATGCTGCGGGTTGGCATTGAAGCCGGCGGCGCGGTTCTGCCAGAGCACACCGGTGTCGCCCAGCACGCAGCCGGAGCCGAAGTCGTGGAACAGGCTCTGGATCAGGCAGGCGCTGCGCCCTTCGGCATCGCAGGCGGCCATCCAGATGGTGTCGGCCGGGCGACCGGGTTCGGCCCAGGGTTGGGCACGCTGGTCGTCGATGGCGGCGGCGTAGCGCGCGGCCATGGCGTCGTCGAGGCTGGCGGCCCAGGACCAGTCGCGGTGGCGCGGGTCGCACAGTTCGGCGTTGCGGCGCAGCAGGCCCTGTTTGATCGCCTCCACCAGCCAGTGGTAATAGCGCGCGCTGCCGTTGCCGCAGTCGCCCAGCGCTCGGCTGCGCAGCGCCAGCATGGCCTGCAGGGTATACAGGCCCTGGCAGGGCGGGGCGACGTTGTAGAGGGTGCCCTGGCGGTAGCGGATGCTGATCGGCGCGGCCAGTTCGGCGCGGGTGGCGGCCAGGTCCTCGCCGCTTAGGCCGCAGTCATGCGCCTGGAAGGCTTCGCTGAAGGCCTGCGCCAGCTCGCCGCGGTAGAACTCGTCGAGCCCCTTGCGCGCCAGGTGGCGCAGGCTGTCGGCCAGGCGCGGCTGGCGCAGGGTGTCGCCGGGGGCAAGCCAGTGGCCTTCGGCGGTCTTGCACAGCGGGTGGAGGTCCGGCAGCTGTTCGATCAGCTCGCGGCGATAGTCCTGCCAGAACAGTTGCGAGTCGGAGACCGGGTGGCCGTGTTCGGCATGATGGATGGCCTGCTCGAACAGATCCGCCCAGCCCAGGCGCGAGCCCCATTGCTGGCGGCTGATATCGGCGGCCAGCTGCCAGCTGGCGATGGCGCCGGCGGTGGTGGCCAGGGCGCTGGGGCCGCGCAGGCCGATGCTGCCGCCTGCCGGCAGACGCTGGCCGGCCTGGCCGATCCCCACAATGGTGCGCACTTCGCGGTCATGGAGCAGCCACAGGGCATCGCCGCCGATGCCGGTCATGTGCGGGTAGACGGCGGCCAGGGTGGCGCTGGCGGCGAGCATGGCGTCGATGGCGCTGCCGCCGGCATCGAGCATGGCCAGGCCGCTGCGGGTGGCGGCGGGGTGGGGGGTGCAGATCACGCCGCGGGTGGATTCGGCCAACATGGGAGGCTCCTGGCTAGCGAACAATGAAATATTGCTAGCAATTTATGCAGGAGCCATGCCGCCTCGTTTCCCGCAGCGCTTGGGCGGCGGCGGCGCTTTGCGGCATGATCGGCCCATTCCACTTCGGTGCCCGCGATGAACATCGACACCCGCATCAAATTCCGTCACCTGCTGTGCTTTCTCGAGATCGCCCGTCAGCGCAGCTTCGCCAAGGCCGCCGATGCCCTGGCGGTGAGCCAGCCGGCGATTTCCAAGACGCTCAAGGAGCTGGAGGAGATCCTCGCCGCTAGCCTGTTCGAACGCGGCAAGAGTGGCGTGACCCTGACCCCGGCCGGGGTCGCCTTCATGCGCTACGCCGGGCCCTGCGTGCAGGCGCTGCGCGACGGGGTCAACAGCCTGCGCGGCGGCGAGCACGAGGCCGGCCAGGTGCGCGTCGGCGTGCTGTCCACCGTCGAGAGCCTGCTGATTCCCGAGGTGGTGCGGCGCCTGCACGAGCGCCAGGCGGCGCTGGTGGTCAGCGTCGCCACCGGGCCGGGCGCCTACCTGCTCGGCCAGTTGCGCGTCGGCGAGCTGGACCTGGTGGTCGGGCGCATGACCGACAGCCCGGACATCCAGGGCCTGACCTTCGAGCACCTGTACAGCGAATCCATGAGCCTGGTGGTGCGCCCCGGTCATCCGCTGCTGGCTGCCGGCGCCGCCGCGCTGGGACAGCTTGGCGATTACCCGCTGGTGCTGCCGACGGCGGGCACCACCATCCGCAAGCACGCCGACAGCCTGTTCGTGCAGTGCGGAGTGACGCCGTCGCGGCAACGCCTGGAGACCCTGTCGCCGGCGCTCAGTCGGCGCTACGTGCTGTCCGGCGATGCGCTGTGGGTGGCGCCGCAGGACGCGGTGTGCCTGGACGTGCAGCGTGGCGAGCTGGTCGAGCTGCAGCTGGGCGTGCAGGAGCCGGGCGGTTCGGTGGGCATCTGCCGCAACGGCGCGCTGGCCTTGCCGCTGGCCGCCGAACAGTTCTGCGCGGCGCTGCGCGAGGTGGCCGAGGCCTACCGCGAGGGGCTGTTTTCATAACCTATTGGTTATGGGTGGGCGGCGTCTTTTCAATATTCCCCGCGTGCGCTTTGCCGGACACTGTGGCCACTGACTCCACAATAGCCACAACAGGAGCGCACCATGCCTGCCGAGGACAATCGCCGTTTCGTCATTCGTGACCGCAACTGGCACCCCAAAGCCCTGACGCCCGATTACAAGACCTCCATCGCCCGTTCGCCGCGCCAGGCGCTGGTGAGCATCCCGCAGTCGATCTCCGAGACCACCGGCCCGGACTTCTCGCACCTGGAGTACGGCGAGCACGACAACGACCTGCTGCTCAACTTCAACCACGGTGGCCTGCCCATCGGCGAGCGCATCATCGTCTCCGGGCGGGTGATGGACCAGTACGGCAAGCCGATCCCGCACACCCTGGTGGAAATGTGGCAGGCCAACGCCGGTGGCCGCTACCGGCACAAGAACGACCGCTATCTGGCGCCGCTCGACCCCAACTTCGGCGGTGTCGGCCGTGCCCTGACCGACAGTGAAGGTCGCTATATCTTCCGCACCATCAAGCCCGGCCCCTACCCCTGGCGCAATGGCCCCAACGACTGGCGCCCGGCGCATATCCACTTCTCGCTCAACGGCCCGTCGATTGCCACGCGGCTGATCACCCAGCTGTATTTCGAGGGCGATCCGCTGATCCCGCTGTGCCCGATCGTCAAGTCCATCGCCAACCCGGATGCGGTGCAGACGCTGATCGCCAAGCTCGACATGAGCACGGCCAATCCAATGGATTGCCTGGCGTACCGTTTCGACATTGTCTTGCGCGGCCAGCGCCAAACCCATTTCGAGAACAAGTGAGGAGGATGACCATGCCTGTTGAATTGCTGCCGGAAACCCCCTCGCAAACCGCCGGCCCCTACGTGCACATCGGCCTGGCCCTGGCCGCGGCCGGCAACCCGACCCGCGAGCAGGAAATCTGGAACCAGATGGCGGGGCCCGATGCGCCGGGCCAGCACATCGTGCTGCTCGGCCACGTCTACGACGGCAACGGCCACCTGGTGCGCGACGCCTTCCTCGAGCTGTGGCAGGCCGACCACCAGGGCCAGTACGACGAGGCTTACGACCAGAACAAGGCGTTCAACGGTTTCGGTCGTACCGCCACCACCTTCGATGCCGGCAGCGAGTGGACCGCCTACACGGTCAAGCCCGGCGTGGTGCGCAACGCCGCCGGCGTGGCGATGGCGCCGCACGTCAACGTCGCGCTATTCGCTCGCGGCATCAATATCCACCTGAACACCCGGCTGTATTTCGAGGACGAGGCCGAGGCCAACGCCAAGGACCCGGTGCTCAACCTGATCGAGCAGCCGCAGCGCCGCGAGACGCTGATCGCCAAGCGCTGCGAGGTGGACGGCAAGCCGGCCTACCGCTTCGATATCCGCATCCAGGGCGAAGGCGAGACCGTGTTCTTTGACTTCTGAGCTGGCCGCGCAGGCCGTTCGCCTGATCGAGGCGCGCGGCCTGCAACTGGACGAGGCCCAGACGCGCATGCTGGCGCGCCTGGGCGACTGGCTGCAGGCGCGCCTGCGGCCGTCTGCCTGGCTGCGCCGGCCCGCCGCCGGTGCCTACCTCTGGGGCGGCGTCGGGCGCGGCAAGAGCCTGCTGCTCGATGCCCTGTTCCAGGCCGCGCCGGTCGCAGCCAAGCGGCGCCTGCATGTGCACGCGTTGCTGCAGGAGGTGCAGCGACGTGCGCTGACCCACGGCGGGCAGGCCGATCCGCTGCGGCGGGTGGCCGCGGCGCTGGCGAGCGAGACGCAGCTGTTCTACCTCGACGAGTTCCACGTGCACGACATCGGCGATGCGATCCTCCTCGGGCGCCTGCTGCAGCACCTGCTGAGCCTGGACTGCATCCTGCTGCTGAGCTCCAACTACGCGCCCGCCGGACTCTGCCCCAATCCGCTCTACCACAGCCGTTTCCAGCCCTTCGCCGAGCTGCTGCAGCGCCATTGCCTGGTGCTGCGCCTGGACGACGGCCCCGATTACCGCCCGCTGAGCACGCGGCATTGGGGGCGTTACCTGCAGGGCTCGGGCGCTCTGTTCGGCGCCTGCCTGGGCTGGCGCGCGGCGGCGCAACAGGTGGCGCTGGGGCGGCGTAGCCTGACGGCCTGGGCGGCGGACGAGCGCGGCCTGTGGCTGGACTTCGCCGCGCTGTGCCGCCAGCCGCTGGCCAGCGCCGACTACCTGGAGCTGTGCCGGCGTTTCGCCCGTATCGCCGTCGGCGAATTGCCGCCGCTCGGGCGCTGCTCGGCGGACGAGCAGCAGCGCCTGGTCAACTTCGTCGATATCGCCTACGACGCCGGCATCGAGCTCTGGCTGCAGGGCGAGGCCAGCCTGGCGGCGCTGTGCGCCGGCGTCGGCCACCTCGACTTCGCGCGCACCCGCTCGCGCCTGGCGCAGCTGCGCGTGGAACGCCCGGAGCGCCTGGCATGCTGACGGTGCTGGGGATCACCGCGCCGATCTTCATCCTCATCGGCCTGGGTTTTCTCTCGGTGCGCGGCGGCCTGCTCAGTCGCGAGCAGATGCGCGGCCTCGGCGTCTTGGTGATCAACTTCGCCCTGCCGGCGCTGCTGCTCAAGGCGCTGACCGAGCGGCGCCTCGACGAGGTGCTCAACTGGCCTTATCTGACCGCCTACGCGCTGGCCTCGCTGAGCCTGTTCGCCGCCGGTTTCGCCGTGGCGCGCTGGTGGCGCGGGCAGGGCCAGTCGGCCAGCGCCATCCTGGCCATGGGCATGTCGGTGTCCAACAGCGGTTTTATCGGCTACCCGATTGCGGTGATGGTGCTCGGCCAGACCGCGGCGGTGGCCATGGCCCTGGGCATGCTGGTGGAGAACCTGCTGCTGATCCCGCTGGCCCTCGCCCTGGCCGAAGCCGGCGCGCAGCGCGGCAACGGCGGCTGGGCGCTGCTGCGCGAGACCGGTCTGCGCCTGGCGCGCAATCCGCTGATCATCGCTATCGCTGTCGGCCTGCTGCTGTCGCTGCTGCAGATCCGCCTGCCGGCCGTGCCGCTCAAGGTGGTGGACATGCTCGCCAGCGCCTCGGCGCCGGTGGCGCTGTTCGTCATCGGCGGCAGCCTGTACGGCCTGAAGACCCGCGGCATGGCGGCGGACGTGACCCAGGCCGCGCTGGGCAAGCTGATCCTGCATCCGCTGGCGCTGCTGGCGGCCTTCCTCCTGCTGCCGGGGGTGGAGCCGCAGCTGATGGTGGCCGGGCTGCTGTTCGCCAGCGCCCCGATGATGAGCATCTACCCCATCCTCGGCCAGCGCTTCGGCCTCGAGGAGCGCTGCGCCGCGGCCCTGGTGGCGGCCACCGTGCTGGCCTTCTTCAGCATCAGCGGCCTGCTGGCGCTGCTGACGCTGGTAGGTTGGCGCTGAGCGCAGCGAAGCCCGACGGGGAGTGCAGGGTGCGCCGCCCGCTGCGCGGCTGTCGGCTAACCGCCGGGCGGCGATCAAGCTTGGCGCGGCGTTGCCGATACGCCGGTCAGCGGTCATGGATTTACAAATTGTGAACAATTCTGTATCCAGTCGCTCGTCCTGATTCCAACAATAAGCGGGAGACTCCCCATGCGCCTCTGGCAACGCAGCATTCAGTGGCAGTTGATCCTCAGCATGGGCGCCGCCCTGCTGGCCAGCATCCTCATCGTGGTCGGCATCTACTCGGCGGTGGTCGATCGCCTGACCGAACGCTACCTGGTAGAGGAGGCCTTGCCGGCGCGGGTGCTGGCGATCCGCAACGACCTCGAGCGGGTGCTCACCGCGCCGATCACCGCCAACGCCTCGATCGCCGAGAACAGCCTGGTGCAGGACTGGCTGGCGGCCGGCGAGGACGAGGCGCGGCGCGACGAGTTCGCCCGCTACCTGGAGGGCGTGCGCGCCCAGCAGAACGCCATGACCACCTCCATCGTCGGCCTGGCCAGCGGCAACTACACCACCGGCGAGGGGCTGATGCGCACCCTCGACCGCAGCCAGGCGGAGAACCAGTGGTTCTATCGCCTGGTCGACGGCGATCGCGACCGGGTGCTGGAAATCGACATCGACAAGGGCACGCGCCAGCCGACCCTGTTCATCAACCAGCGCATCAAGCAGGGCGGCAAGACCCTTGGCGTGTCCGGCCTGGGCTACGACCTGGCGGACATGTCGAAGATGATCAGCGAGTTCCGCTTCGGCGAGCGCGGCCAGGTGTTCCTGGTCGACGGCCAGGGCGGGGTCAAGGTGCATCCGCGCTCCGAGCTCAGCGGCAGTGGCCAGCTGGAGCAGCTGTTCGGTGCCGAGGCGGCGCGCCAGGTGCTGCTCGGCGACGGCCGTGCGGTGCGTTTCGAGCGCGACGGCGAGGCCTTCCTGGCGGTGGCGCAGAAGTTCGCCAGCCTCGACTGGCTGCTGGTCAGCGAGGTGCCGGAGGCGGAAATCTACGCCGAGGCGCGCCAGGCGCTGCTGCTGACCAGCCTGATCGGCGTCGCCGTGGCGCTGCTGTTCCTCGGTCTGGTGGTGCTGCTGGCGCGCGGCCTGGTGCGGCCGATCCGCCAGGTGACCCAGGCGCTGGTGGAAATCGGTGGCGGCGGCGGCGACCTGACCCGGCGTCTCGACGAGTCGCGTGGCGACGAGCTGGGCGACCTGGCGCGTGGCTTCAACCGCTTCCTGGCCAGCCAGCGCGAGCTGATCGGCGAGGTGCTGGCCACCAGCGAGCGCCTGCGCGGCGCGGTCGGCCAGGTCGCCCAGGTGGTGGAGAACACCGCCGGGCGTGCCGGCCAGCAGCAGGAAATGACCGACATGGTGGCCACCGCGGTGCACGAGATGGGCCTGACCGTGCAGGAGATCGCGCGCAACGCCAGCAGCGCCGCGCAGTCCTCGCACAGCGCCCGCGACGAGGCGCAGCAGGCGCGCCAGGTGGTGCGCCAGTCCATCGGCCATATCGAGCAGATGTCCGCCGATATCGGCACCGCCGCCGGCGCGGTGGCCGAGCTGGCCGAGCAGGTGGCGTCCATCGACCAGGTGCTGGCGGTGATCCGCGGCATCTCCGAGCAGACCAACCTGCTGGCGCTGAACGCCGCCATCGAGGCGGCGCGCGCCGGCGAGATGGGCCGCGGCTTCGCCGTGGTGGCCGACGAGGTGCGCACCCTGGCCAGCCGCACCCAGGCCTCCACCGACGAGATCCAGCAGATGATTCAGCGCCTCAAGCACGGCGCCGAGGCCGCGGTCAGCTCGATGCACGCCGGCCAGGCAGCCACCGGCACCGGGGTCGAGGCCAGCCAGCGCACCGGTCAGTCGCTCGGCGCCATCACTGCGCAGGTGGAGGCGATCAGCGACATGAACACCCAGGTGGCGGCGGCCACCGAGGAGCAGAGTTCGGTGACCGAGGAGATCAACCGCAACGTGCAGGGCATCGCCGACCTGGCCCACGCCACCGCCGGCGAGGTGCGCGCCTGCCGCGAGGACTGCCAGACCCTCAGCCGCCTGGCCGACGACCTGGCCGGGCAGATGGGCAAGTTCCGCCTGTAGCGGCCTCTCTAGTAGCTGTAGCGCAGCACGGCGGCGGACAGGTGCCAGGTGGCCATGCCGCCGAGCAGCGCCAGGCAGGCCGGCAGCAGCAGCCACCAGAGCCGCGCCGGTAGCGCCGTCAGCGTCTGCCGGCGCTGGCTGGCGGCCAGGCTCAGGCCGCACACGGCGCAGGCCAGCAGGGCGCCGGCGATGATGTCGCTGGGCCAGTGCACGCCGAGGTAGACCCGCGACAGGGCGATGGCCAGCGCCGGCAGGCTGGCCAGCAGCAGCCAGGCCAGGCGCAGCCGCGCGCCCTGGCCGCGGCCGGCCAGCACGCCGAGCACCAGGAAGAAGGCGAAGGCCGCCGAGCTGTGCCCGCTGGGGAAACTGAAGCTGGTCAGCGGTTCGCTGAGGATGTCCGGACGGGCGCGGGCGAAGCCGTTCTTCAGCGCGCCGTTGGCCAGCGCGGTGCACAGCAGGGTGGCGCCGGCGAACAGTGCCGGCCGCCACTGCCGGGCGAGCAGCAGCAGGCCGCACAGCAGGATGGCGGCGGCCAGCTGGGTGCGCAGGTCGCCGAGCCGGGTGAGCAGCACCATGGTCGCGTCCAGATGGGCCTGGCGCTGCTCCTGCACCAGGGTCATCAAGCCCTGGTCGAGGGCGTCCAGGTGCGGCCAGCCGAGCATCAGGGCCAGCAGCAGGAGCAGGTTCAGGCCGCCGCCGAGCAGGCAGGCGTAGCGCTTCTCGGCCAGGCTGGCCTGCACCGTCAGCAGCAGGATCAGGCCGATGCCGGCCAGCAGAATCGCCGCCTCGCTCCAGAAGCCCTCGGCCATCGGCAGGCGCAGTGCGGCGCCGGTGGCCCAGCCGGGCAGCAGGTAGGCCACCGCCCAGCCGGCGGCGGCCAGCAGGCTGATGGCGATAAAACGCGGCAGCGGCATGCCGAGCATGCCGGCGGCCAGCGGCAGCATCGGGCGCAACGGGCCGATAAAGCGCCCCACCAGCAGGCTGGCCATGCCGTAGCGCTGGAAATACAGCTCGGCGCGCAGCACCCACTCCGGGTGGCGGCGCAGCAGCGGCAGGCGTGGGATGTCCTCTTTGAAGCGGCGGCCGAGGCTGTACGACAGCAGGTCGCCGCACAGGCCGCCGGCATAGGCCAGCAGCAGGGTCTGCCACAGCGTCAGCACGCCGCTGCCGGCCAGCAGGGCGACGCTGAACAGCAGCAGCACGCCGGGCAGGAGGATGCCGACCAGGGCCAGGCACTCGAACAGGGCGATGAGGAAGATGGCCAGTCCCAGCCACTCGGGGTTGCCGCCCAGCCAGTCGGTGAGGTGTTCCAGCCAGGCGCTCATGGCGCGTCTCCTGCGTTCGGCAGCAGGCGGTAATCCTGGCCTTCGACCTGGCCGCGGCGCAGCGGGTTGCGCGTGCAGTGGCGGGCGAAGGCGGCATCGACGAAGCGGTAGGGCAGGTGTTCGTCGCGGCCCTGGGGGATGCCCAGGCGCGCGCACTGCACGATGCGCTGCGGCCGCTCGCCGACATCCTCGACGAACAGGCGCTGCGGGTCGAAGCGGCGCGCGTCCCAGTCCGCCACCTTGAGGCCCAGTGCCTTGCACAGCAGGGTTTGGCCGGCGCACAGACGCTGCGGCGGGCGCGGCGAGCCGTCGCTGGCCGGGTTGTTGCGCTGCATCGCCGCCAGCGCCGGCTCTCCGCTGACGGCATCCAGCCAGGGCAGCGCGGATTTGATCAGCACCGCGTTGCCCGGCCCATGGGCGCTGAAGTTCAACGAGTCGCCGCCGCGCGCGTAATACATGTAGATGTGCCCACCATCTGCGAACAGCGCCTTGCGTTTCTCGGTGTAGCCGAGCGAGGCGTGGCTGCCCTTGTCGACCAGGTAATAGGCCTCGGTCTCGATGATCCGTGCGCTGAGCCAGAGCGCGCCGACGCGGTGGCGGATCACCTTGCCGAGCAGCTCGCGCGCCACCAGCTGGGCATCGCGGTCGAAGAAGGCGTCGGCCAGCGGGCGGGCCTGCGGCCAGGGCAAACTAAGGGTGGGTTCGGTGGGCATGGGCTGTCGTAGGGGCTCGCGGCGGCTTAGGCTGGGCCGCGAGCATAACAATAAGAGCCTTAAAAATGCCTGAACGCAGCCGTGCCAGCAGCGCCCATATCAGCCCGTCCGCGCACTACACCGGTTACGTCTGGTACCGCCACCGCCTGGCCGAGCCGGCCTTCGTCACTGCCTTCGGCCGTTTCGTGCACAAGCTGCTGTGGCCCGTCACTTGGGGCGCGCGGGTCGGCTTCGGCCTGGATATCGAGGCCTTCCTGCTGCAGCGCCACCTGCAGATCGATGCGCAGCTCACCGCCGCCATCGAGCAGGGCGGTGTGCGCCAGGTGGTGGAAATCGCCTGCGGCCTGTCGCCGCGCGGCCGGCGCTTCTGCGCGCGTTATCCGCAGCTGCGTTATGTCGAGGCGGATCTGCCGGCCATGGCCGCGCGTAAGCGCCTGCTGCTGCACGGCGAGGGCTGGCTGGGTGGCGAGCACCAGGTACGCGCGGTGGATATCCTCGCCGAGCAGGGCCGTCACAGCCTGGCCGCGCTGTTCGCCGAACTGGATCGCCGCCAGCCGGTGCTGGTGATCACCGAAGGGCTGGTCAACTACTTCCCGCTGGCGCTGATCGAAGGCTTCTGGAGCCGTCTGGCCACTGAACTGCGCGGTTTCGCCGGCGCCACCTACCTGACCGAGCTGTACCCGGACCTGCGCGAGCATCCGCGCTATCGCCAGCTGCGCTGGGGCGTCGAGCTGATCGGCCGGCTGACCCGCGGCAGCTACCCGCTGCACTACCGCGATCACGGCGAGATAGTGGCGGGCTTCCAGCGTTGCGGTTTCGCCACGGTGCAGGTCTTCGACCCCAGCGCCGATACGCTCAGCCTCGGCCTGCCGCCGACGCGGGTGCCCGGGCTGGTGCGGGTGATTCAGGCGCAGGTGTAGGGCGACCCGAGGGGCTTACCTAGCCCGGATTGCATCCGGGCTAGGCGCAGGCCGCTGCCGGCAGCGGAGCGGGTTGGATCAGCGCGGCCAGCGCCTGGCTGGCCGCGGCGTCGGTGTGCGGGAAGACGAAGGCCAGGCCCCGGGCGTCGCGGCGCAGCGGCAACAGCGGCTGCGCCGGCAGTTCGCCGGCCAGCAGCTGCCAGCCGCGGCCGGGCAGCTCGGGCGGCAGGTCGGCCTGCAGCAGGCCGCCGAAGAAGCCCAGCTCGCTCAGCTCCACCGGCCAACGCAGGCCGTCGGCATGGCGCAGCACGGCCTGGCGCTGGCGCGGCGCCAGGCGCGGTTCGCAGCGCTTGTCCAGGCTCAGCAGCCGCTCGCGCGGCAACCGCGTGCTGCCCGGGCTGCGGGCCGGCAGCGGGCGCTCGCCGAGGAAGGGGCGATAGAGCGCGGCGCAGGCCTCGCGCCGTTCGAACTGGGCGAGGTGGTCGGCCTGGTGCACCAGGGCGCATTCGCCCTGGGCGCAGGCTGCGGCGAAGTTGGCGTGCTCCCAGGGTTGGGTGAAATGGTCGTGTTCGCCGGCCAGCACCAGGGTCGGGCACTGCGGGTGGCGGGCAAAGCCCTGGAAGGCCAGCAGGCGCCGGCTGTTCTGCCGGTAGCGCTCGATCTCGGCCGGGCTCAGGCGCTGGATCTGCCGCAGCAGGGCCTTGCGAAATACCGGTGCGATGCCGGTGTCGTCCAGGTGCAGCGGGTTGAGCAGGCCGGTCAGCGCGCCCTGAGCGAATTCACCGGCGCGGCCCTCGTCGAGCAGGGCCAGACCCTCTTCCAGCAGCAGCCGTGCGCCAGGCCGACCGAAGGCGGTGATGCCGGCCAACAGCAGGCGCGCGCAGCGCTGCGGATGGCGCGCGGCGAACAGTGCTGCCAGCGCCGAACCGTAGGACAGGCCGATGGGCATCAGCGGCGGCAGCTGCAGCTGTTCGGCGAAGGCGGCGATCAGGTCGGCCAGCTGCTCCAGACCGAGCTCCGGCGCCAGCTGCAGGTTGCCGCCCTGGCTGGGCAGGTCGAGCAGGATCACCGGGTGGGCGGCGAGCAGCTCGTCGACCTCGGCGGCGAAGGAGCGAAAGCTCTGGAAGGCACCGCCGAGCAGCAGCACCGGCGCGCGGGCGTCCTGCTCGCGGCTCGAATAGGCCTGGTAGTGCAGGCGCCAGTCGCCGATGGCCAGGATCGCCGGCGGGCTGGCGAGCAGGGCGGCGCTGTAGTCGGTGCGGTAACGCATGGTATGCACTCCGGCGATTTTTCTTGTTCTCAAGCGGGCGGCAGACTGCGCCGGCGCGATCTTGTCGGACAAAACCTGAGCTTGAAGGTAAACATTGTGCCGGTTTTTGTTTACCCAACCTTCGGGCGGCCTGTGCCGGCGGGTGTCACCGTCGCACCGCCAGGCCCGCTGCCAGGGGCCTGGCGGCGTTACCGAGGGGGCCGGGCGAACGGCTTGTCTACCGCTTACCGGACGCCGCTGGGCGCGGCCTCGCGAGCCCGCTATAATCAGCCCCTTTTTTCAACTGCCAGACCTCCGCCGCCATGACCGAGTCCGTGCACGCTTACATGACCCGCCTGGGCCAGGCCGCCCGCCAGGCTTCGCGGGTGCTCGCCCGGGCCAGCACCGCGCAGAAGAACCGCGCCCTGCAGGCCGCCGCCGCCGCCCTCGACGCCGCCCGCGCCGAGCTTTCCGCCGCCAACGAACTGGACCTGGCCGCCGGCCGCGCCAGTGGCCTGGAGCCGGCCATGCTCGACCGCCTGGCGCTGACGCCGGCGGTGATCGACGGCATGATCGAAGGCCTGCGCCAGGTCGCGACCCTGCCCGACCCGATCGGCGAGATCCGTGACATGCGCTACCTGCCGTCCGGCATCCAGGTCGGCAAGATGCGCGTACCGCTGGGGGTGATCGGCATCATCTACGAGTCGCGGCCCAATGTGACCATCGACGCCGCCAGCCTGTGCCTGAAGTCCGGCAATGCCACCATCCTGCGTGGCGGCTCGGAGGCGATCCACTCCAACCGTGCCATCGCCGCCTGCATCCAGCAGGGCCTGGCCGAGTCCGGTCTGCCGGCCGCCTGCGTGCAGGTGGTGGAAACCACCGACCGCGCCGCGGTGGGCGAGCTGATCGCCATGCCGGAATTCGTCGACGTGATCGTGCCGCGCGGCGGCAAGGGCCTGATCGAGCGCATCAGTCGTGATGCCAAGGTGCCGGTGATCAAGCATCTGGACGGCGTCTGTCACGTCTATGTCGATGTGGCTGCCGATCTCGACAAGGCCATTCGCGTCTGCGACAACGCCAAGACCCAGCGCTATTCGCCGTGCAACGCCATGGAAACCCTGCTGGTGCACAAGGATATCGCCGCCCGCGTGCTGCCGCCGCTGGCCGCCATCTACCGCGACAAGGGCGTCGAGCTGCGTGGCGACGCAGCCACCCGCGAGCTGCTCGGCAGCGACGTGCTGGTGGCCAGCGAGGACGACTGGTTCGCCGAGTACAACGCGCCGATCCTGGCGATTCGCGTCGTCGATTCGCTGGAGGCGGCCATCGAGCACATCAACCACTATGGCTCGCAGCATACCGACGCCATCATCACCGAGAACTTCAGCGATGCGCGGCGTTTTCTCACCGAGGTGGACTCCGCCTCGGTGATGGTCAACGCTTCGACCCGTTTCGCCGATGGTTTCGAGTACGGCCTGGGCGCGGAGATCGGCATCTCCACCGACAAGCTGCACGCCCGCGGTCCGGTCGGCCTGGAGGGCCTGACCAGCGAGAAGTACGTGGTCTTCGGCGACGGACATATTCGCACCTGATGGCCAAGCCTGACGACGCCCGGGGCAGCGCCGCCCGACGCATCGGCCTGCTCGGCGGCACCTTCAATCCGGTGCATATCGGTCACCTGCGCGCGGCGCTGGAGGTGACCGAGTTCATGGGCCTGGACGAGTTGCGCCTGGTGCCCAGCGCGCGCCCGCCGCATCGCCAGGCGCCGCAGGTGAGCGCCGAGCAGCGTCTGGCCATGGTCGAGCTGGCGGTGGCCGGCGAGCCGCGGCTCAAGGTCGATGACCGCGAGCTGAAGCGCGACAAGCCGTCGTACACGGTGGACACCCTGGAGTCGCTGCGTGGCGAGCTGGCCGCGCACGACCAGCTGTTTCTCCTGCTTGGCTGGGACGCCTTCTGCGGCCTGCCGAGCTGGCACCGTTGGCAGGAGTTGCTCGACCACTGCCACCTGCTGGTGCTGCAGCGGCCGGATGCCGACAGCGAGGCGCCTGAGGCGCTGCGCGACCTGCTGGCGGCGCGCAGCGTCAGCGACCCGCTGAGCCTGCAGGGGCCGGGCGGGCAGATCAGTTTCATCTGGCAGACCCCGCTGGCGGTGTCGGCCACGCAGATTCGCCAGTTGCTGGCGGCCGGCAAATCGGCGCGTTTTCTGCTGCCGGATGCAGTACTGGCCTATATCCAGGCGCAGGGTTTGTATTCTGCGCCGCATGCTTGAAGCGTCGCGCATGTGCGCAGGCGTCCCATTACACGAGGCAAACGAGTCATTTATGAAGAAGCACAGCATGCCCAGCGACGAGCTGGTCAAGATCGCCGTCGCGGCGCTGGAAGAGATCAAGGCGAGCGACATCACCGTGATCGACGTCAAGGACAAGACCAGCATCACCGATTTCATGGTGATCGCCAGCGGTAGCTCCAGCCGTCAGGTCAAGGCGCTGGTGGACAACGTCCTGGAAAAGGTCAAGGAGCGCGGCGTGCGCCCGATCGGCAGCGAAGGCCTGGACAGCGGCGAATGGGCCCTGCTCGACCTGGGCGACATCGTCGTCCACGTGATGCTGCCCACCGCGCGTCAGTTCTACGACCTCGAGCGCCTGTGGCAGGGCGCCGAGCAGAGCCGCGCCCAGCACTCGGCCGAGTAAGCGCAAACCGTGCGGATCAAGCTGATCGCCGTCGGTTCGCGCATGCCGCGCTGGGTCGAGGAGGGCTGGCAGGAGTACGTCAAGCGCCTGCCGGCCGAGTTGCCGCTGGAGCTGGTGGAAATCCCGCTGAACACGCGCGGCAAGAACGCCGACGTCGCCCGCCTGATCCGTCAGGAGGGCGAGGCGATGCTGAGCAAGGTGCAGCCGGGCGAACGCATCGTCACCCTCGAGGTCCATGGCAAGCCGTGGAGCACCGAGCAGTTGGCCGCCGAGCTGGACCGCTGGCGCCTGGATGCGCGCACCGTCAACCTCATGGTCGGCGGCCCGGAAGGGCTGGCGCCGGAGGTCTGCGCGCGCAGCGAGCAGCGCTGGTCGCTGTCGCCGCTGACCCTGCCGCACCCGCTGGTGCGCATCCTGCTCGGCGAACAGATCTACCGGGCCTGGACCGTGCTGTCCGGCCATCCGTACCACAAGTGACCAAGTAAGCCACGATGCCGCAGCCGATTCGCCTCAAGGATCACGAAAAGGACGCCCGCCAGGTGCGCCGGCGCGTGCTGGTCGGCGGCGTCGCGATCCTGCTGCTGAGCGCCGTGCTGGTGGCGCGCATGTACTACCTGCAGGTGGTGCAGTACGAGCATCACACCACCCTGGCGGAGAACAACCGCATCCATGTGCAGCCGATTCCGCCGACCCGCGGGCTGATCTTCGACCGCAACGGCGTGATCATCGCCGACAACCGCCCCAGCTTCAGCCTCACCGTGACCCGCGAGCGCGCCGGCGACTGGCAGCAGGTGCTGGACGTGGTGGTCGAGGTGCTGGAGCTGTCGGCGGACGAGCGCGCCCTCTTCGAGAAGCGCGTGCGCCAGGGGCGGCGGCCGTTCGAGCCGGTGCCGATCCTGTTCGAGCTGTCCGAGGAGCAGATCGCCCGCATCGCGGTCAACCAGTTCCGCCTGCCCGGCGTCGAGGTGGCGGCGCAACTGGTACGCCACTACCCGCAGCGCGAGCATTTCGCCCATTCGGTGGGCTATGTCGGGCGGATCAACGAACAGGAGCTCAAGCGCCTCGACCCCACCGACTATGCCGGCACCCACCATATTGGCAAGACCGGCATCGAACGGTTCTACGAGGACGAGCTGCACGGCGAGGTGGGTTACGAGGAAGTCGAGACCAACGCCCGCGGCCGGGTGCTGCGGGTGCTCAACCGCATCGACCCGAAGCCGGGCAAGGACATAGTGCTGAGCCTCGACGTGCGCCTGCAGGAGGCGGCCGAGCACGCCCTGGGCGGGCGCCGCGGCGCGGTGGTGGCGATCCAGCCGCAGACCGGCGAGGTGCTGGCGATGGTCAGCCAGCCCAGCTTCGACCCCAACCCCTTCGTCACCGGCATCAGCTTCAAGGCCTATGGCGAGCTGCGCGACTCCATCGACCAGCCGCTGTACAACCGCGTGCTGCGCGGCCTCTACCCGCCGGGTTCGACCATCAAGCCGATGGTGGCGGTGGCCGGCCTCGATGCCGGGGTGGTCACGCCCACCTCGCGGGTATTCGACCCGGGCTTCTACCAGTTGCCCAATCACAGCCACAAGTACCGCAACTGGAACCGCAGCGGCGACGGCTGGGTCGACCTGGAACTGGCCATCGCCCGCTCCAACGACACCTACTTCTACGACCTGGCGCACAAGATGGGCGTCGACCGCATGCATGCCTATATGAGCCGCTTCGGCCTGGGCCAGCGCGTGGCGCTGGACATGTTCGAGGAAACCGCCGGGCTGATGCCGTCGCGCGACTGGAAGCGCGCGCGCTACCGCCAGCCCTGGTACCCGGGCGAGACGCTGATCCTCGGCATCGGCCAGGGCTACATGCAGACCACGCCGCTGCAGCTGGCCCAGGCCACCGCGCTGATGGCCACCCGCGGCAAGTGGATTCGCCCGCACCTGGCCAAGAGCATCGACGGCGCGCTGCCGGTCGATTCCAACCCGCTGCCGGACATCGTCCTGCGCGATGCGAAGTTCTGGGACTATGGCATCCGCGGCATGGAGCAGGTGCTGCACGGCGCCCGCGGCACCGCGCGCAAGGTCGGCGACAGCTCGGTCTACCGCATCGCCGGCAAGAGCGGCACGGCCCAGGTGGTGGCGATCAAGCAGGGCGAGAAGTACGACCGCGAGAAGCTGCAGGAACGCCACCGCGACCACGCCCTGTTCGTCGCCTTCGCCCCGGCGCAGAACCCGCAGATCGCCGTGGCGGTGATGGTGGAGAACGGCGAGTCCGGTTCCGGCGTGGCGGCGCCGGTGGTCAAGCAGGTGATGGACGCCTGGCTGCTGGACGACGGTGGCCAGCTCAAGGCCGAATACGCACCGGCGCAGAGCGCCGAGGTCAGTCAACGATGATGAGCAATTTCGACCGTACCCTGTCCGACGAGGACGTGCTGCGCCGCCGTGCCGGCCTGTTGCAGCGTCTGCATATCGACGGCTGGCTGCTGCTGCTGTTGCTGATCCTCGGCGCCGGCAGCCTGTTCATCCTCTATTCGGCCAGCGGCAAGAACGTCGACCTGCTGCTCAAGCAGGCCACCTCGTTCGGCATCGGTCTGACCGGCATGCTGGTGATCGCCCAGTTCGATCCGCGCTTCATGGCGCGCTGGGTGCCGCTGGCCTACCTGGGCGGCGTCGGCCTGCTGGTGGTGGTCGAGGTGATGGGCCACACCGCCATGGGCGCCACGCGCTGGATCAACATTCCCGGGGTGATCCGCTTCCAGCCCTCGGAAATCCTCAAGATCATCATGCCGATGACGGTCGCCTGGTACCTGGCCAAGCGCAGCCTGCCGCCGCGGCCCAAGCACGTGCTCGTCTGCCTGGCGATGATCGGCGTGCCCTTCGTGCTGATCCTCAAGCAGCCGGACCTGGGCACCTCGCTGCTGATCCTCGCCTCGGGCGCCTTCGTGGTGTTCATGGCCGGTCTGCAGTGGCGCTGGATCCTCGGCGCGGTGGCGGCGGTGGTGCCGATCGCGGTGGGCATGTGGTACTTCGTCATGCACGACTACCAGAAGCGCCGCGTGCTGACCTTCCTCAACCCGGAGAGCGATCCGCTGGGCTCGGGCTGGAACATCATCCAGTCCAAGGCGGCAATCGGCTCCGGCGGCGTGCTGGGCAAGGGCTGGCTGCTGGGCACCCAGTCGCACCTGGATTTTTTGCCGGAAAGCCATACGGACTTTATCATTGCCGTGCTCGCCGAAGAGTTCGGCCTGGTCGGCGTCTGCCTGCTGCTGCTGTTGTACCTGCTGCTGATCGCGCGCGGCCTGGTGATCACCGCCCAGGCGCAGACGCTGTTCGGCAAGCTGCTGGCGGGCGCGCTGACCATGACCTTCTTCGTCTATGTGTTCGTCAACATCGGCATGGTCAGCGGCCTGTTGCCGGTGGTGGGGGTGCCGCTGCCGTTCATTAGTTACGGCGGAACCCATCTGGTGACGCTACTGTCAGGTTTTGGGGTCTTGATGGCGATCCACACCCATAGAAAGTGGATCGCACAGGTTTGATTGGGGTAATGAATTCAATGCATCTACTGCGCGGCTGGGCAGCTCGAACGCTTTTGGGGATAGGCCTGGCGGGGGTATCCGGCGCCCAGGCACTGGCCGCCGATTACGACGGCTCGCCGCAGGTGGCCGAGTTCGTCGAGGAAATGACCCGCGACTACGGTTTCGCCAGCGAGCAACTGCTCGCTCTGTTCGCCGAGGTGGAGCGCAAGCAGGCGATTCTCGACGCCATCTCGCGCCCGGCGGAGAAGGTCAAGCCGTGGAAGGACTACCGGCCGATCTTTATCACCGACAAGCGCATCGCCCAGGGCGTCGACTTCTGGCGCCGGCACCAGGCCGCGCTGGACAAGGCCGAGGCCGAGTACGGCGTGCCGGCGCAGTTCATCGTCGCCATCATCGGCGTGGAAACCTTCTACGGCGGCAACACCGGCAGCTGGCGGGTGATGGACGCGCTGTCCACCCTGGCCTTCGACTATCCGCCGCGCGCGCCCTTCTTCCGCAAGGAGCTGCGCGAATTCCTCATGCTGACCCGCGAGGAGCAGGTCGACCCGATCAGCCTCAAGGGCTCCTACGCCGGCGCCATGGGCCTGCCGCAGTTCATGCCGAGCAGCTTCCGCGCCTACGCGGTGGATTTCGACGGCGACGGCCATATCAATATCTGGAGCAACCCCACCGATGCCATCGGCAGCGTCGCCAGCTACTTCAAGCGCCACGGCTGGCAGGCCGGCGGCCAGGTGGCCAGTCGCGTCCAGGTCAGCGGCGCGCGCGTCGACGAGGGTCTGACCCAGGGCCTGGACCCGGTGAAGACGGTCGCCGAGCTGCGCGCACTGGGCTGGCAGGCGCAGGATCCGCTGGCCGACGACTTGCCGGTGACCGCGTTCCGCCTGGAAGGCGCCGAGGGCGACGAATACTGGTTCGGCCTGCCCAACTTCTACACCATCACCCGTTACAACCGCAGCGTGATGTACGCCATGGCGGTCAACCAGCTTGCCGAACTCTTGGTCGACGCGCGGGGGCAGCGATGAACAGCTGCAAACTGCTGCCGCTGGCCGTCTGCGTGGCCGCCGCGCTGCTGCTGGCGAGCTGTTCGTCGAAGCGGGCGCCGCAAACCGTGGCGACGCCCAGCGCGCCGGCGGGGATTTCCGGACCGGGCGACTTCAACCGCCCGCACAAGGACGGCGCGCCCTGGTGGGACGTCGACGTGTCGCGGATTCCCGACGCCATCCCCATGCCGCACTACGGGCCGGTCAAGGCCAGCCCCTACGTGGTGTTCGGCCAGCAGTACTACCCGATCCAGGACGCCCGTCGCTACCAGGCGGTGGGCCCGGCCTCCTGGTACGGCACCAAGTTCCACGGCCAGGCCACCGCCAACGGCGAGACCTACGACCTGTACGGCATGACCGCGGCGCACAAGACCCTGCCGCTGCCGAGCTACGTGCGGGTGACCAACCTGGAGAACGGCAAGACGGTGATCCTGCGGGTCAACGACCGCGGGCCGTTCTACTCCGACCGCATCATCGACCTGTCCTTCGCCGCGGCGAAGAAGCTCGGCTATGCCGAGAAGGGCACCGCGCGGGTCAAGGTCGAGGGCATCGACCCGCACGAGTGGTGGGCGCAGCAGGGCCGTCCGGTACCGCTGGTGCTGGCGGGCAGCCAGCCGGCCAAGGCCGCCGTGGCGCAGCCCGTGGCCCAGCCGCTGCCGCAGGTGCTCGAGCAGTATTCGCCGCCGCCGGCGCAGCACGCCGCGGCCGTGCTGCCGGTGCAGATCGACGCAAAAAAAAACGATTCACTCGCAGCCTCTGGCCTGTATCTCCAGGTGGCAGCCTTCGCCAATCCGGACGCTGCGGAGCTGCTCAAGGCCAAGCTGAGCCAGACGGTGAGTGCCCCGGTGTTCATCAGCTCAGTGGTGCGCGACCAGCAGATTCTCCATCGCGTACGCCTGGGCCCGATCGGCAGCCAGGGCGAGGCTGAGCAGCTGCAGAGCAGCGTGCGCCTGGCCAACCTGGGTCAGCCGACCCTGGTGCGTGCCGATTGATGGCACTTAACCGGCATTTGCCGGACTAACCCCAGGTCCGCCGCTTGCGGCGGATCGAGCGCAGGCCCTGCGGGGCCATTCAACACCCATGCAACGACTTTCGAGAGACGGATGAATATCACCAGCTTCGCGCAACGTGCTTCCCTGTTCCTGACCCTACTGGCCGCGCCGCTCGCCTGGGCCAGCCAGCAGCAGGTGATCCCGGCGCCGCCGCAACTGGCGGCGACCTCCTATGTGCTGATGGACGCCGCCAGCGGCAACGTGCTGGTGGAGAACAATGGCGATCAGCGCCTGCCGCCGGCCAGCCTGACCAAGCTGATGACCGCCTATATCGCCACCCTGGAGATCAATCGCGGCCAGATCAAGGAAAGCGACCTGGTGCGCATCAGCGAGAAGGCCTGGCGCATGGGCGGCTCGAAGATGTTCATCGAGGTGGGCAAGGAAGTCTCGGTCGACGACCTGCTGCACGGCATCATCATCCAGTCCGGCAACGACGCCAGCGTGGCCATCGCCGAGCATATCGCCGGCAGCGAAGAGGCCTTCGCCGACATGATGAACAGCCATGGCCAGCGTCTCGGCCTGACCAACAGCCACTTCATGAACTCCACCGGCTGGCCGGATCCGGAGCACTACTCCTCGGCCCACGACATGGCCAAGCTGGCCCGCGCCATCATCTTCGAGGACCAGGCCCACTACGCCATCTACGCGCAGAAGGAGTTCCTCTGGAACGGCATCAAGCAGCCCAACCGCAACCTGCTGCTGTGGCGCGACAAGACCGTCGACGGCCTGAAGACCGGCCACACCGAAGAAGCCGGCTACTGCCTGGTCGCCTCCGCCGTGCGCGACGGCCAGCGCCTGATCGCCGCGGTGTTCGGCACCGTCAGCGAGCAGGCTCGCGCCGCCGAGGTGCAGAAACTGCTGACCTACGGCTTCCGCTTCTTCGAGACCCGCACCTTCTACCAGAAGGGCGCCGAACTGGCCCAGGCCGACGTGTGGAAGGGCGCCAGCCGCCAGGTCAAGGCCGGTCTGGCCGAGGACCTGACCCTGACTCTGCCCAAGGGCCAGCTGGAAAAACTGCAGGCCGGCATGACCCTCAACCCGCAGCTGATCGCCCCTATCCAGCAGGGCGACGTGATCGGCAAGGTCGAGGTCAAACTGGGCGAGCAGGTGGTGCACAGCGCCGATCTGGTGGCCCTGGAAGCCGTCGAGGAAGGTGGCCTGCTGCGCCGTCTGTGGGACAGCATCCGCCTGTTCTTCTTCGGCCTGTTCAACTGATAGCGCCCGGCCGCGCCAGCCCGGCGTGGCCCTTTTCCTGGACGGGCACAAGCCATGACCGATAGCGACGTTCAAGCCCCGAAAATCGAATTCCCCTGCGAGCGTTACCCGATCAAGGTGATCGGCACCGCCGGCGAGGGCTTCTCCGATCTGGTGATCGAAGTGATCCAGCGCCACGCGCCGGATCTGGATGCCTCCACCCTGGTGATGCGCGACAGCCGCAACGGCAACTTCCTCTCGGTGCAGGTGCTGATCACCGCCACCAGCGTCGAGCAGCTGCAGGCCATCCACCTCGACCTGCGCGCCACCGGCCGCGTGCATATGGTGCTCTAGTGCCCGAGCTCGTCGTTCGTCGTCTGGGGCTGGTCGACTATCAACCGACCCTGGAGGCCATGCGTCGACTGACCAGCGAGCGCGATGCGCAGACGCCGGATGAGATCTGGTTGCTGCAGCACCCCAAGGTGTTCACCCAGGGCCAGGCCGGCAAGGCCGAGCACCTGCTGGCGCCGGGCGACATCCCGGTGATCCAGGTCGAGCGCGGCGGCCAGGTCACCTACCACGGCCCAGGCCAGCTGGTGGCCTACCTGATGCTGGATCTGCGCCGCCTGGAGCTGGGCGTGCGCGAGCTGGTCACCGTCATGGAGCAGAGCCTGGTGGATGTGCTGGCCGGCTACGGCATCGCGGCGGCGCCTAAGGCCGACGCGCCGGGTGTGTACGTGGCCGGCGACAAGATCGCCTCGCTGGGCCTGCGGGTCAGCCGCGGCTGCTCATTCCACGGCCTGGCGCTGAACGTCGACATGGACATGACGCCCTTCCTGCGCATCAACCCCTGCGGCTACGCCGGGCTGAAGATGGTGCAGATGCGCGACCTGCTCGCCGCGCCGCCTGCGCTCGACGAGGTGGCGCAGCGCCTGGAGCAGGCGCTGCGCCATAGATTGGGATATTCCTAGGTCGCGCGTTCACCGAGGATCCGGCCTCGAGCCAGTGGTGCGCACGGCGCACCCTGCTCTCAGCAACGAAAAAGGGACGCCGAGGCGTCCCTTTCGTTTGTCTTGAAGAGCTGGCTCAGTTGAGGTTCAGCGCCGGAATCAGGCTGGCGTCGACTTCCTGCCCAGGCACTGGTACCGGCGCGGCCAGGCCCAGGTTGTTCTTCTCGAACACCCGGTCGGCGCGGTAGCTGGAGCGCACCAGCGGGCCGGCGGCGACTTCCATGAAGCCTTTCGCCAGGCCGATATCGCGGAACCGATTGAATTCCTCGGGGCTGACCCAGCGTTGCACCTTCAGGTGGTTGCGCGTCGGCTGCAGGTACTGGCCGAGGGTGAGGATGTCCACGCCGATGGCGCGCAGGTCGTCCATGGTCTGGATGACTTCTTCGTCGCTCTCGCCCAGGCCGAGCATCAGGCTGGTCTTGGTCAGCACGTCCGGACGGTGGCGCTTGGCGTGGGCCAGCACGCCCAGGGTCTTCTCGTAGCCGGCGCGCGGGTCGCGCACCACGTGGGTCAGGCGCTTGACCGTCTCGACGTTCTGCGCGAATACCTCCAGGCCCGAGTCCACCACCTTCTCGATGGCCGACAGGTCGCCGTCGAAATCGGGGGTCAGGGCTTCCACCACCACCTGCGGGGTGTTGTCCTTGATCGCCCGCACGCAGGCGGCGTAGTGGCTGGCGCCGCCGTCGTCGAGGTCGTCGCGGTCTACCGAGGTCAGCACGATATAGCGCAGCGCCATCAGCTCCACCGACTTGGCGGTGTTCTGCGGCTCTTCCAGGTCCAGCCAGCCGTTCGGGTTGCCGGTGTCCACCGCGCAGAAGCGGCAGGCGCGGGTGCAGACCGAGCCCATCAGCATGATGGTGGCGGTACCGTTGGACCAGCACTCGCCCATGTTCGGGCAGTGCGATTCCTGGCACACGGTGCTCAGGCGATGTTCGCCGACGTTGCGCTTGACCGCCTCGAAGCGGCTGCCGCCGGGCGCCTTGACCCGCAGCCACTTGGGCTTGGGCTCGAACACCTGGGGCTCGGCCGAGGCGCGGCGCTTCTGGCCATCCTTGATCGCAGTGATGCCCTGAGCGGTGCGGAATTTGTCGCCGCTGGCAACGGGTTTGGGCGAGGATGTGTCTGACATCGGCAATCTGGACTCCGGTAGAGGCCCCGAGGGGCTTGCGGCCGGCGGCAGTTTATCACAGAAGGGGGCGGCGGACGTCCTGCCGACAGTCGACCGCTCTGCGCCAGGCAGGCGCTGTGAGGCATTCAGGTCGCGGTGAGCCGAGGCTGCGCGGGGTCAGCTCGTCGAGCCGCGATGTGCCCGGCGTAGCGGCGCGAAGGCGCTGGTGCCCAGCCAGGCCCATAGCTGTCTGGCGAAAAGGGCCTGGCCCGCCACCTGCACGTCGTCGTTGTGCAGGGCATCCTGCGCGTCGCGATCGCCGGTCCATATCTCGGTCAGTGTACGCACGCTGCACCTCATCAGCAGGGTTGGTACCTGGCCGGGATCGTCGCGACACAGGTCCGCGATTCCGGCTTCCACCACCAGCCACCAGTGGCGTTCCCCTGGACGCGCATCGTGCAGGTCAAACTGGATGATCACCGGTTGCGCCGGGAACAGCTCCAGGTGGACGAAGCGGCGGATATCCCACATCAGCAGTCCGGCATCCAGCTCGTCGTCGCGCAAGCGGCTGCCGATCCAGCGTGCGCCCCACTGGCCGAGTGCCATGATCACCGGACGAAGCTCTTCGCCCGCCTCGGTCAGGTGATAGTTCCAGACCTTGCCCGCCGCTTCGCGGCGAATCACGCCGATTTCTTCCAGGTGGCGCAGACGCTGGGCGAGAAGGCTGGTCGACATGCGTGGCACGCCGCGATGCAGTTCGTTGAAACGCTTGCTGCCACACAGCAGCTCGCGTATCACCAGGGGCGTCCAGCGTTCGCAGAGAGCCTCGGCGCCGCGGGCCACGGTGCAGAACTGGCCATAGCTGTCTTCCACCTCGCCCACCTCCGCTCGCCAACACTTCAGATTCTGGACTAGCCGGGGCATTTCGCCAGTCTCAGGCTGGGACCTCCAGTCCGAACGAGGATCAGGTCATGAGCAGAATCGCAATCATCCAACGCCCACCGGTGCTGCTCGACCGCGAGGCGAGTCTGGAGCGTGCGCTGCAGTCAGTAGAGGAAGCCGCAGCCACCGGTGCCGAGCTGGTGGTGCTGCCGGAACTCTACATCCCCGGCTATCCCTCGTGGATTTGGCGCCTGGCACCGGGGCGCGATGGCGCGTTGAGCAGCCAGTTGCATGCCCGCTTGCAGGCCAATGCGATCGACCTCGGCGCCGGTGACCTGCAGCCCCTGTGTCAGGTGGCACGCGAGCGGCGAGTCAGCCTGGTGTGCGGTTTCCATGAGTGTGAGCGACGCCTGGGCGGTGGCACGCTGTACAACAGCGTGGCGCTGATCGGCACCGACGGCGAGCTGAAGAACCACCACCGAAAGCTCATGCCGACCAATCCGGAGCGCATGGTGCACGGGCTCGGCGACGCTTCCGGGTTACGGGTAGTGGACACCCCGGTGGGGAGAGTGGGCTGCCTGATCTGCTGGGAGAACTATATGCCCCTGGCGCGTTACGCGCTCTACGCCCAGGGTGTGGAGATCTATCTGGCGCCTACCTACGACAGTGGCGAGGGCTGGCTGTGCAGCATGCGCCACATCGCCCTGGAAGGGCGTTGCTGGGTGCTGGGCAGCGGTTCGTTGTTGCGTGGCCGCGATATTCCGGCAGATTTCCCGGGGCGTGAGCAGCTGTTCGCGGACCCCGAAGAGTGGATCAACGATGGCGACTCGGTAGTTGTGGATCCAGGCGGCAAGGTGGTGGCAGGGCCGATGCATCGCGAGGAAGGCATCCTCTATGCCGATATCGACGCCGCCCGGGTTGCCCCGGCGCGGCGCACCCTGGACGTGAGCGGTCACTACGGCCGGCCCGATATCTTCGACCTGAAAGTGCATAGAAACCCGGCGCAGGCGCTGCGCTTTGTCGATGATTGCTGAGGAGGGGTGAGTGATGAACGAGAAGCTGGCACATGTAGGGCGCTGCTTCTGTGGCGCCGTCGAGGTGCGTGTCCGCGGTGAGCCGCAAGCCATGGGTTTCTGTCACTGCGAATCCTGTCGACACTGGTCGGCCGGCCCGGTCAATGCCTTCAGCTTGTGGCGGCCGCAGGACTTCGAGCTGCTGCAGGGCGCGGAACACCTGGGCTGCTATGCCGGCACTCCCGGCAGCCGGCGGCACTGGTGTACCCGTTGTGGTGGCCACCTGTTCACCGAGCATCCGCAGGCCGGCCTGGTTGACGTCTACGCCGCACTGTTGCCGAGTCTGGAGTTTCGGCCCAGCGTCCATGTGCACTATCAGGAACGGGTACTGGCCATCGCCGACGGCATGCCCAAGTTCAGGGACCTGCCGGCGCCGATGGGCGGCTCGGGAAGGCTCCTGGACGAATCCGCCTAGCGCCCGCGCAACTGCTTGAGCAGTTCCTCGTTGGGGTAGCCGTCCGCCGGCCAGTTCAGCTGCAGCTGCAGGGCGCGGATCGCCTTGCGCGTATTGGCGCCGATGATGCCGTCGGCCGGGCCCGGGTCGAAACCGTTCATCGCCAGCAGTTCCTGCAGCTCGATGCGCTCGCTGCGGCCCAGCTGGCGTTCGCCGCGCGGCCAGCTGCCCTGGACTTCGGTGGGGCGCAGCAGGTTGTCGGCGAGCAGGCCGATGGCCAGGGCGTAGGAGGTGGAGTTGTTGTACTTGAGGATGCTGCGGAAGTTGTCCAGCAGCAGGAAGGCCGGGCCGCGATGGCCGGCGGGCAGCAGCAGGTTGGCGCGGGCGCTGGCGGCGGCGCCGGTCGGGGCGATCGGGCGGACGCCGAGTTCGGCCCATTCGGCCAGGCTGCGGCGCTGCTCCGGGTCGGCCAGGGCGTAGTCGAAGCCGGCCGGCAGGCGCACCTCGAAGCCCCAGGGCTGACCGCGCTGCCAGCCCGAGGCCTGCAGGTAGTGGGCGGCGGAGGCCAGGGCGTCGCTCGAGGAATTCCACAGATCGCGCTTGCCGTCGCCGTCGAAGTCCACCGCGTGCTGGTTGTAGGTGGTCGGCATGAACTGGGTCTGACCCATGGCGCCGGCCCAGGAGCCGATCATGCGCTCGCCGGCGATGTCGCCGTGCTGCAGGATCTGCAGGGCGGCCAGCAGCTGGCTGCGCCAGAAGCCCTGGCGGCGTCCCTCGAAGGCCAGGGTGGCGAGGGAGCGGATCACGCTGTGGCTGCCGATATTGCTGCCGAAGTTGCTCTCCAGGCCCCAGATCGCCACCAGCACCTGGGCCTCGACGCCATATTGCCGCTCGATGCGTTGCAGCACGGCGTTGTGCTGGGCCAGCAGCACGCGGCCGCGGCCGATGCGGCTGGCGGACACCGCGCCGTCGAGGTATTCCCACACCGGGCGGGTGAATTCCGGCTGGCTGCTGTCGGCCTTGAGCACGGCCGGGTCGGGGCTGATGGCGGCGAATACGCGGTCGAACAGGGCGGCGTCGATGCCGGCGGCCAGCGCTTCGTCGCGCAGGGCCTGGCGCCATTCGGCGAAGCTCGGCGCGGGCTGCGCGATCGGCTCGGCCGGGATCGGGGCGAGCATGGCGCTGGCGTTGCTCGTGGTGGGCAGGTTCTCGGCCGGTGCCTGGGCACAGGCGGTCAGCAGGAGCAGGGGCAGCAGGTGCATGGCCGTGGCCAGAGCACGGCGCGGGAAATGGGGCGACATGTCTATCTCGAAGCGTTTTGCAGGCGGCTACCTTAGCATGCCGACGCCGCGAACAGGGCCATCGACGCATTTTCCCGGCCCATAAAGCAAGAAGCCTCCCAGTTGTGCTGGGAGGCTTCGCGGCGGTAGCTGCCTTTGCCTTTCTGCGGTCGTTCCTGGCGGGAACGGAACAGGGGCTGGGCGACGATGGATTTGGCCTGGTTGGGCCGCTTTGCGGCTTTCTTGCTCATGCGGGTTCCTCTGCAGACCTGCGTGGATGCAGGCGTGGCGGACTATGCGCCGCTGTACAGAAAATGTCCAGGCAGGGTGCTAGTCGATACGCAGGCGCTGGCCAGCCAGTTGCAGCTCGTAGGGTGGGCTTTAGCCCACCAACGGTGGTCGGCGTGGGCTGAAACCCACCCTACAAGGAAGCAGGCCAGCAGGAATTACAGGCGCAGGCGCTGGCCGGCCAGTTGCAGGGTCAGCAGTGCCAGGTTGCTCCACGGGTCGCCGGCGGCCTGGCCCTTGATCTGCGCATCGATCTGCTGGGCCTGCTGCAGCAACTGGCCCCAGCGTTTGCTGCTGTGCCGCTGCAGTGCCTTGGAAACCAGCGGGCGGCGCTTGTCCCACACCGGCGGGCGGGCGCTGGCGAAGGCTTTGTCGAGCGGGATACCCTGGCTCTGCTGGTGGGCGATGCCGGCCAGCAGGCGAATCTCGCGCGCCAGCGCCCAGAGGATCACCGGGGTTTCCACGCCTTCGCCGCGCAGCCCTTCGAGCATGCGCAGGGCGTGCGCCGCATCGCCGGCCAGGGCGCAGTCGATCAGGCCGAAGACGTCGAAACGGGCGCTATCGGCCACCGCCGCCTGCACCGTCTCGGCGTCGACCTGATTGCCTTCGGCGAGCAGCTTGAGTTTCTCCACTTCCTGGGCGGCGGCCAGCAGGTTGCCTTCCACCCGGGCGGCGATCATCTCCACCGCATCGGCGCTGGCGCTGAGGCCCGCCTGGGCCAGGCGCTGGCGAATCCATTGCGGCAGCTGGTTGGCGTCCACCGGCCAGATCTGCACGAACTGGCTCACCTGGCCGTCGATCAGCGCCTTGGCCCACTTGGACTTCTGTGTGCTGCCGTCGAGCTTGGGCAGGGTCAGCAGCAGCACGGTGTCTTCCGGCGGCCGGGCGAGGTATTCGAGCAGGGCGGCCGTGCCCTTGTCGCCAGGCTTGCCGGACGGCAGGCGCAGTTCCAGCAGGCGCTTTTCGGCGAACAGCGACAGGCTGGCGCCGGCCTGCAGCAGGTTGCCCCAGTCGAAGTTGGCTTCGGCGTTGAACACCTGACGTTCGGCGAAGCCCTGCTGGCGGCAGGCGTTGCGGATGGCGTCGGCGGCCTCCTGGCACAGCAGCGGCTCGTCGCCGCTGACCGCGTAGACGGGCGCGAGCGAACCTTGCAGGTGTTTGCCGAGTTGCGCGGGGGCAAGCTTCATCGCGGTGATGTCATCGGAGGCGGGGAGGGCGTCGGGCCGCGGCGGCGGCCCGGGGGCCTTACTGGATCGGCAGTTCGATCGGCGACTGCTGCGGGGCGACCTCGGCCTCGCGTGCCCGGCGCGCGGCTTCCAGCGCTTCGGCCTCGGCCTTGGCGCGCGCCTCGGCGGTCTGCTGCAGCTGATCGAGCTGGGCCGGGGTGATCTGCTGCAGGTTCTGCGCCAGTTGCTGGATCAGCTCGCGACGCAGTTCGTTGCGCAGCTGGGCGGCCTCCTGGTCCGAACCGGTCAGGTTGTTGTCGTCCTGCTGGTAGTAGTTCTGCACCTCGACGCGGTTGCTGGTCAGCAGCAGGTTCTGCGCGCCGCGGATCTGGTACTCCAGGGCCATGACCAGTTCGTACTCGGCGGTACGGGCGCCGCTGGTGTAGCTGGCGCTGCGGCGGTTTTCGCTCTCGTTGCTCAGCACCAGGGTGTAGGGCGCGCCGGCGTAGACCTTGACGTCGTTGCTCTCGAGTACGTCGCGCAGTTGCTGCACGGTTTCGCCGTAGGCGTTGCGCGCGGTGACGTTGAGTTCCTTGAGGGCGAACTGTACGTCGCCGGTGCCACGCAGCTGGAAGCCGCACGCGCTGAGCAGGGCGGCCAGGCCGACGATCAGCAGATTCCGTTTCATCATTATCAAATCCCCTTGGCGGTTCCCGGCGCCGTGCGGCAATGGCGCCGAGCTTAATCAGTTGGCGACTATGTTGACCAGCTTGCCCGGCACGACTATGACCTTGCGAATCGCCAGGCCTTCGGTGAAACGCAGGACGTTGTCGTTGCTGCGGGCGGCGGCCTCGACTTCCTCGCGGCTGGCGTCGGCCGCAACGATGATCTCGCCGCGCAGCTTGCCGTTGACCTGCACCACCAGGGTCAGGCTGTCCTGCACCAGGGCGGACTCATCGAACTGCGGCCACTGCGCGTCGATCACCGCGTTGGCATGACCCAGGCGCTGCCACAGCTCGTGGCTGATGTGCGGGGTGATCGGTGCCAGCAGCAGGACGACGGTCTCCAGACCTTCGTGCAGCAGCGCGCGATCCTGTTCGCTCGCGGTGGCGGCCTTTTCCAGCACGTTCATCAGGGTCATCACCTGGGCGACGGCGGTGTTGAACTTGTGGTGCTGGCCGATATCGTTGCTGGCCTGCTTGATCGCCAGGTGGATGGCGCGGCGCACGGCCTTCTGCTCGTCGCTCAGCGTCGCGATATCCAGCTGGCCCGGCAGGCCGGCAGCGACATGGCTGTGAGCCAGGCGCCAGACGCGGCGCAGGAAGCGGTTGGCGCCCTCGATGCCGGAGTCGGACCATTCGCAGCTCATGTCGGGCGGCGAGGCGAACATCATGAACAGGCGGCAGGTGTCGGCGCCGTAGGCGTCGATCATCGCCTGCGGGTCGACGCCGTTGTTCTTCGACTTGGACATCTTCTCGGTGCCGCCGATTTCCACCGGCAAACCGTCGGACTTGAGGCGGGCACCTATGACCTTGGCCTTGGCGTCACGCTCGACTTCCACGTCGGCCGGGTTGAACCAGTCCTTGCCGCCGGTTTCCAGGGTGCGGTAGTAGGTCTCGGCGACCACCATGCCCTGGGTCAGCAGGTTCTTGAACGGTTCGTTGGACGACACCAGGCCTTCGTCGCGCATCAGCTTGTGGAAGAAGCGCGCATAGAGCAGGTGCAGGATGGCGTGCTCGATGCCGCCGATATATTGATCCACCGGCAGCCAGTGGTTGGCCGCGGCCGGGTCGACCATGCCCTGGGTGTAGCTCGGCGAGGCGTAGCGCGCGTAGTACCAGGAGCTTTCCACGAAGGTGTCCATGGTGTCGGTTTCGCGTTTGGCCGGCGCGCCGCATTTCGGGCAGCTGCACTGGTAGAACTCGGGCATCTTGGCCAGCGGCGAACCGGCGCCGTCCGGCACCACGTCTTCGGGCAGCACCACCGGCAGCTGGTCTTCCGGCACCGGCACGTCGCCGCAGGCGTCGCAGTGGATGATCGGGATCGGGCAGCCCCAGTAACGCTGGCGGCTGATGCCCCAGTCACGCAGGCGGAACTGGGTCTTGCGCGCGCCGTGGCCGGTCGCTTCCAGGTCGGCGACTATGGCGTCGAAGGCGGCGGTGAAGTCCTTGCCGTCGTACTTGCCGGAGTTGACGGTGGTCAGGCCGTCCTTGTCGGTGTACCAGGCCTGCCACTCGGCGCTGTCGTAGTCCTTGTCCGCGGCGGCGTAGACCTGCTGGATCGGCAGGTCGTACTTGTGGGCGAACTCGAAGTCGCGCTCGTCGTGCGCCGGCACGGCCATCACCGCGCCTTCGCCGTAGCCCCACAGCACGTAGTTGGCGACGAACACCGGCAGCTTTTGCTGGGTGAGCGGATGGATGACGAACTGGCCGGTGGCCAGGCCCTTCTTCTCCATGGTGGCCATGTCGGCCTCGGCCACGGAGCCGGCCTTGCACTCGGCGATAAAGGCGGCAATCGCTGGGTTGCCCGCAGCGGCGCGCTGCGCCAGCGGGTGCTCGGCGGCCACGGCGACGTAGGTGGCGCCCATCAGGGTGTCCGGACGGGTCGAATAGACCTTCAGCTGACCCTCGCTGCCGATGCTGGCGACGTCGTAGTCGAACACGATGTCGGCACCGAAACTCTTGCCGATCCAGTTGCGCTGCATGGTCTTGACCTGCTCGGGCCAGCCATCCAGCTCGTCCAGGCTGCTCAGCAGCTCATCGGCGTAAGCGGTGATCTTGAAGTAGTACATCGGGATTTCGCGCTTCTCGATCAGCGCACCCGAGCGCCAGCCGCGGCCGTCGATCACCTGCTCGTTGGCCAGTACGGTCTGGTCCACCGGGTCCCAGTTCACCGTGCCGTTCTTGCGGTAGATCACGCCCTTCTCGAACAGGCGGGTGAACAGCCACTGCTCCCAGCGGTAGTAATCCGGCTTGCAGGTGGTGACTTCGCGGGTCCAGTCGATGGCCAGGCCCAGCGATTTCAGCTGGGACTTCATGTACTCGATGTTCTCGTAGGTCCACTTCGCCGGCGCCACCTGGTTCTTCATCGCGGCGTTTTCCGCCGGCATGCCGAAGGCGTCCCAGCCCATCGGCTGCAGCACGTTCTTGCCCTGCATACGCTGGTAGCGGGCGATCACGTCGCCGATGGTGTAGTTGCGCACGTGGCCCATGTGCAGCTTGCCGCTGGGGTAGGGGAACATCGACAGGCAGTAGAAGGTGTCCTTGCCCGGCTGTTCGCTCACGACAAAGGATTTCTGCGCGTCCCAATGGGACTGCGCGGCGGCTTCGATTTCACGGGGCGAGTACTGTTCGTGCATGGCTCTGGCGCTGGCAAAGGGGCTTTAGAGGCTGCCTACGATCTTCTGGCTGTCGGCCATAGGGCGTTGGAAGCGCCCTCGAATGCTCATTTACCACTCGTAAACTGCGCTTTCTCGGCCACTTCCGCCTTGTCTGGCTCTAATCCAGAAGATCGTAAACAGGCTCTTACGGAAAGCGCCGTAGCATACATGAGCGCCGTCTGCCGAGGGAAACCCAGATTGCACGGCGCGCGCCGTTTGTCGCGGCGTCCGGCTGCTTGCGGGGCCTTCGCTAAGCTTTGCTTATGGGCCGCGGGTGTCGGGCCTCGCGAGGTGTTGGATGGGTGAACTGCGGCAAGTGGAGCGGGGCGGCGGCCTGTACGAGCGGCTATTGCAACGCCTTGCCCTGGCGCTCGAGGAAGCCGAGACCGCCAGTCGCTTGCACGCCGAGCCGATGCGCGAGCTGGAGCTGGACGGCCTGAGCCCTGCCGAGCTGGAACTGATCCGCGCCTACCTCAATCGCGACCTGCACTGGCTGCGCGGCTGGCATGCCGCCGCCGAGGAACTGGCGCTGATCCAGCGTCAGCCGCTGCGAGTCGGCAAGGCCGCCGGCGTTCGCCCGGTGGCCAAGGCCAAGCCACTGCTCAAGCGGCGTCAGGCGCTGTGTTGCGCGCTGTGCGGCACGCCGGTGAGCTGGCAGCGCGGTCAGGATGCCCAGGCCTGTCAGTCCTGTGGCTCGAAGCTGTTTCGCAGCGGCAATCCTCGCTAGGCTTGGGCACCCTGGAGGTGCCCATGCCGATTCGTTACATCCTCAAACAACTGCTGATGCCGCCCGGCGTGCTGGTGCTGCTCATCGTGCTCGCCTGGTGGTTACGCCGGCGCTTTCCGCGGCTGGCTGGCGCCTGCTTCGTCCTCGGCTGCGGCGGCCTGTGGCTGATGAGCCTGCCGCTCGTGGTGGAGTGGAGCGCGCGTCAGCTGGAGCGCGAGCCGGCGCTGAGCGCGGCGCAGTGGCCGGCGCTGGCGCAGCGCGCCGATGCCATCGTGATTCTCGGCGCCGGGCGCGAGCAGAACGATCCGGCCTGGGGCGGCGGCGACCAGCCCAGCACCCTGGCGCTCGAGCGGCTGCGCTACGCCGCGCGCCTGGCACGGGCCTCGGGCTTGCCGCTGGCGACCAGCGGCGGTCTGCACTACGGTCAGCCGCCCAGCGAGGCGGCGCTGATGGCCGAGACCCTGGCCAGCGACTACGGCCAGCCGGTGCGCTGGCTGGAGCAGCGCAGCCGCACCACCTGGGAGAACGCCCGCTTCAGCGCCGAGCTGCTGCAGCCGCAGGGTGTGCGCCGCGTGGTGCTGGTGACCCAGGCCTGGCACATGCCGCGGGCGCGCTGGTGTTTCGAGCAGGCCGGCCTCGAGGTGATCGCGGCGCCCATGGGCTTTCTCGGCGGCGGCAGCGCCAGGCCGCTGGGCGGCTGGCTGCCGGAGGCCAAGGCGGTGTGGCAGAGCGGCCAGTTGCTCAACGAGGCGCTGGGCTTGCTGCTCTATCCGCTGGCCTATGGGCGTCGGTGAGCGCGGCGCCTATTTCACCGCCTTGAGCACCACGAACTTGGGCGTCGCCGCCACCTGTTCGACGCCGCGGAACAGCCGTCCCAGCTTGGCGTGGTAGCCCAGGTGGCGGTTGCCGACTATCCACAGCTCGCCGCCTTTGACCAGCGCGGCGCGGGCCTGCTGGAACATGCGCCAGGCGAGAAAATCGCCGACCACCTGCTGCTGGTGGAAGGGTGGGTTGCACAGCACCAGGTCCAGCGACTCGGCCGGCTGCTCGGCCAGGCCGTCGCCGGCGCGGATCTCCACCGGCCGCTCGCCCAGGGCCGCCCGCCAGTTGTCCCGCGCCGACTGCACCGCCATGTACGACTCGTCCACCAGCGTCAGCTGCGCCTGCGGGCTGCCGAGGGCGTAGGCGATGCCGAGCACGCCGTTGCCGCAGCCCAGATCCGCCACGCGCAGGCGCCCGAGGTGGCGCGGCAGGTGCGGCAGGAAGGCGCGGGTGCCGATGTCCAGGCCCTCGCGGCAGAACAGATTGGCATGGTTGAGCAGCTCGATGGCCGGGTTGTCCAATCGGTAACGCGTCGGGTAGGGCGATGCGGGCGCTGCCTTGGTCTCGGGTGTGGCCAGCAGCAGACGCGCCTTCTTCAGTGCCAGCGAGGCCTGTACCGGGCCGATGTATCGTTCCAGCAGATCGCCGGCGGCGCGCGGCAGGTGCTTGACCATGGCGCCGGCCACCACCCGTGCGCCGGGGGCGAGCTGGCCGTGCAGGCGGATCAGCTGTTCCTCCAGCAGGGCCAGGGTCTTGGGCACGCGGATCAGCACCCAGTCGAACGGCCCCTGCGGCGTGTCGCTGGCCGGCACGAAGGTCACGGCGTCGCTGGCCAGGCCGTTGCGCGACAGGTTGTTGTCCAGGGCGATACGGCCCAGGTGCGAGTCGCCGCTGCTGGTCAGCCGGCACTGCCCGGCCAGCGAGCAGGCCAGGGCGCCGAAGCCGTCGTTGAGCAGCAGCACCACGTCGCTCGCGCCCAGGCCCTGCTCGTGCAGGTGCTTGAGCAGGTACTCGTCGGCGGCATCGAAGGCCTGCAGCGGTTCGTTCGGCTGATGCGGCTGGCGCAGCAGATCGAGCTGGGCGAAGGGGGTGTCGAGAATAGGCATGGAAACCGTCGGTGTTTGTCGCGCCCGCTTTGCGCGAGACTGCAGGGGAGTTGAGCAAAGGGGGAAGTATGACCGTCAGCGAAGAGAAGTTCACCCGCCAGGTCCTGACCGAGGTGCGTGTCTGGTCGCCCAGTCTGTTCAGCCTGCGCTGCACCCGCGACGCGGGGTTCCGCTTCCGTGCCGGACAGTTCGTCCGCCTCGGCGTGCGCAAGGCCAGCGGCTGCATCGTCTGGCGTGCCTATTCGATGGTGTCGGCGCCGCACGACGACTATCTGGAATTCTTCTCCATCGTCGTGCCCGGCGGCGAGTTCACCAGCGAGCTGAGCGGCCTTGCGCCCGGCGACGAGCTGCTGGTGGAGAAGCAGGCCACCGGCTTTCTCACCCTCGACCGCTTCGCCGATGGCCGCGACCTCTGGTTGATCGGCACCGGCACCGGGCTGGCGCCCTTCCTGTCGATCCTGCAGGACCTGGAGGTCTGGCAGCGCTTCGAGCGTATCGTCCTGGTGTACAGCGCCCGCGACCGCGGCGAGCTGGCCTATCAGGAGCTGATCGCCGATTTGCCGCGGCGCGAGTGGCTGGAGGGGGCGGGGCACAAGCTGCAGTACCTGCCGGTGGTCACCCGCGAGCAGGTGCCCGGGGCACTTCATGCGCGGGTCACCAGCCTGATCGAGAGCGGCGAGCTGGAACGTGCCGCCGGCCTGAAGCTTGCGCCCGAGCACTCGCGCATCATGCTCTGCGGCAACCCGCAGATGATCGAGGACACCCGCGCCGTGCTCAGGGCGCGCAACCTGAACCTGGCGCTGACCCGCCGCCCCGGGCAGGTGGCGGTGGAGAACTACTGGTAGTTCACTCCTCGCGGATCGCCTTGATGCGGTGCTCCCAGCGGCGCTTGGCGAAGCGGCGCATATTGGGGATGTCGTCGGTCTCGTCGAGGATCGGCTTGCCGATGATGGTCTCCATGATGTCTTCCAGGGTCACCAGGCCGCGCCAGCTGCCGAACTCGTCGTACACCAGGCACATGTGTTGGCGTTCCTGCATCAGCTGGGTCATCAGGTTTTCCACGTTCATGCTTTCCGGCACCACCTTGAGCGGCTTCATGATGCTGGTCACCGGTGCGGTGTCGTCCTCGGCGGCCAGGGCGTCGTAGCGGAACACCACGCCCAGTGGCGCTTCGTCCGCGCCTATCACCGGGTAGCGGGAGAACTGGCTCTGCTTGACCCGCGCCTTGAAGGCGCCGATCGAGTCGTCCGGGTCCGCCGATTCGCAGACGATGCGCGGGGTCATGATGTCGCGCAGCTTGATCTCGTGCAGGTCGAGGATATTGCTGATCACCCGCTGCTCGTCTTCGTCGAGCTTGCCCAGTTCGCGGCCGAGCAGGGTCAGCGCCTTGATCTCCTGGCGAATGTCGTGCTCCGGCTCCTTGCCGCCGAACAGGCGCATGATCAGGTCGGACATAACGATGAACGGCTTGAGCAGCAGGATCATGAAGCGCAGCAGGGCCGGCAGGAAGGGCGCCAGGGCGCGCCAGTAGCGGGCGCCGATGGTCTTCGGCAGGATCTCCGAGAGCACCAGGATCAGCAGGGTCATGATCGCCGAGGCGGCGCCGAGATAGCCGTCGCCGAAGACGATGGTCACCTGCGCGCCGACGCCGGTGGCGCCCACGGTATGGGCCACGGTGTTCAGCGTGAGGATGGCGGCCAGCGGCTGGTCGATCTTGTCTTTGAGCTCTTTCAGCCGCTCGTACAGCTTGGGGCGATCGACCTTCTGCTGGGCGATATAGCTGGGCGTCAGGGAAAGCAGGGCGGCTTCGAGGATGGAACAGATGAACGAAACCAGGATGGAGAGGACAGCGAACGCTATCAGGAGTGTCATGTGGGGGGAGTTGGTGGCGAATGGCCCTTCAATCTATAGGAAATGAGGCCGGAGAAGCGGACCGACCATTGGCAAGCTGCAACATTTCGTGTCTGTCAGCACTCGAATCGGCGCGGGACGGCGCCTATGGGCGTCCATGTAACGCCTGGTTACAAGTCGGGGCTTAGTCGCGTCGGTTCGCTGCAATAAGATCGTCGGCCCTGTTTTCTCTATCCGGTCTGTATGGACAGCGACAGTAGTCGACCGCCCTCGGCAACGTGCCCGAGGGCAGCCCATCCTGTAGGCGCCGCTGCCTGCAGCGTTCTACCCCAGCCCTTGCGCGCTGGTTCCCGTATCCCCCAGTCGAGTCTTCCCGTGCCGGTCGCGTGCCTGCATGGCGCTTTCGCCTGGGTTCGTTTCCCCTTCACAAGAGCATCCCTGTAAATGGAATGGATCGCCGATCCCACGGCCTGGTTGGGTCTGCTGACCCTGGTCGTCCTGGAAATCGTCCTCGGTATCGACAACCTGGTGTTTATCGCCATCCTCGCCGACAAGCTGCCGCCGCATCAGCGCGACCGCGCACGTCTGATCGGCCTGAGCCTGGCCCTGCTGATGCGCCTCGGCCTGCTGGCCAGCATCGCCTGGCTGGTGACCCTCACCGAGCCGCTGATCGAGGTGTTCGACAAGACCTTCTCCGGGCGCGACCTGATCATGCTCGGCGGCGGTATCTTCCTGCTGTTCAAGGCCACCATGGAGTTGCACGAGCGCCTCGAAGGGCGCAGCCACCAGGTCAGCGGCAGCCGCACCTACGCGCGCTTCTGGCCGGTGGTGGCGCAGATCATCGTGCTCGATGCGGTGTTCTCCCTGGACGCGGTGATCACCGCGGTGGGCATGGTCGAGCACCTGCAGGTGATGATGATCGCCGTGGTCATCTCCATGGCGCTGATGATGCTCGCCAGCAAGCCGCTGACCGCCTTCGTCAACGCCCGCCCGACGGTGATCATGCTGTGCCTGGGCTTCCTCATGATGATCGGCTTCAGCCTCACCGCCGAGGGCCTGGGGTTCCACATTCCCAAGGGCTACCTGTATGCGGCGATCGGCTTCTCGATCCTCATCGAGGTGTTCAACCAGCTCGCCCGCTCGCGCCGCAAGCGCCACCTGCAGGGCGAACGCGGCCTGCGCGAGCGCACTGCGCACGCGGTGCTGCGCCTGCTCGGCGGCAAGGTCGAGGCCGACGAGGTGGGCGAGGAGATCGCCGACATGCTCGAGGGCGGCCACGGCGAAACGGGGCTGTTCGACCGCCGCGAGCGGGTGATGATCCGCGGCGTGCTGGGCCTGGCCGAGCAGTCGATCAGCACGGCGATGACCGATCGCATGCAGGTCGACCGGATCGATCTGGACGCGCCCCTGGAGAAGATCCACCAGGCCCTGCTCGACTCGCCGCACTCGCGTTTGCTGGTCAGCCGTGCGGCGAGCGCCGACGAGCCGCTGGGCTATATCCACAAGAAGGAGCTGTTCAAGGAGCTGCTCAAGGGCGAGCAGCCGGACATCGAGAGCCTGGTGCGCACGCCGATCAACCTGCCGGACGGCGTCTCGGTGCTCGGCGCGCTGAAGCAGATGCGCCAGGCCTCGACCCATGTGGCCTTCGTGGTCAACGAGTTCGGCGGTTTCGAGGGCCTGCTGACCCTGACCGACATCCTCGAGGCGATTGCCGGCGAACTGCCGGATGCCAGCGAAGTGGACGGCCCGGAGATCGAGGACGTGGAGGGCGGCTACCGGGTCAACGGTGCGCTCAACCTGGCGGTGCTGCGCGAGCGACTGGGCTTCATCGCCGCCCCCTGCGACGACTACCAGACCCTGGCCGGCCTGGCCATGAGCCTGCTCGACCGCCTGCCGGTGCTGGGCGACCAACTGGAGTACGCCGACTGGCGCCTGACCGTCACCGAGGTCAAGGAGCGGCGGGTGAGCAAGTTGTTGCTGACGCCACCGCTCAGCTGAGCTACGACAAGGGCGCCAGAAGGCGCCCTTGTCGTTTCTCTGCCGGGGTTATTCCTTGCCCTGCTGCGCCTTGAGCAGGTCGCGGATCTCGCCGAGCAGCTCCTGCTCCTTGGTCGGCGCCGGCGGCGCGGCGGGGGCGGCTTCTTCCTCGCGCTTGAGCTTGTTGAGCACCTTGATGCCCATGAAGATGGCGAAGGCAACGATGGTGAAGTCGATGACGGTCTGGATGAACTTGCCGTAGCCCAGGGTCACCGCCGGCACCTCGCCCTCGGCGGCCTTGAGCACGATGGCCAGGTCGGAGAAATCCACCCCGCCGATGAGGATGCCCAGCGGCGGCATCACCACGTCGCCGACGAAGGACGAGACGATCTTGCCGAACGCCGCGCCGATGATGATGCCCACGGCCATGTCGACCACATTGCCCTTGACCGCGAAAGCCTTGAATTCGCTGAGGATGCTCATGCCTTACTCCCTTTGCCGATGCTGTTGCCAACTGTGTTTATAGCCTGCGATTGGGCCGCAGTCAGGTTGCAAAGGCAATATCGAAATAAGCGCCGCGTGCCGATGGCGCCTGTCACCAGCACGGGCGCGAGGCCCTGGGCAACACGGCCGCTCGTCTCGTCGAGGGCGAAATTCGCCGTCGGCCGAGCCGCCGAGCCGCAGCTCGACTAGGCTAATAAGGCCATCTCCTGGGAGGGACTTCCATGCCGCTCGAACATCATCCGCTGACTCGCGAATTTCCCCAACACAACGGCGCCCTGCGCCAGCTGATGCAGCACGATGCGCGCTTCGCCCGCATGGCCGAAGAATACGAAGAGCTGGACAAGCGCATCTACGAAATCGAGGACGGCCGCGTCGCCGTCGACGACCTGACCCTGCAGGGGCTCAAGCTGCAACGGGTCGGCCTGAAGGACGAGATCGCCAGCCTGCTGCGCGCCGCCGCGACCTAGGCGGCGCTTGACCCGGATCAACGAGCGGCGCCCGAGGTCGGTCTAGGCTGCGCGCAACCCCCAACCAAGGAGCTTGCGCATGCACGTCGACCATCACCCGCTGATCCACGACTTCCCCGAACACCGCGACGAACTGCAGCGCCTGCGCCGGCAGGACGCTCAGTTCGCCCGTCAGGCCGACGACTACGAGGCGCTGGACAAACGCATCTGCCGCATCGAGGACGGCATCGAACTGCTCGACGATAGCGCCCTCGGCGCCCTCAAGCACAGCCGCGTGGCGCTCAAGGACGAGCTGGCGCGCCAGCTCAAGCGCGCCGCCGGGCAGTGCTGCGGTTGCGGCAACGGCTGCAAGAGCTGACGCCATTCGCACAGGCGGCGCCGCGAAACCGGACACGGCCCTGGGCGCGCGGCGCCCTCCCGGCCGGCCGCCGCGCCTGCCGGCGCCGCTCAGTGCGTGGGCGGATTGATCAGGTAGCTGAGCAGGCCGTCCGCTTCATCCTCGCTCCAGATCTGTCGCGGCGGTCGCGGCAGCTCCTTGAACAGCTGTTCCCAGAAGGCGCACGCCAGTTCGTCCTGGCGGTAGAAACGCAGCAGCCAGGGGCTACCGTCGCCCAGCAGCTGGTGCACCAGGGCGCGGCCGATGCCCTGGCGGCGGTATTTCTTGAGGATGAACAGGTCGGCGAATTCCGCGGCGTCGATGCCCGGCAGTTCGCTGCGCTCGATCAGCAGGAAGCCGGCGATGAAGCCGTCGGCGAGAATCAGCTGCGCGCTCCAGCCCGGCTCCTGCCAGTAGCGCGCCAGGTGCGGCTCGTGGATATAGAAGCGGCCGTCGTTCTCGACCTCTTCCTGCTCCCAGTCCGAACTCTCGTAGGCGTAGAACTGGTAGAGATTGCGGATCAGGGGAAGCTGGTCGACAGCGGTGGGCAGCAGTTCGATCTGCATGGGGGCTCCAGGGAGCGGCTTGGCGGGTCTGTAAATTTATCCAGTTGTTCGGTATCGTTCCAGCCTTTGTTCAGCAGGCAGGACTGTCCCCCATGGCCAAGGCCAAGCGCATGTACGGCTGCACCGAGTGCGGCGCCACCTTCCCCAAATGGGCCGGGCAGTGCGGCGAGTGCGGGGCCTGGAATACCCTGGTGGAAACCGTGCTGGAAGGCGTCTCGGCGCCGAGCGGGCGCACCGGCTGGGCTGGCCAGCAGGCACAGATCAAGACCCTGGCCGAGGTCAGCGTCGAGGAGGTGCCGCGCTTTTCCACCGCCTCCGGCGAGCTGGACCGGGTGCTCGGCGGCGGCCTGGTGGACGGCTCGGTGGTGCTGATCGGCGGCGACCCCGGCATCGGCAAGTCGACCATCCTGCTGCAGACCCTGTGCAACATCGCCACGCGCTTTCCTGCGCTGTACGTCACCGGCGAGGAATCGCAGCAGCAGGTGGCCATGCGCGCCCGCCGCCTCGGCCTGCCCGAGGACCAGCTGAAGGTGATGACCGAGACCTGCATCGAGACCATCATCGCCACCGCGCGGGCAGAAAAGCCCAAGGTGATGGTCATCGACTCGATCCAGACCATCTTCACCGAGCAGCTGCAGTCGGCCCCCGGCGGTGTCGCCCAGGTGCGCGAGAGCGCCGCGCTCTTGGTGCGCTACGCCAAGCAGAGCGGCACGGCGATCTTCCTGGTCGGCCACGTGACCAAGGAGGGCGCCCTGGCCGGGCCACGCGTGCTCGAGCATATGGTCGACACCGTGCTGTATTTCGAGGGCGAGTCCGATGGCCGCCTGCGCCTGCTGCGCGCGGTGAAGAACCGTTTCGGCGCGATCAACGAGCTGGGCGTGTTCGGCATGACCGACAAGGGCCTCAAGGAGGTCACCAACCCCTCGGCGATCTTCCTTACCCGCGCCCAGGAGGAAGTGCCGGGCAGCGTGGTGATGGCCACCTGGGAAGGCACCCGGCCGATGCTGGTGGAGGTGCAGGCGCTGGTCGACACCAGCCATATGGCCAACCCGCGCCGGGTCACCCTGGGCCTGGACCAGAACCGCCTGGCCATGCTGCTGGCGGTGCTGCACCGCCACGGCGGCATCCCCACCTACGACCAGGACGTGTTCCTCAACGTGGTCGGCGGGGTCAAGGTGCTGGAAACCGCCTCCGACCTGGCGCTGATGGCGGCGGTGATCTCCAGCCTGCGCAACCGCCCGCTGCCGCACGATCTGCTGGTGTTCGGCGAGGTCGGCCTGTCCGGCGAGATCCGCCCGGTGCCGAGCGGCCAGGAACGGCTGAAGGAGGCGGCCAAGCACGGCTTCAAGCGCGCCATAGTGCCCAAGGGCAATGCGCCCAAGGAAGCGCCGGGCGGCCTTGCGATCATCGCCGTGACGCGCTTGGAGCAGGCGCTGGATGCCTTGTTCGAGTAGATCCGGGGCGTAGGTCGGGCCAGCGGCGTGGGCATTGATCCCGAGTCGACGGCGATTTCTGGCGCCGCGTCGGCAGGTGCGCCGCCGTGATGGGGATCGCTGCGCTCAACCCAGCCGAGCCGCTATGGCGTCTCGTCCTCGCCCAGCGCCGCCAGCTCGCGCTCCAGCAGGCTCTCGTCGCCCAGGTTCAGCTCCACCAGGCGGCGCAGGTGGCTGATGGAGTCCAGGTCGATATGCCGGCAGACGAAGCCCAGGTGATCCTGCTGGGTGCGGGTCAGCACCACTTCCATCTTCACCTGGGCCTCGCCGCCCAGGTCGATCTGCGCCTCGAACGGTTGGTCCGGGTCGCCGTTCCAGTCGCGCGGTTTCTTGATCATCAGGCCCTTGAGCGAGAGGTCGTGCAGAGCCGCCGTCCAGCGCCGTTCGCCCTGGGCGATTGCGATGGGCGCGTCGAAGGCGATGCGCTGAAAGCGCCGACGCTCGTTGGCTGATTCACTCATGCCCGTACTCCTGGAGGATTTCCATCACTATAGCCAAGGCTGCTGGCGGCGCGCTGCCGTTTGCCGCACGGCCCACGATTTGCGGGGGCGAGTTTGACAGCCTGGCAAGTGTCGCCAAAGCTCTTTGTGCGGTTTCCATTACCAAGACATTGCGGAGCAACAGATATGGACAAGCGACTGCTGAGCAGGGGTTTGATTGTGGGCGTGCTGAGCCTGGCCAGCACCGGGGCGTTCGCCAACGCCGCCGGCGGCAATGGCTGCGGCTGGGGCAACATGGTATTCGAAGGGCAGCGCGGTCTGGCCCCGCACCTGCTGGCCACCACCACCAACGGCACCTCGGGCAACGCCACCTTCGGCATGACCTCCGGCACCAACGGCTGCGACACCAGCGTGGCGATGGGCTATGGCGGCCGTTCGTGGCTGGCGATGAATGGCATGCTCGACTCCATCGCCGAAGACATGGCGGTCGGCCAGGGCGAAGCGCTGGACGCCTATGCCACCCTGCTGGGCATCGAGGCGCAGGACCGCGCGCATTTCGCCAAGGTCACCCACCAGAACTTCGGCAGCATCTTCTCCCAGGCCGACGTCACCAGCGAGCAGGTGCTGGCCGCGACCCTCGACGTGATGAGCCGCGACGCCCAGCTAGCGCGCTATGTGAAACAGCCGGCCTGATTCCGTTGGCCACAAAAAAGCCCGCCGAATTGGCGGGCTTTTTCATTCGCGGCTGAGGCTTAGTTGCCGTAGACCGGGAACTTGGCGCACAGCGCCTTGACCTGCTCGCGCACGCGGCCTTCGACTTCGTCGTTGCCGATGTTGGCCAGCACTTCGCAGATCCAGCCGGCCAGCTGGCGGCATTCCTCTTCCTTGAAACCGCGGGTGGTCACCGCCGGGGTGCCGATGCGCAGACCGGAGGTGACGAAGGGCGAGCGCGGATCGTTCGGCACGCTGTTCTTGTTCACGGTGATAAAGGCGCGGCCCAGGGCGGCGTCGGCGTCCTTACCGGTGATGTCCTGCTTGATCAGCGAGAGCAGGAACAGGTGGTTCTCGGTGCCGCCGGAAACCACGTCGTAGCCGTTGTCGATGAACACGCCGGCCATGGTCTGGGCGTTCTTGATCACCTGCGCCTGGTAGGCCTTGAACTCGGGCTGCAGGGCTTCCTTGAAGCACACGGCCTTGGCCGCGATGACGTGCTCCAGCGGGCCACCCTGGCCGCCGGGGAACACCGCGGAGTTGAACTTCTTCTCCAGCTCCTCGTTCTTGCGCGCCAGGATCAGGCCACCGCGCGGGCCGCGCAGGGTCTTGTGGGTGGTGGTGGTGACCACGTCGGCGAAGGGCACCGGGTTCGGGTACAGGCCGGCGGCGACCAGACCGGCGACGTGGGCCATGTCGACGAACAGGTAGGCACCGACCTTGTCGGCGATGGCGCGGAAACGCGGGAAGTCCAGCACCTGGGAGTAGGCGCTGAAGCCGGCGATGATCATCTTCGGCTTGTGCTCGACCGCCAGGCGCTCGACTTCGTCGTAGTCGATCAGGCCGGCGTCGGTGATGCCGTACTGCACGGCGTTGTAGATCTTGCCGGAGAAGCTGACGCTGGCGCCGTGGGTCAGGTGGCCGCCGTGGGCCAGGCTCATGCCCAGCACGGTGTCGCCGGCGTTGAGCAGGGCCATGTACACGGCCGAGTTGGCTTGCGAGCCGGAGTGTGGCTGGACGTTGGCGTAGTCGGCGCCGAACAGCTGCTTGGCGCGGTCGATGGCCAGCTGCTCGACCACGTCGACGTACTCGCAACCGCCGTAGTAGCGCTTGCCCGGGTAGCCTTCGGCGTACTTGTTGGTCAGCACGCTGCCCTGGGCTTCCATCACCGCCGGGCTGGTGTAGTTTTCCGAGGCGATCAGCTCGATATGTTCTTCCTGGCGCTGGGCTTCCTGCTCCATCGCGGCAAACAATTCGGCGTCATAACGAGCAAGGTTCAAATCACGGCTGAACATGGCATTCCCCTGAGAAAAATCAGCTGGGCGGTAGAAAGAGGGGGCGGATTCTACCGCAAAGGTCGCATTCAGGCATATGAAGGTCGGTCATGCGGCGGACAAATGGCCTTCATGGCGGGGGCGCTCCGCAGGCCATGGCCCGTTTTGCAGTTGCGTGTGCAGAAACCTGGCGCGAGAAGCGGGCGCCCGGGCCGCGCTACCAGTGCCGGCGCCAGCGGTTCCAGCGATACAGGGCGCGGGCGAACAGGTTGTAGGCGCGCTGCGCCAGCCAATGCAGGCCGGGCAGGCGCAGCAGGCGGGCCAGCCAGCGCTGGCCGCGGGTGTGGCGGAACAGCGCGGCGAAGGCGTCCACGCCGACCAGCACTTGGCCCTGCTCGTCGCGCAGGTGCAGGCGCTCGCGCACCGGCTCCAGAGCCTGGTTCAGCTCTTCGACCGTCTGCGGCTGCCGGTGCACGTCGACCCATTCCACCGGGCAGTCGCCGCCGGCCTGCATGCGCTTGCGCTGCGCCGCGATGCCGGCGTCGCACACCGGGCAGGCGCTGTTGTAGAACACCTTGAGCTTGGCCATCAGAGACAGGGCTCGGGTTCCACTTCCATACACACATCGATCCACTCGGCGTCGACCAACTCGGCCATGCGCTCGGGGGCGATGCGCACGGCGCTGTGGGTGGCGCCGGCGGCCGGCAGCACTTCGGCGAAGGCCAGCAGCGAGCGGTCGCAGTAGACGCTGAGCGGCGTGGCCAGGCCGAAGGGGCAGACGCCGCCGACCGGATGGCTGGTCAGTTCGACCACGGTCTGCGCATCGAGCATGCGCGCCTTGGCGCCGAAGCATTCCTTCATCTTGCGGTTGTCGATGCGCGCATCGCCGCGGGCGACGATCAGCACGTCGCGTTCGGCGATGCGAAAGGCCAGGGTCTTGGCGATCTGCCCCGGCGATACGCCGTGTGCCTCGGCAGCCAGGGCCACGGTGGCGGTGCTGGAGGGCAGCTCGATGATGTGGATGTCGGGCGCTTTGTCAGCGAGGAAGGCACGAACGGAGGCCAGGCTCATAAGGCGGTTCCCCAGGGCTGTCGAATGGTCGCGGCGGTTTCGGCGGGCGGCCGAGCGAAGCGGCCATGCTCGCGCTGCCTGCCGAGGCCGTCAAGACCGCTTGGCCTCAACTTGCCAGCAGATGTGCCGCTTTTACCGCTTCATCGAGCCCGTAGCGGCCTTTTTCGTCGCGCGTTACCCGGCCCATGGCCACCTCCGGATCATGGGTGAACACCAGGCGGCCGCCGCGGGCGACGAGGTCGGCCAGCAGGGCTTCCTTCTCCTCGATCAGGCCTTCGGGAAAGCGGTCGTAACCCATGGTGATCGGCAGGTGCACCCAGGGCGCGCCGGGGATCAGGTCGCCGGGAAACACCACCGGCCCGCCCGGCATGGCCACTTCCGGCAGCAGCTGGCCCGGGGTGTGGCCGTCGCTCCAGTGCAGGCGCCAGTCGGGGCCGAGCAGCTCACAGCTTTCGGTTTCGTCGATCAGCTGCAGGCGGCCGCTGGCGTCCAGCAGGTCCAGCAGCTCGGGGATGTAGGAGGCGCGGTCGCGGGCATGGGGCTGGCGCGCCCGCTGCCATTGGCGGCGGCCGCTGACGAAGCGGGCGTTGGGGAACAGCAGGCGCGCCGGCTGACCCTCCTGCCAGGCGGCGAGCAGGCCGCCGGCATGGTCGAAGTGCAGGTGGGTGAGCACGACGATGTCGATGTCGGCGTCGCTCAGGTCCACGGCCGCCAGGCTGTCGAGCAGGACGTGACGCTCTTCCTGCACGCCGAAGCGCTGCTTCAGCTCGGGGCTGAAGAAGGCGCCGATGCCGGTTTCCACCAGGATATTGCGCTCGTCCTCCTGCACCAGCAGGGCGCGGCAGCCGAGGTCGATGCGATTGAGGTCGTCGGCCGGCATCCAGCGCTGCCACAGCGCCTTGGGCGCGTTGCCGAACATGGCGCCGCCATCGAGTTTCTGGCTGTTGCCGGTCAGGGTGGTCAGGGTTCGCATGGGAGGACTCTTGTTATGGGCCGTGGTGCGGCGGGGATTGTAGCCCGGATGCAATCCGGGAGAGGCCTGCCGACTGTCCCCGGATTGCATCCGGGCTGCGGGGAATAAAAAGGCGCGGCGCCTCGCAGACGGACGCCGCGCAACACGCTCAAAGGTTTCAGAACTGCTCAGCAGCGAGGCCGTAGAGCGGGGCGCTGCCGCCACGAATGCTCGCCTCCAGGCTCAGGCTGCGTGGCAGCAGGCGGGCGAAGAAGAACTCGGCGGTGGCCAGCTTGCCGCCGTAGAAGGCTTCGTCCTCTGCCTGCTTGCTCTGCGCCACGGCGGCCATGCGCGCCCACATGTAGGCGTAGGCGACGTAGCCGAACAGGTGCAGGTACTCCACCGAGGCGGCGCCCACCGAGTTCGGATCGGTCTTGGCTTGTTCCAGCAGCCAGCCGCTGACCGCCTCCAGGCGCTCCAGGGCCTCGATCAGGCGCTCGCGGTACGGCGATTCATGGGCATGGGCGAAGTCGCGCACCTCGCCGGCGAACAGGCGCAGCGCGGCGCCGCCGTTGGCCACTACCTTGCGCCCGAGCAGGTCGAGTGCCTGGATGCCGTTGGTGCCCTCATAGATCTGTGCGATGCGTACGTCACGCACCAGTTGCTCCTGACCCCATTCACGGATATAGCCGTGGCCGCCGAACACCTGCTGGCCGTGCACGCAGCTTTCCAGGCCGGTGTCGGTGAAGAAGGCCTTGGCCACCGGGGTGAGCAGGGCCACCATCGCTTCGGCGTTCTGCCGCTCGCTGGCGTCCTCGGCGTACTTGGCCAGGTCGAGCTGTTGGCCGACGTAGCATGCAAAGGCCCGCCCGCCCTCGTTCAGCGCCTTCATGGTCAGCAGCATGCGGCGCACGTCGGCGTGGACGATGATCGGGTCGGCGATCTTGTCGTGGTTCACCGGGCCGGTAGCGGCGCGGCTCTGGATGCGCTCGCGGGCATAGGCCACCGCCGACTGATAGGACGCCTCGGCGCAGCCGATGCCCTGGATGCCGATGGACAGGCGCTCGTAGTTCATCATGGTGAACATCGCCGCCAGGCCCTTGTTCACTTCGCCAATCAGATAGCCGGTGGCGCCGTCGAAATTCATCACGCAGGTAGCCGAGGCCTTGATGCCCATCTTGTGCTCGATGGAGCCGCAGCTCACCGCGTTGCGCGCGCCGAGGCTGCCGTCGGCACCCACCATCACCTTGGGCACCAGAAACAGCGAGATGCCCTTCGGCCCGGCCGGTGCGTCCGGCAACTTGGCCAGCACCAGATGGATGATGTTCTCGGTCAGATCCTGCTCACCGCCGGTGATAAAGATCTTGCTGCCGGTGACCTTGTAGCTGCCGTCGGCCTGCGGCTCGGCGCGGGTGCGGATGATGCCCAGATCGGTGCCGGCATGGGCCTCGGTCAGGCACATGGAGCCGGCCCAGCGGCCTTCGTACATTGGTGGCAGGTAGGTGGTTTTAAGGTCTTCGCTGGCGTGGGCGTCGATGGCCAGGCAGGCGCCGGAGCTCAGCGCCGAGTACAGCGCGAAGCTGGAGCCGGCGGCGTAGAGCATCTCCTCGAAAGCCACGGCGAGCATCTTGGGCATGCCCATACCGCCGTAATTCGGGTTGCCGGACAGGCCGACCCAGCCGCCTTCGGTATAGGTGGCGTAGGCCTCGCGAAAACCTGCCGGGGTGCGCACGTCGCCATCGACCCACTGCGCGCCTTCCTCGTCGCCGCTGCGATTCAGCGGAGCGATCAGGCTGCCGGTGACCTTGGCCGCCTCTTCGAGGATGGCATCGGCGGTGTCGGCATCGACGGTTTCCGCCAGGGCCGGCAGGCGCGCCCACAGGCTCGGCGCCTGGAAGACGTCATGGAGGACGAAGCGCATATCGCGCAGCGGGGCGTTGAATTCGGGCATGGTGCAACCTCGACAGCGGAGGCGCCGCGACTGGCGCGGCGCTGGGTGAACGAATGAACTCAGTCGGCCTCGGCCGCTTCGTTCGGTTTGTCCTTGATGCTGGTGAATTTAAGCAGATGGGTGCGTTCGACCAGGATGTACAGCGCAGCGCCTGCGGCCAGGCCCCAGCCCGCGCCGTAGACGGCGAGCACCACACCCATGGTGCCGGCGATGCCGCGCTCGGTGTTGTTGTTGAGCTGCTCGAAGCCAACCATCAGGCAGATGTAGCCGGTGAGGATCAGCGTCAGCGACAGGGCGATCGGCAGTACCGGCTGGAAGAAACTGACCAGCGGCAGCATGAACAGCGCGGCGAAACCGGTGATCCAGAAGGTGCCGGCGCCGCTGTAGATCGAGTCCATCGCCTTGCGCCCGTACTTGTAACGCTCGGCCATGGTCGCCGCCACCGCCGTCCACAGCGGGCCGGCCAGGCCCGGGTAGGGCGCGAAGAAGGCGTGCAGGGCGTTGCGGATGGCGGTCACCAGGTGGATGCGGTCGACGTTGTTTTCGATCACCTCGTCGGTGCGCAGTTCATCGGCGCGCTGCATCAGCGACTGGCCGACGATGATGTCGCCGAAGGCGATCACGTAGGCGATCACCGCCGTGGGCACGGCCAGCATGAACACATCGAGGCTGGGGAAACCGACGTTGAACGGCAGGTAGTTCCACATTTCGCCGAAGGCCGGCGCGGTGATGCCCCACTTCACGTCCGGCATCTTGTACTCGCCCACGGCGATGCCGATGAAGATGGCGATCAGCATGCCCGGCACCATGCCGTAGTTGACGATCTTGCGGGCGAAGGGCACGCGCTCGGTCAGACCCTTGAACGACACCGAGAACATCAGATACAGGCAGATCAGGCTGCCGAGAACCAGGGAGATCGGCGTGTTGGCCAGGCGGCCGCCGGCGCTGATCTCGCCCATCAGCGCGGCGATGCCGGCGCCGATGATGATGCCGCCCTTCATCGAGTTGGGGATCAGCCGCACCAGCGCGCTGCCCAGGCGCGTGACGCCGAGGAAGAGGAAGATCACGAACACCAGGAACTGCAGGGCGAACAGCGCCTGAATGGCCGCAGGACCCGGCTCGTAGTTGCCGAGAAACAGCAGCACCACCGGAATGCCGGGGGTGATCCAGCCGGGCACCAGCGGCACGCCGAGCAGCGCCGGCAGCATGAAGCCGATGCCGCACACCACCACGTAGGCCAGGGCCACGTCGTAGGGCAGGCCGAGGTACTTTTCCAGTAGGGGGATCATCGCCAGGCTGACCACGAACATGATCAGTGCCTGCAGCATCTCGGCGGTTTCCCATCGGTAATGCACGAACGGCAGGCGCAGCTTGAACGGGCCGAGGGGCCAGTACGGTTGTTCGTCGCCGTCACGGCGCTTGAAGATTTGCATGAGGGTTCTCCGTCGGCCGCCTGGGCCGGTTCTTGTTGTTGTGCAAACGGTTCATTCACCCCTCTCCCGCTTGCGGGAGAGGGGCCGGGGGAGAGGGCGCTTCTACAGCGCCTTGGCCATATCGCGCAGGACGAACTTCTGGATCTTGCCGGTGCTGGTCTTTGGCAACTGGGTGAAGACCACGGTCTTGGGCACCTTGAAGCCGGCCAGGTGCTCGCGGCAGAAGGCCATGATCTCGGCGTCGCTGGCCTGCTGGCCGGTCTTGAGGGTGATGAAGGCGCAGGGCGTCTCGCCCCATTTCTCGTCCGGACGGGCGACCACCGCCGCCTCCAGCACCGCCGGGTGGCGATAGAGCACGCCCTCGACCTCGATGGTGGAGATGTTCTCGCCGCCGGAGATGATGATGTCCTTGAGGCGGTCGCGGATTTCCACGTAGCCGTCGGCGTGGCACACGCCCAGGTCGCCGGTGTGGAACCAGCCGCCCTCGAAGGCTTCGGCGGTGGCGCTGGGGTTCTTCAGGTAGCCCTTCATCACTGTGTTGCCGCGCATGAAGATCTCGCCGATGGTCTGACCGTCGCGCGGCACCGGCTCCAGGGTCTTCGGGTCGGCCACCATCACCCCTTCCAGAGTCGGGTAGCGCACGCCCTGGCGCGCCTTGATGGTGGCGCGTTCTTCCAGCGGCAGCTCGTCCCATTCGGCGTGCCAGGCGCACAGGGTCACGGGGCCGTAGACCTCGGTCAGGCCGTACACATGGGTGACATGGATGCCCATCTCCTCCACCGCGCCGATCACCTTGGCCGGTGGCGCGGCACCGGCGACCATGGCCTTGACCGGATGATCGATGGCCGCCTTGGCCTCGGCCGGCATGTTCACCAGGGCGTTGAGCACGATGGGCGCGCCGCACAGGTGGGTGACCTGCTCGTCGCGGATCAGGGTGAGGATCTTCGCCGGGTCGACGCGGCGCAGGAACACATGCACGCCCGCCAGCGCAGTGACCGTCCAGGGGTAGCACCAGCCGTTGCAGTGGAACATCGGCAGGGTCCACAGGTAGACCGGGTGGTTGCCCATGGCCCAGGTCATCTGGTTGCCCATGGCGTTGAGGAAGGCGCCGCGGTGGTGATAGACCACGCCCTTGGGGTTGCCGGTGGTGCCAGAGGTGTAGTTGAGGCTGATGGCCTGCCACTCGTCCGTCGGCCACTGCCAGGCGAACGCGGGGTCGCCCTCGGCGAGGAAGGCCTCGTAGTCCAGCTCGCTGACCGCCTGGCCCTCGCCGTACTCGGGGTCGTCGACATCGATCACCAGCGGCGGGTGGTCGAGCATGCCGATGGCGGCGTGGATCACCTCATGGAACTCGCGGTCGGCGATCACCACCTTGGCTTCGCCATGCTGCAGCATGAAGGCGATGGCCTCGGCATCCAGGCGCACGTTGAGGGTGTTGAGCACCGCGCCGATCATCGGCACGCCGAAATGCGCTTCGAGCATGGCCGGAATGTTCGGCAGCATCACCGCCACCGTATCGCCCTGGCCGATGCCGCGGCCGGCCAGCGCCGAGGCCAGGCGCCGGCAGCGCGCGTAGGTCTCGGCCCAGTTGCGACGGATCGAGCCATGCACCACGGCCGGGTAGTGCGGGTAAACCGCCGCGGTACGTTCGATGAAGCTCAGGGGGCTGAGGGCGACATGGTTGACGGCGGCGCGGCCGAGGCCCTGCTCGTAGATCGACATGGCGGATACACCTTTGGCTGATTGTTAGCTCTGGTTATTCCGGTAATGATGCAGGCATTACCGAAGCTTGCTGACGGTGATTTATAGGTCATTTCTATTTTTTATGGAAGATGTACCAAGGTTTTATAGAATAGTTACTATATGAGTCTTTCAAGCGATCGAGCGGCCGTGCCGCTGCAGGCCTGGCTGCGTATCCAGCGCGAAGCGCCATCCCTCCACGAGCGGGCGGCCGCTTTGCGCCGCGCCGTGCTGGGCTGCCCGCAGGTGCGCCAGGCCTGGTACCTGGCCTGGCAGCCGGCCAGTCGCACCTATGCCCAGGACGATGGCGGACCGCGTTTGCCACCGGGGCAGGGGGATCCGCTGGCCGCCAGCGATCAGGCCCTGTTCGACGCGCTGACGACGCAGCCCTGCCTCAGCCTGGAAGCTGTGCGTCAGCTGCCCTGCTGGCTGGCCGGGTGCCTGCGCCGCGCCGCCATTCATCACGGTCAGGCGCTGGCGCTGAGCCTGGAGGAGGGGGGCGCCGGTCTGTTGCTGCTGCAGGTGGACGAAGACGCCGGCCTGGAATGGCTGCCCTGGCTGCGCGAGCTGCTGGCGCAACTGGTCGGCCTGGCCAGTGGCATGAGCCGCGGTGCGCCGCTGCTGTCGGCCGATCCGCAGCCGGCGCTGCTGCTCGACGAGCGGGCGCGTCCGCTGGAGTTCAATCAGGCGCTACAGGCGCTGCTCGGCGAGCGCGCGCTGGCCCAGGTCGGCGCGCTGTTGCCGGTCAACCATGTGCCGCTGGTGCGCGCCTGCCTGGAGCAATGCCGGGCCATCGAGGCGGTGGAGGCGCAGGACGGCGAGCGCATCCTGATCTGGAGCTTTATCCCTGATGTCGCCGAACGGCGGGTGCTGGCGCGCTGCCGCGAGGCGACCCAGGAAATTCGCGAACAGCGCGAGGCCGCGCGGGCGCGGCGGCTGTACCGGCTGATCACCGAGAACACCACCGACCTGATTTCCCGGCATACCCCGGACGGCGTGTTTCTCGATGCCTCGCCGGCCTGCTGGACGCTGCTCGGCTACTGGCCGGAAGAACTGCGCGGCATGGCGGTCGACGGCTTGCTGCATCCGCAGGACCAACTGCAGCAGGCCAAGCAGGCGCGCGAGGCGCTGGAGCAGGACGGCTACCACACCATGACCTACCGCATCCGCCACCGCGACGGCCACTACCTGTGGTTCGAGACCGCCAGCCGCGCCATTCGCGAAACCTACACCGGCGCGGTGGTGGAGGTGGTCAGCGTGTCGCGCGACATCACCGCGCGTATCCAGGCCGAGGAGAACAAGCGCCGCCTGGAGGACGAGCTGGCGCACACCACGCGGCTGATCACCCTGGGCGAACTGGCCTCGGGCATCGCCCACGAGATCAACCAGCCGCTGGCGGCGGTGGTCAACTACGCCAGTGCCAGCCAGCGCTACCTGCAGGGCGTCGGTGGCGATCCGGCCGGTGCGGACAAGGTGGCCCAGGGCCTGGCGCGCATCACCGAGCACGCCAATCACGCCGCGGCAGTGATCAAGCGCCTGCGCGCCTTCCTGCGCAAGGGCCAGCGGCGCATGCAGGCGCTGAACCTGGCCGAGGTGGCGCGCGAGGCGGTGCGTCTGTGCAACTGGGAGGCCGGTGCGGCGCAGGTGGCGGTCAGCGACGTCTTGCCGGACAATCTGCCGCCGGTATTCGCCGACCGCGTCCTGCTGGAGCAGGTGCTGCTGAATTTGTTGCGCAACGCCATCGAGGCCAACCGCGATCAGCATCCGGGCAGCGCATCGCAAGTTCGCCTGGAGGCCGGCGAGCGCGACGGCGGTCTGGCGATCCGGGTGATCGACCAGGGGCCGGGCGTCAGCGACGAGCAACTGGCCAAGCTGTTCACCCCCTTCTACACCAGCAAGGCGGACGGCCTGGGCCTCGGCCTGTCCATGAGCCGCAGCATCGTCGAGGGCTTTGGCGGGGCGCTGGAGGCCTTCCCGGCCGAGGGCGGCGGGCTGTGTCTGGAGTGTCGTTTGCCCTTGGGCAGGGACGAGTAGCCGCGAGCAACGAGAGTCATAACAACAAGAGGAGCAGCACAGGGATGCAACAACGGGTTTACGTGGTCGATGACGACCAGGGCATGCTCGACTCGACGCTCTGGCTGCTGGAATCGGTGGGCCTGACCGGCGTGCCCTTCACCAGCGGGCGCGCCTTTCTCGACGCCTGCGATCCCAGCGCCAACGCCTGTGTGCTGCTGGACGTGCGCATGCCGGGCATGGGCGGGCTGAACGTGCAGGAGGAGATGCGCGCGCGCGGCATCGACCTGCCGGTGATCTTCGTCAGCGGCCATGCCGACGTGCCCATAGTCGTGCGCGCGTTCAAAGCCGGCGCGGTGGACTTCATCGAGAAGCCCTACAACGAGCAGCTGTTGCTCGACAGCGTGCAGCAGGCGCTGGATCGCCGTCCGTCCCGGCCCCGGCACGATCCGCGTCTGGCCGAGGTGCAGGCGCGGCTCGATCAGCTCACCCCGCGCGAGCGTGACGTGCTGGTGCCGCTGGTGCGCGGCTACACCAACCGCGAAGTCGCCGAGCAGCTCGATATCAGCGTGAAGACCGTCGACCTATACCGCTCACGGGTGATGAAGCGCATGCAGGCCGAGACGCTGGCGGAGCTGGTGGGCATGGCCATCGCCGCCGGCCTGGTGGACGGCCTGGCGCTGCGCGAGACGACCTGACGCCTCAGCCCTGCAGGCCCGCGCCCTGGCGCACGCTGGCCGGCGTCGTGCCGTGCAGGCCGAGTTGCTCGGCCGGCTGCGGGGCGCCGTAGAGGTAGCCCTGGAAGTAATGGCAGCCCAGGCGCAGCAGGGCGTCGCGCTGCGCCTGGTTTTCCACGCCTTCGGCTATCACCCGCAGCTCCAGGGCCTGGCCCAGGGCCAGGATGGTGCGCACTATGGCGGTGTCGCTGGCGCTGCCCTGCAGGTCGTGGACGAAGCTGCGGTCGATCTTCAACTGGTCCAGCGGCAGGCGCTTGAGGTAGCTCAGCGAGGAGTAGCCGGTGCCGAAATCGTCCAGCGAGAAGCGCACGCCGTGGGCCTTGAGCTGGCCCATCTTGCCGATCAGCGCCTCGATGTCCTGCACCAGCTGGCTTTCGGTCAGCTCCAGCTCCAGGCGCTGCGGGTCGGCGCCGCTTTCCGTCAGGGCGGCGAGCACGTCGGCGACGAAGTCGGGGTGATGGAACTGGCGTGCGCTGACGTTGATCGCCAGGGTCAGCCCGGTCTGGCGCGGGTCCTGCGCCCAACTGGCCAGCTGGCGGCAGGCGCTGTGCAGAATCCAGCGGCCTATCGGCAGGATCAGCCCGCAGCCCTCGGCCAGCGGAATGAACTCGCCCGGTGGCACCAGACCCCGTTGCGGGTGCTGCCAGCGCACCAGGGCTTCGACGCCGAGCAGTGTGCCGTGCTGGTCGACCTGCGGCTGGTAGTGCAGCAGCAGCTGGCCGTCGGCCAGGGCGCGGCGCAGCTCGTGTTCCAGGGCGGCGCGGGCGGTCAGCGCCTGCTGCATGCGCGGGTCGAAGAAGCGCAGGGTGTTGCGCCCGGCGGCCTTGGCTTCGTACATCGCCAGGTCGGCGTGCTTGAGCAGTTCCTCCGGCCGGTCGTGGGGCTGGGAGAACAGCGCCACGCCGATGCTGGCGCTGCTGTCGTGGCTGTGTCCGGGCAGCTCGAAGGGTTTGGCCAGGGCGCGCAGGAGCTTGTCGGCGACCTGTTCGATGGCGGCGATGGCGGCCTGCGGCTCGGGGTCGAGGTTCTCCAGCATCAGCACGAACTCGTCGCCGCCCAGGCGCGCCAGGCTGTCTTCCTGGCGCAGCTGATCGAGCAGGCGATCGCCGACCTGCTGCAGCAGCAGGTCGCCCATGTCGTGGCCGAGGGTGTCGTTGAGCTGCTTGAAGTTGTCCAGGTCGATGAACAGCAGTGCGCCCTCGCGGCGGTTGCGCGCGCTGCGCGCCAGGGCGAACTGCAGGCGTTCGAGCAGCAAACGGCGGTTGGGCAGGCCGGTCAGCGCGTCGTAATAGGCCAGTTGGTGAATCTGTTCGAGGTTCTTCTTGTGCTCGCTGATGTCGGTGGAGATGCCGCACAGGGCGTAGATGCTGCCGTCGGCGGCGCGCAGCGGCAGCTTGACCGAGAGGTAGGTGCGTTCGCGCCGACCGTTGCGGTCGCGGTTGGTTTCCTCGGTTTCCATGCGCTCGCCGGCGAGCACGCGGCGGTCGTTGTCCTGCAGCGCCAGCACGGTCTCGGCGTCGAAGAAGGCGGCGTCGGTCTTGCCGATCACCTGCGCCGGCGGCAGCCCGAACAGCTCGCAGACCTTGCGGTTGGCGTACTGGTAGCGAAATTGCGGGTCCTTGATGTAGATGTAGGCCTCGACGCTGTCGAGGATGGTGTTCAGGCGCTCTTCGCTGGCCCTGAGGTGACGGGTCTTGTCCGCCACCTGGCGGCGCAGCAGCAGGCCACCGCCGACGGCCAGTGCCAGCAGCAGGCCGAGCGCCGCCAGGCCCCACCAGAGCAGGGTGGGCACGCGCCAGCGCGCCTGCTCGCCGCCCCAGCGCTGCAGCACCTGGTAGTAGATCGAGTCGGGCGCGTCCTGCCAGACCTGTAGATGCCGGTCGATGGCGCTCAGCAGGTCGGCGTTGCTGCCCTTGCGCGTGGCGTAGAACAGCTGCGCCGGCTGGAACATGATCGGCGTGCCGGTCAGGCGGTAGCTGGGCGCGTTGAAGTCGCCGAACAGATGATTGGCCGCCACCGCATCGGCCTGGCGCGCCACCACCAGCTCGAAGCCCTGGCGCAGGTCGCGCAGCGGAATCATCTGCGCCTGCAGGCCGAAGCTGTACAGCAGGCTCTGCAGGTACTGGTACTGGATCGAACCCTCCAGCGCGGCGATGCGCAGGCCGCGCAGGTCGAGCACGCTGCGCAGCTGCACTTCCTCGTGGCTGTACAGCTGCGACCAGCTGAACAGCGACGGCACGCGGTGGAAATCCAGCACGCGGGCGCGCTCCTCGTTGAAGGCGACGTCCGGCAGCAGGTCGATCTCGCCGTCCTGGGCCAGCTGCAGACACTGCTGCCAGGCGCAGGGCACGGGCTGCAGCTGCCAGCCCTCCTCGCGGGCGATGGCCAGCAGCAGCTCGCCGAGAATGCCCGCGGGCTGGCCCGCATCGTTCTGGAACAGCTTCGGCTCGTTGGCATACAGGCCGACGCGCACCGTACGCGCCTCGGCCAACAGCGGCCAGGCACCCGCCAGCAGGGCCAGGCAGAGGGCGAACGGGCGGAGACGGATGGACGGCGTGGCGGGCTTCATGCGCGAGTCGGCTTCCCTTCGGTGGAGGTCCAACAACCTGAGTTGCAGTATGGCCTGCCGCGGCGAGGATGCGAGCTTGGCAGGCCGTTGAAAAACGTAGGTGGTTTTTCAACGGCCCCTGCTAGTCGGCCCAGCCGCGATAGACATGGGTCATCGGCCGCGGCCCCTTGAGGTAGCCGCTGTCCAGCTGGCGGACATGAAAGCCGCCGGCTTCGATCAGCGCGGGGATGTCGCGGTCCAGGTGGCAGCCGCCGGCCAGCGGTTTCCACCAGGGCGTCAGGCGCTTCTGCCAGCGCAGCACCGGCAGGTCCGGGGCCAGGCCGTGCTCGCCGAACAGCAGGCGACCGCCGGGCTTGAGCACGCGGCGCATCTCGCGCAGGGCCGCCACGGCGTCGGGGATGGTGCACAGGGTGAAGGTGCAGACGATATCGTCGAAGCTGGCGTCCTCGGCCTGGATCTGCCCCAGTTCCAGGGCGATCATTTCCACCGGCACCGCGCAGGCGGAGGCGCGGCTTCTGGCCAGGGCCTGCATCGCGGCGGACGGGTCGACGCCGACTACCCTCTCGACGCGCTGCGGATCATAAAACCCCAGGTTGAGGCCGCTGCCGATGCCGATCTCCAGCACCCGTCCGCGCGCCAGGGGCACGAGCTGAGCGCGCACCTTCATCACCTCACCCATGCCGCAGGCGAAATCGATCAGGTGCGGCAGGATATGGCGCTCGTAAAGGCCCACGGTTAGGCCTCGTCGGCGTCGTCAGTCTCGTTGTCGCCGCGAAAGGCGGCGAAGCACTTGAGGCTGTGGCTCGCGTCGCTGCCGTCGAGGCGCCAGCTGTCGTCCTCCGCGACGTGCCGGGCGGCCTGCACCGCGGCCAGGGAGAACTGCCACAGGCGGCGCTCGCGACCGTCGATGCAGTGCACCTGCAGCAGTGGCTTGGTCGCGCTGTCGGCGCTGCCGGAGCCGGAGCTGACCTGGGCCAGCAGTTCGGTGTCGAGGTCGAACTGCCAGGCGTGCAGGCCGTCGATCTCCAGCATGTCGGCGTTTTGCAGGGCTTCGATCAGGCTTGTCGGTTGCATTGCTTCGTCCACGGCGTCAGCGCCCGAGGCGGCGCAGGTCGGAGGACTCTATCACGCGCACGCCGTCCTCTTCCTCCAGGGCCAGGCGCCACAGCGCGCGGGCCAGGGCGCAGGCCTCGATGCCGCGGTACTTGCCCGGCAGCCAGCGCAGCAGCGGCGCGGCCAGGCGTTCGCCGAGGCGGAACTCGCGGCGCGCGCCGAGCAGCAGCGAGGGGCGGACGATGGTCAGTTGCGGCCAGTCCATGGCTTTCAGCGCCTGTTCGGTCTCGCCCTTGACGCGGTTGTAGAACACCGAGGAATTGGGATCGGCGCCGAGGGCGCTGACCACCAGCAGATGCCGTGCGCCCAGCTCGCGGGCGCGGCGGGCGAAGGCCAGGACCAGGTCGTGATCGATGGCGCGGAAGGCCTCCTGCGAGCCGGCCTGCTTGATCGTGCTGCCCAGACAGCAGAAGGCGGTGTCAACGGGCCCGGCCAGCTGCGGCAGCAGCTCGGCCAACTCGCCCACCGGGTTGTCCAGGTGGGCGTGGGCGGCCAGCGGCCGGCGCGTCGGCGCCAGCACGCGGGCCACGGTGGGTTCGCTGAGCAGGCGGTCGAGCAGGTGTTCGCCGGTGAGGCCGGTGGCGCCGGCGAGCAGGATGTGCTGCGGGGTCAGGTACATGCAGTTGTCTCTTGTCCGTTACAGCTGAGCTTAGTCGTTGGCGTCGTTGCTGGCCACGGCGCTGAGGGCGCGTTCGGCCTGGCTCTGGCGCAGGCTGCGCCAGTGCTGGAGCACGCCGCGCGGGGCCCAGATCTGCGGTTCGGAGGGTTGATAGTCGTCGGCCTGTTCGCGTTCGGCGACGCGTTCCTTGGCCAGTTCGAAGGCACGTTCGAGGTTGTCGGTCTCCCCCAGGGCCTCGGCGAACAGGGCGCGGCCGAAGTAGGTGAAGTCGTTCTCTTCGCTGCAGCCGAAGGATACCCGGTCGGCGCGCGCGGCGGTCATCACCAGGGTCTTGTCGTCCTTGAGCGGCGGGATGAAACCGCCGGAATAGCAGGCCGAGATCACCACCACCTTGTGCCGCTGCTTGAGCGGGGCGAGCAGCGCGGCCAGCTCGCTGGCGGGCAGGTCGGCCAGCTGCAGGCGCGGCTGGTCGAGGTTGAGCTCGTGCTCGCGCGAGCCGTGGCTGGTCAGGTAGATGAACACCAGGTCTTCCTCGCCGCTGCGCTCGGCCAGGGCCTGCACCGCGCGGCTGAGGTTCTCGCGGGTGGCCAGAGGGCGGTCGGCGAGGTGGTCGCGGTGGTTGATCAGGCTGATGCTGCCGTGGGCGCCGAAGCGCTCGCGCAGCAGGCGGCTGACGTAGTCGGCCTCGCGCATGAACACGCTCTGCTTGCCGTCGCCGGCCAGGGTCAGGGCGTACAGCTCGCGCGCGGGGGTGGAGGCGGGCAGCGCGGCGATGGCCTCGTCGAGCAGTCGGCCCTGCTGCAGCAGGCCCAGTTCCAGGGCATCCGGCAGGGCCTGGCCCTGTTCGTCGCGCACGCGCCGGCCGCGTTGCCAGGTGCCGGCCTGGCGGCTGCCGTCGGCCAGGGTCAGGGTGCCGTTGCCGGCATAGTCGCCGGCGACGAACTGGCCCTGGTAGTGGCTGCCGTCGGCCAGGGTCAGCAGGCCCTCGCCCTGGTAGCGCCACTCCTCGAACTGGCCGACATAGCGGCTGCCGTCGCTGCCGATGTACTCGCCTGGGCCGTCGAGCACGCCCGCGCTGAATTCGCCGCTCCAGACGTCGCCGGCCGCGCTCTGGTAGCGGCCCTTGCCGTGGAACTCGCTGTCCTTGAAGCCGCCGCTGTAGGTGTCGCCCTCGGCGTTGCTGAAGCTGCCCTGGCCGTTGAGCTGGCCCTGGCTGAACACCCCGCTGAACTGGTTGCCGTAGGCGTCGCGGCGGACCCCCTGGCCTTCCGGCTGGCCGTTGACGAACTGGCCCTGGAAGCTGTTGCCGTCGGCCGTTTCGAGTTTGCCCAGGCCGTGGAAACGGTCGTCGGCGAATTCGCCCTGGTAGCGCTGGTCGCCCTGTTCCAGCAGGCCTTCGCCGGCAAAGCGGTTGCGCGCGAAACCGCCCTGGTAGCGGCTGCCGTCGCTGTAGGTGAGGGTGCCCTGGCCGTGGAACATGCCCTGGCGAAATTCCCCCAGGTAATGTTCGCCGCCCGGGCCCTGCCATTCGCCGGGGCCGTCGAGCTGGCCGTCCTTGAACTGGCCGACGAACCAGCTGCCGTTGCGGTAGTCCAGACGCCCCGGGCCCTGCAGCAGGCCGTCGACTATCTCGCCGCGGTACTGCGCGCCGTCGGGCAGCACGGCATCGGCCGGCAGCAGGCTGCGCGCCTCGTCGCAGCCGCCGAGCAGCAGGGTCAGGCAGAGGGGCAGTAGGCGCAGCGCAAGCGGCTTCATGGCAGACGTCCGGGTCGGGGCATTGCCGGCAGTATGCCGCAAGCGCGGGCGCTTGCGCTGCTGCGCCGCACGCTTCGGCGAAGGGCGGGGCGGAGCCCGCCGCGAGGGGTCAGACGAAGCAGAGGGTCAGCGGTTCGGCGATATAGGCCGGTTTCTCCTGGCCTTCGATCTCCAGCACGGCACGGGCCTTGAGCAGCCACTGGCCGGGGTTCTTCTCGTTGGCGTCGGTCAGGGTCACCGTCAGGCGTACCTTGGAATCGACCTTCACCGGCTGGATGAAGCGCACGCTGTCGAGGCCGTAATTCACCGCCATCTTCAGGCCCTGGGGCATGATCATGATGCCTTCCATCAGCATCGGCACCAGCGACAGCGACAGGAAACCGTGGGCGATGGTGGTGCCGAAGGGGGTCAGCTTGGCCTTTTCCGGGTCGACGTGGATGAACTGGTGGTCGCCGGTGCATTCGGCGAACTGGTTGATGCGCTGCTGGTCGATGGTCAGCCACTCGGACTTGCCGAGTTCCTTGCCAACATAGTCCTTGAGCTCTGCTACGGGTACGAACGGCATAGTTCCTCCTTGAGGACGCGGGTGTTGTTGTTTTTGCGTGGAACCCTTGCCGGCTAGATCATCACGAGGCCGGCACCGGGTCAAGCCTGGCTCGCCGCACTGAATGACGCGGCATAGGCGCGGCAGGCGAAGCAAGACAGGGGCCAGCGCGCGGCCATCGCGCCTATAATGGCCGGCATGTCCTTGAAGATGCCCGAATACCCCTGAGAACCCGTTGGCGATCTGCTGCGCGGCGGCTTTGCTGCGTTGGAGAGCGCAAACAGCTTCCGCCATTCGGCATCGCACCTTTCGGAGATTTTGCCCATGCTGCTTCGCGGCCTGTCCTGGCTGGTGTTGTGCCAGTTGCTCGGTACCGCCCTCAACGTCCTGCTGCTGCCCATGCTGCCCGGGCCGATCATCGGCATGCTGTTGCTGTTCGTCTTCCTCATGCTGCGCGGCGAGGTGGGCGAGCCGCTCAGCGTCGCCTCCAGCAGCCTGCTCAAGTACCTGCCGCTGATCCTGGTGCCGCCGGCGGTGGGGGTGATGGCCTATGCCGGCGACATCCTCGCCGACTTCTGGGCGGTGGTCGGCGCGCTGCTGCTGTCGCTGCTGCTGTCGGTGGCCTTCGCCGGCTGGTTGATGCAGAAACTGATCGAGCGCCAGCAGCGCCGGGAGCAGGCATGAGTCCGGACTGGCAGGGCGCCTGGCAGGCGCTGACCCATCACCCATTGTTCGGTATCGGCATCACCCTGGGCGCCTACCAGCTGGCCATCGCCGCCTACGAGCGCACCCGCTGGGTGTTCCTGCAGCCGGTGCTGGTGTCGATGCTGACGGTGATCGGCATCCTGTTGCTCTGCGGCCTGAGCTTCGCCGAGTACAGGAGCAGCGTCGCGGCCCTGACCCTGCTGCTCGGCCCGGCCACCGTGGCCCTGGCGGTGCCGCTGTACCTCAACCTGCGACGCATCCGCCAGCTGTTCTGGCCGATCGTGCTGACCCTGCTGCTCGCCGGCACCCTGGCCACGGTGCTGGGCGCCGGGCTGGCCTGGCTGTTCGGCGCCGAGCGGCTGATGCTGATGAGCATGGCGCCGAAATCGGTGACTTCGCCAATCGCCATGCTGGTGGCCGAACAGATCGGCGGCATCGCCGCGCTGGCGGCGGTGTTCGTGATGATCACCGGGGTCATCGGTGCCATCGTCGGGCCCTCGTTGCTGCGCCTGTGCGGGGTCCAGCATCCGGCGGCGCAGGGCATGGCGCTGGGCATCACCGCGCATGCGGTGGGCACGGCGCGGGCGTTGCAGGAAAGCGACGAGTGCGGCGCCTTCGCCGCCCTGGCCATGAGCCTGATGGGCGTGATCACCGCCGTGCTGTTGCCGCTGGCGATTGTTCTGCTGCTGTGAGGTGACGATGAATCTGCCGCTGTTTCCGCTCAACACCGTGCTGTTCCCCGGCTGCATGCTCGATCTGCAGATCTTCGAGGCGCGCTACCTGGACATGATCAGTCGCTGCATGAAGCAGGGCAGCGGTTTCGGCGTGGTCTGCATAGTCGAGGGCGAGGAGGTCGGCGAGGCCGCCAGCAGCTTTGCCGCCATCGGGTGCGAGGCGCTGGTGCGTGACTTCCAGCAGCGGCCCAACGGCCTGCTGGGGATTCGCGTCGAAGGTGGTCGGCGTTTCCGGGTGCGCAGTGCCCAGGTGCTGCCGGATCAGCTGACCATCGCCGAGGTGGACTGGCTGGATGAGGCCGCGGAATGCCCGCTGCTGGCCGAGCATGCCGACCTCGCCGCGCTGCTGGCGGCGCTGGCCGAACACCCGCTGGTGGCCTCGCTGGGCATGGGCGGCGTGGCCGTCGGCCAGGCGCAACTGGCCAACCAGCTGGCCTACCTGTTGCCGCTGGAGCCGGGGCAGAAGCTGCAGGTGCTGCAGCAGGACGACCCCGGCGCGCGCCTGGCCCAGCTGCAACTGCTGCTCGAGCAGTTGCAGGGCGAGTCTGGCGGCTGAGCAGCAGGCCGTTGAAAAACTACCTACGTTGCCATCGCGGCGTTAAAAACAGGCTCAAAATGCTCATTTACTACTCGTAAAGTCGCCTGCGACCCCAGCCGCTTTTCGCCTGTTTTTGCGGGGCCGCCATCGGTATTGCGCTGGCTGCCTCGCCTACGTTTTTCAACGGCCTGCTAGGGCGTGCCCATCCCCGCCGCCTGCATAAACAGGCGCAGCAACCAGGACAGCGCGCCCAGGGCCAGCACGCTGGCGGCCCAGATCAATACCAGCCAGCCCAGGCGCTGCCACATCGGTTTCTTCTCGGCATCGTGCATGGCGCGCCCTCAGTGGTAGCCGTCTTCCTGGGTCACCTTGCCGCGGAACACGTAGTAGCTCCAGGCGGTGTACATCAGGATGAAGGGGATGATGAACAGCGCGCCGACCAGGATGAAGCCCTGGCTCTGCGGCGGCGCGGCGGCTTCCCAGATGCTGATCGACGGCGGGATGACGTTGGGCCACAGGCTTATCCCCAAGCCGCTGTAGCCGAGGAAGATCAGCACCAGGGTGAGCAGGAAGGGCGAGTAGTGGGCGTTTTCCGCCACCGCCTTGAGCAGCGCCCAGGTGCAGACCAGCACCAGCACCGGCACCGGCATGAACCAGAACAGGTTCGGCAGGCTGAACCAGCGCTCGGCAATCTCCGGGTGTGCCAGCGGCGTCCACAGGCTGACGATGCCGGTCACCGCCAGCAGGACGAACACCAGCGGCCGCGCCAGATCGTGCATCTGCAACTGCAGACGGCCTTCGGTCTTCATGATCAGCCAGGTGCAGCCGAGCAGCGCGTAGGCGGCGATCAGCGCCAGGCCGCAGAACAGCGAGAAGGGCGTCAGCCAGTCCAGGGCGCCGCCGGCATAGGTCCGCCCGACCACCTCGAAACCGTCGATATAGGCGCCCAGCGCCACGCCCTGGAAGAAGGTCGCGGTCAGCGAGCCGCCGATAAAGGCCTTGTCCCACAGATGACGCTTGGCCGCCTTGGCCTTGAAGCGGAACTCGAAGGCCACGCCGCGGAAGATCAGCCCCAGCAGCATCAGGATCAGTGGCAGGTAGAGGGCGTCGAGCACCACCGCGTAGGCCAGCGGGAAGGCGCCGAACAGCGCCGCGCCGCCGAGCACCAACCAGGTCTCGTTGCCGTCCCACACCGGCGCCACGGTGTTCATCATCACGTCGCGCTCACCCTCGTCCCGGACGAAGGGGAAGAGGATGCCGATGCCCAGATCGAAGCCGTCCATCACCACGTACATCATCACGCCGAAGGCGATGATCACTGCCCAGATCAGCGAAAGATCGATACCCATGTTCAGGCCCTCCCGCCCGGCAGATCGGTTTCCGTGTCGTCGAAGTCCTCTTGCGCCGCCGACAGCGGCCGCGACGGCGTGCGCGGCTGGCCCGGGCCGCCCTGGGTGACTTCCTGGCCCTCGTCGATCCGCGGGCCCTTGCGCACCAGGCGCAGCATGTAGCCGATGCCGGCGCCGAACAGGGCGAAGTAGACCACCACGAACAGCGCCAGGGTCAGGCTCATCTGCGCGAAGCTGTGCCCGGACGAGGCATCGGCAGTGCGCATCAGGCCCTGGACGATCCACGGCTGACGGCCGATCTCGGTGGTGTACCAGCCGGCGAGGATGGCCAGGATGCCGGACGGGCCCATCCACACCGCCAGGTGCAGGAAGGGGCGCGAGGCGAACAGCCGGCCGCGGTAGCGCAGCCAGGTGCCCCAGAGACCGACCAGGATCATCAGCAGGCCCATGGCGACCATCACCCGGAAGGTCCAGAACACGATGGTGGAGTTGGGCCTATCCTCGGGCGCGAATTCCTTCAGCGCCGGCACCTGCTTGTCCAGGCTGTGGGTCAGGATCAGGCTGCCCAGCGCCGGAATCTCGATCTTGAAGCGGGTTTCCTCGCGTTCCATGTCCGGCCAGCCGAACAGGATCAGCGGGGTCGGCTCGCCGCTGCTATTGTCCCAGTGGCCTTCCATTGCGGCGATCTTGGCCGGCTGGTATTTCAGCGTGTTGAGGCCGTGCAGGTCGCCGATAAAGGCCTGCACCGGCGCGACGATCAGCGCCATCCACACCGCCATCGACAGCATCTTGCGGATCGCCGGGTTGTCGCGCCCGCGCAGCAGGTGCCAGGCCGCCGAGGCGCCGACGAAGAAGGCGGTGGCGAGGAAGGCCGCCGTGGCCATGTGCGCCAGGCGGTAGGGGAAGGAGGGGTTGAACACCACGGCGAACCAGTCCACCGGGATCACCCGGCCGTCGACTATCTCGAAGCCCTGCGGGGTGTGCATCCAGCTGTTGGAGGCGAGAATCCAGAAGGTCGAGATCAGGGTGCCGATCGCCACCATCAGCGTGGAGAAGAAGTGCAGGCCCGGGCCGACGCGGTTCCAGCCGAACAGCATGACGCCGAGGAAGCCCGCCTCGAGGAAGAAGGCGGTAAGCACCTCATAGGTCAGCAAGGGGCCGGTGACCGCCCCGGCGAAGTCGGAGAAGGCGCTCCAGTTGGTGCCGAACTGGTAGGCCATGACCAGGCCGGAGACCACGCCCATGCCGAAGTTGACCGCGAAGATCTTCGCCCAGAAGTGGTAGAGGTCGCGGTACACCGTCTCGCCGCTTCTCAGCCACAGACCTTCGAGCACAGCCAGGTAGCTGGCCAGACCGATGGTGATGGCGGGGAAGATGATGTGAAAGGAAATGGTGAAGGCAAACTGGATTCGGGCGAGATCGAGCGCCTCTAAACCGAACATGGCACATCCTCATACAGGTTATCTCGGACCCGGCACGGTCTGCCGGGCCACAGACTCCAGGCGTTGGAGTCACAGCAAGGCGCAATTGTTCTTGTCGAGCGAGGCGCAGCGGAGGTCGGGCCCAATGGCCCGCAGGCGCAAACCCACGAAGGTTGTATTGACCTGGATCAATCCACATCGAAAAGACTAGCGGGTCTGGGCGCGCTTGACGCTGTGGTGATTTGCCGCGCGGCAGGCCACCGCAGGCTGGGGTATGGGCGGTGCGCACGGCCCAGGCGGCCCCGCGAAACCCTGCAGGTGGGCCGCGTGGCCGGGCAAAAACACGCCGGGAGCATCCTTCACCGTCGCGCAGCGACGGCCCGCAGACTGGCCACCAGGAATGGCAGGCCAAAAAAATAGGCGGCCGCGCATCGCGCGGGCCGCCCCAATTCACGGAGTTGCTTACATCCTGTGAGCGCGATGACTTGCGCTCACCGACATTGGATTACTTTTCCAGGATCGCGGTCACACCCTGACCGCCGGCGGCGCAGATGGAGATCAGCCCGCGCCCCTGCCCGGCCACCGCAAGCAGCTTGGCCAGGTTGGCGACGATGCGCCCGCCGGTGGCGGCGAAGGGGTGGCCGGCGGCTAGCGAGCTGCCCTTGACGTTCATCCGGCTGCGGTCGATGGCGCCCAGCGGCGCGTCCAGGCCCAGACGCTCACGGCAGTAGTCGGCGTCTTCCCAGGCCTTGAGGGTGCACAGCACCTGGGCGGCGAAGGCCTCGTGGATCTCGTAGTAGTCGAAGTCCTGCAGGCGCAGGCCGTTGCGCGCCAGCAGCCGCGGCACGGCGTAGACCGGTGCCATCAGCAGGCCCTCCTGGCCCCGGACGAAATCCACCGCCGCCGCCTCGCCGTCGCGCAGGTAGGCCAGCACCGGCAGGCCGCGCGCCTTGGCCCAGTCCTCGCTGGCCAGCAGCACCAGCGAGGCTCCGTCGGTCAGCGGCGTGGAGTTGGCCGCGGTCAGGGTGCCGCGCGGGCCGCGCTCGAAGCAGGGCGTGAGGCTGGCGAGCTTCTCGGCGCTGATGTCGGCGCGCAGGTTCTGGTCGCGGGTCAGGCCGCGGAACGGCGTGAGCAGGTCGTCGTGCCAGCCTTCGGCATAGGCGGCGGCGAGTTTCTGGTGGCTGGCCAGGGCCAGCTGGTCCTGCTCGTCGCGCGCAATCGCCCAGCGCTGCGCCATCAGCTCGCAGTGCTCGCCCATCGACAGCCCGGTGCGCGGCTCGCCGTTGCGCGGGATGGCCGGGGCCAGGTGGCGCGGGCGGATCTGCAGCAGGCTCTTGAGCTTGTCCACCGTGCGCTTGCCGCGGTTGGCCTCCAGCAGAATCTTGCGCAGCCCCTCGTTGACCCCGATCGGCGCGTCGGAGGTGGTGTCGACGCCACCGGCGATGCCGCAGTCGATCTGCCCCAGGGCGATCTTGTTGGCCACCAGCAGCGCCGCCTCCAGGCCGGTGCCGCAGGCCTGCTGCAGGTCGTAGGCCGGGGTCTCGGGCGCCAGGCGCGAGCCGAGCACGCATTCGCGGGTCAGGTTGAAGTCGCGCGAGTGCTTGAGCACGGCGCCGGCCACCACCTCGCCGAGGCGCTCGCCGTGCAGGTTGAAGCGCTCCACCAGGCCCTCGAGGGCGCTGGTCAGCATCTCCTGGTTGCTCGCCGTGGCGTAGGCGGTGTTGGAGCGGGCGAAGGGGATGCGGTTGCCGCCGACTATGGCGACCCGGCGTAGCTGGGCCATGCTGACTCCTTGCGAATAAAGATTGGGCTACAGGCTAGCGCGCGCCGCCGCATCTGCATTGGCCGCCTTGCCGCGGCCCCAGGCAGTGCGGTCAATTGCGCTTGGCCCGTCACTGCGTAGAGTGGCACGACTTTAGAACGTGTCTACGATCTGCTGCGCGTCGGCCCTGCTGCGTTGAAAACAGGCTCGGACTGCTCATTTACAACTCGTAAACTCCGCGTCCTCGCCTGTTTTCGCCTTGCATGGCTCTAGCTCGCGAAATCGTAGACACGTTCTTTGATTCGCCCACAGGAGCCCGTTCATGTCCGACCCTTACCTCGCCTTCGCCAACTCCGCCGCCGGCCGCCGCCTGGTCGGCGCCCTCGGCCTGCCGGCGCCGCTGCGCCTGGAGCGCTGGCTGGCCGGCCGCATGCGCCCGGTGGACGGCGCCCTGCTGCTCGGCGGCGAAGGTGACCTGCTCAAGGCCGTGCAGCCCTTCGCCAACAAGCTCACCGATCAGCTGTTCGCCGCCCGCGAAGGCCAGCTGGAGCTGCCACGCTGGACCGCCGAGCACGGCCCCAAGCTCAAGGCGCTGCTGTTCGACGCCAGTGGCCTGACCCGCTTCGAGCAACTGATCGAGCTGCGCGACTTCTTCCAGCCGGCGTTCAAGGGCCTGGGCCAGTGTCCGCGGGTGGTGCTGCTGGGGCGCGCGCCGGAATCGCTGAAGGACCCGGTCGCCGCCAGCGTGCAGCGTTCGCTGGAAGGCTTCAGCCGCTCGCTGGGCAAGGAGATCCGCCGCGGCGGCAACGTGCAGCTGCTGTACGTCGGCAAGGGCGGCGAACAGCAGCTGGAAGGCGCGTTGCGCTTCTTCCTGTCGCCGAAGAGCGCCTACGTCTCCGGCCAGGTGCTGCGCCTGGGGGCCTGCGCCGAGCAGGTGCGCGACTGGACGCGACCGCTGGCCGGCAAGAAGGCGCTGGTCACCGGCGCCTCGCGCGGCATCGGCGCGGCCATCGCCGAAGTGCTGGCGCGCGACGGTGCCGAGGTGATCCTGCTCGACGTGCCGCCGGCCGCCGCGGCGCTCGAGGCCCTGGCCGCGCGCCTGGGCGGGCGCGGCGTGGCCCTGGATATCTGCGCCGGGGAGGCGCCGCAGCGTCTGGTCGAGGCGCTGCCCGATGGCGTCGATATCGTCGTGCACAACGCCGGCATCACCCGCGACAAGACCCTGGCGAAGATGAGCGATGCCTTCTGGAACTCGGTGATCGCCGTCAACCTCCAGGCCCCGCAAGTGCTGACCCAGGCCCTGCTGGACGCCGGCAAGCTGCACGACAACGGCCGCGTGGTGCTGATCGCCTCGATCAGCGGCATCGCCGGCAATCTCGGGCAGACCAACTACGCGACGAGCAAGGCCGGGGTAATCGGCCTGGCCCAGGCCTGGGCGCCGGCGCTGGCCAAGCGCGGCATCAGCATCAACGCGGTGGCGCCGGGCTTTATCGAGACGCAGATGACCGCCGCCATCCCGCTGGGCATCCGCGAGGCCGGACGGCGAATGAACTCGATGAGCCAGGGCGGCCTGCCGCAGGACGTCGCCGAGGCCGTGGCCTGGTTCGCCCAGCCCGGCTCCGGCGCAGTCACCGCGCAGGTGCTGCGGGTGTGCGGGCAGAGTCTGCTGGGCGCCTGATTGGAATTGGTGGGCTGAAGCCCACCCTACGGCAGAGAGCGGTTGCACGCTGGGCTGAAGCGGAGCGCCGCCCGGCCCATCCGGGGGCGTCGGTTGTAGGGTGGGCTTCAGCCCACCAGAGCGGAGCGTCGCCTCACGCCTTGCCGCGCTTGCGAAACTCCACCGGCGTCTCGCCGACCCAGCGCTTGAACGCGCGGTAGAAGGTGCTCGGCTCGGAGAAGCCGGTGCGCTCGACTATCACCTCGATGCGCTCGTCGGTCTTCAGCAGCAGCTCCTTGGCCAGGCGGCAGCGGTAGTCGGTGATCAGGTCGTTGAAGCGCACCCCGGCCATGGCCAGGCGCTCGCGCAGGCGCCGCGCCGGCATGTTCAGCCGCGCTGCCACCTGCTCCAGGGTGGCGCCGCCATCGACCAGCAGTTCGCCGATCAGCTCGCGCACCTGGCGCACCAGGTCCAGGCGCTCCACCTCGGCCAGTTGCCGGCGCGCCAGCGACTCGTGCATGCGCAGCAGTTCGGGCGCGGCATGGCGCGAGGCCTTGTCCAGCACCGCGGCGTCGAACACCAGGGCGTAGTCCTCGGCGCCGAGCCGTGCGGGGCAGCCGTAGACCTGCTGGTAGCGCGCCGCCGGTGCACCTGCGGCATGCATCAGGCGCACCTCGCGGGCGACGAATGCGCCTTCGGTCAGGGCGTCGAACAGGCGGATCACCGCGCCGGCGAGCATCTCCGGAAAGTGCCGCGGCGTATCGGGCGCCAGGCCCAGGCTGAGCACGGCGCGTTCGCCCTGCACCTGCAGGCCGGCGTTGAGCGTGTCGGAGAGCAGGCGCACGTAGCGCAGGGCGTGGCGCAGGCCGCTGCCGAAGGTGTCGCTGGAGAGGAACAGGTATTCCAGCAGCAGGCCGTGGAAGGCCGGCAGGTGCTGGGCCAGGAACAGGCCGACATGCTCCTGCCCGCACTCTTCGCTGGCGGCTTTCCAGAACAGCGCCTGGGCGCTGTGCGGGAAGCGTCCGGCGGGCAGGCCGCCGGGCGGCAGGCCGACGCGCGCCAACACCCGGTCGGGGTCGGTTCCGCTGGCACGCAAGGCATCGATTACCGGGCGCATCAGCGCCACATCGTCGGTCAGATCACGCATTTTTAGGTTTTCTTGTTATCCGTGAGGCGCCGCCATCTTAGGGGCAGCAGAGGCCATGGCGCAAACCGGCGCGGCAGGCGGATTGACTGGCTTGCCGCAGAGGCGGGCAGCGCAGCCAATGTCGGGACGAGCGGGGCGGCTAAGCTGCTGCATTCATTTGCCGAGGAGTTTGCCCATGGCCGTCGACTGGCTCGACCTCAACGCCCCGCCGGCCTTGCCCGGCCTGTTCCTGCGCGCCGCCCTGCGGCGCCGGGTGACTGGCCGCCGCCTGCCGCAGCTGGGCCTGCGCTGCCCGGTAGAGGTCAGCCCGGCGCACCTGGCGCGCTATCGCCAGGTCTGCGGCATCGCCGAGAGCGCCTATTTGCCGCCGGTCTACCCGCATCTCCTCGCCTTCGGTCTGCAGATGAAGTTGCTCACCGACCGCCGCTTTCCCTTCCCACTGCTCGGCCTGGTGCACCTGGAAAACCGCATCCGCGTACTGCGCCCGCTCGGCGGCCTGGGGCCGTTTCAGGCAAGCGTGCAACTGGCCGACCTGCAGGCGCACGACAAGGGCGCCAGCTTCAGCCTGATCACCCGCCTGGAAGACCAGCTTGGCCTGCTCTGGGAGGGTGACAGCCGCATCCTCTGCCGCGCCCTGCGCCTGGATGGCCAGCCGCCAACGCGCGCGGAGCAGGCGCCGCTGGAACTGACGCCGCTGGCCGACTGGGCGGCGCCGGCCGATACCGGACGGCGCTACGCGCGGGTGGCCGGCGACTACAACCCGATCCACCTGTATGCGGCCAGCGCCAAGCTGTTCGGCTTTCCCCGCGCCATCGCCCATGGCTTGTGGAACAAGGCGCGCTGCCTGGCCGAGCTGCAGGGGCGGCTGCCGCTGGCGGGTTACGAGGTGGAGGTGCGTTTCCAGAAGCCGGTGCTGCTGCCGGCGCATGTCGCCCTGCAGGCCAGCGAACCCGCGGCGAGCGGCCAGTTCCGCCTGCTCGGCGCGGGCGACGTGGCGCATATGGCCGGCAGCTGGCAGCCGCTGCAAGCCTGAAGTAGCCCGGATGCCATCCGGGGGGCCGGGATGCACCTTTGCCGGGTTGCATCCGGGCTACGCGCCGGTCAAGCGCCGCTTGCAGCACGCCCCGTTCGAGCCGAAGCTATGCGGCTCGAAAGGAGCCCGTCATGAACCTGCCCGAACTCACCGCCCGTCTGCACGCCATCCGCGACGGCAACCAGTGGAAGCGCTTCCACAGCCCGAAGAACCTGGCCATGGCCGCCAGCGTGGAGATGGCCGAGCTGGTGGAGATCTTCCAGTGGCTGTCCGAGGACGAATCGCGCCAGTTGCCGGCGGACAAGCTCGCCCACGCTGGCCAGGAAGTCGGCGACATCGTGCTCTACCTGCTGCTGCTGTGCAGCGAACTGGGTCTGGACATGGAGCAGGTGGTGCGGGCCAAGCTGGCCGATAGCGAACGGCGCTTCGGCCAATGAGCGACCGCCACTTCGACGAGCTGGCGACCCGTTTCGCCGAGAAGATCTACGGCGGCGCCAAGGGCGCCATCCGCCTCGCCGTGCTCCAGGCCGACCTGGCCGAGGCGCTGCCCGAGCGTCCGCTGCGGGTGCTCGACGTCGGCGCCGGGCTCGGCCACATGAGCCTGTGGTTGGCCCAGCGCGGTCACCAGCTGACCCTGGCCGAACCGGCCGCACCGATGCTCGACGGCGCCCGCCAGCGCTTCGCCGAGGCCGGCCAGGCCGCCACCTTTATCCAGGCGCCCTGGCAGGAGTTGCTCGGCCAGCTCGAGCAGCCCTTCGACCTGGTGCTGTGCCACGCCGTGCTGGAATGGCTGGCCGAGCCGGCGGCGATCCTGCCGGTGCTGCACCAGCTGGTCGCGCCGGACGGCTGGCTGTCGCTGGCCTTCTATAACAAGGACGCGCTGGTCTATCGCAACCTGCTCAAGGGCCATTTCCGCAAGCTGCGCAAGGAGCGCTTCGCCGGCGAGGGACAGAGCCTGACCCCGCAACGCCCGCTCGACCCACGCGAGCTGGCGGCGCAACTCGGTGCGCAGTGGCAGGTCGAAAGCCGCAGCGGCGTGCGCGTGTTCCACGACTACATGCCGCAGGAGTTCCAGGCCAAGGCCGAGCTGCTCGACCTGCTGGAAATGGAGCTGGCCTACCGCCGCCACCCCAGCTTCGCCGGGCTGGGGCGCTACCTGCACTGGCTGTGCCGGCCGCTCTGATCGGCCGCGATGGACGCCGCGGCAGGCCGGGCGTAGCCTGAAACCACTGGGTATGCCGCGCGCGACCACGGAGAACACCATGCGCACCGCCATCCTGTCATTGCCGTTGCTGGTCGCCTGCCAGAGCCCCAATCCCTACCAGGCGCAATCCCTGCCGATGCCGCTGGCGCCGCCCGAGGCCGCCCAGGTCTTCGACCGCAGCGCCTACCCGGCGCCGCCGCGCGACTACGGACGCTACCGCAACTGGAGCTGGCAGGGCGGCCAGCTGCCGGCGGGCAGCGCCTGGGCCGGCAGCGAGCTGCTGGCCGAAAGCCTCGGCAGCGGCCTCGACCAGCACGGCCTGCGTCCGGCGCCGGCCGGCCAGCCCGGCGACCTGCAGGTCAGCGCCTCGCTCAACTTGGAGCGGCGCCTGCGCCAGTATTACGACGACTATGGCGCCTACTACGGCCATGGCCGGCACTGGGATGGCTACGGCGCCTGGGGCAGCGTGCCGCTGGTGCGCACCTACGAAGAGGAAGTGGCGGTGGTGTACGTGCAGTTCTTCGACGGCCGCGACGGCCAGCCGGTGTGGAGCGGCAGCGGCGAGGCGCGCAGCGGCGGCAGCCAGAGCGAGCGCGCCGATGCCCTGCGCGCCGCGGTCAAGGCCGCCCTGCGCGGTTACCCGCCCTATTGATGGCTGAGGAAAAACCACCATGTTCCCGCGTCTACTGATTCTCCCGGCCCTGGCGCTGCTGGCCGCCTGCCAGAGCATCCAGGTCGAGCGCGACTACGACACCAGCCGCGACTTTGCTGCCTACCGCAGCTGGAGCTGGCAGGAGCCGGCGCTGACCTACAGCCCCAACGACCCGCGGCTGCACAGCGATCTCACCGAGCAGCGCATCCGCGACGCCACCGCCGAACAGCTCGACCAGCGCGGCCTGCGTCCGGCCGCCGGCGGCACCCCGGCCGACTTGCGGGTACGGGCGGCGCTGATCGTGGAGAACAAGCAGAGCCAGGTCAGCACCTACCACGGCGGCTTCTGGGGCGGGCCCTGGGGCGGCTACTGGGGCGGCCCGGCCTACACCGAGACGCGCACCCTGGATTACCAGGTCGGCACCCTGCAGATCGACCTGATCGACGGCCGCGACGGCAAGCTGGTCTGGCGCGGCAGCGCCCGGCAGGTGCTGCGCAACAACGCTCCCAGCCCGGCCGAGCGCGCCGCGGCGATCCGCGAGACCGTGGCCAAGGTGTTGGCGCAGTATCCGCCACGCTGAGGTCATCAGGCTGTCGCGGAGAATCGCGGCGCGATGGATTATTGCCAGACGACCCACTAGGCTCGGCATCTCCTTCCCCGACTGGTCCCGCCATGCCCACGACCTCCAGCTTCACCGTCCGCCCGGCGCAGGCCGCCGACCTCGCCGCGGTGGTGACCTTCCCGCAGAACGCCGACGAACTCTTCTACTGCTATCCCAAGGCCAGCTGGCCGCTGAGCGTCGGCCAACTGGCCGCGGCCATGGCCGAGCGCCGCGACAGCACGGTGGTCTGCCTGGACGACCGGGTCGCCGGCTTCGCCAACTTCTACCAGTGGCAGCACGGCGAGTATTGCGCCCTGGGCAACGTCATGGTGGCGCCCTGGGCGCGCGGCCAGGGCGTGGCGCAGCGGCTGATCGAGGCCATGGAGGCGCTCGCCCGTCAGCACTTCAAGGCCCGCGAGATGCGCGTGTCCTGCTTCAACGCCAACAGCGCCGGGCTGCTGCTCTATCCGCGCCTGGGCTACGCGCTCAGCGGCCTGGTGGAGCGTCGCGATCACCGCCAGCAGCGGGTCGCCCTGCTGCAGTTCAGCAAGCCGCTGTGATGCCGCCGGCCTCCGTGGGCTGACGGGGCGGACAGGATTTGCGGCATAATCGCGCGCTCGTGTTCTGCTGGAGATCGCCATGCCTGCCATACCCTGGTGGATGCTCGCCCTGCCGCTGGTCGCCGGCGCCTTCCTGCCGCTGCAGGCCGGGATCAACGGCCAGCTGGCCAAGCAGGTTTCCAGCGTGCTGGCGGCGGCCTTCATCTCCTTCGCCGTGGGCGGCCTGGCGCTGCTGCTGATGGTGCTGGTGCAGCGCGAGGCGCCGAGCTTCGCCGCGCTCAGGGGGCTGACCTGGTGGCACTGGAGCGGCGGCCTGCTCGGCGCCTTCTTCATCGCCACCGCCGCCTTCGCCGGACCACGGGTCGGCGCGCTGCTGTTCATGGTGCTGGTGATCGCCGGCCAGCTGGGCATGGCGCTGCTGCTCGACCACTTCGGCTGGGCCGGCTTTCGCCAGGCGCCGATCAGTCTGGGCAAGGTTGCCGGCCTGTTGCTGATCGTCGCCGGGATCTGGCTGATTCGCCGCGGCTGAGTCTACCGGCGCTTGCAAAGGCAAGAGTTGGGAGTGGGGACAACGCGTAGGGTGGGCTTTAGCCCACCACGGGGGTTGTGGGCTAGAGCGGAGCGCCGCCCGGCCCACCCGGCAAGGCTGAGTCAGTCGCGCTCGAAGCGGTAGAACAGGTTGGGTTCGCTGGCCAGGTAGAGGTTGCCGCGCTTGTCGAAGGTCACCCCCTCGGCCTGTGGCACGCTGCTGCCCAGGCCGGCGAAGCCCTGCAGCAGGGAGCGGAAGCTGATCAGCTGGCCCGCGCCGTCCAGCTCGATCAGCAGCTGGGATTCGTCGCTGAGCAGCACCAGATGCCCGGTGCGTTCGTCGAAATGCACGGACGACAGGTCGGTGGCGAACACCTTGCGTTCGATCCAGGCCTGGCGGTCGATGATCTCCAGGTTGAAGTCGCCGGCCAGGCTGCTTTTCAGGCCGCGGATTTCGTAGAGCTTGCGCGGCGAGTGTTCCTTGACCACGAACAGGCGGTCGCCGGCGCGGTCGTAGCCCAGCCCCTCGAAGCCCTGGTTGCCGCCCAGGCCGATGCCCAGGGTCAGCGCCCGGTAGTCCTCGCGAAACAGCGGCCCCGGCTTTTCCGGCACCTGAACCGCGACCAGGCCGTGCTGGCGTTCCTCGGCCAGCAGCAACAGGCCGTCGCCCAGGTAGGTGACGCCTTCGACGTCCTCGAAACCGCTCAGCGGGTAGCGCGCGAGCAACTCGCCATCCGGGCTCAGGCGCAGCAACTGTTCGGGGTTGTTGACCACGGCCCAGAGCTGGTCGCGGTCGTCGTCGTAGCTCAGCCCGGAGAAGTTGTCCGTCACCCCCGCCACCGCCTTGGCCTCGATGCTCACGCGGTATTCCGGCAGCCACAGGCTGCGGTGTTCCCAGGCCTCTTCGTGCCAACTGGTCTTGATCCAGAAGTACAGACGGTCGTCCAGATGCAGGGCGCGCACCTGATAGACCATCAGCAGGACGAACAACAACAGCGCCCATTTCCATGGGCTGACGACAGGTAGCCTTCCTAGCACCCCCTTGGCAGCGGACAGCATCGCTAAAGCGCTCGCAGACAGGTGGGAAAACGGCAGTATGGCGGCCCTGTGTTGCAGTTGAACGCGCCTGCCGGCCTCGCAAGAGGCTGGCGTTCGACCGGGCGCTGCGGCATGCGTTCGGCCGGGGCTCTGGGGCAAAAGGTAACCGGGTGTTAGCCGGGCCTGGCGGCTGCGCGCCGCCTTTGTTTTCGAGGACGGGGTTGCTAAGGTGATGCCGCGAGCCGTTGAGGCCGGACTTGAGCGAGAGGAGCAACCACCATGACCCAGGTACTGGCTTGCATCGACGGTTCCCTGTCCTCCCCGGCGGTGTGCGACTACGCCGCCTGGGCCAGCCTGCGTCTGGGCGCACCGCTGACCCTGCTGCACGTGCTCGACCACAAGCAGTACCCGCCGCGCAGCGACCTGTCCGGCAATATCGCCCTGGGCAGCCGTGAGCAGCTGCTGCAGGAGCTGGCCGAACTCGACGAACGGCGCAGCAAGCTGGGGCTGGAGCAAGGTCGCCTGGCCCTGGAGGCGGCCAGGGAACGCGCCCAGCGCGGCGGCGTGGCCAACCCGCAGCTGCGCCAGCGCCATGGCGACCTGGCCGGCAGTCTGCGCGAGCTGGAGAACGACATCCGTCTGCTGGTGATCGGCCGCCAGGGCGAGACCAGCGACGCGGTCAGCCAACTGGTGGGCAGCCAGCTGGAAAGCGTGATCCGCACCCTGCATCGGCCGATTCTGGTCAGCCCCGGCCAGTTCCAGGCGCCGCGCAGCCTGATGCTGGCCTACGACGGCAGCGCCACCTGCGACAAGGGCGTCGACCTGCTCGCCGCCAGCCCGCTGTTCCAGGGCCTGCCGATCCATGTGGTGATGGTCGGCGCCGACAGCGACGCCGCTCGCGCCCAGTTGCAGCAGGCCGAGCGGCGCCTGGTCGCCGGCGGCCATCAGGTGCAGCTGGCGATCCGCGCCGGCGAGGTCGAGCCGACCCTGCATGACTACCAGGCCGAGCAGGACATCGACCTGCTGGTGATGGGCGCCTATGGCCATTCGCGCATCCGCCAGTTCCTGGTCGGCAGCACCACCAGCCATATGCTGCAGACCAGCACCGGCCCGCTGCTGCTGTTGCGCTAGCGGGCTGGCAGACGGGCGGCGCAACGATACTGGCAGTTCGATATCTCGCTGCTCGGCAAAAGGCGCTATGCTCAGGCCAGTAGTTGCTGTGATCACAAACGCCATGACCGACGCCGAAGTACCGCGCCATCCCGCCGCCTTTGCCCTCTGGCGCGAAGTGCAAGACACCCGCATTCGGACCCGTCTGGGCGGTTTCTACTACCTGCTGGCCTGGCTGCTGACCTGGCTGTTCAGCGCCGATCCCGCTGGCCTGCTCGCTGTCGGCCTGGGCGGTAGTGCGCTGTTCTTCGTCCTGCTGCTGGCGCGCCAGTTGCACCGTCCCGGCCCGCTGGACAACCCGCAGCAGCTGCAGCGCTGGCTCGACCAGCACTGGGGCCTGCTGCTGCTCACCTCGCTGTGCTGGGGCCAGGCCCACGCCTGGGCGCTGTACCGCGCCGAGTTCGCCGACTCGGCGCTGATCGCCACCCTGGCCACCGTCGCCTTCAGCACGGCGATGACCTTCAACTTCGCCATGCGCAAGCGCCGCGCCATGCTCGCCATCGCGCTGCTCTACCTGCCCGGTCTGGTGGTGCTGGCGTTGGAGTGGCCGCAGCAGCGTGCACTGCTGGTGACTCTGGCCTGCTACCTGAGTTACCTGCTGCTGGTGCTCGGCCGCAGCCACCGCGAGTACCAGGCCACTCTGGCCCTGGAACTCAAGCTGCTGGAACAACAGGCGCGCCTCGACCTGCTCAGCCGCACCGACAGCCTGACCCAGCTGGGCAATCGCTACCAGTTCAACAACCTGTTCCCCAGCCTGGTGGCCAACGCCCGGCGCCGCGGCGAGCCGTTGTCGCTGGTGCTGCTGGATATCGACTGGTTCAAGCGGATCAACGACGAGTATGGCCATAGTTGTGGCGACGCCTGCCTCAGCGCCTTCGCCGAGCGCCTGCGCGAGGTGTTCCGTCGCGACGGCGACGCCCTGCTGCGCCTGGGTGGCGAGGAATTCGGCGTGCTGCTGCCGAACACCGACCTGGCGCACGCCGCCGCCCTGGCCGAGCAATTCCGCCAGGAGTTGGCTCGCGACGGCCTGCGCTTGGGCGAGCAGCTACTGCCGCTGACCGCCAGCCTCGGCGTCGGTAGCTTCGACGTCGAGCAGGACGCCGAAGCCGAGGCCTTCTTCCGTCGGGTCGACCGCGCCCTCTACCGCGCCAAGGCGCAGGGGCGCGATCGGCTGGTGCACGCCTGAGCGCTTGAAGCGTTCGAGTAGGGCGGACATGTCGAACGCTTGTCCGCGCATCGCCGGCCAGGGTGGACAAGGCTGCGCCATGTCCACCCTACACAGGCGCGGCGCAACACATGACCTCTGCTTTGCATAGTTTCGGTTTGCACTCCTGGCGAGGAGCCAAAATGCCATCATTCGACTAGGCTGATGCTGTAGTGGTCGGAGTGCGCACCATGCTGCCTGAAGTGAAGATGTCCAGCAGTGCCTTCAAGCTGTGGCGCGAGGCGAACGACGTGCACGCGCGCTCGCGTTTTGGCGGCTTCTACTACCTGCTGGCCTGGTGCCTGTTGTGGCTGACCAGCCGCTCGCCGATGCAGAACCTCTGGCTCTGGTTGGCCGGCGGCCTGTTGCTGCTGCTGTTCGTCGCCCTGCGCATCCTCCACGAACCCCGCGAGCAGCGCGGCGAGATCGGCCTGCAGCTTTGGCTGCGCCAGCACTGGCTGCTGATGCTGCTGCAGGCGCTGCTGTGGGGGCTGATGCTGGCCGGGGTCGAGCTGAGCCGGGCGCTAGACGTCTCGCACCTGATGGTGATGCTCAACGTGGTGGTGTTCGCCACCGCCATGGCCTTCACCTACCCGATGCGCCGCGGCCCCTGCGCCTTGGCCATGCTGCTGATCTACTTGCCGGCCACCGCGGTGAAGTTCTGGCAGGAGCGCGACGCGCCGGCCGAGTCGGTGGCGCTGCTGATCTACCTGGCCTACATGATGCTGTTTCTCTACCGCTGGCACCGCGAGTACCGCATCGGCCTGGAGCGCGAGATGCGCCTGCGCCAGCACAGCGAGGAACTCGACCAGCGCAGCCGCACCGACGCCCTCACCGGGCTGGGCAATCGCTACCAGTTCAACGTGCTGCTGAGCAACTGGCTGGCCTCCGTGCGTCGCCAGCACGGCTCGCTGGCCCTGGTGCTGCTGGATATCGACTGGTTCAAGCAGGTCAACGACCGCCACGGCCACAGCGCCGGCGACCTCTGCCTGCACCTGTTCGCCGAACGCATGCGCAAGGTGTTTCGCCGCGACAGCGACATCCTCCTGCGCCTGGGCGGCGAGGAGTTCGCCGTGCTGATGCCGCACACCAGCCTGGAACAGGCGCTGCACCTGGCCGAACGCTTTCGCCGCGAACTGGAGCAGGAGCCGCTGCAACTGCCGGCGTTGAGCCTGTCGATCACCTGCAGCATCGGCGTCGGCGACTACCTGCCGTTGTGCGACGACTCGCCGGAGGCCTTCTACAAGCGGGTCGACGACGCCCTCTACCAGGCCAAGAGCAAGGGCCGCAACCGTGTCGAACTGGCCTGAGCCGGCCTGCTGGCGTAGGTGGCGCCGCGCGGCGATCCGCTTTGGCCTTGTAGGGTGGGCTTTAGCCCACCAAGGGTGGTTGGCGTGGGCTAAAGCCCGCCCTACGGCCTTTGCGCCCACTCCCAACGCTTAACACAGGCATAGCCTTATCCCCCGAGACGGCCGGCTAGACCGTCTTGGCCATGCGCCCGGCCAGCAGCGCCCAGCCCAGCAGCAGGGCGCAGAGGATCGCCAGCGGCCAGATGCGCCACTGCAGGTAGGGCGTCAGCCCCGTCATCGGCAGCACTTCGCCGTAGAGCACGCCCTGTTCGAACTGCGGCAGCTCGAACTGGATTCGGCCCTGCGGGTCGATCACCACCGTCATGCCGTTGTTGGTGGCGCGGATCATCCAGCGGCCGGCCTCCAGCGCACGCATCTGCGCCATCTGCAGGTGCTGCAGCGGGCCGATGGAGGTGCCGAACCAGGCGTCGTTGCTCACCGTCAGCAGGATCTCGCTATCGGCCGCCAACGCCGCGGCGAATTCCGGGTAGACCACCTCGTAGCAGATATAGGGCGCCACCCGATAACCCTTGGCCAGCAACGGCGGCTGCTCGGCCGGGCCGCGGGCGAAGTCGGACATCGGCAGGTCGAAGAAGGCGATCAGCCCGCGCAGCACCTCCTGCAGCGGCACGTACTCGCCGAAGGGCACCAGCTTCTGCTTGAGGTAGGTGCCCTGGCCGTCGCCGAAGCTGGTGATGGCGTTGTAGTAACGCAGCTCGCCGCGTTCATTGGCCTGGCGCACCGGCACCCCGGTGATCAGCGCGCTGCCCTGCTCGCGGGCGAAGCGATCCATCACGCCGATATAGCCTTGCGCCAGATCCTTGAGCACCGGGATGGCGGTTTCCGGCCAGACCAGCAGGTCCACCCGCTCGGCGCTGAAACTGAGGTCGCGGTACAGCGCCAGCTGGGCGTTGAGCTGGGCCGGATCCCATTTCAGGTTCTGTTCGACGTTGCCCTGCACGGCGGCGACCGTCAGGCTGTCGCCGGCCGGACGAGTCCAGGGGCGATCCTTGAACGCCGGGCCGGCGACCCAGGGCGTCAGCAGCAGCGCCAGGCCGACGGCGAGGAAGGCCTTGCGCGCCCGCAGGCGCGGCAGGTTGACCAGCAGCGCCGCGGACAGCGCCAGACTGAAGGAAATCAGCCAGACCCCGCCCAGCGGTGCCAGGCCGGCCAGCGGCCCGTCCAGCTGGCTGTAGCCGGCGTAGAGCCAGGGAAAACCGGTGAGGAACCAGCCGCGGAACACTTCCTGAGCCAGCCACAGGGCGGCGAAGGCCAGGGCGTCGGCCAACGGCGCCTCGCTGCGGCGCAGCCAGCGCGCCCAGAGCGCGGCGGCCAGGGCAAAGAACAGGCCGAGACCGGCGACGAAGCCCAGGGTGAGGAAACCGGCCAGCGCCGGCGAGGCGGCGCCGTAGTCATGGATGCTGACGTAGACCCAGCTGGTGCCGGCGGCGAACAGGCCGAAGCCGTAGCTCCAGCCGCGCAGCGCCGCCTGGCTGGGGCGCAGCTCGCGCAGGCCCAGGTAGAGCAGGGCAATCGACAGCAGGGCCAGCGGCCAGATATCGAAGGGGGCGAGGGCCAGCGGGGTGAGGGCGCCGGCGCCGAGGGCGAGCAGGTGACCGGGCCAGCCCGGGCGAGTCATCCGTTGCAACATGGGCAAGTCCTTGGATTCGGGTGGCGCAAGGGTAGGGGTAGGGAGCCGCCAGCGGCAAGCCTCAAGCCACAAGCGAAGGCAACTGCATGAATGGGTAGGGTGGACATGGCGACACCTTGTCCACCATTGCCGGTTCCGCGCTGGACAAGCCTGGCGGCATGTCCGGCCTGGGCCTCTGGCGGAACCGGTTGGTTGGTGCGCGCGGCGCACCCCACGGCTAGAATCCGGCGAACTTCAGATAGCTGCCGGTAATCGCATCGCCCCAGAGCAGGGCGATCCAGCCGGCGATGGCCAGGTAGGGGCCGAAGGGGATCGGCGTGCCGGCGTCGCTGCCGCGCAGGCGCAGCATGATCACCCCGAGCACCGCGCCGACCAGCGACGACAGCAGGATGGTCAGCGGCAGAATCTGCCAGCCACCCCAGGCGCCGAGCATGGCCAGCAGCTTGAAATCGCCATAGCCCATGCCTTCCTTGCCGGTGATCAGCTTGAACAGCCAGTACACCGACCACAGGCTCAGGTAGCCGGCAATCGCCCCCCACAGCGCGTCTTCCAGGCTGGTGAACAGACCGAAATAGTTAACGATCAGCCCCAGCCACAGCAGCGGCAGCACCAGCACATCGGGCAGCAATTGGTGGTCGGCATCGATCAGGCTCATCGCCAGCAGGCCCCAGGCCAGCACCAGCATGGCGCCGGCTTGCCAGGTAAAGCCGAAATGCCAGGCGACATAGCCGGAGAGCAGCCCGCAGGCCAGCTCCACCAGCGGGTAGCGCTTGCCGATCGGTGCCTTGCAGTTCGAACACTTGCCGCGCAGCAGCAGATAGCTGATCAGCGGGATATTCTCCCAGGGACGGATTTCATGGCCGCAGCTGGGGCAACTGGAATTGGGCAGAACCAGGTTGAACGTCTGCGCCTTGGGCGCCGGCGGCAACTCCAGCACCTCGCGCGCCTGGCTCTGCCAGTCGCGCTGCAGCATCAGCGGCAGGCGGTAGATCACCACGTTGAGGAAGCTGCCGATCAGCAGGCCGAGCAGCAGGGCGCAGAAAACAAAGGCCAGCGCGTGGCTGGCCAAAAAATCCAGCAGCATAAGTCAGCCGACCACCGCGCCCAGTTGGAAGATGGGCAGGTACATAGCGATGATCAGGCCGCCTACCAGCACGCCGAGCACCGACATGATCAGCGGCTCCATCAGCGTGGTCAGGTTGTCCACCGCGTTGTCCACTTCGGCTTCGTAGAAGCTGGCGGTCTTGTCCAGCATCTCGTCCAGCGAGCCGGCCTCCTCGCCGATGGCGGTCATCTGCACGGCCATGGTGGGGAAGATGCCGGTGGTGCGCATGGAGAAGTTCAGCTGGGTGCCCGACGACACATCGACCTTGATCTTGTTCACCGCATTGCGAAACACCACGTTGCCCGTGGCGCCGGCCACCGAGTCCAGCGCATCGACCAGCGGTACGCCGGCGGCGAAGGTGGTCGCCAGGGTGCGGGCGAAGCGCGCGACCACAGCCTTGTACAGGATGTCGCCGACGATGGGCGCCTTGAGCAGGGTTCTATCGAGGAAGTCGCGAAACTTCTCCGAACGCTTGTGCGCCTGCGCGAAGGCGAAGGTGGCGGCGAACAGCACGCCCAGCACCACGAACCACCAGCGCTGCAGGCCGCGGGAAAGATCCACCACCACCTGGGTAAAGGCCGGCAGCTCCGCGCCGAAGCCCTGGAACACCGACTCGAACTGCGGCACCACCTTGATCAGCAGAATGGCGGTCACGATCACCGCCACCACTATCACCGCGATCGGGTAGGTCATGGCCTTCTTGATCTTGGCCTTGAGCGCCTCGGTCTTTTCCTTGTAGGTGGCGATACGATCCAGCAGGGTTTCCAGGGCGCCGGATTGCTCGCCCGAGTCCACCAGGTTGCAATACAGGTCGTCGAAATACATCGGCTTCTTGCGCAGCGAGGCGGCGAAGCTGTTGCCCGCGGCCACTTCCTGTTTCACCTCGTCGATCAGCTTGCGCATATTGGGGTTGTCGAAGCCTTCGCCGATGATGTCGAAGGATTGCAGCAGCGGCACGCCGGCTTTCATCATGGTAGCCATCTGCCGGGTGAACAGGGCGATGTCCAACGGCTTGATCTTCTTCCCCGCGGCGAACAGCGGGGCGGCCTTCTTGCGTACCTTGAGCGGGTTGATGCCCTGCTTGCGCAGTTGCGCCTTGACCAGGGCGGGGGATTGGCCGGATAGCTCGCCCTTGACCTTGCCGCCCTTCCTGTCGGTACCTTCCCAGGCGAATACGCTGGTTTTTAGTGCTTTTGCCGCCATGGATTAATCCTTGGTCACGCGGTTGACTTCTTCCAGGCTGGTGATGCCTTGCATCGCTTTGAATAGCCCGGAGGTGCGTAGATCGTTGAAGCCATCGGCTTTCGCCTGTGCGGCAATTTCGATGGAGTTACCTTCAGCCATGATAATGCGTTGCAGTGAAGGCGTGATTTTAACTACTTCATAAATCCCCACCCTTCCTTTATAGCCGCCTTTGCAATTGTCGCAGCCATTGGGGGCGTAGAGCTTGAAGCTGCCGATCTTGCTCTCGGGGAAACCTTCCTTGAGCAGAACCTCCCGCGGTACTTCCACTTCCTTCTTGCAGTTGCAGAGTTTGCGCGCCAGGCGCTGGGCGATGATCAGGTTGACCGAGGTGGCAATATTGAACGCTGGCACGCCCATATTGCGCAGGCGGGTCAGGGTTTCCGCGGCGCTGTTGGTGTGCAGGGTGGACATCACCATATGCCCGGTCTGCGCGGCCTTGATGGCGATCTCGGCGGTTTCCAGGTCGCGGATCTCGCCGACCATGATCACGTCCGGGTCCTGGCGCAGGAAGGCGCGCAGGGCCTGGGCGAAGTCCATGCCGTGCTTGGGGTTGACGTTGACCTGGTTGATGCCTTCCAGGTTGATCTCCACCGGGTCTTCCGCGGTGGAGATATTGATATCCGTGGTGTTGAGGATATTCAGGCCGGTATAGAGCGACACCGTCTTGCCCGAGCCGGTGGGGCCGGTAACCAGGATCATGCCCTGCGGTTGTTTCAGGGCAGTCATATAGAGGTCTTTCTGGTACTCCTCGTAACCCAATGCGTCGATGCCCATCTGCGCGCTGGTGGGGTCGAGAATCCGCATCACGATCTTCTCGCCCCACAGGGTGGGCAGGGTGTTGACGCGAAAATCGATGGCCTTGTTCTTCGAGATCTTCATCTTGATCCGGCCATCCTGCGGCTTGCGGCGCTCGGAGATATCCAGCTGGGCCATGACCTTGAGGCGCGCCGAGAGGCGGCTGGAGAGCTGGATCGGTGGGCGGGCGACCTCGTGCAGGATGCCGTCGGTGCGAAAGCGCACGCGGTAGACCTTCTCGTAGGGCTCGAAGTGCAGGTCGGAGGAGCCGCCCTTGATGGCATCCAGCAGCATCTTGTTGATAAAACGCACCACCGGCGCATCGTCGGCGTCGCCGCCGCTACCGCCGTCGTCCTTGTCGTCGTTAACCGCCTCCACGTCGAGCCCATCCAGGTCGACGTCGGCCAGGTCTTCCATGCCGGTATTGCCGGTATCGAAGAACTTGTCCAGCGCTTCGCCAAGCCGGTCGTCCTCGACCAGTAGCGCCTCGGTGCTGAGGCCGGTGCTGAACTGCACATCGGTAACGGCCTGGTGGTTGGTCGGGTCGGACAGTGCGATAAACAGCTTGTTGCCACGGCGGTACAGCGGCAGCACGCGGTGCTGGCGGCACAGCTTCTCGCTGATGACGTCGCGAGGCTGGCTGTCCTTGTCGATGGCCGTCAGATCGAAGTAGGGCACACCGAACTGCTCGGAGGCGATCTCCGCCAACGCCCGGCTGGAGGCCAGCTTGTTCTGCACCAGATACGACACCAGGGGGATCTTGTTGCGCAGGGCCTGCGCCTGGGCCTGGCTGGCGGCGCGCTCGTCGAGCAGTTCGGCGTTGACCAGTTGCCGGGCCAGGCCGGTCAGGGAGGGGGCGTCGTTCATTCTGCACTTATCGAACTGAGGGTTGATGCACTCTTATAGCCTAAAGCCATGCATTGGCCCAAGCGGGTTCTATAGGGGTGACCAAAAGTGTCAGTAGGTGACTTTTGAGGTTTGCCTTCAGGTGTTGCTGGTGCTGCTCATGCCGATTCTGCGCTGTTGTCGTATGTGGCATGGGTTCTGCATTGCCTATCTCGGGTCCTCGACCTTCACAATATGGGAGTTATTTATGAAGTCTCTGAAGAAGCAAAAGGGTTTCACCCTGATCGAATTGATGATCGTGATTGCGATCATTGGTATCCTCGCCGCCATCGCGATTCCTCAGTTCAATGAGTATCGTGCGAGAGCTAATGACTCGACTGCTAATGCTGACGCCAAAAATGGCATTACCGTGCTGACCGCTGCGCAGCGCTAATTTCGAGTCGGATTGGGAGAAACTGTATGAAAAAGAATCTTTTTGCGCTGGTGGTCGCTGCGGCTTTTTCGGCCGGTGTAATGGCTGCTGATAATGCGGGTACTGCGCTTCCTGACGGTAACATTGTTCCTGATGCGACTGGCTGCTCTCTGTTGACTGAGGCGGTTCGCATTAATACCTCGTCTGGCGTTTTTGGCGCTTATGCATGTAATACTGTCGACAATATTGTTGCCATTGCGACCTGCCATCCTAATGGTCGGAAAGGTGATGTAACTGTCAGTTGCACTGTTGGTGCTCCCGATGCGCCAACCGGCTGCACTGCTACCCCGGATACGGGGGATGCTGCTGATGCGGGTACTGCAGTGGTTCAGGGTGGGTTGGCCTTTACTGCTAACAGTGGTGGTGGCGCCGTGCAAGGTACCTCTGCTGCCAACTGCCGTACTGGGGGTAATACCACTGCTGAAGCGGCTGCCGCTGCGGGGCTGTGAGTCATCGGTTGTTTTGAGGTTATTGAGGGTGGCTTCGGCCGCCCTTTTTGCTGGAGATATTTCTGTGAAAGGAAATTCGGCTGGCTTCACTCTGGTGGAATTGATGATAACTGTTGCCATACTGGGCATATTGGCATCATTAGCTGCTCCCTTGTATCTTGAGGCTAGATCTAAGTCTAATGATTTGACTGCTGAGTCGGATGCGAAGAATGGTATCAGTGTGATGCTGGCTTCATTTTATTGATTTAGGATGATCATGGATGGTTAAGCGGTATCGTGGTCGTAAGGGGTGATTATTTTGGCTTTAGCTTTTGCTCAATGAAATATGTCTATCTTTCGTGATTTTATAGTTGCATTGCGCCTTGCGTTCAAGGCTAAGTTCCTCTGGATGGTCGTCGGTGTTCTACTAGTGGTGACGCTGTCCACTCTGTTGTCCGCCTATTTCGGTGGTCGCCAGTTAGCTGCTGTGGCGCTAGATGTCGGTTTTTCCTCTATTCGCCTGCTGTTGCCGCTGTTAGTTGTGCTCTTGGTGCAAGAACTGCTGTCGCGCGAGTTCGACAAGCGTTACTACCTTAGCTCGCTGACCTATCCGCGGGCGCGCAGCAGTCTGTTGCTCGGTCGTTTTGCCGCGGCGCTGGCGCTGGTATTGGGGTTGTTGCTGGTCTTGGGCGTATTGCAGATCGGCCTAGTGCAAGTTATCGCCGGTGTCTATCCACAGGCCACTCCGGTCGCTCTGGGGTGGCCCTATGTGGTCGTTATCGCCTTTATTGCTCTCGACCTGCTGGTGCTTACCGCGCTGGCGACTCTGCTGGCGGTAGTGGCCTCGACGCCTAGCTTCGTGTTGGTTGGCACTTTCGGCTTTATGCTGGTGGCGCGTTCCTATGGTGCCATCGTCGAGTTGCTTGGCCGCGATGCAGGGTTGGTGAGCAATGCCGAGAGCTATCGTGCCAGTCTTGGCGTGCTGGGCTATCTGCTACCGGATCTCGGTGCGCTGGATGTGCGTATGGTCGCGCTCTACGGCAAGATGGACTTTCTCCCTGCCGACTGGTCTTGGCTGCTGCTCTCCAGCCTGGGCTATGCCATCGCCCTGCTGGCGTTGTCGGTGTGGGCGCTGCAACGCAAGCACTTCAGTTGATTATGCGCCGCCGATCTTACAGGCCTCTCCTGCTGACCCTGCTGGGGTTTGGCGTATTCTTCGCGGCCTCGCAATGGCGTACCCAGGTGCCTCAGCAGGTGGCGCCGGTTGTCGAGGGGCGGGTGGTTATTGCCGCGCCTGTGTTGCTGGTTTTGTTTGGCGGCGACCGCTTCCTTGCCGCCAACCTTGAGGCCATGCGCCTGGCAGCTACCGGGGTAGAGTTTGGGCGGGCGGATACCGGCTATCTGATCCGTGCCCAGCAGGAGGTGGCGAAGCTCAACCCCTGTCATGAAGATAACTACTACCTGGCCAATGGCTTGCTGACCTGGGGTGGTGCGGATCGCGAGGGCACCGAGGTGCTGCGTCGGGCCATGCAGTGTCGCTTCTGGGATGAGCTGCCGGCGTTTTTCTATGGTTTCAACCAGGCCTTCTTCAACAAGGATATCGACGAGGCCAGCCGCGCGTTGGAGCTGGCGGCCAAGCGGGCGACCGACAATGCCGCCAGCTTTCGCAAGCTGGCGGTGATGCTGCAGGCGGAAAGCTTTGCCGACGAGAAACTGGCCCTGGAGTACCTGGTCCAGCAGCGCGATGCCGCCCGTGGCGATCCGAAGTTGCAGCAGATGCTCGACAAGCGTGTCGTTCGCTTGCAGGGGTTGGTCGCCTTGCGCGAGGCGCAGCGGCGCTTCGAGGCTGCAAGTGGCGCGCTGCGGAATCTGGATCAATTGGTCGAGCACGGCTTATTGGCTGCCTTGCCGAAAGATCCGCTGCGCCTAGGTTACGAGTTGAAAGATGGTCGGATTGTTTTGAAGAAGATGAAGATCGCAGGGGTGGAGGAATAGTCTTGAATGCCGCACTGGAGTTTCACGGCGTCAGCCAGACTTTCCATGTAAAAGGCAGGTCGGTGCAGGCGCTTCGCGAAGTCAGCTTCGAGCTGACCGAAGGCGAGGTGTTCGGTTTCGTCGGCCCCAATGGTGCCGGTAAGTCCACCACCATCAAGGTGATGCTGGACATCATCAACGACTATCAGGGAGAGGCGCGTATCTACGGTGTGGACGCGCGTCGTGCCGAGGCGCGTCAGCCGCTGGCCTATGTACCCGAGACGCCGGCGCTTTACGAGCAGTTCACCCCGCTGGAAATCCTGCGCATGGGCCTGTCCATGTATGGCATCAAGCGGGCGGACGCCGATGCCTGGTGTATGCACTGGCTGGAGCGCTTCTCCGTGGATATGAACGCCAAGCGGCGTATCCGCGAGTTGTCCAAGGGCAATGTGCAGCGCGTGGCGCTGGCACATGCCATGGTGGTGCAGCCCAGGCTGCTGGTGCTGGACGAGCCGCTGTCCGGGCTCGACCCGGTGGGGCGCAAGGATGTGGTGGATATCCTCACCGAGTTCAAACAGCAGGGCGGGGCGATTTTCTTCACCTCCCATGTGCTGCACGACGTCGAGCGCATCGCCGACCGTTTCGGTTTCATCAACAAGGGCGAGCTGCTGACCGTGCGTTCCCCGCGCGAACTGGCCGCCGAGCGCGCCGACGATATGCTGGTGCGCTATCACGCCGCGCAGCCGATCGGCGAGCAGGTTCGCGTGTTGCGCGAGGGTGAGTTCGAGTGCGAGGTGATGCAGGCGGATCTGGCGGCCTTTATCGCCCATCTGAATCAGATCGGTGGCCACCTGCTGACGATCAAGCCGGCGGTTTCCCTGGAAACCGTGTTCTTCAATATCCTCGAAGGGGCCGCGCGCCAGGCGTCGTAAGCCGAACGCTCTGCGCGTAGGGTGGATGAAGCTTTTCATCCACCTTCCGGTGCTGTGGCGGATCGGCGAAGCGTGATCCAGCCTGTGAGCTCGCTATCGAGTAGCCCGGATTGCATCCGGGCTACGCAGGGTGGTTACAACGCCAGTCGCATCGACAGGTCCACCGCCTTCACGTCCTTGGTCAGGGTGCCCAGCGAGATGTAGTCCACGCCCGTCTCGGCGATGCTGCGCAGGGTGCTGTCATTGATGCCGCCGGAGGCTTCCAGCTTGGCGCGGCCTGCGGTCAGGCGTACGGCCTCGCGCATATCTTCCAGTGAAAGCTCGTCGAGCATGACGATATCGGCGCCGGCTGCCAGGGCCTGGCGCAGTTCTTCCAGGTTCTCCACTTCCACCTCCACCGGCTTGCCCGGGGCGATCTGCTGGGCGGCGCTGACGGCCTGGGCGATGCCGCCGCAGGCGGCGATATGGTTCTCTTTAATAAGGAAGGCGTCGTACAGGCCGATGCGGTGGTTGTGGCAGCCGCCGCAGGTCACCGCGTATTTCTGCGCCAGGCGCAGGCCGGGCAGGGTCTTGCGGGTGTCCAGCAGCTTTACCGCGGTGCCTTGGACCAGGTCGGCGTAGTGGCGGCAGCGGGTGGCGACGGCCGACAGGGTCTGCAGGAAGTTCAGCGCGCTGCGTTCGCCGCTGAGCAGGGCGCGGGCCGGGCCTTCGACGCTGAACAGGGTCTGCTCGGCGCTGACCCGGTCGCCGTCCTGCACCTGCCAGTGCACCGCCACGCGCGGGTCGAGCTGGCGGAATACCGCATCGACCCAGGCCGTGCCGCAGACCACCGCCGCCTCGCGGGTGATGACGCGGGCGCTGGCCAGGCGCTCGGCGGGAATCAGCTGGGCGGTGATGTCGCCGCTGCCGATGTCCTCGGCCAGGGCGCGGCGGACATTGGCCTCGATTTCGGCGGTGAGGTCGGCGAGGGTGAGGTTGGGCATGGTCGGCTCCGGGTCGGGGGTGCGGCGATTATAGGGGCAGCCGACCATTGGTGCAGCGGGCTGACGCATGGGCCGTTACGCTGTAGGTGTGGCGCTCGTCCCGTGGCGACGACCGTCCGGAGGTGGTCGGGCACTATCTGTGACCTGGGTCATGGATGTGGGAAAAATTGGCTTGGTGTGGCGTGCAGCCTCCCTATAATGCCTTTACTTTTTTCATTGTTGACGCCAGGCCTTTGACGTTACGGACGACGCTCGGTTGACGCTGTGCAGACCAGAAGGCCCGAGTTCGGGCAGTCTGCGGGAGACTAGAATGAAGACCGACGCGAATGTGGTGCCTCTGAACAAGGCCGCCGCTGAGCAATCGCCAACTTCGCCGGTAGGAAGACTGCCCGTGGCGCTGATTCAGGTGCGTGACAAAGCTGCGCAACAGCTCAAGCAGAGCCTGCAGAGCCTGTTCGACAACGCCGACGATACCCTCTTCGAGATGGCCGACCGGGCGACCAGCAATGCCGAGCAGAACGCCTTCTTCGAGGCCATGCGCGACCTGCGCCTGAAGCGCAAGAACATCGAGCGCGGTTTCCTGCAGAAGGTCTTCGAATCCTTTTCCAGCCTCAATCAGTACGAAATCGGCAGGCCGCAACCGGCGCTGGATGCGGTGTCGTTCGACAGCCTGAGCCTGGTGCAGAACGACGAGCTGGAAGAAACCGTGGCCCTGGATGCCATGGTGGCCAAGGTAATGAGCCGTGACGGCGTCGCCCTCGGGCACCTCACCACCCGTCTCAATGCGGTGATCAGCAAGAAGCTCGACGACAAGAGCAACCCGCTCGGGCCGACCCAGCTCAGCGAGCATTTCCTCGATGCCTGCAGCAGCCTGGGCGTGGAAATCAAGGTCAAGCTGATCATCCTCAAACTGTTCGAAAAATACGTGCTGGGCGGCAGCGATCTGCTCTACGCCGAGGCCAACCAGGCACTGGTGGTCGCCGGTGTGCTGCCCGAACTGAAGTCCGCCGCGCCGCGTCGGCAGCAGCGTCCGGCCGCCTCCGTACACGCCCACGGCGCCGGCGAGGAAGGCATTCCGCTGCTGGAAGGAGCCGGAGAGGGTGTGCAGGAGGTGTTCGGCGCCCTGCAGGAGCTGCTCTCCCAGGTGCGCGGCACGGCGATGCCCAGGCGCGCCCAGGTGGCCGATGCGCTGCCGATTTCCAGCAACGACCTGATGCGCCTGCTGTCGCACATGCAGCAGCGCGCGCCGGCACAGGTCAGCGTGGCCGATTTCGACCTGCGCGATCAGCTCGAGCAGCTGCTGGTGCGCGCCAGCGCCAAGAGCGGCAAGGCGCGCGTGGTCGGCGAAGTCGACGAGGACGTGATCAACCTGGTGTCGATGCTGTTCGAGTTCATCCTCGACGACCGCACCCTGCCGGACTCACTCAAGGCGCTGATCGGCCGCCTGCAGATTCCCATGCTCAAGGTCGCGGTGCTGGACAAGACCTTCTTCAGCCGCGGCAGCCACCCGGCGCGCCGGCTGCTCAACGAGATCGCCTCGGCGGCCCTGGGCTGGGTCGATCAGGACGACGCCCAGCGCGACAGCCTGTACCAGAAGATCGAACAGGTGGTGCAGCGTCTGCTCAACGATTTCGTCGACGACCCGAGCATCTTCTCCGAGCTGCTTGCCGAGTTCATGGCTTTCACTGGCGACGAGCGTCGGCGCAGCGAGCTGCTCGAACAACGCACCCGCGATGCCGAGGAAGGCAGCGCCAAGGCCGAACTGGCCCGCCGCGAGGTGGAGCAGGCCTTGAACGAGCGGCTGCTGGGCAAGACCCTGCCCGAGGTGGTGGTGCGTTTGCTGCAGGAAGCCTGGAGCAAGGTACTGATGCTCTCCTGCCTCAAGCATGGGGTGGATTCGCCGGAGTGGCAGGCTGCTCTGCAGACCATGGACGATCTGGTCTGGAGCGTGGCGCCGCATGAAGATCCCGAGGCGCGCTTGCGCCTGCTGGAACTGGTGCCCGGCTTGCTCAAGGCGCTGCGCGAGGGGATGGCCAGTGCGGCCTTCGATCCCTTCTCCACCAGCGAGTTCTTCAGCCAGCTGGAGGTGCTGCACGTGCAGGCCTTCCAGCGTTTCAAGCGCGCCACCCCGGAGGCCGAGGTGGCCCCGGCCGCGCTCGACGAAGAGCAGCGTAGCGCCCTGGCCGAAGCCGGCCTCGAGCTGCCGCTGCTGGAGCTGCCGCCGGCCGAGCCGGTCGAGGACGCACCGGCGATGGTCGAGGTGATCGAGGAGATCGTTCTCCTAGCGCCCGGCCAGACCCACCCGCAGGAGCCGGAAGTGGCGCTGCCGGACGACGACGAGGCGCTGCTGCAGGTGGACAACCTGCGCGTCGGTAGCTGGGTCGAGTTCCAGGAAGACGAGGAGCACAAGCTGCGCTGCAAGCTGGCGGCGATCATCAAGCCCACCAGCAAGTTCGTCTTCGTCAACCGCACCGGCATGAAGGTGCTGGAGAAGACCCGCACCGGCCTGGCCGTGGAGTTCCGCCGCAACGCCATCCGCCTGCTCGACGACGCGCTGCTGTTCGACCGCGCCCTGGAGTCGGTGATCGGCAATCTGCGCAAGCTGAAGAACGCCTGAGGCGTTCTGCCGGGCCACCCATGTGGCCCCGGCGATGCTGATGCGGCGTGCGCCGCTGTTGGGCTTCGTCGCGGGCTTCTCAGCCCAACCTACGACCACGAAGCCGCGTGCCCGATTTCCGGGCCGAATCTTTTCCAATCCTTGCGCGCCCTTGGCCGCTGCGGCTGGCTGCTCTAGAGTGGGGCCTCGTTCAGGAGCGCCCCATGCAGCTTGACCCCTCCACCGGCTGGTTCCAGGGCATTGGCCATTGCCCTTCGCCAAATTTCAATGCGCGGCCAAGCGGCGAGGTATCGCTGCTGGTGGTGCATAACATCAGCCTGCCGCCCGGGCAGTTCGGCACCGGCAAGGTGCAGGCGTTCTTCCAGAACCGCCTGCCGCTGGACGAGCATCCCTTCTATGCCGAGATCGCCACGCTGCGGGTCTCCGCGCATTTCTTCATCGAGCGCGACGGTACGCTGACCCAGTTCGTCTCCTGCCTGGATCGCGCCTGGCATGCCGGGCAGTCCTGGTTCGAGGGGCGCGACAACTGCAACGATTTTTCCCTCGGCGTGGAGCTGGAAGGCACCGACGAGCAGCCCTACACCGATGCCCAGTATGCCTGTCTGGGCGAGCTGACGCGCCAGTTGCTGGCCGCCTACCCGGCGCTGTCGGCGCAGCGCATTCGTGGCCACAACGATATCGCGCCCGGGCGCAAGACCGACCCGGGGCCGGCCTTCGACTGGTCGCGTCTGCACGCCGCGCTCAAGGATTAAAGGAGAAGTACGATGAGTTTTCTGGTGATTCTGCTGGTGCTGTGGGTCGAGAAGTTTTCCGCCTGGCGCCTGCGCATCCAGCAGGACGGCCCCTGGCTGGCCCAGTTGCAGCGGCTGCAGCAGGGCAGCCTGCAGCAGGCGCCCTGGTTGTGCCTGGCGGCGCTGGTGCTGGTGCCGGTGCTGGCGCTGGGCCTGGTGCTGCTGGTGCTCGAACCGGTGGCCTACGGCTGGCTGGCGCTGCCGGTGCACCTGCTGGTGCTGATCTACAGCCTGGGACGGGGCGATCTGCTGACCGCGCTGGGACCGTTTCGCGACGCCTGGCGCCGCGGTGACGGGCAGGCGGCCTACCACGTGGTGGAGCGTGACCTGGCGCTGCAGCCGGAGGAGGGCGCCGAACTCCTGCAGCAGGTGCAGGGGCATCTGCTGTGGCAGGCCTACCAGAGTTTCTTCGCGGTGATCTTCTGGTACCTGTTGCTCGGACCCATGGCCGCCCTGGCCTATCGCCTGCTGGCGCTCTGCGCCGAACATGCCGAGCAGCCGGCGCTGCGCGAACGCGCGGTGCAGCTGCGGCACGCCTTCGACTGGCTGCCGGCGCGGGTACTGGCCTCCAGCTTCGCCCTGGTCGGCAATTTCGTCGCGGTCAGCCGCGCCTTGCTGCACGAGCTGCTCAGCTGGGACATTTCCGCGGCGCAGCTGGTGATCAAGGCCGGGCGGGCCGCCGGGGAAATGCCGGCGCCGGTGCTGGGCGAGGCGGGCGTCGATACCCTGGATCAGCTCTGGCAGCTGCTGATCCGCGCCGCGGTGGTCTGGTACGCCGGCTACGCGCTGTGGGTTCTGCTGGTCTGAGCGCAATCGGCGATCAACGTGGAACCCGAAATCCGCGGCGGTTGCATGGTCCGGATTACGGCTGCGGCTAATCCAGGCGACGGATGGCGGGTCTAATCCCCTAGGGACGGACGCTTAACCTTAAGTTACAGAGATCGGCGTCGATAACGGGTATATAGGAGGCCGTAGTCGATCCTGTTTTCGTGATGTCCGTCTCACTGCCTGCCTGTATAGACGGCGCCTACTCACATACAGATCGGGCTGCACAGGACGCCGTCGTCAGCCCATGAGAGGCTCGGCGGCGGTCCAGGCAACACTCATAACAATAATGGCAACTGGAGACGTCTAGTGAAGACCGTGTTGTATCCGGCCATCGCGCTGATGAATCGCCTCAGCTTCGGCATGAAGTTCAGCCTGATCAGCGTTCTGTTCTTCCTGCCCATGCTGGTCACCAACTTCTACCTGGTGCGTGACTCCTATCGCCAGTTCGTCGGCACCCAGAGCGCACTGGAAAGCCTTGAGTTGCTCGGCGACAGCCTGCAGTTGCGCCGCGATCTGGAGAACCTCAACGACCTGGTGCAGATCAACGCGATGATCGGCCAGTCCGGTCAGGCCGGCGATCTGGAGGGGCGCATCAAGCAGTTGCAGCAGGCGCTCGACGCCGGCCTGCAAGGCCTCGAGCCGGTGGTGCGCGATGCCGAGCAGGCCGCCGAGTTCTCCGCCAAGCGCGACGAGATGCTCGCCGCACTGAAGAGCGCCGAGGCCGAGACCTCGTTGCAGAGCAAGACGGTGATAGTCGAGAAGCTGCTCGGCTCCTCCCAGGTGTTCATCAAGCTGGTGGCCAGCCAGGCCGGCCTCAGCCAGGACCCGCAGCGGCAGGTGCGGCAGATCACCGAGCTGATCGCCAACGTCACCCCGCAGGTCACCGATGTGCTCAGCCAGGGCCGGGCCATCGGCTCCTACTCCCTGGGCCAGGGCTTCCTTAACTCCGCGGCCAGCACCAAGTTCGACGACCTGCTGCTGCAACTGGAGAAGCTGCACGCCGAGTACGGCCTCAACCTGCAGGAAGCGCTGGCCGGCAACGTCGCCGCGCAGAACGGCCTGGGCAGCCTGGCCGAGGCCAGCCGGCAGACCCTCAAGGACAGCGCCGTGCTGTTCGAGGATCAGGTGATCATCGCCGACAGTCTGGACACGCCCTGGGCGCAATTCTACGACCAGGTCAGCCAGCAGATGGCCAAGACCCATGCCTTCAACGACGGCCTGCTGGCCTTCCTCGACAGCCAGCTGAGCGAGCGCCTGAACGACAACCGCGCGCAGATGGTGCTGCTGGTGGCGGCCCTGGTAGTGGTGTTCCTGTTGATTCTCTACCTCTACGCCGGCTTCTACGTCTCCACCCGCGCCACCCTGAAGACCCTCGGCCAGGTGATGGAAAAGGTCGCTGCCGGCGACATGACCGTGAGCTTCCAGGCGCAGAGTCGCGACGAACTGGGTGAACTGGGCCAGGTGTTCAACCAGACCGTGGTGCGTATCCACGACCTGATCGAGCGGGTCGGCCACACCGTCGGCGAAGTCGAGGGCCAGGCCGACCGCGTCGAGCTGGTGTCCGGCGAGAGCAACCAGGCGGTGGCCGGCCAGCGCGCGCAGATCGAACAGGTGGCCACGGCGATGAACCAGATGTCCGCCACTGCCCAGGAAGTGGCGCGCAGCGCCGCCGCCGCGGTGGGCAGCGCGCAGAGCGTCAACCAGGAAACGGTCAGCGGCCGCGCCCTGGTCGAGACCCAGGTCGGCGCCATCCAGCGCCTGGCCGGCGAGATCGACCAGTCGGTGGCGGTGATCAACCAGCTGGCCAGCGACAGCGCCTCGATCAGCCAGGTGCTCGACGTGATCAAGGGCATCGCCGAGCAGACCAACCTGCTGGCGCTCAACGCCGCCATCGAGGCGGCGCGTGCCGGCGAGCAGGGCCGCGGCTTCGCCGTGGTGGCCGACGAGGTGCGCAACCTGGCCAAGCGCACCCAGCAGTCCACCGAGGAAATCGAGTCGATGATCGCCAAGCTGCAGGGCGGCGTCGGTGCGGCGGTCAAGGCGATGAACGCCAGCCACCAGATGGCCGATGGCACGGTCAGCGAGTCGGCCAAGGTGCAGCAGGCGCTGGAGAACATCCTCGGTGCGGTGGGCTTGATCGTCGACCAGAACCAGCAGATCGCCGCCGCCGCCGAGCAGCAGACCGCGGTGGCCCACGACATCGACCAGAACATCGTCGAGATCAACCACGCCGGTGAGCGTACCGCCGCCGGCGCCAGCCAGACCGAGCAGGCCAGCCGCGAGCTGAGCGAGCTGGTCTCGCGGCTCAAGCAGTTGATCGGCGCGTTTCGCGTCTAGTCCCTGGCGTGATACAGCTGGGCCCGCCCTCTGGCGGGCCTTTGCGTTTCTGCAGGTCGGGCGCGCAGGCTAGTGCACACGGCGCGCCCTACAGGGCGCCGCCGCTGTTTTCAGTAGCCCGTCTTGATCACCGCGATGCCCTTGTTCAGCACCTCGCGCCAGGCCTGGCGAGTATCCCCATCGCCCGCCTTGTCGTGCGCGCTGATGCTCAGCAGCAGCGCGTCGAGCCACAGGTCGTAGAGTTCGGGGCGGATGTCCAGGCGCTGGCGCGCTTGCGCGTCGCTCGGCCGTGCCGTGGCCGACTTCAGCCGTGAATGCCGCGGGCGGTCTCGATGATGTAGGTGATGATCGGCTTGGCGAGGAAGGCGAACAGGCACAGGCCCAGGCCGAGGAACAGGATGGCGGTACCCAGGCGGCCGGCCTTGGACTTCTTCGCCAGGTCCCAGATGATGAAGAACATGAACAGCATCAGCCCGCCGACCAGCACGTACATCATCAGGGCTTCGAATTGTTCGGTTTCCATGGGGCCTCGTGGTTCGGACGGCAAACGCGGGGCGCAGATTATACGCGCCCCGATCCGCCCTGCGGCATTTCCGCGCTGGGCCTGCGACCTTCAGTCGCGCAGGTGCTGCAGCGGCAGCTGGGTGCTGGAGAGGATCTGCTGCAGGACGAAGCTGGAGCGCACGCTGGAGACGCCGTCGATGCGGGTCAGGGTGCCGAGCAGCAGCTTCTGGTAGTGATCCATGTCCGGCACCACCACCTTGAGCTGGTAGTCGGCGTCCATCCCGGTGACCAGGCAGCATTCGAGCACCTCCGGGCACTTGCGGATCTGCTCCTGGAAATGCTCGAAACGCTCCGGGGTGTGGCGATCCATGCCGATCAGCACGTAGGCGGTCAGGCTCAGGCCGAGCTTCTTGCGATCGAGCAGGGCGACCTGGCCGAGGATGTAGCCGTCGTCCTCCAGCTGCTTGACCCGCCGCGAGCAGGGCGAGGGCGACAGGCCGATGCGTTCGGCCAGCTCCTGGTTGGACAGGCCGGCGTCGCGCTGCAATTCGGCGAGAATATTGAGGTCGTAGCGGTCGAGTTTGTCCACTTTTGGCTCGCTATCTGATTGGATTGCTTTTAATCATGCGCGCTTAGTTAAAAATTGCGCAAGTGACAGGTTTGTGAGCAATGTTCGCAATCTTTCTTCGGCGCTGCGGGCGTAAGCTTTCTCTCAGTTTCACGGCCCGGACGACAAGTCCCACCGGCCTCGCCCAACCAGGCGAGCCGGCGCCGCCGATCCCACCGGATCGCACCGGCACCCGGGTCCGCACTGCCCAACCAGGCGGGCGACGAAAGCGGCGACAACACCGCCAGCACCGGACAGATTTCCCGAGGGGGCCGCAAGGCCCCTTTTTTATTGGTCGCGTAGACGGCGAGTCGGGTTCGTAGGGTACGCCGCGCATCAGCCGTTCATCGGCTCTGGCCGCGAGCGGCAGCCTCAGCGCTCGACCACTTCCGGCGGGTCGGCGTGCACCAGCACCTCGGCGCGCGGGAATTCGCTGCGGATCGCCGCCTCCACCGCCACGCAGTGGGCGTGGGCTTGGGACAGGCTGATCTCGCCGGGCAGTTCCAGGTGCAGCTGGACGAACCAGCGGGTGCCGGAGATGCGCGTGCGCAGGTCGTGCGCGCCGAGCACGCCGGGCACGGCGCAGGTCAGTTGGTGCATGCGTGCGCTGATCTCCGGCGGCAGTTCCTGGTCCATCAGCACCGCCACCGCCTCGCGGACGATGCTGATGGCGCTCCAGAAGATGTAGCAGGCGATGCCGACGGCGAACAGCGCATCGCCCTGCTGCCAGCCGAGACTGGCCAGCAGCAAGGCCAGCAGGATGCTGCCGTTGAGCAGGATGTCCGAGCGGTAGTGCAGCGAGTCGGCGTGGATCGCGGTGGAGCCGGTCTGGCGCACCACGTGGCGCTGGAACAGCAGCAGGGCGACGGTCAGCGCCAGCGACAGCAGCATCACCGCGATGCCCAGGCCCTCGGCCGCCAGCGGCTGCGGCGCGAGCAGGCGCTGCACGCCCTGAATCCCCACCAGCACGGCGCTGATGCCGATGAACAGCGACTGGCCGAGGCCGGCCAGGGCTTCGGCCTTGCCGTGGCCGTAGCGGTGATCCTCATCGGCCGGCTGCAGGGCGAAGTGCACCGCCACCAGGTTGATCAGCGAGGCGGCGCTATCGAGCAGCGAGTCGGTGAGCCCGGCCAGCAGACTGACCGAGCCGCTCAGCCACCAGGCGATCGCCTTGGCCAGCACCAGACTCAGCGCCACCGCCAGCGCCGCGGCGGTGGCCAGGCGCATCAGCCGGGCATGCTGGCGCTGGATCTGCATGAGTGGCTCAGGCCGCCGGGCGCAGGCCGAAGGCGGCCAGTTGCTGGGCGCTGCCGCTGTGGCGGATCAGGCGCGGGTCGTCCAGCGGCAGCTGGTGACCGGTGCTGCGCTCGATCAGCGCCTTGAGGCCGGCCTGGTCGAGCTTGCCCTCGGCATCCACCAGTTGCTTGAGCTGCTGCGGGTCGAGCTGGGCGGTCTGGCCGCCGGGCAGGTAGATGGCGCCGGTGGCGAAGTCGATGGCGAAGGCGATCAGCCCGGGAATGACGAAGAACAGGATGCCGATGGCGTCCATGGCGGCGACCGCCGGGTCGATCTTGCCTTCGATCTGGCCGCGGCGATCCGGGTAGAACAGGGTGCCGCAGGCGGTCAGCTGGGTGAACAGGGCGACGGCGAGAACGCCGGCGATAACGCGGGATTGCGTGCGCATCGAGCACCTCCAGGGAGAAAAGTGGCGCAACTATAGCAAGGCGGTGATTGCAAAACTGCTGTCCGATCTCTCTGACCCGCGAGCCTGTTGGCAGTTCGCCGCTATAATCGCCGGCCTGCCGTGGAGAGCCCATGAACGCCCTGCCCATCGATGCCCTGCTGCCGGCCCTGCGCGAGGCCCTGGCCGCCCGTGACGAAGCCGTACTGGAAGCGCCGCCCGGCGCCGGCAAGACCACCCGCGTGCCGCTGGCGCTGCTGGACCAGGACTGGCTGGCGGGCCAGTCGATCCTCATGCTCGAACCGCGGCGCCTGGCCGCCCGCGCCGCCGCCGAGCGCCTGGCCAGCGAACTGGGCGAGCGGGTCGGCGAGACCGTCGGCTACCGCATCCGCCTGGACAGCAGGATCGGGCCGAACACCCGCATCGAGGTGGTTACCGAGGGCATCCTCGCCCGCCGCCTGCAGGACGATCCGGCGCTGGACGGCGTCGGCCTGGTGATCTTCGACGAGTTCCACGAGCGCAGCCTGGACGCCGATCTGGCCCTGGCGCTGTGCCTCAATGGCCGCGCCATGTTTCGCGGCGCGGACAGCGGTGCGCCGCCGCTCAAGCTGCTGCTGATGTCCGCCACCCTGGAAGGGCAGCGCCTGGCGGCGTTGCTCGGCGAGGCGCCAGTGCTGCGCAGCGAGGGCCGCATGTTCCCGGTGGACATCCGCTGGGGGGCGCCATCGCCGCCGGGCGAGTGGATCGAGCCGCGGGTGGTGCAAACCGTGCTGCAGGCGCTGGCCGACGAGCCGGGCAGTCTGCTGGTGTTCCTCCCCGGCCAGGCCGAGATCCGCCGCGTTGCCGAGCAGCTGGGCGAGGCCCTGGCCGGGCAGGGCGACATCCGGCTCTGCCCGCTGCACGGCGAGCTGGATCTGTCCGCCCAGCGCGCCGCCATTGAGCCGGCGCCGCCCGGCACGCGCAAGGTGGTACTGGCCACCAATATCGCCGAGACCAGCCTGACCATCGACGGCGTGCGCGTGGTGGTCGACGCCGGCCTCGCGCGGGTGCCGCGTTTCGATCCGGCCAGCGGCATGACCCGCCTCGATACCCAGCGCATCTCGCGGGCCTCGGCCACCCAGCGCGCCGGGCGGGCCGGGCGCCTGCAGCCGGGCGCCTGCTACCGGCTGTGGTCGGAGCACCAGCACGAACAGCTAAGCGCCTATTCCGCGGCGGAGATTCTTCAGGCGGATCTGGCCGGGCTGGCCCTGCAGCTGCTGCGCTGGGGCGTGACGCCGCAGGAGCTGAGCTGGCTCGACGCACCGCCGCCCGCCGCCTACGCCCAGGCGCTGGAGCTGCTCGGCCGCCTCGGCGCGCTGGATGCGCGCGGCGCGCTCAACGCCCACGGCCAGGCCATGGCCGAGCTGCCGGCGCATCCGCGTCTCGCCCACCTGTTGCTGCGCGGCCAGGCGCTGGGCCTCGGCGCGCTGGCCTGCGACCTGGCGGCGCTGTTGTCCGAGCGCGATATCCTCCGCGGCGGCGGCGCCGATTTGCACAGTCGCCTGGCCCTGCTCAGTGGCGACAGCCGCGCGGCGCGCTCGGCGCAAGCTGGGGTACAGCGCGCCCGGCAACTGGCGCGGCAGTTCCAGGGCCTGCTCAAGGGCCGGCCAGTGACCCAGGCGGTGAGCGAGCCCGAGCACCCGCGCTGGCTCGGCTGCCTGCTGGCCTTCGCCTACCCCGATCGCATCGCCCAGCAGCGCCGCGCTGGTGGCGCCGACTATCGGCTGGCCAACGGCCGCGCCGCGCAGTTCGCTGAGAGTGACGCGCTGATGAAGCACGAATGGCTGGTGGTAGCCGATCTAGGCAGTCGCCAGGGCCAGCGCGAGGAGCGCATCTATCTCGCCGCCGACCTCGACCCAGCGTTGTTCGAGTGCGAGCTGGCCGAGCAGGTCGAGACGCTGGACGTGCTCGACTGGGACGAGCGCGAAGGCGTGCTGCGCGCCGAGCGTCAGCGCAAGGTCGGCGAGCTAGTGCTGCAGCGCCAGGCGCTGGCCGCGCTGGACGAGGAGGCGCGCTGCCGGGCGCTGGTCGGCCTGGTGCGGCGCAAGGGCCTGGAGCTGCTGCCCTGGACGCCGGAGCTGCGCCAATGGCAGGCGCGGGTGGCGCTGCTGCGCGAACTGGATATGCGGCAGCAGGGGCAGAGCGAATGGCCGGACCTGTCCGACGCCGCGTTGCTGGCCAGCCTCGAGCAGTGGCTGACGCCTTACTTGAGCAAGGTCAATCGTCTCAGCCACTTCGCCAGCCTCGACCTGCCTTCGATCCTGCAGACCCTGCTGCCCTGGCCGCTGCCGCAGCGTCTCGACGAGCTGGCGCCGCGGGCGCTGACGGTGCCGTCCGGCTCGCGCATCGCCATCGACTACAGGGAACAGCCGCCGGTGCTCGCCGTGCGCCTGCAGGAGCTGTTCGGCCTGGCCGCCACCCCGCGCATCGCCGGCGGCCGCCTGGGGCTCAAGCTGCACCTGCTGTCGCCGGCGCGGCGGCCGGTGCAGGTGACCCAGGACCTGGCCAGCTTCTGGGCCAATACCTACCTGGAGGTGAAGAAGGATCTGAAGGGTAGGTATCCCAAGCATTACTGGCCGGACGACCCGCTGATCGCCGAACCCACCGCGCGGGCCAAGCCGCGCAAGTGAACCCGCGGCGGCCGGGGGCTGTCCCAGCCGCTGTCTTCTGTCTGCGGAGTTGCCATGTTGACCCTCGATATCGGCCCATTGGCCCTGGCCACCGACCATCTGCTGTTGCTCGGCAGCCTGCTGCTGGCGACCCTGGCGGGTTGGTGGAGTGGCCGGCGCCAGGGCTGCAACCCGGAGCGGCAGCTGTTTCGGCTGTTGCTGCTGGGGCTGCTGGTGGCCCGACTGGCCTTCGTGCTGGTCTACGCCGAGTTCTACCGTGCGGCGCCGTGGCGGGTGCTGGATATCCGCGACGGCGGCTTTCTCGCTTGGCCGGGGCTGCTCGCCGCGCTGGCCCTGGGCGCCTGGTACCTGTGGCGCGACGCGCGTCTGCGCCGGCCGCTGGCGACGGCCATGGCGCTGGGCCTGGCCTGCTGGCTGGGTGGCAGCGCGGTGCTGCAGGCCCTGCAGCAGGGCACCCGGCTACCCGATCTGGCCCTGCAGGATCTGCAGGGGCGTGCGGTCAATCTGCAGGATTTCGCCGGCAAGCCGCTGGTGGTCAACCTCTGGGCCAGTTGGTGCCCGCCCTGTCGGCGCGAGATGCCGGTGCTGGCCGCCGCGCAGCGTGACGAGCCGGGGATGACCTTTCTGTTCGTCAATCAGGGCGAGTCCGCCGCGCAGGTGGCGGCCTTTCTCGATGCCGAGGCGCCGGGGCTGGGCAACGTGCTGCTCGACGCCGGCAATCGCCTGGGCGAGCAGGTCGGCTCGCGCGCCTTGCCCAGCACGCTGTTCTACGCCGCTGATGGGCGTCAGCTGGGCAGCCATCTCGGCGAACTGTCCGCGGCCAGCCTGGCCCATGCGCTGACGCTGCTCCGAGACGGCGAGAGCCCCGAGCCGCGCTGACACGGCTCAAGGCAACTGCAGGTCTTCGCCGGCTGCGCGCAGTTCCTCGTAGGCGCGGTCGAGGGCATCGCGCAACGCCTCGGCGCCGGGGACATGGCGCGAGACGATCAGCTTCAGCGGCAGGCGCTGTAGCTGGACGAAGGGCAGCTCGCCCATGCCCAGGCGCCGGCGCGCCTGCTCCACCGGGGTCTGGTAGTCCAGCAGGTAGTCGCCGCGGCGGCGCTGCAGCATCTCCAGGGCGGCGGTGTGGCTGGCGGTGCGGTGTTCCACTATGCCCAGCGCCGGGTCGGCGAGCCACTGGTTGACCTCCTGCCAGTAGCTGTAGCCGCTGATCAGGATCACTCCGCTGTCCTTGAGATCGTCGGGCAGACGCGGCAGCGGCGTGTCGCGGCGGAAATACAGGTTGAGGGTGATCTCGCCGAGGCGGTGGCGGGCCTCCAGGGTGTGCCCGACCAGCTCCGCCTTGCCCGGGGCGCCGGGCCACAGCTGCACGCTGCCGTCACGCAGGCCGCTGTACAGGCGCGCACCGGGGTAGGAGCGGAAATGCGCCTGGTAGCCGGCGTGGCGCAGCAGGCGTGCGCTGAGTTCGAGGATGGCGCCGCTGGGGCGGCCCTGGGCGTCGGTGTAGGAGTAGGGCGGGAATTCGTAATAGCCGACGCTGACCTGGCGCAGCGCGTCGATCTCGGCCGTGGCGGCAAGGCTCGGTAGCCACAGCAGGGCGGCGAGCAGAAGGCAGCAGCATCTTGGCATCTGGGAGTACGCGGCTCGGCGCCGTCTTGTCGTTATAAAAGTGTCACGCGACCAGCATGGCCAACCGCGGTGGCGCTTGTCCAGCCCCTGTCCTTCGCAGATTAGTCGAGGCTGGGCAGAAAGAAGCGGCCGATCAGCGGCAGATGATCGGAGATGTGCAGCGTGTCGTGCTGGCGCACCGTGCTGCTCAGCGGGGTCAGCCGCGGGCTGTGCAGCAGGTAGTCGAGGGTGCGGTCAGGGCCGCTGGCGGCCGGGTCGTTGGGGTAGTGGGTGTACCAGCGCGCCTGCTCGCCGCCAGCTGCCTGATCCAGGCTGGGGATCAGCGGGTAGCGCGCGGCCAGCTCCTGCAGGCGGTTGTCGCTGGCGTAGCGGCTGCGCTCAGCGTCCGGCAACTGGCCGGGCGGCAGCAGGTCGAAGTCGCCGCCGAGCACCCAGGGCGTGCCCGCGGCCTGCAGCTGGCGCAGCAGGCCGTCGGTCATGCTCAGCTGGCGCGCCTGGGTGTCGTCGTCCTGGGCGAAGGCATCGAAATGGCCGTTGAGCGTCACCAGCTCGCCGCCGCCGCGGATCGGCAGATGGCTGACCAGCAGCGCGGGCTTGGGCTGCAACGGGCGCGTCAGCGGGTTGCCGGGCCGCTGCGGCAGTTGCAGGCGCTCGGCGCGGGCGATCCGGAAGCGGCTGAGGGTGGCCAGCTTCATGCCGACGCTGCCGAGGATGCGCGGGTGCGGGACGAAGCCGGCCTGCCAGTAGAAGGCCTGGCTGGCGCAGGGGTAGAGGTCGGCCAGGCGCGCTTGCAGCAGGGCCAGTTGATCCTGATGGTCGCTGGCCCGGGCGCCGTCGTGCAGCTCCTGCAGCAGGACGACATCCGGCTGCTCGTCGCGCAGCACCCGCACCACCTCGTCGAGGGTGCTGGCCAGATCCGCGGCGCTGGGCCGGTCGTCGGGGCCGTCGCCGCCGGGCAGGTCGTACCAGAACACATGACCCTTGCCGGCCAGGTACTGCAGGTTCCAGGTCATCACCTTGAGCGCCTGTCCCGGCTGCAGCTGCGCCACCTGGCCGCTGCAGGCCAGCGGCGCCGGCTCGCGCGGCCCCGGGCGCCAGCTCAGCGCATGGACCAGGGCAAGGGACAGGCCGAGCAGCGCGACCAGGGCGAGCAGCAGGCGAAACGGGCGGGGCAGGGACATGGCGACGCGGGCGGCTATGCTGGAAGGAGGCGAGGATACCCGACTGCGGCTCATCGGCCCAGGCGTGGCGCCGTCCTGCCGGGAGGGTGCGATGAACGAGCCGCTGATTGCCCAGCGCGGCCCCTATGCGGTCGAGGTTCAGGCCGGGCAGGATTACTTCTGGTGCCGTTGCGGGCGCAGCGCCAGCCAGCCGTTCTGCGACGGCAGCCACAAGGGCAGTGGACTGACGCCGCTGAAGTACCATGCCGAGCAGACCGACACCCTGTTTTTCTGTGGCTGCAAGCACACGGCCACGCCGCCCTGTTGCGATGGCAGCCATAACAGGTTGTAGTGTCGGCCAGGCTTGGCTTGTGGGGGGGCAGTGCATGTATCGCAAGGTATTCGCCAACAAGGTGTTCGACCGCAAGGTGGTGCTGATCACCGGCGGCTGCGCCGGCATCGGCCGCGCCCTGGCCGTGCGCATGGCCCAGGCCGGCGCGCGCCTGGTGATTTTCGATCTGCAGCAGGCGGCGCTCGACAGCCTGGTGCAGCACCTGGCCGATCACCACAACGCCGAGGCCCTCGGCCTGCTCTGCGACGTCGCCGACGCCGCCGCGGTGCAGCGCGCGGTGGCCCTGGCCATCGAGCGTTTCGGCGGCATCGACGTGCTGGTCAACAACGCCGGCATCACCCACCGCAGCACCTTCGCCGACACCAGCCTGGAGGTGTTCCAGCGGGTCATGGCGGTCAACTACTTCGGCGCGCTGCATTGCACCCAGGCGGCGCTGCCCAGCCTGATCGCCCGCGGTGGGCAGATCATCGTGCTCAGTTCGCTCTCGGGCATCGCCCCGCTGCTCTACCGCAGCGCCTACAACGCCAGCAAGCACGCCCTGCACGGCCTGTTCGAGACCCTGCGCTACGAGCTCAAGGGCTCGGGGGTCAACGTCATGCTGGTGTGTCCCGGCTTCACCGCCACCGACCTGCGCAAGAACGCCCTGGTCGGCGACGGTTCGGTGGCCGCCCAGCCGCCGCTGGCGATGGGCAAGGTGGCCTCGCCGCAGGACGTCGCCGAGGCCATCTACCACGGCGCCCTGAGGCGCCGGCGCCTGCTGGTGCTGTCCAACGTCGACTGGCGCGCGCGGGTGCTGGCGCGCTTCTTCCCGCGACTGTTCGAGCGGGTGCTGCTGCCGCGGCTGTCCGGGCTCAAACCGCAGGGGGCGGGGCGGGGTTGATGCGTTTCTGCTGGCGCCGCTGTGCCGGGCCGAGAACGCGCCGCTGCGAGTGATGACCGACCTGTGGCCGCCGTTTCGCATGCAGGGCGCAAGCGGCGAGCTGCAGGGCCTGGATATCGACCTGCTGGCGGAGCTGTCGCGCCGCACCGGGCTGCGCTACCAGCCGGTGGCGGCGCGCCAGTAACGGGCGGCGCCCCGGCTAGTGGTTATGCGGCTCGCCGTAGAGCTGCTGAACCAGGTCCATGTCCCAGTAGGCGGCCTCGATCTTGTGCCCGTCGAGATCGCGCACGAAGCAGCCGTAATAGGGTTCGCCATACTCCGGGCGCGGCCCCGGCTGACCCTCGTCGCGGGCGCCGGCGGCCAGTGCGGCCTGGTGGAAGGCGTGCACCGCGGCCTTGTCCGGGGCGACGAAACCGAAATGGCTGCCGTTGCCGAGGGTCGCCGGCTGGCCGTCGATCGGCGTCTGCACCCAGAACTCCGGGTACTCGCGGCCGAAGGCCACGGCGCCGGGGTGACGCATGATTTCCTTGCAGCCGAGGGTGGCCAGCACCTTGGCGTAGAAGTCGCAGGCCGCCTCGAAACGGTTGGTGCCGATGGATACGTGGGACAGGATGCTGGGGTTGGCGTCGCTCATGACGGGGCTCCTTGGTTGGCGAGACGGCCAAGCCTAGTCGCTGTTTTGCCGTTGCGCCTGCTGCCGGTCGAGCAGCATGAACAGGCGGAACAGCACCACCAGGGCGAACAGCTGGAGGAAGCCGCTGGCCGTCTGCTGCAGCACCCACAGCAGGCTGTCGTCGCGGCTCGGCAGGGTCCACCAGTCGAGCAGCCAGAGCGGCACCAGCACGCCGGCCAGGCAGCTGAACACCTCCCAGAAACGCCCATTGGTCAACTCGAAACTGCCCCGCAGGGCGCTCATCGGCGGCTGCCCGCGCAGCACCAGAAGCAGCTCGGCGAAGGCCAGCTTGACCATGATCCAGATGCCCGGCAGCACCAGCAGCGACAGTCCGAGCAGGATCGCCAGGGTGCTCAGCCCGGCCAGCAGGGCGAACCCCGGCCACAGGCGCAGGGCGGCGGCGAACAGCTCGTTGCCGGTCGCTGCGCGGCCGTTGCTGCGGGCGTCGAGGAAGAGGATCAGCTGCGCGGCGTAGAGCGGATAGAAGAGTACGCCGAGGAGGATGCCGTAGGCCGGATTGGCGCCTTCGCCGAGCTGAGCCGCCAGCAGCGCCTGGGCGATGGCCTCGGCCAGCAGCAGCGGCAGGCACAGGCGGGCTATGGCCGCCAGGTTGTGGCTGAAGAAGAACCAGGCATCGCGCAGGATCGGCAGTGGATTCATCGGCAGAACTCGGCAAAGGCGAAGACCCGCACTGTAGCAGAGGCGCCGCGCGCTCCGCGCTGATGGCAATGCTCTGGCATACTGGCAGGGCTTTCCGCCCGCCGACCGAGGATGCCCGGTGAAGAAGATCGCCGTATTCGCCGACGTACAGAACCTCTACTACACGGTGCGCCAGGCCCATGGCTGCCATTTCGACTACGCCGCCTTCTGGGCCGACGTCAGCCGCCAGGGGCAGATAGTCGAGGCCTACGCCTATGCCATCGAGCGCGGCGACGCCAAGCAGCAGCAGTTCCAGCAGATCCTGCGCAAGCTCGGCTTCACCGTGAAGCTCAAACCCTATATCCAGCGCAGCGACGGCTCGGCCAAGGGCGACTGGGACGTCGGCATCTGCATCGACGTGCTCGACGCCGCCGAGCGGGTCGACGTGGTGGTGCTGGCCTCCGGCGACGGCGATTTCGACCTGCTGCTCGAGCGCGTGCGCCAGCGCGGCACCGAGGCGATCGCCTACGGCGTGCCGGGGCTGACCGCGCAATCGCTGATCCGCGCCGCCAGCCGTTACGTGCCCATCGAGGGCAGCCTGCTGCTCAAGAGTCATTGAGGACATTCGTGGAATCCATCGCCGTCATCGACTTCGAAACCACCGGCGTGTCGCCGAACCAGGCCCGTGCCACCGAGATCGGCGTGGCCATTATCGAGGGCGGGCAGATCGTCGCCCGCTACCAGAGCCTGATGAACAGCGGCGCCTGGGTGCCGCCCTTTATCGAGCAGCTCACCGGCATCAACAACGCCATGCTGCGCGCGGCGCCGCCGTCCGACCAGGTGATGGCCGAGGTGGCCGACTTTATCGGCGAGCGGCCGCTGCTGGCGCACAACGCCGCCTTCGACCAGAAATTCTGGGACGCCGAATTGGCGCGCATCCGCCGTCGCCGACGACAGCCGTTCGCCTGCTCGCTGCTGCTGTCGCGGCGCCTGCTGCCGGAGGCGCCGAGCCACAAGCTGGGCAACCTCAACCGCTGGGCCGGGCTGCCGGACACCGGCCGCGCCCACCGCGCCCTGGCCGATGCCGAGATGGCGGCCAACCTGACCCTGCACCTGTTCGACCTGTTGCGCCGCCGTCACGGCCGGCACCAGGCCGATCACGCTTTGCTCTGCCAGTTGCAGAAGCTGTCGGCGGCCAAGGTGCGCGCGCTGCTGGCCGCCGGCTAGCGAGTCGTGGCCCGGATGGCTTTGCGGCCAACCTCCCCGGATTGCATCCGGGCCAGGTGCATAGCAGCTTCGCCCCTGCCATGGGCGCAGACCGGGTAAACTGCGCGCCTGTTTCTTTTCGACCGGTTGCCCCCCATGACCTTCGCCTCCCTCGGCCTGATCGAGCCGCTGCTGCGCAGCCTCGCCGGCCTCGACTACCAGACCCCGACCCCGGTGCAGAGCCAGGCGATTCCCGCCGTGCTCAAGGGCCGCGACCTGATGGCCGCGGCCCAGACCGGCACCGGCAAGACCGCCGGCTTCGCCCTGCCGCTGCTGCAGCGCCTGACCCTGGAAGGCCCGCAGGTGGCGAGCAACTCGGTGCGCGCGCTGGTGCTGGCGCCGACCCGCGAGCTGGCCGAGCAGGTGCTGCAGAGCTTCCTGGTCTACGGCCAGCACCTGCCGCTGAGCTGCTACGCGGTGTACGGCGGGGTCAGCATCAACCCGCAGATGATGAAGCTGCGCAAGGGCGTCGACGTGCTGGTGGCCACGCCGGGACGATTGCTCGACCTGTACCGGCAGAACGCGGTCAGGTTCAACCAGCTGCAGTGCCTGGTGCTCGACGAGGCCGACCGCATGCTCGACCTGGGTTTTGCCCGCGAGCTGGACGAGCTGTTCAGCGCCCTGCCGAAAAAGCGCCAGACCCTGCTGTTCTCCGCCACCTTCTCCGACGTTATCCGGCAGATGGCCGGCGAGCTGCTGCGCGACCCGCTGTCGGTCGAGGTCAGCCCGCGCAACGCCGCGGCCAAGAGCGTCAAGCAGTGGCTGATCCCGGTGGACAAGAAGCGCAAGGGCGAGCTGTTTCTGCACTTGTTGCAGAAAAAACGCTGGGGCCAGGTGCTGGTATTCGCCAAGACGCGCAAGGGCGTCGATCAGCTCGAACAGGAGCTGCTGGCCATCGGTGTGGCCGCCGACTCGATCCACGGCGACAAGCCGCAGCCGGCGCGCCTGCGTGCGCTGGAGCGGTTCAAGGCCGGCGAGGTGCAGGTGCTGGTGGCCACCGACGTGGCCGCGCGCGGGCTGGATATCGACGACCTGCCGCTGGTGGTCAACCTGGATCTGCCGATCAACGCCGAGGACTACGTGCACCGCATTGGCCGCACCGGTCGCGCCGGCGCCACGGGCGAGGCGATCTCGCTGGTGTGCGCCGACGAGGTGGAGCAGCTGGCGGCCATCGAGAACCTCACCCAGCAGCTGATCAAGCGCGTCGACGAGCCTGATTTCATCCCCGACCACCGCGTACCGCTGACGGCGGTTGGCGGCCAGGTGCTGAAGAAACCGAAGAAGCCCAAGCAGAAACTCATCCCCGGCGCGGCCAAGCCGGCCGGCAAGGGCAATATCCACCTCGGCCGCTGGTTCGAGGAAGAGGATGCCAAGCCCAAGGCCAAGGCGGTGCGCAAGGTGCCGAGCTTCGGCGGCAAGCCCAAGGGTGGCAAGAAGTAGGGGCGCTTACTGGAAACGCTCGCGGCCATGGCGCAAGAAACCTAGAGCCGTAGCCCGGATGCAATCCGGGGCGTTGCGCCGATATGCCCCGGATTTCATCCGGGCTACAAACTGTCTCGATCGTTTTGCAGCAGCCCGCTTGCGGGCGATCGGTGCTCGCATTAAGCGGATCGTCCGCAAGCGAGCTTCTACAGCGGGATCTTCAGCCAGTCGAGCACACCCTGCGCCGCGACCCGGCCGCTGGCGAAGCAGGCGGTGAGCAGGTAGCCGCCGGTGGGCGCCTCCCAGTCGAGCATTTCGCCGGCGCAGAACACCCCGGGCAGCGCCCTGAGCATCAGGCCGTCATCGAGCGCCTCGAAGGGTACCCCGCCGGCGCTGCTGATCGCCTCGGCCAGCGGCCGGGGGCGCAGCAGGGTGAGCGGCAGCGCCTTGATCCAGGACGCCAGGGCGGGCGGATCGGCGAAGGCGGCGGCCGGCGCCAGCTCGCGCAGCAGGGCGGCCTTGACGCCGTCCAGACCGGCCTGGCGCTGCAGGTGCTTGGCCATCGAGTGCTTGCCGCGTGGCCTGGCCAGCGCCTGCTGCAGCTTGGCCAGCGGCGTCTGCGGCAGCAGGTCGAGGCTGATCACCGCCTGGCCCCCGGCCTCGATGGTGCGGCGAATGGCGGCGGAGAAGGCGTAGACCAGGCTGCCTTCGACGCCGCCCTCGGTGAGGACGAACTCGCCGATCCGTGCGTCCTCACCGGGCAGGCGCAGGGCGACGTTCTTCAGGGGCGCGCCGGCGAACTTGTCCCGCAGGTGCTCGCTCCAGCCGGCGACCTCGAAACCGCAGTTGCTCGGCTGCAGCGCCGCCACCCCGATGCCGCGCGCCTGCAGCAGCGTCGTCCAGGCGCCGTCGGAGCCCAGTCGTGGCCAGCTGCCGCCGCCCAGCGCCAGCAGGCAGGCGTCGGCCGCGAGCCGGCGTTCGCCGGCGGCAGTGGCCAGGCGCAGGCTGCCGTCGTCGTTCCAGCCCAGCCAGCGGGTGCGGGTGTGCAGGGTCACGCCCAGCTCGCGCAGGCGGCGCAGCCAGGCGCGCAGCAGCGGTGCGGCCTTCATATCGGAGGGGAACACGCGCCCGGAGGTGCCGACGAAGGTGTCGATGCCCAGGCCGTGAATCCAGGCGCGCAGGGCGTCGGCGTCGAAGTCCTGCAGCAGCGCTGCGACTTCCCGCTGACGCTCGCCGTAGCGGCCGACAAAGGCGTCCTTCGGTTCCGAGTGGGTGATATTCATGCCGCCGACCCCGGCCAGGAGGAACTTGCGGCCCAGCGAGGGCATGGCGTCGTACAGCTCGACGCGCACCCCGGCGCGGGCCAGCACCTCGGCGGCCATCAAGCCGGCGGGGCCGCCGCCGACGATGGCGACCAGGGGAGCGGTGGGGGCGGGGATGACGGACATGCGGCGACCGGCAGGGCGAGGAAAGGGCGCATTCTAGCGGAAGGGGCAGGGCTCGGGGGGAGCCCTGCGGCATCAGGCCAGGCGCGCGTCCAGGCTGTTCTGCGCCAGGCGTCTGGCCTGCTCCTCGCTCATGCCCAGATGCTGGTGCAGGGCGGCGAAGTTCTCGCCGACATAGCCGCCGAAGTAGGCCGGGTCGTCCGAGTTCACCGTCACCTTCACCCCGCGTTCGAGCATCTCGAGGATGTTGTGCTGGCCCATGTGCTCGAACACGCACAGCTTGATATTGGACAGCGGACAGACGGTCAGCGGGATCTGCTCGTCGATAAGGCGCTGCATCAGCCGCTCGTCCTCGCTGGCGCGCACGCCGTGGTCGATGCGCTCGACCTTGAGCAGGTCCAGCGCCTCCCAGATGTACTCGGGCGGGCCTTCCTCGCCGGCATGCGCCACCGCGTGCAGGCCTTCGCTGCGCGCCTTGGCGAACACCCGCTCGAACAGCCGCGGCGGGAAGCCTTTTTCCGAACTGTCGAGGCCGACGCCGATAAAGGCGTCGCGAAACGGCATGGCCTGTTCCAGGGTCTTGAACGCCTCTTCCTCGGGCAGGTGACGCAGGAAGCTGAGGATCAGGCCATGGCTGATGCCCAGTTGCTGCTCGCCGTCGCGCAGCGCCTGCTGGATGCCGCGCAGCACCACCTCGAAGGGAATGCCGCGGTCGGTGTGGGTCTGCGGGTCGAAGAAGGGTTCGACGTGGATGACGTTCTGCGCCTTGCAGCGTTGCAGGTAGGCCCAGGTCAGGTCGTAGAAATCCTGCTCGCTGCGCAGCACGTTGGCGCCGGCGTAATACAGGTCGAGAAATTCCTGCAGGTTGTTGAAGGCATAGGCCGTGCGCAGGGCCTCGACATCGGCCCAGGGCAGGGCGATCTGGTTGCGTTCGGCCAGGGCGAACAGCAGCTCGGGCTCCAGCGAGCCCTCCAGGTGCAGGTGCAGTTCGGCCTTGGGCAGGGCGTTGAGCCATTCGGGCATGGTCGGTTCTCGTCGTCAGGCTTGCGGTGCGGCCAAGTTTAACCGCTGGGACAGGATCGCGCTGTGCCGCATGGCCCGCTGCGTAGGGTGGACATCGCTTTTCATGTCCACCACAACGTTCGTTCCGGCTGCACAAGCGGTGGATGAAAAGAGCGTCATCCACCCTACGCTGCAATCAGCCCTGTGCCTCCTCACGCCGATAGGCATAGGTATCGGCGAAGCGCGACAGCAGGTACGCGGCGCTGGTCACCGGTGTGTACTTGGCCGGGTTGTCCGCGCTGGAACAGTTCGGCAGGCAATCGATCAGCGTATCGGGATGCGGTTCGGCGAAGAACGGCATGGAGTAGCGGTCAACCCCAAGCGGGCTGATCACCCGATGTCGCGTCGAGGTGTAACGGTCGTTGCTCCAGCGCGCCATCATGTCGCCGATATTGACCACGAAACTGCCGGCAATCGGCGGCGCGTCGATCCACTCGCCATTGCGCGCACGCACCTGCAGGCCGCCGGCATCGTCCTGGTAGAGCAGGGTGATGCAGCCGTAATCGGTATGCGCGCCAGCGCCTTGCTGATCGCTGCTGGTGGCAGTGTGGCGTGGCGGATAGTGGATCATGCGCAGCACGCTGATCGGCTCATGGAAGCGCGCGTCGAAGAAGTCGTGCTCGATATCCAGCACCATGGCCATGGCGCGCAGCAGGGTCTTGGCCAGGTCCTGCATGTCGGCGTAATGCTGTTCCATCAGCTCGCCCCAGCCGGGTAGATCCGGGTGGCGATTCGGCCCGCGCAACGGTTTGCCCGTCAGTACCTCGGGGTGGTCGGCGGGCATATGGAAACCCATGTCGAAGGTTTCCTTCAGGTCGCTCGGCTTGCTCGGGTCGAGCTGCTCGGTGGCGATAGCGCCGTAACCGCGGTGGTGGGCGGTCTGGGTGATATCGATCTTGAGTTTGTCGTCGGCAGGCAGGGCGAAGAAGTGCTTCGCCGCACTGAGCAGGGCGTCGATGCGCTCGCTACCGATGGGGTGGCCGACGATATAGAAGAAGCCCCAGTCGCGGCAGGCGCGGTCGATCTGCTCGGCCACGGCAGGCCAGGCCGAAGCGTCGTCGGCGTAGAGAGGGGCGATGTCGATGATGGGTAGGCTGTTCATAAAAGCTCCGGGGTGTTGCTGCGAGTCTTCTCGTACCCAGGGCAGCGAAAAAGGACGTTTCGTATGAGACGTCCCCTTGATGCGGTTCTGCCAATGGCAGGGACGGCATCGGTAGTTGCCAGGTGGCGGGTTGCACCCGCCCTACGGTCTGTCGGGCAGGTGCAACCCGCCAGCCAATTACTTCGGTATCTCGGCCTTCACGTTCTCCACGTAGTAGTTCATCGAGGCCAGCTCGGCATTGGTCGCGCTTGCGCCTTCGGCGATGCGCACTGCGCCGCTCTGATCCTTGATCGGGCCGGTGAAGGGGTGGAACTTGCCGCTGCGAATGTCGGCGATGATCTGCTCGGCCTCGCTCTTCACATCAGCCGGCACCAGGTCGCTGATCGGCAGCTCGATGGTGTCCTCGGCCAGGCCGCCCCAGAAATCCTGCGGCTGCCAGGTACCGTCGATCACCGCCTGGGTGGATTTGACGTAGTGCGGGCCCCAGTCGTTGACGATGGAGGTGAGTACGGCCTTCGGCCCGAAGTGAGCCATGTCCGAGGCGTAGCCGACGGAATAGACGCCGCGCCGCTCGGCGGTCTGGATCGGCGCCGGGCTGTCGGTGTGCTGGAAGATCACGTCCACGCCCTGGTCGATCAGCGCGTTGGCGGCGTCGGATTCCTTGCCCGGATCGAACCAGGTATTGACCCACACCACCTTGATCTCGGTGCCGGGGTTGTACTTGTCCAGGGCCAGCTGGATGGCGTTGATGTCGCGGATCACCTCGGGGATGGGGAAGGAGGCGACGTAACCGACCTTCTTGGTCTTGGTCATCTTCGCCGCGAGGAAGCCGCCGACGTAGCGCCCCTCGTAGGAGCGCGACAGGTAGGTGGCGAGGTTCTTGTCCTGCTTGTAGCCGGTGGCGTGTTCGAAGGTCACCTTGGGGAATTGCTTGGCCACCTTCAGCGTCGGGTTCATGTAGCCGAAGGAAGTGGTGAAGATCAGGTCGTAGCCGCCCTTGGCCATGTTGCGGATCACCCGCTCGGCGTCGGCGCCTTCCGGCACGTTCTCGACGAAGCTGGTGCTGACCTTGTCGCCCAGCTCCTTGATCAGCGCCTGGCGGCCCTGCTCGTGCTGGTAGGTCCAGCCGTGGTCGCCGATGGGGCCGATGTAGACGAAGCCGACCTTCAGCGGGTCGGCGGCGGAGGCGCTGAGCATGGCGCCAAAGCCCAGGGCGGCGACGAGGGTGCGCAGCAGCGGTTTCTTGCTCTTCTTGTGCATGGTGGGTGCAGCTCCAGTCTTGGTGTCGGGATGGCCGTTGGTTGGCTGATCCCCTGACTGCAAAAAGCTGACCAATAAGACAGATAGCCGTGGCGACCCCATTTCATGCAGATGCGGTTGAGCGGGATGGAACGGTCTTGGTGCGTAGTGCGTGCAGTTGCCGTTTTGTGGTGCGCAAAGGGTGACAGTTGGTGGGCTGTACACATGCAGGAGCGAGCTTTGCTCGCGAAGCTTTCGAGGTATGAGCCGTCGCGCGCAGAGCTCGCTCCTACAGCCGATTAATCGCTATCAACCACCTATCAGCTGCTTCGCCGCCTGACGGTGATCGGCGATCAGCTGGGCCACGTCCAACCCCTCGATCTGCCCATCGATGACGCGCCAGGTGCCGCCGATCATCATCCGATCGGCGCGGTCGGCGCCGCACAGCAGCAGCGCGGAGAGCGGATCGTGGCTGCCGGAGAAGCGCAGCTCGTCGAGCTTGAACAGCGCCAGGTCGGCCTGCTTGCCGACGGCCAGCTCGCCGATATCGCTGCGCCCGAGCAGGCGTGCCGAACCGCGCGTGGCCCAGCCAAGCACGCGGTGCGGGGTGATCTGTTCGGCGCCGTAGCGCAGGCGCTGGATATACAGCGCCTGGCGCGCCTCGAGGATCATGTTCGAAGCATCGTTGGAGGCCGAGCCGTCGACGCCCAGGCCCAGCGGCGCACCGGCGGCCTCCAGCTCGACACTGGGGCAGATGCCCGAGGCCAGGCGCATGTTGGAGCTGGGGCAATGGCAGATGCCGGTACCGGCGGCGCCGAGGCGGGCGATTTCGTCAGGGTTGAAGTGGATGCCGTGAGCCAGCCAGGTGCGCGGGCCGAGCCAGCCGACGCTGTCCAGATAATCCACGGTGCGCAGGCCGAAGCGTTGCAGGCAGAAGTCTTCCTCGTCGAGGGTTTCGGCCAGGTGGGTGTGCAGGCGCACGTCCAGTTCTTCGGCCAGTTCGGCGCTCTGGCGCATGATGGCCTGGGTCACCGAGAAGGGCGAGCAGGGCGCCAGGGCGATCTGGATCTGCGCGCCGTCACCGCGCTCGTGGTACTGGTCGATCAGGCGCTGGCTGTCGGCCAGAATCACCTCGCCCTGCTGCACCGTCTGCTGCGGCGGCAGGCCGCCGTCGGCTTCGCCCAGGCTCATGGAGCCACGGGTGAGCATGGCGCGCATGCCCAGTTCGCGTACCGCCTCGACCTGCACGTCGATGGCATTCTCCAGCCCGCCGGGGAACAGGTAGTGGTGATCGGCAGCCGTGCTGCAGCCGGACAGCAGCAGTTCGGCCAGCGCCACCTTGCTGGCCAGCGCCAGTTTCTCCGGCGTCAGGCGTGCCCAGACCGGGTAGAGCGTCTTCAGCCAGGGGAACAGCGGCTGGCTGACCACCGGCGCCCAGGCGCGGGTGAGGGTCTGGTAGAAGTGATGGTGGGTGTTGATCAGGCCCGGTAGCAGCACATGCTCGCGGGCATCGAAGGTTTGCTCGCAGGCTGTTGACGGCTGCTGGCCTTTGCTGAGCACTTCGGTGATGCGGCCACCCTCGATCACCAGGCCGCCGGAAGCGTCCAGGTCGTTGGCGGTGAAGATGGCGAGAGGGTTCTTGATCCAGATACGGGTAGCTGCCATGAGCAGGCTCCTCTGAGGTTGATGTCAGGTAAGCCAGCTCAGTGTTGACCCTGTCTGCTGATCCAGGTGCGTCGGAATCGACGTGCGGCGCACGATAGCTGACTCTGGGGTCAGGGGCAATGTCCGGTGCGCGGCGCACCCTACCGGCCGCGCGCGCCGTTACTCATCTCAATGCCCCGGCTGCCACGGCTGGCCCAGCGACACCGGTGCATACAGCCGGGTCTTGATCGCATCGCGCGAGAGCAGCACCAGCACCAGGATAGTGGCGACGTAGGGCAGCATGGCCAGCAGGTTCGACGGGATCGACAGGCCGATGCCCTGCGCTACCAGGTGGAGGATGCTGGCCAGGCCGAACAGGTAGGCGCCGAGCAGCACGCGCAGCACCCGCCAGCTGGCGAACACCACCAGCGCCAGGGCGATCCAGCCACGCCCCGCGGTCATGTTCTCCGCCCACATCGGCGTGTAGGCCAGCGACAGGTAGCCGCCCGCCATGCCGGCCATGGCGCCGCCGAACAGCACCGCCAGGGTGCGCACGCGCAGCACCGGCAGGCCCATGGCGCTGGCGGCGTCCGGGTTCTCGCCGACGGCCTGGATGATCAGGCCGATGCGGCTTTTCAGCAGCACCCAGGCCACCAGGGCGAACAGGGCGAAGGACAGGTAGATCAGCACGTCCTGGGCGAACAGCATGCGCCCGATCAGCGGGATGTCCGCCAGCAGCGGAATGACGATGGGCTCGAAGCCGGACAGCGGCTTGCCGACCCAGGCGGCGCCGACGAAGGTGGACAGGCCGACGCCGAAGATGGTCAGGGCCAGGCCGGTGGCCACCTGGTTGGCGTTGAAGCCCAGTGCCACGGCAGCGAACAGCAGCGACAGCAGCATGCCGGCGGCAATGGCCAGCAACACGCCGAGCCACAGGCTGCCGGTGCTGAAGGCGACGATAAAGCCGATCACTGCGCCGAACAGCATCATGCCTTCCTGGCCGAGGTTGAGCACGCCGCTTTTCTCGCACACCAGCTCGCCCAGGGCCACCAGCAGCAGCGGCGTGCCGGTGCGCACCATGGCGTAGAAGATATTGGTCAGCAGATCGAGATCCATGGGGATTTCCTTGGCGTTCAGGTGGTGGCTTCGGCAAGCGTTTCGCGGCGTGCCCATTTCCACTGCAGTCGTGGCCGGTAGAGGATCAGCACGTCGCAGGCCAGCAGGTAGAACAGCATCATGCCCTGGAACAGCTGGGTGATCGCCTGCGGCAGGTTGAGGTTCATCTGCGCGTTCTCGCCACCGAGGTAGAGCAGCGCCATCAGCAGGCTGGCGGCGACGATGCCGAGCGGATTGAGGCGGCCGAGAAAGGCCACGGTGATCGCCGCATAGCCGTAGCCGGGCGAGACCTGCGGCACCAGTTGACCGATGGGGCCGGCCACTTCGCCAACGCCGGCCAGCCCAGCCAGGGCGCCGCTGACCAGCAGGGCGAACCACACCAGGCGCTTCTCGCGAAAGCCGACGAAGCCGGCGGCGCGGCTGTCCAGGCCCAGCACCTTGATCTGAAAACCGAGAAAGCTCTTGTGCAGCAGCACCCACACCGCGACCAGGGCCAGCAGCGCCAGGTACAGGCCGCCGTGCAGGCGGCCGTCCTCGCTGACCAGCGGCAGGCGGCTGGCATCGCCGAACATGGCCGACTCGGGGAAGTTGAAACCGGCCGGGTCCTTCAGTGGGCCGTGCACGAAGAACAGCAGCAGGTTCAGTGCGATGTAGTTGAGCATGATGCTGGTGAGGATTTCGTTGGCGTTGAACTGCGTGCGCAACCAGGCGGTGAGCCCGGCCCAGGCCGCACCCGCGCAGGTGCCGGCCAGCACTACCCAGGCCAGCGCCCAGCGGCTGTCCCAGTCGATCAGTTGCAGGGCCATGGCGCTGCCGGCGAGGGCGCCGAGCAGTAGCTGGCCTTCGGCGCCGATGTTCCAGATGCGCGCCTGGTAGGCCACCGCCAGGCCCAGGGCGCAGAGCAGAATCGGCAGTGCCTTGACCAGCAGTTCGGACACGCCGTACCAGTCGCTGAGCGGGGCGATCAGCAGGGTATGTAGGGTTTCCAGCGGGTCATGGCCGAGCAGGGTGAACAGCAGCACACCGCTGACCAGGGTCATTACGGCGGCCAGCAGCGGCGACAGCCAGAGCATGGGGCGCGACGCCTGGCCGCGCGGTTGCAGGGATAGCAGCATGACGGGCTCCGTCAGCAGGCCGCAGCGGCGGCGGGTTGATCGAATTCACCGGCCATCCAGCGGCCGACGTCTACGCTGGAGACCTGCGCGGTATCGGCCAGCGGCGACAGCCGTCCGCTGCACAGCGCGCCGATGCGGTCGCTGATCTGCAGCAGCTCGTCGAGGTCTTCGGAGATCACCAGGATCGCCGCGCCGGCATCGCGCAGGGCGATCAGCGCGCGGTGGATGGCGGCGGCCGCGCCGACGTCCACGCCCCAGGTCGGGTGCGCGGCCACCAGCAGTTTCGGGTTCTGCAGAATCTCGCGGCCGAGGATAAATTTCTGCAGATTGCCGCCGGACAGGCTGCGCGCCACGGTATCGGCATTCGGCGTCTTCACTGCGAAGCGGCGGATGATTTCCTCGGCCAGTGCGCGCACCTTGCCGCGCTGCACCAGGCCGCCCTTGACCAGGCCCTGGCCGAAGGCGGTGAGCAGGGCGTTGTCCACCAGGCTCATCTCCGGCACGGCGCCATGGCCGAGGCGTTCTGCCGGCACGAAGGCCAGGCCAAGCCCACGGCGCGCATCCGGGTGCAGATTGGCCACGGGCGCGGTATCGATGCTGACCCGCTCGCGTTCGCCACGCGGTAGGCGGGTTTCGCCGCTGAGCAGGGCGAGCAATTCGTCCTGGCCATTGCCGGCCACTCCAGCGATGCCGACGATCTCGCCGCTGCGCACCTCCAGGCGAAGGTGTTCGAGCGAGCAGCCGAACGGGTCGGGGTTGTGCCAGCTGAGGTCATCGACGCGTAGCCGTGGCAGGCCGCCGCTGACTTTCGGGTAGCTGCTTTCCAGGCCCTCGGCATCGCCGACCATCAACCGCGCCAGCTGCAGATCCGAGCACTCGGCCGGCAGGCAATGGCCGGATACGCGGCCGCCACGCAGCACAGTGGCGCTCTGGCACAGCGCGCGCACCTCGCCGAGCTTGTGGCTGATAAAGAGGATGCTGCAGCCCTCGGCGGCCAGGCGGCGCAGGGTGACGAACAGCTCGTCGGCCTCCTGCGGGGTCAGTACCGAGGTGGGCTCATCGAGGATCAAGAGTTTGATGTCCTGCATCAGGCAACGCACGATCTCCACCCGCTGGCGCTCACCGATGGACAGGCTGTGCACCAACCGGGTTGGCTCCAACGCCATGCCATAGCACTGCGACACCTCACGAATCTTCGCCTCCAGCTGCTTCGGCGTACCAGCCTGCGCGCCCTTGGCCAGGGCGATGTTCTCGGCCACGGTGAGGGTCTCGAACAGCGAGAAATGCTGGAACACCATGCCGATGCCCAGGCCGCGTGCCATGGCCGGGTCGCGCATCGCCAGTCGCTCGCCCTGCCAGCGGATTTCGCCGCTGCTGGGCTGGGTGACGCCGTAGATGATCTTCATCAGGGTGCTCTTGCCGGCGCCATTCTCGCCGAGCAGGGCGCGGATCTCACCGGGGGCGATGGTCAGGTCGATACGGTCGTTGGCCAGGCAGCCGGGGTATTGCTTGCTGATGGCGGTCAGCTGCAGGCGTGGAGAAGCGGGTGGGGCGGACATGGAAATCGCTCGTCGATAGGAGGCGAGCGGTGTCAAAGCAAAAACCTGGCCATGGAGTCAGAAAAGCCTGGCGGCGGGTTGCCTCCGTTGCCCTATCGGCGCGCGCCGCCCCGGGCTGGTGCGGCGCCATGCCGCGACCAGGCGGCACGCACCAGAAGCAGGCGCGGCGGCGCCGCATGCGGCCGGTTGCCGCAGCGGCGGAAGGCCGCGTCGGGCTTGGTTATACTCCGCGCACCTAGGGAGTTGTCATGCTCGAACCCGTGCAGTTGCTGTCCGCCAGCCGCCAGAACCTCTGGCGCCTGACCCTGATCCGTATCCTCGTGCTGGCCGCCCAGGCCGGTTCGGTGGGGCTCGCCTACAAGTCGGGGATGCTGCCGCTGCCCTGGCTGGAGCTGTCGGCGACCCTCGGCGTGTCGCTGCTGCTGTGCCTGGGCACCGCCCTGCGGCTGCGCGGCCCGTGGCCGGTCACCGAACTGGAATATGCGGTGCAGCTGGCCTGCGACCTGATCATCCACAGCGTGCTGCTGTATTACACCGGCGGCTCGACCAACCCCTTCGTCTCCTATTACCTGGTGCCGCTGACCATCGCCGCGGCGACCTTGCCGTGGCTGTTCACCATCGTCCTCGCCGGCCTGGCGCTGGCCGGCTACACCCTGCTGCTGGTGTGGACCCATCCGCTGGAGCTGCCGGCGGCGCGCGAGAGCCTGCTGGTCTACGGCATGTGGCTGAGCTTCGCCCTGTCCGCGGCGCTGATCACCTTCTTCGTCGCCAAGATGGCCGAGGAGCTGCGCCGCCAGGATGAGCTGCGCGCCGAGCGCCGCGAGGAGAGCCTGCGCGACCAGCAGCTGCTGGCCGTGGCCACCCAGGCCGCCGGCGCCGCCCACGAGCTGGGGACGCCGCTGGCGACCATGAGCGTGCTGCTCAAGGAGCTGCGCCAGGAATACCGCGACAGGCCGGCGCTGCAGGACGACCTGGCGCTGCTGCAGGAACAGGTCAAGCTGTGCAAGGACACCCTGCAGCAACTGGTGCGCGCCGCCGAGGCGGACCGGCGCCAGGCGGTGGTCGAGCAGTCCTGCGTCGAGTGGCTGGAAACCACCCTCAATCGCTGGCACCTGATGCGCCCCGAGGCCAGCTACCGCTACCAGTGCCTGGGCCGCGGCACGCCGCCGCGCTTGATGCCGCCGGCCGACCTGACCCAGGCGCTGCTCAACCTGCTCAACAACGCCGCCGACGCCTGCCCGGACAAACTCGACATCCGCCTCGACTGGGATCACCAGTGGCTGCGTCTGAGTATCCGCGACCACGGCGCCGGCGTGCCGCTGGCGATCGCCGAGCAGCTCGGCCGGCCGTTCTTCACCACCAAGGGCAAGGGCTTCGGCCTCGGCCTGTTCCTCAGCCAGGCCAGCGTGACCCGTGCCGGCGGCACGGTTAAGTTGTATAACCATGAAGAAGGCGGCACCCTCACCGAACTGAAGTTGCCGCGAGCCTATGGCGTGGCCTGACAAGGAAAAACCATGAGCGACGAATCCCTGTTCGACGGCGAAGAGCAACCGCACCTGCTGCTGGTGGACGACGATCCCACCTTCACCCGCGTCATGGCCCGCGCCATGAGCCGCCGCGGCCTGCGCGTGTCCACCGCGGCCAATGCCGACGAGGGCCTGGCCCTGGCCAGGGAAGACCTGCCCGACTACGCCGTGGTCGACCTGAAGATGGAAGGCGACTCCGGCCTGGTGCTGCTGCCCAAGCTGCTCGAGCTCGATCCGGAGATGCGCGTGGTGATCCTCACCGGCTACTCCAGCATCGCCACCGCGGTGGAGGCGATCAAGCGCGGCGCGGCCAACTACCTGTGCAAGCCGGCCGACGCCGACGACGTGCTCACCGCGCTGCTCTCCGAACACGCCGACCTCGACAGCCTGGTGCCGGAAAACCCGATGTCGGTGGATCGCCTGCAGTGGGAGCATATCCAGCGCGTGCTGGCCGAGCACGAAGGCAATATCTCCGCCACCGCCCGCGCCCTCGGCATGCACCGCCGCACCCTGCAGCGCAAGTTGCAGAAGCGTCCCGTGCGGCGCTGACGCCGCTCGCCGCGCGCACCAGGCCAAGGCCCGTAGCCCGGATTGATTCCTAGCGCGTAGGGTGGGCTTTAGCCCACCAACGGTGGTCTGCGTGGGCTAAAGCCCACCCTACAAGGCTGAGTCCGCCCTGCGACTGAGGGCGTCGTAGTCCGGAGGGCGAGACGACCTGATGCTCAAGTGAAAGGCTTTACGCCTGTGGGAGGCCCTGCCTTGGCCATGGCCATGGCCGAAAAATTGTTAGCCGGCTAACATAGGTCGTCATACAACCCCAGCCGGGATCGCCATGTTCGCCGTCGTCCAGCAAACCCTCGCCATCACCGCGCCGGTGTTCGCCATGCTGTTTCTCGGCGTGGCGCTCAAGCGCCTGCACTGGATCGACCGCACCTTTATCGATACCGCCTCGAGCCTGGTGTTTCGCGGCACCATGCCGACCCTGCTGTTTCTCGGCATAGTCCGGGCCGATCTGGGCACCGCCCTGCAGCCGGCGCTGCTGCTGTTCTTCGTCGCCGCCACCCTGGTCTGCTTCGTCCTGGCCTGGGGTTGGGCGATCTGGCGCATCCCCTTCGAGGATCGCGGCATCTACACCCAGGGCGCCTTTCGCGGTAACAACGGCATCGTCGGTCTGGCCCTGGCCACCAGCCTCTACGGCGACTACGGCCTGTCCCTGGGGGCGGTGCTCGGCGGGGTGGTGATCCTCTGCTACAACGTGCTCTCGGCCATCGTCCTGGCCATCTACAGCCCCGGCGCCAAGACCGGGCCGCTGGCCATTGCCAGGAGCATCCTGAGCAATCCGCTGATCATCGGCGTGCTGCTGGCGATTCCCTTCGCCTACTGGCGGATCGCGTTGCCGGACTGGCTGCTGACCTCGGCCGAGTACTTCGCGCAGATGACCCTGCCACTGGCGCTGATCTGCATCGGCGGCACCCTCAGCCTGGCCTCGCTGCGCCGCAGCAGCGGCACGGCGCTGAGTTCCAGCCTGATGAAGATGGTCTGGCTGCCGCTGCTGGCAACCGCGGGCGCCTGGCTGTACGGCTTTCGTGAGGCGGATCTGGCGATCCTCTTCCTCTACTTCGCCAGCCCCACGGCGGCGGCCAGCTTCGTCATGGCCCGCGCCGTGGGCGCCAACCACGAACTGGCGGCGGCGATCATCGTGATCACCACCTTGGCGGCGGTGATCACCACCAATGTTGGGCTGTTGCTATTGCAATGGGGCGGTTGGATCTAGCGAGCGGCGGGCCACCTGCGGGAGGGGCTTCAGCGGCGACCTTCGCTGGGTTCGCGGCTGAAGCCCCTCCCACGGCCGCATGTCCAGCTCACGTGCCGCGCTGGTAGTCCTCGATCACTTCCTGCGCCGCGCGGAAGGCGTCGATGCTGGCCGGCACGCCGGCGTAGACCGCGCAGTGCAGCAGGGTCTCGCGGATTTCCTCCACCGTGCAGCCGTTGTTCAGCGCGCCGCGCACATGGCCTTTGAGTTCCTGCGGACACTTCAGCGCGGTCAGCGCGGCCAGGGTGATCAGGCTGCGGGTGGCGCGCGGCAGGCCGTCGCGGGTCCACACGCCGCCCCAGGCGTGCTCGTTGACGAAGTCCTGCAGCGGCTGGGTGAACGTGGTGGCGTTGCCCAGGGCGCGCTCGACGAAGGCGTCGCCCATCACCTCGCGGCGTACTTTGAGGCCCTGCTCGTGGTTGTCGCTCATGTTCAGATCTCCTGGCCGCGCTGCTTGTGCCAGGCGCGCGCGGCGATGATCGCCAGGGTCACGGCGGTCAGCGGCAGCACGTAGCCGATCATCGCCTCGCCGAAGGTCTGGGCGAACGGCCGGCCGGTGGCGAACAGCACCAGGTAGCCGGTGTAGGCCGCGTAGTAGGCGAGGAACAGCGCGCCTTCCCAGCGGTTGATACGGTAGCCGGCGAAGAAGATCGGCAGGCAGGCCACGGCCACTGCGATCATCACCGGGAAGTCAAAGGCCAGGGCGTTGGGCGACACGGCAATCGCCGCCGGCGCCACCAGCGAGGCCAGGCCCAGCACGCACAGCAGGTTGAAGATGTTGCTGCCGACTATGTTGCCCACGGCGATGTCGCGCTCGCCCTTGAAGGCGGCGATGATCGAGGTGGCCAGCTCCGGCAGCGAGGTGCCGACGGCAATCACGGTCAGGCCGATCACCAGCTCCGACAGGCCGAGGGCGCGGGCCAGTTGCACGGCGCCTTCGACCAGCAGGTTGGAGCCGCCCACCAGCAGCACCAGGCCGGCGACGATCAGGCCCAGGTTGACCACCCAGGCATGGGGTTTGGCCGGTTCGTTCAGGCCGAATTCCTTGGCGAACTCGTCGTCTGCGCCGCCCTTGTCCTGGCGGGCGCTGTAGATCAGGAAGCCGGTGTAGGCCAGCACGCCGGCGAACAGCAGGGCGCCGTCGAGGCGGCTCAGTTCGCCGTCCCAGGCCAGGGCGAAGGTCACCAGGCTGGCGCCGATCATGATCGGCACGTCGAGGCGGATCAGCTGGCGCGAGACGATCAGCGGCGCGACCAGGGCGGTCAGGCCGAGAATCAGCAGGACGTTGGCGATGTTGCTGCCGACCACGTTGCCGATCGCCAGGTCGCCGCTGCCGTTGATCGCCGACTGCACGCTGACCGCGGTTTCCGGCGCGCTGGTGCCGAAGGCCACCACGGTCAGGCCGATGATCAGCGGCGGGATGCCGAACTGCGCGGCCAGCTTGGCGGCGCCGCGTACCAGCACCTCGGCGCCGGCGACCAGCAGCACCAGGCCGGCGATCAGGTAGACGTAGGTCATCATTGTCATTGCGGGGGCTCCGGGAAAAATGCGGCTAGTGTAGCGATGGCGTATCGCCGCGCCAGAGGGGCGGGGGCGCTATTTGTTACCAGTCCTGTTTCACTTCAGTTGCTCGACCCGCACCGGCACCACGCCGGCGCGCAGCATGCCCAGGCGTTCGGCGGCGGCGCGCGAGACGTCGATGATGCGCCCGCGCACGAAGGGGCCGCGGTCGTTGATGCGCACCACCACGCTGCGTTCGTTGCTCAGATTGGTGACCCGCACCCGGGTGCCGAACGGCAGGCTGCGGTGCGCGGCGGTCAGCGCGTGCTGGTCGAAGCGCTCGCCGCTGGCGGTCTTGCGACCATGGTGGCGGTCGCCATAGTAGGAGGCCTTACCGGTCTCCGTGGCACCGCTGCCGCTGCTGCTGCCGAAGGTGGAGCAGCCGGCGAGCACGGCGAGCAGGCCGAGCACGACGACGGCCTGTAGCCCGGATGCAATCCGGGGGTGCAAGGATTCCCGGATTGCATCCGGGTTACAAATGAGCATCGTCTGGTTCTCCAGGTAAACGAACGCCGGGCAAGCCCGGCGTCGTTACAGCTGTGGCAAGCGAGCCGATCCGGCTCAGCCTTCGAGCTTCTTCTTCAGCAGTTCGTTCACTTGCCCCGGGTTGGCCTTGCCTTTCGAGGCCTTCATCGCCTGGCCGACGAAGAAGCCGAACATCTTGCCGCGCTTGGCTTCGTCGCTGGCGCGGTACTGCTCGACCTGCTCGGCGTTGGCCGACAGCACTTCGTCGAGCATCTTCTCGATGGCGCCGGAGTCGGTGACCTGCTTGAGGCCCTTCTTCTCGATCACTTCATCGGCGCTGGTGCCTTCGCCGGCCGCCAGGGCCTCGAACACCATCTTGGCGATCTTGCCGCTGATGGTGTTGTCCTTGATGCGCAGGATCATCCCGCCCAGCTGTTCGGCGGACACCGGCGACTGCTCGATTTCCAGGTTGTCCTTGTTGAGCAGGCTGGACAGCTCGCCCATCACCCAGTTGGCCGCCAGCTTGGCGTCGCCGCACACCGCATTGACCGCCTCGAAGTAGTCGGCCAGCTCGCGACTGGCGGCCAGCACCGTGGCGTCGTAGGCGGACAGGCCGAACTGGCTCTCGAAACGCTCGCGCTTCTGCACCGGCAGCTCCGGCAGGCTGGCGCGCACCTCGTCGAGGAAGCTTGGCTCGATCACCACCGGCAGCAGGTCGGGGCAGGGGAAGTAGCGGTAGTCGTTGGCTTCCTCCTTGCTGCGCATGGAGCGGGTCTGGTCCTTGTTCGGGTCGTACAGGCGGGTTTCCTGCACCACCTGGCCGCCGTCCTCGATCAGCTCGATCTGCCGCTGCACCTCGTGGTTGATGGCCTTTTCGATAAAGCGGAAGGAGTTGACGTTCTTGATCTCGGCGCGGGTGCCGAACTCGACCTGGCCCTTGGGCCGTACCGAGACGTTGCAGTCGCAGCGCAGCGAGCCTTCGGCCATATTGCCGTCGCAAATCCCTAAGTAGCGCACCAGAGCGTGGATGGCCTTGACATAGGCCACCGCCTCCTTGGCCGAGCGGATATCCGGCTCGGAGACGATCTCCAGCAGCGGCGTGCCGGCACGGTTGAGGTCGATGCCGCTCATGCCGTGGAAGTCTTCGTGCAGGCTCTTGCCGGCGTCCTCTTCCAGGTGCGCGCGGGTGATGCCGATGCGCTTGACCGTGCCGTCTTCCAGGCTGATGTCCAGATGGCCCTTGCCGACGATGGGATGCTCCATCTGGCTGGTCTGGTAGCCCTTGGGCAGGTCCGGATAGAAGTAGTTCTTGCGGGCGAAGACGTTCTGCGGCGCGATGTGCGCGTCGATCGCCAGGCCGAACTTCACCGCCATGCGCACCGCCTCGGCGTTGAGCACCGGCAGGGTGCCGGGCATGCCGAGGTCGATCAGGCTGGCCTGGGTGTTGGGCTCGGCGCCGAAGCTGGTGGCGCTGGCCGAGAAGATCTTCGATTGGGTGCTGAGCTGAGCGTGAATCTCGAGCCCGATGACTGTTTCCCATTGCATCTTTGTCGTCCTCAGAAGCCGCTCGGTGCTTGTTTATGCCAGTCGCTGACCTGCTGGTACTGGTGCGCGACATTCAGCAGGCGGCCTTCCTGGAAGTAGTTGCCGAGCAGCTGCACGCCCACCGGCAGACCATCGACGAAGCCGGCCGGCATCGACAGACCGGGGATGCCGGCCAGGTTGGCGGTGATGGTGTAGATGTCTTCCAGGTAGGCGGAAACCGGGTCGGCGTTCTTCTCGCCGAGCCTCCAGGCCAGGTTCGGCGTGGTCGGGCCGAGGATCAGGTCGACATCCTGGAAGGCCGCGACGAAGTCGTTCTTGATCAGCCGGCGGATCTGCTGCGCCTTGATGTAGTAGGCGTCGTAGTAACCGGCCGACAGCGCGTAGGTGCCGACCATGATGCGCCGCTTGACCTCGGCGCCGAAGCCTTCGCCGCGCGAGCGCTTGTACAGGTCTTCGAGGTTGACCGGGTTTTCGCAGCGGTAGCCGAAGCGCACGCCGTCGAAGCGCGACAGGTTGGAGCTGGCCTCGGCCGGCGCGATCACGTAGTAGGCGGGAATGGCGTGCTGCATATTCGGCAGGCTGATGTCCTTGACGCTGGCGCCGAGCTTTTTCAGCTCCTCGACCACGGCCAGCACCTTCTCGCCGATACGCGCGTCGAGGCCGGCGCCGAAGTATTCCTTCGGCAGACCAATGCGCAGGCCGGCCAGCGGCTGGCTCAGGGCGGCCAGGTAGTCGTCCACCGGCTGCTCGACGCTGGTGCTGTCCTTGGCATCGAAGCCGGCCATGGCGCCGAGCAGCAGGGCGCAGTCCTCGGCGGTGCGGGCCAGCGGGCCGCCCTGATCGAGGCTGGAGGCGTAGGCGATCATGCCCCAGCGCGAAACCCGGCCGTAGGTGGGCTTGATCCCGGTGAGGTTGGTCAGCGCCGCCGGCTGGCGGATCGAGCCGCCGGTGTCGGTGCCGGTGGCGGCTGGCAGCAGGCGCGCGGCCACCGCGGCGGCGCTGCCGCCGCTGGAGCCGCCGGGTACGCGGGAGAGGTCCCAGGGGTTCTTCACCGGGCCGTAGTGGCTGGATTCGTTGGCCGAGCCCATGGCGAACTCGTCCATGTTCAGCTTGCCCAGGGTCACGGCGCCGGCGGCTGCGAGCTTTTCCACCACGGTGGCGTCGTAGGGCGCCTTGAAGCCGGTGAGGATCTTCGAGCCGCAGGACGTCAGCACGTTCTTGGTGCAGAACAGGTCCTTGTGGGCGATCGGCGCGCCGAGCAGGGCGCCGCTCTCGCCGGCGGCGCGACGGGCGTCGGCGGCCTTGGCCTGCTCGATGGCGAGATCGCTGGTGACGGTGATAAAGCTGTTGAGCTGCGGATCGAGCTGCGCGATGCGCGCCAGCAGGCTGCGGCTCAGCTCTTCGGCGGAGAATTCTTTGGCGGCGAGTGCGCGGGCGATCTCGGCCAGGGTCAGTTGATGCATGTCAGGCCCTTTCCTTTATTCGATGACTTTCGGCACGAGGTACAGGCCGTTTTCCACGGCCGGGGCGATGGCCTGGTAGGCGTCGCGCTGGTTGCTCTCGCAGACCACGTCGGCGCGCAGGCGCTGGGTGGCTTCCAGCGGGTGGGCCAGGGGCTCGATGCCCTGGGTGTCGACCGCCTGCATCTGATCGATCAGGCCGAGGATGTTGTTCAGGGTCGCGGTGGTTTGCGGAAGATCGCCTTCGTTCAGGCCCAGGCGGGCCAGGTGGGCGATTTTTTCCACCTCGGAGCGTTCAAGCGCCATCGGGGGTTCTCCAGTGGAAGTGTGATCGGGGTCTTGCTATGCGTGCCTGACGCAGGGAACGGATGTCGCGAGCCGGCGGTCAAAGGCCGCGATGTGCGGCTGCAAGGCCCGGAAAAACAGGCAATCTACCATATTGCCGCCTTGCTCAAAATCCCTGCCGTTGTTAGAGTTTGCCGCACTTTTTACCTGCGCGTTTTCGCGCTTTGCCTTTACCCACGCGTTGCCTAGGGTCCCTTTCCCCATGTTCAAGAAACTGCGTGGCATGTTTTCCAGCGATCTGTCGATCGACCTGGGCACTGCCAATACCCTTATTTATGTGCGCGAACGCGGCATCGTGCTGAACGAGCCATCGGTGGTCGCCATCCGTACCCACGGTAACCAGAAAAGTGTCGTCGCCGTCGGTTCCGAGGCCAAGCGCATGCTCGGCCGTACCCCGGGCAACATCGCCGCCATCCGCCCGATGAAGGACGGCGTGATCGCCGACTTCAGCGTCTGCGAGAAAATGCTGCAGTACTTCATCAACAAGGTGCACGAGAACAGCTTCCTGCAGCCCTCGCCGCGCGTGCTGATCTGCGTGCCGTGCAAGTCGACCCAGGTCGAGCGCCGCGCCATCCGCGAATCGGCGCTCGGCGCCGGCGCCCGCGAAGTGTTCCTGATCGAAGAACCCATGGCCGCGGCCATCGGCGCCGGCCTGCCGGTGGAAGAGGCGCGCGGCTCGATGGTCGTCGACATCGGCGGCGGCACCACCGAAATCGCCCTGATCTCGCTGAACGGCGTGGTCTACGCCGAATCCGTGCGGGTCGGCGGCGACCGCTTCGACGAAGCCATCATCACCTACGTGCGCCGTAACTACGGCTCGCTGATCGGCGAATCCACCGCCGAGCGGATCAAGCAGGAAATCGGTACCGCCTACCCGGGCGGCGAAATCCGCGAAGTCGACGTGCGCGGCCGCAACCTGGCCGAGGGCGTGCCGCGCAGCTTCACCCTCAATTCCAACGAAGTGCTCGAGGCGCTGCAGGAATCCCTGGCGACCATCGTCCAGGCGGTCAAGAGCGCGCTGGAGCAGTCGCCGCCCGAGCTGGCCTCGGACATCGCCGAACGCGGCCTGGTGCTGACCGGCGGCGGTGCGCTGCTGCGCGACCTGGACAAGCTGCTGTCGCAGGAAACCGGCCTGCCGGTGATAGTCGCCGAAGACCCGCTGACCTGCGTCGCCCGTGGCGGCGGCAAGGCGCTGGAGATGATGGATCGCCACACCATGGACCTGCTGTCCTCGGAGTAATCCGACGCTCCAGCCGGGTCCGCCGTGCCGCCTTCGGGCGGCACGCGCATGTTCAAGCACTGCAGTACACTCGCCCCATTCCTTGCCGGATCGGTTTGTCTTTCGCATGAACTCGCGCGTCTTCCGCCCTCGCGGCGCACAAGGGGTCGGCCATTAAGCCGCTCTTCGCCAAAGGCCCCTCGCTGGGCATCCGCCTGCTGGTGCTGGCCGTGCTCTCGGCCGTGCTGATGGTGGTCGATGCCCGTTTCGAGGCGCTCAAGCCGCTGCGCAGCCAGCTGGGTCTGGTGCTGACGCCCTTCTACTGGCTGGCCGACCTGCCGGTGCGCGCCTGGGATGGCGCCACCCAGCAGATTTCCAGTCGCAGCGAACTGATGGCGGAGAACGAGAAGCTCAAGGCCGAGGCCCTGCTGCTGCAGCGCCGCCTGCAGAAGCTGGCCGCGCTGACCGAGCAGAACGTGCGCCTGCGCGAGCTGCTCAACTCGGCGGCGCTGTTGGACGAGGAAGTGCTGGTCGGCGAGCTGATCGGCGTCGACCCCAACCCCTATACCCACCGCATCCTCATCGACAAGGGCGAGAAGGACGGCGTATTCCTCGGCCAGCCGGTGCTCGACGCCCGCGGCCTGATGGGCCAGGTGGTGGAGATCATGCCCTACACCGCGCGGGTGCTGCTGCTCACCGACACCACCCACAGCATTCCGGTGCAGGTCAACCGCAGCGGCCTGCGCGCCATCGCCGTCGGCACCGGCAACCCGGAGCGCCTGGAACTGCGCCACGTGGCCGACACCGCCGACATCAAGGAAGGCGACCTGCTGGTCAGCTCCGGCATGGGCCAGCGCTTTCCCGCCGGTTACCCGGTGGCCACGGTCAAGGAAGTGATCCACGACTCCGGCCAGCCCTTCGCCATCGTCCGCGCCGTGCCCACTGCCGCGCTCAATCGCAGCCGCTACCTGCTGCTGGTGTTCTCCGATCAGCGCACCCCGGAACAGCGCGCCAACGATTCCGCCGAGGCCCAGGAAGCCGCCGACCGCGAGGCCGAGCAGGCGCGCAGCCAGGGCGCTGCGCCGGCCGCTGCCGAGTCGGCCGCGGCCCCGGTGGCGTCGCCCGCCCCCGCAGAGGAGACCAACTGATGGTCGGCGTGCAACCGCGCAACGGCTGGGTGATCTGGCTCAGCCTGGCCTTCGGCCTGCTGCTCAGCGTCTCGCCGCTGCCGGAGTTCATGCAGATCGGCCGGCCGCTGTGGGTGGCGCTGCTGCTCACCTACTGGGTGCTGGCCCTGCCGCATCGGGTCGGCATGACCACCGCCTGGGTGCTCGGCCTGGCCCAGGACGTGCTGTTCGGCACCCTGCTCGGGCAGAACGCGCTGATCCTGACCCTGATCACCTTCCTGGTGCTGAGCCTGCACCAGCGCCTGCGCATGTTCCCCATGTGGCAGCAGAGTACCGTGCTGCTGGTGGTGTTCGGTCTGGCCCAGCTGGTGCAGCTGTGGCTCAATGCCCTGACCGGCAGCCGTCCGCCGACCCTGGCCTTCGTGCTGCCGGCGCTGGTCAGCGCGCTGCTCTGGCCCTGGGTCTGCGTCATCCTGCGCGGGCTGCACCAGCGCCTTAACGTCAACTGAGCGTGCCAGCTGCGGCCGGCCGCGCCTCGCCCGACAGGGAGAAGTTCGTATGGCCAAGCTGTTTCTGGCCTCTGCCTCGCCGCGCCGCCGCGAGCTGCTGGCGCAGATCGCCGTGCCCTGCGTCACGCAAATCGCCGCGATAGACGAAAATCCGTTGCCAGACGAGCCCGCCGTCGCCTATGTAGAGCGCCTGGCGCGGGAAAAGGCGCGCGCCGGCCTGGCCGCCCTGCGCGATGCGCACGATGCCGTGGTGCTCGGCGCCGATACCGCGGTGGTGCTCGATGGGCGCATCCTCGGCAAACCGGCCGATTTCGCCGAGTCGCGCGCCATGCTGCAGGCGCTGTCGGGGCGCAGCCATCAGGTGCTGACCGCGGTGGCGCTGGCCGGCGGCGGACGCGAGGCGGCGCGGGTGGTGGCCAGCAGCGTGACCTTCCGCGCCCTGAGCGAGCGCGAGATCGAGGCCTACTGGGCCAGCGGCGAGCCGTGCGACAAGGCCGGCAGCTATGGTATCCAGGGGCTGGCGGCGGTATTCGTCAGCCGCCTCGAAGGCAGCTACTCGGCGGTGGTCGGCCTGCCGCTGTGCGAGACGGCCGAGTTGCTCGGCGAATTCGGCATTGCCTGCTGGCAGTTGCCGGCCCAGCGCTAAACTTGCGGCAGCGCGCCGCCCAATCCAGCGGGATGGATGCATGAGCGAAGAGATTCTGATCAATATCACGCCGATGGAATCGCGCGTGGCGGTGGTGGAAAACGGCGTGCTGCAGGAAGTGCACGTCGAACGCACGCAGAAGCGCGGCATCGTCGGCAACATCTACAAGGGCAAGGTGGTGCGCGTGCTGCCGGGCATGCAGGCGGCGTTCGTCGACATCGGCCTGGAGCGCGCGGCCTTTATCCACGCCTCGGAAATTTCCACCCGCGAGGGCGCCGCGGTGGAGCCGATCAGCGCCCTGGTGCACGAGGGCCAGGCCCTGGTGGTGCAGGTGACCAAGGACCCCATCGCCAGCAAGGGCGCGCGCCTGACCACCCAGCTGTCGATTCCCTCGCGCTACCTGGTGTACATGCCGCGCACCAGCCACGTCGGCATCTCGCTGAAGATCGAGGACGAGGCCGAGCGCGAGCGGCTCAAGCAGGTGGTCGCCGACTGCGTGGCGGCCGAGGGCATCGAGGAGGCCGGCGGCTTTATCCTGCGCACCGCCGCCGAAGGCGCCGGCGCCGACGAGATCCTCATCGACATCCGTTACCTGCGCCGGCTGTGGGACCAGATCGCCGCGCAGATCCAGAACGCCAAGGCACCCTCGGTGATCTACGAGGACCTGTCGCTGGCCCTGCGCACCCTGCGCGACCTGGTCAGCCCGCGCACCGAGAAGATCCGCGTCGACTCGCGCGAGACCTTCCAGAAGATCACCCAGTTCGTCGCCGAGCTGATGCCGGAGATCGCCGACCGCCTCGAGCACTACCCCGGCGAGCGGCCGATCTTCGACCTCTACGGCGTCGAGGACGAGATCCAGCGCGCGCTGGAGCGCAAGGTGCCGCTCAAGTCCGGCGGCTACCTGATCGTCGACCCGGCCGAGGCGATGAGCACCATCGACGTCAACACCGGTGCCTTCGTCGGCCACCGCACCCTCGAAGAGACCATCTTCAAGACCAACCTCGAGGCGGCCACCGCCATCGCCCGCCAGCTGCGTCTGCGCAACCTGGGCGGGATCATCATCATCGACTTCATCGACATGGAAGACGAGGAGCACCAGCGCCAGGTGCTGCGCACTCTGGAGAAGCAGCTGGAGCGCGACCACGCCAAGACCAACATCATCGGCATCACCGAGCTGGGGCTGGTGCAGATGACCCGCAAGCGCACCCGCGAGAGCCTCGAACAGGTCCTCTGCGAGCCGTGCAGCGCCTGCCAGGGCCGCGGCAAGCTGAAGACGGCGGAGACCATCTGCTACGAGATCTTCCGCGAGATCCTGCGCGAGGCGCGCGCCTACCAGGCCGAGGGCTACCGGGTGCTGGCCAACCAGAAGGTGGTCGACCGCCTGCTCGACGAGGAGTCGGGCAATGTCGCCGATCTGGAGGCCTTTATCGGCCGCACCATCAAGTTCCAGGTGGAAACCATGTACTCCCAGGAACAGTACGATGTGGTGCTGCTCTGAGGCGCCGCTGAGATGAACGCGCTGGCCCGTCTGTTCATGGCCCTGCTGCGCTGGGGCCTGGGGCTCTGTGCCGCGCTGCTGGTGCTGGCGGCGCTGTACGTCAGCCTGGGCCGCGAGCTGGTGCCGCTGGTCGCCGAGTACCGCCTGGAGGCGGAGAACCGCGCCGGCGCCGCGCTCGGCGTGCCGGTGCGCATCGGTGCGCTGGAAGGGCAGTGGCAGGGCTTCGCCCCCTTGCTGGTGGCGCGCGACGTGCAGGTCGGCGATGGCGAGCAGCGCCTGGTGCTGGACAGGGTGCGGGTGGTGCCGGACCTGCTGGCCAGCCTGCTGGCACGGCGCGCGCGCATCGGCCACCTGCAACTGACCGGCTTGCAGCTGCACGTGCAGCAGCAGGACGACGGCAGCTGGCGCCTGCAGGGCCTGCCCGACGGCCCGCAGGGCGGGCGCGCCGACGTCGCCGAGCTGCTGCAACGGCTGCGCGTGGTGCAGCGCCTGAGCCTGGTGGACAGCCAGCTGGTGCTGCAGGCCGCCGGCCAGGAGCCGCTGAAACTCAGTTACCTCAACCTCAGCCTGCGTTACGGCGTCAACCGCCAGCGTCTCGACGCCCGCCTGCTGCTGCCCGACGGCCAGCCGCTGAGCCTGCAGCTGCGTACCCGCATGCAGCCGCAGCAGTGGCGGCAGACCCAGGCCGAGCTCTACCTGAGTTTGCCGCAGAGCGACTGGGCCGCCTGGCTGCCGCCGCGCCTGACCGCCGCCTGGCAGGTGCAGCGCCTGCAGGCCGGCGGCGAGCTGTGGCTGAGCAGTCGCGGCGGCGAGTTGCAGCGCGGCGCGCTGCGCCTGCATGCGCCGCAGGTGCGCGGCGGCTACGCCGAGCGCGAGGCGGTGAGCCTGGAGGATCTGGCCTTCAATGCCTATTTCCAGCGTGGCGACGCGGGGATACAGGTGCAGCTCGATTCCCTGGCCTTCAACCAGGGCGAGCGGCGCATCGGCGAGCTGCACCTGGCCCTGAGTCAGAACCACGCCGGCAGCGACGACGAACGCTGGCAACTGCGCGCCGACCGCTTCGACCTGGCCGCCTGGGCGCCGCTGGTCCAGGCCCTGGCGCCGCTGCCGGAGGTCGCCGAGCAGACGCTGGCCGGGCTGGCCCCGGTGGGCGGCGTGGCCAACCTGCAGCTGGACTACCATCCGCGCCGCGAGGGCGCCGCGCGCCTGCAGTTCGCCGCCAACCTGGAGCGGGTCGGCATCGCCGCCTACCGCGGCGCGCCGGCGGCCGAGAACGTCAGCGGCAGCGTGTCGGGGAACCCGTTTCAGGGCGAGCTGCGCCTCAATAGCGAGAATTTCGCCCTGCACCTGGATCAGCTGTTCCCCGCCCCCTGGCGTTACCGCCACGCCCAGGCGCGGCTGAGCTGGGCCTGGAAAGACGATGGCCTGACCCTGGCCAGCCCCTATATGCGCCTGGACGGCGAGGAAGGGCAGCTCGCCGGTGACATGCTGATCCGCCTGCGCCGCGACCCCGACGCCGAGGACTACATGGACCTGCGCGTCGGCCTGCGCGACGGCGATGCGGCCTACACCGAGAAGTACCTGCCGACCCGCTCGCCGGGCATGAGCGCCGAACTGAGCCGCTGGCTGCAGAGCGCGATCCGTGCCGGCAAGGTGGAGGAGGGCTACTTCCAGTACCAGGGTTCGCTGAACAAGGGCGCGGCCATCACGGCGCGCAGCCTCAGCCTGTTCTTCCAGGTGGCGGAGGCCGAGCTGGCCTTCCAGCCCGGCTGGCCGGCGCTGCGCGAAGGCCGCGGCCAGGTGCTGATCGAGGACGACGGCGTGCGCGTGCGCCTGCAGCAGGGGCGCCTGCTGGACAGCCAGGTGAGCGCGGTCAGCGCCGCTATCCCGCTGCTGCACAACGGCCAGCCGCCGCGTCTGCAGCTCGACGGCGAGGTGAGCAGCAGCCTGGGCGACGCCCTCAAGCTGCTGCAGGAGGCGCCGCTGGGCACCGCCGAGCTGTTTGCCGGCTGGCAGGGCGAGGGCCCGCTGGCCGGGCGCCTGCAGCTGGACATTCCGCTGGCCAAGGGCGCGCCGCCCGGCGTGGTGGTGGACTTCGCCACCGAAGGCGCGCGCCTCGAGCTGGTCAATCCCGCCCTGCAACTGAGCCAGATCCAGGGGGCGTTCCGTTTCAACAGCGCCAGCGGCCTGAGTGCGCCGGACGTGCGGGCCCAGGTGTTCGGCCGCCAGGTGCGCGGCAGCATCAGCGCCGAAGGCGCGCGGGGACGGACACGCACCCTGTTCGATCTGCGCGGCCAGGCCGAGGTGGAGACCCTGCGCCAGTGGCTCGGCATCGAGCAGAGCCTGCCGCTGCGCGGCCTGCTGCCCTACCGCCTGCGCCTGAGCCTGGACGGCGACGACAGCCAGCTGCGCCTCGACTCCAATCTCCAGGGCGTGGCCATCGACCTGCCCGCACCCTTCGCCAAGGCGGCCGGCGAGGAGCGCTACGCCGACTGGCGCATGACCCTGGCCGGCCGCGAGCGACGCTACTGGTTCGACTACCAGGACCTGGCCAGCCTGGCCCTGGCCGCGCCGCCGGGCGAGCTGAGCCAGGGGCGCGGCGAACTGATGCTCGGCGGCACCCCGGCGCGACTGCCCAGCGCTCAAGGGCTGCAGGTCCGCGGCCGGCTGAGCGAGCTGGACTGGGATGCCTGGCAGCAGGTGCGCCAGCGCCATGCGGTGAGCGTGGACGCCGAGAACCAGCGCCTGTTCAAGGACGCCCAGCTGCGGATCGCGCGTTTCCGCGGCTTCGGCAGCGAGCTCAACGACCTGCAGGTGGGCCTGGCACGCCAGGGCCAGGCCTGGGCCCTGCAACTGGACAGCGAACTGGCGGCCGGCCGCGTGTTGCTGGCCGATGCGGCGCAGACGCCGATTCGCGTGGATCTCGACTACCTGCGCCTGCCGCCCGCCGATCCGGACAAGCCGGCGGATGCGCCGGATCCGCTGGCGGCGGTCGACCCGCGGCAGATCCCGGCGCTGGATATCCGCATCGGCGAGGTGCGGCGCGGCGCCAAGATTCTCGGTTCCTGGTCGCTGCAGGCGCGCCCGGAGGCGGACGGCGTGCGTTTCGACCAGCTCGATCTTGACCTGCAGGGCCTCAAGGTCGGCGGCAGTGCCGGCTGGCGCGGCGCGCCGGGGGCTACGCGCAGCTGGTACCAGGGCCGTCTGCAGGGCAAGGACCTGGCCAAGGTGCTGCTGGCCTGGGGCTATGCCCCCAGCGCCACCAGCGAGAGCTTCCGCCTGGATATCGACGGCAACTGGCCGGGCTCGCCGGCCTGGCTGTCGCTCAAGCGCTTCTCCGGCAGCCTGGAACCGGCGCTGCGCAACGGCCAGTTCGTCGAGGTGCAGGGTTCGGCGCAGGCGCTGCGGGTGTTCGGCCTGCTCAATTTCGACTCCATCGGCCGCCGCCTGCGCCTGGATTTTTCCGACCTGCTCGGCAAGGGCCTGAGCTACGACCGGGTCAAGGGGCGGCTGCAGGCCAACGACGGCCTGTTCGTCACCCGCGAGCCGATCGTGCTGAGCGGCCCGTCGAGCAACCTGGAGCTCAACGGCAACCTCGACATGCGTAACGAGCGGATCGACGCCAAGCTGCTGGTGACCCTGCCGGTGACCAACAACCTGCCGCTGGCCGCGCTGATCGTCGGCGCCCCGGCCATCGGCGGCGCGCTGTTCGTCGTCGACAAGCTGCTCGGCGACCGCGTGGCGCGCTTCGCCAGCGTGCAGTACGACGTCAAGGGCCCCATGCAGAGTCCGCAGATCAGTTTTGACAAGCCTTTCGAGAAACCCAGGTAAGCTGTCAGCCATCCGCTTCCATCCCATATCGGGTATGCCATGACCTTTGCCGTGATCCAGATGGTCAGTCAGGACGACGTGCTGGCCAATTTGACCCAGGCCCGCCAACTGCTGGAACAGGCGGCGGCCGGCGGCGCGCGCCTGGCGGTGCTGCCGGAGAACTTCGCCGCCATGGGCCGCCGCGACCTGGCCGCGCTCGGCCGTGCCGAGGCGCTGGGCCAGGGGCCGATCCTGCCCTGGTTGCAACGGGCCGCGCGCGACCTCAAGTTGTGGATAGTCGCCGGCACCCTGCCGCTGCCGCCGGACGAGGCGCCCGAGGCCAAGCCGCATGCCTGTTCGCTGCTGATCGACGACGCCGGCCAGCGGGTGGCGCGCTACGACAAGCTGCACCTGTTCGACGTCGAAGTGGCCGACAACCGTGGCAGCTACCGCGAGTCGGACGACTTCGCCCATGGCCAGCGCATCGTGGTCGCCGATACCCCGGTCGGCCGCCTGGGCCTGAGCGTCTGCTACGATCTGCGCTTTCCCGAGCTGTACGGCGCGCTACGCCAGGCCGGCGCCGAGCTGATCAGCGCGCCCTCGGCCTTCACCGCGGTGACCGGCGCCGCGCACTGGCAGGTGCTGGTGCGCGCCCGCGCCATCGAGACCCAGTGCTATGTGCTGGCGGCGGGGCAGGGTGGCGAGCACCCCGGGCCGCGGCAGACCTTCGGTCATTCGGCCATCGTCGACCCCTGGGGCCGCGTGCTGGCCGAGCAGGATCAGGGCCAGGCGGTGCTGCTGGCCAGCCGCGACGGCGCCGAGCAGGCGGCGATCCGGCAACGCATGCCGGTGCAGGCGCACCGCAGAATTCTTTCATCGGACGCCGTGCGTCCGATTGCAGTGGAGTGACCATGACCCCGATGCTGATGTCCGTCAGCGAGCACCTGCTCGCCCCCGGCAACCTGACCCTCGACAGCCTGCCCGGCGTGCTCGGCGAACTCGCCGGCCCGGGGATCGACGCCGCCGACCTGTATTTCCAGAGCCAGGTCTCGGAAACCTGGGTGCTGGAGGACGGCATCGTCAAGGAGGGCAGCTTCAACCTCGACCAGGGCGTCGGCGTGCGCGCCCAGTCCGGCGAGAAGACCGGCTTCGCCTACAGCAACGCCATCACCCTGGATGCCCTGCGCCAGGCGGCGCGCGCCGCCCGCTCGATCTCCCGCGCCGGCCAGCAGGGCCGCGTGCAGGCCTTCGCCAGCCCGCAGGTCAGTGCCCTCTACGCACCGGACAACCCCCTGGACGTGCTCGGCCGCGCCGAGAAGGTCGAGCTGCTGCAACGCATCGACCGCGCCACCCGCGCCCTCGATCCGCGCATCAAGCAGGTCACCGTCAGCCTGGCCGGGGTCTGGGATCGGGTGCTGGTGGCCGCCCACGACGGTAGCCTGAGCGCCGACGTGCGCCCGCTGGTGCGTTTCAACGTCAGCGTCATAGTCGAGCACAACGGCCGTCGCGAGCGCGGCGGCCATGGCGGCGGCGGGCGCACCGACTACCGGTTCTTTTTGCAAAGAGGGGGCCTCGAAGAGGATCGCGCCATGGGCTATGCCCGCGAGGCGCTGCGCCAGGCCCTGGTCAACCTCGAGGCGATTCCCGCGCCGGCCGGCACCCTGCCGGTGGTGATGGGCGCCGGCTGGTCCGGCGTGCTGCTGCACGAGGCGGTCGGCCACGGCCTGGAGGGCGACTTCAACCGCAAGGGCAGCTCGGCCTACAGTGGCCGCATCGGCGAGCGGGTCGCCTCCAGCCTGTGCACCATAGTCGACGACGGCACCCTGGAAGGGCGCCGCGGCTCGCTCAGCGTCGACGACGAGGGCACGCCGACCCAGTGCACCACGCTGATCGAGAACGGCGTGCTCAAGGGCTACATGCAGGACAAGCTCAACGCCCGCCTGATGGGCGTGGCGCGCACCGGCAACGGCCGCCGCGAGTCCTACGCGCACCTGCCGATGCCGCGCATGACCAACACCTACATGCTGGCCGGGCAGAGCGACCCGGAGGAGATCATCCGTTCGGTGAAGAAGGGCATCTACTGCGCCAACCTCGGCGGCGGCCAGGTCGACATCACCAGCGGCAAGTTCGTCTTCTCCACCAGCGAGGCCTACCTGATCGAGGACGGCCGGATCACCGCGCCGGTCAAGGGCGCGACCCTGATCGGCAACGGTCCGGAGGCCATGAGCCGGGTGTCCATGGTCGGCAACGATCTGGCCCTGGACAGCGGCGTCGGCACCTGCGGCAAGGACGGCCAGTCGGTACCGGTGGGCGTCGGCCAGCCGACCCTGAAGATCGACGCCATCACCGTCGGCGGGACGGGGGCGTAGGTTGGGTTGAGGAGCCTGCGACGAAGCCCAACAGGGAGCGCGCAGCGCTCCGCCCGACATTCAGCTGCCGGGCCTTTTTCGGCTTGGCGCACATCTGTTGGGCTTCGCTGCGCTCAGCCCAACCTACCGGCGTTACGGATGGAGGTTATCAACGCAGGCCGCGCTGCATTTCGTCCAGTTCGCGGATGTACTTGAACACCTTGCGCGCGGCGGCGGGCGGCTTGTTGTGCGCCGCCTCGTGCTGGGCATGGCGGATCAGCCCGCGCAGGTGCTGGCGGTCGGCGTCCGGGTACTGGCCGATAAAGCCTTCCAGGGCCTCGTCGCCGCCGGCGATCAGGCGGTCGCGCCAACGCTCGAGGGCATGGAAGCGCTCGTTGTATTCGCGGGTGGAGCTGTCCACCTGGTCGAGCATGGCGAGGATCGCCTCGACATCCTGTTCGCGCATCAGCTTGCCGATGAACTGGATATGGCGTTTGCGCGCGGCGTTGGCGGTGTGTTTCGGCGCTTCGGCCAGGGCACGGCGCAGGGCGTCGGTCAGCGGCATCTTGGCCAGCAGGTCCGGCTTGAGCGTGGTCAGGCGCTCGCCGAGTTCCTGCAGGGCATGCAGCTCGCGTTTGACCTGGGATTTACTCTTCTCCAGGGAGAAGTCGTCGAAGGAATCAGACATGGGGCGGGTCCAGTGGGAAACGCCGCCATGATAGCAGTAGGGGCAGCTTCAAGCCGCACGCTTCAAGCGGCAAGATGGGAGCGGACTCGGCTGTTGCTTGTGGCTTGCAGCTTATTTTGAGAATCGGAGTGGTTATGAGTGAAGTAGAGGTGATCGGCCCGCAGGCCCTGCCCCAGTTGCAGGCGCAGGTCGAAGAGATTCTCGCCGAGGCCAAGCGCCAGGGCGCCAGCGCCTGCGAGGTGGCGGTCTCCGTCGGCCAGGGACTGTCCACCACGGTGCGTCAGGGCGAGGTGGAAACCGTCGAGTTCAATCGCGATCAGGGCTTCGGCATCACCCTCTACGTCGGCCAGCGCAAGGGCTCGGCGAGCACCTCGGCCACCGGCAGCGCGGCGATCCGCGAGACGGTGGCGGCAGCGCTGGCGATTGCCGGGCACGCCAGCGAGGACGAATGCGCCGGCCTGGCCGATGCCGCGCTGATGGCCCGCGAACTGCCCGAGCTGGATCTCTACCATCCCTGGTCGATCAGCCCCGAGCAGGCCGTGGAGCAGGCGCTGGTTTGCGAGGCGGCGGCCTTTGCCGCCGATGCCCGGGTCAACAACGCCGACGGCACCAGCCTCAACACCCACCAGGGCTGCCGCGTCTACGGCAACAGCCACGGCTTCGTCGGCGGTTACGCCAGCACCCGCCACAGCCTGAGCTGCGTGATGATCGCCGGCGGCGAAGGGCAGATGCAGCGCGACTACTGGTACGACGTCAACCGCCAGGGCGAGCTGCTCGCCGACGCCGGCGAGATCGGCCGGCGCGCCGCGCTGCGCGCGGTGAGCCGCCTCGGCGCGCGCCCGGTGCCGACCTGCGAGGTGCCGGTGCTGTTCGCCGCCGAGCTGGCCGGCGGCCTGTTCGGCCACCTGCTGGCGGCGATCTCCGGCGGCAATCTGTACCGCCATTCCTCCTTCCTCGAAGGCGCGCTGGGCCAGCGCCTGTTCCCCGAATGGCTGAGCCTCGACGAGCGCCCGCACCTGCCGCGGGCGCTGGGCAGCGCCGCCTTCGACGGCGACGGCCTGGCCACCTACGCCAAGTCCTTCGTCGACAAGGGCGAGCTGGTGTCCTATGTGCTCGGCACCTATTCCGGACGCAAGCTGGGCTTGCCGAGCACGGCCAACTCCGGCGGCGTGCACAACCTGTTCGTCAGCCATGGCGACGAGGACCAGGTCGCTCTGCTCAAACGCATGGGCCGCGGCCTGCTGGTCACCGAGCTGATGGGCCAGGGCCTGAACCTGGTCACCGGCGACTATTCGCGCGGCGCCGCCGGTTTCTGGGTGGAAAACGGCGAGATCCAGTTCCCGGTGCAGGAGGTGACCATCGCCGGCAACCTGCGCGACATGTTCCGCCAGATCGTCGCGGTCGGCCGCGACCTGGAACGGCGCGGCAATATCTGCACCGGCTCGGTGCTGATCGAGAAGATGACCGTCGCCGGCAGTTGAGATGGGCCGAAACCACAAGGCCACCCGCGGGTGGCCTTGTGGTTTTTGGGGGGTTACTCGCCTTCCTCGAAGTAGTTCTCGATCAGGCCGACCAGCGCGTCCAGCGCCTCGTGATCCTGCTCGCCCTCGGTGTGCAGGTGCACCGGGGTGCCCTTGCCGGCCGCCAGCATCATCACCGCCATGATGCTCTTGCCGTCCACCAGGCTGTCGCTGGAGCGACCGATGCGCACCTGGCAGGGGTAGGTGCTGGCCACGCCGACGAACTTGGCGGCGGCGCGGGCGTGCAGGCCGAGCTTGTTGATGATGGTGATTTCACGGGCTGGCATCGCGGCGGAGTTCCTTAGCTGAGGTCGCGGTGACGCACCTGGACGTTCTTCAGCGGTTTTTTCAGCGCCTGGCTCAGGCGGTTGGCCAGGTATACCGAGCGATGATGACCGCCGGTGCAGCCGATGGCGATGGTGACATAGGCACGGTTGCTGGCGGCGAAGCGCGGCAGCCATTTCTCCAGGTAGGCGAGGATGTCCTGGTACATTTCCTCGACCTCCGGTTGCGCCGCCAGGTAGTCGACCACCGGCTGCTGCAGCCCGGAGAAGTCGCGCAGTTCCGGCTTCCAGTAGGGGTTGGGCAGGCAGCGCGCGTCGAACACCAGATCGGCGTCCACCGGCATGCCGCGCTTGAAACCGAAGGATTCGATCAGGAAGGCGGTGCCCGGCTCAGGCTGACCCAGCAGGCGCAGCTTGAGGCTGTCGCGCAGCTGGTAGAGGTTGAGGTGGGTGGTGTCGATCTTCAGGTCGGCCAGGTCGACGATGGGCGCCAGTACCTGGCTCTCATCGGCGATGGCCTCGGCCAGCGAGCGGTTCTCGTCGGTCAGCGGATGGCGCCTGCGGGTTTCCGAGAAGCGCTTGAGTAGGGTCTCGTCTTCGGCGTCGAGGTAGAGGATGTCGCAGCGGATGTTGCGCTGGCGCACCTGTTCGAGCAGTTCCGGGAAGCGCTTGAGGTGGCTCTGCAGGTTGCGCGCGTCGATCGACACCGCCACCTGCGGCAGCAGCATCTCGGTGTTGAGCAGGGCGCGTTCGGCCAGATCCGGCAGCAGGCCGGCGGGCAGGTTGTCGATGCAGTAGAAGCCGTTGTCCTCAAGTACATCGAGGGCGGTGCTCTTGCCCGAGCCGGAGCGACCGCTGACGATGATCAGGCGCATGCTTATTGACCGTTCTGGGTGTCCACGACCACCTGGTACAGATCCGCGCTGGCCGGGGCCTGGCGCAGACGTTCGCGGACGTCCTGGCGGTCGAGCATGCTGGCGATCTGGCGCAGCAGTTCGAGGTGGGCGTCGGTGGCCGCTTCCGGCACTAGCAGGACGAACAGCAGGTCGACCGGGGCGCCGTCGATGGCGTCGAAGTCCACCGCGGTGTCCAGGCGCAGCACCGCGCTGATCGGCGCGCTGCAGCCGGCCAGGCGACAGTGGGGAATGGCGATGCCGTTGCCGAAGCCGGTGGAGCCGAGCTTCTCGCGGGCGATCAGGCTTTCGAAGATGTCCTGGGCATCCAGGTCGGGCAGGTCGCGTGCCACCAGGTTGGCGATCTGTTCGAGCACGCGTTTCTTACTGCCGCCCGGCACGTTCACCAGGGAACGGCCGGGGGTCAGGATGTTTTCAAGTCGGATCATGGATGGGGAATGTCAGCGGGCCGTGGCGCCTTGCAGGCGTTCGAGCTGCTTTTCCTTGTGCTTGATGAGTTGACGGTCGAGTTTGTCGGCCAACAGGTCGATGGCGGCGTACATGTCTTGGTGTTCGGCGTTGGCGACGACCTCGCCGCCGGCGACGTGCAGGGTAGCTTCGATCTTCTGCTTGAGCTTCTCGACCTCCATGGTCACCTGAACGTTGGTGATCTTGTCGAAGTGGCGTTCCAATCGGCCGAGTTTCTCGCCGATATAGTCACGCAGGGCGTCGGTCACATCCAGCTGGTGTCCACTGATGTTGACTTGCATACCGCTTTCTCCTTGTTGCCTTGTGTAAGAGGCGGGTCCTATACGACCCGCCGCCGGAACACTTTGGCTTGGAAGCGAGAGGCTTCCAATCGATCTGGCCTACATCAGTCGCTTGCGCTCGCTGGAGGGCGCTATGCCGAGGGATTCGCGGTACTTGGCGACTGTCCGACGGGCGACTTGGATGCCTTGTGCCTCCAGTAAACCAGCGATCTTGCTGTCGCTCAACGGCTTTTTCGCGTTTTCTGCGGCAACCAGTTTTTTGATGATGGCGCGGATCGCGGTGGACGAGCATTCGCCCCCCTCGGCAGTGCTGACGTGGCTGGAGAAGAAGTATTTCAGCTCGTAAATGCCGCGCGGGGTGTGCATGAACTTCTGCGTGGTGACCCGCGAGATGGTCGACTCGTGCATGCCCACCGCCTCGGCGATATCGTGCAGTACCAGGGGCTTCATCGCCTCGTCGCCGTAGTCGAGGAAGCCGCGCTGGTGCTCGACGATCTGCGTGGCGACCTTCATCAGCGTCTCGTTGCGGCTCTGCAGGCTCTTGATGAACCAGCGCGCTTCCTGCAGCTGGTTGCGCATGAAGGTGTTGTCGGCGCTGGAGTCGGCGCGTTTGACGAAGCCGGCGTACTGCGGGTTGACCCGCAGGCGCGGCATGGCCTCCTGGTTCAGCTCCACCAGCCAGCGGTCGTTGTGCTTGCGCACGATGACGTCGGGCACCACGTACTCCGGCTCGCTGGACTCGATCTGCGAACCCGGGCGCGGGTTGAGGCGCTGGATCAGGTCGATGACCTGCTTGAGCTCGTCTTCCTTGAGCTTGCTGCGGCGCATCAGCTGGGCGTAGTCGCGGCTGCCGAGCAGCTCCAGGTAGTCGCCGACCACGCGCTGGGTTTCGCTCAGCCAGGGCGTGCCGGCGGGCAGCTGGCGCAGTTGCAGCAGCAGGCATTCGCGCAGGTCGCGAGCGCCGATGCCGGCCGGCTCGAACTGCTGGATGCGGTGCAGCACCACTTCCACCTCGTCCAGCTCGACGTCCAGCTCGGGGTCGAAGGATTCGGCGACTTCCTCGAGGCTTTCTTCCAGGTAGCCGTCGTTGTTGATGCAGTCGATCAGGGTGGCGGCGATCAGTCGATCCTTGTCCGACATCGGCGCCAGATTCAGTTGCCAGAGCAGGTGACTGTGCAGACTCTCGCCATTGGAGGTGCGGGTGGTGAAGTCCCACTCGTCGTCGTCGTTGCTCGGCAGGCTGCTGGCGCTGGTCTGGTAGACGTCTTCCCAGGCGGTATCGACCGGCAGCTCGTTGGGGATGCGTTCGCCCCATTCGCCCTCTTCCAGGTTGTCGACCGTGGGGGTCGTTTCCTGGTAGCTGTCTTCCTTGCTCGGGGTGGGCGCGGCGCTTTCCGCGCCGTCGGCCATGGGGTCGCTGTTGTCGAAGTCGTCGCCGTCTTCCTGGCGCTCGAGCATGGGGTTGGACTCCAGTGCCTCCTGGATTTCCTGTTGCAGGTCCAGGGTCGACAGTTGGAGGAGGCGGATAGCCTGTTGCAGCTGCGGGGTCATCGTCAGCTGCTGGCCCATCTTGAGGACTAGCGATGGTTTCATTGCAGACCTTAATTCACCGGCGGGTTACGCCTTCCACTACAGGGCGCCGCGGCGCCACCAGGAAGCAAATTATATGCCTGAACTTCTCGGCTTTGCCTAGGGCTTGCCATATTTCTGTAGTGAAATAGCGGGCGAGCTACAGGCGGAATTCGTGGCCCAGGTACACCTCTTTCACCGTCTGGTTGGCGAGGATGGTCTCGGCGTCGCCCTCGGCGATCAGCTGGCCGTCGTTGACGATGTAGGCGGTTTCGCAGATGTCCAGGGTCTCGCGCACGTTGTGATCGGTGATCAGGATGCCGATGCCCTTGGTCTTGAGGTGGTGGATGATCTGCTTGATGTCGCCCACCGAGATCGGGTCGACGCCGGCGAAGGGCTCGTCGAGCAGGATGAACTTGGGGTTGGTGGCCAGGGCGCGGGCGATTTCCACGCGGCGGCGCTCGCCGCCGGACAGGCTCATGCCGAGGCTGCCTGAGATGTGGTGGATGTGGAATTCCTGCAGCAGGTTTTCCAGCTCCGCCTGGCGGCCGGCGCGGTCCAGGTCCTTGCGCGTCTCGAGGATGGCCATGATGTTGTCGGCCACCGACAGCTTGCGGAAGATCGAGGCTTCCTGCGGCAGGTAGCCGATCCCGGCGCGGGCGCGGCCGTGCATGGGTTGGTGGCTGACGTCGAGGTCGTCGATGCGCACGCGGCCCTGATCGGCGCGCACCAGGCCGACGATCATGTAGAAGCAGGTGGTCTTGCCGGCGCCGTTGGGGCCGAGCAGGCCGACGATCTGCCCGCTCTCGATGCTCAGGCTGACGTCGCGGACGACCTGGCGGCCCTTGTAGCTCTTGGCCAGGTGTTGGGCTTTGAGAATGGCCATTACTGCTGTGCCTGCTGGTCCGCGGGTTTGTTCTTCGGCTGGATGATCATGTCGATACGCGGGCGCGGCACGCTGACGTTGGTGCCCGTGGCACGGCCGGCGTTGACGATCTGGCGCTGGGTGTCGTAGACGATCTTCTCGCCCTCGAAGGTGTTGCCTTCCTGGATCACCTTGGCCTGGTCGATCAGCACGATGCGTTCGTTGCTGGCGAAATACTGGATGGTCAGGCCGTAGGCCTTGACGATTTCCTTGTCCGCCGCCGGCTTTTGCTCGTAGTAGGCCGGTTTGCCTACCGAGGTGAACACGTCGATGTCGCCGCTGGCGGTCTGGGTGATGGTCACGGTGTCGCCGGTGATCTTCAGGGTGCCCTGGGTGATGATCACGGAGCCGCGGTAGACCGCCACGCCCTGCTTGTCGTCCAGCTCGGCGCTGTCGGCCTGGATGCGGATCGGCTGCTCGCGGTCGGACGGCAGGGCCCAGGCCGCCGCGCTTCCCAATGCGGCGCCGAGGCTGAGAATCAGGGGGAGGGTGTTAACGAACCTCATGCTGGCCTCTTACGTTGGACTGCAGGAGCATCCTGCCGTCGTTCAAGTACGCTTTCATTCCTTGTGCCGTGGTCACCCCGTTGGCCGCGACGATTCTAACGGCTTGCTCGGTCTGCGCATATTCCTTGTCGGGAATCACGGTCATGCGGCTGCTGGTGATGATGGTCGGGCGGCCCTTGGCGTCGGTGCGGGCGACGCGCACGTCGTCGATCAGTTCCACCTCGACGCCGCCGGGGGAGACCTCGGCGCGCTGGCTGGTGACCTTCCACGGCAGTTCGCTGCCGCGGTACAGGTCGAGCTTGGGCATGCTGACCAGGGTGATGTCGCTGGCCTTGACGTGCTCGAGCTTGTCCGCGGTCATGCGGTAGTGCAGCTTGCCGTCGTCCTGGAACTGCACGGTGCGCGCGCCGACCACGTAGAAGTCCACGGCGTTGTCGCTGTCTGCCGGCTGAGCCTGGCGGTCGCCGTCGGGAGCGATGTTCCAGTAGCCGAGCGCCGCGACCACGACGGCGATCAGGGCGAAGATCAGGTAGTTGAGGGCTTTACGCAGCATGCTGTGCTCTACAGGTAGGCGGCTTGGGCCGCATCCAGCGTGCCCTGGGCACGCATGATCAGTTCGCAGAATTCCCGCGCCGCGCCGTCGCCGCCACGCGCTTGGGTCACGCCATGGGCATGCTGGCGGACGAAGGCGTCGGCGCTGGCCACGGCCATGCCCAATCCGACCCGGCGAATCACCGGAAGATCCGGCAGGTCGTCGCCCAGGTAGGCGACCTGCTCGTAGCTTAGGCCCAGTTCGGCGAGCAGGCCGTCGAGCACCACGAGTTTGTCCTCGCGGCCCTGGAACAGGTGCTGGATGCCGAGATTGTTGGCGCGGCGCTCGACCACCGGGGTCTTGCGCCCGCTGATGATCGCGGTGCGCACGCCGGAGGCGATCAGCAGTTTGATGCCGTGGCCGTCCAGGGTGTTGAAGGTCTTGAACTCGCTGCCGTCCTCGAGGAAGTACAGGCGGCCATCGGTGAGCACGCCGTCGACGTCGAAGATTGCCAGCTTGATCGCGCGGGCGCGGCGCAACAGGTCGTTCATCACATCACCCCCGCGCGCAGCAGGTCGTGCATGTTCAGCGCGCCGACCGGTTGGTCCTGCTCGTCGACCACCACCAGGGCGTTGATCTTGTGGTCTTCCATGATCTTCAGCGCCTCGGCGGCGAGCATTTCGGCGCGGGCGGTCTTGCCGTGCGGGGTCATCACCTCGTCGATCAGCGCCTGGCGCACGTCGATGCCCTTGTCCAGGGTGCGGCGCAGGTCGCCGTCGGTGAAGATGCCGGCCAGGCGGCCGTCGTCTTCCAGCACCACGGTCATGCCCAGGCCCTTCTGGGTCATTTCCAGCAGGGCGTCGCGCAGGCTGGTGCCGCGGTTCACCCGCGGCAGGGCCTCGCCCGCGTGCATGACGTTTTCCACCTTGAGCAGCAGACGCCGGCCGAGGGCGCCGCCGGGATGGGAGAAGGCGAAGTCTTCGGCGGTGAAGCCGCGCGCTTCCAGCAGGGCGATGGCCAGGGCGTCGCCGAGCACCAGGCTGGCGGTGGTGGAGGAAGTCGGCGCCAGGTTCAGCGGGCAGGCCTCCTGGGTGACGCGGGCGTCGAGATTGACTTCGGCGGCCTTGGCCAGCGGCGAGTCCGGGTTGCCGGTCATGCTGATCAGGCGAATGCCGAGGCGCTTGATCAAGGGCAGCAGGGTGACGATCTCGGCGGTGGAGCCAGAGTTGGACAGGGCCAGGACGATGTCGTCGCGGGTGATCATGCCCATGTCGCCGTGGCTGGCCTCGGCCGGGTGGACGAAGAACGCCGTGGTGCCGGTGCTGGCCAGGGTGGCGGCGATCTTGTTGCCGATATGCCCGGACTTGCCCATGCCGACCACTACCACGCGGCCCTGGCAGGCCAGGATCAGCTCGCAGGCCTTGACGAAATTGGCGTCGATGCGGGGCAGCAGCTCTTGCACCGCCTCGATTTCGAGGCGAATGGTGCGTTGCGCGGAATCTATCAGGTCGCGGGTCTGGTTCATGCTCGGCGAGGCTGTCGGACGAAAAAGACGGGGATTATAGCGGGAAAGGGCGCCGCGCTCACCTGTCCTGATCGCCTGGCGAACGCCAATGCTGTCGCAAGTCTGAACGCCGGACGGCGCCGCTCTTGGGCGGCATCGGCGGCAAATGCTATAGTCCGCGGCCATTTCGGCTCGTCTTGCAGGCGCGTGTCCCCGCTTCGGGAGGCGGCGTCTGCCAGGAAGGCTTGATTTTCAAGGAGTTCAGATGAGCGCCGAGCACGATTACGCGATCGAGTTGCAGGGCGTCAGTTTTCAGCGCGGTTCGCGGGATATCTTCGACAATGTCGATATCCGCATTCCGCGCGGCAAGGTCACCGGTATCATGGGGCCGTCCGGTTGTGGCAAGACCACCTTGCTGCGCCTGATCGCCGCCGAGCTGCGGCCGTCCGCCGGCGATGTCCGGGTGGGTGGCGTCAGCCTGCCGAAGCTGTCGCGCGACGAGCTGTTCGACATGCGCAAGCAGATGGGCGTGCTGTTCCAGAGCGGCGCCCTGTTCACCGACCTCGACGTGTTCGAGAACGTGGCCTTTCCGCTGCGCGTGCACACCCAGCTGCCGGACGAGATGATCCGCGACATCGTGCTGATGAAGCTGCAGGCGGTCGGCCTGCGCGGCGCCATCGAGCTGATGCCGGACGAGCTGTCCGGCGGCATGAAAAGGCGCGTGGCGTTGGCCCGAGCGATTGCCCTGGACCCGCAGATCCTGCTGTACGACGAGCCGTTCGTCGGCCAGGACCCCATCGCCATGGGCGTGCTGGTGCGCCTGATCCGTCTGCTCAACGACGCCCTGGGCATCACCAGCGTGGTGGTGTCGCACGACCTGGCGGAAACTGCGAGCATCGCCGACTACATCTATGTGGTCGGTGATGCCCAGGTGCTCGGCCAGGGCACGCCGGCCGAGCTGATGGAATCGGATAACCCGCGCATCCGCCAGTTCATGAAGGGCATTCCGGATGGCCCGGTGCCGTTCCATTTCCCGGCGCCGGATTATCGCGACGATCTGTTGGGGAAAAACTGATGCGTAGAATTGCTCCGCTCGAACGGCTGCGCCTGTTCGGTCGTGCGGGTATCGATGTGGTGGCGACCCTGGGGCGCTCTGTGCTGTTCCTGCTGCACGCGTTGCTCGGCCGCAACGTCGCCGGCAAGCCGTTTCAGCTGCTGGTCAAGCAACTGTTCGCCGTCGGCGTGATGTCGTTGGCGATCATCGTCGTCTCCGGCGTGTTCATCGGCATGGTGCTGGCCCTGCAGGGTTACAACATCCTGGTCGACTACGGTTCCGAGCAGGCGGTGGGGCAGATGGTCGCCCTGACCCTGTTGCGCGAGCTCGGCCCGGTGGTCACCGCGTTGCTGTTCGCCGGGCGCGCCGGCTCGGCGCTGACCGCCGAGATCGGCAACATGAAGTCCACCGAGCAGCTGTCGAGCCTGGAGATGATCGGCGTCGATCCGCTCAAGTACATCATCGCGCCGCGCCTGTGGGCCGGCTTCATCTCCATGCCGCTGCTGGCGATGATCTTCAGTGTGGTCGGCATCTGGGGCGGGGCGATGGTCGCCATCGACTGGCTGGGGGTGTACGAAGGCTCGTTCTGGGCCAACATGCAGAACAGCGTTTCCTTTCATGACGACGTGCTCAACGGCGTGATCAAGAGCGTCGTCTTCGCCTTCGTGGTCACCTGGATCGCCGTGTTCCAGGGCTACGACTGCGAGCCCACGTCCGAAGGCATCAGCCGCGCCACCACGCGCACCGTGGTGTACGCCTCGCTGGCCGTGCTCGGCCTGGATTTCATTCTGACCGCTTTGATGTTTGGAGATTTCTGATGCAAAACCGCACGCTGGAGATTGGTGTCGGCCTGTTCCTTATGGCCGGTCTGCTGGCCCTGCTGCTGCTGGCCCTGCGCGTCAGCGGCCTGAGCGTCGGCAGCGCGGCCGATACCTACAGGGTCTACGCCTATTTCGACAACATCGCCGGGCTCACCGTGCGCGCCAAGGTGACCATGGCCGGGGTGACCATCGGCAAGGTCACCGCCATCGACCTGGATCGCGACAATTACTTGGGCCGCGTGACCATGGAGCTGGAAGGCCGGGTGGACAACCTGCCGGAGGACTCCACCGCGTCGATCCTCACCGCCGGCCTGCTCGGCGAGAAGTACATCGGCATCAGCGTCGGCGGCGAGGAGGCGGTGCTGAAAGACGGCGGCACCATCCACGACACCCAGTCGGCGCTGGTGCTGGAAGACCTGATTGGCAAATTCCTGCTCAATTCGGTCAATAAAGACGAAGCCAATTGATGAGGGGCCGATCCATGCTCAAGACCTTGCGTAATTCCCTGCTCGCGCTGCTCGCCGCCATGCCGCTGCTGGCACTGGCCGCGCCCAGCGCCCACGAGGTGGTGCAGCAGACCACCGACACCCTGCTGGCCGATCTCAAGGCCAACAAGGAGCAGTACCGCAGCGATCCGGCGGCCTTCTACCAGGCGCTCAACGACATCCTCGGCCCGGTGGTGGACGTCGACGGCATCTCCCGCGGGGTGATGACCGTGCGCTACTCGCGCCAGGCCTCGCCCGAGCAGATGGCGCGCTTCCAGGAGAACTTCAAGCGCAGCCTGATGCAGTTCTATGGCAACGCCCTGCTCGAATACAACAACCAGGACATCCGCGTGCTGCCGGTGGCCGGCCAGCAGGACCCGCAGCGCGCCGCGGTGAACATGGAGATCAAGGACGGCAAGGGCGTGGTCTATCCGCTGTCCTACACCATGGTGGCGCAGGACGGCACCTGGAAGCTGCGCAACGTGATCATCAACGGCATCAACGTCGGCAAGCTGTTCCGCGACCAGTTCGCCCAGTCCATGCAGAACAATCGCAACGACCTGGACAAGGTCATCGACACCTGGGCCGATACCGTGGCCAAGGCGCGCGAAGCCAAGGGTGAGTCGTGAGTCAGGCGAGCATCGATGAGCGCGCACCGGGCCAGCTGCAGCTGGCCGGCGTGCTCGACTATTCCACCGGTCCCGCCCTGCGCGAGCGGGGCGCGCGGCTGATCGCTGCCAGCAGCGCGGCGCAGTTGCTGGTCGACTGCGCCACGGTGGAGAAATCCAGCAGCGTCGGCCTGGCCCTGCTGCTGGCCTTCCTGCGCGACGCCCAGGCAGCGGGCAAGACGCTGGTCATCGGCGGCCTGCCCGCGGACATGCGCGAGATCGCCCAGGTCTGCGGCCTGCTGGAGCTGTTGCCGCTGCAGGACGCGGGCAGCGCCGGCTGACGGCGCAGCGAGGGGCGCAAGCGCCGAATGGCGCACAAACCCTCCGTCAGCGCTGCCTCATGCGGGGTTCGCAGGCGGGGGGCTTTTTTGTATGATGGCCGACCCGCGGGCGCAGGTAGCCCGATATGCGTCAATCGAGGTCGAGCATGCAGGCTGCAGAAGTGAAAAGCCTCCTAGAGGAAAAACTCCCGAATACCCAGGTGGAAGTCGAAGGCGAAGGCTGCAACTTCCAGCTCAACCTGATCAGCGACGAACTGGCCGCTCTCAGCCCGGTCAAACGCCAGCAGCAGATCTATGCCCACCTCAATGCCTGGATCGCCGATGGCAGCATCCACGCCGTGACCATGAAATTCTTCAGCCAGGCCGATTGGGCCGCGCGTTCCTGAGCCTGCGGGCGACGAGACTCCTATGGACAAACTGATCATTACCGGCGGCGCTCGCCTCGATGGCGAAATCCGCATTTCCGGGGCGAAGAACTCCGCCCTGCCGATCCTCGCGGCGACCCTGCTGGGCGACGCCCCGGTGACCATCTGCAACCTGCCACACCTGCACGACATCACCACCATGATCGAGCTGTTCGGCCGCATGGGCATCGAGCCGGTGATCGACGAGAAGCTGTCGGTGGAAGTCGACGCGCGGTCGATCAAGACCCTGGTCGCGCCCTACGAGCTGGTCAAGACCATGCGTGCCTCGATCCTGGTGCTCGGGCCTATGGTGGCCCGCTTCGGCGAGGCCGAGGTGGCCCTGCCCGGCGGCTGCGCCATCGGTTCGCGCCCGGTCGACCTGCACATCCGCGGCCTCGAGGCCATGGGCGCGCAGATCGACGTGGAAGGCGGCTACATCAAGGCCAAGGCGCCGGAAGGTGGCCTGCGCGGCGCGCACTTCTTCTTCGACGTGGTCAGCGTCACCGGCACCGAGAACATCATGATGGCCGCGACCCTGGCCAAGGGCCGCAGCGTGCTGGAAAACGCCGCGCGCGAGCCGGAAGTGGTCGACCTGGCCAACTGCCTGAACGCCATGGGCGCCAAGATCCAGGGCGCCGGCACCGACACCATCGTCATCGACGGAGTCGAGCGCCTGCACGGCGCGCGCTTCAGCGTGATGCCCGACCGTATCGAAACCGGCACCTACCTGGTGGCCGCGGCCATCACCGGCGGCCGGGTCAAGGTCAAGGACGCCGATCCCTCGACCCTGGAGGCCGTGCTGGCCAAGCTGCAGGAAGCCGGCGCCGAGATCAGCACCGGTCCGGACTGGATCGAGCTGGACATGAAGGGCAAGCGACCCAAGGCGGTCAACCTGCGCACCGCGCCCTATCCGGCCTTCCCCACCGACATGCAGGCGCAGTTCATCGCCCTCAATGCGGTGGCCGAAGGCACCGGCACGGTCATCGAAACGGTGTTCGAGAACCGCTTCATGCACGTCTACGAGATGCTGCGCATGGGCGCCAATATCCTGGTCGAGGGCAACACCGCCATCGTCACCGGGGTAGAGCAGCTCAAGGGGGCGCCGGTCATGGCCACCGACCTGCGCGCCTCGGCCAGCCTGGTGCTGGCGGCGCTGATGGCCGAGGGCGATACCCTGATCGACCGCATCTACCACATCGACCGTGGCTACGAGTGCATCGAAGAGAAGCTGCAGCTGCTCGGCGCCAAGATTCGCCGCGTACCGGGCTAAGCGCTCGCGTCCACTGCCGTATGGCCGCTCCTTGTCGGAGTGGCCGTTGCCGTTCAAGGAAACCGCTCCATGCTGACCATCGCCCTGTCCAAAGGCCGCATCCTCGACGACACCCTGCCGCTGCTGGCGGCCGCGGGCATCGAGCCGACCGAGAATCCGGACAAGAGCCGCAAGCTGATCATCCCCACCACCCAGGATGACGTGCGCCTGCTGATCGTACGCGCCACCGACGTGCCGACCTATGTCGAGCATGGCGCCGCGGATCTCGGCGTGGCCGGCAAGGACGTGCTGATGGAATACGGCGGCCAGGGCCTGTACGAACCGCTGGACCTGCAGATCGCCCAGTGCAAGCTGATGACCGCCGGCAAGGTCGGCGCGCCGGAGCCCAAGGGCCGCCTGCGCGTGGCCACCAAGTTCGTCAACGTCGCCAAGCGCTACTACGCCGAGCAGGGCCGTCAGGTCGACATCATCAAGCTCTACGGCTCGATGGAGCTTGCACCGCTGGTGGGCCTGGCCGACAAGATCATCGACGTGGTCGACACCGGCAACACCCTGCGCGCCAACGGTCTGGAGCCGCAGGAGCTGATCGCCACCATCAGCTCGCGCCTGATCGTCAACAAGGCCTCGATGAAGATGCAGCACGCCCGTATCCAGGCGCTGATCGAGACCCTGCGCGGCGCCGTCGAGGCGCGACATACCAGCTGACATCCCGCAGCCTATCCGTGTCATAGCCAAATTCTCAGGTGCCCGCACGGTGGGCTTGCTACTCTAGCGGCGCCTGAGATTTGCCATTACACGAGGCTTTGCCATGACCGCTCCCATTGCTGTTCGCCGACTCAACGCCGCTGACCAGGACTTCGCCCGACACCTGGATCATCTGCTGAGCTGGGAGAGTGTGTCCGACGATGGCGTCAACCAGCGCGTGCTGGAGATCATCCAGGCCGTGCGCGAGCGGGGCGATGCCGCGCTGGTCGAATACACCCAGCGTTTCGATGGCCTGGAGGTCGCCAGCATGGCCGACCTGATCCTGCCGCGCGAGCGCCTGGAACTGGCCCTCGAACGTATTTCCCCCGCGCAGCGCCAGGCGCTGGAAGTCGCGGCCGAGCGCGTGCGCAGCTACCACGAGCGGCAGAAACAGGATTCCTGGCGCTACAGCGAGGCCGACGGCACCGTGCTGGGGCAGAAGGTCACCCCGCTGGATCGCGCCGGCCTGTACGTGCCGGGTGGCAAGGCCTCCTATCCGTCCTCGGTGCTGATGAATGCGATTCCGGCCAAGGTCGCCGGCGTGCCCGAGGTGGTGATGGTGGTGCCGACCCCGCGCGGCGAGATCAACGAGATCGTCCTGGCCGCGGCCGCCATCGCCGGCGTCGACCGCGTGTTCACCATCGGCGGCGCCCAGGCCGTGGCGGCGCTGGCCTATGGCACCGAGAGCGTGCCGCCGGTGGACAAGATCGTCGGCCCCGGCAATATCTACGTGGCCACCGCCAAGCGCCACGTGTTCGGCAAGGTCGGCATCGACATGATCGCCGGGCCTTCTGAAATTCTGGTGGTGTGCGACGGCCAGACCGATCCGGACTGGATCGCCATGGACCTGTTCTCCCAGGCCGAGCACGACGAGGACGCTCAGTCGATCCTGGTCAGTCCCGACGCCGCCTTCCTCGACCGCGTTGCCGCAAGCATCGCCAAACTGCTGCCGAGCATGGAGCGGGCCGAGATCATCCGCACCTCGCTGGAAGGCCGTGGCGCGCTGATTCAGGTCGCCGACATGGCCCAGGCCATCGAGGTGGCCAACCGCATCGCCCCCGAGCACCTGGAGCTGTCGGTGGCCGACCCGGAGGCCTGGCTGCCGCAGATTCGTCATGCCGGCGCGATCTTCATGGGCCGCTATACCGCCGAGGCGCTGGGCGATTACGTCGCCGGCCCCAACCACGTGCTGCCCACCTCCGGTACCGCGCGTTTTTCCTCGCCACTGGGGGTGTACGACTTCCAGAAGCGCTCGTCGATTATCTTCTGCTCGCCGGACGGCGCCTCGGAGCTGGGCAAGAGCGCCTCGGTGCTGGCCCGCGGCGAGTCGCTGACCGCCCATGCGCGCAGCGCGGAATACCGCATCAAGTGAGCTAGGGTGCGCCGTGCGCGCCTTCTGATTACCCAGGGTGCGCCGACGCACCCCACGCATTCGAGGAGAGAAGGGCAGATGAGCAAGTTCTGGAGCCCCTTCGTCAAAGACCTGGTGCCCTACGTGCCGGGCGAGCAGCCCAAGCTGAGCAAGCTGGTCAAGCTCAACACCAACGAAAACCCCTACGGCCCGTCGCCCAAGGCCATCGCCGCGATGCAGGCCGAGCTGAACGACAACCTGCGCCTGTACCCGGACCCCAACGGCGAACGCCTGAAGCAGGCGGTCGCCGACTACTACGGCGTGAGCACCGCCCAGGTGTTCGTCGGCAACGGCTCCGACGAGGTGCTGGCGCACGCCTTCCACGGTCTGTTCCAACACGGCAAGTCGCTGCTATTCCCGGACGTCACCTACAGCTTCTACCCGGTCTACTGTGGCCTGTACGGCATCGAGTTCGAGGCGCTGCCGCTCGACGATGACTTCCAGATCCGCATCGAGGATTACGCCCGGCCCAATGCCGGCATCATCTTCCCCAACCCCAACGCGCCGACCGGCTGCCTGCTGGCGCTCGACGCCATCGAGCGGCTGCTGCAGGTTAATCCGGATTCGGTGGTGCTGGTGGACGAGGCCTACATCGATTTCGGCGGCCAGAGCGCCATCGCCCTGGTCGACAAGTACCCGAACCTGCTGGTCACCCAGACCCTGTCCAAGTCGCGCTCGCTGGCCGGGCTGCGCGTGGGCATCGCGGTCGGCCACCCGGAGCTGATCGAAGCGCTGGAGCGGATCAAGAACAGCTTCAACTCCTACCCGCTCGATCGCATGGCCATCGCTGGCGCGGCGGCGGCCTTCGACGACCGCGCCTATTTCGAGCAGACCTGCCAGCAGGTGATCGCCAGCCGCGAGGCGGTGGTCGCCGGGCTGCGGGGCCTGGGTTTCGAGGTGCTGCCGTCGGCCGCCAACTTCGTCTTCGCCCGCCACCCGGACAAGGACGCCGCCACCCTGGCCGCCGGCCTGCGCGAGCAGGGCGTGATAGTGCGTCACTTCAAGCAGCAGCGCATCGCCCAGTTCCTGCGCATCAGCATCGGTGCGCCGGAGCAGAACCAGGCGCTGCTCGACGCCCTGCAGGGGCTGTAAGCGCCGCCGGAGGCAATGCGGGAACGCCGCGCTCGGCCCCGGATTGCATCCGGGCCAGGTTTCTGTGCGGCGGGTGAAACCCCGCCGCCGGCCAGGGTGGCGGCACCTGGCCGCCGATTCGTTAGCCGATCACTCCATAACCCCGCGCCAGCAGCGCCGCCAGTAGCGGCAGCAGCAACAGCAGCAGCAACTCCAGGCGAATGCACCAGGTCACCAGGACGACCTGCCGGGCGCTGGGCTCCGGCACCCGGCCGGTCTTGAGCGCCGGGCGCCAGTTGAGGAAGACCACGGTAGGCAGGATCGACAGCAGGCCGACCAGAATGAACAGCCCCACCTTGGCGTGGAACAGGCTGTTGTGCAGGTAGTAGGCCCAGCCCTTGCCGTACCACAGCACCCGCGCGAGGCCGGTGAGCAGCACCAGGCCGGCGCAGATACCGTAGGCCAGGTCGGTGAGCATCAGGCTGCGCGCGCGGCGCAGATCCAGCGGCGCCTTGAACAGCACGTGCTCGACGCTGAGCAGGGCGAACAGGGCGAAGATCGCCAGAAAGTGCAGATAGGCGACGAGTGCGGCGGCCATCGAGTGCTCCTTGCGGGTTATTGATCGGTTGCGGCGAGTTCGCCGCGCTTGGCCCGGTACAGCGCCTGGTCGGTGCGCTGCAGGGCCTGTTGGCGCTGGGCTTCGTTGTGCGGCAGCTCAGCGCTGAGCAGGGGCGGTCTCTCCTGCTGGCGGTGGGGCGAACCAGCGGTCGCGACGACTCAAGTGCCAAGCATAGCCAGCCAGCACCAGGCTTCGCAGCCCCATGAAGGCGAGAAAGGCCAGCCACAGGCCGTGGTTGCCCAGCGCCTGCAGCGCCCAGCCCAGCGGCAGGGCCAGCGCCAGGGCGATCAGCATGGCGTCGCGCATTTCTTTGGCCCGGGTGGCGCCGATAAACAGGCCGTCGAGCAGGTAGCTCCATACCGCCAGCAGCGGCAGCAGCGCCAGGTAGGGCAGGTACTGCAGTGCGGTGTCGCGCACCGCGGCGATATCGGTCTGCAGGCCGATGAACCAGTGCCCGCCGAACAGGAAGAACAGGGCGAAACCGAGGCTGGCCAGCAGCGACCAGGCCCCGGCTACCAGCAGCGAGCGGCGCAGCGCGGCGCGGTCGCGGGCGCCGAGGGCATGGCCGCACAGCGCCTCGACCGCATGGGCCAGGCCGTCGAGGGCGTGGGCGGTGAGCAGCAGGCCGTTGAGCAGCAGGGCGTTGGCCGCCACCGTGGCGTCGCCCAGGCGGGTGCCCTGCACGGTGATCAGGAAGAACACCAGCTGCAGCGCCAGGGTGCGGATGAAGATGTCGCGGTTGACCGCCAGCAGCGGTCGCCAGCTACTCCAGCGCTTCAGCGCCGCGCGCTCGAACTGCCCGGGGTAGCGGGTCAGGGCGCGGCGCGCCAGCCACAGGCCGAGCAGCGCGGCGCTCCATTCGGCGATCACCGAGGCCCAGGCCGCGCCGGCCACGCCCCACTGCAGGCCGAGCACGAACCACAGGTCCAGGGCCACGTTGAGCAGGTTGGCGGTGAGCAGAATCGCCAGCGGCCCACGCGCGTTCTGCGTGCCCAGCAGCCAGCCGACTAGGGCGTAGCTCGCCAGGGCCGCAGGCAGGCCGAACAGGCGGATCTGGAAATACTCGCGGGCCAGCGCGTCCAGTGCCGCCGATGGCCGCATCAGACCCAGCGCGGCGCCGCTGAAGGGGATCGCCAGCACGGCCAGCAGCAGCGCCAGCAGCACGCCGAGCAGCAGGCCCTGCAGCAGCACCTGGCGCAGCGCGCCGCCGTCGCCGCGGCCGGCGGCCTGGGCGGCGAAGCCGGTGCTGCCCATGCGCAGAAAGCCCATGGCCCAGGTCAGCAGGGTATAGAGGCTGCCGCCCACCGCCACCGCCGCCAGCTGGTGGGCGTGCGGCAGGTGACCGACCACGGCGCTGTCGACCAGCGCCACCAGTGGCACCGACAGGTTGGAGAGAATCATCGGCGCGGCCAGGGCCCAGACCCGGCGCCGGGTCGGGGCGTGGCGCCAGGCGTCGAGCAGGGCGGACATGGGCGGCTCCGGCAAAGCGGCGATTATAGGCGGCGTTAGTACCTTTGCTGCTATCGCCGTCTGGTCATAGCAGCAACCGCACCTTCGCCTGCCTGCCGCCCTGGCTAGACTTTTTCCAGGGCCAGTCAACCAAGCGTCGCTGCGGCGACCGAGGAGGTGGATCATGCGTATGGCCGAAACCCTGGAGCGCCATCTGCAGCGGGCGCATTGCGATTACAAACTGATCGAGCACGAGCCCTCGGCCACCAGCCTGGAGGCGGCGCGCAAGGCGCACATTCCTGCCGCGCGCATGGCCAAGCCGGTGATCCTCGACGACCGCCGCGGCCACTACCTGATGGCCGTGCTGCCGGCCAACCGCAAGCTGGATTTGGACAAGGTGCGCAAGGGCAGCCAGCGCTGGCAGCTCAGCGGCGAGCAGAACCTGGTCGGCCTGTTCAAGGACTGCCAGCGCGGCGCGGTGCCGGCGCTCGGCGCGCTGTACGGCCTGGACATGCTGATCGACCCGCAACTGGCGCGGCTGGCGGACGTCTACCTGGAGGCCGGCGACCACGAGAACCTGGTGCATATGTCGATGGACGACTTCTTCACCCTGGCGCCCAATGCCGAGGTCTGCGAGCTGTGCCATTGAACCGCGGCTGAAATCGTCGTCGTGCTTGGGCCAGGGAGCTGTGCGCGGCTTGGCGCTTTCGCCGCCGCGCCTCCTCCCTGGGTAGGCGCTCGGCTATAGTTGGGGTTCTCTGCGCCCCCCCTATACCGGAGCCCGCAATGCCGAACAAAGGACTGCTTCTGGCCCTCGCCCTGAGCCTGCTCAGCGCCTGCGATTCATCCCAGGACCCCGCCACCGTCACCAGCACCGTGCCCGCGGCCGAGCAGCAGCGCCCGCCGCAGCCGGCGGTGGATCGCGCCGCGCTGGCCGCGCGCCATGCCGGTCGCGAACTGGAGGTGGTCGACGTGTCCGAGGTGCAACTGGACGGCGCCAGCGCGCTGTCGGTGACCTTCTCCGTGCCGCTCGATCCCGACCAGCCCTTCGCCGAGCGCCTGCACCTGGTCGACAGCAAGGACGGCAAGGTCGACGGCGCCTGGGAACTGTCCGAAAACCTGAGCGAACTGCGCCTGCGCCACCTGGAGCCCAAGCGCAAGCTGGTGCTGACCATCGACGCCGGCCTGCGCGGCATCAATGGCGCCAAGCTTGCCGCCGAGCACGTCAGCCGCCTCGAGACCCGCGACCTGCAGGCCAGCGTCGGTTTCGCCAGCCGCGGCTCGCTGCTGCCGACCCGCCTGGCCGAGGGCCTGCCGGTGATCGCGCTGAACGTCGACAAGGTCAACGTCGAGTTCTTCCGCATCAAGCCCGAGGCGCTGCCGGGCTTCCTCGCCCGCTGGGGGCGCAGCAGCAACCTCGACACCTGGGAGGCGCGCGAGCTGCTGCCGATGGCCGAGCTGGTCTACGGCGGACGTTTCGACCTCAACCCGGCGCGCAACACGCGCGAGACCCTGCTGCTGCCGATCGCCGGCCTGGAGCCGTTCAAGCAGCCCGGGGTGTACCTGGCGGTGATGCGCGAGGCCGGCAGCTACAGCTATTCGCAGCCGGCGACGCTGTTTTCCCTGAGCGACATCGGCCTGTCCGCGCACCGCTACCGCGACCGTCTCGATGTCTTCACCCAGGCCTTGGAAGGTGGCCAGGCGCAGGCCGGGGTGCAGCTCGAGCTGCTCGATGGCGACGGCGCGCTGCTCGCCGAGGGCAAGACCGACGCCGCCGGTCACGCCCAGTTGCCGCTGCCGGCCAAGGCCCAGTTGCTGCTGGCCAAGCAGGGCGAGCAGACCAGCCTGCTGCGCCTCAATGCACCGGCGCTGGACCTGGCCGAATTCGATATCGCCGGGCCCAAGGCGCATCCGCTGCAGCTGTTCGTGTTCGGCCCGCGCGACCTCTATCGCCCCGGCGAGACGGTGCTGCTCAATGCCCTGCTGCGCGACGCCGACGGCAAGCCGGTCAAGGCCCAGCCGGTGAGCGTCGAGGTGCGCCGGCCGGACGAGCAGGTCAGCCGCAAGTTCGTCTGGACGGCGGACGAGGGTGGCCTCTACCAGTACCAGCTGCAGCTGGCCGAGGAGGCGCCCACCGGGCGCTGGCAGCTGCTGCTCGACCTCGGCGACGGCAGCCCGCAGCTGTACGAGTTTCTCGTCGAGGACTTCCTCCCCGAACGCCTGGCCCTGGAACTCAAGGGCCGCGAGCAGCCCTATGCGCCGGGCGACAATCCCGAGTTCGCCGTGACCGGCCGCTACCTCTACGGCGCGCCGGCCGCCGGCAACCGCCTGACCGGCCAGCTCTACGTGCGGCCGCTGCGCGAGGCGGTGGCGAGCCTGCCGGGCTATCAGTTCGGCGACGTCACCGAGGCCGATCTGACTCAGGATCAGGAACTCGACGAGATCAGTCTCGACGACCAGGGCCGTGCCGTGCTGCGCCCGGAAAACCGCTGGGGCGAGGCCAAATCGCCGCTGCGCCTGATCCTCCAGGCCAGCCTGCAGGAATCCGGCGGCCGGCCGATCACCCGGCGCATCGTCCAGCCGGTATGGCCGGCCGAGCGTCTGCCGGGGCTGCGCGGGCTGTTCGACGGCGAGGAGGTGGATGCCGACAGCCTGGCCGAGTTCGAGCTGCTGGTGGCCGATGCCGCCGGCAACAAGCTGGCCGCCGACGACCTGACCGTGCGCCTGGTGCGCGAGCGCCGCGACTACTTCTGGAGCTTCTCCGACGGTGAGGGCTGGCGGCACAACTTCAACGAGAAGTTCCTCACCCTCAGCGAGGAGCCGCTGAGCATCGAGGCCGGCGGCACCGCCAAGGTCAGCTTCCCGGTGGAGTGGGGCCCCTACCGGGTCGAGCTGGTGGACAACCGCACCGGCCTGCTCAGCAGCCTGCGCTTCTGGGCCGGCTACCGCTGGCAGGACAACGCCGAGGGCGGCGCGGTGCGTCCGGACCAGGTCAAGCTGGCATTGGACCAGCCGGCCTATGCGGCGGGCGATGTGGCCAGGATCAGCGTCACCCCGCCGGCCGCCGGCAGCGGCTACCTGTTGCTGGAATCCAGCGAGGGGCCGCTGTGGTGGCAGGAAATCAGCGTGCCGGCGGCAGGCAAGACCTTCGAACTGCCCATAGACCCGGCCTGGGCGCGTCACGACCTGTATCTCAGCGCCCAGGTGGTGCGCCCCGGCGAGCGCAAGGCGCAGGTCACGCCCAAGCGCGCCGTCGGCCTGCTGCACCTGCCGCTGCAGCGTGCGCCGCGCCAGCTGGCGCTGACCCTCGAGGCGCCGGAAAAGATGCGACCCAAGCAGCCGCTGAAGGTCAAGGTCAGTGCGCGCAACGCCGACGGCAGCATCCCCGAGAAAGTGCGGGTGCTGGTCGCCGCGGTGGATGTGGGCATCCTCAATATCACCGATTACGCCACCCCCGATCCCTTCGCCAGTTTCTTCGGGCGCAAGGCCTACGGCGCCGATCAGCTGGACGTCTACGGCCAGCTGATCGAGGGGCAGGGCCGCCTGGCCAGCCTGGCCTTCGGCGGCGACGCCGGCCTGGCCGCCGGCGGCAAGCGCCCGGACACCAGCGTGCTGATCGTCGCCCTGCAGAGCGAAGCGCTGCAGCTCAGCGAGCAGGGCGAGGGCGAAGTCAGCCTGGATATTCCCGACTTCAACGGCGAGCTGCGCCTGATGGCGCAGGCCTGGAGCGACGAGCGCTTCGGCATGGCCGAGGCCAAGACGCTGGTCGCCGCGCCGCTGATCGCCGAGCTGTCGATGCCGCGCTTTCTCGCTGGCGGCGACGAAACCAGCCTGGCGCTGGATTTGACCAACCTCTCCGGCGCCGAGCAGCAGCTCGACGTACGGGTGGACGTGGATGGCCAGCTGCGCCTGCTGCAGCGCGGCGAGGCGCCGATCCAGCTGGCCGACGGCCAGCGCACCACCCTGCGCATCCCGGTGCGCGCCGAGGGCGGCCTGGGCCAGGGGCGTATCCATGTCGAGGTGCAGGGTCTGGCGCTGCCGGGTGAGGAACTCGGCGACTTCAGCCGCGAATGGACCCTGGGCATTCGCCCGGCCTATCCGGCGCAGCTGCGGCATTTCCGTGCGGTGCTCGGCGAGGGCGAGCCCTGGAGCCTGCCGGCCGGCAGCCTGGCGGCGTTCGAGCCGGCCGGGCTGGAAGCGCTGCTGGCGCTGTCGAGCCGGCCGCCGCTGAACCTCGGCGAGCAGATCCGCGCGCTCAAGGCTTACCCCTACGGCTGTCTGGAGCAGACCACCAGCGGCCTCTACCCCTCGCTCTACGCCGACGCCGCCAGCCTCGAGCGTCTCGGCCTGGCAGGCGAGCCGGACGAGCAGCGCCGCAAGAGCATCGAGCTGGGCATCGAACGTCTGCTCGGCATGCAGCGCCACAGCGGCGGCTTCGGCCTGTGGAGCGCCGAGAGCGAAGAGGAATACTGGCTCACCGCCTATGTCACCGATTTCCTCCTGCGTGCCCGCGAGCAGGGCTTCGGCGTGCCGGCCGAGGCGCTGAAGAAGGCCAGCGACCGTCTGCTGCGTTACCTGCAGCAGAGCAGCCTGATCGAGGCCAGTTACAGCGAGGACTTCGCCCACACCCGCTTCGCCGTGCAGGCTTATGCCGGCTACGTCCTGGCGCGCAGCCAGCAGGCGCCGCTGGGCGCGCTGCGCAGCCTGTTCGAGCGGCGCAGCGAGGCGCGTTCCGGCCTGCCGCTGGTGCAGCTGGCGGCTGCGCTGAAGCTGATGGGCGACGCGCCGCGCGGCGAGCAGGCGCTGGCCCAGGGCCTGATCCAGCCGCGCGACGGCGAGCGCTGGATGGCCGACTACGGCAGCGCGCTGCGCGACCAGGCGCTGATCCTCTCCGTGCTGGAGGAACACGACCTGGCCGCCGGCCAGCGCGAGCAGCGGCTGTTCGACCTGGCCGACGAGCTGGCCGGCCAGCGCTGGCTGTCGACCCAGGAGCGCAACGCCCTGTTCCTCGCCGGTCGCGGCCTGCTCGGCCAGCCGGAGCAGCCCTGGCGCGCTGCGCTTTCCAGTGGTGCCTTCCAGTTCGACCTGAGCGAGCGGCAACCGGGCATCAAGCTGGAACGCGGCGAGCTGGCCGAGCCGCTGAGCGTCAGCAATGCCGGCAGTGCCAAGCTCTACCAGCAGCTGACCCTGTCCGGCTACCCGGCGCAGCCGCCGGCGGCCGGCGGCGACAACCTCAGCATCGAGCGCGAATATCTGGGCATGGACGGCCGCCCGCTCGACCTGCAGCGGCTGACGAGCGGCGAGCTGGTGCTGGTGCACCTGGCGGTGCGCGCCAAGCAGCGCGTGCCGGACGCCCTGGTGGTGGACCTGCTGCCCGCCGGCCTGGAGCTGGAGAACCAGAACCTGGCGCAGAGCGCGGCGAGCCTGGATGAGGCCGGCAGCCAGGTCAAGGAATGGCGCCAGGCGATGCAGAACGCGCGGATCAAGCACCAGGAATACCGCGGCGACCGTTACGTGGCGGCGCTGGACGTGGACGGCTACGGCACTACCCACCTGCTCTACCTGGCCCGCGCGGTGACCCCGGGCAGCTACCGCGTACCGCCGCCGCAGGTGGAGTCGATGTACCGGCCGAGCTGGCAGGCGCTGGGCAGTGCGCCGGCGTCTCTGGTGGTGGAGGAGAGGTGAAGCCTACCCTAGCCCTGCTCCCATAAGCGGGGGCAAGGCTGGGGAGCGGATGGCAGGGGGCGCTCATCTGCCGGCTATCGCTTGGCCGGCGCTGGTTCGGCGACCGCAACAGCGTGTGGCTTTCGTCGGCAAGCGCGGACGTTGTTTCGCCCTATCACGTGGAAGCGTTGCTGACCTACGAGGGCCGCTAGCCACGCCCGCATCTCGGATCATCCCGCTGGCGCTGGGCGGGAGCGCCTTGGCCAGAGCAAAGCGGGCTATCGGCGAGTGGGGCGGTTCGCTCCCTTAGTCGGCACGGGAGGGCGTTAAGCCCTCCCGGTCAGCCCCTGTCCACTGCGGAGTCAGACCGCCAGGGTATGGTCGACATCGCCGAACCACGCGCGCACCAGGTCGGAGCCGGTGGTGCCGTAGTTGGTCAGCACCGCCACATCGGCGAAGCTTGGCCCACCCGTAGCCCCGTTTACATCCACCTGAACGGTGATATCGGCGCCTGTCTGAACTAGTTTGACGAAGTCCGATACCTGGCTTCCAGAAACGAAATTAGCATTGAGCAGGGCCGAGAGATCGAGCTTGTCGCCTTCGGCGAAGCTGTAGTCGAGAATCTGGTCCAGATTGGATGCTCCGGTTGTTTCCGCGAATACGAAGGTGTCGGCCCCGGCGCCGCCTATCAGGGTGTCGTTCCCTAGCCCGCCGATCAGGATGTCGTCGCCGTCGCCGCCCACAAGGGTATCGAGGCCAGCTCCGCCTTGCAGACTATCGTTGCCAGCTCCGCCTACCAGCAGGTCGTTGTCATTGCGGCCGATCAAGGTGTCGTTGCCGTTATTACCGAACAACAGATCCCTGCCGCTGGCCCCACCTCCGCCATCAATTGTCTGGGCAGTGGAAGTGCCGGCGATAACGTCGTTGCTGTTGCCGTTGTTGGCGACGAAGTCGTTACCAGAGAAGATCTTGTAGTCACCTTCCAGGGCGTAGCCGAAATAGCTTTGCCCAGCGGCAAAGGTGATAGTTTCAACTGCATTGGCGGAAGCACCGAAGTGATTGAGCACTGTGATGTGCTGGTCGTTGATGGTGATCGCCAGGTCATTGCCGACTTTCTCGAAGTTAAGCGATGTCAGCGTGACATTATCTCCGGTGATTTGAATCGCATCGTTGTTGCTCCCGGGGTCGGTAATGGTAGAGACCCCACTGGCCGCTGCGTTGAAGCTGAACGTATTGGGGCCTGTGGTACCGGTGAACGCGGTGACATCGTTCAGTCCGTGAATGGTCACTTCCACCAATTGCGATGCGCTGCCATCGAATGATACGGCGGTAAAGCTGTCGGTCAGCATTTGCCCGGTCTGCAAAGCCTGAATCGCCGCCAGGCTGTTGTTGACCGAGTAGGTCCAGTTGCCGGAGGCCGTGAGTGTGAAGCTGCCATAAGTTCCAGCCACCGTTGGCTGTGCCTGGAACGACGACTGGCCGGCATCGGCATCGTTAATCGTGAGCGCGCCACTGGTTGTGAGTTTGCCGGCCACGACGTTTGTGTCTTCCTGAACGCTGCCTGTCGAAATGCCGCTGATCAACGGTATGTCGTTGGTGCCGGTGATGGTGATGGTCACGTCCTGGGTGGCGGTGGCGCCCTGGTCGTCGGTGACGGTGACGGTGAAGGTTTCGCTCACCTCCTGGCCGGCGGCCAGGGATTGGGCGGCGGCGTTGTCCAGGGAGTAGGTCCACTCACCGGTCGTGGCATCGACCGCGAAGCTGCCGTAGGCGCTGCTGGCATTGCCGCTGAAGCTGAGGGTGGCGCCGTCATCGACATCGCTGGCGGTGACCTGGCCGGCGGCGCCGAGGGTACCGTCCTCGCTGACGGCGCCGGTCTGGGTTGAACTGGTGATCAGCGGCGCATCGTTGGTGCCGGTGATGGTGATGGTCACGTCCTGGGTGGCGGTGGCGCCCTGGTCGTCGGTGACGGTGACGGTGAAGGTTTCGCTCACCTCCTGGCCGGCGGCCAGGGATTGGGCGGCGGCGTTGTCCAGGGAGTAGGTCCACTCACCGGTCGTGGCATCGACCGCGAAGCTGCCGTAGGCGCTGCTGGCATTGCCGCTGAAGCTGAGGGTGGCGCCGTCATCGACATCGCTGGCGGTGACCTGGCCGGCGGCGCCGAGGGTACCGTCCTCGCTGACGGCGCCGGTCTGGGTCGAACTGGTGATCAGCGGCGCATCGTTCACCCCTCTAATCTCGACCGTCGCCGTGGCCCAACTCAGCGTGCCGTTGCCTAGGCGGATGGCGTAGGTGAAGCTGTCGTAACCGATCTCGCCTGCACCCAGTGAGACGAAGTGCGCCCTGCTCGTATCTGTCATGGTGTAGGCAACTGTGCCGTCGGCCATGATGGCGATGTGCGCACCATACTGGCTGACGTTGTTGACCCCCACTAGATCCTTCATTAGCAGGTCCGCTGAAGTGGCCGAGCCTTCGTTCTCTATGCCGTCATCCAGGGAGTAGAGCGTTTTGGCCTTACCGCCCAGGTCGTTGGCCATCACCGCCAGAATAATGGTCTCAGTCGAGTTCTCGGTGAGGCCAGTCTGGGTGGCGGTGTAGTAATCGTCCACCGCCTGTGGAGTATTGGTGAAAGACACTGTGGAGATGGCCATGACTACTTCCTCTCTTATCGAAACGCGGCTCGGCAGCGGCGCAGGTATAGGTGAAAGAACCTTCTTACTTACGTGGCCTTTTAGAAGTGGTGCAGCTCTCCCATCATCCAGAGCGGGTACTTCATACTCGTCGTCTCCGTAGCGGAAAGGCATAGGTCCGCCGGAGTGAGCAGTGGAGTGAACAGGGGCTGTAAAGCGAGCCTGCCGGCGAAGCGCGGGGCTCGAAAAAATGCGCCCGTAAGAACTCCTGCGGCAGGGTGCTGAGCCCTCTACTGGGAGGGCCTTCAGCCTGCGGCCGATCTGGGTATGGTGTCAGTTTGATATTGGTTTAGGTCAGTGCCGAGGCGTTGTAAAGCTGCTGAAATAGCCAATAGACAGAATTTCGACGGCTGGCGTTGTCTGTCTGGTTGGTTGAAAAAATATTCGTCAAATTAATGACTTTAAGCTGTCGCTCGTACCTTCAGCTATTACGGAAAATTGATTAATTACAAGTTCTTAGAGGTTTTTGGTGCTTGCGAACCATTGGATGAGGCCGAGTGCTGGAGTGGGGCGTCGATATCGGCTTGTAACGCTGCCGATACTGGTGCTGTCGCTGCTCTGGCTCGCCGACCGCCTGTTCCCGCTGCCACTGCCCGAGGACGATCTGGCCCGCGTGGTGCTGGCCGAGGACGGCACGCCGCTGTGGCGCTTCGCCGATCGCGACGGCGTATGGCGCTACCCGGTGACCCCGGACCAGGTCTCGCCCTATTACCTCGAAGCGCTGCTGACCTACGAGGATCGCTGGTTCCGCCTGCACCCCGGGGTCAACCCGCTGGCCCTGGCCCGCGCAGCCTGGCAGAACCTCAGCGGCGGGCGCGTGGTGTCCGGCGGTAGCACCTTGTCGATGCAGGTGGCGCGCCTGCTCGATCCGCATGGCCGCGACCTGCCCGGCAAGCTCAAGCAGCTGTGGCGCACCGCGCAGCTGGAGTGGCACCTGTCCAAGGACGAGATCCTCGCCCTGTATCTGAATCGCGCGCCCTTCGGCGGCACCCTGGAGGGCGTGGCGGCGGCCAGCTGGAGCTACCTGGGCAAGCCGCCGAGCCAGCTCACTCGCGCCGAGGCCGCATTGCTCGCGGTGCTGCCGCAGGCGCCCAGTCGGCTGCGGCCGGATCGTCACCCCGAGCGCGCCCAGGCCGCGCGCGACAAGGTGCTGCGGCGTCTGGCCGAGTTCCGCGTATGGCCGCAGACGCAGGTGGACGAGGCGCTGGAGGAGCCGGTATTCCTCGCCCCACGCCGCGAGCCTAGTCTGGCGCCCTTGCTGGCGCGGCGGCTGAACCGCGCCGGCAGTCCGCCGCTGATCCGCACCACCCTCGACGCCGGCCTGCAATTGCGCCTGGAAGACCTGCTGCTGGGCTGGCGTGCGCGCCTGCCCGAGCGCACCTCGGCGGCGATCCTGGTGGTGGAGCACCAGAGCATGGCGGTGCGCGCCTACCTCGGCTCGGCGGATATCGGCGATGCCACGCGCTTCGGCCACGTCGACATGGTGCGCGCGTTGCGCTCGCCCGGCTCGACGCTCAAGCCATTCCTCTACGGCATGGCCCTGGACGCCGGGTTGATCCACTCCGAGTCGCTGCTGCAGGACGTGCCGCGGCATTACGGCGACTACCGTCCCGGCAACTTCGCCGTCGGCTTCAGCGGCCCGGTGTCGGCCAGCGAGGCGCTGGCCACCTCGCTCAACCTGCCGGCGGTGCAGCTACTGGAGGCCTACGGGCCGAAGCGCTTCGCCGGCGAGCTGCGCGGCGCCGGCGTGCCGATTCGCCTGCCGGCATTGGCCGAGCCCAACCTGGCGTTGATCCTCGGCGGTGGCGGCACCCGCCTGGAGGCGCTGCTGGCCGGCTACAGCGCCTTCGCCCGTGGCGGCCTGGCGGCGCGGCCGCGCCTGCAGCCGGACGATGAGCTGCGCGAGCGGCGCTTGCTGTCGCCCGGTGCGGCCTGGATAGTGCGGCGCATCCTCAGCGGCCAGGCGCGCCCGGATCGCGACCCGCGCGCGCAGCTCGTGCAACGGCCGAGCCTGGCCTGGAAGACCGGCACCAGCTACGGCTTTCGCGATGCCTGGGCCATCGGCGTCGGCCCGCGCCACCTGATTGGCATCTGGATCGGTCGCCCGGACGGCACCCCGGTGCCCGGCCAGTTCGGCCTGGCCTCGGCGGCGCCGCTGCTGCTGCAGGTGCACGATCTGCTGGTCAACCGCGACAGCCAGCGCGGCATCGCCGCGCCGGCCGATCCGCAGCCGGCCGAGGTCGGCGTCGCCGCCATCTGCTGGCCGCTGGGCCAGCCCCTGGACAGGGACGATCCTAACTGCCGGCGCCTGCGCTTCGCCTGGACCCTGCAGGGCACCACGCCGCCGACCCTGCTGGCCGCCGACCAGCCGCTGGGCAGCGGTCTGCGCGAGCCGCTGTGGCTCAATCCCCGCGGCCGTCGCGTCGCCCCGGGCTGCGCCCAGGCCGAGCGTCGCGAGCTGGCGCTATGGCCGGCGCCGCTGGAACCCTGGTTGCCGCGCCGCGAACGACGCAGCGCGCGCCTGCCGGCGGCCGATCGTGCCTGTCCGCCGCCGACGCCGGCCCAGGTGGCGCCGCTGTCCATCGTCGGCGTGCGTGAGGGCGATCGCCTGCGCCGACCGCAGGGCGACGCCGAACCGCTGCGCCTGAGCCTGTCGACCCTGGGCGGCAGCGGCCGACGCTGGTGGTTCGTCGACGGCCGGCCGCTGGGCGATAGCGCCGCCGGGGCGCCCTTCGCCCATGCGTTCGCGGTCGGCCGGCACCAGCTCAGCGTGCTCGACGAGGGCGGCCAGACCGCCCGCCTGGAATTCAGCGTCGAGCCTTAGCCAGCCGCCTCCTGTTCCTGCGCGCTCGCGGCGGGGGACTCCAGCGGCAGCAGCAGATTCATCAGGATGGCGGTCAGGCCGCCGCTGGTGATCGCCGAGCCGAACAGGTTCTGCACCAGCGTGGGCATCTGGCCGAGCAGCTCGGGCTGGCTGGACACGCCCAGGCCGATGCCGAAGCTGGTGGCCATGATCAGCAGGCTGCGCCTATCCAGCGGCGCCTGGGCGAGGATGCGGATGCCGGCGGCGGCGACCGTGCCGAACATCACCAGGGTGGCGCCACCGAGCACTGGCTTGGGAATCTGCTGGAGGATGGCGCCGAGCAGCGGGAACAGGCCGAGGACCACCAGGATCGCGCCGATGTAGTAGCCGACGTGGCGGCTGGCCACGCCGGACAGCTGGATCACGCCGTTGTTCTGGCTGAAGGTGGTGTTGGGGAAGGTGTTGAACACCGCGGCGATCAGCGAGCTGACGCCGTCGCCGAACACCCCGCCCTTGATCCGTTGCAGGTATTGCGGGCCCTTGATCGGCTGCCTGGAGATCATGCAGTTGGCGGTCAGGTCGCCGGTGGTTTCGATGGCGGTGATCAGGTAGATCAGCGCCACCGGGACGAAGGCCATCCAGTCGAAGTCGAAGCCGTAGCGAAAGGGGATCGGCAGGCTCAGCAGCGGCAGATCGGGCAACGGCTTGGGCACCAGCACGCCGCCGGACCAGGCGGCCAGCGAGCCGACCAGCAGGCCGATGATGATCGCCGACAGGCGCAGCCAGGGGTTGTTCAGGCGATTGAGCACGATGATGGTGACCAGCACCAGGGCGCCCAGGGCCAGGTTGATCGGCGCGCCGAAGTTCTCGGCCTTGGCGCCGCCGCCGACGTCGGTGATGCCGACCTTGATCAGGCTGACGCCGATGATGGTGATGACGATGCCGGTCACCAGGGGCGTGACGATGCGCTGCAGGCGGCCGATGAAGCGGCTCAATACCATCTCGATGAACGCGCCGAAAAAGCACACGCCGAAGATCATCGCCAGGATGTCGTCCGGGCTGCCGCCGCGCGCCTTGACCATCAACCCGGCGGCCAGCACGGCGCTGAGGAAGGCGAAGCTGGTGCCCTGCACGCAGATCATCCCGGCGCCTATACCGAACGGCCGGCGCGCCTGGATCAGGGTGCCGACGCCGGACACCATCAGGCCCATGCTGATCAGGTAGGGCAGCTGTTCATGCAGGCCGAGCACGCCACCGATGATCAGGGTCGGGGTGACGATGCCGACGAAGCAGGCGAGTACATGCTGCAAGGCGGCGAAGAAGGCCGGCAGCGGCGCCGGACGGTCGTCCAGGCCGTAGAGCAGTTCGGAGCTGGGGTGCAATTGGCTGGTCATGGGGGCATTCCCGTGGTGAGTCTGGAAGTGGCTGCAAAACGCCGACCAGCCAGTGCCGGTCGGGTGCTGTGGATCAGAAATGCACTTTCAGCAGCAGGCTGGCGGTGTTCTGGTTGGTGGTGAAGGCCGCCGAGTCCTGGATGCCGTACTTGTCCTTCCAGTAGCTGTACTCCACCCCGACGTAGAACTGCTTGTCGCCCCAGTCCATGGCCTTGCCCAGGTCGTACTTGATCTGCGGGTTGAAGTGGTAGTTGCTGTGATAGCTGGCGTCGTTGTCCACCACCCAGTCGATGTAGCCGTCGATGAGAATGTCCGACTTGCCGGCCGGCAGGGTGTAGGACCAGCTCGGGGTGACCTGCCAGACGCCGCTGCCATCGGGGTTGCCGTCGCCGTCGCGGTCGGGGCGATTGCCGTCAGGGGTACGGTAGTAGAAGTTCAGCTTGAAGAAGTTGAAGCCGGGGACGTTGAGATCGAAGCCCGGGCCGATCAGGTAGGCCTCGGTCTCGTCCTCGCCGAACTCGTAGGTGGTCGCCAGCAACACATCCTTGATCGGGCCGAACGACAGGTCCTGGCCCAGCAGCTTGCCGAACGACAGGCGCGGGCTCAGTTCACCGTAGAAACTGCGCGAATCCCCGGCGCCGTTCTGCGCGCCGTTGAAGAACTTCTGGTCGACGAAGAAGAACAGATCGCCCCAGCTCCAGCCGCTGGCGTGCTCGAAGGTGAGGGTCTGCTGAATCGCCGGCTCCACCTTGAAGTTCTTGCCATAGAGGTAGGAGAGGCTGTTGTTCTGCCAAAGCAGCGGGCCATCGGCCTGGGCCTGGGTCGCCAGCAGCAGGCTGCTGGCGGCGAGCAGGGTCGCGCGAGTAGGGTTCATCTGGGCTCCTGAGATCAGCGTGTTTTTCTAGTTTTCCTGGCCGTTTGGTCAGGTCGCTGCCCGGGTGCAAAAAGCTGTCCAACTGATCAGCTTGTGCGCAAAATCGTGTTCAACTTTGGCAAAAGCCCTGTCGCATCAGCTGCATACGATTGTTCGTGACCTGGTGTTCATTTCTTTCGGCAGGCTCCCGGGCGCGGCGGCGCCCCGCGATAGGGCGGCCTGCACTCAAGTGGAGCCTGAGGCGCGGACGGACCCGCCCGCTCAGGATTCGGCCAGCGCCTCGAGAAAACTTTCCAGCACCAGGTGCGCGCGGCGGCCCTTGCGCGTCACCGCCGCCAGGCTGATGTCGTAGAAGCGGCTGGCGGCCTTGAGCGCGCGCAGACGGCCCTGCTGCACCCAGGCCTGGGCGTAGTGGTCGGGCAGGTAGCCGATATAGCGTCCGGTGAGGATGAGAAAGGCCATGCCCTCGCGGTCCGAGGCGCTGGCCGTGCAGTTCAGCGCCTGGTAGTGGTTCTGCACCTCCGGCGGCAGGCGGAAGGTCGGGGCGATGGCCTCCTGGGCGTTGAGGCGCTCGTCCTCCAGCTGCTGGTCGTCGACGTAGAAGAGCGGATGGCCGACCGCGCAGTAGAGCAGCGAGCGCTCGTCGTACAGGGTCTGGTACTCCAGGCCGGACAGCGCGCCGACCTGCGGCACCACGCCGACGTGCAGGCGGCCGTCGAGCACGCCCTGTTCCACCTCCGACGGCGGCGTCATGCGGATATGGATGCGCACGTCCGGGCCCTGCGCCTTGAGCCGCGCCAGGGCGTTGGTGATGCGCATGTGCGGGATGGTCACCAGGTTGTCGGTCAGGCCGATGTTCAGCTCGCCGCGCAGATGGCGGTGCAGGCCGTTGACCTCGGTGCGAAAGCTCTCCAGCGCCGCCAGTAGCTGCAGGGTGCTCTGGTACACCTCGCGGCCTTCCTCGGTCAGGGCGAAGCCGGCGCGGCCGCGCTGGCACAGGCGCAGGCCGAGGCGCTGCTCCAGGTCGCTCATCTGCTGGCTGATGGCCGAACGGCCGATGCCCAGCGCACTTTCCGCGGCGGAAAAACCGCCGCATTCCACCACGCTGCGAAACAGCTTGAGCAGGCGGATTTCAAAGTCGCTGACCTGGGCCAGCGGATCGGGGCGGCGGCTGCTCATTTGTTTAGTAAGCCTTTAACTGAAGATAAGAAGAGTGCTGTTTTACTGACTCTATGCCCGTGGCACCTTTGCTGGCAACAGATGCCATATCTGTGGGAGGCGCTTCAGCGGCGACAGTCGCGGCTAAAGCCCCTCCCACACCGCTCCGATCACGCCGCCACTGCCGAGGCTCCCTATGAACATGCCGCAGACCGCCACCCCCTCCCTGGCCAGCCAGCTCAAGCTGGATGCCCACTGGATGCCGTTTTCCGCCAACCGCCAGTTCCAGCGCGACCCGCGGATCATCGTCGGTGCCGAAGGCAGCTGGCTGTTCGACGATGCCGGCCGCAAGATCTACGACAGCCTGTCCGGCCTGTGGACCTGCGGCGCCGGCCACTCGCGCAAGGAAATCCAGGAGGCGGTGGCCAAGCAGCTCGGCACCCTCGACTACTCGCCGGGCTTCCAGTACGGCCACCCCTTGTCCTTCCAGTTGGCCGAGCAGATCGCCGACCTGATGCCGGGCGAGCTCAACCACGTGTTCTTCACCGGCTCCGGCTCCGAGTGCGCCGACACCGCGGTGAAGATGGCCAAGGCCTACTGGCGCCTGAAAGGCCAGCCGGCCAAGACCAAGTTCATCGGCCGCGCCCGCGGCTACCACGGCGTCAACATCGCCGGCACCTCGCTCGGCGGCATCGGCGGCAACCGCAAGATGTACGGCCAGTTCATGGACGTCGACCACCTGCCACACACCCTGCAGCCGCACCTGGCCTACACCAACGGCATGGCCGAGAGCGGCGGCGTCGAGCTGGCCAACGAGCTGCTCAAGCTGATCGAGCTGCACGACGCCTCCAACATCGCCGCGGTGATAGTCGAGCCGATGTCCGGCTCGGCCGGCGTCATCGTGCCGCCCAAGGGCTACCTGCAGCGGCTGCGCGAGATCTGCACCCAGCACAATATCCTGCTGATCTTCGACGAGGTGATCACGGCATTTGGGCGGATGGGTAAATGGAGCGGCGCGGAATACTTCGGCGTCACCCCGGACATCATCAACGCGGCCAAGCAGATCACCAACGGCGCCGTGCCGCTCGGCGCGGTGGTGGCCTCCAGCGAGATCTACAACACCTTCATGCAGCAGCCGTCGCCCGAGCATATGGTCGAGTTCACCCACGGCTACACCTACTCGGCCCACCCGGTGGCCTGCGCCGCCGGCCTGGCCTCGCTGGAGCTGCTCAAACGCGAGAACCTGATCCAGCAGGCGGCCGAGCTGGCGCCGCAGTTCGGCCAGGCGCTGCATGGCCTCAAGGGCAGCAAGCACGTGGTCGACATCCGCAACTGCGGCCTGGCCGGCGCCATCCAGATCGCCGCGCGCGACGGCGACCCGGTGATCCGCCCGTTCGAGGCCGGGCTGAAACTGTGGAAGGCCGGCTTCTACGTGCGCTTCGGTGGCGACACCCTGCAGTTCGGGCCGACCTTCAACGCCCGGATGGACGACCTCGACCGCCTGTTCAACGCCGTCGGTGAGACCCTGAACAGCCTGGACTGACGCCTTTTCTCCCCACTTCCTTATAGGGGAGTGGGGCCGGGGAGAGGGCCTCAGGCCCACCCCGCAATTCATTCGATAACGGAGAGCCCCATGAGCCTTATCCCGCACCTGATCAACGGCGAACGCGTCGCCGGCAACGAACGCAGCGCCCCGGTGTTCAACCCCTCCACCGGCGAATCGACCCGCCAGGTCGGCCTCGCCGACCGCGCCACCATGCAGTTGGCCATCGACGCCGCCAAGGCCGCCTTCCCGGCCTGGCGCAACACCCCGCCGGCCAAGCGCGCGCAGATCATGTTCCGCTTCAAGCAGCTGCTGGAACAGAACGAGAACGAAATCGCCCAACTGATCAGCGCCGAGCACGGCAAGACCATCGAGGACGCCATCGGCGAGCTCAAGCGCGGCATCGAGAACGTCGAGTTCGCCTGCGCCGCCCCGGAACTCCTCAAGGGTGAATACAGCCGCAACGTCGGCCCGAACATCGACGCCTGGAGCGACCTGCAACCGATCGGCGTGGTCGCCGGCATCACCCCGTTCAACTTCCCGGCCATGGTGCCGCTGTGGATGTACCCGCTGGCCATCGTCTGCGGCAACTGCTTCATCTTGAAGCCGTCCGAGCGCGACCCCAGCTCCACCCTGTTGATCGCCGAACTGGCGCAGCAGGCCGGCCTGCCCAAAGGCGTGCTCAACGTGGTCAACGGCGACAAGGACGCGGTCGACGCCCTGATCCAAGCGCCCGAGGTCAAGGCGCTGAGCTTCGTCGGCTCGACGCCGATCGCCGAGTACATTTACAGCGAGGGCACCAAGCGCGGCAAGCGCGTGCAGGCCCTCGGCGGCGCCAAGAACCACGCCGTGCTGATGCCCGACGCCGACCTGGACAACGCCGTCAGCGCGCTCATGGGCGCCGCCTACGGCTCCTGCGGCGAGCGCTGCATGGCCATCTCGGTGGCCGTGTGCGTGGGCGACCAGATCGCCGACGCGCTGGTCGACAAGATAGTGCCGCAGATCAAGGCGCTGAAGATCGGCGCCGGCACCCAGTGCGGCCTGGACATGGGCCCGCTGGTCACCGCCGCGGCGCGCGACAAGGTGGTCGGCTATATCGACGACGGCGTCAAGGCCGGCGCCGAGCTGGTGGTGGACGGTCGCGGCTACCGCGTCGCCGGGCATGAGGACGGCTACTTCGTCGGCGGCACCCTGTTCGACAAGGTGACCCCGGAGATGGCCATCTACACCGACGAAATCTTCGGCCCGGTGCTGTGCATCGTCCGCGTCGGCAGCCTGGAAGAGGCCATGCAGCTGATCAACGACCACGAGTACGGCAACGGCACCTGCATCTTCACCCGCGACGGCGAAGCGGCGCGGCTGTTCTGCGACGAAATCGAAGTGGGCATGGTCGGCGTCAACGTGCCGCTGCCGGTGCCGGTGGCCTACCACAGCTTCGGCGGCTGGAAGCGCTCGCTGTTCGGCGACCTGCACGCCTACGGCCCGGACGGCGTGCGCTTCTACACCCGCAAGAAGGCCATCACCCAACGCTGGCCGGCGCGCAAGAGCCACGAGGCGGCGCAGTTCGCCTTCCCCAGCAATGGCTGAGGTGAGCTGAAGCGTTGCAGCAGAGGCCGGTCGCAAGACCGGCCTTTTTGCTATCGGCCCCATGCGTATCTCCCTGCGGCCGCCTCTGGTACAACAGCCGGCAGGTAGAAAAGGGAGATGCACGATGACCGAAGCATTCAAACTGGAGCTGCACACATACCTCGAGCGCCTGGGTTACTCCTCGGCGCCACCTCCGACCCTCGACACCCTGCGCGAGCTGCAGGCGCGGCATACCGCCGAGTTCCCCTTCGAAACCCTGGCGAGCATGCTGCGCGTGCCGGTGCAGGTCGAACCCGCCGCGATTCAGGACAAGCTGCTGCGTCAGGGGCGCGGCGGTTACTGCTTCGAGCTCAACCGCCTGTTTCTGCTGCTGTTGCAGGCGCTGGGCTTCGACGCGCGCGGCCTGACCGGGCGGGTGGTGATGGGCGGGCCGGAGGATGCCCAGCCGGCGCGCACCCATATGCTGGTGCTGGTGACCCTGGACGGCGTGCGCTACATCGCCGACGTCGGCTTCGGCGGCATGGTGCCGACCGGCCCGCTGCGGCTGGACAGCGAGGCGCAGCAGGCCACGCCGCACGAGCCCTACCGCCTCAGCCTGGTGGACGGCACCTATACCCTGCGGGCGCTGGTGGCCGGCAGCTGGCGGGCGATGTACCTGTTCGATCTGCAGAAGGTGGCGGATATCGATTACGTGGTCGGCAACTGGTACGTGTGCACCCATCCGGATTCGCCCTTTCTCGGCCAGATGATCGCCGCCCGCACCGGGCCGGGCCTGCGCAAGACGCTGAACAATGGCAGCTTCGCCATCCATCGCCTGGGGCAGGACAGCGAGCGGGTGCAGCTGCAGAGCGTCGATGCGGTGCTGGAGGTATTGCGCGATGAGTTCGGCATTCGGGTGCCGGAGCATCCCGAGTTGCGCGGGATTATCGAGAGGTTGATTGCGGGGGCGTGAGCTGAGGCCTGCTCGTATCCCCGGCCGCTAACCCCTTGTGGGAGGGGCTTTAGCCGCGACCTTAGGTGGCTTGTCCGTAGGAGCAGCTTCAGCCGCGAAAGCTCAGGCAGCCACCTGATATCGCCGAAAGGACGCGATTAGTCCCCCTTTCCCGTTCACTGGATAGGGGTGGGGATGTTCCGAAATAGCCGTTTACCGTCACTCCCGCGAAGGCGGGAGCCCAGGGACTAAGGTGGTCATGGATTATTTCCCTTCGGGCCAGCGCAAGCGCTGTTCAGCGATAAAGCTGCTGTCCCGCCTGCACGGGAATGACGACTATTTCTTCAGAGTTTCTGTTGGTTGTTGCTGGGGGATTGCACTACGGCGCCGCCTTCTTATCGCCTGACACTAAGGTTTCGCCCTTACGGCGAGTCCCTTTTGGCAAACGCCCCAAAAGGAACCAAAAGGTCTGTGCCCCGCCATCCGGATCTCGCTGCGCTCGAATCCCCTCACTCCATCGTTGCTCCAGGGGCCGGCGTACAAGGGCCGTCCGGCCCTTTACGCGGGGCCGCCATCGGTATCTCGCCGCATCCATGCGGCTCGCGCCTTCCGCAACGATTCCGCTCGGCCTCCTGAAGGGGCGTTTGGCGGCGCCTGATCGTTCTGTGCAGGACTACCAGAAGCCAAGCTGCAGGGCGGGTGTAACCCATGGCTTTCCGCAGTTGGGTCCACGAATCTGGTAGGCGACGCGATTCTTGATCCCGTCAGGAGGCCGAGTGGAGGTGCTGTGGAGAGGGGCGTTTGGCATGGATGCCAAACGAGGAACGATGGGCCAGGGATGGCCCACCGTGACGACCCTCGGAGCAGCGCCGGAGCGAGGGAAGTTTCGCGGAGCGAAACCCGGATGCCGGGCGCGCTTTCTCTTTGGTTACTTTCTCTTTCGCGCGAGCAAAGAGAAAGTGACTCGCCGTAAGGGCGAAAAGCGCCGTGTCGGAATGGCGCATATCTTGTGAGGCGCCTTGGTGGACAAGCTTCGCGTTGTCCACCCTACGGATATCTCAAATTATCTACTCATGAGTAAAAACTTATCGTCGTTTTCAGCTGATCTGCAAAGTCGTAAATTTCGTCCAGTGAGCCAATTGGGTGGCGCGTCTCGTTCTTTTCTTGATCAAAAATGCCGATGTATTTTTGCAGTCGATTGAAGTGAAGGCGACAGATAGGTTTGAATCGACCCTAGTTTCGTAGACACCTTCAAGCCTCATAATGAGGCCCATCAGGAGGTGCCATGAGCAACCAGCGTTACCCCGAAGAATTCAAGATCGAAGCGGTCAAGCAAGTCACCGAGCGCGGTTTGCGCGTTGCCGATGTGGCGGAGCGTCTAGGCGTGTCCGCGCACAGCCTGTACGCCTGGGTAAAGCGCTACAGCAAGCCCCAAGCACAGCGGCAGCAGGTAGATGATCAGCAGGCCGAGCTGCGTTGCTTGCGCGCGGAACTCAAGCGGGTGACCGAAGAGCGAGACATTCTAAAAAAGGCCGCCGCGTACTTTGCCAAGGAGTCCGGCTGAAGTACGCCGTCATCAGCAAGCTGTCGGTGGAGTACCCGGTACGGCGTCTCTGCCAGACCCTCCAGGTACATCCCAGCGGTTACTACGCCTGGCTGGCCGAGCCGAAATCCGTACGCGCCAAGGAAGATCAGCGCCTGCTCGGGTTGATCAAACATGCCTGGCTGGAAAGCGGCGGGGTCTACGGCTACCGCAAGATCCACGACGACCTGCGTGAGCTGGGCGAGTCCTGTGGCCGGCACCGCGTGGCTCGCCTGATGCGGGTGGAGGGGCTGCGTTCGCAGACCGGCTATCGTCGGCGCCCCGGCTATTACGGCGGTAAGCCGACGGTGGCTTCGCCCAACCGCCTGGAGCGGCAGTTCAACGTCAGCGAGCCGAACAAGGTCTGGGTCACCGACATCACCTACATCCGCACCTATGAGGGTTGGTTGTATTTGGCGGTGGTGCTGGATCTGTTTTCACGCCAGGTGATCGGCTGGTCGATGAAGCCACGGATGTGCAGCGACCTGGCCATTGATGCCCTGTTGATGGCGGTGTGGCGGCGCAAGCCCAAGCAGGAAGTGATGATCCACTCCGACCAGGGCAGCCAGTTCAGCAGCTCGGACTGGCAGAGCTTCCTCAAGGCCAACAACCTGATCAGCAGCATGAGTCGACGCGGTAACTGCCACGACAACGCGGTTGCGGAAAGCTTTTTCCAGTTGCTGAAGCGGGAACGCATCCGACGAAAAACCTACGGCACGCGCGAAGAAGCCCGCAGTGATGTGTTCGATTACATTGAGATGTTTTATAACCCCAAACGCCGGCACAGCAGCGCTATGCAGCTATCGCCAGTGGAGTTTGAAAAGCGTTATTTCCAGAGCTTGGAGAGTGTCTAGGAAAGCCGGGGCGATTCATTGAATTGCTCCACTCATCGCAGACTTCAAGCGATCATTTACTTGGTCGCTCAAGAATTGAGCAACAGCTTTGCGGGTCAGTTCCGTGAATTGTTCGCGTACTTTCTGGGTAATCATCCCGTCGTAAACGCGCGATGCGAAAAATTTAACAAAGTCGTCCTCCGGTTTGCTGAATTGCGCGGCAATTTCCTTTTTTATTTGGCTGACATACTTGAGTTCGCCAGCGGAGTTGATAATGGACTCTACGTCGAAGGCGGATTTGGTGAGTTTTATAAGCTCTGGTACTGCATGTTCATCTATGTCAAGTAGGTCCAGCTCAAGGAAGGGTTTTTCGTCCATCTTGTTAGGCGCGTCAAGATCGGTGAAAAATTTGTACACTTGACCGTTGGTAAGAATCGAAATACGTGCGTTGGTAACATGAAAGTAGCGGAATAGTTGAGAGGCATGGTTGATGTTCAATGGCTCGCCAATTTTCTTGCATTCAACCAAGATTTGAACTTCACCGTCTTTCAATATTGCGTAGTCAATTTTTTCGCCTTTCTTCGTGCCTACGTCGCAGACGAACTCTGGGGTCACTTCTGTTGGGTCAAATACGTCATATCCCAGCACGGTGTTTATGAACGGCATTACGAAGGCGTTTTTTGTGGCCTCTTCTGTTTTGATGGCTGCGCCTTGTTGGCGAATCTTAGATGCGAGGCTATTCAGTTTCTCAAAGAATTCCATATCTTGTACCTTCTTGTGTTAAACCCTTGCGCTGGGCGAAACGATGCCTACCAACATTAGCTGCAAAGCTATTTCCCCGCCTTCCGATTCCGCACATACAGCGCCTCACCCCCCGTCGCACTGCTGCCGCGCACCTGCAGCTCAAACCGCTTCGCATGCCCCTTGATCAAATCGCTGAGCTTCTTGAAGCCGTATAGCCGGGCATCGAATGCCGGGCGCAGTTTGCTGATGTTCGAGCCGAGGGCGCCGAGTTGGATCCAGCCGTCCTCGTCGTCGCTGTCGTCGATGACCTTGGCGATAAAGTCCACCGGTACCTTCTGTACCTTCGGCTTGGTGGACGCCTTGGCCGGTTCGGTGGCTGTGGTCTCGCCAGCAACGGCTTTGGTCTTGTCGCCATTGCTGGGCGGTTCTTCCGCTGCCTCGGCGGCGTCGGCGCGAAGGATTTCCGTATAGATGAACTTGTCGCAGGCCGAGACGAAGGGCGAGGGGGTCTTCTCCTCGCCGAAGCCGTAGACGGTCAGCCCTTCCTCGCGCAGGCGCGCCGCCAGCCGGGTGAAGTCGCTGTCGCTGGAGACCAGGCAGAAGCCGTCGAAGCGCCGGGTGTAGAGTAGGTCCATGGCGTCGATGATCAGCGAGCTGTCGGTGGCGTTCTTGCCCTTGGTGTAGGCGAACTGCTGGATCGGCTGGATGGAGTGGTCGAGCAGCACCTTTTTCCAGCCGCCCAGGTTGGGCAGTGTCCAGTCGCCGTAGATGCGCTTGACGCTGGCGACGCCGTATTTGGCGATTTCCTCGAACAGGCCTTCGACTATGGCGGCGGGGGCGTTGTCGGCGTCGATCAGCACCGCGAGGTGCTTCTGCTGGCGGGAGGCGGGGGCTTTGGTGGCCATGCGGCATCCTTGCAAGAGGGGATGCCTGACCTTACTGCGAATGCTGGGGCGATGCCAGAGCGTCGATGCCAGTGGTATTCGCGCGGGGCGGGGCGCTCAACCCGTCCCGGGTCGAGCGCAAATTCCCCGTTGCGGAACGGGCGTTACTGCTCGCCCTTCAGCGCGCCGCTCAGGCCGAACATCAGCACCAGCAGGTTGGCGTCCGGTTTGGCTTGCGTCGGCGCCGGTTTGCGCGGCGGGGCGCTGGGGCAGGCTTCGGTGGCGCTGCAGTCGCGGGCTTCCAGCACGCGCGGGGCGGGTTCCTGCCAGGCAGCGGCGGCAATGGCCGTGACGCTGAGGGCGAGGCCGAGGAATAAACCTCGTGCTGTTTCTAATTTCATTTTGATAACCCCTTGAAAGCGCTGCCAAACGCTGTTCGCTAAACCTAGATCACCCACCGTTCGGTCGTGGTCTTGCGCGACGAACGGTCACTGCCTATGGCTGGCACCACCTGGGGGCTGTGCTGGGACACGGGCCAGCCCGGTTGGTTCAATTTGTGTGCGGGTAACGCCCAGGCGTCACCTTTGGTGCCTTTGGGAGCACCCTGTAGCAGCCGGCCTTGGCGGTGGGTAAGCGGGGCCAGAGTGGCGCAGCTGATCCTGCTGCCCGGCGCAAAGCTGCGGGGCAGAGCCACGTCCTGGTGAGGGTGGTGCGAAAAGATCGCCCGTAGGCGGCAAACAGATGCCGGCGCTGGGCCGGCATGTATGTTTTTCAAGCAAGAGGCGTACCGTGAATCTCTGGCAGCGTTGTCGACCCCGGCTAGCCCAGGCCATTGGCGCCGCCGGCGAATACCTGGCGATAGCCCTGCAGCAGCTGCTGCCAGTCTGCGTCCGACCAGGGGCTGTGGCGCCGCAGCTGGCGCAGGTCGTGGCGCGCGGCGCGTACCCGGCTGAGGCGCCGGCGGCTCTTTTCCAGGTCGAGCAGGGCCACCTGCGGGGCGTCGCCGTCCAGGCGTACGAAGACGTGCTTGGCGTATAGGCAGCCGTGCTGCCAGCGGCCCAGGTGCATGCGCGCCAGGGTGGCGCCGATCTGTTGCAGCAGCTGTGCGTGTCGCGCTTCGCCGCAGGCCTGGCGGCCGCCGTCGGCGTACCAGCTCTCGATATCTGCGAAACCCTCCAGCGCCGCGGTGACCAGCAGGCCGCGCCAGCCCTGTTGCGGGTCGCGTTCGACGCCGCAGTAGATCAGCTGCGGCACGGCCACGCCGAGGGCGTCGAGGGCGCGCAGCGCCTTGCGTTCGCGCAGCACGGTGGGTCGGCCCCTGGGGTGCAGCAGGCTGCGATAGAGGTGGCCGACCTGGCGCTTGGCGTACCAGACCGCGTCCTGCCGTTGCAGGCGCTGCACGCCGCTTTCGCCACCGCGGCGCTGGTTGGGCTCTTCCACCCATTCGCCGCGCAGTTGCCACCAATGTTGAAAGGGGGGTTGCTGGGTATCGCCAGAGGTGCCGAGGGTCATGGTCGTTGTTCTTCTGCCTGTCTGTCCGGGCCGCCCGCGCCCTCGGGGGCAGCCATTCGGGTGCGCCGGCGCAGCCGACACGGGGACAAACTAAGCAAAGCTCGCGGTCAAGTCCATAGAAAGCTATGCAGCGGTCGGGCGCATGGGCGCCGTGCGCCGCGTTGCGAATTGCACGCCCCCGGGGCGCCGGGGCTGGCCGTCGCACCTGGCAAGGGGCGCGACGGGGCAGGGGCTCAGTGTGCACGGCGTACCCGGCAGGGCCGTCGCCGGTATTATCTGGCCGCGCGCCGCGCCGGCTCGGGGGCCGCCCATAAAAAACCCCGCGACGAGCGCGGGGTTCTTGTTACAGCGAGGGAGCCGGGCTGGCTTACATCATGCCGCCCATGCCACCCATACCGCCCATGCCGCCCATATCCGGCATGGCCGGGGCCTTGTCGTCAGCCGCTTCGGCCACCATGGCCTCGGTGGTGATCATCAGGCCGCCGATGGAGGCAGCAGCCTGCAGGGCCGAACGGGTGACCTTGGCCGGGTCGAGGATGCCCATCTCGATCATGTCGCCATAGGTGTCGGTAGCGGCGTTGAAGCCGAAGTTGCCCGAACCCTGCTTGACCTTGTCGACCACCACGCTCGGCTCGCCGCCGGCGTTGGCAACGATCTGGCGCAGCGGCGCTTCGACGGCGCGACGCAGCAGGGCGATGCCGACGTTCTGGTCTTCGTTGTCGCCCTTCAGGCCTTCGATGGCCTGCAGCGCGCGCACCAGGGCAACGCCGCCGCCAGGCACCACGCCTTCTTCTACTGCAGCGCGGGTGGCGTGCAGGGCGTCTTCGACGCGGGCCTTCTTCTCTTTCATCTCGACTTCGGTGGCAGCGCCGACCTTGATCACGGCAACACCGCCGGCCAGCTTGGCCAGACGCTCTTGCAGCTTCTCTTTGTCGTAGTCGGAGGTGGTGTCTTCGACCTGCTTGCGGATCTGCGCCACGCGGGCTTCGATGTCGGCTTGGGCGCCGGCGCCGTCGATGATGGTGGTGTTGTCCTTGTTCAGCACGACGCGCTTGGCGTTACCCAGGTGCTCCAGGGTGGCGCTTTCCAGGGACAGGCCGACTTCTTCGCTGATCACGGTGCCGCCAGTGAGGATGGCGATGTCCTGCAGCATGGCCTTGCGGCGGTCGCCGAAGCCCGGAGCCTTGACGGCAGCGACCTTGACGATGCCGCGCATGTTGTTGACCACCAGGGTGGCCAGGGCTTCGCCCTCGACGTCTTCGGCGACGATCAGCAGCGGGCGACCGGCTTTGGCGACGGACTCCAGTACCGGCAGCAGTTCGCGGATGTTGCTGATCTTCTTGTCCACCAGCAGCAGCAGCGGGCCTTCCAGCTCGGCAACCATGGTGTCCGGCTTGTTGATGAAGTAGGGCGACAGGTAGCCACGGTCGAACTGCATGCCTTCGACGACGGACAGTTCGTTTTCCAGGCCCGAGCCTTCTTCGACGGTGATCACGCCTTCTTTACCGACCTTCTCCATGGCCTCGGCGATGATGTCGCCGATGGAGTTGTCGGAGTTGGCGGAGATGGTGCCGACCTGGGCGATGGCCTTGGTGTCGGTGCAGGGCTTGGCCAGGTCCTTGAGCTGGGCGACGATGGCGCTGGTGGCCTTGTCGATGCCGCGCTTCAGATCCATCGGGTTCATGCCGGCAGCGACCGACTTCAGGCCTTCGTTGACGATGGCCTGGGCCAGCACGGTGGCGGTGGTGGTGCCGTCACCGGCGGCGTCGTTGGCCTTGGACGCGACGTCCTTGACCAGTTGGGCGCCCATGTTCTCGAAGGCGTCCTTCAGTTCGATTTCCTTGGCAACCGAAACGCCGTCCTTGGTGATGGTCGGCGCGCCGAAGGACTTGGCCAGCACCACGTTACGGCCTTTCGGGCCGAGGGTGGCTTTTACCGCGTCGGCCAGGACGTTGACGCCGATGAGCATTTTCTTGCGGGCGGAATCGCCGAATTTGACTTCTTTAGCAGCCATGTTGATCAATCCTCAGAATTCTTGACGGTTAAACGGAGACTGGCGCGAATCAGGCTTCGATGACGGCGAGGATTTCGTTCTCGCCCATCACCAGCAGGTCTTCGCCGTCGACCTTGACGGTGTTGCTGCCGGAGTAGGGGCCGAATACCACCTTGTCACCGACCTTGACGGCCAGCGGACGTACTTCGCCGTTGTCCAGCACGCGACCGGTGCCGACGGCGACGATCTCGCCCTGGTTCGGCTTCTCGGCAGCGGAACCCGGCAGCACGATGCCGCCAGCGGTTTTGGTCTCTTCTTCGCTGCGACGGATCACGACGCGGTCATGCAGAGGACGAAGCTTCATTGTCGATCTCTCCTAACAATTGATGGCCAACTTGCCGACTCTTGTGTGGCCGGCGGGTTTGTAAAATCCGGCGGGGCCGGGTGCGGTGCGCGGTGCACACCGCGAAAGTCTGACTGCCTCGGAGGGCAGGCACCTTGCGGTGACTGCTACATGTGGGCGGGCGAGGGTATTTCAAGGGCCGGGGTGCAAATTTTTTGCATCGGCGAGGGAGGTGGCATCCGGGATGGCTTGGCGCAAGTGCCAGGGCATGGCTGCCACCTTGTCGGAGTCGGTTGGCTGGCGATCGGCGGGCTGCGGGATCGCCAGCCAGCCGGCTCCTGTGGGGATCGTTGCGGAGCTGCTTCAGTCGCGGCGTTCGTATTCGCCTTCCAGCACATTCGGACGGGGCGCCCCCGGGCGGTTCTGCCCGGCGCGCGCGGCCATATCGTCGAAGAAGGCGCGCTGGCGCAGGGCCTGTTCCTCGGCGCGGCGGCGCAGCATGCCGACCAGCAGGCGGCGGGTGAAGGGAATCAGGCAGAGCACGCCGAAGATGTCGCTGATAAAGCCCGGTAGCAGCAGCAGGCCGCCACCGACGGCGATCAGCAGGCCTTCGAGCATTTCCTGTTCGGGCAGCTCGCCGCGTGCCAGCTTCTCGCGGGCGCGCCAGGCGGTGGCGACGCCGGCCACGCGCAGCAATAGGCTGCCGAGCACGGCGGTGCCGATCACCAGCAGCAGCGTCGGCAGCACACCGATGGCGCTGCCGACCTGGATCAGCAGGGCCAGCTCGATGATCGGGAACAGCAGGAAGAGAAACAGAAACACACGCATGGGTCGAAGTGTCCTTGGCGGAAGTCGGGCTTCCCGTAGGTTCTTAATATGGGGCGCGGCGCTTAATTCAAGCTGAAACCGCGCCATCGGTCGGCCAGTGCTCGGCGCGCGCCAGCTGCACCAGGGCCTGGCGCACGGCGCCCGGATTGCCGCACGGGGCGGGGAAGGGCAGCCAGTAAAGGCTCTGGCCGATGCGCAGGTGGAAGCCCTCGCTGTCGATGCCGGCCAGCTGCGCCGGCTCCTGCCCCGGTAGCCCGGCCAGCGCGACGTAGTGGGCGATGGCGTCGGCGTGGTCGGCGTTCATGTGCTCGACCATGCTGGCCTCGCTGCCGTCGGTCGCGAAGGGGTTGGCCAGGGCGACCTCATCGAGCCAGTGAATGGCGCCGAAACCGCCGATGAAACGCCAGCGCACCGGTTCCAGCCGCCAGAAATCGAAATCATGCGCCCGATGGTAGTCGCGCGATTGGGGGAAAAAGCGGTAATAACGCTGGGCGGCCGCCTCGATTTCGCCTTCGTCACGCAACTGTCGTGCTTCGGCGAGCAGAGTGAGGCGGCCGACCGCCTGCACATCCTCTGCGCCGCGCTCGCCGACCAGCAGCGAGCACTTGGCGTCCTGCCCGAGATTATGGGTGTGCTGGGCGATGCGACTGATCAGGATCAGCGGCCGGCCCTCGGCGTCCAGGCAGTAGGGCACCACCGATCCGAAGGGGAAGCCCGGCATGGCCTTGGAGTGGGTGCTGAGCACGCCACGGTATTCCTTGAGCAGCAATTCTCGTGCATGCTTGCCGGCTTTCACGCTCACCTTATGACTCCTCGCAAAGAATCCGTCAGAAACGGACAGGCGCCCTAGCATAGCGGTTCGCAGGCGTCAGCGGGGCTGGTTAATGCTGCAACTTGAGGGGATAACGCGATGCAACTGAAAGACAAAGTCATCATCATCACCGGTGGTTGCCAGGGCCTGGGCCGCGCCATGGGCGAGTACCTGGCGGCCAAGGGCGCCAAGTTGGCGCTGGTCGACCTGAACCAGGAAAAACTCGACGAAGCCGTGGCCGCCTGCAAGGACGCCGGCGGTGACGCCCGCAGCTACCTGTGCAACGTGGCCAATGAAGAGCAGGTGACCCACATGGTCGCCCAGGTGGCCGAGGACTTCGGCGCCATCAACGGTCTGGTCAACAATGCCGGCATTCTCCGCGACGGCCTGACCATCCGCGTCAAGGACGGCGAGATGAGCAAGATGAGCCTGGCGCAGTGGCAGGCAGTGATCGACGTCAACCTGACCGGGGTGTTCCTCTGCACCCGCGAAGTGGCGGCGAAGATGATCGAGCTGAAGAACGAAGGCGCGATCGTCAACATCTCCTCCATCTCCCGCGCCGGCAACATGGGCCAGGCCAACTACTCCGCGGCCAAGGCCGGCGTCGCCGCCGACACCGTGGTCTGGGCCAAGGAGCTGGCGCGCTACGGCATCCGCGTCGCCGGCGTGGCGCCGGGCTTCATCGAAACCGAGATGACCGGCAGCATGAAGCCGGAAGCGCTGGAGAAGATGACCGCCGGCATTCCGCTGCGGCGCATGGGCAAGCCGGCCGAGATCGCCCACTCGGTGGCCTATATCCTGGAGAACGACTACTACACCGGTCGCATCCTCGAGCTCGACGGCGGCCTGCGTCTGTAATCGCCGCCGCGCAAACGAAAACGCCCCGACTGGTTCGGGGCGTTTTCGTTTCTGGCAGCTGGTGCGCCGTGGGCACCGCTGCTTTTTAATGTGTGCGAGCGACGGCGAAGCGGCTCAGTTCGACCAGCGCATCGCGGTATTCGCCGGCCGGCAGCGCGTCCAGGCAGGCGATGGCGCGCTCGGCGTAGTCGCGCGCCAGTTGCGCGGTGTAGTCCAGGGCGCCGGCGGCTTCCACGGCGGCGCGGATGCTTTCCAGGTCCTCGATGCCGCCCTTCTGGATGGCGCGGCGCACTAGTGCGGCCTGCTCCTCGCTGCCTTCGCGCATGGTGTAGATCAGCGGCAGGGTCGGTTTGCCCTCGGCCAGGTCGTCGCCGACGTTCTTGCCCAGCTCGGCGGCGTCGCCCCGGTAGTCGAGCAGGTCGTCGACCAGCTGGAAGGCCACGCCGAGGTGGTCGCCGAAGGTGCGCAGGGCTTCGCTCTGAGCCTCGCTGGCGCCGGCCAGCGCCGCGGCGGCATGGGTCGAGGCCTCGAACAGCATGGCGGTCTTGCCGCGGATGACTTCCATGTAGGTTTCTTCCGTGGTGCTGGCGTCGCGCACTTTGGACAGCTGCAGCACCTCGCCCTCGGCGATCACCCGGGTGGCCTTGGAGAGGATGCGCATGACCGGCATGGAGCCCAGCTCGACCATCATTTCGAACGAGCGCGAATAGAGGAAGTCGCCCACCAGCACGCTCGGCGCGTTGCCCCACTGGGCATTGGCGGTGCTGCGGCCGCGGCGCATGTCGGACATGTCGACCACGTCGTCGTGCAGCAGGGTGGCGGTGTGCAGGAACTCGATGGTGGCGGCCAGCAGACGCAGGTCGTCGGCCCGATAGCCCAGCGCCTTGCCGCTGAGCAGCACCAGCAGCGGGCGCAGGCGTTTGCCGCCGGCGGAGATGATATAGTCGCCGATCTTCTCCACCAGCGGTACGCGCGAGACCAGTTGTTGACGGATGATGCCGTCGACGGCGGTGAAATCGTCCGCCACCACGCGGTAGAAAGCCTGGGGTTGCATCGGCGAAAGGTGCTCCTTTGAGGTTGCGCGGCATGCTAGGTGGCGGGGTGGGGGCTGTCAAGGCAAGCGCCGGCGGGCCTTGCGTGGCGTCACGGGCTTGCGTACAATCGCGTACCCTGAACTTCCCCCTGGGCATTTCCCTGCCTTACGCAATTGCAAGGGCGTCACTTCCGGCCCCGAGCAGCCATGCCAGCCAATAACGACTTTTCTAAAGCGCTGGGTGAGCAGGATCAACGGAGATTTACCATGTACGCAGTGATTGTTACTGGTGGCAAGCAATACAAGGTCACCGAAGGCGAATTCCTCAAGATCGAGAAGCTCGAAGTCGCTACCGGCGAAGCCGTGACTTTCGATCGCGTTCTGCTGATCGGCAATGGCGACGACGTTAAGATCGGCGCTCCGGTCGTAGACGGCGCTAAAGTGGTTGCCGAAGTCGTGTCGCAAGGCCGTCACGACAAGGTGCGCATCATCAAGTTCCGCCGTCGTAAGCACCACATGAAGCGTCAGGGCCACCGTCAGTGGTTCACTGAGATCAAAATCACCGGTATCCAGGCCTGATTCGTCGGCCCCGATCCCTTTATAGGAGTATTGACTCATGGCACACAAAAAAGCTGGCGGTTCTACCCGTAACGGCCGCGATTCCGAAAGTAAACGCCTTGGCGTGAAGATGTACGGCGGCCAGGTCATCAAGGCCGGCAACATCATCGTGCGTCAGCGCGGCACCCAGTTCCACCCCGGTTTCGGCGTGGGCATCGGCAAGGACCACACCCTCTTCGCTAAAGTCGAAGGCGTGGTCAAGTTCGAAGTGAAGGGCGCGTTCGGCCGTCGCTACGTGAGCGTCGTCCAGGCTTAATCGCTGGCACGCTGGAGAAGCCCTGTCCCTAGGACGGGGCTTTTTTATTTGTGTATCTTTGGTTCGCTTGCCCGATCCGCTAGCTCTGGATGATCCGGCAAGCGTTCCCTCCAGCCCGCAGGTGACGCGGGAGGCATATCCATGAAATTCGTCGACGAAGTTTCGATTTTTGTAAAAGCCGGTGATGGCGGTAACGGCATGATGGCCTTCCGCCGCGAGAAGTTCATCGAGAAGGGCGGCCCCAACGGCGGCGACGGTGGCGACGGCGGCTCGGTTTTCCTCGTCGCCGACGAGAACCTCAACACCCTGATCGACTACCGCTACACGCGCAAATTCCACGCGCAGAATGGCGAGAAGGGCGGCAGCACCGACTGCACCGGGGCCAAGGGCGAGGACTTGCTCCTGCCGGTACCGGTCGGCACCACGGTGATCGACGCCGGCACCCAGGAAGTGATCGGCGACCTGGTCAAGCCCGGCCAGCGCCTGATGGTCGCCCAGGGCGGCTGGCACGGCCTGGGCAACACCCGCTTCAAGTCCAGCACCAACCGCGCGCCGCGGCAGACCACGCCGGGCAAGCCGGGCGAGTCGCGCGACCTCAAGTTGGAGCTGAAAGTGCTGGCCGACGTCGGCCTGCTCGGCCTGCCCAACGCCGGCAAGAGCACCTTTATCCGCGCCGTTTCCGCGGCCAAGCCGAAGGTGGCCGACTACCCCTTCACCACCCTGGTGCCGAACCTGGGCGTGGTCAGCGTCGACCGCTTCAAGAGCTTCGTCGTCGCCGACATCCCCGGGCTGATCGAGGGTGCATCGGAAGGCGCCGGCTTAGGCATTCGCTTCCTCAAGCACCTGGCGCGTACCCGCCTGCTGCTGCACCTGGTGGACATGGCGCCGCTGGACGAGAGCGATCCGGCCGAGTCGGCGCAGGTGATCATCGACGAGCTGGGTCGCTTCAGCCCGGCGCTGGCCGAGCGCGACCGCTGGCTGGTGCTGAACAAGATGGACCAGATCCCGGAAGACGAGCGCGAGGCGCGCAAGGCCGACATCGTCGCCCGTCTGGGCTGGCAGGGCCCGGTCTACGTGGTCTCGGCCATCAGCCGCGACGGCACCGAGCGCATCTGCCGCGACATCATGCATTACCTGGAAGTGCGCGGTGAGCGCATCGCCGAGGACCCGCAGTTCGCCGAGGAGCTGGCCGAGCTGGATCAGCGCATCGAAGACGAGGCGCGCGCCCGCCTGCAGGCGCTGGACGACCAGCGTGCGTTGCGCAAGGCAGGGGTACGCAGCGTCGACGATATCGACGAAGACGACTTCGACGACGAAGATGATGACGACGGCCCGGAAATCATTTACGTCCGGGATTAAGCAAGTTTTCAACGCCGCTTAATTGCGGCGTTTTTGTAGGTGGGGCAGGCTCCATCGTTTTCTGGCTAAGGTTGGAAGATCATGCGTGACAAGGTGACCGGCGCGCGGCGCTGGGTGGTGAAGATCGGCAGTGCGCTGCTGACCGCCGACGGGCGCGGCCTGGATCGGGCGGCCATGGCGGTGTGGGTCAAGCAGATGGTGGCCCTGCGCGAGCAGGGCGTGGAGCTGGTGCTGGTGTCCTCCGGCGCGGTGGCCGCGGGCATGAGCCGCCTCGGCTGGAGCAGTCGACCGAGCGCCATGCACGAGCTGCAGGCGGCTGCCGCCATCGGCCAGATGGTGCTGATCCAGGCCTGGGAGTCGAGCTTCGCCGAACACGGCCGGCGTACCGCGCAGATCCTCCTGACCCACGACGACCTGTCCGACCGCAAGCGTTACCTCAACGCGCGCAGCACCCTGCGCACCCTGGTCGACCTGGACGTGGTGCCGGTGATCAACGAGAACGACACCGTGGTCACCGACGAGATCCGCTTCGGCGACAACGACACCCTGGCCGCGCTGGTGGCCAACCTGGTGGAGGCCGACCTGCTGGTGATCCTCACCGACCGCGACGGCATGTTCGACGCCGACCCGCGGCACAATCCGGACGCCAAGCTGATCCATGAAGCCCGCGCCGACGACCCGGCGCTGGATGCGGTGGCCGGCGGCGTCGGCGGCGCGCTGGGGCGCGGCGGCATGCAGACCAAGCTGCGCGCCGCGCGCCTGGCGGCGCGTTCCGGTGCTCATACGATCATCGTCGGCGGTGCCATCGAGCAGGTGCTGGCGCGGCTCAAGGCCGGCGAACGCCTGGGCACCCTGCTGGCCCCCGAGCGTGGCCTGCTGGCGGCGCGCAAGCAGTGGCTGGCCGGCCACCTGCAGACCCGCGGCACCCTGGTGCTGGATGCCGGCGCGGTGAAGGCGCTGAGCCAGGACCGCAAGAGCCTGCTACCGGTCGGGGTCAAGGCGGTGCAGGGCAGCTTCCGCCGCGGCGAGATGGTGGTCTGCGTCGCCCCGGACGGCCGCGAGGTTGCCCGCGGCCTGGTCAACTACAGCGCCCTGGAGGCGCAGAAGATCATCGGCCAGCCGTCCGATGCCATCGAGAAGCTGCTGGGCTATGTCGATGAGCCGGAGTTGGTGCATCGCGACAATCTGATTCTCGTCTAAGGAGAGAGGCATGCGTCCGTTCAAGGGAGTGGTGCTGGGCTTGCTGGTGCTGCCCGGCCTGGCGCTGGCCGAGACCATCGGCGAGGTGTCCACCGTGTTCAAGTGGGTGGGGCCGAACGACAAGATCGTCGTCGAGGCCTTCGACGATCCCAAGGTGGCGGGGGTGACCTGCTACCTGTCGCGGGCCAAGACCGGTGGGGTCAAGGGCGGCCTGGGCCTGGCCGAGGATCGCGCCGAGGCTTCCATCGCCTGTCGTCAGGTCGGGCCGATTCGTTTCCAGGGCGAGCTGAAGGATGGCGAGGAGGTATTCAAGGAGCGCACCTCGCTGGTGTTCAAGACCATGCAGGTGGTGCGCTTCTTCGACAGCAAGCGCAATACCCTGGTGTACCTGGTCTACAGCGACCGGGTGATCGAGGGCAGCCCGCAGAACGCGGTGACCGCCATTCCGATCCTGCCCTGGGGTCAGCAGTAGCCAGGGCTGCGCGCAATAAAAAACCGCCCCGAGGGGCGGTTTTTTGTGCGCGGGCCGATCAGGCGCCGGCGTCGAGTTGCAGGCGCTGGTTCGACTGCGCCTGCACTTCACGGTAGCGCTCGGCGTCCTTGGCCAGGACGTCGGCCATGGCCGGGAAGATCTGGTCCAGCTTGCTGCGCCAGTCCGCGGACTGGGCCTGCTCGGGGAAGCAACGACGGATCAGGTCGAGCATGATCGACACGGTCACCGAGGCGCCCGGCGAGGCGCCGAGCAGGGCGGCGATGGAGCCGTCGGCCGCGGCCACCAGTTCGGTGCCGAACTGCAGGATGCCGCCGTTCTTGCTGTCCTTCTTGATGATCTGCACGCGCTGACCGGCCACTTCCAGGCGCCAGTCCTCGGCCTTGGCCTCGGGGTAGAAGCCGCGCAGGGTCTTCAGGCGCTGCTCTTCGGACTGCATCACTTCCTTGATCAGGTAGCGGGTCAGGTCCATGTTGTCGCGCGCCACCGCCAGCATCGGGCCGATGTTGTTGGGGCGTACCGACAACGGCAGGTCGAGGAACGAGCCGTGGCGCAGGAACTTGGTGGAGAAGCCGGCGTAAGGGCCGAACAGCAGGGATTTCTTGCCGTCCACCACGCGGGTGTCGAGGTGCGGCACCGACATCGGCGGCGAGCCGACTTCGGCCTGGCTGTAGACCTTGGCCTGGTGCTTGGCCACCACCTCGGGGTTGTCGCAGCGCAGCCACTGGCCGCTCACCGGGAAGCCGCCGAAGCCCTTGCCTTCGGGGATGCCGGACAGCTGCAGCAGCGGCAGGGCGCCGCCACCGGCGCCGAGGAAGACGAACTTGGCCTGGATCTGCCGAGTGGCGCCGGTCTGGGTGTCCTTGACGCTGACGCGCCAGCCGTCGTCTTCGCGCTTGAGGTCGGTGACCTTCTGGTTGCAGGTGACCTTGGCGTCCGCCTGGCTGGCCAGGTAGTCGAGCATCTGCTGGGTGACCGCACCGAAGTTGACGTCGGTGCCTGCCTGCACGCGGGTCATGGCCAGCGGCTCGCCGGGGTCGCGGCCGGGGATCAGGAGCGGCGCCCAGTCGGCGATGGTGGCGCGATCCTCGGTGTACTCCATGGCGCTGAAGGCATGGTGCTGGCGCAGGGCCTCGAAGCGCTTCTTGAGGAAGGCGATGCCGTCCTGGCCGCGCACGAAGCTCATGTGCGGCACCGGGTTGATGAAGGATTTCGGCGAGTTGATCGCGCCCTTGTCGATCAGGTAGGCCCAGAACTGCTTGGACTCCTCGAACTGGGCGTTGATGCTCACCGACTTCTTGATGTCGATGCTGCCGTCGGCGCCTTCCGGGGTGTAGTTCAGCTCGCACAGCGCGGCGTGGCCGGTGCCGGCGTTGTTCCAGGGGTTGGAGCTTTCCACCGCGCCGGACTCGCGCAGTTCCACCACTTCCAGCGTGATGCCGGGATCGAGTTCCTTGAGCAGCACGCCCAGGGTCGCGCTCATAATGCCGGCGCCGACCAGCACCACATCTACGCTTTGGTAATCGTTATGCGCCATTAACCTCACTCCAAGAAATACTGCACCAGATTGACGGCCTGTCGGCCTGCTAGGGCGATGCCGGTGGACTCAGACGCAGTGCCTGGTCGCGCGGCCGGGAGGGTTAAGGCTGGGATTTGCGGACGCAAAACTGTTCATTTATTCGCCACACTCTTGTGAAGTTGTAAAAACCGTTTTTTCACGCTCTTTTGGAGCGGTGAACCTCAAAAGCTCGTCTGCCTCGGCGCGCTTCTAGCCCGCGCAGGTCATGCATTGCATGACTGCAATCGGCTCTGCGTATGGGCTTAAAGCGGCTGGCCGGAAACGGCAGCGCGAAGTGGGCGACTCTCTGGGGCGGGAGCGATGACCTAGCATCGGCGAGGTGGTGCGGCCCGATCAGGAGACGTCCTTATAATCGGGGCGCGATTATAGCGGTGAATGAGGCGAAATTGATCGCCCTGCGTGACTTTTCTTCTTCCGTCGGTCAGGCCGCCAACGGCCGGGCGTCTGCTGCATGCGTGACGACCGGTGTGACGCGCACGCCGGCGGGCAGCGGCGCCCCCAGCCAGCAGGGGCGCGACTCGCTCACCTCGACCCAGCCGGCCTGCTGTGGATGCGCCTGCGCCTGACGCAGCGCGCGGCAATGCCCCTGGGCGTCGAGCCAGGCGAAATGACGCAGCGGGCGGCGGGGGCTGAATAGGCGGCGCAGCAGCGACATGGCGAAAACTCCGGCGGATGGACTGGCGTCCTTTATGCCGTACGGCGGTGACAGGCTGATGACAGGAACCGCAGGCCGGGGCTGGCAGTCCGATACTGCGAGTGCTGTCGGCGCCAGTCGCCGCTGGGTATACTGCCGGCCACTTTTTCAACCCCTCTTGGAGAGATGAGCATGTTGCACCGCGCGTTGTTCGCCTTGCTTGCCGCCGCCAGCCTGACCCTGGCCGGTTGCGCCCACAGCCCTCAGCAACTCAGCCCGCAACCCAAGCTCACCAGCGCGCTGACCGCGGTCGGTCAGGGCCAGCCGGTGGTGGTTCGGGTGGTCGACGGGCGTCCGTCGCCGAACCTCGGCACCCGCGGCGGCCTGTATCCGGAAACCAGCGCCATCAGCGTCAGCAGCGAAGCCATCCTGCCCAAGCTGCAGGCCGAGGCCGAGGCCGCGGTACGCCTGCTCGGCTTCACTCCGTCGAGCAACGCCTACAACGCGCCGCAGCTGACTCTGACCCTGGCCGAGCTGAAGTACCAGTCGCCTAAGGAAGGCCTGTACGTCACCGAGGCCGACATCACCGCCTCCATCCGCGCCGACGTGCAGGGCGCCAGCCGCCGCTACAGCGGCCGTTACGGCGCCTCGCTGAACCAGCGCTTCGGCATGGCGCCGAACCAGCAGACCAACACCAAGCTGGTCAGCGACGTGCTCAGCGACGCCCTGACCCGCGCCTTCAAGGATCCGACCATTGGTCAGGTGCTGCTGCAGTAACGCAGAGCCCCGACACGAAAACGCCCCGCATTGCGGGGCGTTTTCATTTCTGCGGGCGCTTCAGGCAGCCTGCTCGTAGAGCTCCGGCAGGCTCATGCCGGTGCGGTTGTCGATGTCTGGCAGGTCGTAGTGTTCGTGACCGCCCAGGGCGCAGTAGACCAGCCAGTGGTGGTCCTGCACGTTGAAGGAAAGTTCGTCGACCACTGCGTCCACTTCATCCAGCGAGTCGATCAGGTAGTCGCGATCCAGCGGTTGTGGGTTGAGCATGGCAGGTCCTCCGCGGACATTAAGGGTAAGGCTCCACTGCAGGTCGTGACTGCGTGGTCACGATGAGAGATACAAACCCTAGGCCAGGGATATGACAGTTTTCAGACGATTTCGGGATAGCCGCCGCGTTCGTCGGAAACGAACCTTATAAAACGTGGATTTCAGTACACTGCGCGACGACTTTCGACGGCCGGAACGGGCGCTGCTGCACCTCATTTTCGGCGTGAATCCCCATTCTGGTGCGGCGACGGCGTCGCTGCACCGAGCTGATCCTGAGGTGTTGCATGTCGCTGCAGATGTTGTGGTCGCTGTTCCTCTCCCATCCGGCCGTGGCGATGAATGCGCTGGCATTGTTTTTCGGCCTGGCCGGCGCCTGGCTGTGCCTGATGACCCGCCTGCGCGAGCAGCGCGGCCAGGCCCGCATGCTGGCGCAGGGCGAACTGGAAAGCCTGAGCGCCGAGGCCGAGGCGTGCGACGAGCGCACCCTGCGCATCAATCGCTTCTTCTACCGCTTCGGCGGCGCCTGTCTGGCGGCGGCGCTGCTGCTGTCCTGGTTCAGCACGCGGCTGTAATGGGCGACAGATAGGAAAACGGCAGCCCGAGGGCTGCCGTTTTCCTTTGTGGCGGGGCCTGTCAGAGCGGCAGGCCGGCCTTAATCCGGTACTGGTTGCGCACCGGGTTGGCGTATTGCAGCACCAGGTAGGGCTGCTCCTCGGCGCTGCAGGCGGCCAGGCGCTTGTGCCATTCGGCCTCGGCCTTGGCCAGTTCGTCGGCGGCGAACAGTTCGCGGGCGGCGGGCACGGCCAGCTCCGGGTCGCGCTGTGCCCACATGGCATAGGCCAGGTAGTGCACCGGGAACAGGCGGTACTGGCCGAGAATCTGCCGGTCCAGTTCCTGGGCCAGCTGCTTGGTGTCGTCCAGACCTGCGACCGGCTCGCCGAAGTGCAGGTGGACGCGACCCTTGTAGCCGGTGATGCCGAGGGCGATGCTGGCGTCGTCCTCGCCGGGCGCCTTGGTGTAGCTGCCGGTGGCGGCGCGCACGCTCAGCTCGCGGGCCTTGGCCAGGTCGCAGGGGTCGTACTCGTAGCTGATCGACACCGGGATCAGGTTGAGCGAGTCGATCACCGCGGCGAACGGCTCGTCCTTGCGGCTCATGTGGAACATCTTGAGGATCGCCGAATCGGTGCGGTCGTCGCCGTCCTTGGCGCGGCCTTCGGCCTGGGCGATCCAGATCGACTCGCCGTCCTCGCGGATCGAGTGGTTGATATAGGCCGAGAGCAGCTGATAGGCCGCCAGCTTCTCGCGCCGGCCGCTGATCGAGCGGTGCACGATGAAGCTCTTGTTCAGGCGCATCAGGTCGCCGACGAAGGGCTTCTGCAGCAGGTTGTCGCCGATGGCGATGCGCGGCGTCTGCAGGCCGGCGTGGTACACCGCGTAGTTGACGAATGCCGGGTCCATGACGATGTCGCGGTGGTTGGCCAGGTACAGGTAGGCCTTGCCCGGTTGCAGGTGCTCGAGGCCGGAGTAGGTGATGCCGTCGCTGGCGCGTTCGATGCTGCGGTCGACGTAGGGCTCGATCTTTTCCTGCAGCTTGGCCACCGAGTCGATGCCGGCGAACTCGCTGCGCAGGCGCGCGGCGATCAGCGGCTTGAGCAGCCAGCCGAGCGGCCCGGCCAGGCGCGGGAAGCGAAAGCGGGTGAGGGTGCCGAGAAAGGCCGGGTCGGCGAGCAGGCGCGCCAGTACGGGGCGCACTTCTGCGTCGGCATAGGGTCGGATGGCATCGAATGCGCCCATCATGCTCTCTTGTTGTAGAACGGCTATGGTTGAAATGAGGTGCTGAACGAAAACGCCTGGCGAGCAGGCCAGCAATAGACCGGCGATTATACCGCCAAGTCACAAGGAGGCCGCGATGCTGGAAACCGAGGCCTATTTCTGCCCCTACTGCGGCGAGCCGGCCGAAGCCGTGCTCGATCTGTCGGCGGGCGATCAGTCCTATATCGAGGATTGCCCGGTGTGCTGCCGACCGATCCTGTTCGAGCTGCGCACCGACGGCGTCGACTGGCAACTGGAGGTTCGCGGGGAGAACGACTGATGCAACGAATCTACGAGCCGGAGAATCTGCTGGAGGGCGAGATGCTGCTGGGCATGCTGGCCAGCGAGGGCATCGAGGCGCATCTGCTCGGCCAGCACCTGGTCGGTGCGGTGGGCGAGTTGCCGGTCTGCGGGCTGCTCGGTCTGCTGGTGGCCGACCATGACGCCGAGCGGGCACGCGCGCTGATCGGGGCGTACAATGCCGCGCAACCCCTGCCCGGCGACGAGCCGGAATCCTTCCAGGGCGTGCTGCTGTGCTGACGCGCCCCTGCCTACCTGTCGAGTTGCCGCATGTGTGGACGCTACGCCCTGTTTCGCTGGTCGCCGGTCCTGGCGGCCTTGCCCGGTTTTCCCGCCGATCAGCAGCCGCACTGGAATATCGCGCCGAACGGCCAGGTACTGCTGTTGCGTGCCGGCGCCGCCGGGACTGAAGCCGCCGCGGCGCGCTGGGGCTTGACCCCGGCCTGGCTCAAGGACCTGTCGAAGACCCCCGCGCATGCCCGCGCCGAGACCCTGGCCGAGCAACCGATGTTCCGCGAACCCCTGCGCCTGCGCCGCGGCCTGCTGCCGGCCAATGGCTTCTACGAATGGCGCGGCGCAGCGCGCAAGCGCCCGTACTGGATGACCAACGCCGATTCGCTGCTGTATTTCGCCGCGCTGTGGGAGGTCTATCCGGTCGGCGGGCACGAGTACCTGAGCGTGGCGCTGATCACCCAGGCAGCCGCCTCGCAGCGCCGCCCGCTGATTCTCGACGAGCAGGAGCGGGCCCTGTGGCTGAGCGGCGAGACCGGGCTGGAGCAACTGCAGGCGCTGCTGGCCAGGCCCCAGGGTGGTCTGCGCGAGCGCGCCCTGGCCACCCTGGTCAACGACCCCAAGCTGGATGCGCCGGAGTGCCTGACCCCGGCGTGAGGCCGAGCAACGCGTAGGGTGCGCATGGCGCACCCTACAAGCCGCTTACACCCTGAACTGGTTGATCAGCCGGCGCTGCTGCTCGGCCAGCTTGGTCAGCCCGGCGCTGGCCTGGCTGGCCTCGTCGGCGCCGCCGGCCACCTCGTTGGCCACCTGACCGATATTGGTGACGTTGCGGTTGATGTCCTCGGCCACTGCGCTCTGCTGCTCGGCTGCGCTGGCGATCTGGGTGTTCATGTCGTTGATCACCGAGACCGCCTGGGTGATGGCCTCCAGCGAGTCGGCCGCCTGGTTGGCGTGCGCCACGCTGTCGTCGGTCTTGACCTGGCTCTGCTCCATTACCTTGACCACCTCGCGGGTGCCGTGCTGCAGCTGCTGGATCATGCTCTGGATCTCTTCGGTGGCCTGCTGGGTCTTCTGCGCCAGGTTGCGCACCTCGTCGGCGACCACGGCGAAACCGCGGCCCTGTTCGCCGGCCCGCGCCGCCTCGATGGCGGCGTTGAGCGCCAGCAGGTTGGTCTGCTCGGCGATGCCGCGGATCGCCACCAGGATCGCGTTGATGTTCTCGCTGTCCTTGGCCAGGCTCTGCACCACGCCGACGGCGCGGCCGATTTCGCTGGCCAGCGCGGCGATGGCGCTCGAGGTGCTCTGCACCACCTGCTTGCCCTGGTTGGCGGCGCGGTCGGCGTGGTTGGCGGCCTCGGCGGCGTGGGTGGCGTTGCGCGCCACGTCCTGCGCGGTGGCGGTCATCTGGTGCACGGCAGTGGCCACCAGCTCGATCTCGGCCAGCTGCTTCTGCACCCCCTGGTTGGTGCGGATGGCGATGTCGGCGGTGTGCTCGGACGAGTCGCTGACTTGCTGTACCGAGGTCACCACGTCGCCGATCATCGCCTGCAGCTTGCTTAGGAAAGCGTTGAAACCCTGGGCGATCTGCCCCAGTTCGTCGCTGCGTTCGACCCGCAGGCGCACGGTCAGGTCGCCGTCGCCCTTGGCGATGTCGTCGAGCATGCCGACCATCTGCTTGAGCGGGCGGGCGATGCCGTAGCCGACGAACCAGATCACCAGCAGGCCGAGGGCGGCGATCAGCAGGCCGACCAGGCTCATGCCCAGGGTATCGGCTTCGCGCTGCGCGGCCAGTTCGCCCTGCAGCTGGCGCAGGTCGGCCATCACGGTGTCCAGCGGCAGCACCAGCATCAGCACCCAGCGGGTATCGGCCTGGCCGATGGTGAAGCTGAGAAACAGCTCGATATGGCTGTCGGCGGGATCGTCCTCGACGTGGATGTCGTACTTCGGCTGGCCCGGCTGCAGGCCGCTCAGGTTGCTCAGTTCGTTGGCGTCGAGCAGCGCGGTGGCCGGTTCGCCGAGCTTGTCCGGGGCCTTGGTCGAGGCCACCAGGCGGCCGTTGCCGGCGATCAGCGCCATCTCGCCGGCGCCGTCGTAGAGCTGGGCGTCGGCCTGGGTCAGCAGGTCCTGGATGAAATTGACTGCAAGGTCGGCGCCGGCGATGCCGCGGAATTCGCCGTCCACCAGGATCGGCGAGGTGAAAGACGCGAGCATGGTCATTTTGCCGCCGACTTCGTAGGGCGCCGGGTCGATCACGCAGGGGCGCTTGCGCTCCTTGGGACACAGGTAGTACTCGCCCTCGCGCACCCCGGTGGGCAGCAGTTTCTCGCTTTCCATCGAGCCGATGGCGTCGAGACCCAGGCTGCCGTCGGCGTTGCGATACCACCAGGGCAGGAAGCGGCCGCTGCCGTCGTAGCCGTTCTCGCGGCTGCCGGCGTAGAGGTCGTCGCTGGCGTCGAAGGCGTTCGCTTCCCAGCCGATGTAGCTGCCCAGCAGCTTGGGGGTCTGCGCCGTGGTCTCGCGCACCAGGTTGGCCAGTTCCTCGCGGCTGACGGCCAGCAGCGGGGCACCGTTGGCATCGCTCATGCCGAGCAGGGCGTTGACCCGGGCCAGGTCGGCGGTGATCTGCAGCGGCACCTCCAGCTCGCGCTGGATTTCGCTGACCTGGGCGCGCGCCAGTGCCGCCAGGCGCTGTTCGATGACCTGTTCGAGCAGCGCCTGGGTACGTTGCTCCACCAGCGCCTGGGTGCGAGCGCTGGCGAACAGGGCATAGAGCACCAGGGCCACGACCACGGCCAGCACGCTGGCGCCGGCGAGGAAGGCGACGGAAAACTGGATCGACTTGAACTTCATATTGGCTCCGGGGCGCGATGTGGCCTGTAAGAGCCTGTTCAAAGGCTGCTGCGCGTCGGCACTGCTGCGTTAAAAACAGGCTCGGACAGTGACTTGTCACTGAAACTCCGCAGGACGGCCCGCAGGGCGAGCGCAGCGAGTAATGCTCATGTACAAAAGTACACTCCGCTTTCTCGCCTGTTTGATTCGCTGGCGCTCACCCTTCGGGCCAGCCTTTGGCTGTTACTCCCGTTGGTCGTTGCGCCTTGCATTGCTCTAGCTCGCGAGCCTTTGAACAAGCTCTAAAACGGCTATCGGCAGCGTCGGTGGAAAACCTTAGCGGGCTGTCGTGGATAAGCTCTCGGACGGCGTTTTGGCGGTTTCATCGCTTAGCAAAGATGGCCCGCGGCCATCGTGCAAGTGGCGTGGTTGCTCGCGCCGAGGCGGCGGCCTAGCATAGGTCGGTCGATAAAGGAGATCGTTCGATGAACAAGGTTCTTACTCTGGGTGGCCTGGCGGCGGCGCTGCTGCTGGCCGGCTGTCAGGCCGTCAACACCACCAGCGGCGGTGCGGTGGGCGTGGAGCGCAAGCAGTACATGTTCAGCATGCTGTCGGCCGACCAGGTCAACCAGATGTATGCGCAGTCCTACCAGCAGACCCTGAGCGAGGCGTCGAGCCAGGGCGTGCTGGACAAGAGCAGCGCCAACGCCAAGCGCCTGCAAGCCGTCGCCAACCGACTGATCCCGCAGGCGCCGCGTTTCCGCCCGGATGCGGCCAACTGGCAGTGGGAGGTCAACCTGATCAAGAGCCCGGAGCTCAACGCCAACTGCGGCCCCGGCGGCAAGATCATCTTCTACAGCGGCATCATCGAGAAGCTCAAGCTGAGCGACGACGAGATCGCCGCGATCATGGGCCACGAGATGGCTCACGCCCTGCGCGAGCACAGCCGCGAGGCGATGTCCAAGGCCTATGGCATCGAGATGGCCAAGCAGGGCGCCGGCGCCCTGCTCGGTCTCGGTGAGGGCGGCCTGGCCCTGGCCGACACCGTGGTGCAGTACAGCCTGACCCTGCCCAACAGCCGCGGCAACGAGAACGAGGCCGACCTGATCGGCCTGGAGCTGGCCGCGCGCGCCGGCTACGACCCCAATGCGGCGGTCAGCCTGTGGCAGAAGATGGCGGCCGCCGGCGGCGGGGCGCCGCCGGAGTTCATGAGCACCCACCCGTCCTCCAGCAGCCGTATCGCCTCGCTGCAGGCGGCGATTCCCAAGGTGATGCCGCTGTACGAGCAGGCCAAGGCCGGGCGCTGAGTCCGGCCTCGGGATGGACCGGCGGCGCGTCCTGAGGGCTCAGGGCGCGCCGTTGGCGTTTCAGGGCAGGGCTTTTTCGGCGAAGGGGCGGGTTTCCAGATTGAGCTGGGCGCGGAAGCTTTCCATGTCGAACATGGTGCAGATTTCCTGGATCTCGTTGCCCGGGGTCAGGGTCCAGAAGGCCATGGCCGAGATGCTCAGCACCTTGTCGCTGGGCGGGTAGCCCAGCGCGGGTTGCTCGATGGTGCCGATCAGGGTGCTCCAGGTGACCACCTTGTAGCCTTCGGCGATGCATTCCTCGACCACCACCTGCAGGTCCGGCATGGCGTGGCGGATGTCCTGCACCATCTGGGCGAAGCCGGCGCTGCTCAGCGGGCGGCCGATAAACGAACTCTTGTAGAGAAAGTCGCGGCTGTGCAGTTGCTCGGCCAGCGCCAGACGGCCCTTGTTCCAGGTCAGGTCGATGTGCTGGCACACCACCTTCTTCCGATCATCCAATGACATGACGCCCTCCGGACTGCCGACTCAAGTTGCGTGACGTGTCGCGCACTTTAGCAGCAGGCAGGAGGGGGCTGGAATTGGCCGATGTGCCAGCTAGATGGCGTCAGCGATGCGTCATGCCAGGCCGCTCAACTGCAGCGCCTGGTAGCCGGCGTACAGCGCCAGGGCGGCGAAGGCGCAGGCGGCCAGGCGACGGATCAGGGTCAGCGGCAGGCGCTCGGCGGCGAAGTTGCCGGCCAGCACCACCGGCACGTTGGCGATCAGCATGCCCAGGGTGGTGCCGAGCACCACCAGCACGAAGTGCGGGTACTGCGCGGCCAGCATCACCGTGGCGACCTGGGTCTTGTCGCCCATCTCGGCGATGAAGAAGGCGATCAGGGTGGTGAGGAAGGGACCGTACTTCTTCAACCCGGATTCCTCGTCCTCGTCCAGCTTGTCGGGGATCAGCGTCCAGGCGGCCACGGCGACGAAACTGGCGGCGAGTATCCAGCTCAGGGTGGCGGGCGAGAACAGGCCGGCGACCCAGTTGCCGACGGCGCCGGCGGCGAAGTGGTTGGCCAGGGTGGCGACCACTATGCCCCAGATGATCGGCCAGGGCCGGCGAAAGCGCGCGGCCAGGAGCAAGGCGAGCAGTTGCGTCTTGTCGCCGATTTCGGCGAGGGCGACGATCAGGGTGGGGACGAACAGGGATTCCAGCATGGGGTTTTCCTAAAGGGGCGGGTCGACACGGCTATGACACGTACGACCTTCCCGCCCCGGGTAAGGTGTGCGTGTCATAGGTCTTGTCAAACCGCAGGCCCCTCTGGGAGGCCTTGGGTCGCGCGCGCCATGCTCTGCGGAGCAAGTGTGTTGACGCGTGCCGGGCGAGCTGGGCGCTCGCGGGAGACTACTCCCCTAGGACCGGCGCATTGTGCCCAAGCGTTTCGCCCAGAGCAACCCCGCTCAACGCCGCCGGGCGGCGTAGATGCGAAAGCCGTCGGCCTCGGCCAGGGTGCGGCAGGGGCCGAGGTGGCGCTCGATCAGCGGCGGGTACTTGAGGAAGCTGTTGGCCACCAGGCGCAGTTCGCCGCCGATGTTCAGGTGGGCGGCGGCCTGGGTCAGCAGGTTCTCGCTGGCCTGGTAATGGGTGTGCACGCCCTGGTGAAAGGGCGGGTTGCTGACGATGGCGGCCAGCCCTTGTGGCGCCGACTCGATGCCCGTGCCGGCGATCAGCTCGGCATCCAGGCCGTTGCGGGCCAGGGTCAGGCGGCTGCTGGCCAGGGCGAAGGCGTCCACGTCCAGCAGGCTCAGCTGGCTGGCCGGGTAGCGGCGCTTGAGCGCGGCGCCGAGCACGCCGGCGCCGCAGCCGAAGTCCAGCAGATGGCCGTGCGGCAGGTCGTCGAGGTGCTCCAGCAGCAGGGCGCTGCCGCGATCCAGGCGGCCGTGGGCGAACACCCCGGGCAGACTCACCACCTGCAGCGGGCCGTCGGCCAGTGGCAGGCTGTAGACCTGGGCCAGGGCGTCGAGCTCGGGCTGCGCGGGCGCCTGCTCGACCTGCACGCACCACAGCTGGCAATGGCGCGCGTTGTCCAGCTTGCGCGGCGTGCCATAGGCCGCCAGCTGCTTGGCCGCACGCTCGATGCCGCCGCGCTTCTCGCCGACCAGGTACAGCGGGCGGCCGCTCAGGCGCGCGGCCAGGGCCTGCAGCAGGTAATCGGCGAGTTCGCGCGACTTGGGCAGAAACAGCACGGCGGCGCAGTAGTCGCCCTCCGGCATAAGGGTGTCGAACTGACTGCGCCCGGCAAAGCGTGCCTGCAGCAGTGCCTGGTCACCGGCGTGCCAGCTCCAGCCGCGCGCCTGGGGCAGGGCGCCGAGCAGATCGTCGGCCGGCAGACCGGCCAGCAGCAGCTCGCCGCCGAACAGCTCGGCCTGACGCAGGAGAACTTCGCTTCGCGGGTCCATCGGGGGCTCCTGAAAAAGCTGCGCAGCTTAGCCGACCAGCCGCCGCGGCGCACCGGCGAAGAAGGCTGCGGCGTTCTCCGCCACCTGGCCGACGATGCGCTGGCGCGCCTCGCGACTGCCCCAGGCATTGTGCGGCGTGACGATCAGGCGCGGGATGTCGGCGGCCAGCAGCGGGTTGCCGTCCTTCGGCGGTTCCTGCAGCAGCACGTCGGTGGCGGCGCCGCCCAGGTGGCCGCGCCGCAGCGCGTCGGCCAGGGCCTGTTCGTCGACCAGGCCGCCGCGCGCGGTGTTGATCAGAAACGCCTGCGGTTTCATCAGCGCCAGCTCGGCGGCGCCGATCAGGTTGCGGGTCTGCTCGTTGAGCGGGCAGTGCAGGGTCAGGGCGTCCACCTGCGGCAGCAGTTCATGCAGGGCGATGCGATCCTCGCGCGGCGGGCGGCCCGGCAACTGGCCGAGCAGCACTTGCATGCCGAAGGCTTCGGCCAGGCGCGCCACCGCGCCGCCCAGCTCGCCGTGGCCGAGCAGGCCGAGGGTCTTGCCCTCCAGCTCGACTATGGGGTGGTCGAGCAGGCAGAACTGGCTGGCCTGCTGCCAGCGCCCGGCGGCGACGTCGCGCTGGTAGTCGGGCAGGCGGGTGGCCAGGGCCAGCAGCAGCATCAGGCAGTGCTGCGCCACCGACGGTGTGCCGTAGCCCTGGCAGTTGCTCACCACCACGCCATGGGCGCGGGCGGCGGCCAGGTCGACGTTGTTGGTGCCGGTGGCGGTGACCAGCACCAGCTTGAGCTCGGGGCAGGCGGCGAAGGTGGCGGCGGTCAGCGGTACCTTGTTGCTGATCGCTACCTGGGCGCCCTGTAGGCGTTCGGCGACCTGCTCGGGGGCGGTCTGCGCGTGTAGGGTCAATGTGGCGAAGGCCTGCTGCAGCGGCTGCAGGTTGAGGTCGCCGAGGTCGAGGGAGGCGTGGTCGAGGAAGACGGCGCGGGCGCTGTTGCTCATCAGCTGTACCTTTTCGCAGAGGGGGCGCAGGAGTAGATTGGCGAGCCTACCAGACCTCGCCTGCCGCTGCGGAGCCACCATGTACTGGACCGAGTTTCTCACCGTCGCCCTGATCCACCTGCTGGCCGTGGCCAGCCCGGGGCCGGACTTCGCCATCGTGGTGCGCGAGAGCGTGGCCCATGGTCGTCGCGCCGGGCTGTTCAGCGCCTTCGGCGTGGGCACCGGGATCCTGGTGCACGTCACCTACTCGCTGCTCGGCATCGGCTTGATCGTGTCGCAGTCGATCGTCCTGTTCAACGCGCTGAAATGGCTGGCGGCGGCCTACCTGCTGTATATCGGCATCAAGGCGCTGCGTGCGCGCCCGGCCGATCCGGCCAGCGCCGAGCTGAGCCTGGCGGCGGGCGAGCGCAGCGCTCGCGGCGCCTTCGTCAGCGGCTTCGTCACCAACGGTCTGAACCCCAAGGCGACGCTGTTCTTCTTGTCGCTGTTCACCGTGGTGATCGACCCGCACACGCCGGTGCCAGTGCAGGCCGGCTACGGCCTCTACCTGGCGCTGGCCACCGCGCTGTGGTTCTGCATGGTCGCCTGGCTGTTCAGCCAGCAGCGGGTGCGCGCCGGCTTCGCCCGCATGGGCCACTGGTTCGATCGGCTGATGGGCGCGGTGCTGGTGGCCATCGGCGTGAAGCTGGCGCTGAGCGAGATGCGCTGAGCGCAAGAGCCCCGCAACTGCGGGGCTCTGTCTTGATGGGCGGGCTTACAGCAGTTCGATGGCCACCGCGGTGGCCTCGCCGCCGCCGATGCACAGCGATGCGACGCCGCGCTTGCCGCCTTTCTTCTGCAGGGCGTTGATCAGGGTGAGGATGATCCGCGAGCCGGTGGAGCCGACCGGGTGACCCTGGGCGCAGGCGCCGCCGAAGACATTGACCTTGGCGTGATCCAGGCCGTGTTCGCGCATGGCCAGCATGGTCACCATGGCGAAGGCCTCGTTGATCTCGAACAGGTCGATTTCGTCCTTGTTCCAGCCGGTCTTCTTCAGCAGATTGCTCATCGCACCGATCGGTGCCAGGGTGAACTCGCTCGGCTCCTGGCTCTGGGTGGCGTGGGCGACGATCCTGGCCAGCGGCTTGAGGCCGCGCCTGGCCGCTTCTTCGGCGGTCATCAGCAGCAGGGCGCTGGCGCCGTCGGAGATCGAGCTGGCGTTGGCCGCGGTGATGCTGCCGTCCTTGCGGAAGGCGGGCTTGAGCGCGGGGATCTTGTCCAGGTTGGCGGTCAGCGGCTGCTCGTCGTCCTTGACCAGCACCTCGCCCTTGCGGGTGGCGACGGTGATCGGAACGATCTCGGCGTCCAGCGAACCGTCCTTGATGGCGGCCTGGGCGCGCTTGAGCGACTCGATGGCGTAGGCGTCCATCTCTTCGCGGCTGATGCCGTACTTATCGGCGGTTTCCTGAGCGAAGGAGCCCATCAGGCGGCCGCTGCGGGCGTCTTCCAGGCCGTCGAGGAACATGTGGTCCTTGATCTCGCCGTGGCCCATGCGCAGGCCGGTGCGCGCCTTTTCCAGCACGTAGGGGGCGTTGGACATGCTTTCCATGCCGCCGGCGATCATCACCTGGTTGCTGCCGGCCTTGAGCGCGTCGAAGGCCTGCATCACCGCCTTCATGCCCGAACCGCACAGCTTGTTGATGGTGGTGCAGCCGGTAGCGGCGGGCAGCCCGGCGTTGAGCGCGGCCTGGCGTGCCGGGCCCTGCTTGAGGCCGGCGGGCAGCACGCAGCCCATGATCACTTCCTGCACCTCGGCCGGGGCGATACCGGCGCGGCTGACCGCCTCGCGAATGGCGGCGGCGCCCAGGTCGACGGCGGACACGCTGGCCAGGCTGCCCTGGAAGCCGCCCATGGGGGTGCGGGCGCCGCTGACGATGACGAGGTCGGACATAGTTGTTACCTCGAACGAAAGTTGGGCTTGGCGCAGCCTGTTTCGCGACCGGCTGCATGGCTGGATTCTAACCTGTGACCGAAAGCGGCCAAAGGGTCACGCGGCAAATCATTCTTTGGGCTGATTTCGCCCCGCCGGCGCCGCTCTAGAGTCGCAGCATCCCTTCCTTGTGCGCCTTCAGGTGACTCCATGTTGCAGACCCGTCTGATCCCTTCCGCCGCCAATGCCCACTCCTACCCGCTGCTGATCAAGCGCCTGCTGCTGTCTGGCAGCCGCTACGAGAAGACCCGCGAAATCGTCTACCGTGATCAGCTGCGCTACAGCTACGCCACCTTCAACGAGCGCGTCGCGCGCCTGGCCAACGTGCTGAGCGCGGCAGGGGTCAAGGCCGGTGACACAGTGGCGGTGATGGACTGGGACAGCCACCGCTATCTCGAGTGCATGTTCGCCATCCCCATGCTCGGCGCGGTGCTGCATACCATCAACATCCGCCTGTCGCCGGAGCAGATCCTCTACACCATGAACCATGCCGAGGATCGCTTCGTGTTGGTCAACAGCGAGTTCGTGCCGCTGTACAACGGCATCGCCGGCCAGCTGACCACGGTGGAAAAGACCCTGCTGCTGACCGATGGCGAGGACAAGACCGCAGCGCTGCCGAACCTGGTCGGCGAGTACGAGAGCCTGCTGGCCGCCGCCAGCCCGCAGTACGACTTCGCCGATTTCGACGAGAACTCGGTGGCCACCACTTTCTATACCACCGGCACCACCGGCAACCCCAAGGGCGTGTACTTCACCCATCGCCAGCTGGTGTTGCACACCCTGTCGATGGCTGCCACGGTCAGCTCGCTGGACAGCATTCGCCTGCTCGGCAACGACGACGTCTACATGCCGATCACCCCGATGTTCCACGTGCACGCCTGGGGCGTGCCCTACGTGGCCACCATGCTCGGGGTCAAGCAGGTCTACCCGGGGCGTTACGAGCCGGAGATGCTGTGCCGGCTGATCAAGGAAGAGCAGGTCAATTTCTCCCACTGCGTACCGACCATCCTGCAGATGTTGCTCAATGCACCCAATGCTCAGGGCCATGACTTCGGCGGGATGAAGATGATCATCGGCGGCAGCGCGCTGAACCGCTCGCTGTACGAGGCGGCCAAGGCGCGCGGCATCCAGCTGACCGCGGCCTACGGTATGTCCGAGACCTGCCCGCTGATCTCCTGTGCCTACCTCAACGAGGAGTTGCGCGCCGGCAGCGAGGACGAGCGCACCGCCTACCGGATCAAGGCCGGCATTCCGGTGCCGCTGGTGGAGGCGGCGATCATGGATGCCGAGGGCAGGCTGCTGCCCAGCGACGGCGAGGCGCAGGGCGAGCTGGTGCTGCGCGCGCCCTGGCTGACCCAGGGCTACTTCCGCGAGCCGGAGAAGGGCGAGGAGCTCTGGGCGCACGGCTGGCTGCATACCGGCGACGTGGCGACCATCGACGGCATGGGCTTCATCGAGATCCGCGACCGCATCAAGGACGTGATCAAGACCGGCGGCGAGTGGATCTCCTCGCTGGAGCTGGAGGATCTGATCAGCCGCCATCCGGCGGTGCGCGAGGTGGCGGTGGTCGGCGTGCCCGATCCGCAGTGGGGCGAGCGGCCGTTCGCCCTGCTGGTGGCGCGTGAAGGCCAGATGCTGGACGCCAAGGGGCTCAAGGAGCACCTCAAGCCTTTCGTCGAGCAGGGCCACATCAACAAGTGGGCGATTCCCACGCAGATCGCTCTTGTTACTGAAATTCCCAAGACCAGCGTCGGCAAGCTGGACAAGAAGCGCATTCGCGTCGATATCGCCCAGTGGCAGGAGGCCGGCAGCGCCTTCCTCTCCACCCTGTGAGTAGCGGTTTGACTGGGCGGCGGAAATGACCGCTCAGTCAAACAAGCGTTTGGCTTGCTAATTGCTGTTTCACGTCCATGCTTGGCTAGTCGCGGGCCTTGAAACCGGCGAGCCAGAGTGCCTGGGGGCTGCAAATCACACTTTCGAGGGATCAAGCAGTAATACCCGCTGGCTATAGTCCAAGCATCCATAACAAAAAATAGATGGAGTAGCGTCGATGACAAAAACAACCCCTTACTGGCGCCTGGCGAAACTGCCGCTGGCCGTCAGCCTCGCTTCCACCCTCGCCGCTCCGGCATTCGGCGTCACTTTCAATATCGGCGAGATCGAAGGTCAGTTCGATTCGCAGCTGTCCGTCGGTGCCAGCTGGGCGGTGCGCGGTGCCGACCCGAGTCTGGTGGGGAGTCGTAACGGTGGCGAGGCCTCGTCCCAGACCGGCGACGACGGTCGTCTGAACTTCAAGAAGGGCGAAACCTTCTCGAAGATCTTCAAGGGCATCCACGACCTCGAGCTGAAGTACGGCGATACCGGTGTGTTCGTGCGCGGCAAGTACTGGTACGACTTCGAGCTGAAGGACGAGAGCCGCCTGCTCTACGACATCGACGACAGCAACCGCAAGACCGCCGCGCAATCGTCCGGCGTGCAGCTGCTCGACGCCTTCCTCTATCACAACTACGCCATCGGCGACCTGCCGGGCAGCGTGCGGGTCGGCAAGCAGGTGGTGAGCTGGGGCGAGAGCACCTTTATCCAGAACTCGATCAACTCGATCAACCCGGTGGACGTCTCGGCATTCCGTCGTCCCGGCGCCGAGATCAAGGAAGGCCTGATCCCGGTCAACATGTTCTATGTGTCGCAGAGCCTGACCGACAACCTCTCGGCCGAGTTCTTCTATCAGCTCGAGTGGGACCAGACCGTTCTCGACAACTGCGGCACCTTCTTCGCCGTCGATGTGGTGCAGGACGGCTGCGTCGATCGTCTGGCCGTCGATGGCAGCGATTTCGGTGGTCCGGGCAGCCCCGGCTACAAGTACGTGGGGCGCATGGCCGACAAGGACGCGCGCGACAGCGGGCAGTACGGTATCGCTCTGCGCTGGTTCGTCGAGGAACTGAACAATACCGAGTTCGGCTTCTACACCATGAACTACCACAGCCGTACGCCGATCCTGTCCTACAAGGCGGGGCAGAGCGTCTACCTGTTCCCCGACTCGGTGGAAAATCCGGCCACAGGCGAGCTGTTCGCCAAGTACGGCCTGGAATACCCGGAAGACATTCGCCTGCATGGCGTGAGCTTCGCCACCAACGTCGGCTCCACCGCGGTGAACGGCGAATTGAGCTATCGGCCGAACATGCCGATGCAGATCAATACCACCGACCTGACCCTGGCCTCCATCGCCCAGGGGCCTGTGGCTGGCGGGCTCGGTGTGCCGACCAACCTGCCGATCTATACCAGCGGCCATGCTGCGTTCGGCGCAGGCGAGACCCTGACCGGTTATGTGCGCAAGCCCATGACTCAGGCGCAGGTCAGCGTTACCCAGTTCGTCGATCAGGTTGCCGGCGCCGAGCGCCTCACCCTGGTGGGCGAGGTGGGCTACACCCACGTCAGCAACCTGGGCAAGAACGAGCTGCGTTTCGGCCGTGCACCTGAGTTCGGCGCTGGCGCCTACCCCGACAACAGCCTCTGCACCGGTATTGCCAACCCAGCGAATCCGCAGAACTGCGACGACAAGGGTTTCTTCACCAACACCTCCTGGGGTTACCGCCTGCGTGCGGTGCTCGACTACAACAGCGTATTCGCCGGCGTGAACCTCAAGCCCAGCCTGTCCTGGTCGCATGACGTGGACGGCTACGGTCCGACCTTCAACGAAGGCAACAAGGCCATCAGCCTGGGGCTGGATGCCGAATACCAGAACACCTACACCGCCAGCCTGTCCTACACCGACTTCTTCGGTGGCGAGTACAACACCAATATCGACCGCGACTTCGTCGCGCTCAGCTTCGGTTTGAACTTCTAAGCGGCCAGGAATTTCGAGGAATCATGATGCGAATGAAAACAACAAAAACTCTGTGGCAAAGCGGCGTCCTGACCCTGTCCCTGCTGGCCAGCGGTGTGATGGCGGCAGTATCTCCGGACGAAGCGGCCAAGCTGGGCACCAGCCTGACGCCGCTGGGCGCCGAGATGGCCGGCAACGCCGATGGTTCGATTCCGGCCTGGACCGGCGGCCTGCCGGCCAATGCCGGCACCGTCGACGGCAAGGGCTTCCTCTCCGATCCCTTCGCCAGCGAGCAGCCGCTGTTCACCATCACCGCGCAGAACGTCGAGCAGTACAAGGACAAGCTGACTCCCGGCCAGCTGGCCATGTTCAAGCGCTACCCGGACAGCTACAAGATGCCGGTCTATCCGACCCACCGTTCGGCCAGCCTGCCGTCGGCGGTGCTCGAGGCGACCAAGCAGAACGCGGTCAACACCAAGATGGTCGAGGGCGGCAACGGCCTGGAAAACTTCCAGACCGCCAACCCCTTCCCGATCCCGCAGAACGGTCTGGAAGCGATCTGGAACCACATCACCCGCTACCGCGGCGGCAGCGTGCGTCGTCTGGTCACCCAGGCCACGCCGCAGGCCAACGGTTCCTACTCGCTGGTGTACTTCCAGGACGAGTTCACCTTCCGCGATGCGCTGACCGACTTCGACGCCAGCAAGGAAAGCAACGTGCTGTTCTACTTCAAGCAGCGCGTCACCGCCCCGTCGCGTCTGGCCGGTAACGTGCTGCTGGTGCACGAGACCCTCAACCAGGTCAAGGAACCGCGTCTGGCCTGGCTGTACAACGCCGGTCAGCGGCGCGTGCGCCGCGCCCCGCAGGTGTCCTACGACGGTCCGGGTACCGCCTCCGACGGCCTGCGTACCTCCGACAACTTCGACATGTACAACGGTGCGCCGGATCGCTACAACTGGCAGCTCAACGGCAAGAAGGAGATCTTTATCCCCTACAACGCCTACAAGCTGGATTCGCCGAGCCTGAAGTACTCCGACATCATCAAGGCCGGCCACATCAACCAGGACCTGACCCGTTACGAGCTGCACCGCGTCTGGCACGTGACCGCGACCCTGAAGGACGGCGAGCGCCACATCTACGCCAAGCGTGACTTCTTCATCGACGAGGACACCTGGCAGGCCGCACTGATCGATCACTACGACGGTCGCGGTACCCTGTGGCGCGTGGCCGAGGCTCATGCTCAGTACTACTACGACAAGCAGGTGCCCTGGTATACCGTCGAGACCCTGTACGACCTGCTGTCCGGTCGTTACCTGGCCCTGGGCATGAAGAACGAGGAGAAACAGGCCTACGACTTCAACTACAAGGCAGCCGGCAGCGACTACACCCCGGCGGCGCTGCGCCAGGCGGGCGTGCGCTAAACCCTCGCGTCCTGCAACACGAAGAAGCCGGCCTTGTGCCGGCTTTTTCGTTGCTGCGCGCCGACTTTCTCGGGCTGGGCACATGGCGCAGCCTGGTCCGCCATTGCCGGCACCGCAGCCAGTTGAGCCCGGGTCTGGCAACCGCAGCGGCTGCGCTTGCCAACCGGCTTTTTCGTTACCGACTGTAGCCGGCGCTTCAAATGGTCAGTGCAAGCCGCTAGGCTGGGGTCAGGTCGCGCCCGCTGCATACATGAGACTTCCAAGAATTGGCCGATGACTGACCTTTCCCGTTCGCCAAGTTTCCCCTACATGCCGGCCACGCCGGTCGAAGCCCGTTTCTACCGGCCGCCGCTACCGGCGGGGCATACGCCCCGCGAGCGCCTGTGCCAGCGTCTGGAGGAGGGGTTGCAGGGCCGTCTGCTGCTGGTCTGTGCGCCGGCCGGGTTCGGCAAGAGTTCCCTGGCCATCGAATTCTGTGAGCGCCTGCCGACCCACTGGCACAGCCTGTGGCTGGGCCTGAGCGAGCGCGATAGCGATCCCGGGCGTTTTCTCGAACGCCTGCTGCAGGGCCTGCAGCAGTTCTACCCGAGCCTGGGGGAAGAGGCGCTGGGCCTGCTGAAGATGCGTCAGCGCCATCAGCCCTTCGCCTTCGAGCAGTGGCTTGACGGCCTGCTCGACGAGTTGGCCCATGAACTGGACGGCGGTCAGCCGCTGCTGTTGGTGCTGGACGACTATCACCTGGCCCAGGGGCCGGTGCTCGACCGTTGCCTGCAGTTCTTCCTCAATCACCTGCCACCCGGCGTCCTGCTGCTGGTGACCAGCCGCCAGCGGCCGGACTGGCACCTGGCGCGTCTGCGCCTGTCGCGCCAGCTGCTGGAGCTGAGCGAGCAGGATCTGCGCCTGACCGCCGACGAGCTGGACGCCCTGCTGGCCAGCCAGGGCGCCTGCCTGGAACGCCAGCAGGTCGCCGGCATCCTGCAGCGCAGCGAGGGCTGGGTCGCCGGCCTGCGCCTGTGGCTGCTGGCCGGCGAGGACCTGGGCAGCGAGGCGCAGGCCAGGCTCGAGCTGCACGGCGGCGAGGGGCTGATCCGCGACTACCTGCTGGAGGAGGTGATCGAGCGCCAGCCGGCCGAGGTGCAGCAGTTCCTCTACGACACCGCCTGCCTGGAGCGCTTCTGCGCCGAGCTGTGCGACGCGTTGCGCGACAGCCATGACAGCGCCGCGATCATCCGCCAGCTGCAGGCCAACCAGGTGTTTCTGGTGCCGCTGGACGAGCAGGGGCGCTGGTTTCGCTACCACCATCTGTTTTCCGATCTGCTCAACGCGCGACCGGCCGAGGGCCTGAGTCGCTCGCGCGGCAGTTCGCACCTGCGCGCCTGTCGCTGGTTCGCCGCCGAGGGCCTGCTCGATGCCGCCATCGAGCAGGCGCTGCTGGCCGGCCAGGCCGACGTCGCCGCCAGCCTGGTGCAGAACCTCTCCGAGGAGCAGCTGCTGGCCGAGCAGAACGTCGCCATGCTGCTGCGCTGGAAGACCAACCTGCCGGACGAGCTGCTGGCCAGCACGCCGCGGCTGATCATGCTCTATGGCTGGGCGCTGGCGCTGGCCTGCCAGTTGGATGCGGCGCAGGAGCTGCTCGAGCAACTGGGGCGCTTCCTACCGGCGGCGGATGCGACCAGCCAGTGCAGCCTGCTGGCGCAGTGGCAGGCACTGGATGGGGTGATCGCCCGCGGTCGCGGCGACAGCGGGCGGGCCGAGCGGCAATGCGCCGAGGCGCTGGCCGGCCTGTCCGCGGAGCGCTACGGTCCGCATTTCATGTGCCTGTCCACCCTGGCCAACCTGGCCATGGTGCGCGGCGATCTGTGGCGCGCGCGTGGCCTCAATCGCGAGGCGCTGGAGTTGGCGCAGCGCATCGACAACCCGCTGTTCGAGGCCCTGGCCCATTACGAGCGGGCACGCGTGCTGCAGGCCCGTGGCGAGGTGTTGCGCGCTCTGGAGGAAGTGCGACAGGGCCTGGCGCGGCTGCAGGGCCTGGCGGCGCAGCGCAGCTATTCGGTGCGCGCGCGACTGACCCTCTACGAAGGCTATCTGCTCAGCCTGCGTCTGCAGCCGCAGGCGGCGCCACGCCTGCGCGCCGGCATCGCCGAAGCGCGCGCCTGCCGCGATGTCGGCGTGCTGATCGGCTACTGCGTACTGGCCGGCCTGGAAGGGCGCAGCGGCCGGCCGGCCGAGGCCTTCGCCCTGCTCGGCGAGGCCGAGCGGTTGATGCACGTGTGGGACGTGCCGGCGATCTACTATCTGGCGATGATTACCCTGAGCAAATGCGAGCTGTGGCTGCGCCAGGGCCAGGTCGAGCTGGCGGCGGCCTGGCTGCCGCAACTGGGCGAGACCTACGGTGCCCAGGGGCGGGCGGTGGCGCCGGAGTTCCACCCGCAGCTGGCGCTGCATATCGATTTGCAGCAGGCCGCGCTGGAGCGCCTGCAGGGGCAGGCGGAGGCGGCCGAGCGGCGCCTGCGCGCACTGCAGCAGCGTGCCCATGGCCTGGGCGGGCAACTGGTTGGGCTGATGGCGCAGGCGCAACTGACCCAGTTGCTGCGCCAGAACGGGCGCGAGCGCGAGGCGCAGCAGCAGTTCGACGCCTGCCTGGAGGTGGCGCAGGGAGGCGCCTTGCTGCCCTTCGTCGAACTGCTCCAGCACCAGCCGCAGTGGCTGCGCGAGCGCCTGCTCGCACGGCCGGTTTGCCCGCTGCGCGAGGCCCTGCTTGGGCAGTTGCCGACGGGACAGGGCGAGGGCGAGGAGGCGCTGACGGAGGAGGGCGTGCTGACCGAGAAACTCAGCGCCCGCGAGCTGGCGGTGCTGCAGCTGATCGCCGGCGGCTGCTCCAATCAGGAGATCAGCGAGCGCCTGTTCATCTCCCTGCACACGGTCAAGACCCACGCCCGCCACATCAACAGCAAGCTCGGCGTCGAACGCCGCACCCAGGCGGTGGCGCGCGCCAAGGGCCTTGGCCTATTGCGCTGAACCCGGCAGCGACAGATCCAGCGTCGGCGCCTTGAGCACCGGCGTGGGCGGCTGCGCCAGCTTGGCTTGCACGTCCCGGTGGATCATCTGCAGCACCGGCAGCAGCTCGGCCATGTTGCTCTGCACCTGGGGGTAACGATGGTCGCTCGCCAGCCCGTCGATGCGTGTCAGCAACTGCGCCTGCACCTCGGCCGGCAGGTGGACGAACAGCTCCGGCAGTTGCTGGCTCAGTTCGGCGCTGTACAGCAGCAGCTCGTCGCGGCCGAAGGCCTGGGTCAGCTCCAGGTAGTCCAGCGCGCTGCCGGTGAGCATCGCCGCCGCCGCCTTGGTCTCCTGCAGGCCCTGCAGGCGCACCGGGTTGCTCTGCTCGCTCTGCGACAGGGTCATCCAGAACTCGGTGGTGAGGGTGAAGAGGATGGCCTGCTGGCGCAGCGAGTAGCTCATCAGGCCGAGGGCTTCGGCGGCATAGGGCTGCTGCTTGGCGCGGAAATCGAAGTACAGGCGCATCAGCTCCTTGAGCTGGAACAGCACTTCGCGCGCCTCGTTCTGCCGCAGCTCCAGCGGCGCGTAGATATTCAGCTGCGGACGAAAGTTCTCTGCCGAGACCATGCGCTGGTAGATCGGCCCGGTGAATTCGCCGCTGCGCCGCGGCAGGGCATTGGCCTGGGTCTTGTCGATTTGCTCCAGGGCCGCGTGCAGCTGCTGGTAGTCGCCGCTGCGCCAGGGCTGGTGGATGTCCGGGATGCGCTGGCCCAGGTAGAACAGCTCGGCGGCGCCGGCCGGCGCCTGGCAGACCAGCAAAAGGATGGCCAGCGGCCAGAGCAGGCGACGTGCTAGGGTGGGCGACACGATGAATATCCGCGGCTAGAGGCGGCTCCAGAGTACCCAGCTCGGAGACCGGCGTCACCCGCGCCTTGGTTGGGGAGAGGGCATGGACGAGCTGGCCGAGCACGGAGCCATCCGCGCGGTGTTCGAGGACCTGGGCGGCTACGGCGCGCTGACCTCGCAGCAGGGCGGCGCGGGGCCGCTGATCGGTCACCTGCAGCGCACCAATATCCAGCTGGCGGCGATTCCCCTGTTCGCCCGCAAGGGCCTGGAGCAGGTCACGGTGAACGACCTGCTGGATGCCGCGCAGGTGTCGCGGCGCACCTTCTACAAGTACTTCGCCAACAAGATGGAGGTGCTCGAGGGCATCTACCAGACCTCGGTGCTGCTCCTGCTGGCGCGCTTTCGCGAGATGCAGCAGGTGGCCGGCAGCCCGCAGGCCTGGTTGCGCGCCATGGTCGGGCGGTTTTTCGACTATCACCTGGCGGTCGGCCCGATCATCCGTCTGATGCAGGAGGAGGCGCTGCGCGCCGAGTCGCCGCTGGCCGCGCATCGCCAGCGTGCCCACCAGGAGATGCTGCGCCTGCTGGTGGAGCGCCTGGAGCCGGAGCTGGCGCCGCGCGATCCGCTGGTCTATCAGGCGCTGATCTGGGCGCTGGAGGCCGCCTCCCTCGACCTGCTCGGGCGCAGCGCCAGTCGCGCGGAGATCGAGCGGGCCAAGGCGGTGCTCGGCGACCTGCTGATCGCCTCGCTGTGCCCCGGCTCAACCTAGGTTGGGCGGTATCCGGCGCCGGCTCATGCTCTGATGACGGGTGCCCATAACAATATCGAGGTGCCCGCATGTCCGCCAACAGCCTGTCCCTGCAACCGCCCCTGGCCATCGGTTTCGCCCGTCTGGGCTTCGGCGCCCTGCCGCTGGAGCGCCTCAAGGCCCGCTACGGCAGTGCCGAGAGCGGTTCGCGCTATATCGAGCTGGACGGTTTCAATATCCACTACCGCGACGAGGGCAACCGCGACAAGCCGGTGCTGGTGCTGATCCACGGCGTGGTCGCCTCGCTGCACACCTGGGATGGCTGGGTGCAGGCCTTCGCCCCGCACTACCGAATCATCCGTTTCGACGTGCCGGGCTTCGGCCTCACCGGCCCGGCGCGCGACGGCGAGTATTCGGCCGAGCGCATGATTCGCGTGCTCGGCCTGTTGCTCGACTACCTGCAGGTGGAGCGGGCGGATATCGCCGGCAACTCCCTCGGCGGCTATATCGCCTGGAACTTCGCCCTGGCCCAGCCGCAGCGGGTGAGCAAGCTGGTGCTGGTCGACCCGGCCGGCTACCCCATGGCCAAGGTGCCATGGATGATCGCCGCCGCCGCGCTGCCCGGCGCCACCCTGGCCATGCCGCTGTGGATGCCGCGTGCGCTGATCGCCCAGGGCATCAAGGAGGTCTACGGCGAGCCGGGGCGGATCAAGCCGGGGGTGGTCGACCGCTACTACGACCTGTCGCGCCGGCCCGGCAATCGCCGCGGCATGATGGATATCTTCCGCGTGCTGCTCAAGGTCAACAAAGAGGAGCTGCACGCCACGCCGCAGCGGGTGGCGCAGATCCAGGCGCCGACCCTGCTGCTGTGGGGCGAGCGCGACCGCTGGATCTCGCCCAAGCACGTGCCGCTGTGGCAGCGCGATTTGCCGGGCATCCAGGTCAAGACCTACCCGGGCGTCGGGCACATTCCCATGGAGGAGATTGCCGAGCAGAGCGCGGCCGATGCGATGAGGTTTCTGCTGGGTTGACGCGTCCCGCCACGGTCGGGACGCTCCTGCGAGAGCGGCGGGCGGCCCGACCTGCTTCGACAGGTCGGGTGCGGCCTTCTACCCTGTGCTCTGTCCTCAACAGCAAGGAGTGGCCCATGACCATTGCACTGAGCGTCCAAGGGCTTTGGGATAACTGGCAGCGATCCCAGAGGGACAACAACATCCACCAGCCGGCGGTTCAGCATTATGTGAACATGCTGATTCTAAACCAGCCTCTACCTGCTATCGCGATTGAGAAACTTGTGGACGAGGACGGGATGATCCGGATTCGTACCGCGGACGGACGGCATCGCCTCACTGCCGCGCATCGACAGAATCAAGCGACGATCGACGTTCTGGATACCGAGATCGCACGATCGGCGAGAGAGATATTCAATCTTTAGCGCTGCGGCGGCGGGCGACGAGCCGCATCTGGGACTTTCCCCGAGCGATCCAGGGGCTCATGAAACCTCAGGGGCAGCGGCGTTCGGAGCGGAAATCATGGGGGAGGGCGCTCCTTTTCCGCCGGAGAAAAGGAGCGGGTGGTGTCAGGCCGCGCTGGCCTGGGGCTGCGGCGCGCCGTCGAACTCCTCGCGGGTGGCGTGCAGCAGTGCGAGGTTGTCGTGTTCCCAGGGGTGGAAGCCGTCCTTGAAGAAGTCCAGGTAGGTGCCGATCAGCGGGCGGAACACGCCGTCCTTGCCCCACATCCAGCGCAGGCCGTCACGCCATACGCGCCAGTTCCACAGCAGGCCGTCGACCTTGAGCATATGCGCCAGGCCGCGGGTGGTGTCGAGGACGAAGAAGAAGGTGCCCATGACCATCGCCCGGCGCAGCAGCTTGCGGCTGCCACACACCTGGTTGTAGACGTCGAAGGCCACCGCCTTGTGCTCGGTCTCCTCCAGCGCATGCCAGCGCCACAGGCGCACCAGGGTCGGATGGGCGCCGGCCATGTGCGCCGGGTTCTTCAGCAGGCCGTCGGCCATGATCGCGGTGATGTGCTCCAGCGCCGCGGTGGCGGCCAGCTGACGCTCTTGCGAGAACTTCTTCTGGGTATAGCGGATGCGCGCGCGGGCGCGCTTCTCGATGCGTTCGATGTCGTAACCCAGGTCGCGCAGGCGCTGGCTGTATTCCAGGTGCTCGCGACTGTGATGGCCCTCCTGGCCGATGAAGCCGCGGATCTGCTCCTTCAGCAGCGGGTCGTCGATGCGGTCGCGGAACTGGCGCACCGAGTCGATGAAGAAGCGTTCGCCGTCGGGAAACAGCACCGACATGGCGTCGAACAGGTGGGTCTTGAAGGCGTCGCCGCCGTTCCAGTGGCGCGGCAGCGGATTGGGCAGATCGAAGTCCATGTGTCGGGGGCGGATCTGCAAACCTTCCGGGGTGGTGCTGGCCATAAGGGCTCCCTTGCGCTGATGAAGTGCGACCGACTATGGCGTCAGCGGGCTGGCCGGCACAGGTTCGCAACAGCCAATGTTGCAGTCATATCCGGCCATCGACGTTTGGCCAGTGGAAAGTTGGGGGGGCGGCGCTGCCTAGGCCACAGTTGTTCGTCGTGGTCTGCCTTGGTGCGCATGGCGCACCCTAGGCGCGCGGTCGCTAGCTCGCGGGCGTATCGAATTCGCCGCGGTACTGCTGCACCAGATGCAGGTTGTCGTGCTGCCAGGGGTGGAAGTCGGCCTTGTAGAAGTCCAGATAGACCCGCACCAGCGGCCGGTAGATGCCGCGCGAGCCCCACAGCCAGGCCAGGCCGTCGCGCCATACCCGCCAGTTCCACAGCAGACCATCGCGCTTGAGCAGGTGCAACAGGCCCTTGGTGGTGTCGAGGGTGAAGAAGAAGGTGCTCTGTAGCATGGCGCGGCGGCGCAGCCAGGGGTTGCCGCTGACCAGCTGGAACACGTCGAAGGCCACCGCCTTGTGCTCGGTCTCCTCCAGCGCATGCCAGCGCCACAGGCGCGCCATGCGCGGGTCGGCGCCTTCCAGCCAGAGCGGGTCCTTCAGCAGGGCGTCGGCCATGATCGCGGTCAGGTGCTCCACCGAGGCGGTGGCGGCCAGCTGCAGCTTGCTCGGCAGGTGCTTCTGCAGGAAGCCCAGGCGCCGCTTGAGGCCACGCTCCAGGTAGTCGATGTCGTAGCCCAGTTCGCGCAAGCGCTGGCTGTACTCCAGGTGCTCGCGGCTGTGATGGCCTTCCTGGCCGATAAAGCTGCGGATCTGCTCCTTGAGCAGCGGGTCCTCGACCTGGTCGCGGAACAGCCGCACCGAATCGATGAAGAAACGCTCGCCGTCGGGAAACAGCACCGACATGGCGTTGAACAGGTGGCTCTTGAAGGCGTTGCCGCCGTGCCAGTGCCGCGGCAGCGGATCGGGCAGGGCGAAGTCGAGCCGACGCGGGCGGATCTGCAAGCCTTCCGGGGTGGTGCTGGCCATGCCTGTTGCCTCCGGTTGCGGGACCATGGTGCAACTATGGGCTTGTGGCTCCGCCATGGGCAAGGTTAAGGTCTGCCAAAATTCGGGTCATTTACGGCCAGCCGCCTAACCAGACGTCCCCATGAAGCAACCGCTGAATTTCACCGCCGAACTGGTGCCGGTGGCCTACGCCGAAGCCCTGCTGGCGCTGGCCGAGGAACTGGGCGTGCCGCGCGCCGCGCTGTTCGCTGCGGCGCGGGTGCGCCCCGAGGTGCTCGGCAGCCCCAATGGCCGGCTGTCCTTCGTCGACTTCCATCTGCTCACCCAGGCGGCGCTGGAGCGCTGCGGCGAACCGGCGCTGGGCCTGGTGCTGGGCCAGCGGCTCAACGTCTCCACCCACGGCATCCTCGGCTACGCGGTGCTGTCCAGCGCCAACCTGGGCAAGGCGCTGCAGTTCGCCCTGAAGTACTACCGGGTGCTCGGCCTGGCCTTCGAGCTGGAGCTGGTGGAGCGGGGCGAGGACATGGAGCTACGCGCGGTGGAGTCCTTCCCCATGGGGCCGCAGGCGCGCTTCGCCGCCGAAGGCCTGCTGACCAGCATCCACACCATCGCCCGCTTCCTCCTCGGCGAGGAACTGCAGGGCCTCGCCGTCGGTTTCGCCCATGCCGCGCCGGCCCATGCCGCGCGCTACGCCGAGGTGTTCGGCGTGGCGGCGCAGTTCGAGCAGCCCTGCCACTGGCTGCGCCTGCCGCGGCACTACCTGGAGCGGCCCATGGCCCTGGCCAACCCGGCCACGGTGCAGATGTGCGAGCAGCAGTGCGAGGCGCTGCTGGCCAGCCTCGACGTGCAGGACGGCCTGCTCACCCGCGTGCGCCGCCTGCTGCTGGCGCGCCCCGGCGATTTCCCCGACCTCGATGGCGCCGCCAGCGCCCTGCATACCAGCGGCCGCAGCCTGCGCCGGCACCTGGCGCAGATGGGCACCAGCTACCAGCAGGTGCTCGACGAAGTGCGCAAGCGCCTGGCCCTGCAATACCTCGCCACCACCCACCTGCCGCTGTACGAGATCGCCCAGCTGCTGGGTTTCAGCGACCCCTCCAACTTCCGCCGCGCATTCAGGAAATGGACGGGTAAACTGCCCGGCGATTACCGCAACGAGGCCCCCCGATGAACACCGCCGCAACGACTGCCCTGATCCGCGAAACCTTCCCCGTCGGTCCCTTGCAGTGCAACTGCACCATCATCGGCGACCCGCTGACGAAGAAGGCCATAGTGGTCGATCCGGGCGGCAATCCCGATCTGATCATGGCGCGGCTCGAGGCTCATGGTCTCAAGGTGGTGAGCATCATCCACACCCACGCCCATCTCGATCACTTCCTCGCTTCCGGGCAGATGAAGGAGAAGACCGGCGCCACTCTGCACCTGCACAAGGACGATCAGTTCCTCTGGGACAACCTGGAGATGCAGTGCCGCATGTTCGGCGTGCCCTACACGCCGGTGCCGGCGCCTGACCAGTGGCTGGCCGACGACGAGGCGCTGGCCTGCGGCTGCGGCGTGGCGCTGCACACGCCGGGGCATACGCCGGGTTCGATGAGTTTCTGGTTCGCCGATGCCAAGCTGCTGATCGCCGGCGACACCCTGTTCCGGCGCGGCATCGGCCGTACCGACCTGTGGGGCGGCGACTACGCCACCATCGAGCGCTCGATCAAGCAGCGCCTGTACCGGCTGGACGAGGACGCCACGGTGGTCACCGGCCACGGCCCGGATACCCGCCTGGGTGACGAGATGCGCGAGAATCCGTTTATCCGCGCCTGAACCCGGCGCCGTGCGGGCTGTCTACACTGGCATTCTGCTGTCGTCCAAGGAGAGTTCGCCATGTCCCGCCTGACCCTGATCGCCGCCTGCTCCGCTGCCCTGTTGCTGGCCGGTTGCGCCTCGCAAAACCCCTACGACCAGAGTGCGCCGAGCTCGAACAAGACCGCCACCTATGGTGGTCTCGGCGCCCTGGCCGGTGCCGCCGCCGGTGCCCTGATCGGTCACGACGATCGCGGCAAGGGCGCGCTGATCGGCGCCGCGGTGGGTGGTGCGGCCGGCGCCGGCTACGGCTACTACGCCGACAAGCAGGAAGCCGAACTGCGTCGGCAGATGCAGGGCACCGGCGTCGAGGTGCAGCGTCAGGGCGACGTGATCCAGCTGATCATGCCCGGTAACATCACCTTCGCCACCGATTCGGCGGAGATCGCCAGCAGCTTCTACGCGCCGCTGAACAACCTGGCCAACTCCTTCCGCCAGTACAACCAGAACAGCATCGAAGTGGTCGGCCACACCGACAGCACCGGCGCGCACAGCTACAACATGGGCCTGTCGCAGCGTCGCGCGCAGAGCGTGGCCAGCTACCTGCTGGCCCAGGGCGTCGATGGCAGCCGGGTCAGCACCCGCGGCATGGGCCCGGACCAGCCGGTGGCGAGCAACGCCACGGCCGAGGGCCGCGCGCAGAACCGTCGCGTCGAGGTGACCCTGCGGCCGCTGCCGGGCGTGCAGTAACGCCCGCGGATTTGGTCTGGGTCGCAGCCTGCGTGCCGGGCGGCTGGTAAGCTGGCGCGGAACTTCGTCCCGCCGTGGCGGCTCGAAGGCTCCGGCATGCTGCCGACACCAGAACCAATCCTAAGGAAGTCCCTATGAAGACCAGGCGTAATCTGATCGCGGCCACCGCGGTCATGGCCTTGCTGGCCGGCTGTACCACCAACCCCTACACCGGCGAGCAGCAGGCCGGCAAGGCCGGCATCTACGGCGGCATCGGCGCGGTCACCGGGGCGGTGATCGGCGCCGCCACCTCGAGCAAGAAGGATCGCGGCAAGGGCGCGCTGATCGGCGCCGCGGTGGGCGGTGCGGCTGGCGGTGGCTACGGCTACTACGTCGACACCCAGGAAGCCAAGCTGCGCCAGACCCTGCAGGGCACCGGCGTGCAGGTGCAGCGCAACGGCGACGACCTCAAGCTGATCATGCCGGGCAACATCACCTTCGCCAGCAACTCGGCGGATATCTCCAGCAGCTTCTACCCGACCCTCAATTCCCTGGTGCTGGTGTTCAAGGAGTTCGATAAGAACGGCGTGAACATCGTCGGTCACACCGACAGCACCGGCTCGCTGGAGCTCAACCAGAACCTGTCCAACCGCCGTGCCCTGAGCGTGGCCAACTACCTGAGCGCCAACGGCGTGCCGGGCCAGCGCATCTCCTCCTACGGTGCCGGCCCCAGCCAGCCGATCGCCAGCAACGCCAACGAAGCCGGGCGGGCGCAGAACCGCCGCGTCGAGATCAACCTGCGGCCGCTCTGAGCCGCAGTCATGGCGTGACACAGCCCCCGCTTGCGGGGGCTTTTTTCTGTGCGGCCGTCGTGTCTGCCCGGTCGTTGGCGGGCTTGGCTCTGGGCCGGCGAGCGCTCAGCCGCGGAGCTTGCCTGGCCGGCGCGACGGTTTCTCGCCGTTGGGCACGTGCAGGTAGGACATCACGCTTTCGGTCAGCTCGGCGGCCAGCTGCACAGCCTCCTTGTTGCGCGCCATGACCCCGGCCACCAGCGCTTCGATCAGGGCCAGCACGGCGGTGTTGGAGCTGATCAGCACCGGGTGGTCGGCCGGGGCGAACAGGGTGTGGCGGGCGATGCCGGCCAGGGGCGATGCCGGCGAATCGGTGATGGCCAGTACGCCGGCGCCGCGCTCGCGGGCAAAGCGCGCCAGCTGCAGGGTGTCCAGGCTGTAGCGCGGCATGGCGATGGCCAGCAGCACGTCCTGTTCGGTGATGGCGGCCAGGCGGTAGGCGGCGTTCTCGTTGCCGCCTTCCATGCTGATGGCCGTGGCGTCGGCGCAGAAGGGCACCAGGTTGGCGGCGGCCAGGCCGGCCATATAGGCGCTGTTGCCGAAGCCGAGGATGTAGATCTTGCGTGCCTGGATCAGGCCGTCGACAAAGGCGTCGAAGCTGGCCGGGACGTTGTTGGCCCCGGCGGTGGCCAGGTTGCTGCTGGCGATCTGGATCTGTTCGTGCAGGCCGAAGCTGCCGTCCGGGCGGCTCTCCAGCTCGCTGCGCAGCTTGTCCACCGGCGACACCATCTGTTGCAGGGTGCTGACCAGCTCGGCCTTGAGCCCGGTATAGCCGCCCAGGTCGAGGGCCTTGGCCAGACGGTTGACCGCCGCCGGCGAGGTGGCGGTGGCCACGGCCATCTCCTCGATGTTCAGGGTCGCGGCCTTGAGCGGGTGGCGCAGGATGAATTCGGCCACCTTGCGCAGCGAGGGTTGCAGCGTGGGAATGCGCTCGGCCAGCTTGCGCATCACGGGGGCGGCGTAGACGGTGGCGTTCTTCGCGGAAGTCAGCATGGTGATTCGGCACGGGTGAGTGAGAGGCGGCGCAGGCCGGCGTGAGCGCAGTCTATCCCAGCCGGCCGCGCCAGGTGCACCCGGGCTACTTCAGGCTGCCGGCGAGAAACTGCTGCAAGCGTTCGGAGCGCGGGTTGGCCAGCACCTCTTTCGGGCAGCCGCTTTCCTCCACCCGGCCCTGGTGGAGGAATACCAGCTGGTTGGACACCTCGCGGGCGAAGCCCATCTCGTGGGTCACCACCAGCATGGTGCGGCCTTCGCTGGCCAGATCCTGCATCACCTTGAGCACTTCGCCGACCAGCTCCGGGTCCAGGGCCGAGGTGGGTTCGTCGAACAGCATCACCTCCGGCTCCATGGCCAGGGCACGGGCGATGGCCACGCGCTGCTGCTCGCCGCCACTCATGTGCGCCGGATAGGCGTTCTTGCGATGGGCCACGCCGACCTTGGCCAGGTAGTGCTCGGCTTTCTCCAGCGCCTCCTTCTTGCTGATGCCCTGTACCTGCACCGGTGCTTCCATGACGTTGTCCAGGGCGCTCATGTGCGACCACAGGTTGAAGTGCTGAAAGACCATGGCCAGACGCGAGCGCATGCGCTGCAGCTGCTGGGGATCGCTGGCGTGCAGGTCGCCGGTGACTTTGTGCGGCTTGAGCCGCAGTTCTTCGTCATTGAGCAGGATGCGCCCGCTGTGCGGCCGCTCCAGCAGGTTGATGCAGCGCAGGAAGGTGCTCTTGCCCGAGCCGCTGGAGCCGATGATGCTGGTGACGTCGCCGGCCCTGGCCTTGAGCGAGACGCCCTTGAGCACCTCGTGGTTGCCGTAGCGTTTGTGCAGGTTGTCGATTTCCAGGGTGTACATGGTGGGGTTCTCTTGTTGTCAGTCGGTCAGCAGGCGGCCCTGGCGGATGGGCTGGGCACCGGCGACCTTGGCCAGCCACAGGCCGGGCTGGGCATAGCGCAGGCGTTCGCGGGCGTAGAGCACGCCGCGGGTTTCGGCGAGGATCACGGAATGGCGATCGCTCAGCGGGTCGATCACCTCGAACAGCGCATCGCCGGGCTCGACCCAGGCCCCCAGCGGTTGCAGATAGCTGACCACCCCGGGGTGCGGGGCATAGGCGTACTGCGCGCCGGCAAAGGGGGTGGCCTCGCAGCAGGTCGCGGGCGCCGCCGGCCAGTCGCCGGCGAGCAGGCCCTGGTCGGCGAGAAAGCCGAGGATGGCCTCGGCATCGTCCCGGGCCTGCGGCGCCTCGGTATCGGCCATGCCGCGCAGCTCGATGGTGCTGGCCAGGCAGGCGGCTGGAATGGCGGCGTCGGGGAACTGCGCGGCGAGTTTCAGCCAGGGCCCGGCGCAGGCTTCGTCGAAGGACTGGCCGCCGCTGTCCTCGGCCAGCAGCACGGCGCCGGCGCCCAGGCGCGCGGCCAGCGGCCGCAGGCGCGGCCAGTGCTGGGGCTGGGCATAGAGCAGCAGGATCGACTCGAAGTCGCAGTGCAGGTCGAGTACCAGATCGGCATCGCAGGCCTGGCGCAGCAGCAGGCGGCGCAGCCCCTCAAGGGCCGATTTGGCTGGGGGCAACTGGTCGAGGGCGGTCAGCATGGCGCTGCGGATCAGCCGCATATTGGCCTCGCCATCGCGGCCCAGGCGGCCTCCCAGCTGCGGGGCGAGCAGCGCGGCCAGGTCGACGAAATCGCGGTTGAAGTTCGCCCCGCTGGCGAAGTCGAAGCGCCCCTGGTGGGTGGCCTGGAACATCTGCCCCAGGCCGATGGGGTTGGCCACCGGCACCAGCTCCACCACGCCGGTCAACCGCCCCTGCTTCTCCAGTTCAGCCAGCCGGCGTTTGAGCTCCACCGCCACACGCATGCCCGGCAGTTCGTCGGCGTGCAGGCTGGCCTGGATATAAGCCTTGCGCGGGCCGCTGCCGAAGCGCAGCACCGTCAGGTGATGGTCGCTGCCGCTGGGGCTCCAGGGCAGGGAATGACGAATCGACTCCATGGTTTCTCCTCAGGCCTTGCGCGGGGTCAGGTAGGCCAGCCAGCGGCGCTCGGCGCCCTTGAACAGCTGGACCAGGGCGAAGGTCAGCACCAGGTAGAAGACCCCGGCGGTGATAAAGGCCTCGAATGGCATGTAGTAGCGCGAGCTGAGGGTACGCGCCGCGCCGGTGATGTCGATCAGGGTGACGATCGACGCCAGCGAAGTGGTGTGCAGCATCATGATCACCTCGTTGCCGTACTGCGGCAGCGCGCGGCGCAGGGCCGAGGGCAGCAGGATGCGCCGGTACAGCTTGGCGCGCGACATGCCCATGGCCTTGGCCGCCTCGATCTCGCCGTGCGGCGTGGCCTTGAGGCTGCCGGCGAGGATTTCCGCCGAGTAGGCGCTGGTGTTGATGGCGAAGGCCAGGCAGGCGCAGAAGGTGGCGCTGGAGAAATACGGCCACAGGAAGCTGTCGCGGATGGCCGCGAACTGGGCCAAGCCATAGTAGATCAGAAACAGCTGCACCAGCATTGGCGTGCCGCGGATCACGTAGGTGTAGAGCCAGGCCGGGGCGTTGAGCCAGGGCGAGCGCGATACCCGCATCAGGCCCAAGGGAATGGCCAAGGCCAGCCTCAGGGCCAGGGCGATCAGCAGCAACTGGAAGGTCACCAGCAGGCCGCGCCCATAGAGCGGCAGGTGCTCGGCGATCAGATGGAAATCGAGCATGGAGCGGGTCCTCTAGATGTCGGCCAGGCGCGCGCCCACGCTGTAGCGCCGCTCCAACAGGCGCAGGGCGAGCAGCGAGACGCTGGTCAGCAGCAGATACAGGGCGGCCACGGCGAGGAAGAAGGTGAAGGGTTCGCGGGTGGCGTCGGCGGCATTCTTGGCCTTGAACATCATGTCCTGCAGGCCGACCACCGAGATCAGCGCGGTGGCCTTGGTCAGCACCAGCCAGTTGTTGGTGAAGCCGGGAATGGCGAGGCGGATCATCTGCGGCACCAGGATGCGCACGAACACCTGCACCCCGCTCATGCCGTAGGCCGCGCCGGCTTCCGCCTGCCCCTTGGGGATGGCCATAAAGGCGCCGCGGAAGGTCTCCGACAGGTAGGCGCCGAAGATGAAGCCCATGGTAAACACGCCGGCGACGAAGGGATTGATGTCGATGTAGTGATCGTAGCCGAGCAGCGGCGCGACACGGTTCACCAGGTCCTGGCCGCCGTAGAAGATCAGCAGGATCAGCACCAGGTCGGGAATGCCGCGAATCAGCGTGGCATAACCCTCGCCGAGCAGCGCCAGCCAGCGCATCGGCGACAGGCGCAGGGCCGCGCCGAGCAGGCCGAGGCTGATGGCCAGGGCCATGGAGGTCAGCGCCAGGCTCAGGGTGAGCCAGGCGCCATCGAGGATGGTCGAGCCGTAGCCGTGGAGCATGATGGGGTCCTCACGCGCCGCGACAGGCGCTGCGCGAATACGAGAAAGAGGCATCGCGCCGGTGGGCGGATGCCTCTGCGGACAGGGAAGGGTTACTGGCCGTAGATGTCGTAATCGAAGTACTTGGCCTGCACTTCCTGGTACTTGCCATTGCTGCGGATGGCGTCGATGGCGGCGCTGATGCGCGCGGCATTGGCCTCATCGCCCTTGCGCACGGCGATGCCGGCACCACGGCCGAAGTATTGCGGGTCGTTGAAGTCCGGGCCGACCAGGGCGAAACCCTTGCCGGTTGGGGTCTTGATAAAGCCCTCGTCGATATTGACGATGTCGGCCAGGGTGGCGTCCAGACGGCCTGCGGCCAGGTCGAGGAAGGCTTCGTTCTGCGAGGCATAGCGCACCACTTCGATGCCGGCTTTCTCGAATTTGTCGCTGGCGTAGCGATCGTAGGTGGAGGCGCGCTGCACGCCGACCTTCTTGCCTTTGAGGTCGAGCAGCGGGTCGTTGATCTGGGTGCCGGCCTTCATCGCCAGCTTGCCGGGGGTGTGGTAGTACTTTTTGCTGAAGTCCACCGATTTCAGGCGATCCTCGGTGATCGACATGGACGACAGCACGGCGTCGACCTTGCGCACCTTCAGCGAGGGGATCAGGCCGTCGAACTCCTGCTCGACCCACTGGCACTTGACCTTCATCTCGGCGCACAGGGCCTGGCCGATGTCGTAGTCGAAGCCGCTGATGGCGCCGTCCGGGGTCTTGAAGGCGAAGGGCGGGTAGGCCGCCTCGATGCCGATGCGCAGGCTGTCCTGGCTGGCGTGGCTGAAGCTGCTGGCGACGGACAGTGCCAGTGCGCCGAGAAGTGCGATCTTGTTCATCTTATTGACTCCTGGGTGGTGGTTTGGGGTTCGCTGCACAGCCGGCGGCGCGGCGCTGGATGTGCACTGGCAGCGCCTGGGCGCAGCCGGCAACCGGGTCGGGTGGGCCGGGTTGCGGAGAGTCGGCGAAGTGGGCCGGCTTGGGTCCTGTGGGCACTATCTATGACACGTTTATTTTCATAAATCTACTATTTAGAAATATTTATGTCATTGCGGGTGTCGCCGAGCGCTCGCCTCAACCGCTCTAGCGCGCTATCTGCCGCGCCGCGAGCGGGCTTTTTCAGGCCGCACCAGGAGGCCCAGGGTCGCCGCGGGCGCTTGAACAGGGGGTCGTTGTGGTATATAAAATTTCACAAAGCTGCATTGTGAAAATTATTATTCACATGCTGGGCGCCAGGACTGGCGCGGCTTGCAGCCGCCACAGGGAGGTCAATCCGCGTCAGAATTTTCATAACAAGAGCAATAAGAATGAAAAAGCCGTTCCAGCCTCGCCGTCTGTTCGTCGCCCTGATCCTCTCTTGTGCCAGCTCCGTGGCACAGGCCGAAGGCCACCTGCTGGCCGTGGGGGGCATGCTGCGCGCCAGCAACGTCCCGGTCTACGCCAAGTTCGTCGAACTGGCCGGCGGCCAGCAAGGCGCGCGCATCGTCATCCTGCCCACTGCCAGCGGCAGTCAGGGCTCCAGCAAGCGCTTCATGGCCGAGCTGATCGCCCAGGGGGTCCCGGCCGAGCGCATCAGCATCGTCGGCATCGATCGTCACAACTACCTGGAGACCATGAACGACGCGGAGGTGGTCAAGCCCCTGGCTGACGCCAGTGCCGTGTGGTTCGTCGGTGGCGACCAGGCCCGCATCGCTCGCGCCCTGTTCAATGCCGATGGCAGCCCCTCGCTGCTGATGCAGGGGGTGCGCCAGGTGTTCGACCGGGGTGGCGTGGTGGCCGGCACCAGCGCCGGGGCCAGCATTCTCGGCGCCGAGATGCCCACCGCTTACGGCGTGGTCATGGATACCCTGGATTTCGGCGTCGCCGCCAAGACCGATCAGCGCGGCACGGCCATCCTCAAGGGGGCGGGGCTGTTTAACGGCATCATCGATCAGCACCTGGATCAGATCGAGGAAACCAGCACCGGCCGCGCCGCGCGCATGGCCGCCTACCTGGCCGAGCGCAAGGCCAGCAAGGGCTTCGGCCTGGATACCAACACCGCCATGTGGGTCAAGCCCGGCGGCCAGCTGGAGGTGCTGGGCGAGGGCTACCTGACGGTGATGGATGCCAGCCAGGCCGAGAAGGGCTTCGGCCTCTACGGCACCTGGCTGAGCAATGTGCGCCTGGCCATGCTCGGTCATGGCGACCGCTACGACCTGCGCAGCGGCACGCTGCAGCCGGCGGCGGGCAAGGCGGCCATCGAGGCCGGCAATCAGTACCTGCTGGGCAACCAGCTGATCACCGACCTGGCCGCCGTCTCGGCCATGGGCCGCGCCGTGCTCTATGGCCTGGCCGACAACAGCGCCAGCCGCCAGCTGGGCCTGATGACCCGCTACAACCCGCTCAACGGCTACCACTACGGTTACCGCTTCGCGTTCAGCAAGACCCCGGAATTCAGCGCCTACAGCCAGTTCTACGATTCGCTGACCAACTACAGCGTCAGCGGCGTGCGCCTGGATATCCGTCCGGTCAACGCCAACCTGGGCGATCCGGCCACCAGTGCGCCGGTCGATGCCGGCAACGGCGCCCTCGGCGATGCCATCCGCGCGGTGAGCTTCCGCGGCCTGATGACCCTCAATGGGAAGAACGCCTTCGAGCCGCAGCGCCCCATCAGCCGCCTGGAACTGGCCAATGCCCTGCAGATGACCCTGGCCGCCGAGCCCAAGCTGGATGCGCTGCCGACGCTCGGCGATATCGACGCCGACGACCCGGTGCGCGAGCAGCTGCAGGTGGTGCTGTCCAACGGCTGGATGCGCGCCGGCGAGACTTTTGCCGGGCAGCAGCCGGTCACCCGCAAGGACTGGGCCCTGGCCTGCAAGGCGCTGGTCGAGCGTTTCCACAACACGCGCCTGGAAAAGAGCGCCGCGTTGAGCGACCTGGGCGAACTGGATGCCGAACTGGCCGAGGCGGCGCGCCTGACCGTGGGCGAGGGCTGGCTCAAGGCCGCGCAGGGGCGCTTCGAGCCCGATACGCCGGTCAGCCGCGGCGAAGTGGCGCAGACCCTGGCCCGGGTCGCCGGCCTGAGTAAAGGCTAAGCCGCACCAGGCGGCGCCCGACTGGCGCCGCCCTGAATCACCCCCCGATACCCCGAGAGCCCTGTATGCAACTGAACAGGTTGGAAGCCTTCGCCCTGGAAAAACTCTGGCACGCCCCGCAGCGCGAGCGACTGCTGGCCGGCAAGCCCGATCTGCGGGTGCTGGAACGGGTGCAAACCCGCGCCGGCTTCTACTCGATCATCCAGCTGCCCGCCCACCTGGCCGCCCTGCAGCCGGGCAACGAGCTGGAGTGGCCGTTTCGTCTCAAGCGCCTGCGGGCCAAGGGGTATTTCGTCTGCTGGGCCGAGTCGGCGTCGACCCTGTGCCTGGAGGCGGTGATCAGCAAGGGCGAGTGTCCGCCCGAGCTGGCACCGGAATTGTTCGCCTAGCGGCGGACGCTGAGCTGTTCAATAACAACAATGGAGTAAGTGATGAAACTGGTAAAACTGAGCCTGATCGCCCTGGCGGTCGCCGCCGGCTCGTCGTTCGCCCTGGCCGGGGATCAGCAGCAGGCCAAGGGCTTTATCGAAGACAGCACGCTGAAGCTGCTCAACCGCAACTTCTACATGCAGCGCAACTTCGTCAACAGCCAGCGCAACACCCGCGAGGAGTGGGCCCATGGCATGCACTTGAACTATGCCTCGGGCTTTACCCAGGGCACCCTGGGCGTGGGTGTGGATGCCCATGCCTACGGCGGCATCAAGCTCGACGGCGGCCGCGGTAGCGTGGGCAACGGCATCCTGCCGGTGGACGGCGATGGCCGCATCGAGGACAACACCGGTGAAATCGGTGGCGTGGTCAAGGCGCGCATTTCCTCCACCCAATTGAAGTTCGGCGAGCAACGCCCGACCGCCCCGGTATTCGCCACCGGCGACTCGCGCCTGCTGCCGGAAACCGCTACCGGCCTGCAGCTGTTCAGCAGCGAGATCGACAACCTGTTCCTCGAAGCCGGGCACTTCACCGCCATCAACCGCCGCAACTCGAGCAACTCCGACGGCGAACTGACCAGCGAATACGCCGAAGTGGAGGCGCGCAGCGTCGACTTCGTCGGCGGCACCTACAACTTCCACGACAACCTCAGCGTCTCGCTGTATGGCAGCGAAGCCGAGGACGTCTGGCGCCAGTACTTCGGCAACCTCTACTACAACATTCCCCTGGCCGACCAACAGTCGCTGAGCTTCGACCTGGTGGCCTACAAGACCGATGACCAGGGCAAGGCCCTGGCCGGCGAGCTGGACACCCTGACCTACTCGCTCAAGGGCGCCTACGGTTTCGGCGCGCACAAGCTCAGCCTGGCTTATCAGAAGGTCAACGGCGACGAGTTCTTCGACTACATCGGCGGCGACTCCATCTGGCTGGCCAACTCGGTGCAGTACTCCGACTTCAACGCCCCCAACGAGCGTTCCTTCCAGGTGCGCTACGACCTCAACATGGCCAGCTTCGGCGTGCCGGGCCTGAGTTTCATGGCCCGCTACATCAAGGGCGACCAGATCGACGGCACCAAGGCCGACCCCAATGGCGCCTTCGCCGGCTGGGCCGGCAAGGACGAGAAGCACTGGGAGCGCGACCTCGAGGCCAAGTACGTGGTGCAGTCCGGTGCCGCCAAGGACCTGTCCCTGCGCCTGCGTCAGGCCACCCACCGCGCCACTGCATTCGACAACGACCTCAACGAAGTGCGGCTGATCGTCGAGTACCCGCTGAGCCTGCTGTAACGGCGCTGCAGCCCGCCTCCGATTGCATCTCGGGGGCAGGCGAATCCCGAGGTTTTAGGTCTTCTCCACGCTCCTTTGACCTGACGGCACCCGCGGGTGCCGTTTTTTCCAGCGGCCCTGTGCAGCGCTCATTGCGGAGACTTACAGCATGCGTATCGTTCTGCTCCTGATGTTCTGTGGGCTGGCCTTCGGTGTGCAGGCGCAACCCTTGCGCATCGCCATGGAAGGCCAGTTCCCGCCCTTCGAGACCCTGGACGAGAGCGGCCAGCTCAAGGGCTTCAACGTCGATATCGCCCAGGCCCTGTGCCAGGCCATGGCGCAGGAGTGCCAGCTGCTGCGCTTTGCCTGGGACGATCTGATCCCGGCGCTGGAGGCGCAGCGCGCCGATCTGATTCTGGCTTCCATGTCGATCACCGAGGCGCGCCAGCAACGGGTCGACTTCACCGCCAAGTACGCCCAGACCCCGGCCTACTTCTTCGCCCGCAAGGGCCTGATCCATGAGGTGATCGTCACCCCGCGGCGCATCGCCGGCAAACGGGTTGGCGTGCAGCAGGGCACCACCTACGAGCGCCTGCTGGACGACAAGTACGCCGCCCACGTCCAGTTGCAGCGTTTCGACTCCGCCGCGCTGATGTACCAGGCCCTGGCCGCCGGCCAGATCGATCTGGTGCTCGACGATGCCGTCTCCGGCTTCTTCGGCTTTCTCGACACGCCCCAGGGCCAGGGTTTCGAACAGGTCGGCAACCAGGTGGTGTCACCCAAGCACTTCGGTCAGGGCCAGGGCATCGCCGTGCGCAAGGGCGACACGGCCCTGCGCGAGCGCCTGGACCGCGCCCTGGCGGTGATCCTCAGCAATGGGGTCTACAAGCGCATCGAACAGCGTTACTTCAAACACTTCTCGGTTTACTGAGCTGGAGGTCACCACTCGACAAAAAAATCCACGCTGCGGCAGTTCCCGTTTCACAACACCCACAACAAGAGTGCGCCTGGCGCACGTCTCGGAGAACTCGACAATGATGCTTGGCAAAGTCTTACGCTGCACCCTGCTGCTGCTCGCCCTGTTGCCCCTGGTCGGCCATGCCGGCGGCCCGCTGGTGCTGATCGGTGGCGCCATCAAGGATGACAACGCGGCGATCTATCAACGCCTGATCCAGCTGGCCGGCGGCAGCCAGGCGCGCATCGGCATTATCACCGCCGCGTCCATTCCACCCAGTCAGGACCCGGATGCCGGCACCGCCAATGCGCGCAACTCCCAGGCCAACGGCGAGTTCTACGCCGCGCTGCTGAAAACCTACGGCGCCCAGGATGCCCAGTGGATTCCCATCGACCTGGACAGCATCGGCAACAACAGCAATCCCCAGGTGCTCGAGCAGATCAACGGCATGACCGGCTTCTTCTTCGGCGGCGGCGACCAGAGTCGACTGACCCAGACCCTGCAGACCAGCACTCGCCAGGACAGCCCGGCGCTGGCCGCCATCCGTGCCCGGCATGCCAATGGCGCCGTGCTGGCCGGGACCAGCGCCGGCACCGCGATCATGGTGCAGGGGCCGATGATCACCGGCGGCGAGAGCTATGACGCCCTGCGCTATGGCGTCTATACCACGCCGGGCGGTGATGACCTGTCCTACGACATGCAGGGCGGCTTCGGCTTCTTCAACCATGGCCTGCTCGATACCCACTTCAGCGAACGCGGCCGCCAGGGCCGGATCGTGCGTCTGGCCGACTACAGCAACGTGCCGTTCGCCTTCGGCGTGGACGAGGACACCGCCCTGCTGGTGCAGGACAACCCCAGCCTGGGCCAGGTCGAGATGGAAGTGATCGGCAGCAATGGCGTGTTCGTCTTCGACCTGCGCAACAAGGAGCGCGGCAGCGGCAGCAGCTATGCCCTGTATGACGTGCTGGCCAGCTACCTGACCGCCGGCGACCGCTACCGTCCGGCCACCCAGCAGTTCGTCATCGGCAGCGGCAAGACCAGCCTGCGCGGCCGCGAATACTACAGTTCGGCCATGACCGCCAGCGGCGACATCTTCAGCAGCCCGAACAACAGCGGCGCCAACGGCCGGCGCAATCCGCGGGAGTTCGTCAAGGTCAGCGTCGACCTGTTCGACAGCCAGTCCACCAGCACCCTGGGCCGCACCTATGAGCGCACCCCGCGCTTTCGCGTCGACCTGGTCAAGAGCGCGCAGTACGACAGCCACGGCTACCAGGGCGTGATCGGCGGCAAGCGCCTGACCTCCTACCTGCGCATGCTGATGGACATGCGCCCGAACTGACGCGGGCGCCGCTGTAACGGCGGCATCTTCTGCCCTGATCCAGCCCCCCTGACCGGGGGCTTTTCCTGACCGCCTGTCGTGTCTCTTCTGGCAAAAGGCCAGCCATTCAAAACCTGACTAGAATGCTTGCTGTGGTTCTGTGAAGTCCGCGCGTCGGCCTGCTGGTGCGCGTTGGTTCGGGATGACCGAGGGAGAATCTATGGACGACAGAGCTGTCTTGCCTGCGCCTAAACCCTGGCTGCCGCTGGCCGTGGCACTGAGCCTGCTACTCGGCCTCGGCGCGCTGATCGTCTGGCAGTGGCAGCTGATGCAGAGTCGCGAGCGCGAGGACAGCGAGCAGCGCTTCTTGCTCGAGGCGCAGGACGTCGGCCAGCGTGTACTGGCGCGAATGCAGGCCTACGAGATGGTGCTGCGCGGCGTCTCCGGGCTGATGACCGGCAGCGATGCGGTGTCACAGGTGGAGTGGGATCGCGCCCTCGACCAGCTGCAGCTGCAGGATCGTTATCCCGGCATCCAGGCCCTGGCCTGGTCGCGCTACCTGGGCCGCGCGCAACTGGCCGACTACCTGGCCGAACTGCAGGCACAGCAGCGCCTCGACTACCAGATGTTCCCCGCCGGCGAACGCGAGCAGTACCTGCTGATCGGCTACGTCAGCCCGCTGGACTGGCGCAACCGCCGGGTGCTGGGCTTCGACATGCTCACCGAGCCGGCGCGCCTGAGTACCATCGAGCGCGCCATCGACAGCGGCGAGGCGACCCTCAGCGCGCCGCTGATCCTGCGTCAGGAAACCCAGGTCGACGTGCAGGGCGGGGTGCTGCTGTTTCTTCCGGTGTTCCGCCCGGGCATGCCCTTGAGCACGCCGCAGGAGCGTCGCGAGGCCCTGCTCGGCACGGTCCATGGCGCCTTCCGCAGCCAGGATCTGATGGAAGGCATCCTCGGCCCGCAGAGCCGCCGCTTCGATATCGCCCTCCAGGACCTGCAGGCGCCGGACGCCCTGCTGCTCAGCGGCGATGCGCCGCGCGACGACTGGCAGCCGCGCTTCCAGCGCAGCCTGGAGCTGTCGCTGTACGGTCGCACCTGGGGCCTGCAGGTCAGCAGCACCGCCGAGTACGAGCGTGGCCTGGCCGGCCGCGGCAGCACCCTCGGCCTGTGGCTGGGGCTGGCGGCGGCGGCCCTGCTGGCGCTGCTGGTGGGCGGTTACCTGTACCAGCGCGACCGCAAGCTGTACGCCAGCCAGCAGGTGGCGGCCAAGCTGCAGGAGCGCGAGGAGCGCTTTCGCCTGCTGGTCGAGCGCCTGCCGGTGGCCACCCTGCTGTGCAGTGCTGACGGGCGCATCGAGATGGCCAACCGCAGCGCCGCCGAGCTGCTCGACTGCGCTGCACAGGCCTTGATCGGCGAGCCGGTGGCGCGCTTTCTGCCGGCGGTCGATGCGCTGCCGACGCTGCAGGCGCAGCTGGCCGAGGGCGACGAGCTGCAGGCGCGCAGCCAGCGCGGCGAGACGATTCCGGTCAGCCTCAGCCTCAGCCGCCTGCGCGAGGGCGGCGACGCCGACTACCTGCTCAACCTGGTCGACCTGCGCGCGCGCAAGGGCGCCGAGGAGCGTTTCCGCCTGGTGGTCGAGGCCTCGCCCAACGCCATCTTGCTGGTCGACAGCCTGGGCCGCATCGCCATGGTCAACCGCCAGACCGAACTGCTGTTCGGCTACGAGCGGCAGTTGCTGCTCGGCGAGCCGGTGGAGATGCTCCTGCCCAGCGCCCTGCGCGGCAGCCACGTGGCCATGCGCCGCGGCTACCAGGCGCTGCCCGAGCCGCGGCGCATGGGCAGCAACCGCGAGCTGTTCGGCCAGCACCGCGAGGGGCGGATGATCCCCCTGGAGGTGGGCCTGTCGCCGATTCGCAGCGGCAGCGAGACCCTGGTGCAGGCGGTGATCATCGACATCAGCGAGCGCAAGGCGGCCGAGCACAAGTTGCGCGAGCAGGCCGAGCAGCTGCTGCTGGCCAACCGCTACAAGTCCGAGTTCCTCGCCAATATGTCCCATGAGCTGCGCACGCCGCTCAACAGCATCCTGATCCTGAGCGACCAGCTGCGGCAGAACCTGGCCGGCAACCTCACCGAGAAGCAGGCCAAGCACGCCGATATCGTCCATCGCGCCGGCAGCGACCTGCTGCAGCTGATCAACGACGTGCTGGATCTGGCCAAGGTCGAGTCCGGGCGCATGCAGCTCAAACTGGAGCCGCTGAACATGCAGGACGTGCTGGTCGAACTGGACGCCAGCCTGCGGCCGATGGCCGAGCTCAAGGGCCTGCGCCTGCACACCCAGCTCGACGCCGGGGTGCCGCGGGTGATTCACACCGACCGCGTGCGCCTGCACCAGATCCTGCGCAACCTGCTGTCCAACGCGCTGAAGTTCACCGAGCAGGGCGAGGTCAGCCTCACCGTGAGCTGGGAGGAACGCCTGGACGACGGTCGCGAGCTGCTCAGCTTCAGCGTGCGCGACACCGGCATCGGCATCGACCCGGCGCAGCACGAGCAGATCTTCCAGGCCTTTCAGCAAATCGACGGCTCCACCAGCCGGCGCTTCGGCGGCACCGGCCTGGGCCTGGCCATCACCCGCCAGCTGGTGCTGGCGATGGACGGCGACATCAGCCTGCACAGCGCGCCGGGGCAGGGCTCGGTGTTCAGCGTGCGCCTGCCGGTGCAGAGCGCGCCGGCCAACGCCGAGGCCCAGGTCGAGGCGCCGCAGCGCGGCGGCGAAGGGCCGCCGCTGCTGATCGTCGAGGACGATGCCAACTTCGCCGCGGTGATCGCCGAGGCGGCCCACGGTCACGGCTTTTCCAGCGTGCACTGCCGCACCGGCCAGCAGGCGCTGAACCTGCTGCAGCACGAACCCTTCAACGCGGTGATCCTCGACATCCTGCTGCCGGACATCAGCGGCTGGCAGTTGTTCCGTCGCCTGCGCGGCCAGGCCGGCCATCGTCACACGCCGGTGCACATCATCTCCTGCGTGCCGCAGCCGGCCGGCTGGAACGACGACGGCACGCGCTACCTGGTCAAGCCGATCGACCGCGACGAACTGGAACAGGTATTCCTCGACCTCCAGCATGGCCAGGCGGCGGATCAGGCGCTGCTGCTGGTGGAGGACGTCGAGGTCGAGCGCGAGCATTACCGCGAGCACCTCAGCCAACTGGGCTTCGTGGTGACCGCCTGCGCCAGCGCCGAACAGGCCCGTGCGGCCTACGCCGAAGGCCGCTTCAGCGCCCTGGTGATAGATTTGGATCTGCCCGACCAGGACGGTTTCGCCCTGCTCGACAGCCTCAACCAGCTGCGCCCGTTGCAGGGCCTGCGGGTGGTGATCAACACCGGGGTCGACGTCACCCTGTCGAGCCTGCAGCGCCTGCGTCGTTACAGCGCGGTGGTGGTGCGCAAGCACGGCGACGACACCGCCGCGCTGGACCAGGCCGTGCAGGGCTTTCTCGGCGAGGTACGCGGCCCCGAGCAGGGCCGCCGCCGCGCCAATCCGCTGGAAGGGCGGCGCATCCTGCTGGTCGACGACGACATGCGCAACGTCTACGCCCTCAGCGCGCTGCTCGACGAAGTCGGCCTGCGCGTGACCGCGGCCAAGGACGGCGTCGAAGCCATCGCCTGCTACCAGCGCGAGCCGTTCGACCTGATCCTGATGGACATGGCCATGCCGACCATGGACGGCTACACCGCCACCCGCCTGCTCAAGCAGGAGCACGGCTGCAGCCTGCCGATCATCGCCCTGACCGCCCACGCGATGAAGGGCGACCGCGAGAAATGCATCACCGCTGGGGCCGACGACTATATGGCCAAGCCGATCAAGCGCGACGAATTGCTGGTCTTGCTGGAGCGCTGGCTCACGCCCATCGCGCTGCCGCTGGCCGGCAATGATCTAACCTGAGAGGCGGGAGTTCGGTGCAAGGCCAAAAGGACACAGGAGGTAGCATGGCCCAGGCGCAGACCAAGATCGACGCCGAGCAGGGAACGCAGATCCTGCTGGTGGTGGACGACCGCGCGGAGAATCTCGAGGCCATGCAGGCCCTGCTCGACGACGGCGACTGGCAGCTGCGTTGCGTGAACTCGGGCGAGCAGGCGCTGCTCTGCCTGCTGGAAGAGGACGTCGGCCTGGTGCTGCTCGACGTGCAGATGCCGCGGATGGACGGCTTCGAGGTGGCCCGGCTGATGCGCGGCAACCCGCGCACCCGTTTCACCCCGATCATCTTCGTCTCCGCCATCGCCCAGACCCAGGACGCCGTGCTGCGCGGCTACAACAGCGGCGCGGTGGACTTCGTGCTCAAGCCCTTCGACCCCACGGTGCTGCGGCATAAGATCCACAGCCTGCTGGATCACGAGCGCAACCGCAGCGAGCTGCAGCAGCTGAGCCAGCAACTCGACCGTGCGCGGGCGTTCAACGCCTCGGTGCTGGACAACGCCGCCGAGGGCATCCTGGTGGTCGGCGAGGACGGCCGCATCCAGTTCGCCAACCCGGCCATGGCGCAGATGCTCCAGGGCGAAGTCGCCGACCTCGAGGGCGCTGAGCTGCTGGCCTTCCTGCACAGCCCACAGGTCGAGGGCGACTGGCGGCAGTCGGAGTTCTACCGGCACTTCAAGCGCGAGGCCACCTACCGGGTGCACGAGGCCAGCCTGCGCACCCTCGTCGGCGGCGTCCTGCCGGTGGCGCTGTCCTGCTCGCCGCTGCCGCGCCTGCAGCACGCCATGGTGGTGATTGCCCTGGACATGTCGGTGGTGCGCAACCTGCACGCGCAGCTGGAGTCGCAGGCAGTCACCGACGCGCTGACCGGCCTGCTCAACCGCCGCGGCTTCCACCGCGCGCTGGAGTCGGCGCTGGCGCGCATCGAACGCAGCGGCCAGCGCCTCGCCGTACTCTACCTCGACCTGGACGGCTTCAAGCGGATCAACGACTCGCTCGGCCACGACGCCGGCGACCAGCTGCTGCGCCGCGTCGGCGAACAGCTCAAGGCCTGCCTGCGCCCCTACGACAGCCTGGCGCGCATCGGCGGCGACGAGTTCACCGCGCTGCTCGACAACCTCGGCCACCCCGAGGATGCGGCGCGGGTCGCGGAGAAGCTGATCGAGCTGGTCTCGGTGCGCCATCACCTCGACGGCGTCGACTTCACCCTCGGCGCCAGCGTCGGCATCGCCTGCTTTCCCGAGTGCGGGCAGAGCGTCGAGGGCCTGCTGCGTGCCGCCGACATGGCCATGTACGAGGCCAAGCGCGCCGGGCGCCAGCAGTACCGCTTCTTCTCCCCGGAGATGAACGGTCGCGCGCGTTCGCGACTGATGCTCGAGGAGAGCCTGCGCCACGCCATCGAGAACGACGATTTCGTGCTGGTCTACCAGCCCCAGGTGTATCTGGAGACCGGCCGTCTGCGTGGTTTCGAGGCGCTGCTGCGCTGGCAGCACCGGGTCGCCGGTACCGTGGCGCCCAACGTGTTCATTCCGCTGCTGGAGGAGACCCGGCTGATCAATCGCCTGGGCGACTGGATCTTTCGCGAAGGGGCACGCCAGCTGGCCTGCTTCGGTCGCCAGTTCGGCGACGAACTGGTGCTCAGCCTCAACGTCAGCCCGGTACAGTTCGGCATGCCGCAGCTGGTCGACGACCTGCAGCGGGTACTCGAAGCCCACGGCCTGCAGCCTCGCCAGCTGGAGGTGGAGGTGACCGAGAGCGCGCTGATGCAGGACCTGGAGCTGACCCAGGCGCAGCTGCGCCACCTGCGCCAGCTGGGGGTGAAGATCGCCATCGACGACTTCGGCACCGGCTACTCGTCGCTGGCCTACCTGCGCCATTTCGAGCTGGATACGCTGAAGATCGACCGCCTGTTCGTCGCCAATATGCTCGATTCGCCGCGCGACGCCGCGGTGGTCAGCACCATCATCGACCTCGGCCATCACCTCGGCCTGGAGGTGATCGCCGAAGGGGTGGAAACCCAGGCCCAGCGCGACTGGCTGCTGCGTCACCGCTGCAGCATCATGCAGGGCTTTCTGGTGGCGCCGGGCATCGCCGCCGAGGCTGCGCTGCAGGTGCCGGCGCAGCTGGACTGGGCCCAGCTGCCGCTGTCGCGCGGGGATGCGCCGATGCCGGATCCGTGCGCACCGGGATGCTGGCGTGCCTAGACGGCCCCACGACACCCCAGGCGCTAGCTAGCCGGCATCACGCCGCGCGTTTGAGTTCCGCCAGTTCGGCGTCCTTTTCTTCCCACAGCTGGTTGACCCACTGCTGGAACGCCAGGCGGTAGGCCTCGTCCTGGTCGTAGTTGCGGCCGATGAACTCGCGCGGGATCTGCACCTGCTGGAAGCGCACGTGCACCGCGTCGAGACGGCCGCAGAGCAGGTCCCAGAAGCCGGGCACGCCGTGCGGGTAGTGGATGGTGACGTTGACGATGCTGTGCAGCTGCTCGCCCATGGCGTCGAGGACGAAGGCGATGCCGCCGGCCTTGGGCTTGAGCAGGTGGCGGAACGGCGAGTTCTGCTGGGCGTGCTTGGCCGCGGTCAGGCGGGTGCCCTCGAGGAAGTTGAACACCGCCACCGGGTTGCTCTTGTAGCGTGCGCAGGCGCGGCGGGTGGTGGCCAGATCCTGGCCGCGCTTCTCCGGGTGCTTGGCCAGGTATTCCTTGCTGAAGCGCTTCATAAAGGGGAATTCCAGCGCCCACCAGCACAGGCCGATCACCGGCACCCAGATCAGCTCCTGCTTGAGGAAGAACTTCAGCAGCGGCAGGCGGCGGTTGAGGATGTACTGCAGCACTAGGATGTCGACCCAGCTCTGGTGGTTGCTGGTCACCAGGTAGGAATGGCGGGTGTCGAAGCGCTCCAGGCCTTGCACGTCCCAGTGGATGCGGCCGACCAGGCGCATCCACCACTTGTTGACGCCGATCCAGGCCTCGGCGATGCCGTGCATGACGAAGCGCAGCGCGCGTTGCAGCGGGGCGAAGGGCAGCAACAGCTTGAGCAGGGCGACAAAGAACAAGGGCCAGCACCAGAACAGGGTGTTGAGCGCCAGCAGCAGGCCGGCGAGCAGGCCGCGAAGCGGCGCGGGGAGGAAGTGCAGCATGCAAAGGAGGCCTTCTGACGAGGGGCTTCTGTCGGCCCCGGGGCGGTACGAAACGGCTGCGACTATCCCTGCGCAGGTGTATCGGCTGACAAGGTTAACGTCTGTGCACTGACCTGCAAGTGCCAGGGCTGACCGCGAGGTTTCGAGGGCTCGTAGGGTGCGCCGCACGCACCGGCTTTTCCGGCCGGCGAACGAGGGCGTCCTCCTTGGTGCGCATGGCGCACCCTACGGCCGCTTCAGTTCGGCAGGTTGGCCGCCTGGATCGCGGTCAGCGCGATGGTGTAGACGATGTCGTCGACCAGGGCGCCGCGCGACAGGTCGTTCACCGGCTTGCGCAGGCCCTGCAGCATGGGGCCGACGCTGATGCAGTCGGCGCTGCGCTGCACCGCCTTGTAGGTGGTGTTGCCGGTATTCAGGTCGGGGAACACGAACACCGTGGCGCGCCCGGCCACCGGGCTGTTCGGCGCCTTCTGCCGGCCGACGCTGTCGATGGCGGCGGCGTCGTACTGCAGCGGGCCGTCGAGCAGCAGCTCGGGGCGCTTCTCGCGCGCCAGGCGGGTGGCGGCGCGCACCTTCTCCACCTCCTCGCCGCTGCCGGAGTCGCCGGTGGAGTAACTGAGCATGGCCACCCGCGGTTCGATGCCGAAGGCGCGGGCCGAGGCGGCGCTCTGCAGGGCGATCTCGGCCAGTTGTTCGGCGTTGGGGTCGGGGTTCACCGCGCAGTCGCCGTAGACCAGCACCTGATCCGGCAGCAGCATGAAGAACACCGAGGACACCAGGTTGTAGCCCGGCGCGGTCTTGATCAGCTGCAGCGCCGGGCGGATGGTGTTGGCGGTGGTGTGGATGGCGCCGGAGACCAGGCCGTCCACCTCGTCCAGGGCCAGCATCATGGTGCCCAGCACCACCGTATCCTCCAGTTGCGCCTCGGCCATCGGCGCGTTGAGGCCCTTGCCCTTGCGCAGCTCGACCATGGGTTCGACGTAGCGCCCGCGGATCAGGTCCGGGTCGAGAATCTCCAGGCCCGCCGGCAGCTCGATGCCCTGGGCGCGGGCGACGGCGTGGACGGCGTCGGGCTTGGCCAGCAGCACGCAACGGGCGATACCGCGCGCCTGGCAGATGGCCGCCGCCTGCACAGTGCGTGGCTCGCTGCCCTCGGGCAGGACGATGCGCTTGGCCGCGGCCTTGGCCCGCTGCACCAGCTGGTAGCGGAACGCCGGCGGCGACAGGCGCAGCTCGCGCGGCGTGCCGCAGCGGGTGGCCAGCCAGTCGTGGTCGATATGCCCGGCGACGAAGTCGGCGACCTTCTCCGCGCGCTCGCGGTCGTCCACCGGGATTTCCTTGTTCAGGCGGTTGAGGTTGGTCGCGGTGTCGTAGGAGCCGGTGCCCACCGTCATCACCGGCAGGCCGCTGGCCAGGGCGCCGCGGCACAGCTCCATGATGCGCGGGTCGGGGGCGAAGTCGCTGCACAGCAGCAGGCCGGCCAGCGGCACGCCGTTCATCGCCGCCAGCGCCGCGGAGAGGATGATGTCGTCGCGGTCGCCCGGGGTCACCACCAGGGTGCCGGGCTTGAGCAGCTGCACGCTGTTGGCCACGGCGCGGGCACAGAGCACGATGTTCAGCATGCGCCGCTGCTCGTACTCGCCGGCGTTGAGGATGCGCGCGCCGAGCAGTTCGGCGACGTCCTTGGTGCGCGGCGCGTTGAGTTCTTCCTGCCAGGGGATGCAGCCGAGCAGGCGGAAGTCGGCGGTCTTGAGCAGCGGCGAGAGTTCCTGCAGGCGTTCGGCGAAGGCCGCCACGCCCTGTTCGCTGCGTACCTTGTTGAGGATCACGCCGAGCACCTTGGGATCCTTCGGCCCGCCGAACAGCTGGGCCTGGATCTCGATGCGGTCGGACAGCTCGGTGAGGCTCTCGTCCTCCGGCGCGCTGACCAGGATCACGTCGGCGTCCAGGCTCTTGGCCAGGTGGAAGTTTACCCGCGCAGCGTAGCTGGCGTGACGGGTCGGCACCATGCCCTCGACTATGACCACGTCCTTGTCCACTGCGGCACGTTGGTAGAGGCTGATGATCTCCTCGAGCAATTCGTCGAGCTGGCCGTCGCCGAGCATGCGTTCGACATGGCCGAGCGACAGCGGCTTGGGCGAGTTGAGGCCATGGGTGCGGGCGATCAGCTCGCTGGAGCGCTCCGGACCCTCGTCGCCGGCATGCGGCTGGGCGATCGGCTTGAAGAAGCCGACCTTGAGGCCGCTGCGTTCCAGGGCGCCGACCAGGCCGAGGCTGATGGAGGTGAGGCCGACGCCGAAGCCGGTGGGGGCGATAAAGAAGGTATGCATGGTCTCTCCAGATATGGGGGCGCTGAGCGCAGCGAAACCCTACGGGCGATTCGGGCTCAGGCGTCGAGCAGGGCCAGGGTGTCCAGGGCGATTTGCCGTTCCTCGTTGGTCGGCACCACCAGCACCCGCGGACTGCCGTCGGCTTGGATGGCGCCGGCGGCGCCGCGCACGCAGCGGACGTTGGCCGGCTGGTCCAGGTGCAGGCCGAGCAGACGCAGGTGGTCGACGGTCTTGCTGCGGATCAGCGGCGAGTTCTCGCCGATGCCGCCGGTGAACACCAGGCCGTCCAGCCGCGGCAGGGCGCAGCTCATGGCCGCCAGCGACTTGGCCAGGCGGTAGCAGAACACCTCGATGGCCAGGCTGGCGCCGGCATGGCCCTGCTCGCGCGCCTGCTCCAGGGCGCGCATGTCGTTGGACAGGCCGGACAGGCCGAGCAGGCCGCTGTCCTTGTTGAGCATGCTGTCGATCTGCTCCAGGCTCCAGCCCAGGGCGCGCGCCAGGTGGCTGTGCAGGTTGGGATCGACGTCGCCGCTGCGGGTGCCCATCACCAGGCCTTCCAGCGGGGTCAGGCCCATGCTGGTGTCGCGGCTCTGGCCGTCGACTATGGCGCAGGTGGAGCAGCCGTTGCCCAGGTGCGCCACCAGCCAGCTGCTGTCGCCCACGGCCAGGCCGGCCAGTTCCGCGGCGCGGCGGCTGACGTAGCGGTGGCTGGTGCCGTGGAAGCCATAGCGGCGCACGCCGTGCTCGCGGTACAGCGCCTGCGGCACGGCGTAGCGGTAGGCGTACTCGGGCAGGGTCTGGTGGAAGGCGGTGTCGAACACCGCGACCTGCACCAGGTTGGGGAACAGCTTCATCGCCGCCTCGATGCCCAGCAGGTTGGCCGGGTTGTGCAGCGGCGCCAGCGGCGCGGTCTGGCGGATGGCCAGCAGGCTGATCTCGTCCAGCCGGCTGGCGGCGGTGAAGCGCTCGCCGCCGTGCACCACGCGATGGCCGATGCCGTGCAGCTCGCCGCCGGCGGCGCGTTGTACCAGCGGCAGCAGCTGGGAGAGCGCCAGGCGGTGGTCGGCGCCGGGGATCATCAGGCTGTCCCGGGTTTCGCCCCGCTGCCAGTGCAGGGCCGCCTCCGGGCTGCCCAGGCGCTCGGCCAGGCCGCTCAGGGGGAATGGCTCCTGGGCTTCGTTGACCAGGGCGAACTTGATCGACGAGCTGCCGCAGTTGATCACCAGAATATTGCGTGCAGGCATTTAGGCTTCCTTGAAATCATCGTTCGACCGCTCCGTGGCGCACCAGCCGCAGGGAAAGGCGCTGCCCAGGCGGGCCTGGCGCTGTTCGGGGTCGAGCACCCAGGGGCGATTCTGCCAGGGCGGACGGTGGCGCAGGTGCTGAGTATGGCCGCAGGACAAGACTGCCACCCAGTCGCCGTGCTCGTCCTGACGGAAGTCAAGCAGGCGCGGCGCCACGGCCGCCGGCCGTTTGTCCGGGCTCGGGTCGCATTCGCCTGCGGCCTTGGTTAAACTCGCCCGTTCATCATTCTTCTGCAAAAGGTCTCACCCATGCTGATCGCCGCCAACAAGGCCGTCTCCATCGACTATACCCTGACCAACGATGCCGGTGAGGTGATCGACAGCTCGGCTGGCGGCGCGCCGCTGGTCTATCTGCATGGTGCGGGCAACATCATCGCCGGTCTGGAAAAGGCCCTGGTCGGCAAGCAGGTCGGCGACGAGCTGGACGTTTCGGTCGAGCCGGAAGAGGCCTACGGCGAATACAGCGCCGAACTGGTCGCCACCCTCAGCCGCGCCATGTTCGAAGGCGTCGACGAGCTGGAAGTGGGCATGCAGTTCCACGCCTCCGGCCCGGACGGCAGCATGCAGATCGTCACCATTCGCGATCTGGACGGCGACGACGTGACCGTCGACGGCAACCACCCGCTGGCCGGCCAGCGCCTGAACTTCAAGGTCAAGGTGGTCAATGTGCGCGACGCCAGCGCCGAGGAAGTGGCCCACGGCCATATCCACGGCGAAGGCGGTCACCACCACTGATCGGCAGGGCGTGCGGATCGTCCGAAACGACCTCCGGTCGTTCCATCATGGCGATCCGCTGCTAAGCTGAATCTTGCGAAGAAGGCGCCGATAGGCGCCTTTTTTGTCGCAGGCCAGCGTTGCCTGCCACCCGCGGGCCGTCGCCGGCGACGTCGAAAACGCGCCAGGTGTTTTGTGCTCGCAGGCCATCGCTGGTCGCCTTGTGGGCCGTCGCGCCGAATCTGTCGAGGAAGTCCATCATGAGTGCTTTTCACGATCTCAACCTGCGTGCGCTGGATGGCCAGGACCTGCCGCTGGCGCCGTACAAGGGCCAGGTGGTGCTGGTGGTCAACGTCGCTTCCAAGTGCGGCCTGACTCCGCAGTACGCCGGGCTGGAAAAGCTCCATCAGCAGTACAAGGGCAAGGGCTTCACCGTGCTCGGCTTGCCGTGCAACCAGTTCGCCGGGCAGGAGCCGGGCAGCGAGGAGGCGATCCGCGAATTCTGCAGCCTCAACTACGGGGTGACCTTTCCCCTGGGCAGCAAGCTGGAGGTCAACGGCCCCGGCCGCCACCCGCTGTATCGCCTGCTGGCCGGCGAAGGCGCGGAGTTTCCCGGCGACATCACCTGGAATTTCGAGAAGTTCCTGGTCGGCCAGGACGGCCGGGTGCTGGCGCGCTTTTCGCCGCGCACCGCGCCGGACGATCCGGCGCTGATGCAGGCCATCGAGAAGGCGCTCGGCCTGTAACGGCGAATCGGCCAATCCGCCGGCCGTTTCGACGGCCAGCCTTGTTCCCCGCTCCTCCCGGCGGCTTAATCGAGCGATCTGCCGAGGAGTCCGCCCATGACCAGTTTCCCCCGCGACCCCGACGAGGCCATGGCCTCGCCGGCCGCCCTGCGCGCGCTGATCGAAAGCCGTCGCGCGGTGCGCCGTTTCACCGCCGAGCCGGTGCCGGAGGCGGTGATCCGCGACTGCCTGGAACTGGCGGTGCTGGCGCCGAACTCCTGCAACCTGCAGCCCTGGAGTTTTCAGGTGATCCGCGAGCCGGCACTGCTGGCACAGCTGCACCCGGTGTGCATGAGCCAGCACGCCGCCCGCGCGCCGCTGATCATCGCCGTGCTGGCGCGCCCGGATACCTGGCGCCAGGCCTGCCGGCAGATCGTCGAGCACTGGCCGGAAGCCGAGGTGCCGGCGCGCATCCGCCACTTCTACGGCAAAACCGCGCCGTTCCAGTACAACCAGGGCCCGCTGGGCCTGCTCGGTCTGTTCAAGCGCCAGCTGGTGCGCCTGCTGGCGCTGCGCAAGCCGCTGATGCGCAGGCCCAATAGCCGCGCCGAGATGCGCCTGTGGGCGACCAAGTCCACCGCCCTGGCGGCGCAGAATCTGATGCTGGCGCTCCACAGTCACGGCTACGCCACCTGCCCGATGGAGGGCTTCGACGAGGTGCGCCTGCGCCGGGTGCTGGAGATTCCGCGCCAGGCCATTCCGATCATGCTGCTGGCGGTAGGTCGCCAGGGCGAGAAGGGCGTGTACAACCCGCGCCTGCGCTTTGCGCTGGAGCAGCAGGTGACCTGGCGCTGACCTGGATCAAGGCGTCCCGGCTTGAATACGGCGTAATCGTCCTCATCTAGTCTTCATCTCGGCGGGTTTCTGTATTCGGGGATTGTGGTCCCGGCCCGCTTTTCTAGAAGGAAGGACATCTATGCGTATCGACCGTTTGACCAGCAAGTTGCAACTTGCCCTCTCCGATGCCCAGTCCCTGGCCGTGGGCATGGACCACGCCGCCATCGAGCCGCTGCACCTGCTGCAGGCGCTGCTGGAGCAGCAGGGCGGTTCGATCAAGCCGCTGCTGATGCAGGTGGGCTTCGACATCGCCAGCCTGCGCCAGGGTCTGACCCGCGAACTCGACCACCTGGGCAAGCTGCAGAACCCCACCGGCGACATCAACCTGTCGCAGGACCTGGCGCGCCTGCTCAACCAGGCCGACCGCCTGTCGCAGCAGCGCGGCGACCAGTTCATCTCCAGCGAGCTGGTTTTGCTCGCGGCGATGGACGAGAACACCAAGCTGGGCAAGCTGCTGCTGGCCCAGGGCGTGTCGAAGAAGGCCCTGGAGAACGCCATCGCCAACCTGCGCGGCGGCCAGGCGGTCAACGACCCCAACGTCGAGGAGTCGCGCCAGGCGCTGGACAAGTACACCGTCGACCTGACCAAGCGCGCCGAGGAGGGCAAGCTCGACCCGGTGATCGGCCGCGACGACGAGATCCGCCGCACCATCCAGGTGCTGCAGCGCCGTACCAAGAACAACCCGGTGCTGATCGGCGAGCCCGGCGTGGGCAAGACCGCCATCGCCGAGGGCCTGGCCCAGCGCATCGTCAACGGCGAGGTGCCCGACGGGCTCAAGGACAAGCGCCTGCTGTCGCTGGACATGGGCTCGCTGATCGCCGGCGCCAAGTTCCGCGGCGAGTTCGAGGAGCGCCTCAAGGCGGTGCTGGGCGAGCTGTCCAAGCAGGAAGGGCGGATCATCCTGTTTATCGACGAGCTGCACACCATGGTCGGTGCCGGCAAGGCCGAGGGCGCCATGGACGCCGGCAACATGCTCAAGCCGGCGCTGGCGCGCGGCGAGCTGCACTGCGTCGGTGCCACCACCCTGGACGAGTACCGCCAGTTCATCGAGAAGGACGCCGCGCTGGAACGGCGCTTCCAGAAGGTGCTGGTGGACGAGCCCTCCGAGGAGGACACCATCGCCATCCTGCGTGGCCTCAAGGAACGCTACGAGGTGCACCACGGCGTGACCATCACCGACGGCGCGATCATCGCCGCGGCCAAGCTCAGCCATCGCTATATCACCGACCGCCAGCTGCCGGACAAGGCCATCGACCTGGTCGACGAGGCCGCCAGCCGCATCCGCATGGAGATCGACTCCAAGCCGGAGGCCCTCGACCGCCTGGATCGCCGCCTGATCCAGCTGAAGATCGAGCGCGAGGCGCTGAAGAAGGAAGAGGACGAGGCCACCAAGAAGCGCTTCGTCAAGCTGGAGGAGGACATCGCCAAGCTGGAGCGCGAATACGCCGACCTGGAGGAAATCTGGAAGTCGGAGAAGGCCGAGGTGCAGGGCTCGGCGCAGATCCAGCAGAAGATCGAGCAGGCCAAGGCCGACCTCGAGGCGGCGCGGCGCAAGTCCGACCTGCAGCGCATGGCCGAGCTGCAGTACGGCATCATCCCCGACCTGGAGCGCAGCCTGCAGATGGTTGATCAGCACGGCAAGAGCGAGAACCAGCTGCTGCGCAACAAGGTCACCGACGAAGAAATCGCCGAGGTGGTGTCGAAGTGGACCGGCATCCCGGTGAGCAAGATGCTCGAGGGCGAGCGCGAGAAACTGCTGAAGATGGAAGGCCTGCTGCACCAGCGGGTGATCGGTCAGGACGAGGCGGTGGTGGCCGTGGCCAACGCCGTGCGCCGCTCCCGCGCGGGGCTGGCCGACCCCAACCGGCCGAGCGGCTCGTTCCTCTTCCTCGGCCCCACCGGGGTGGGCAAGACCGAGCTGTGCAAGGCGCTGGCGGAATTTCTCTTCGACACCGAGGAAGCGCTGGTGCGCATCGACATGTCCGAGTTCATGGAGAAGCACAGCGTGGCGCGGTTGATCGGCGCGCCGCCCGGCTATGTCGGTTACGAGGAGGGCGGTTACCTGACCGAGGCGGTGCGCCGCAAGCCTTACTCGGTGGTGCTGATGGACGAGGTGGAGAAGGCCCACCCGGACGTGTTCAACGTGCTGCTGCAGGTGCTCGAAGACGGCCGCCTGACAGACAGCCATGGGCGCACCGTGGACTTCAAGAACACCGTGATAGTCATGACCTCCAACCTCGGCTCGGCGCAGATCCAGGAGCTGGTCGGCGACCGCGAGGCGCAGCGCGCGGCGGTGATGGATGCGGTGAGCAGTCATTTCCGCCCCGAGTTCATCAACCGCATCGACGAGGTGGTGGTGTTCGAGCCGCTGGGCCGCGAGCAGATCGCCGGCATCGCCGAGATCCAGCTCAAACGCCTGCGTGGCCGCCTGGCCGAGCGCGAGCTGAGCCTGGAGCTGACCCCCGAGGCGCTCGACAAGCTGATCGCCGTCGGCTACGACCCGGTCTACGGTGCGCGGCCGCTGAAGCGGGCGATCCAGCGCTGGATCGAGAACCCGCTGGCGCAGCAGATCCTCGCCGGCGCCTTCGCCCCGGGTGCGCTGGTGCATGCCAAGGTGGAGGGCGAGGAGATCGTCTTCGCCTGATCGCGCTCGAGGTAAAAACAAGGCCCGCCAAATCGGCGGGCCTTGTCGTTTCGGGGGCACGATCTTATGTAGGAGCGGATATCGCCTTTTGCATCCGCCGAAATGGTGGATCGATGAAGCGTGATCCACCCTACGCTCAATGCTCCTGCCCGCAGCAGCCACCCCAATGCTTCTGCTTCGAGGTATGGCCGATGCCGGGGTTGAAGCTGTTGGTCGGGTCGAGTTCGCGGTAGAAGCCGGCCAGTGCCGGTTTGGCCACGTACAGATGGCCGACGTTGTGCTCGGCCGGGTACTCGGCGCGGCGCTCGTCCAGCAGCGCCCACATGCGGTGCTCCATCGCCAGCGGGTCGACGCCCTTCTTGACGATGTAGTCCTGGTGGAACACGTGGCAGAAGAAGTGCCCGTAGTAGAGCTTGTGGACGATCTGCTCTTCCAGCTCCGCCGGCAGCTTCTCGACCCAGTCGCGGTCGTTGCGGCGCAGGGCGATATCCAGCGCGACTATGTCTTCCACGCTGTCGCGGTGCGCCTCGCGGTAGCGGATCGCCGCGCCGGCGATGGCGAAACGGTGGAGGAAGGCCTTGCGCCCTTCCTCGGCGTCGCACTCGAAATAGCCCCCGCTGGTGCTGCCGGTGAAATACTCGGCGAGAAAGCTGCGGGTCTGCTCCAGGGTGTCGTTGGACACCCGCAGCAGCAGGTGATGCTCGTAGCGCTCGCGGTATTCGCGCATGCGCTTGGGCAGGTGGCTGGGCAGCAGGTTCATCGCCGCCTGCAGCACGCGATCGGTCACCCCGCGCAGGCCGAAGCGTTCGAAGAAGCCGTCGATGCGGCTCTTCAGGGCGAAGGCGGCCGGCACCCTGGCGGTGCCGAACTTGTCGATCACCAGGAAGCTGTCCTTGCCGTACTTCTCGCCGATGTCGAAGGCGGTACGGTGGATATATTCGCCGGCGATCGGCAGGCGCGGCAGGTGGGTGAGCAGGTGGCGGCGCACCTCGGTGAGGTCGTGCGGGTCGTTGCTGCCGATATAGAACACCGTGCTCGGCTCCTTGGGGAAGGTGTCCAGGCGCACGGCGAACAGGCACAGCTTGCCGGCCGAGCCGGAGGCCTCGAACAGCCGCGAGGGGTCGGCGTTGAAGCGTGCCGGGGTGTCGGCATCGACGTCGCGCACGTGTTCGCCGTAGCGCGCGTCGGAGGCCTTGGCGGTGGCCTCGTTGCGGATCTGTTGCGGACCGTAGTCGCCGTTCTGCAGGCGGGTGAGGATTTCCTCGGGGTTGTCGCCCAGCTCGATGCCCAGGTGATTGACCAGCTGCAGCGTGCCGTCGTCCCGCACCTGGGCGTACAGCGCCAGCTCGGTGTAGGCCGGGCCGCGGCGCACCAGGGCGCCGCCGGAGTTGTTGCAGATGCCGCCGAGCACCGAGGCGCCGATGCAGGACGAGCCGATCACCGAATGCGGCTCGCGGTTCAGCGGCGCCAGCGCCTGCTCCAGGCGGTCGAGGGTGGCGCCGGGCAGGCACACCACCTGCGCGCCGTCGTTGATCAGCTGCACGCCGGCGATGCGCAGGGTGCTGATCAGCACGATCTCGCGGTCGTAGTCGTCGCCGTCCGGGGTCGAGCCGCCGGTCAGGCCGGTGTTGGCCGCCTGCATGATGACGATGCGGTCGGCCGCCACCGCCGCCTGCAGCACCCGCCATTGCTCCAGCAGCGAGCCGGGGCGCACCACCGCCAGGACGCTGCCCTGACCGCTGCGGTGACCCTTGCGAAAGCGCCGGGTGGCCTGCTCGTCGGTCAGCACGTGGGCCTCGCCCACCACCTGGCGCAGCTGCGCCAGCAGGGTGGCCGAGGCGACGCTTGCGATCTCCTGTGCGGCGCCCATGGCCTAGCGCCCCCTGACCAGCGAGTCGCGGTTGATCTCGGCGATCGACTTGGCACCGGTGAGCACCATGGCCACGCGCATTTCCTTCTCGATCAGCTCCAGCAGGTTGCTCACCCCGGCGCCGCCGGCGGTGGCCAGGGCGTAGACGAAGGCACGGCCGAGCAGCACGCTGTCGGCGCCGAGGGCGAGCATGCGCACCACGTCCAGACCGGTGCGGATGCCGGAGTCGGCGAGGATCTTCAGCTCGCCCTTGACCGCGTCGGCGATGGCCGGCAGGGCGCGGGCGCTGGACAGCACGCCGTCGAGCTGGCGACCGCCGTGGTTGGACACCACTATGCCGTCGGCGCCGAACTTGACTGCATCGCGGGCGTCGTCGGCGTCGAGGATGCCCTTGATCACCATCGGCCCTTCCCAGAAGTCGCGGATCCACTGCAGATCCTTCCAGGAAATCGACGGGTCGAAGTTGGCGCCCAGCCAGCCGATGTAGTCGGCCAGGCCGGTGGGGTTGCCACGGTAGGCGGAGATATTGCCCAGGTCGTGCGGCTTGCCCAGCAGGCCGACGTCGAGCGCCCAGCTCGGGTGGGTCATGGCCTGCAGCATGCGCCGCAGCGGCGCGTTGGGGCCGCTCATGCCGGAGTGGGCGTCGCGGTAGCGCGCCCCGGGCACCGGCATGTCGACGGTGAACACCAGGGTGCTGACGCCGGCGGCCTTTGCCCGCTCCAGCACGTTCTTCATGAAGCCGCGGTCCTTCAGCACGTAGAGCTGGAACCACATGGGCCGGTCGATGGCCGGCGCCACCTCCTCGATCGGGCACACCGACACGGTGGACATCGTGAAGGGAATGCCCTTGGCCGCCGCCGCCTTGGCCGCCTGCACCTCGCCGCGCCGCGCGTACATGCCGGTCAGGCCGACCGGGGCCAGCGCCACCGGCATCGCCAGCTGCTCGCCGAACAGCTCGGTGGACAGATCCAGCGCCGACATGTCCTTGAGCACCCGCTGGCGCAGGGCGATGTCGGCCAGGTCGGCGACGTTGCGCCGCAGGGTGTGCTCGGCGTAGGCGCCGCCGTCGAGGTAGTGGAACAGGAAGGGCGGCAGCTTGCGCTGCGCGGCGGCGCGGTAGTCGGTGGAGGCAGAAATGATCATGAACTCATCCTGTGCTGAAAAGGGGGCGTGGGGCCGTAATACGCGCGCCCCGACGGGTCGGGGCGCGCGGGGCGGCGGCGGTCAGTGGGCGATCAGCGGGTCGCTGACGCCCAGGGCATAGATCGCCACCATCGCGATGACTCCAGTAAAGAACACGTAGTACAGGGTCGGCCAGATGGTCTTGCGCAGGGTGCTGCCCTCGCGGCCGAGCAGGCCGACCGTGGCCGAGGCCGCCACCACGTTGTGGATCGCCACCATGTTGCCGGCGGCGGCGCCGATGGCCTGCACGGCGACGATCAGCGCGCCGGAGATGCCCAGGCTGCTGGCCACGCCGAACTGGAACTGGCTGAACATCATGTTGCTCACCGTGTTGGAACCGGCGATGAAGGCGCCCAGGGCGCCGATGCTCGGCGCCAGCAGCGGGTAGATGCCGCCGACGCTGTCGGCCACCCAGCGCGCCATGAGGATCGGCATGCTGGCCAGCTCGGCGCCATTGACCCCGGAGTTGATCAGGATGCGCACCATCGGCACGGTGAACAGCAGCACGAAGCCGGCGCTGAGCAGCACGCTGGACGACTCCTTCACCGCGGCGGTGAGTTCGCGCAGCTTCATGCCGTGCAGGAAGAAGGTGGCCAGCACCACGGCGACCAGGATGCCGCCCGGCAGGTACAGCGGCTGGAAGTTGGCGCCGATGCCGGCCTCGCCGAGCAGGTCGGGGAAGTTCACCACCACCGCCTTGAGCGCATTGCCGACCTCCGGGAACACCCGGCTGATCACCAGCAGCACGCCGACCAGCACGTAGGGCAGCCAGGCGCGCAGGGCGCTCATCGGCTTGGCGGTGAGCTCGTCCAGCTTCATCTCGACGCTGCCCAGCCATTCGCTCGGCCACTTGTCGGCCGGGGCGAAATCCCAGGTGGTCTTAGGTACCAGGAAGCCGAAACGGGCGGCGCTGGTAACGATGGCCAGGCCGATCAGGCCGCCGAGCAGCGAGGGGAATTCCGGGCCGAGGAACACGCCGGTGGCGGCGTAGGGCAGGACGAAGGCGAGGCCGGCGAAGATCGCGAACGGCAGCACTTCCAGGCCGGCCTTCCAGCTTTTCTCCTGACCGAAGAAGCGGGTCAGCATCATCGCCATCACCAGCGGCATGACCACGCCGACCGTGGCATGGATGATCGCCACCTGGCTGGTGATCAGCTGCAGGAACTGCGCCCAGCTCGAGCCCTGCTCGAGCAGCTGCGCGCCGATGCTGGCGGTGTCCAGGCCGGTGTTGACGCCGACGATGATCGGCGTGCCGACCGCGCCGAAGGACACCGGCGTGCTCTGCACCAGCATGCCCATCAGCACCGCGGCCATGGCCGGGAAGCCGATGGCCACCAGCAGCGGCGCGGCGATGGCGGCCGGGGTGCCGAAGCCGGAGGCGCCCTCGATGAAGCAGCCGAACAGCCAGGCGATGATGATCGCCTGGATGCGCCGGTCGGGGCTGATGGTGGCGAATCCGGCGCGGATCGCGGTGATGCCGCCGGAATGCTTGAGGGTGTTGAGCAGCAGGATGGCGCCGAAGATGATCCACAGCAGGCCAAGGGTGATCAGCAGGCCCTGCAGGGTCGAGGCCAGCACGCGGTTGAAGCTCATGTCCCAGGCGAACAGGCCGACCGCGGCAGTGATCAGGTAGACCAGCGGCATGGCGTGCTTGGCCGGCCAGCGCAGGCCGATCAGCAGCACAGCGGCCAGCAGGATGGGGGAGAACGCCAGCAGGGCGAGAATTCCGTTGGACATGGGGCTCACTCCGCGGCGAGGCGCACGCGGCGCAGTGGGGACGAAGCGGTGGCGGGCAGACGTGCGGCGCTATGGGGGTTCATGGCGTGACCTCGACGACTCGTTCTTGTTATCGGCATGGATTAATTGGTAAGACCAATTTACAAAGTTGCCGAGTCAGGTTAAAAGTCGATCAATGACCTGTCAAATCGTCGGGCTAAGACTTTGGTCGTAGAGGCTCGTCTTGTCCGCGTTCGGCCTGGGCGATAGGCTTGCGCCTCAGGGCCAGGCCTGCTGGTGGCCTGGTCAAACCAATGGAGAAGTTCGGGATGGAAGTAGGGCAGGTGCGGCAGCGCCGTTTATCGGACGATATCGTCGCGCAACTGGAAACCATGATTCTCGAAGGCACCCTGCGTGCCGGCGAGCGCCTGCCTGCCGAGCGCACCCTGGCCGAACAGTTCGGCGTGTCGCGCCCGTCGCTGCGCGAGGCGATCCAGAAGCTGGTAGCCAAGGGCCTGCTGGTCAGCCGCCAGGGCGGCGGCAACTACGTCGCCGAATCGCTCGGCTCCACCTTCAGCGACCCGCTGATGCAGCTGCTGGAAAACAAGGAGGACGCCCAGCGCGACCTGCTGGAGTTCCGCCACACCCTGGAAGGCTCCTGCGCCTACTACGCTGCCAAGCGCGCCACCGATATCGACCGCCAGCGCCTGACCGAGGCGTTCCAGGCGCTGCAGGACTGCTACACGCGGGTCGGCAAGGTCACCCGCGCCGAGGAGGGCGCCGCCGATGCGCGCTTCCACCTGGCCATCGCCGAGGCCAGCCACAATGCCGTGCTGCTGCACACCATCCGCGGCCTGTTCGACCTGCTCAAACGCAACGTGGTGACCAATATCGGCGGCATGTACGCCCAGCGCGAGGAGACCCGCGACATGCTGATCAGCCAGCACCGCGCGCTGTACGAGGCGATAGTCGAGGGCCGCGCCGAGGACGCCCGGGCGCTGTCGGATCGGCATATCGACTACGTGCAGGAAGTGCTGGCGGAAGTGCAGCTGGAGGCACGGCGGGTGGAGCGGGCGCAGCGGCGCGGCGCGGTCAGGCCCTAGGGCGCCAGCGCACCGGCCTGACGCTGCGGGTGTTCAGGGGCGCGCGGCCTGGGCGGCGCCGCGACACCCTACCGAGTGCTCAGTCGTCCTTGCCCTTGCTGCGCATGGCGCGCTGCACTTCGCGGTCGGCGTCGCGTTCCTTCTCGACATGGCGCTTGTCGAAGTCCTTCTTGCCCTTGGCCAGGGCGATCTCGCACTTGACCAGGTGCTGCTTCCAGTACAGCGACAGCGCCACGCAGGTGTAGCCCTTCTGCTGCACCGAGCCGAACAGCTTGTCCAGCTCGCGCTTGTTCAGCAGCAGCTTGCGGGTACGGGTCGGGTCGGCGATGACGTGGGTGCTGGCGGTCTGCAGCGGGCTGATGTGCGCCCCCATCAGCCAGGCCTCGTCGTCCTTGAGCAGCACGTAGCTGTCCACCAGCTGCGCCTTGCCGGCGCGCAGGCTTTTCACTTCCCAACCGGACAGCACCAGGCCGGCCTCGAACTTGTGTTCGATGAAGTAGTCGTGCAGCGCCTTCTTGTTCAGCGCGATGGTGCCTTGGGGATGTTTCTTTTGCTTAGCCATAGGGCGCGCATTATAGGGAGTCACCCACGCCTGCGCTATGGGCGGAGCCGGCGCCGAACTTGAGCCCATGCGGCGAATCTCCGACAATGCGCGATCTTTTTTCCCGCAGCATGGGTTTGGCCGCATATGGCGAACGACAAAGTCTCGATTCACGGTGCCTGGGCCAGTCGCTGGGTGTTCATCCTGGCGGCCACCGGCTCGGCGGTCGGCCTCGGCAATATCTGGAAGTTTCCCTATATGACCGGGGTCTACGGCGGCGGGGCCTTCGTCGTCATGTACCTGTTCTGCATCGCCCTGGTCGGCGTGCCGATCATGCTGGCCGAGACCCTGATCGGCCGCCGTGGCCGGCAGAGCCCGGTCAACGCCATGAAGAGCCTAGCCGTCGAGGCCGGCGCCTCGAAGCACTGGTCGCTGGCGGCGCTGGTGGGCATGGTCGCCGCGTTGCTGATCCTGTCGTTCTACAGCGTGGTGGCCGGCTGGTCGCTGGACTACATCCTGGGCATGGGCCGCGGCGATTTTACCGGGGTCACGGCCGACGGCGCCGGCGCCGCTTTCGGTGGCCTGACCGGCGATCCCTGGCGCCTGACCCTGTGGCACAGCCTGTTCATGCTGCTCACCGCGGTGGTCATCGCCAAGGGCGTGGTCGCCGGCCTGGAGCGCAGCCTGCGCATCATGATGCCGCTGCTGTTCGTCCTGCTGCTGGTGCTGCTGGGTTACAGCTTCACCACCGGACACTTCTGGCAGGGCTTCGACTTCCTCTTCCATTTCGATCCGAGCAAGGTGCAGGACGGCATCCTCGCCGCCATGGGCCACGCCTTCTTCACCCTCAGCGTCGGCGTCGGTTCGATCATGGTCTACGGCGCCTACATGCCGAAGCGGGCCTCGATCGGTGCCACGGTGCTCACCGTCGGCGTGCTCGACACCCTGGTGGCGCTGACCGCCGGGCTGGCGCTGTTTCCCATCGTCTTCGCCGCCGGCCTGGAGCCGGGCGGTGGTCCGGGCCTGATGTTCGTCACCCTGCCCATTGCCTTCGGCAATATCGCCTTCGGCCAGGTCATGGGGCTGATCTTCTTCGTGCTGGTGGCGGTGGCGGCCTGGAGTTCGTCGATCTCCATGCTCGAGCCGGCGGTGGCCTATTTCGTCGAGAAGACCGCGCGCAGCCGCGCGCAGGTGACCGCCGTGCTGGCGCTGCTGTGCTGGCTGGTGGGCATGGGCACCGTGCTGTCGTTCAACCTCTGGGCCGAGGCCAAGTTCTTCGTCTTCGCCGATGACGGCTTCCACCTGCTGCAGTGGGGCGCCGAGGGCGGCAAGACCTTCTTCGACAGCATCGACTACCTCACCAGCCGCATCCTGCTGCCGCTGGGCGGGCTGTCCTTCGCCCTGTTCGCCGGCTGGGTGCTGAGCCGTGATGCGGTGCGCGAAGAGCTGGCGATCAGCAGCCCGCTGCTGTTCAATCTGGCCCTCTGGCTGATTCGCGTGGTGGCGCCGATCGGCGTGCTGATCGTCTTTGTAGCGGAGCTGAGCAAATAAATGACCACGCGCATCCAACGCTCGGCGCTGTTGCCCTATCCGGCGCAGGCACTGTTCGACCTGGTCAACGACGTGGCCAGCTATCCCGAGTTCCTGCCCTGGTGCCGCGCCAGCCAGGTGCTGGAGGTCAGCGAGGTCCATATGCTGGCCAGCCTGGAGGTGGCCAAGGGCAGCCTCAGCCAGCGCTTCGTCACCCGCAACACGCTGCAGCCCGGGCAGCGCATCGAGATGAACCTGCAGGAGGGCCCGTTCACCCGCCTGCACGGCGTGTGGGAGTTCAAGGCGCTCGGCGACAAGGCCTGCAAGATCAGCCTGGACCTCTCCTTCGACTATGCCGGCCCGCTGGTGCGCGCTACCCTGGGGCCTCTGTTCAACCAGGCGACCAACACCCTGGTCGACGCCTTCTGCCAAAGGGCCAAGCAGCTGTATGGATAAGCGCAACATCGCCATCGAAGTGGTCTACGCCCTGGCCGACAAGCAGAAGCTGTTGCGCCTGTCGGTGCCGGCCGGCACCACGGTGCGCGAGGCGGCGCTGCTCTCGGGCATGCAGCAGCATTTTCCCGGCCTCGACCTGCAGCAGGCGCCGCTGGGCATCTTCGGCAAGGCGGTGGCCAAGCCCGAGGAGCGGGTGCTGGAGGAGGGCGAACGGGTGGAAATCTACCGGCCGCTGATCGCCGACCCCAAGGAAGTGCGCAAACAGCGTGCGGCCAAGGCCAAGGCGAAAGACGACGAGTCGAGCTGAGCGCCAGACATGAAAAAGCCCGGATCGCTCCGGGCTTTTTCATGTCTGGGTGTTACTGCGGATCGGTATCCAGTGGCTCCGGTACCGGTACCGGTACGGTCTCTACCTGGTCCACTTCGCGCTGGATCTGCTCCAGCAGCGAGCCCGGTGCGGGCGGGGTGTCGTCCTGCTGCTGCGGCTGGGCTTGCGGGGTGGTCACGCCGCTGTCCTCGCCGAGAATCGCCTGGTCGCGGCTGACGCCGGGCATGAAGTCGCCGGCCAGACCGACCAGTTGATCGTTGCCGTCGAACACCAGGCTGACGCGCTCCTGCAGGCGCTGAGTGCCACCTGGCTGGATGCTGTAGAGGTAGTCCCAGCGGTCGGCGTGGAAGGTGTCGGTGATTAGCGGATTGCCCATGATAAACCGCACTTGGCGTCGGGTCATTCCCGGGCGCAGCTGGTCTATCATGTCCTGTGTCACGACATTGCCCTGTTGGATGTCGATCTTGTAAACCCCGGGGAATGAACAACCGGCGAGTGCGAAGAGCCCGGTCAGCGACAGGCTGGTCAGCAAGAGCTTGGTTTTTTGCATCGGAGGGTGACTTCCACTATCTTGGGCAACTTGAACCCCGGATCATACCCGTATTGAAGGGTGCTGCGAAGCAGCATCCATGAGAAAGCAGACCATGGTTGAAAATAGCGAACTGCGCAAAGCTGGACTGAAAGTGACTCTGCCACGGGTGAAAATCCTGCAGATGCTCGACAACGCCGAGCACCGTCACATGAGTGCGGAAGACGTCTACAAGGCGCTGATGGAAGCCGGCGAAGACGTCGGCCTGGCCACCGTGTACCGCGTGCTGACCCAGTTCGAAGCGGCCGGCCTGGTGGTGCGCCACAACTTCGACGGCGGTCACGCTGTGTTCGAGCTGGCCGACAGCGGCCACCACGACCATATGGTCTGCGTGGATTCCGGCGAGGTGATCGAGTTCTTCGATGCGGAGATCGAGAAGCGCCAGAAGGAGATCGTCAAGGAGCACGGTTTCGAGCTGGTGGATCACAATCTGGTGCTGTACGTGCGCAAGAAGAGCTGATGCTTCTGCTGCAATGAAAAAGGCGACCCGAGGGTCGCCTTTTTGTTTTTCGGTTTTCCGTTGCCCGGATGAAGGCCGGTGGGCCATGCCGAGCATTGCCGGATCGCATTCGGGCCAGGCTCCGCTTAGGCGGCCTGGGCCTTGCTCACCATCTTGCGCGCGTGGGCCAGGGATTCCTTGGTCAGATCGACGCCGCCGAGCATGCGCGCGATTTCCTCGATACGGCCGTCGTTGTCCAGCTTGCTCACCGCCGTGGCAGTGGCGTCCTCGTCGCGGCGCTTGTGCACGAACAGGTGCTGATGGCCCTGCGCGGCCACCTGCGGCAGGTGGGTGACGCACAGCACCTGGCCGCGTTCGCCGAGGCGGCGCAGCAGCTGGCCGACCACTTCGGCGGTGGGGCCGCCGATACCGACGTCCACTTCGTCGAACACCAGGGTCGGCACGCGCGAGGTCTGCGCGGTGATCACCTGGATTGCCAGGCTGATGCGCGACAGTTCGCCGCCCGAGGCCACCTTGGCCAGCGCACGCAGCGGCTGGCCGGGGTTGGCGCTGACCAGGAACTCCACGCTCTCCAGGCCGCCGGCCTGCGGCTCGTCGCTGTCCAGCGGTTGCAGCTGGATGCTGAAACGCCCGCCGGGCATGCCCAGCGCCAGCATCTCCTGCTCCACTGCGGCGCTCAGGCGTGCGGCGGCCTGGGCGCGCAGGGCGCTGAGTTCTTCGGCCTTTTCCCGGTAGTGGCGGGCGTAGGCGGCCAGCTCCTCGGCCAGGCGCTCGCCGGCCTGGTCGTCGGCGTTCAGCCCTTCCAGCTCCTCGAACAGTTGCTGCTGCAGGGCGGCCAGTTCGCCGGGCTGGATGCGGTGTTTGCGCGCCAGGGTGTAGATGCTGTCCAGGCGTTCTTCCAGGTATTGCTGGCGCTCGGGGTCGGCGTCGAAGTGATCGAGGAAGCGGTTCAGCTCGCCGACCGCTTCTTCCACCTGGATCTGTGCGCTGGCCAGCAGGTTGCTGGCTTCGCCGAGGGCGCCGCCCTGGCCGGCGAAGCCGCCGAGACGATTGAGGCTAGCGGTTAGTGCCGACAGCACGTTGCCGGCATCGCTCTCGCTGCACAGCTCCAGCACCTGACGGCAGGCGCCGAGCAGAGCTTCGGCGTTGCTCAGGGCCTTGTGCTCCTGTTCCAACTGTTCCAGTTCGTGCTCGCCCAGGGCCAGGTTGTCCAGTTCTTCCAGCTGGTAGCTGAGCAATTGATGGCGAGCGCGCTGCTCGTCGCCCTGGCTGGAAACGCGCTGCAGCTCGTTGCGCGTCTGCTTCCAGCGCTGCGCGGCCAGTTGCACCTGGCGCGCCAGCTCCTGGCTGGCGGCGTATTCGTCGAGCAGGCGGCGATGGGTGTCGGTCTTCAGCAGCGACTGGTGCTCGTGCTGGCTGTGGATATCGATCAGCAGCTCGCCCAGGGCCTTGAGGTCGCCCAGTGGGCAGGGCGTGCCGTTGATATAGCCGCGCGAGCGGCCCTCGGCGGTGATCACTCGGCGCAGGATGCACGGGCCGTCGTGGTCCAGGTCGCGTTCGGCGAGCCAGGCGCGGGCTTCGGCGATGTCGCTCAGGTCGAAGCTGGCGAGGATGTCCGCCTTGTCGCTGCCGGGGCGCACCACGCCGCTGTCGGCGCGGTCGCCCAGGCACAGGCCGAGGGCGTCGAGCATGATCGACTTGCCGGCGCCGGTCTCGCCGCTGATGGCGCTCATGCCGCGGTCCAGCTCGAGATCGAGGTGGTCGACGATGGCGTAGTTGTGAATGGACAGGTGCACCAGCATGGCGAACGCTCCCGAAGTGAAGTCTGGTTATTTATACAGTGTTTTTTCTTTTCCTGACAATCCTCCCTATCGCCCCTTGAAAGCTGGGGATTTGGCTCCATATAGGCGGGCAGGTGCGCGAGTCGAGTTCGCGCCGGTTTATTCGAGAGGAGAGAGGCATGGCTGACGAACAGACCCTGGATACGCAGAACCCCGAGGCGCAGGCGGCTGAGGCCGCGGCGGCGGGCGACGACCTGGCTGCTCGCGTGCAAACGCTGGAAGAGCAACTGGCCGCTGCGCAGGATCAGTCGCTGCGCATGGCTGCCGACCTGCAGAACGTGCGCCGCCGCGCCGAGCAGGACGTGGAGAAGGCGCACAAGTTCGCCCTGGAAAAATTCGCCAACGACCTGCTGCCGGTGGTCGACAGCCTGGAGCGCGGCCTGGAACTGTCCAGCCCGGACGACGAGGCAATCAAGGCGGTGCGCGAAGGCATGCAGCTGACCCTCAAGCTGTTCCACGACACTCTGGCGCGCTACCAGCTGGAAGCCATCGATCCGCACGGCGCGCCGTTCAACCCGGAACACCACCAGGCCATGGCCATGGAGGAGAGCATCCACGCCGAGCCCAACTCGGTGCTCAAGGTGTTCCAGAAGGGCTATCTGCTCAACGGTCGCCTGCTGCGTCCGGCCATGGTCGTGGTCAGCAAGGCGCCGCTGACGCCGCAGCCGTCCATCGACGAGCAGGCTTGAAATCCGCCGCGCCGTCCCCATTTCTAAGTCAAGCGTTTTAGTGCTACCGCCGCCGGCGAAACCAGGCGACGGAAAAATCAAAGTTTCGGGAGAACATTCATGGGCAAAATCATCGGTATCGACCTGGGGACCACCAACTCCTGCGTCTCCATTCTAGAAAACGGCAACGTCAAGGTGATCGAGAACGCCGAAGGCGCGCGCACCACGCCGTCGATCATCGCTTACGCCAACGATGGCGAAATCCTCGTCGGCCAGTCGGCCAAGCGCCAGGCAGTGACCAACCCGCACAACACCCTGTACGCGGTGAAGCGTCTGATCGGCCGCCGCTTCGACGAAGAAGTGGTGCAGAAAGACATCCAGATGGTGCCGTACAAGATCGTCAAGGCCGACAACAACGATGCCTGGGTCGAGGTCAACGGCCAGAAGATGGCGCCGCCGCAGATCAGCGCCGAAGTGCTGAAGAAGATGAAGAAGACCGCCGAGGACTACCTGGGCGAGCCGGTCACCGAGGCCGTCATCACCGTTCCGGCCTACTTCAACGACAGCCAGCGCCAGGCCACCAAGGACGCCGGCCGCATCGCCGGTCTCGACGTCAAGCGCATCATCAACGAGCCGACCGCAGCGGCGCTGGCCTATGGCATGGACAAGGCCAAGGGCGACCACACCGTGATCGTCTATGACCTGGGCGGCGGTACCTTCGACGTGTCGGTGATCGAGATCGCCGAAGTCGACGGCGAGCACCAGTTCGAGGTGCTGGCTACCAATGGCGACACCTTCCTCGGTGGCGAGGACTTCGACATTCGCCTGATCGACTACCTGGTCGACGAGTTCAAGAAAGAAACCGGCATGAACCTCAAGGGCGACCCGCTGGCCATGCAGCGCCTGAAGGAAGCCGCGGAGAAGGCCAAGATCGAGCTGTCCTCCAGTCAGTCGACCGACGTCAACCTGCCGTATATCACCGCCGACGCCACGGGGCCCAAGCACCTCAACGTGAAGATCTCCCGCGCCAAGCTGGAGTCGCTGGTCGAGGACCTGGTGCAGCGCACCATCGAGCCGTGCCGCATCGCGCTGAAGGACGCCGGTATCGACGTGGCCAAGATCGACGACGTGATCCTGGTCGGCGGTCAGACCCGCATGCCGCTGGTGCAGAAGACCGTCGCCGAATTCTTCGGCAAGGAAGCACGCAAGGACGTCAACCCGGACGAAGCCGTGGCCATGGGCGCCGCCATTCAGGGCGCGGTACTGGCCGGCGACGTCAAGGACGTGCTGCTGCTCGACGTCAGCCCGCTGACCCTGGGTATCGAGACCATGGGCGGGGTGATGACCGCGCTGATCGAGAAGAACACCACCATCCCGACCAAGAAGTCGCAGGTGTTCTCCACCGCCGACGACAACCAGAGCGCGGTGACCATCCACGTGCTGCAGGGCGAGCGCAAGCAGGCCGCGCAGAACAAGTCGCTGGGCAAGTTCGACCTGGCCGAGATCCCGCCGGCGCCGCGCGGCGTACCGCAGATCGAAGTGACCTTCGACATCGACGCCAACGGCATCCTCCACGTATCCGCCAAGGACAAGGCCACCGGCAAGCAGCAGTCCATCGTGATCAAGGCCAACTCCGGCCTGTCCGAGGACGAGATCGAGCAGATGATCCGCGACGCCGAGGCCAACGCCGAGGAAGACCGCAAGTTCGAGGAGCTGGCCACCGCGCGCAACCAGGGCGATCAGCTGGTGCACGCCACCCGCAAGATGCTCACCGAGGCCGGCGACAAGGCTGACGCCTCCGAGAAGGCGGCCATCGAGAAAGCCATCGGCGATCTGGAAGTCGCGCTCAAGGGCGACGACAAGGCCGCCATCGAAGCCAAGATGAACGCCCTGTCCGAGGCCACCACGCCGCTGGCGCAGAAGATGTACGCCGAGCAGCCGCAGGCCGGCGCCGCCCAGCCGGGTGACGGCGATGCCAAAGGCGCCGCCGACGACGTGGTCGACGCCGAGTTCGAAGAGGTCAAGGAGAACAAGTAAGGGCTGCGGTTCGCACGCGAACCGCCCCTGCTTTCGCTCCACCGTCGCCTGGCGACGGGCAGGATTCGCCGCGCGGGAGCCCTCTCCCGCGTCGGCGTATCTGGAGCTCACGAATCTGAGAGTGCAGCACGACTATGGCAAAACGAGACTATTACGAAGTCCTGGGTGTGGAGCGCGGCGCCAGCGAGGCCGAGCTGAAGAAGGCCTACCGGCGCCTGGCGATGAAGTACCACCCGGACCGCAACCCGGACGACAAGGGCGCCGAGGAGAAATTCAAGGAGGCCAACGAGGCCTACGAAGTGCTCTCCGACGCCGGCAAGCGTTCGGCCTATGACCAGTACGGTCATGCCGGCGTCGACCCGCAGATGGGCGGCGGCGGTGGCGCCGGTTTCGGCGGCGCCAACTTCTCCGACATCTTCGGCGACGTGTTCAGCGACTTCTTCGGCGGCGCCCGCGGCGGTTCGCGCGGTGGCGCCCAGCGCGGCTCGGATCTGCGCTACACCCTGGAGCTGGACCTGGAAGAGGCGGTGCGCGGCACCACCGTGACCATCCGCGTGCCGACCCTGGTCGGCTGCAAGACCTGCGATGGTTCGGGTGCGAAGAAGGGCACCAGTCCGGTGACCTGTACCACCTGCGGCGGTATCGGCCAGGTGCGCATGCAGCAGGGCTTCTTCTCGGTGCAGCAGACCTGCCCGCGCTGCCACGGCAGCGGCAAGATGATCACCGACCCCTGCGGCAGCTGCCACGGCCAGGGTCGGGTGGAAGAGAGCAAGACCCTGTCGGTCAAGGTGCCGCCGGGCGTCGACACCGGCGACCGCATCCGCCTGTCCGGCGAGGGCGAGGCGGGCTCCCATGGCGGGCCGGCCGGCGACCTCTACGTGGTGGTCAACGTGCGCGAGCACGCGATCTTCCAGCGCGACGGCAAGCACCTGTACTGCGAGGTGCCGATCAGCTTCGCCGATGCAGCGCTGGGCGGCGAGCTGGAAGTGCCGACCCTCGACGGTCGGGTCAAGCTGAAGATCCCCGAAGGCACCCAGACCGGCAAGCTGTTCCGTCTGCGCGGCAAGGGCGTGGCGCCGGTACGCGGCGGTGCGGCGGGCGACCTGATGTGCCGGGTGGCGGTGGAAACCCCGGTCAACCTGAACAAGCGCCAGCGCGAGCTGCTCGACGAGTTCCGCAAGTCGCTGCAGGGCGACGACTCCCACTCGCCCAAGGCCAGTGGCTGGTTCGAAGGCGTCAAGCGCTTCTTCGGCGACGTATAAAACCCTGGCCTCAGGCTGCAGGCATGGCTTGCAGCTTGAGGCTTGCAGCTTGGAGCTGATGCTATGCAACGTATCGCAGTGATGGGCGCCGCCGGGCGCATGGGCAAGACCCTGATCGAAGCCGTGCGCCAGGCCGAGGGTGCGCAGCTGACTGCCGCCATCGACCGCCCGGACAGCAGCCTGATCGGCGCCGATGCCGGCGAACTGGTCGGCCTGGGCAAGATCGGCGTGGCGCTGGTCGGCGATCTCGCCGCCGCGACCGCCGAGTTTGACGTGCTGATCGACTTCACCCACCCCTCGGTGACCCTGAAGAACCTGGAAATCTGCCGCGCCGCCGGCAAGGCCATGGTGATCGGCACCACCGGCTTCACCGCGGAAGAGAAGCAGCTGCTGAGCGAGGCGGCCAAGCAGATTCCCATCGTCTTCGCCGCCAACTTCAGCGTCGGCGTCAACCTCTGCCTGAAGCTGCTGGACACCGCCGCTCGCGTGCTGGGCGACGATGTCGATATCGAGATCATCGAGGCCCACCACCGGCACAAGGTCGACGCGCCGTCCGGCACCGCGCTGCGCATGGGTGAAGTGGTGGCCGATGCCCTCGGCCGCGACCTGCAGAAGGTCGCGGTCTACGGTCGCGAAGGCCAGACCGGCGCCCGGGCGCGCGAAACCATCGGCTTCGCCACCGTGCGTGCCGGCGACGTGGTCGGCGACCACACCGTGCTGTTCGCCGCCGACGGCGAGCGGGTGGAGATCACCCACAAGGCCTCCAGCCGCATGACCTTCGCCAAGGGGGCGGTGCGTTCGGCGCTGTGGCTGCAAAAGCGCCAGCCAGGGCTGTATGACATGCAGGATGTGCTGGAGCTGCGCTGAGGCAGGATGTCGCATGGCAGTGGATTTATGTCCGCTCGCCATCTTGCGGTGGACCGAAAAGGCCTTTTCCTGTAAGCTTCCCACTTTAGTGTGTCCACTAAAAGTTACGCAGAAATGGCTCTGATAAAAAAGCGGGATGACCTTCACACGTCATCCCGCTTTTTTACAATCTGCGTTTGCTTCAAGCCTTGATCGAGACGGAGGTCTTCTTGACTAAGCCAGCCCCTAAACCCGCCATTCTGGCCCTCGCTGACGGCAGCATCTTTCGCGGCGAATCCATCGGGGCCGATGGCCAGACCATCGGAGAGGTGGTGTTCAACACCGCCATGACCGGCTATCAGGAAATCCTCACCGATCCTTCCTATGCCCAGCAGATCGTCACCCTGACCTACCCGCATATCGGCAACACCGGCACCACGCCGGAGGACGCCGAGTCCAACCGCGTCTGGGCCGCCGGCCTGATCATCCGCGATCTGCCGCTGATCTCGAGCAACTGGCGCGACAAGCAGCCGCTGGACGAATACCTCAAGGAAAACGGCACCGTCGCCATCGCCGGCATCGACACCCGCCGCCTGACCCGCATCCTGCGCGAGAAGGGCTCGCAGAACGGCTGCATCCTGGTGGGCGAAGGCGCCACCGAGGAAAAGGCGCTGGAGCTGGCACGCAGCTTCCCGGGCCTCAAGGGCATGGACCTGGCCAAGGTGGTCAGCTGCGAGCAGCCCTACGAGTGGCGCTCCAGCGTGTGGAACCTGGACAGCGACAGCCACCCGGAAATCGCCGCGGCCGAACTGCCTTACCACGTGGTCGCCTACGACTACGGCGTCAAGCTGAATATCCTGCGCATGCTGGTCGCCCGCGGCTGCCGCCTGACCGTGGTGCCGGCGCAGACCCCGGCCAAGGATGTGCTGGCGCTGAACCCGGACGGCGTGTTCCTCTCCAACGGCCCCGGCGACCCCGAGCCCTGCGACTACGCCATCGCCGCGATCAAGGAAATCCTCGAGACCGAGATTCCGGTGTTCGGCATCTGCCTCGGCCACCAGCTGCTGGCCCTGGCCTCCGGCGCCAAGACCCTGAAGATGGGCCACGGCCACCACGGCGCCAACCACCCGGTGCAGGATCTGGATTCCGGCGTGGTGATGATCACCAGCCAGAACCACGGTTTCGCCGTGGACGAGAACAGCCTGCCGAGCAACCTGCGGCCGATCCACAAGTCGCTGTTCGACGGCACCCTGCAGGGCATCGAGCGTACCGACAAGGTGGCGTTCAGCTTCCAGGGCCACCCGGAAGCCAGCCCCGGCCCGCACGACGTGGCCCCGCTGTTCGACCGCTTCATCTCCGCCATGGCGGCCCGTCGCTGATCGCTGAGTCCAGGAATTCGAGAGTTACCCCATGCCAAAACGTACAGATATCAAAAGCATCCTGATCCTCGGCGCCGGCCCCATCGTCATCGGCCAGGCGTGCGAGTTCGACTACTCCGGCGCCCAGGCGTGCAAGGCGCTGAAGGAAGAAGGTTTCCGCGTCATCCTGGTGAACTCCAACCCGGCCACCATCATGACCGATCCGTCGATGGCCGACGCCACCTACATCGAGCCGATCAAGTGGGCCACCGTGGCCAAGATCATCGAGAAGGAGCGCCCGGACGCCCTGCTGCCGACCATGGGCGGCCAGACTGCGCTGAACTGCGCCCTGGACCTGGAGCGCCACGGCGTGCTGGAGAAGTTCGGCGTCGAGATGATCGGTGCCAACGCCGACACCATCGACAAGGCCGAAGACCGCTCGCGCTTCGACAAGGCGATGAAATCCATCGGCCTGGCGTGCCCGCGCTCCGGTATCGCCCACAGCATGGAAGAAGCCTACGGTGTGCTGGAGATGGTGGGCTTCCCCTGCATCATCCGCCCGAGCTTCACCATGGGTGGCACCGGCGGCGGCATCGCCTACAACCGTGAGGAATTCGAGGAAATCTGCGCCCGTGGTCTGGATCTGTCGCCGACCAACGAGCTGCTGATCGACGAATCGCTGATCGGCTGGAAGGAATACGAGATGGAGGTGGTCCGCGACAAGAAGGACAACTGCATCATCGTCTGTTCCATCGAGAACTTCGACCCGATGGGCGTGCACACCGGCGACTCGATCACCGTCGCGCCGGCGCAGACCCTGACCGACAAGGAATACCAGATCATGCGCAACGCCTCGCTGGCGGTGCTGCGTGAGATCGGTGTGGAAACCGGCGGCTCCAACGTGCAGTTCGGCATCTGCCCGAACACCGGGCGCATGGTGGTGATCGAGATGAACCCGCGCGTGTCGCGCTCCTCGGCGCTGGCCTCCAAGGCCACGGGTTTCCCGATCGCCAAGATCGCCGCCAAGCTGGCTGTCGGTTACACCCTCGACGAGCTCTCCAACGACATCACCGGCGGGCGCACCCCGGCATCCTTCGAGCCGGCCATCGACTACGTCGTGACCAAGATTCCGCGTTTCGCCTTCGAGAAGTTCCCCAAGGCCGACGCCCGCCTGACCACCCAGATGAAGTCCGTGGGTGAAGTCATGGCCATCGGCCGTACCTTCCAGGAGTCGGTGCAGAAAGCCCTGCGCGGCCTGGAAGTGGGCGTTGCCGGCTTCGATCCGAAGCTCGACCTCAATGACCCGGAAGCCGAGAGCACCCTGCGTCGCGAGCTGACCGTGCCCAGTGCCGACCGCATCTGGTACGTGGCCGATGCTTTCCGCGCCGGCAAGAGCGTCGCCGAAGTGTTCGAGCTGACCCGCATCGACGAGTGGTTCCTGGTGCAGATCGAGGACCTGGTCAGGGAAGAGGAGAAGGTCAAGACCCTCGGTCTGTCCGCCATCGATTTTGATCTGATGTTCAAGCTCAAGCGCAAGGGCTTCTCCGACGCGCGCCTGGCCAAGCTGCTCGGCGTCTCCGAGAAGAGCCTGCGCGCCCATCGCCACAAGCTGAAGGTGCTGCCGGTGTACAAGCGCGTGGACACCTGCGCCGCCGAATTCGCCACCGACACCGCCTACATGTACTCGACCTACGAGGAAGAGTGCGAGGCCGCGCCGTCGACCCGCGACAAGATCATGATCCTCGGCGGCGGCCCCAACCGTATCGGCCAGGGCATCGAGTTCGACTACTGCTGCGTGCACGCGGCGCTGGCCATGCGTGAAGACGGTTACGAGACCATCATGGTCAACTGCAACCCGGAAACCGTCTCCACCGACTACGACACCTCCGACCGCCTGTACTTCGAGCCGGTAACCCTGGAGGACGTGCTGGAAATCGTCCGCGTCGAGCAGCCCAAGGGCGTGATCGTGCAGTACGGCGGCCAGACCCCGCTGAAGATCTGCCGCGCCCTCGAAGAGGCTGGCGTGCCGATCATCGGTACCAGCCCCGAGGCCATCGACCGCGCCGAAGACCGCGAGCGCTTCCAGCAGATGGTCCAGCGCCTGGGCCTGCGCCAGCCGGCCAACGCCACCGCGCGCAGCGAAGACGAGGCCCTGGCCCTGTCCAAGGGCATCGGTTACCCGATGGTGGTGCGTCCGTCGTACGTGCTGGGCGGCCGGGCCATGGAAATCGTCTACCAGGAAGAAGAGCTCAAGCGCTATATGCGCGAGGCCGTCAAAGTCTCCAACGACAGCCCGGTGCTGCTGGATCGCTTCCTCAACTGCGCCATCGAGGTGGACGTGGATGCGGTGTGCGACGGCGAGACCGTGGTGATCGGCGCCATCATGCAGCACATCGAACAGGCCGGCGTGCACTCCGGTGACTCCGCCTGCTCGCTGCCGCCGTACTCGCTGCCGGCGCACATCCAGGACGAGATCCGCGAGCAGGTCAAGAAGATGGCCCTGGAGCTCGGCGTGGTCGGCCTGATGAACGTGCAGATGGCCGTGCAGGGCGAGGACATCTACGTCATCGAGGTCAACCCGCGCGCTTCGCGTACCGTGCCGTTCGTCTCCAAGTGCGTCGGTGAGTCCCTGGCCAAGGTGGCCGCTCGGGTCATGGCCGGCAAGAGCCTGGCCGAGGTCGGCTACACCAAGGAAATCATCCCGCCGTTCTTCAGCGTCAAGGAAGCGGTGTTCCCCTTCGCCAAGTTCCCGGGCGTCGACCCCATCCTCGGCCCGGAAATGAAGTCCACCGGTGAAGTCATGGGCGTCGGCGACAGCTTCGGCGAGGCCTTCGCCAAGGCCCAGCTGGGCGCCAGCGAGATCCTGCCGAACTCCGGCTGCGCCTTTATCAGCGTGCGCGAAGACGACAAGCCGGAAGCCGTGCAGGTCGCCCGCGACCTGGTGGCGCTGGGCTTCGAGGTGGTCGCCACCGCCGGTACCGCCAAGGTGATCGAGGCCGCCGGGCTGCCGGTGCGTCGGGTCAACAAGGTGACCGAAGGTCGTCCGCACGTGGTCGACATGATCAAGAACGACGAAGTCACCCTGATCATCAACACCACCGAGGGGCGTCAGTCCATCGCTGACTCCTACTCGATCCGTCGTAACGCTCTGCAGCACAAGATCTACTGCACCACCACCATCGCGGCGGGGCAGGCGGTCTGCGAGGCGCTCAAGTTCGGTCCCGAGAAGACCGTGCGCCGGCTGCAGGATCTGCATGCAGGAATCAAGGCATGAATAAATACCCCATGACCGTCCAGGGCGCGCGCGCCCTGGAAGAGGAACTGGCGCACCTGACCAAGGTGCTGCGCCCGCAGCTCAGCCAGGCCATCGGCGAGGCGCGCGAGCTGGGCGACCTCAAGGAAAACGCCGAATACCATGCCGCGCGCGAGCAGCAGGGCATGGTCGAGGCGCGTATCCGTGACATCGAAGGCCGCCTGCAGAATGCGGTGATCATCGACGTCACCAGCATCGCCCACACCGGCAAGGTGATCTTCGGCACCACGGTGGAAATCGCCAATGTCGAGACCGACGAAAGCGTGACCTACCAGATCGTCGGCGAGGACGAGGCCGACATCAAGCAGGGCAAGATCTCCGTCGGCTCGCCCATCGCCCGCGCCCTGGTGGGCAAGGAAGAGGGCGACGTGGTGACCGTGCAGACGCCCAGCGGCCTGATCGAGTACGAGATTGTCGAAGTCCGCCACCTATAAGCTGAGCCAGCCGTCGCGGGCCGGCGCCGTCAGCTGGCAGCTGGCCCAGACGCTCTGGGTCGGTGGCCTGTGGTTGCTGCAGTTCGTCATCCTGCCGGCCATCGGCCAGCTCGGCCTGGCGCCGCTGCTGGTCGAGGAGATCGCCACGCGGCTGGTGCCGCTGCTGGTGGGGATGACTGCCGTTTGCGTCGGCGTGCAGGTGGTGGCGCTGCTGCGCGGCGAGGGGCTGGTGAGCCTCTGGCGCGACTTGCGCGGTCAGCTGCTGCTGACCGTGGCGGTCATGGCGCTGAGTTATGGCGTGGTGCTGCGCTACTGGCCGGAGGCCGGGCAGTGGCTACGCTTCAGCTACCTGGTGATGGCATTCTGCGGGCTGCTGCTGGTGCTGCAGCCCGTGCCGGGGCAAACGCGCGGGGCTTGATGCCGCGGCTCAGCCCTGGTGACGAATCACGTTGGACAGGTTGCGGTTCGGCTTGGGGTTCTTGCGATAGAGCAGGGCCATCTTGCCGATCACCTGCACCAGTTCGGCCCGGCCGCTCTGGCACAGCGCCTCGATGGCGGCCAGGCGGTCTTCGCGCTCGGCGACGCGCAGCTGCACCTTGATCAGTTCATGATCGTTCAGGGCGCGCTCCAATTCGGCCAGCACGCCTTCGGTCAAACCGTTGTCGGCCACGATCAATACAGGTTTCAGGTGGTGGCCGATAGATTTGAACTGTTTCTTCTGCTCTTGAGTGAGCGGCATAATCTGACCCCTAAGTTCGGTCTGGAAAAACGGCGCCTATCTTACCCGAGCCGGCGCGGTTATTCATGACCCGTTAAATCCGAGGTTTTGCGTGGCCCGTTCCAAGACCAGCCAGCGTTGGCTGAAAGAACATTTCGACGATCCCTACGTGAAGATGGCGCAGAAGGACGGCTATCGCTCGCGCGCCAGCTACAAGCTGCTGGAGATCCAGGACAAGGACCGCATCCTGCGCCCGGGCATGACCGTGGTCGACCTGGGCGCCGCACCGGGCGGCTGGTCGCAGGTGACCAGTCGGGTGATCGGCGACAAAGGTCGGCTGATCGCCTCCGATATCCTGGAGATGGACGCCATTCCCGACGTTGCCTTCATCCAGGGCGACTTCACCGACGATGCGGTGTTCGCGCGGATTCTCGAAGCCATCGGGGAAAACCCGGTGGACCTTGTGATTTCCGACATGGCCCCCAATATGAGTGGGGTGAGAACCGCCGATCAGGCGCGCGCCATGTACCTGTGCGAGCTGGCGCTGGATCTGGCCGGGCGCGTGCTGCGTCCGGGCGGCGATTTTCTGATCAAGATTTTCCAGGGCGAAGGTTTCGACGCCTACCACAAGCAGGTGCGCGAGACGTTCGACAAGGTGCAGATGCGCAAGCCGCTGTCGTCGCGCGATCGCTCCCGCGAGCAGTACCTGCTGGCCCGCGGATTTCGCGGGGTCTAGGGTGAAACCGGCGCGCCCGGAGCGGGTCTCAATGTTAGAGACCTAATAAAGGGTTACAGACGGTGCCTGCCAGATGCGGGCGTTTGGTGTAAGTTAGGTCGGTATATCACTGGTCGTCATGGGAAGCCTGCTTCGCCACGAGGCCTGCTTCAGAGGGTAGCTAATTGAACGACATGGCAAAGAACCTGATCCTGTGGCTGATCATCGCGGCCGTATTGGTCACCGTGATGAACAACTTCTCCAGCCCGAGCGAGCCACAGACCCTGAGCTACTCGCAGTTCATCGAGCAGGTCAAGGAGGGGCGCGTCGAGCGCGTCACCGTCGACGGTTTCGTGATCACCGGCAAGCGCACCGACGGCGAAGGCTTCAAGACCATTCGTCCGGCGATCCAGGACGGCGGCCTGATCGGCGACCTGATCGATAACAATGTGGTCATCGAGGGCAAGCAGCCCGAGCAGCAGAGCATCTGGACCCAGTTGCTGGTGGCCAGCTTCCCGATTCTGGTGATCATCGCCGTGTTCATGTTCTTCATGCGCCAGATGCAGGGGGGCGCTGGCGGCAAGGGCGGGCCGATGAGTTTCGGCAAGTCCAAGGCGCGCCTGCTCTCCGAAGACCAGGTCAAGACCACCTTCGCCGACGTCGCCGGTTGCGACGAGGCCAAGGAAGAGGTCAGCGAGCTGGTGGAATTCCTCCGCGACCCGGGCAAGTTCCAGCGCCTGGGCGGACGTATCCCGCGTGGCGTGCTGATGGTCGGCTCGCCAGGTACCGGTAAGACGCTGCTGGCCAAGGCCGTGGCCGGCGAAGCAAAAGTGCCGTTCTTCACCATCTCCGGCTCCGATTTCGTCGAGATGTTCGTCGGCGTGGGCGCTTCCCGCGTACGCGACATGTTCGATCAGGCCAAGAAGCACGCGCCCTGCATCATCTTCATCGACGAAATCGACGCCGTCGGTCGCCATCGCGGCGCCGGCATGGGCGGCGGGCACGACGAGCGCGAGCAGACCCTCAACCAGCTGCTGGTGGAGATGGACGGCTTCGAAATGAATGACGGCATCATCGTCATCGCCGCCACCAACCGTCCCGACGTGCTCGACCCGGCACTGCTGCGCCCCGGTCGTTTCGACCGCCAGGTGGTGGTTGGCCTGCCGGACATCCGCGGCCGCGAGCAGATTCTGAAGGTGCATATGCGCAAGGTGCCGATGAGCGACGACGTGCAGCCGGCGGTGATCGCCCGCGGCACCCCGGGCTTCTCCGGCGCCGACCTGGCCAACCTGGTCAACGAGGCCTCGCTTTTCGCCGCCCGCGCCGGCAAGCGCGTGGTGGAAATGAAGGAGTTCGAGCTGGCCAAGGACAAGATCATGATGGGCGCCGAGCGCAAGACCATGGTCATGTCCGACAAGGAGAAGCTCAACACTGCGTTCCACGAGGCCGGTCACGCCATCGTCGGGCGTCTGGTGCCCGAGCACGACCCGGTCTACAAGGTGTCGATCATTCCGCGCGGTCGCGCCCTGGGCGTGACCATGTTCCTGCCGGAAGAGGATCGCTACAGCCTGTCCAAGCGCGCGCTGATCAGCCAGATCTGCTCGCTGTTCGGCGGCCGTATCGCCGAGGAAATGACCCTGGGCTTCGACGGTGTCACCACCGGCGCCTCCAACGACATCATGCGCGCCACCCAGCTGGCCAAGAATATGGTGACCAAGTGGGGCCTGTCCGAGAAACTCGGTCCGCTGATGTATGCCGAGGAAGAGGGCGAGGTGTTCCTCGGTCGCAGCATGGGCAGCCAGCACAGCAATGTGTCCGGCGAAACCGCCAAGTTGATCGACGAGGAAGTGCGGCGCATCATCGACGAGTGCTACGCCACCGCCAAGAAGCTGCTGGTGGAGAACCGCGACAAGCTCGACGCCATGGCCGAGGCGCTGATGAAGTACGAAACCATCGACGCCGATCAGATCGACGACATCATGAATGGCCGCGAGCCGCGTGAGCCGCGCGGTTGGGATGGCGGCGGCGACTCCGGTGCGCCGCAGGCCAAGGTCGACGAGGTCGATCGTCCCGAGAAGCCCATCGGCGGGCCGGCGGCAGAGCACTGATCGCCTATGTCCCTCGCGCAATACCCGAGCCGGCTGCCCTGTGGCAGCCGGCTTCTTGATTTGTCCCGTCCGCAGGTGATGGGCATCCTCAATGTCACCCCCGATTCCTTCTCCGATGGCGGCCGCTTCACTGCGCGCGACGCCGCGCTGCGCCATGCCGCGGCCATGGCCGCGGCAGGGGCGACGCTGATCGACGTCGGTGGTGAGTCGACGCGTCCTGGCGCGCGCGTGGTTTCGCCGACCGAGGAGCTGGAGCGCGTGGCGCCGGTGGTCGAGGCCATCGCCCGTGAGCTGGACGTGATCATCTCGGTCGACACCTCGACCCCGGCGGTGATGCGCGAAACGGCGCGACTCGGTGCCGGGTTGATCAACGACGTGCGCTCGCTGCAGCGCGATGGCGCGCTGGATGCCGCCGCCGACAGCGGCCTGCCGGTGTGCCTGATGCATATGCGCGGCGAGCCCGGCAATATGCAGGACGACCCGCAGTACCCGGATATCCTGGTCGAGGTGCGCGACTTTCTCGAAGAGCGCATGGCAGCCTGCGCGACGGCCGGTATTCCCGCCGAGCGGATCGTGCTCGATCCGGGCTTTGGTTTCGCCAAGACCCTGGAGCACAATCTGGCCCTGTTCAAGCGAATGGGCGAGCTCTCCGTCCTCGGCCGCCCGCTGCTGGTTGGCGTGTCGCGCAAGAGCATGATCGGCAAGGTGCTCGGTCACGAGGTGGGCGAGCGCCTGTATGGCAGCCTGGCGCTGGCGGCCCTGGCGCTGACCAAGGGCGCCCATATTTTGCGTGTGCACGACGTCGCCGAAACGGTGGACGTGGTGCGGATGATCGCCGCGGTGGAAGCGGCGCACTAACAAGGAAAGCGGTATGGCTAGAAAATACTTCGGCACCGACGGCATTCGTGGCCGCGTCGGGCAATTCCCCATCACTCCGGATTTCATGCTCAAGCTCGGCTGGGCGGCGGGCATGGCCTTCCGCAAGCAGGGTAAGTGCCGCATCCTGATCGGCAAGGACACGCGAATTTCCGGCTACATGTTCGAATCCGCCCTGGAGGCCGGTCTGGCCGCTGCCGGTGCCGACGTGCAGTTGCTCGGGCCGATGCCGACGCCGGCCATCGCCTACCTTACGCGTACCTTCCAGGCCGATGCCGGCATCGTCATCAGCGCCTCGCACAATCCGCACGACGACAACGGCATCAAGTTCTTCTCCCGCGAGGGCACCAAGCTGCCTGACGATGTGGAGCTGATGATCGAGGAGCTGCTCGATCAGCCGATGACCGTGGTGGAGTCTGCCGGCATCGGCAAGGCCTCGCGGATCAACGATGCCTCGGGGCGCTACATCGAGTTCTGCAAGGGGAGCGTCCCCAGCGGCACCAGCTTCAAGGGGCTGAAGATCGTCGTCGACTGCGCCCACGGCGCCGCCTACAAGGTCGCCCCCAGCGTGTTCCGCGAACTGGGCGCCGAGGTGCGGGTGATGGCGGCGCAGCCCGACGGACTGAACATCAACGACGCTTGCGGCTCGACCCATATCGCCGCCCTGCAGGCCGAAGTGGTCGCGCAGCAGGCCGATCTGGGCATCGCCTTCGACGGCGACGCGGACCGGGTGCTGATGGTCGATCAGCACGGCGCAGTGGTCGACGGCGACGAGCTGTTGTTCATCATCGCCCGCGATCTGCAGGAGCGCGGTCGTCTGCGCGGCGGTGTGGTCGGCACGCTGATGAGCAACCTGGGCCTGGAGCTGGCTCTGGCCGAACTGAACATCCCCTTCGTGCGGGCCAAGGTCGGCGATCGCTACGTGATCGCCGAGCTGCTGGCGCGCAACTGGCAGCTGGGGGGGGAGAATTCCGGGCACCTGGTGTGCTTCCAGCACACCACCACCGGCGACGCGATCATCGCCGCGTTGCAGGTGCTGATGGCGCTCAAGCGTCGCGAGCAGACTCTGGCCGAGGCGCGCGGTGGGCTGAAGAAGTGCCCGCAGGTGCTGGTCAATGTGCGCCTGGGCGGCGATGTCGATCCGCTCGCGCACCCGTCGGTGCAGGAAGCCTGCAACCGGGTGACCGAGCGCATGGCCGGTCGCGGTCGGGTGCTGCTGCGCAAGTCGGGAACCGAGCCGTTGGTGCGGGTGATGGTCGAGGGCGACGAGGAAGGCTTGGTGCGCGGCTATGCCGATGAATTGGCTAAGATTGTTGCCGAAGTCTGTGCTTGATTGAGCTTGCTACCGAGGGTGCTCTTGGGTAACATCTGCGCCCTCTTTGATCGACGAGGTAAAACATGCGTCGCCCCTTGGTCGCCGGTAACTGGAAAATGCACGGTACCCGCGCCAGCGTCGCAGAGCTGATCGAAGAGCTTCGCCAGCTGGAGTTTCCGGCTGAGGTCGAAGTCGCGGTATTCCCTGGCAGCTTGCATATAGCCCAGGTCGTGGCCGGTCTGGCCGCTGGCGCTGTGAAAGTGGGTGCGCAGAATTGTGCGGCACAGGCGGAGCAGGGCGCCTTGACCGGTGAGCTGGCGACGAGTCAGTTGGTCGATGCCGGATGCGAGTTGGTGCTGGTTGGCCACTCCGAGCGGCGCCTGATCCTGGGTGAGAGCGACGAAGCGGTGATTCGCAAGTTCGCCGCGGCGCAGGTCGCGGGGCTGGTGCCGGTGCTTTGTCTCGGCGAGACGCGCGAGCAGCGCGAGGCCGGTGCGACGCTGGATGTGGTGGGTGCTCAGTTGGCTGCCGTGATCGACGCTCTGGGTGTCGAGTCGCTGGCAAAGGCGGTGGTGGCTTACGAGCCGGTTTGGGCCATAGGTACTGGGCTGACCGCTACGCCCGAGCAGGCCCAGCAAGTGCATGCGGCGATCCGCGCCCAGGTTGCGCAGGCGGATGCCGAGGTGGCGAGCGGTCTGAGAATTCTTTATGGCGGCAGTGTGAAGGCCGCCAGTGCAGCCGAGTTGTTCGGCATGCAGGATATCGATGGGGGGCTTGTGGGTGGAGCCTCTCTGAATGCGGATGAATTCGGTGCGATCTGTCGCGCTGCAGGAAACTGAAGAATGCTGGAAACAGTCATTGTGGTTCTGCACCTGCTGGGTGCGATCGGTGTGGTGGTGCTGGTGCTGTTGCAGCAGGGCAAGGGTGCCGATGCTGGTGCATCGTTCGGTTCGGGGGCTTCGGCAACCGTATTCGGAAGCCAAGGTTCCTCTACCTTTCTGAGTAAGTTTACTGCTATACTCGCCACCGGTTTTTTCATTACTAGCTTGGGCTTAGCGTTCTTTGCTAAAGAGAAAGCTGATGCAATGACCCAGGTTGGTCTGCCAGATCCAGCGGTTCTGGAAGTTCAACAAAAGCCGGCAGCAGAAGATGTGCCGGTGCTCGAAGAGCAAGCGCCCGCCACCGATTCGTCGGATGTGCCGGAGGCTCCCGAGCAGTAACAGTTTTGCCGAGGTGGTGGAATTGGTAGACACGCTACCTTGAGGTGGTAGTGGCCATAGGCTGTAGGGGTTCGAGTCCCCTCCTCGGTACCATACTCAAGAAAGCCCGCAGTTCGCGGGCTTTCTTGTTGCTGGAGTCTCGGTTGACCCTCGAGGGGGGCAGCCGTATAATTCCGGCCCAGCTTTGACGCGGGGTGGAGCAGTCTGGTAGCTCGTCGGGCTCATAACCCGAAGGTCGTTGGTTCAAATCCAGCCCCCGCAACCAGTTTCAGCAGGCCCCTTTTCAGGGGCTTTTTGTTAGCTGAAAGACAGTGTCCGCCGGCATTTCAGGCGGTTCGAAGGGATGGGCGTTTCGCCCATTTTTTATTTGCACAGCATGCGCGAGGGCCGTTAAGTGTCGAGCAAGCTAGAACAGTTGCAGGCCTTGTTGGCCCCGGTAATCGAAGCACTCGGTTACCAGTGTTGGGGCATCGAGTTCCTGTCGCAGGGGCGTCATTCGCTGCTGCGTGTCTATATCGACAAGGAAGGCGGCATCCTGATCGACGATTGCGAGATCGTCAGCCGTCAGCTCAGCGGTGTGCTGGACGTCGAGGATCCCATTACCTCGGAGTACACCCTGGAAGTGTCTTCGCCCGGCATGGACCGGCCGTTGTTCACCCTGGAGCAGTTCGCCGCTCACGCTGGCGAGCAAGTGAAGATCAAGCTGCGTTCGCCTTTCGACGGGCGGCGCAACTTTCAAGGCCTCCTCCGCGGTGTGGAGGAACAGGACGTGGTGGTGCAGGTGGATGACCACGAGTACCTGTTGCCGGTCGACCTGATCGACAAGGCCAACATTATCCCCCGGTTTGATTGAGACGCGGATCCCGCGAGAGCTCTGCGGCTAGCGCGAATGGCGCAAGTAGCGCACATGGCGCAAGTAGCGCGGATGGTGCAGATCCAATGGATTGCGAAAGGCGAGGCGTACGATGAGCAAAGAAGTACTGCTAGTTGTTGAGTCGGTATCCAACGAAAAGGGTGTGCCGGCTAGCGTAATTTTCGAGGCGCTGGAGTTGGCTCTGGCGACCGCAACCAAGAAACGTTTTGAAGACGAAGTCGATCTGCGTGTGACGATCAACCGGCAGAACGGCAGCTACGAGACCTTCCGGCGCTGGACCGTGGTCGACGAGTCCGAGTTCGAAGACCCGGCCTACCAGCTGACCGAAGACATGCCGCAGGCCATGGAAGCCGGCGCCAAGATCGGCGACGTGCTGGAGGAGAAGGTCGAGTCCATCGAGTTCGGCCGCATCGCCGCGCAGACCGCCAAGCAGGTCATCGTGCAGAAGGTGCGCGAGGCCGAGCGTGCGCAGGTGGTCGACGCCTACCGCGAGCGCCTGGGCGAGATCATCTCCGGCACCGTGAAGAAGGTCACCCGCGACAACGTCATCGTCGACTTGGGCAACAATGCCGAGGCGCTGCTGGCCCGCGAAGACATCATCCCGCGCGAGACCTTCCGCGTCGGCGTGCGTCTGCGCGCCCTGCTCAAGGAAATCCGCACCGAGAATCGCGGTCCGCAACTGATCCTGTCGCGTACCGCGCCGGAAATGCTGATCGAGCTGTTCCGCATCGAAGTACCGGAAATCGCCGAAGGGCTGATCGACGTCAAGGCCGCCTCCCGTGACCCGGGTTCGCGCGCCAAGATCGCCGTGCGCTCCAAGGACAAGCGCATCGACCCGCAGGGCGCCTGCATCGGCATGCGCGGTTCGCGCGTGCAGGCGGTTTCCGGCGAGCTGGGCGGCGAGCGCGTGGACATCGTGCTGTGGGACGACAACCCGGCGCAGTTCGTGATCAACGCCATGTCGCCGGCCGAAGTGGCGGCGATCATCGTCGATGAAGATGCCCATGCCATGGACATCGCCGTCGCCGAGGACAACCTGGCTCAGGCCATCGGCCGCGGCGGCCAGAACGTGCGCCTGGCCAGCCAGCTGACCGGCTGGACGCTGAACGTGATGACCGAGGCGGACATCCAGGCCAAGCAGCAGGCGGAAACCGGCGACATCATGCAGTCCTTCATCGACGAGCTGGAAGTCGACGAAGAGCTGGCCCAAGTCCTGGTCGAAGAGGGGTTCACCAGTCTCGAAGAGATTGCCTACGTACCCATGGAAGAAATGCTCAGCATCGATGGCTTTGACGAGGACATCGTCAATGAGCTGCGTGCACGGGCCAAGGATCGTCTGCTGACCAAGGCGATCGCCAACGAGGAGAAGTTGGCCGATGCCCATCCGGCGGATGATCTGCTGGAACTGGAAGGCATGGACAAGGCGCTGGCTCTGGAGCTGGCGCTGCGCGGCGTGATTACCCGTGAAGACCTGGCCGAGCAGTCGATCGACGACCTGCTCGACATCGACGGCATCGACGAAGAACGTGCCGGCAAGCTGATCATGGCCGCTCGAGCCCACTGGTTCGAATAAGCGGTTGCGGCCTGAGGAGAAAGATGCATGACGCAAGTCACGGTGAAAGAACTGGCCCAAGTGGTCGACACACCGGTGGAGCGCCTGCTGCAGCAGATGCGTGAAGCCGGGCTGTCCCACGACAGCGCCGAACAAGTAGTGACCGATAGCGAGAAGCAGGCCCTGTTGGCCCATCTCAAGAGCAGTCACGGCGACAAGGTCGAAGAGCCGCGCAAGATCACCTTGCAGCGCAAGACCACCAGCACCCTGCGGGTGGCTGGCAGCAAGACCATCAGTGTGGAAGTGCGCAAGAAGAAGACCTTCGTCAAGCGCAGCCCGGAAGAGCTGGAAGCCGAGAAGCAGCGCGAGCTGGAAGCCCAGCGCGCCGAAGCCGAGGCCGAGCGCCTGAAGGCCGAGGAAGCAGCCAAGCGCAAGGCCGAGGAAGAGGCCAAGCGCCAGACGGCTGCCGCTCCGGCGGCGGTTGATGGCGTTGCCGCGGTTGCCGCGCCGATCAGCGAGCCGGTAGTGGCTGCTCCCGTGGTCGAGGCCGAGCGCAAGAAGGATGAGGTGCGCCGTCCCGAGAAGACGCGCAGCGATGACGACGAGCGCCGCGATCGCAAGCACACCCAGCATCGCCCGACCGTCAAGGAGAAGGCGCCGGCTCCGCGCGTCGCTCCGCGCAGCGTCGACGAAGAGAGCGACGGCTTCCGTCGCGGTGGCCGTGGCAAGGCCAAGATGAAGAAGCGCAACCAGCATGGCTTCCAGAGCCCGACAGGTCCTATTGTGCGCGACGTATCGATTGGCGAGACCATTACCGTTTCCGACCTGGCCCAGCAGATGGCCATCAAAGGCGCGGAAATCGTCAAGTTCATGTTCAAGATGGGCACTCCGGTGACCATCAACCAGGTGCTGGATCAGGAAACCGCCCAGTTGATCGCCGAGGAATTCGGCCACAAGGTCAAGCTGGTCAGCGACAACGCCCTGGAAGAGCAGCTGGCCGAGTCGCTGAAGTTCGAGGGCGAGGCCTTCCAGCGCGCGCCGGTGGTGACCGTCATGGGTCACGTCGACCACGGCAAGACCTCCCTGCTCGACTATATCCGTCGTGCCAAGGTGGCCTCCGGTGAGGCGGGTGGCATCACCCAGCACATCGGCGCCTACCACGTGGAAACCGACCGCGGCATGGTGACCTTCCTCGACACCCCGGGCCACGCTGCGTTTACCCAGATGCGTGCCCGCGGTGCCAAGGCCACCGACATCGTCATCCTGGTGGTGGCGGCGGACGACGGCGTGATGCCGCAGACCCAGGAAGCGGTGCAGCACGCGAAAGCGGCTGGCGTGCCGATCGTGGTCGCGGTGAACAAGATCGACAAGCCCGATGCCAACCCGGACAACATCAAGAACGGCCTGGCCGCGCTGGATGTGATCCCGGAAGAGTGGGGCGGCGACGCGCCGTTCGTACATGTTTCGGCCAAGATGGGTACCGGTATCGACGAACTGCTCGAAGCCGTATTGCTGCAGGCTGAAGTGCTCGAGCTGAAAGCCACGCCGTCGGCCCCGGGCCGTGGTGTGGTGGTCGAATCGCGCCTGGACAAGGGCCGCGGCCCGGTGGCCACCGTGCTGGTTCAGGACGGTACCCTGCGTCAGGGCGACATGGTTCTGGTCGGCGTCAACTACGGCCGCGTGCGTGCCATGCTCGACGAGAACGGCAAGTCGATCAAGGAAGCCGGTCCGTCGATTCCGGTCGAGATTCTCGGCCTGGACGGCACGCCGGATGCCGGTGACGAGATGATGGTGGTGGCCGACGAGAAGAAGGCCCGCGAAGTTGCGCTGTTCCGTCAGGGCAAGTTCCGCGAGGTCAAGCTGGCTCGTGCGCACGCCGGCAAGCTGGAAAACATCTTCGAGAACATGGGCCAGGAAGAGAAGAAGACCCTCAACATCGTGCTCAAGGCCGATGTGCGTGGCTCTCTGGAAGCCCTGCAAGGCTCGCTCAGCACCCTGGGCAACGACGAAGTGCAGGTGCGCGTGGTCGGTGGCGGCGTCGGTGGCATCACCGAGTCCGATGCCAACCTGGCGCTGGCCTCCAACGCCGTGCTGTTCGGCTTCAACGTCCGTGCCGATGCCGGTGCGCGCAAGATCGTCGAGGCCGAAGGCCTGGACATGCGCTACTACAACGTCATCTACGACATCATCGAGGACGTCAAGAAGGCGCTCACCGGTATGCTCGGCAGCGACGTGCGGGAGAACATCCTGGGCATCGCCGAGGTGCGTGACGTGTTCCGTTCGCCGAAGTTCGGCGCCGTGGCCGGCTGTATGGTCATCGAGGGTACCGTGTACCGCAACCGTCCCATCCGCGTACTGCGCGAGGACGTGGTGATCTTCGAAGGCGAACTGGAGTCCCTGCGCCGCTTCAAGGACGACATGTCCGAAGTGCGGGCCGGCATGGAATGCGGTATCGGCGTGAAGAGCTACAACGACGTCAAGGTCGGCGACAAGATCGAAGTGTTCGAGAAGGTCCAGGTGGCGCGCAGCCTGTAAGCAACCCGGCGCGATAACGCAACGCCCGGCCCCGCTCAAGCGCGGCCGGGCGTTTGCCGCTTTTGAGCCCGACGCCGAACAGGCGGCGGGCGAAGGAAAGGTAAGTAGAAATGGCCAAAGACTACAGCCGTACCCAGCGTATCGGCGATCAGATGCAGCGCGAGCTGGCCCTGATGATCCAGCGCGAGATCAAGGACCCGCGCCTGGGCCTGGTGACCATCACCGCAGTGGACGTCAGCCGCGACCTGTCCCATGCCAAGGTGTTCATCACCGTGATGGGCAAGGACGACGATGCCGAGCAGATCAAGCTCAACCTGGAGATCCTCGGCGAGGCAGCCGGTTATCTGCGCATGCTGTTGGGCAAGTCGATGAAGGTGCGCACCATCCCGCAGCTGCACTTCCAGTACGACGCCAGCATCCGCCGCGGCGCCGAGCTGTCGGCGCTGATCGAGCGTGCGGTGGCGGAAGATCGCAAGCACCAGGACGGCAGCGAGGGTTAAGCGTGGCGCAGGTCAAACGTATACGGCGCAAGGTCGACGGCATCATCCTGCTGGACAAGCCGCGCGGCTTCACCTCCAATGCCGCGCTGCAGAAGGTGCGCTGGCTGCTCAACGCGGAGAAGGCCGGCCACACCGGCAGCCTCGATCCGCTGGCCACCGGCGTGCTGCCGCTGTGCTTCGGCGAGGCGACCAAGTTCTCCCAGTACCTGCTCGATGCCGACAAGGGCTACGAGACCCTGGCCCAGCTCGGTGTCACCACCACCACCGGCGATGCCGAGGGCGAGGTGCTGGAGCGGCGTCCGGTGACCGTTGGTCGTGCCGAGATCGAGGCGCTGTTGCCGCGTTTTCGCGGCGAAATCAAGCAGATACCGCCGATGTACTCGGCCCTGAAGAAGGACGGCCAGCCACTTTACAAGCTGGCCCGTGCCGGCGAGGTAGTGGAGCGCGAGGCGCGTTCTGTTACTATTGCGCGCCTGGATTTGCTGGCCTGCGAGGGCGAGCAGGCCCGCCTGGCGGTGGATTGCAGCAAGGGCACCTATATTCGGACCCTGGTCGAGGATCTCGGCCAACTGCTCGGTTGCGGCGCGCACGTCGCCGAGCTGCGCCGGACCAAGGCTGGGCCGTTCGACCTGAGCCGTACCGTGACCCTGGAAGAGCTGGAAGCGGCGCATGCCGAAGGTGGCAACGAAGCGCTCGATCGCTTCCTGCAGCCGGTCGACAGCGGCTTGCAGGACTGGCCGCTGCTGCAGTTCTCCGAACACAGCGCGTTCTACTGGTTGCAAGGGCAGCCGGTACGCGCGCCGGAAGCACCGAAGTTCGGCATGGTGCGGGTGCAGGATCACACCGGTCGCTTCATCGGCATCGGCGAAGTGAGCGACGATGGGCGTATCGCCCCGCGTCGATTGATTTACACCGGTGCCTAGCACCGGGTGCAGACACGGGTCTTAGGGCCCGGATTGAATTGATACCGGCGCATGGCGTCGGCAGGTGTTGTCGGTGGTTGCCGGTAACGCCGAATGGTTCGGCCCCGAGGGCTGAAGCCTGAAGCTGGCGATACCAGCGGCAGGACTGCGAGGGTGGCTGTTAGTAGGCACGGTCATACCTCTTTTTAAAACACGGGAAGCGATTCCCGGCCTATTGAGACTGCTTCGGCAGTTTCCAGATGAGAGGAAGCCAACATGGCACTCAGCGTTGAAGAAAAAGCCCAGATCGTTAACGACTACAAGCAAGCTGAAGGCGACACCGGTAGCCCGGAAGTGCAGGTAGCCCTGCTGACCGCCAACATCAACAAGCTGCAAGGCCACTTCAAGGCCAACGGCAAAGATCACCACAGCCGTCGTGGTCTGATCCGTATGGTTAACCAGCGTCGTAAGCTGCTGGACTACCTGAAGGGCAAGGACACCAGTCGTTACAGCGCCCTGATCGGTCGCCTGGGCCTGCGTCGTTAATAGACGCGAGCTGCACAAGTTGGAAGCTGGGAGTTCGGCGTCGCGAGTGGGGAGTGATCCTCACCTCGTGGCGCTGGGCTTCCAGCTTTTGGCTTTTCGAGGGATGCACCGGGTCCGACTCCCGCGCTTCTTTCCAATTTCCCCCAAGGCAACAAAGAGAAGGAAAACACCGTGAACCCGGTAATCAAGAAATTCCAGTTCGGTCAGTCGACCGTTACCCTCGAGACTGGCCGTATCGCCCGTCAAGCCTCCGGCGCAGTGCTGGTCACCGTTGACGACGACGTCAGCGTGCTGGTCGCCGTAACCGGCGCCAAGACTGCCGACCCCAGCAAGGGCTTCTTCCCGCTGTCCGTGCACTACCAGGAAAAGACCTACGCTGCCGGCAAGATCCCGGGTGGTTTCTTCAAGCGTGAAGCGCGTCCCTCCGAGAAGGAAACCCTGACCTCGCGTCTGATCGACCGTCCGATCCGTCCGCTGTTCCCGGAAGGCTTCCAGAACGAAGTGCAGGTCATCTGCACCGTGGTTTCCACCAGCAAGAAGACCGATCCGGACATCGCGGCGATGATCGGTACCTCGGCTGCCCTGGCCATCTCCGGCATCCCGTTCAACGGCCCGATCGGTGCCGCGCGCGTCGCCTTCCACCCGGAAACCGGCTACCTGCTGAACCCGAATTACGAGCAGCTCAAGGCCTCGAGCCTGGACATGGTCGTGGCCGGTACCAAGGACGCCGTGCTGATGGTCGAATCGGAAGCCAAAGAGCTGACCGAAGACCAGATGCTGGGCGCCGTGCTGTTCGCCCATGAGGAGTTCCAGGTGGTCATCCAGGCTGTCGCCGAGCTGGCTGCCGAAGCCGGCAAGCCGACCTGGGACTGGCAGCCGAAGCCGGAAAACACCGCGCTGCTGAACGCCATCCGTGGCGAATTCGGCGAGGCGATTTCCCAGGCCTACACCATCACCATCAAGCAGGACCGCTACGCGCGCCTGGGCGAGCTGCGCGATCAGGTCGTCGCCAAGTTCTCCGGCGAAGAAGGTCAGCCTACTGCCGGTGAAGTCAAGGACGCCTTCGGCGAGATCGAATACCGCACCGTGCGCGAGAACATCGTCAACGGCAAACCGCGTATCGATGGTCGTGACACCCGCACCGTGCGTGGCCTGAACATCGAAGTCGGTGTACTGGACAAGACCCACGGCTCGGCGCTGTTCACCCGTGGCGAAACCCAGGCGCTGGTCGTGGCTACCCTCGGTACCGCCCGCGACGCACAGCTGCTCGACACCCTCGAAGGCGAGAAGAAAGACCCCTTCATGCTGCACTACAACTTCCCGCCCTACTCGGTCGGTGAGTGTGGTCGCATGGGCGCCACTGGCCGTCGCGAAATCGGCCACGGCCGTCTCGCCCGTCGTGGTGTTGCCGCCATGCTGCCGAGCGCCGACGAGTTCCCCTACACCATCCGCGTGGTGTCGGAGATCACCGAGTCCAACGGTTCTTCCTCCATGGCGTCGGTCTGCGGCGCTTCCCTGGCGCTGATGGACGCCGGTGTGCCGATGAAGGCGCCGGTGGCCGGTATCGCCATGGGCCTGGTGCTGGAAGGTGAGAAATTCGCCGTACTGACCGACATCCTCGGCGACGAAGACCACCTGGGCGACATGGACTTCAAGGTAGCCGGTACCGCCAAGGGCGTCACCGCGCTGCAGATGGACATCAAGATCCAGGGCATCACCGAAGAGATCATGGAGCAGGCGCTGGAGCAGGCGCTGGAAGCGCGCCTGAACATCCTCGGCCAGATGAACCAGGTCATCGCCCAGTCGCGCAGCGAGCTGTCGGCCAACGCGCCGACCATGCTGGCGATGAAGATCGACCAGGACAAGATCCGCGACGTCATCGGCAAGGGTGGCGCCACCATCCGCGCCATCTGCGAAGAGACCAAGGCCTCGATCGATATCGAAGACGACGGCTCGATCAAGATCTTCGGCGAAACCAAGGAAGCGGCCGAGGCGGCCAAGCAGCGCGTGCTGGCCATCACTGCCGAAGCCGAGATCGGCAAGATCTACGTCGGCAAGGTCGAGCGCATCGTCGACTTCGGCGCCTTCGTCAACATCCTGCCGGGCAAGGACGGTCTGGTGCATATCTCCATGCTCAGCGATCAGCGCGTGGAGAAGGTCACCGACGTGCTGCAGGAAGGTCAGGAAGTGAAGGTACTGGTACTGGACGTGGACAACCGCGGCCGTATCAAGCTGTCGATCAAGGACGTCGCCGCCGCCGAGGCCTCCGGCGTCTGACGACTGGCTCGCTGCAAGGACAAGCCCCGCCTCTGCGGGGCTTTTCTTTGCGCGCGGCAAAACCCTGGCCGCGGGGAGATCCGCGTCGTGCAATTTGCCCGAGGCTTTTGCGCGGGGTTCGGCGAAATGCAAGGTTTCGCCTATCTGGGTGTATTCATAAGCTATTGAAAAATAACAGTATTGTAAGTTCTTAAAAGCTGGCACAGGCCTTGCGACAGTCCTGTTGAGCCTGCAGCCAGGAGCTGGCCTGCAGATTGTCTGGAACGTACAGGAGTCGAACCATGAAACAGCCAATCAAGCGTATTGCTCTCGCCACCCTGACCACCACTGCCCTGGGCCTGTCGCTGGCGTCCACGGCGTTCGCCCAGCCGGCCGACGCCGTGCAGCCGACCCTGCTGGCTGCCAATACCAGCGTGGACAAGGCCGAGCAGGCGGTGTCCGACACCTGGATCACCAGCAAGGTCAAATCCAGCTTTATCGCCGACCAGAGCCTGAGCGGCCTGGACATCAAGGTCGAGACCAATCAGGGCGTGGTCGCGCTGTCCGGCGTGGTGGCCAGCGAGGCCGAGCGCGAACTGGCCATCGCCAAGGCCAAGGAAATCGAGGGCGTGCGTGACGTGTCGGCCGACGGCCTGAAAGCCGCCGACTGATAAGTGAGCGTGGCGGGTTGCGGCCCGCCGCTTTGCCAATCACAGGGAGCCATGACCATGAACAGCGACATCATCAAGGGTAAGTGGAAGCAGCTCAGCGGGCGCATCAAGGAGCGTTGGGGCAACCTCACCGACGACGACCTGGACGTCGCCGAGGGCCACAGCGAGTACCTCGTCGGCAAGCTGCAGGAACGCTATGGCTGGACCAAGGAGAAGGCCCAGCAGGAGTTGCGCGACTTCAGCGACAAGCTCTGACGCCGCGTTACAGGCCGAGGCCCCGCCGGCATCGTCGGCGGGGCCTTGGCGTATGTGCGGGCATCAGATGCCGCGCTTGCTGCGAATCTCCACCAGGCGTCCGCCCTCGAAGCGCAGGAAGTGGTACATGCCGCCGCGTGGCCCGTAGATCCACTCCTCCACGGCGACCTCGTTGCGAAAGCCGTACTGGTCGAGCACTTCCTTGTAGCCGAGAAAGTCGCGGCTCAGCGGTTCGCCGCATTTGCCCTGGACTTCGCTGGTCGGCGCGCTGGTGCTGACCAGGGCGCTGCCGCAGCGGTAGGTGGAGGAGGCTTCGGCCAGCGGCAGGGCCAGCAGTAACAGCAGCGGGGCGTGGTGGAGGCGGATCACTGGCGGTTCCTGGTGTGGTTTCAGTGCTGACGACGGCGCTCGATGGCGACCAGGCGGTTGCCCTCGAAGCGCAGGATGCTGAGCATGCCGTTGCTCGGCCCGTAGACCCATTCCTCGACCAGGTATTCGCGGCGGTCGTAGGAGCCCAGGGTGTAACCGATGGGATCGCGGTGCTGCGGCTCGCCGCACTTGCGTTCGACCTCGAAGGGACGGTCGCCGAGGCTGACCAGCTGGCTGCCGCAGCGCAGGGTATCGGCGTGCAGCGGCGCGCTGGCCAGGGCGGCCAGCAGGGCGCAGAGGGCGGTGTAGGGGCGACGACGCATGGCGCTACTCGCTGTCCAGGTGGAGCGGGGTGAGCACGCGGCCATCGGCTTCGGGCTCTCCTAGATTGACATCGATCAGGTACAGGCGTTCGTCGGCCAGGCCGCCTTGGGCGACCAGGTAGTCCTTGATCGCCGCCGCGCGCTGCTGAGCCAGCTGGCGCAGCAGCAGCTTGCTCTGCGCCCAGGAGTCGAGCACGGCCTGGCGCATAAGCTGATGACGCTGCTCGTCGTCGAGTTCGGCCCATTCGGCCGGCGGCTGCTGCTTGAGGCGGGCGCGGTAGATGCCTTCGAGCAGGATCGCCTGGTCGTCCTCGTCCACCACCAGCTCGTCGGCGCTGGCCGGCACCTTGTCGCCGCGGCGCTGCAGCATCTTGTACCAGGTCTCGCGGAATTCACGTTGCAGGCGCTGCTCGGCCAGCAGCGGGCCGTCGGCGCGCTGGGCGCTCTGGCCTTCCACTTCCAGGCGCAGCGCCGGGCGTTCCTGCAGGGCCTTGGCCAGGGTGTCGAGGGCCTGGCGTGCGTCGTCGCTCAGGGCGTCCGAGCCGGCGTCGAACGGCACGGTGCTGAGGTCGACGTCGCTGCCGCCGGCGACCAGGCCGGCGACGAACTTGAACGGTGCCTGCGCCGCGCGCAGCACCAGGTTGCGCAGGGTCTGCCAGACGATGGGCATGACGCTGAACTCGGGGTTGTTGAGGTCGCCCTTGACCGGCAGCTCGATGGCGATCTTGCCCTCGGTGTCCTTGAGCAGGGCAACCGCCAGGCGGATCGGCAGGTCGACGGCGTCCGGGCTGTCGACCTTCTCGCCCAGCTGCAGGTTCTCTACCAGCACCTTGTTCTCGGCGTTGAGCTGGCCCTTCTCGATGCGGTAGTGCAGGTCGAGGTTGAGCCGGCCCTTGCGGATGCGGTAGCCGGCGAACTTGCCGGAGTAGGGGGTGATGGTGGTCAGCTCGACATTCTTGAAGCTGGTGGCGATGTCCAGGCTGTTGAGCGGGTCGAAGGGGGTGAGCTTGCCCTTGACGCTGACCGGCGCGTACTTGTCCACCTTGCCCCGGATGTCGACGCTGGCGGCCTGCGGGCTCTGGTTGTCGAGGGTGCCGATGCGGCCGTTCATCTGCTGGATGGCGGTGGCGAAGCTGGGGGTCAGGCTGAAGTCGGCGAAGTTGGCCGAACCGTCGTTGATGGTCACGCCGCCGATGCGCACGGCCAGCGGTTTGCCCGCATCCGCCTGAGCCTCAGCCGGCGCGGCAGGCTGCGGCACGATCAGCTCGCTGACGTTGGTGGTCAGGTTCTCGTTGATCACGAAGCGCGCATAGGGCTGCTCCAGCTCGACCTGCTCGATGGCCAGGCTTTCGCCGTGGCGATAGTCGAGGCCGTTCACCCGCACCTGCTGCCAGCGCAGGAAGTCGCGCTCGCGCAGGGTGTCGAGGGTGTGCAGCTGGTCGATCCTGGCGCTGCCGCTCACCTGGAGCGCCAGCGGCGCGGTGCTCTTGAGTTGCACCTCGAGGTCGCTGCCGAGCAGGCCGCTACGCAGTTCCAGGCGGATAAAGGGGCTGAGATAGGCCTGGGCCAGGCGCAGGTCGATGTCCTGGGTGGCGACCTTGAGCTGGGCGCTGGTGGGCTGCAGCTGCACCTGGCCGGCTGCCTGCAGCTTGCCCTGTTTGCCCAGGCCGGTATCCAGCTTGAGGCCGAAGGGCTTGTCGCCGAGGCTGTCGAAGTCGCTCAGCTCGAGGTTCAGCGGGCCGACGTCCAGCGCCACTGCCTGTTGCGGCACGCGGTCGACCAGGTGGGCCTGGTAGTCGCGCAACTGCACGTCGCGCAGCAGCACCTGCCAGGGTTTGCTCGCCTCCTCGGCCGGCGCCGGCTCGCTGGCTGCCGTCGGTTTGCCGGCCAACAGCTTCTGCCAGTCCAGCTCGCCGTCGGCCTCGCGCGCGGCCCAGGCTTCCAGGCCCTGGCTGCGCACCTGGCCGATGAGCACCTGCTGCTTGGCCAGGTCCAGGCTGGCGTCGGCGACGTCGAGGCGCTGCAGGCGCAGCAGCGGCTTGCCTTCGGGGCTGTCGATGGCGAGGGGGGCCAGCTGGATGGCGAGCTTGCTCAGCTGCAGCTCGGTACCGCTGGACAGATCGAGGCGGTAGTCGCTGCTCAGATCGACCTGGCCTTCCTGCAAGACCAGCGGCAGGGCATCGCGCACATAGGGCCAGATGGCGCGCAGGCGGCCGTCGCTGAGCTTGAGGTTGCCGCTGGAGGTCAGCGGCACCAGGCCTATGCGGCCCTGCCAGTCGATGCGGCCGCCATGGGGGCCGGTGGCGGTCAGGGTCATTTCGGCGTTGTCGCCGGCCAGGGTGCTGAGGTTGTGCAGTTCCAGGTTGAGCGAGTCGTAGGCGAACTCCACCGGCTCGCTGGGGCGCAGGTCCTGGAAGTGCAGGGAGTTTTCGCGCAGCCCGACCTTGTCGATGCGCAGCGGAAAGGGCTCGCTTGGCGGCGCGTCGGCGGCGTCCGCCGGGCTCTCCGGCAGTTTGAACAGCTGCGTGAGGTTGAGCGTGCCGTCCTTGGCGAACAGCACCTCGCCGTGCGCGCCGTCCAGCTCGACCTCGGCCAGGTGCAGGGCGCCGCTCCACAGGCTGTCCAGTTGCAGGTTGGCGTACAGCTGCGCCAAGCCGAGCTGTGGCCGCTGCGGCTCGCCGATGGCCAGGCCCCACAGGCGCAGCTCCAGGCTGAAGGGGTTGAGCTGCAGGCGCTGCAGGCTGGCCGGCACGCTGGCGTACTGCGCCAGCTGCTGGTTGGCGATGCGCAGGGCGATGCCCGGCAGAATCAGGAAGCCGATCAGGCTGTAGAGGAAGAGGGCGATCAACAGGGCGCTCAGCGCGCGCTTCAGTCCTTTGGGCATGGCGAGGCGTCATCTATCCAGACGAAGAGATGCCTTGGAGTATGGCACGCCGGTTCGGTTCCGGGCGTGCGCCGCACCGCGCATTTTTCTCTGCCGCGGGTCGCTCAGAGCCTCAGGATCAGGGTCTTCAGCGGCGGCTTGGCGTCGTGCGAGGGGAAGTCGGCGGCCGGCGGCAGCACCTGGCAGTCGCGCAGCGGGCGGCCGAGCTTGGCGGCGCAACGCAGCACCTGCTCGCGCCAGTCGGCCAGCTCCACCTTCGCCAGGTTGTTGCAGCACACCAGCGTGCCGCCCTCGGCGGTGGCCAGGATCGCCGGCTTGAGCAGGCTCTGGTAGTCGCGCAGCAGGTCGACGGTGCCGAAGGCGCTCCTGGCCCAGGCCGGCGGGTCGAGGAACACCAGGTCGAACTGGCGCGGCGCCAGACGCGGATAGGCCGGCAGTTTCTGTCCGCGGCGACTGGCGACGGGCAGGTCGGCCAACTGGCGGATCGCCGGGAAGTAGTCGGACTGGACGAACTGCATGGCCGGCAGGGCGGGGTTCAGCGCGCCGTTCTCGCGGCCCACCGCCAGGTTGCCCTCGGCGAAGTCCAGGTTGACAACCTCGCGCGCGCCGCCGGCCGCGGCGCAGAGGCCGACGCCGCAGGTGTAGGCGAACAGGTTGAGCACGGACTGGCCGGCGCTGTTGGCCTTGATCCAGCCGCGGGCGTTGCGCAGGTCGAGAAACAGCAGCGGGTCCTGCCCGGGATGGCGGCCACGCACCCGATAGTTCAGGCCCCACTCCTGGCCGAGCATATCGTCCAGTGCCTCGGGCGTGGCCTGATACACCGCGTCGCGGCGGTCGACGCGCGAATTGCCGCCTGCGCGGTCGTTGTAGACCAGGTGCAGGTCGAGGCCGAGACGCTCGTTGATGGCCCTGTGCAGCCCGAGCAGCGCCTCGCGCTGCAGCGGTTGGTGAAAACTTTGCACCAGCAGCTGCGGGCCGTAGCGATCGAGGGTGAGGCCGGGGGCGCCTTCCTGGCTGCCGTGGAACAGGCGGTAGCAGTCGGTACCCTGGGCGTGCAGTTCACCCAGCAGCGGTTGGCGGGCATCGAGGGCGGCGCGCAGCGCCAGATCAAGAGCAGGCATGCGCGGCATCTCGGAGAAAGGAAAGGCCGGCAGTTTAGCAAGAAAAACGCCGACCCTCGGTCGGCGCATTGTGGCGATTGCAGCCGGCGTAGGTTGGGTTGAGCTCAGCGAAACCCAACGGCGGTCTGTCGGGCGCGCCGGGTAGCCCCCTGTTGGGCTTCGGGGCTGCGCCCCTCGACCCAAGCTACGGCTTTGGCTTAGCGCTCGATGGCCAGCGCCACGCCCTGGCCGCCGCCGATGCACAGGGTGGCCAGGCCCTTCTTCGCGTCGCGGCGGATCATCTCGTGCAGCAGGGTCACCAGCACACGGCAGCCCGAGGCGCCGATGGGATGGCCGAGGGCGATGGCGCCGCCGTTGACGTTGACCTTGGCCGCGTCCCAGCCCAGCTCCTGGCCGACCGCCAGGGCCTGGGCGGCGAAGGCCTCGTTGGCTTCGATCAGGTCCAGCTCGGCGAGGTTCCAGCCGGCCTTGTCCAGGCAGCGGCGGGTGGCCGAGACCGGGGCGATGCCCATGATCGCCGGGTCGACGCCGGCATTGGCGTAGGCCTTGATCCTGGCCAGCACCGGCAGGCCGAGGGTCTGAGCTTTTTCGGCGCTCATCAGCAGCACGGCAGCGGCGCCGTCGTTGAGGCTGGAGGCGTTACCGGCGGTGACGCTGCCGTCCTTCTTGAACGCCGGCTTGAGCTTGCCCAGCGCCTCGGCGGTGGTGCCGGCGCGCGGCTGTTCGTCACGAGCGAAGGCGACGGGATCGCCCTTGCGCTGCGGGATCAGCACCGGGGCGATCTCGGCATCGAAGCGACCGGTCTCGATGGCCGTGCAGGCCTTCTGCTGCGAGGCGGCGGCGAAGGCGTCCTGGGCGTCGCGGGAAATCCCGTATTTCTCCACCAGGTTCTCCGCGGTGATGCCCATATGGTAGTCGTTGAAGGCGTCCCACAGGCCGTCCAGGATCATGCTGTCCTGCAGCTGGGCGTGGCCCATGCGCAGGCCGGTACGGGCCTTGGGCAGCACGTAGGGGGCCAGGCTCATGTTCTCCATGCCGCCGGCGATGATCACTTCGGCGTCGCCGCAGCGAATCGCCTGGGCGGCCAGGTGCAGGGCCTTCAGGCCCGAGCCGCAGACCTTGTTCAGGGTCATGGCCGGCACGGCATGCGGCAGGCCGGCGCGGATCGCCGCCTGGCGTGCCGGGTTCTGGCCACTGCCGGCGGTGAGCACCTGGCCGAGGATGACTTCATCGACCTGGGCGGCGTCGAGGCCGGTCTGCTGCAGCAGGCGCTTGATCACGATGGCGCCGAGTTCGGGGGCGGGAATCTCGGCCAGGCTGCCCTGGAAGCTGCCGATGGCGGTGCGGGTGGCGGCGACTATGACGACGTCTTGCATATGCTGGTCCTCGAATCGGTTCAGACAATGACCGGAAAGACGCTGATGGTCGCATGGCTGACCGTGACCGGCCAGCCACGCCTGCTAAGGCGCCAGGCGACGGCGGGCGCGCTGCGCGGCGCTGTTGCGCACGGCCCAGCGCAGCACGTTGGCGGTGCGTTGCACGCTGGCGCGGATCAAGGGCCGGCGCCAGGCCGCCTGGCGTTCGCCGAGCAGGTCGCTGGCCCAGTCCGGCAGCAGGTCGACGCCGGCCTGCAGCATCAGGCTGCCGAAAGGCTTGGCCAGGATGCTGGGCATCGGCGCGGCGTAGAGCAGTCGCACCACTTCGCGGGTACGCTCATCGCAGAGCAGGTGCGGGCGCATGCGCTGCAGATAGTCGGCGATGGCCCGCTGCGATTTGGGCACGTCCTGCGCACCGAGGCGCTCGGCGATCAGCGCCACTTCGCGGTAGTAGCGATCCTGCTCGGCCACCGGCAGCCGCGGGTCGACGTAACGCAGGTAGCCGGCGAGAAACTGGCTGACCTCGGAGACGTGCACCCAGGTCAGCAGCTCGGGATCGCTGGCGCTGTAAGGGCGACCGTCCGGCGCGCTGCCGACCACCTGCAGATGAATAGTGCGCACCTTGTCGATCAGCTGCTCGGCATCGTGCAGGCCGCCGTAGGTGGTGCCGGCGATGAATAGGCTGGTACGGCGCAGTCGGCCGAGCATGTCCTGGCGAAAGCTGGAGTGATCCCATACGCCGGCCAGCGCCAGCGGGTGGAGCATCTGCAGGAGCAGGGCGGAAATGCCGCCGACCATCATCGCGGTGAAGTCGGCGTGCACTTGCCAGACCATCGACTGCGGGCCGAACAGGCCGGCATCACCGCGCGGCTGGTCGAGGTCGAGCACGCCCAGCGAGGCGCCGGTGAGGCTGTGCACCTGTTTTTCGATCTGACGACGTAGGCTTTCCATGGCGCGCAGTTTCGGCGCTTGGTCGGTGCAAGACAAGGCGGCCCTTGTCCCGCATGCGCGGGACAAGGGACTGCTGGATCAGCGGTTGAGGCGCTGCTCGATCAGGCTGTCGACCACGCTGGGGTCGGCCAGGGTCGAGGTGTCGCCCATGTTGTCCAGCTCGTTGCAGGCGATCTTGCGCAGGATGCGCCGCATGATCTTGCCCGAGCGGGTCTTGGGCAGGCCCGGCGCCCACTGGATCAGCTCCGGCTTGGCGAAGCTGCCGATCTCCTTGCCGACCAGGCTCAGCAATTCCTTCTTCAGCGCATCGCTGGGCTCGCTGCCCTTCATCAGGGTGACGTAGGCGTAGATGCCCTGGCCCTTGACGTCGTGCGGGTAGCCGACCACCGCCGCCTCGGCCACCGCATCGTGCAGCACCAGGGCGCTTTCCACCTCGGCGGTGCCGATGCGGTGGCCGGAGACGTTGATCACGTCGTCGACGCGGCCGGTGATCCAGTAGTAACCGTCCTCGTCGCGGCGCGCGCCGTCTCCGGTGAAGTAGTAGCCTGGGTAGGGCTTGAAGTAGGTGTCGATCATCCGCTGGTGGTCGCCGTAGACGCTGCGGATCTGGCTCGGCCAGCTGGCCTTGATCGCCAGGACGCCGGCGCCGGGGCCCTCGATTTCCTTGCCCTGTTCGTCGAGCAGCACCGGCTGTACGCCGAAGAACGGCCGGGTCGCCGAGCCGGGCTTGAGGTCGGTGGCGCCGGGCAGCGGGGTGATCAGGATCGAGCCGGTTTCGGTCTGCCACCAGGTGTCGACGATCGGGCAGCGGGTGTCGCCGACCACGTGGTAGTACCACTCCCAGGCTTCCGGGTTGATCGGCTCGCCCACCGAGCCGAGCAGGCGCAGGCTCGAACGCGAAGTGGCCTTGACCGGACCTTCGCCCTCGCGCATCAGCGCGCGCAGGGCCGTCGGTGCGGTGTAGAAGATGTTCACCTGGTGCTTGTCGATCACCTGCCAGAAGCGCGAGGCGTCCGGGTAGTTGGGCACGCCCTCGAACATCAGGGTGGTGGCGCCGTTGGCCAGTGGTCCGTAGACGATGTAGCTGTGGCCGGTGACCCAGCCGACGTCGGCGGTGCACCAGTAGATGTCGCCCTCGTGGTAGTCGAACACGTACTTGTGGGTCATCGCCGCGCCCAGCAGGTAGCCGCCGGTGGTATGCAGCACGCCCTTGGGTTTGCCGGTACTGCCGGAGGTATAGAGGATGAACAGCGGGTCTTCGGCGTCCATCGGCTCGGCCGGGCAGTCGGTATCGACCTCCTTGAGCGCCTGGTGGTACCAGAGGTCGCGGCCTTCCACCCAGGCCACGTCGCCCTGGGTGCGCTCGACCACCACCACCGTGCTGACGTTCGGGCAGCTCTGCAGGGCCTGGTCGACGTTGTTCTTCAACGGAATGTACTTGCCGCCGCGCACGCCCTCGTCGGCGGTGATCACGGTGCGGCAGTCGGCATCGAGGATGCGGTCGCGCAGGGCATCCGGGGAGAAACCGCCGAACACCACCGAATGCACGGCGCCGATGCGCGCGCAGGCGAGCATGGCGTAGGCCGCCTCGGGGATCATCGGCATGTAGATGCACACCCGGTCACCCTTCTTCACGCCACGGCGCTTGAGCACGTTGGCCAGGCGGCTGACGTTGTGGTGCAGCTTGTTGTAGGTGATATGCGCCGACTCGGCCGGGTTGTCGCCTTCCCAGATGATGGCGATCTGTTCGCCGCGCTGTTGCAGATGGCGGTCGATGCAGTTGTAGGCGACGTTGAGCTGGCCGCCCTTGAACCATTCGGCGTGGCCCTGCTTGAGGTCGCTGGCGTGCACCCGGTCCCAGGGCTGGAACCAGTCGAGGAAGGCCTTGGCCTGCTCGGCCCAGAAAGTCTCGGGCTGCTCGACGGATTGCCGGTACAGGCGCAGGTAGGCGTCGTTGTCCAGATGTGCGCGCTGGCGCACCGCGTCGGCCACGGGGTGGCGGGTGATCTCGAACATGGCGGGGTCCTTGTTGTTGTCTGTCCGCAACAATCCCAAGGGTGCACCCAAGCAGGCGCTCGGTTCAAGTGCGTCGATTGCCTGAGCGTCGCGAGACCGGTCATGCCCGCGTCGGGGGCCTGGGTATCGCTGCGCTCAACCCAGGCCAGCAGATTGTGCGATTCAGCCGCGATGGTGCTCGCGGAAGTGCTCGATCAGGCCCTGGGTCGAGGCGTCGGCGGCGGCGCTGTCGACCTGGCCGACCAGGCGCTGGTAGACCTCCTTGCCCATCTCCTTGCCCAGCTCCACACCCCACTGGTCGAAGGCGTTGATGCCCCAGATGGCGCTCTGCACGAACACCTTGTGCTCGTACAGCGCCACCAGCGCGCCGAGGTTGAACGGCGCGATGCGGTTCATCACCAGGATATTGCTCGGCCGGTTGCCGGGAATCTCCTTGTGCGGCGCCAGGCGCTGCACCTCGTCCTCGCTCAGGCCCTTGGCGCGCAGCTCGGCCTCGGCCTCGGCGCGGCTCTTGCCCTGCATCAGCGCCTGGGCCTGCGACAGGCAGTTGGCGAACAGCCACTGGTGGTGGTCGGACAGCGGGTTGTAGCTGTTGACCGGGACGATGAAATCCGCCGGCACCAGCAGGCGGCCCTGGTGCAGCAACTGGTGGTAGGCGTGCTGGCCGTTGCAGCCGACACCGCCCCAGATCACCGGGCCGGTGGCGATGTCCAGGGCGCTGCCGTCCTGGCGCACGCTCTTGCCGTTGGATTCCATGTCCAGCTGCTGCAGGTGCTTGGTGAAGTTACGCAGGTAGTGGTCGTAGGGCAGGATCGCGTGGCTCTGCGCGCCCCAGAAGTTGGTGTACCAGATGCCCAGCAGGGCCATCAGCACCGGCATGTTCTCCGCCAGGGGGGCCTGGGTGAAGTGCTGGTCCATGGCGTAGGCGCCGGCCAGCAGTTCCTTGAAGTTGGACACGCCGATGGCCAGGGCGATGGGCAGGCCGATGGCCGACCACAGCGAGTAGCGGCCGCCGACCCAGTCCCACATGGGGAAGATGTTCTGCTCGCCGATGCCGAACTCGATGGCCGCCTTGCGGTTGCTGGTCACGGCGATGAAATGGCGGTGCAGCTCCTGTTCCGGGCCGCCCATGGCCAGGTACCAGTCGCGCGCGGCCAGGGTGTTCTTCAGCGTCTCCAGGGTGCCGAAGGACTTGCTGGAGACGATGAACAGGGTGGTTTCCGGGTTGAGCCGGGCGGTCAGCTCGCGGAACTCGCTGCCGTCGATATTGGCCAGGTAGTGGCAGCGCACGCCGCGCTGGGTGAAGGGGCGCAGCGCCTCGGAGACCAGCTGCGGGCCGAGGAAGGAGCCGCCGATGCCGATATTGACCACCTCGGTGATCGGCTTTTCGCTGTAGCCGCGCCACAGGCCGCTGTGGATGCGGCTGACCAGCTCGGTCATCTGGTTCAGCACGCGGTGCACCTGCGGGATGATGTCCGCGCCGTCCACCACCAGGCGCCGGCCGATCGGGCTGCGCAGGGCGGTGTGCAGGGCCGCGCGGCCTTCCGAGGCGTTGACCTGCTCGCCGTTGTACAGGGCGTCGATGGCGCCTTGCAGGTCGGCTTGCTCGGCCAGCTGGATCAGCAGCTCGAGGCTGCGTTCGTCGATCAGGTTCTTCGAGTAGTCCAGCAGCAGGCCGCAGCTGTTCAGCGAGAAGCGCTGGAAGCGTCGGGCGTCCGTGGCGAAGGCCTCGCGCATGCTGAACCCGGCCATCTCGGCGCGGTGTTGCTGCAGGGCGTGCCAGGCGGGCAGGCGGGTGACGTCGTGCGGCTGCTGGTAGTAGGCCATCGGGGCTCCTGATCCGGAAAAGCGAAAGGCCCGGAGTTATCCGGGCCTGGCGAGTGTAACCGGCGGTCTCGCGGCGCAGCTACTGGGCGGGCAGTTCCACCAGCAGATTGTCGATCAGCCGGGTGCTGCCCAGGTGGGCGGCGGTGAGCACCACCAGCTGGCGGTCGTCGAGCTGGGCCGGACGCAGGCTGAGGGCGTTGCGGATTTCCAGGTAGTCCGGGACGAAGCCGGCGTCGCGCTGCTGGCGCTGGGCCGTCTCGATCAGTCGCGGATAGTCGCGGGCGCCGCGCTGCAGCTCGCTGGCGATGCCCTGCAGGCTGCGGTACAGCGCCGGGGCGGCGGCGCGCTGCGCGGCGTCGAGGTAGCCGTTGCGCGAGGACAGCGCCAGGCCGTCCTCGGCGCGCTGGGTCGGCGCGCCGATGATCTGGATCGGCATGTTGAGGTCGTGCACCAGGGCGCGAATCACCGCCAGTTGCTGGTAGTCCTTCTCGCCGAACACGGCCAGATCCGGTTGCACCATGTTGAACAGCTTGGTCACCACCGTGGCCACGCCCTCGAAGTGGCCGGGGCGGCTGGCGCCGCACAGGCCTTCGGAGACGCCGGGCACTATCACCCGGGTCTGGTCGGCCATGCCGTGCGGGTAGATTTCCGCCACATCCGGGTGGAACAGCAGGTGGCAGCCGGCGGCCAGGAGTTTTTCCTGGTCGGCGGCGAGGGTCCGCGGGTAGCTGGCCAGGTCCTCGCCGGCGCCGAACTGCAGCGGGTTGACGAAGATGCTGGCGACCACGAAGTCGGCCCGCTGGACGGCGGTCTCCACCAGGGAGACGTGGCCGGCGTGCAGATTGCCCATGGTCGGCACGAAACCGATCTGCTTGCCCTCGGCGCGGGCCTGGGCGACGGCGGCGCGCAGTTCGCGCAGGGTCTTGACCGTGTTCATGCGGAGAACCCGTGTTCGGCGGCGGGGAAGCTGCCGTCCTTGACCGCCTGGACGTAGGCGGCGAGGGCGCCCTGGATGCTGCTCTGGCCGTCCATGAAGTTGCGCACGAACTTCGGCGCGCGGCCGGACAGCGACAGGCCGAGCATGTCGTGCTGCACCAGCACCTGGCCGTCGGTGGCGGGTCCTGCGCCAATGCCGATCACCGGAATCTTCACCGCCTGGCTGATTTCCGCGGCCAGTTCGCTGGGCACGCATTCGAGCAGCAGCATGGCGGCGCCGGCCTGTTCCAGGGCCATGGCGTCTGCGCGCATCTGCCGCGCCTGGGCCTCCTGGCGGCCCTGCACCTTGTAGCCGCCGAGGATGTTCACCGCCTGCGGGGTCAGGCCCAGGTGCGCGCACACCGGCACGCCGCGCTCGGCCAGCAGGCGGATCGGCTCGGCCAGCCAGCCGGCGCCCTCCAGCTTGACCATATGGGCGCCGGCCTGCATCAGCCGGGCGCTGTTGGCTAGCGCCTGCTCGGTGGTGGCGTAGGCCATAAAGGGCAGATCGGTGATGATCAGCGCGCCCTGGTTGCCGCGTTTGACGCAGGCGGTGTGGTAGGCCATCTCCTCGATGCTGACCGGCAGGGTGCTGTCGTGGCCCTGCAGCACCATGCCCAGGGAATCGCCGACCAGCAGCACGTCGACCCCGGCCTGGCAGGCGGCCTGGGCGAAGGTGGCGTCGTAGCAGGTCAGCATGGCGATCTTGGCACCGCTGTGCTTGAGGCTCTGCAGGGTGGTCAGGGTAACGTCAGGCATTTCAAGGGTCCTCGCTCAGGCTCGGTCGCGGCTTCTAAGCGGCGGCAATCCGGCCTGGATTGGCATAAAGGTGCGCCCGGCGGCGGGCGACGGGACGCCTATAGTCCCGATGGGGGCAGGCGAAGTCAATTGCAGGTGTTACCCGGCTGTTACTGGCGTTACCGCCAATGCACGCGAGCGAGGCGGACGCTAAAGCGGGCGCGGGCTTGCGCCCAGGGTCAGGGGGAGTGCCTGGAGGAAATCCGTGATGCATGGCTGCAGAGCCGCTGCGGATGCAATCGGGGAAATCCCCGGATGTCATCCGCGCTACTCGGCCAGGCGTTCCAGGCCGGTGAAGGGGCAGGCGGCCAGCAGTTCGCTCAGGCGGCGGCCGTCGGGCAGCTGCAGCTCGGCGGCGAGTTCGGCCAGGGGGTAGAGCACGAAGGGCCGCGCGTGCATATGGTAGTGCGGCACCGTCAGGCGTTCGTCGGCGATCGAGCGTTCGCCGAACAGCAGGATATCCAGGTCCAGGGTGCGCGGCCCCCAGCGTTCGGCCTTGCGCACGCGGCCCTGTTCCTGCTCGATACGCTGCAGGGCGTCGAGCAGCGTCCAGGGTTGCAGCGCCGTGTCCAGCGCCGCCACGGCGTTGACGTAGCGCGGCTGGTCGGGTGGGCCGAGCGGGTCGCTGGCATAGAAGGAGGAGTGGGCGAGCAGCCTGGTATCCGGCAACTGGGCGAGCGCGGCGAGGGCGTCGCGCAGTTGCTGCAGCGGCTCGGCCAGGTTGCTGCCGAGGCCGATATAGACCCGCTCCATCATTCCTCGCCGACGCTGCCCGCGTCGTCGCGCTTGCGCCGACCGCTGCTGCGCCGGCGTTTGCGCGGCGCGCTGCCGGCTGCTTCGGGCTTACCGGCGAGGTCGCGGATCATCTGCCGGCGCTGGCTGTCGCTGGCGTCCTGGTAGTCGGTCCACCAGTCGCCGAGGCCGCCGGTGTCCTCGCCGGCATGCTCGCGCAGCAGCAGGAAGTCGTAGCCGGCGCGAAAGCGTGGGTTGTCCAACAGCAGGTCGGCGCGCTTGCCGCTGCGCCGCGGCAGGCGTTCCTGCATGTCCCAGATCTCGCGGATCGGGATGGTGAAGCGTTTGGGCACGGCGATGCGCTGGCACTGCTCGGCGATCAGCTCGTGGGCGGCTTCCTGCATTGCCGGGATCGGCGGCATGCCCTTGTCCTGCAGTTGTAGCACGCGGGCCGGCAGGGCCGGCCAGAGCAGCGCGGCGAAGAGGAAGGCCGGGGTCACCGACTTGCCCTGGGCGATGCGCTCGTCGGTGTTGATCAGCGCCTGGCGGATCAGCCGCTCGGTGTACTCGGGGTTGCGCTTGAGCGCTTCGCCGCTGGCCGGGAACAGCTGGGCGAACAGGTCGTGCTCGAGCAGCAGGTCGAAGGTGTACTCGGCGTAGCCGGCGAGCAGCAGTTTGAGCACCTCGTCGAACAGGCGCGCGGCGGGGATGTCGCGCAGCATCGGCGCCAGGCGGCGGATCGGCGCGGCGCTATGCTTCTCGATGTCGAAGTCCAGCTTGGCGGCGAAGCGCACCGCGCGGAGCATGCGCACCGGGTCTTCCAGGTAGCGCTGCTCGGGGTCGCCGATCAGCCGAACCTGATGGTTGCGCACATCGTGCATGCCGCGCGCGTAGTCGAGAATGTGTTCCTGGGAGGGGTCGTAGTACAGCGCGTTGATGGTGAAGTCGCGGCGCTGGGCGTCGTCCTCCAGGCTGCCGTAGACGTTGTCGCGCAGGATGCGCCCGCTCTCGTGGCGCGCCGCCAGGTTGCTGTTTTCTTCGTCGTCGCCCTGCGGGTGGTTGGCGCGGAAGGTGGCGACTTCGATGATCTCGCGGCCGAAATGCACGTGAACCAGCTTGAAACGGCGGCCGATCACCCGTGCGTTGCGGAACTCCGCGCGCACCTGCTCGGGGGTGGCGCTGGTGGCCACGTCGAAATCCTTGGGCTCGATGTCCAGCAGCAGGTCGCGCACGCAACCGCCGACCAGGTAGGCCTGGTAGCCGGCCTTCTGCAGGCGTTCGACCACGCTGATGGCATGGCGGCTGATTTCGTTGCGGTTGATCGGGTGTTGCCGGCTGCTCAGCACCTCGGGGGTGCTGCGCGGGCGCTGCGCGCGGCGCAGGGGCGAGCGGAAAGACTTGAACAGCTTCTTCAGCATGGGATGCACTGTGTGGAGAAATGACCGGCCAGACGAAACGATGACCGCATGATTGCTGCGGATTCTAGCATCGTGTCGGGAGAAGGTGTGTAGAGCGGCAGGCGGGGATCCGGGGAGCGGAAGCTACTGGGGGAGCCTAAGCTCCCCCCCAAGTTGGTGCGTGCTTCGTTTTTATTGTTATTGAGGGCGCGTTGTTTTTGTTGTTTCGCCCTTCCCAAACGACCGTGGTCGGTTGGGTGCTCCCTGAAAGCGGGAGCCAATAGCAAACGGATTTCTTTGGACGCTGATGCTGCCATGACACTTGCGTGATCCAACCAGTACGGGTGCTGCCTCGGGGCAGTTTTATTGTTCTCGGCCTGGTCGTGGGGCGAACCCCAAGGGCAACTCCTCTCCAAAAGAATCAGTTAGCTGCGCCTCCATCTTGTTGTTCTTGTTGTTTTGGAGTCGTTACGTCTTGTTCTTATTGTGTGGGGCTTTGCTTGTTATTGTTGTTGTGCCAGAGATAAAGCAGATGCCGTGCCAGTTTTTGCGATTCCTTGTAAATCAAGGGTTTGCGGCAGGTGGAGGTCGATCGGAAGGGAGGAAAAAGCCGGGTTTTCGTTACCATTAGACCCGGCTTTTGTTACGAGATATTGATTCGGTAACAACCCGCGGAACCTGCGCGCAGGTCGGTTGTCACCCGGCGCGCGCGGTCAAGGGCCGCTGGTCACGCCGGATTTGCGCCGGGGGATGCCCAGGCGCTGGCGGCGTTCCCACAGGCACTTGCGGCTGATGCCGAGCTTGCGCGCCAGTTCGGTCTCGGTCATGTGGTCCTGGTGCTCGAGCACGAAGTGCTGGAAATAGTCCTCCAGCGACAGGTCTTCGGTGGGCTCGTGGCTGTTGCTGCTGCTCTGCCCGGCAGCCGCTGGCAGGCCGAAGTCGTCGTCCAGGTCGTCCAGCTCGATATCGATGCCCAGCAGGTCGGCGGAGATTTCCGCGCCCTCGCAGAGGATCACCGCACGCTCGATGGCGTTCTCCAGCTCGCGCACGTTGCCCGGCCAGGGGTAGTGACGGATGGCCTGCTCGGCATCCTGGGCGAAGCGCAGCGGCTCGCGGCCCATGCGCGTGCACTGGCGTGCGAGGAAGGCCTGGGCGATTTCGCTGACGTCGCTGCCGCGCTCGCGCAGGGCGGGCAGCTTGAGGGCGATGACGTGCAGGCGGTAGTAGAGGTCTTCGCGGAACTGGCCGGTCTTGGCCAGGGTCTTGAGGTCGCGGTGGGTGGCGGCGATCAGGCGCACGTCGACCTTCTGCGACTGCACCGAGCCGACCCGGCGAATCTCGCCTTCCTGCAGCACGCGCAGCAGGCGCGCCTGGGCCTCCAGCGGCAGTTCGCCGATCTCGTCGAGGAACAGCGTGCCGCCGTCGGCCGCCTCCACTAGGCCGGCGCGACCGGCGCTGGCACCGGTGAAGGCGCCCTTTTCGTGGCCGAACAGCTCGGATTCGATCAGGGTTTCCGGAATCGCCGCGCAGTTGACCGAGATCAGCGGCGCCTTGGCGCGCTTGGACAGGTTGTGCAGGGCGCGGGCGACCAGCTCCTTGCCGGTGCCGGACTCGCCCTGCACCAGCACGTTGGAGTCGGTGGGAGCGACCTTGCGGATCTTGCCGTAGAGCTCCTGCATGGCGGCGCAGGAACCGATGATGCCGATTTCGCCGTTGGCGTTGTCCACGACCTTTTCGCTGCCACCGTTACGTGGGCTGCTGGCGCTGGCCGCGGCTGGCGCGCTCTTGGCTTCCTGGCGATCGCGCAGGATGCGCGCCACGGCCTGCAGCATCTCGTCGTGGTCGAAGGGCTTGGCGATATAGTCGACCGCGCCCATCTTCATCGAGTCCACCGCCGAGCGCAGGCTGGCGTAGCTGGTCATGATCAGCACCGGGGTGCCCTCGGCCAGTTTGATCAACTCGGTGCCGGGCGCGCCGGGCAGGCGCAGGTCGCTGACGATCAGGTCGAAGCCGGGAATGCCGTAGCGTTCCTGGGCTTCCTGTACCGAGCCGGCTTCGCTGACCTGGTACTGGTTGCGCTCGAGCAGGCGGCGCAAGGCAGAGCGGATAATGGTTTCGTCTTCGACGATAAGAATATGTGGCATCAATTCGGTCTCTCGACGGTCTCTGGTCGCTAGTTACATCGCTACGGACGTCGCCTCGACATGCCTTGGCAGGGTGACCCGAATACGAGTGCCGAGTTGGCGCTCGGGGTCGGCCGGGCTGTCGATTGTTATCTGCCCATAATGCTCTTCCACGATCGAATAGACCAGCGCGAGGCCCAGCCCGGTGCCCTCGCCGGGGTCCTTGGTGGTGAAGAACGGCTCGAACAGGCGGTCGATGATCGCCTTGGGAATGCCGCTGCCTTCGTCCTCGACGATCAGGTCGACGGTGTGTTCGCTGGCCTCGCTGCGCACGCGGATGGCGCCGCCGGGCGGCGAGGCGTCGCGGGCATTGGACAGCAGGTTGATCAGCACCTGGGCCAGGCGCTGCGGATCGCCCTCGGCCCAGTGCTGCGGGTCGCAGAGGTTGTAGAACTGGATGTCGAAGTTGCGCTTGTTCAGCGACAGCAGGCCGATGGCGTCCTGCGCCACGTCGGCCAGGCACACCGGCTCCTCGCTGCGCTGGTGGCTGCCGGAGTGGGCGAAGCTCATCAGCGACTGGACGATGCGCGACACGCGCTTGGTCTGCTCGAGGATCTGCCCGCTGATCTCGATCAGCTCGGGGTCGCTTTCGCGCTCCTCGCGCAGGTTCTGCGCCAGGCAGGCGATACCGGTGATCGGGTTGCCGATCTCGTGGGCCACCCCGGCGGCCAGGCGGCCGATGCTGGCCAGGCGCTCGGAGTGCACCAGCTTGTCTTCCAGCAGCTGGGTTTCGGTGAGGTCCTCGACCAGCAGCACCAGGCCGCTGTTGCCCGGCGCCAGCGGCTCGTCGATGGCCGCCTTGTGCAGGTTGAGCCAGCGGATCTGTCCGTCGACGGCCAGGTGCTGCTTGTGCAGGTGCTGGTCGGGCAGTTCGATGAAGGTCTGCAGCAGGCCCTGCCAGGGCTCGGCCAGCGCCGACAGGCGCGAGCCGACGATGCGCTGCGCGGGAATCTCGGTGAGTTCCTCCATGGCCCGGTTCCACATCAGGATCTCCTGATCCTTGGCCAGCGAGCAGACGCCCATCGGCAGTTCCTGCAGGGTCTGGCGGTGGTAGCGGCGCAGCGCGTCGAGCTCGGCGGCCAGGCCGGTGAGGCGCGACTGGTAGTCCTCCAGGCGGCTCTCGATGAAGTGGATATCCTCGGTGACGTAGCCCTCGCTGCCGGATTTGTAGGGCAGGAAGGTCTCGACTATGTCCTGCGCCACGCTGGGGCCCATCAGGCCGGAGAGGTTGGCCTCGATGCGGTCGCGCAGGCGGCGCAGGGCATAGGGGCGGCTCTCGTCGAACGGCAGGTGCAGGTCGCGCAGGGCCTGTTCCACCTCGCGCTGGGCGGTCTTGGCGCCGAGCGGCTTGGCCAGCTGGGCGGCGAACTCCTGCGGCGACACCGCCACCAGCTCGCGGCGTTGCGGGCGGCGCACGTTGTCCACCGCGCAGGCCTCGGCGGCGCTCTTTTCCTCGGGGCTGGCCTCGGTGAACAGCGACACCAGGGTGAACACCAGCACGTTGGCCGCCAGCGAGGCAATGGCCGCCAGGTGCCAGCTGGCATCGTCGAGCACGTAGATGACGTTGAACAGCGGCAGGTAGAAGCCTTCCAGGTTGCCCAGCAGCGGCAGCAGCATGGTCAGCGCCCAGACGCCGATGCCGGCCAGCAGCCCGGCGAGGAAACCGCGGCGGTTGGCGGTCGGCCAGTACAGCACCGAGAGCACGCCGGGGAGAAACTGCAGGGTGGCGACGAAGGCGACTATGCCCAGGTTGGCCAGGTCCTGCTGGGCGCCGAGCAGCAGGTAGAAGCCGTAGCCGGCCATGATGATGAAGGCGATCAGCGCGCGCCGCGTCCATTTCAGCCAGCGGTAGATATTGCCCTCGGCCGGCGGCTGGTACAGCGGCAGCACCAGGTGGTTGAGCGCCATGCCCGACAGCGCCAGGGTGCTGACGATGATCAGCCCGCTGGAGGCCGACAGGCCGCCGACGTAGGCCAGCAGCGCCAGCGCCTCGCTGTTCACCGCGATGCCCAGCCCCAAGGTGAAGTACTCGGGGTTGGTGGTGGCGCCGAGCTTGAGTCCGGCCCAGAGGATCAGCGGCACCGCCAGGCTCATCAGCAGCAAAAACAGCGGCAGGCCCCAGCTGGCGCTGACCATGGCGCGCGGGTTGAGGTTTTCGGTGAAGGTCATGTGGTACATGTGCGGCATGACGATGGCCGAGGCGAAGAACACCAGCAGCAGGGTGCGCCAGGGGCCTTCCTGCAGCGGCGTGTGCAGGGTCGCCAGTGCGGCCTGGTTCTGCACCAGCCACATCTCCAGCTCGCGCGGGCCGCCGAACACCTGGTACAGCGCGTACCAGCCGATCACGCCGAGGGCCACCAGCTTGACCAGCGACTCGAAGGCGATGGCGAACACCAGGCCTTCGTGCTTCTCGCGGGTGGCGATATGGCGGGCGCCGAACAGGATGGTGAACAGGATGATCAGCCCGCAGTAGCTCAGCGCGACCTTCTCCTGCAGCGGCTCGCGGCTGAGGATGCCGATGGAGTCGGCCACCGCCTGGATCTGCAGGGCCAGCAGCGGCAGCACGCCGATCAGCATGAACAGGGTGGTCAGCACCCCGGCCCAGGTGCTGCGAAAGCGGAAGGCGAACAGGTCGGCCAGCGACGACAGCTGGTAGGTGCGGGTGATGCGCAGGATCGGGTAGAGCAGCACCGGCGCCAGCAGAAAGGCGCCGGACACCCCCAGGTAGCTGGCGAGGAAGCCATAACCGTACTGGTAGGCCAGGCCCACCGTGCCGTAGAAGGCCCAGGCGCTGGCGTAGACGCCCAGCGACAGGGTGTAGGTCAGCGGATGGCGGATGATCCAGCGCGGAATCAGGCCGTGTTCGCTGACCCAGGCGACGCCGAACAGGATCAACAGGTAGCCGGCGCTGATCAGGATCAGCTCGCTCAGGCTAAAGCTCGTCAGCATCGCGTTGGCTCTGCAGGATGAAGGTGACGACGATCAGGATCAGCCACAGCAGGTAGGGCCGGTACCAGGCGCCATTGGGGTCGATCCACCAGTCCATGATGGCTGGGGAGAACAGGTAGATCCCCACCACCAGGATCAGAACCAATCGGTAGATATACATGCGGCATCTCGTCGGGGGGATGCGGCGATGGTAAAGGAAGGCGCGCGGTGCAAGCCACAAACTTGAGGCCGTATGTAGGGGGGGGGGCGCCGCGTGCACCTTGTATGAAGACCGGGCATACGGCCTCGGTGCGCGTAGCGCAGCCTACGCGGTTGTCAGCGCAGCTGCGCCTCGGCCAGGGTGCGGCTGCGCGGAATGCGGCTGGCGTCCCAGTGGGCGATGCCCCGGGCCAGCAGCTCGGCGGGCGCGGCGCCCTGCAACTCGGCAGGCGCTTGCTGGCCCAGGGCACGCAAGGCGCGCAGCAGCAGGGGGCCGGCCTGTTCGGCGGGCAGCGGTGGCGAGCGGTAGCTCTTGCCCAGCTTGTGGCCGTCGGGCTGGATGATCAGCGGCACGTGCAGGTAGCGCGGCTGCGGGAGCCCGAGCAGTTCCTGCAGGTAGAGCTGGCGCGGCGTGGAGTCGAGCAGGTCGGCGCCGCGTACCACGTCGGTCACCCCCTGCCAGGCGTCGTCCAGCACCACGGCGAGCTGGTAGGCGAACAGGCCGTCGCGGCGGCGAATGACGAAATCGCCCACCTCGCGTCCCAGCTGCTGGCCGAACTCGCCCTGCACGCGGTCGACGAAGCGGTATTCCAGCTGCGGTACGCGCAGGCGAATGGCGGCGCCATGCTCGGCGTGGCCGGCATCGCGGCAGGTGCCGGGGTAGATGCCGCCGTGCCCGGCCAACTGCTTGCGCGAGCAGGTGCAGGCATAGGCCAGGCCCTGAGCCAGAAGCCGCTCGATCACCGCGGCGTACTCGGCATGTCGATCGCGCTGGTACACCAGCTCGCCGTCCCAGGCGAAACCGTAGGTTTCCAGGGTGCGCAGGATGGCGTCCTGGGCGCCGGGCACTTCCCGCGGCGGGTCGAGGTCTTCCATGCGCAGCAGCCAGCGACCGCCGGCGGCGCGGGCGTCGAGGTAGGAAGCGAGGGCGGCGACCAGCGAGCCGAAATGCAGGTAGCCGCTGGGGGTGGGGGCGAAGCGCCCGATATAGGAGTCGTTCATCGCTGGCGCAGCGTGAAGGGCAGAAACAGAGCGGGGCGCCTAGGCGCCCCGTCGTCGGTTCAGGAACCGATCTGCTTTTCCTTGATTTCCGCCAGGGTCTTGCAGTCGATGCACAGGGTGGCGGTGGGGCGGGCTTCGAGGCGGCGGATGCCGATTTCCACGCCGCAGGAGTCGCACCAGCCGTAGTCGTTGTCTTCGATCAGCTGCAGGGTCTCGTCGATCTTCTTGATCAGCTTGCGCTCGCGGTCGCGGGCGCGCAGTTCCAGGCTGAACTCTTCTTCCTGGCTGGCGCGGTCGGCCGGATCGGGGAAGTTGGCCGCTTCGTCCTGCATATGGTGCACGGTACGGTCGACTTCCTGCATCAGCTCCAGCTTCCACTTGTTGAGGATGCCGGTGAAGTGAGCGCGCATCGGCTCGCTCATGTATTCCTCGCCCTTCTTCTCTTCGTAGGGCTGGAAACCGCGAACCAGCTGGCTAGTGCTCTTTGCTTTTTCTTTGGTGGGCATGGATGACCGCCTCTCACTCTCTCGAATCCACTGCGCAGGTTATGTCCATTGCCGATCCGAACTCGGCCCTGCGGCTGCAAGCGGGCGAACTTACCAGATCGAATCGGGGTGCGCTACTCCCGGTTGTCCATGGTTTGCCGCCCTCGTACACAAAAGCTCGAAGCCCATCCGTGGTTTTGTCGAGCCCTGCTAGAATCCGCGCCTCGAAACCTCGCAAGGCAGGCCCATGGCTCAGCTCTACAGTGCGCGCAGTCGCGCCATCGAACCCTTTCACGTCATGGCCTTGCTGGCGCGGGCCAACGAACTGCAGGCCGCCGGCCACGATGTCATCCACCTGGAAATCGGCGAGCCGGATTTCACCACTGCCGCGCCCATAGTCGAGGCCGGGCAGGCGGCGCTGGCCGCCGGCCACACCCGCTACACCGCGGCGCGCGGTGTGCCGGCCCTGCGCCAGGCCATTGCCGACTTCTACGGTGCGCGACATCGGCTAAGCATAGACCCTGAACGCATCCTCATTACCCCCGGTGGCTCCGGCGCGCTGTTGCTGGCCGCGAGCCTGCTGGTCGACCCGGGCAAGCACTGGCTGCTGGCCGACCCCGGTTATCCCTGCAACCGCCATTTCCTGCGCCTGGTGGAAGGTGCCGCGCAACTGGTGCCGGTCGGCCCCGAGGTGCGTTACCAGCTGACCCCGCAACTGGTGGAGCGGCATTGGGATTCGGACAGCGTCGGCGCGCTGGTCGCCTCGCCGGCCAACCCCACCGGCACCCTGCTGCACAGGGACGAGCTGGCGGCGCTGGCCGCCTGCCTCAAGCAGCGCGGCGGCCATCTGGTGGTGGACGAGATCTACCACGGCCTGACCTACGGCTGTGATGCTGCCAGCGTGCTGGAAGTGGACGACGAGGCCTTCGTGCTCAACAGTTTCTCCAAATATTTCGGCATGACCGGCTGGCGCCTCGGCTGGCTGGTGGCGCCGGAAAACGCGGTGCCCGAGCTGGAGAAACTGGCGCAGAACCTCTACATCAGTGCGCCGTCCATGGCCCAGCATGCCGCGCTGGCCTGTTTCCAGCCGGCCACCCTGGCGATTCTCGAAGAGCGCCGCCACGAGTTCCAGCGCCGTCGCGACTACCTGCTGCCGGCGCTGCGCGAGCTGGGCTTCGGCATCGCCGTGGAGCCTGAAGGCGCCTTCTATCTATACGCGGACATCTCGGCCTTCGGCGGCGACGCCTTCGCCTTCTGTCGCCACTTCATCGAGACCGAGTACGTGGCCTTCACCCCGGGGCTGGATTTCGGCCGCCACCAGGCCGGCCATCATGTGCGCTTCGCCTATACGCAGAACCTCGAGCGCCTGGAGCAGGCGGTCGAGCGCATCGCCCGCGGCCTGAGCAGCTGGAACCCCGATGCGCTTTGATCCGCCACTGGAGGAGGGGCGGCTGCTGCGCCGCTACAAGCGCTTTCTCGCCGATATCGAGAGCGCCAGCGGCGAGGCGCTGACCATCCACTGCGCCAACACCGGCTCGATGCTCAACTGCATGAGCGCGGGCTGCCGGGTGTGGTTCAGCCGTAGCGACGACCCCAAACGCAAGCTACCGGGTAGCTGGGAGCTGAGCGAAACGCCACAGGGGCGCCTGGCCTGCATCAATACCGCGCGGGCCAATGCGCTGGTGGAGGAGGCGCTGCGCGCCGGGCTGATCGCCGAGCTGGCCGGTTTCGTTGCGCTCAAACGCGAGGTGCCCTACGGGGTGGAGAACAGCCGCGCCGATTTTCGCCTGGATTACGCCGACGGCCCGGCCTATGTCGAGGTCAAGAGCGTGACCCTGGGTTTCGATGGCACGGATGTGGCGGCTTTTCCCGATGCGGTGACCGCGCGCGGCGCCAAGCACCTGCGCGAGCTGGCCGCGCTGGCGCGCGCCGGGGTGCGCACGGTGCAGCTGTACTGCGTGAACCTGTCCGGTATTCGCGCTGTGCGCGCCGCCGAGGAGATCGACCCGGCCTACGCCGCCGGCCTGCGCGAGGCCAAGGCGGCCGGCGTGGAAGTGCTGGCCTACGGCGCCGAGGTCAGCCCCGCAGGTATCGCCCTGATGCGCAGGCTGGAGGTGTTGGCGTAGGCCGGACATGGCGCAGCCTTGTCCGGCACGGGATTGTGGCGATGGTGGACGAGCCTGTGGCATGTCCACCCTAGGTCTCTATCCAGATACCTTCGGCGTCCTCGCGGCACTCGATGGCCTGCAGCGCCTGCCCGGCGCAGGGCCCGGCGACGCATTCGCCGGTGTCGATCAGAAACAGCGCGCCGTGGGTGGCGCACTGGATCAGGCTGCCGCTGTCGTCGAGAAAGCGGTCTGCCTGCCACTCCAGCGGCACGCCGCGGTGCGGGCAGCGATTGAGGTAGGCATGCACGCGGCCGTCCTTGCGCACGGCGAGCAGGTTCAACTGGTCGAGCAGAAAGCCCCGGCTCTGGCCTTCGGCCAGCTCGCTCGGGGCGCATAGGCGGATCATCGCGGTCTCCGTTTCAGGTGGCGCGATTATCCCGCAGGAAGAAAGGGGGCGCATCCCTGCGCCAAGCAGAACCGCAGAACTGCCAGGACGCCGGGGCGCGTAAGCTGCGCCCTGGCTTGCTGTAGTAGTGGCCGCCGGTTGCCGGTAGACGATGCTTTCCGCCCAGTCGAGCGCGCCGCTGGCGTCCTGGGCCTGGAAGCGATGGTCGAACGACAGGCGCTGGCGCTCGTTGCTTTCGCGGGCGTCGTGTGAGCGGGGCAGGTGGCCGTGCCCTGGTTGATGCGGCTGTCGATGTCCTCTTCGCGCTCGAAGCGCTCGGCGGTCAGGCCCAGGCGGTGGCCGCCCTGCAGCTGCTGCAGCGGCTAGCAGGCGCTGTCCAGCGAGGCGCTGCTGGCGCTAGACCCGACCCTGCAGGTCGGCGGCCTCGGCTCGCGCGTGCCGGATGGGCTGGCGATGCTGGCCGCGGGCTTTTATCCTGCCAGCCAACCTCAGATCGCCGAAGCCCAGCGCCAGCCATGACTCCCACCCTTCAAGCACGCCCATTGTTCATCGCCCTGGGCCTGTTGCTCGCGCTCGCACTCTGGCTGTCGCTGGCCCTGGGGCCGGTCAGCCTGGCGCTGGGCGATACCCTGCGGGCGGCCTTGCGCCTGCTCGGTCTGCCCCTGGCCGGCGACGCGGCGGTCGAGCAGGCCGAGCTGATCCTGGCGCAGATCCGCATGCCGCGTACCCTGCTCGGGCTGGCGGTGGGCATGGTCCTGGCCTTGTGCGGGGTGGCCATGCAGGGCCTGTTCCGCAACCCGCTGGCCGATCCCGGCCTGGTCGGCGTGTCCAGCGGCGCGGCGCTGGGGGCGGCGCTCGCGATAGTCGGCGGCGCCGCGTTCGGCGGCCTGCCGGAGGCCTTCGCCCCCTATCTGCTATCCGCTTGCGCCTTCGTCGGCGGCCTGCTGGTCACCGCCCTGGTCTACCGCTTGGGGCGGCGCGACGGGCAGACCAGCGTCGCCACCATGCTGCTGGCCGGCATCGCCCTCACCGCCTTGGCGGGGGCGGCCATCGGCCTGTTCACCTACCTCGCCGACGACGCCACCCTGCGCACCCTGACTTTCTGGAACCTGGGCAGCCTCAACGGCGCCAGCTACGCCCGGCTCTGGCCGCTGCTGCTGGCCACCGCGGCGGTGGCGTTGTGGTTGCCGCGTCGCGCGCGTGCCTTGAATGCGCTGCTGCTGGGCGAATCCGAGGCGCGCCACCTGGGTTTCGAGGTGGAGCGGCTCAAGCGCGAACTGGTGTTCTGCACCGCGCTGGGCGTCGGCGCCGCGGTGGCGGCGGCCGGCCTGATCGGCTTTATCGGCCTGGTGGTGCCGCACCTGATGCGCCTGCTGGTCGGCCCCGACCATCGTCTGCTGCTGCCGGCCTCGGCGCTGGCCGGCGCCAGCCTGCTGCTGTTGGCCGACCTCGCCGCGCGCCTGGTGCTGGCGCCGGCCGAGCTGCCGATCGGCATCGTCACTGCGCTGATCGGCGCGCCGTTCTTCCTTTATCTGCTGGTGCGGGGGCGGAGCTGATGCTGCGGGCCGAACAACTGGAAGTCCGCCGCGGCCAGTGCGCCGTGCTCAGCGGCATCGACCTGCAGCTGCAGGCGGGCGAGGTGCTCGGCGTGCTCGGGCCCAACGGCGCTGGCAAGAGCACCCTGCTCGCCGCCCTGGCCGGCGAGCTGCCGCCCAGCGCCGGGCGGGTGAGCCTGGATCGGCGTCCGCTCGGCGACTGGCCGGGGGCGGAGCGCGCCAGGCGGCTGGCGGTGCTGCCGCAGAGCTCGAGCCTGAATTTCGCCTTTCGCGTCGAGGAGGTCGTCGCCATGGGCCGCCTGCCCCATGCCAGCGGCCGCGCGCGCGATGCGCAGATCGTCCAGGAAGCGCTGCGTGCGGCGGATGTCGCGCACCTGAGCGGACGCAGCTACCTGGCGCTGTCCGGCGGCGAGCGCCAGCGCGTGCACCTGGCGCGGGTGCTGGCGCAGCTGTGGCCGGGCGGGGCAGGGCAGATACTGCTGCTCGACGAGCCGACCGCGATGCTCGACCCGCTGCACCAGCACACCTGCCTGCAGGCCACCCGGCGTCTGGCCGAGGCTGGCGCCGCGGTGCTGGTGATCCTCCACGACCTCAACCTGGCCGCCCGTTATTGCGACCGCCTGCTGTTGCTGGAGCGGGGCAGGGCGCATGCCTTCGGCACGCCGGCCGAGGTGCTGCGTGCCGAGCCGCTGCAGGCGGTGTTCGGTCTGGAGGTGCTGGTGCAGACTCATCCCGAGCGCGGTCATCCGTTGATCGTGGCGCGCTGACGATTCAGGGGCATCCATGCGCATCCTTCTGCTCTGCTGTCTGGTTCTGGTCGCAGCCTGTCAGTCCCGCGAGGTGCTGCCGCCGCCTGCGCCCATCGCGCCGCTGGGGCGCGAGCACGCCGACCTCGGCCGCATCCTCGAGCTGGCCAGCGGTCGCTCGATCAGCCCGCAGCAGCTGGTCGAGCAGCTAGCAGGGGCCGAGCGGGTGCTGGTCGGCGAGCAGCATGACAATCCCGATCACCATGCCCTGCAGCTGTGGCTGTCACGCGAGCTGGCAAAACGGCGCCCGCAGGGCAGCGTGCTGCTGGAAATGCTCACGCCCGATCAGCAGGACAAGGTCGCCGCCGCCCAGGCCGCCGCCCGCGCCGGTCGACTGCCCGGCGACCCCTTTGGCGCGCTGAGCTGGCAGCCGGGCTGGGACTGGTCGTTGTACGGGCCGCTGGTGTTGCACCAGCTGCGCCAGCCCTATCCGTTGCTGGCGGCCAATCTGCAGCGCGCCGAGATTCTGCAGATCTACCGGCAGCGGCCGGCCCTGCAGGGCGAGCGCTCCGCGGCGGCGCAGGTGCAGGCCAGGCTGCTGGAGGATATCCGCGAGTCGCATTGCCAGCTGCTGCCGGACAGTCAGCTGCCGGCCATGCTCGCCGTGCAGCAGCAGCGCGACCGACGCATGGCCGAGGCGCTGCTGGCGGCGCCGCGGCCGAGCCTGCTGCTGGCCGGCGCCTTCCATGTGCGCAAGGATCTGGGCGTGCCGCTGCACCTGGCCGACCTCGGCGCCGGCGCGGGGCAGGCGGTGCTGATCCTCGCCGAGGTCGGCAAGCCAGTTAGCGCCGCGCAGGCCGACTACGCCTGGTTCACCGCGGCGCAGCCGCAGCAGGATCACTGCGCCAAACTGCGACCCTAGGACCTGTCGCCGAGTCACCTGGCCAGCACGCACTCGCCGCAGGCAGTACGCCGACGGCCAATGGCGGACTGTTCGCCGGCGTTCCCGAGCCCGCCCTACAGGCTTTCGCGCAGGCAAAAAAAGACCCGGCAAGAGCCGGGTCAATAACCGTGATTAGCCTGATGAGGAGATAGTCTGAAGAGTCCGACTGAATGGTCTCTTTAGCTTATCGGCTGATCTCGCGACCAGTTGATGTAATAATAACAATTCTCATTTAATAGTCAACGGCTTTTTGAGAATTTTTCTCAGCGCCTTTTCCTGTGCCCAGATAGGCAAAACCCCGGCGCCTGGCCGGGGTTGGTATGCCGCGCGCGGACTCAGGACGCAGCCGGCTGGCGCAACTGGGTGACTTCCTTGTTGAGCAGGTCGATGCGCCGCGCCATGCTCTCGATCAGGCTGTGGGCGATGCGCGGGTTGCTCTGCATCAGGCTGAGGAATTGCTCCTTGGGAATCACCATCACCGTGCAGGGCTCGCTGGCCACCACCGTGGCGCTGCGCTTCTCGCGGGTGAACACGGCCATGGCGCCGAAGATCTCGTCCTTCTGCACGTCGCCGACCTTCTGCCCGTCGACGTAGGCCTCGGCGTGGCCCTCGATGATGATGAACACGTGATCGGCTTCGTCGCCCTGATGGATCAGCTCCTCGCCGGCGGCGAAGTGCTGGAAACCGGTGGCCGGGCGAATCTCCGGCTGCTTCAGGCGCGCCAGGGCGTCGGAGAGCAGGGCGGTATGGCCGATCAGGTAGTGGATGAACTGTTCCTGGCGCTGCTCGCTGGCGTAGATATGCTGGAACACTTCGCTGCGCGAGTAGGGAATCAGGCTGATCGGCTCCTCGCTGCTGTAGCGGCAGCTGGGCAGGTCGATGCCCTGGCGCAGGCCGACCAGGTCGCCTTCCTGCAGGTAGAACAGCGGCCGTTCGTCGACTACCGCGTGGAGCAGGCCATTCTCGATGATGAACAACTGGTTGCCCGGCAGCACCTGGGCCAGGTCCTCGACCCGTTCCAGACGCAGCGGCGCACCGACGGCCTGTAGCCCTTCCAGCAGCTGCGTGGGGATGCTCTGCAGGCGGTTGATCAGCTGATCGGCGTAGGCCGGTTGCTCCCCGAGTAAATACATAACCGTAATTCCTTGAACTGGCTGGGCTGGCTGACCACACGAAGGTCCCTGAAACAATAGGCTGCGGCGCCTTGCGCGTAAATCCTCTCGCGCTGGGGTTGTGAGCTAGCTCTTGTTGTAGCTCTGGGCTTCGTCGAGGCGGCCGTTGAGTTCGGCCTTGTGCGCCGGCGGCAGCTCGTTCCAGTGCACGTCGAGCAGGGCGCCCTCGATGGCGTAGAGCAGCACCTTGGAGGCGCGAAAACCGCGGGCGCGCACCGCACGATAGGCGCCGACCGCGCCGTAGCGACGCAGGTCGTTGGCGCTGTGGATGCCGACGGCGTGCAGCCATTGCGCCGAGGTCTTGCCCAGGTTTTTCAGATGTTGCAGCTCGTCGTTCATCGGGCCTCCATGCGTGGCGTGAGGAAGAGGTTCACGTAGGCGTGCCTGCCAAGAAGTGTAGCGGCCAATTGACAGTGCGCCGCTCGCCTTCGTCGCCCCAGGCGGCGCGCAGCGCCGGCGTCAGTTCGGCCACCGGGTCGCGGCCGTGACGCTGTTCCCAGCGTTGCACCGCCGACCAGGTGCGCAGGTAGCCGAGCAGTTGTGCCAGGTCCCAGTGCGCCGAGAGGGCGAAGGGCGGCACTGGCAGGGGCTGCAGCGGCGCCTGGATATCGCGGTAGCCGGCATCGACGCTGCCGCGGCCCGTCGGCCAGCAGCCGGCCAGGGTGCTGGCGTAGAAGTGCTCGATCAGCGGATCGAGCCGCGCATCGATGCTCATCAGGCTGTAACACCAGGCGCAGAGCAGCCCGCCAGGGCGCAGCAGACGGGCGACTTCGGCGAAGAACGCGGCGTCGGCGAACCAGTGCAGGGCCTGGGCGACGACGATCAAGTCGACGCTGGCGTCGGCCAGCGGCTGCCTGCGCGCATCGGCTGCCAGCAGGTGCAGGCCGGCGGCCGGGGGCGTTTGCGCCAGCTGGGCGGCGCTGGCGTCGCAGGCCAGCACCCGTTCGAAGTGGCGCAGCAGGGGAAGGCTGGCCTGGCCGTTGCCGCAGGCGATATCCAGCGCCAGGCGCCGGCCCGGGCTGTGTGCGGCCAGCCAGTCGAACAGGGCGTCCGGGTAGGCCGGGCGGAAGCTGGCGTAGGCGTCGGCGCGCGCGCCGAACAGTTGGGCGACGTCGCTCATGTCACTTGCTGCGATAGCGCAGACGGGTGCCGAAATTCACCGACATGAGAATTTCGTCCGCGCTCAGTTCGACCGGAAAGTAGGCGCCGGAAATCTGCGCGTGGGCCAGGCTGGCGCCCTCCAGCTGGGCGTGGCGCAAATCCAGGCCGCGCAGGTCGGCGCCGCGGAAGTAGGCGTCGGTGAAGATCACCCCGGCGGCGTCCAGGCTGCGCAGGTCGAGCCCGCGAAAGTCGCCGCCGGACAGGTCGACCGCGACGTCCGTGGGTTTCTGGGCGTTGAAGGCGGCGATGTCGTCATTGCGCAGCAGGCGATAGAGCGGGTGGTCGAGCTGGCGTGGCTGGCTCATGGGGGCTACCGGTGGCGAGTTCACCGGCAGTATAGAAGCCGCGCCGCGCTTTGCCCGGCGCGGCGTGCCAACTTGTGGTGGGCGGGACTCAGAGCCCCGGCAGACGCTGGCGAATACGTTCCACCAGGCTGTCCAGGCTGGCGCTGTCGTGGGTGTCGACGCGCTTGCTGTGGGCCAGCTCGTCGTCGTCGAGCGCCTCGCGCGTGGCCTGCTGCGCCTGGATCACCTCGAGGGTGGCGTCGGAGGGGTCGCGGCCCTCGCTCTGGCGCTGCGCCAGCCAACCGGCGATCACCGCCTCGGGCGCCTGGCAGTCGAGGATCAGGAAGGGCGCGCCGGTCTGCTCGGCGACTTCGCTGGCGGCCCGGCGCTGCTCGGCCTTGAGGTAGGTGGCGTCGATCACCACCGGGAAGCCGGCCTGCAGCGTCTGGCGCGCCAGCTGGTGCAGGCGCGCGTAGGTGGCGGCGCTGGCGTCGGCGCTGTAGATGCCGTCCGCCAGTTGGCCCTGGTGGGTGGCGTCCTGCTCGCCGAACAGGCGCTTGCGCTCGACGTCGGAGCGCAGGCGGATGGTGCCCAGGGCCTCGACCAGGCGCAGCGCCACGTGACTCTTGCCGACGGCCGAGACGCCGTGGGTGATGGCCAGAAAGGGCGAGGGAATGGCGCTGTAGCTTTCCGCCAGGGCGGCGTAGGCGCGGTATTGGCGCAGGATCACCGCGCGCTGCACCGGGTCCTGCTCCTGGCCGAGGCGGAACAGCGCGACCTTGCCGCGCACCATGGCGCGGTAGGCCTTGTAGAAATTCAGCAACTGCAGCGCGGCATAGTCGCCGGTGCGCTCCAGCCAGGCGCTGACGAAGCGCCGCGACAGGCACTTGAGGCCGCGGTCTTCCAGGTCCATGGCGAGGAAGGCAGCGTCCGCGGTGACGTCGATCAGGCGGAACGGCTCGTTGAACTCGATGCAGTCGAACAGCACCACGCGGCCGTCGATCTGCGCGACGTTGCCCAGGTGGATGTCGCCGTGACACTCGCGAATGAAACCCTGCGCCTTACGCTCGGTCAGAAGCGGCTGCAGCCGCGCGTAGCTGGACTGCGCCCAGGCTTCGAGGGCATCGAGCTGCTGCAGATCGGCCTTGTCGGCGAGCAGCGGACGGATCTGCTCGAAGTTCTGCTGCACCGGTGCCATCACCGCCTCGGCCGTGCCCAGCGGGTGGTCCTGCGGCACCCGCGGCGCGCTCAGGTGGAAGGCGGCGATCTGCTCGGCGAGCGCGTCGATATGCGCATCACCCAGCTCGCCGCGCGCCTGCACGGCGCTGAGCAGCTGCTCCTGGGGAAACTGGCGCATCTTCAGCGCGTATTCGATGGCCGGCGTGTCGCCGCCCAGCACCGGCGCCTCGGCGCTGCCGCCGATGGCCAGTACCTCCAGGTACAGGTCGTCGGTCAGGCGTTGGTTCAGGCGCAGTTCCTCCTCGCAGAAGTGCTTGCGCGCGGCGAGATCGGTGAAATCGAGGAAACCGAAGTTGACCGGTTTTTTGATCTTGTAGGCATAAGGACCAGTGAGCAAAACCCAGGAAATGTGGGTCTCAATCAGTTGAAACCCCTCCACAGGATGCGGATACAGGGCCGGGTTCTGCAATGCGGCAATCAGGGCTTGGCTCACGTTCGATCCTTGTTATAGACGCTGTTCGAGGTCGGCATTATGGCCGCTGTGAGCTGCTCTGCAAACCGTCCGGGCGGCGCTGCTGGCCCCTATGTAAAGTGCGTATAATCCCGCCATGACTCGAAAACGCTCCCCCCGCTCAAGCAAGAAATCCCGTTCCACCGGTCTGCGTCCCTGGCTCGCCTGGGGGCTCAAGCTCGGTCTGGTCGGCCTGGTGATCCTCGCCGGTTTCGCCGTTTACCTCGATGCCGTGGTGCAGGAGAAATTCTCCGGCAAGCGTTGGACGGTGCCGGCCAAGGTCTACGCGCGGCCGCTGGAGCTGTTCGTCGGCCAGAAGCTGGGCAAGGACGACTTCCTGCGCGAGCTCGACGCCCTGGGTTACCGCCGCGAGAGCTTGGCCAACGGCCCGGGTGCGGTGTCGGTGGCCGGCAACAGCATCGAGCTGCACAGCCGCGGCTTCCAGTTCTACGAGGGCGTCGAACCCTCGCAACGGGTGCGCGTGCGCTTCTCCGGCGACTACGTGGCGGGCCTGACCCAGGCCGATGGCAGCAACCTGGCGGTGGCGCGGCTGGAGCCGCTGCTGATCGGCGGGCTGTACCCGGCGCATCAGGAAGACCGCATCCTGATCAAGCTGGACCAGGTGCCGGCCTACCTGATCGATGCGCTGGTGGCGGTCGAGGACCGCGACTATTTCGATCACTTCGGCGTCTCGCCCAAGGGCATCGCCCGCGCCATGTGGATCAACGCCACCTCGGGGCGCCTGGTGCAGGGCGGCAGTACCCTGACCCAGCAGTTGGTGAAGAACTTCTACCTGACCAACGAACGCACCCTGGTGCGCAAGGCCACCGAAGCGATGATGGCGGTGCTGCTGGAGTTGCACTACGACAAGCGCGAGATCCTCGAAGCCTACATGAACGAGGTGTTCCTCGGTCAGGACGGCCAGCGCGCGGTGCACGGCTTCGGCCTGGCCAGTCAGTACTTCTTCAGCCAGCCGGTCGCCGAGCTGAAGCTGGAGCAGGTCGCGCTGCTGGTCGGCATGGTCAAGGGACCGACCTTCTACAACCCGCGGCGCAACCCCGAACGCGCGCTGGAACGACGCAACCTGGTGCTCGACCTGCTCGCCGAGCAAGGGTCGATCACCGTCGAGGAAGCCGCCGCCGCCAAGCAGAAACCCCTGGGCGTGACCGCGCGCGGCAGCATGGCCGACAGCACCTTCCCGGCCTTCCTCGACCTGGTCAAGCGCCAGCTGCGCGAGGACTACCGCGAGCAGGATCTGACCGAAGAGGGTCTGCGCATCTTCACCAGTTTCGACCCCATCCTCCAGCTCAAGGCCGAGGAGGCGCTGGCCGAGACCCTCAAGCGCCTGGCCGGGCGCAAGGGGGTGGACGAGGTGCAGGCCGGCATGGTGGTGACCAACCCGGAAACCGGCGAGGTACAGGCCCTGATCGGTAGCCGCCAGCCGCGCTTCGCCGGCTTCAACCGCGCCCTCGATGCGCTGCGGCCGATCGGCTCGCTGATCAAGCCGGCGATCTATCTGTCGGCGCTGGAGCGACCCAGCCAGTACACCCTGACCAGCTGGCTGCGGGACGAGCCGTTCTCCATCAAGGGCCAGGACGGCCAGGTGTGGAAGCCGCAGAACTATGACCGCAAGGCCCACGGCACCATCTACCTGTACCAGGGGCTGGCGCAGTCCTACAACCTGTCCACGGCCAAGCTCGGCCTGGAAATCGGCGTGCCCAATGTGCTCAAGACCCTCGAACGACTGGGCGTCGAGCGCCAGTGGCCGGCCTATCCGTCGATGCTGCTGGGCGCCGGCGCGCTGACCCCGATGGAAGTGGCGAACATGTACCAGACCCTGGCCAACGGCGGCTTCAACACGCCGTTGCGCGGCATTCGCAGCGTGCTCACCGCCGACGGCGAGCCGCTCGGCCGCTACCCCTTCCAGATCCAGCAGCGTTTCGATCCGGGCGCCATCTACCTGGTGCAGAACGCCATGCAGCGCACCATGAGCGAAGGCACCGGGCGTTCGGTGTACAGCCAGCTGCCCCGCTCGCTGACCCTGGCCGGCAAGACCGGCACCAGTAACGATTCGCGCGACAGCTGGTTCGCCGGCTTCAGCCAGGACCTGCTGGCGGTGGTCTGGCTGGGGCGTGACGACAACGGCCCGACTCCGCTGACCGGCGCCACCGGCGCCCTGCAGGTGTGGGCCGGCTTCATGCGCAAGGCCGACCCGCTGCCTCTGGACATGCCGATGCCGGACAACGTCACCCAGGCCTGGGTCGACGGCTACAGCGGCCAGGGTTCGGCTTCGGGCTGCCCGAATGCGGTGCAGATGCCTTATATTCGCGGCAGCGAGCCGGCCCCCGGGCCTGCCTGCGGCATCCAGGCGCCGGTCGAGTCGGTGATGGACTGGGTGCGCGGCTGGCTGAACTGAGGGTCGGACAGATCCGGCGTTTTCTGAAGAGGATTGCATGTGAACAACAAGTGGCTTGCCGCGATGCTGGCAACGACGGTGCTGGGCGGTTGCAGTACGGTGCCGCAGGGCTCGATTCCGGTGGTTGACGCCGGCGCTCCGCTGTCGTCCGGCAGCGTCGGCGGCGCATCCCCCGCGGGTAGCCCGGCGGCCGCGCCGCAGCGTATCGAAGAGGATTCCGGGGTGGTGGTGATGATCCCGCAGGGCGTGGCCTCGGCCCCGCTGCAGACCAATCCGCAGCCCATTACCTCCAGCGGTGGCCTGACCTTCGACCCGCCGCCGCTCAGCCAGCCGGCGGTGCCGGCCCAGGGTGGTTTCAGTGCGCCAGCACCGAGCATGCCCAGCGGCATTCCCAGCGGCGGAGGCCTGGCCGCCGACGAACAGCTCGACGGCCCGGTGCTGGCGCTGTTGACCACGGCCCAGCAGCAACAGGGCAGCGGCGACCTCAACGGTGCGTCTTCCAGCCTGGAGCGCGCCCAGCGCATCGCCCCGCGCGAGCCGCAGGTGCTCTATCGCCTGGCCGAGGTGCGTCTGGCCCAGGGCGATGCGGCGCAGGCCGAGCAGTTCGCCCGTCGCGGCCTGACCTACGCCAGCGGTCGTCCGGCATTGCAGGCCAGCCTGTGGAACCTGATCGCCCAGGCGCGCGAGCGTCAGGGCGACCCGGCCGGCGCCGCGCAGGCGCGCGAGCGGGCGCGGGTCAGTCTCTGATGGAGGCTCGTGTCGCGTTGTTGGCCGAGCAGTTGCTGCTGATCGAGCGTGAGTTGCGTCTGCTCGGCTGGTGGGAGGAGCAGGCGCCCGGCGCCGAAGCCCTGGCCAGCCAAGAGCCGTTCTGCGTCGACAGCCTGACCTTCGAGCAGTGGCTGCAGTGGATCTTCCTGCCGCGCATGAAACAGTTGCTCGAGGCGGACGCCGCGCTGCCGTCGGTGTCGGGGATTCAGGCCATGGCCGAGATGGTCTATCGCGAACAGCCGGGCGTTGCGCGCCGGCTGCTGGAGCTGTTGGGCGAGTTCGATCGCCTGCTGACAACTGCGCCCTGACGGGCGCGCGCCGGAAGGGTCAGTTGCAGTTTTCCGCGATGGACTCCTTCAGTTCGGCGATGCGCTCCTGGCGCTCGTTCTCGTCGATGCGGCGCACCTCGCCTTCTTCCTCGATGCGCAGACGCGGATTGTTCTCCAGTTGCGCCAGGTTGGTGCGGGCGCTTGCGCAGTATTGCTTGCGCTCGGCTTCCTGCTTGGCCACGTCCTCCTTGACCTTCTTGTCGATAGCCGCCTGCTCCGGGTCGAGCAGCTCCTCGACGCTGGGCGCGGGCTCCGCTGGCGCCTGGCGTGGCGGCGGGGCGGATGTGTTGATCGCGGTGGCTGATTGGCCTTGCGGCGGCTGCGCGCTGAAATGGGTCACGCCCTGGGCATCCACCCACTTGTAGACCTGGCTGGCCATGGCGGTTGCGCTCAGGGCAAGCATCAAACTGCCAGTAAGAATCATGTGGCGCATGCGGTTTCCTTTCTCAAGAGCTGCGGTGCTGCCGGTTACTATAACCAAAAGCCGGCAATCTTCATCCTGCGCTGCGTCACAGCGGCGGATCGAGTAATCGGTTACACATCGCTTGACTTGCCCCGGCCGAACCCGAACAATCCAGCCTTCCCCGCAGTGGAGTCCGCCGCAAGCGTCCTCCAGCTCGGGGCAAAGAGGCGCTACCCGCGCCGAACCGTGACACCCGCAACGCGTTACCTCGCGCTGGGAGGGGTCGGCCCCGCAAGACCATGGGCTGCTCCGTTACTCGTCAAGCTGATGTTCCGAATCCACGATCACCGTCGTGCATGTCCGCTGACAGTAAGACCTACTTAGGGCTACCCGTTGGCGGGTGGCATACTGGCGTTCAAGAGGTGAACAACGTGGAGCTTTTATCCGGCGCTGAAATGGTCGTCCGCTTCCTGCGTGACGAAGGCGTTAAGCACATCTACGGGTACCCTGGTGGTGCTCTCCTGCATATCTACGATGCCCTGTTCAAAGAACCGGAAGTGACCCACATCCTGGTTCGTCACGAACAGGCAGCGACCCATATGGCCGACGGCTATGCCCGCGCCACCGGCAAGGCCGGCGTGGTGCTGGTGACCTCCGGCCCCGGTGCGACCAATGCCATCACCGGCATCGCCACCGCCTACATGGACTCCATCCCGATGGTGGTGATCTCCGGCCAGGTGCCGAGCGCCATGGTCGGCACCGATGCCTTCCAGGAAACCGACATGATCGGTATCTCCCGGCCCATCGTGAAACACAGCTTCATGATCAAGCACCCTTCGGAAATTCCCGAAGTGATGAAGAAGGCCTTCTATCTTGCCGAATCCGGCCGTCCCGGCCCGGTGGTGGTGGACATTCCCAAGGACATGACCAACCCGGCCGAGAAGTTCGAGTACGTCTATCCGAAGAAGGTCAAGCTGCGCTCTTACAGCCCAGCCGTGCGCGGTCATTCCGGGCAGATTCGCAAGGCCGCCGAGATGCTCCTGGCCGCCAAGCGTCCGGTGATGTACTCCGGTGGCGGGGTGATCATGGGCGGCGCCGCGGCGCCGTTGACCGAGCTGGCGCAGATGCTCAACCTGCCGGTGACCAACACCCTGATGGGCCTGGGCGGCTATCCGGGCACCGACCGCCAGTTCCTCGGCATGCTCGGCATGCACGGCAGCTACACCGCCAACCTGGCGATGCACCATGCCGACGTGATTCTCGCCGTCGGCGCGCGCTTCGACGACCGGGTGATCAACGGTCCGGCCAAGTTCTGCCCGAACGCCAAGATCATCCACATCGACATCGATCCGGCCTCGATCTCCAAGACCATCAAGGCCGACATCCCGATCGTCGGTCCGGTGGACAGCGTATTGACCGAGATGGTCGCCATCCTCAAGGAAATCGGCGAAACCCCGAACAAGGACACCGTCGCCAGCTGGTGGAAGCAGATCGACGAGTGGCGCGGCAGCGGTCGCCTGTTCCCCTACAATGAGGGCGACGGCTCGATCATCAAGCCGCAGACCGTGATCGAAACCCTGTGCGAAGTGACCCGCGGCGATGCCTTCGTCACCTCCGACGTCGGCCAGCACCAGATGTTCGCGGCGCAGTACTACCGCTTCAACAAGCCCAATCGCTGGATCAACTCCGGCGGCCTGGGCACCATGGGCTTCGGCTTCCCGGCCGCCATGGGCGTCAAGCTGAACTTCCCGGAGGCCGATGTGGCCTGCGTCACCGGCGAGGGCAGCATCCAGATGAACATTCAGGAGCTGTCGACCTGCCTGCAGTACGACCTGCCGGTGAAGATCGTCAACCTCAACAACGGTGCGTTGGGCATGGTCCGCCAGTGGCAGGACATGCAGTACAACAGCCGCTACTCGCACTCCTACATGGAGTCGCTGCCGGACTTCGTCAAGCTGGCCGAGGCCTATGGTCACGTGGGCATGCGCATCACCCAGCTCAAGGACCTCAAGCCCAAGCTGGAAGAAGCCTTCGCCCTGAAGAACCGCCTGGTGTTCCTCGACATCGCGGTGGACGACAGCGAGCACGTCTATCCGATGCAGATCAGAGACGGTGCCATGCGCGACATGTGGCTGAGCAAGACGGAGCGGACCTAAGATGCGACACATCATCTCCCTGCTGATGGAAAACGAGCCGGGCGCACTGTCCCGCGTGGTCGGTCTGTTCTCCCAGCGCAACTACAACATCGAAAGCCTGACCGTGGCGCCGACCGAGGACCCGACCCTGTCGCGTCTGACGCTGACCACCATCGGTCATGACGAGGTGATCGAGCAGATCACCAAGAACCTCAACAAGCTGGTCGAGGTGGTCAAGCTGGTCAACCTGTCGGAGAGCGCCCATATCGAGCGCGAGCTGATGCTGGTCAAGATCAAGGCCACCGGCGCCCAGCGCGCCGAGGTCAAGCGCACCACCGACATCTTCCGCGGCCAGATCGTCGACGTGACCAGCAGCGTCTACACCGTGCAGCTGGCCGGCACCAGCGACAAGCTCGACAGCTTCATCCAGGCCATCGGCACCGCGTCGATCCTGGAGACTGTGCGCAGTGGCGTCACCGGTATCGCCCGCGGCGACAAGGTACTGAGTATCTGACTGCCGCGTTGAGAAAAGCCCCGCCTGGTGCGGGGCTTTTTATTGCCTGGATTTATTGCTGGCGGTTCCAGAAGGCCGCGATCAGCGGGTCCTTGAGGCGTTTTTCCAGGGCGAACAGGCCAATGTCGTAGGCGGTCAACGGCGGCTGGATATCGTAGATGCGGATGCGCGCGGTCAGGGGGCTGTTGTCGAGCACGATCTGCGGCACCACGCCGATACCGAAGCCCAGGCTGACCATGCTGACGATGGCTTCGTTGCCGCTCACCTGGGCATAGATCCGCGGTTTGATGTTGTGGCTTTTCAGCCAGCGGTCGGTGCGGGTGCGGGCCAGGCCCTCCTCCGAGAGAATCATCGGCACGTCCTTCCAGCTCTCCGCGGTAGGCTGCCTAAGCTGTTCCTCGTTCAATAGCTGGGGCGACTGCGGGCCGATAAAGCGCAGCGCCGAGCGAGTGATCGGCTGGAACTCGATGCCGGCCGGCAGGTGGTCGGGGCGGGCGCCGATGGCGAGATCCTCCAGCCCCTGCTGCACGCGTTCGACGGCGGTTGCCGGGTCACCGGTGTGCAGCTTCATTTCGATGCGCGGGTAGTCCTGGCGGAAGCTGCTGAGGATGTCGTAGAGGAAGCTGTAGCTGGCCGTGACCGAGCAGTACAGGGACAGTTCGCCGTGCAGGATCAGCTGATCCTGCTTGAACCTCTGGCGAATGGCCTGCCAGCCGTTGATGACCTCGCTGGCATACTCGCGAAACTGTTGCCCCTCGCGGGTCAGGCGGACCGAGCGGTTGTCGCGCAGGAACAGCGTTGCGCCGAGTTCGTCTTCGAGTTGCTTGATGCTGCGACTGAGTGCGGAAGGGCTGACGTGCTGCTCGCGGCTGGTTTTGCCGAAGTGCAGGTTGTCGGCCAGGGACAGAAAGAGCCTGAGTGCGTGACTATCCATAATTGTTTCATATATCGGCATGTTGTATTGCAAATATATCATTTTACGCAATGGGGCGGATCACTTAAGGTGCCTCTGTCGCGGTGCTTGCACCCCCATTCCTTTCGATTCAAAGAGCCAAGACCATGAAAGTTTATTACGACAAAGATTGCGACCTCTCGATCATCCAGGGCAAGAAAGTCGCCGTTATCGGCTACGGTTCCCAGGGCCACGCCCAGGCGTGCAACCTGAAGGACTCCGGTGTCGACGTCACCATCGGTCTGCGCAAAGGCTCCGCTACCGTTGCCAAGGCCGAAGCCCATGGCCTGAAGGTCACCGACGTGGCCACCGCCGTTGCCAATGCCGACCTGGTGATGATCCTCACCCCGGACGAGTTCCAGGGCCGCCTGTACAAGGAAGAGATCGAGCCGAACATCAAGAAGGGCGCCACCCTGGCCTTCTCCCACGGTTTCTCGATCCACTACAACCAGGTCGTACCGCGTGCCGACCTCGACGTGATCATGATCGCGCCGAAGGCCCCGGGCCACACCGTGCGCTCCGAGTTCGTCAAGGGCGGCGGTATTCCTGACCTGATCGCCATCTACCAGGACGCCTCCGGCAACGCCAAGAACGTCGCCCTGTCCTACGCCTGCGGCGTCGGCGGCGGCCGCACCGGCATCATCGAAACCACTTTCAAGGACGAGACCGAAACCGATCTGTTCGGCGAGCAGGCCGTGCTCTGTGGCGGTTGCGTCGAGCTGGTCAAGGCCGGTTTCGATACCCTGGTCGAAGCCGGTTACGCGCCGGAAATGGCCTACTTCGAGTGCCTGCACGAGCTGAAGCTGATCGTCGACCTGATGTTCGAAGGCGGCATCGCCAACATGAACTACTCGATCTCCAACAACGCCGAGTACGGCGAGTACGTCACCGGTCCGGAAGTGATCAACGAGCAGTCGCGCGAAGCCATGCGCAACGCGCTCAAGCGCATCCAGAACGGCGAGTACGCCAAGATGTTCATCAGCGAAGGCGCTACCAACTACCCGTCGATGACCGCCTACCGCCGCAACAATGCCGCGCACGGCATCGAAGTGGTCGGCGAGAAGCTGCGCGCGATGATGCCGTGGATCTCCGCCAACAAGATCGTCGACAAGACCAAGAACTAAGGTCTGCGATGTGCGAAAGAACGCGGCTCGATGCCGCGTTTTTTCATTCTGCGGCAAGGCTTCTGGTATAAAGCCTGGGCGTTGAGCGGTGCCCGTGAGGGCGCGCGGTGCGCCATTATTCAAATCAGTTGCAAGGTGTTGTTCATGAGTGAAGGTCACGAAGAGCCGAAGCGGGGCGCCGACGAAGTCGAAAGCCTGCTGCCGATCGATGAGCATGTGGAGGAGGGTCAGGATGCCGAGGGGCGCAAGGTGCGTCATCGCGGCATCTACTTGCTGCCCAACCTGTTCACCACGGCCAACCTGTTCGCCGGTTTCTACGCCATCATCAATGCGATGAACGGCAACTTCTACGTCGCCGCGGCGGCGGTGTTCGTCGCCATGGTGCTCGACAGCCTGGATGGTCGCGTCGCTCGCCTGACCAACACGCAGAGTGCCTTCGGCGCCGAGTACGATTCGCTGTCCGACATGGTCGCCTTCGGCGTCGCCCCGGCCCTGCTGGCCTTCGAGTGGGCGCTGGGCAGCATGGGCAAGGTCGGCTGGATGGTCGCCTTCATCTATGTCGCCGGCGCGGCGCTGCGCCTGGCGCGCTTCAACACGCAGATCGGCAGCGTCGACAAGCGCTACTTCATCGGCCTGGCCAGCCCGGCCGCAGCCGGCGTGGTGGCCGGTACGGTGTGGGCCTTCAGCGACTTCGGCATCAAGGGCTCGAACATGGCCTTCGCCGTGGCGGTGCTGGTGGCGGCGGCCGGCATGCTGATGGTCAGCAACATCAAGTACTACAGTTTCAAGGATCTCGATCTGAAGGGGCGCGTTCCCTTCGTCGCCATCCTCGCGGTGGTGCTGGTGTTCGCCGTGGTGTTCAGCGACCCGCCGCGTATCCTGCTGATCATCTTCCTCGCCTATGCGGCCTCCGGCCCCATTCAATATTTGTTGCAACTGCGCCGCCGCAAGACTGTGGACTGATGTAATAAAACCTCGGCTCCGCGGTCTATTGGCCCGTCACCTGCCTTTGCCGCGGAGCCATCATGCTGATTCGAATTCCTCCCGCTTCTGCCGCTTCCGAGTCCGAGGTCACCCCAGAAGCCGTTTACCTCTCCCGGCGCCGGTTCATGGGCGGCAGTCTCGGCCTGGCCTCGCTCGCCGCCTTGCCCGCGCTATCCTTCGCCGACGGCGGTCGTTACGCCGATGTGGAGGCGGTCGACGAGCCGGGCTGGTTCAAGGCCAAGCTCGACAGCGTGCGCTGGCAGGCGGTTACCGCCGGCGACGAAGCCATCACGCCGTACAAGGATGCTTCGCGCTACAACAACTTCTACGAGTTCGGCCCCAATAAGGGCGACCCGGTGCGGCATGCCGCGCAGTTCAAGGTCGAGCCCTGGACGGTGCTGATCGATGGCGAGGTCGGCAAGCCCGGGCGCTACGACATGGCGGCGCTGGCCGAACCGCAGCAGTTGGAGGAGCGCATCTATCGGCTGCGCTGCGTCGAGGCTTGGTCGATGGTCATTCCCTGGCTGGGTTTTCCCCTGGCGGATCTGCTCAGCCAGGCCGAACCCACCAGCCAGGCCAAGTACGTGCGTTTCGAGACCCTGGTCGACGCCGAGCGCATGGTCGGCCAACGCTCCGGATTTTCCCTGATCGATTGGCCCTACGTCGAAGGCCTGCGTCTGGACGAGGCCATGCATCCGCTGGCCTTCATGGCGGTGGGCATGTATGGGCGCACGCTGCCGGCGCAGAACGGCGCGCCGTTGCGCCTGGTGGTGCCCTGGAAATACGGTTTCAAGAGCATCAAGTCCATCGTGCGCATCAGCCTGGTGCGGGACGAGCCGGTCAATACCTGGCAGGCGCTGGCACCCAATGAGTATGGCTTCTACGCCAACGTCAACCCGCAGGTGGACCATCCGCGATGGTCGCAGGCGCAGGAGCGGCGTCTGCCGAGCAGCCTGTTCAGCCCCAATGTGATGAAGACCCGGCTGTTCAACGGCTACGACGAAGTCGCCGGACTCTATAGCGACCTCGATCTT
>NZ_CM134189.1:3399503-4212003 GCF_054110165.1 Pseudomonas sp. PL-6 | reverse complement strand
TCGACTGCGTGAAGTCGGAATCGCTAGTAATCGTGAATCAGAATGTCACGGTGAATACGTTCCCGGGCCTTGTACACACCGCCCGTCACACCATGGGAGTGGGTTGCTCCAGAAGTAGCTAGTCTAACCTTCGGGGGGACGGTTACCACGGAGTGATTCATGACTGGGGTGAAGTCGTAACAAGGTAGCCGTAGGGGAACCTGCGGCTGGATCACCTCCTTAATCGAAGACACCGGCTTTCTCATAAGCTCCCACACGAATTGCTTGATTCATAGTCGAAGACGATGCTGTAACGCGACCCTGTTATAGGTCTGTAGCTCAGTTGGTTAGAGCGCACCCCTGATAAGGGTGAGGTCGGCAGTTCAAATCTGCCCAGACCTACCAATTGCTTGGTGCAGATGATTACGGGGCCATAGCTCAGCTGGGAGAGCGCCTGCTTTGCACGCAGGAGGTCAGCGGTTCGATCCCGCTTGGCTCCACCACTCTCGCGCGTTGCGGTAGCAGAGAAAGAGTTCAGAAATGAGCGCTTCAGGGTTGACCTGGTGAGTGCTGATTTCTGGTCTTTTGACCGGTACGAAAATCGTTCTTTAAAAATTTGGGTATGTGATAGAAGTGACTGATTAATTGCTTTCACTGGCAATTGATCTGGTCAAGGTAAAATTTGTAGTTCTCAAGACGCAAATTTTCGGCGAATGTCGTCTTCACGATTGAGATCGTAACCAGATTGCTTGGGGTTATATGGTCAAGTGAAGAAGCGCATACGGTGGATGCCTTGGCAGTCAGAGGCGATGAAAGACGTGGTAGCCTGCGAAAAGCTTCGGGGAGTCGGCAAACAGACTTTGATCCGGAGATCTCTGAATGGGGGAACCCACCCAGCATAAGCTGGGTATCACACACTGAATACATAGGTGTGTGAGGCGAACCAGGGGAACTGAAACATCTAAGTACCCTGAGGAAAAGAAATCAACCGAGATTCCCTAAGTAGTGGCGAGCGAACGGGGACTAGCCCTTAAGTTGATTTGAGAGTAGCGGAACGCTCTGGAAAGTGCGGCCATAGTGGGTGATAGCCCTGTACGCGAAACTCTCTTGTCAATGAAATCGAGTAGGACGGGGCACGAGAAACCTTGTCTGAATATGGGGGGACCATCCTCCAAGGCTAAATACTACTGACTGACCGATAGTGAACCAGTACCGTGAGGGAAAGGCGAAAAGAACCCCGGAGAGGGGAGTGAAATAGAACCTGAAACCGTATGCGTACAAGCAGTGGGAGCCCACTTTGTTGGGTGACTGCGTACCTTTTGTATAATGGGTCAGCGACTTATATTCAGTGGCGAGCTTAACCGAATAGGGGAGGCGTAGCGAAAGCGAGTCTTAATAGGGCGCTTTAGTCGCTGGGTATAGACCCGAAACCGGGCGATCTATCCATGGGCAGGTTGAAGGTTAGGTAACACTGACTGGAGGACCGAACCGACTACCGTTGAAAAGTTAGCGGATGACCTGTGGATCGGAGTGAAAGGCTAATCAAGCTCGGAGATAGCTGGTTCTCCTCGAAAGCTATTTAGGTAGCGCCTCGTGTATCACTGCTGGGGGTAGAGCACTGTTTCGGCTAGGGGGTCATCCCGACTTACCAAACCGATGCAAACTCCGAATACCGGCAAGTGTCAGCACGGGAGACACACGGCGGGTGCTAACGTCCGTCGTGAAAAGGGAAACAACCCAGACCGTCAGCTAAGGTCCCAAAGTTATGGTTAAGTGGGAAACGATGTGGGAAGGCTTAGACAGCTAGGAGGTTGGCTTAGAAGCAGCCACCCTTTAAAGAAAGCGTAATAGCTCACTAGTCGAGTCGGCCTGCGCGGAAGATGTAACGGGGCTCAAACCATACACCGAAGCTACGGGTTCATCTTAGGATGAGCGGTAGAGGAGCGTTCTGTAAGCCTGTGAAGGTGAGTTGAGAAGCTTGCTGGAGGTATCAGAAGTGCGAATGCTGACATGAGTAACGACAATGCGAGTGAAAAACTCGCACGCCGAAAGACCAAGGTTTCCTGCGCAACGTTAATCGACGCAGGGTTAGTCGGCCCCTAAGGCGAGGCAGAAATGCGTAGTCGATGGGAAACGGGTTAATATTCCCGTACTTCTAGTTACTGCGATGGAGGGACGGAGAAGGCTAGGCCAGCACGGCGTTGGTTGTCCGTGTTTAAGGTGGTAGGCTGGTTTCTTAGGTAAATCCGGGAGATCAAGGCCGAGAGCTGATGACGAGCGTTCTTTTAGAATGCGAAGTGGTTGATGCCATGCTTCCAGGAAAAGCTTCTAAGCTTCAGGTAACTAGGAACCGTACCCCAAACCGACACAGGTGGTTAGGTAGAGAATACCAAGGCGCTTGAGAGAACTCGGGTGAAGGAACTAGGCAAAATGGCACCGTAACTTCGGGAGAAGGTGCGCCGGTGAGGGTGAAGCATTTACTGCGTAAGCCCATGCCGGTCGAAGATACCAGGCCGCTGCGACTGTTTATTAAAAACACAGCACTCTGCAAACACGAAAGTGGACGTATAGGGTGTGACGCCTGCCCGGTGCCGGAAGGTTAATTGATGGGGTTAGCGCAAGCGAAGCTCTTGATCGAAGCCCCGGTAAACGGCGGCCGTAACTATAACGGTCCTAAGGTAGCGAAATTCCTTGTCGGGTAAGTTCCGACCTGCACGAATGGCGTAACGATGGCGGCGCTGTCTCCACCCGAGACTCAGTGAAATTGAAATCGCTGTGAAGATGCAGTGTATCCGCGGCTAGACGGAAAGACCCCGTGAACCTTTACTATAGCTTTGCACTGGACTTTGAGCTTGCTTGTGTAGGATAGGTGGGAGGCTTTGAAGTGGGGACGCCAGTTCTCATGGAGCCATCCTTGAAATACCACCCTGGCAACCTTGAGGTTCTAACTCTGGTCCGTTATCCGGATCGAGGACAGTGTATGGTGGGTAGTTTGACTGGGGCGGTCTCCTCCCAAAGAGTAACGGAGGAGTACGAAGGTGCGCTCAGACCGGTCGGAAATCGGTCGTAGAGTATAAAGGCAAAAGCGCGCTTGACTGCGAGACAGACACGTCGAGCAGGTACGAAAGTAGGTCTTAGTGATCCGGTGGTTCTGTATGGAAGGGCCATCGCTCAACGGATAAAAGGTACTCCGGGGATAACAGGCTGATACCGCCCAAGAGTTCATATCGACGGCGGTGTTTGGCACCTCGATGTCGGCTCATCACATCCTGGGGCTGAAGCCGGTCCCAAGGGTATGGCTGTTCGCCATTTAAAGTGGTACGCGAGCTGGGTTTAGAACGTCGTGAGACAGTTCGGTCCCTATCTGCCGTGGACGTTTGAGATTTGAGAGGGGCTGACCTTAGTACGAGAGGACCGGGTTGGACGAACCTCTGGTGTTCCGGTTGTCACGCCAGTGGCATTGCCGGGTAGCTATGTTCGGAAAAGATAACCGCTGAAAGCATCTAAGCGGGAAACTTGCCTCAAGATGAGATCTCACTGGAGCCTTGAGCTCCCTGAAGGGCCGTCGAAGACTACGACGTTGATAGGTGGGGTGTGTAAGCGCTGTGAGGCGTTGAGCTAACCCATACTAATTGCCCGTGAGGCTTGACCATATAACACCCAAACAATCTGCTCTGAGAGCAGAGGGTGTCGATGGTGAAGTCGACAACAGCCGAAGATTTGCACGAGAGCTACAGGCCCAAAGGCCAAGCCAAACGACTGTCACATACCCAATTCGCTGTAACGGCTAACCCCGCGACAGCAACAAATTGCTTGACGACCATAGAGCGTTGGAACCACCTGATCCCATCCCGAACTCAGCAGTGAAACGACGCATCGCCGATGGTAGTGTGGGGCTTCCCCATGTGAGAGTAGGTCATCGTCAAGCTCCTATACGAAACCCCAGATCGCCAACGCGGTCTGGGGTTTCTTCTTTGTGCGTCGGAAAATCGTGGCACACCTTGTGCCGTAAGAGACGCCGTTCGCCTGTGTATGTCCGTTGCCGTGGCTCGTCTAGAATAGGTCGATATTACCTGGGGGGCTTCATGTCTGATTCGGCTACCGAGCAGCGGCTAATGACGTTTCCGCTGGAGGCGTTGGTCGCTTGCCATGAGTGCGATCTGCTGATGCACAAGCCGAGCTTGAGCGATGGCGAAAGCGCGGCATGCCCGCGCTGTGGCTATGAACTGTTCCGCCACCGGCACCGCGTGGTCAGGCGCAGTCTGGCACTGGTGATCGCGGCCCTGCTGCTCTATGTGCCGGCCAATTTTCTGCCGATCATGCAGCTCAACCTGTTGGGGCAGACCACCGAGGATACAGTCTGGAGTGGCGTTGCAGGGCTCTACGACAGCGGCATGCAGGGCATCGCCCTGGTGGTCTTTCTCTGCAGCATGGCGGTGCCGCTGCTCAAGCTGCTGTGCCAGCTGTTGGTGCTGCTGAGCATTCGCCTGGATTTCGGACGCAGCTATGGTTTGCTGCTCTATCGCATTTATCACCATATGCGCGAATGGGGCATGCTCGAGGTCTATCTGATGGGCATCCTGGTGGCGATAGTCAAGCTGATGGATCTGGCCGACCTGAGCCTCGGTTTGGGATTGTTCTGTTTCGTCGCGCTGCTGCTGGTGCAGGTGTGGCTGGAGGTGACCATGTCGCCACATCAGATCTGGGAAGCCTTGTCCGGGGAGGACATTCATGCGGGCGATTGATGCGGGATTGCTGATTTGCCATGAGTGCCATCAGCTCAACCCCGTCGACCCAGACGTCAAGCACCAGTACTGCAGTCGCTGCGGTGCGCAGGTGCATGCGCGCAGGCCCGACAGTCTGGCACGCACCTGGGCGTTGCTGCTGACCGCGGCGATTCTCTATATCCCGGCCAACCTGCTGCCGATCATGACAGTCAACAGCCTGGGCAAGGGGGCACCGTCGACCATCATGGGCGGGGTGATCGAGCTGATCCAGTACGACATGCTGCCGATTGCTGCGGTGGTGTTCGTCGCCAGTATCCTGGTGCCGACCTTCAAGCTGGTCGGCATCGCCTTGCTGCTGTACTCGGTGCAACGTCATCAGCCGATGTCGGCGCGCCAGCGCATTCTCATGTATCGCTTCATCGAGTGGATCGGCCGCTGGTCGATGCTGGATATCTTCGTCATCGCCATCCTGGTCGCGCTGGTGAACTTCGGCAGCCTGGCCAGCATCGAGCCGAATGCCGGTGCCGCCGCCTTCGCCAGCGTGGTGATTCTGACCATGCTCGCCGCCCTGACATTCGACCCCCGCCTGATCTGGGACAACACGGAACCTGACCATGACTGATCTGCCAACGGCCAAGACTCGACCGGCTTCCAACTGGTCTGCCATTTGGGTGTTGCCCCTGCTCGCCCTGGCGATAGGGGCCTGGTTGGCCTGGCGCGCCTATTCGCAAGCCGGCATCGAGATTCAGGTGCTGTTCGAGAACGGCTCCGGTATCCAGGTCGGCAAGACCGAGGTGATCTACAAGGGCATCGCCATCGGCAAGGTCACCGAACTGGCGCTCGATCGCAGCGGCGAGCGGCGCGGGGTGATCGCCACGCTGGAGATGGACAAGGACACCGAGCCCCATCTGCTCAGCGGCACGCGCTTCTGGCTGGTCAAGCCCAGCGTCACCCTGGCCGGGATTACCGGGCTGGAGACCCTGGTGTCCGGCAACTACATCGCCGTCAGCCCGGGGGAGGGCGAGCCGGCGCGCAAGTACACCGCGCTGCCCGAGGCGCCGCCGCTGGCGGACGACGTGCCCGGTCTGCACCTGACCCTGCATGCCGAACGCCTCGGCTCCTTGAGCAAGGACAGTCCGGTGTTCTACAAGCAGATCCAGGTCGGTCGGGTGAAGAGCTACGTGTTGGGCGCGGATCAGAGCACGGTCGAGGTGAAGCTGTTCATCGAGCCGCAGTACGCCAGCCTGGTACGCAAGCACACGCGCTTCTGGAACGCCAGCGGTGTGTCCATCGACGCCGGCCTGACCGGGGTCAAGCTGCGTACCGAGTCGCTGGCCAGCATAGTCGCCGGTGGTATCGCCTTCGCCACGCCGGAGCACCGTAAGGACAGTCCGGCCACCGATCCGAGCATTCCCTTCCGCCTCTACGAGGACTACGACGCGGCGCAGGCCGGTATCCGCGTCGCGCTGAAGCTACACGACTTCGAAGGCCTGGAGCCGGGACGCACGCCGGTGATGTACAAGGGCATCCAGGTCGGCCACATGAAGACCTTCAAGGTCGATGCCGACCTGGGCGGCGCCCAGGTGGAGCTGATGCTCGACCCGCGTACCGAGGACTACCTGGTCGAGGGCACCGATTTCTGGGTGGTCCGACCGTCGATCTCGCTGGCCGGCATCACCGGTCTGGAGGCGCTGGTCAAGGGCAACTACATCGCCATCCGTCCCGGCGAAAGCGGCAATCCGCCGCTGCGCGAGTTCGTGGCGCGGCCCAAGGCGCCGCCGCTGGATCTGGGCGCGCCGGGGCTGCACCTGGTGCTGTTCAGCGACAACCTGGGGTCCATGGAGGTGGGCAGTCCGATCCTCTACCGGCAGATCAAGGTGGGTTCGGTGCAGAGCTTCCAGTTGTCGCGCGACGACCGCCAGGTGGTGCTGGGCGTGCACATCGAGCCGGAGTACAGCCATCTGGTCAACTCCTCGACCCGCTTCTGGAATGCCAGCGGTATCACCCTCAAGGGCGGGCTGTCGGGGGTGGAGGTGAAGAGCGAGTCGCTGCAGACCCTGCTGGCCGGCGGCATCGCCTTCGAGACCCCCGAGCCGCAGGCGGCCAGGAGCGACCGGCGGGTGCAGCGTTTCAACCTATACGCCGATCGCGACAGCGCCCTGCAACCTGGGCAACCGATCAGCATCCGGGTCGCCAATGGCGACGGCCTGCAGCCCGGCACGGCGATTCGCTACAAGGGCCTGGAGGTCGGCAAGGTGGAGAGCATGAGCCTCACCGACGACCTGCAGGCCGTGGTGCTGGGCGTGCGCATCACCGAGGCCGCCGAGCGTATCGCCCGCGAGGGCACGCAGTTCTGGGTGATCAAGCCGGAACTGAGTCTGACCCGCGCCGCCAACCTGGGTACCCTGGTCAGCGGTCAGTATCTGGAAGTGCAGCCGGCAGCCAAGCCGGGCGCGCGGCGGCTGGAGTTCACCGCATTGGGCAGCCCGCCCAGTCAGACTGCGCGTGAAGAGGGCCTGCGTCTGGTGCTCAGCGCAGCGCGGCGCGGCTCGATCAAGCCCGGCGTACTGGTCAGCTATCGTGAGATCCCGGTGGGCAAGGTGGTGAACTTCGAACTGGGGCCGACCTCGGATCGGGTGCTGATCCATGTGCTGATCGAGCCGCGTTATGCACCGCTGGTGCGCAGCGGCAGCCGCTTCTGGAATGCCAGCGGCATCGGTGTGGATGCCGGGCTGTTCAAGGGCGTCAAGGTGCGTACCGAGTCGCTGGAGGCGCTGATCGAGGGCGGTATCGCCTTCGCCACGCCGAACAACCCGGAAATGGGCGGGCCGGCGCAGCCGGGGCAGACCTTTGCGCTGTTCGATGAGCCCGAGGACGGCTGGATGCAGTGGGCGCCGAAGATCGTGCTGGAGCAGTGAGCAAACCATAGAAATGAAAAAGGCCGCATCGAGCGGCCTTTTTCATTGGGCTTATGAAAGCTCGCGGCTGAAGCCGCTCCTACGGTCGTGTGAACCTTGGGAGGGGCTTGAGCTTCAAGCCGGCTCGACCGCTTCTTCCAGCTGCGGCGCCTGCACCTTGGCACTTTCGCGGGGCTTGATGAACTTCCAGTCCGCCTCGTCGATATAGATGCCGTTGGGGCCGCTGCCGCCTTCCAGGTCGATGGCCACGTGGGCCGAGACCTGCGGCTTGACCGAGGCCAGGATCGGCACGAAGCCGAGCTGCAGGCTGGTCTCGATCAGCGCCTGCTGGTTGCGTTCGTCGATGTCCGCCGCCTCGTCGAGGTAGTAGGGCAGGCGCACGCGCCCGGCCTGCTCGCGATCCATCAGGTGCAGCAACAGGTACATGTTGGTCAGCGCCTTGATGGTCATGGTGGTGCCGTTGCTTGCTGCGCCATCGATGTCGGTGTGGATGATTGGCTGACCATGCACCTTGGTGATTTCGAAGGCCAGTTCGAACAGATCCTTCAGGCCGAGCTGGTTGCCGTTGGCCGCCACCAGGCGCGACAGGTAGTCCTTGGCCTCCTCGTTCTTGGCGTCCTGATCGGTCGATTGTGATAGGTCGAATACCGACAGGGTCTCGCCTTCCTCGTACTGGCCGGCGCTGTGGATGATCTGGTCGATATGGCGCAGGGCTTCCTTGTTCGGCGCCAGGACGATGCGGAAGCTCTGCAGGTTGGAGACCTGGCGCTTGTTGATCTCGCGGTTGAACAGCGCCAGCTGGTGTTCCAGGTTGTCGTAGTCGCTGCGGATATTGCGCAGGGTACGGGCGATGTCGGTGACCGCCGCACGTCTGGCCTTCGCCAGAGTGAGGGCTTCGTCCTGGCGGTGGGCGTAGGCGTTGACCAGCAGTTGCAGACGGCGCTCGACATCGTCTTCGCTGTCGAACTTGGCCACGCCCTTCAGACGCACCTGGGCGTAGAGCGCCTCGATCTGGCCGTCGATGCGCTGCAGCGCCTGCCAGGTGTCCTGGTAGTCGTTGAGCAGCGGCAGCAGGTTGTCCAGCGAGTCGTCCACTGGCTCCATAAATGGCGTGCCGAACGGCAGGTCGGCGGGCAGCAACTGGCGACGGCGCAGGGTGTCTTCCAGGGTGCGCTCCTTGGCTTCCAGATCGGCCAGTTGGCGGCCGACCAGCTGCAGCTTGGCGGACAGCTGCTGCACACGCTCGGCGAAGGCATCGCTGGCGCGCTTGAGTTCGTCCTGCGCGCCTTCCAGCTCGGCCAGGCGCTCCAGCTTCTGCGCCTCCTCGGCGGCCAGGGTCTGGCTCTTGCGGAAGTCTTCCAGCGCTTTCTGTGCGTCCAGCACGGCCTGGTACAGCGTCTCGGTCTGGGCCTTGCTGGCGGCGCGGTCGGCGGCTACCGACTGCTGGGTCTTGAGCTGCTTGAGCTCGCGCTCCAGACGATCCTTCTGATCGCGCAGGGCGGCGCGGTCGGCCAGCGCCTGCAGCGCAGGTGGTTCGATATGGCTGAGGTCGATGGACAGGCCCGGCACGGCGAAGGTGTCGCCCTTGAAGCGGCCCAGCACGGCCTCGACGGCCTTGACCCAGTCGTCGCCGTCGGCCTGGATGCCTTTCTCGCCCAGCGGCAAGCTGAACAGCTGACCGTTGAACAGGCGCATCAGGCGGTCGACGTCCTGCTGGCTGAATTCCTCGCGCAGGCGCGAGTAGCTGTTGTTGTCGGCGTGGTCGAGTTGCTGCTTGACCGACTTGAGGCGTTTTTCCAGGTCGCGCAGGCGCTCGTCCAGGTCTTCGCTGGAGAACTGCCGCGACTGCGCCAGGGCGCCGGCCAGTTCGTCGTGGGCGTCCTTGGCGGCGAGCAGCTGCTCCTCCAGCACCTTGGCGTTTTCCACCAGGGCGAAGCGGTTCTTCAGCACCGCCAGCTCGCCCAGCCAGCGCTGGATTTCGCTGATCTCGCGCTCCAGGCGCATCAGCTCGGTCGTGCCGCCGCGCTGCTCGTTCTGCAGGCCGTCCTGCTCGTTGCGGTAGTGCTCGGCCTGGATCACCAGCTCTTCCTTGCGCGCATCGGCGTAGTCGTGCCAGGTGCCCAGCAGGTTGTCGAGCAGCGGCGAGAGGCGATGCAGCTTGCCGCGCAGCACTTCGCGCTGGGTCACGCCCGAGGCCAGGGCTTCGATCAAGGGGCCGGCGGTGACCAGCGCCTGGTAGTCCTGCTCCATGCGGCGCACGTCGCGGAAGGCTTCTTCGGTCGCGGCGATATAGTCGACGCTACCCGAACGCAGGCTGTGCTCGAAGGCATCGAGGAACAGCTGCTTGAGCTTCGCCGCTGTGATCTCCCTCATATGCAGGAGGTTGATAAACAGCGCGCGGAAGGTCTTCAAGCTCTGCTCGCTGGTCGAGCGCAGCGGAATCAGGGTCAGGTCCAGCGGGATGCTGGTGTGACCGCCGACCAGCAGGCGACGCAGTTCGTCGGGCTTGAGTTCGTAGGCGGTGATGCCGGCCTGGCCAAGGTTCTTGAACAGTTCGCGCTGGCGCAGGCAGGTGCCGTTCTGCTGGTAGTGCTCTAGGTCCAGCTCGCCGGCGTAGGCGAAGAACTGGTGGCCGAAGCCGCCACCCGGGCCGCGACCGGCCACGCCGATCACGTGCGGGCCATGGGGCAGGGCGACTTCGACGAGGATGTAGCTGGTGTCGCTGGCGAAGTAGAACTTGCGCGAGGCTTCCAGGCTGTACTTGCCGAAGCTCATGTCCGACATGCGCGCCAGGATGGGGAACTGCAGGGCGTTGATCGAGGCGGATTTGCCCAGGTTGTTGGCGCCGTAGACCGACAGCGGGTTTTCCAGCGGGAACAGGCCGAGGCTGTAGCCGGCGGTGTTCAGCAGGGCGAAGCGGCGGATGCCGTAGCGTTCCTGGCTCATGCGTCCATCTCCTGTGCGGCGCGTACGTCGGCCATGGCGCGGGCCAGGGCGTCTTCCTCGGATTCTTCGGCGTCGATGGCATCAACCACCTCGGCATCGCCGTCATCGTCCAGCAACACCGGCGCCGGCAGCGGCAGGTCGCTGCTGTGCAGGCTGGCGGCCAGGTCGCGGTCGTGCTGCACCGACAGGCAGACGTCGAGGAAGCGGTGCATCGGCGGCAGGAAGCGATACACGCCGTTGCTGTCCTCGGCGAAGCCGAGCTGGATGAGGCGGCGGATGATCTTGTCTTCCAGCTCCTCGAAGGTGGTCACCTCGGCTTGCAGGAACAGGTCGCGGTACTTGTCCAGCAGCGCCGGCAGCTCGTCACGGCCGATGCTGCCGCCGTCGAGCACGCTCAATGGGTCGCGGCCCTGGTCAGCGAGATGCTCCACGAGGATAAAGGTGAACAGCGCCAGGCGTTGGGCGGTCTTGTTCACCTGCGGCGCGACCTGCTCGGGGACGAAGTAGTAGAAGCCGCGCGGGTCGCACACCAACTCGAAACCGAGGGCGCGGAACAGCGCGCGGTACTGGTCCTGCAGGCTGGACAGCTGGGCGTAGCACTCCGGCTCGCTGCGCGAGATGTGGTAGCCCTTGAACAGGTCGCGGAAGGCGGCCGCGAGCTGGGTCATTTCTTTTAGATCGATGTTCATGGCAATCCGTTGGCTAGTGGAGCCGAGTAGGGTGCGCTGTGCGCACCGGGTCGTCGGTTATGGTGTGCACAGCGCACCCTACGGGCAGCTCAGGCATTGGGCTGGCCTACCAGGGCATAGGAGCTGAGGCTGACCTCGTGCTCGCGGGTCAGGTACTGGCGGCGTTCCAGACGCTCGCGCTGGAACCGCGACTCGCGCGACAGGCGCGAGAACCAGTAGAGCAGCTCGTCGGTGGCGCCTTCCGGTTCCTGTTCCAGCAGCCAGGCCATCAGGTCCGGCAGTGGCAGCGCCTGTTCGCAGCGCTCGATCATTTCCCGCGCGGTCTTCGGCGCCTTGGGCGCGCCGCCTTTGCGGCTGCCGCTGGCCTTGGGAAAATGCGCCGGCTTGGCTTCGAAGCGGGCCAGGGCGTAGACGTAGGCTTCGACCTGGCTGGCCGAACCCAGGAAGTTGCTCTGCGGCCGGGTGAACAGCGGCATGGCCGCCTGCGGCACGGCGTCTATGCCCTTCTTGCGGATCACCGACAGCGCCAGCGCCGCGCCACGGGTCACGGCGTTGTGCCGGCGGGCTTCCTCGCGCAGCGGCAGCAGCAGTTCGCGGGCCTTGCGCAGGGTCAGCTGGGCGGTGGTCTGCATTTCCAGGATGCGCGCGTGGGTGCGCAGCAGCAGGTCGTCGTCGACCAGTTGGCCGAGGCGCTGCTGGTCGCCGAGCAGGCGCAGCAGCACCTGCTCGACCCGGCGCACGCCCTGTTCGAAGGCGCCGTCGGCGGCGACCAGCTGGATCATCGGCTCGACGTATTCGTCCCAGGTGGCCAGCACCTCGGCGTAGCGCTGGCGCAGGGGAATCTGCCGGTCGCTGGTCTTGGCCCGGTCGGCCACACCGACCAGCGCCTGTTCGTCGTTGGCCAGCTTCTTCAGCACGTCGCGCACGCGCATATCGAGCAGACGCAACTGACGCGCCAGGTCGTTGGCATCGCGCACTTCGAAGGCGTCCTGGATATAGCCGGCCAGGCGCTCCAGGTGGCGCAGGTAGGCTTCGATCTCCAGGCACAGGCCGAGGCGGTGCTCGCGGCGCAGGTAGGCGAGAAAATCGTGGATCTGCGCGTTGAGCTCGAAACGGTTGGGGCTCTTGGCCACCGGCACCAGGATGTCCAGGCGAATCCAGGTGTCGAGCAGGGCGGTGGTGTCGCTGGGCGTGGCGTCGGGCAACTGCGCGGCGAGCTGGCCGCGCAGCTCCACCAGGCTCAGGGTGCCGGCGTCGAAACGCTCGCAGAGCGGTTCGAGCAACGTCCAGTGTTCGGCGAGGGCGCGCAATACGCGCTTGGGATCGATCATCGAGGCGCCGGGTCCAGGCAAGTGAAAAGAGGCGATTGTACTGCAAGGCGGGTGCCGGGTTTGAGCGCGAGGCGATCAGAGGCAGGTGACGCGTTGCGGCACATTGGGACGCGGTGGGCCCGGATGGGCCGGGCAAGTCCTTGATATGGGTGGAAAAAGCGCTGTCTGGCGGCTGGCGCACTTTCTGCAAAGAGCTGCGCGTAGCCTTGCCGCCAGAGTTCGCCCATGCCCGCCACCGCTCTGAGTATCGACGCCTGTTGGCAAGAGTTGCAGCACCAGCGCGACCTGGACTGGGAGCTGGACGCCATCACCGACCGCAGCGAGGCCATCGCCTTTCTCAAGCGCTTCGAAAACCGCCTGTGCATCTATTCCAGCTACGTGGAAAAGCTCTACAGCAACTACAGCTTCGTGGTGCCGCAGGAGGCGGGCAGCATCACCATCCTGCCGGACGAGCTGGCCTGGCACGACACCTTCCACGATATCCCGGCCGACGCCGTGGAAGCCACCGGGGTGCATATCCTGCCGGGCGAGGCGGTGGGCGAGACCGGGCTGTACCTCAAGGTGCCGGGCGAGTTTCGCCTGGTGGCCTCGCGCGAGCTGCCGTTCCAGGACGGCCTGCGCCTGCTGATCGAGCGTTACCGCGCACGCGGCGAGCATTTCCTGCCGGTGCTGGTGAAGGGCGATCTGCGCGAGTACGAGGCGCGCATGCCGTCGCTGCACCTGCACCGAATCAACCCGCACAAGCTGGCGCACTGCTCGCAGCTGAGCATCGACGCCATCCGCGGCACTATTGCCGAGCACTTGCTGGCGTTGTTCCGGCAGGGCTGACGGGCGGGTGTTACGCCGCTGTTGCCGGCGGTAACACCGCCGCCCTGATCGCGCCGCGGCAGGCGGCTATTTGACGTCCTTTTCTCGACTATGGGTCGGGCCGTCCTGGCGCAGGCGTCCATATAGTGGCCATAAGGGTTCGAGTCGGAGCGCTCGACCGCCACCATAAGAAAAGGGGTTCCGCCATGCGCCAGTCCTGCCGTTTCGCCAAACATGCTCTGGCGTTGCTGTGCGCCTCGCTGCTGGTCGCGCCGGTGGCTCAGGCCAAGCTGGAGGAGCTGGCGGACGACGAGTTGTCGGCCATCACCGGGCAGGCGTTTATCAACCTCACCACCGACACCGCCGGGCAGGTCAACTACACCCGGGTCAACTTCGGCCTCAAGGTGGACACCCAGCTCAATATCAAGAAGCTGGAATTGGGCGGCTATCCGCGCGCGGGCGAGACCCGCGCCTCGGACATCCTGATCAACAACTTCGCCTTGGGTACGGTCGGTCCCAACGATACGATCAACCCGTTCCAGATCGTCGATCCCTACCTGGAGCTGGCCTACGAGGGCAATCAGGTGGTCGGCGTGCGCATCGGCTTCGGCGAGGCCAAAGGCGTGCTGTCCGGGGATATCTCGCACCTGACCGGCAAGATCGCGGTGGACCTGGAGGGCAAGGCCAAACCCCTGCTGGACAAGGCCAACTTCTTCCAGTGGCTGCTGCTGAGCGCCACGGTGAACGAAAACTCCACGGTCAAGGCCGAGGCAGAGCTGGTCAATAACGGCGTTCCCGACTCCGTCCGCACCGATCAGGCCGGCCTGAAGAACGGCTCGTCGGTGCAGTGCGTGGCCAATTGCAACATTCTGGGCGGGTTGCTCGACGCCTTCCCCTCGCAGGGCTGTCAGATCATCGGCATCACCACCTGCTTCAACCTCAGCCAGTTCCAGTCGCTCAACGTCGGCAACGTCAATGCCCCGGGCATGGATCAGGCCGCCAAGGGGGTGTTCATTTCCCTGCAGCTCAAGGACATGCAATGGCGCGACATGGACACCTCCGAGCTGATCAATACCGTGGCCGGCGCCTTCCTCAATATTCCCAAGTACCGCGACGCCAACGGCAACCTGGTGGCGGGCATCAAGTTCGACTTCGACCAGGCGTTGAACGGCATCCCGCGGCAGGACACCTGCCTGGGTAGTGCCATGAAGGGGTGCTGACGATGAAACGCTGCCTGTTGCTGCTCACCTGCATGTCGAGCTGGTCGCTGGCCGTCGCCATGGAACCGCTGAGCGATCAGGAACTCTCCGACGTGCAGGGCGCCGGTCTGGGCTTCGTGCTGGATCAGGTGCTGCTGGATGGCTCCGGCGCGCAGATCGTGATCAACGACATCACCAACGATCAGGGGCAGAACGTCCCCATTTCGTTGAAGAACCTCTACCTGGGCGCCGCCGGCAGCAACAAGGGCAGCAATCTCAACCCGGTGACCATCGGCAGCCTCGACCATCCCTTCGAGCTGGAACTGGCCAAGGGCGAGGAGCTGCGCGCCCTGCGCGACGACGGTCAGTGGGTGCAGACCACGCCCAGCAATGTCGCCGTGCTGTCGTTCAACTTCCCCGAGCGGCTGACCGCCGGCGGCAACCCCTGTATCGCCAGTTACGCCGGCGCCGGCTCCAACTGCTCGACCGGTGCCAGCGGGCGCGCCGATCTGGGCATGCGCTTCGACTTCCAGGTGGCGGCCGGACGCACCGAGATGCTCGCCCTGGACTTCCACCAACTGGTGATGGACGGCTCCTACCTGCGCCTGTGGGGCGACCCCGGACAGAACGGCAACGGCGAGCTGGTCGGCGAGGCGCGGGTGAATATCTTCGCCAAGACCCTGGAGATCATGTCCTGCGCCCAGGCCAACTGCGATACCGCCGGCGAGACCGCCGCCCAGCGCGGCGCGCGCACCCTCTATATCACCAACGGCTACGCCAATATCGCCCTGGGCTACGGCAAGTCGCAGCCGTTGCGCCTGCGCTCCAGCGCCGACGGCCAGTTCGTGCTGGAACTGCAGAACCCTACCGCCGCTGGTACCAGCGCGGCACAACGCCAGGCCCTGGCAACCGATTTCTACGCCAACGCACCGCGCACCAATCTGGTGTTCGAGAACCTGACCGTCGGCGGCACGCGCAGCAGCCCCACCGCGATTCCCACCGGCGGCTACAACTTCGGGCGCAACGAGATTTCCGGGCTGAGCTTCAACTACCTCAAGGTGAGCAGCTATGACCTGCGCTAGTCGAAGCATGGCGTTGCTGGCGCTGCTGCCGGCGCTGGCCCTGGCCGAACTGCAGCCGCTGGACGACAGCGCCCTCCGCCAGATGAGCGGGCAGGGCGGGGTCTACCTGTCCGGCGAGTTCAGCATCAACAAGGACGGCGGCGTGCTCTGGGATACCCCGGCGAGCAACGACCCGGCGCTGTGGACGGCCAACCAGCGCAGCTGCGCCCTGGCCGGCGCAGCCAGCCCGGAGAGCTGCGGCCTGCGCCTGGCGATTCGTTCCGGCGCCAATGCCGGCTGGTACGTGCTGGACAACCTCAAGGGCATCTTCAGCTTCGAGGGCCTGACCCTCGACACCCGCACCCTGACCGGCGCGAGCGGCGAGCAGGAGGTGCTGGCGCTCGGCCTGCCCAACGAAATCCGCTTCAAGGACGGCAACTTCGCCTTTGGCGTGGCCAGCCAGGGCGGCTGGAAGAACAAGGCGCTGAGTGCCGCCAACGGCGGCGACCCCAGCTATCAGCAGACCAATATCTTCTCGGCCAAGATCGACGGCAGCATCCGCATGCAGGGCAGCGTGCTGATCTTCCCGACCAATTGAGGAGCCGCATCATGCAGCGTCACGCTTGGCTTTCAGCGCTCCTGCTGGGCAGCTCGCCGGTCTGGGCCATGCAGGCGCTGGACGACGACAGCCTGGCTGGCGTCAGCGGCCAGGGCGGCATCAGCATCGAAACCAGCGGCGGCGGCTGGTCGGCGGGCAGCGTCGAGTACCGCGACGACGGCCAGAGCCTGCGCCTGGAAGGCGTCTCCAGTCGCCCGCAGCAAGCCGGCAGCAGCTCGACCACGCAGCTCGACGTGGTCGGCGAGCGGTTGCAGATCGAGCATCAGGGCCGGCCCAACGAACTGGCGATCAGCAATGTTGGCTTCGCCGGCAGCGACAAGAGCTTCGGCGCCTTCCGCGCGTTCTATACCCTGGGCGCCAGCCTCAAGCTGCGTGGCGGCGGCGCCAGCGGGGTTGCCGGTTTCAGCCTCGACGACAGCCGCCTGAGCCTGGATGCGGTGACCTTCTACTACCGCGACAACGGCCTCGACCTGATCGTGCGCGACCTGTCCTTCGACACCTATTTGAACAACGCCTATCTGGACATAGTCGGCGGCGGCGACGGTTCGGCGATCCGCCTCGACCTGGGCGACTCGCGCTTCGTCGGCCATATCGGCGCGATCAACCTCGACCTGGCCCACGGCGACCCCGTGGCCGGTGTCGCGGTCACCCCGGGCGCGCCGGATACGCGGCACCCCGAGCACGCGCGCAGCTTCGGCCAGCTGGACATGGACCTGCGCCTGGGCGGCAGCATCCGCATCGCCGGCGGCGGCGCCACTGGTGAGGGGCTGCGCCTGATCCCGCAGATCACCATTGCCAACAGCCTGTTTCAGTACCGGGACGACGGCGTGCTGCGCGCGGAGAACTTCGCCGGCGTGCTCAGCAGCCAGAACGGCATCACCCTCGACCTGGGCGAGGACGGCAGCGGCCGCTATGCGCAACTGGCCTTTCAGGACCTCAAGCTCAACGCCAGCCTCGGCGGCCTGATCATCGGCAACCCGAGCAACCAGAAGATCGGCAGCCTGGCCCTGGACCTCAATTTCCAGGACCAGGGCGCACGGCAGAACTGGTTCAGGCTGCGCCCTGGCGGCGATCCCAATTCCGGGCTCAAGGGCATCAGCGCCGATCTGTCGTGGAACATGGTCAGCAGCTCGGTCTCGCTCACCGATAACGGCAACAGCCTGTGGTTCAGCGGCCTGCGCACCCATGGCAGCGGCCAGCTCAGCCTGGATCTGACCAAGAGCTGCGCCGGCGGCGTCAGCGCCGGCTGCTACGCCGGCAGCGCCAATACCCAGCCGGGCAGCGGCGGCTACGACGGCCACTTCGACGGCCTGCGCCTGGGCCTGAAGAATGTGGTCGGCAGCTACAGCTTCGACGGCCTGCGCGTCGGCACGGCCGATGCGCCGCTGCAGGGCGGCACCGAACTGCTGGTGCTGCTGGAAATCTTCCCGGCCTACGATTTCACCCTCAACGGCCAGCTGACCATCCGCCCCGGCGGCGCCAGCGGCGACGGCCTGCGCTACAACGCCGACTTCCTGATCAGCGACGCCAACGCGGCGATCACCGTCGACGAAAGCGGCAAGGGCCTGTGGCTGTCCGGTACGCGCTACGACATGCACTTTCGCGACGGTTCGCTGGACGTGACCCAGGACGGCGTGCAACTGAACAAGGGCACCTACTGGTCGACCCTGGACGTAGGCGACCTGCGCTGGGGCGACCGCCATAGCGGCCACAGCCTCGGCCGCATCGTGCTGCGCCGCTACGAGCAGGGCTCCACCCTCAGCCTCAGCTCCGGCGGCGCCGGCGCGCTGTGCGTCGGCGGCAGCGGTGCCAATGCCTCGGCCTGCTCGGCCAGCGGCGGGCGCTGGGAGGACCGCGGAAACGAGGGCCTGACCGCCGGGCTGAAGAACGTCTTCGTCCGCGACACCTCGGGCAACCCGGCGGGCAGCGTCTCGACCAGCGAGAAGCGCAATCAGCTGATCATCGAGACCGATCGGGTAAACGGGGTCAACGGCAGCGGCGCGCAGCTGGTGGTGGACAACTTCCACACCTCCGACGCTAATCCGGCCGACGCCAATGCCAACAGCTACGGCGTGCGCGTCGACCTCAACCTCGACGTGGCACCGACCAAGGTCTGCGACAAGGGCGCCAGCGGCTGCCCGCCGGTGACGCCCGACCCGCTGGGCTTCGCCGTCAACGGCCGGGTGCACTTCAAGGAGATCAACATCGACCGCATCCAGAACGTCCACCCCACCGGCGGCGCGGTCACCTCCATGTACGGCATGAAGCTGCAGAACGCCGATATCCGCGCCAACCTGACCGCCACGCCGATCAACTGAAGGCCGGCGGTCACGCCCCTGTCATGGCAGGCCCGTAGGGTGTGCAATGCGCACCGAGGCTTCGTACACCCCGGCGCGCACGGCGCCCCCTGCATTGGCTTCTGCCGAAGCAACCGGTAATCGCCCGTTGTACAAAAAATCTCCAATGCCCTTTCGATATTTGTCGGTAATCGGCACAATTCGCGTCCACTTTTTTCTGGGGGGTCGCAAGGCCCTTCATCGGCCGACCTTGCGGGGGCTACGAGATGATCCAAACGCCGTACTACCTCATCGACAAACAGAAGCTTCTGGTCAACCTGGAGAAGATCGCCTATGTGCGCGAGAACTCCGGGGCCAAGGCGCTGCTGGCGCTGAAATGCTTCGCCACCTGGTCGGTGTTCGACCTGATGCAGCAGTACATGGACGGCACCACCTCGTCCTCGCTCTACGAGCTCAAGCTCGGCCGGCAGAAGTTCGCCGGCGAGACCCACGCCTACAGCGTGGCCTGGGCCGACGACGAGATCGAAGAGATGGTCGCCAACTGCGACAAGATCATCTTCAACTCCATCGGCCAGCTCGAGCGCTTCGCCGCGGCCACCGAAGGCACCATCCGCGGCCTGCGGGTCAATCCGCAGGTGAGCAGCTCCGACTACCTGCTGGCCGACCCGGCGCGCCCGTTCAGCCGCCTCGGTGAGTGGGACCCGGAAAAGATCGCCAAGGTCATGGGGCAGATTTCCGGCTTCATGTTCCATAACAACTGCGAGAACGCCAGCTTCGAGCTGTTCGACCAGATGCTGACCCGCATCGAGGAGCGCTTCGGCCACCTGATCGCCCAGGTCGAGTGGGTCAGCCTCGGCGGCGGCATCCACTTCACCGGCGAGGGTTACCCGATCGATGCCTTCTGCGCGCGGCTGAAAGCCTTCTCGGAAAAATACGGTGTGCAGGTGTATCTGGAGCCGGGCGAAGCGGCGATCACCCTCAGCGCCTCGCTGGAGGTGACCGTGCTCGACACCCTGTACAACGGCAAGCACTTGGCGGTGGTCGACAGCTCCATCGAAGCGCACATGCTCGACCTCTTGATCTACCGCCTCAACGCCAAGATGGCGCCGAACGACGGCGAACACAGCTACATGGTCTGCGGCAAATCCTGCCTGGCCGGCGACATCTTCGGCGAATACCAGTTCGACAAGCCGCTGCAGATCGGCGATCGCCTGTCGTTCATCGACGCGGCGGGTTACACCATGGTCAAGAAGAACTGGTTCAACGGCCTGAAGATGCCGTCCATCGTGGTGAAACAACTCGACGGTAGCGTCGAAGTGGTGCGCCAGTTCGAGTTCGACGACTACCTGTCGAGCCTCAGCTGACAGGTTCAAGTCACGTAGGGTGGACGACGCTTCATCCGTCCACCATTTGCCAAGCGATGGTGGATGAAAAGAGCGTCATCCACCCTACGATTCATCAAACGCTTTCAATAACGCAGTACTAGGAGGTGGAACAATTGAAGAAGAATGTCCTGATCATTGGTGCAGGAGGTGTTGCCAAGGTGGTGGCCCATAAGTGCGCGCAACACAATGACGAGTTAGGTCGCATTGCAATTGCGTCGCGCAACATCTCCAAATGCCAGGCCATCATCGACAGCGTGCAGGCCAAGGGCGGTCTCAAGCAGCCCGGCGAGATCAAGGCCTATGCGCTGAACGCCCTGGACGTGGAAGCGACCAAGGCACTGATCCGCGAAACCGAATCGCAGATCGTCATCAACGTCGGTTCGGCGTTCCTCAACATGTCCGTGCTGCGCGCCTGTATCGACACCGGCGTCGCCTACCTGGACACCGCCATCCACGAAGATCCGAGCAAGATCTGTGAAACCCCGCCGTGGTACGGCAACTACGAGTGGAAGCACCTGGCCGAATGCCAGGAGAAAGGCGTGACCGCCATCCTCGGCGTCGGCTTCGACCCGGGCGTGGTCAACTCCTATGCCGCTCTGGCGCAACAACAGTACTTCGACAAGATCGAGTCGATCGACATCCTCGACGTCAACGCCGGTTCGCACGGCAAGTACTTCGCCACCAATTTCGACCCGGAAATCAATTTCCGCGAATTCACCGGCACGGTCTACAGCTGGCAGAACAGCCAGTGGGTGAGCAACCGCATGTTCGAAGTCAAACGCACCGACGATCTGCCGGTGGTGGGCGAGCAGAACCTGTACCTGACCGGCCATGACGAGGTGCACTCGCTGTCCAAGCACCTCGACGTACCGAACGTGCGCTTCTGGATGAGCTTCGGCGACCACTACATCAACGTGTTCACCGTGCTGAAGAACCTCGGCCTGCTCTCCGAGCAGCCGGTCAAGACCGCTGAAGGTCTCGAAGTGGTACCGCTGAAAGTGGTCAAGGCCGTGCTGCCCGATCCCGCCTCGCTGGCGCCGGGCTACAGCGGCAAGACCTGCATCGGCGACCTGGTCAAGGGCACCAAGGATGGCCAGCCGCGCGAGCTGTTCATCTACAACGTCGCCGACCACGAAGAAGCCTTCGCCGAGACCGACAGCCAGGGCATCTCCTACACCGCCGGTGTGCCGCCGGTCGCCGCCGCCCTGCTGGTGGCGCGTGGCGAGTGGGATGCACAGCGCATGGTCAACGTCGAGGAGCTGCCGGCCGAGCCCTTCCTCAAGCTGCTGGACGTGATGGGCCTGCCCACCCGCATCAAGGACGAGCACGGCGACCGTCCCTGGGATCAGCCGCTCTGATTTGCTGCGCCTAGCGCACAGGATCGGCAAACGCCCGCCACTTGGCGGGCGTTTTGTTTTCCACCGTTACCATCGGCGTGCACTGCCCCATGGTGGATGTAAAAAGCGACATCCACCCTACGAGCCGCAGCTGTGCCTTCCCGGCCCGCCCATTTCACGCGACAATCGGCCGATTACAGACGCCCCCACGAAGGGCGCCCCGGCAGCCGTGAGGAATCCCCTATGAGCAGCAACGATCGCGTCATCATCTTCGACACCACCCTGCGCGACGGCGAGCAGAGCCCCGGCGCCTCGATGACCGGCGAGGAGAAGCTGCGCATCGCCAAGGCCCTGGAGCGGCTACGGGTGGACGTGATCGAGGCCGGTTTCGCCATCGCCAGCCCGGGCGACTTCGCCGCAGTCAAGGCGATCGCCGACAACATCAAGGACAGCACCGTGTGCAGCCTGTCGCGTGCGGTAGACGCCGACATCGAGCGCGCCGCCGAAGCGCTCAAGGGCGCCAACAGCGGGCGCATCCACACCTTCATCGCCACCAGCCCGATCCATATGCAGTACAAGCTGCGCATGCAGCCGGACGACGTGGTGGCTCAGGCCGTGCGCGCGGTGAAGAAGGCGCGCAACCTGTGCAGCGACGTGGAGTTCTCCTGCGAGGACGCCGGCCGTTCGGAGATCGATTTCCTCTGCCGCATCATCGAGGCGGCCATCGACGCCGGCGCGCGTACCATCAACATCCCCGACACCGTCGGCTACGCCATCCCGCACCAGTACGCCGACACCATCCGCCAGTTGCTCGAGCGCGTGCCCAATGCCGACAAGGCGATCTTCTCGGTGCACTGCCACAACGACCTGGGCCTGGCCGTGGCCAACTCCCTAGCCGCCGTGGTGGCCGGCGCGCGCCAGGTCGAGTGCACCATCAACGGCCTCGGCGAGCGGGCCGGCAACGCCGCGCTGGAAGAGATCGTCATGGCGATCAAGACCCGCCAGGACCTGCTCGGCGTGCACACCAACATCGACACCCCGCATATCCTCAGCACCTCGCGCATGGTCTCCGGCATCACCGGCTTCCCGGTGCAGCCGAACAAGGCCATAGTCGGCGCCAACGCCTTCGCCCACGAGTCCGGCATCCACCAGGATGGCGTGCTCAAGCACCGCGAGACCTACGAGATCATGTCCGCCCAGTCGGTGGGCTGGAACACCAACAAGATGGTGATGGGCAAGCACTCCGGGCGCGCCGCCTTCCGCTCGCGCCTGGACGAGCTGGGCATAGTCCTGGCCGGCGAGGCCGAGCTGAACGCCGCCTTCGCCCGCTTCAAGGAGCTGGCCGACAAGAAGCACGAGATCTTCGACGAGGACCTGCAGGCGCTGGTCTCCGACACCCTGGCCGAGGAGGCGCCGGAGCACTTCAAGCTGGTCACCCTGGAAGTGGCGAGCAAGACCGGCGAGGTGCCGCAGGCGCAGATCGTGGTCAGCGTCGAGGGCAACGAACGGCGTGCCGGCGCCCAGGGCTCCGGCCCGGTGGATGCCACCTTCAAGGCCATCGAGGCCATCGCCGCCTCCGAGGCCACGCTGCTGCTGTATTCGGTCAATGCCATCACCCAGGGCACCGACTCGCAGGGCGAGGTCACCGTGCGCCTGGAGAAGGGCGGGCGCATCGTCAACGGCAACGGCGCCGACACCGATATCCTGGTGGCCTCGGCCAAGGCCTATATCAACGCGCTGAACCTGATGCAGGTCGGGCAGAAGGCGCACCCGCAAGTGGAGGGCGTGTGATCCCCGAACTCCGTCGGCGCGCCTACCTGGGCGCCATGCAGGTGGCCAGCTGGCTGCCGCGCACCGTATTGCCCTTCGCCGCGCCGTCGCGGCCGGAACTGCTGGAGCCGCCGCAGGTGGAAGTGGCGGCTGACACGCCGGTCGAGCCGGTCGCCGCCCCCGCGGTAGCCCGCGACACTGCGCCGGCGCCCGCTGCCGAGCGGCCGAAGATCGAGGTGCCGCGCCCCGCTGCCCAGCCGCGCCAGGCCGCCGCGGTGGTCGAGGAGGCTGCCCCGGTGGAGGAAAAGCCGGCCCGCGTTGCCGCGCCGCCACCGCGATTCGCCCTGCAGCTGCTGCGCGCCGGCGACTGCGCGCTGCTGGTGGAACTGCCCACCGGCGAGCCGTTCCAGAGCCGCGACCCGGCCTACATCCTGCTCAAGGACCTGCTGCGCGCCGCCGGCCTGCCGGACAGCCCGCAACTGCTCGGCGAGCCGGTGCGCTGGCCGCTGCTGGTGCGTGGCAACCTGGACCAGGGCCCGCAGGCGGCGCTGGAGTTCGTGCAGAGCTTCGTCGCCGCGCGCCTGGAGGAGCAGCCCAGCACCTGCCTGTGGCTGGTCGGCCTGCCGGCCATTCGCTTCGCCGGTGAGGGCGACGCACAGAGCTACAACCGCGAGCTGCAGATCGAGGGCCTCGGCACCTGCTGGGCGCTGCCGGGCCTGGAGCTGCTGATGGAAGAGCCGGCGCGCAAGCGCGAGTTGTGGCAAGCCATGCAGCGGGTGCGCCAGCGCTGGCTGAAAAGTACCGACGCCTGAGTGCCACCTGCCGCCGAGTTCTAGCGAATGACCGATGCGATTTCCTTCCGCCCCATGACCGAGGCGGATCTCGATGCCGTGCTGAAGATCGAATACGCCGCCTTCAGCCACCCCTGGACCCGCGGCATCTTCACCGACAGCCTCAAGTCCTATCACTGCTGGCTGATGTTCGAGGGCGGCCAGCAGGTCGGCCACGGCGTGATCAACCTGATCCTCGACGAAGCGCACCTGCTCAATATCACCGTCAAGCCGGAAAGCCAGGGCCGTGGCCTCGGTCTGCGCCTGCTCGAACATTTGATGAAAGAGGCCCATGAGCTGGGCGGTCGCGAGTGCTTCCTCGAAGTGCGCGCCAGCAACCAGAGCGCCTACCGCCTCTACGAGCGCTATGGCTTCAACGAAGTCGGCCGGCGCCGCGACTACTACCCGGCGGTGGGCGGTCGCGAAGATGCGCTGGTGATGGCCTGCACCCTGGTCGATTGAGGTTGTTGGCGTAGGGTGGATCACGCTTTACCGATCCACCGCTGTGGTGGATGTGAAAAGCGACATCCACCCTACGCGCTGATTTGCCCTACATCGGCGTATGGATCGGTGCGCCAATGGTTGTTGGTCCGCTGGTCACCCCGGATGGCCATCGACCCGCGCCCGGCACAGCATCGGCGCGTAGTGGACGACGAACAGGGCGAAGGCCAGCCCCCAGCAAACGGCCGCCAGCCACAGCCAGCTGCCGCCCGCCGCCACCCGGATCAAGGCGCCCAGGTTGAGCAAGGCAAAGGCCCAGGCCATGGCCTGGGGCGGCTGCAGCGGCCGCCCAGTATGGCCGAGGCTGACCCGCGCCATCATCGCCAGAACCAGCCCGCCCAGGGCGCCGACCGCCAGCGCATGGCTGGCCGGGCTGGGCTGCGCCAGCCAACCCAGGTGCCAGGCGGCCATGCCGAGGGTGGCGACCAGCAGCCAGGCGTAGGCCAGGTGCAGCGACCACAGCAACGGCACGCGCCAGATGCCCGGCAGGTGCCAGCGCCACAGGCGCAGGCCGTGCAGCGCCGCCAGCAGGGCGAAGGGCAGCGCCAGCCAGGGCTGCGCCTGCAGGTTGTGGCCGCTGGCGAACAGCGCGGCGACCAGCAGACCGCCAGCCAGCAGCAGCCGATCCCGCCACGGCTGGGCGGCGAAGGCCTCGACCCGGCCCAGGCCGCGCTGGGTGAAGAAGGGAATCACCCGTCCGCCGATCAGGCTCAGCAGCACTGCGATCAACCACAGCGCCGCCAGGGCGCCGCGCCGTTGCAGCGCGTCGTCGCCCAGGGCCAGGCCGGCGAGGGTCAGGCCCTGGCACAGGCCGAGCAGGCTCAGCACCAGCAGGATGGGGTAGTTGTTGCGCTGGCGGGCGGCGATCAGCTGGCGCGCCAGCTGCGCGAGCAGCAGGGCGACAAAGGCCAGCTGGGCGGCGATCAGCACCCCCAGCGCCAGCGGTAGGAACCAGACCAGCCGTGCCGCCAGCCACAGGGCGAACAGCGCGATCAGTGGCCGCCCACTCAAGCCCGGGCGGCCGGTCCAGTTCTGCACCGCGGTGAGCAGGAAGCCGGCGATGATCGCCAGGGCGAAGCCGAACGGCATCTCGTGGCGGTGCCACGCGAGCAGGCCGCCGGGCACCTGCGGCGCGCTGAGCAGCCCCTGCAACACCGCGGTCCAGAGGGCGACGGCGAGCAGGGCCAGCAGCGCGCCGGCGAGAAAGAACGGGCGAAAGCCCAGGCGCCACAGCGGAGCAATCGCCAGTGCGCGGTTGCGATCAAGCAGTTGCATGCTGCTGTTCCCCTCGCCGCAGGCCGTGCTGCGCCGCCAGACGCAGCACATAGCCGAGCTTGAGGAGGCCGGGGCCGATGATGGTCAGGCTATGCGCCAGCACCAGGCTGGCCAGGTTCAACCTGGACTCCAGGCCATAGGCCGCCAGCAGACCGAGCAGCAGCAGGCCGAGACCGGCCAGCAGCAGTTGGCTGGACAGACGCAGCAGCTGCTGCGGGGCGAGCGGGAACATGATGCACCTCCTGATTGATCAGCTATCCAGCGCCGCGGCCGGGCCGAAGAACTCATGGTGGCTCTGCTCGGGCGGCACGCCCAGTTCCTGCAGGTGGCGCTTGACCTGGGCCATAAAGGCTTTCGGGCCGAGGAAGTAGGCGTCCAGATCGCGCTCGGCGGGCAGCCACTGCGCCAGCAGTTCGCGGCTGAGAAAACCCTCGGCATCGGCCTGATCGCCCGCGCGCGGCTCGCTGTAGCAGACGTAGTGACGGATCTGCGGATGCGCGGCGGCGCGGGCCTCGACCCAGTCGCGGAAGGCGTGCACCTCGGCGTGGCGGGCGCAGTGGATAAAGTGGATCGGCCGGCCGCTATGGCGCGCGGCGTCGAGCATGCTCAGCGCCGGGGTGATGCCGACGCCGGCGCTGATCAGCGCCAGCGGCTTGGCCGAGTCGCGCAGGACGAACTCGCCGGCCGGCGGGAACAGCTCCAGCTGGTCTCCGACCTGGACCTTGTCGTGCAGGTGGTTGGACACCCGGCCGCCGGCCTCGCGCTTGACGCTGATGCGGTACTCGCGGCCGTTGGCCGGCGCCGACAGCGAGTAGTTGCGCCGCACCTCCTCGCCGTCCAGCAGCAGGCGCAGGCCGATGTACTGGCCGGGCTGGAAGTCGAGCAGGGCGCCGCCGTCCGCCGGCACCAGGTAGAAGGAGGTGATCTCGGTGCTCTCGGCCACCTTGCGCGCCACGCGGAAGGCGCGAGCGCCACGCCAGCCGCCGGGGGCGGCGGCATTGTGCGCGTACTGGCTCTCCTCGGCGCCGATGAGGATATCGGCCAGTTGTCGGTAGGCGATGGCCCAGGCTTCGATCACCGCGTCGGTGGCGATCTCGGCGCCGAGCACCTCGCCAATCGCGCGCAGCAGGCAGCCGCCGACTATGGGGTAGTGCTCGGGGAGGATCTGCAGCGACACGTGCTTGTTGACGATCTGCGCCACCAGCGGGCCGAGCGCCTCGAGACGGTCGATATGCTTGGCGTACATCAACACGCCGTTTGCCAGGGCGCGCGGCTGGTCGCCGCTGGCCTGGTGCGCCTGGTTGAACAGCGGGCGCACCTCGGGAAACTCGCTCAGCATCATCCGGTAGAAGTGGGTGGTCAGCGCCTCGCCGCCGCTTTCCAGGAGCGGCACGGTGGCTTTGATCAGATCGCGTTGGGCGTTGGACAGCATGGGTAACTCCTGCAAGGCATGAAAAGGCGCCGGCCCGGCTCGTCTGGCCGCATCTGGCGTGCTAGCGTTAGCGCTGTATGCCTCTCATGAATCGTGCCATTTAATTTATTCTTTAAATTCAATGACTTATTTTTATTGTTGTGAAAATGACTCGTGGTCAATACGAGTCATAAAGACTTTAGGTTGTCGAAATGACCGCTAACCCGCTGCTGCAGACGCTGATCCCGCTGGTTGCCGACCTGTCCCGCGAGCTGGACGACGGCGAGCGCTACCGCCGCCTGCTGGCCGCCCTGCGCCAGCTGTTCCCCTGCGATGCGGTGGCGCTGCTCAAGCTCGAGGGCGAGCAACTGGTGCCGCTGGCGGTGGAGGGCCTGAGCGCCGACACCCTGGGGCGGCGCTTCAAGGTCAGCGAGCATCCGCGCCTGGCAGCGCTGATCGAGCACCGCGGGCCGACCCGTTTCGCCGCCGATTGCGGCCTGCCCGACCCCTACGACGGCCTGGTCGAGGGGCTGCACGGCCATCTGGAGGTGCACGACTGCCTGGGCTGCCCGCTGTACCTGGACGATCAGCTGTGGGGCCTGCTGACCCTGGATGCGCTGGACCCCGCCAGCTTCGGCCGCGCCGACCTGGACAACCTGGACGCCTTCGCCAGCCTGGCGGCGGCCACGGTCAAGGCCAGCGAGCGGATCAGCGGCCTGGCCCGGCGGGTGGAGACCGAGCGCCAGCTCACCGAGCTGTACAAGCAGGCGCGCCAGCAGCCGCGCGAGCTGATCGGCCAGAGCGCCGCGCTGCGCAAGCTGCAGGGCGAGATCCGTCTGGTCGGCGACAGCCCGCTGACCGTGCTGATCACCGGCGAAACCGGGGTCGGCAAGGAGCTGGTGGCCGAAGCCATCCACGGCGCCTCGCCGCGCGCGCAGCGGCCGCTGGTCAGCCTCAACTGCGCGGCGTTGCCCGAGGCGCTGGTGGAGAGCGAGCTGTTCGGCCACGTGCGCGGCGCCTTCTCCGGCGCGCTCAGCGAGCGCAGCGGCAAGTTCGAGCTGGCCGACGGCGGCAGCCTGTTTCTCGACGAGGTGGGCGAGCTGCCGCTGGCGGTGCAGGCCAAGCTGCTGCGCGTGCTGCAGAGCGGCCAGCTGCAGCGGCTCGGCTCGGACCGCGAGCACCGCGTCGACGTGCGGGTGATCGCCGCCACCAACCGCGACCTGGCGGCCGAGGTGCGCGCCGGGCGCTTTCGCGCCGACCTCTATCACCGCCTCAGCGTCTACCCGCTGCCGGTGCCGCCGCTGCGCGAGCGTGGCCGCGACGTGCTGCTGCTGGCCGGCTACTTCCTCGAAGACAACCGCGCGCGCCTGGGCCTGCGCAGCCTGCGCCTGAGTAGTGAGGCGCAGAAGGCGCTGCTGGCGCACGACTGGCCGGGCAACGTGCGCGAGCTGGAGCACCTGATCGGCCGCGCGGCGCTCAAGGCGCTGGCGCGCCACGACGAACGGCCGCGGATTCTCAGCTTGGAGCTGCAGGACTTGGACCTGCCCGCGAGCGTGGCGGCCGCAGAGGCGCCGGGCGAGAGTGCGCCCGGCGCGCTGCCGGCGGGGCAGGACCTGCGCAGCGCGCTGGATGCCTACCAGCGCCGGCTGATCGAGCAATGCCTGGCGCGCCACCAGGGCAAGTGGGCCGATGCCGCGCGCGAGCTGGGGATCGATCGGGCCAATCTGAGTCGGTTGGCGAAACGCCTCGGGTTGCGCTGAGCGCAGGGGTTGACGATTTGTACATTAAAGTCCAGAGTGGACTTTAATGTATAAGCGAGAGCGACCCATGCAGTCCTCCCCATTTCCCTCCGCGCGCCGCGTGCCCCTCGATTCGTCGTGGGCCGGCGCGCCTTGCTTCTGCCCCTTCGCCTTCCCACCGGGTTCCGTCGCCTTGTCGCGCGCGGCGGGCTCGTTCATTCCGCAGCAGGAGACACGTCCATGAAGAAACTCGCCTGGCTGGGCGCCATCGCCCTGAGCCTGATGGCTTCCAGCCCGTTCGCCGCCGACAAGCCACTGCGCCTGGGTATCGAGGCGGCCTACCCGCCGTTCGCCTACAAGGAGGCCAGCGGCGAGATCGCCGGCTTCGACGTGGACATCGGCAACGCCCTGTGCGCCGAGATGAAGGTGCAGTGCCAGTGGGTCGAGCAGGAGTTCGACGGCCTGATTCCCTCGCTCAAGGTGAAGAAGGTCGACGCCATCCTCTCGTCCATGACCATCACCGACGAGCGGCGCAAGTCGGTGGACTTCACCGGCAAGTACTACTACAGCCCGGCGCGCCTGGTGATGAAGGAAGGCAGCACGGTCGACGCCGACTTCGCCAACCTCAAGGGCAAGCGCATCGGCGTGCAGCGCGCCACCACCACCGACCGCTTCGCCAGCGAGGTGATGGCCGCCCAGGGCGTGCAGGTGGTGCGCTACAGCTCGCAGAACGAAATCTACCTGGACCTGATCTCCGGGCGCCTGGACGGCACCCTGGCCGACGCCATTCCGGTGGAGGAGGGCTTCCTCAAGACCGACAACGGCAAGGGCTTCGCCTTCGTCGGGCCGTCCTTCACCGATCCGGCCTACTTCGGCGAGGGCGCCGGCATCGCCGTGCGCAAGGGCGACAGCGAGCTGCTCGGCAAGCTCAACGCCGCCATCGCCGCGATCCGCGCCAACGGCAAGTATCAGCAGATCCAGCAGCGCTACTTCAGCTTCGACATCTACGGCGACTGAACGAGGCGCACCGCGCCGGGATCCTGGCCGGTGCGCACGGCGCAACCCGTATTGCAATCGGGCTACAGCTGGAACACCAGCGCCTTCAGGCCGCTTTCGGCCGAGATGTCGGGAAACTCCGGCGGGTTGTCCAGGCGCCGCACAAAACGCAGCTGCGGCGCCTCCTCGGCCATGCCGTCGATGAGAAAGCCCGGGCCGAGATCCGGGTCGTTGACGCAGGCCAGCACGGTGCCGCGCTCGCCGAGCAGTTCGGGCAGGCGGCGGAGGATCTTGCGGTAGTCCTGGGTGAGGGCGAAGCTGCCTTTCTGGAAGCTCGGCGGGTCGATGATCACCAGGTCATAGGGCCCGCTCTTGCGCACCTTGCCCCAGGACTTGAACAGCTCGTGGCCGAGAAACTCCACCCGGGCGAGGTCATGCTCGTTCAGGCGATGGTTGTCGCGCCCGCGCGACAGCGCCGCGCGCGCCATGTCCAGGTTGACCACCCGCTCGGCGTCGCCGGCGATGGCCGCCACCGAGAAGCTGCAGGTGTAGGCGAACAGGTTGAGCACGCGCTTGCCGGCGGCCTGCTCACGCACCCACTGGCGGCCCAGGCGCATGTCGAGAAACAGCCCGCTGTTCTGCTTGCTGCCCAGGTCGAGCAGGTAGCGCAGGCCGTCTTCGAGAATCGGCCATTGCGCCTGGGGCTCGCCGGCCAGCCATTCGCTCTCGCTACCCTGCACGTAGCGGTGCTGCAGCAGCAGGCCGCGGGCGCCGCTGGCCTGCCACTGCGGCGTCTGCAGCAGCTCGATAAGCAGCGGCTTTAACGCCGGCGAAGGCTCGCGAAACAGCATCACCAGGACGATTCCGGACAGCCAGTCGACGGTGATCTGCTCCAGCCCCGGCCAGCAGCGGCCACGACCGTGGAACAGACGGCGGGTTTCGGCGCCCGGATGGTGCGCCAGCGCATTCAACAAATGCTCGCGCAGGGTGACGAGGGCGGCGTCAGTCATCGCGGGTCAACACTTCCAGCAGCTCGATTTCGAAGATCAGGTTGGCGTTTGGCGGTATCGAACCCATGGTGCGCTCGCCATAGCCCAGGTGCGCGGGCACCAGCAGCTTGCGCTTGCCGCCCACCTGCATGCCCATCAGGCCCTGGTCCCAGCCCTTGATCACCCGGCCGGTGCCGATCACGCACTGGAAGGGCTTGCCGCGCGAGTAGGAGGAGTCGAACTCGCTGCCGTCCTCCAGCCAGCCGCGGTACTGGGTGGTGATCAGGGCGCCCTTGACCACGGCCTTGCCGTCGCCCGGTTGCAGGTCTTCGATGATCAGCTCGAGGCTCATGTCGGTTTTCCACTCTGGTGTCGGTTGTGGCTGGCCTGGACGATGCGCTGCGCGGGCACGCGCAACTGGGCCAGCAGGTAGTCGGCGAAGGCCGGTTCATAGGGCTGCAGGGCGATGGCGCGGGCCATGCAGTCCAGCCAGCTCTCGGCGAGGGCCGCGTCGATCGGCCATTGGGCATGGAAGCTGGGGATGCTGATGCTGCCGTATTTCTCGGCGAACAGCCGCGGGCCGCCCAGCCAGCCGCTGAGGAAACGGGCCAGCTTGTCGCGCGAGGCGCTCAGGTCGGCCGGGTGCAGGGCGCGCAGGGCGACGGCCTCGGCGCGCTCGTCCATCAGCCGGTAGAAGTCGTCGACCAGGCGGCGCAGGCCGTCGCTGCCGCCGGCCGCCTGGTAGGAGGCGTCGCCCGTGCCGTAGGGAGGATGGCTGCTCATCGAAGCGCTCCGCGGAAAAGGCGCCATTGTAACCGCTGGCGTAGAATGCTCGGCCAGTTTGAAGCACACGCCCCTGTGGGAGGCGCTTTAGCGGCGACTATCGCGGCTACGACTGCATGGATGCAGGAGGTAGGGCGAAGCCGGATGCCAGAGCCGAAAGCCGCTCCTACAGTTTGCCCGTGACCTGCCGTGGAACCAGTGACCCAATCCCCATGACGCAACCCCAGCAAGGCTTCGTGCTCAGCCGCCATTGGCGCGACACGCCGGAAGGCACCGAAGTGGCCTTCTGGCTGGCCACCGATGGCGGCCCGCGCCAGGTGCGCCTGCCGCGGCAGGAGTCGGTGGCCTTTATCCCGGCCGAGCAGCGCGCCTGGGCCGAGCCGCTGCTGCGCGATGAAAAGGGCGTCGAGCTGCGCGAGCTGGCCCTGCGCGACTTCAAGCGCCGCCCGGTACTGGGCCTGTACTGCCGCCAGTACCGCCAGTTGCTGCAGCTGGAGAAGAAGCTGCGCCAGGTCGGCGTGGACGTCTACGAGGCCGATATCCGCCCACCGGAGCGCTACCTGATGGAGCGCTTTATCACCGCCTCCGTCAGCTTTCATGGCACTGCCCAGGAAGACGGCAGCCTGCTGTGCACGTCGCTCAAGCCCGCCGCCGATTACCGCCCGACGCTGCGCCTGGTGTCGCTGGATATCGAGACCAGCGCCCGCGGCGAGCTGTATTCCATCGCTCTGGAGGGCTGCGGCCAGCGCCAGGTGTATATGCTCGGGCCGGCCAATGGCGATGCCGGCGGCGTGGATTTCGAGCTGGAGTACTGCGACAGCCGCAAGGCCCTGCTCGAACGGCTGAATGGCTGGCTGGCGCGCTTTGATCCCGACGCCATCATCGGCTGGAACCTGGTGCAGTTCGACCTGCGCGTACTGCGCGAGCACGCCGAGCAGCTCAAGGTGCCGCTGCGCCTGGGCCGCGGTGGCGACGTGATGGGCTGGCGCCAGCACAACAGCAGCCAGCACTACTTCGCCGAGGCCGCCGGGCGGCTGATCATCGACGGCATCGAGGCGCTGCGCTCGGCGACCTGGAGCTTCCCCTCGTTCAGTCTGGAGTCGGTGGCGCAGACCCTGCTCGGCGAAGGCAAGGCCATCGACACCCCCTACGCGCGGATGGACGAGATCCAGCGCATGTTCGACGAGGACAAGCCGGCGCTGGCGCACTACAACCTCAAGGACTGCGAGCTGGTCACGCGCATCTTCGCCCACACCGACCTGCTCGCCTTCCTCCTCGAGCGCTCCAGCGTCACCGGCCTGGCCGCCGACCGCAGCGGCGGTTCGGTGGCGGCCTTCACTCACCTGTACCTGCCGCCGATGCACCGCCTGGGCTTCGTCGCGCCGAACCTCGGCGACATTCGCGGCGAGAACAGCCCTGGCGGTTTCGTCATGGATTCGCGCCCCGGTCTGTACGACTCGGTGCTGGTGCTGGATTACAAGAGCCTGTATCCCTCGATCATCCGCAGCTTCCTGATCGACCCGCTGGGCCTGGTGGAAGGGTTGCAGCAGCCGGACGACGCGCATTCGGTGGAAGGTTTTCGCGGCGCGCGCTTCTCGCGCACCCGGCACTGCCTGCCGGCCATAGTCGAGCGGGTCTGGCAGGGGCGCGAGGCGGCCAAGCGCGACGGCAACGCTGCCTTGTCGCAGGCGCTGAAGATCATCATGAACGCCTTCTACGGGGTGCTCGGCTCCAGTGGCTGCCGCTTCTTCGACCCGCGCCTGGCTTCGTCCATCACCCTGCGCGGGCACCAGATCATGAAGCGCACCCGCGAGCTGATCGAAGCCGAGGGTTATGCGGTGATCTACGGCGACACCGATTCGACCTTCGTCTGGCTCGGCCGCGCCCACGACGAGGCCGAGGCGGCGCAGATCGGCCGCACCCTGGTATCAAGGGTCAATGCCTGGTGGCGCGAGCACCTGCACAACGAATACGGCCTGAGCAGCGCCCTGGAGCTGCAGTTCGAGACCCATTACCGGCGCTTTCTGATGCCCACTATTCGCGGCACCGAGGAGGGCAGCAAGAAGCGCTACGCCGGCCTGGTGCGTGCGGCGGATGGCAGCGAACGCATGGTGTTCAAGGGCCTGGAGACGGTGCGCAGCGACTGGTCGCCGCTGGCCCAGCGCTTCCAGCAGGAGCTGTACCGCCTGGTGTTCGCCGGCCAGCCCTATGAGGACTACGTGCGCGACTACGTCAAACGCACCCTGGCCGGCGAGCTGGACGAGCTGCTGGTCTATCGCAAACGCCTGCGTCGGCGCCTCGACGACTACCAGCGCAACGTGCCGCCGCACGTGCGCGCCGCGCGCAGCGCCGACGAGCACAACCAGCGCCTCGGCCGGCCGCTGCAGTACCAGCGCGGCGGCTGGATCGGCTACCTGATCACCACCGCCGGGCCGCAGCCGCTGGAGTGCCTGCTGTCGCCCATCGACTACGAGCACTACCTCAGTCGCCAGCTGAAGCCGGTGGCCGATGCCATCCTGCCCTTCGTCGGCGGCGATTTCGAGCGCCTGGTGGACGGGCAGCTGGGGTTGTTCTGAAACCTTCGCCAAGGTTCAGTGCGACAGCGAACCCCACAGGAGCCCGCTTGCGGGCGATCCTGGCGCCGTAGGGCCGATCGCCGGCAAGCGGGCGCATCAAGGCGGCTGCGGTCCCTTGGGGCGGCGGAAAACGGGAAATACTTTGCAAACTCTGCGCGGTTGAGCGGTGTTCGTCGCCTGAGTATCTTTGCGCCGTGATGCCGGGCCCCTCTGGCGGTTAACACCGCGATGTCGGAATCACAGTCTGTTCAATCTGACTGTAGGAGGGGCTCCATGACTGCCCTAGAACCGTTTCTCTTCGCCGAGTTCCTCGGTACCGCCACCTGGCTGTGGCTGGTCTTCATCGCCGTCGTCATCTCCCTGCTGGCCTTCGACCTGGGCGTGCTGCATCGCGACAACCGCGAAATCGGCGTGCGCGAGAGCCTGCTGCTGTCCGCTGGCTACATCACCGCGGGTCTGCTGTTCGGCGTCTGGGTGTTCTTCCAGAAAGGCGGCGACGCCAGCATGGATTACCTCACCGGCTTTCTGATCGAAAAATCGCTGTCGATGGACAACGTGTTCCTCATGGCGATGATCTTCAGCTTCCTGGCGATCCCGCGGCAGTACCAGCACAAGGTGCTGTTCTGGGGGATCATGGGCGTGCTGGTGCTGCGCGCCATCATGATCGGCCTGGGCGCCGCGCTGATCCACGAGTTCGCCTGGATCCTCTACGTGTTCGGCGCCTTCCTGTTCTTCACCGGGGTGAAGATGCTGTTCGCCAAGCTCGACGATGCGCCCGATCTGGAAAACAACCTGCTGGTGAAGTTCCTGCGCAAGCACCTGCGCGTGACCGATGAGCTGCATGGCGAGCGCTTCTTCGTGCGTCAGGACGACGGCAACGGCCGCAGCGTGCTGTGGGTGACACCGCTGTTCCTGGCGCTGATTCTGATCGAGTGCGCCGACCTGATGTTCGCCATCGACAGCGTGCCGGCGATCTTCGCCATCACCCAGGATCCGTTCATCGTCTACACCTCGAACATCTTCGCCATCCTCGGCCTGCGTGCCCTGTACTTCGCCCTGGCGGCGCTGATCCACCGCTTCGCCTACCTCAAGTACGCGCTGGCCCTGGTGCTGGTGTTCATCGGCGCGAAGATCTTCCTGGTCGGTATCATCGGCAAGATTCCGGCGGCGGTGTCGCTGAGCGTGACCCTCGGCCTGCTGATCGGTGGCGTGCTGCTGTCGCTGTACAAGACCCGTGGCCAGCCGCCGGCGAGCGCGCCGAAATCGCTCGCGGACTGAGCGCCCCATCCCCCATCGACCGACGCGCAGGCGTCGCCCAAGAGGACGTTGTATGCATAGCCCGTTACGCAGCCTTTCCCTTTCCGCGCTCGGCCTGGCGCTGGTCGTTCTGGCCGGATGCGAGGCGGCCGAGCAGTCCGCCCAGAAGCTCGTCGAGGAAACCGAGCAGCAGGCCCAGGCCCTGCTCGACGACGCCGTCGGCGAGGCGGTGGAGCAGCTGAACAAGCAGGTCGACAGGCTGCAGGAGTCGGCCAACCAGGCGCTCGGCAAGCCTGCGCAGGAAGAGCCGGCCGAGCAGCCCGAGGCCGAGCCGGATGCCGCGGGCGAAGGCTTCGAGCCAGGCGTGGAAACCTGAGCTCAGCGCGCGCCGTCGGTCGTCCAGGCAGCCGCGTGCAGCGCCTGCTGGAGGAAGTCGCACAGCGCCTGGATCTTGACCGAGGCGCGGTGCGAACGCGGGTAGAGGGCGTGGATCTCATCGGCCGTGGGCCGCGCGTCGGGCAGTACCTGCAGCAGGCGGCCGGCCTGCAGGTCGGGCTGGACGATAAAGCGCGGCAGCACCGCCAGGCCCAGTCCGGCCAGCGCCGCATCGCGCATGGCCTCGCCGTTGTTGCTGGTGAAGCGCCCGCCGGGCGCCAGGGTCAGCGGGCGCTGTGGCGCGGCGGGGTCGTCGAACGACCAGAGCTGTTCGGCGCTCAGGTTGCAGTAACCGATGCAGGGGTGTTCGAGCAGCTGCTCGAGGCGCTCGGGGGCGCCGTGGGCGCGGATGTAGTCCGGGCTGCAGCACACCACCCGCGGGCTGCTGCCCAGGCGGCGGGCGATCAGCGCGCGGTCGTGCAGGCGCGAGATGCGCAGGCACAGGTCGTAGCCCTCGCGCTCGAAGTCGCTGACCCGGTCGTCCAGTTGCAGCGCCACTTCCAGTTGCGGATGCAGGCGCATGAAGCTCGTCAGTTGCGGCGCCAGCCACAGCGTGCCGAAGCTCATCGGTGCGAGGATGCGCAGGCTGCCGGCCAGGCTGCCGTCCTCGCTGGCGACGGCCTCGGCAGCGGCCCGCAGTTCTTCGAGCGCGGCCCTGGCCTGGCGGTAGAAGCGCTGGCCGCTGTCGGTCGGGGCGACCTTGCGCGTCGAGCGGAACAGCAGGCGGGCGCCGAGGTGGCGTTCCAGGTCGCTGAGGCGTTTGCTCACCACCGACTTGGCCACCCCCAGCTGCTGGGCGGCCAGGCTGACGCTGCCCAGTTCGGCGACGCGCAGAAAGGTCTCGATTTCCGCAATATCCAGTTTCATGGCGGTGTACGCGTTGAGCCAGTGTGCCGTTCAGCATAACGCCTCGCCGGGAGTTGGATTGTTCGGTTTGAGCGAAAAACCATTTCGTCGAGCGGCGGGAGGTCGAGGCCACCGAGTCGGGCTAGGCTTTGGGTTCACGCCCGCAACCGGGCTCCCTCACCGCTACAGGAGGCTGCGCCATGTCTTTCACCTATAACCGCCTGAACAAGGACGATGCCGTCGTGTTGCTGGTCGACCACCAGGCCGGCCTGCTCTCGCTGGTGCGCGACTACACGCCGGACGAGTTCAAGAACAACGTGCTGGCGCTGGCCGACATCGCCAAGTTCTTCAACCTGCCGACCATCCTCACCACCAGCTTCGAGAATGGCCCCAACGGGCCGATCGTGCCCGAGCTCAAGGCCATGTTCCCCGATGCGCCCTATATCGCCCGGCCGGGGCAGATCAACGCCTGGGACAACGCCGATTTCGTCAAGGCCATCGAGGCCACCGGGCGCAAGCAGCTGATCATCGCCGGGGTGGTCACCGACGTCTGCGTGGCCTTCCCGACCCTGTCGGCGCTGCAGGCCGGCTATGAGGTGTTCGTCGTCACCGACGCCTCGGGCACCTTCAACACCAGCGTGCGCGACGCCGCGCTGATGCGCATGGCCCACGCCGGGGCGCAGATGCTCAACTGGTTCAGCGTCGGTTGCGAACTGCACCGCGACTGGCGCAACGACATCGAAGGCTTCGGCGGCATCCTCGGCGGCCACCTGCCGGCCTACGCCAACCTGATCCAGAGCTACAGCCAGAAGTGACGCGGCGGGCCCGCCGGCGCTTGCCGGCGGGCTGGCTCTCAGCTTTCGCCCTTGATTTCCTTGAGGTGCTTGTACACCGTCGCCCGGCCCATGTTCAGCACGTTGGCCACGTAGTTGGCGGCGCTCTTGCCCTTGAACGCGCCTTCGGCGTGCAGCGCCTCGACCAGTTCGCGCTTGTGCTCGCGGGTCAGCAGGTTGAGGCCTAGCTGGCGCTGGCGCAGCCAGGCGTGGAGGAAGGTGTTGATACGTTCCTGCCAGTCGTCGCGAAACAGCGCGTCGGGCTGGGGGATCAGCTTGTTCGCCGAGAGGAACAGGTCGAGTGCCTGACGGGCGCTCTCGAACAGCGAGATATTGAGGTTGATGCACAGCACCGCGACCGGCTTGCCGCCGGCGTCGCGCAGCACGCTGCTGACCGAGCGGATCTTCTGCCCGTCCCAGTTGAGCTTCTCGTAGGGGCCGATGCTGCGTGCGTCGCCGGCGTCGTCGAGCATGTCCTCCAGGGCGGCGTCATCGCCCACCGCGCGCTTGGAGATGTTGTTGGCGATATGGTCGATCTTCTGCGTCCGCAGGTCGTGCAGCACCACCTCGGCGTGGGGGAAGAACAGGGTGGCGATGGCGTCGGCGATGGCGCGGTAGTTGTCGAGATCGGCGGCGGGGCGGGGCGTCATGCGGTGGGCTCCTGGGTCGGCGCGACGAGTGTGCCGCAAAGCGCCGGGGGCGTCATCAAGGCACCCCCGGACTGCATCTGGGCTACTGGCGCAGCCGCGCCGGGCTGAGCATGGCTTCGTCGAGGCCGAAGCGGGTCAGCGCCTCGGGCAGCGGCTGGCGGCGGATCAGCGCGGCGCTGGCCTGACCCATCGCCGCGCTGGTCTGGATGCCGTAGCCGCCCTGGGCGGCGACCCAGAAGAAGCCCTCGGCCTGGCCGTCGTAGCCGGCCACCAGGTCGCCGTCGGCGACGAAGCTGCGCAGCCCGGCCCAGGTGTGCGCCGGGCGGCGGATGCTCAGGCTGGTGTGCTCCTCGATCTGGTAGATGCCCATGGCGATGTCCAGCTCCTCCGGCTGCACGTCGTGCGGCGCCACCGGGTCGGCGTTGGCCGGCGAGCCGAGCAGCTGGCCGGCGTCGGGCTTGAAGTAGAAGGCTTCGTGCAGATCCACCACGCAGGGCCAGGCGTGACAGTCGACGCCCTCCGGGCCGTGGAAGGTGAAGGCGGCGCGGCGCTTGGGCACCAGGCCGATGGGGGCGACCCCGGCCAGCCCGGCGAGCTCGTCGCACCAGGCGCCGGCGGCGTTGACCAGCACCGGCGCGCGGTACTGCTCGGCGCCGCAGTCGACCAGCCAGGCGTCGCCGTCGCGGGCGATGGCCTGCACCTCGCGATCGTTGTGGATTTCCCCGCCCTGCTGGCGAATGCCGCGCAGGTAGCCCTGGTGCAGGGCATCGGTGTCGATGTCGGCGGCGCTGGGGTCGAACAGGGCGCCCTGGACCTTGTCGCGGCGCAGCACCGGCACCAGCGCGCAGGCCTGGTCGGCATCGAGCAGGCGGGCCTCGGGCACCTGGGCGCGGGCGTCGTCGAACTGGCGCTGCAGCTCGGCGGCATCGCCGCTGAAGTCCACCACAAGTTCGCCGCGCGGGCTGAGCAGCGGGTGCTCGGCGAAGCCGGGCGGCGGCGCGTCGTAGAAGGCGCGGCTGGCGGCGGTCAGCGCGCGCACCTGCGGCGTGCCGTAGGCCACGGTGTACAGCGCCGCCGAACGGCCGGTGCTGTGGTAGCCGGGCTGGCTCTCGCGTTCGAGGACGATGGTCTTGCCCTGGCCGGCGAGGAAGTAGCCGGTGGAGGCGCCGGCGATACCGGCGCCGACGATCAGGTAGTCGGCGTGTTGCATGCTCAGCCCTCCGCGGCCTGCTTGAGTTGGTGGAGCGCCTGGGCCAGGGCGACGTCTTCCAGACCCAGGCCGATGGAGCGGAAGAATGCCGGACGGCGGTAGTCGGGCAGGGGCGCCGAGCCGTCGAGCAGCTCGGCCAGGTCGCCGCGGATCAGCGCGCGGTCCCACAGGTGCTGCTCGCTGGCCAGGCGCATCTCGCCGGCGCTGGCCGGGGTGGTGGCGCGGTAGTCGCAGTAGACGTCCATCTGCGCCAGGCTGGCCGGCGGCACCTCGTGGGCGCGCGGCGCGTTGGTGCTGATCGAGGTGATCAGCGCGGGCTGCTCGAGCGTGGCGGGGTCGAGCACCGGGCCGGCCGAGGAGGTGCACAGCATGATCACCTCGGCATCGGCGCAGGCCTCGGCCTGGCTGGCGCACAGCTGCAGGCGCGGGTCGAGCTGCAGCAGCTCCTGCTGCGCGGTGGCGGGTTTGCCGGCCAGGCTCGGCGAGTACAGGCGAATGCTCTGCCAGTCGCGCAGGCCCTGCGCGTAACGCACATGGGCGCGCGCCACCGGGCCGCTGCCGATCACCGCCAGGCGGTTGGCCGCGGCCGGCGCCAGGGCGTCCACCGCCACGGCGGTGGTAGCCGCGGTGCGGGCGGTGGTGAGTTCGCCGGCATCGCACAGCAGCAGCGGCTGGCCGTCGTCCATCGACATCAGCAGGGTCCAGGCGGTGACGATGGCGCCGCGCTCGCCGGGGATGTAGGGCGAGGTCTTGACCCCGTAGACGCGCTGCTCGGCCAGCACGCCGAGGTAGTTGATGAAGTCGCCGCCGCCGGGAAACTCCACCAGCTGCTGCGCTGGCTGCACCGCCTGGCCGCGCGCCAGGCTGCGGAACAGCTCGCGCATGGCCTGCACGACATCGACGCGGGCGAGGAGTTGGGCGGCTTCGGCCCGATGGATCAGATAGGGCGGGGTGCTGGGCATGGCGGCGGTATCCGGAATGAACTTATTTGTCCATTCTGGACTTATTGGTATCTTCTCGACAAGGGGCATGGCCGCCGGCTGTCCGAGGATGACGCATGGACGAAGCTGCTGTCGGCAGAGGCGCGATGGCGCCCGGGCGTATTTCGCGGATAAATCCGCTCCTGCAGGCTATGCAACGACCCGCGCTGACATCGCCAACAAAAAAGGCGAAGCCCTGGGGCTTCGCCTTCTGCTGGAGCGGCGGCGCGGCTCAGTGGTGCTTGCGCGGCACCGGCTTGAGCAGTTCGTCCGGCGGCATCTCGCACTGGATCTTGCGCCCGATCAGCGCCTCGATCGGCGGCAGGGCGAAGGCGTCGTCCTCGCCGGCGAAGCTGATCGAGGTGCCGCTGCTGCCGGCGCGGCCGGTACGGCCGATGCGGTGCACGTAGTCGTCCGGGTCTTCCGGCAGGGTGAAGTTGATCACGTGGCTGATGGCGTCGACGTGGATGCCGCGGCCGGCCACGTCGGTGGCGACCATGACGCGGATCTTGCCCTCGCGGAAGCCCTCCAGGGCGCGGATGCGCTTGTGCTGCGGCACGTCACCGGACATCTGCACGGCGCTGACGCCGTCGCGGGTCAGGCGTTCCTCGATGCGGCGCACCTCGTCCTTGCGGTTGGCGAAGACCATCACCCGCGTCCAGTCGTTCTGCGTGATGAGGTTGTACAGCAGCTTGTACTTGTCGCTGCTGGCCACGGCGTAGACGTGCTGCTCGACGCTGTCGCTGGCGACGTTCTCCGGCTCGATCTCGACGATGGCCGGGTTGACTGTCCACTGCTTGGCCAGGTTCATCACGTCGTCGGTGAAGGTGGCGGAGAACAGCAGGGTCTGGCGCTCGCCCTTCATCGGGGTCTGGCGGATGATCTGGCGCACCTGGGGGATGAAGCCCATGTCGAGCATGCGGTCGGCTTCGTCGAGCACCATCACCTCGACCATGTCCAGGTGCACCTCGCCGCGCTGGTTGAAGTCCAGCAGGCGGCCCGGGGTGGCCACCAGGATGTCGCAGAAGCGCGATTCGAGCTGCTTGAGCTGCTTGTCGAAGTCCATGCCACCGACGAACTGCATGACGTTGAGGCCGGTGTACTTGGTCAGCGCGGCGGCGTCCTTGGCGATCTGCACCACCAGCTCGCGGGTCGGCGCGATGATCAGCGCGCGCGGCTCGCCCATGTAGCGCTCTTTCGGCGGCGGCGTCTGCAGCAGCTGGGTGATGATCGAAATGAGGAAGGCGGCGGTCTTGCCGGTGCCGGTCTGGGCCCGGCCGATGGCGTCCTGGCCCTTGAGGGTGTAGCCCAGCACGCCGGCCTGGATCGGCGTGCAGTAGGGGAAGCCGAGGTCGTGGATGGCGTGCATCAGCTCGGGGGCCAGCTTGAAGTCGTGGAAGCGGGTCTTGCCTTCGACCGGCTCGACCACGAAGTCTTCCAGCTTCCAGGTGTCCACCGGCTTGGCCGGGCGCTCGCGGCGCGGCTTGTCGGCCTTGGCCGGACGGGCGGGGCGTTCCGCGCTGGTTGCCGCGCTGGCGGCAGCGGTCTCGGGCTGGCGCGCAGGCTTGGGCATGCGGCTGGGTTTTTCCTGACCGCCGGCCTGGGCCTGGGCGGGCGCTACGGGCGCGGTGGCCGGTTGGGGCAGTTCGCCTTCAGCTTTGCCGAACATTTTCTTGAGTGCTTTGAGCACGGGCTTCTCATCGATTGGTTAAGGAATGAACGGCCGCCAGTGTAATGCAAGACGCGGGCGCGGCGAAGTGCCTCGCTCGCCCCTGTCAAGGGGCGAACGCGCTGGGCGGCTTATTTCGCCGGCAGGCTGGCCAGCAGCAGGCGCTGCACGTTGCCGCCCATGATCGCGGCGATCTGCTCGGGGGAGAAGCCGGCGCCCTGCAGGCCTTCGGTGAGCTGGGCCAGGCCGGTGACGTCGAACGGCGTGTGCACGGTGCCGTTGAAGTCCGAGCCCAGGGCCACGTGCGCGACGCCGACCTTGTCCGCCGTATAACGGATGGCGCGGACGATGGCGGCGACCGAGGTGTCGCACACCGCGGTGCTCCAGTAGCCGATGCCGATCACCCCGCCGGTGGCGGCGATGGCCTGCAGGTGCTTGTCGCTGAGGTTGCGCGTGCCGGGGCAGGTGCCCTCGACGCCGGTGTGTGACACCAGCACCGGGCGCGTGGCCATGGCCAGCACGTCGTCGATCAGCGGCCGCGAGGCGTGGGCCAGGTCGACCAGCATGGCTTTCTCTTCCAGGCGTTCGATCACCTGGCGACCCAACGGGGTCAGGCCGCCTTTCTCCAGGCCATGGGCCGAGCCGCCGACTTCATTGTCGAAGAAGTGGGTCAGGCCGGCGATGCGGAAACCGGCGTCGTACAGCGCGTCGACGTTCTCCAGTTTGCCCTCGATGGGCTGCAGGCCCTCGGTGGCGAGCAGCGCGGCGACTCGCTGCGGATCCTGCCGCCAGGCCTCGACGAAGCGGGTCAGCTCGGCGCGGTTGCGGATCAGCACCAGGCGCTCGTCGCTGGCGTCTGCGGCCTCGCGCAGTTTCTCGGCCTGGTACAGCGCGCGCTGCAGCAGGCTGTCCCAGGTCGCGCGCGGCCAGCGCTGGGCCATGGCCAGCAGGGTGATGTTGTCGCTGTCGCCGGCATTGCTTTCCATGTTCAGCCCGCGCGGGGTCTTGGTCACGGTGGAGAACACCTGCAGGCCGAGGCGCCCTTCGAGCATGCGCGGCAGGTCGGAGTGGCCATAGTCGTAGCGTTTGAGCAGGTCGCGTTCCCAGAGCAGGGCGTCGTCGTGCAGGTCGGCGACGAACAGGCCCTGGTGCAGCTGCTGCGCGCTGGCGCTGGCGGGGTAGGGCGGCGGCGAGGCGACGCTGTTCATCTGTGCGTCGATGACTTGAGGCAGGCCCAGCACGGCCAGGGCGGAGAGGGGAACCAGCAGCAGGGCGATCAGCAGTTTGCGCATAAAGGGTGGCCATCCAGGCGTGTTGTTATGCCGGCCACTCTAGCAGGGAAGCGGTGCACCCTGGAGTAGGGTGCGCCCTGCGCACCATGGTGAGCAGGGCTTAACCGCAGAGGCAGTTGCGCCCCTGCTGCTTGGCCTGGTATAGCGCGGCGTCGGCGCGGGCGATCAGGCTCTGCAGGCTGTCCTGGTGGCGCATCTGCGCCAGGCCGATGGAGATGGTCACCCCCGGCAGCACGCCGACCGGCGAATAGAAGGAGCCGATGCGTTCCAGGCTCTGGCGCAGGCGCTCGCCGATGCCGCGCGCGCCCTGGTCGGCGATCTCCGGCAGGAGGATGACGAACTCCTCGCCGCCGAAGCGCACCAGGCTGTCCTTCGGCCGCAGCTGGTTGCGCAGGGTATGGGCGACCAGGCACAGGGCGTAGTCGCCGGCCAGGTGGCCGTGCTGGTCGTTGTAGGCCTTGAAGTGGTCGACATCCAGCATCAGCAGCGACAGCGGCTCGTCGTTGAAGGCGCAGCGGGTGCTTTCGCGCTCGAACACGTGCTCCAGCCAGCGCCGGTTGAAGCTGCCGGTGAGGGTGTCGATATTGGCGTTCTGCTCGCTGTCGAGGATCAGCCGGTTGCCCCGGCGCACCCGTTCGCAAAGCAGCTCCAGGAGGTTCTGCATCAGTTGCGGCGATTGCTGGAACAGCGCGATCAGCGACTCGCGGTGCAGGCGCAGCACGGTGGAGGGCCGCTCGGCGACCACGTAGGCGCTGGGATGCTCGTTGTCGATGAAGCTGATCTCACCGGCGCAGTCGCCGACTTCCAGGGTGCCGACCGGCTGGTTGTCCAGCGAGCCGAGGTAGACGCGCAGCTGGCCCTCGATCAGCAGGTAGAGGTGCTGGTTGCGGTTGAACGGGGAGAGCAGGACTTCGCCGGCCTCCAGTTCGCAGGCGCGGAATTCCCGCAGCAACTGGTCGAGGCTGCTGGCGGCGACCTTGTGGAACAGTCGCAGTCGTTGGATTTGCTGCAGGTCTGCCTGCCAGTGCGCCGGTTTCATCGCGATGTTGCCGGGCCTGGCGGGGCGTCGAGGCCAGATGGCATCGCAAACGCTCCTTGTCGTGGTGCAACAGCGTCTCGACATTATTCCCGGGTCGGGCCCCTGGCAATGCTCGGCCAAAGTTCGGCCGACCAGCGGTTGTACGTTGGTGCCAGGCTGTCGACTGGCGCGCGTCCCTGCGCGGCGTCCTCAGTCGGGTAGGTGGAGGCGGTGGCCGACGGCGAAGCCGGCTAGGCGTTCGCGCACGGCCGCGGCCAGCGCCGGGTCGCGGCGCGGCAGGTGGATATGGGCGAGCTGGCCGGCCTGGTCGTCGCCGAGCACCTCGACACGGATCGCCGGCTCCAGCTCGGCCAGCGCCGCCTGGTAGACGCGGGCGATGGCATCGAAGCGTAGCGCCGGCTTGAAGGTCTTGCCCACCGCGGTCAGCGGGATGGCCTCGACTATCCAGACGTCCCTGGGCACCGCGGCGCGCTCGGGAATATGCGCGGCGGCATGTTCGAGCAGCTCGGCCTCGCCGGCCTGGGCGCCGGGCTTGAGCTGGACGTAGACCACCGGCAGTTCGCCGGCCTTCTCGTCCGGCTTGCCGACGGCGGCGGCCAGGGCCACGGCCGGGTGCTTGTGCAGCGCCTCCTCGATCAGCTGCGGGTCGATATTGTGGCCGCCGCGGATGATCAGGTCCTTGCTGCGCCCGGTCAGCCAGATGTAGCCGTCTTCGTCCATGCGGCCGAGGTCGCCGGTATTGAACCAGTCGCCGTCGACCCAGATGCCGGCGTTCTTGCTCGCCTGCAGGTAGCCCTTGAACACCGTGGCGCCGCGGATGCACAGGTTGCCGATCTCGTTGGGCGCGGCCTCGCGCAGGTACTGTCCCTGCTCGTCGAGCAGCTTGATGCGCACCTCGCAGTAGGGCATGCGCAGGCCGATGGAGCCGGGGCGGCGTTCGCCGGCCGGCGGATTGGCGCAGCTGCCGCAGGTGCCTTCGGTCAGGCCGTAGCCTTCGATCAGGCACAGTCCGGTCTTGGCCTCGAACTGGCGGATCAGCGCCACCGGCATCGGCGCGGCGCCGCACAGGGCGTATTTCAGCGAGCTCAGGTCATGCCCCGCGCTGGGCACCTGCAGCAGGCCGGCGTAGATGGTCGGCACGCCGCTGAAGAAGCTGACCTTGTGGCGCTCGATGATCTTCCAGAAATTGCCGATCAGCTTGGGGTTGCGATAGCCCTGCGCGGTGGCCAGCAGCACCTCGGCGCCGCCGATGAAGGCGGTCAGGCCGGTGACGATCACGCCGTTGACGTGAAACAGCGGCAGGCCGCAGAGGGTCACGTCGCCGGGGGCGAAGCGGGTCACCAGGTTCATGCTGTAGGCCATGGCCACCTCGTTGCCGTGGCTGTGCGGCGCCAGCTTGGGCGTGCCGGTGGTGCCGCCGGTGTGGAAGTAGCTGGAGACGTCCTCGGCCTGGATGATCCGGCCGCTCTCCAGGTGGTCGCTCGGGCAGGCGGCGATGGTCTCGTCGAAGTCCAGCACGCCGTCCGGCAGCGCCCCGCGCTGGGCCTTGAGCGCGCTGCGCTGGGGCTCCGGCAGCAGGTTGGCGAGATCCACGCAGAGCACCGCCTTGAGCGCCGGCAACTGGCCGCGCAGGGCCTCGACCTTGGCCCACAGGTCGGTGCCGGGGAAGGGCGCCAGGGTGACCAGCAGCTCGGAGTCCGAGGCGTGGATCAGCTCGGCGATATGCTCGGGCTCGAGCAGCGGGTTGATCGCGTTGACGATGCCGGCCGCCTCGCCGCCCCAGATGGTGAAGTGGGTCTGCGGCAGGTTGGGCAGCAGGAAGGACACCGCCTTGCCCGGGCGCAGGCCGAGGCGGTGGAAGGCGTTGGCGGTCTGGGTGATCTTGCCCAGCAGCTCGACGTAGCTCAGGCGCAGCGGCTGTTCCTCGCCCTCGCCCTGGAGGATGAACGACAGCGCCGGGGCGTCCGGCTGGGCGACGGCCGTGCGGCGGATCAGCTCGTAGGTGCTGGCGGGCAGGTCGCGAGCACTGAGCGGGGTTTTCTCGATCTGCTCGATATCCTGCAGGGTGCGGATCAGCGGCGCTGTCGTCATTGATGCATCTCTCAGTGGGGGCGGCGGGTATCTGCAGCCGGTTCAGGGAGAAGCCGGGGGCCGTGCCAGCGAACCGCGGCGACGCCGAGAACCGCTGGTGCGCGCGGCGCACCCCTGCCGGTCAGTCGGCGAGCCGTTGGCTCAGCCAGGCGGCGATATCGCGAATCTCCTCCGGCAGCACCTCGTGCGCCATCGGGTAGTCGCGCCATTGCACCGGCACCCCGCAGGCGTGCAGACGGTCGAACGCGGCGCGGCCCATGTCGGGCGTCACCACGTCGTCGAATCTGCCATGCAAACACAGCACCGGCAGTTGTCTTTTTGTATCCGTCAGCGGCATGTCGTCGCTGAAGGTCGGCGCGTAGGTCGAGAGTGCCAATACCCCGCCCAGGGTGTGCGGGTAACGCAGAAAGGCGGTATGCAGCACCACCGCGCCGCCCTGGGAGAAACCGGCGAGGACGATGCGCGCCGGTTCGATGCCGCTGGCGCGCTCGGCCTCGATCAACTCGATCACCTGCTGCGCCGACTGCTCCAGCTGCGCCTGGTCGATGGCGCGCGCCGGGCTCATGGCGAGGATGTCGTACCAGCTCGGCATGCTCCAGCCGCCGTTGATGGTGACGGGGCGGGTCGGCGCCTGCGGCAGGACGAAGCGGGTGCTGGGCAACTGTTCCTGCAGGGTTTCGGCTACCGGGAGGAAGTCGTAGCGATCGGCGCCCAGGCCGTGCAGCCAGATCACGCTGGCATCGGCAGGTTGTGGGGGCTGCAGGATCATGGGTGCGGTCATTGGTAGCTCCGGTGTGGTGCGTGTGCTTCAAATTGGGGCGGCGCCCTTTTCGAGGCTTGGCTAATCTGTGAATAAGTTGTCGCACGGGTGCAACTTTTGCTCTTGACCAGTCCGTATGCTGCTTTTTGCAAGGCGCTGGTACGGGGCTTGCTATAGCTGACCCGGACTGACGACGCGTGTGGTAACGGTAACACTGTGCCATCGCCGCACGCTCAACAGGCAGGAATCTGCTGTGTGGGGTTCCTTACCAGTTCGTCGGCGCGAACCTTCGCGCCGGCGGATGACGATCCGTCTCTGGCCCGTTCGACCAATGGGCAGGGCGAGGGCAGTTGGCCAGCAGAGGGTAATGCCGACTAGACTCACGCCTGAGGTCCGATCTTCCCGTCGATACCGTTGCTGCCAGCGGATCGCGTGCCTCATAAGGGTGGGGAAGCAGGACCGAGACTCCAACACAACAAGAGCAACTGGAGGTTTTAATGAAGATGGTGAAATCCACCCTGGCTGTGCTGACCACCGCAGCCGTACTCGGTGTCAGCGGCTTCGCGCAGGCGGGCGCTACCCTGGATGCGGTACAGAAGAAGGGCTTCGTGCAGTGCGGGATCAGCGATGGTCTGCCGGGCTTCTCCTACGCCGACGAGAAAGGCAATTACCTGGGCCTGGACGTCGACGTCTGCCGCGCCGTAGCGGCTGCGGTGTTCGGCGATGCGACCAAGGTCAAGTACAGTCCGCTGACCGCCAAGGAGCGCTTCACCGCGCTGCAGTCCGGCGAAGTCGACATCCTCTCGCGCAACACCACCTGGACCAGCTCGCGCGACGCGGCCCTGGGCCTGAACTTCACCGGCACCAACTACTACGACGGTCAGGGCTTCCTGGTTAACAAGAAGCTGGGCGTATCCAGCGCCAAGGAACTGGACGGCGCCACCGTGTGCATCCAGGCCGGTACCACCACCGAGCTGAACCTCTCCGACTACTTCCGTGCCAACGGCATGAAGTACACCCCCATCACCTACGATACCTCCGACGAGAGCGCCAAGTCGGTCGAAGCCGGCCGTTGCGACGTGCTGACCTCCGACCAGTCGCAGCTGTACGCGCAGCGCATCAAGCTGGCCAACCCGGACGACTACGTGGTGCTGCCGGAAGTCATCTCCAAGGAACCGCTGGGCCCGGTGGTACGCCAGGGTGACGAGGAGTGGTTCGACATCGTGCGCTGGAGCCTGTTCGCCATGCTCAACGCCGAGGAACTGGGCGTGACTTCGGCCAACGTCGAAGAAATGGCCAAGTCCACCAAGAACCCCGACGTCGCCCGTCTGCTCGGCGCCGAAGGCGAGTTCGGCAAGGATCTGAAGCTGCCGAAGGACTGGGCGGTGCAGATCGTCAAGCAAGTGGGTAACTACGGCGAGAGCTTCGACCGCAACGTCGGTGCCGGCAGCGAGCTGAAGATCGAGCGTGGCCTCAATGCCCTGTGGAACAAAGGTGGTCTGCAGTACGCACCGCCGGTGCGTTGATCGTCTGTACCGGTGCGCCAGCTCGGCGCGCCGGTTGTTCCTGATGACGTGAACCCCATGCCCGCGCCCGCGGGCATGGGGCTTCCAAGAGGGCTGTTATGCAAACTACTGCTAATGTCCCGCGCCCGCGAGGATCGGTCTGGACCGACCCCCAGGTGCGCGCGTGGCTATTCCAGATCATCGCCGTGGTCGCCGTCGTGGCGCTCGGCTGGTTCCTGTTCCAGAACACCCAGGCCAACCTCGAGAAGCGCGGGATCATTTCCGGCTTCAGTTTCCTGGGTAACAGTGCCGGATTCGGCATTGCCCAACACCTGATCGACTACAGCGAGAGCGATACCTACGGACGGGTGTTCGTCATCGGCCTGCTCAACACCTTGCTGGTGTCGGTGATCGGCATCGTCCTGGCCACCATCCTCGGCTTCATCCTCGGGGTGGCGCGGCTGTCGCCGAACTGGCTGATCAGCAAGCTGGCCACCGTCTATATCGAGATCTTCCGCAACATCCCGCCGCTGCTGCAGATTCTCTTCTGGTACTTCGCGGTGTTCCTCACCCTGCCGGGGCCCCGGCAGAGCCTGGAGATCGGCGAGACCTTCTTCCTCAACAGCCGCGGCCTGTACCTGCCGGCGCCGAGCCCGTCGGAGAGCTTCGGCCTGTTCGTCGGCGTGCTGCTGGCGACCATCGTCGCCATCGTGGTGATGGGGCGCTGGGCCAAGGCGCGCCGCGAGGCCACCGGCAAGGTGTTTCACGCCTTCTGGGCGTCGCTGGCGATGATCGTGGTGATCCCCGGCCTGGCCGTGCTGATCGGCGGCAACCCGCTGCAGTGGAGCGTGCCGGAACTGACCGGTTTCAACTTCCGCGGCGGCTGGGTGATGATTCCCGAGCTGATGGCCCTGACCCTGGCGCTGACCATCTACACCGCGGCCTTCATCGCCGAGAACGTGCGCTCCGGGATCATGGCGGTGAGCCATGGCCAGACCGAGGCGGCGCGCTCGCTGGGCCTACGCCCGGCGGTCACCCTGCGCCTGGTGATCATCCCGCAGGCCCTGCGCGTGATCATCCCGCCGCTGACCAGCCAGTACCTCAACCTGGCGAAGAACTCCTCGCTGGCGGCCGGCATCGGCTACCCGGACATGGTCTCGCTGTTCGCCGGCACGGTGCTCAACCAGACCGGCCAGGCGATCGAGGTGATCGCCATCACCATGAGCGTGTACCTGGCGATCAGCATCAGCATTTCCCTGCTGATGAACTGGTACAACAAGCGCATTGCGCTGATCGAGCGGTAAGGAGCAGCCATGCAGACTCATACCTTCAAACCGGACCTGCCGCCGCCGCGCCTGAGCGTCGGCGCACTGGGTTGGCTCAAGGCCAACCTGTTCTCCAACTGGTTCAACAGCCTGTTGACCCTGTTCGCCCTCTATCTGATCTGGCTGATCGTGCCGCCGCTGCTGCAGTGGGCCTTCATCGACGCCACCTGGAGCGGCACCACCCGGGCCGACTGCACCGGCGGCGGCGCCTGCTGGGTGTTCATCCAGCAGCGCTTCGGCCAGTTCATGTACGGCTTCTACCCGAGCGAACTGCGTTGGCGGGTGGATACCACCCTGTGGCTGGCGATCATCGGCGCGGCGCCGCTGTTCGTGCCGCAGATGCCACGCAAGGCGCTGTACGGCCTGGCCTTCCTGGTGATCTACCCGATCATCGCCTGGTGCCTGCTGCACGGCGGCGTGTTCGGCCTCAGCCTGGTCTCCACGAGCCAGTGGGGCGGCCTGATGCTGACCCTGGTGATCGCCGCGGTCGGCATCACCGGCGCGCTGCCGCTGGGCATCCTGCTGGCGCTGGGACGGCGTTCGGACATGCCGGCGATCCGCGTCATCTGCGTGACTTTCATCGAGTTCTGGCGCGGCGTGCCGCTGATCACCGTGCTGTTCATGTCCTCGGTGATGCTGCCGCTGTTCCTGCCCGAAGGCATGCACTTCGACAAGCTGATGCGCGCGCTGATCGGGGTGATCCTGTTCCAGTCCGCCTATATCGCCGAGGTGGTACGCGGCGGCCTGCAGGCCATTCCCAAGGGCCAGTACGAGGCGGCCGCGGCCATGGGCCTGGGCTACTGGCGGATGATGGGCCTGGTGATCCTGCCGCAGGCGCTGAAGCTGGTGATCCCCGGCATCGTCAACACCTTTATCGCGCTGTTCAAGGACACCAGCCTGGTGATCATCATCGGCCTGTTCGACCTGCTCAACAGCATCAAGCAGGCGACCACCGACCCGGCCTGGCTGGGCATGGCCACCGAGGGCTATGTGTTCGCCGCGCTGATCTTCTGGATTTTCTGTTTCGGCATGTCCCGCTACTCCCAGCATCTGGAGAGAAAGCTGGATACCGGCCACAAGCGTTAGGAGTGAGTTATGAGTGAAGCCATCAAGAAGTCGTCCAGCGCCGAGCCGATGATCCTCATGCAGGCGGTGCACAAGTGGTACGGCCAGTTCCACGTGCTCAAGGACATCAACCTCAGCGTGCAGCAGGGCGAGCGCATCGTCCTCTGCGGCCCGTCCGGCTCGGGCAAGTCCACCACCATCCGTTGCCTCAACCGCCTGGAGGAACACCAGCAGGGGCGCATCGTGGTCGACGGCACCGAGCTGACCAGCGACCTCAAGCACATCGAGGCGATCCGCCGCGAAGTGGGCATGGTGTTCCAGCACTTCAACCTGTTCCCGCACCTGACCGTGCTGCAGAACTGCACCCTGGCGCCGATGTGGGTACGCAAGATGCCCAAGCGCCAGGCCGAGGAAGTCGCCATGCACTTTCTCGAGCGCGTGCGTATCCCCGAACAGGCACACAAGTACCCGGGTCAGCTCTCCGGCGGCCAGCAGCAGCGCGTGGCGATCGCCCGCGCGCTGTGCATGAAGCCGAAGATCATGCTGTTCGACGAGCCGACCTCGGCGCTCGACCCGGAGATGGTCAAGGAAGTGCTCGACACCATGATCGGCCTGGCCGAGGACGGCATGACCATGCTCTGCGTGACCCACGAAATGGGCTTCGCCCGCACCGTGGCGAACCGGGTGATCTTCATGGACAAGGGCGAGATCGTCGAAGAGGCCGAGCCCAACACCTTCTTCACCAACCCGCAGAACGAGCGCACCAAGCTGTTCCTCAGCCAGATCCTGCACTGAGGCGGTTGCGCTGTGAACAGGGGGAGTCTTCGGGCTCCCTTTTTCATGGGGTCTAGGGGCGCCGCGCGCACCGCAGGCCCAAACCCTCCGTTCGCTGTGCGCATGGCCTAGACGGCCCCGCGACACCCTACAGGCCTGTAGCCCTGGAGCGCTTATGAACCACCCCAATGCCGAACTGATCCAGCGTTTCTATACGGCCTTCCAGCGCCTGGATGCCGAGGCCATGGCGGCCTGCTATGCCGCGGACATTCATTTCTCCGACCCGGTGTTCACCGACCTGCGTGGCGCCGCGGCCGGCGATATGTGGCGCATGCTGTGCAGCCGCGCCGAAGGCTTTTCGCTGACCTTCGATGCGGTGCAGGCCGACGACCGCCAGGGCAGCGCCCACTGGGTCGCCAGCTACCGCTTCAGCGCCACCGGGCGCCAGGTGGTCAACCGCATCCAGGCGCAGTTTCGCTTCGAGGGCGGACTGATAGTCGAGCACCGCGACCAGTTCGACCTGTGGCGCTGGGCCGGCCAGGCGCTCGGCGCCAAGGGCCTGCTGCTGGGCTGGGCGCCACCGGTGCAGGGGGCCATCCGCCGGCAGGCGGCCAAGGGCCTGGCGCAGTTTCGTCAGGGGCGCCAGGAGGCGGCCGGCTGAGGCGCGCGGCTGAACGCAGTGGTAGGCTTGCCGGTCATAGCCTTCAATTAGGGATGCAGGCGCCTGTTGCCGCACCCAGCCACCCTCAGCCGAGATCCTGCCGTGACCGAATTGCTCGTAGCCGTGAAACAGGCCAAGGCCTGGGGCGTCCATGCCGTCACCGCCAGCGGGGTGATACTCGCCTTGCTGGCCCTGCTCGCCGTGCTCGACAGCCAGCCCAAGCAGTGCCTGCTGTGGCTCGGCCTGGCGCTGCTGGTCGATGGCCTGGACGGCTCGCTGGCGCGGCGCTACGACGTCAAGGGTGTGCTGCCGCACTTCGACGGCTCGACCCTGGACCTGGTGATCGACTACCTCACCTACGTGTTCATCCCGGCGATCTTCCTCTACCGCTTTATCCCGCTGCCCGATTTCACCGCGCTGTTCGCCGTGGGCCTGATCCTGGTGTCCTCGCTGTTCTGCTTCTGCAACCTCAACATGAAGAGCCAGGACAACTACTTCGTCGGCTTCCCGGCGGCGTGGAACGTGGTGGTGTTGTACTTCTACCTCCTCGACTTCCACCCCTGGCTGGCGCTCGGCACCATCGTCCTGCTGGCCGGCCTGACGCTGACCAAGATGAAGTTCCTGCATCCGTTTCGGGTGCGCCAGTTCATGCCGCTGAACATCGCCGTCACCAGCCTGTGGATGCTGGCTAGCGCGCTGCTGATCCTGCAGTACCCGCTCAACCAGCCCTGGCTGCTGGCCATCTGGCTGCTGGCGAGCGCCTATTTCGTCGGCGTCTGCCTGTGGCGCAGCGCGCGGGAATGGTGGCCTCGGCGCGGATGAACGCAGCGCTCGACAAAGCCTGGTTCGTCTACCTGGTACGCGCCGCCAACGGCGCGCTGTACTGCGGCATCAGCGACGACCCGCAACGACGTTTCGCCCAGCACCAGGCGGGCAAGGGCGCGCGCTTCTTCCATACCAGCCCGGCGCAGGCGCTGGCCTACGTCGAGGCCTGCGCCGGCAAGGGCGAGGCGCTGCGCCGCGAGCGGGCGATCAAGCGCCTGCCCAAGCGCGCCAAGGAAGCGCTGATTGCCGCCGGTGATGCCCCCTCATTCGCCTGAGGCGGTGGGCGCGGTCGGACCGGGCGGTTAAGCTGGGCCTTTCGACCCCGACGCGGAGTGCGCCATGCACGAGTTGATCCTGCACCATTACCCGACCTCGCTCTTTGCCGAGAAGGCCCGCCTGATGCTGGGCTTCAAGCAACTGTCCTGGCGTTCGGTGACGATTCCGCCACTGATGCCCAAGCCGGATCTGACCGCGCTGACCGGCGGCTACCGCAAGACCCCGGTGCTGCAGGTGGGGGCCGATATCTACTGCGACACTGCACTGATCGCCCGCCGCCTGGAGGCGGAGAAGGCCACCCCGGCGCTGCTGCCCGAAGGCCAGGAGTTCAACGTCAGCCTGCTGGCGCAATGGGCCGACTCGGTGCTGTTCCAGCACGCCGTGGCGCTGGTGTTCCAGCCCGAATCCATCGCCCTGCGCTTCGCCAAGCTGCCGCCGGAGTTCGTCAAGGCCTTCGTCGCCGACCGCAGCGCGCTGTTCTCCGGCGGCAGTGCCAGCCGCCTGCCGCTGGAGCAGGCCAAGCACCAGTGGCCGGTGCTGATGGGGCGCCTGCAGCAGCAGTTGCAGCGCGAGCCGGGTGACTTCCTGTTCGGCGAGCCGTCGCTGGCCGACTTCGCTGTGGCCCACTGCCTGTGGTTCCTGCGCGCCACTCCGGTGACCGCGCCGCTGGTCGACGACTACCCGGACGTCGCTGCCTGGCTCAGCCGTGTGCTGGGTTTCGGCCACGGTTCGCTGAGCGAGATGAGCGCCGAACAGGCCATCGCCGTGGCGCGCGAGGCGATCCCGGCGGCGCTGCCGGAGGAGGACTTCGTCGAGCCCAACGGCTTTGTCCGCGGCCAGCAGGTGAGCGTCGCCGCGGTGGATTACGGCGTCGATCCGGTGGCGGGCGAGCTGCTGTTCGCCGGGCGCGAGGAGCTGATCCTGCGCCGCGAGGACGCGCGGGCCGGCGTGCTGCACGTGCACTTCCCGCGGCTGGGCTTTCGCATCGAGGCGCGCTGAGCGCCTGCTTTCGGCAGCGCGGGGCGATTCAGCCGGCCGCTCAGTAGGCGGCGCGGATGGCGCGCTGGTCGTAGCCGTGGATGATCCGTCCGCGCATATCGATCAGCGGCACGCCGCGGCCGCCCAGGGCCTGGTGGCGCGCGCGGCCGGCGCTGTCCTTCTCGATATCCACCTCGCGGTAGGCGATGCCGTCCGCGGCGAACAGTTCGCGGGTCTTGGCGCAATAGCCGCACCAGCTGGTGGCATAGAGCACGACCTCGCCGCTGGCGTTGCCGGCCTGCGGCGGCTTGAGCCAGCGTTCGAGCCTGTCCCAGTTCTGCCACAGGGCCAGGGCGGCGAGGATCAGCAGGATTTTCTTCATTGGTGCGCGTCCTTGTGCGTGGTGGCGGCTTGCAGTTGTTCCAGGGTAAAGGGCGCCGGGCGATCCGGCCACTGCAGCTGCAATCTTTCCAGCTCGCGGGCCAGCAGGCTGGCCACCAGCAGGTCGCGCAGCCAGCGCTTGTGCGCCGGGATCAGGTACCAGGGTGCGGCGCCGCTGTGGCTGGCGGCGAGCAGCGCGCTCCAGCGCCGCTGGCGTTCGCCGAACTGCTGGTGCGACTGCAGGTCGCTGAGCTTGAGCTTCCAGCGTTTCGCCGGCTGCTCCAGGCGCTCGACCAGGCGGCGGTACTGTTCGGCCTGGTTGATCTGCAGGTAGCACTTGAGCACCACGATGCCCTGCGCCGCCAGGCCCTGCTCGAATTCCAGCGCCGCGGCCAGGCGCGCCGGCAGCTCGTCGTCGCCGCACAGGCCGTCCAGCGGGTCGCAGATCAGCGCCTCGTAATGACTGCGGTTGAATACGCCGAGCAGGCCGGGGGCTGGCAGGCGCTGGCGGTAGCGTTGCAGGAAGTGCTGGCCGCGCTCGGCCGCGTTCGGCGCCTGGAAGCTGTGCACGGCCAGGCCCTGCGGGTTGCAGGCGCTGAGCACGCGGCGGATCACGCCGTCCTTGCCGCTGCAGTCCGGGCCTTGCAGCACCAGCAGCAGGGCCTGGCGGCGGTTGGCCCAGAGGCGCGTCTGCTGCTCCTGCAGCCAGGGCTTGAGCCGTTCCAGGCGGGCCTTGGCCTCGGCCTTGTCGAGGCCGAAGGTGCGCGCCGGATCGCCCGCCAGCGGCGCCCGCACGTCGCACAGGCAGGCGTCGAGCAGGGCGTTGGGCAGGCGCTGGCTCATGGGCGGGTTCCTTCAGCGGGGTGGCCGGCAGGCCGGGCACAGCATGGCCGCGCCGTTCAGGCGCAGGCGCGGCAACTGGGCGGCGAGCAGCTGGAAATGTGCCAGGCGTTCGTAGCACAGCACCAACTCGCCGGCGTCTCGACTGTACCAGGCATCCGCGGCGCCGCAATTGACCACGCGCAGGATCAGGTCGCGCGGCAGGCGATAAACGGCGCTGGCGCGGGCGGCGATGGCCTCCACCTCGCCGCTGTCCTGCAGCAGCGCGAGCAGGCGTGCGCCGTTGGCGATGCGCTGTGCGGGCGCATCGAAGATCACCCGGATGCGATGGCCGTGCGGCTCGCCCGGCCTGCGCCCGTGCTGGCGCTTGACCCAGGCCAGGGCCCGGCTGACCTGCTGGTATTCCTGGTCGCAATAGAGCGCCCGCTCCATCGGCAGGCCGGTGACCTTGGGTACCCACTCCAGGCGATCCGGGTCGCTGCCGTAGATCAGGCAGGCCAGGTTGTAGAAGCGCTGCGCGTCCAGGCCGTGACTGGCCCAGGCGTGCACCTCCTCGTAGTCGGGCTTGGGGCGTTGCCATTCCAGGCGCCAGTAGTCGGCGATGTCCAGCAGGCGGGCATAGAAGCCGGCGTCGCGCTGCCGGTCGGCGCTGAGGAACAGGCTGAGGAAGCCCAGCTGGTCGGCGGCGTCCTCCTCGCGCCCGAGTACCGGCAGATCCAGCTCGGCGATCAGCAGGTGGCCCATCTCGTGGAGCAGGGTGAACTCGGCGTTGGCACTGATGAAGCGCTCTTCGTCGCTGAGCAGCGCCTCGATCGGCGGCTCCTCGGAGGCGTCGGCCGCCAGCAGGACGAGGCCCAGCAGGGCGGCGGCGCAGTGGCGGCGCAAGGCAGGGGACGAGGGCATAGGCGCACCTCGCGGCGTGTTCTTGCAGTCTAGCCCAGTCGGGGCGCGCGTCAGTCCTGGCGGCGCTTGAGCTGATCCTTCAGCTGGGTTGGCAACTGGCGGATGATCAGCATGTCGCGGCCCTCGTCGTACTCGACCTTCGAGCCCAGCAGGTGCGCCTCGAAGCTGATCGACAGGCCCTCGGCGCGGCCGGTGAAGCGCTGGAACTGGCTCAAGGTGCGCTTGTCCGCCGGAAATTCCGGGGCCATGCCGTAATCCTTGTTGCGGATATGCTCGTAGAAGGCGCGTGGGCGCTCTTCGTCGATCAGTCCGGAGAGCTCGTCGAGGGTGATCGGCTCGCCCATCTTGGCCTGGCTGGTGGCGTAGCCGACCAGGGTCTTGGTCTTCTCGCGCGCCTGCTCCTCCGGCAGATCCTCGCTTTCCACGAAGTCGCTGAAGGCCTTGAGCAGGGTACGGGTCTCGCCCGGGCCGTCGACGCCTTCCTGGCAGCCGATGAAGTCGCGGAAGTAGTCGGAGACCTTCTTGCCGTTCTTGCCCTTGATAAAGGAGATGTACTGCTTGGACTGCTTGTTGTTCTGCCACTCGCTGATGTTGATGCGCGCGGCCAGGTGCAACTGGCCCAGGTCCAGGTGCTTGGCCGGGGTCACGTCCAGCGCCTCGGTCACCGCCACGCCTTCGCTGTGGTGCAGCAGGGCGATGGCCAGGTAGTCGGTCATGCCCTGCTGGTAGTGCGCCAGCAGCACGTGGCCGCCGGTGGACAGGTTGGATTCCTCCATCAGCTTCTGCAGCTGTTCCACGGCCTGGCGGCTGAAGGCAGTGAAATCCTGCTCGCCATCCAGATAGCTCTTCAGCCAGCCGCTGAAGGGGTAGGCGCCGGACTCCTCGTGGAACAGGCCCCAGGCCTTGCCCTGCTTGGCGTTGTAGCTCTCGTTGAGGTCGGCCAGCAGGTTCTCCATGGCCGGCGAGGCGCTCAGCTCGCTGTCGCGGGCGTGCAGCACGGCAGGGCTGCCATCGGGTTTCTTGTCGATCAGGTGGACGATGCAGTGGCGGATCGGCATGGCGGTTCGGTCTTTGGCGGGTTCGCGATGGGAGTAACGCCGCAGGGGAGCAAGAAGGGCTCGCGCATCGGCAGCGTTGCGGCATGCGCAGAGTCTACCCGACATCGCTGCCGACTCCATGCCCGGGATGCCGCTGGACACAGGGTGCGAAGGGAGATTGCTGGCTATTTGCCGCTATCTGCAGTGATAGTGCTCTATTTTCTGGAAAAAAATGCGATTTCCGATTCGCGCGATGGCGCTTCCCGGTCTAGCGTCTGTGACGTCCACACGACGCAGTAAAGGGACGCACCGCGGCGGCGCCACAAGCGTCGCCACCTTTCTCGATCTCCAAATATGGATTGGAGGAACACATGCGCAACAAGATCAACAATCGCCGTGTACTGGGCGCCGCCTTGCTGGCGGCACTTTCCGGGCAGGCCGTGGCGGCCAAGGCGCCGGATCTCACCGAGTTGTTCGATCAGTTCTGGAGCCCGACGCGGCTCGGCCCGGCCGAGTGCCGCTCCGGGGTGCTGAGCGCCACGCCGCTGCTGCTGCCGCGCTGCATGCAGGCGGCCAACAGCCTGATCCACATGCAGATGCTCAACGATATCGCCCAGGCCAACGGCGGCAACCGTGCGGCGGGGCTGCCCGGTTATCAGGGCTCGCTCGATTACGTGCAGGCCACCCTGGAGAGCGCCGGCTATGCCGTCAGCCGCCAGGCCTTCCCGTTCAGCGCCTTCTACCCGCAAGGCCCTGGCGTGCTGCAGAGTCTGGCGCCGACGCCGGCGCAGTACGAATGGGAGGTGGACTTCACCTACCTGTCGCAGACCGAGGCCGGCGACGTCGCCGCGCCGGTGGTGGCGGTGGATATCGCCCTGGGCGAGGGCAACCTGTCCACCAGCGGCTGCGAGGCCGAGGACTTCGCCGCGTTCCCCGCCGGCGCCATCGCCCTGCTGCAGCGCGGGGCCTGCAACTTCCAGATCAAGGCCGAGCACGCCGCCGACGCCGGTGCGGTTGGGGTGGTCATCTTCAACCAGGGCGACAGCGAGGATCGCAAGGGGCTGCTCAACGCCACCCTGGGCGACGGCTATGCCGGCGGCATTCCGGTGCTGTTCACCACCTACGACCTGGGCGTGAGCCTGGCGCAGACCGCCGAGCTGCGGCTGCGCATGGTCGCCGACGTGGTACGCGAGCGCACCGAGACCCACAACCTGATCGCCGAGAGCAAACGCGGCAATCCGGACAACGTGGTGATGGCCGGCGCGCACCTGGACTCGGTGTTCGAGGGCGCCGGGATCAACGACAACGGTTCGGGCAGCGCCGCGCTGCTGGAGCTGGCCGTGCAGATGGCCAAGGCCAAGCCGCAGAACAAGCTGCGTTTCGCCTGGTGGGGCGCCGAGGAGTCGGGGCTGGTGGGGTCGACCTACTACGTCAACCAGCTGGCCGACGAGGAGAAGGCGAAGATCAAGGCCTACCTGAACTTCGACATGATCGCCTCGCCGAACTTCGCCTACTTCATCTACGACGGCGACGGCTCCGACTTCGGCCTGCAGGGGCCGCCCGGCTCGGCCGCGATCGAGCGGCTGTTCGGCGAGTACTACCGCCTGCGCGGTCTGCCGTTCGAAGGCGACGAGATCAGCTTCCGCTCCGACTACGCGCAGTTCTTCCTCGACGGCATCGCCTTCGGCGGGCTGTTCACCGGGGCCGAGGTGGTCAAGTCCGAAGAGCAGGCCAGTCGCTACGGTGGTACCGCCGGCATCGCCTTCGATCCCTGCTACCACGACGTCTGCGACGACCTGAACAACCTCGACCGGCGCGCCCTGGAGGTCAACGGCGATGCCATGGCCTTCGTCGCCAGCTGGCTGGCGCTGTCGACCAAGGTGGTGGACGACGAGATCGAGGCCAGCCGGGCCGAGCGCGGGCTGATGCGCAGCGCGCAAGCCTACGACATCACCCATTGGGGCAAGCACTGGGTCAAGTAGCGTCGTTCGCCGGTGCGCACGGCGCACCCTACGGCGTACAAGAAAAAGCCCGCGGTCGATTCGCGGGCTTTTTCGTTGCCCTGCGCTAGTCTCGATCCGCAGACGGCACCAGGGACGAGGGGGCATGTTGCGGGGCGTCTCGCCGGCGTTGCTGCAGCGCTCGCAAGCGCTCGATCACGTAGCGCAGGTGCATATGCAGCTCGTACAGCTCGTTGGAGTAGGACAGCGGCACCTCGACCGCCGCCAGTTCGTCCTCCAGCTGTTCCAGGCGTTCGATCTCGCTGTCCAGCTCGGCCGGCAAGGAGCCGGCGTGCAGCTTGCGGTCGATCTCGCGCAGGTGCTTGTACCAGCGGTAGATGCGCGCGCGGATGCGCCACTGGTAGATCGGCCCCACCGCCTTGACCAGCGGGATCATCACCACGATCAGCGGAATCAGCAGGATGATGTAGCGGTCGGCCAGCGAGGCGATGCGAAACGGCAGGTAGCGCTGCAGGATCGGCAGGCCCTTGGCGTAGTAGTGCTCGGCATCCTGGTGCAGCTCGAAGGTGCGCGGCTCGGCGCTGGGGAAGGCGCCGGCGGCGTCGAGCAGGGTGCCGTTCTTCATCACCTCGCGGCTGGCGGCGAGAAACAGCGGCACCAGGCCGGGGTTGAACTCCTCGTTGACCACCAGGGTGGCCACCGGGGCGAGGGTGACGATGTCGCGATCCGGCGCGTTGCTGGCCAGGTCGAGCAGGCCCTCGCCGACCGTGACGCGGTTGAAGAAGGGCAGGCGCGCCTCGTAGGCGGCGGCGCGGCGAAAGTGCGCCAGGGCGATGTCGGGGCTGGCCGCCAGCTGCTGCACCAGGGCGTTCTCCGCCGGGCCGACGAAGAACGCCGCGTCCAGCTCGCCGGCCAGCAGCGCGCGGGCCGCCTTGCCGCCGCCGAGGCTGTGCCAGGTTGCGGGGTATTGCTCTGGGGCGATGGCGTTGGCGCCGAGAATGGCGTCGCTGGCGGCGCGGGTGCCGCTGCCTTCGCCGCCGAGGCCGAGGCGCAGCGGCAGCAGGTCGGCGATGCGGTCGAGGCTGGCCTCGCGCCGATAGAACAGCCACAGCGGTTCCTGGTAGATCGCCCCCAGGCTCTCCAGCCGTTGCTGCTCGGCCGGCGCGAGCTGGCGTTCCAGGCCGCTCTGCACCAGGGCGATCTGCACCTGGGGGGCGTCGGCCAGCAACTGCTGCAGGTTGTCGCGCGAGCCGGAGGTGGGCACCAGGTGCAGCTCGAAGCCTTCCTTGGCCAGTTCCTCCTTGAGCCGCTCGGCGAACTGCTGGTAGGCACCGCCCTGGGTGCCGGTGGCCATGCTGGCGCTCATCGGCGGCGGCGGGGCGACGAACTGGAACAGCGCCCAGACCAGTGCGGCCACCACCGGCACTATCCACAGGTTGGCCAGGATCATGATCTTCAGGTCGTTCAGCACGCGGCGCATGGGGCATCCTTGGGGGTGAAAGTCGCGAAGCGACGCCTTCCTGGTGTCCTTCTCCCGCAGGAGAAGCTGGCGCGCAGCGCCGGATAAGGGCAGGCGGGTTCGCTGCAAGGATAGAACCCCAAGCGCCCTGTGGTCACGCCATAGGGTGTCGCGGTGTACGCAACGCAAACATCGCCTATCGACCCCCTGTGCCCATGGCGCCCCCTACGCCAGGGACCTGCGCGTCGCACGCAATTGATCGAGCAGCAGCAACAGGCCGAGCAGGACCAGGGCGTACAGCGCGTCGCCGCCGAGCATCGCCAGTACCGCGGCGCACAGCAGCGTGGCCAGCCCGGCCAGCCAGCGCCACACCCCGCGCAGCAGCACCGCGCCGGCGGCCATGCTGAACAGGTAGATCAGCACGAAGTTGCCGTTGGCGTAGCGGATCAGGTCGTCCACCGACAGCTCGAGCACGGCGGCCAGCAGCGCGCACAGGGCGCAACTGGCGACCACCAGCAGCAGCGCGCGAGCCGGCACGCCCCGGCCGTTGCGCCGGGCCAGCGGCGCCGGCAGCTTGCCCTCGTCGGCCAGGCTCCAGATCAGCCGGGCGAAACCCTGGATATACACGTTCATCGAGGCGAAGCAGGCCAGGTAGCCGACCAGCGCCACCAGCACGCGGGCACGCTCGCCCAGCAGCAGCTCGAACAGCCGCGGCAGGGCGGTGGTGTCGCTGTGCACGTCGCCATGGGTGGCGAAGCTCAGCACCGCCACCGAACAGGCCCAGTACACCAGGCCGGCGAGCAGCACGCCGAGCAGCAGGGCCAGGGGGAAGTCGCGCTCGGGGCGCTTGAACTCCTCGCCCAGGTGGGTGAAGGCCTCGATGCCGACGAAGCACCAGAACATCACCCCCAGCGCCGCCGGCAGCAGCTGCCACTGGCCGCTCAGCGGCGGCAGCAGCGGCTGGCTGGCGCGCGGCAGGTCGCCGACCCACCAGATCAGCGCCACGCTGGCGACAATCGCCACCGCGATCAGCCCCTGCAGCACGCCCGAGGCCTTGGCCGGGCGCTGGCCGAGCAGCAGGATGGCGCCGAGGGTGGCCAGCTGGATCGCCAGCAGCCCGGCGCTGGAGAGGTCGAACAGGGCCAGCCAGAAACCGCTGGCGATATGCAGTGCGGCGGGCAGGCCGACCGGCAGCACGGCGAGAAACAGCAGCGCGCTGACCCCTTCCAGGCGCTGGCCGAAGGCGCGGCCGATCAGGTGCGGCGCGCCGCCGGCATGGGGGAAGCGCTTGCCCAGCTGGGCGAAGGTGAAGGCCACCGGCAGCACCAGGGCGATCAGCACCAGCCAGGCCCACAGCGAGGCCTGCCCGGCGGCGGTGGCGGCCAGCGCCGGCACCACGAAGATGCCGGTGCCGAGCAGCGAGGTGCTGAGCAGGGCGATGCCCTGCAGCAGGCCCAGTTCCTTGTTCAGTCGACTCATGGGGTATGCTCGTGTCCTTGCGCAGAATCCCGCCATGGTAAGCCGGCGCTCCCGTGCAGGGCGTCGGCTTTTGCCGTCGAAACGGCGGTTCTGTCCCGAACCTTTTCACGATCTCGCGAGCTAGAGCCATGCAAGGCAAAAACAGGCGAGGACGCGGAGTTTACGAGCTGTAAATGAGCAGTCCGAGCCTGTTTTTAACGCAGCAGGGCCGACGCGCAGCAGATCGTGGAGAGGTTCTAAATCCGCTTGTTGCCTGAGACTCCCCGTGGACAAGTTCGACCGCCAGATCCTCGCCCTGCTGCGCCGCGATGCGCGCACCCCCGTCAGCCAGATCGCCCGCGAGGTGAGTCTCTCGCGTTCGGCGGTCAGCGAGCGCATCCGCCAGCTGGAAGGCGGCGGGGTGATCCGCGGCTACCACGCCCAGGTCGCCGAGCCGGGGGCGGACGCGGTCAAGGCCTTCTTCGAGCTGTTCTACAAGGACGGCCGCTGCCAGGACTACGTCGAGCGCATGCGCCTGTACCCGGAAATTCGCCGCTGCTGTGGCATCAGCGGCGAGACCGACATGCTGGTGTACGTCGAGGCGGCCAGCATGACGCGCCTGAGCGAGATCCGCGACGCCCTCGAGGCCTTCCCGCAGATGCAGCGGGTCAAGACCCATATGGTGGTGCAGGAGTGGCCGCTGTGAGCCTGCGCCTGCTGCACAGCTCCGACTGGCACCTGGGCCAGCACTTCATGGGCAAGACCCGCCAGGCCGAGCACCAGGCATTCTGCGCCTGGCTGCTGGAACAGGTGCGGGCGCACGCGGTGGACGTGCTGCTGATCGCCGGCGACGTGTTCGACACCGGCGCGCCGCCCAGCTATGCGCGCGAGCAGTACAACCGCCTGGTGGTCGAGTTGCGCGACGCCGGCTGCGCGCTGATCGTGCTCGGCGGCAACCACGACTCGCCGGCCATGCTCGGCGAGAGCAGAACCCTGCTGGCCCAGCTCGGCGCGCGGGTGGTCCCCGGCGTCGGCCTCGATCCCGCCGAACAGGTGCTGGTGCTGCACGACCGCGTCGGCGCGCCGGGCGCCATCCTCTGCGCCATTCCCTTTATCCGCCCGCGCGAGGTGCTGGCCAGCCAGGCCGGGCAGAGCGCGCAGGACAAGCAGCAGTCGCTGCAGCAGGCCATCGCCGAGCACTACCAGACGCTGTTCGCCCTGGCCGAGGCCCGCCGCGCCGAACTGGGCCTGGCCCTGCCGATCATTGCCAGCGGCCACCTCACCACGGTCGGCGCCAGCGCCAGCGAGTCGGTGCGCGAAATCTACGTCGGCAGCCTGGAGGCCTTTCCCACCAGCGCCTTCCCGCCGGCCGACTATATCGCCCTGGGCCATATCCACCGGCCGCAGAAGGTCGCCGGCCTGGAGCAGATCCGCTACTGCGGCTCGCCGATTGCGCTGTCCTTCGACGAGGCCAGGCAGCAGAAGGAAGTGCTGCTGGTCGAGTTCGGCGCCGGCGCTTTGCAGGCGGTCACGCCGCTGCCCGTACCCTGCTTCCAGCCCCTGGCCAGCCTGCGCGGCTCGCTCGCGGAACTAGCGGATGCCATCGCCGAACAGGCCGCCCAGGGCAGCGCCGAACGGCCGGTATGGCTGGAGGTGCAGGTGCGCGGCGACGACTACCTGAGCGACCTGCAGAGCCGCATCGCCGCGCTGTGCGAAGGGCTGCCGGTGGAAGTGCTGCGCATCCGCCGCGAACGCGGCAATGCCGCCGCCAGCCTGGCCAGCGAGGCGCGCGAGACGCTGGACGAACTGTCCGCCGCCGAGGTTTTCGACAGACGCCTGCAGCAGGAGCAACTGGGCGAGGAAGAGACGCAGCGCTTGCAGGGGCTTTATCGCCGGGTGCTGGACGAGTTGACGGGGGATTGAAGCCGGCCGCTCCAAGCGTCGTCGGGCATGACGGTCCAAGTACGACTACCCTGCAAGGCTCGGGGGCTCGCCAGCGATCCGCAGAATTTGGTCCATGCAGTTTGGCTCAGGGATGCTGCTCGCCGCCAACTCACCATGACCAGGTTATTCAAGGAGCGAAGCATGGCTTTAAATCCAAACATCAACGATGAGGGGGCGCCTACCGGTGGGCGTGGTCTCGAGGACATCAGTATCGAGCCGCGCTTGTTTCAAGAGGCGCAGGGGCTTATCGACTCGATTGACGACACTTCCAAGATCTTTAGAAATCGGACGAGGAACTCGCAGTACGAGAGCGACAAATTGCACGTCGATGCGGTGCCGATTGGTAACAGGACCTATCCCTACAAGATCGAGGTGCAACGAAAGAAGGGCTCGAAGAACACCGTTGCCGTCTGCATAGCTGCTGCTAGCGCATCCGCCGGCGATGTCAGGGCCGCACTGCATGCCAGCCTTGGCGATCACCATATATGGTCGGCCCAATAAGGATAATCTCGGCGCACCGTTGCGATAGCCACAGGGTGAAACGTGTCGCGGTATTTGACTCTGTGGTTATCGTTGGGCAATAGCGCCATCTGTCCAGTCCACCGCGCCTGCACAACCCTGCCAACAATGCCAGAATGCCCGCCTGATTCCCGGCTAGCCATTCCCGCATGAAAATCCTCAGCCTGCGCCTGAAGAACCTCAACTCGCTCAAGGGCGAGTGGAAGATCGATTTTTCCGCCGCGCCCTTCGCCGACAGCGGCCTGTTCGCCATCACCGGGCCCACCGGGGCGGGCAAGACCACGCTGCTCGACGCCATCTGCCTGGCCCTGTATCACCGCACGCCGCGCATGGGCACCTTGTCGGCCAGCGGCAACGAGCTGATGACCCGGCACACCGCCGACTGCCTGGCCGAGGTCGAGTTCGAGGTCAAGGGGCAGGGCTATCGCGCCTTCTGGAGCCAGCGCCGCGCGCGCGACAAGGTCGACGGCGCGCTGCAGGCGCCCAAGGTGGAGCTGGCGCGTATCGCCGGCGGCGAGATCCTCACCGACAAGATTCGCGAGAAGGAGAGCCTGACCGCCGAGCTCACCGGCCTGGACTTCGAGCGCTTCACCAAGTCCATGCTGCTGGCCCAGGGCGGTTTCGCCGCCTTTCTCGAGGCGGGCGCCAACCAGCGTGCCGAGTTGCTTGAGGAGCTGACCGGCACCGAGGTGTACGGGCGGATTTCGCAGCAGGTCTACGAGCGCACCAAGGCCGCCGAGCAGGCGCTGAACCTGCTGCAAAGCCGCGCCCAGGGCATGGAACTGCTCGACGAGGCGCAGCGCGGCGAATTGCAGGCCGAGCACCAGCGCCTGAGCCAGGAGGAAGCGCCGCTGCTGGCCCGGCAACAAAGCCTGCAGGCCCAGCGCCGCTGGCGCGAGGCCCTGCAACAGGCCGAGCAGCAGTGCCAGCAGGCGCAGCTGGGGCTGGAGCAGGCGCAGCAGGCTCAGGCGCAGGCGGCTGGCGAGCTGCAGCGGCTGGCCGCCAGCGAGCCGGCGGCGCGGCTGCAGCCGCTGTACCAGGGCTGGCAGCAGGCGCAGCAGGACAGGCAGCAGGCGCACGAGGGGCTGGACGAGCTGCAACGGCAGCAGCGCGGCAGTGCCGAGCGCGAGCGCCAGCAACTCTGGCTGGCCAGCCGCTATGCCGAGCAAGTCTTGAGTCTGCGCCAGGGCGAATTGCAGGCGCTGCTCGAACAACGGCAAAGCCTGCAGGCGCGCCTGAACGCTGCCCCGCAGCAGGCGCGGCTGGGTGAGTTGCTTGGCGGCTGGCGCGCGCAGTTCGACCAGCGCGGGCAGCTGCTCAGGGAGCAGCAGGCGCTGCAGACGCGCCTGGCGCAGGAGGCCGAGCAACTCGTCGCCCTGCAGCGTCAAGGTGAGGAGTTCTCGGCGCAGCATGAGCAAGCCGCCGCGCGCCTGGAGCAGGCGCGCGCCAGCGAAGCCCGGCAGCAGGGCGAGCTGCAGGCCTTGCTCGGCGACGGCGGCGAAGCCGGGCTGCGCGAGCGCTGGCAGCAGCTGCAGGTGCAGGGCAGGGCGCTGGATCGTCTGGAGCAGCTGGCGCAGACGCGCGAACGCCTGGCCGGGCAGCTCGCCGAGCTGAGCCCACGGCTGGCGCAGCTGCAGCACCAGCATGCCGGCAAGCAGGACGAAATCGGCGGCCTGCGCGAGCGCTACAAGCTGCTCAAGCAGCAGCTGGCCGACAAGGAAAAGCTGCTGGAGCAGGAACAGCGCATTCAGGATCTGGAGGCCTATCGCGCCCGCTTGCAGCCCGGCGAGGCCTGCCCGCTGTGCGGCTCGCACGAGCACCCGGCGGTCAGCCAGTACCAGGCGCTCGACGTCTCGGCCACGCGCCAGGCGCTGGAGCAGGGCCGCAACGACCTGGCGCAGCTGGAAAACCAGGGCGCCACCCTGCGCGACGAGCTGACCCGCCTGGCCACGCAGATCGCCCAGCTGCAGCAGCTGCTGGAACAGGCCCGCGAACAGGCCGCCCAGCTGGATGCGCAGTGGCAGCAGCAACTGGCCGAGCAGGCGTTGTCGCTGGCCGATGGCGCGGCCCTGGCCGAGCTGCAGCGCAGCCATGAACAGAGCCTGGCGCAAGTGCAGAGCCGGCTGGCCCAGGTCGAGAGCCGGCAGGCCGAACTGGCGCAGGCGCGCGGCGCCCGCGAGGTCGCCGAGCGGGCCCTGGCCGATACGCAGCAACGCCAGGCGCTGCTGGCGCGCGATCTGGACAACCTGCAGGCGCGCCGGGCCGAGCAGCAGGGGCGTCTGCAGCAGCTGGAGCGGGAGCTGCAGCGCCAGGGCCAGACCCTGCTGGCCAGCCTGGACGGCTTCGCCAACCAGTTGCCGGCCGATGGCGCCGCCTGGCTGGCCGAACAGCAAGGCGCCTGGCACGACTGGCAGCAGGCCCAGGCGCAGGATCAGCAGCTGCAGGAGCTGCAGCGCGAGGCGCAGCGCCTGCTCGCCGAAGCCGAGGCGCAGGCCGCTCAGTGGCGGCAGCGCTGGCAGGCCGCCGGCGCTTCGGCATTGGCCGAGCCCGAGCCTGCGGCGCAAGCCGAGCAGGCCCTGCACGATGCGGCCGCCAGCCTGGCCAGCGCCCAGCGCGAGGGCGATGCCCTGCGTGGCCGGGAGCAAAGCCAGCAGGCGCTGCTGCAGCAACTGCAGGCGCGCCTGAACGACGCCGAGCAGCGTTGGCAGCAGGCGCTGGCGGCCAGCCCCTTCGCCGACCTGCCGGCGTTTCTCGCCGCGCTGCTGGCCGAGGACGAACGCGAACGTCTCGCCGCCTTGCAGGCGCGACTGCAGCGCGCCCTGACCGAGGCCGCGACCCTGCTGGCCGCCGCCGAGGCGCAGCTGCAGCAGTTGCGCGCTGCGCCGCAGACCGAACTGGCGCTGGCCGAGCTGGACGCGCAGCTGCAGGCGCTGCAGCACGAAGTGCGCGCGCTGAGCCAGCGCCAGGGCGAACTGCGCGCGCAACTGCAGGCCGACGATGCGCGGCGCAGCAGCCAGCAGGCGCTGTTCGCCGAGATTGAAGCGCAGCAGAGCGAGCACGCCCTGTGGCAGCAGCTCAACGGCCTGATCGGTTCGGCCGACGGCGCCAAGTTCCGCAAGTTCGCCCAGGGCCTGACCCTCGATCACCTGATCCACCTGGCCAACCGCCAGTTGGCGCGCCTGCACGGCCGCTACCAGCTGGCGCGCAAGGGCAGCGGCGAGCTGGAGCTGGAGGTGCTCGACACCTGGCAGGCCGACGTGGCGCGCGACTGCCGCACCCTGTCCGGCGGCGAGAGTTTCCTGGTCAGCCTGGCGCTGGCCCTGGCGCTGTCGGATCTGGTCAGCCACAAGACCAGCATCGATTCGCTGTTTCTCGACGAGGGCTTCGGCACCCTGGACGGCGAGACCCTGGAGGTGGCGCTGGACGCGCTGGACAACCTCAACGCCAGCGGCAAGACCATCGGCGTGATCAGCCACGTCGAGGCGATGAAGGAGCGCATCCCGGTGCAGCTGCGCGTATACAAGGGCGTCGGCCTCGGCTACAGCCGGCTCGACGCGCGTTTTGCGGTGAAGGAAGGAGCATAGCGATGTTGATGCAAGCCAATGAGTCCACCCTGTTGCTGATCGACCTGCAGGAGCGCCTGCTGCCGGCCATCGACGGCGCCGCCGAGCTGGCCGAGCAGGCCGCCTGGCTGCTGCGTCTGGCGCAGCGCCTGCAGGTGCCGGTGATCGCCACCGAGCAGTACCCCAAGGGCCTGGGGCCGACCCTGGCGCCGCTGCGCGAACTGCTGCCGGCGGGCGTGGTGCGCGAGAAGATCCACTTTGCCGCCACGGCCGGCGCCGGGCTGTTCGACCTGCCCGGCGGCGCGCGTCGGCAGTTCGTGGTGATGGGCGCGGAAACCCACGTCTGCGTACTGCAGACGGTGCTCGGCCTGCTGGCCGCCGGGCGCGAGGTGTTCGTGGTGGACGAGGCGGTGGGTTCGCGCACGCCGCGCGACAAGGCCCTGGGCCTGGCGCGGATGCAGCGCGCCGGGGCGTCGATCGTCTCGCGCGAGATGGTCGCCTTCGAGTGGCTGGAGCAGGCCGGCAGCGAGCTGTTCCGCCAGGTCAGCCGCGAGTTTATCCGCTAGCGTTATCACGCGGCTTGCTGGGTTCCCGCCTGCGCGGGAATGACCAATCCAACTCCCGTCATCCCCGCGAAGGCGGGGATCCGCTCGTGTCGCGATACGAATGATCTGTCGCTTTCCGTGGCCGTGCGGAGGATGGATCACGCTTCGCCGATGCAGGGTTCTGGCGGATGTGAAAAGCGACATCCACGCCAGGGTCAGGGCCGTCCGTCCGCTGGCGGGGAAAGGGCCGGCAACTGTTCTACTGTGGTGGGGTATGCGCCGCGCGGGCGGCGCCCTTCACTCGCTACAGGAGCAGAAGCGATGGGCAAGAAGATCCTGGTGGTGCTGACCAGCGTGGCCAAGTATCCCAACCTCGACCGGGCCACCGGCCTGTGGCTGGGCGAGGCGGTGCATTTCGTCAAGAAACTGCAGGCGGACGGTCACACGGTGGACTACGTCAGCCCGTTGGGCGGCTATACGCCCATCGACCCGCACAGCCTGGCCATGGCCGAGCCGGTGGACTGGCAGTGGTATCAGGACAAGGCCTTTATGAACCGCCTCGGCACCACCCTGCGCCCGGATCAGGTCAAGGCCGAGGACTACGCCGCGATCTACTACGCCGGCGGCCACGGGGTGATCTGGGACTTCCCCGACAACGCCGCGCTGCAGGCGCTGGCGCGTGATATCTACGAGGCCGGCGGGGTGGTGTCCTCGGTCTGCCACGGCGCGGTGGGCCTGCTCAATATCAAGCTGTCCGACGGCGCGCTGCTGGTGGCTGGCAAGCGCGTCACCGGCTTCTCCAATACCGAGGAAAAGCTCGCCCAGCTGGATCAGCACGTGCCCTTTCTCACCGAGACCGAGCTGGTCCGGCGTGGCGCCCACTACGAGAAGGCGCCGGAGCCCTGGCTGCCGTTCGCCATCGCCGACCAGCGCCTGATCACCGGGCAGAACCCGGCCTCCGGCGGGCCGGTGGCCGATCTGGTGCTGGCCGAGCTGCAGCAGGGGGCGGCGCCCGAGGGCATGGTCGGGGCCTGAGGCGCCCCCATTCCCTTGTCCCGCCGCTGGCGCTAGAGTGCGCCGCTACTGCCACACAGGCAGGGCGGCGCACTGGGCGGAGCGGGCATGACGATCACTTCCTGGCTGGTTATCGGCCTGTTCTTTTTCACCTACCTGGGCATGGCCGCCGGCGGCGTGCGCGGGCTGCGCATCGACCGCAGCTGGATCGCCGGCTGTGCCGCGGTGCTGTTGCTGGTCAGCGGCGCGCTGAGCATGGACGAGGCGGCGCGGCACCTGGATGCCGGGGCGTTGCTGCTGCTGCTGGCGCTGATGCTGATTTCCGCGCAGTTCGACTTCTCCGGGGTGTACGCCTGGCTCAACCAGTACCTGACCCACCATGCCCGGCGCCCGGCGCTGCTGCTGGCCGGGGTGGTGCTGCTCGGCGGGCTGCTCTCGGCGCTGCTGGTCAACGATATCGTCGCCTTCGCCCTGACCCCGCTGCTGTGCCACAGCCTGCAGCTGCGCGGCCTCGACCCGCGGCCGTTTCTCCTGGCCCTGGCGCTGTCGTGCAACGCCGGCTCGGCCGCCAGCCTGATCGGCAACCCGCAGAACATCCTCATCGGCCAGGCCGGCGGCCTGGATTTCTGGGGCTACCTGGCCCTGGCCGCACCGGTGGCGCTGCTGGCCATGGCCATCGTCTACGCCGTGCTCTGGCTGCAGTGGCGGGGGCGCTGGGGCACGCCGCAGCCGCTGCCGGCGGAGGAAACCCCGGCGGCGCGCATCTACGGCGCGCACAGCTACCTCAAGCCGCTGGCGGCCAGCCTGGCGCTGCTGGCGCTGTTCGCCACGGCGCTGCCGCGCGAGCTGTCGGCGTTGCTGGTGGCGGCGCTGGTGATGGTGTCGCGGCGGGTGGACAGCCGCGACTACGTGCACAAGGTGGACTGGAACCTGCTGCTGCTGTTCGCCGGGCTGTTTCTGGTCAGCGGCGCGGCGCTGGAGTTGCCGGAGCTGGCCGGCGCCGGCCACTGGCTCGCCGAACAGGGGTTGTTGCCGCAGGGTGTGTGGGCGCTGGCCTCGGCTTCGCTGCTGGCCAGCAACCTGATCGGCAACGTGCCCTTCGTGGTGCTGCTGCTGGGCCTGCTGCCGGAACTGTCGGAGCCGGTGCTGGTGGGCCTGGCGCTGATGTCGACCCTGGCCGGCAACCTGCTGCTGATCGGCAGCGTGGTCAACCTGATCGTCGCCGAGGGCGCGAAGCGCCAGGGCGTGCGCATCGGCTTCGTCGACTATGCCCGCAGCGGCGTGCCGGTGACCCTGCTGAGCATGGCCGCGGCCGGCTTGTGGCTGGGCCTGGGCGGCTGGTTGCCCTGGTAGGTGGCTTGATGCGCCCGGAGCCCGCTAGGGGATAGCGCGTAGGGGGCGCCGGGCGCACCAGCAGCTCTCACCGCCAACGGGTTTGCCGCCAGGCGCTGCGCTGCTCGGCATCCTTGAAGGTCCAGGCCACCAGGCGGCTCTGCTTCTGGCCCTGGGCCATGCCCAGCACCCGCACCTCACAGGCGCCAGCCTTGGCCAGCCAGCCTTGCAGCAGTTCGACGTTGCCGCCCTTGGACACCAGGCTGCTGAACCACAGCAGCTGTTCGGCCACCTGCGCGCTCTCGCTGGCCATGCGCTTGAGGAAGGCCGCCTCGCCGCCCGGGCACCACAGCTCGGCGGCCTGGCCGCCGAAGTTGAGCACCGGCAGCTTGCGCTTGGGGTCGAGCTTGCCGAGGTTGCGCCACTTGCGCGTGCTGCCGCGGCTGGCGTCGTCGGCGCTGGCGTGGAAGGGCGGGTTGCACAGGCTCAGGTCGAAACGCTCGCCGGGCTGCAGCAGGCCCTGGAAGATGTGTTCGGCATTGGCCTGCTGGCGCAGCTCGACGGCGCCGCTCAGCTGCGGGTTGGCGGCGACTATGGCGCACGCCGAGGCCAGCGCCTCGGCGGCGATATCGGCGCCGGTGAAGTGCCAGCCGTATTCGCAGTGGCCGATCAGCGGGTAGATGCAGTTGGCGCCGACGCCGATATCCAGGGCGCGGATGGCGCCGCCACGCGGGATCTGCCCGGCATTTTCGCTGGCCAGCAGATCGGCGAGGTTGTGCAGGTAGTCGGCGCGCCCGGGGATCGGCGGGCACAGGTAGCCGTCGGGAATGTCCCAGTGCTCGATGCCGTAGAACTGCTTGAGCAGGGCGCGGTTGAATACTTTCACGGCGGCCGGATCGGCGAAGTCGATGCTCGGCTTGCCGTAGGGGTTGGCGATGACGAAGCGGCCCAGATCGGGGCTGAGCTGGATCAGCGCGGGAAAGTCGTAATGGCCCTGGTGGCGGTTGCGCGGGTGCAGCTGGCCCTTGGCCGGAGCGGTCTTGACGGCGGGCGGGGCGGGCTTGCGCGGGCGTTTCGGCGGCTGGGGCATGGCGGGCATCTGGCGGGTCGGGGCGCGGGATTTTCCCACAGCCAGGCCTGGCGCGCAGCCGCGGCGTCTCGCGCCTCTGCGCGGCTGAAGCCGCTTCTACGGGCGCGTACGGTGTACCGCATGCCCCTGCAGGGTGTCGCGGGGCCGCCCAGGCCGTGCGCACCGCAGAAGTTCAGAGCGGAAAGATCAGCGGTACCAGCAGCACGCTGACGACCATCACCAGCAGGGTGAAGGGCACGCCGATGCGCACGAAGTCGCCGAAGCGGTACTGGCCGGGGCCGAGCACCAGGGTGTTGACCGGCGAGGAGATCGGCGTCATGAACGCCGCCGAGGCGGCCAGCGCCACGGTCATGGCGAAGGGCAGCGGCGAGGCGTCCAGCGCCTGCGCGGTGGCGATGGCCACCGGCGCCATCAGCACCGCGGTGGCGGTGTTGGAGATGAACAGGCCGATCAGCGCGGTCAGGGTGAACAGGCTGGTGAGGATCAGGTAGGGCCCGGCGCCGCCCAGGCCGCCGACCAGCAGCTGGACCGCCAGCTCGATGCCGCCGGTCTGCTGCAGGGCCTGGGCGAAGGGCAGCATGCCGACGATCAGGATCAGCGTCGGCCAGTGGATGGCGCGGTAGGCGCTGTCCAGATCGATGCAGCGAAACGCGCCCAGCAGCAGGCAGGCGATCAGTGCGGCCAGCACGTTGGGCACCAGGCCGGAAACCATCAGCGCCACCATCACCGCCAGGCTGAGCAGGGCGTAGGGTGCCTTGCGCGCGGCCGGCGCCACCTCGGCCACTTCCGCCGGCAGGCTGAGCACCAGGAAATCGCGGCTCTGTGCCTGCAGGCGGTGGATGTCCTTCCACTCGCCGGCCACCAGCAGGCAGTCCGAGGCCTTGAGCTTCTCGTCCACCAGCAGGCCTTCTAGGGCCCGGCCCTGGCGGCGCAGGCCGACCACGTTGAGCTTGTGCCGCGAGCGAAAGCCCAGTTCCTGGATGGTCTTGCCCGGCAGCTGCGACTCCGGCGGCAGCGCCACCTCGGCCAGGCCCAGCTGGTGGGCGTGCAGGCTGAAGTAGGAGTGCGGCAGCGGCATGGGTTCCAGGCCGAGTGCCTGGTAGCTGCCGAGCAGGCCGATGGCGGGGCTGGCGATGTCCACCAGCAGCACGTCGCCGGGCTCCAGCTGGGTGTTGCCGCTGGCCACCAGCAGCAGGGTGCGCAGGCGTCGGCGACGCTCGACGGCGATCACGTTGATGCCGTAGTCGCGGCGCAGTGCCAGCTCGTTGAGCACCTGGTTGGCCAGCGGCGAGTCGGAGCGCAGTTGCAGGCGCCGCTCGCGGCCGTTCAGGCGGTAGCGTTCGGCCAGGTCGGCGAGGGTCAGGCGTGGCGGCTCATCGCCCTTGCCGGCCGCGCTGCGCGCCAGCCAGCGCCGCGCCAGCAGCATGTAGCCGATACCGAGCAGCAGCACGGCCAGGCCGATGGGGGTGAAGTCGAAGAAGGAAAAACCGTCCAGGCCGGCGCGGCGCAGTTCGGCGTGCACCACCAGGTTGGGTGGGGTGGCCACCAGGGTGAGCATGCCGCTGATCAGCCCGGCGAAGGCCAGCGGCATCATCAGCCGCGCCGGGGCGATGCGCAGGCGTGCGGCGACGCCGAGCACCACCGGAATGAAGATCGCCACCACGCCGGTGGAGCTCATCACCGAGCCGAGGCCGGCCACCGTCAGCATCAGCAGGATCAACAGGCGCGTCTCGCTGCTGCCGGCCCTGGCCACCAGCCAGTCGCCGAGGCGGTAGGCGATGCCGGTGCGCACCAGGCCGTCGCCGATGACGAACAGCGCGGCGATCAGGATCACGTTGGCGTCGCTGAAGCCGGCCAGGCTCTGTTGCAGGTCGAGCACGCCGCTCAGCGGCAGGGCGACCAGCACCAGCAGGGCGACCACGTCCATGCGCGGCTTGCCGATGACGAAGAGGGTGACGGCGCCGGCCAGCAGGCCCAGCACCCACAGAAGATCCGGATTCATCGCAACTCCCTAACGCCTGCTCACAACCTGCTGCGCGTCGGCCCTGCTGCGTTGAAAACAGGCTCGGAGTGCTCATTTACCACAAGTAAACTGCGCCTCCTCTCCTGTTTTCGCCTTGCAGGAACCTAGCTCGCTAGGCTGTGAGCAGGCTCTAAATGCTGGCGAGTATTTCAGGGATAACCGAGGGTGGTCTTGATCTGTTGCAGGTTAGCGGCGATCCAGCGCTTGTCGAAGGGGCCCCAGTCGCGGATCAGGTAGTGTCCGGCGTTGTTGCGCTCGCCCGCGTTCTGCTCGAACTGGCAGTCGATATCCAGTTCGGCGAGCGCCGCCAGGGTGTCCTGGGCGGTGCGCCGCGGCATGCCGGTGGCGGCCATCAGCGCCGGCACGCTGGTGGCCTGGCCGCTGTCGATCAGCCAGGCGACGTAGAGGCGGCGGTAGAAGCTGGTGCGGGTCTTGCTCACGTCCATGTGCGGCGCTCCCTGTTACAGGCTGGCGATGGCGATATAGGTGGCGGCGCCGGCCAGGTAGCCGATAAAGGCCAGGCCGGTGATCTTCTTCAGATACCAGATGAAGTTGATCTTTTCCATGCCCATGGCCGCCACCCCGGCCGCCGAGCCGATGATCAGGCAGCTGCCGCCGGTGCCGGCGCAGTAGGCGAGCATTTCCCAGAAGTTGCCGTTGACCACGAAGTTGCGCAGCCAGGGCAGTTCGCTGGCGGCGGCGGTGGCCAGGGTTTCCGGGCTGACCAGCGGGTACATCTTCATCGCACCGGCGACCATCGGCACGTTGTCCACCACCGCCGACAGCATGCCGATGGAGATGGCGATGCTGTAGACGTTGCCCAGGCTGTCCTTGAGGTAGGTGGCGACCTGGATCAGGTGCCCGGCGCTGGACAGCGCCGACACCGCCAGCAGGATGCCGAGGAAGAACAGCACGCTGGTGATGTCGATGCGGCGCAGTACGCCGACCACCGACAGCGGGTCCTTGTCCTCGCTGTTCTTGCTGCGGTGGATGATTTCGGTGGTCACCCACAGCAGGCCGAGGCCGAAGAGGATGCCCATGTACGGCGGCAGGTGGGTGATGGTCTTGAACACCGGGACGAAGATCAGCGCGCCTAGCCCTAAGCAGAACACCAGGTTGCGCTCGAACGGGGTGGTCGGGTCGCGACGGCTTTCGGCGCTTTCCTTGAGCCGCGGCGGGGTGACCTCGCCCTTGAGCACGAAGCTCATGAGGATCAGCGGCACCAGCAGGCAGACCAGGCTGGGCAGGAACAGCTTGGCGATGATGCCGGTGGCGGTGACCTGCTCGCCGATCCACAGCATGGTGGTGGTGACGTCGCCGATGGGCGACCAGGCGCCGCCGGAGTTGGCGGCGATCACCACGATGCCGGCGTAGAACCAGCGCTCGTGCTGGTCGGCGATCAGCTTGCGCAGCAGCGAGATCATCACGATGGTGGTGGCCAGGTTGTCCAGCGCGGCGGAGAGGAAGAAGGTGATCAGCCCCACCAGCCACAGCAGGTGCACGCGCTTGGTGGTGCGGATGCGGTCGGTGATCACCTTGAAGCCTTCGTGGGCGTCGATCAGCTCGACTATGGTCATGGCGCCCATGAGGAAGAACAGGATCTCGGAGATCTCGCCCAGGTGGTGGCGCAGTTCCTCGACCACGTGATGGGTGTTGGTGCTGGCGCCGGCGGTACCGGTACCCAGCAGCGGCAGGATGCTGTCGGCGCCCAGTACCAGGATGGTCCAGGCGACCACGGCGGTGAGCAGCGCGGAGGCCGCCTTGTCGATCTTTAACGGGTGCTCCAGTGCGATGCACAGGTAGCCGAGGACAAAGACGAGTGCCATCAACGCATACATGTTCGGGGGTTCCGTTCTGATTTTTATTGGTCGGGAAGTGCCGGAGGCTGTAGCCAGGCGGCTGAAGATGCCTGAAACAATTGGAAAAAGGGAAGGCTTTTATGGCGAAAAGGGGCAAACAGCAGCAGCGTTTTGCGACCTGATGAGGCGTCCCGGGACGGCACGGCGCTCGCCCCGGTGGCTAGCGCGGATGCCTAGCCGAGCGCTTGCGGCTTGGGTGGCGCGATATAGGCCAGGGCGATGGCCAGCAGCGGCATGATCAGGTTGAAGAAGCAGTAGGGCAGGTAGCTCAGGGTGGCCACGCCGAGGGTGGCGGCCATGTAGGCGCCGCAGGTGTTCCAGGGCACCAGCACCGAGGTCAGGGTGCCGCCGTCTTCCAGGGCGCGCGACAGGCTGGTCGGCGGCAGGCCGCGCTTCTCGTACTCGGCGCGGTACATGCGCCCCGGCAGCACCAGGGCGATGTACTGGTCGGCGGTGATGACGTTGGTGCCGATGCTGGTGGTGATGGTGCTGGCGACCAGACCGCTGTCGCTGCGTACCAGGCGCAGCGCGCTGTGCAGCAGGCGCTGGAGCAGGCCGAGGCGCTCCAGCACACCGCCGAAGCACATGGCGCAGATGATCAGCCACACGGTGGTGAGCATGCTGGCCATACCGCCCTTGGACAGCAGGCCGTCCAGCTCGGCGTTGCCGCTGGCCGACTGATAGCCGGCGAACAGCGCGCTCCATACCGTCTTCAGCGGCGCCAGGGCGCCGGCCGCCGGATCGGCCAGGCGGCTCATCACTTCGGGTTGGAACAGCACGGCGAACAGCGCGCCGAGCAGGGCGGCGAGAAACACCGCGGGGAAGGCCGCCCACTGGCGCACCGCGAGCAGCAGCAGAAAGGCCACCGGCAGCAGCAGGTGCCAGCCCAGACTGAACTGCGTTTCCAGCGCCGCCAGCACCTCGGCGATGCGCCCGGTGTCGTGGCTGGCGCCGGCCTGCTGGCCGAGCACGAAGAAGATCGCCAGGGCGATCAGCAGCGCCGGTAGCGTGGTGCGCAGCATGTTGCGGATATGCGCGAACAGCTCGGCGCCGGCGGCGGCCGGGGCCAGGTTGGTGGTGTCCGACAGCGGCGACAGCTTGTCGCCGAAGTAGGCGCCGGAAATGATCGCCCCCGCGGTGATCGCCGGATCCAGACCCAGACCCGCGGCCACGCCCATCAGGCCGATGCCGAGGGTGCCGGCCACCGTCCAGGAGCTGCCGATCGACAGCGCGGTGAGCGCGCAGATCAGGCAACTGGTGAGGTAGAAGTACTCGGCGCTGATTAGCTTGAGGCCGAGCCAGATCATGGTCGGCACGGTGCCGGCGAGAATCCAGGTGCCGATCAGCGCACCGACCGCCAGCAGGATCAGGTTGGCCTTCATCGCCATATGGATGCCGGCGAGTATGCCTTCCTCGATCTCGGTCCAGCGCAGGCCGTTCTTCAGGCCGACCAGGCCGGCGACGAAGGCGGCGCTCATCAGGGCGATCTGGTTCGGCCCGCTGGAGGAGCCGTCGCCGAACAGGTAGACGGAAAGGCCGAGCAGCAGCACCAGCACGCCGATCGGCAGCAGCGCGTCGAGTAGGGAAGGGGAGCGGGCAGTCATGGGTGTACCGGTCAATCGATGAAACGGAGGCCGAGTCGGGCCTCTGCAGAAAAAACAAAACCCGCGCCGGTTAGGGCGCGGGCCTGTGGGGATTGCGCTGGGATCAGAGCGCGGCGATCTTGCCGCGCTGCTCCACCAGCTTGCTCAGCGCCTGCTCGGCCTCGGCCAGCTTGGCGCGTTCCTTGTCCAGCACTTCGGCCGGCGCCTTGGCGACGAAGCCCTCGTTGGCGAGTTTGCCGCCGACGCGCTGCACCTCGCCCTGCAGGCGGGCGATTTCCTTGTCCAGGCGCGCCAGCTCGGCGTCCTTGTCGATCAGCCCGGCCATCGGCACCAGCACCTGCATCTCGCCGACCAGGGCGGTGGCGGACATCGGCGCCTCTTCACCGGCGGCCAGTACACGCACCGATTCCAGCTTGGCCAGCTTGTTCAGCAGCGGCTCGAAGTCGGCCAGGCGGCGCAGGTCGGAGGCCGCGGCGTTTTGCACGATGATGTCGATGCGCTTGGCCATGGAGATCTTCATCTCGCCACGGATCTGGCGCACGCCGAGCATCAGCTGCTTGACCCACTCGATATCGGCCTCGGCGGCGGCGTCGATGCGCTCCTCGGCGGCGACCGGCCAGGGCTGCAGCATCAGGGTGGCGCCGTCCTTGCCGGCCAGGGCCTTGATGCGCTGCCAGATTTCTTCGGTGATGAAGGGCATGAACGGATGGGCCAGGCGCAGGATCACTTCCAGCACGCGCACCAGGGTGCGGCGGGTGCCACGCTGGCGCTCGATCGGGGCGTTCTCGTCCCACAGCACCGGCTTGACCAGTTCCAGGTACCAGGCGCAGTACTCGTCCCAGATGAACTCATACAAGGCTTGTGCCGCCATGTCGAAGCGGAAGGCGTCGAGGTGGCGGGTCACGTCCTGCTCGCAGCGCTGCAGCGCGGAAATGATCCAGCGGTCGACCGGCGACAGATCCACAGGCTCGCCATTGACGCCGGTGTCCTGGCCATCGGTGTTCTCGATGACGAAGTTGGCGGCGTTCCACAGCTTGTTGCAGAAGTTGCGGTAGCCCTCGACGCGGCCCATGTCGAACTTGATGTCACGACCGGTGGAGGCCAGCGCCAGGTTGGTGAAGCGCAGGGCGTCGGTGCCGTAGGCGGCGATGCCGTCGGGGAACTCGGCGCGGGTCTGCTTGGCGATCTTCTCGGCCAGCTTGGGCTGCATCATGCCGCTGGTGCGTTTTTCCAGCAGCTCGTCCAGGCTGATGCCGTCGACTATGTCCAGCGGGTCGAGCACGTTGCCCTTGGACTTGGACATCTTCTGCCCCTGGCCGTCGCGCACCAGGCCGTGCACGTACACGGTCTTGAACGGGATCTGCCCGGTCAGGTGGGTCGACAGCATGATCATCCGCGCGACCCAGAAGAAGATGATATCGAAGCCGGTGACCAGCACGTCCGTGGGGTGGAAGGTCTTGAGGAAATCGGTCTGCTCGGGCCAGCCGAGGGTGGAGAAGGTCCACAGGCCGGAGCTGAACCAGGTGTCCAGCACGTCCTCGTCCTGGCGCAGGGCGGCATCGCCGAGGTTGTGCTTGGCGCGCACCTCCGCCTCGTCGCGGCCGACGTAGACGTTGCCGGCCTCGTCGTACCAGGCCGGGATGCGGTGGCCCCACCACAGCTGCCGGCTGATGCACCAGTCCTGGATGTCGCGCATCCAGCTGAAGTACATGTTCTCGTACTGCTTGGGCACGAACTGGATCTCGCCGCTCTCGACCACGGCGATGGCTTTCTCCGCCAGCGGCTTGGTGGAGACGTACCACTGGTCGGTCAGCCAGGGCTCGATCACGGTGCCGGAGCGGTCGCCCTTTGGCACTTTCAGGGCGTGGTCTTCGATCTTCTCCAAGAGGCCTGCGGCTTCGAAGGCGGCGACGATGCGCTTGCGCGCCTCGAAGCGGTCCAGGCCGGCGTATTCGGCCGGCAGGCTGCCATCGACCCCGGTGTTGACGCTGCCGTCGATATTGAATACCTGGGCGCGCGCCAGTACGGCGGCGTCGGCATCGAAGATATTGATCAGCGGCAGGTCGTGGCGCTTGCCCACTTCGTAGTCGTTGAAGTCGTGCGCCGGAGTGATCTTCACGCAGCCTGTACCGAACTCGGGGTCGCAGTAGTCGTCGGCGATGATCGGGATGCGCCGGCCCACCAGCGGCAGTTCGACGAAGCTGCCGATCAGCGCCTTGTAGCGCTCGTCCTCCGGGTGCACGGCCACGGCGGCGTCGCCGAGCATGGTTTCCGGGCGGGTGGTGGCGACGATCAGATGATCCTTGCCGTCGGCGGTCTTCTTGCCGTCGGCCAGCGGGTAGCGCAGGTTCCACAGGTGGCCCTTCTCGTCGTGGTTTTCCACTTCGAGGTCGGAAATGGCGGTGTGGAACTTGGTGTCCCAGTTGACCAGACGCTTGCCGCGGTAGATCAGGCCATCCTGGTGCAGGCGCACGAAGGCCTCTTTAACGGCTTCGGACAGGCCCTCGTCCATGGTGAAGCGCTCGCGCGACCAGTCCACCGAGCTGCCCAGGCGGCGGATCTGCCGGGTGATGGTGCCGCCGGACTGTTCCTTCCACTCCCAGACCTTCTCCAGGAATTTCTCGCGGCCCAGGTCGTGGCGGCCGATGCCCTCGGCGGCCAGCTGGCGCTCCACCACCATCTGGGTGGCGATGCCCGCGTGGTCGGTGCCCGGCTGCCACAGGGTGTTGCGGCCCTGCATGCGGCGGAAGCGGATCAGGCAGTCCATGATCGAGTTGTTGAAGCCGTGGCCCATGTGCAGGCTGCCGGTGACGTTCGGCGGCGGGATCATGATGCAGTACGGCTCACCGCTACCCTGTGGGGCGAAGTAGTTGTTCTGCTCCCAGGTCTGGTACCAGTTGGATTCGATGGCGTGCGGCTGGTAGGTCTTGTCCATGCGCGGCGGGACCCTTGTGACGGCTGATCGGAAAAGCCGGCAAGTATAACGGGGATGGGCCTTGCGGCGTAAGGGCAGCGCGTCAGCGAGCGGTAGCGGGGGCCGCGCCAGAGGCGTTAGGGGCAGGTCAGGGTTTGCGCGGCGGCAGCAGGCGCGGCAGGCGGGCTTCCAGGCGGCGCTTGAGTTCGGCCTCGATCTGCGGCACGAAATCGTCGATCACGTCCTGCAGGATCAGTTGCGCGGCGGCGCGCAGTTCGCCGTCCAGGCGCTGCAGGTCGCGGGCGCTGTCTTGCAGGCGCGGCTCCAGGCTGGCGCGCAGCGTGGCGCTGCTGGCAGCGGCCGACGGGCCGCTGGGCGGCGCGGCGATATTGAAGGGTGGCGGCGGGCCGGGCGGCGCGCTGACGATATCCGAGAGCACCGGGATGCTGTCCGGGTCGAGCGAATCGATCAGCAGCGGCGGCTCGAGGCTTTCGTCGCCCAGCAGTTCGCGGATCGACTCGAGGTCGTTGAGCAGTTGGGTCGGCTTGTGCGGGGGCTTGTCCATGGGGCGACGCGCTTTACAGTTCTACGCGCTTGGGATCATACCCGCGCTGGCGATAGGTACGGAAATTCTCGCGACAGGCGTCGAGTAGATCCGGCTGTTGGTTGACGATCTCGATGATCCGCGCGAAGCGTTCGACATGCGGCGACAGGCTGCTGCCGAGGTTGATCAGCACGCCCTGCTCGAAGCCCGGCGCCTCGTCCAGGCCCAGGGTCACCGGCGACTGCGAGGCATTGCGGTGCAGGTCGTGAGGCACGAAGCGCTCGGCCTTGAACGCCCACAGCAACTGGTCCAGCGCCTCGCACTGCGCCGCGTCGCCGCCGCGGACGAACACCGGCAGGCCGGCGCTCCAGGCCTTCAGCGCCAGTTGGCAGGCGGCACGCAGGCGGCCTTCGGCGTCGCTGGAGGAGAGGACGTAGAACTCGATACGCATGAGGGGCTCGGTGAACGCTATGGGTGGCTGGGGGGCTTGAGTCGCCAATGTGCTCGGCGGCCTTGGCTTCAGGCCGCCGGGCGGAGCGCTGTGCGCTCCTCGTCGGGCTTCGCTGCGCTCAGCGCCAGCCTACGCGCGATCCAGCAGGTACTGGGTCAGCAACGGCACTGGGCGGCCGGTGGCGCCCTTGTCCTTGCCGCCGCTGATCCAGGCGGTGCCGGCGATATCCAGGTGCGCCCAGTGATAGTTCTTGGCGAAGCGCGACAGGAAGCAGCCGGCGGTGATGGTGCCGGCCTTGGGCCCGCCGATATTGGCGATGTCGGCGAAGGGGCTGTCCAGCTGCTCCTGGTATTCGTCGTACAGCGGCAGCTGCCAGGCGCGGTCGTCGGCCTGCTCGCCGGCCTTGAGGATCTGCTTGATCAGCGCCTCGTTGTTGCCCATCAGGCCGGAGACGTTGCTGCCCAGGGCGACGATGCAGGCGCCGGTGAGGGTGGCGATGTCGATCACCGCCTGCGGCTTGAAGCGCTCGGCGTAGGTCAGGGTGTCGCACAGCACCAGGCGGCCTTCGGCGTCGGTGTTGAGGATCTCCACGGTCTGCCCGCTCATGCTGGTGACGATATCGCCGGGGCGAGTGGCGCGGCCGCTGGGCATGTTCTCGGCGCAGGCCAGCAGGCACACCAGGTTGATCGGCAGTTGCAGCTCGAGCACCGCCTTGAGGGTGCCGAACACGCTGGCGGCGCCGCACATGTCGTACTTCATTTCGTCCATGCCGGCCGCCGGCTTGATGCTGATGCCGCCGGTGTCGAAGGTGATGCCCTTGCCGACCAGGGCGAAGGGTTTGTCGTCCTTCTTGCCGCCCTGGTAGTGCATGACGATCATCCGCGGCGGCTGCTCGCTGCCCTGGGCCACGGCGAGGAAGGCGCCGGCGCCGAGCTCCTTGAGCTTCTTCTCGTCGAGGATGTCCACCTTGAGGTTCTTGTGCGCCTTGCCCAGGGCCTTGGCCTCTTCGGCCAGGTAGCTGGGGTGGCAGAGGTTCGGCGGCAGGTTGCCGAGGTTCTTGGTCAGGGCCATGCCGCTGGCGATGGCGCGGGCGTGCTGCGCGCCGCGCTCGACCGCGGCCAGTTCGGCCTTGTCGGCGATCAGGGTGATCTTCTTCAGCGCGCGGGCATCGGCCTTCTGGCTCTTGAACTGCTCGAACAGGTAGTCGCCGTCGGCCAGGGTTTCCACGATCAGGCGCGCCTTGCCGTAGGCGTCGCGCCCCTTGACCTTGAGCTCGCCGAGGGCCAGCACGGCGTCGCTGCCGCCGAGGCCCTTGAGCACGCCCTGCAGGCTTGCAACCAATTTGCGCAACTGACGGTCGGATAGATCGCCCTTGCCGCTGCCCACCAGCAGCACGCGCTCGGCCTTGAGCCCCGGCAGGCTGTGCAGTAGCAGGGTCTGGCCCGGCTTGCCGGCGATGTCGCCACGCTTGAGCACGGCGGAGAGGGCACCGCCGCTGGCCGCGTCGACGGCCTTGGCGGCTTCGCCCAGCTTGCGGCCTTCGCCGATGGCCAGCACCAGGGTGGCGGTCTTCAGGGTTTCCGGACGGGTGCTTTTGACGAGGAATTCCATATGAGCTGTCCCCAAGACAAAGAGTCGGGTTTGGCGGATAATGCCCGCTATTTTTTCGAGGGCCCACCGCAAGGCGGGCCGGCAAAGGTGCGGCTAGTGTGAGCGTTCGCGCCCGAGCCTGACAACCCTGGAGCGTCCGGTTTGATCGTCTTCCGTTATCTGTCCCGCGAAGTGCTGGTAACCCTCAGTGCGGTGAGCGCCGTGCTGCTGGTGATCATCATGAGCGGCCGTTTCATCAAGTACCTGGCGCAGGCCGCGCAGGGGGCGCTGGACCCCGGCGTGCTGTTTCTGATCATGGGGTACCGGATTCCCGGCTTCCTCCAGTTGATCCTGCCATTGGGCCTGTTCCTCGGTTTCCTCCTGGCCTATGGCCGCCTCTATCTCGACAGCGAAATGACCGTGCTCTCGGCCACCGGCGTCAGCCAGCAGCGGCTGACCGCCTACAGTATGGCGCCGGCGCTGATCGTCGCCCTGCTGGCCGGCTGGTTGAGCATGGGCCTGGCGCCGCAGGGGGTGGCCGAGGTGTCGCGCATTCTCAACGAACAGGATGCCCTGACCGAGCTGGACACCCTGGTGCCGGGGCGCTTCCAGTCGATGAAGGACGGCTCGCGGGTGACCTATTCGCAGGAGCTGTCGGCCGACCGCAGCGAGTTGCGCGGGGTGTTCATGTCGGAGAAGCGCTTCTCCGCCGACGGTCGATCCGAACGCGGCATCACCGTGCTGGTGGCCGAGAGCGGGCGCCAGGAAATCCAGGCCGACGGCAGTCGCTACCTGATCCTGGAGAACGGCTACCGCTACGACGGCGAGCCGGGCGAAGCCGATTACCGCGCCATCCAGTACGACACCTACGGCGTGCTGCTGCCCAAGCCGGAGGTGGCCATCGAGGCCAGCGAGCGCGAGGCGATGCCGACCCGCGAGCTGCTGGGCAGCGATGATCCGCGCCTGCAGGCCGAACTGCAGTGGCGCCTGTCGATTCCGCTGCTGGTGTTTGTGGTCACCCTGCTGGCGGTACCGCTGTCGAAGGTCAACCCGCGCCAGGGGCGCTTCCTCAAGCTGTTGCCGGCAATCTTCCTGTATATGGCCTATCTGGGCATGCTGATCGCCGCCCGCGGCGCGCTGGACAAGGGCAAGCTGCCGCCCGGGCTGGGGCTGTGGTGGGTGCATGGCATCTTCCTGGCGATCGGTGTGCTGCTGCTGTACTGGGAACAATTGAGCCTGTGGTGGGCCGGCCGCCGCGCTGCGGCAGTGGAGGTGGCCCATGGCTAAGCTGGATAGGTACATCGGCACCCAGGTATTCCTGGCCATTCTCGCGGTGCTGGGCATCATCCTCGGCCTGGCCCTGCTGTTCGCCTTCATCGACGAGCTGGGCGACCTCAACAAGGGCGATTACGGCGTCGGCCAGGCGCTCTGGTACGTGCTGCTGACTGCGCCGCGGCGTGCCTACGAGATGCTGCCGATGGCGGCGCTGATCGGCTGCCTGATCGGCCTCGGCAGCCTGGCCAGCAACAGCGAGCTGACCATCATGCGCGCCGCCGGGGTGTCCATCGGCCGCATCGTCTGGGCCGTGATGAAGCCCATGCTGGTGCTGATGCTGGCCGGCATTCTGGTCGGCGAGTACGTCGCACCGCTGACCGAGAACCAGGCCCAGGCCGACCGCGCCCTGGCCCAGGGCGGTGGCGCCGCGCAGAGCTCCAAGCGCGGCATGTGGCACCGCCAGGGGCAGGAGTACGTGCATATCAACGCCGTGCAACCCAATGGCCTGCTGCTCGGGGTGACCCGCTACCGCTTCGACGACGAACGGCGCATGCAGTCCGCCAGCTTCGCCCGGCGCGCCGAGCACCGCGGCGATCACTGGGTGTTGCGCAACGTGCAGACCACTCACTTCCGCGAAGGCGCCACCGAGGTGGTCAAGAGTCCCGAGGAGCGCTGGGACATCGAATTGAGCCCGCAACTGCTCAGCACCGTGGTGATGGAGCCCGAGTCGCTGTCGGTCAGCGGCCTGTGGCAGTACATCCACTACCTGGGCGAGCAGGGCCTGAACAACGCCCGCTACTGGCTGGCGTTCTGGAGCAAGGTGCTGCAGCCGCTGGTGACCGGCGCGCTGGTGTTGATGGCGATTTCCTTCATCTTCGGCCCGCTGCGCTCGGTGACCCTGGGGCAGCGGGTGTTCACCGGCGTGCTGGTGGGCTTCGTGTTCCGCATCGCCCAGGACCTGCTCGGGCCGTCCAGTCTGGTGTTCGGCTTCTCGCCGCTGCTGGCGGTGCTGGTGCCGGCGGGGATCTGCGCGCTGGCCGGGGTGTGGCTGCTGAGGCGTGCGGGCTGAGCTGCGCGTGCGCATGAAAAAGCCGGCTATCAGAGCCGGCTTTTTTCTGCCTGCGCCGCGCTACTTCTTGTGGATATTCTTCGGCAGCTGCACCACGCGGCTGTCGGAGTAAATGTCGTGCCAGGTGCGGCCCTGTTTGTCCCACAGCATCCAGAGAAAACCGAGGCCGGCGAACAGCCAGGAGCCGATGGCGACCACGAAGCGCAGCAGCGCCTGCCACAGGTCGATGGCGCTGCCGTCGGCGTTCTGGATGCGCAGGCCCCAGGCCTGCATGCCCAGGGTCTGGCCGTTGTGGGTCCAGAACTTGGCGAAGAAGGCGAACAGGCTGAGCAGCACCAGGCTGGCCAGGATCGGGTCGTTGTCCAGGGCGCCGGCTTCGGCCATGGCCAGCAGGGTCTCGCTGCCGTGGATCAGGCGCAGGATGCCCTGCTGATAGATCAGGGTGACCACCATGATCAGCGCGACGCAGAGCAGGAAGTCGTAGAAGATCGCCGCCAGGCGACGGATCAGGCCGGCAGTGGGGAAGTCCCCCTGCGGGCGCAGCTGGTGTCTCGGCATGATGGGCTCGCTGTGACGATAGGGCGCGCCATTCTAACCGCGACTTTTCCACAGGCATAAAAAAACCCCCGATGCAGCATCAGGGGTTCTTCAAAGCAGCGGCGATCAGCCCAGGATCTGAACCTGGTCGGCCTGCATGCCTTTTTGACCTTGCACAGCGACGAAGCTGACTTTCTGACCTTCTTTCAGGCTCTTGAAACCATTGCCTTCGATCGCGCGGAAGTGCACGAACAGATCCGGACCGCTCTCGGGAGTGATAAAACCAAAACCTTTCTCGTCGTTAAACCACTTGACGGTACCGTTCTGACGATTCGACATGTCTTTTTCCTTGAAACTAGAGTTGATGACAGCCTCTAACTATAGAGGGCTGAGACTGGTTGCAAGGAGTAATAGAAGTCGAGCGGGATGTAGCGGATCTTGATGATCTACTGCACCAGGTCACGATTCACAGCGACCCATGCAAACAGTGCAATCACTCTACGCTAACTTTTGCGCAATTGCCAACCCCCGCCGGCGCGGCTGTTGGCCAGGTTTTACGGGGCTCGCCGAGGGGCTGGGAAAGTGCAGTTGCAGCACTTGCGCGGCGCGGCGCGAAGTCCCTGGCGCGGGCATGAAAAAGCCCGCAAGACCAAGGTCTTGCGGGCTCTAAGCTGGTGCCCCGGGGGAGACTCGAACTCCCACTCCTTTCGAAAACGGATTTTGAATCCGCCGCGTCTACCGATTCCGCCACCGGGGCACGATGGCGGCGCAGTATAGGGATGCCTCAGATCCCGGTCAATCGGCGTGCGTGGCCAGTTTGGGGGAATTCCGGTAAGCTTTGCCGCCCTGCAGAATTGCCCCCTCCGATCATGCGTGTTGCCGATTTCCACTTCGATCTTCCCGAGTCGTTGATCGCCCGTCATCCCCTGGCCGAACGTCGGGCCAGCCGTCTGCTGCAACTGGACGGGCCCAGCGGCGAACTGCGCCACGGCCAGTTCACCGACCTGCTCGGCCATCTGCGCGCCGGCGATCTGATGGTGTTCAACAATACCCGGGTGATTCCGGCGCGGTTGTTCGGCCAGAAGGCCTCCGGCGGCAAGCTCGAGGTGCTGGTGGAGCGGGTGCTGGATCAGCACCGCGTGCTGGCGCACGTGCGTTCCAGCAAATCGCCCAAGCCCGGTTCGCAGATTTTCGTCGACGGTGGCGGCGAGGCCGAGATGGTCGCGCGTCACGACGCCCTGTTCGAGCTGCGCTTTACCGAGCCGGTGCTGCCGTTGCTCGAACGCGTCGGTCATATGCCGCTGCCGCCTTATATAGACAGGCCGGACGACGAGGCCGACCGCGAGCGCTACCAGACCGTCTACGCCGAGAAGGCCGGTGCGGTGGCGGCGCCCACCGCCGGGTTGCACTTCGACGACGAGCTGCTGGCGGCGATCCGCGCCAAGGGCGTGGACACCGCCTTCGTCACCCTGCACGTCGGTGCCGGCACCTTCCAACCGGTGCGTGTCGAGCGGATCGAAGACCACCATATGCACAGCGAATGGCTAGAGGTCGGTCAGGACGTGGTCGACGCCGTGGCCGCCTGCCGGGCGCGGGGCGGTCGGGTGATCGCGGTGGGCACCACCAGCGTGCGCTCGCTGGAGACGGCGGCGCGCGATGGCGAGCTAAAGGCCTTCAGCGGCGACACCGACATCTTCATCTACCCGGGCCGCCCCTTCCATGTGGTCGATGCCCTGGTGACCAATTTCCATTTGCCCGAGTCGACCCTGCTGATGCTGGTGTCGGCCTTCGCCGGCTACGCCGAGACCATGGCCGCCTACCGCGAGGCCGTGGCGCAGGGCTATCGCTTCTTCAGTTACGGTGATGCCATGTTCATCACCCGCAATCCCGCCGCGCGCGGGCCCGAGGTTTGAGTATGTCGCGCACCTGTCGCATGTCCTTCGAGTTGCTGGCTACCGACGGCAAGGCCCGTCGCGGCCGGCTGACCTTCCCCCGTGGCGTGGTCGAGACCCCGGCCTTCATGCCGGTGGGCACCTACGGCACGGTCAAGGGCATGCTGCCGCGCGACGTCGAGGATATCGGCGCGCAGATCATCCTCGGCAACACCTTCCACCTGTGGCTGCGCCCGGGCATGGAAGTGATCAAGAAGCACGGCGACCTGCACGACTTCATGCAGTGGCAGGGGCCGATCCTCACCGACTCCGGCGGTTTTCAGGTGTTCAGCCTGGGCGCGATGCGCAAGATCAAGGAGGAGGGCGTGTACTTCGCCTCGCCGGTCGATGGCGCCAAGGTGTTCATGGGCCCGGAAGAGTCGATGCAGGTGCAGCGCGACCTGGGCTCGGACATCGTGATGATCTTCGACGAATGCACGCCGTACCCGGCCGAGTTCGACGTGGCCAAGCGCTCCATGGAGCTGTCGCTGCGTTGGGCCAAGCGTTCCAAGACCGCGCATGGCGAGAGCACGGCGGCGCTGTTCGGCATCGTCCAGGGCGGCATGCACGAAGAGTTGCGCATGCGCTCGCTGGAAGGGTTGTGCGAGATCGGCTTCGACGGCCTGGCCATCGGCGGTCTGTCGGTGGGCGAGCCGAAGGAGGAGATGATCCGCGTACTGGACTTCCTGCCGCCGCAGATGCCGGCCGACAAGCCGCGCTACCTGATGGGCGTGGGCAAGCCGGAAGACCTGGTCGAGGGCGTGCGCCGCGGGGTGGACATGTTCGACTGCGTGATGCCGACGCGCAATGCACGCAACGGCCACCTGTTCGTCGATAGCGGCGTGGTGAAAATCCGCAACGCCGTGCACAAGCACGACGACTCGCCGCTGGATCCGAGCTGCGACTGTTACACCTGCAAACACTTCTCCCGCGCCTACCTGCATCACCTGGACAAGTGCGGCGAAATGCTCGGTAGCATGCTCAATACCATCCATAACTTGCGGCATTATCAGCGGGTTATGGCTGGTTTGCGCGAGGCTATCGGACAGGGTACATTGGCCGCCTTTGTCGAAAGCTTCTATGCCAAGCGCGGCCTGCCCGTGCCGCCGCTGGACTGATTCCCAAACGATTCAACATCCTTTCCATTAGGAGTGATACATGAGCTTTTTCATCCCCGCCGCCTACGCTGACACCGCTCCGGCTGCCGGCCCTGCCGGTAGCGGCTTCGAGTGGGTGTTCCTGATCGGCTTTCTGGTCATCTTCTACCTGATGATCTGGCGTCCCCAGGCCAAGCGCGCCAAGGAGCACAAGAACCTGCTCGGTAGCCTGCAGAAGGGCGACGAGGTGGTGACCAGCGGCGGTATCGCCGGCAAGGTGACCAAGGTGGCCGACGATTTCGTGGTGATCGAGGTTTCCGACAGCGTCGAGCTGAAGTTCCAGAAGCAGGCCATCGCCGCCACCCTGCCCAAGGGCACGCTGAAAGCCATCTGATTCGGTTGTTAGTTTTCCACTCGACGGGGCGCTTTTAGCGCCCCGCGTCATAAGCGGGCGGCTCGTTCATGCTCAATAAATACCCTCTGTGGAAGTACCTGCTGATTCTGGCCGTATTGGCCGTCGGCCTGGTGTACTCCATCCCCAATCTCTATCCGGACGATCCGGCCGTGCAGATCAGCGGCGCCAGCTCGGCGCTGAGCATCGAGCAGGCCGATCTCGATCGTGCTGGCAAGGCGCTGCAGGATGCCGGCATCGCGGTCAAGGACATCGGCCTCGACGAGCGCGGCCGCACTGGCCTGATCCGTCTGACCAAGCAGGATGACCAGCTGCCGGCCAAGGACGTGGTCCGCCGCGCTCTGGGCGACGACTACGTGGTGGCGCTGAACCTGGCGCAGACCACCCCCGACTGGCTGCGCAGCCTCGGCGCCAGCCCGATGAAATTGGGCCTGGACCTGTCCGGCGGTGTGCACTTCCTGCTGGAAGTCGACATGGACAAGGCGTTGGATGTACGGCGCAAGGTCTACGAAGGCGAGATCAAGAGCCTGCTGCGCAAGGAGCGCATTCGCTACCGCAGCATGCCGGAACAGGACGGTCGCATTCAGCTCGGCTTCGCCGACAGCGATGCGCTGGAGCAGGCTCAGCGCCTGATTCGCAAGGACTTCAACGATTTTGAGATCACCACCGTCGAGCGCGGTGGTCAGCAGGTGCTGCAACTCGGCCTGACCGCGGCGAAGATCGCCGAGATCCGCGAGTACTCGATCAAGCAGAACCTCACCACAGTGCGCAACCGGGTCAACGAGCTCGGCGTGGCCGAACCGCTGGTGCAGCGTCAGGGTGCCAACCGTATTGTGGTCGAGCTGCCGGGCGTGCAGGACACCGCCGAAGCCAAGCGCATCCTCGGCAAGACCGCCAACCTGGAATTCCGCCTGCAGGCCGATTTCGACGCGCCGCGCGGCGCCACCGAAACCTTCGGTTTCCGCGAGGAAGGCCGGCCGCCGGTGCAGCTCGAGCGCGAGCTGATCATCACCGGCGATCAGGTCACCGACGCCCAGGCCAGCTTCGACGAGAACGGTCGACCGCAGGTCAATATCCGTCTCGACGGCCACGGCGGCGACCTGATGAACCGTGCCACGCGAAACAACGTGGGGCGCAGCATGGCGGTGATCTTCATCGAGCAGAAGCCGGTGACCCGCTACGTGCGTCAGGTGGTCGACGGTGTCGAGCAGGAAGTGGCCGTATCGTCCTTCGTCGAGGAGAAGAAGATCATCAGCCTGGCGACCATCCAGTCGCCTTTGGGCAGTCAGTTCCGCATCACCGGCCTCAACGGCCAGGGCGAATCATCCGAGCTGGCTCTGCTGCTGCGTGCCGGCGGCCTGGCGGCGCCGATGTACTTCGCCGAGGAGCGCACCATCGGCCCGAGCCTGGGTGCCGAGAACATCGCCAAGGGCATCGAATCCACCGAGTGGGCGATGATCTTCGTGGCGCTGTTCATCATCGCCATCTACCGCTTCTTCGGGGTGCTGGCGACCGTCGCGCTGGCGTTCAACCTGGTGTTGCTGGTCGGTCTGATGTCGGCCATCGGCGCCACCCTGACCCTGCCGGGCATCGCCGGTATCGTGCTGACCCTGGGCATGGCGGTGGACGCCAACGTGCTGATCTTCTCGCGTATCCGCGAGGAGCTGGCCAATGGCCTGCCCGTGCAGCGCGCCATCCACGAGGGCTTCGACCGCGCCTTCTCGGCAATTCTCGACAGTAACCTGACCACCCTGCTGGTCGGCGGCATCCTGTTCGCCATGGGCACCGGCCCGGTCAAGGGCTTCGCGGTGACCATGTCGCTGGGCATCGTCACCTCGATGTTCACCGCCATCATGTTCACCCGTGGCCTGGTCAACCTGATCTTCGGTGGTCGTAACTTCAAGAAGCTGTGGATCTAGCCATGATCAAGTCAACCATTCGTTTCATGGCGGTGCGCAACATCGCCTTTACCATGACCCTGGTGCTCACCCTGGTCGGGCTTGGGGCGCTGTTCGCCAAGGGCCTGAACTTCGGTCTGGATTTCACCGGCGGTACCCTGGTCGAGCTGCAGTACGAGCAGCCGGCCGACCTCGAGCTGATCAAGCGCGAGCTGGGCCAGGCCGGTTACGCCGACGCCGTGGTGCAGAGCTTCGGTGCCAGCACCGATGTGCTGGTGCGCCTGGCGGGCGATGACCCCGACCTGGGCAACCGGGTGGCCGAGGCCCTGCGCAAGGTCGACAGCACCACCGAGTTCGAGGTCAAGCGGGTCGAGTTCGTCGGTCCGCAGGTGGGTGAGGAACTGCGCGACCAGGGCGGCATCGCCATGCTTCTGGCGCTGGGCGGCATCCTGCTGTACCTGGCGTTTCGCTTCCAGTGGAAATTCGGCGTCGGCGCCATCGCCTCCCTGGTGCACGACGTGGTGGTCACCCTTGGCGTGCTGGCGTTCTTCCAGATTCCCTTCGACCTGACCGTGCTGGCGGCGGTGCTGGCGATGATCGGCTACTCGCTGAACGACACCATCATCATCTACGACCGCATCCGCGAGAACTTCCGCATGCTGCGCAAGGCGTCGCTGATCGAGAACATCGACATCTCGATCACCCAGACCCTGCTGCGTACCATTGCCACCTCGTTGTCCACCGCGCTGGCCCTGCTGGCGCTGCTGTTCTTCGGCGGCGACGTGCTGGCGGCCTTCGCCCTGACCCTGCTGGTCGGCGTGGTGGTGGGTACCTATTCGTCGGTGTACATCGGCGCCGTGGTGCTGATCTGGCTGAAGCTGAGCGTCGAGGATCTGATTCCGCCGGCCGTCGAAGCCGAGGCCGACGACGGGCGCCCCTGAGGCTGTGACCTGCTTCATGTAATGCGCACGCGGGCCGCGACAGGGCGAACTTGTCGCGGCCTTCTGCTGTCCTAGGCAGGGAGAAAGGCGCGAGTCGCCGAGCCTAGGAGAGAATCATGAACAAGTCGATGTTGATCGGTACCGTGCTGGGCGCTGTCGGCGTTACCGCTGGCGGCGCGGTTGCCACTTACAGCCTGGTCGATCGCGGCCCGCAGTACGCCGAGGTGCTGGCGGTGACCCCGGTCAAGGAAACCATCAAGACGCCGCGCGAGGTGTGCAAGGACGTCACCGTCACCCGTCAGGCGCCGGTCAAGGATCAGCACCAGATCGCCGGCACCGCCATCGGCGCCATCGCCGGCGGTCTGCTGGGCAATCAGGTCGGCGGCGGCAGCGGCAAGAAGATCGCCACTGTGGCCGGTGCGGTCGGCGGCGGCTACGCCGGCAACAAGATCCAGGAAGGCATGCAGGCGCGCGACACCTACACCACCACCGAAACCCGCTGCAACACCGTGACCGATACCAGCGAGAAGCTGGTGGGGTACGACGTCAAGTATCAACTGGGCGAGCAGGTTGGCACCGTGCGCATGGACCGCGATCCGGGCGCTCAGATTCCGGTTAACAAACAGGGTGAGCTGGTGCTGGTGCAGCAGGCGCAATAACCGCCGTTCATAAAAAAACGCCCCTCGGGGCGTTTTTTTATTGTCGGGCGACTGGTGTTCAGCGCTTCATCGACGGCGCCAGGTGCGGCTGGATGGCGGTCAGCACGGCCTTGAAGCACTTGGTGTTGCCGGCGACGATCTGGCCCTTCTCGAGGAATTCGTGGCTGCCGCTGAAGTCGCTGACCAGGCCGCCTGCTTCCTGAATCAGCAGGGCGCCGGCGGCCATGTCCCACTCGGACAGGCCGAACTCCCAGAATGCGTCGTAGCGACCGGCGGCGACGTAGGCCAGGTCCAGGCTGGCGGCGCCGGCGCGGCGCAGGCCGGCGGTCTGGCCGACCAGGCTGCGGAACATGTTCAGGTAGTTGTCCAGATGATCGAGCTGGCCATCGCGGAACGGGAAGCCGGTGCCGAGCAGGGCGCCGTCCAGGCTCTTGCGGTTGCTCACGCGCAGGCGGCGGCCATTGAGGGCGGCGCCGCGGCCGCGGCTGGCGGTGAATTCTTCCTGGCGCACCGGGTCGAGCACGATGGCGTGCTCCAGGCGGCCGCGGTACTTGCAGGCGATGCTGATGGCGAAGTGCGGCACGCCGCGGATGAAGTTGGTGGTGCCGTCCAGCGGGTCGATGATCCACTGGTAGTCGGCGCCTTCGCCGCTGCCTTCCAGTGCACCACCTTCCTCGCCGAGGAAGCTGTGGGTCGGGTAGGCCTTGCGAATGGCCTGGACGATCATCAGTTCGGCGGCGCGATCGACCTCGGTGACGTAATCCTTGGCATCCTTCTCGTCGACCGAGATGACGTCCAGGCGCTCGATGGAGCGAAAGATCATTTCACCGGCGCTGCGAGCGGCGCGCAGGGCGATATTCAGCATGGGCTGCATGGAAGGTTCACCTGGGGCGTTAAAGAAAGCCGGCCATGTTAGCAGAAAAGTCCGGCGGATGCAGTGCCGTCTGTACGCCGCATGGCATTAATCCGAGGGCTTGGGTAAGATCGTTGCCCCCTTGTCGTCTCTGAGAGTGCCTGCGTTGCTGGACAATATTCGCGTGGTTTTGGTCAACACCAGTCATCCGGGCAATATCGGCGGCGCGGCGCGGGCGATGAAGAACATGGGTCTGTCGCGTCTGGTGCTGGTAGATCCCGAGGATTTTCCCAGCGGCGATGCGGTGGCGCGCGCCTCCGGCGCCACCGATATCCTCGATGCGGCGCAGGTGGTCGGTACGCTGGAGGAGGCGCTGGTCGGCTGCAGCCTGGTGATCGGTACCAGTGCGCGGGATCGGCGCATTCCCTGGCCGCTGCTCGATCCGCGCGAGTGCGGGGTGACCAGTTGTGAGCAGGCTGCCGCTGGCGGCGAGGTGGCGTTGGTGTTCGGTCGCGAGTACGCCGGGCTGACCAACGAGGAGCTGCAGCGCTGTCAGTACCACGTGCATATCCCGTCCAATCCCGAGTTCAGTTCGCTGAACCTGGCGGCGGCGGTGCAGGTGCTGGCCTACGAAGTGCGCATGGCCTGGCTGGCTGCTTCGAGCCTGCCGACCAAGGTGGAGAAGCTGGAAACCACTGCCATGCTCAATTCCCAGGCGGCCACGGCGGATGAGCTGGAGTCCTTCTACGGCCACCTGCAGCGGGTGCTGGTGATGATCGGTTTCCTCGATCCGCTGAAGCCGCGGCACCTGATGACCCGTCTGCGTCGCCTGTATGGGCGCAGTGCGGTGAGCAAGTTGGAAATGAATATCCTGCGCGGCATTCTCACTGAGACCGAGAAGGCCGTGCGCGGTGAGCCTCACAAGCAGGGGAAGTCCGATGTTTGAGCGCATGCGAGAAGATATCCAGAGCGTGTTTCACCGCGATCCGGCGGCGCGCAACGCCTTCGAGGTGGTCACCTGCTACCCGGGCCTGCATGCGGTCTGGCTGCATCGCGTTGCCCACGCCCTGTGGCGCTCGGGCTGGAAGTGGTTGGCGCGGGTGGTGTCCAACTTCGGCCGCTGGCTGACCGGTATCGAGATTCATCCGGGGGCGAAGATCGGTCGGCGTTTCTTCATCGACCACGGCATGGGCATCGTCATCGGCGAGACCGCCGAGATCGGCAACGACGTCACGCTCTATCAGGGCGTGACCCTGGGCGGCACCAGCTGGAACAAGGGCAAGCGCCACCCGACCCTGGAAGACGGCGTGGTGGTCGGTGCCGGGGCCAAGGTGCTCGGCCCGTTCACAGTCGGTGCCGGTGCCAAGATCGGCTCCAATGCAGTGGTGACCAAGGAGGTGCCGGCCGGCGCCACCGCGGTGGGGATTCCCGGCAAGATCATCGTCAAGTCCGACGACGAGCAGGAGGCCAAGCGCCAGGCGATGGCCGAGAAGATCGGCTTCGATGCCTATGGCGTCGGTCAGGACATGCCGGACCCGGTGGCGCGCGCCATCGGCCAGCTGCTCGATCACCTGCATGCGGTCGACGGCCGTCTGGAGGGGATGTGCAAGGCGCTCACCGCCCTGGGTAGCGACTATTGCGCCAAGGACCTGCCGGTGCTGCGCGACGAGGACTTCGCCGAGGTGTGCAAGGACCAGCAGCAGGGCGACAAGCCGGCGGCCTGATGCGCGGCGAGGTGGTCTTTGCTATGATGGCGCCTCTTTTTGTGCTCAATCCCGAGTAAATCAATAGGTCTTATAGTTGACTTAAATACTCGGGAATCGCATACTTCGCCGCAATTCAGTGATTCGTGGTAGAGCCATGCGACTGACCACCAAAGGCCGTTACGCCGTTACCGCCATGCTCGATCTGGCGTTGCACGCGCAGCACGGTCCCGTATCCCTGGCCGATATTTCCGAGCGGCAAGGTATCTCCCTGTCCTACCTGGAGCAACTGTTCGCCAAGCTGCGGCGCGGCAATCTGGTGTCCAGCGTGCGCGGGCCGGGCGGTGGCTACCAGCTGTCGCGCGATATGCGCGGCATCCAGGTGGCCCAGGTGATCGATGCGGTCAACGAGTCGGTGGATGCCACCCGTTGCCAGGGGCAGGGCGATTGCCATGCCGGCGACACCTGCCTGACCCATCATCTGTGGTGCGACCTCAGTCAGCAGATTCACGAGTTCCTCAGCGGCATCAGCCTGGCCGATCTGGTCGCGCGTCGCGAGGTGCAGGAAGTCGCGCTGCGCCAGGATCAGCGCCGCTGTACTGGCAGGGCCGTGCCACACCTGGACAAGATTGAAGCGTCCGCCGTCGAATGAGCAGGGCGTTTGCCTGATAGGAGAAGCCTGATGAAATTGCCGATTTACCTCGATTACTCCGCTACCACCCCGGTCGATCCGCGTGTGGCGCAGAAGATGAGCGAGTGCCTGCTGGTCGATGGTAACTTCGGCAACCCGGCTTCGCGTTCCCACGTGTTCGGCTGGAAGGCCGAAGAGGCGGTGGAAAACGCCCGCCGCCAGGTCGCCGAGCTGGTCAATGCCGACCCGCGCGAGATCGTCTGGACCAGCGGCGCGACCGAGTCCGACAACCTCGCCATCAAGGGCGTGGCGCACTTCTACGCCAGCAAGGGCAAGCACATCGTCACCTCGAAGATCGAGCACAAGGCGGTGCTGGACACCACCCGCCAGCTCGAGCGCGAAGGTTTCGAGGTTACCTACCTGGAGCCTGGCGAAGACGGCCTGATCACCCCGGCCATGGTCGAAGCCGCGCTGCGCGACGACACCACGCTGGTGTCGGTGATGCACGTCAACAACGAGATCGGCACCATCAACGACATCGCCGCCATCGGCGAGTTGACCCGCTCGCGCGGCGTGCTGCTGCATGTCGATGCGGCGCAGTCCACCGGCAAGGTGGAGATCGACCTGGACAAGCTCAAGGTCGATCTGATGTCCTTCTCCGCGCACAAGACCTACGGCCCGAAAGGCGTCGGCGCCCTCTACGTACGGCGCAAGCCGCGCGTGCGCCTGGAGGCCCAGACCCACGGCGGCGGCCACGAGCGCGGCATGCGCTCCGGCACCCTGGCCACCCACCAGTGCGTTGGCATGGGCGAGGCCTTCCGTATCGCCAAGGAAGAAATGGCTGCGGAAAACCAGCGCGTCAAAGCTCTGCGCGATCGTTTCTACCGCCAGCTCGAAGGCATGGAAGAGCTGTACGTCAACGGCAGCCTGACCCAGCGCGTGCCGCACAACCTCAACCTGAGTTTCAACTACGTCGAGGGCGAGTCGCTGATCATGGCGCTCAAGGACCTCGCCGTGTCGTCCGGTTCCGCCTGCACCTCGGCTTCCCTGGAGCCGTCCTACGTGCTGCGCGCCCTGGGCCGCAACGACGAACTGGCGCACAGCTCGATCCGCTTCACCTTCGGCCGCTTCACCACCGAAGAGGAAGTCGACTACGCCGCCGCCAAGGTGCGCGAGGCGGTGGACAAGCTGCGCGAACTGTCGCCCCTGTGGGATATGTTCAAAGAAGGTGTCGACCTTTCCTCCGTGGAATGGGCAGCACACTGATAGCTGCCCGAAGAGCGGCACCTGATGAGAGAGGAATAGCACCATGGCTTACAGTGACAAGGTCATCGACCACTACGAGAACCCGCGCAACGTCGGCAAACTGAATGCCGAAGATCCGGACGTCGGCACCGGCATGGTCGGTGCGCCGGCCTGCGGCGACGTGATGCGCCTGCAGATCAAGGTCAACGAGAGCGGCGTGATCGAAGACGCCAAGTTCAAGACCTATGGCTGCGGTTCGGCCATCGCCTCCAGCTCCCTCGCCACCGAGTGGATGAAGGGCAAGACCCTGGACGAGGCCGAGAGCATCAAGAACACCCAGCTGGCCGAGGAACTGGCGTTGCCGCCGGTGAAGATCCACTGCTCGGTGCTCGCCGAGGACGCCATCAAGGCGGCCGTGCGCGATTACAAGCAGAAGAAAGGCTTGCTCTAAAGACGAGGTTTGCAATGGCCATCACCATGTCTGAAGCGGCGGCTCGCCACGTGCAGCGTTCCCTCGATGGGCGCGGCAAGGGCGAGGGCATTCGCCTCGGTGTGCGCACCACCGGTTGTTCGGGTCTGGCCTACGTGCTCGAGTTCGTCGACGAACTGGCGGCCGAGGACCAGGTGTTCGAGAGTCACGGCGTCAAGGTGATCATCGACCCCAAGAGCCTGGTGTACCTCGACGGCACCGAGCTGGATTTCGTCAAGGAAGGCCTCAACGAGGGCTTCAAGTTCAATAACCCCAACGTGCGCGGCGAATGCGGCTGCGGCGAGAGCTTCAACGTCTGAGGCTATCGCGTGGGTACTCCTTGTCATTTCGCCCTGTTCGAGCTGCAGCCGAGTTTTCGTCTCGATCTCGAGCAATTGGCCGCGCGCTATCGCGAGCTGGCGCGCCAGGTTCACCCGGATCGTTTCGCCGACGCCGGCGAGCGCGAGCAGCGCCTGGCGCTGGAGCGCTCGGCCAGCCTCAACGAGGCCTACCAGGTGCTGAAGACGCCGTCGCGGCGTGCGCGCTACCTGCTGGCCCTGAGTGGCCCCGAGCTGCCGCTGGAGGTGACGGTGCAGGATCCGGACTTCCTCCTGCAGCAGATGCAGCTGCGCGAGGAGCTGGAGGAGCTGCAGGACGACGCCGACCTGGCTGGCGTGGCCGCCTTCAAGCGCCGCCTCAAGGGCGCGCAGGAGCAACTCAACGACAGCTTCGCCGCCTGCTGGGACGATGACGCCCGGCGCGAGGAGGCCGAGCGCCTGATGCGCCGCATGCAGTTCCTCGACAAGCTCTCCCATGAAGTGCGCCAGTTAGAAGAGCGCCTCGACGATTAACCCGTGGGTTGCCCCGGCAGCCTGCCTGATGATTTCAAGAAGACCATGGCCTTATTGCAGATCGCCGAGCCAGGGCAGAGCCCGCAACCCCATCAGCGTCGGCTGGCGGTGGGTATCGACCTGGGCACCACCAATTCTCTGGTCGCCGCCGTGCGCAGCGGCCTGGCCGAGCCCATCGCCGATGCCGCGGGCAAGGTCATCCTGCCGTCGGCCGTGCGTTATCACGAAGGCAGCGTCGAGGTTGGCGAGTCGGCCAAGCTGGCGGCCGCCCGCGACCCGCTCAATACCGTGCTGTCGGTCAAGCGCCTGATGGGCCGCGGGATCGCCGATGTGCATCAGCTCGGCGAGCAGATGCCTTATCGCTTCGCGGTCGGCGAGTCGCATATGCCCTTTATCGAGACGGTGCAGGGCGCCAAGAGCCCCGTCGAAGTCTCCGCGGAAATCCTCAAGACGCTGCGCCTGCGCGCCGAGCAGGCCCTGGACGGCGAGCTGGTCGGGGCGGTGATCACCGTGCCGGCCTATTTCGACGATGCCCAGCGTCAGGCCACCAAGGACGCCGCGCGCCTGGCCGGCCTCAACGTATTGCGCCTGCTCAACGAGCCGACCGCCGCCGCCGTGGCCTACGGCCTGGATCAGAAGGCCGAGGGCGTGGTGGCGATCTACGACCTGGGTGGCGGTACCTTCGACATTTCCATCCTGCGCCTGACCGGCGGCGTGTTCGAGGTGCTGGCCACCGGCGGCGACAGCGCCCTGGGCGGCGACGATTTCGATCACGCCGTGGCGGACTGGATCATCGGCCAGGCCGGCCTGTCCAGCGACCTCGATCCGGCGACCCAGCGCAGCCTGCTGCAAACCGCCTGCGCGGCCAAGGAAGGGCTGACCGCCGCCGACAGCGTCGAGCTGGCCCATGGCGACTGGAGCGGCACGCTGTCGCGCGCGCAGTTCGAGGCGCTGATCGAGCCGATGCTGGCACGCAGCCTCAAGGCCTGCCGCCGCGCCGTGCGCGACTCCGGCGTCGAGCTGGAGGAGGTCAGTGCGGTGGTCATGGTCGGCGGCTCCACCCGGGTGCCCAGGGTACGCGAAGCGGTCGGCGAGCTGTTCGGTCGCACGCCGTTGACCAATATCGATCCGGATCAGGTGGTGGCCATCGGTGCCGCGATCCAGGCCGATACATTGGCCGGCAATCATCGCGGCGACGGCGAAGAGCTGCTGCTGCTCGACGTGATCCCGCTGTCGCTCGGCCTGGAAACCATGGGCGGGCTGATGGAGAAGCTGATTCCGCGCAACACCACCATTCCGGTGGCGCGCGCGCAGGACTTCACCACCTACAAGGATGGCCAGACGGCCATGATGATCCACGTGCTGCAGGGCGAGCGCGAACTGATCGCCGACTGCCGCTCCCTGGCGCGCTTCGAGCTGCGCGGCATCCCGCCGATGGTCGCCGGCGCGGCGAAGATCCGCGTGACCTTCCAGGTCGATGCCGACGGTCTGCTCAGCGTCGCCGCCCGCGAGCTGGGTTCCGGGGTGGAGGCGAGCATTCAGGTCAAACCGTCCTACGGCCTGACCGATGGCGAGATCGCGCGCATGCTGCAGGACTCCTTCCAGAACGCCGGCGACGACAAGGCCGCCCGTGCCCTGCGCGAGCTGCAGGTCGACGCCCAGCGCCTGATCGAGGCGGTCGAGGCGGCGCTGCAGGCCGATGGCGAGCGTTTGCTCGATGCCGAGGAGCGTGAGGTCATCGAATTGCAGGTGCATGAGCTGCGCGAGCTGCTCGCCAGCAATGACGGCCCGGCCATCGAGCGGCAGAGCAAGCGTCTGTCGCAGGTGACCGACGCCTTCGCCGCTCGGCGCCTGGATTCGACGGTAAAAGCCGCGCTGGCCGGGCGCAATCTGAACGAGATCGAGGACTAAACTGATGCCGCAGGTCATTTTTCTGCCCCACGAGCGGTTCTGCCCGGAAGGCATGGTGGTCGAGGCGGAGCCCGGCGTTTCCATCCTGGAGTTGGCGCACCAGCACCATATCGAGATGGAGAGCGCCTGCGGCGGCGTGTGTGCCTGCACCACCTGCCATTGCATCGTGCGCGAGGGCTTCGATTCGCTGAACGAGGCCGACGAGCTGGAAGAGGATTACCTGGACAAGGCCTGGGGGCTGGAGGCGCAGTCGCGTCTGGCCTGTCAGGCGCGAGTCGGCGAGGAAGACCTCACCATCGAGATTCCCAAGTATTCGCTCAATCACGCGGCCGAAGCGCCGCATTGATCAGGAAAACAGCATGAGTCTGAAGTGGACCGATGTGCTGGAAATCGCCATCCAGCTCAGTGAACGCAAGGCGGATGTCGACCCGCGCTACGTGAATTTCGTCGATCTGCACCGCTGGGTGCTGGAGTTGCCGGATTTCGCCGACGACCCGCAGCGCGGCGGCGAGAAGGTGCTCGAAGCCATTCAGGCGGCCTGGATCGAAGAACTCGACTGAAACAGGCGCTCATGGCGCCCGGCCTACGCTTTTAACCGGAACCCGCGTATAATTCGCGGGTTTAATTTTTCGCTTTAACCCTAAGTTTCTGGAGCTTCACATGGCCGTTCAACGTACTTTCTCCATCATCAAGCCTGACGCCGTCGCCAAGAACGTCATCGGTGAAATCACCACCCGTTTCGAAAAGGCCGGCCTGCGCGTCGTCGCGTCGAAGATGGTGCAGCTGTCCGAGCGCGAGGCCGCTGGCTTCTACGCCGAGCACAGCGAGCGCGGCTTCTTCAAGGATCTGGTTGCTTTCATGACCTCCGGTCCGGTCATCGTGCAGGTGCTGGAGGGCGAGAACGCCGTTGCCAAGAACCGCGAGCTGATGGGCGCCACCAACCCGAAGGAAGCCGCTGCCGGCACCATCCGCGCCGATTTCGCCGTGTCCATCGACGAGAACGCCGTACACGGCTCCGACTCCGAGGCTTCGGCTGCGCGCGAGATCGCCTACTTCTTCTCCGCCACCGAGCTGTGCGCGCGCATTCGCTGATCACGGCGAAAGATGCGAGGGTGAAGCCATGACCAATACCACCGGCAAGATCAACCTGCTGGGCCTGACCCAGCCGGAAATGGAACAGTTCTTCGAGTCCATCGGCGAGAAGCGCTTTCGTGCCGGCCAGGTAATGAAGTGGATTCACCACTTTGGCGTCGATGATTTCGCCGCCATGAGCAATGTCGGCAAGGCCTTGCGCGAGAAGCTCGAGGCCTCTGCCGAGATTCGCGGCCCGGAAGTGGTCAGCGAAAACATTTCTGCCGATGGCACGCGCAAGTGGGTGGTGCGCGTGGCGTCGGGCAGCTGCGTGGAAACCGTGTACATCCCGCAGAACGGCCGCGGCACCCTGTGCGTGTCGTCGCAGGCCGGTTGCGCCCTGGATTGCAGCTTCTGCTCCACCGGCAAACAGGGTTTCAACAGCGACCTGACCAGCGCCGAGATCATCGGCCAGGTGTGGATCGCCAACAAGTCTTTCGGCAGCGTGCCGGCGAAGATCGACCGTGCCATCACCAACGTGGTGATGATGGGCATGGGCGAGCCGCTGCTGAACTTCGACAACGTCGTCTCTGCCATGCAGATCATGATGGACGATCTGGGTTATGGCATTTCCAAGCGCAAGGTGACCCTGTCCACCTCGGGCGTGGTGCCGATGATCGACAAGCTGGCCGAGGTGATCGACGTGTCCCTGGCCCTGTCGCTGCACGCGCCCAACGACGAGCTGCGCAACCAGCTGGTGCCGATCAACAAGAAGTACCCGCTGGACGTGTTGCTGGCGGCGTGCAAGCGTTACGTCGCCAAGCTTGGTGAGAAACGCGTACTGACCATCGAGTACACCCTGCTCAAGGGCGTCAACGATCAGCCCGAGCACGCTGAGCAGATGGTCGCACTTCTGGCCGATGTGCCTTGCAAGATCAACCTGATTCCGTTTAATCCCTTCCCCTTCTCGGGTTACGAGCGGCCGAGCAACAACGCCATCCGCCGTTTCCAGGACCTGTTGCACAAGGCCGGGCACAACGTCACCGTGCGCACCACGCGCGGCGACGATATCGACGCCGCCTGTGGCCAGCTGGTTGGCCAGGTCATGGACCGTACCCGTCGCAGCGAGCGCTATATTGCCGTGCGCCAACTGGGCAGCGAGGCGCAAGAGTCTCGCCCCGCCGCCAATCGAAGCTGAAGAGAGGATGCCCATGACCCTGCGCCCTGCGCTGTTATTGCTAGTTGCCAGTCTGCTTGGCGGTTGTGTGACCACGGGGGATGTCGACCCCATGCGTACGGCGAAGGGGCGCGACGAGGCACGCGATGCTTATGTGCGTCTGGGGATCGGTTATATGCAGAAAGGGCAAACTGAGCGGGCTAAGCGTCCTCTGCGCAGTGCCTTGGAACTTGATCCGTCAAATGCCGATGCGCATGCGGCTCTTGCTTTGGTCTTTCAGGTGGAGATGGAAAGCAAGCTCGCCGACGAGCATTTTCGTAAGGCGCTGTCGCAACGTCCGCAAGATGCCCGCCTGCTGAACAACTACGGTACCTTCCTCTATGAGCAAAAGCGCTACGACGAGGCACTGACCCGTTATCAGCAAGCTTCCGAGGACCCGCTCTACTCGGAACGTTCGCGTGTTTTCGAGAATATAGGTATGACTTTCCTGGCATTGGGGCAACGCGAGGAGGCCAAGAAGTATTTCGAACGCTCCCTGCGTTTGAATAGTCAGCAACCTCGGGTGCTGCTGGAAATGGCCCTGCTTTTTTATGATGCACGCGAGTACGTGCCGGCGCGTGATTACTATGAGAGTTTCAGCACACTCGCGGAACAGAACGCCCGCAGCCTATTGCTCGGTGCGCGTCTGGCGGAGGTCTTCGAGGATCGCGACACGGCCGCCAGCCTGGGCCTGCAACTGCGCCGGTTGTATCCGGCGTCTCAGGAATATCAGCAATACGTTTCGGGGCAACAATGAAAGCGGCGCATAGCGAAGTCACCCAGCCGATGCCGAACAATCCGGGCGAGAGCCTGCGTCAGGCCCGCGAGATCAAGGGCTGGAGCGTCGCCGAAGTGGCGGGGCAGCTCAACCTGACGCCACAACGTCTTAGTCAGCTCGAGGCGGGCGCCTTCGACAAGCTGCCGGGCACCACCTTCGCCCGCGGTTATATCCGCGCCTATGCCAAGTTGCTGGAGCTGGACCAGAACCGCCTGGTGCTGGAGTTCGACCAGTTCACCGGCACCGATGCCAGTGGCAGCAGCGTGCACAGCCTCGGGCGCATCGAGGAGCCGGCGCGCTACTCGCAAAGCATTCTGCGTCTGGTCAGTTTCCTGCTGCTGCTGGCCCTGATCGGCGCCGGTTTCCTCTGGTGGCAGGAGCAGGGGCGTCCTGCGCCGGACCTGGCCGGCCTGGGGCTCGAACAGGTGGAAGTGGACGGCGCCGATGGCACCACCCAGGTGCACTCGCTGGCCGAGCCGGAAGACCAGGCGGTGGTGGCCGCCCAGGGCGGCGAGCCGACCAGCCCGCTGCTGTTGCCGGTCGAGCCGAGCGAAGCCGTGGACGGCGCGGCCGACAGCGCTGCCGAGCAGGCGGCCGCCGAGCCCGCCGCGAGCGAGTCCAGCGCTGCCGTGCCGGTGCCGAGCCAGTCCGTGCCTGCGCCAGAACCTGCGCCCAGCGAGCCGAGCAGCCCTGCTAGCGTTGCTCCGGTTGCTCCGGTTGCTCCGGTTGCTCCGGTCGCCCCGGCGCCGGCTGCTGCGGAGCCGGTCGCGCCGGTTGCGCTGGCCGCCGGGCAGGGCGCGCTCAGCGTGCAGTTCAGCGCCGATTGCTGGACCCAGGTCACCGATGCCGACGGCAAGGTGCTGGTCAGCGCGCTCAAGCGCAGCGGCGAGCGTATCGAGTTGACCGGCAAGGCGCCCATGGAGCTGCGCCTGGGCTTCGCCCGTGGCGCCCAGGTCAGTTACAACGGCGAGGCGGTCGACGTTTCGCCCTTCATCACGGGCGAGACCGCGCGCCTGAAGCTGGGGTTGTAAGCATGCATTGCGAATCGCCGATCAAGCGCCGACTGTCGCGCAAGATCTGGGTCGGCTCGGTACCGGTGGGCGGCGATGCGCCGATCGCGGTGCAGAGCATGACCAACACCGACACCAACGACGTGGCCGCCACCGTGGCGCAGATCCGTCGCCTGGAAGACGCCGGCGCCGACATCGTGCGCGTCTCGGTGCCGGACATGGACGCCGCCGAGGCCTTCGGCAAGATCAAGCAGCAAGTGCGCGTACCGCTGGTTGCCGACATCCACTTCGACTACCAGATCGCCCTGCGGGTGGCCGAGCTGGGCGTCGACTGCCTGCGCATCAATCCGGGCAATATCGGCCGCGAGGATCGGGTCCGGGCGGTGGTCGAGGCTGCCCGCGACAAGGGCATCCCGATCCGCATCGGGGTCAACGCCGGCTCGCTGGAAAAGGACCTGCAAAAGAAATACGGCGAACCCACCCCCGAGGCGCTGGTGGAATCCGCACTGCGCCATGTCGAGCACCTGGATCGGCTGAACTTCCCCGACTTCAAGGTCAGCGTGAAGGCCAGCGACGTGTTCATGGCCGTCGCCGCCTATCGCTTGTTGGCCCAGCAGATCGAGCAGCCGCTGCACCTGGGCATAACCGAGGCCGGCGGTCTGCGCTCCGGCACGGTGAAGTCGGCCGTGGGCCTGGGCATGCTGCTGGCCGAGGGCATCGGTGACACCATCCGCATCTCCCTGGCCGCCGATCCGGTGGAGGAGATCAAGGTCGGATTCGACATCCTCAAGTCGCTGCGCCTGCGTTCGCGTGGGATCAACTTCATCGCCTGCCCGAGCTGCTCGCGGCAGAACTTCGATGTGGTCAAGACCATGAACGAGCTGGAAAGCCGCGTCGAGGACCTGCTGGTGCCGCTGGACGTGGCGGTGATCGGCTGCGTGGTCAACGGCCCCGGCGAAGCCAAGGAGGCGCATATCGGCCTGACCGGCGGCACGCCGAACAACCTGGTCTATATCGACGGCAAGCCTGCCTCGAAACTGACCAATGACAATCTGGTGGATGAGCTGGAACGGCTCATTCGCGACAAGGCGGCCGAGAAGGCCGCCGCCGATGCGGCCGTGATCGTCCGCGGCTGACGCGGCGTTAAGGACTTCCTGTGAGCAAGACCCTGCAAGCCATTCGTGGCATGAACGACATCCTGCCCGAGCAGACCCCGCTCTGGCGCTACTTAGAAGGCCGCGTGGCGAGCCTGCTGGACGGCTACGGCTACCGCCAGATCCGCATGCCCATCGTCGAGTTCACCGAGCTGTTCAAGCGCTCCATCGGTGAGGTCACCGATATCGTCGAGAAGGAGATGTACACCTTCGAGGATCGCAATGGCGACTCCCTGACCCTGCGTCCGGAAGGTACCGCGGCCTGTGTGCGCGCCGTGCTCGAGCATGGCCTGGCTGGCGGTGGACAGACCCAGAAGCTCTGGTACATCGGCCCGATGTTTCGCCACGAGCGCCCGCAGAAGGGGCGCTACCGGCAGTTCCACCAGATCGGCGTGGAGGTCTTCAATATCGACGGCCCGGACATCGATGCCGAGCTGATCGTGCTCACCTGGCGCCTGTGGGGCCTGCTCGGCATCCGCGACGCGGTGACCCTGGAACTCAACAGCCTGGGCACCAGCGAGGCGCGCGCACGTTACCGCGACGCCCTGGTCGACTACCTTTCGGCACGCGCCGAGCGGCTCGACGAGGACAGCCGCCGCCGTCTGGCCAGCAATCCGCTGCGCATCCTCGATTCCAAGGTGGCCGAGACCCAGGCCCTGCTGGTCGACGCACCGAAGCTGGCGGACTACCTGGACGAGGAATCGCGCGTGCATTTCGAGGGGCTGAAGGCCCGTCTCGACGCCGCCGGCATTCCCTACGTGATCAATCCCAAGCTGGTGCGCGGCCTCGACTACTACAGCAAGACCGTGTTCGAGTGGGTCACCGACAAGCTCGGCGCCCAGGGCACCGTCTGCGCCGGCGGCCGCTACGACGGCCTGGTCGAGCAGATGGGCGGCAAGCCGACGCCGGGCGTGGGCTTCGCCATGGGCATCGAGCGTCTGGTGCTGCTGATCGAGACCCTGGACCAGGTGCCGGCGGAGATTGCCCGCCAGGTCGACCTGTACCTGTGCGCCTTCGGCGAGCCGGCCGAACTGGCCGCCCTGGCCCTGGCCGAGCGCCTGCGCGATCAATTGCCGGGGCTGCGTCTGCAGCTCAACGCCGGCGGCGGCAGCTTCAAGAGCCAGTTGAAGAAGGCCGACAAGAGCGGCGCGTTGTACGCCCTGGTCATGGGTGAAGACGAACTGGCCCGGCAAGTGGTAGGTTGCAAGCCGCTGCGCGACGACAGCGAACAACAGAACATTGCCTGGGCGGCCCTGGCCGAACACCTGGCAGCCCGTATTTAACAGGTAGTTTTCTCAACGACCTGTCATGGGGTCGAGCGATAGGAGTATTGGGGTGGTTTCGCGTACCGATGAAGAAGAGCTGGCGGTCATCAAGGACTGGTGGCAGCGCAACGGCAAACCCTTGCTGACCGGCGGCGTGCTGGCCCTGGTGGTGGTGTTCGGCTGGCAGGGCTGGCAGAAGTACCAGAGCAACCAGGCGCAGGGCGCCTCGCTGATCTACCAGCAACTGCTGGAGACCGCGCTGAACCCGGCTGGCGAGCCCGACGCGGCGAAGGTCGCCGAGCTGGCCGGTAAGCTCAACAACGAATATGCCGGCAGCCACTACGCGCAGTACGGCAGCCTGTTCGTCGCCAAGGTGGCGGTCGAGGCGGGCAAGCTGGACGACGCCGCGGCGGCGCTGCAGGGCGTGCTCGACAAGCCGGCCGATGCCACTCTGGGCGAACTGGCGCGGCAGCGCCTGGCCCGCGTGCTGGCCGCTCAGGACAAGGCCGAGGAGGCCCTGGCGCTGCTCGCCGGCGAAGCCGATACGGCCTTCCTGGCCAGCCGCGAAGAGCTCAGGGGCGACCTGCTGGTGCAGCTGGGGCGTACCGACGAGGCGCATGCCGCTTACCAGAAGGCCAAGGCGGCCCTGGCCGAGGACGCCGCCGTCGGTGGCCTGCAGATGAAGCTGGACGACCTGGCAAAAGGGGATGCGTGACGTGATGCGTTGGAAGAATGCCGCACTGCTGGCCCTGGCCGTACTGGCCGTGGGTTGCAGCAGCAATAGCAAGAAGGAACTGCCGCCGGCCGAACTGACCAAGTTCGACGAGGAAGTCGAACTGCGCACCGAGTGGAGCCGCTCCATTGGCGAAGGCCAGGGCGAGACCTTCAACATGCTGGTGCCGGCCATCGACGGCGAGGTGATCTACGCTGCCGACGTCGAAGGCCTGGTGATGGCCCTGGACCGCATGAGCGGCAAGGTGATCTGGCGCAAGAAACTGGACATTCCGGTATCCGGCGCGGTCGGCGCCGGCTACGGCCAGGTGCTGCTGGGCACGCTGAAGGGCGAGGTGATAGCCCTGGACGCCAGCTCCGGCGAGGAGCAGTGGCGTTCGCGGGTGACCAGCGAAGTGCTGGCCGCCCCGGCGAGCAACGGCGACGTGGTCGTGGTGCAGACCCAGGACGACCGCCTGATCGCCTTCGACGCCGATACCGGCAGCCAGCGCTGGATCTTCGAGAATACCCCGGCGGTGCTGACCCTGCGCGGCACCGGCAGCCCGCTGGTGACCAACCGCCTGGTGGTGGCCGGTCTGTCCAGCGGTAAGGTGATCGCGGTGGATGCCCAGCGTGGCCTGCCGGTGTGGGAGCAGCGCGTGGCCATTCCCCAGGGCCGTTCCGAGCTGGAGCGAGTGGTGGATATCGACGGCGGCCTGCTGCAGTCCGGCGGCACCGTCTATGCCGTGAGCTACCAGGGCCGCGTCGCCGCACTCGACCTGGAGAGCGGCCGCATACTCTGGCAGCGCGAGGCGTCCAGTTCGGTGAACGTGGCGCAGGGCTTCGGCAACGTCTACGTCAGCCTGGCCAACGGCACCGTGGAAGGCATCGACGAGCGCAGCGCCTCGGCGCTGTGGAGCAACGACGCCCTGGCCCGTCGCCAGCTGTCGGCGCCCGAGGTGTTCTCCAGCTACGTCGCGGTCGGCGACCTGGAAGGCTACCTGCACCTGCTGAGCCAGGTGGACGGCCGCTTCGTCGGTCGCGAGCGCATCGACAGCGCCGGCCTGCGCGCCCGTCCGCTGGTGGTGGGCGACTGGCTGTATGCCTTCGGTAACGGCGGCAAGCTGGTGGCGCTGACCATCAAGTGAACCGGCTATGCTGCCAGGTGATCCTGGCGGCAGCCTGAAACATTCCGGCCGCTGCCCGTGCAGCGGCCTTTGCATTTTATGAAATAACCTAGTGGAGAGCCTGATGGTTCCCGTAATAGCCCTGGTGGGCCGGCCCAATGTCGGCAAGTCCACGCTCTTCAACCGCCTGACCCGCAGCCGCGACGCCATAGTCGGCGACCTCTCCGGTCTGACCCGCGACCGCCAGTACGGCGAGGCGAAGTGGCAGGGGCGCACCTATATCGTGATCGACACCGGCGGTATCTCCGGTGACGAGGAAGGCATCGACGCGAAGATGGCCGAACAGTCGCTGCAGGCCATCGAAGAGGCCGATGCCGTGCTGTTCCTGGTGGACGCGCGCGCCGGCATGACCGCCTCCGACCAGATGATCGGCGAGCACCTGCGCCGGCGTAACAAGCAGAGCTTCCTGGTGGTGAACAAGGTCGACAACCTCGACGTCGACCTGGCCCGCGCCGAGTTCAGCCCCATGGGCCTGGGCGAGCCGCTGGCGATCGCCAGCGCCCATGGTCGCGGCATCACCCAGATGCTCGAAGCCGTGCTCGGCGCCTTCCCCAAGGATGCCGGCGAGCCGGAAGAGGGCAACGAAGAGGAAGAGGTGCAGCAAGGCCAGGAGGCCAAGCGCATTCCCGGGCCGAGCGAGAAGGACGGCATCAAGCTGGCCATCATCGGCCGGCCCAACGTCGGCAAGTCGACCCTGGTCAACCGCATGCTCGGCGAAGAGCGGGTCATCGTCTACGACCAGGCCGGCACCACGCGCGACAGCATCTATATCCCCTTCGAGCGCGACGACGAGAAGTACACCCTGATCGACACCGCCGGCGTGCGCCGCCGCGGCAAGATCTTCGAGGCGGTGGAAAAGTTCTCGGTGGTCAAGACGCTGCAGGCGATTCAGGACTCCAACGTGGTGGTGTTCGTCATGGACGCCCGCGAAGGGGTGGTCGACCACGACCTCAACCTGCTCGGCTTCGTCCTGGAAAGCGGCCGCGCGCTGGTCATCGCCCTGAACAAGTGGGACGGCATGGACCAGGGGCAGAAGGATTACGTCAAGACCGAGCTGGAGCGCCGGCTGTTCTTCGTCGACTTCGCCGATATCCACTTCATCTCGGCGCTGCACGGCACCGGCGTCGGCCACCTGTACAAGTCGGTGCAGGCCTCGTTCCAGTCGGCCATCGCCCGCTGGCCGACCAGCCGCCTGACGCAGATTCTCGAGGATGCCGTCAGCGACCATGCGCCGCCCCTGGTCAACGGCCGCCGCATCAAGCTGCGCTATGCCCACCTCGGCGGCGCCAACCCGCCGCTGATCGTGATCCACGGCAACCAGGTCGACGCGGTGCCGCGCGCCTATACCCGTTACCTAGAGAACACCTACCGCCGCGTGCTCAAGCTGGTCGGCACGCCGATCCGCATCGAGTACAAGGGCGGCGAAAACCCCTACGAGGGCAACAAGAACACCCTCACCGACCGTCAGGTGAACAAGAAGCGCCGCCTGATGAGCCACCACAAGAAGGCCGAGAAGAAGCGCAAGGACAAGCGCAAGTAAGCGCCGCCGCCCTGCCCGCCGCCGCCTTGGCGGCGGGCAGGGCATAAGCTTCTTCCCGCTTTTCATAAGCCCTGCTGCTGCCCTTGGCAGCGGGCATCGGCTATCCTCGCGGCTTGCTCAAGCCCCCGCAGGAAGTCGCGATGCTCGTCAGCAAACTGCCCAACGTCGGCACCACCATCTTCACCCGCATGTCCCAGCTCGCCGCGGACGTCGGCGCGCTCAACCTGTCCCAGGGCTTTCCCGACTTCGACGGCCCGCAGGCGCTGCGCGAGGCGGTGGCGCGCCATGTGCTGGAGGGGCGCAACCAGTACTGCCCGATGACCGGCCTGCCGGCGCTGCGTCAGCAGGTGGCGGCCAAGATCGCCCGCAGCTACGGCGTGCAGCGCGATGCCGACAGCGAGATCACCATCACCCCCGGCGCCACCGAGGCGATCTTCTGCGCGGTGCAGGCGCTGATCCATCCGGGCGACGAGGCCATCGTCCTCGACCCCTGTTACGACAGCTACGAGCCCTCGGTGGAGCTGGCCGGCGGGCGCTGCGTGCACGTGCCGCTGGCGCTACCGGACTTCGCCGTGGACTGGCAGCGCCTGGCCGATGCCATCACCCCGCGCACCCGGCTGATCTTCCTCAACTCGCCGCACAATCCCAGCGGCGCGCTGCTCACCCGCGCCGACCTGGACCGCCTGGCCGCACTGATCCGCGGCCGCGACATCCATATCGTCAGCGACGAGGTCTACGAGCACCTGATCTACGACGGCGTGCGCCATGCCAGCGTGCTGGCCCATGAAGAACTGTACGCGCGCGCCTTCGTGGTCAGCTCCTTCGGCAAGACCTACCACGTCACCGGCTGGAAGACCGGCTACGTGGTGGCGCCGCCGGCGCTCACCGCCGAACTGCGCAAGATCCACCAGTACGTGAACTTCTGCGGGGTGACCCCGCTGCAGCACGCGCTGGCCGACTTTATGGCCGCCTGCCCCGAGCATGTCGAGCAGTTGCCGGCCTTCTACCAGGCCAAGCGCGACCTGTTCTGCGACCTGCTGGCCGGTTCGCGCTTCAGCTTCCGCCGCGCCCCCGGCACCTATTTCCAGCTGGTCGACTACTCGGCGATTCGCCCCGAGCTTGACGACGTGGCCATGGCCGAATGGCTGACCCGCGAGCACGGCGTGGCGGCGATTCCGGTATCGGTGTTCTACCAGAGCCCGCCGGCGGACCTGCGTCTGGTGCGCTTCTGCTTCGCCAAGCGCGAGGACACCCTGCGCCAGGCCGCGGAAAAGCTCTGCGCGGTCTAGGCGGGCATAGGGTGGGCATGGCCAAGCCTGGTCCACCTGGCAATTGCAATGGCGGACAAGCCTTCGGGGCATCCGCCCCCACGGCTATCGAGGCCTTGAGATGAACGACAAACCCGATCTCGCACTGGCGCTGGTCCAGACCCGCCTGGCCTGGCACGACCCGGCCGCCAACCGCGCGCACTTCCAGGCGCTGCTGGCGCAGGCGCGCGGCGCCGACCTGGTGATACTGCCGGAGATGTTCTCCACCGGCTTTTCCATGGAGTCCGCCGCCCTGGCCGAACCCGAGGATGGCCCGACCACCAGCTGGCTGCGCGAACAGGCGCGTGCCCTCGGCGCGACGATCTGCGGCAGCCTGATCATCCAGGCCGCCGACGGCAGCTACCGCAACCGCCTGCTCTGGGCACGCCCGGACGGTTCGCTGGCGCACTACGACAAGCGCCACCTGTTCCGCATGGCCGGCGAACACAAGCATTACGCCGCCGGCACCGAGCAGGTGCTGCTGGAGCTCAAGGGCTGGCGGGTGCGTCCGCTGATCTGTTACGACCTGCGCTTTCCGGTGTGGAGCCGCGATGCCGGCGGCACCGACCTGCTGCTCTACACCGCCAACTGGCCGGCGGCGCGGCGCCTGCACTGGAACCGCCTGCTGCCGGCGCGGGCCATCGAGAACCTGTGCTACGTCGCGGCGGTCAACCGCATCGGCGAGGATGGCAAGGGCCATGCCTATGCCGGCGACTCGCAGGTGCTGGATTTTCAGGGCGAGCCGCTGCTGGCGGCCGAGGCCGGCGACGGGGTGTGTCGCGTGACCCTCAGTGCCGGCGAACTGGCCGCCTACCGCGAACGCTTCCCGGCCCATCTGGATGCCGACGATTTCGAACTCAAGTAGCCCGGATGCAATCCGGGAGCAGTGTGATGACGTCCAGTGCCGCCCCGGATTGCATCTGGACTACTGGTAAGAAAAAACGCCGGGCAGTGCCCGGCGTTGTTCGTCTTGCTTCTGGCTCGATCAGGCCGCCTGCGCCTCGGCCTGGCTCAGGGCGCGGTTCAGCGCGCTGAACAGGGCGCGGAAGCTGGCCGTGGTCAGGTTCTCGTCGATGCCGATGCCGTGCAGGGCGCGGCCGCCATTGACGCGCAGCTCGATATAGGCCGCGGCCTTGGCATTGGTGCCGGCGCCGATGGCGTGCTCGCTGTAGTCCATGATCTCCACGGCCACCGGCAGGCCGGCCACCAGGGCCTCCAGCGGGCCCTTGCCGATGCCGCGCCAGTGCTGGCTTTCGCCGGCGCTGAGCACTTCCACGTCGACCGCGCTGGTGCCGTTCTCTTCCTGCAGACGGTGGCCTTTCAGGGCGTAGGGCGCGCTGGCTTGCAGGTACTCGGACTCCAGCAGCTGGTAGATCTGCGCCGCGGTCATTTCCAGGCCGAGGCGATCGGTTTCGCGCTGCACCACCTGGCTGAACTCGATCTGCATGCGCCGCGGCAGGTTGATGCCGTATTCCTGTTCGAGCAGGAAGGCGATGCCGCCCTTGCCGGACTGGCTGTTGACCCGGATCACCGCCTCGTAGTCGCGGCCGATATCGGCCGGGTCGATCGGCAGGTAGGGCACTTCCCACACCGCATCGGCCTGCTGCTGGGCGAAGCCCTTGCGGATCGCGTCCTGGTGCGAGCCGGAGAAGGCGGTGTGCACCAGGTCGCCGGCGTAGGGGTGGCGCGGGTGCACCGGAATCTGGTTGCAGTCCTCGACCACCTTGCGCACCGCGTCGATGTCGGAGAAGTCCAGCTGCGGGTCGACGCCCTGGGTGTAGAGGTTCAGCGCCAGGGTCACCAGGCAGACGTTGCCGGTGCGCTCGCCGTTGCCGAACAGGCAGCCCTCGACGCGGTCGGCGCCGGCCATCACCGCCAGCTCCGAGGCCGCGACGCCGGTGCCGCGGTCATTGTGGGTGTGCACGCTGATCAGCACGCTGTCGCGGCGGTCGATATGGCGGCCGAACCATTCGATCTGGTCGGCGTAGTTGTTCGGCGTGGCGCACTCGACGGTGGCCGGCAGGTTGAGGATCAGCTTGCTGGCCGGGGTCGGCTGGAACACCGCGATCACCGCGTTGCATACCTCGACGGCGAAATCGGTCTCGGTCGAGCTGAACACCTCGGGCGAATACTCGAAGCCCCACTGCGTCTCCGGCTGCGCGGCAGCCAGGCGCTTGATGGTCTGGCCGGCGGCCACGGCGATGGCCTTGACCCCGGCCTTGTCCTGGTTGAAGACGATCTTGCGGAAGCTCGGCGCGCAGGCGTTGTAGTAGTGGACGATGGCGCGCTTGGCGCCCTTGAGCGACTCGAAGGTGCGTTCGATAAGGTCGTCGCGCGCCTGGGTCAGCACCTGGATGGTGACGTCGTCGGGAATATGGCCGCCCTCAATGAGTTCCCGCACGAAGTCGAAGTCGGTCTGCGAGGCGGAGGGGAAGCCCACTTCGATTTCCTTCAGGCCCACGCCCACCAGGCACTTGAAGAAGCGCATCTTCTTCTCGGCATCCATCGGCTCGATCAGCGACTGGTTGCCGTCGCGCAGGTCGGTGGACAGCCAGATCGGCGCGCGGTCGATGATCCTGTCCGGCCAGGTGCGGTCGGGCAACTGGATCTGGGTGAAGGGACGGTACTTCTGCGACGGGTCTTTGAGCATGGTCATGGCGAAATCCTTGGAGCGGCAGCGAAAGGGGGGGGCGGCGAGCGGATTCAGCCACGCAGTCGCGGGCTGACCAGACGCAGGCAGGCGTGCTGTCGCTGGAGAATGAGGGTATGGGCGTCGTTCATGAGGCCAACCCTAATGCGCGAGGGTAAAGATGGCAAGCTGGCTGTAAAAAACGCCGTTTCGTTGCGTATGGAATTGGATGGCGAGATTTTATTGCCAATATCTGGCGTTATCGCGTGAGGTATTGCCTGGCGCGATGTCCGGCAGGCCGAGGCTGCGCGGCGGCCCCATCAGGCGTAGTCTGGTAACTGGCCTGGGGCTTGGTTGCGCCGAACGCGACGGCCCCGCGAGAATCCGGCGGCTCGGCCGGGAGGAGGCATGTCATGGTCAGATTCAGCGCACTCATCGCCTTGTCCCTTGCCCTGGCGCTCGGCGCCTGTACGCAGCGGCCGGCGCCGGAAGCGCTGCCGCTGGACGAACGCCTGCAGCAGCTCGGCTATCGCCAGGGCGAGTCGCTGCGCAGCGTGTTGCGCCACGACCTCGACGGCTGGCAGTACCTGGACAAGCAGCACCTGCTGTTCGGCCGCGGCCCGGGGCGGGCCTACCTGGTGAGTTTCACCCGGCCCTGCAACAACCTGAACTTCTCCAGCCTGCTCAGCTACCGCACCACCCTCGGCATGCTGACTCCGCTGGATCACATCCTGGTGCATGACCAGGGCGGCTTTGCCGAGCCCTGCCTGATCGACGAGATTCATGCCCTGGAGCGGATCGCCCGGCATTAGCAGGCTGTTGAAAAACTACCTGCGTTGGCAATCCAGCGTTAAAAACGGCCTCGCGTGCGAGCCCAGTCAAAATGCTCATTTACAGCTCGTAAACTCCGCTTTTGATTCGCTGCGCTCACCCCTTCGGGGCCAGCCTACGGCTGTTACTGCGCTACGCTGCGTGTCGGCCGTTTTTGCCTTGTCTTGCCTGCCTCGCCTACGTTTTTCAACGGCCTGCTCGCGCCGATCAGGGGGTGAAGGCGCCGATAAAGATCGCCGGGTCGACCCGTGCGTCGTTGAGGCTGACGTTCCAGTGCAGGTGCGGCCCGGTGGCGCGGCCGGTGGCGCCGACCTTGCCGATATGGCCGCCGCGGGCGATCTCCTCGCCGAGCTTCACGTCGACCTCCGACAGGTGGCAGAACATGCTGATCAGACCCTGGCCGTGGTCGAGGAACACCGTCTTGCCGTTGAAGAAGTAGTCGCCGATCAGGATCACCTCGCCGGCCGCCGGCGCCTTGATCGACGTGCCGCGATTGGCGGCGAAATCCAGGCCCGAGTGCGGGTTGCGCTCCTCGCCGTTGAAGAAGCGGCGCAGGCCGAAGGGGCTGGACAACGGGCCGTTGACCGGCCGGTCGAACAGCAGGTTGCTCGGCTGGCGCGCGCTGAAGCGCTGGTAGGCGCGGGTCTGCTCGGCCAGTTCGCGCTCGATGCGTTTGAGATTCTCGGCGTTGGGGCTGACCTGCTGTTGGTTCTTGATGTTGATGCGCTGTTCGCGATAGTGCTTGGCGCCGACCTGGAAGCTGTGTGGCCGGCCATCGACTGCCAGCTGCTGGGCGCCGGGTTTGACCGTCAGCGGGATGCCGACTATGGCGATCCAGCGCTGGCCGTCCTCGCGGATGGTCAGCACCGGCTTGTCCTGGTAGCGCACCTTTGGCGCGCTGGCGGCGTCGCCGAGATCGAGCACGGCGACGCCGCCGGGCACCGGCTTGTTCAGCAGGCGGGTGATAAAGCCTTCGGCCTGAGCGGGCAGGGCGAAGGCGGTGCACAGAAGGAACGCGATCAGGCGCATGCGGCTATCCCTGGGGTGGATCGGCGCGCGTCGCTTATCCACCCGGCAAAAGGTCAATCGAGCAGCGACAGCGTCGCCGGTTGAATATGGTTATCCTCGACCCGCACATCCAGTTCGCCCTCGCCCAGGCGGGCCTTGAGGCGTTGCCCCGGGCGGGTCTGGGCGGCACGGCGCACGGCCTGGCCGCGTTCGTCGAGGAGGATGCTGTAGCCGCGGCCGAGGGTGGCCAGCGGGCTGACGATCTGCAGTTGCGCAGCCAGCGCGCCCAGTTGCTGGCGCTGGCTGCGCAGCTGGCCCTGCATGGCGCGCGGCAGGCGCGCGGCCAGGCCATCCAGGCGCTGGCGCAGCAGGGCCAGGTTGCGCCCCGGATGCTGGGCGGCGAGACGGGCGTCGAGGCGCGCCAGGCGTTCGCGCTGGTTGATGAGCTGTTGGTTGAAGGCGCGGCGCAGGCGCATATCCAGATCGTCCAGGCGCTGGGCCTGCTGGCGCAGACGCTCGCCGGGATGACGCAGACGCCGGCTCACGCCCTCCAGGCGCAGCCGTTCGCGGGCCAGGCGCCCCTGCATGTGCAGCACCAGGCGGCGCTGCAGGTTGTGCAGACGCTGCACCAGCTCGCTGCTGTCGGGGGCCAGCAGCTCGGCGGCGGCCGACGGCGTCGGCGCGCGCACGTCGGCGACGAAGTCGGCGATGGACACGTCGGTCTCGTGGCCCACGGCGCTGACGATGGGCGTCACGCAGGCGGCCACGGCGCGGGCCACGGCTTCCTCGTTGAAGCACCACAGGTCCTCCAGCGAGCCGCCGCCGCGGGCCAGGATCAGTGCGTCGAAGCCCTGCGCGTCGGCCAGCTGCAGGGCGCGGACGATCTGCGCGGTGGCCTCACGGCCCTGCACCGCGGTGGGAATCAGGTTCAGCTGCACCTGCGGCGCGCGGCGGCGGAACACGCTGATGATGTCGCGGATCACCGCGCCGGTGGGCGAGGTGACGATGCCGATACGCTTGGGATGGGCGGGCAGGGCGAGCTTGCGCTCGGTGGCGAACAGCCCTTCGGCGGACAGCTTTTCCTTGAGCGCTTCGAAGGCCAGGCGCAGGGCGCCGTCGCCGGCCGGCTCGACCGCATCGAGAATCAGCTGGTAGTCGCCGCGGCCCTCGAACAGCGAGACCTTGCCGCGTACCTTCACCGCCAGACCATCGCGCAGCGCCTGGCGTACCCGCGCGGCGTTCTGCCGGAACAGCGCGCAGCGCACCTGGGCCTGGCTATCTTTGAGGGTGAAGTAGATATGCCCGGAGGCCGGCCGCGCCAGGTTGGAGATTTCCCCCTCGACCCAGATGCTGGCGAACACGTCTTCCAGCAGCAGGCGGGCGCGGTTGTTCAGTTGGCTGACGCTGAGCACCTCGCGGTCGAGGTTCAGGCGGGCAAAGGGATCGTTGATCATGGGGCGGCATGATAAAGGCTTTGGCGTCGCGGCCATAGTTGACCGCTACACCACTACCGCTAAGCTGCGCGACTTTTCTTCGTATGGAGCACGCCATGGGCGAGAACCAGGCCATCATCGTGCCGCAGATCTCCAGCCTGCCGGGCAACGAGGCGTTGGCCGCGCGCCTGCTGCGCTGGCTGGCGCAGCGCGAGATCGTCCAGGCGCATGTCAGCACCTGCGGGCGCAGCGGCAATCGCATGGCCTTCGCCATCGCCGCGGGTGCACGGCGGGTGGTCGAGCGCCCAGAGCTGCTGCCGTTCGGCCGGCCAATCAACGGCCTGGAACTGGTGACCAAGCGCTGCATCTACACCCCGACCCAGGGCTTTCGCGAAGAAGCCGGCTGCCCCGAGTGCCGCCAGGAGATCGGCCCGCCGCTGTTCGACAGCCTGGAACGCTGGTGGCCGGGGGAGACCGACAACTTCGCCTGCCCCGAATGCGGCTTTGAGGACGATATCAACGGCTTCCTGTTCCTGCAGCCCTGCGGCTTCTCCGACCTGGGCCTGGTGTTCAACAACTGGGCGGATGCCGGCTTTCGCCAGGACTTTCTCGACGAACTGGCCGAGCGCATCGGCTTCGCCGTGCGCCTGGTGCGGGTCGACTGCTGAGGGCGGATTGGCCGAGGTCGGATAGGGCAGGGCGTCTGCCCACTGACCGGTCGGCCGTTTTCTGGCCGCACCTGCCACACTTTGCATTGAGCGGGCGGGGGTGGCTGGGTATAATGCCGCGCTTCTTATTTTCCCGCCCGGGAGCCCGCCATGCTGCGCATCAGCCAAGAAGCACTCACTTTCGACGACGTCCTGCTCATCCCCGGTTATTCCGAGGTGTTGCCCAAGGACGTCAGCCTGAAGACCCGCCTGACCCGCGGCATCGAACTGAATATCCCGCTGCTGTCCGCCGCCATGGACACCGTCACCGAGGCGCGCCTGGCCATCGCCATGGCCCAGGAAGGCGGCATCGGCATCATCCACAAGAACATGACCATCGAGCAGCAGGCCGCCGAGGTGCGCAAGGTCAAGAAGTTCGAGGCCGGCGTGGTCAAGGACCCGATCACCATCGAGGCCGACGCCACCGTGCGCGACCTGTTCGAGCTGACCCGGCAGAACAACATCTCCGGCGTGCCGGTGCTCTCCAACGGTGACCTGGTGGGCATCGTCACCTCCCGCGACGTGCGCTTCGAGAACCGCCTGGACGCCCTGGTGCGCGAGGTGATGACGCCGAAAGAGCGTCTGGTCACCGTCAAGGAAGGCGCCGCCAAGGAAACCGTGCGCGAGCTGCTGCACAAGCACCGCATCGAGAAGGTGCTGATCGTCGACGACGCCTTCACCCTCAAGGGCATGATGACCGTCAAGGACATCGAGAAGGCCAAGGCCTACCCGCTGGCGAGCAAGGACGACCAGGGTCGCCTGCGCGTCGGCGCCGCCGTCGGCACCGGGGCCGATACCGGCGACCGCGTCGCCGCGCTGGTCAACGCCGGCGTCGACGTGATCATCGTCGACACCGCCCACGGCCACTCCAAGGGCGTGATCGACCGCGTGCGCTGGGTCAAGCAGACCTTCCCGGAAGTCCAGGTGATCGGCGGCAATATCGCCACCGGCGATGCCGCCAAGGCCCTGGTCGAAGCCGGCGCCGACGGCGTCAAGGTCGGCATCGGTCCGGGCTCGATCTGCACCACCCGTATCGTCGCCGGCGTCGGCGTGCCGCAGATCAGTGCCGTGGCCAACGTCGCCGCCGCCCTGGCCGGTAGCGGCGTACCGCTGATCGCCGACGGCGGCATCCGCTTCTCCGGCGACCTGTCCAAGGCCATAGTCGCCGGCGCTTCCGCGGTGATGATCGGCTCCATGCTGGCCGGTACCGAAGAAGCCCCGGGCGAAGTCGAACTGTTCCAGGGCCGTTCCTACAAGGCCTACCGCGGCATGGGCTCGCTGGGCGCCATGGCGCAGGCGCAGGGCTCCTCGGATCGCTACTTCCAGGACTCCTCGGCCGGTGCCGAGAAGCTGGTGCCGGAAGGCATCGAAGGCCGCGTGCCGTACAAGGGCGCCATGGCCGCCATCGTCCATCAGCTGATGGGCGGTCTGCGCGCCTCCATGGGTTACACCGGCTGCGCCACCATCGAAGAGATGCGCACCAAGCCGGAGTTCGTGCGCATCACCGGCGCCGGCATGGCCGAGTCGCACGTGCACGACGTGCAGATCACCAAGGAAGCCCCGAACTATCGGGTCGGTTGATTCGCCGCAATGCTATGAATAACGGGGCTGTTCGATCAGCCCCGTGTCATTTGTGAATACCTACGAGAGACGGCCATGGCCCACGACATTCACGCCCACCGCATCCTGATTCTGGACTTCGGTTCCCAGTACACCCAACTGATCGCCCGCCGCGTGCGCGAGATCGGCGTCTATTGCGAACTGCACCCCTGGGACATGAGCGACGAGGACATCCGCGCCTTCGCCCCGCGCGGCATCATCCTCGCCGGTGGCCCGGAGTCGGTGCACGAGGAGGGTAGCCCGCGCGCGCCGCAAGCCGTGTTCGACCTCGGCGTGCCGTTGCTGGGCATCTGCTACGGCATGCAGACCATGGCCGAGCAGCTCGGCGGCAAGGTGGAAGGTTCCGACCTGCGCGAGTTCGGCTACGCCCGCGTCGACGTGGTCGGCAAGAGCCAGCTGCTCGAAGGCATCGAGGACCATGTCGACGCCGACGGCGTGCTCGGCCTCGACGTGTGGATGAGCCACGGCGACAAGGTCACCCGCATGCCCGAGGGCTTCCATATCCTCGCCAGCACCCCGAGCTGCCCGATCGCCGCCATGAGCGACGACGCCCGTCACTACTACGGCGTGCAGTTCCACCCGGAAGTGACCCACACCAAGCAGGGCGGCCGCATCCTCTCGCGCTTCGTCCTGGAGATCAGCGGCTGCGAGGCCCTGTGGACCCCGGCCAATATCGTCGACGACGCCGTTGCCGCGGTGCGTGCCCAGGTCGGCGACGCCAACGTGCTGCTCGGCCTGTCCGGCGGCGTAGACTCCTCGGTGGTCGCCGCCCTGCTGCACAAGGCCATCGGCGACCAGCTGACCTGCGTGTTCGTCGACAACGGCCTGCTGCGCCTGCACGAAGGCGAGCAGGTGATGGCCATGTTCGCCGAGAACATGGGGGTCAAGGTGATCCGCGCCAACGCCGAAGAGCAGTTCCTCAACAACCTGGCCGGCGAGGCTGACCCGGAGAAGAAGCGCAAGATCATCGGCCGCACCTTCATCGACGTGTTCGATGCCGAGGCCAGCAAGCTTCCCAACATCCAGTTCCTCGCCCAAGGCACCATCTACCCGGACGTGATCGAGTCGGCCGGCGCCAAGAGCGGCAAGGCCCACGTGATCAAGAGCCACCACAACGTCGGCGGCCTGCCGGAGGAGATGAACCTCAAGCTGGTCGAGCCGCTGCGTGAACTGTTCAAGGATGAGGTGCGCAAGATCGGCCTGGAGCTGGGCCTGCCCTACGACATGGTCTACCGCCACCCCTTCCCGGGCCCGGGCCTGGGCGTGCGCATCCTTGGCGAAGTGAAGAAGGAATACGCCGACCTGCTGCGCCGCGCCGACCACATCTTCATCGAAGAGCTGCGCAAGGCCGACTGGTACCACAAGACCAGCCAGGCCTTCGTGGTGTTCCAGCCGGTGAAATCGGTCGGCGTGGTCGGCGACGGCCGTCGCTACGCCTGGGTCGTCGCCCTGCGCGCCGTGGAAACCGTGGACTTCATGACCGCTCGCTGGGCGCACCTGCCCTACGAACTGCTGGAAACCGTCAGCGGCCGCATCATCAACGAAATCGAAGGCATCTCTCGCGTCACCTACGATGTGTCGAGCAAGCCGCCTGCCACCATCGAGTGGGAGTGATGTCGGGTCCTTCTGGACTCATTGAGATGTATCGATAGCCAATTGCAACGTGTTGATTTAAAAGAAAATTCATTGCAATGGTTATCGAGGCCTATCGCCGATTAGCAGAATGGATTGGCGGTAGCGGGGACGGTAGTAAACAGCGATCGGATTGAGACCGTTCTGTTTACTATCCGCTCAAAACCGGTCTTTGACGGTAAATCGCTCCTTGGGAAAGCTTGCCCCGTGCGGCTTTCCCGGCATCAACAGGTCTCCTGACCCTTGACGGTAAAAGCCGTCATGAACAGGAGTAAAAACCTCGATGCTTACTGATACCAAACTGCGCAATCTCAAGCCCAAGTCCAAGCTGTACAAGGCTTCCGACCGCGATGGTATGTACGTGACGGTATCGCCTACCGGTACCGTCACTTTTCGCTACGACTACCGTCTCAATGGACGCCGAGAAACGCTGACCATCGGGCGCTATGGGCCAACTGGCATTTCCCTGGCCATGGCTCGCGAGAAACTGCTCGATGCCAAGCGCATGGTCGCACTGGGCAAGTCTCCCTCCCTGGAAAAGCAGCGCGCGAAGCGGCGCCTCAACGCAGCCAAGAATTTCGGTGAAACGCTGACGAAGTGGTTGGCCGGTGCGCGTATGGCCGACAGCACCCGCGCGATGCGCAAAAGCATTATCGACCGCGACATCCTGCCAGTCTTCGAAAATCGGCTTCTAACTGAAATCACCCCTGACGATCTGCGAGCCCTGTGTACCAAGGTGAAGGCTCGCGGGGCGCCGGCAACTGCGGTCCATATTCGCGACATCGTGAAACAGGTCTACGCGTTCGCGATCCTGCATGGCGAGAAGGTCGAGAATCCGGCTGACGACGTTAAGGCGTCTTCCATCGCCACTTTCGTGCCGAAGGATCGGGCACTGAGCCCGACCGAAATTCGGCTGGCCTTTCATCAACTGGAGACTATCGCCGCGTATCCCACGATCAAGCTGGCCTTGCGGTTGGTGCTGCTGACTTTGGTACGCAAGAGCGAGCTGATCGAGGCGACCTGGGACGAGGTGGACTTCGAGAACGCCACCTGGACGATCTCCAAGGAGCGGATGAAGGGGCGTAACCCGCACGTTGTCTACCTGTCGCGCCAGGCCTTGGACATCTTCGTGGCCCTGCACACCTGTGCGGCTGGTTCCCGGTATGTGTTGCCCTCGCGCTATGACATCTACCGCTGCATGTCGCACGCCACCCTGAACCGCATCACCCAGCTCATCGCCTCCCGTGCGAAGGAAGTAGGCCTGCCGTTGGAGCCGTTCACCGTTCACGACCTGCGCAGGACCGGTTCCACGCTGCTCAATGAAGTGGGCTTCAACGGCGACTGGATCGAGAAATGCCTGGCTCACGAGGATGGTCGCTCCTCTCGCTCGGTCTACAACAAGGCCGAGTACGCGGAGCAGCGCCGGCACATGCTGCAGGAGTGGGCGGACATGATCGACGCTTGGATTGATGGCCGCACTCATGTTCCCCAGCTACTGCCGGACAGCGTTGTAGTGCCGGTGTTGAGTGCCACGGTATAAGGAAAGTGCAAGGTTGTCAATTGACAACCTTGCCGGTCATGCGAATACTGGAGATCACTGATGACCCGTCCTTCTCACTCGAAGAAAGAGGTCGAAGAAGCACTCAGGCATGCCGAAGAGCAGGGCTGGCGTATAGAGCTGGGTGGTAGCCACGCTTGGGGACGAATCTACTGTCCCTATAACGATGAAGAGTGTCGCTGCGGCGAGTTCTGCATCACCAGCGTGTGGAGCACACCGAAGAACCCTGGCAACCATGCGCGTGCCCTTCGGCGCGTCGTCGACAACTGCACCACGCACCGTAAACAGCGGCAGACCGCTGAGGGCGCAGAGGAGTAGCGCTATGGAATACATCTTCACTCTGAAATACCAACTGGCCGACGATGAGCGTGATCCGGAGGCGTTGGTCGAGCGCCTCGGTGAGGCCGGATGCGACGATGCCCTGATCGGCATTGGTCAGCCAGGTCGTCTGGCGCTGGAGTTCACCCGTGAAGCGGAGAACGCTGAAGCGGCTGTGCGCAGCGCATTGGCCGACGTGCGCAGTGCTGTACCGTCGGCCAGGCTGATCGAGGTGGCACCGGACCTGGTCGGACTCACCGATGTGGCGGAGATCGTCGGCGTGTCACGCCAGAACATGCGCAAGCTGATGTTGGCTTATCCGGGCAGCTTCCCCACGCCGGTGCATGAGGGCAGTGCGTCGATCTGGCACCTGGCGGACGTGCTGACCTGGCTGCAGGCCAAAGGCAGCTATTTGCTGCCTGTCGGTGTCTTGGATGTGGCTCAGGTGGCCCTGGAGGTCAATCTAGCCAAGGAGGAACGACGACTAACGCGTCCCGCCTCCAAGGAGCTGCAGGCCCTTGTCGGATGAGCAGGGCGCCGACTTCATGGTTGGTTTGAGCCCGCCCGGACAGGGCGGGTTTTCCTCAGGTAAACATCCGGCTTGCTGATATTGACCCGAGGCGCCTGCTTGCGCTCCTCGATCCAGGCTTCTACCTCGGCCAGGTCCCAGACCACGCAACGTGGTGTCAGGTTGAAGCGCCTGGGGAACTCGCCACGACGCTCCATTTCGTAGATCGTTGATTCAGCCAGGGGGACGATCTGTCTCAGCTCATGCTTGCGAATTGTTCGCCGGAAGGGCAGAGGAGTGCCCTTCGGGAACTGCGGAAGCGACTCGTAGGCTTCCGTGCCCGGCAATGGGAGGGACTTATCAGGCGTAGTGTCGAGAGCATCGGTTGTACGCGCAAAAGTATCCATCTTTATCTCCATGATTAGGCTCCATGGGAAAGAGAGTGGATTTCAATACCAGGTAATGCACCTTGCTGTGGCGTAGTCGGAGGCTGCTTCTGGTGATTCTGTTGAAAAAGTTCCGCCGCACTCTTTTCCCAGCAAAGTGGTCTCTACCGAGCGGAGAGACACTTGCTTAAGTTGGATAATGTCCATCGCAAAGAATGTTTATGACCCAGACCAGGTAAATAGCGTGCGGAAGGCGGAGGACTCTGTTCCAACCGCGGCGAGGTGCTGATGTTGGAGGGGGCGATCTTCGAGCGTCAGGATTGAGTCGAACGGTTTGCGGATCGGTATCCCTGTCCTGCAAGTCTTGAAGGTTCCGTCCAGGTGGGAGTGGCGCCTGCCTCTGCGCGAAGGGGCTGCACAGCAGCCCCAGGGCTCTGCCCGGCAGTCCGTTGCCTGGCCGCTGCAACGGGCTGGGTTATGAGGGCTGGAGGCTGCGCTCCAGGCTACGCCGCATCGCCCAGTAGTAGGTCAGGGCTGGTACTAGCAGGCCCACCACCCAGGCCAGGTCGACGCCGTTCAGCGCATTGGCGATGGGGCCCACGTATAGCGTGGTGTTCATAAACGGTATCTCCAGCAGGATCGCTAACAGGAAGCTGCCGCAGGCCACCATGTTGACCCGGCCGTAGCGACCGTCCAAGTCGAAGATATCCTCCACACAGTAGTCTCCTTTCCTGAGGCAGTAGTAGTCCACCAGATTGATGGCGGTCCACGGGATCAGGAAGTAACTCATGAAGAAGATGAAATTCAGGAAGTAGCTGATGAAGTCTTCCTGGCTGACGGTGCAGAGCGCAGTGGCGATGACGCTGATCACCAGCATGAACAGGCCCCGCATACGTGGTGTTACTCGCAGGCGGGCGAAGGGCTCGATCACCGTGACCGTCGACATGAATGCGCCGTACAGGTTGAACACGTTGATCGCTACCTGGCCGTAGACGATGAAGATGAACAGCGGCACGGCGGCGGCGCCGAACAGCATTGCGAGATGGCTGCCGACGTTGTCGGAGAAGCCGTCGACGGCCACGCACAGCATTGCGCCGAGGATCATCATCCAGGCCCCGCCGACCACTGTTCCACCATAGCTGAACCAGAACACCCGAGACATCGGCGTGTCGCTCGGTAGATAGCGGGAATAGTCGGCGACATAGGGCGCATAGGACAGCTGCCAGGTGACCGCAATGCTGACCGCCACCATGAACTTCGACAACGAGAATCCCACGGGCGACCATTGAGTCTCGGGAATTGGCAGGCCCAGCGCCAGGCCGGTCGCGACCAGGAACACCAGGACCGAGAGTAGTGACAGTACCTTTTGCAGCCGATGGATCAGCCGGTAGCCGTAGAGGGCCACGACGAAGCACAGCGTGCCGATCAGGTAGATGTTGGCGTCGCCACCCAATGGGCTCACCGATTCGATGGCCTGGGCGGCCAGCAGGGTATTGCTGACGAAAAAGCCCAGGTAAATGAGCATCACGAACAGCAGCGGCAGTACCGCGCCGATCACGCCAAACTGGGCGCGGCTCTGAATCATCTGCGGGATACCCAGTTTCGGCCCCTGGGCCGAGTGCGAGGCCATGAAGATGGCGCCAATTAGCGAGCCCAGAATGATGGCCAGGGCGCTCCAGAACAGGTTGAGGCCGATCACCACCGGCAGCACGCCCGAGGCGATGGTGGTGATGTTCATATTGGCGCCGAACCAGATGTAGAACAGTGAACCGGGTTTGCCGTGGCGCTCGTTCTCGGGGATGAAGTCGATGCTTCTTTTCTCGACGTGCATGGCGATCACTCCTGTTTACGCCCGGGTTGACCCAGGGCGGATTGAAGGCGGGCAATGGTGGCGACGAACTGCTCGGGATGGTGTGCGAACTGATCGGGCTCGCTTGGGCGGCAGGACTGGCAGGCCCTTCCCTCAAGGACTTGCAGGAATTGCTCGGTGGCGAAGAGTTCGATGGCGTAAATCCAGTTGGCCATGATCAACAGCGCCGCGTTGTGGGCGGATTCAGTCGTGCTGGTGCAGGCATCGGCGATCAGGTCGACGGCGTAGCCCAAGGCGAAGGCGTCCAGCACTGTGGCCAGTACGCAGGCGTCGGTGAGCACGCCGCTGATGACCAGCCGGCGGGTTCCCATTCCCGCTAGCTGCTGAGCGAGGTCGGTGCGGTGGAATGCACTGTAACGTGGCTTGTCGATCACTCGCTCGCCGGCTCTGGGCGCCAGGCAGTCGACGATTTCCACCTGGTGGGTGCCGGCACGATAACTCCGCGGGCGACCGGCGGCGTCGACCGGCTCGCCCGGAGGCATATCGCTGCCGTCCGCCGCGTTGACGTGCCGGGTGTAGAAAATGGGGATGCCCGTCTGCCGGGCTGCATCCAGCAGGCGGATGTTGTTGTGGATAACCCGGTCGAAGCCATGCAGGGGAAAACCGTCTTCCTGCTGCATGTCGATGACGAGTAAGGCTCTGTCTGTATTCATAAGCAACTCTTGTTGTTGTTTGGCCACGAATGCGCGTCGACTGCAGCATCGGCCGGGCGCACGAGGGCGCCATGGCGCGACGACGGGGAGTCGGACGCGGGCGAAATTCAGCGAGGAGAGTTGTTTAGCGGACTATCTGCCAGAAGCCATTCTGCTTGGCGGTGACGGAGGAACGCAGGCGCTTGAGGAATACATGGGCGGGTGTACACGTGCCGCGCAGATAGGCCATGGCGGCCCCGGGCAGTGGCTTGACGGTGCAGAGGGTGAGGCCAGTCGTGTGCATGGCGTTCGACCACCTGTGGGTTGGTGAAAGGCGGCCGGATCGCCCGATCCGGCCGCTTGCTGCATCGATTAGCGGAAAGCGGGCACCACGTGCTGGATGAAGAGTTCCAGGGATTTCTTCTTCTCGGCGTGCGGCAGGCTGTTGTCGGCCCAGAAGCTGAATTCGTCGACGCCCAGCTCCTGGTAGTGGCGGATGCGTGCGATGATTTCTTCCGGGGTGCCGATCATGGTGTTCTTACGGATATTGTCCAGCTCGAACTCCGGGCGCTCCTTGAACTTCTCTTCCGGGCTCGGCGGCAGCAGGCCGTTGACCGGGGTCTGCTTGTTGCCGAACCAGGCGTCGAAGGTGCGGTAGAACTTGGAGATGGCCGCGGCGCCGACCTTCCAGCCGTCCGGGTCGTCCGTGGTGTGGACGTGGGTGTGGCGCAGCACCATCAGTTGCGGACGGGGCACCTCGGGATTGTTGGCCAGGGCGGCCTCGAACTTGTTCTTCAGATCGACCACTTCCTCGTCGCCCTTCATCAGCGGGGTGACCATCACGTTGCAGCCATTGGCCACGGCGAAGTTGTGCGAGTCCGGGTCGCGCGCGGCTATCCACATGGGCGGACCGGGCTGCTGGAGCGGCCGCGGTGAGGAGGTGGAGGTGGGGAACTTCCAGATCTCGCCGTCGTGGGCGACGTCGCCCCGCCAAAGCGCCTGGACCACCGGCACCATCTCGCGCAGGTACTTGCCGCCGTCGGTGGCCGGCATGCCGTTGGCCATGCGGTCGAACTCGTACTGGTAGGCGCCGCGGGCCAGGCCCACCTCCATGCGCCCGTTGCTGATCACGTCGAGCAGGGCGCATTCGCCGGCGACGCGGATGGGGTGCCAGAAGGGCGCGATGATGGTGCCGGCGCCGAGGCGGATGGCACTGGTACGCGCGGCCAGGTAGGCCAGCAGCGGCATCGGGCTCGGCGAGATGGTGTACTCCATCGCATGGTGTTCGCCGATCCACACGGTGCTGAACCCGCCGGCTTCCGCCAGCAGGGTCAGCTCGGTGAGGTCTTCGAACAGCTGGCGGTGGCTGGTCTGCTCGTCGTAGCGCTCCATATGCACGAACAAAGAAAATTTCATGATGCGTTCCTCGAACCTGTGTCTGGTCGGCCATGGCCTGGCCGGCTGTGGTGGCGCTCGTATCGCGCTCGGGTTGTTATCGATCCACTGGCGCCGAAGCGGCGCGGCAACAAGGCAAAATTGGTCGCTGCGTATTGGTATACCATAATACTGTATATCTGCAAGGTCTTTTTACCCTAAGCCATCCGCCCTTGAATTAACCCTAGGTCGAGCCCGGCATGTGCGCCGCCGGGCAGCCAAACGGCGGGTGCTCGATTCACTCGCCGGCGCCTCTCGAGCCGAGCCAACAGCGCGCTCGGGCATCCGGCGTCGGCCGGCGAACTCATAAAAAAGCCCCCAACCAAGGGGGCAAGACAAGCACACAACAGATCGGGATCAGGCTAAGGCGGGCAGGGCGCCCATCTTGCCGCGGCAGTAGATCATCGGTTCGACGCGCTGCTGCGGCACGATCAGGTTCTGCACCGCACCCACCAGGATGGCGTGATCGCCACCTTCGTATTCGCGCCACAGCTCGCACTCGATGATTGCGGTGGCGTTGCCCAGCAGCGGGTTGCCCAGCTCGCTCAGCGTCCATTCGATGCCGCGAGCCTTGTCCTTACCCTTCTTGGCGAAGGCATAGGCCTCGCTTTGCTGCTCGGCCGACAGCAGGTGGATGGCGAAGCGCTTGTTCTTGATCAGCAGCGGGTAGGAATCGGAGCTGTAGTTCGGGCAGAACAGCACCAGGGCCGGGTCGATGGACAGGGAGCTGAAGGCGCTGGCCGTCAGGCCGACGATCTGGCCATCGTCGTCCAGCGTGGTGATCACGGTGACGCCGGAGGGAAAGGAGCCCATGACGAGTTTGTAGGTATGTGCATCGATCATTTCGAGTACCTGCGTGACGTATCGGCTGCGACCAGCAGCGCTTTCGTGTCTGATGGTATACCATAATATTGTTCGTGCAAGCGCTATTTGCGAGTGCTCGCAGCTCGCCCGATGCACGGCGTCTGGCGGCCTGGCCTCTCGGGGGATGCGGGGCCGCCGGGGTTGTGCGCACCCAGCGAAGGGGCGAGCAGCTGGTGCTCCCGGCGCACCCTACGCTCGTGTTCGACGGCGACAGGCAAAGAAAACCCCCGCCCTGCGCAGCTGGGCGGGGGCGAGGGGGAGTTTGCTTCAGTGCGCACCGGCGGCCTTGCTCAGGTCGCTCTCCTGCCACTGGCTGTAGACGCAGGCATCGGCCGCGGCCCAGCGCACCAGAACCGGGGCGCCGGTTTGCAGGGGCGGGGTGCTGCCGGACAGCTCCTTCAGGGTCAGCTGGGTGCCGCCGGGGGTGGTCACGCTGCAGGTCAGGCTTTCGCCGAGGAACACGGTTTCCGCGACCCGCGCCTGGATCTCGTTCCAGCCGGCCGGCCGCGGCATGCTCCCGGCCTGCTGCGGGGTCAGCACCTGGGCTTTCTCCGGGCGCACCATCAGCAGCAGTTCCTGGCCCTCGGCGATGCCCACGGTGGGGCGAACGGCCAGGGACTGGCCCTCGAAGCTGGCCGCCGCATGGCCTTGGGCCTTGATCTTGAGGAAGTTGGAGTTGCCGAGGAAGGAGGCGACGAAGGCATTCGGCGGGTTCTGGTACAGCTCGTAGCCGCTGCCCAGGCCGACGATCTTGCCGTGGCTGAAGATGGCGATGCGTTGCGACAGGCGCATGGCTTCTTCCTGGTCGTGGGTCACGTAGACGATGGTGATGCCCAGGCGCCGGTGCAGGTGGCGCAGTTCGTCCTGCAGGTCCTCGCGCAGCTTCTTGTCGAGGGCGCCGAGCGGCTCGTCCATCAGCAGGATGCGCGGCTCGTAGACCAGCGCGCGGGCGATCGCCACACGCTGCTGCTGGCCGCCGGAGAGCTGCGCCGGGCGACGGTGGGCGAACTGTTCCAGTTGCACCAGCTTGAGCATGGCCTCGACCTGGCGCTCGCGTTCGCCGCGTGCCTGCTTGCGAATCTCCAGGGGGAAGCCGATGTTGTCGCGCACGTTCAGGTGCGGGAACAGCGAGTAGCGCTGGAACACCATGCCGATGTCGCGCTTGTGCGGCGGCACGTTGACCAGGGATTTGCCGGCGACCAGGATTTCCCCGCTGCTGGGCGTCTCGAAGCCGGCCAGCATCGACAGGGTGGTGCTCTTGCCCGAGCCGCTGGAGCCGAGGAAGGTGAGGAACTCGCCCTCCTGGATATCCAGGCTGATGTTGTCCACGGCGACGAAGTCGCCATAGTGCTTGTTCAGGTTGCGCAGGCTGACCAGGGGCGCCTGGCTCTGGTTGTCTTGGATCACGGCACTCATTGGCTTTTCCTCATGAATCAGGCGCGGGGTTCGTTGCGTCGACGCAGGGCGGCGGCGATCAGCATGATCAGCAGCGACAGGCCGATCAGCAGGGTCGAGGCCACCGCGATCACCGGTGTCAGGTCCTGGCGCAGGGTGGTCCACATCTTCACCGGCAGGGTCTGCAGGCTCGGGCTGGCCATCATCACGCTCAGCACCACCTCGTCCCAGGACACCAGGAAGGCGAATAGCGCGCCGGCCACCAGGCCGGGACGGATGGCCGGGAAGGTCACCTTGAGCACTGCCTGCAGGCGCGAGGCGCCGCAGATCACCGCGGCGTCCTCGATCGACTGGTCGAACAGTTTCAGCGAATTGATGATCGAGATGATGGTGAAGGGCAGCGCCACTATCACGTGGCTGACCACGAAGGCGAACAGCGTGCCGGTGTAGCCCAGCTTGAGGAACAGGGCATAGATAGCCACGGCGATGATCACCAGCGGCACTATCATCGGCAGGGTGAACAGCGCGTAGAGCAGCTCGCGGCCGGGGAACTTGCCGCGCACCAGGGCGAAGGCGCTGGGCAGCCCCAGGGCCACGGCGCAGGCGGTAGTCAGCAGGGCGACCTTGAAGCTGGTGTAGGCCGACTCCATCCACTGCGCGTTGGAGAAGAACTGCTCGTACCATTTCAGCGTCCAGCCCGGCGGCGGGAACACCAGCCACTGCGATGAGCCGAACGACAGCAGCACGATGAACAGGATCGGCAGCAGCAGGAAGGCCGCGATGGCCCCGGTGACGAGGTAGAGGCCGGCGCGCAGGCGCGGCCCCATGGCGTTGGGCGACAGCAGCATGGCTTACCTCGCGGTACTGGAAGCCACCGGCGATTCCGGTTGCAGCTTCAGATAGGCGTAGAACAGCAGCAGGGTGATGGCGATCAGCAGCGCGGCGGCGGCGCTGGCCAGGCCCCAGTTGAGGAAGGACTGCACCTGCTGGACGATGAACTCCGGCAGCATCATGTTCTGTGCGCCACCGAGCAGGGCCGGGGTGACGTAATAACCGAGCGACATGACGAACACCATCAGGCCGCCGGAGAACAGCCCCGGTCGGCACAGCGGCAGAAACACCCGGAAGAAGTTGCGCCAGGGGCTGGCGCCGCAGATCGAGCCGGCCTGCAGCACCATGGGGTCGATGGCGCTCATGGTCGCCTGCAGCGGCAGCACGATGAAGGGGATCATGATATAGCTCATGCCGATCACCACGCCGGTCAGGTTGTGCACCAGCTCCAGCGGCTGATCGATCAGGCCCAGGGCCATCAGCGCCTTGTTGAGCACCCCGGAGGCCTGCAGCAGCACCAGCCAGGAGTAGGTGCGCGCCAGCAGGCTGGTCCACATCGACAGCAGCACGATGCTCAGCAGCCAGCGGCCCCAGCCGCGCGGCGTCAGGGTGATCGCCCAGGCCAGCGGGAAACCCAGCAGCAGGCTGATCAGGGTGACCAGGCCGGCGACGGCGAAGGTATTGAACAGCACGCGAGCGTAGGCCGAGTTGGCGAACAGCTGCTCGTAGTTGCCCAGCCCCGGTTCCGGTTCCAGCACGCCGCGCAGCAGCAAGCCGATCAGCGGGGCTAGGAAGAACAGGCCGAGAAACAGCAGAGCGGGGATCAGCTTGGCGGCTCCGCGCCAGCGCGAAGGGCTGCGATTCATGACGGCGGCTCGATTGGCGGCGAGGCCGCCGGCGCTGGATGCGCCGGCGCCTGCCTGGGCCGAAGGGACGGCCAGGGGCTTCACTTGACCAGCCATTCGTTCCACCGTGCGGCGATGGCCGGGCCATGCTCGGCCCAGTAGGCGAAGTCGAGGGTGATCTGATCTTCAGCGTAGGCGGTCGGCAGGTTGGGGGCCAGGTCGGCCTCGAGCTGGGCGACGCTGCCGGTGTTGACCGGGGCATAGGCGGTGAGGTTGGCGAAATCGGCCTGGCCCTTGGCGCTGGCCGCGTTGGCCAGGAACTGCATGGCCGCTTCCTTGTTTTTCGAGCCCTTGGGGATGACCAGGAAATCGGCCATCACCAGATTCTGCTTCCAGCTCACCCCGACCGGCGCGCCGTCCTGCTGCAGGGCGTAGATGCGGCCGTTCCAGAACTGGCCGAGGCTCGCCTCGCCAGAGGCCAGCAGCTGCTGCGACTGGGCGCCGCCGCCCCACCAGACGATGTCCTTCTTGATGCTGTCGAGCTTCTTGAAGGCGCGATCGAGGTCCAGCGGGTAAAGCTGCTCGATGGCCACGCCGTCGGCCAGCAGCGCCAGTTCCAGCACGCCGGGGCTGGGCCATTTGTACAGGGCGCGCTTGCCCGGGTAGGTGGCGGTATCGAACAGCGCGCTCCAGTCCTGCGGCGCCTTGCCGCCGAGGCGGCCCTGGTTGTAGCCGAGCACGAAGGAGAAGTAGAAGGAGCCGACGCCGTGGTCGGAGACGAAACGCGGGTCGAGCTGCGTGCGGTCGATCACGCTGAAGTCGAGCGGTTCGAGCAGGCCTTCGCGGGCGGCGCGTAGGGCGAAGTCGGCTTCCACGTCGACCACGTCCCACTGCACGTTGCCGCTCTCGACCATGGCCTTGAGCTTGCCGTAGTCGGTCGGCCCGTCCTGCAGCACTTTGATGCCGGTCTTCGCGCTGAAGGGCGCGGCCCAGGCCGTCGTCTGCGCCTCCTGGGTGGTGCCGCCCCAGCTGACGAAGCTGAGGTTGTCGGCGGCTCTGGCCGCGCCTGCGCCGGCGACCATGAGTGCGGTGGCGAACACCGCGGTAGCAGTTTTCTTGAACACCATCTTGCTTGCCCTCGTTGTTGTGTTTGTACGCAAGCGGGCTTTGGCGGTGCCCGCCTTTCAGGGAGCAGTTGTGACTGGCCTGGCCGAGGCTGCTCAGGGCGGTTTCCCGGGGCGGGCAGCGTCGGCAACATATCTCGGCCTACGGAATGTCATATTATGGTATTCCAAGCTTTGTGCAAGGCCCAATCGCGGCGATTTTCGCGGCGCGCGCGGCCGCATCGCCGGTGGCCTGCAGGGGCGGCGCCAGGCTGAGCGGGTAAGTGCTTGAAATAGAAAAACAAGCGCGCCAGGCTCGGGCGGCCAGGGGCGGGTCGGAGGACGGCGCCGGGGCGGCGCCATCCGTCAGCTCGTGGTCATCCCTGGAACGGGATGCTTTCCACCACTTCCAGGTCATAGCCCGTCAGACCGGCGTACTTGAGCGGCGGGCCGAGGTGGCGCAGCTTGCCCACGCCCAGGTCCTGGAGGATCTGCGCGCCAGTGCCCACCTCGGAGTAGATGCGCGATTGCGAGCGGCTGAACTGTCGGCGCGGCTGGGTCAATTGCGGCACGCGCTCAAGCAGCGCCTGCGACGACTCGTTGTTGGCCAGCACCACCACCACCCCGTGGCCGGCCTCCGCCACTTTCTGCAGGGCCGCCCACAGCGTCCAGTTCTGCGGGCCGGTGTACTCGGCGCCGACCAGGTCGCGCAGCGGGTCGATCACGTGCACGCGCACCAGGGTCGGCTCGTCGCGGCGGATCTCGCCCATCACCATGGCCATGTGCACGCCGCCTTCGATGCGATCCTCGTAGGTCACCAGGCGGAAGGTGCCGTGCACCGTGGGCAGCTCGCGCTCGCCGATGCGACTGACGGTGTGCTCGGTGCTCAGGCGGTAGTGGATGAGATCGGCGATGGTGCCGATCTTGATGCCGTGCTGCTCGGCGAACTTTTCCAAGTCGGGGCGGCGGGCCATGCTGCCGTCTTCGTTCATCACTTCGACTATCACCGCCGCCGGGCTCAGCCCGGCCAGACGCGCCAGGTCGCAGCCGGCCTCGGTGTGGCCGGCGCGGGTCAGCACGCCGCCCTCGCGGGCGCGCAGGGGGAAGATATGGCCCGGCTGGACCAGGTCGTCCGCACAGGCGCCGGGTGCCACCGCGGTGAGCACGGTGAGGCAGCGGTCGGCGGCGGAGATGCCGGTGGTGACCCCCTGCGCCGCCTCGATGGAGACGGTGAAGGCGGTGGCGAAGGCGCTGCCGTTGGCCGGCACCATCTGCTCCAGGCCCAGGCGCTGGCAGTGTTCGTCGGTCAGGGTCAGGCAGATCAGGCCGCGCGCCTCGCGCGCCATGAAGTTGATCGCCGCGGGCGTGCATTTCTCGGCTGCCAGCAGCAGGTCACCCTCGTTCTCGCGATCCTCGTCGTCGACCAGCAGTACCATCTTGCCTTGGCGGAAGTCTTCGATGATTTCTTCGATGGGGTTGAATGGCATGTCGGGGTCCCGGAGTGGATGTCGGTGGGGTTTAATGGTATACCATAATACCGTATTAACCGAAGCCCGGACGATCACCATGAAGGCCTACTGGATTGCCCACGTCGATGTCACCGACCCCGCTCGCTATGCCGAATACACCAGCCGCGCGCCGGCTGTGTTCGCCCAGTACGGCGGCCGGCTGCTGGCCCGCGGTGGCCGCAGCGAAGCGCTGGAGGGCAGGGCCACGCCGCAGCGCAGCGTTGTGATCGAGTTCACCTCATATGACCAGGCGCTGGCCTGCTACCGTTCCGCCGAGTACCAGGCGGCCTGCGCCCAGCGCGCCGGTGCCGCGCAGGCTGAAGTAATCATAGTCGAGGGAATCTAGGCCGGCCGTGGCCTTGCCGTAGCCCGGATGCAATCCGGACTCCTGAGGTGCACCGTGCGCACCGATGATCAGGCGTCGAGGAAGGCGCCTTAGCGGATAAAGTGCACCTTGCCGCTGTCGTCATTGCCCATGTAGATGCCGTAGACGCCGGCCTCGCGCTCGGCGATATAGCGTTCGAGGATCTGCCGGATGGCCGGGTAGTAGATGCTCTCCCAGGGAATCTCCTCGGGGGCGAAGAAGCGGTAGGCGAGGGTTTCCGGGCCGTGCCGGCCGCTGATCTCCAGGGCGATGGCGCGGAAGATGATGTACACCTCGCTGATCTTCGGCACGCTGAAGATGGAGTAGGGCGAGACGATCTCGGCGCGGATGCCGCTTTCCTCCCAGACCTCGCGCAGGGCGGCCTGCTCGGTGGTCTCGCCGTTTTCCATGAAGCCGGCCGGCAGCGTCCAGGTGCCCGGGCGCGGCGGGATGGCGCGCTGGCACAGCAGGTACTTGCCGTCCTGCTCGATGATGCAGCCGGCGATGACCTTGGGGTTCTCGTAGTGGATATAGCCGCAGGCCGCGCACACCAGCCGCTCGTGGGTATCGCCGTGCGGCTGCCGGCGGCTGAGGCCGGGGTCGCCGCATTGCGGACAGAAGCGCGGGCTGGGCATGGCGTCAGCGTCCTATGCGCGGCTCTTGCAGCGCGATGGGGGTGACGAAGTCGCGCACTTCGCCCGGCTCGTCCTGCTTGGACTTGAGGTAGTCCAGCGCCACCTTGGCCGCGGCGCGCACGTGGTCCACCGAGGCCTGGTGCGCGGCCAGCGGGTCGCCGCTCTTGATCGCCTCGACCATGCGCTCCATCTCCTGGTTGCTGCTGCCGCGGCGGTTGCTCTGCGACACCGAGGTGGCGCGCAGGTAGCTGATGCGCGCCTGCAGCTGGCGCAGCTGGGTCGCCGCGATCTGGTTGCCGGAGCCCTCCAGCAGCACGTCGTAGAAGCCCTGCACCGAGTCGAGCACCTCCTGCAGGTCGCCGCTTTCCAGCACCTTGCGGTTCTCCTCCAGGGCCTTTTCCAGGGCGCGGATGTCCTTGGGTTTGGCGTTGAGGGTGAACAGCTGGACGATCAGCCCTTCGAGCACGCAGCGCAGCTCGTAGATGTCGCGCGCGTCCTCCAGGGTGATGATGGCCACGCGCGGGCCCTTGGCCCCGGCGAACTCCACCAGGCCTTCGGACTCCAGGTGACGCAGCGCCTCGCGCACCGAGGTGCGGCTGACGCCCAGGCGCTCGCACAGGTCGCGTTCCACCAGCCGGTCGCCGGGCAGCAGTTGAAAGTTCATGATGGCGCCACGCAACTTGTCCAGCACGATTTCTCGCAGGGTGACGGGGTTGCGATTGACCTTGAAGCTGTCGTCGAGAGGCAAGCGTTTCATAGGGTCCGCTCTGGTTATGGCTGTCCGTAGGAAATGGCAAAAGAGCACCCGGTCGAGGAACCCGGTGCTCTTGGTCTAGCGCATGACGTCGATCCTCAGCCCTTGGCTTCGGCGTCGGCCTCGGCGAAGGCTTCGCGGGCGATGCGGAAGCTATCCACTGCCGCCGGTACGCCACAGTAGATGCCGACCTGCAGCAGAATCTCGCGAATCTGCTCGCGGCTGAGGCCGTTACGCAGGGCGCCACGAATATGCAACTTCAGCTCGTGGGGCCGATTCAGCGCCGAAATCATGGCCAAGTTTATCATGCTGCGTTCTTGCAGCGACAAACCCTCGCGGCCCCAGACGTGACCCCAGCAGTACTCGGTGACCAGCTCCTGCAGCGGCCGGCTGAAGTCGTCGGCGTTCTCGATCGACTTGCTGACATAGGCCTCGCCCAGCACCTGGGTGCGGATGGCCAGACCCTTGTCGTATTTCGCGTTGCTCATGGGATTCTCCTTCGCGGTTACAGGCCGCCCATCAATGTGTACTTGATCTCCAGATAGTCCTCGATGCCGTACTTCGAGCCTTCGCGGCCGAGGCCCGAGGACTTGATGCCGCCGAACGGCGCGACCTCGGTGGAGATCAGCCCTTCGTTGATGCCGACCATGCCGTATTCCAGCGCCTCGCTCATGCGCCAGGCGCGGCCGAGGTCTCGGGTGTAGCAGTAGGCGGCCAGGCCGTACTCGGTGTCGTTGGCCAGGCGCACGGCCTCGGCCTCGTCGCTGAAGCGGAACACCGCGGCCAGCGGGCCGAAGGTCTCCTCGCGGGCCACCTTCATCTCGTCGTGCACCCCGGCCAGCACGGTGGGCAGGAAGAAGCCGTGGCCCAGCGGATGGCGCTCGCCGCCGAGCACCAGGCGCGCGCCCTTGCCCAGGGCGTCCTGCACATGATCTTCGACCTTCTCCACGGCGCGCTGGTTGATCAGCGGGCCGAGCTTGACGCCCTCGACGAAGCCGTCACCGACGGGCAGTTCGGCGACGCGCTCGGCCAGGCGGGCGACGAACGCATCGTGGATGCCGTCCTGCACCAGGAAGCGGTTGACGCACACGCAGGTCTGCCCGGCGTTGCGGTACTTGGCGATCAGCGCGCCGTCCACCGCACGCTCCAGGTCGGCGTCGTCGAAGACGATAAAGGGCGCGTTGCCGCCCAGCTCCAGCGAGACCTTCTTCAGGGTGGCGGCCGACTGCGCCATCAGCAGCTTGCCGATCGGCGTGGAGCCGGTGAACGACAGCTTGCGCACCGCGGCGCTGGCGGTCAGTTCGCCGCCGATGGCCACGGCGTCGCCGGTGACCACGTTGAGGATGCCGGCGGGAATCCCCGCCTGCTCGGCCAGGGCCGCCAGGGCCAGGGCGGAGAAGGGGGTTTCCGGCGCCGGCTTGACGATGCACGGGCAGCCGGCGGCCAGGGCCGGGCCGACCTTGCGGGTGATCATCGCGGCGGGGAAGTTCCACGGGGTAATGGCGGCAACCACGCCGATCGGCTCCTTGCTCACCACGATGCGCGCATCGCCCTTGTGGCTGGGAATGGTGTCGCCATAGATGCGCTTGGCCTCCTCGGCGAACCACTCGATAAAGCTGGCGGCGTAGAGGATCTCGCCCTTCGCCTCGGCCAGCGGCTTGCCCTGTTCCAGGGTGAGCAGCTCGGCCAGCGCGTCGGCGTTGTCCAGAATCAGCGTGTGCCAGCGCTTGAGCAGGCCGCTGCGTTCCTTGGCAGTCAGCGCCCGCCAGGCCGGCCAGGCACGGTTGGCGGCGGCGATGGCCTGGCGGGTTTCGCTGGCGCCCATGTTCGGCACCGTGCCGATCTGCTGGCCGTTGGCCGGGTTGAAGATGGCCTGGATCGAGCCGTCCTGGGCATTGAGCCAGTGCCCGTCGATATAGGCCTGTTGGCGCAGCAAAGCATTCATGGCGGCTCCCTTGAAAGGTGCGGGCAACGAGCGCGGCGGCTCGCTGCGACGAATAAAAAGGACCGCGACCGAGGGTGAGTGGGCGCGGTCGTAACCGAGGGTCAGGCGATGGAGGGCAGGGCGCCGAGCTTGCCGCGGTGATAGACCATGGGCGTCACCTCCTGTTCGGGCAGGATCAGGTTCTTCACCGCGCCGACGATGATGGCGTGGTCGCCGCCGTCGTACTCGCGCCACAGCTCGCATTCGATGATGGCGGTGGCCTTGGCCAGCAGCGGGTTGCCCAACTCGCTCAGGTGCCAGTCGATGCCCTTGGCCTTGTCCTTGCCCTTGCCGGCGAAGGCGTAGGCCTCGGCCTGCTGGTCGGCGCACAGCAGGTGGATGGCGAACTGCTTGCTGTCGCGCAGCACCGGGTAGGTGTCGGAGGCGTAGTTGGGGCAGAACAGCACCAGCGCCGGGTCGATGGACAGGGCGCTGAAGGCGCTGGCGGTGATGCCGACTATGTCGCCGCCGGCGTCCAGGGTGGTGACCACGGTGACGCCGGATGGGAATGAGCCCATCACTTCTTTGTAGATGCCGGGTTCGATCATTTCGCAGGTCTCCTAGCGCATGACGAAGGGGTCGGGCATGGGCGCCTGCGAGAGGTTGATCCACACCGTTTTCAGCTCGGTGTAGGCCAGCACCGAATCGATGCCGCTCTCGCGGCCGTAGCCGCTGTTGTGAAAGCCGCCGATCGGCGCCATGGCCGAGACCGCGCGGTAGGTGTTGACCCAGATGATCCCCGAGCGCACGTCGCGCGCCATGCGGTGGGCACGGCCTAGGTCGCGGGTCCAGATGCCGGCGGCGAGGCCGAACTGCGAGTCGTTGGCCAGCTCCAGGGCCTCGGCCTCGTCCTTGAAGCGGATCACCGAGGCGACCGGGCCGAAAACCTCTTCCTGCATGATCTTCATCGAGTGGCGGTCGCACTCGAACAGCGTCGGCTCGTAGTACCAGCCCTTGGCATCGATCTGCGGGCGCTTGCCACCCAGGCGCAGGCGCGCGCCCTCGGCCAGGGCGTCGGCGACCAGGCCCTCGACTACGGCGAGCTGCTGCGCGGTGGCCATTGGGCCCATTTCGCTGGCGTCGTCCTGCGGGTTGCCGATGCGGATGCGCCGGGCGCGTTCGATCAGACGCTCGACGAACTCATCGTAGATGGCGTCTTGCACCAGCAGGCGCGAGCCGGCCACGCAGCTCTGCCCGGAGGCGGCGTAGATGCCGGCCACGGCGCCGTTGATGGCGCTGTCCAGGTCGGCGTCGGCGAAGATGATGTTGGGCGACTTGCCGCCCAGCTCCAGCGACAGCTTGGCGAAGTTTTCCGCGCTGCTGCGCACCACGTGACGGGCGGTGGCGGCGCCGCCGGTGAAGGCGATCTTGCGCACCAGCGGGTGGCGGGTCAGCGCCGCGCCGGTGCTCGGGCCGAAACCGGTGACCACGTTGACCACGCCGGGCGGGAAGCCGGCCTCCAGCGCCAGGCGGGCCAGCTCGAGGATGGTCGCCGAGGCATGCTCGGAGGGTTTCAGGACGATGGTGTTGCCGGCCGCCAGAGCCGGCGCCAGCTTGATCGCGGTCAGGTACAGCGGGCTGTTCCAGGGGATGATCCCGGCCACCACGCCGATCGGCTCGTGTACCGTGTAGGCGAACATCTCCGGCTTGTCGATCGGCAGGGTGCCGCCTTCGAGCTTGTCGGCGAGACCTGCGGTGTAGTGGAAGAACTCCGGCAGGTAGCTGACCTGGCCGCGGGTCTCGCGGATCAGCTTGCCGTTGTCGCGGCTTTCCAGCTGGGCCAGGTGCTCCTTGTGCTCGGCGATCAGATCGCCCAGGCGGCGCAGCAGCTTGCCGCGCGCGGTGGCATTCAGCTTGCGCCAGGCCGGATTCTCGAAGGCGCGCTGGGCGGCCTGCACGGCGCGCTCGACGTCCTGCTCGTCGGCATCCGGCAGTTCGGCCCAGGGTTCGGCCAGGGCCGGGTTGAGGCTGTGGAAGGTCTTGCCGGACAGCGCATCGAGCCACTGGCCGTCGATGCACATGTGGAAACGGGCGAGTGTCATGCGACTATCCCCTCTGCTGGATTCCGTAGGGTCTGGGCCTGCTGCAGGAAGTTCAGCAGCACCTGGTTGACCAGGCGCGGCGATTCCACCGGCATCATATGCCGCTGCTCGGCGAGCACCGCCACCTGGGCGCCGGGGATGCGCTCGGCCAGTTGCCGGGCCATCTCCGGGGTCGAGCCCGGGTCCAGCTCGCCGGTGGCGATCAGGGTCGGCGCTTGGATGCTGCCCAGGTCGTCGACGCGGTACATGTCCTGGGTGGCGAACAGCTCGTAGGTGGTCAGGTAGCCCTGCGGGTCGTTGCCGGCCAGGGTCTGGCGGATCGCCGCGATCTGCGCCGGGTTGGCCGCCTGGTATTCGCGGCTGAACCAGCGCGACAGGGCTTCCTCGGCGTTGGCGTCCGGGCCGTGTTCGGCGGCCTGGCGGGTGCGCTCGATGACCCCGGCACGCTGCGCGCTGCTGCGGTTGAACACGCTGTTGAGGATCACCAGGGCCGCGAGTTGCTGCGGCTGGTGCAGGGCGAAGGCCCGCGCCACCAGACCGCCCATGGAAAAGCCGATGACGCTGGCGCGCTCGATCTGCAGGTGCTCGAGCAGCTCGCGCAGCTGCTCGGCATAGCCGGGCAGGCCGGTGCCCGGCTGCGGGCGCGGGCTGGCGCCGTGGCCGAGCATGTCGTAGGCGATGACCTGGAAATGCGGGGCCAGACCGACGATCTGGCCGCCCCACATTTCCTTGTTCAGGCCGACGCCGTGGATCAGCACCACGGGGTGACCTTGGCCGGTGGCCAGGTAGCTGGTGCCGGCGGGGGTGGATTTAGCGGTGAGCCGAATCATGGAAAGCTCCTGCGCGGGCCTTGAGGATCACTGCGCCTGTTCGGCGGCCAGCTCTTCCAGGTCGATGTAGCGGTTGCCGATGCGCGGATGCAGGCGGCCACCGTTGGCGGCCCCGAGCACCACCACGATCTCGTCGGCGCGCGGCGCGTCCTCGATCTGCATTTCCAGGGTGATGTAGTGCGAGCGCAGGCCCTCGTCGTCCTTGTGCATCATCGGGATCTGGATCGAGGTGCCGGGGCCGCCGCGCTTGTTGGTGAAGCTCAGGTAGCTCTTGGCGTTGACCGCCTGGCGGTAGTGATTGCCGAAGCGCAGGGTGTGGATCACCGCCGAGGCGTGCTCGATCTCGCCGTCTGCGCCGACCACCGCGGCCTTGCCGTAGGCCTCGATCTTCGCCGCGCCGCCGATGGCGGCAGTCAGGCGCTCGACCATCATGGCGCCGAGTTCGGAGCAGTGGGCCTTGATCTCCGGCTTGAGGTCCTCGACGAAACCGCGGCCGAGCCAGGGGTTCTTGATCACCACGGCCAGGCCGACCATGGTCACCGGCTTGTCACTGGCCTTGCCGCCTTCGATCAGGGTTTCTTCGATGTAGCTGACGATCTTGCGGATCTCGAAACTCATGGATGTGCTCCTGTGCGTTGTGGGTTCGGGTGCTGGCTGGCACCGCTCAGTTGGTATCATGGTATACCATAATACGAGATGCGCAAGTCAAGCCTTGCGCCTTTCCCACAATGCCCGTCGGACGGTGACTGGCGGGGGAAGACCATTGATCGGCGGCGTTTTAACAAGGCATTGAAATGATGATTTGGTTGATGGTATACCGTAATACATCGCAAGACGATGCCGCCTGTCCGTCGCGCTTGCATGGCGCGGCCCGGCCCTTGCGACGTCCCATCGGTTCATTACAAAAACAAGGAGACGCCTGTGAGCGAACGTCCCAAGAACCACCTCGAACGCGTGTTCGCAGGTGTCAACCCGACCATGGCGATCGCCTCGATCACCATGGTCTTCGCCTTCGTCTTGTTCACCGTGACCAACGCCGAACTGGCCAACGGCATCTACACCGGCGCCAAGGCCTGGATCGAGGGTTCATTGGGCTGGTACTACGTGGCGGTGGTCAGCGCGGTGCTGTTCTTCACCTTTTGGGTCGGCTTCAGCCGCTTCGGCAATCTGCGCCTGGGCCAGGACGATGAACGCCCCGAGTTCAGCAACTTCTCCTGGTTCGCCATGCTGTTCAGCGCCGCGGTCGGCACCGGCCTGCTGTTCTGGAGCATCGCCGAGCCGCTGATGCACATGCAGGGCAACCCCTACATGGAGATGGCCGGGGTGGCCGCGGGCAGCGCCGAGGCCGCGCAGATCGCCCTGCGCATCACCATGTTCCACTGGGGCCTGCACGGCTGGTGCATCTATATAGTGGTGGGCCTGGTGCTGGCCTACTTCACCTACCGGCATAATCTGCCGCTGACCATCCGCTCGGCGCTGTATCCGCTGCTGGGCGAGCGTATCCACGGCCCGATAGGCCACGCGGTGGACCTGCTGGCGATCTTCAGCACCCTGTTCGGCACCGCCACCACCCTGGGCCTGGGCGTGTCGCAGATGAACGCTGGGCTGAGCTACATGTTCGGCTGGGAAATCTCCACCACCAACCAGCTGCTGCTGATCGCCGGCACCTCGCTGGTGGCGACCTTCTCCGCCGTCTCCGGCGTGCGCCGCGGTATCCTTTGGCTCAGCGAGTGGAACATCCGCCTGAGCAGCATCCTCTTCCTCTTCCTGCTGCTGGCCGGGCCGACCGTGTTCCTGCTGGGCCTGTACGCCACCAGCATCGGCGACTATCTGGCCCACTTCATCCCCATGGGGCTGTGGACCGACGCCAACCCCGAGCGCCAGTGGCAAGGCTGGTGGACCATCTTCTACTGGGGCTGGTGGCTGTCCTGGGGCCCGTTCGTCGGCATGTTCATCGCCCGCATCTCCCGTGGTCGCACCGTGCGCCAGGTGGTGGTGGGCGGGATGCTGGCCTCCACCCTTGGCGCCTTCCTGTGGATCGTGATCATGGGCGGCACCGGCGTGTACCTGCAGCTGAACGGCGTCGACCTGGCCAGCGTGGCCAACAGCGACCTGACCATGGTGCTGTACAAGACCATCGAAGGCCTCGGCGTAGAGTGGGCCATCCTGCCCATGGCCGGCCTGGCGACGCTGATGATCGTCAGTTGGTTCGTCACCTCGGCCGATTCGGCGACGCTGGTTATCTGCACCATCCTCTCGATGGGCGACCAGAATCCGCCGCAGCGTTACCGCATAATCTGGGGCCTGGGCCTTGGTGCGTTGGCCGGCGTGCTGCTGCTAGCCGGCGGCCTGCAGGGGCTGCAGGCAGCAACCATTGCCGCCGCTCTGCCGTTCTCGGTGGTGCTGCTGTTGATTTGCTACGCTTTGGTCAAGGCGCTGCACCAGGAAGAAAGCGCGCTGCAGTGCACTTCCGAGCCGAGGGTGGGCGCCCGTGCCTCCTGAAAGTACTCACAGAGCCGTGGCACTGGGTTAACCCCGGTGCCTTCTGCTTGGTCTATCGACTGCAGAACACGTGCACCTGCTCGAAAATCGCTCTCCTGGGCAGTGACGTCGCAGTTGTATTCCATGTCGTGTTCCATGGTAGGGCGCTACCCATTGCCAGGTGCTGCATCGAGAGCTCCTACGCGCACGTCTACAGTTTCGACCATGTGAGGTTTCAGGAGCTTATATAGGTCGTGAAATGCCTACAGCGTCTCGCTGATGTCAGGCAGGGCTGCTTCGGCGTATGGAGCGGATGCTCAGTCTCGGTTAATAGCTGGCTGTGGCGGTGGTTAAAATCGATTCCTTCCGGACAGTCCAGCTCGATTAGATAGGCAGGGGTGATTCACTCGTTACCTGAGCGCATTGATGTTGATAGGGGGGGCTGCGGTATTGATGTCTGTTCCAAGCTGATCGCAATGAGGAGAGCTAGGCACGCGCCAAAGCCAGCGCTGCTGGGCGTTTGCGCTGTGTGCAGCACGCCGATGCACTCATTGAGTGCCGTCTCCAACCCCCGTGCAGACTGCTTTCCGGGCCAACGAAGTGCCGCCCCCTTTTATCTTGCCCTCCGCTTTATCCGTGCCTTTGTGCTCCTGAGCAGGGTAATCAGGCCAGGGGATACTAAGGATCTCGCAGTCGCTGGGCGGTAGCCGAGGGCAGAGGTATCCGCAGGTCCGCGGTGCTTGAATGCGCAGGCTGAGCACACGCTATCGACATTTAGATCGACGCGATAAAGGACAGCTCATCGACATGAGTCTGATCACAAGAGCTGCGCCCGAGCGATCACCCCATCGACAGGCAGCTGAGCGAAGTGGCGACTGTCGAATGCCTTCTGGTTGGTGCTCCTGAGCAGGAGTATTTCATCGCCAACCAGGCGCCGACAGGCCTGCCAGACTGGCAGCGCGCGCCGCTGTCGTTACCACCCCAAGCGTCTGGCAACTAGGACGCCATTGATGCGTATCGTCTCTGACGACCTTGTATGCAAACGTGCTGCGGCACCATCGTCGCCACAGCCTTCAACAACGGCGCCTTCGCCAGCAGGTAGCCGTGCTGCCAGCCATTGCATTAGGTGACCCAGCATCAGATCGCCAGGCCCCAATGAATTGGCCGGCGAAGTGCGATACCAGCCGACGGGCACGCTGTCGGAGGCGTTGTAGATCAGCTGGGGTGGCGACGTCGCAATCGTTGCCCAACCCAGTGCTGCCAGGCTGCCGGCGAGCAGCGCCAGTGGCCACCGTTTGCCGCGAGCACCCAAGGTCATGACGTAGCCTCCGGGAACTGCCGCTCCAGCACCTCGCGCAGTATCTCCGCCATCGTCACGCCGCGGTCGAAGGCCGCCAGCTTGATGCGCGTGCGCAGCGCCGGCGTTACGTCCAGCGTCAGCCGGGCGCTGTAGCGCTCGGCCTTGCCGCTGTCGACGGTGGCGCCCTGGCGTATCCAGGCTTCGGCCTGCGGATCGGCCAGTGGGCGTGCACCGATACCGATGCGCTTGCCGCTCATGGCGACCACCTCAGCAGCTCGTCGACCAGGCTGCTGACCTCGCGCGCGGCGGCGCTTTCCGGTGCCAGTTCGCGGGCCAGACGACCGGCCGCCACGCTCTCGGCAAAGACGATGCGCTGGCGAACCTCTGCCTGCAGCGCCGGTAGTGGTTGGTCGGCCAAGGCGCCGCGCGCTTCGCGGCCGATCACCGTGGTGCTGACGCGGCGATTGATGGCAAATGCCGCGCGCAGCATCGGCCTGAACACCTGCGCTTCGCGGATCAGGTTGACCATCTCTGCGCTGGCCCACAGGTCGTAGGGGCTGGGCTGCACCGGTATCAACACGCGATCCGCCGCCAGCAGCGCTGAGCGGGCGAGGGCGGCGATGCGCGGTGGCCCGTCGATGATCACGTGATCGGCACGACGAGCCAGCTCCGGGGCTTCCTGGTGCAGCGTCTCGCGCGCCAGGCCGACGGCGCTGAACAGCCTGGGCAAGCCCTGCTGGCTGCGCAGCTGCGTCCAGTCCAGTGCCGAGCCCTGCGGGTCGGCATCGAGCAGGATGACGTTCTGCCCGCGCAGGGTCAGTTCGCCGGCGATATGGGTGGCCAGGGTGGTCTTGCCCACCCCGCCTTTCTGGTTGAGCAGGGCGACGATCATGGCCGGATCTCCCCGGCCAGACTGCCCCGATTAGCACCTGTCCACACACAGGCGCTGCCCCAATAACAAGTTAGAGCTTTTAAGTTAGTTAAGTTAAGGGAGGCTGGAAGCCCCGCCAGCCGTGGCTTGCAGCGGAGTTCGTGCGCCTAATAGCACGAGAGTGATGCGCCTGATAGCACGTGCCGGCGTGCGCCTGATAGCACGACTGCATTCACAGCTTTTCCAGAAGATATCCCCGTGCCGTTGACGGCACGCGCCGGAGACCCGGTTGCCTGGGGTGCAGGCGCTGCGATGTTTTAGCGATTTCCTAAGCCGGTGGTTGGCGCCGATCCCGGAGCTGGGAGCAGGCAGGCTCGAGATAACTGCGCTCGGGAGATGCGTCACGATCTGCGGCGCATCGTCCTCGTGCTGGAGTTAGCGCCGATGGCTGCCCTCCGGGCCTGTGCGCGTTTGCCGGAAGCGCTCTAGGAGCGCGTTAAAGCGCTTCAGATGACTTGGGAAGGGGCAAAGGTGGGGTAGCGCGGCTGGAGCCTTCTAAGGGGCTCTGGAGATGTTTCTGGCCGCTGTCGTTGAGCGGGCTCAAGGGTGAACGGGTGGGCCTCATTGGTAGATCCTGGCCTGTTCGTGTGCGAGCTCGCGTCTCGCAGTCTCGCCCAGCGGGTGGCACGCGGCGTGTGTGGCTGTAGTCTCCGAAGGTGCGGTTCTATGGCTTTCTGCACAACCGGACAACCGCATCGGCGGATTTCTGTAAATCCGTAAAAGCGTAAATACGCGTACCCACAAATCCGTAAATCCGTGGATACGGATCGACGGATTTGGGCAAAACCGTAAGACCGGAACTGTCTCAATCAGCAGGCGGAGCAGCGCGATTGCTCCATGCTTATCGCCGGGTGTTCGCACCCGCGCATGAGCCTTGCTGGTGGGGCTCGCGGGTGGCCGGCAGGGCAGGGGCGCAATAATGTCGAGGCACCGAGTCGCCCCGGTATCAGCCATGCAGCCTGTAGACTCCAGAAAACGTGCACTTGCTCGAAGCTGGTCTCCAGAGTGTACACACCGCCGCTTTACTCCATATGGCGAGCCATGGCGCTGTAGTCGATGTATATAGTCAGGTGCTGCAGGTGCTTTGCTCAGCCGACTTTCATGCCTGCTCCAAATCGTTGAATTTGGAGGACATCGAGTAACTCTGTTCGCCTTTACAGAGGACTGGAGGTAATAAACAGGGCAGTGCAATGATTAAAAGGGGTAATTTAGGCCGCTAATGCCCCTATATGGACCGTGATTCACGCGGTCGCCCCACCTTCTCAGCAAGGTCCACGGTTGTGAAAACAGGGCGGCTACACGATTTTAATGAGGTACTTTAAAAGACGTTACCCCATTTAAAGACTATGATTGCCCCATTTAGACGGCCTGAGCTTAAATTTCCATGCCCTCCCTTACCCCCGAGTACCTGACCGCGCTTCGCTTCGATGGTACCCAGGTCGCCACACTGCGCGCACTGGGCGAGTATCAGGGCAAGCAAAAGCTCTACGCTGCCGAGTCTCCGGAAGCCCTCAAGGGCCTGTTCCAGATCGCGTTGGTCGAATCCACCGAATCATCCAACCGATTGGAAGGTGTTGTCGTTGTGCACTCGCGGCTGAAATCCTTGGTCATCCGCAACGCAGCGCCGAAGAGTCGCTCCGAACAGGAGATCGCCGGCTATCGCGACGCCCTGGCATTGATTCACGAATCGGCCGCGCACATGCCCTTCAACCAAGGCGTGGTGCTGCAATTGCACACCATGCTGTATCGCTACATGCCGCAGGCAAACGGACGCTGGAAAGCCACCAACAACGACATCATCGAAATCCATCCGGGCGGCACGTCACGGCTGCGCTTCCAACCGGACGCTGCGCATCTCACTCCGATTGCCATGGTCGATCTGACCCGGAACTACGCCGCCGCACTGGACCAACATTTGGCCGATCCACTGGTGCTGGTACCCCTGGCGATGCTCGACTTCCTATCCATCCACCCCTTCCCGGACGGCAACGGCCGCATGTCCCGCTTGCTGACCTTGTTGATGCTCTACCACTTCGACTACGCCGTGGGCCGCTTCATCAGCTTGGAACGCATCTTCGAGGAAACCAAGGAAGGCTACTACGAGACGCTGGAAGCCAGTTCGCAGGGCTGGCATCAGGGACAGCATGACGTCAAACCCTGGCTCGACTACTTCTGGGGCGTCTTGCTGCGAGCCTACCGCGAGTTCGAGGAGCGTGTTGGCACCATCGAGCGCGGTCGCGGTAGCAAAGGCGACCGGGTGCGCGCGGAAGTCCTGGCGCGCACTCTGCCGTTTTCGATTTCGGAGATCGAGGAAGCCTGCCCAGGCGTGAGCCGGGACATGGTGCGGCTGGTGCTGCGGGCGATCAAAGCAGAGGGATTGATCGAATCGACCGGGAAGGGGCGTGGAGCAAAGTGGCTTCGCACCAATCAATTGGGTGAGAAATGAGTACTCAAAGAAACATCGTTAGTCACGGCATCCGAGACAACCACACCCGCGGCAAGGTGTCCGACTTCCTGGCCGAGAAAATGGCCGCAGGCAGCCAACTCTCCGTGGTATCTGCCTACTTCACCATCTATGCCTACGACGCCCTGTCCAAACAACTCGACCAGATCGACCATCTGAACTTCCTGTTCGGCGAACCCCGCTTCATCGCTTCGCTCGACCCGGACAAGACCGACAAAAAGGCCTTCAAGATCGAAGACGAAGGCCTGGAGTTGGCTAATCGCTTGCAGCAAAAGGAAATCGCCCGCCGTTGCGCCGCATGGCTGCGCGACAAGGTTGATATCCGCTCGGTTCGCCAAGCCAACCTCCTGCACGGCAAGCTTTACCACATCAACGACGGTCGACGTGAGCACGCCCTGCTGGGCAGTTCCAACTTCACCCGGCGCGGTTTGGGCCTGTCCGACATGCCCAACATCGAACTGAACCTCATCGTCGATGGCGACCGCGACAGGGCGGACCTCAAGCAATGGTTCGATGAAATCTGGAGCGACGATAAACTGGTCGCCGACGTCAAAGCTGATGTCCTGCGCTACCTGGAGCAGCTTTACGTCGATCACGCGCCAGAGTTCGTCTACTTCAAGACGCTCTACCACGTCTTCGAGCGCTTCCTGTCCGGGCAGGAGGCCGACGCCGCGCTATTCGACCAGACCGCCATCATCGACACCGAAATCTGGAAAGCCTTGTTCGATTTCCAGAAAGACGGCGTCAAAGGTGCCATCCACAAGATCAACCAACACAACGGTTGCATCCTGGCCGACAGCGTGGGCCTGGGCAAAACCTACTCGGCGCTGGCGGTCATCAAGTACCACGAACTGCGCAACCACCGTGTGCTAGTGCTATGCCCCAAGAAGCTGCGCGACAACTGGACGGTATATCTCGCCCAGAACAACAGCGAACTCAACCCCTTCCTCAAAGATCGCTTCGCCTACACCGTGCTCTCGCACACCGACCTGTCCCGTGACAGTGGTCGAGTGGATGGCATCGACCTGGCAACCCTCAACTGGGGCAACTTCGACCTGATCGTCATCGACGAATCGCACAACTTCCGCAACAACACCAAAGGCAAACATGACGAAGACGGCAACCTCATCCGCAAGAGCCGCTATGAGCGGTTGATGGACGACATCATCAAGACGGGCGTCAAGACCAAGGTACTGCTGCTTTCCGCAACCCCGGTCAACAATGACCTAAAGGACCTGCGCAACCAGATCTACTTCGTCACCGAAGGGCGCGATACCGCCTTTTCGCAGAGCTTCGGCATCAACAGCATCAAGGACACACTCACCGTAGCCCAGAAAACCTTCATGGAATGGGCCAGGCGCTCCGGCGAAAGGGATGCCCGTGACCTAATGGAACGGCTCTCCGCCGGGTTCTTCACCTTGCTGGACGAACTAACCATCGCCCGTTCGCGCAAGCACATCCGGAAGTATTACAAAGCCTCGATGGCGCAGATCGGCCAGTTTCCCAAGCGCAGGAAACCGGAATCCGTGTTCTCAGAAATCGACCTTAAAGGCCGTTTTCTCTCCTACGACAAGCTGAACGACGAGATCGACAACTATCAGCTTTCCATCTTCAAGCCATCCAAGTACGTGCTGGATAAGTTCAAGACGCAGTACGAAGACCACCGCGTCAAGAACTTCAGCCAAGAGAACCGCGAGCAATTCCTGATCGGCATGATGAAGGTGAACTTCCTCAAGCGCCTGGAAAGCTCGGTACGCTCCTTCGCCATCACCATGGAGCGCACTGTCAGCAAGATCGAAAACCTGGAAGAACGGCTCAAGCAATTCCTGCAACACCAGGCCAATACGGCGGAAGATATCCAGCCAGATTTGTTCGCGGAACCAGCCGAAGAAGACGAAGAACTTGCCCAAGCCTTCCAGGCCGGCACCAAGCTCAAGTACCGCATGGAGCACATGGACGTGGCCGCCTGGCTCGCCGATCTGGCCACCGACAAGCAGCAGCTTTCGCTACTGGCCGACGCAGCCCAGGCCGTCGATGCGGCACGCGACGCCAAGCTGGCCGAACTCAAGCACCTGATCGAGCACAAGGTTCGCCACCCCAGCACTAATGCACTGGGCGAGGAAAACCGCAAAGTCATCGTGTTCTGCGCCTTTGCCGATACCGCAGCCTACCTGTATGAAGAATTGGAAGAATGGTCGCGCAACACGCTGGGCATTCACATCGCCCTGGTGTCAGGTGGCGCGCGCCCCAACCGCAGCACCTTCGGCCAGGCCGAGTTCACCCGCATCCTCACCAACTTTGCCCCCCGCGCCAAACAGCGGGCCAAGATGAAGTCCATGCCACAGGATGGTGAAATCGACCTCCTCATCGCCACCGACTGCATCTCCGAAGGCCAGAACCTGCAGGACTGCGACTACCTCATCAACTACGACATCCACTGGAACCCAGTGCGCATCATCCAGCGCTTCGGCCGCATCGACCGCATCGGCAGCCCAAACCTGGCCATCCAACTCGTCAACTTCTGGCCCACGCCCGACCTCAACAAGTACATCAACCTCAAGAACCGCGTCGAGGCGCGCATGGCGCTGGTCGATATCGCCGCCACGGCGGAAGACAACATCCTGCAAGCCGAAGACCTGGAAGACCTCATCAAGCAAGACCTGCGCTACCGCGACAAGCAACTGCTGCGGCTTAAGGACGAAGTGCTGGACTTGGAAGACTTCAACGAATCCGTCGCGCTAGGCGAGTTCACGCTGGACGACTTCCGCATCGAGTTGGCCACCTACATCGAAGCCAACCGCGAGAAGCTGGAAGAAGCACCCTTCGGCCTTTACACCGTGGTGCCGCCACAGGCGGAGTACTGCACCATCAAGCCCGGCATCATCTACTGCCTGAAACAGCGCATCGACGCCACCGGCAACGAAGCAGTGAACCCGCTGCAACCTTACTTCCTCGTCTACATCCGCGACGACGGCGAGGTGCGCTACAACTTCACCGCACCCAAGCAGGTGCTGGAAATATTCCGAGCCGTCTGCCAGGGCCAGACCGAACCGCACGCCAAGCTGTGCAAATTATTCGATGAAGAGACCGCGCATGGGCAGGACATGAGCCACTACAGCGGCCTGCTCGACAAAGCCGTGGCCGCCATTGCCACGCAGTTTGGCCGCAAGAACGCGGGGAATCTGTTTACAGGGCGGGGAGGCAAGCTCACCGATGCCGCCAAGCAGATCAAACACTCCAACGATTTCGATCTCATCACCTGGTTGGTGATCAAGGACGCGAACAATGTCTGAGAAAAACGCTGCCCTTCTTCAGTCCATTCAGGACTCTCTGCAAAACCTTGCCAGCCAATCGTTGGCAGAGGGTGCCGCCGCCCTGCTGAGTGTGCTGGGCTACAGCAGCGACAAGACAGCCGACCTTGGCTACAGCGCGGAAGAATTGCTTGAGAACATCGAACAGTTTCGACCGGAGCTGGGTGGAATCAGCCGAGCGAAGGTACAGGCTGATCGCTGGATATCCTGCGCTTTCCTGTTCCAGCTCACCAACGACGAAATACCCTCATTGGCCTTGGGCCAAGCGCCCTTGGGTGCCAACGGCAAGCTGGTTGAAAGCCAGATCGAATCCTTCGTCTTCCTTGCCATCGACTTGCAGGGTGAGCAATGGTCGCGTACTCAACTGGCCACCATCGCGCGTGAACTGAACAAGCGGTTCCCCATGCCGGTCATTATCCTGTTCCGGCAGGAGGCCCTGCTTTCTTTGGCGGTAATCGACCGCCGCCAGCACCTGCGCGACGCCAGCCGTGACGTGATCGACAGCCGCATTACCGTCATCAAGGATGTCCGGCTTGCCTCGCCACATCGGGCACACATTGACATTCTCGCAAGTCTCGCCTTGGCGAATCTGGGCGTCAAACGCCGCCCCAGCAATTTCCGCGAGCTGTACGACGCCTGGATCGGAACGCTATCAACACAGAAACTCAATAAAGAGTTCTATCAGCAACTGGCATGGTGGTACCTGTGGGCCACCAAGGAAGTGGAGTTCCCCAAGGGCGGCGGAGAAAAACGGGAAGATCGCAACACCATCGGTGTCATCCGTCTGCTCACTCGCCTGATCTTTGTCTGGTTCATCAAGGAACGGGGCCTGGTGCCCGAAGCCTTGTTCGAGCGCAATGCACTCCGTTCCCTGCTCAAACAGGCTCCTGACGCAGCACCGGACGAAAGCAACTACTACCACGCCATCCTGCAAAACCTCTTCTTCGCCACCCTCAATCAAGAAATGGGCGGCGAACGTCGCTGGGCAACAACCGGCGGCGGCATGAAGGACGACTACCTGATCTCACTGATTTACCGCTATCAGGAAGCCTTCAAGCACCCAGATACAGTGCTGCAAGACTGCTTTGCCAATGTGCCCTTCCTCAATGGTGGCTTGTTCGAGTGTCTGGACGAGCAACTGAGTGACGATGACCTTGCCCGCCGCCCGGAACTGAAGAAACTGGCGGTGCAGGAGGGTAACGGATCAGTGTTGCGTATCGACGGTTTTTCACGTCGCACCGATGCCCAGGCCAAAGTACCCAACAAGCTCTTTTTCGGCGGCACGGAAGATGCCGCTCTGAACACCGAGTTTGAAACCAAGGGCAAGCGCTATCCCATCAAAGGACTGATCGACCTGCTGGACAGCTACAGGTTCACGGTGGACGAGAACACACCACTGGATGAAGAAGTGGCGCTGGACCCCGAATTGCTGGGCAAGGTGTTCGAGAACCTGCTGGCCAGCTACAACCCGGACACCCGCAGCACCGCACGCAAGCAGTCCGGTTCCTTTTACACCCCGCGTGAAGTGGTGGACTACATGGTGGATGAGGCACTCATCGCCTACTTCACCCGCCATCTTCCCGATGGCGAACAACGCGAACAGGACTTCCGCCAGCTACTCTCCCACGCCGACACTGACCATGCCTTCAGCGAAGCAGAGGCTGATGCACTAGTGGTCGCCATTGAGCAGCTCAAGGTGCTGGACCCAGCCTGCGGCTCCGGTGCTTTTCCGATGGGTATGCTGGCCAAGCTGTTCGTGGCCTTGAAAAAACTCGATCCTGACAACCGCCGCTGGCGCGACCAGAACCTGGCCCCGCTGCAACAGCGCCTAGCACTGGCAAAGAAAACCCCAGACCCTGTTCAACGCGACGTAGAAATCGACGACGCGGAAGCTGCGCTGGAAAAACACAAGAAGGACTTTGCCGACCCGGCCTACGCTGACTACACTCGCAAGCTCTATCTGATCGAGAAGTGTATCTTCGGCTCGGACATCCAGCCCATAGCGGTACAGATTGCCAAACTGCGCTTTTTCATCGCCCTCATCGTCAGCCAGCCCATAGACCGCAGCAAGCCTAACTGGAACATCACCCCACTGCCCAACCTCGAAACCAAGATCGTCGCCGCCAATACCCTGTTTGGCGTGCCGCGCCACGGTGTACAAGGTTCCCTGCTGGACGATCCGGCCATCGCCGAGAAAGAGGCCGAACTGCGCGACGCTAATGCCGCCTATTTCACCTCGCGCACTCGCGCCACTAAGAAGCGCCGCAAGGAGAAGGTGCAAAAGCTGCACGAAGAACTGGTGGCCTTGCTCAAGCGTGATGGTTTTGTGACCGCACGCGATGCCGAACGCATGGCACGCTGGGACCCCTTCGACCAGAACCGCTTTGCCGACTTCTTCGACGTGGAATGGATGTTTGGTATGCCGCGTGCGCAGGACAATTCAGAAGCGGTGTTCGACATCGTCATCGGCAACCCTCCTTATGTGCGGCACGAGGACATCAAGGAACTCACGCCTGTCCTCAAAGGCGAATATCAGTACGAATGCGCTGCCAGTCGCGCGGATCTATACGTCTTCTTCTACGAACGTTCGGTCAAACTGCTCAAACCGCATGGCGTAATTTCTTTCATCACATCCAACAAGTGGTACCGCGCCAAATATGGAGAGAGCCTGCGCCTGTTCATGGCCACGCACACACGGCTGAAGAACATTATTGATTTTGGTGACGAAGCGGTGTTCACCGCGATTGCCTACCCAACCATAGTGATTGCCACGCGGCGCGAGAAGCCGCTGAATCCGCCGCCCGCGACCGATCAGGTGCGTGCCTTGAACTGGACGCAAGAGCATCCCGTCGAGGAGTTTCCGGCTGTTTTCCAGACAGAAGCTTTCCCGGTTCCACAGGCTGAACTAAAGAAGGAAGGTTGGCAGCTTGAACCGCCAGATAAACGCAATTTGTTAGCGCGCATTCGCAAAGCAGGCAAGCCATTGGGAGAATATGTGAATGGACAGTTTTATCGCGGCATCATCACTGGCTTTAATGAGGCTTTTGTTATTGATGAGGCTACCCGTAATCGATTAATTTCGGAAGATCCGAATTCTGGAGAATTGATTAAACCTTATCTTCGCGGACGTGATGTCAAGCGCTGGAAAGTCGACTGGGCAGGTTTGTATTTGATCGTTTTTCCGTTCGGATTCCACGAGCGTCTTTCGGAATACCCGGCCATTCATCGCCACCTTACACAGTTCGAGGAATCGCTGCGGAAGCGTGGGCAATGCACATCATCACGCAACGGCAAAGGCGAAGGCGAAGGCCAACATCATTGGTTGGAGTTGGATAACAACCCCAAAGAGTCTTACCTAGAAGCGTTTGAGCGGCCGAAGATTCTTGTTCCCGCGATTGAAGATGGTGTCGAGTACGCTCCCGATCTCGACGGTTTCTATGGCAATGACAAAACCAGCATCATCGTTACCGATGAGTGGCGCTATGTTATTGGGGTGCTGAATTCATCGTTGTCATGGTGGATTACCCGACAGACCTTTTCGGGTAAGCAAGGCGGCTTTTTCGAGTTCAAGCCGATGTACGTTTCTCAATTACCGATTCCTGCGAGTACGGATACGCAAAAAAATATAATAGGTTCGATCGTAGATGCCGTCCTGAGCATCCGCGACCAACGTTACGAACAACTCATTAATGGCCTCGTTTTTGAACTGTTCTTCCCGGAGGAGCTGCATGCTGCGAATATTCGTCTGTTCGACGCTTGTCAGGCAACTTGCATCGACAATTTTGCGACCCTGCAAGGCGATGCCTTGGCCAAGGCTGCAGAGGAAACGGCAGGAATCATCTTCGCCAATGACCACCCCATTTACGCCATGCTCTTCGATCTACAAGCACTAGAAGTGGTGCGCATCATCGAGGGCAAGGAATGAGTATCCAGCAGCCCGTGCCGCAACCTGCGCCCGCAGCTCCGGCAACCCCCTTGCGCATCAAGCGGCTGACGCTCACGGACTTTCGCGCCTTTCCGGGACCAGCACCTACACACTTCGATCTGGATGCTAAGAACCTGCTTGTGTATGGCGAGAACGGGGCGGGGAAGTCCTCTCTCTTTTATGCACTGTCCGACTTCTTCTCGCTCAAACGCAGTAGAAACCTGCGTGCGTATAAGAATGTATTTTCAGGAGAGCCGGAAACCGCTTGCGCTGTGGACGTTGAGTTCAACGATGGCGTACCAGGTGCAAAGTGGTTCTTGCAAGCAAGTTCCGGCGCAATAGGAACTGCCTCCTCCGGTAGTCATGCTCTTGGAGGTACTGGTCTGGCTCGTGAGCGGCATCCTGCCGCAGTTTCCAGAGGTGGCGATGCACGCGTGACCCAGGCCGCGTTGCGCCGTGCCTGTTTGGATTACCGAGCGCTGCTCGACACAAACTATAGACAGGGTGATGGTGCGATCAATCTGTTTGACATCGCCTTGGAGAGATTGCTGGCCGACTTCCCTGTGCCTGTGGCAGGCGGAGTGACGCACACCATTGGTGAGCTATGGCAGGCTGTGGAACGGGCAAGGCCCGTCAAACATACCCAAGCAGCGTTGGCTAGGGTGAATCAGGCCTGCGCTGATTTCAACAATGGCTTTAATCAAGCCCTGACGACACTCCATCCTCTTGTTGGCACTTTACTGGGTGATCTGATTGGTGCAGACGTGGCCGTTGCGCCATTCGCTTTTGGCGGCATTACTTACACAGCAGCCTACTACAAGCGCGATCGCGAAATTGCTGGCCGTTCACTCACATTGAGCGTCAGTTATCGAAGCCACCAGCTTTCGGTACCGCAGCATTTCCTGAACGAGGCCCGCCTCTCCGCACTGGCATTAGCGATCTATTTGGCGGGGCGGCTGGCATGCACACCGACGGCCACTACAACGGCGCTGAAGCTGCTGGTGCTGGACGATGTGCTGATCGGCCTCGACCACTCGAACCGCCTACCAGTGTTGGATGTGCTCAACTCAAAGTTTGCCGACTGGCAAATCGTGCTGCTCACCCACGACCGAGTGTGGTTCGAAATGGCCCGCTTCCATCTAGGTAACACCGGCCGCTGGAAGTGTTTGGAAGTCTTCGAAGGCGAAGATGTCGCGCGGGGTATTCCGGCACCCACCGTTCGTGCTCCTGGGAATAAGGCGGCAAAGGCATCGCTTGACCAAGCACGTACTTTTTTGGCAGATCATCACATTCCCGCTGCTGCCAATTACACCCGTGCTGCCTTCGAACTCGCCGTGAAATCGTTCTGTGAACGATTCGGCGTCCCTGTTGCGTTCAAGACAGATCCCCGCCATCTGGATACGGAAAAACTGCTGTCTGCTATCGAAGGATGGTTTAAGGCTCATTCGGCAAAAGTCTGTATGGCCGGGGTCATCGAGCGGGTTAAATTGTTCCGAAAGGTGGTGCTCAATCCTTACTCTCATGCTGCGCCACCAAATATCGCACGCGCTGAAGTGGAGGGCGCAATAGCGTCAGTCGATAAATTGTTGGCTGTAATCGAGAATGGTGGGATGGAGGGTAATCCGATTCAGGCAACGAGATCACTCATCGCCAACGCCTCTCCCCCTTCAGGCGATCTGCACGCTGCATTGGGCTATCTGCGAGTGGCATTCTCAGAAAGTCTGCGCTCGTTTTGCGAACGTAAGCATGTAGATATTGCGTTTCGGGGGCAAACGGTTGATGCCCAGACTTTGTGGCAGGCGGTACTTGGAGGACAAGCGACGCTATTCCCGCCACCACAAAACACGTTGCCCGCACAAATCGATGCTGAGCGAAGCTGGCTTGTTTCACCGATCACTGAACCGGCTCTTGCGGCAGTCACTCAGGGGGATTTGGTGCGGCTTGTGGCGTTGCTTGCTCCTGGTAATGAGGATCGCCTGATTCTCGATACGCTCTGAGAAGTAACCGTAGTATGAGCAAACCAGCCTCGGCAGGCTGATGGAAATCGTGAAGTAGCGTCAACAAGGATGCTCGGATGATCAAGACACTGACGGGACCACAATTTGCCAGCACCTTCTGCTTGAGGCCTGAGCAGTTTGCCTGGCTCCTCGGTGCCGGGGCTTCCGCTGCAGCCGGCATTCCGACCGGCTATTCGATGATCCTGGACTTCAAGAAGCGCCTGTTTTGCCAGTTGTCCAGGATCAGCCTCCGTGAAGTGGATGCCAATGATCCGTTGTGGCAGCAGCGCATCGATCTGTTCTTCAGCACGCGCTCGGAGTTGCCAGCACCAGACGATCCGACGGAGTACGCCAGGGCCTTTGAAGCGGTATATCCGACTGCAGAAGATCGCCGTATCTACATAGAGAAGGCGGTCACGATGGGTACGCCGTCCTTTGCCCACCGCGTACTTGCGGCGCTTCTGACGACCCGCCGTATCCCCTGCGTCTTCACAACCAATTTCGATCAGTTGGTCGAGACAGCGGCCACATTGACTGACCAGTTGGTGCCGGCCACAGAGCGAGCAAGCATGACGACCGCCGCCATCGACAACGCAGAGCGCGCGGAACGTTGTCTGCGTGAGTCGCGCTGGCCATTTCTGGCCAAACTGCATGGAGACTTCCAGTCGGTTGAACTGAAGAACACGACCGACGAACTGCGAGAGCAGGACGTCCGGATGCGGAATGTTCTCGGTGCTGCCTGCGCGCGTTTCGGGCTGGTGATAGTTGGCTACAGCGGCCGTGACGAGTCGGTCATGGCCGCGCTGACAGAGGCATTGGCGCAACCGAATGCCTTTCCAGGAGGGATCTATTGGGTAACGCGTTCGGCCCGATCCGTTCTGCCTGCCGTCAGCAACCTACTTGAGAAGGCCATCCAGGCGGGTGTGACAACAGCGATTGTCGAATCCCCCACGTTCGATGAATTGGCCGGAGACATTATCGACGGAATAAGCCTGCCGCCCGTCCTGTTGCAGCATGTCCAGGACTCTCGTCCGACCCAGATACTGGCAGAGCTGCCACTCCCTACTCTGGAACAGCGCAGCTTTCCGGTATTGCAGTGTTCGGCGATCCCAGTCCTGTCTATGCCACAACAGGCCCGTCGTATTGAAATCAATGTCGCCATCACAACGGTTCGCGCTCGGGAACTGGTTCGCGAAGCGCGAGCGAGGGTCGTTGTAGCCAGTATTGGCCGTGAAATTGCCGCCTTTGGTTCCGACGCGGAATTGCTTAGGGCCTTCGCGCCTGTCGGAGGAAAGATCGCTGGCACCATCGACCTTCATCCCGATACTGACAGCTGGGCGCTGGGGTTGCTTTACGACGCCTTGACTTGGGCGATTAGCAGAGGCAAGCCCCTGCTACCACGCTTGCGGCGCAAAGGGCACGCAATCATCGTGGCAAGTGGCCGGCCCACGGACAGTCCGGAACGTGTGGCTTCGCGCAATGAGAAGTTGTCGCGCCTCAGGCAAGCGTATTCAACACCGTTGTCGGGAAAGGTGGCGGGGCACGACTACCCTTTCAGCGAAGGGGTGCAGATTCGGCTGGATCGTGTGGCAGATCGCTGGTGGTGTGCGTTCGAGCCTTTCACCTATGTGGAGCTGCCTCACGCGGAGACCGGTGATGGGGCGAACCATGATGAGGCCAATGACAACGTCGCATCATTCGTACAACGTGCAAATCCCGTCATGGACTGGCAGCGTGAACGCTGGGCAGGACGACGAAACAAGGAATGGGCTCGGATCATTGCCGGATGGGCAAGGCTCTTGCCGGGCAGTAATGATGGCGTCGTCAAAGCCATCGGCCTTAGAGAAGATTCCGGACCAGGACAGGATGCGGAGTTTCAGCTGTCTTCCGTGACTGCGTGGAGCCGACCCAGCCATGGCCATGATTACTTTCAACGGAGCGGGCGATGAACACGGCCTATGGTACGTCGAAACTGCCGCCCTTCTCTTTGCTGGAAGAGCCTCTGCTGACCTTCAATACGGAAGATACTTTGCTGGACGTGAATCCTTTGCGGGGGATTGTTCAGCACGGTGCCTACAGTAGCTCGGTTTTTCCAACCTACACCCCTGAACTCCGTATTGCGACGATGGGCCCGGCCGGTGGGTGGAACAACCTTCGCACATTGGTCAATACGCTGCGGTCCAGCCACGCGCCTTCGGATCGAAAGCAGTATGTGCCAGCATTTCGTGGCTTTGAACACACATTCAATGTTCCTCTGGTCGCTGCCAAGACCGGAGAGGCGCACATTAAGCTGCCGGATGATATAGGGTCTTTGGGGCCGGAAGGCCCGCCGCATGCTCGTCTAATACATGCATTGCGTACGGGGATGCAACGGCTGGCATTGGTACGCGACCACTTCGATGTCGTGTTGGTGCATTTACCGGATGCATGGCAGATCGCATTCCGCGCCCCTGGTTTTGATGCGCACGATGCGCTCAAGGCAATTGGCGCGGGTCACGGCATTCCCACCCAGGTCATCAATGACCGCGTCTTCACGTTCGGCTACAAGGCATCATTGGCATGGCGTCTTTCCATTGCGCTCTATGTAAAGGCCGGCGGCATTCCTTGGAAGTTGGCCCCATTGAAAGGCGTGCCTGAGAATACGGCATACATCGGGTTGGCCTATGCGCTTAGGGGCAATCCGCAAGAAGCGCATTATGTGACCTGCTGCTCGCAGGTATTTGACGCCGATGGTGGTGGCATGCAGTTCGTTGCCTTCGAGGCACGCGACCCCGTCAAGGACGTCGAAGAAGCGCGACGCAACCCCTTTCTTAGCCGAAGCGACATGCGGGCGGTGCTTGCACGGAGCCTGACTCTGTATCAAAGCCGTAACGGAGGTTTGCTCCCTCGCCGCTTGGTCGTCCATAAGACAACATCGTTCAAGCCAGAGGAGCTGGAAGGTGCCTTGGATGCGCTCTCCTCTATTCGGGAGGTCGAGTGTGTCGAGGTGGCCAGCAATGCAGGATGGCGAGGCGTTTGGTTACAGGAAAGCCGTAATCCCACGCCTGAGAGGAAAAGCGAGCCTGATGGTTACCCTGTGCCGCGAGGTGCCATGCTGCAACGTTCTGGCAAATCCGCGTTGGTCTGGGTTGCCGGCAATGCCCCCCGCGCCGCGTCCCGCGGCGACTATTACCAAGGCGGTAAAAGCATTCCGCGCCCGATCAACATCGTGCGGTACGCGGGCGTCGGGCCGATTGAACTGACTGCATTCGAAGCCCTTGCTCTGACAAAGATGGACTGGAACAACGATGCACTGTACGACCCAGTTCCTGTCACTATTCGGTATTCACAAAGGCTCGCAAGAACTATTGCAAATGTCCCTGCCCTGCCGGGAAACGCCTACGCATACCGCTTATTCATGTGAAACACTAGCGTACGCATTGACCGACGCGATCCCGGTTCAGTTATGGCCGAGTTCTTTGCTGATGCGCTCGCGAGCTGCGGTGTCGATAAGCGGCTGAGTTATGGTCAGTGCATTACACTGCGGTCCTCCTGACGCAGGGGGCTTTCCCCGTCAAAACCTCATAACTGGTCAGGATTGTCGTGTGATGAGGCTTGCAGAAGATCAGCGCTAAAGGTGCTGGCGACGTATTTCGTATCCGACACAGGCCCCAGGCAAATGGTCGCTCTCGGCCCATTTTGGGGGGCGTCCCCAACGCTTGCCGGCATGTTACGGTTAACGCGAGCCGGCAAGGTCGGCTCGCGAACATCCGCTTTACAGCTCCAAGGAAAGGGGTTTAGCCGACTGGCCGCAGCACCTGGGTGAGCGTATGTGCTGGTGGACGCGGCTGAGGAAGCCCACTTCGAACGCTCTCCGTTCTATCGCACATGGCAGTAGATCGCGCTCGGCGATCATGACTGCCCAGAGCCAACCGCTGCGGGCGTTGTCGAGCCAGGTCTGGGCCAGCCTCACGCCTTGGTTGAAGGCTTCACTGCAGTCGGCTGCCCAGGTGATCTCCACGCCTGGGTGGCCATCATGAGGCGGCAGACAAGTCATGACGCCATTGCTCATCTGGCACCTCCTCGAACCTCGGAGAGGGCGCGGCGATAGAGCACGACCATCTCATCGAGCAAATCCAGAGCTGAGTAGGCAGTGATCCGTACGCGCAGATCTGCGGGCTGCAGCCCGTCAGGTTCAGCCAGTTGATCCAGCAGATTGCCGAGCATTACGCCGCGTAGTTCAGCCGCAGCTTCGGAGGCTAGGGGAGAGCGTTCGGATTCATGCAGCGGGCTTCGCTGCAGCGGAAAAGGTACAACGCAGGATTCGAACTCAGCCATGGCGCACCTCCAGGTCAGAGGTGTGCAGCAGTACTAGAAGCCCAAGGCGGAGCTCTCGGGTAAAAAGGGGGTAGCGCATTTTCCTTATGCTCCTCGGTTTGATTAAGGAGCTGCCACCCACCGTTCTGACGCAGTATGGTGGCAGACCGTACGGGGGTCAGAAACCGGTAACCGAGGGAACCGGCCAGGCAAAAGCCTGCCCCGCACGGCCTGCCATAGAAAAGCGATAGCAAACACTGGAGTATTTGCCGCTTCGCCATGACGCAACCGCGCCCTCGATTGGTCGGGTTCTGACGCCCGGTCGTGGGATTTACCACGACGGGCGCACTCTAGCCCGAGGGTTTCACGATGGCAACCTACTGTGGCGTAGTTGAGATTGAAGACGGGTAACGCCTCGGCCTCTGATTCGGCGACGGCATGTTCGGGCTCGTCTCGGTGGCAGGGTACGGATAATATGAGGGCTGATTGACGATGGTGGTAGAGCCGTCGCCCCGCAAATCGATCTGTCTCCCGCGTCAGTAAAAGCTCTGCGCGATTGACGGTAGAAGTGACGGTAGGGCTCCAGTGCAATCACACGAATCCCTTTATCCAAGCGGGCTTGGGCGGCTTGTTGATGATCGAGTGGGAGTGAAGTGACCGACAGGGGCAGCGCAAGCTGCCCTTGTCGTTTTTGTCGGCCGCTGCGGCAACCTGTCTCGTTTCCGGGGTCGTCAGCCTGGCGTTGGAAATGAGAAGATGTCGCAACTTATAGCCCGGATGTCAGCCGGGTGCGGCCTTCCCGGATTGCCGCCGGGCCACGGATACGACCATGACCTTTTCCCGCAGACAAATTCTCGCCGGCCTCGGCGGCGTCAGCCTGCTCGCCCTCGGCGGCGCCGGTTACTGGTTGCGCCGCAGCCAGAGCGCCAGCCACGACTACGAGCTAATCGCCGCGCCGCTGGATATCGAGCTGGTGCCCGGGCACCAGACGCCGGCCTGGGCCTATGGCGGCCAGGCGCCGGGGCTGGAGTTGCGCGCACGCCAGGGCGACTGGCTGCGGGTGCGCTTCATCAACCAGTTGCCGGAGCCCACCACCATTCACTGGCACGGCATTCGTCTGCCGCTGGAGATGGACGGCGTGCCCTATCTCTCGCAGTTGCCGGTGCTACCGGGGGAGTATTTCGACTATGTGTTCCGCGTGCCGGATGCCGGCAGCTTCTGGTATCACCCGCATACCGCCAGCGGCGAGCAGCTGGGGCGCGGCTTGGTCGGCCCGCTGATCGTCGAGGAGCGTCAGCCCACCGGCTTTCGCCACGAGCGCACGCTGAGCCTGAAGAGCTGGCACGTGGACGGGCAGGGCGCCTTCACCGCCTTCAGCGTGCCGCGCGAGGCGGCGCGCGGCGGCACGCCCGGCGTGCTGAGCACGGTCAACGGCGTGCATGCGCCGACTGTGGAACTGCCGGCCGGCCAGGTGGTGCGCCTGCGTCTGCTCAACCTGGACAACACCCTGACCTATCGCCTCAACCTGCCGGGCGGCGAGGCGCGCATCTACGCGCTGGACGGCAATCCGGTGACGCCGCGGCCGCTGGGCAAGGAGTACTGGCTGGGGCCGGGCATGCGTATCGAGCTGGGCCTCAAGGTGCCGCCGGCCGGCCAGGCGTTGTCGCTGCGCAACGGCCCGCTGCGTCTGGCCACCCTGAGTTCGGTGGCGTCCAGCGAGCCGGCCGGTGACTGGCCGGCGGCGCTGCCGGCCAACCCGGTGGCCGAGCCGGACCTGACCAGTGCCGAGACCCTGCGCTTCAACTTCGAGTGGGCCGGCGCCGTCTCGGTCGGCCTGGAGCAGGGCGCCGCGCACAGTTTCTGGCAGATCAACGGCCAGGCTTGGGATATCGCCGACAAGAACTGCTACGAGCGGCCCATTGCCACCCTGCAGCGCGGCCGGAGCTATATCCTCGAGTTGCGCAACCTCAGCCAGTACCAGCACCCCATTCATCTGCACGGCATGACCTTCAAGGTGCTGGGCTCCAACCGCCGACGCATCGCGGAGCCCTGGTTCACCGATACCTATCTGCTGGGCAGGAACGAGACCGCCAGGGTGGCGCTGGTGGCCGATAATCCCGGGGTGTGGATGTTCCACTGCCACGTCATCGACCATATGGAAACCGGGCTGATGGCGGCGATCGAAGTGGTGTAGGGTGGGCGCCGTTTGGGCAGTCGCAAGCTTGATGGGTGGAAACCGCCGCGCGGTTTTCCGCCCTACGGATTGATTCAATGAAAAGACCGCAGATCATCGACCGCTCGCGCGACGAGCATTTCATGCGTGAGGCGCTGGCCCAGGCACGCCTGGGCGCGGAGCAGGGCGAGGTGCCGGTGGGCGCGGTACTGGTGCAGGCTGGCGAGATCGTCGGTCGCGGCTTCAACTGTCCGATCTCGCGCAGTGACCCCAGCGCCCATGCCGAGATGGTGGCGATCCGCGCAGCGGCCGAGTCCGCGCAGAACTACCGCCTGCCCGGCAGCACCCTGTACGTGACCCTGGAGCCCTGCAGCATGTGCGCCGGGCTGATCGTGCATGCGCGCATCGCCCGCGTGGTCTACGCCGCCAGCGAGCCGCGGGCCGGGGTGGCGATCAGCCAGGGCCAGTTCTTCGAGCAGGGCTTTCTCAATCACCGGGTGCTGGTGGAGGGTGGGTTGCTGGCGGAGGAGAGCGGGGCGTTGCTGAAGGCGTTTTTCAAGGTTCGGCGCGGCTGAATCAGAGCGGCGGGGTCTCTTCGCTGGGCTGGCGCTTGTCTATGCCCGGTAGGTGCACGCCGCGTTCGGCCACCTGGGTGCCTTCCAGCTGCGGCTGGGTCACCCAGGTGAGAATGTCGTAGTAGCGGCGGATGTTGCGCACGAAATGCACCGGCTCGCCGCCGCGGGCGTAGCCGTAACGGGTCTTGCTGTACCACTGCTTCTGCGCCAGGCGCGGCAGGATCTTCTGCACGTCGGCCCACTTGTTGGGGTTCAGTCCCTCGGCCTCGGTGAGCTTGCGCGCATCCTCCAGGTGGCCGCCGCCGACGTTGTAGGCGGCCAGGGCGAACCAGGTGCGATCCGGCTCCTCGATGCCTTCCGGCAACTGCTCGTAGACCTGGACGAAGTAGCGTGCGCCGCCATCGATGCTCTGCTTGGGATCGAGGCGATTGGACACGCCGACCGACTGCGCGGTGCGCTGGGTCAGCATCATCAGCCCGCGTACGCCGGTCTTGGAGGTGGCGTTGGGTTGCCACAGCGATTCCTGATAGCCCATGGCGGCCAGCAGGCGCCAGTCCACCTGGTTGGCGCGGGCGGCCTGGCGGAACATCTGTTCGTACCGCGGCAGGCGCTTTTGCAGGTGCTGGGCGAAGGTGTAGGCGCCGACGTAGCCGAGCACGTCGACATGGCCGTAGTAGCGCTCCTTCAGGCGTTGCAGGGTGCCGTTGGCCTCGGCCCGCTCGAGGAAGGCGTTGGCCTCCTGCAGCAGGCTGTCGTCCTCGCCGGGCGCCACCGCCCAGCGCATATGGTTGGCATCGCCGAGGTCGAAGGCGACGCGCACGTTGGGGAAGTACACCTGGTTCATCGCCAGTTCGTTGGAGTCGACCAGGGTCAGGTCGATCTGGCCCTCGTCGACCATGCGCAGCAGGTCGACCACTTCCACCGCGTCGGATTCCTCGAAGGCCAGCTCCGGCACTTCCAGCTTGAGGGCGGCCAGCTGTTCGGCGTGGCTGCTGCCGGCCAGCACCAGGATGCGCTTGCCGACCAGGTCGGCGGCCTTGGTCGGGCGTGGCTGGCCCTGGCGGTAGACGACCTGCGGGGTGACTTCCAGATAGGGAATGGAGAAGCGCGCCTGGCTCTGCCGCGCCGGTGTTTCCACCAGCCCGGCGGCGGCCAGCACCGGGCCGTTGGGACGGCCTAGGCTGGCGAACAGGCTGCCGAGGTTGTCGGCGGTTTCGACCTTCAGCTCCAGGCCCAGATCGGTGGCGAAGCGCTTGGCCAGCTCGTATTCGAAGCCGGTATCGCCGTTGCGGTCCTGGAAATAGGTGGCCGGGCTGTTGCGGGTGATCACGCGCAGCTCACCCTCCGCCTTTACCTGCTCGAGTACGCTGGGCTTGAGTTCTTCGCCACAGCCGCCGAGCATCAGGAGGATTCCAATCGCCAACAGCCCTGTGGCGCAACGCATGCGTATCGCAGGTCGTGCAAACATCGGCGCAGTATACGCAAAGCGCTGGCGGCGCCATATCTCGACAGCGGCGCGCTTCTCTGCTAGCGCGCATCCGTCTTGAAAGCGCCAGGCCACGGGTGCCGCGGGCGGCGCTTTAGGCTAGAATGCACGGCCTCTAGCACTCCCCCTTCCCAGAGGCTGTTCCGACGATGTTGATTCTGCGCGGCGCTCCCGCCCTTTCCGCTTTCCGCCATGGCAAATTGCTCGAGCAACTGACCAGCAAGGTGCCGGCCGTGACCGGGCTGTACGCCGAGTTCGCGCATTTCGCCGACGTCACCGGCGTGCTCAACGCCGATGAGGAACAGGTGCTCGCCCGTCTGCTCAAGTACGGCCCCAGCGTGCCGGTGCAGGAGCCCAACGGCAAGCTGTTCCTGACCATCCCGCGCTTCGGCACCATCTCGCCCTGGTCGAGCAAGGCCAGCGACATCGCCCGTAATTGCGGTCTGGCCAAGATCCAGCGCCTGGAGCGCGGCATCGCCTATTACGTGGCCGGCGAGCTGAGCGAGGCCGACAGCGCCGCCGTCGCCGCCTTGCTGCACGACCGCATGACCCAGTTGGTGTTGAACGCCCTGGAAGACGCCGCGGCGCTGTTCAGCCATGCCCAGCCCAAGCCGCTGACCGCGGTGGACATCCTCGGCGGCGGCCGCGCCGCGCTGGAGCAGGCCAACCAGGATCTGGGCCTGGCCCTGGCCGAGGACGAGATCGACTACCTGGTCAAGAGCTTCACCGAGCTGGGGCGCAACCCTCACGACATCGAGCTGATGATGTTCGCTCAGGCCAACTCCGAGCACTGCCGGCACAAGATCTTCAACGCCAGCTGGGACATCGACGGTCAGGCTCAGGACAAGTCGCTGTTTGGCATGATCAAGAACACCTACGAGATGAACCGCGCAGGCGTACTCAGCGCCTACAAGGACAACGCCTCGGTGATCGAAGGCTTCACCGCCGGGCGTTTCTTCCCCAACCCGGAGACTCGCGAGTACGGCGCCAGCGTCGAGCCGGTGCATATCCTGATGAAGGTGGAAACCCACAACCACCCGACCGCCATCGCACCGTTCCCGGGCGCCTCCACCGGCTCCGGCGGCGAGATCCGCGACGAGGGCGCCACCGGCCGCGGCGCCAAGCCCAAGGCCGGCCTGACCGGTTTCTCGGTCTCCAACCTGAACATCCCCGGTTTCGAGCAGCCCTGGGAGAAGCCCTACGGCAAGCCCGAGCGCATCGTCACCGCGCTGGACATCATGATCGAGGGCCCGCTGGGCGGCGCCGCGTTCAACAACGAGTTCGGTCGCCCGGCGCTCAACGGCTACTTCCGCACCTTCGAGCAGGCCGTGCAGAGCCCGCGCGGCGAGGAAGTGCGCGGCTACCACAAGCCGATCATGCTCGCCGGCGGCCTCGGCAATATCCGCGAAGACCATGTGCAGAAAGGTGAAATCAGCGTCGGCGCCAAGCTGATCGTGCTCGGCGGCCCGGCCATGCTGATCGGCCTGGGCGGCGGCGCCGCCTCGTCGATGGCCACCGGCGCCAGCTCGGCCGACCTGGACTTCGCCTCGGTGCAGCGCGAGAACCCGGAAATGGAACGCCGCTGCCAGGAGGTCATCGACCGCTGCTGGCAGCTGGGCGAGGCCAACCCGATCAAGTTCATCCACGACGTCGGCGCCGGCGGTATCTCCAATGCCCTGCCGGAGCTGATCAACGACGGTGGCCGCGGCGGTCGCTTCGAGCTGCGCAAGGTGCCCAACGACGAGCCGGGCATGAGCCCGCTGGAAATCTGGTGCAACGAATCCCAGGAACGCTACGTGATGTCGGTTGATGCGGCCGACTTCGAGCACTTCAAGGCCATCTGCGAACGCGAACGCTGCCCCTTCGCCGTGGTCGGCGAGGCCATTGCCGAACCGCAGCTGACCGTGACCGACAGCCACTTCGGCAACACGCCGGTGGACATGCCGCTGGAAGTGCTGCTCGGCAAGCCGCCGCGCATGCACCGCAGCGTCGCCCGCGAAGCCGAGCAGGGCGATGATTTCGACGCCGCCGGCGTGGCGATCGACGAAGCGCTGGAGCGCGTGCTGCGTCACCCGGCCGTGGCCAGCAAGAGCTTTTTGATCACCATCGGCGACCGCAGCATCACCGGCCTGGTGGCCCGCGACCAGATGGTCGGCCCTTGGCAGGTGCCGGTGGCCGACTGCGCCGTGACCGCCACCAGCTTCGACGTCTACACCGGCGAAGCCATGGCCATGGGCGAGCGCACCCCGCTGGCGCTGCTCGACGCCCCGGCGTCGGGCCGCATGGCGGTGGGCGAGACCATCACCAACCTGGCCGCGGCGCGTATCGGCAAGCTGTCCGACATCAAGCTGTCGGCCAACTGGATGGCTGCCGCCGGCCACCCCGGCGAAGACGCCCGTCTCTATGATACCGTCAAGGCGGTCGGTATGGAGCTGTGTCCGCAGCTCGGCATCACCATTCCGGTGGGCAAGGACTCCATGTCGATGAAGACCCGCTGGCAGGACGCGGGCGTCGACAAGAGCGTCACCGCGCCGCTGTCGCTGGTGATCTCCGGCTTCGCCCCGGTGCAGGACATCCGCCAGACCCTGACCCCGCAACTGCGCATGGACAAGGGCGAGACCGACCTGATCCTGATCGACCTCGGCCGCGGGCAGAACCGCATGGGCGGCTCGATCCTGGCGCAGGTCTATGCGCAGATCGGCCAGCAGGCGCCGGACCTTGACGACGCCGAGGACCTCAAGGCCTTCTTCGCCGTGATCCAGGGCCTGAACGCCGACGGCCATCTGCTGGCCTACCATGACCGCTCCGACGGCGGTCTGCTGACCACCGTCTTGGAAATGGCCTTCGCCGGTCACTGCGGCCTGGCGCTGAACCTTGACGCGCTGGCCGACGCCAGCGCCGAGCTGCCGGCCGTGCTGTTCAACGAGGAGCTGGGTGCGGTGATCCAGGTGCGCCAGGACGCCACTCCGGAAGTGCTGGCGCAGTTCAGCGCCGCCGGTCTGGGCGACTGCGTGGCGGTGATCGGCCAGGCGGTGAACAACGGCGAAATCGGCATCAGCTTCAACGGCGAGCCGGTGTTCACCGGCGAGCGTCGCCTGCTGCAGCGTCAGTGGGCCGAGACCAGCTACCGCATCCAGCGCCTGCGCGACAACGCCCAGGGCGCCGATCAGGAGTTCGACCTGCTGCTGGAAGAGGACAACCCCGGTCTGTCGGTCAAGCTCGGCTTCGACGTCAACCAGGACGTGGCCGCGCCCTATATCAAGAAGGGCGTACGGCCGCAGGTGGCGATCCTCCGTGAGCAGGGCGTCAACGGTCAGGTGGAGATGGCCGCGGCGTTCGACCGCGCCGGCTTCGCCGCCGTCGACGTGCATATGAGCGACATCCTCGCCGGGCGCGTCAGCCTGGAAGAGTTCAAGGGGCTGGTGGCCTGCGGTGGCTTCTCCTACGGCGACGTGCTCGGCGCCGGCGAGGGCTGGGCCAAGTCGGTGCTGTTCAACGCCCGCGCGCGCGATGCCTTCCAGGGCTTCTTCGAGCGGCGCGACAGCTTCGCCCTCGGCGTGTGCAACGGCTGCCAGATGATGAGCAACCTGCACGAACTGATCCCGGGCACCGAGTTCTGGCCGCACTTCGTGCGCAACCGCTCCGAGCAGTTCGAGGCGCGCGTGGCCATGGTGCAGATCCAGGAATCGGCGTCGATCTTCCTGCAGGGCATGGCCGGCTCGCGTCTGCCGATCGCCATCGCCCACGGCGAAGGCCATGCCGAGTTCGAGAGCGAGGAGGCGCTGCTGGAAGCCGATCTGTCCGGCACCGTGGCCCTGCGCTATGTCGACAACCACGGCAAGGTCACCGAGAGCTACCCGGCCAACCCCAACGGTTCGCCGCGTGGCATCACCGGCCTGACCAGTCGCGACGGCCGTGTGACCATCATGATGCCGCACCCGGAGCGGGTGTTCCGCGCTGTGCAGAACTCCTGGCGCCCGGACGAGTGGCAGGAAGACGGCGGCTGGATGCGCATGTTCCGCAACGCCCGCGTCTGGGTGAACTAAAAGCGGCCGCGCAGCGGCCTTCCGCTGACCCTCTCCCGCATGCGGGAGAGGGTTTGCAAATCCCCTCGCCGGATGCAATCCGGGGAAGCACGTGCAATCCCTCCCGGATTTCATCCGGGCTACACCGGCAGGCCCCCCATGGCCGACGATGCTCCACCCATCCTTCCCGAAGTCCGCCTGGTTCGTCCGGGGGATTGCCTGCGCCTCTGCCGTTGCGGAGCTTCCTCGGCCTTGCCCGACTGCAACCGCGCCTGCGCCGAGGCGTTGCGGCTGACCGCCGAGCGCGAACAGCGTCTGCTGCTCTGCCGCTGCGGCCGTTCGGCCGATCTACCCTATTGCGATGGCAGCCACAGTCCGCCGGCGTCCGGTCTGGGCGACAAGTGGCGGCGCTTTATCGGCAAGGCCTGAGGTCGCGGAACGCCTGCCCGGGCGGCGAGTCGAAACTAACGAACGAGCTGGCGGATGCGGAATTTCCGAGGTGGTTCTCAGTATTGCGCTGAGGCAAAATGCCATCATTTCAGCATCATGGCTTGTCTGTTGTTCGGTTGCCCCATCTGCGGAGAACTTGATGTACAAACTGTGTTTCTAGGTTTGTTTTGAAAAAAACTTATAAATCAATAACATAGTGTTAAATTGCGGGATCGATTCTACCCAAAATTTCTACGCAAATGCATCGCTATGTCGTCCCGATCCTGCAGGGTTCGAGGAGGTGCTAGGTCAGCCCTGCACTGAGTGAGGCTAAATACTGGAGCGCTTGCTATGGTGGTGCTCAGATAGTCCGGTCATTCCCAGGAGAAAACACGGATGTGGATACGAACCCTCGCAGCGTTCTCAGTTCTAGGTTCCATGCTGGCAGCTTGTAAGGCAGGGCCACCATCGGGCGCAGACTATTCCACCGATGCAAACTACATCGGTAAAAGCTATGTGGTTACCAAAGATCAAGCTTTCATGGGTATTCGAGATAGCTTGGCAGATGGGCAGACGGTTACCGTTGTTAATACTTACCGAACCCCTGGTGGGCTATTGTTGGTGAAAGTCGTAGATCACTCAGGGAAGGTGCTCTTCGACACGCCCTATGCCTTCAGCGATCTCGGTTTAGTCGATGAGATTGGCGACCCTGTTCAAAAGAACATTGATGCAGATAAAGTCCGTGCAGGGGTGCTCGGGAAGCAGCATCACGGCTACGGCAATATGCTGTTTGAAGAGGATTACAGCTACACCTCTACTGTGGAAAACACTCGATTAGATGGTTTGGTTTCGCACGGCGAGTACCGAAGAGAAGGGCTTGGGGCTATGTGTTCGGGGGGGAGGGTTTTCCTGACGGTTAGTCAGTCGGACATTATCGCTGCTCCTAACAGCGAGGTTTCGTACCGTATCTATGTAGACCGGAATCAGGCATATGATGTGCCTGCGACAATGACAACTTATTCAGCTCTGATTTCCACCCCGCCCGATGAACTTATCCAAGACCTCCTGCAGGGCCGTGAGGGAACGCTGCGAATCACTACGCTGACAGCTTTGAGGGTCTTGAACTTCAATCTTGATGGCTTTGCAGAGATGTACACGAGGGTTCGCAATAACTGCGCGAGCTGATTGAGCGCATCGCCTGGTCGGGTCAAATGTTTACTGTAAGGACACTGATCTAGATGAAGAACATCTTCGCATTGCCCGCAAGCTTTACTGTTCCTCTGGTCATCATCCTAATTGGCCTTGTATGGGCGATGGTTGCGATTATTCTAAAAAATCTAAACTCAAGGGATGTTGTATTCTCATACTCGGCCTTGTGTGCTGCATTTGCTATGTTCTACTTGAATATCAGTTTAGGTATGAAAGATGAGGTCAAAGATTACGTCATACAGACTCAAGCTTATCTGACGAAAGAGCTTGTTATGGGGTTGGATACTGCTGGCGAAGGATCGTTATTTGTTGTTGAGCAGCGGAGAGAGCTATCGCATGCTTTGAGAGCTGAATTGCAGTGCATGGATATTGCAATTCAGCTTGGAACAAGATTTACTGAAAATCTAGAAGAGTTGAATAATGCTACTCGCTTTTTTTACTTTAATGGCATTATCGGAACCATGCTCGCAAGTTTTCCAGATTGGCGAATGATAGAAGTTTCGCACAGAGGGTTGAGGCAGTCTGACTTTAACTACAGCAAGGAAGGGGCGGGGGACAATACTTTCATAGAGACAGAGCGGCTCGATGAAATTTTAGGCAATCCAGCGCGAAACTATACCCTCAGAAATTTCCCCACTATAGTCGATGGGCTGACGCTTCCGCCTGACACTCGTATCAAGGTGAGCGAGAAAGGAATGGAAATTGAAAATTCATTCACGCTCTTAGAGTTGAGCATTTCTTTGGCTGGTAGCATTAAAGCGGGGCACCCGACTGGCAATCTTAATGTGGAATGGCTCCCAAACATCAACATTAGGCGAGTTATGAAGAAGCAGCGGTCAGGAAATCATGAGTATGATCAATATGCCGCTTGGGCGGATAAACTATACGAGCACTTGAAGAAAGGGTTTGAATAGCAGCCCCTGTCTCCCCCGCCGGGGCTGGGTAGCATATGAAGACTTGTTTGGTGTGTACCTAGGAGAAATATCAGGGGCTCCCGGCGCTTTCTCCGGGGTGTTAAGCGGGAATGCCAGGGGCCTACCCTGAGCGGCAGGATTCTGGAAATATCTAACGCCCTCTGGAAGCCTCTCAGGGGCGTTTACAGCGTATTTGAGTTGATGTGATGCACGGGGTGGCGCGATGCGCGGGAAACCCTGTCACGGGGCTCATTGGTGGCTCTACGCACGCATTGCACGCTGAACAGTGGACAACGATACGCCCAGCTTCTCAGCGGTCTTGCGGAACGACGAACCAGCGGCAATCTCAGTACGAATAGCATCGTCATCAACCGTTTTCACACGGCCTTTGTAGACGCCCTTTGCTTTGGCCTTGGCAATTCCTTCTGCTTGGCGTTCCTTGATCATCGAGCGTTCGAACTCCGCGAAGCTACCCATCATCGAGAGCATGAGTTTCTGCATGGGGCTGTGTTCGTCAGTGAAGTGCAGTTGCTCTTTATGGAAGCGTACAGCAACACCTTTGGCTGTGAGGGATTCAACCATGCTCAGGAGGTCAGCTAGAGAGCGTGCCAAGCGGTCAATGCTGTGAACGTTGATTGTGTCCCCCTCCCGCACATAGTCGAGCATGGCCAGGAGCTGGGGGCGATCAGTGGTGGCGCCGCTCACCTTATCAGTGAACACCTTGTCCAGGGCAATGCCATCAAGCTGACGATCAGTGTTCTGATCAACCGAGCTAACGCGAACGTAACCAACCTGTGCCATATCGAGTCTCTCTGTATTCATATGCCTCTAGATGATGAGAGTGTGTCTGTGTTCATGATATAAATCAACTCAAATGAATACGGTACTGGCGGGGCTGGTGTGTTCAGCGATGAGTGGTCTTGTGGGTGTACCCAAAAGATTGCGATTGGGAGGGGTTCAGCTTTTCCTTGTTGAGGATCGTCCAGCGTCTAACCTGTGGCTTCTTGAAGAACCACTGCAGATCATGTGGTTTCTGGCTTTTGATCTTGGTTGCAATGGTTTCTAGCTTCTCGGGCTTGACCTTCTCTCCCATTGTGTTCACTGGCGCTGAGAACGATTTGTCAGCGATCTCTTGGAGGTCTTTGACTTTCTCGGTCGTCATGATCATTAAGTAGGCTTGAAATCTCTTGTCCCTGTTGAGCAGTTGGATGCGAACCAGGAACGGTTGCTCGGGGTGCTTACGTCGTAATGCTTGTTTGAAGGCAATCATGTCATCCAAGAGGTGGGTGCTTTTGGAGTGATCGTCGTAGAACACGCTATGCCTGTACGACCATATGTAGTTGGTCAAAGCATGGATGTATTTACGTATGGTCTTGTCTTCGCTGGGTTCAGCCATTAGGGGTGTTACTCCTAGTCATTGATTACTATCTGGGAATACAAACACTTTTCCTATACTGCTTCATGATTTAACTCACCGCTGTGGGTGGGTGTTCGGCCCCTATTGCCCGTGGTTCATGGCGCTTGCTCTTTCTCGGGGTGAGTGTATCTCGCCGGTGGTTTGCATTAGTAGTGCGGTGGGTTTGATAACAATGGAGCGGGGAAGGCCCTTGCTGAGCCATCGCTTGCAAGGTGGTGTTCTGCTTGGGCGTGCATTCGTTGGTTGGAGATTTGGTCGGCTCTGAGGTGCGAGGCTTTGCATTGTATTGGCTTGTTTTTGCAGGGTTCTAGAACTGGAACAGTAACGCTCGAATCGCCTCCTGTTTTTGCTCGAAGGTAGGGCCGGTGCTGTATACGTCAAAAGTGACGTTGCCGACGTCATGACCGAGGATGAAGGGGATTGTCAGCGCCGAGACGCCGGCCTGGTGGAGCATGGTTGCCGTACATTTTCGCAGGCTGTGGAATACATGCTGATTCCCGAAGCCTTCGGCTCGTTTGAGCTTGGTAAACCGCTGTGAGAGGGCGTTGAGCCGTATGCCGTGCTTAGTCTTGTCGTTACCGGGGAACAGCGCCAGCGTATCCCCTTGGGGATTCTGGAGCCGTCGCTCATAGATCGGCAGCAGGGCAGGGTGCAAAGGAATCTCCCGGATGCCCGACTCGGTTTTACTCTCGTCTACGCGGAAACCTGTGGGCTGGCCTGCATCGTCAAAGATGGTCGTCTCCCGGCGAATCCGGCCTAGCTCCTCGATTCGGCATCCTGTGTAGCAGGCAAAGGCGATCAGGTCGGCCAGGTCTGTGTCATCTTTGGCGAGAGCTGCGGCGTGCAATTGTTCGGCTTCCTGGCGACTGTACGCGGCCCAAGATTTGCCAGCATTCGCCCCAACCTTGGGGTGCTCGTGACCTTCGAAGGGGTTGCGTTTTTCGGCCAGCAGGTCGCGGTAATACGTGTCATACCGGACTGCCCACTTGTGGAATTTACGCAGGGCTGCGAGGTGGCCTTGGCGGGTCTGGCGAACCTTTGAAACGGTGTTCAGGTAGTCGGCCACTGTGTCGAATGTGAGTTCTCGCCCGTTCGTGGTCAGCCAGCTGGAAAACCGTTTGATGTGGCTCAAGTAGATGTCGCGGGTGCGCTGGTTGTCGTTCTGTTCGGCTAGGTGGGTGGCGAACTGAGTTTGAGCGCTGGCGCTGATCGGTGATTTTGGTCTGTAAGTTTCTGGAGCTGCTGCGATGGTGAGAGCTTCGGCTAGCTCTGCCTGGGGCAGCAAGTTGCTTGCCTTGGCGCCATGGGCTAACACCTTCTGGCTAAGCTCGGTAAGGCGCTGGAGTCTCAGGGCGGGGTGCGCTGATAGATCGAGGAGCACGGCCCCCACTTCGTTAAGAAGGTCTGGCACGGCAAGCTTCTGCTCCAGCACAGATACGCCGTTCAAGAGGTTTGTCAGGTCGGCTAGGGCGTGCTCGATACGCTGCTGCACAGCCTCTGGCGTCGGTGTGGTGCCTAGGTGATCCTTTGGTAAGAGGGTGCCTTTCACAGCGGACAAGATGGCCGTCTCTGAGTGGGTTTGAAGTGCTTTGGCTTTCTCAGCCAGCTCATCCCGCCACCTATCCCCGGCGCGTGCTCTCGCTTCCCGTAGGGATCGAAAATGTGCTTTCCATTGTCCTACCTGAACCGCTGCCAGCTCCTTGGCCAATACCTTGTCGCCGGTCTTCAAACTGGTGCTGAGGACGCGGCGGTTTCCGAATGCTGGGCGTAGGTCAGTGGGTATATCGATTCGGCAATGCCAAGTTGTGGCGCGCTGCACAAGATGTTGGCGGCGTGATGGCATAATGACCTCATGGACGGCGATTTCTACCCATGGATTCTACCCAAAAATTCTACCCAAAATGAAGCGAAGCCCCCTGTAAGCCGCATCAATGCTGGGTTTCAAGGTGAGATATGTACAAACTGTGTTTTTACGTGCCGGAAAGCCATCTGGAGCCGGTGAAGAAGGCGGTGTTCGCCGCCGGCGGCGGCCGCATAGGCCGCTACGACAGCTGCTGCTGGCAGGCGCTCGGCCAGGGCCAGTTCCGTGCGCTGGAGGGCAGCCAGCCGTTTCTCGGCCAGATCGGCGGCGTCGAGCAGGTGGCGGAGTGGAAGGTCGAGCTGGTGGTGGCCGACGAGCTGATCCACGACGCGGTCAAGGCGCTCAAGCAGGCCCATCCCTACGAGACGCCGGCGTTCGATGTCTGGCGCCTGTCGGATCTGCAGTTCTAGGTGGTGTGGTGCGGAGATATCGTTCATGCGGTGCGCACGGCCTGGGCGGCCCCGCGACACCCTAGGGGCGGATCTCGATCAGCGTGCCGTCCTTGACCAGCTCCCACACCTCGCGCATGTCGTCGTTCTTCATGGCGATGCAGCCTTCGGTCCAGTCCAGGGTATGGAAGAACCACTCGGGGTATTCCTCGTCCAGCGGCGTGCCGTGGATCATGATCATGCCGCCCGGCGGCACGCCGGCCTGGCTCGCGTTGGCCAGGTCGCGGGCGTTGGGGTAGGAGATGTGCAGCGATAGCTGGTACTTGTCGCTGGCCTTGCGCCAGTCGATCCAGTAGAAGCCTTCCGGCGTGCGCAGGTCGCCTTCGCGCTGCTTGGCGCCGTTGGGCTGCTTGCCGAGGGAGATGCGGTAGGACTTGATGGTCTCGCCGCGTCGCTGCAGGTGCAGCTGGCGTTCGGACTTGAGCACCAGCACCTTGTCCACCTGGCGCGTGGCGTCGATGGGGGTGGCGTTGGCCTGCACGTTCAGGCTGAGGGTCAGGCACAACAGGGGCAACAGCCAGCGCATCGGAATACTTCTCGGCAAGGGGTCAACGGGGTCGGTAATGAGCGCGCAGGGCTTCCAGCGGCTCGTTGCGCACCGGAAACAGGTTCTGCCGGCGGTCGGCGAAGAAACATTCTAAGGTACGGCCTATGGTCGGGAAAGCCAGCTCCGACCAGGGGATTTCCGCTTCGGCGAACAGGCGCACTTCGAGGCTTTCCTCACCCACGGCGAAATCCAGGTCGACCAGCTCGGCGCGAAACAGCATGTACACCTGGCTGATATGTGGCAGGTCGAACAGAGTGTAGAGATTGAGGTCGCGCACCCGCGCGCAAGCCTCCTCCAGGGTTTCCCGTGCCGCCGCCTGCTCGATGGTTTCGCCGTTTTCCATGAAGCCGGCCGGCAGGGTCCAGTAGCCGCGGCGCGGTTCGATGGCGCGGCGGCACAGCAGCACCTGCTCGCCCCACACCGGCAGGCAGCCGGCAACGATGCGCGGGTTCTCGTAGTGCACCGTATGGCAGTGGTTGCACACGTGGCGCAGGCGGTTGTCGCCGGCGGGGATCGCCCGGGTCAGCGGCTGGCCACATTGGCTGCAATATTTCATGGCTTGTCCTCGGCCTGTTGGGACTATCTTGGCGCGCCGGCGGCATGGCCGGCAAGCCTGCCAACTCGGCCGCCTTGCCCTGTCTTCGGGCTTGGGCGCGGCGGCGCTTTCATGCCATGATGCCGGGCATAACAATCCCCGAGTGTGCCCATGCTGGACGAGTTGCTCCATCGCGTGCGCGGTCATCGGCCGCGCCCCCTGGAGACCGAGCGCAGCTTCCCCGAGGCGGCGGTGCTGGTCCCCATCACCCGCAGTGACGAACCCGAACTGGTGCTGACCCTGCGCGCCAGCGGTTTGTCGACCCACAGTGGCGAGGTGGCCTTCCCCGGCGGTCGGCGCGACCCGGAGGATCGCGACCTGGTGCATACCGCCCTGCGCGAAGCCGAGGAGGAAATCGGCCTGCCGCCGGGGCTGGTCGAGGTGATAGGACCGCTCAGCAGCCTGGTGTCGCGCCACGGCATCCAGGTCACGCCCTATGTCGGCCTGGTGCCAGACTACGTGGAGTACAAGGCCAACGATGCCGAGATCGCCTCGGTGTTCTCGGTGCCGCTGGCGTTCTTCCGCGATGACCCGCGCGAATTGACCCACCGTATCGACTACCTCGGGCACAGCTGGTACGTGCCGTCCTACACCTATGGCGAGTACCGCATCTGGGGCCTGACCGCGATCATGGTGGTGGAGCTGGTCAATCTGCTGTACGACGACGCGCAGATCGCCCTGCACCAGCCGCCCGAACACTTCATTCATCTGCGTTGAACCCGTCGAGGAAAACCGAGCCATGAAATACCGCCTGGGAAGCTCCCGTGTCGAAGCCCACCCCGACAGCTGGGTCGCGCCGAGCGCCGACCTGATCGGCAAGGTGCGCCTGGAGGCCGGCGCCAGCGTCTGGTTCGGCGCCGTGCTGCGCGGCGACAACGAACTGATCCATATCGGCGAGCACAGCAACGTGCAGGACGGTAGCGTGCTGCACACCGACATGGGCTTTCCGCTGACCCTGGGCAAGGGCGTCACCGTGGGGCACAAGGTGATGATGCATGGCTGCACGGTGGACGATTACAGCCTGATCGGCATCAACGCCGTGATCCTCAACGGCGCCAGGATCGGCAAGTACTGCATCATCGGCGCCAACAGCCTGATTCCCGAAGGCAAGGTGATTCCCGACGGCAGCCTGGTCATGGGCAGCCCCGGCAAGGTGGTGCGCGAACTGACCGAGCAGCAGAAGAAGATGCTCGAGGCCAGCGCCGCCCATTACGTACACAACGCCCAGCGCTATGCCCGCGAACTGGTGCCTGACGATGAGTGATGTGGAAAAGCCGGTGCGCTCGCCCTGCGTGCAGGTCTGCGCGCTGGACGAGCAGGACGTCTGCATCGGTTGCCAGCGCACGGCTGACGAAATCACCCGCTGGGGCCGCATGGACAACGCCGAGCGGCGTGCGGTGTTGCAACTCTGTCTGCAGCGTGCCCGCGCCTCCGGTCATCTGCTGATGCCTTCCTGATTCTCTGTTCGAGGAGAGCCCTTCATGCCCCGTATTGGAACCCCCCTGTCGCCTTCCGCGACCCGCGTGCTGCTGTGCGGCTGCGGCGAGCTCGGCAAGGAAGTGGTGATCGAGTTGCAGCGCCTGGGCTGCGAGGTGATAGGCGTGGACCGTTACGCCAACGCCCCGGCCATGCAGGTGGCGCACCGCAGCCACGTGATCGACATGCTCGACGGCGCCGCCCTGCGTGCGGTGATCGAGGCCGAGCAGCCGCATTTCATCGTGCCCGAGATCGAGGCCATCGCCACCGCCACCCTGGTCGAGCTGGAGGCCGAGGGCTTCAACGTGGTGCCCACCGCACGCGCCGCACAGCTGACCATGAACCGCGAGGGCATCCGTCGCCTGGCCGCCGAGGAGCTGGGCTTGCCCACTTCGCCCTACCATTTCGCCGACACCTTCGAGCACTACGCCGCGGCGGTGAAATCCGTCGGTTACCCCTGCGTGGTCAAGCCGATCATGAGTTCTTCCGGCAAGGGCCAGAGCGTGCTGAAGAGCGACGCCGACCTGCAGCGCGCCTGGGACTATGCCCAGGAGGGCGGGCGCGCCGGCAAGGGCAGGGTCATCGTGGAAGGGTTTATCGACTTCGACTACGAGATCACCCTGCTTACCGTGCGCCACGCCGGCGGCACCAGCTTCTGCGCGCCGATTGGCCACCGTCAGGAGAATGGTGACTATCAGGAGTCCTGGCAGCCGCAAGCGATGAGCGCGCAGGCGCAGGCCGAGTCCGAACGCGTGGCGCTGGCGGTGACCGAGGCGCTCGGTGGTCGCGGGCTGTTCGGCGTCGAACTGTTCGTCAAGGGCGACCAGGTGTGGTTCAGCGAGGTTTCTCCACGGCCGCACGACACCGGCCTGGTCACCCTGATATCCCAGGAACTGTCCGAGTTCGCCCTGCACGCGCGGGCCATTCTCGGCCTGCCGATTCCGGCGATCCGCCAGATGGGCCCGTCGGCGTCGGCGGTGATTCTGGTCGAAGGCGACTCGCAGCAGGCCAGTTTCGCCAATCTGGGCGCGGCGCTGAGCGAGGCGGACACCGCGCTGCGTCTGTTCGGCAAGCCCGAGGTCAAGGGCCAGCGGCGTATGGGCGTGGCCCTGGCGCGCGACGAGTCGATCGAGGCGGCGCGGGCCAAGGCGCTGCGCAGCGCCCGCGCGGTACGCGTGCAGCTGTGAGCCGGCACGCGCTGTGGTGGCTGGCGACGCTGCCGCTGCTGCCATTGGCGCTGCCGCTGGCATTGCATACCCGGCGCACGGCGTTACGTCTGCCGCCAGCGTCGGGAGCGACGCACGGCCTGTGCGGCGCGCAGTGGTCCGGCGAGCCGCTGCGCCTGCTGCTGATCGGCGAGTCCACCGTGGCCGGCGTGGGTGTGGCGAGCCTGGAGCAGGCCCTGGCCGCCTGTCTGGCGGCGGCGCTGGCCGAGCGTCTGCAGCGCCCGGTGCGCTGGCGGGCCTGCGGCGAGAACGGCATCACCGCGGCCCAGGCTCACGAGCGCCTGCTGCCGCAGGCACTGGCCGAGCCGGCCGAGTTGGCCTTGCTGGTATTCGGCGTCAACGACACCACCCATCTCACGCCGAGTGCGCGCTGGATGCAGGCGCTTGCCGGTATGGCCGACGGCTTGCGCGGGCGCGGGGTGCGGGTGGCGTTCAGCGCGGTGCCGCCGTTGCAGCACTTCAGCGCCTTGCCCTGGCTGCTGCGCCAGCTGATGGGCTGGCGCGCGCGCCTGCTCGACGCCGAGCTGCGCAGGCTCAGTGGGTGTCTGGGGGCAGAGTATTGCGCGCTGGAGTTGCCGTTCGAACCGCGTTACCTGGCCGAGGACGGCTATCACCCCTCGGCGCTGGGTTACCGGCTGTGGGCCGAGGGCCTGGCCGAGCGTCTCACTCCGCTGCTGCGGCGTCCGCTTTGAGCTTTTCCGTCTGCCAGACCCGCACGCTTTTCACCCGGTTTTCCGTCGCCTGCAGGATCTCCAGGCGGTAGGGACCGATCTTCAGGCACACGGCGCTGTCGGGAATGCTCTCCAGCGCCTCGGTGATTAGGCCGTTGAGGGTCTTGGGGCCCTCGCTGGGCAGGTGCCAGCCGAGGGTCTTGTTCAGTTCGCGAATGTAGGCGGCGCCGTCGATCACGTAGGTGCCGTCGTCCTGCGGGTGGATGTCGGGGCTGCGCAGGCTGTCCTGGTTGCTGAAGTCGCCAACTATCTCCTCGAGGATGTCTTCCAGGGTGACGATGCCGATCACCTCGCCGTACTCGTCGACCACTATGCCGATGCGCCGCTTGTGCTTCTGGAAGTTGATCAGCTGGGTCGACAGCGGGGTGTTCTCCGGCACGAAGTAGGGTTCGTGGCAGGCCGCCAGCAGGGCTTCCTTGGTCAGCTGGTTGTGGCTGAGCAGGCGGGCGATCTGGCGCATGTGCACCACGCCCTCGATCTGGTTGATGTCGCCGCGGAACACCGGCAGGCGGGTGTGCGGGGTGGTGCGGAGCTGGCCGACGATGCTTTCCAGATCGTCGTCCAGGTCGATGCCGGCCACCTCGTTGCGCGGGATCATGATGTCGTCCACCGTCACCCGTTCCAGGTCGAGGATGCCCAGCAGCATGTTCTGCCGGTTCTTCGGCAGCTCTGCGCCGGATTCGCGCACCACGCTGCGCAGTTCCTCGGTGGACAGGCTGTCGCTGGCGCGTTGCGCCGGGTCGATGCCGAACAGGCGCAGCAGGCCGTTGCTGATCGCGCTGGTCAGCCAGACCACCGGGTAGAGCAGGCGCTGCAGCAGGTTGAGCAGGCGGCTGGCGGGGAAGGCCACCAGTTCCGGGCGCAGCGCGGCCAGGGTCTTGGGGGTGATCTCGCCGAAGATCAGCACGACGATGGTCAGGCCGGCGGTGGCGATGGCGATGCCGGCCTCGCCCCACAGGTCCACCGCCAGCACCGTGGCGATGGAGGCGGCGAGGATGTTGACCACGTTGTTGCCGACCAGGATGGTGCCGAGCAGGCGGTCCGGGCGGTCGAGCAGGCGGGTCACCCGCTTGGCGCCCTTGTGCCCTTCCTTGGCCAGGTGCTTGAGCCGGTAGCGGTTGAGGCTGAGCATGCCGGTCTCGGAGCTGGAGAAGAACGCCGAGCAGAGGATGAGAAAGATCAGCAGGCCGAGCAGGTAGCTCGCATGAAGGTCGTCCAAGGAAGGCGCCTCAGATGTGCAGGATGAATTCGCGCACCAGCTTGCTGCCGAAGTAGGCCAGCATCAGCAGGCAGAACCCGGCCAGGGTCCAGCGAATGGCCTTGTGCCCGCGCCAGCCCAGGCGGTGGCGACCCCACAGCAGCACGGCGAACACCACCCAGGCGAAGCTGGAAAGGATGGTCTTGTGCGCCAGGTGCTGGGCTAGCAGGTCGTCGAGAAACAGCGCGCCGGACAACAGCGACAACGACAGCAGCAGCCAGCCGGCCCAGAGGAAACCGAACAGCAGGCTCTCCATGGTCTGCAGTGGCGGGAAGTTCTTGATCAGCCCGGACGGGTGCTTGTGCTTGAGCTGATAGTCCTGCAGCAGCAGCAGGATCGACTGGAACACGGCGATGGTGAGCATGCCGTAGGCCAGGATCGACAGCAGGATATGGGCCAGGATGCCGGGGTGTTCGTCGATCGGGCGGATGGTGCCCGAGGGCAGGAACTCGGCGGCCAGCACGGTCAGCCCGCCCAGGGGGAACAGCAGCAGCAGCAGGTTCTCCACCGGGATGCGCAGGCAGGCCAGCAGGGTCAGGGCGATCACCGCGTAGGCGATCAGGCTGGCGGCGTTGAAGAAGTCCAGGGTCAGGCCGTGGACGTCGTGCAGCTGGAGGAACAGGCTGCCGCCGTGGAAGCACAGGGCGAGCACGCCGAGCAACGCCAGCAGGCGCTTGTCGGGGGTGCTGCGCTGAGTCAGGCGCAGGCCCTGGTAGGTGGCGGCGCCGGCGTACAGGCAGGCGGCGGCGAGGCTGGGCAGCAGAGGGTGCATAAATCCGTGTAAGGCGAGCCCGAAAGGCGCTGAGTGTGGCACAGATGATCGCCCGCACGAAAGACCGCTGGCGGTGTCGGTGGCGCGGCGACTTGGCTATAATCCGCCGCCTGTCGTACACCCGACTCCGGTCGAGCCGCACTTCCAAAGGAACGCGCATGTTCGAAAATCTTACCGATCGCCTGTCCCAGACCCTGCGTAACGTCACGGGCAAGGCCAAGCTCAGCGAAGACAACATCAAGGACACCCTGCGCGAAGTGCGCATGGCCCTGCTCGAGGCCGACGTGGCCCTGCCGGTGGTCAAGGACTTCGTCGCCAAGGTCAAGGACCGCGCGGTCGGCACCGAGGTGTCGAAGAGCCTGACCCCGGGCCAGGCCTTCGTGAAGATCGTCCGCGCCGAGCTGGAAGAGCTGATGGGCGCGGCCAACGAGGATCTGGCGCTGAATGCCGCGCCGCCGGCCGTGGTACTGATGGCCGGCCTGCAGGGGGCGGGCAAGACCACCACTGCCGGCAAGCTGGCCAAGTTCCTCAAGGAGCGCAAGAAGAAGTCGGTGTTGCTGGTCTCGGCCGACGTCTACCGTCCGGCGGCGATCAAGCAGCTGGAAACCCTGGCTGGCGACCTGGGCGTGACCTTCTTCCCCTCCGATGCCAGCCAGAAGCCGGTGGACATCGCCAATGCGGCGATCCGCGAAGCCAAGCTGAAGTTCATCGACGTGGTCATTCTCGATACCGCCGGTCGTCTGGCCATCGACGCCGAGATGATGGCCGAGATCCAGGCCCTGCACGCCGCGGTCAAGCCGGTGGAAACCCTGTTCGTGGTCGATGCCATGACCGGCCAGGACGCCGCCAATACCGCCAAGGCCTTCAGCGACGCGCTGCCACTGACCGGCGTGGTGCTGACCAAGGTCGACGGCGACGCCCGCGGCGGTGCCGCGCTGTCGGTGCGGCATATCACCGGCAAGCCGATCAAGTTCATCGGCATGGGCGAGAAGAGCGACGCGCTCGAGCCCTTCCACCCGGACCGTATCGCCTCGCGCATCCTCGGCATGGGCGACGTGCTCAGCCTGATCGAACAGGCCGAGCAGACCCTCGATCGCGAGAAGGCCGAGAAGCTCACCAAGAAGCTGAAGAAGGGCAAGGGCTTCGACCTGGAAGACTTCCGCGACCAGCTGCAGCAGATGAAGAACATGGGCGGCCTCGGCGGCCTGATGGACAAGCTGCCGTCCATCGGCGGGGTCAACCTGGCGCAGATGGGCAATGCCCAGGGCGCGGCGGAGAAGCAGTTCAAGCAGATGGAGGCGATCATCAACTCGATGACCCCGGCCGAGCGTCGTGACCCGGACATCATCAGCGGCTCGCGCAAGCGCCGTATCGCCCTGGGTTCCGGCACCCAGGTGCAGGACATCGGCCGGCTGATCAAGCAGCACAAGCAGATGCAGAAGATGATGAAGAAATTCACCGCCAAGGGCGGCATGGCCAAGATGATGCGCGGCATGGGCGGCATGTTGCCCGGCGGCGGCATGCCGAAATTCTAGGGCCTGCGCCCCGGCCGATGGCCGGGCGGAAAAAGAGATTTGCAAACCGCCGCATAATCCTTAAAATATGCGGCCTTTCGGGCCTAGGCCCATTTTAAGTGTGTGCCTTAAGTTAGCACCGACTACAGGAACGATGTTCACATGGTAACCATCCGTCTTGCTCGTGGCGGCTCCAAAAAGCGCCCCTTCTACCACCTGACCGTGACCAACAGCCGCAATGCGCGCGATGGTCGTTTCGTTGAGCGCATCGGCTTCTTCAACCCGATCGCTGCCGGTGGCGAAGTGCGTCTGTCCGTCGACCAGGAGCGCGCGACCTACTGGCTGGGCCAGGGCGCTCAGCCGTCTGAGCGTGTTGCTCAGCTGCTCAAGGAAGCTGCCAAGGCTGCCGCCTAAGCACTTTTATGAGTACGACGCCGGCCGTCGCCGAGGATCTGGTGGTTCTCGGCAAGATTGTTTCGGTGCACGGCGTCAGGGGCGAAGTGAAGGTCTATTCCTTTACCGATCCCATCGATAACGTGCTCGATTACCCGCGCTGGACGCTCAGGCGTGATGGCGTGGTAAAGCAAGTGGAACTGGCCAGCGGCCGCCTGCAAGGCAAGGTGCTGGTTGCCAAGTTGAAAGGTCTGGATGATCGCGAGATTGCGCGTACCTACGCCGGTTTCGAGATCTGCGTGCCGCGTGGCGAGCTGCCTGACCTGGATGATGGCGAGTTCTACTGGTACCAGTTGCAAGGTCTGAAGGTCGTCGATCAGGCGGGGCAGTTGCTCGGCGTGGTCGATCATCTGTTCGAGACCGGTGCCAACGATGTGATGGTGGTCAAGCCCTGCGCGGGCAGCCTGGATGAGCGCGAGCGCCTGTTGCCCTATACCGGGCAGTGCGTGCTGGCGGTGGACCTGGCAGTCGGCGAGATGCGGGTCGACTGGGATGCGGACTTCTAAGGCCTATGCGCGTCGAAGTCATCACCCTGTTCCCGGAAATGTTTGCCGCCATCGGCGAGTACGGCATCACCAGTCGTGCGGTCAGGCAGGAGCTGCTCAAGCTGCACTGCTGGAATCCGCGGGACTACACCACGGATCGCCACCATACGGTGGACGACCGCCCCTTCGGCGGTGGCCCGGGGATGGTGATGAAGATCAAGCCTCTCGAGGACGCCCTGGCCAGTGCCAGGCAGGCCGCGGGGGAGGCGGCGAAGGTGATCTACCTGTCGCCGCAGGGGCGTCGTCTGAATCAGGCGGCGGTCCGCGAGCTGGCGCAGGAGCAGGCACTGATCCTGATCGCCGGTCGTTACGAAGGTATCGACGAGCGTTTCATCGAAACGCATGTCGACGAGGAATGGTCGATTGGCGACTACGTCCTGTCCGGCGGCGAGCTGCCGGCCATGGTGCTGATCGACGCGGTGACGCGCCTTTTGCCTGGTGCATTGGGTCATGCCGATTCGGCCGAGGAGGACTCCTTTACGGATGGCCTGCTCGACTGCCCGCACTACACCCGTCCGGAGGTGTATGCGGATAAACGTGTTCCCGAGGTGTTGCTTAGTGGCAACCACGAACACATCCGGCGCTGGCGTTTGCAGCAGTCCCTTGGGCGGACCTGGGAACGTCGCACCGATCTTCTGGATAGCCGCTCGCTTTCTGGAGAAGAGAAAAAGCTGCTGGAGGAATACATCCGCCAGCGGGACGATAGTTAACGTATCGATGGCAGGCCGGGAGGCTTGTCTTAGGAGCGCAGCATGACCAACAAGATTATCCAGATGCTCGAAGCCGAGCAGATGAACAAAGAGATCCCGACCTTCGCCCCGGGCGACACCGTGATCGTTCAAGTCAAGGTGAAGGAAGGCGACCGTCAGCGTCTGCAGGCCTTCGAAGGCGTCGTCATCGCCAAGCGTAACCGCGGCCTGAACAGCGCCTTCACCGTGCGCAAGATCTCCAGCGGCGTCGGCGTCGAGCGTACCTTCCAGACCTACTCGCCGCTGGTCGACAGCCTGAGCGTCAAGCGTCGCGGCGACGTGCGCAAGGCCAAGCTGTACTACCTGCGCGACCTGTCCGGCAAAGCCGCGCGCATCAAGGAAAAGCTGTCCTAAGTTCGGACGCCTTTCTGAAAGAAGCAGCCTACGGGCTGCTTTTTTCGTTTCTGGGCCCGTCGACCGGCGGGTTTCGCGGCCCGGCCGAACCACATCGATTGCGAGCAGTAGTGGCATGAGTCCGAGAGAGCAAGAAATCCAGCGGCGCATCGCGCTGTCGGAAACCCGCGTGACCAAGGCGGTGTTCCCGCCGAGTACCAATCACCACAACACCCTGTTCGGTGGCACGGCGCTGGCCTGGATGGACGAGGTGTCCTTTATCGCCGCCACGCGGTTTTGCCGCTTGCCGCTGGTCACCGTGTCCAGCGACCGCATCGACTTCAAGCATGCGATTCCGGCCGGCTCCATCGTCGAGCTGGTCGGGCGGGTGAGCAAGGTGGGCAACACCAGCCTCAAGGTTGCGGTCGAGGTGTTCGTCGAGGGGCTGTATCAGGAAGGGCGCGAGCACGCCATCAGTGGCAGTTTCAGTTTCGTCGCGGTCGACGAGCGGCAGAAGCCGGTGCCGGTGCTGCCGGGCTTTGCGCCGGAGGCGGGCGTCAGGGACGCAGGCTGATCTTCAGGCTGGCCTGCGACAGGTCGATGTTGTGCAGGCTGAGGCTGCCGAAGCTCTGTCCGGCGGGGGCGTCCTTGACGCGGATATTGTCGAAGCGCAGTTCGCCGATGGAGCTGGGCAGGTTGACGTTGAACGAGCCGTCGTCGTTCAGCGTCGAACGCAGCTTGCTGGTGTCGTACTGCACGTCGCGCAGGCCGGTCTCGGCATCCAGGTTGTCCAGCACCGGCATCACCAGCTTGGCCAGCTGCTTGACCGTGCCCAGGCCGTCGCCGCTTTCGGCGCGCAGCAGCAGACCCTGCAGGGCGTCGTCCAGGCCCTGGGCGCTGACCGCGCTCATTTCCGTGTCGCTCAGCGCCTGCATGCCCCGCGTGGTCTCCTGGCGGCTGATGCTGCTGGGCGGCTGCAGCCGCTGGATGTCGGCGCTGGCCATCTGGAAGGGGCTCATCAGGGCGGCCACCAGGGTGGCGGCCAGGCGCAAGTTGCTCTGCTTCTTCAGGGCCTTGCTCAGCTGCTTCTGGGTCAGCAGCCCTTGCTCGATCAGTACTTCGCCCAGGCGCTTGTGGCTGACGAGTTGCACTTTGATCGCCGCGTCCAGCTGTGCGGGGGTGATCAGGCCCTTGTTGATCAGGATCTGGCCGAGACGGGAGTGGGCGTGATTGGGCATGGCGCTACCGGTGGCGTGATGGCAGGGTGCAATCATGGCGCCGCCCACTCCGGCTGTCACCCAACCAAGGATAGGCTTGCCGGGCCGCTGGTCGTATGGCGCGGCGCGACGACCGACCGACGGTTGTCCGGCTGTTTCCATTGGTTGCACTCGTCCTGTCGGTCTCGGCTGTGGAACACTAGGCGCCCTCTGCCTGCGAAGAGTCCTCATGGCCACCCTGTCCCATCCCTTGATCGAGCGTTTCCTTGAGGCCCAGTGGTTCGAGAAGGGGCTGTCCGCCCATACCCGTGCCGCCTACCGCAGCGACCTGGAACACTTCAACGCCTGGCTCGACGCGCGCGGCCTGGCGCTTGCGCAGATCGGCCGCGAGGCGCTGCTCGATCACCTGGCCTGGCGCCTGGAGCAGGGCTATCAGGCGCGCTCCACCGCGCGTTTTCTCTCCGGGCTGCGCGGCTTCTACCGCTTTCTGCTGCGCGAGGGGCTGATCGGTGAAGACCCCAGCCTGCAGGTCGAGTTGCCGCAGATCGGTCGGCCGCTGCCCAAGTCGCTGTCCGAGGCGGACGTCGAGGCGCTGCTGCAGGCGCCGGATCTGGACGACCCCATCGGCCTGCGCGACCGCGCCATGCTCGAGGTGCTGTATGCCTGTGGCCTGCGGGTGACCGAGCTGGTGTCGTTGAGCCTGGAGCAGGTCAATTTGCGCCAGGGCGTGCTGCGGGTGTTCGGCAAGGGCAGCAAGGAACGCCTGGTGCCGCTGGGCGAGGAGGCCATCGCCTGGATCGAACGCTACAGCCGCGAGGCGCGCCCGCTGCTGCTCGGCGGCAAGCCCAGCGACGTGCTGTTCCCCAGCCTGCGTGGCGAGCAGATGACCCGCCAGACCTTCTGGCACCGGATCAAGCATCAGGCCCGGGTGGCTGGCATCGCCAAGCCGCTGTCGCCGCACACCCTGCGCCATGCCTTCGCCACCCACCTGCTCAACCATGGCGCCGACCTGCGCGTGGTGCAGATGCTGCTGGGCCATAGCGACCTGTCCACCACGCAGATCTACACCCATATCGCCAGGGCGCGCCTGCAGGAGTTGCACGCGCTGCACCATCCGCGCGGCTAGGCCTGCCGTCCGGTCGCCGGCGAGCTGCCTGGCCGGCCATCTGTGGTAGGCTGTGCCGATCTTCGCCCGTCCCTCGTTCGACAGGAGTGTTCATGTCCCTGACCCGTATTTCCGTTGCCCTGGCGCTGGTGCTGGGCAGCAGTTTCAGCCTGGCCGCCGATCCCGATCAGGCCATCCGCCAGAGCCTGACCTCGCTGGATGCCAGCCTGCCGATCGAGGCCATCGCCGAGAGCCCGATGCCGGGCATCTATCAGGTTCAGCTCAAGGGCGGGCGCCAGCTCTACACCAGCGCCGACGGCCAGTTCCTCATGCAGGGCTACCTGTTCCAGGTCAAGGACGGCAAGGCGGTCAACCTCACCGAGATCGAGGAAAGCCGCGCGGTGGCCAAGCAGATCAACGCCATTCCGGCCAAGGAAATGGTGGTGTTCGCGCCCAAGGCGCCGAAGACCCATATCACCGTGTTCACCGACACCGATTGCGGCTACTGCCAGAAGCTGCACAGCGAAGTGCCCGAGCTCAACCGCCTGGGCGTCGAGGTGCGTTACGTCGCCTTCCCGCGCCAGGGCCTGAGCAGCCCGGCGGCCCAGGAGCTGGTCAACGTCTGGTGCGCCAAGGACCAGCAGGAAGCGATGAACCGCGCCAAGACCCGCCAGAGCGTGGCCGAGGCGCAGTGCGACAACCCGGTAGCCAAGCAGTACGAGCTGGGCCAGATGATCGGGGTCAACGGCACGCCGGCCATCGTCCTGGCCAACGGCAAGATGATCCCGGGTTATCAGCCGGCGCCGCAGCTGGCCAAGATCGCCCTGGAGTCCAACTGAGCCGTGGATTGACTAACAAACAGCCGCTTCGTAAGGTGCGGCTCTTTATCCGCGGCCGGAGCATGCTCCGGCCGTTTCGTGCAGTGCTGATGGGGAATTGAGTGTGAAGCCGGTCAAAGTGGGCATCTGTGGGTTGGGTACCGTCGGTGGCGGTACCTTGAATGTACTCAAGCGCAACGCCGAGGAAATTACCCGGCGCGCCGGTCGCGGCATCGAGATTGCCCAGATCGCCATTCGCTCGCCCAAGCCGCAGTACGACATTACCGGCATCGCCACCACCGATGACGTGTTCGCCGTCGCGAGCAATCCCGAGATCGATATCGTCATCGAGCTGATCGGTGGCTACACCCTGGCCCGCGATCTGGTGCTCAAGGCCATCGACAACGGCAAGCACGTGGTCACCGCCAACAAGGCGCTGATCGCCGTGCACGGCAACGAGATCTTCGCCAAGGCGCGTGAGAAGGGCGTGATCGTCGCCTTCGAGGCCGCCGTGGCCGGCGGCATCCCGGTGATCAAGGCGATCCGTGAGGGCCTCGCCGCCAACCGCATCAACTGGCTGGCCGGGATCATCAACGGCACCGGCAACTTCATCCTGACCGAAATGCGCGAGAAGGGCCGCGCCTTCGACGACGTGCTCAAGGAAGCCCAGGCGCTGGGCTATGCCGAGGCCGACCCGACCTTCGACGTCGAGGGCATCGACGCCGCGCACAAGCTGACCATTCTCGCCTCCATCGCCTTCGGCATCCCGCTGCAGTTCGACAAGGCCTACACCGAAGGCATCACCCGCCTGACCACCGCGGACGTCAACTACGCCGAGGCGCTGGGCTACCGCATCAAGCACCTGGGCGTGGCCCGCCGCACCGAGGCCGGTTTCGAGCTGCGCGTGCACCCGACGCTGATCCCGGCTGATCGCCTGATCGCCAACGTCAACGGCGTGATGAACGCGGTGATGGTCAATGGCGATGCCGTGGGCAGCACCCTGTACTACGGCGCCGGTGCCGGCATGGAGCCAACCGCCTCGGCGGTGGTGGCCGACCTGGTCGACGTGGTGCGTGCGCTGACCACCGACCCGACCAACCGCGTGCCGCACCTGGCCTTCCAGCCGGATTCGCTGTCCGATCACCCGATCCTGCCCATCGAGCAGTGCGAGAGCGCCTACTACCTGCGCATCCAGGCCAAGGACCATCCGGGTGTGCTGGCCCAGGTGGCGAGCATCCTCTCCGAGCGCGGCATCAACATCGAGTCGATCATGCAGAAGGAAGCCGAGGAGCAGGACGGCCTGGTGCCGATGATCCTGGTCACCCATCGCGTGGAGGAGGCGAGTATCCTCGATGCCATCGCCGCCATGGAAGCGCTGGACGGCGTGGCCTCGCCCATCGTCCGTATCCGCGTCGAGCAGCTCAACTAATCCCGTGTCCGCCTGCAGGTCTTGGCCTGCGGGTGCAGCAGAACGAAGGTTTATCCCATGCGCTATATCAGTACCCGCGGCCAGGCGCCGGCCCTGAATTTCGAAGACGTGCTGCTGGCTGGCCTGGCCAGCGACGGCGGCCTCTACGTGCCGGAAAATCTGCCGCGTTTCACCGTCGAGGAAATCGCCTCCTGGGCCGGCCTGCCCTATCACGAGCTGGCGTTCCGGGTGATGCGCCCGTTCGTTGCCGGCAGCATCGCTGACGCCGACTTCAAGAAGATTCTCGAGGAAACCTACGGCGTGTTCGCCCACAACGCCGTGGCGCCTCTGCGCCAGCTCAACGGCAACGAGTGGGTGCTGGAGCTGTTCCACGGCCCGACCCTGGCGTTCAAGGACTTCGCCCTGCAGCTGCTCGGCCGCCTGCTCGACCATGTGCTGGCCAAGCGCGGTGAGCGCGTGGTGATCATGGGCGCCACCAGCGGCGATACCGGCTCGGCGGCCATCGAAGGCTGCAAGGCCTGCGACAACGTCGACATCTTCATCATGCACCCGCACAACCGTGTGTCCGAAGTGCAGCGCCGGCAGATGACCACCATCCTCGGTGAGAACATCCACAACATCGCCATCGAAGGTAACTTCGACGACTGCCAGGAGATGGTCAAGGCCAGCTTCGCCGACCAGGGCTTCCTCAAGGGCACCCGCCTGGTGGCGGTCAACTCGATCAACTGGGCGCGGATCATGGCCCAGATCGTCTACTACTTCCACGCTGCGCTGCAGCTCGGCGCGCCGGCGCGTTCCGTGGCTTTCTCGGTGCCGACCGGCAACTTCGGCGACATTTTTGCGGGGTATTTGGCTCGCAATATGGGCCTGCCGGTCAGCCAGCTGATCGTCGCCACCAACCGCAATGACATCCTGCACCGCTTCATGAGCGGCAATCGGTATGTGAAAGAGACGCTGCATCCGACCCTGTCGCCGTCGATGGACATCATGGTGTCGTCCAACTTCGAGCGCCTGCTGTTCGACCTGCATGGCCGCAACGGCGCCGCCATCGCCGGGCTGATGGAAACCTTCAAGCAGGGCGGCGGCTTCAGTGTCGAGGACGATCGCTGGACCGAGGCGCGCAAGCTGTTCGACTCGCTGGCGGTGGATGACGCGCAGACCTGCGAGACCATCGCCGAGGTCTATGCCGAGTGCGGCGAGCTGCTCGACCCGCACACCGCCATCGGCGTGCGCGCCGCCCGCGAATGCCGGCGCAGTCTGGCCACGCCCATGGTGGTGCTGGGCACCGCGCACCCGGTCAAGTTTCCCGAAGCGGTGGAAAAGGCCGGCATCGACGCGGTGCCGGCGCTGCCGCCGCACCTGGCCGACCTGTTCCAGCGCGAGGAGCGCTGCACCGTGCTGGCCAACGACCTGAAGACCGTGCAGCAGTTCGTCGCCGCTCACGGCAACCGCGGCAAGCCGCTGTAAGCGTTATCCCTGGCAATGCAAACCGGCGCCCTCGTGGCGCCGGTTTCGTTTCGCTGGCTGGCGCCTCGACCCGAGCGCAGCGATCCCCGGGGTCGATGGCCGAGTCAGCCGCCGAAGATCAGTGCCAGCAGTGCGCTCAGGCCGATCAGCGCCAGCCAGATCAGGGCGTTGAGCCTACTGGCGAGGAGGATGGCCGGCCCGCGCGGGCGAATCGGCGGATTCTCTTCCAGATACAGATCAACGCGCCGGGTCGCCTCTTCCTCGCTCAGGCGCTGACGCAGGCGCAGCAGCTCGATGGCCGCCTCGCGCTGCTCCAGGCGCAGCAGGCGGCGTACCTCCTCCGGCAGCTCGTCCACGGCCTCAGATCGCGCCCGAATCGCGCAGTGCGGCGATCTGCGCGGCGTCGTAGCCCAGGCTGGCGAGCACCTGGTCGTTGTGCTCGCCCAGTGCCGGGCCGGTCCATTCCACCGAGCCGGGGGTGTCGGACAGCTTGGGCACTATGCCGGGCATCTTGAACGCCTTGCCGTCGGGGAGCTTGGCCGAAAGGAACATCTCGCGGGCGAGAAACTGCGGGTCGTCGAGCATGTCCGCCGCCGAGTAGATGCGGCTGGCCGGCACCTCGGCGCGCTTGAGCAGCGCTTCCACCTCGCTCAGCGGCAGGCTCGCCGCCCAGCGGTCGATCACCCCGTACAGCTCGTCGCGCCGCGCATCGCGCCCGGCGTTGTCGGCCAGGTCCGGGGCTTCGGCCAGATCGGCACGGTCGATGGCGCGCATAAAGCGCTGGAAGATCGCATCGCCGTTGGCGCCGATCTGGATATGCCGGCCGTCGGCGCAGGTGTGGATGGAGGAGGGGGTGATGCCGGGCATGATATTGCCGCTGCGCTCGCGCACGAAGCCGAACACGTCGAACTCCGGCACCATCGACTCCATCATGGCGAACACCGCCTCGTACAGCGCCACGTCCACCACCTGGCCGCTGCCGCCGTTGACCTCGCGCTGACGCAGCGCCATCAGCGCGCCGATCACGCCCCATAGCGCGGCGATGGAGTCGCCGATGCTGATGCCGGTGCGCACCGGCGGGCGGTCCTCGAAGCCGGTGATATAGCGCAGCCCGCCCATGGACTCGCCGACTGCGCCAAAGCCCGGCTGATCCTTCAGCGGCCCGCTCTGGCCGAAGCCGGACAGGCGCACCATCACCAGCTTGGGGTTCAGCGCGTGCAGCACGTCCCAGCCCAGGCCGAGCTTCTCCAGCACGCCGGGGCGGAAGTTCTCGATCAGGATATCGGCGTCCGCCAGCAGCTTGCGTAATACCTCGCGGCCGGCTTCGTGCTTGAGGTTAAGGGTGATCGAGCGCTTGTTGCGCGCCTGCACGAACCACCACAGCGAGGTGCCCTCGTAGAGCTTGCGCCACTTGCGCAGCGGGTCGCCACCGTCGGGCGATTCCACCTTGATCACCTCGGCGCCGAACTCGGCGCAGATGCGCGCGGCGAAGGGGCCGGCGATCAGGCTGCCGAGTTCGATCACTTTCAGGCCGGCGAGGGGTTGGCTGGGCGCGCTCATGGTGGCTCCTGTGGCTGCGAATGCCTGCAAGCCTATTGCATTGGCGGTGGCCTGGCCACGGGCGCATCGCTAGGGCACGGGCCGACGGATCAGGGTAGACTTGCCGCCTTTACGACCAGCCAAGAAGCCCGCCATGGCCCTGCCATCGACCACCTATAAGATCGACCTGAACCTCACTGACATGGACCGCAGCGTCTACGAGAGCCTGCGTTTCACCGTCGCCCGTCACCCTTCGGAGACCGAGGAGCGCCTGGCCGCGCGGCTGATCGCTTATGCGCTGTTCTATCACGAGCAACTGGCCTTCGGCCGCGGTCTGTCGGACGTCGACGAGCCGGCGCTGTGGGAGAAGAGCCTGGACGGCCGCGTGCTGCACTGGATCGAGGTCGGCCAGCCGGACAGCGAGCGCATCACCTGGTGCTCGCGGCGTACCGAGAAGTTCAGCCTGGTGGCCTACGGCAACCTGCGCGTGTGGCAGAGCAAGGAACTGGACCCAGTGCGCAGCCTGAAGAACATCAACGTGGTCGCCCTCGGCCAGGAGGCCTTGGCCGACCTGGCGCTGGACCTGCCGCGCTCGCTGTCCTGGAGCCTGATGATCAGCGACGGCGAGCTGTTCGTCACCGACGAGCGCGGCCAGCATGAGATTCCCCTGGAGTGGCTAGCCGGCGAGCGCGGCTGAGGCGGCTTGCGGGAGCGGTGGCTCAGGCGCACCACTGCGCCAGTATGCGACGCTGCTGACGCTGCGCCTCGTCGAGGGCGATGGGCCGCAGGCGCACCCGACTGCCGGGCAGGCATTGCGCCAGACGCGCCACCGCCAGCGGGGTGAGGGCGCCCAGGCGCGGGTAGCCGCCGATGGTCTGGCGGTCGTTGAGCAGGACGATGGGCTGGCCGTCGCTGGGCACCTGGATCGCTCCCAGCGGCACCCCCTCGGACACCATCGACCGACGCGTGCACTGCAGCACCGGGCCGCGCAGGCGGATGCCCATGCGGTCGGCGCGCTGGTCGACCCGCCATTCGAGGTTGAACGCATCGAACAGGCTCTGCCCGCTGAAGTCGCCGATCTGCGCGCCGAGGATCACCGGCAGCAGGGCATCGCCGTCGAACCGGGCGATCTGCGCGGCACCCAGGGCGCGTGGCGCCGGCGCCGGGCCCCGCCACTGCAGGCAGTCGCTGGCCGTCAGCGGGCGGCCGTCGCCGTGCAGGCCGCCGAGCGCTTCGCGGCGCACCGTGGCGCAACTGCCCAGCACCGCCTCGGCGCGAAAGCCGCCGGGCGCCGCCAGGTAGGCGCGCACGCCCTGGCGCGGCTGGGCAAAGCGCAGGCGCTGGCCCTGGCCGATGCGGAAGCTGCGCCCGGGCGCCAGCGCCTGGCCGTCGAGGCTGGCGCCGAGGTCGGCGCCGGTCAGCGCCAGGCAGCTGTCGCGCTCGGCGAGCAGCTCGAAATTACCCAGGACGATCTCCACCACCGGCGCCGCCAGCGGGTTGCCCAGCAGCCAGTTGGCCCAGTGGTGCGAGCACCAGTCGGCGCTGCCGCCCTGGGTCACGCCGAGGTGGCGCACGCCGAAGCGGCCGCCGTCCTGCAGGCTGGCGAGGGCGCCGCTGCGTTCGATCAACAGGCTCATGGCGTTTCCTCGAAGGGGCTGTCGTCGCCGCCCAGGCGCACGAACTCGTCGCGCTCGATCGCCACGAAACGCACCCGGTCGCCTGGGCGCAGCAGGCTGTAGCCGTCCAGCCGGCGGTCGAACAGTTGGCTCGGGCTGCGTCCGATCAGGTTCCAGCCGCCGGGTGAGACCAGCGGGTAGATCGCGGTCTGGCGGTCGGCGATGCCCAGGCTGCCGGCCGCCACGCGCTGGCGCGGGGTGCTCAGGCGCGGGCTGGCCAGGCATTCGTCGACCAGCCCCATGAAGGCGAAGCCGGGGGCGAAACCCAGGGCGAACACCTGGTAGCTGTGTGCACTGTGGCGCTCGATCACGCCGCCGATGCCCAGCCCGCTGCGCTGGCCGAGCAGCGCCAGCTCGGGGCCGACGCTGGGGTGGTACCACACCGGAATCTGCAGCTCGCGACCGTTGGTATCGGCCTGCGGAGAGAGGTTTTCGAAGGCCTGGGCGATCCGCGCACGGGCCTGGCGGTCGTCCAGCTGCTGCAGGTCGTAGTGCAGCAGCAGGGTGGTGTAGGAGGGCACCAGGTCCACCATCGCCGGGCCGAAGGCGGCGCGCAGCCGTTCGCCGGCGGCCAGCAGCCAGGGCATGTTGCTTTCCTCGATCCGCTCGAACAGGCGCAGGATCAGGCAGTCGATGCCGACCACCTCGATGCGCGGGGTCATGGCCGCAGGCTCCGCATCCCCGGGACGGGGCGGTGGGCGGCGAGCTCGGCAACGGGGAAGGGACGGTGCATCGGTGTCCTCTGGCGGCTTGCCTGGGCCTGGGGCCGGCGGATGGAAAGGTCGCCTTCATTCTGAGAGAGGCCAGCGGCCGCTCGCAAGCCGTGGCCGGGCTGCTTTGCTGTATGCTTGCCGACTCGCGGCCCGGGCGGCCGGACGCAGGGGCCGTGCCCAGCGCCGCCGCTTAGCCTTGACCCCGTTGCCTGCGCCCACGATGGCGCGCGCCGCCATGCCGGAATCCGATTGATGCGCATCGACCTTCGCCCGCTGCCCGTGCAACTGCCCGACCTGGGCAACCTGCCGCCGCTGCTGACCCGCCTCTATGCCGCCCGTGGCGTGCAGTCCGCCGAGGAGCTGGACAAGGGCCTGGCGCGGTTGATCCCCTTTCAGCAGCTCAAGGGCATCGAGGCGGCGGTGCAGTTGCTGGTCGAGGCGCTGGAGCAGCGCCAGCGCATCCTCATCGTCGGCGACTTCGATGCCGACGGTGCCACCGCCAGCTCGGTCGGCGTGCTCGGCCTGCGCCTGCTCGGCGCCGCGCATGTCGATTACCTGGTGCCGAACCGCTTCGAATACGGCTACGGCCTGACCCCGGAAATCGTCGCGGTGGCGCTGCAGCGCCAGCCCGACCTGCTGCTGACGGTGGACAACGGCATCTCCAGCGTCGACGGCGTGGCCGCGGCCAAGGCCGCCGGGCTCAAGGTGCTGGTCACCGACCACCACCTGCCGGGGGCGGAGCTGCCGGCGGCCGATGCCATAGTCAATCCCAACCAGCCGGGCTGCGAGTTCCCGAGCAAGGCCATGGCCGGTGTCGGGGTGATGTTCTACGTGCTGCTGGCGCTGCGTGCGCGCCTGCGCGAGCTGGGCTGGTTCGCCAGCCGCGCCGAGCTGAACCTCGGCGAGCTGCTCGACCTGGTGGCCCTGGGCAGCGTCGCCGACGTGGTGCCGCTGGATGCCAACAACCGCATCCTGGTGCACCAGGGCTTGGCGCGCATTCGTGCCGGGCGTGCGCGGCCGGGGTTGCGGGCGATCCTCGAAGTCGCCGGGCGCGACCATCGGCGCATCACCTCCACCGACCTCGGCTTCATCCTCGGCCCGCGGCTGAACGCGGCAGGGCGCCTGGACGACATGAGCCTGGGCATCGAATGCCTGCTGTGCGACGACGAGGCGCTGGCCCGCGACATGGCGGTGCAGCTCGATCAGCTCAACCAGGACCGCAAGGCCATCGAGCAGGGCATGCAGCGCGAGGCCCTGGCCCAGCTCAAGGACTTGCCGCTGCAGGACATGCCGTTCGGCCTGTGCCTGTTCGAGGCCGACTGGCACCAGGGGGTGATCGGCATCCTCGCCTCGCGCCTGAAGGAGCGTTACCACCGCCCGGCTATCGCCTTCGCCGATGCCGGCGACGGCCTGCTCAAGGGCTCGGCGCGCTCGGTGCCGGGGCTGCATATCCGCGATGCACTGGACGCCGTGGCGGCCAAACACCCGGGGCTGATCAGCAAGTTCGGCGGGCACGCCATGGCCGCCGGCCTGTCGCTGCCGCAGGAAAATTTCGGCGCCTTCGCCGCCGCCTTCGACGCCGAGGTGCGCCGCCAGCTCAGCGAGGACGACCTGACCGGGCGCCTGCTCTCCGACGGCCAGCTCGACGCCACCGAGTTCCACCTGGAGCTGGCCCGCGCCCTGCGCAATGCCGGGCCCTGGGGCCAGCATTTCCCCGAGCCGCTGTTTCATGGCGTGTTCCAGATCGTCCAGCAACGCATCGTCGGCGAACGTCACCTCAAGCTGGTGCTCAAGACCGAATGCGGCAGCGTGCAGCTCGACGGCATCGCCTTCAATATCGACCGCGAGGTCTGGCCCAACCCGACGCTGCGCTGGGCCGAACTGGCCTACAAGCTCGACCTCAACGAGTTCCGCGGCAACGAGAGCGTGCAGCTGCTGGTGGCGCATATCGCCCCACGCTGAGGGGCAGGGCGAAATCCGCTGTAACCAAAGGCGCCGGCCGGCGGCGCCGAACTCTGCTAGAAACTCCTGGCGCCAGCGCCCAGTGCGGGCGCCTGGAACATCCGGAATTTCCCTGCACGGCCAGGGTCGGATGCTACGCCGCCCACCTGCAGGAGAACCCGTGATGAACACCAGCAATCTGCTCGACCAACTGCTCAAGGCCGGCCAGCAGGCCATGCAGAAACCCTCCTCCGGTCAGACCCAGGGCAGCGCCGGCGGCCTGGGCGGGCTGCTCTCCGGCAGCGGTCTCGGCAGCCTGCTCTCCGGAGCCGGTGGCGGCGCCCTGGCCGCCGGCGCGGTAGGCCTGCTGCTGGGTAACAAGAAGGCGCGCAAGATGGGCGGCAAGGCGCTGACCTATGGCGGCCTGGCCGCGCTCGGCGTGATCGCCTACAAGGCCTACGGTAACTGGCAGGCGCAGCAGGCCGCTCAGGGTGGCCCGCAGCCGGTGGAGCCGCAGACCCTGGATCGCCTGCCGGCGCCGCAGGTCGAGCAGCACAGCCGCGCCATCCTCAAGGCGCTGGTGGCCGCCGCCAAGGCCGACGGTCATGTCGACCAGCGCGAGCGCCAATTGATCGAAGAGGAGCTGGGCAAGCTGGCACAGGACGCCGAGCTGCAGCAGTGGCTGCACACCGAGCTGAACAAGCCGCTCGACCCGGCCGAGGTGGCGCGCGCCGCCGCCACACCGGAGATGGCTGCGGAGATGTACATCGCCAGCGTGCTGATGGTGGACGAGGAGCACTTTATGGAACGCGCCTACCTCGAGGAATTGTCCCGCCAGCTCAAGCTCGATCCGGCGCTCAAGCGCGAGCTGGAAGCCCAGGTGCGGGTCGAACTGAGCGCGGTCTGAGTCGGGGCGCCGGGCGGGGCTATCAGACCAAAAGATCATTCATCCTCGCCCCCGGCCTGTTCTAGGCTGGTGGCCAATGACCAGAACGACACGCGAGGATGCCCATGTCGCCAGCGCCCCTGGATGCCTATGACTACCTGATCGTCGGCGCCGGTCCTGCCGGCTGCCTGCTGGCCAACCGCCTGTCCGCCGACCCCGGCGTCAGCGTGCTGCTGATCGAGGCCGGTGGGCGCGACAACCACCCCTGGATCCATATTCCGGTCGGCTATCTCTACTGCATCGGCAACCCGCGCACCGACTGGTGCTACAGCACCGAGGCCGAGCCCGGCCTGCACGGTCGCGCGCTGAAGTACCCGCGCGGGCGGGTGCTCGGCGGCAGCTCGTCGATCAACGGCATGATCTACATGCGCGGCCAGGCCGCCGACTACGACGCCTGGGCCGCGGCGGGCAATCCCGGTTGGGCCTGGCGCGACGTGCTGCCGCTGTTCAAGCGCACGGAAAACCACTTCGCTGGCGCCAGCGCGCTGCACGGCGGTGCCGGCGAGTGGCGGGTCGAGCGTCAGCGGCTGTCCTGGGAGATCCTCGAGGCCTTCCGGGAAGCCGCGGCGCAGAGCGGTATCGCCAGCGTCGAGGACTTCAACGGCGGCGACAACGAGGGCTGCAGCTACTTCCAGGTCAACCAGCGGCGCGGCGTGCGCTGGAATGCGTCCAAGGCCTTCCTGCGCGGTATCCGCCAGCGCGCCAATCTGCAGGTGCTGACCGGTGCCGAGGTCGAGCGCCTGGAACTGGCCGAGGGACGGGCCCGCACCCTGCAGCTGCGCTGGCAGGGGCGCACGCTCGGCGTGGCGGCGCGTCGCGAGATCGTCCTGTGTGCCGGCGCGGTCGGCACCCCGGCGCTGCTGCAGCGCTCGGGCATCGGCCCCAGGCCCCTGCTCGAACGCTTGGGCATCGGCGTGCGCCATGAGCTGCCCGGGGTCGGCGCGAACCTGCAGGATCACCTGCAGCTGCGCCTGATCTACCGGGTCAACGGCGTAAAGACCCTCAACCGCATCGCCGCCAGCCCCTGGGGCAAGCTGGGCATGGGCCTGGAGTACCTGCTCAAGCGCAGCGGGCCATTGTCGATGGCGCCCAGCCAGCTCGGCGCCTTCGCCAAATCCGATCCCGGTCAGGCCCGCGCCAACCTGCAGTACCACGTGCAGCCGCTGTCGCTGGAGCGTTTCGGCGAGCCGTTGCACGATTTCCCGGCCTTCACCGCTTCGGTGTGCAACCTGCGTCCGCACAGCCGCGGGCGCATCGAGATCGCCGCGGCGGAGGCCGGCGTCGCGCCGTCGATCCGGCCCAACTACCTGAGCGACGAACGCGACCTGCAGGTGGCGGCCGACGCCATCCGCCTGACCCGGCGCATCGTCGCCGCCCCGGCGCTGGCGCCCTACGGTCCGCAGGAATACAAACCGGGGCCGGATTATCGCAGCGAGGACGATCTGCGGCGGGCGGCGGGGGAGATCGGCACCACCATCTTCCATCCGGTGGGCACCTGCGCCATGGGCCAGGGCCGCGACGCGGTGGTCGACGCCCGCCTGCGCGTGCACGGCATCGCCGGGCTGCGCATCGCCGATGCCTCGATCATGCCGAGCATCGTCTCCGGCAACACCTGCTCGCCGGTGCTGATGATCGCCGAGAAGGCCGCAACGCTGATCGCCGAGGACGCGCGGCGGCCGGCACTGGCCGCGTCGCCTCGGGTTGTCGCGGTTACGGGCTGAGCGCAGCCGCCTGACGCTGGAATTCGGCGCGATTGCGCCCGCCCTGCTTGGCCCGGTACAGCGCCTGGTCGGCCAGTTGCAGGGCCTCGTCCAGCTCGGCGTGATCCAGCGGCCAGATGGCGCCGCCGATGCTGCAGCCGATGGCGACGCGCCCCACTTCCAGCAGCACCGGCTGGCCGAGCGCGGCGATGGCCCGCTCGGCGACCAGGCTGGCCTGCTGCAGCGCCTCCTGGCCGGGCACCTGCAGCACCATAAGGAACTCGTCGCCGCCCAGGCGCGCCACCATGTCGCCGTCGCGCAGGCAATGGCGCAGGCGCTGGGCGATTTCGCGCAGCAGGTGGTCGCCGGCGGCGTGGCCGAAGCTGTCGTTGACCGGCTTGAAACCGTCCAGGTCGAGATACAGCAGGGCCAGGCAGCCCTGTTGCAGGCGTGCGCGCTGCTGCGCCTGGGGCAGGAATTTCTCCAGCGCCATGCGGTTGGGCAGGCCGGTGAGGACATCGTGGTGGGCCAGGGTCTCCATGGCGCCGAGGGCGGTCTGCTGCTGGGTCAGGCTTTCCACCAGGTGGCGGATCGACTGGCTCAGCTGCTCGATCTCGCGGCTGCCGCGCAGGTCGGGGATCTCGGTGATCTCGCCGGCACTGAGGCGGTCGGCGGCGTCGGCGATCTGCCGCAGCGGACGGATGAAATAGCCGCTGAGCAGCCAGCCGAGCACGGCGAACAGCAGGGCCAGGCCGCTGCCCCACAGCAGGATACTGAACAACAGGCGGCGCGCCGGGGCGTAGGCCTGCTCCAGCGGCTGGCGCGCCACCACGGTCCAGCCCAGGCCGGGGTAGTCGTGATAGCCCTGGCTCAGGGTCAGGCCGGTGAGGTAGTCGACGCCGTCCGGCCACTGCTGCACCGTCCACTGGCTGTTGCCCGGGGCCAGCTCGTCCAGCGTCGGCAGGTGCAGGCGCTGGCCGATCATCGAGCGCGGGCCGAGGAGGATGTCGCGGTCCCGGCCGATGACGAAGAACTCGACGCTGCGGCGATCCTGCATGGGCCCGAGGATCGACTGGCGCACCTCGTCGGCCCAGCCCCAGGACAGGTGGCAGGCCAGCACGCCGCTCAGGCCGCCGTCGCCGGCCAGCACCGGCAGGCTGATGTCGACGAACTTCATCGCCTCGCCGCTGGGGTTGGGCAGCAACTTGGCCAGCAGCAGCGCCTCATGCACGTCACCGATGAACAGGCCCTGGCGACCCTCCAGATACACCGGGCGCTGGGCGATGCTGGCGCCCTCCAGCACGCCATTGCTGGAGGCCTGCACGTTGCCCTGTGGGTCGGTGAAGCCGATCCAGGCGATGCTGGGTATTTCCTGCTGCAGGCTGTCGAGCAGGCGCCGTACCTCGCCGATATCGTCCGGCTGGCGCAGCGCCTGCAGGTTGCCCAGCACCCGCAGCACGGCGGCGCGGGCGGCCATGTCGCGATCCAGGCGGTCGACCATGACGTAGGACAGCTCCGCCAGGTCGCGGCCGACCTCGTTGCGTAGTTGTTCGCTGCTGTACTGGCCGATCAGGGTGCCCAGCAGCCAGCTGAGGGCGCCGACCAGGAGGGCGATAAGGAGGGCGATACGGCTGCGCAGGCTGTGCGATGCGGGCATGACGGGGGATTTCCAGGGGGGGCGGCCACTGCTGTCGGCTGTTGCCCAAGTATAGTGCGCCGTTGATCCAGAACGCTGTGATCGGTTGCCGATGATGGGCTGCCAGGGCGCATGCGCTCGGGTATAATCGCCGGCTTTTCCGTCCGATTTGCCGCGAGCGCCGACTACCATGGAAATCAATCCGATCCTCAACGCCATCAAGGACCTGTCCGAGCGGACCCAGAGCATTCGGGGGTATCTTTGACTACGATCACAAGCATGATCGTCTGGTCGAAGTAAACCGCGAGCTGGAAGACGCCAGCGTCTGGAACAACCCCGAGTACGCGCAGAACCTGGGCCGTGAGCGCGCCATGCTGGCGCAGATCGTCGAGACCATCGACGACCTCACCGGCAGCCTGGCCGATTCCAAGGATCTGCTGGAAATGGCCGCCGAAGAGAACGACGAAGGCGCGGTGAACGATATCGTCGCCGAAGTCGAACGCCTGCGCGACATCCTCGAGAAGCTGGAATTCCGCCGCATGTTCAGCGGCGAGATGGACCCCAACAACTGCTACCTGGATATCCAGGCCGGCTCCGGCGGTACGGAAGCGCAGGACTGGGCCAATATCCTGCTGCGTATGTACCTGCGCTGGGCCGACAAGCGCGGCTTCGACGCCACCATCATCGAACTGTCCGAAGGCGAAGTCGCCGGCATCAAGGGCGCCACCGTGCACATCAAGGGCGAGTACGCCTTCGGCTGGCTGCGTACCGAGATCGGCGTGCACCGCCTGGTGCGCAAGAGCCCGTTCGACTCCGGCGCCCGTCGCCACACCTCGTTCTCGGCGGTGTTCGTGTCGCCCGAGATCGACGACAAGGTCGAGATCGAGATCAACCCGTCCGACCTGCGCATCGACACCTACCGCTCCTCCGGCGCCGGCGGTCAGCACGTCAACACCACCGACTCGGCGGTGCGTATCACCCACGTGCCGACCAACACCGTGGTGGCCTGCCAGAACGAGCGTTCCCAGCACGCCAACAAGGACACCGCCATGAAAATGCTGCGGGCCAAGTTGTACGAGCTGGAGATGATGAAGCGCAACGCCGCGTCCCAGGCCCTGGAAGACTCCAAGTCCGACATCGGCTGGGGCCACCAGATCCGTTCCTACGTGCTCGATGACTCGCGCATCAAGGATCTGCGGACCGGCGTCGAGCGCAGCGACTGCCAGAAGGTCCTCGATGGCGACCTCGACCAGTACCTCGAGGCCAGCCTCAAGCAGGGCCTGTAACCCTCCCAAACCCCATTTGCATTTACGCGTCAGGCAGATAACGACCATGAGCGACCAACAACTCGACCCGCAAAGCCTCTCCCACGAAGAACGGCAGCACGAAGAAAACAAGCTGATTGCCCAGCGCAAGGAAAAGCTGGCTGCCGTCCGTGAGCAGGGCAATGCCTTCCCCAACGATTTCCGCCGCGACAGCCTGTGCGCCGAGCTGCAGAAAGAGTACGCGGAGAAGACCAAGGAAGAGCTGGAAGCGGCCGCCATTCCGGTCAAGGTCGCCGGGCGCATCATGCTCAACCGCGGCGCCTTCATGGTCATCCAGGACACCTCCGGGCGCCTGCAGGTCTACGTCAACCGCAAGACCCTGCCGGCCGAGCAGCTGGACGCGGTCAAGCACTTCGACCTGGGCGACATCATCGCCGCCGAGGGCACCCTGGCCCGTTCCGGCAAGGGCGACCTGTACGTCGACATGCAGAACGTGCGCCTGCTGACCAAGTCGCTGCGCCCGCTGCCGGACAAGCACCACGGCCTGACCGACACCGAGCAGCGCTACCGCCAGCGCTACGTCGACCTGATCGTCAACGAGGAGGTGCGCGACACCTTCCGCGTGCGCTCGCAGGTGATCGGCCATATCCGCCGCTTCCTCAGCGAGCGCGGTTTCCTTGAAGTGGAAACCCCGATGCTGCAGACCATCCCCGGCGGCGCCGCGGCCAAGCCCTTCGAGACCCACCACAATGCCCTGGACATGCAGATGTTCCTGCGCATCGCCCCGGAGCTGTACCTCAAGCGGCTGGTGGTCGGCGGCTTTGAGAAAGTCTTCGAGATCAACCGCAACTTCCGTAACGAAGGCGTCTCCACCCGGCACAACCCCGAGTTCACCATGCTCGAGTTCTACCAGGCCTACGCCGACTACGAAGACAACATGGACCTGACCGAGGAGCTGTTCCGCGAGCTGGCCCTGGCCGTGCTCGGCAGCACCGACGTGCCCTACGGCGACAAGGTGTTCCACTTCGGCGAGCCCTTCGTGCGCCTGTCGGTGTTCGACTCGATCCTCAAGTACAACCCGGACATCACCGCCGCCGACCTCAATGACATCGACAAGGCTCGCGCCATCGCCAAGCAGGCCGGCGCCAAGGTGCTCGGCTTCGAAGGCCTGGGCAAGCTGCAGGTGATGATTTTCGAGGAGCTGGTCGAGCACAAGCTGGAGCAGCCGCATTTCATCACCCGCTATCCGTTCGAGGTTTCGCCGCTGGCCCGTCGCAGCGACGACGATCCGAGCGTCACCGACCGCTTCGAGCTGTTCATCGGTGGCCGCGAGATCGCCAACGCCTACTCCGAGCTCAACGACGCCGAAGACCAGGCCGCGCGCTTTATGCAGCAGGTGGCCGACAAGGACGCCGGTGACGACGAGGCCATGCACTACGATGCCGACTTCGTCCGCGCCCTGGAGTACGGCATGCCGCCGACCGCCGGCGAAGGCATCGGCATCGACCGCCTGGTGATGCTGCTGACCAACTCGCCGTCGATCCGCGACGTGATCCTCTTCCCGCACATGCGCCCGCAGGCCTGAGGTTCTCGCCACAAGCCGCCTTCGGGCGGCTTTTTGTTGCGCCCGGGCCGCCTGCCTGGCGCCGGCAACTGTGCAATCTTTTGCTTGTCTACCGAACCCATTACTCTGCTATGTCATAACCGGAACGTAGAGGATCGACCTGCCGTGAGCCGTGCGCCTGTCCCACCGAGTGCCACCCAGGCGGCCAATGCCGTCGCCGAAAGCGTCCAGTACCAGGGCCGCAAGGCCAGCCGTCAGGGCAGCGAGCAGCGCCGCCAGGCAATTCTCGACGCCGCCATGCGCATCATCGTGCGCGACGGCGTGCGCGCCGTGCGCCATCGCGCGGTGGCGGCCGAGGCGCAGGTGCCGCTGTCGGCCACCACCTACTACTTCAAGGACATCGACGACCTCATCACCGACACCTTCGCCCAGTTCGTCGAGCGCAGCGCGGCGCAGATGGCGGCCTTCTGGGACAGTACCCAGGGCCTGCTGGCGAATCTGGTCGGGCGCCTGGACGGCAGCGAGGCGGCGCGCCGGCAGCTGGCCGACGAGATCGCCGCGCTGGCGGTGCAGTACGTGCAGCGCCAGCTGCGCGAACGCCGCGACCACCTGATCGCCGAACAGGCGTTCCAGCAGGAGGCGCTGCTCAATCCGCGCCTGCGCGATCTGGTGCGCGCCCACCGGCAGATCCTCCAGCAGGGCGTCACCCACTTCTTCGAGGTGCTCGGTTCGCGCCAGCCGGAGCAGGATGCCGTGCTGTTGACGGCCACCATCGTGCGGATGGAGTATCAGGGCCTGCTGGACGGCGTCGAGCATCTGGACAGCGAGGGAATGCTGGCCATCCTTAAACGCTATATGAACCTGGTTCTGGGGTTGTAAACCGTCGGCCACGGGGTCGAACGGTCTTCACAAGGAGAGCGAAATGAAAGCCTGGCGCGCAGTGGTCGCCTTGTCCTTCCTGCTGTTGACTGGTTGCCTGGTCACCTTCAAGGACCCGATTCCGGCCAACGAGGCGGCGCCCATGCCGCTGCTGGGCGAGTGGACCCGTCAGGACGAGTGGGGCGAGCAGCTCTATCTGGAGGTCAGTCGGGCCGGCTCCAACCTGTACAAGGCCCGCATCTACGAGGGCAGCCCGGACAACCTCGACAGCCTCGAGGAATTCGGTTTCACCGTCGCCCACCACGGCCGCCGCTGGTACCTGTCCGCCGGCTTGCCGAAGAGCCTGGGCGCCAACTTCGCCATCGCCGGTTTCGAGCTGACCCGCAGCAACGAGCTGGTGGTATACAACCTGGATACCGAGCGCATCCTCCAGGACATGAGCAAGGGCCTGCTGGAGGGCGAGACGGTAAGCATGCCCGAAGGCGACGGCGCGCTGATCACCAGCTCGCTGGACCAGGTGTTCGCTTACCTCGACGACCCGGCCAACGCCGATCTGTTCGTCGAGGTGGCGCGCTACCAGCGGGCCGGCGACTAGGAATTGCGATGAACAGCCAGCAGAAACTGGACGACTACCAACTGGGCATCCGTGCCCTGAGCGACCGCATCGTCGAGGCGCAGACGCCGATTCGCGTGCTCGATGCGGTGAAGTGGGACGACGGCGTCCGCGACGCCTTCCTCAAGGCCAAGGGCAAGGCCCTGCCGGCGGTGGATCGCGACTACTACCTGGGCCGCCCGCTGGCCTTCGACGCCGCGGCGAAGAAGCTGGAATTTCAGAACATCGAGCGCGACATCACCCGCCAGCTCGGCCAGTTCAACCCGGTCGGGCAGATCATGCGGCGCATGTGCAAGGAATACCGCATGGTCATCCGCATGCTCGAGGCGCGTGGTACCGAGGACTTCGGCCTGATCAGCCAGGAGCTCTACGGCGCCGCCTCCGATGCCTTCCATGCCGGCGACCCGACCCTGGCCGACCTCGGCCTGATGCTCTCGGACTACCTCAACAACATCGCCGCGCGCGGCGACCTCGAGGACGAGCCCAAGCTGCTCGGCGCCACCGATGCGGTGAGCATCCTGCAGCAGCGCCTGGCCGGGGTGTTCGGCGACGACACCATCCGCGTCTTCGAGTCCGACGGCATCCTCGCCGATGCCGCGGCCGGCGCCGACTACATCAAGATCCGCAGCGACGCGCGCTTCAACGAGCGCGACGTCAAGGCGCTGGAGGTGCACGAAGGCCTGGTGCACGTCGGCACCACGCTCAACGGCCTGGCCCAGCCGATCTGCACCTTCCTGGCCAAGGGCCCGCCCTCGTCGACGGTGACCCAGGAGGGCCTGGCGATCCTGATGGAGGTGATCGCCTTCGCCTCCTACCCCACGCGCCTGCGCAAGCTGACCAACCGCACCCGCGCCATCCACATGGCCGAGGAGGGCGCTGATTTTCTCGAGGTGTTCGAGTTCTTCCGCGAGCAGGGCTACGGCCTGGAAGGCGGCTACAGCAACGCCAGCCGGGTGTTCCGCGGCTCCTTGCCGACCGGCCTGCCGTTCACCAAGGACCTGTCCTACCTCAAGGGTTTCATTCTGATCTACAACTACATCCAGCTGGCGGTGCGCAAGGGCAAGCTGGAGCAGATCCCGCTGCTGTTCTGCGGCAAGACCACCCTGGAAGACATGCGCACCCTGCGCAAACTGGTGGACGAGGGCCTGGTGCGGCCACCCAAGTACCTGCCGCCGCAGTTCCAGGACATGAACGCGCTGTCGGCCTGGATGTGCTTCTCCAACTTCCTCAACCACCTGAGCCTGGATCGCATCGAAGCCGACTACGCGAACATCCTCTGACTTGCGTTGGGTTTCGCTGCGCTCAACCCGACCTGCGGGGCTGTGGCAGGTCGCAGGTTGGGTTGAGGCGCGCAGCGGCGAAGCCCAACCTCGCTCAGCCCGACGCCCGGATTGCCGCCGGGCTTACTTGCAAGGAGCTGCTTGATGCCCAGCCATCAACTCGACTACGAAATCCTCGGCAGCTCGGCGCAGTCGGTGGAGATCGTCCTCGACCCCGGCGAGACGGTGATCGCCGAAGCCGGGGCGATGAACTACATGACCGAGGGCGTGCGCTTCGAGACGCGCATGGGCGACGGCTCGGCCAGCGGCCTGCTGGGCAAGCTGTGGGGCGCCGGCAAGCGCCTGCTCACCGGCGAGTCGCTGTTCATGACCCACTTCAGCAATGCCGGCAAAACCCAGGCACGGGTCGCCTTCGCCGCGCCCTATCCGGGCACCGTGGTGCCGATCGACCTGGCCCAGGTCGGCGGCCGGCTGATCTGCCAGAAGGACGCCTTTCTCTGCGCCGCCCACGGCACGCGCATCGGCATCCGCTTCAACAAGCGCATCGGCGCCGGTTTCTTCGGCGGCGAGGGCTTCATCCTGCAGCAGCTCGAAGGCGACGGCCTGGCCTTCGTGCACGCCGGCGGCACGGTGATCCGCAAGCAGCTGAACGACGAGACCCTGCGCCTGGATACCGGCTGCCTGGTGGCCTTCAGTGACGGCATCGACTACGACATCGCCCTGGCCGGCGGGCTGAAGAGCATGCTGTTCGGCGGCGAGGGCATCCTCCTGGCCACGCTCAAGGGCAGCGGCACGGTGTGGATCCAGAGCCTGCCGTTCTCGCGCCTGGCCGAGCGCGTCTACGCCGCCACCTTCCAGGCCCGCGAAGAGGTGCGTGGCGGTGGCAAGTAAACTGCGCCTGCTGCTGGTCGGGCTGCTCAGCGGCCTGCTGAGCGGCTGCAGCGGCCTGCTGTTCTATCCCGAACCGGGGCTGCCGTTCACCCCCGCGCGGGCCGAGCTGGAGTACCGCGATATCCACCTGAGCGCCGCCGACGGCACGCGCCTGCATGCCTGGTGGTTGCCGGCCAAGCCGGGAGTGGCGGTCAAGGGTACGGTGCTGCACCTGCACGGCAACGGCGGCAACCTGGCCTGGCACCTGGGCGGTGCTTACTGGCTGCCGGCCCAGGGCTACCAGGTTCTGATGCTCGATTACCGCGGTTACGGCCTGTCCGAGGGCAAGCCCAGCCTGCCGGCGGTGTACCAGGACATCGACGCCGCCTTCGCCTGGCTGGAGCAGGCGCCCGAGGTGCAGGGCAAGCCGCTGATCCTGCTCGGCCAGAGCCTGGGCGGCGCGCTGGCCGTGCACTACCTGAGCGAACGCCCGCAGCGCCGCGCGGCGCTGCACGCCCTGGCGCTCGACGGGGTGCCGGCCAGCTACCGCGGCGTCGCCCGCCATGCGCTGAGTCGCTCCTGGCTGACCTGGCCGCTGCAGGTGCCGCTGTCCTGGCTGATCCCCGACGGCGACAGCGCCATCCACGGCATCGCCGCCCTCGAAGGCCTGCCGCTGCTGATCCTGCACAGCGCTGACGACGAGGTGGTGCCATTTGCCAATGGTCGCCTGTTGTATCAAGCTGCGCGCCCGCCGCGCGCCTTCCAGGCGACCCGCGGGCAACACGTGCAAACCTTCGCCGAGCCGGTCTGGCGCCAGCTGCTGCTGGAGTTCGTCAGCGCCCCGCAGGCCTTCGCCGAACGCCGGCCGCCGGCCACCGAATCCGCAATCGAGAGTCCGCAATGACCGAACGTGACCCCATTCCCCTGATCCTTACCGGCATCGCCAGCATAGTCGGTACCATCGGCGTGCTCTGGTACTACGGCTACCTGCACATGGCCAAGCCCGAGGACGCCCTGCTGCTGTCGGATTTCACCATGCTCAAGACCGTGCCCGGCGAGGACTACAAGGTCTCGCTGAAGCCGGCCAGCCAGGTGGCGCAGTGCATCGACGGCGTGCTGGTGCTGTTCGACACCCAGCAGAAGGGCCTCACCGGCGTGCTGGTGGACAACAAGAAGCAGGCCGTGCGCTGCATGGGCCAGGACACCCCGGCGCTGCAGTAAGGCGCGTCGCCGGCGGCGCACCGCCGCTGCCGCGGCACGCCGGCGGACTAGCGGACGTTCAGTGCGCCGCGCCCTTGGCCTGGGCGCTCAGCTCGCGCAGGTACTTGCGCGACAGGGCGAGAAAGCGCGGGGTGGGGCCGATGTCCTCGTACAACGGGTCGCCCTGTTCGTCCTGCGCCACCACCTGACTGCCCTGCACGTAGGGCAGGCTGGCCTCCAGCTCTTCCAGCGCCGCGCCGATCAGCTCGCCGAGCAGTTCCTCGGCGTGATGCTTGGGATACATCTCGGTCAGGGCCGCCAGGCGCGCGGCGGCTTCGATATCCAGGTGGATGTGGTATTGACTCGGGGTCAGGCGGCCCCGGGCGTTCTGTTCCCAATGGTTGACCAGCTCTCGAATTTTCATGATAGGGCTCCTGATGGACGGCGCCGGCGGTGACCGGCTGGCGGACGCCGCAAGCGCCTATCTCAAGCCTAGACCCACTACGCGCGGCCGCCGCGCCGTGCGTCGCGCCCTTGTAAGAAGTTGGCGCGCTGGGCACTCTTGAGGCCTGTGTGGCGCAAGCCGCGGCTTGGAACGAGAGGGCGATATGGCGGAAATCGATGCGCGCCTGCGTGAAGAGGTGCACCTGCTCGGCGAACTGCTCGGACAAACCATCAGCACCCAGCTGGGCGCCGAGTTTCTCGACAAGATCGAGCGCATCCGCAAGGGCGCCAAGGCCGGCCGGCGCGGCTCGGCGGCCGGCGCCGAGCAGTTGGCCAGCACCCTCGGCGACCTCGCCGACGACGAACTGCTGCCGGTGGCGCGGGCCTTCAACCAGTTCCTCAACCTGGCCAATATCGCCGAGCAGCAGCACCGCGTGCGCCGGCGCCGCGGCGACGAGCCCGAGCCGTTCGAGCTGCGCGTGCTCGACGAGCTGCTGGCGCGCCTGCTCGCCGCCGGGCAGAAGCCCGACGAGCTGGCCCGTCAGCTCGGCCGCCTGGATATCGAGCTGGTGCTCACCGCCCACCCCACCGAGGTGGCGCGGCGCACCCTGATCCAGAAGTACGACGCCATCGCCGCACAGCTGGCGGCGCTGGATCACAGCGACCTGCTGGCGGACGAGCGCGAGCGCAGCGTCCAGCGCCTGCAGCGGCTGATCGCCGAGGCCTGGCATACCGAGGAGATCCGCCGCAGCCGGCCGACCCCGGTGGACGAGGCCAAGTGGGGCTTCGCGGTGATTGAGCACTCGCTGTGGCAGGCCGTGCCGCAATTTTTGCGCCGCGCCGACCGCAGCCTGCAGGCCGCCACCGGCCTGCGCCTGCCGCTGGAGGCGGCGCCGATCCGCTTCGCCTCCTGGATGGGCGGCGACCGCGACGGCAACCCCAACGTCACCGCCCGGGTCACCCGCGAGGTGCTGTTGCTGGCGCGCTGGATGGCTGCCGACCTGTACCTGCGCGACGTCGACCAGCTGGCCGCCGAGCTGTCCATGCAGCAGGCCAGCGCCGAGCTGCGTGCCCAGGTCGGCGACAGTGCCGAGCCCTACCGGGCGCTGCTCAAGCAACTGCGCGAACGCCTGCGCGAGACTCGCAGCTGGGCGCAGCAGGCGCTCGCCGCGCAAGTGGCGCCGAGCGCCGCGGTGCTGCAGGACAACCACGACCTGCTGGCGCCGCTGCAGCTCTGCTACCAGTCGCTGCACGCCTGCGGCATGGGCGTGATCGCCGACGGCCCGCTGCTCGACTGCCTGCGCCGTGCGGCCACCTTCGGCCTGTTCCTGGTGCGCCTGGACGTGCGCCAGGACTCCAGTCGGCATGCCGCGGCGCTCACGGAAATCACCGACTACCTGGGCCTGGGCCGCTACGCCGAGTGGGACGAGGCGGCGCGGCTGAGCTTTTTGCAGCGCGAGCTGGACAACCGTCGGCCGCTGCTGCCGAGCGACTACCGGCCCTCGGCCGACACCGCCGAGGTGCTCGCCACCTGCCGCGAAGTGGCCGCCGCGCCGGCCGCCTCGCTGGGCTCCTACGTGATCTCGATGGCCGGCGCCGCCTCCGACGTGCTGGCGGTGCAACTGCTGCTCAAGGAGGCCGGGTTGCGCCGGCCGATACGCGTGGTGCCACTGTTCGAAACCCTGGCCGACCTGGATAACGCCGGCCCGGTGATCGACCGCCTGCTCGGCCTGCCGGGCTACCGCGCGCGTCTGCACGGGCCGCAGGAGGTGATGATCGGCTACTCCGACTCGGCCAAGGACGCCGGCACCACCGCCGCCGCCTGGGCCCAGTACCGCGCCCAGGAAGCGCTGGTGCGCCTGTGCCGCGAGCACCAGGTCGAGTTGCTGCTGTTCCACGGCCGCGGCGGCACCGTCGGTCGCGGCGGCGGTCCGGCCCACGCGGCGATCCTGTCGCAGCCGCCGGGCTCGGTGGCCGGACGCTTCCGCACCACCGAGCAGGGCGAAATGATTCGTTTCAAGTTCGGCCTGCCGGATATCGCCGAACAGAACCTCAACCTCTACCTGGCCGCCGTGCTGGAGGCCACCCTGCTGCCGCCGCCGGCCCCCGAGCCGAGCTGGCGGGCGATGATGGATCGCCTGGCCGCCGCCGGCGTGAGTGCCTACCGCGGCGTGGTGCGCGAGCACCCGCAGTTCGTCGAGTATTTCCGCCAGGCCACCCCGGAGCAGGAGCTGGGGCGCCTGCCGCTGGGCAGCCGTCCGGCCAAGCGCCGCGAGGGCGGGGTGGAGAGCCTGCGGGCGATTCCGTGGATCTTCGCCTGGACCCAGACGCGGCTGATGCTGCCGGCCTGGCTCGGCTGGGAGCAGGCCTTGGGTCAGGCCCTGGCCGGCGGCGACGGCGAGCTGCTGAAAGGCATGCGCGAGCACTGGCCGTTCTTCCGCACCCGCATCGACATGCTCGAGATGGTGCTGGCCAAGGCCGACGCCAGCATCGCCGCGCTGTACGACGAGCGTCTGGTCGAGCCGGCGCTGCGTCCGCTGGGGGCGCAGTTGCGCGACCTATTGTCGCAGGCCTGCGCCGCAGTGCTGGAGCTGACCGGGCAGTCGCGGCTGCTCGCGCACAGCGCCGAGACCCTGGAATCGATCAGCGTGCGCAACACCTACCTCGATCCCCTGCACCTGTTGCAGGCCGAGCTGCTGGCGCGCTGCCGGCTGCGTGAACAGGCGCCGGAGAGCCCTCTGGAGCAGGCGCTGCTGGTCAGCGTGGCGGGTATCGCCGCCGGTTTGCGCAATACCGGTTGAGCCGCCGCACGGCTGCGCGGACACCCGGGCAAGGCGCGTCCGCAGCGGCGTCCGAGCCGTCGGCAGGAGGGTTTTTATCCGACTTTCGGCGGCTTGTGTGCCTGGGGGGCGCTGTGTATCTTGATCAACCTTTTGGCCGCCACAGCTGCCGCACAACATCCAAGAGACTGGCCCTTTGAGGCGGTCCGACCGATTTCTACATAAATCTTGAGGAGCACATCGATGCGCGTGATTCTGCTGGGGGCGCCCGGTGCCGGCAAAGGTACCCAGGCTCGCTACATCACCGAGAAATTCGGTATTCCGCAAATCTCCACCGGCGACATGCTGCGCGCGGCGGTCAAGGCGGGCACCGAGCTCGGCCTGAAGGCCAAGAGCGTGATGGACGCGGGCGGCCTGGTCTCCGACGACCTGATCATCAACCTGGTCAAGGAGCGCATCGCCCAGCCCGATTGTGCCAAGGGCTTCCTGTTCGACGGCTTCCCGCGCACCATCCCGCAGGCCGAGGCCATGAAGGAAGCCGGTGTGACCATCGACAACGTGGTCGAGATCGCCGTCGACGACGAGGAAATCGTCAAGCGTCTGTCCGGTCGCCGCGTGCACCCGGCCTCGGGCCGCGTCTACCACACCGAATACAACCCGCCGAAGGTTGCCGGCAAGGACGACGTCAGCGGCGAAGACCTGGTGCAGCGCGAAGACGACAAGGAAGAGACCGTGCGTCATCGCCTGTCCGTGTACCACTCGCAGACCAAGCCGCTGGTGGACTTCTACCAGCAGCTGTCCGCCGCCACCGGTACGCCGAAGTACAGCCACATCCCGGGCGTCGGCAGCGTCGAGGAAATCACCGCCAAGACCCTGGCCGCGCTGGCCTGATTTTTCCCGCCAGTTGCCCATGGACAAAGGCCCCGCAAGGGGCCTTTGTCGTTTGTGGTGCATGGATAAGTCCGGGTCGCTCTCGGGCATGGCTGCGCTCGTCAGCCTTTCTACCATCGGCGACGCTAGTCTCCGGCTGCCCGGCGCTTGCCATGGGCATGTCGATCCGTGAACCACTAAGGAAGAGAGGGCGTGCAATGACCGAGAAAACAGGAAAGGGTGTCATCTGGCTGGGCCTGGCCATAACGCTGCTGGGCAGTTGCGTGGCGTTCGCCGACAGCAAGGCACAAGCCAAGCAGGAGTGCGCGGTTGCCGAGTTCGCCATGGGCCTGCGTTTCCAGCAGCAGTCGGCGGAAATCCAGGCGCTGCAGCTGCAGGCCTACAATATCGCCACGCAGAAGCTGGATGCGGCCGTGGCGGCGGCGAAAGACCCGTCCAAGCTGGCCATCGTCACCGACCTGGACGAAACCGTGATCGACAACAGCGCGCTGCTGGCGCGCGACCTGGCCAATTGTCACCAATACGACGCCTGGGACACCTGGCTGCCCTGGGAGCGCGACGGCACGCCCGCGCTGATCCCCGGTGCCAAGCAGTTCCTGCAGCACGCCGACCAGCTCGGCGTGACCATCCGCTATATCTCCGACCGCGCCGACGAGCAGAAGCAGCACACCCTGGCCACCCTGAGCAAACTCGGCCTGCCCCAGGTCTCGGAAGAAAGCGTGCTGTTGCTCGGCCCGCCCAAGGTCGAGCGGCGCGCCATCGTCAGCGCCGAGCACCAGATCGTGCTGCTGCTCGGCGATACCCTGCACGATTTCGACGCGCGTTTTCGCAAGACGCCGCTGGATCAGCAGCGCACTACCGTGGCCAGCGAGGCGGGCAAATGGGGCAGCGAGTGGATCGTGTTCCCCAACGCAACCTACGGCACCTGGTCCAAGGCGCCGCTGCAGGCCTGGGAGGCCGAGCCGGTGGTCGAACCCTGGTAAGAACCTGTTCAAAGTCTGCTGTGCGTCGGCCCTGCTGCGTTAAAAACAGGCTCGGAATGCTCATTTACACCAGTAAACTCCGCTTCCTCGCCTGTTTTTGCCTTGCATTGCTCTAGCTCGCGAGCCTTTGAACAGGCTCTAAGGGCGTCCTTTGGTCGCACGCTAGCGGCCTGTGACCATCCTGGTGCTGGAAAAAAAAGCCTCGAGCCGGTCTAATGCCGGCTCTTTTTTCTTCAGCCATGCGAACCCGATGACCACGATCCTGGCCCTGGATACCGCCACCGAAGCCTGTTCCGTTGCCCTGCTGCACGATGGCCGCGTGCTCAGCCACTACGAGGTGGCGCCGCGCCTGCACGCCCAGCGCCTGCTGCCGATGATCCAACAGCTGCTGGGCGAGGCCGGCATCGCCGCCGCGCAGCTGGATGCCATCGCCTTCGGCCGCGGCCCGGGCGCCTTCACCGGGGTGCGCATCGCCATCGGCGTGGTCCAGGGCCTGGCCTTCGCCCTGGAGCGTCCGGTGCTGCCGGTGTCGAACCTGGCGGTGCTGGCCCAGCGCGCGCTGCGCGAGCAGGGCGCGCGCCAGGTGGCGGCAGCCATCGATGCGCGCATGGACGAGGTGTACTGGGGCTGCTACCGCGCCGAGGCCGGCGAGATGCGCCTGCTCGGCCAGGAGGCGGTACTGCCGCCGGAGCAGGCCGAGGCGCCGCGCGGCGCCAGCGGCGACTGGTTCGGCGCCGGCACCGGCTGGGGTAGCTATGCCGCGCGCATCGCGCTCAAACCGGCGGCCATGGACGGCAGCCTGCTGCCCCACGCCGAGGATCTGCTGAGTCTGGCGCAATTCGCCTGGGCGCGCGGCGAGGCCGTGGCGGCCGACCAGGCCCAGCCGGTCTACCTGCGCGATCAGGTGGCCACGCCCAAGGCGCCGCCGGCATGACCCCCGGTCGCCCGGCAGGGCCAGACGGCCCTGCGGTATTTGCCAAGCCCGCCGGGCGCCGCTACATTGCCAGCATTGTCTACTTTCCAGCCGAGCCCACCGAGCAGTTGTAGATGCGCATCGACGCCTACCTACCTTCCTATTCGCCGGATCGCGGCCCCCGTTCGGGGACTGCGGTCACGCCCTATCGCGAGGCGCAGCGCGAGGTCGAGGTACAACGCGAGCAGCCGGCCGCCCCGGCCAGCAGCCAGGGCCTGGAACAGACCCCGCAGATCCGCCGGGTGCAGGCCAGCAGCGGCAATGGCGACAGCCTGCCGGCGCGCGCCCAGGATATCGGCTACCCGCAACCCGCGCTGAGCAACCGCGCCGCCCAGGCGCTGGCCAGCTACGGCGCCACCGCCAGCTACGCCAGCGAGGCTGACGCGCAGCAAGTGCTCGGTCTCGACCTCTACGCCTGAGAACGTGTTTAGGATCTCGCGAGCTAGAGCCATGCAAGGCGAAATCAGGCGAGGAAGCGGAGTTTACTGTTGTAAATGAGCATTCCGAGCCTGGTTTCAACGCAGCAGGGCCGACGCGCAGCAGATCGTAAACAGGTTCTGATGTTGCCGTACTACCTCGGCTGCCCCTCCTGGAGCGAGGCGGCCTGGCGGTCCACGCTCTACCCCGGCGACACCCGAGCGGCCGACTTCCTCAGTCGTTATGCCCAGGTATTCAACGCCGTGGAGGGCAATACCACCTTCTACGCCCGCCCCAGCGAGCAGACCGTGGCGCGCTGGGCCGAGCAGATGCCGGCGCACTTTCGTTTCTGCGCCAAGCTGCCGCGCGATATCAGCCACGGCGACGACCTGTGCCAGCAACTGGAGGCGGTCGAGCGTTTTCGTCGGTTGCTGGCGCCGCTCGGCGAACGCGTCGCACCCTACTGGCTGCAGTTGCCGGCCAGCTTCGGTCCGTCACGGCTGGACGAGCTGGCGGCCTTCGTCGAGTGGTGGGGCGCTTGGCCGCTGGCCATCGAGGTGCGTCATGCACAGTTCTTCGCCAAGGGCGAGGCCGAGCGCGCCTTGAATCGCCTGCTGCTGGAGCGCGGCATCGAGCGTATCTGCCTGGACTCGCGCGCCCTGTTCAGCTGCGCGTCGCAGGCGCCCGCGGTGTTGCATGCCCAGGCCAAGAAACCGCGCCTGCCGACCCGCCCCACGGCCTTCAGCCAGAGCCCGCAGCTGCGTTTTATCGGCCATCCCGAGCTGCTCGCCAACGACCCCTTCATGACGCCCTGGCTGGACAAGGTCGCCGCCTGGATCGAGGAGGGGCGACGCCCCCATGTCTTCGTCCACACCGCCGACAATCGCCTGGCGCCGCAGCTGGCACGGCGTTTCCACGAGCAGTTGCGCCTGCGCCTGCCCGGCCTGGCGGAGCTGCCGACCTTGCAGGTCGAGCCGGAGCTGGAGCAGCTGGGGTTGCTCTAGCGCGTAGCCCGGATTCAGCGTTGGGCCAGCAGCAGATCGGCGGCCTGGCCGCTGCGGCCGTCGGCGAATTCGAAGCGGCCGAGCTGGGCGATCTGGTCGTAGGCGCCGAGGGCGATGCTGACGTCGCGCGCCTTCAGCTTGATGGCGCCGACCCCGGCGTCGACCAGGCTCTGGCTGTGCTGGCGGCCGGCGGCGTCGAAGCGCAGCAGGCGCAGGTCGGCGAACACCGCATCGGCGGTGTCGATGCGGTCGTCGCCGTTGTCGTCGAACCTGGCCAGTTCGGCGAAACCGTTGGCGGCGCCGTGCTGGTCGCCGAACAGCTCGCGGCCGTCGTCGATACGGCCGTTGCCATTGCGATCCAGAGCCAGCAGGGCGTCGTCGCCGGTGGGTACGCTGATCCAGTCCTGGCGGCCGTCGCCGTCCAGGTCGAAACGCTGCGGTCGTTGCAGGCCGCTGGTGGCGAACCCGTCGCCGGCCAGATCGAGCACCAGCGGGTCGGTCTGCTGCGCCTGGCCGCCGGCCGTGACGTTCAGCTCCAGGCTGCGTTGCTCGACCAGCGCCTGACTGACCGTGGCCGCCGCCGCGCTGACCGCCGGCGGGGCGGCGGCCGCGCGGATTTCGCGGGCGACCTCGCCCAGTGCGTCCTGTTCGGCGATGCCGAGGGTGCGACGGAGGATCTGGTAGTCGAGCGATTCGCGCATGCCGGCGTCGAGTTCGTCCTCGCGGGCGGGTGTGCGTGTCGGGCTGGCGGCGGGGCGCGGGGCGGAGAGGGCGTCGAACATGGGCAAACTCTTTGCGGCGCAGGGGGCTGGGTCTGGCAGAATGCCGCTGGTTGAGGTTGTCGGCCGCGCGGTCGATCAGTTGAACGTTTTTTGAGCAGTTTTCCCGATGAGCGACGAGCGGCATAGCGCCCGCATCCGCATGGATGCCCTGCAACCTTTCTACGCCGAGGCGGCGGCCCGCTGGGCGGCGCGTCTCGGCCTGGCGCTGGGCGGCGACGCCGAGTTCGCCCTGCAACTGGGCGCGGACGGCCTGCAGCTGGCGGAGCTGGGCGACAAGGCGCCGGGGCCGGTGCGGGTCGACTTCGTCGAGGGCGCCACGGCCCATCGCCGTCAGTTCGGCGGCGGCAGCGGGCAGATGATCGCCAAGGCGGTCGGCGTGCAGCCTGGCATCCGTCCGCGGGTGCTGGACGCCACCGCCGGGCTGGGGCGCGATGCCTTCGTCCTGGCCAGCCTGGGCTGCAGCATGACCCTGATCGAGCGTCAGCCGCTGATCGCCGCCCTGCTCGAGGACGGCCTGGCGCGTGCCGAGTTGAGCCTGGAGGTGGCGCCGATTGCCGCGCGCATGCACCTGCTGACGGGCAATGCCATCGAGCTGATGCGCCAGTGGCAGGGCGAGCCGCCGCAGGTGATCTACCTCGATCCGATGTTTCCCCATCGCGACAAGAGCGCACTGGTGAAGAAGGAAATGCGCCTGTTCCGCCCGCTGGTGGGCGACGACCTGGATGCCCCGGCACTGCTGGAGGCGGCCCTGGCGCTGGCCAGCCACCGGGTGGTGGTCAAGCGCCCGCGCAAGGCGCCGGCCATCGACGGGACGAAGCCCGGCTACGTGCTGGAGGGCAAGTCCAGCCGCTACGACATCTACCCGAAGAAGAAGCTGGAAGGGGCATAGGGCGCATCCGGTTGCTGGCGGCGCCCCCCAGGAGCCCGGGCTTCAGCGCCGATAGGCGCGCAGGAACAGTTCCACCGCCTCGCGCACGTGCCGCTCGGCGGCCTCGCCCTCGAGCGGGGCGCAGCAACCGATCAGCAGGCGAAAATGCGCGCCGCCCTTGACCAGGCTGAAGAACTGGTCGGCCGCGCCCAGCGGGTCGGCGATCTGCAGCAGGCCGTTGGCGTTGGCCCTGCGCAGCAGCGCCGCCATCTCCTGCAGCACGCGCTGCGGCCCGGCCTGGTAGAACATCAGCGCCAACTTGGGATCCTGACTGGCCAGGCTGACCATCATGCGGTGCAGCTCCACCGATTCGCGGCTGCTGACCAGGGCATGGAAGCCGCGGCCGATGCTCAGCAACACCGTCTCGATCGGCACGCCCGCCGGCAGCTCGAACAGCAGCTCGGGCAGCTGCTCCTCGCACTTGGCCTTCACCGCGGCGGAGAACAGCCTCTCCTTGTCGGTGAAATGGCTGTACACCGTGAGCTTGGACACCCCGGCTTCCGCGGCGATGGCGTCCATGCTGCTGCCATCGTAGCCATGGCGCAGGAACAGAGTCTTGGCCGCTTCGAGAATGGCCTGGCGTTTGGCGGGGTCCTTGGGGCGACCGGGACCGGCGGGCGGTAACAACTTGTTAGGCATCGGCGGATTTTAATACTGGACTGGTGAGTTTGCTATTTTTACTATACCCGCCAGTACAAATATTCCAAACCTTCGTCGTCACAGGTCATTCGCCATGTTCCGCCATGCCATGCCTCTTGTAGCGTCCCTCACCCTTGCCCTGCTGCTGTCCGCGTGCGGCAACGGCGAGCAGGTCGAGCAACCCATTCGTCCGGCCATGGTGGTGCAGCCGCAACCGGCCGGCGCCCTGGTCGACAGCTACCCCGGCGAGGTGCGCGCGCGTTTCGAGCCGGACCTGGCGTTTCGCATCGGTGGCAAGGTGGCCAAGCGTCTGGTGGACGTCGGTGCGCGGGTGAAGAAGGACCAGCCGCTGGCCGAGCTCGACCCGCAGGACGTGCGCCTGCAGCTGGAGGCCATCCGCGCCCAGGTGGCCGCCGCCGAGGCCAACCTGCAGACCGTGCGTGCCGAGCGCGATCGCTACAAGACCCTGCTGGCGCGCAACCTGGTCAGCCGCTCGCAGTACGACAACACCGAGAACCTCTACCGCGCCGGCGAAGCGCGCCTCAAGCAGATCAAGGCCGAGTACGACGTGGCCCGCAACCAGGCCGGCTACGCCGTGCTGCGCGCCTCCCAGGACGGGGTGATCGCCCGTCGCGCGGTGGAAGTGGGGCAGGTGGTGGCCGCTGGGCAGACCGTGTTCACCCTGGCCGCCGACGGCGAGCGCGAGGTGCTGATCAGCCTGCCGGAGCAGGGCTTCGAGCGCTTCCGGATCGGCCAGGCGGTCGAGGTGGAGCTGTGGTCGCAGCCGGATCAGCGTTTCCCCGGGCGCATCCGCGAGATGGCGCCGGCCGCCGATCCGCAGTCGCGCACCTTCGCCGCGCGCGTCGCCTTCACCGAGGGCAAGGTGCCGGCCGAACTGGGGCAGAGCGCGCGGGTGTTCATCGCCAGCAACGGCGAGGTGCCGCTGGCGGTGCCGCTGTCGGCGCTCAGCGCCGAGCAGGGTCAGCCCTTCGTCTGGGTGGTCGAGCCCAAGGAACACAAGGTGCAGCGCCGCCTGGTGCGCGTCGGGGCTTATAGCGACGACCGCGTGCCGGTGCTCGAAGGCCTGGCCGCGAGCGACTGGGTGGTGGCCGCCGGCGTGCAGGTGCTGCGCGAGGGCCAGCAGGTGCGCCCGGTCGATCGCGACAACCGCAACGTCGAACTGGCCGCCAAGGAGTAAGCCCGGATGAGCTTCAACCTGTCCGCCTGGGCGCTGCGCCACCGCCAGATCGTCCTCTACATCATGTTGCTGCTGGCCGTGGTCGGCGCGCTGTCCTACACCAAGCTGGGGCAGAGCGAGGACCCGCCCTTCACCTTCAAGGCCATGGTGATCCGCACCAACTGGCCGGGCGCCAGCGCCGAAGAGGTGTCGCGCCAGGTCACCGAGCGCATCGAGAAGAAGCTGATGGAGACCGGCGAGTACGACCGCATCACCAGCTTCTCGCGCCCCGGCGAGTCGCAGGTGACCTTCATGGCGCGCGATTCCATGCGCAGCTCGGAAATCCCCGAGCTGTGGTACCAGGTGCGCAAGAAGGTCGGCGACATCCGCCACACCCTGCCAGCCGGCATCCAGGGGCCGTTCTTCAACGACGAGTTCGGCACCACCTTCGGCAACATCTACGCGCTGACCGGCAACGGCTTCGACTACGCGGTGCTCAAGGACTACGCCGACCGCGTCCAGCTGCAGCTGCAGCGGGTCAAGGACGTCGGCAAGGTGGAGCTGGTCGGCCTGCAGGACGAGAAGATCTGGATCGAGCTGTCCAACACCAAGCTGGCCACCCTCGGCCTGCCGCTGGCCGCGGTGCAGCAGGCGCTGGAGGCGCAGAACGCGGTGGCCGCCGCCGGCTTCTTCGAGACCGTCAGCGACCGCATCCAGCTGCGCGTGACCGGGCGTTTCGAGTCGGTGGAGGAAATCCGCGACTTCCCCATCCGCGTCGGCGACCGCACCTTCCGCATCGGCGACGTGGCCGAGGTCAAGCGCGGCTTCAACGATCCGCCCGCGCCGCGCATGCGCTTCATGGGCGAGGACGCCATCGGCCTGGCGGTATCGATGAAGGCCGGCGGCGACATCCTGGTGCTGGGCAAGGCCTTGGAGGGCGAGTTCGCCCGCCTGCAGCAGACCCTGCCGCTGGGCATGGAGCTGCGCAAGGTGTCGGATCAGCCGGCGGCGGTGAAGACTGGGGTCGGCGAGTTCGTCCGCGTGCTGGTCGAGGCGCTGGTGATCGTGCTGCTGGTCAGCTTCTTCTCCCTCGGCCTGCGCACTGGCTTGGTGGTGGCGCTGGTGATCCCGCTGGTGCTGGCGATGACCTTCGCCAGCATGTACTACCTGGGGATCGGCCTGCACAAGATTTCCCTCGGCGCCCTGGTGCTCGGCCTCGGCCTGCTGGTGGACGACGCGATCATCGCGGTGGAGATGATGGCGATCAAGATGGAGCAGGGCTACGACCGCTTCAAGGCGGCCAGCTACGCCTGGACCAGCACTGCCTTCCCCATGCTCACCGGCACCCTGATCACCGCCGCCGGCTTCCTGCCGATCGCCACCGCGCAGTCCGGCACCGGCGAGTACACCCGCTCGATCTTCCAGGTGGTGGTGATCGCCCTGGTCGCCTCGTGGATCGCCGCGGTGATGTTCGTGCCCTACCTGGGCGACAAGCTGCTGCCCGACCTGGCCAAGCTGCACGCGGCCAAGCACGGCGGCAGCGACGCCGGCCACGATCCCTATGCGACGCCCTTCTACCGGCGCGTGCGGGCCACGGTGGAATGGTGCGTGCGCCGGCGCAGGACGGTGATCCTGCTGACCTTCGGCCTGTTCGTCGCCGCCGTGCTGCTGTTTCGTTTCGTCCCCCAGCAGTTCTTCCCGGCCTCCGGACGCCTGGAGCTGATGGTCGACATCAAGCTGGAGGAGGGCGCCTCGCTCGCCGCCACCGAGGCCCAGGTCAAGCGCCTGGAGGCGCTGCTCAAGACGCAGCCAGGGATCGACAACTACGTGGCCTACGTCGGCACCGGCTCGCCGCGCTTCTACCTGCCGCTGGACCAGCAACTGCCGGCGGCCAGCTTCGCCCAGTTCGTGGTGCTGGCGGGCAGCATCGAGGAGCGCGAGCGCCTGCGCAGCTGGCTGATCCAGACCATGAACGACGAATTCCCCGGCTTGCGCAGCCGCGTCAGTCGCCTGGAAAACGGCCCGCCGGTGGGTTACCCGGTGCAGTTCCGGGTCAGCGGCGAGCATATCGACGAGGTGCGTGCGCTGGCGCGCCAGGTGGCGGCCAAGGTGCGCGAGAACCCCCATGTGGTCAACGTGCACCTGGATTGGGAGGAGCCGAGCAAGGTCATCTACCTCAACGTCGACCAGGAGCGCGCACGCGCCCTGGGGGTCAACACCGCCGAGCTGTCGCGCTTTCTGCAGAGCGCGCTGTCGGGTACCAGCGTCAGCCAGTACCGCGAAGGCAACGAGCTGATCGAGATTCTCCTGCGCGGCACCGTGCAGGAGCGCCAGTCGCTGAGCCTGCTGCCGAGCCTGGCGGTGCCCACCGACAGCGGCCGCAGCGTGGCCCTGTCGCAAGTGGCGACCCTGGAGTACGGCTTCGAGGAAGGCATCATCTGGCACCGCAACCGCCTGCCCAACGTCACCGTGCGCGCCGACGTGTACGGCAAGGAGCAGCCGGCCAGCCTGGTGGCGCAGATCCTACCGACCCTGGAGCCGATCCGCGCCGAGCTGCCGGACGGCTACCTGCTGGACGTGGGCGGCACGGTCGAGGATTCGGCGCGCGGGCAGAAATCTGTGAACGCCGGGGTGCCGCTGTTCATCGTGGTGGTGCTGACCCTGCTGATGCTGCAGCTGAAAAGCTTCTCGCGCTCGGCCATGGTGTTTCTCACCGCGCCGCTGGGGCTGATCGGGGTGACCCTGTTCCTGCTGATCTTCCGCCAGCCGTTCGGCTTCGTCGCCATGCTCGGCACCATCGCCCTGGCCGGCATGATCATGCGCAACTCGGTGATCCTGGTCGACCAGATCGAGCAGGACATCGCCGCCGGCCTGGACCGCTGGCACGCCATCATCGAGGCCACGGTGCGGCGTTTCCGGCCCATAGTGCTGACCGCGCTGGCCTCGGTGCTGGCGATGATCCCGCTGTCGCGCAGCGTGTTCTTCGGGCCGATGGCGGTGGCCATCATGGGCGGCCTGGTGGTGGCCACGGCGCTCACCCTGCTGTTTTTGCCGGCGCTCTACGCCGCCTGGTTCCGGGTCAAGGAGGAGGAGGCGCGCTGAAGTTCCAGGGTGGGCGGCGCTTTCGCGGCGATCCTCGTCGCGGCCACGACTGCATGGATGCAGGGGGTAGCGCCGCGCCCGTTCTCGAAAACGCTCCCGGCGTTTTTCCTACCTCCCCCATCCATGGGGTCGCCTACGGGCTGCGGCATTCATCACAAGGCAGGATGCCCGAGCCGAAAGTCCCTCCCACGACCTTCTTGAGCCAGTGAACAGCGGCAATAAAAAACGGGAGCCACTGGCTCCCGTTCTTCATCTGGCCAATAGGGTTTATTCGTCCATTTGCGACTGCAGGTAGTTCTGCAGGCCGACCGCCTCGATCAGCCCCAGCTGGGTTTCCAGCCAGTCGATATGGTCCTCTTCCGAGCAGAGGATTTCTTCCATCAGTTCGCGGCTGGCGTAGTCGCCGATGCTCTCGCAGTAGGCGATACCGGCCTTGAGGTCGGCGTGGGCCTTGTGCTCGAGCTTGAGGTCGCACTCGAGCATTTCCTTGGTGTTCTCGCCGATCAGCAGCTTGCCCAGGTCCTGCACGTTGGGCAGGCCCTCGAGGAACAGGATGCGCTTGATCAGCTTGTCGGCGTGCTTCATCTCGTCGATCGACTCGTGATACTCGTGCTCGCCGAGCTTCTTCAGCCCCCAGTCCTCGTACATGCGCGCGTGCAGGAAGTACTGGTTGATGGCCACCAGCTCGTTGCCGAGGATCTTGTTCAGGTGTTGGATGACCTTCTTGTCGCCTTTCATGATCGCTCCTGCCGTGTTGCGGTGAGATTGGTAACGTCAAATCTTCTGCCCCAATTCGCCGCCTGTCAAACCTAAGTGCTTGAAACATAAGTAAAAATAAAACTGAATACGAATGTTTTAATTCCGCATCAAAGTGCCAAGTCGTTGAATTGACGCGATAAAAACTTTGGCCCGGGCTCATTGGGCGAATAAGCGGGCGAGTACCCCGGAACATAAAAAAGCCCCGCAGAGCGGGGCATGGGCACGCAGAAGTTCAGGCGGCGTGGGCCGAATGGGGTTGCAGGTACTGCTGCAGGCGGGCCTGCTGCGCCGGGGTCATGAACAGGCCGAGCTTGCTGCGCCGCCAGAGGATATCGGCGCTGCTGCGCGCCCATTCCTCGCGGCGCAGGTAATCCACCTCGCGGGCATAGAGCCCGGCGCCGAGGTGTTCGCCGAGGTCGGTGAGGTTGTGCACGCCGTCGAGCAGGCGCCAGCTGCGGCTGCCGTAGCTGGCCGCCCAGCGTCTGGCCAGACTGGTCGGCAGCCAGCCATGGCGCGTGCAGAGCGCTTCGATCAGGGCGCTCTGGCTGTCCAGCTGCTCGCCGCCGGGCAGTGGCGCGCTGGCGGTCCAGCTCGGGCCCAGCTTGGGGAAGAACGGCGCCAGCTGGTTCATCGCGGCTTCCGCCAGCTTGCGGTAGGTGGTCAGCTTGCCGCCGAACACCGACAGCAGCGGTGCCTCGCCCGGCGCGCCGGCCAGCGCCAGGGTGTAGTCGCGGGTGATGGCCGAGGGCTCGTCCGATTCGTCGTCGCACAGCGGGCGCACACCGGAGAAGCTGTGCAGCACGTCGGCGCGGCTCAGTTGCTGCTTGAAGTGGGCGTTGACCACCGCGAGCAGGTAGTCGGTTTCCTCGGCGCTGATGCTCACCTGCGCCGGGTCGCCCCGGTATTCGCGGTCGGTGGTGCCGATCAGGGTGAAGCGCTCCAGGTAGGGAATGGCGAAGACGATGCGGCGGTCCTCGTTCTGCAGGATGTAGGCCTGCTCGCCGTCGTGCAGACGCGGCACCACGATATGGCTGCCCTGGATCAGGCGGATGCCGTAGGGCGACTGCTGCTTGAGGTCCTCGCCGATGAAGCGTGCGACCCAGGGGCCGGCGGCGTTGACCAGGGCGCGGCTGCGGATGGAGAACAGGCTGCCGTCGGCGCGCTCCAGGTGGATGTGCCACAGGCCCTTGCTGCGCCGCGCGCTGATGCAGCGGGTGCGGGTGTGGATATGCGCGCCGTGCTCGCGCGCCGCCATGGCGTTGAGCACCACCAGGCGGGCGTCGTCGACCCAGCAGTCGGAGTACTCGAAGCCGCGGCCGATCTCGGCCTTGAGCGGGCTGCCGGCGCCGAAGCGCACGCCGCGCGAGCCAGGCAGCCGCTCGCGCTTGCCCAGGTGGTCGTAGAGGAACAGACCGGCGCGGATCATCCAGGCCGGGCGCAGGTGCGGCCGGTGCGGCAGCACGAAGCGCATGGGTTTGACGATGTGCGGTGCCTTGGCCAGCAGCACCTCGCGCTCGGCCAGGGCTTCGCGCACCAGGCGGAATTCGTGGTGCTCCAGGTAGCGCAGGCCGCCGTGGATCAGCTTGCTGCTGGCCGAGGAGGTGTGGCTGGCCAGGTCGTCCTGTTCGCACAGGAACACCGCCAGGCCCCGGCCAGCCGCATCCGCGGCGATGCCCACTCCATTGATGCCGCCGCCGACCACGGCGAGGTCATAGACTTCGGCGACAGGGCTGGCGAGAGGGTCGTGGGGCATGGCAGGGCACTCGCTATTGAATTCGAATGTGGTTATGTTCACTTTCGAAAATATGCTAGTCGAATGCGCGCAGGTGCGCCAGCCCGGCGCGCGCTTTCGCGCCGAACGGTGCTGGCGGGGATTCAGACCAGGTCGAGGTGGACCTTGTGCTCGTGCAGCAGGCGGGCCACGGCGGCGGGCGGCGCGCAGTCGGTGAACACGCGGTCGACCAGGGCGATCGAGCCCAGGCGCACCACGGCGTTGCGGCCGAACTTGCTCGAATCGGCGGCGAGGAACACCTGGCGGGCGTTGTCGATGATGGCCTGGGACACGCGCACTTCCTGGTAGTCGAAATCGAGCAGGCTACCGTCCTCGTCGATGCCGCTGATGCCGACTATGGCGTAGTCCACCTTGAACTGCTGGATGAAGTCCACCGCCGCCTGGCCGACGATGCCGCCGTCGCTGCGCACCGTGCCGCCGGCCACCAGCACCTCGAAGTCGGCCTTGGCGCTGAGCTGGGCGGCGACGTGCAGGTTGTTGGTGATGATCTTCAGGCCCTGGTGACCGAGCAGCTCGCGGGCGATGGCCTCGGTGGTGGTGCCGATGTTGATGAACAGCGAGGCGTGGTCGGGGATGTGCGCGGCCACGGCCTCGGCGATGCGCTGCTTTTCCTCGCGCATCTGCCCGGCGCGCATGCCGTAGGCGGTGTTGTGGATGCTCGATGCCTCGCAGGCGGCGCCGCCATGGGTGCGCCGCAGCAGGCCGTGTTCGGCCAGCTGGTTGATGTCGCGGCGGATGGTCTGCGGGGTCACGGCGAAGGCCAGGGCCAGTTCGTCGATGCTGACGTAGCCGCGTTCGCGGGCGAGGTTGAGGATGTCGTGTTGGCGAGGGGCCAGGTTCATGGCGGCTTCCTTTGGTGGCTTGCCATTATAGGCTGCCCGCGAAAAGGGATTTCGGCTAAGGTACGGCAATCTTTTCAGATTATTTTCACATTCGAACATGACTCCAGCGATCGATCTGTTGAAGAAGGCCAAGGCCGAACACCGGGTGCACAGCTACGCGCACGACCCCAAGGCACCGTCCTATGGCCTGGAGGCCGCGGAGAAGCTCGATCTGCCACCGGCCCGGGTATTCAAGACACTGCTCGCCGCCAGCGACAAGGGTGAGCTGCTGGTGGCGGTGGTGCCGGTGGCCGGCAGCCTCGACCTCAAGGCGCTGGCCCAGGCCGCCTGCGTGAAGAAGGCCGACATGGCCGACCCGGCCGCGGCCCAGCGCGCGACCGGCTACCTGCTCGGCGGTATCAGCCCGCTGGGGCAGAAGAAGCGCCTGCGTACCTTTATCGACAGTTCGGCGCGCGAGCATGCCAGCATCTTCGTCAGCGCCGGCCGCCGCGGCCTGGAGGTGGAGCTGGCGGCCGAGGTGCTGGCGCAGCACACTCAGGGCAGCTTCGCCGCCATCGGTCGCGAGTGATACCGACAAGGCTCCTACGGCCAACACCCGCATAACAACAAGGAAACGCGCATGTCCCAGTACCTGCTAGCCATCGACCAGGGCACCACCAGTTCCCGCGCCATCATCTTCAGCGCCCAGGGCCTGCCGGTGGCGCGCGCCCAGCAGGAGTTCAAGCAGTATTTCCCGCAGGACGGCTGGGTCGAACACGACGGCCAGGAAATCTGGCTGTCCACCCTCAAGGTCTGCCGCGAGGCCATCGCCAGCAGCGGCCTGCAGCCCGATGCGATTGCCGCCATCGGCATCACCAATCAGCGCGAGACCACCCTGGTGTGGGACGCCGTCAGCGGCACGCCGATCCACCCGGCCATCGTCTGGCAGGACCGTCGCACCGCCGACTACTGCGCCGGGCTCAAGGCCGCCGGCCACGAGGCCATGGTGGCGGCCAAGACCGGCCTGCTGATCGACCCCTATTTCTCCGCCACCAAGCTGCGCTGGGTGCTCGACAACGTGCCCGGCGCGCGGGATCGGGCCGAGCGCGGCGAGCTGCGTTTCGGCACGGTGGACAGCTTCCTGCTGTGGCGCCTGAGCGGCGGCAAGGTGCACCGCACCGACGCCAGCAACGCCTCGCGCACCCTGATGTTCAATATCCACAGCCAGCAGTGGGACGCGGAGCTGCTCGACCTGTTCGACATTCCCGCCAGCCTGTTGCCCGAGGTGCTCGACTGCGCCGCCGAGTTCGGTCACACCGACGCCGAGCTGCTCGGCGCCAGCATCCCGGTGCTGGGCATGGCCGGCGACCAGCAGGCGGCGCTGATCGGCCAGGCCTGCTTCGAACCGGGCATGGTCAAGAGTACTTACGGCACCGGCTGCTTCATGATCCAGAACACCGGCAGCACGCCGGTGGTGTCGAAGAATCGCCTGTTGACCACCGTCGGCTACCGCCTGAACGGCGAGGTCACCTACGCGGTGGAGGGCAGCATCTTCGTCGCCGGCGCGGCGGTGCAGTGGCTGCGCGACGGCATCAAGCTGATCGGCCACGCGCGCGATACCGAGGCCCTGGCCGAGCAGACCGGCGATGCCTGCGGGGTCTACCTGGTGCCGGCCTTCACCGGCCTCGGCGCGCCCTACTGGGACCCCAAGGCGCGTGGCGCGATCTTCGGCCTGACCCGCGACACCGGGATCAAGGAGATCGTCACCGCCGGCCTGCAGTCGGTGTGCTACCAGACCCGCGACCTGCTCGAGGCCATGCGTCAGGACGGCGCCGCGCCTCCCAGCGCGCTGCGCGTGGACGGCGGCATGGTGGAGAACAACTGGGTCATGCAGTTTCTCGCCGACATCCTCGGCGTCGGCGTCGAACGCCCCGAGGTCACCGAGACCACCGCGCTCGGCGTCGCCTACCTGGCCGGCCTGCAGCTGGGGCTGTACGCCGACCTCGAGGCCATCGCCAGCCACTGGCACCGCCAGCAGCGCTTCGAGCCGCGGATGAACGAGGCGCACCGCGAGCGCCTCTACGCCGGCTGGCTGGACGCGGTGAAACGGGTGCGCAGCGAGCCCTGAAGCACCCCAGGAACGTAGGAGCGGCTTCAGCCGCGATGCTCTCAGAGCATCTGGAAAACAGGAACTGTATCTGTTGCGGCTTACCCTGCGCAGGCATGCTGGCGGCTCTCATCTGGCCAGGAATGCAGCATGCCTCTCGAATTCCATCAAGTTGACGCCTTTACCGAACAGCCCTTCGCCGGCAATCCGGCCATGGTCTATCGCCTCGAGGCCTGGCTCGACGAGGTGCTGATGCAGCGTATCGCCGCCGAGCACAACCTGGCCGAGACCGCCTTCGTGGTGCGCGAGGGCGAGCGCTGGCATATCCGCTGGTTCACCCCGACCAGCGAGGTGCCGCTGTGCGGCCATGCCACCCTGGCGGCGGCCTGCGTGTTGTTCGATCTGTATCAGGAGTCGGGCCAGGCGCTGGAGTTCGTCTGCCGCTCCGGGGCGCTGCGCGTCACCCGCCAGGGCCGGCTGCTGGAGCTGGATTTCCCGGTGCGTCGCGCCGTGCCGGTGGAGCAGGCGTTGTGGACGGCGGTGGAGCAGGCTCTGGGGCGTGCGCCGCGGCAGGTGCTGGCGCTGCGCAATGGCGACGGCAGCGTGCAGGAGCTGATGGTGGTGCTGGATTCGGAGGCCGAGGTGCGCGGCTTCGTCCCGAACCTGCCGGTGCTGGCCGAACTGCCGGGCCTCGGCGTGCTGATCAGCGCGCCCGGCGAGCGCCACGACTTCGTCTCGCGCTACTTCGCGCCGAGCATCGGCATCGACGAGGACCCGGTCACCGGCTCCACCCACTGTATCCTGGTGCCTTATTGGGCCGAGCGTCTGGGGCGAGGCGCGCTGAGCGCCTGGCAGTGCTCGGCGCGTGGCGGCGAGCTGCTGTGCAGGCTGGAGGGCGAGCGGGTGAAGATCGCCGGCCATGCCCGGCATATCGCCAGTGGCCGGCTGTTTCTGTAGATGGGCACGTCTGCAGGGCGTTGGGGCGCAGGGCCCAGGCGGCCCCGCGACAGCCTATGGACGTTGCCGGGATCAGTTGCTGCTGACCCGGCGCACGCCGCCCGACTCGCCCAGCGGCACATGGGCCGCCACGCTGCCCAGGGCCGGGAAGGCCACCAGGTGGTCGGCGGCGACGCGGATGCCCACTTCGTCGCCCGGCAGGTGGTCGGCGTGGCTGGGGAAGATCGACTCCAGCTGGCTGCCGGTGGCCAGTTGCAGGCGGTAGAGGGTGGCGGCGCCGAGGAAGGTCTTGCCGACGATACGTGCCGTAAGTGAACTCTGCGGGTCCGGCACTATATCGTCGGGACGCAGCAGCACGTCCACCGCGCTGCCGCTGGGCCAGGTGTAGGCGCGGTTGCCGCGTATGGCGCCGAGTTCGGTCTGCACCGTGTCCGGGCCGAGCAGCTGGCCGCGGATGAAATAGCCCTGGCCGATAAAGCTGGCGACGAAGGGCGTCGACGGCTCGTGATAGAGGTTGAAGGGGGTGTCCCACTGTTCCAGGCGGCCCTTGTTGAACACGCCGACCTGGTCGCTGACGGCGAAGGCTTCCTCCTGATCGTGGGTAACCAGAATGGCGCTGGTGCCGCGCGCCTTGAGAATCTCGCGCACCTCATGGCTGAGGCGCCGGCGCAGCTCGCCGTCGAGGTTGGAGAAGGGCTCGTCGAGCAGCAGCAGCTGCGGCTCCGGCGCCAGGGCGCGGGCCAGGGCCACGCGCTGCTGCTGGCCGCCGGACAGCTCATGGGGGTAGCGCTTGGCCAGGTGGCCGAGCTTGACCAGCTCCAGCAGCTCGGCGGTGACGCGTTCGGCGCCCTCCTGCTGGCGGATGCCAAAGGCGACGTTGTCTGCCACGCTCAGGTGGGGGAACAGCGCGTAGTCCTGGAACACCATGCCGATGCGGCGCTTCTCCGGCGCCAGGGTGAAGCCGGCGCGGGAAATCACCGTGCCGGCCAGTTCGATCTCGCCGTCGAGCACCGGCTCGAAACCGGCGATGGCGCGCAGGGTGGTGGTCTTGCCGCAACCCGAGGGGCCGAGCAGGCAACCGATGTCGCCGGGGTTCAGGTGCAGGTCCAGGTCCTGCACCACCTTGTGCGCGTGGTAGCCGCAGTTCAGCCCGCGCAGTTGCAGCAGTGGCTCGCTCATGCGTGGTGGTACGCCGGTTCGACCAGCAGTTCCAGCAGCGCCTTCTGCGCGTGCAGGCGGTTCTCCGCCTGATCCCAGGCCACCGAGCGCGGGTCGTCGAGCAGATCCTCGCTGATCTCCTCGCCGCGGTGTGCCGGCAGGCAATGCATAAACAGCACGTCCTTGGCCGCCAGGTCGAGCAGCTCGCGGCTGACCTGGTACGGCTTGAAACGCTGCAGGCGCAGCTGCGCTTCGTCCTCCTGGCCCATCGAGGCCCACACGTCGGTACTCACCAGATGGGCGCCGGCCACCGCCTCGCGCGGGTCGCGCAGCACCTGTACGCGCTCGCCGGCCAGGGCGAGGAAGCGCGCGTCCGGCTCGTAGCCCTCGGGGCAGGCGACTTTCAGCTGGAAGTCGAACTGCATGGCCGCCTCGATGTAGGAGTTGCACATGTTGTTGCCATCGCCGATCCAGGCCACGGTCTTGCCGGCGATGCTGCCGCGGTGCTCGAGGAAGGTCTGCATGTCGGCCAGCAGCTGACAGGGGTGCAGGTCGTCGGACAGGCCGTTGATCACCGGCACCCTGGACTTGGCGGCGAACTCGGTGAGGTTGCTGTGGGCGAAGGTGCGGATCATCACCGCATCGAGCATGCTCGACATGACGATGGCGGCGTCGCCGATCGGCTCGCCGCGGCCCAGTTGGGTATCACGCGGCGAGAGGAAGATGGCCTGGCCGCCGAGCTGGATCATGCCGGCCTCGAACGACAGGCGGGTGCGGGTCGAGGCCTTCTCGAAGATCATGCCCAGCACGCGGTTCTTCAACGGCTCGAACAGCACGCCGCGATTGCGCAGGTCCTTCAGCTCGATGCCGCGGCGGATCAGCCCCACCAGTTCGTCCGGTGTGTAATCCATCATCGAGAGAAAGTGTCTGGCGCTCATCGTTAACTACCTTTTTCACTACAGGTCGCAAGCCCGCGTCGGCGACAAAAACCGGGAAAACAGCGAGGCTTGCGGCAGGAGGCCGCAGGGTGCGACGAAACAGGGGGAAGGCGCGATCTTATAAGGAAATGACGAGAAGGCGCAAATTGCCCGCCTGGCCATGACAAAGGGCTGTTTTGTAAGCCTTTTCCCAAAGCTGCGTGCGAGATGTCACAAAACTGACATCCCTGCTTGCGCCGCTCTGCGACGCGCTCCTAGGATGCCGCCGCCTTTCCTAGGCAATGCATTGCCCCCGCAATGGGGTACCCATGGAATATATGTGCAAAGGAGTTTTGCATGAAACACGTAGCCTACGCCGCCGCTTTCTCCGCCCTCGCCCTGCTGACTGGCTGTGCCAGCCAGAACGTCAGCCAGCCGGCCGTTCCGCTGAACGGTACCGTCAAGACTAACCTGCAGGCCGACGTGAAAGTGGGCGAGCCCATCTCCGGTCAATCTTCGGTGAACATCCTGTTTGGTGTGTTCAAGCTGGGTGGCGATACCCAGTTCGCCGACGGCGTGACCTACGGTGGTGGCGAGGGTGGTTTCGCCCTGGGTCTCGACCCGGTGGCTTCCGCCAAGTCCGCAGCTGCCTACAAGGCAGTCAAGGCCTCGGGTGCCGACGTGATCGTCGCCCCGCGTTACGAAGTGAACGTTGAGGATTACTTCGTGTACAAGACCGTCAACGTCAGCGTGACCGGCCACAAGGGCACCGTGACCGCCATCCGTTGATCCGGATAGTCGCGACCCTGAATCGGCAGGCATGATGCCTGCCGATTCATGAGACGAACGCTGCTGGCGTCGTCCTCTTGCCCGGCCCATAGTTCGAAGTCTGCGACCTGACCGGTCGTCTCGCATCAGAACAAGAGGCCAGGCCATGACCAAGTCCCTCCATTACCGTGCATGCCACCTGTGCGAAGCCATCTGCGGCCTCGCCATCGAAACCGAAGCGCAGCCTGACGGCAGCACGCAGATCCGCTCGATCAAGGGCGACGCCCAGGACAGCTTCAGCCGCGGCCATATCTGCCCCAAGGCGGTGGCGCTGCAGGACATCCAGAACGACCCCGACCGCATCCGCCAGCCCATGCGCCGCATCGGCGAGCAGTGGCAGGCCATCGCCTGGGACGAGGCGTTCGAGCTGGTCGCCGAACGCCTCAGCGCGATCCGCGCGGAGCACGGGCAGAACGCCGTGGCCGTGTACCAGGGCAACCCCAGCGTGCACAACTACGGGCTGATGACCCACAGCAATTACTTCCTCGGCCTGCTGAAGACGCGCAACCGTTATTCGGCCACCTCGGTCGACCAGCTGCCGCACCACCTGACCAGCCACCTGATGTACGGTCACGGCCTGCTGATCCCGATTCCGGACATCGACCACACCGACTTCATGCTGATCCTCGGCGGCAACCCGCTGGCCTCCAACGGCAGCATCATGACCGTGCCGGACGTGGAGAAGCGCCTGAAGGCCATCCAGGCCCGCGGCGGCAAGCTGGTGGTGGTCGACCCGCGGCGCAGCGAGACCGCCGCCATCGCCGACCAGCACCTGTTCGTGCGTCCCGGTGGCGACGCGGCGCTGCTGCTGGGGTTGCTCAATACCCTGTTCGAGGAAGGCCTGACCCGCGCCAGCCACTTGCCGGTGGAGGGGCTGGAGTCCGTGCGCGCGGCCATTGCCGAATTTACCGCCGAGGCCATGAGCGAGCGTTGCGGCGTGCCGGCCGCAGCCATTCGCCAGCTGGCGCGGGATTTCGCCGCCGCCGACAAGGCGGTGTGCTACGGGCGCATGGGCGTCTCCACCCAGGCCTTCGGTACCCTCTGCCAGTGGCTGGTGCAACTGATCAACCTGGTCACCGGTAACCTCGACCGGGTCGGCGGCGTGCTCTGCACCACGCCGGCGGTGGACCTGGTGGCGAGCACCTCTGGCGGGCATTTCAACCGCTGGCAGAGCCGCGTGTCCGGCCTGCCGGAATACGGCGGCGAGCTGCCGGTCTCGGCTCTGGCCGAGGAGATGCTCACCCCCGGCGAGGGGCAGATCCGCGCGCTGGTCACCGTGGCCGGCAATCCGGTGCTGTCCACGCCCAACGGCCGCCAGCTGGAGCAGGCGCTGGACGGTCTGGAGTTCATGCTCTCGGTGGACTTCTACATCAACGAAACCACCCGCCATGCCGACCTGATCCTGCCGCCCACCGCGCCGCTGGAGCACGACCACTACGACACCACCTTCAACGTCTTCGCCGTGCGCAATGTCACCCGCTTTAACGAGGCGATCCTGGCCAAGCCGGACGGCGCGCTGCACGACTGGGAAATCTTCGTCGGCCTGGCCAAGGCCTTTGCTGCGCGCAACGCTCTGGAACTGAAACCGACCATGGCCCCCGAGCAGATGATCGACATGGGCCTGCGCTTCGGCCCCTATGGCGATCGCAGCGAGCGCAAGCTCAGTCTGGCCGCATTGCGCGATCATCCGCACGGGCTCGACCTGGGACCGCTGCAGGCGAACCTGGCAGAGCGGCTGAAGACCGCATCGAAAGCCATCGAGGCCGCCCCCGAACTGCTGCTGGGCGATCTCGCGCGCTTCGCCGCGCAGCTACCGCCAGCGGCGGACCAGCTGCTGCTGATCGGCCGCCGCCACGTGCGCAGCAACAATTCCTGGATGCACAACTACCACCGCCTGGTGAAGGGCAAGCCGCGTCATCAGTTGCTGATGAATCCGGCGGATCTGGCCAGTCGTGGTTTGGCCGATGGCCAGCGCGTGCGGGTGCGCTCGCGGGTCGGCAGCATCGAGGTGGAGGTGGCCGCCAGCGACGAGATGATGGCCGGCGTGGTCAGCCTGCCGCACGGTTGGGGCCATGCCCGCCCCGGCGTGCAGATGGCGATTGCCCGTGAGCAGCCGGGCGCCAGCGCCAACGACCTGACCGACGAACGCCAGCTCGATGCGCTGTCCGGCAACGCCGCGCTCAATGGCGTGCCGGTGGAGGTGGTGGCCGCGTAGCCCGGATGCCGTGGCAAGGCCGAGCATTGCGCTCGGCTTTTCGCTACAATCGCGCCACCGTGCCGACCGAGGGGTCGGGAAGTCTACGCTGAGGTGCCCCATGGATATCATCGAAACCATCAAAGAGCAGATCGCCAACAACACCGTTCTGCTGTACATGAAAGGCTCGCCCAACGCGCCGCAGTGCGGCTTCTCCGCCCGCGCCGCGCAGGTGGTGATGGGCTGCGGCGAGAAGTTCGCCTACGTCGACATCCTGCAGAATCCGGACATCCGCGCCAACCTGCCGAAGTACGCCAACTGGCCGACCTTCCCGCAGCTGTGGGTGGCCGGCGAGCTGGTCGGCGGCAGCGACATCCTCACCGAGATGTACGAGAAGGGCGAGCTGCAGACCCTGATCAAGGATGCCGTGAGCAAGGCCGGCGCCTGATCGCTGCGCTTGCAAACGAAAGAACCCGCCTCGGCGGGTTCTTTGCTTTTGGGCTCCGGCTGGGCTGTGGCTACTTCTTCAGCCACTGCCCGTTCAACTGGATGAACTGCCCCTGGGGCGTGCGGTCGATGGCCTTCTTGCCGGCGATGGCTTCCACATCGGAGAGGGCGATGCCGTTGTCTTTGGCCACCTTCTGGTACTCGGCGCGGCGCGCCTGGTTGATCAGGCGGGCGATCTCCTCGGCCTGGCCGTCCGGCTTGACCACGCCGAGGTAGCCGTTGGGCTGCTCGCCCAGCTGGCCGCTGGCCTTGGCGGCGCCGAGGGCGCTCATGGCCTGGTTGAGGTTCAGCGCATAGGCCGGCAGGCTCAGGCAGAGCGCCAGCAGCAGGGTCGAAATATGGCGAATCATCGGGCTTCTCCTTAGAACAGGCCGCTGTCTTCGTTGAAAACGTTGTCCAGGGCCTTGTCCACCTTGATGTAGATCTCGTGTTCGACCTTGACGTTGAGGTTGATATTGATCGGCTCGTTGGGCATGGCCAGTTGTACCGTCGGGGTACAGGCCAGGCACAGCAGGCCCAGGCTCAGGACTGCGAGGAAGCGGCACAGGCGCATGGCGCTACTCCTTGGTTTCTTGGGGGACACGCTGGCGCATCCGTTGCTGGATCCGTTGCTGGATGATCTCGCTCACCTTGGCGGTCAGTTGCAGGCTGGCCAGCAGGGTGGGGATGTCCTCTTCCAGGTTGATGTTGAAGTGGATCGGCCGGCCCTGCTCGATGGCCGGGTTGCGTCCCTGCAGGCGCATGCCCAGCCTGAGTGTGCCGGACTGATCATAGTCGAGGCTACTGCCTAGCAGGTCGTAGTGGAAGTCTTCCAGGGCGTCGGTGACCAGTTTCATCCCCGGGTTGGCCTGGCCCATGGCGCGGATGCGCGGTGAGTGAAAGCGCAGGCGGCCGCCGGGTGCGCGCGCCTCGATCAGACCCTGCTCGACGCTGGGGCCGCCGTCGCCCAGGCGCAGGGGGATCAGGCCGTCGAGCAGGCCGCTGCCTTCCAGGCCCTCGGCCGGGTAGACGCGAAACAGCTGCTGCAGGTCCAGGCCGCTCAGGCGCAGCGGCAGCACCTGGCTGGGGCTGTCCAGCCGCCATTGGTGCGGCGCCAGGCTCAGGCTGCCGCCGAGTATGCCGAGCTCGGCGCGCTGCTGGCTCAGCACGCCGGCCAGCGGTCGGGCCAGCGTCGCCTGGTAGCGGGCCTGCAGCTGCAGGGGACCGAGGGCGATGCCGGGATCGATCTGTCGCGCGCTCAACTGCGGCAGGTGCAGGTCCAGGTGCTCGCCCTCGAGCGTCAGGCGCAGCTCGCCGTCGAGGCCGGCGAAGCTGCTGCGGTCGTAGATGCCGCTCAGCCCCCGGGCGTTGAGGCTCAGCTGCGCCTGCAGCGGCTGACCCGGCGGCAGGCGCAGCTGCGCCTCACCCTGCAGGCGGCCGTTGTCCAGCGACAACAGCGGCGGCCAGTCGGCGAGGAGCTGCGGCAGCGGGTTGCCGGCGCGCAGGAACAGTTCTTCGAGCGTCGCCGCGGTGCGCAGCTCGCCCGCGGCGTCACGCTCCAATTGCAGGGCCAGGCCCAACCCGGCGTCGCCCAGCAGGCTGCCGGCGAGGTGCTGGCGCTCGCCCGTGGCCTGCAGCTGGCCCTGCCATTGCCAGCCTTGCGCCTGCAACCAGGGGTGCTGCAGGCGTTGCGTGCGCAGCGTCAGCGGGCCTTCGAGCTGCGGCGTCTGGGGCGTGCCGTGCAGGCGCAGGGTGCCCAGCTCGGCGCCCAGCTGCTGCAGTTCGAGCTCGCCGCTGCGCAGGCGCCGGAGCGCGATTCGCGAGCCTTCGCCAAGGGTGAAGTCCAGGCGCTGGGCATCGGCCAGGCCGCTTAGCCGCAACCGCAGCTGCAGGTCGTCGAGCCGGTTGCCGGCCAGGCGGGCCTGGGTGGCGTCGGCATCGAGGCGCAGGTGCGCCAGGGTCAGCGCCCAGTCCTTCTGCAGCTGCAGCTCGATATCGGCCTCGCCCTGCAGGCGCAGCGGTCCCTGGCCCTGCAGTTGCGCGTGCAGGGCCAGGCCGTCGGACGTGCTGGTGGGCGTCGCGCGCGGGGCGATCTGCAGGCGCAGCTGCTGCGGGCGCAGTCCGTCGGGCAGCGCCGTCAGCCAGGGCGCTCCCTGGGGATCGAGCAGCAGGTCGGCGTGCAGTTCGCGGGCCTGCCAGCGGCCGGCGGCGTTATGCAGATCCACCGCCAGCTCGCCGCTGACCAGGCCCAGCGCAGGCAGCGGCCAGGGGTGTTGCAGCAGGGCATCGAGACGCAGCCAGCCCGGCGCGGCGAGCAGGTCGTCCAGTTGCCAGGGGCCGGGCGCCAGTTGCACCTGCCACTGCGCGGCGAGGCGCGCCTGCTGCGGGGTGGCCGGCAGCGCTGTGGGCATGCTCAGCAGCCACTGGCTCAGCCAGTCGCCGAACCAGGCCACCTCGCCCAGTTGCGGCATGCTCAGCCGGCCGCTCCAGCGCGTGGCGTCGGCCTGCCTCTGCAGCTGACTGTGCAGTTGCAGCTGGGCCTGGTCGTCCAGCCGCAGCTCGGCCTGCAGCTGCAGCGGGACGTCGCGCGCCGGCATCTGCAGCTCGGCCTGCAGTTCGGCGCGGTGCGCGTCGTGCAGCAGCCGGCTATGCAGCTGCAGGCCGGCGCTGCGTACCTGCACGCTGGCATCGCCGCGCAGCGTGCAGCGGCCGCTGGCGCAGGGCAGTTGCGCTTGCACCGCCTGCAGTTCGAGGCGTCGCGGCAGCCAGGGCAGGGCGGCGTCGAGTCGCGCGAGCAGGGCCTGCAGGTCGCCGGTCGGCGCTGCGGTTGCGTCCGCCGGGCCCGGCTGCCACTCCAGTTGCAGATCCTGCAGGCGCAGGCGGTAGCGCGGCGCCTCGCTGGCCAGCCAGTCCAGCTGCAACTGGCCGGCGTGCAGTTGCAGGCCGGCGGCGGCGCCGCCCTGCTGCAGGCTGAAGCCGTCCAGGCGCAGGCCGCGCGGCGACAGGCTCAGTGCCTGCCAGTCGAGGGTGATGCCCTGTTCGCTCAGCAGGCGCTGGACGCGGTAGCCGGCGTAGCTGCCAAGAATCAGCAGCACGCCCAGTACGCCGGCGCAGGTGCCCAGCCAGAAGCGCCGGCGGCCCATGCTCTCTCCTTGCTCGGTGTCTGCCGGGACGGTACCCCAATGCCCGGGCGAGTGCCAAGCCGTTGTAGGTGTTGCTGTGCATTTGCAGCTTTTACTATTACTATTGATACAAACACACGGAGGAATGCGCGATGAGTGCAGTGACTCGCAGCCTGCCCGACGCCGATGCGGTGCTGGCCAAGGCCCTGCTCAATACCCGTGAACAGCTGGGGCTGACCCAGCAGGAGCTGGCCGATATCGTCGGCGTGCACCGCAGTGCGGTCAGCCGCTGGAACGAGCAGGGCGGCCTGCGTCCGCAGAGCAAGACCGGCGAGCTGGCGCTGCTGTTGATCCGCGTCTACCGCGCGCTGTTCGCCCTGTTCGGCGGCAATCAGCAGGACATGCGCCACTTTCTGCGCACCGAGAACCGCCACCTGGCCGGCGTGCCGCTGCAGCAGATGAGCCAGGTGCAGGGCCTGGTGCGGGTGGTGGAGTACTTGGACGCCATCCGCGGCAAGGTCTGAGAACCTTTTCACGACCTGCTGCGCGTCGGTTAAACGGTGTTGAAAACGGTCTCGACAAGCCGCTTGCGGCTAACGCGCTTCAGCGCGGCCCGAAGGGCGAGTGCAACGAGTAATGCTCATTTACATGCGTAAACTCCGCTTGATTCGCTGCGCTCACCCTGCGGGTCAGCCTTCGGCTGTTACTCCGCTACGCTACGTTTCTCGGCCGTTTTCGCCACCGTTTACCTCTAGCTCGCAAGCTCGTAAACAGGTTCTAGGCACGACATAAACCAGGGAGGGCGATGGCATGGATATCTGGCACAGCTGCGACGGCGCTCGGCAGATCCGTCCGTTGCGCGGCAAGCTGCTGCGCATGGTGGAGAGCCAGGTGCAGGTGGCGACCCTGCAGCTGGTGGACAACCTGGCCGAGCAGGCGCTGCTCGAAGAACTGCTGGAAAGCAGCAAGCCGCCGCTGCCGAGTGCGGCCGAGCCGCTGCATTACCTGCTGAAGACGCCGTTTCGCTACCCGCCGCTGCGCTGGGGCTCGCGTTTTGGCGGCGTGCACGAGCCGAGTCTGTTCTATGCCGCGCAGCGTCTGGAGACGGCCATGGCCGAGGCCGCCTACTACCGCTTCGTGCTGTGGCACGGCATGGCCAGCCCGCCGCCCAGCGGGCGCATCCTCTCCGAGCATTCCACCTTCGAGGCGCGTTACCGGGTCGAGCGCGGCATCCAGCTGCAGCGCCCGTCGTTCAGCGAGCATCAGCGCCTGCTCGCTCATCCCAGCGACTACCGGGCGACCCAGCAGCTGGGCGCGGTGATGCGCGCGGCCGGGGTACAGGCCTTCGAGTACCGTTCGGCGCGTTGCCCGGACGGTGGCAGCAATGTCGCGCTCTATGCGCCGCAGGCCTTCGCCGAGACGCGTCCGCGCAACCTGACGCCCTGGCTGTGCGAAACCACCGCTGCGTACGTGGCGTTCAAGCATGCCCAGGCCCCGGACCAGCCGCGACTGTTTCGCTGGGAGCAGTTCTTGGTGCAGGGACGGCTGCCGCAACCGGCCTGAAACCCTGCGCCAAGCGCCTGGCGATGCCCCGAAACAGAGCGTTGCGCGGTTATGCCGCAGCGAGTTGTGCACATTGATGAAGCAGCCTGTCACGTCACTGTCAGAATCGCCGGTAACCGCTTGATTTTCCGCGCTTGATTTTTAAGTCAATGAAAAATATGCAATTTTTTCGTTGGTGAAAAAATCGACAGTTTGTCTGCGAGGCCCATGGCATCGGGCCTGAGGCGCCTTTCGCCCAAGTTGTGCACGGAGTTATCCACAGCTTCTGTGGATTGTCCCAAGCGCTTGCTCTAGAACGCCGCTCGGCGTTTTTGCCAAGGCTTTACCTTGGCGAAAAAAGGAGTAGAGTGGCGCGCCCTTGCCCCAGCCCCCCCAGTCTTATGTCCCGCGCTTTATCCGCCACGTCCCTCGATACGGTTCCCGTCAGTTCGCGCCTGCCCATGCGCGTCGCCCTCTGGCTACTCGACAGTCCGCGCCTGGGCCATGCCCACAGCGTCAAGCGTTTGGCCGGCAACCTGCTCAAGCAGCCGGCGCGCAAGGGTTGCGTGCAGGCGCAAAGCCGCCTGGGCCAGTTGCTCTGCCGCGACTGCGGCAACCCGCGCGACCGCCGAATCGGCTTCGAACTGCTGCGCCAGGCCGCCCGCGCCGGCGACCGCCGCGCCCAGCTGGAGCTCGGGCGGCTGTGCAGCCAGCCGGGTGCCGGCGAGCCGCAGCAGGCCCGTCACTGGCTGGAGCAGGCCGCGGCCCAGGGTTCCCACGAGGCCAAGCGCCTGCTCGCACGCCTGCCGCGCTGACCCTGGTTGCACCGCTGGTTATACTGCCCGGCGGTTCCACAGGGAGTGTCTATGTCTTTCGATCCGTTATCCCTCGCGCTCGGGTTCGCCGCTGCGCTGCTGCCCCTGCTGGCCGGGCTGTGGGCCTGGCAGCGGCGTCTGGCGCGCGCCGAGCGCGAGCAGGCGCTGCTGCAGGAGCGTCTGGAGCATACCCAGCTGACCCAGGCCGGGCTGACCGCTCAGCTCGACGACTGCCGCGCCGAGCTGGCCGAGGTCAGCGAGATCAAGGTCGAGCAGCAGAGCGAACTGGCCGGCCTGCGCCGCGAGAACGAATTGCTCCAGCAGGAGCGACAGATCGCCCGCGAGGCGGCGCAGAGCTGGAACCAGCAGCGTGAGCGCAACGAGGCCGAGCTGCGCCGGCTGACCGCCGAGTGCGCGGCGCTGAGCGCCGAGCTGCAGGAACAGCGGGACAACCAGCAGCAGCGCCTGGACGACCTGCAGGGCGCGCGCGACGAGTTGCGCGCACAGTTCGCCGAGCTGGCGACGAAGATCTTCGACGAGCGCGAGCAGCGCTTCGCCGAGAGCAGCCAGCAGCGCCTCGGCCAGTTGCTCGACCCGCTCAAGGAGCGCATCCAGGCGTTCGAGAAACGCGTCGACGAGAGCTACCAGCAGGAGGCGCGCGAGCGTTTTTCCCTGGGCAAGGAGCTGGAGCGCCTGCAGCAGCTCAACCAGCGCCTGGGCGACGAGGCGACCAACCTGACCCGCGCGCTCAAGGGCCAGAAGACCCAGGGCAACTGGGGCGAGCTGGTGCTGGAGCGGGTGCTGGAGCATGCCGGCCTGGAGAAGGGCCGCGAATACCAGACCCAGGTCAGCCTCAAGGGCGCCGGCGGCGAGCGCTTCCAGCCCGACGTGCTGATTCGCCTGCCGGGCGACAAGCAGGTGATAGTCGACGCCAAGGTCAGCCTTAGCGCCTATCAGCAATATGTCGCCGCCGACGACGAGGTGATCCGTCAGCAGGCGCTCAAGCAGCACCTGGTGTCGCTGCGCAGCCACCTCAAGGGCCTGTCCGGCAAGGACTATCAGCGCCTGGAAGGCCTGCACAGCCTGGATTTCGTCCTGCTCTTCGTGCCCATCGAGGCGGCCTTCGCCGCGGCGTTGCAGGCCGAGCCGAATCTGTTCCAGGAGGCCTTCGAGCAGCAGGTGGTGATCGTCAGCCCGACCACCCTGCTGGCCACCCTGCGCGTCATCGACAGCCTCTGGCGCCAGGAGCGCCAGGGCCAGAACGCCCGCGAGATCGCCGAGCGCGCCGGCCAGCTGTACGACAAGTTCGTCGCCTTTATCGCCGATCTGGACGAGATGGGCAGCCGCCTGCAGCAGCTGGACAAGGCCTACGCCGGCGCGCGCAACAAGCTGGTGGAGGGGCGCGGCAACCTGATCGGTCGCGCGGAGAACCTCAAGCTGCTCGGCGCCCGCGCCAGCAAGAGTCTGCCTACCGAGCTGCTGGAGCGCGCCGCCGACCTGCCGGCGCTGGACGAGCTGGGCGAGTAGCCGGCGGCGAGGCGATAGGTTACGGCCGCAGGGCGCGCCGCGGCCTTGCTTCTTCGCGCTGCGTCGGCCGCCAGCGGCCTATCTCGAGACGCCCTGAGCGCTCTCCAGCCGGCCGACATGTTCGCGCAGCCAGTTGGCCAGCGCGCTCGGCTCGGCCAGCAGCTGCCAGTGGCCGCCGCGCACCTCGCGGCGGGTCAGCAGCGGCGCCCAGTGCGCCAGGTCGTCGAACAGCTGCGGGCGGACGAAGCGGTCGCCCAGCGGCACTATCAGTTGCACCGGCACCCGGGTGCGGCGTGCGCGCGGGCACAGCAGGCTGCGGATGAAATTGGCGCGGTACAGCTGCACGCCGCGCATGCCGTCGCCGCGCTGGCTGCTGCTCGGCGGCAGACCGCGCACCCCTTCGAGGCGGCGCAGCAGCCAGGGCCAGGCGCGATCCAGGCCCAGGCGCCAAGTCAGCTCCGGCAGCCACGGGGTATGGAAGAAGGCGACATACCAGGAGCTGAGCAGCTGCCTGAGCGCCTGCACCAGCGCCTGCGGGCGGCGCAGGCTGAGGCGCTCGCGCAGCCAGTGGCCGACGTGGTCCAGGCAGGGCCCGGAGATGCTGGTGTAGGAGGCCAGCAGCGGCTGGATGCGCGGCTCAGTGACCGCCTCCCAGCTCTGGATCGAGCCCCAGTCGTGGGCCACCAGATGCACCGGGCGCTGCGGGCTGACGGCGCGGATCACCGCTTCCAGGTCGTTCGCCAGCCGGTCCAGGCGGTAGTCGCGCAGGCGCCGCGGCACCTGCGAGGCGCCATGGCCTCGCACGTCGTAGGCGACGATGCGGTATTCGGCGGCCAGCTCGCGCACCAGCGGCAGCCAGATCTCGTGGTTGTCCGGGTAGCCGTGCACCAGCAGCAGGGTCGGGCCGTCGGCCCGGCCCCACGCATAGGTTTGCAGGCGCACGCCGTCGCCCTGGACCTCCAGGCGCTGCGCTGGCGGCTCGTGACGGGGCCGCGGCGCGTTCATGGGGCGAATCCGGCGGGGATGGAAGAGGCGGGCATGGCAGGCTCCGGCAAGTGACGGTTACATTGCTCGATGTCATCGTCATTGTTCAGCGCCGCTGCGCGCTTGCCTAGCCGATCCGGCGCCTGGCAGGTGGCCGCGTTACGGCGTTACCGAGCGCCTTGCAGCCGCTCTAGATCAGGGGTTATAGCGCCTGGCGCGACTTTGCCGCGGGAGCCGGGCAGGGCAAGTCCAGCCCTTGGTTGGGGGCGCCGGCGCGGTTGTTGGCGGGCGAAGCGCGCGGCTATGATCGCGCCATGACCCAAGCCTCCCTGTTCTTCCAGCGCCTGCTCGGCAGCGCCGCCCCCATGGCCACGGCGGCAGTCGCCGAATACACGGTCGACGAGCTGGCCCAGGCGGCGCAGACCACCGTGCGCAACGTGCGCGCCTATCAGGATCGCGGCCTGCTGCCGCCGCCCGAGCGGCGCGGGCGAGTCGGCATCTACAGCGGCGAGCACCTGGCGCGGCTGCAACTGATCGGCCAGTTGCTCGAGCGCGGCTACAGCATCGCCAGCATTCGCGAGCTGTTCGAGGCCTGGGCTCAGGGCCGCGACCTGGCCCACGTGCTGGGCCTGGAGCAGGCCATCCGCGGCCCGGGCGAGCCCGAGCAGCCCGGGCGCCTGGAGTTCGCCGAGCTGCAGGCGATCTTCGGCGCGGATCTGGATGACGTGGTGATCGACCGCGCCCAGGCCCTCGGCCTGCTGCAGTTCGCCGGCGATCACCTGGCGGTGCCCAGCCCGCGGCTGCTGGCCGCCGGGATCGAGTTGTACCGCGCCGGCATCCCGCTGCCGGCGCTGCTGGGCGAGCTGGAGTCGATTCGCGGCCACGTCGAGCAGGTCGCCACCGGCATCGTGCAGATGATCGTCGGCCACCTGGTCAACCCGCTGCTGCAGACCTCGCTGCCGCATGCCGACCAGCTGGAGCCGCTCAGCGCCCAGCTGCTGCAGCTGCGCCCGCTGGTCGAGCAGGTGGTGGAAGCGGAGCTGGCGCGCGGCCTGCCGGTGGCCGCCAACCGCGAGCTGAGCGAGCGGGTGCATCGCCTGTTGCAGGGGTTCTTGCAGCGCCCCTGAGCGGCGTCCGGTGCTCAGAACAGCAGCAGCGCCGCGCCGACCAGCAAGCCGCCGAGCATCACCGGCGCCGTGCGCAGCGCCAGCTGGCGGCCGCCGATCAGGGCGATCAGGCCGGCCTTGACCAGGCTGTTGCTCAGCGCGGCGAGGAAGATGCCGCGTACCGCCACCTGTTGGTCGAGGTCCAGCTGCGCGCTGCGCGCCAGCGACAGGGTGATGGCGTCGACGTCGGCCAGGCCCGAGACCAGCGCCACCAGATACACCCCGGCATCGCCCAGCCAGCGCCGCGCGCCTTCGACCAGAAACAGGATCAGCAGCAGCAGGGCGGCGAAGCGCAGCGCCGGGCCCAGCTCGAAGGGGTTCTTCAGCGGCGGCTCGCCGCTTTCGTCCGACTCGCGTCCGGCCAGGCGGTAGAACGCCAGGGCGCCGCCGCTGTAGACCAGCGCGGCGGCGGTCAGCGGCCAGAACAGCTGCGCCAGCAGCGCCGGATTGATCAGCCCGACCTCCAGCAGCACTCGCGGGAACATCAGCGCCGAGGTGGCCAGCAGGCCGCAGGCCAGCAGCGCCTGCAGGCGGCGTTCGCCGTGCAGGCGGGCGAGGGTGAGGGTCATCGCCGTGGACGAGACGATGCCGCCGAGCAGGGCGGTGATCAGCAGGCCGTGGCGGGTGCCGACCAGGCGGATCGCCACGTAGGCGGCGAAGCCGATGGCGGCGATCAGTACCACCATCCACCAGATCACGTAGGGGTTGAACGCCTGCCAGGGACCGTAGCCCTGGTTCGGCAGCGCCGGCAGCAGCACCAGGGAGATGAACAGCAGCTTCAGCGCGCCGAGCACTTCGCCCTCGCTGAGGCGGCGCAGGGCGCCGTGCAGCGCCTGTTTCAGCCCCAGCAGCAAGGCCACCGCCACCGCGCCGGCGGCGGCCAGCGGCGCCTGGTCGGCGACGGCCAGGCTGCCGAGGAGGAAAGTGATCAGCAGCGCCATCTCGCTGGTCAGGCCGCGGTCGCCCAGCTGCAGCAGGTCGCCGGCATAGGCGGTCAGCACCAGGGCGGCGAAACCGAGGAAGATCGCCGCCCAGGCGAGCACGCCGAAGCGCTCGCCGAGCAGCAGGGCGAAGCCGCCGAGCAGGCCGACCAGGCCGTAGGTGCGAATGCCCGCGGCCAGGCGGGTGTCGTCGCCATGGCGTTCCTGCCAGCCGCGCTCGGCGCCGATCAGCAGACCGGCGGCCAGGGCGCTGGCGAAATTCAGCAGGGTCTGCAGCTCGTCGGGCATGGCGCGTCCTTGGGCGGGGGATGCTGGCAGTCTAGTCGGCAGGCGCCGGCGGGTATTGCGGCAGATCAGTTGGCCCGGACAAGCCCGAGGCAGCCCGGATGCCGCCGGGGCAGGCACTCCCCGGATGGCATCCGCGCCGCGCGCGGAAGTCGCTTCACAGCGGCGAATCGCGCGCTTAGCCGCGCAGGCTCAGATGACGGCTGAGCAGGGCGCGCAGGGCGGCCGGCTTGACCGGCTTGGGCAAGTAGTCGAGGCCGGCGGCATGCACCTCGGCCACCAGCTCCGGGCGGCCGTCGGCGCTGATCACCACGCCGGGCACCGGCTCGCCCAGGCGCGTACGCAGCCAGGCCATCAGCTCGGTGCCGGTCTCGCCCTCGTCGAGGTGGTAGTCGATCAGCGCCAGTTGCGGGCGCACGTCCTCGCTCAGCAGGTGCTCGCATTCCAGGCGGTTGCGCGCGGTCCACACCTGGCAGCCCCAGCGCGACAGCAGGCTGTGCATGCCGGTGAGAATGCTGTCCTCGTTGTCGATGCACAGCACCTGGGTGCCCTGCAGCGGCTGGCCGTTGACCTCGCTGCCGACCGCCGCCTTGGGCCTGGCCGCCGGCTGGCGCGCCAGCGGCACGCTGACGCTGAACACGCTGCCCTTGCCCGGCCAGGAACGCACTTCCAGGCGGTGGTCGAGCACCCGGCACAGGCCGTCGGCGATCGCCAGGCCCAGACCCAGGCCCTTCTCGGCGCGGGTCTGGTGGCTGTCCAGGCGCTTGAACTCCTCGAATATCACCTTGCGCTTGTCCTCGGGGATGCCGGCGCCGCGGTCCCACACCTCCAGGCGCAGATGCTGGCCCTCGCGGCGCACGCCGAGCACCACGCGGCCCTTGGCGTAGCGGAAGGCGTTGGTCAGGAAGTTCTGCAGGATGCGCCGCAGCAGCTTGCTGTCGCTGTCGATCCACTGGCGGCTGCCGCGCACGCGCAGGTCGATGCCCTGTTCGGCGGCCAGCACGCCGAACTCGGCGGCGAGGGTGTCGAACAGGCTGGCCAGGGCGAAGGGGTGGCGGTCCGGGGCGATGCGGCCGTTCTCCAGGCGCGAGATGTCCAGCAGGTCGGTGATCAGGTCTTCGGCCGAGCGCAGCGCGCTGTCCAGGTGGCGCACCAGTTCCTGCGCCTCGTGCGGCAGCGCCTCGTCCTGGTGGGCCAGCGCCGCGGAGAACAGCCGCGCGGCGTTGAGCGGCTGCATCAGGTCGTGGCTGACCGCGGCGAGAAAGCGCGTCTTCGACTGGTTGGCGGCCTCGGCGTGGGCCTTGGCCTCGGTCAGCGCCTGGTTGAGCTTGGACAGCTCCTGGGTACGCTCGGCGACGCGCCGCTCCAGGCTCTCGTTGGCTTCCTTGAGCGCCCGCTCGGCCTCGCGGAATTCGGTGATGTCGGTGAAGCTCATGACGAAGCCGCCGCCGGGCATGGGGTTGCCGATCAGCTCGATCACCCGGCCGTTGGGGAACACCCGCTCGTAGCTGTGCGCGGTGCCCTGGCGCATCCAGTACAGGCGCTTGGCCACGTTCTCCTCGACGTCGCCGCCGCCGAGCATGCCGCGTTCGGCGTTGAAGCGGATGATTTCGGCAATCGGTCGGCCGACGTAGATCAACCCCTCGGGGTAGTCGAACAGCTCCAGGTAGCGGTGGTTCCAGGCCACCAGGCGCAGGTTCTGGTCGACCACGCTGATGCCCTGGGTGATGTTCTCGATCGCCCCCTGCAGCAGGGCGCGATTGAACTGCAGCACCTCGGACGCCTCGTCGACGATGCGCACCACGTCCTCGACCTGCATCTCGCGGCCTTCGATGGCCGCCTTGACCACCGCGCGGGTGCTGGAGGCGCCGAGCACGCCGGCCAGCAGGCGTTCGGTGTGGGCGATCCATTCGCTGTTGGCCGGCTGGTTGGCCTCGAACGGCTTGCCCTGGCGCTCGGCGAAGCGCACGAAGCTCTGCCGCGCGCGTTCCTCGCCGACGAAGCGGCTGGCCAGCAGCAGCAGGTCCTCGACCTGCACCGCCAGCAGGCTGCGGTTGCTCGGTTTGGTGCCCAGGTCATGGCCGATGAAGCGCCCGGCCTGCCAGTGCTCCGACACCCGCGTGCGGGAGAACCAGGAGACCCAGGCGAACAGCAGCAGGTTGCCGGCCAGCGACAGCACCACGCCGCGGGTCAGCGGGTCGACCTGCAGACCGATGGGCGCGTAGAGCAGGGTGCTCAGCCCGGGGAAGCTGGCCAGCGACCAGCCCATGCCGCGCGCCGCCAGCGGCAGCACCAGGGTGTAGAACCACAGCAGGGCGCCGAAGATCAGCCCGGCGAACACGCCGCGGCGGTTGGCCTGTTTCCACACCAGGGCGCCGAACATGGCCGGCGCCAGCTGGCCGATGGCGGCGAACGACACCTGGCCGATGGTGGCCAGGCTGGCGCCCTCGCCGAGCAGGCGGTAGCAGACGTAGGCCAGCAGCAGGATCAGCACGATGCTGACCCGGCGCGCGGTGAGCATCCAGTGGCGGAAGGCCTCGAACGGCCGCTCGGTGCTCTGTCGGCGCAGCAGCCAGGGCAGCAGCATGTCGTTGGAGATCATGGTCGACAAGGCGACGGACGCGACTATCACCATGCCGGTGGCAGCGCTGGCGCCGCCGATGAAGGCCAGCACCGCCAGACCCGGATGGGCCTCGGCCAGCGGCAGGCTGATGACGAAGGAGTCCGGGGTGATGCCGGCCGGCAGCAGCATCTGCCCGGCCAGGGCGATGGGCACCACGAACAGTGCGGCCAGCACCAGGTAGGCGGGGAACACCCAGCGCGCCAGGCGCAGGTCCTTGGGTTCGATGTTCTCCACCACGGTGACGTGGAACTGCCGCGGCAGGCAGACGATGGCGATCATCGCCATGCCGGTCTGCACCAGCAGCGCCGGCCAGTTCACCGCCTCGTTCCAGAAAGCCTCCAGTTCGGCGGTGTTGTGCGCCTGATCGAGCAGGTCGTTGAAACCGTTGTACAGGCCGAAGGTGACGAAGGCGCCGACGGCGAGGAAGGCCAGCAGCTTGACCAGCGACTCGAAGGCGATCGCCAGCACCATGCCGCGGTGGTGCTCGGTGACGTCGAGGTTGCGCGTGCCGAACAGGATGGTGAACAGCGCCAGCGCCAGCGACACGATCAGCGCAGTGTCCTGGGCGCTGGTGCCGGTATCCAGCGCGTGCTCGCCGATCAGCAGGTTGACGCCGAGGACGATGCCCTTGAGCTGCAGGGCGATATAGGGCAGCACGCCGACCAGGCAGATCAGCGCCACCACCACGGCGAGCGACTGCGACTTGCCGTAACGGGCGGCGATAAAGTCGGCGATCGAGGTGATGTTCTCCTGCTTGCTGATCATCACCATCTTCTGCAGCACCCAGGGCATGCTCAGCAGCAGGATGATCGGCCCCAGATAGATCGGCAGGAACGACCACAGCTGCTCGGCGGCCTGGCCGACCGCGCCGAAGAAGGTCCAGCTGGTGCAATACACCGCCAGCGACAGCGAGTAGACCCAGGCGCGCACCTTCGGCGGCATGGGCGTGCTGCGCCGGTCGCCATAGAAGGCGATGGCGAAGAGGATGGCCATGTAGATCAGGGCGACCGCGGCGATCAGCCCGGGGGACAGCGACATGCGGACTCCGGAACGCAGGAGAGAACGGAACGCCGGCACGGCCGGCGGCGATAAGCAGCAGTGTTGCACCAAAGCCCGCGCGCGTCAGTTGCGACCAAGGTCGCAGCGAGCGGGGCAGCGCAGGCCAATTGTGCCGCAGGCGCGCGCCTGATAGCGTGATCGGCTTGCGAGGCTGTCCGAGGAGGGACCCTATGTTCAAGCCGCAACTGGTGACTCTGCAACGCGGCGCCCTGCGCCTGGAGCCGCTGGCCGACGCCGATATCCCGGCGCTGGTGGCGCTGGCCGAGGCCAATCGCGACGAGCTGCTGTACATGAGCGGCACCCAGCGCCTGGACTGGTATCGCAGCGCCCTGAGCGATCTGCGCGAGTTGCGCGCCCTGCCGTTCGTCATCCGCCTCGGCGAGCAGCTGGTCGGCACCACCCGCTTCGGCGACTTCATGAACAACCTGCCGGCCTGCGAGATCGGCTGGACCTGGCTCGACCGCGGCCAGCACGGCAGCGGGCTGAATACCAGCATCAAGTACCTGATGCTCAAGCATGCCTTCGACAACTGGGGCATGGTCCGCGTGCAACTGAAGACCGCCGCCAGCAACCTGCGCTCGCAGCGCGCCATCGAGAAGCTCGGCGCCGTGCGCGAGGGGCTGCTGCGTAACCACCGGCGCCTGGCCGACGGCCGCCTCGACGACACCGTGCTGTACAGCATCACCGATCAGGAGTGGCCGCAGGTGCGCGAGAAGCTGGAGGCGCGCTTCGGCGCCTGAGCCATGCAGCCATTGGCGGGAGGCGAACGCGCGCGGTTCAGCGCCAGCGACGATCTGCACGGGCTGGAGCTGCTGTCCGCGCGCTTCATCGAGCACCGTTTCGCCCCGCACGTCCACGACGGCCATGTGATCGCCGTGCTCGAAGCCGGCGCCGAGCGCTATCGCTATCGCGGCGTCGACCACCTGGCGGGCGCCGGCAGCATCGCCTTGCTCAATCCGGACGAGGTGCACACCGGTTCCAAGGGCGTCGAGCAGGGCTGGCAGTACCGGGTGTTCTACCCGCAGCCCGGCACCTTCGAGGTGCTGCTGGCCGAACTCGAGCAGCCGCCGGCTGCGCCGCCGATGTTCCACGACAGCGTGCACCATGATCCGGTCCTGGCGTCGCGGTTGAGCGCACTGCACCGCTTGCTGGAGGATCCGCACAGCGAGGCGCTGCAGCGTCAGACCCTGTGGCGCGAGGCGATGCTCGAGCTGCTGCAGCGTTATGCGCGCCAGCCGGCGCCGCGTGGCGTCGGCCAGGAACCGCGGGCGGTGGCGCTGGCCAAGGAACTGCTGGCCAGCCAGCTGAGCGAGCCGCCGTCGCTGGAGGCGCTGGCGGCGGCGGTCAATCTGTCGCCCTTTCACTTCGCCCGGGTGTTTCGCCGCGCCACCGGCCTGCCGCCGCATGCCTGGCTCAAGCAGCGCCGCCTGGAGCAGGCGCGCGCCCTGCTCAAGAGCGGCTGCAGCGCGGCCGGCGTCGCCGCGCAACTGGGCTTCGCCGACCAGAGCCATCTGACGCGGCAGTTCAAACAGGCCTATGGCGTGGGGCCGGGCGAATACCGCAGGGCCCGTCGCCAGTAAATCCGCGAGATCGGCCCAGACTCGCTGCGCACGGCGCACCCTGGCGGCGCAAGATCGTTCAAGAACCTGCTCGCGGGCGCCGGTTAGACTGAGCGGCCCAAGGAGGTTCCATGTCCCGTCATCTCGAATTCACCCAGGGCGCCCGCGACATGCTGCCGATGCTGCTCGGCGCCATGCCCTTCGGCATCATCTTCGGCAGCCTGGCCGGCGCCGCCGGGCTCAGCCCCTGGCAGACCCTGGGCATGTCGGCGCTGGTGTTCGCCGGTTCGGCGCAATTCATCGCCGTCAGCCTGCTGGCCGGCGGCGCCGGCATGGCGGTGGTGCTGCTCACCACCTTCGTGGTCAACCTGCGCCATGCCCTGTACAGCGCCAGCCTGCAGCCCTACGTGCGTCACCTGCCCAAGCGCTGGCGCATGCCGCTGGCCTTCTGGCTGACCGACGAGGCCTATGCGGTGGTGCTGCAGCGCTACGCCCGCGGCGACAGCGCGCCGTATCGGCACTGGTACTTTCTCGGCGCCGCGCTGGCGATGTACGGCAACTGGCTGCTGTGCACCCTGATCGGCGTGCTGTTCGGCCAGGCGGTGCCGAATATCGGCGACTGGGGGCTGGATTTCGCCATGCTGGCGACCTTTATCGGCATCGTCGTGCCGATGCTCAGGAGCCAGCCGCAGATGGCGGCGGCGCTGGTCGCCGCGGCGGTGGCGCTGGCCTGTCATGCGCTGCCCTACAAGCTCGGGCTGATGGCCGCGGCGGCCAGCGGCATTGTGGTCGGGGTGTGGCTGGAGCGGCGCGAGCCGGACTTGCAGGAGGAACTGGTGTGATGGATATCTGGTTGCTGATCCTGGGCATGCTGGCGATCACCTTCGCCACCCGCTACAGCCTATTCGCCTTTCCCGACCTGCGTTTCCCGCCGCTGGTGCGCCAGGGCCTGCATTACGTGCCGACGGCGGTGCTGAGCGCCATCGTGGTGCCCGGCATGCTGCTGCCGGACGGCACGCACTGGGCGCCGAGCCTGGACAACGCCTACCTGCTCGCCGGCCTGGCGACCATCGCCATCGCCGTCTTCACCCGCCACCTGCTGGCGACCATCGGCGGCGGCCTGCTGGTGTTCTTCCTGCTGCGCTGGGCGTTCGGGCAGTTGCCGATCTAGCGCTACGCGCTAGACCAGGGTGCTGATCTTCAGCCCGCGCTGGCTCATGCGCAGGTACTGCTCGCTGGCCTTGAGCAGCAGGGCCTGGTCGTCCACCGTCAACTCGCAGCTCGGCTTGCCCTCGGCCTGGCTGCGGTAGAGGTTTTGCCCCGGGCGGCGCTGCAGGCACTGGTAGTGCTGGCGGCGCGGCTCGATCCGCAAGCTGAGCAGGTCGACGTAGGCCACCTGGACCTCATCGCTCTGCCCGGTTTCCAGGGCGCAGCGTTGCAGCAGCGGGGTGTGGGTGAAGGGCGAGGCGGACAGCATGACGTGCTGGCAGCCCTGCAGATCGGGGCGCGGCTCGCCGTTGTGCAGCCAGTTGCCGCGGAGATCGCGTTGCAGGCAGAGCTTGCGCGGGCCGTGGTTGTCCACCTTGAGCCAGAGGCGGCGAAAGCGCCAGCGCGGGTCGCAGTCGAGCAGGTAGCTGGCGACTATGCTGTCGCCCCTGAGGCTCTGCATCAGGTGGCTGCTGGCGTGGATGCCGGCCTCGTCCTGACTCAGGCGCAGGGTCTCCACGCCGGGGTTGCTCCAGGGTTTCCATACCAGGGTTTGCTGCATCGGGCGACTCCATGCCGTGTACGCACCACGGGAAGTGCCGCACGGATCGCGCCGAGCCCCTTCCCTGGTGACTCTCATGGCGCGCAGGATAAGCGCTTGGTTTTGTGATGTCTGTCAGCTTTTGCCGACAGTTGCGCAAATTGTTGCGCGGCTGGATCAGTCCTGGCGGCGCAGCGGTGCCTGCTCGAACCGTACGCCATCCAGGCCGTGGGCCATCAGCGCGCGGATATTGCCGTGGTCGCTGCCGTCCGGGGTGGCCAGCACGCTGCGGTAGTGTTCGCCGAAGCAGCGCAGGGTTTCGTCCAGGCTGAAGCCTTCGAGCCGGGCCAGGCCGAGAGTCTTGCACGAGCCTTCGTTCTGCCCGGCGGCGTTGTCCACGCTGCCGTTGCGAAAGGCGCTGGGCTGGTAGTGGTAGTGCGCGGCGACGAAGGCCAGGGTCTCGGCGAAGGCGAAGTCGTCCTGCTGCAGGCGGCGGCGGAAGTCGGCGAGGGCGCTCATGCCTTGTTCCCCTTGTCGAAGGCGGCCTGCTGTTCGGGTGTGGCGTCCTTCTGGTACTTGGCCTTCCACTCGGCATAGGGCATGCCGTAGACCGCTTCGCGGGCCTGGTCGGGGCTCAGCTCGACGCCGAGGTCGTCGGCGGCGGCCTTGTACCACTTGGACAGACAGTTGCGGCAGAAGCCAGCCAGGTTCATCAGCTCGATGTTCTGCACGTCGGGGCGGGTGCGCAGGTGCTGCACCAGGCTGCGGAAGGCGGCGGCTTCCAGTTCGAGGCGTTCTTGCTCGGTCATCTCGGGCTCTCCGGGGCGGGCGGTGGCGGCGATGATAAGAGCCCCTCGCGGGGCCGGCAAGCCGACCGCGGCGCCGCTTAGCGGTGGCCGGCCAGGGTAATGGACACCGACTCGGCGAAACGCAGGGCGTGCGGTTTGTCCACTTCCACCTCGGCGTAGCGCACCGCCTGGTGGGCCATGACCAGGTCGAGGATTTCCTGGGTCAGGCGCTCGAGCAGGGCGAAGCGGTTGCCCTCGACGTGGGCGATGATCGCCTTGGTGATGGTGCGGTAGTTCAGCGCGTGGTCGATGTCGTTGACCTGCACGGCGTCGACCGCCGGATAGAGGATGGTCAGGTTGATCAGCACGTCCTGCTTGTTGTTGATCTCCTCCTCCTTGATGCCGATATAGGTGCGCAGGCGCAGGTCCTTGACGCGGATGCGCGCCATTCCGGGTTCCAGTCGCGGCATTACTTGTTCCGTCCGATCAGTTGCAAAAATTCATGGCGAGTGTTGCAGGACTCGCGGAAGGCGCCAAGCATCACCGAGCTGCTCATCACCGAGTTCTGCTTCTCCACCCCGCGCATCATCATGCACATGTGCTTGGCCTCGATCACCACGGCGACGCCGGCGGCGTTGGTCACGCGCTGGATCGCATCGGCGATCTGCTTGGTCAGGTTCTCCTGAATCTGCAGGCGGCGGGCGAACATGTCGACGATGCGCGCCACCTTGGACAGGCCCAGCACCTTGCCGGTGGGGATGTAGGCGACGTGCGCCTTGCCGATGAAGGGCAGCAGGTGGTGCTCGCACAGCGAGTACAGCTCGATGTCCTTGACGATCACCATCTCGTCGTTGTCCGAGGCGAACAGCGCGCCGTTGACTATCTCTTCCAGCGACTGCTGGTAGCCGTGGCAGAGGTACTGCATGGCCTTGGCCGCGCGCTTGGGGGTGTCGAGCAGGCCCTCGCGCTCGGGATTCTCGCCCAGGCCGATGAGGATTTCGCGGTAGTGCTGGGGCAGATGTGGGTGCATGGTAGTGTCCTTGGCGCCGCCTCACTTGAGGTGGCGGCCGCCGTTGAGGGTCAGGGTGGTGCCGGTCAGGTAAGGGTTGTCCAGCAGGTAGCGCAGGCTTAGGTAGAAGGCTTCCGGGCCGGGTTCGATGCCCAGCGCCGATTTGGCCAGGGTCTGCTGGCGATACTCGGCGTCGTCGTCCTGGTTGAACATCAGCAGCGCCGGGGCGATGCCGTTGACCTTGATGTGCGGCGCGAAGCGTGCGGCGAATGACAGCGTCAGGCTCTCCAGGCCGGCCTTGCTGGCGCAGTAGGCGGGGCGCTTGGCGCTGCCTTTGCGCGTCACGTCGTCGCTGACATGGACGATGTCGGCCGGGCTGGCGCGCTGCAGCAGCTCGGCGCAGTGCAGGTTGATCAGGTAGGGCGCGAGCATGTGCACGGCGAACAGCTGCTGGAAGGCCGCCGCCTCGTCGCCCGGCGTCTCGCTGAGCCAGTCCGAGGCGTTGTGGACGATGGCGCGCAGGCCGTCGGTGTGGCATTTCACCGCGTCGACGAAGGCGAGGATGCTGGCCTCGTCGCGAAAGTCCGCCGGCAGGCACAGGGCGCCGCGCTGACGCAGGCGCTGCACGCCCTCGCGTTCGTGGCGGTAGCTGAGGATCACTGGTTGGCCGGCATCGAGCAGGCGTTCGGCGCAGTACAGGCCGACTCGCTGGCTGGCGCCGGTGATCAGGATGGGAAGGCTGGCAGCGCTCATTTCGGGCCCTGGCGGAAAAAGGGAGGGTTCAGCGGCACCGCTTCGGGTTACCTGACCAGTAGGGAAACGGCACCGGCCGAACCTGGAGTAAAGCTATACCAGCTCGGCAACTTGTACAACCATGCCGCGCCTGTGGTTTTTCAGGAAAAGCGCTTGTTTTCGCTATTTCATTGAGCTTCAAGGGTTTTTAATTTTCTCTGGCCTGTAGAAAATTTGCTCTTTGCATGTACAAAAAACTTTTATCTGTATAAGTGTGAGGTGTGGATGAGCTGGCGCGAGTTGCGTGCGGCCTGGCGCGCGGGAAGCGTGCTGCGCATCGAGGTGCTGGTGCTGCGCGCGGCGGGTTACCGCGCGCGGGCGCTGTGTGCCGACGGGCGTCGCCCTTGGCTGGGGCCGCCCAGCCTGGCGCTGGCGCCGCTGAAGCGGCGTCTGCGCCAGTGCGGGGTGGATGCTCTGTACCTGCTGCAGAGCGAGGCGCACGACGAAATCATCGCTCGACCGGCGTTGCACCAGGGCCACGCCGGGTTGCGCCTGCCGCTCTGATCAGGGCTTGCCGGGTAGGCCCTGACGTCCGTCCAGGCGTCCGCTGTCGGCCAGCAGCCAGGGCGCCAGCAGGCGGCTAGCCAGGGGGATGAACAGGTAGGTCATCAGCGGGGTCAGGGCCAGGGTGCTCAGCAGCACCCGGACGACCAGCGAGAGGTCGTCCAGCGCCGGGCCGAACAGCAGGTTGAAGGCCAGCGAGACCGGGAAGAACGCCAGCCAGATGGCGATGCTCTGCTTCCAGCGCGGCGGCTGGCGGTGCACGCTGCCGAACCAGGCGTCGAGGCCGACGGCGCGTTTTTCCTGGGGCTGGGCGAACAGCCCGCTGCCGCGCTGCAGCCAGGCCTGGCGCGAGGCGGAATGCTCCCAGGAGGCCATGGTCTGCTCGTCGCTGAAACGAAAGACGATCTGGAATTCGTCGTCGCCGGACGGCGGCGCCAGCACGCCGGAGCCGAGGTAGCCGGGGAAGTCGGTGGCCAGGTGTTCGCCTTCGCGCAGCCAGGCGATGAAGTCGTGATAGCGGCCGTGGGCGACGCGGCGCGCCACCATCAGGGTAACCGGGGACATCGTGTATCTCCTCGAAGCTGGCCCGTGGCCGGGGTGTGGCCTGGGGCGTACGCGGCGCGGGGTGATGCGCCGGGTAGGAATGCAGCAAGGATTATTCCGCTTTTGCGCCAATTAGCCAGCGTCGCGCGATGGCGGGCGTGGCGGCGTGCAGGCCGCGTTCTGCCGGCAGCGCCGCGCACCATCGGGGTGCGGCAGCCGCGCCAGGTGCGGGCGCAGGCGGCAGAACAGCTGATAGCCCCACTCCAGCGGCGGGCGCAGCGCGCGCCAGCCCAGCGGCGCGACCCAGGCGCCGAGGCCGGCGGCCTGCCAGCTGGCCAGGCTGGCATCGAGCCCGACCAGCCAGCGGCCGTCGGCCCAGCGTGCATGCAGGCGGGCCTGCAGGGTCGACAGCGCCAGGCCTAGCGGCTGCGGGTCGAAGTCCGCGGCGGCGATATCCACCAGCTGCAGCCGTTCGCGGGCGGCATGGCGGCGCAGCAGGGCGATCTCGCGGGCGCAGAGCGGGCAGGCGCCGTCGTAGTAGAGGGTGAGTGGCCAGGTGGGATCGCGCATGGGGATGCCTTGTACAGGTTTTGTACAATGTAAGCGCGTCGGGGCCTGGGTTACAATGCCGGCACCTTTTCTGCCGCGATGCCCGAAGCCATGCCTGAACTCGCCGGTGCCCCTCTGCTCGCGTCCAGCGCCCTGAAACAGGAAGAGTTGTTCCCGATCCGCGAAGTCTCGCGCCTGACCGGCGTCAACCCGGTCACCCTGCGGGCCTGGGAGCGACGCTACGGATTGATCCAGCCGACCCGCACCGACAGCGGCCATCGCCTGTATTCGCAGGCCGACATCGAGGCGGTGCGCAGCATCCTGGCCTGGATCGAGCGCGGCGTGGCGGTGAGCAAGGTCGGCAAGATCCTGGCCAAGAGCGCCGGCGCCCGCAGCGCGGCGACGCCGGCCTACGAGGAAGTCAGCGCCGGCGAATGGAGCGAGTGGCAGGGGCAGGTCCGCCGCGCCCTCGGCGATTTCGACGAGCTGCGCCTGGAGCGCCTGTACGGCCAGATCTTCTCCTCCTACCCGCTGCCGGTGGTGTTCCAGGACATCCTCATGCCGGTGTGGCAGACCCTGCTGCTGCGCCAGGACGAGTTCGGCCAGTGCAGCGAATGGCTGCTGCTCGACAGCTTCCTGCGCGGACGTTGCCTGCAGCGCCTGCAACTGGGTCGCGGCAGCGTCGAGGAAAGGGTGCTGCTCGCCGCCTTGCCGGGGCATTGTCGCGAGCTGGAGCTGCTGGTCGCCGCGCTGTTGCTGGGCAGCCTCGATATCGGCGTCAGCGTGCTCGGCGTCGGCCAGCCGTTGGCCGAGCTGCCGCTGGTGTGCGAGAAGATGCAGCCGCAGGCGCTGGTGCTGTTCAGCAACCAGCCGCCCAGCGACGAGCTGCCGCGGCAGCTGTCGCGCCTGGCGCTGGCGCTGGACTGCCCGCTGTTGCTGGCCGGCGACAGCGCCGACCTGGCCGAGGAGAGCCTGACCGGTTCGCCGATTGCCTGCCTGGGCAATGAAGGGCGGCTGATGCAGCGACGTCTGCAGCAGTTTCTCGCCGGTCACCTCGATACCTGATCCCCGTCCGCACGTGCCGCTTATCCCGTCTGCCGGGAGGCCGGGCGCGTGAGCGTGCGCGAAAACGCTTGTCGGTGACGAAAATTAGTTGTACAAGAGTTGTACATTGTGATCGTGTGTAGGGCTTACCGTCGCGACTCGCGGCCGCTGAGGTTGCACGGCGGAAGCTCGACCGACTGCGCAATCCGATAGCCAGCCCTCTCCGATCCCCTTCGGCTATCGGATTTTTTCTTCCGCGGCGGCGCTCAGGTGACCGGGTCGCTGCGCCGCTGGCGGTCGCTGTGCTGTTCGAAGAGGTATTGGCGCAGCGTCTGCTCGTCTTCGTCGTGCAGGGTTTGCAGGCTGTAGGCGTAGCGGGCCTTGCCGATGCGCCGTACCAGGCGGGCGCGCAACTGCACGCGGCGCTGTTGCGGCAACAGCAGCTGCAGCAGCTGATCCTTGGCCGGGTTGCCGGGATTGTTGTGCTGCACCAGCATGCCGTTGTTCGACAGCTCCACTACCTGCAGGCCGCTGGGGCGCTCTCGTCGGTCCAGCAGGGGCAGCGGGGCGGTGAGGGACAGGCGCCATGGACGTTCGCTGACGCCTTGCTCGAAGATCAGCGGTGCGTCCAGCTCCAGGCGTGAACCGCTCTGGCCGTCCTGGATCAGGCGCAAGGGAAAACTCAGGTGCTGATTGTCGCTGTGGGTGTCCAGGCTGAGCTGTTCGTCGCTGCTCAACTGGTTGAGCAGTTCGCGCAATTGTGCGCCGATGGCCAGGCGTCGTGTTTGCGCTTCACTGGGGCGGCGTTTGCGGGGTTGATGCGAGCTGAGTTGCTGGATGAAATCCAACTCGGCTTGGGTCAGCAGCGGGTCGCTTTGCATGGCGGATACTACCTAGAGTCCAGCACCTTCAGACCGCGTCCCGCAGCGAGAGTTGTGTGCGTTCGTCAGTTATCCAGGCGTGCCCTGAGTTCGGCCAGCTCCGCCTCCAGCGCTTTGACGCGCTGCTGGGCCTCGACCTGCTCGGTGACGTCCTTCTGGATACCTATATAGTAGGTCAGCTGGTCGCCTTCGTTGAAAACCGGGGTGATCGACAGTTCGTTCCAGAAGGCGCTGCCGTCCTTGCGGTAGTTGCGGATGATCTGCCGGCACGGCTGCTGCGTCTTGACCGCCTGGCGGATGGCGTCCAGGCCGGGTTGGTCGCGGTCGTCGCCCTGCAGGAAGCGGCAATCCTGGTAGAGGATGTCTTCGCTGGCGTAGCCGGTGAGGCGCTCGAAAGCCGGGTTGGCGTAGATCAGGATGTTGTCGTCACCCTCCTGCTCGGCCACCACGATGCCGTCGTTGGAGGCGTCGATTACCAGTTGCAGCAGTTTGGCGTTGATCATGGGCGCGGTTCCGCAGGGTATGTGCGCTGCATTCTAAAACATCGGGTCGGGCTGTCCACTTGCGGCATAATGCGCCGCCTTTGCCACTGTTTCAGGAGTTGTCATGAAAGTCGCCATCCTCTCGGGGTCGGTCTACGGCACCGCCGAAGAAGTTGCCCGCCACGCCGAGCGCCTGCTCCAGGCCGCCGGGCTGGAGGCCTGGCACAAGCCGAACCTGAGCCTGGAAGAGCTGCTGGCCTTCGGCCCCGAGGCCTTTCTCACCGTGACCTCCACCACCGGCATGGGCGAGCTGCCGGACAACCTGCTGCCGCTGTACGGCGCCATTCGCGACCGCCTGCCGGCCTGGCAGGGGCTGCCCGGCGCGGTGCTGGCGCTGGGCGATTCCAGCTACGACAGCTTCTGCGGCGGCGGTGAGCTGGTGCGCGAGCTGTACGCCGAGCTGGGTCTGCGCGAAGTGGTGGAGATGCTGCGCCTGGACGCCAGCGAGACGGTCACCCCGGAACGCGACGCCGAGCCCTGGTTGCAGGCCTTCGCCGCCGCGCTGCAGGGCTGACCCCGCAGGCGGCCTACGGCGCCGGGGACTCGTCCAGCAGCTCCAGCCAGGCCTGCGCCGCGCGTGACAGGTAGGCGTCGCGCCGCCAGATAAAGGCGATATCCCAGCGCAGATCCGACTCCAGCAATGGCCGGCGCACCACGCCCCGCCGTTCCAGCGCGGCGAGAAAGTCCGCCTGGCCGCTGCGGCCGCCTTCCTGCGGGGGAGCCGCGCCTGCTGATAGCCCTGCTCTAAGGCCCCGTTGTCGTTGATTGGCCGTGGAAGCAGCTTGAGCCGCGACATTCGCGGATAAATCCGCTCCTGCAAAACCGCGTGCCCTGTCGACGCAGAATGGAGCATGGCCTTCCATAAGAGCGGCGAATGACGCCTTATCGCGGCCCGTACGGTCGGGTCATTGACCCGCAGGGTCAGCAGCTTGGCTGCCAGGGCAACTATCGCGGGGCCCACGCACGGCTAGACTGCGGACACCGCCGAACCACAACAAGATCGAGGTGACCGCCGTGAACGCTCCGCTGAATCTGCCCGACGTGAAGAACCAGGTATCCGCCGCCGAATGGCAGACCCGCGTCGACCTGGCCGCCTGCTACCGGCTGATCGCCCTGTACGGCTGGGACGACCTGATCTTCACCCACATCTCGGCCAAGGTGCCAGGCACCGAGGACTTCCTGATCAACCCCTACGGCCTGATGTTCGACGAGATCAGCGCCTCCAGCCTGGTCAAGGTCGACCTGGCCGGCAACAAGCTGATGGACAGCCCCTTCGACATCAACCCGGCCGGCTACACCATCCACAGCGCCGTGCACGAGGTGCGCCACGACGTCGGCTGCGTGCTGCATATCCACACCGCCGCCGGCATCGCCGTGTCGGCGCAGCAGCAGGGCCTGCTGCCGCTGTCGCAGCAGTCGCTGTTCGTCCTTTCCAGCCTGGCCTACCACGGCTACGAGGGCGTGGCGCTGAACCATGACGAGAAGGCGCGGCTGCAGGCCGACCTGGGCGAGAAGAACTTCATGATCCTGCCCAACCACGGCCTGCTCACCGCCTTCGGCAGCATCGCCGACGCCTTCCTCGGCATGTTCACCCTGCAGCGCGCCTGCGAGATCCAGGTGATGGCGCAGAGCGGGGGCGGCGAGCTGATCCATATCCCGCAGCAGATCCTCGACGGCGCCCGGGCGATGCTCGCCGGGGTGATGAAGAGCCCGCAGGGCATGGGCGGCGCGCTGCCCTGGCCGGCGCTGCTGCGCAAGCTCGACCGCTGCAACCCGGGCTACGCGCAGTGACGGCGTTGCCCGGCATCGCCCTGGACGCCTGGCGCGCCCAGGGGCACGAGCTGCGTTTCGGCCCGCACGCGATTCGCTACTGGACGGCGGGCGAGGCGGCAGCCGAGCCGCTGCTGCTGATCCACGGGTTTCCCACCGCCAGCTGGGACTGGCACCGCCTGTGGCAGCCGCTGGCGCGCCAGTACCGGCTGATCGCCTGCGACATGCTCGGCTTCGGCTACTCGGCCAAGCCGCGCGGCCATGCCTACAGCCTGCTGGAGCAGGCCGACCTGCAGCAGGCGCTGCTGGCCCACCTGGGCGAGACGCGCCCGCTGCATGTGCTGGCCCACGACTACGGCGACAGCGTGGCCCAGGAGCTGCTGGCCCGCCATCAGGACGGATGCATCCAGTTGGCCAGCTGCGTGTTCCTCAACGGTGGCCTGTTTCCCGAGACCCACTATCCGGTGCTGACCCAGAAGCTGCTGCTCGGCCCGCTGGGGCCGCTGCTCGGCCGGTTGTTCTCGCGGCGCACCCTGGCGCAGAACTTCGCCAAGGTGTTCGGCCCGCATACGCCGCCCAGCGAGGCCGAGCTGGACGCCTTCTGGGCGCTGATCGCACATAACGACGGGCCCAAGGTGATGCACCGGCTGATCCGCTACATCCTTGATCGCCGCGCCAACCGCGCACGCTGGGTGGCGGCCATGCAGGAAACCACGGTGCCCATGCGGGTGATCGACGGCGCGGTCGACCCGATCTCCGGCGCGCATATGGTGGCGCGCTACCGCGAGCTGATCGAGCAGCCCGACACGGTGCTGCTCGACGGCATCGGCCACTATCCGCAAACCGAGGCGCCGGATCTGGTGCTCGCCCATTACCTCGAGTTTCGCCAACGGCTGGAGACCGCAGCATGCAGCGCCGTACCCTGTTGAAAGGTGCCGCCGTCGGCGGCGTGGCGGCCCTCGGCGCTGGTTTCTGGGCGCTGCCCGGCGGCCCGGCGCCGGCTGCCGTCGAGCTGGCGGCGGCGCAGCGCCTGCTGGCCGAGCTGGCCGGCCGGCCACTGGTCAGCCTGCAGGGCTGGAGCCCGAGCGAGGTATTCAACCACTGCGCGCAGAGCATCGAGTATTCCCTGGACGGCTTTCCGCAGCTCAAACCTGCCTGGTTTCGCCACAGCCTCGGCCCGGGCGCCTTTGCCCTGTTCAGCGCCCGTGGCGGCATGCGCCATCCGCTGACCGAGGCGATTCCCGGCGCCGCGCCACTGGCCGAGCCGGCCAGCCAGGCGGCTGCCCTGCAGCGTCTGCAGGCCGCCTTCGAGCGCTTCGCCGCGCACACTGGCGCTCTGCAGCCGCATTTCGCCTACGGCGTGCTGAGTCACGCCGAGTACGCCCAGGCCCATGTGCTGCACCTGTACGACCATCTGCGCCTGATCCGTCCGGCCTGACCATCCCGGCGCCTTATCGCGCACCATTCAGCGTCAGGCCGGTTCGTTGTGAGCGCAGCGGCCCTGCGTGACACTCGCTGCCATTGCCCACTGCCGAGGAGTTTCTGCCATGAGTGAAGCGGTTCGTTTCGAGGATCAGGTCGTCATCGTCACCGGCGCCGGCGGCGGTCTGGGCCGCGCCCACGCGCTGCTGTTCGCCCGCCATGGCGCCAAGGTGGTGGTCAACGACCTCGGCGGCAGCACCCACGGCGAGGGCGCCAATGCCTCGGCGGCGGACAAGGTGGTGGAAGAGATCAGGGCCTTCGGCGGCGATGCCGTGGCCAACCACGACTCGGTGACCGACGGCGACAAGATAGTGCAGACCGCGCTGGATCATTTCGGCCGCATCGACGTGCTGGTCAACAACGCCGGCATCCTGCGCGACAAGAGTTTCCACAAGATGGAAGACGCCGACTGGGAGCTGGTCTACAAGGTCCATGTCGAAGGCGCCTACAAGACCACTCACGCTGCCTGGCCGCATTTGCGCGAGCAGAACTACGGCCGAGTGATCTTCACCTCGTCCACCTCCGGCATCTACGGCAACTTCGGCCAGAGCAACTACGGCATGGCCAAGCTCGGTCTCTATGGCCTGACCCGTACCCTGGCCATCGAGGGGCGCAAGAACAACATTCTGGTCAACGCCATCGCCCCGACTGGCGCCACGCGCATGACCGAGGGGCTGATCCCGCCGCAGGTATTCGAGCAGCTCAAACCCGAACTGGTCAGCCCGCTGGTGGTGTACCTGGGCAGCCAGAACTGCCAGGACACCGGCGGCCTGTTCGAAGTCGGCGGCGGCTGGGTCGGCAAGGTGCGCTGGGAGCGCAGCCTGGGCGCCGGCTTCGACCCCAAGGCCGGCTTCAGCCCGGACGACGTGGCCGCGCAGTGGCAGCGCATCTGCGACTTCGAGGGCGCCGCGCACCCGGCGGACAACGTCGAGGCGCTCCGGGAAATGATGGCGAATCTGCACAAGTACGCCCTCTGATCGGCCAGCTAGGCTGACGCGCCCGCGCAGGCGGATTAGGCTCGAAGGCCGGCAGCGATGCCGGCCTTTTTTCGTTCAGCCAGCGGAGTGCAGCTTAATGTCGGTGATAGTCGAGAAGAACGGCCCGGTGACCACCCTGAGCATCGACCGGCCGCAGGCGCGCAACGCCGTCGACCGCCCCACGGCCGAGGCGCTGGCCGCGGCCTTGCGCGCCTTCGAGGCGGACGATGAAGCGCGCGTGGCGGTGCTGACCGGCAGCGGCGGCACCTTCTGCGCTGGCGCCGACCTGGCGGCGGTGGCCGAGGGCGGCGAGCGTGCCAATCGCCTGGACGAGCAGGGCGATGCGCCCATGGGGCCGAGTCGCATGCAGCTCGGCAAACCGCTGATCGCCGCCATCGAGGGCCATGCCGTGGCCGGCGGCCTGGAGCTGGCGCTGCTCGCCGACCTGCGGGTGATGGCGCAGGATGCGCTGCTCGGGGTGTTCTGTCGGCGCTTCGGCGTGCCGCTGATCGACGGCGGCACGGTGCGCCTGCCGCGCATCGTCGGCCAGGGGCGGGCGCTGGACCTGATCCTGAGCGGCCGCCCGGTGGCGGCGGACGAGGCGCTGCAGATGGGCCTGGTCAACCGCGTGGTGGCACCTGGTCAGGCGCTGGCGGCGGCGCAGCAGTTGGCGGCGCAGCTCGCCGCCTTCCCCCAGCGCTGCCTGCTGGCCGACCGCGCCAGTGTCTATGCGCAGTGGGACCTGCCGCTGAACGAGGCGCTGGCCGGCGAATTCCGCGGCGGCCTGGCGGTGGTGGACAGCGGCGAGACGGCGGAGGGCGCGCGGCGCTTTCGCGACGGCAAGGGGCGCCACGGCGCCTTCTGAACGGGCCGCACTTTTGTCGGGTGTTGCCCGTGCGCGGGCCGGCTAAGCTGCGTGCATGCCCCTCACAAGGAATGCTCGATGCGCCGCCTGCTGCTGCCCTTGCTCGCCGTCCTGCTGGTCGGCTGCTCGACCCCCGGCGCCTTCTTCGGCGACCTGGACGGCGAAGCCTTCGTCCCCCACGCGCTGAGCGACGAGAACCACGCCCTGGTCTATCTGTACCGTCCACGCAACGACTGGGCCGATCAGGAGCTGGAGGCGCCGGGGCTGTTTCTCGACAACCAGCTGATCGGCAGCCTGCCGAGCAACGGCTACCTGGTGCTGGAGTTCGAGGCGGCCAACCATCGGCTGGAAATGCGCCGGCCGCTGGCCGGCAGCTTCTGGACCCTGCTGGCTGACGGGCCGCTGGACTTCACCCTGATCTCCAGCTTCAGCCTGGATGCCGCGGTGGGCGGCACCTACTACCTGCGCTACGACGAGGACGGCCCGCCGCCGCACAGCGGCGCCCTGGACGGCGGTGGCGATGGCCCGCTGCAGCTGGTGTCGGCCGAGCTGGCCGAGCGCGAACTGGGCGCCACCCGCCTGGTGCAGCCGCCGGCTCGCATCGCTGCCCATCACCAGCAGGGGGAGCGCCCGCAGCGCGGCTTCTGGCGCTCGGTCGGCCAGGCGCTGGACAAGATCGGCATCTGATTTGGCGGCGCCGCGCGTACCAACCCGCGGCAACGACCATCGGCCTGCACGGGCGCACGGGAGTAGTACCGGGCTGTTACCTGTCGGAGCAAGTAGGGGCGAATAATGGCTCCGTTGCATCCACCCCCAGGAGACGATCATGGCTGCCAAGAAGATTCTGATGCTGGTCGGCGACTACGCCGAAGACTACGAAACCATGGTGCCCTTCCAGGCCCTGCAGATGGTCGGTCACAGCGTGCATGCGGTGTGTCCGGACAAGGTCGCCGGGCAGACCGTGCGCACCGCCATCCACGACTTCGAGGGCGACCAGACCTACAGCGAGAAGCCGGGGCACAACTTCGCCCTCAATTTCGACTTCGCCAAGGTCAAGGCCGAGGATTACGACGCGCTGCTGATTCCCGGCGGCCGTGCCCCGGAATACCTGCGCCTGAATGGCGAAGTGTTGGCGCTGGTAAAAGCCTTCGCCAAGGCCGACAAGCCGATCGCCGCGGTCTGTCACGGCGCCCAGCTGCTGGCCGCCGCCGGCGTGCTGGAGGGGCGCGAATGCAGCGCCTACCCGGCCTGCGCGCCGGAAGTGACGCTGGCCGGCGGCCGCTACGTGGATATCCCGGTGGATCAGGCTCACGTGCAGGGCAACCTGGCCACCGCGCCGGCCTGGCCCGCGCATCCGGCCTGGCTGGCCGGCTTCCTCAAGCTGCTCGGCACCGAGATTCGCCTGTAGTCGAGCCGTACCCCGGACGCCATCCGCGGCGCATCATTGCCGATATTCCCCGGATTGCATCCGGGCTACGACGCTGCCACAAGTTTCCAGGAGGCGACGCTCATGTGCGAACTCTATGTAAAGGCCGACCCCATCCTCTACGAATCGCGCTCGCGTTCGCTGCGCATCCACGGCGTGGTGACCACCTTGCGCCTGGAAAACCAGTTCTGGGACATCCTGCGCGAGATCGCCGAAGTCGATGGCATGACCACCAATCAGCTGATCGCCAAGCTTTACGAAGAGGTCATGGATTTTCGCGGCGAGGTGGTCAACTTCGCCTCTTTCCTGCGCGTCAGCTGCACCCGCTACCTGGCGCAGAAGGCCGGGCGCGCGGTGCCGCTGCGGGTGGTCGGCGCCGGTTGAATCACTGGTACATCCAGAAGTTCGGATGCTCCGGCACGGCCGGCGCTGCCGGCTTCGGGGCCGGGCGGGTTTGCTGGAAGAGGCGTTTGAGCATGGTCATGGTGGGGATCCCTGAGTGATATGGCTGACAGGGATGCATGATCGGGCACTGCTCGACATTGATGAATTCGATTGTGGCTATGGCATCCATAACATAATGGCTATGGATGCCCGGTTGCCGCCTGCGCGCGTCTAGAGCACCAGCATCTGCAGTTCGCGGGTCACGTTGACGTTGATGCCGCCACCGCTGCTGCGCAGCGTCTGGCTGGTGCCGCGCAGCGGGTTGTGCAAGGTGCCGCTGCCGCTTCGTTGCAGGCGCACCGTACCGGCCTGCTGGGCCCAGAACAGCCAGAGCCAGCGGCCGTCGGCGCGTTGCCAGGCGATGCTGAGCATGCCCGTCGGGGCGTCGGCGAAGGCCGGCGGAGTCAGTGGTGTCAGGCTCGGGCCGGCGATCTGCAGAAAGCGTTTGAGCGCCTGGTAGGCGGGTTTTTCGCTGCCGTCCAGGCGCAGCAGGCCGTAGAAGCGGTCGCGCGGCGTGGCGCGGGCGTCCAGGTCGCTGAGGGTGAAGAGGAACACCTTGTCGAAGTCCATTGCGCTCATCAGCGCCAGGCGCCGCAGCATGTAGTCGGCCTGGCCCTGTTCGCCGATGATCGGCTGCAGCTCCACCGGCCCGGCGTAGCTCGACCAGCCGAACTCGGTGGCCCAGATCGGCCCGCTGCCGAGCAGGCGCAGATGCTGGTTGAGGGTGCCGGCGTTGAGCAGGAAGTCGCCGGCACCGGGCACGTCGCCCTCCGGTTCCTGCGAGTAGGGGTGATAGGCGGTGACCCGGTTCGGCTTGAGGCTGCCGAGGTGCATCAGCGCCTCGAGCATCAGCCCGCCGCGTACCGGCATCTGGCTGTAGTAGGCGTGGCCGCCCATCACCTGGGTGGCCTGCGGACGTACCGCGCCGAGGGCATCGAGGCTGCTTTCCAGCAACTGGCGATAGTGCAGCGGGTCTTCCGCCGGCTGCCAGAACGGCGGGATGTTCTGTTCGTTCCAGACCTGCCAGGCCTGGACCTGCGGATAGCGCCCGGCCAGGTGCGCCAGGCTGCTGGCGAATAGTTGCGGGTTGCTCGGCGGGTACTGGTCGACATTGCTCGCCCCGGCCGGCGCCGAGCTGGCGAAGGCGGGCGAACCGACCAGGTACATCAGGGGGTTGAGCTGCTCCTCGTGCATCACCTGGATCAGCCGGTCGAGCTCGTCCAGCCGCCATTGACCGGGGCTCGGCTCCAGCAGCATCCAGTGCAGGCCGAGGCGCACCCACTGCAGGTTGAGCGCCTTGAGCTTGGCGATCTGCTGGCGATAGGCGCTTTCCGAGAACCAGTGCAGCTGCGCGTTGAGGCCGAGAAAGTCTGCCCAGACCAGCGGCCGCGGCGCTTTCAGCGAGTGCGACGGGGCGGCCAGGGCCAGTTGGCTGCTCAGCAGCAGGGTGGCAAGGCCGGCCAGCAGCGGCCGGCGAAGAAAACTGATGAAACTGGACATGGCGCTCTCCCTGCGGCGGAACTCTGGGAGTTGCAGCATAGGGCTTGGGGTGGCGCGCGAACCGCTCTAGGACGGGGGCGGATGACGAAGGGCGCGAGAAATGCGACTGACGGTTTAGTGGCATTTTGCCAAGCCAAAATACCGTCGCTGCGGATGCGCACTTAGCGCTGGCGGGGCCAGAAACGACAAACCCGGCACGCGGCCGGGTCTGTCGTCGGCGGGGGCGCTTACTTCACTTCCACCGCCAGGCTGTCGGCGATCTTCTTGTTCCAGATCGCCGGGCCGGTGATGTGCACCGACTCACCCTTGGTGTCGACCGCCACGGTCACCGGCATGTCCTTGACGTCGAACTCGTAGATCGCCTCCATGCCCAGTTCGGGGAAGGCCAGCACCTGCGACTTCTTGATCGCCTGAGCGACCAGGTAGGCAGCGCCGCCGACGGCCATCAGGTACACGGCCTTGTTGTCGCGGATCGCATCGATGGCGATCGGGCCGCGCTCGGACTTGCCGATCATACCCAGCAGGCCGGTCTGCTCGAGGATCTGCCGGGTGAACTTGTCCATGCGCGTGGCGGTGGTGGGGCCGGCCGGGCCGACCACTTCGTCACGCACCGGATCGACCGGGCCGACGTAGTAGATGAAGCGGCCCTTGAGGTCCACCGGCAGCTCTTCGCCCTTGTTCAGCATGTCGACCATGCGCTTGTGCGCGGCGTCGCGGCCGGTGAGCATCTTGCCGTTGAGCAGCACGGTCTCGCCCGGCTGCCAGCTCTGCACCTCTTCCGGGGTCAGGGTGTCGAGGTTGACCCGGCGCGCGCTCGGGCCGGCTTCCCAGACGATTTCCGGGTAGGCGGACAGGTCCGGCGCTTCCAGCTCGGCCGGGCCGCTGCCGTCCAGCACGAAGTGGGCGTGACGGGTGGCGGCGCAGTTGGGGATCATGCATACCGGCAAGGACGCGGCATGGGTCGGGTAGTCCATGATCTTGACGTCGAGCACGGTGGTCAGGCCGCCCAGGCCCTGGGCGCCGATGCCCAGCTGGTTGACCTTGTCGAACAGCTCCAGGCGCAGCTCCTCGATGCGGTTCTGCGGGCCGCGGGCCTTCAGCTCGTGGATGTCGATGTGCTCCATTAGCACTTCCTTGGCCATCACCGCGGCCTTCTCGGCGGTACCGCCGATGCCGATGCCGAGCATGCCCGGCGGGCACCAGCCGGCGCCCATGGTCGGCACGGTCTTGAGCACCCAGTCGACGATCGAGTCGGACGGGTTGAGCATGGCCATCTTCGACTTGTTCTCCGAGCCGCCGCCCTTGGCCGCGACGTCCACTTCCACCTTGTCGCCGGGGACGATGGAGTAGTGGATCACCGCCGGGGTGTTGTCCTTGGTGTTCTTGCGGGCACCTGCCGGGTCGGCCAGGATCGAGGCGCGCAGGACGTTCTCCGGCAGGTTGTAGGCGCGGCGCACGCCCTCGTTGATCATGTCGTCGACGCTCATGGTGGCGCCGTCCCAGCGCACGTCCATGCCGACCTTGATGAACACGGTGACGATGCCGGTGTCCTGGCAGATTGGACGGTGGCCGGTGGCGCACATCCGCGAGTTGATCAGGATCTGCGCCATGGAATCCTTGGCGGCCGGCGACTCTTCCTTCAGGTAGGCCTCGTGCATGGCCTGGATGAAGTCGACGGGGTGGTAATAGGAGATGAACTGCAGGGCGTCGGCGACGCTCTGGATCAGGTCGTCCTGCTTGATCACGGTCATGGGGGCGCTCCTCTATCAGGGAACATCTATAAGGAAGCGCCGAATCATGACCCGGCGCAACGGCGAAAAATGGTCGGGAACGGTATTTCACCTCGCCCCGCGACGGTCTGCTCAGGTGGCCGCCAAGCTTGGCGGGCCACAAAAAATGCCGGGAGCAATTTTGACGTCGCTCCGCGACGGCCCCTTGGGTTGCCGCCAGGGTTGGCAGGCAACAAAAAAGGCGCGGCAGTATAGCGCGCCGGTCGCACAGGGCACAGCCGCCGAAGGTCGATGCTGCTAGCTGTGGGCGGTTATCGGCGCGCTAGGCAATTTGTGATCACGGGGGTAGAGTAACGGCCAGATGCCAGTATGGGATGGAGCCCATGAGCCCAACCAGCCACCGGGTAACGCAACGCAGCCTGCAGAGCCTGCTGCTCAAGCGCTTCGCCATGGCCTTCGCCACCTACGCGATGATGGCGCTGGTGTGCTGGTTCGCCGTTCTCGCCGGCCTGTTTCGCGGTTCCCTGGCCACGGCTGTCGGGCTGACCCTGGGCATATTTGCCAGTCAGCTGGTGCTGCTCTGGCTGTTTCTGTCCGGGCGCAACCTGCGTTTCGAAGACCCCAGCCTGACCGAGGTGCAGGTGCTCCTGGCGCTGGCCTGGCAGCCGCTGCTGTTGGCCTTCTTCGACAGCGCGCGTGGCAGCCTGCTGGTGTTCTACGTGCTGATCCTGCTGTTCGGCGTGTTCCAGTTGCCGCCGCGGGTGTTCGCGCGCTGCGCGGCGTTCGCCTTCTTCGGTTTCGCCGGCATGATCCTGATCCAGGCTTACCGCGAGCAGCTCGGCGATCCTAGCCTGGCGCTGCTGCAAGTCGGCGTGCTGTTCATCCTGCTGGTCTGGCTGTGCCTGTTCACCGGCTATGTGCAGGCCATGCGCCAACGCATGCGTCAGCGCCGCTTCGCCCTGCAGGCGCACCAGGACACCCTGCGCGGCATGATGCGCCAGCTCGAGGACCTGGTGGCCACCGACGAGCTGACCGGGCTGTTCAACCGCCGGCATTTCCTCCGTCTGGCCGGCCGCGAGCTGCAGCATCTCGGCGCCGGTCGTCAGCACGGCCTGGCGCTGATCGATCTGGACCACTTCAAGCGCATCAACGACGCCCATGGCCACGCCGCCGGCGACCGCGTGCTGCAGACTTTCGCCGCGGTGGCGCGCGCCTGCCTGCGCGACGGCGACGTCATCGCCCGCTACGGCGGCGAGGAATTCGTCCTGCTGCTGCCCAATACCGATGCCGACCAGTTCACCGCCTGCTGCGAACGCCTGCGCGAAGCCTTCGCCCAGGCTGAACCGGTGGGGATAAAGGTGGATAATCTCAGCCTGTCCGCCGGCATGACCCTGCTCGCCGCCGGCGACGACCTCGAGGAGGCCTTGCAGCGCGCCGACCAGGCGCTGTACCAGGCCAAACGCGGCGGCCGCAATCGCTGCGATGCCAGCTGGGAGAGAGCGGGTGCCTGAATTGCGCGTTGGCGCCAAATTATTGCAGGTGGCCGAACAGGCCAATCTGCTCGATGCCCTGCTGGCCGGCGGCATCAAAGTGCCCTACAGCTGCCGCGCCGGCAGCTGCCACGCCTGCCTGGTGCGCTGCCTGGCCGGCGAACCGCTGGATCTGCAGCCCGAGGCGCTGGCCGCCGACAAGCGCGCCGAGGGCTGGCGCCTGGCCTGCCAGTGTCAGGTCGGCGACGATCTGCAGGTCGAGCCCTTCGACCCGCAACGCGACGGCCTGGCCGCCAGGGTGGTCGGCCTCGACTGGCTGAGCCCCAGCGTGCTGCGCTTGCGCCTGCAACCCGAGCGACGGCTGCGCTACCAGGCCGGCCAGCACCTGCTGCTGTGGAGCGCAGACGGCGTGGCGCGGCCCTATTCCCTGGCCAGCCTGCCGGGCGAGGACGCCTGGCTGGAATTCCATCTCGACTGCCGCCAGCCCGGCGCCTTCTGCGACGCCGCGCGACGCCTGCAGCTCGGTGACGACCTGCGCCTGGGCGAGTTGCGCGGCGGCGCGCTGCACTACGATGCCGATTGGCAGGCGCGGCCGCTCTGGCTGCTGGCCGCCGGTACCGGCCTGGCGCCGCTCTACGGCGTGCTGCGCGAGGCGCTGCGCCAGGAGCATCGCGGCGCCATCCGCCTGCTGCATGCGGCCCATGAGCCGGCCGAGCACTACCTGGCCGGCGAGCTGCAGGCGCTGGCTGCCGAGCATGCGCAGCTGCAGATCGAGCTGGTGACGGCGGCGCAGTTGCCGGCTGCTTTGGCCGAACTGCGGCTTGTTTCGCGGCAGACCCTCGCCTTACTCTGCGGCCATCCCACGACGGTCGACAGCTTCGCGCGGCGCCTCTATATGGCCGGTTTGCCGCGTAGCCAGATGTTCGCCGACCTGTTTTTAACCCGTATGTAGGATGCGCGGGGCCATCCAGGCTGGGCACACTGGCGCCGATCACGGCGGGCCTCCGGTGCGCGGCCCAGACGGGCCCGTGCGCCTACGACCTCGGAGCATCTTATGAGTGAATTCCTGCAAATCGAGCGCGACGGTGCGCTGCTGACCCTGCGCATGCAGCGCCCGGACAAGAAGAACGCGCTGACCCGCGCCATGTACGCCGGCATGGCTGAAATCCTGGACGAGGCAGACCGCGACCGCTCGGTGCGCGCCGTGCTGCTCACCGGCGGCGAGCAGTGCTTCACCAGCGGCAACGACGTCGCCGACTTCATCCAGGCGCCGCCGAGCGGGCTGAACAGCGAGGTGTTCCAGTTCATGCGCGCGCTGTTCGAATTCAGCAAACCGGTGGTGGCGGCGGTGGCGGGGCCGGCGGTGGGCATCGGCACCACCTTGCTGCTGCACTGCGACCTGGTCTACGTCAGCCGCGACGCGCAGCTGAAGATGCCCTTCGTCAACCTCGGCCTGTGCCCGGAGTATGGCTCCAGCCTGATCCTGCCGCGTCTGCTCGGCCACGCCCGCGCCGCCGAACTGCTGCTGCTCGGCGAGAGCTTCAGCGGCGAGCAGGCGGCGGCCTGGGGCATCGCCAACCAGGCGCTGGACGACGGCGCGGCGACCCTGGCCAAGGCACGCGAGATGGCGCTGCGCTTTCTCGACCTGGCGCCCGCGGCGCTGGCCGACAGCAAGCGCCTGATGCGCGCACCGGATCGCGAGCAATTGCGCCGGGTGATCGAGGAGGAGGGCGCACTGTTCGGCCAACGCCTGCGCTCGCCCGAGGCCATCGAGGCGCTGTCGGCCTTTATGCAGCGCAGAAAGCCGGATTTTTCCAGGTTCGCGTAGGGGGTGGCGTCGCGCGCACCGCCGCTAAAGCGCCTCCCACAGAAAAAGCAAAAGGCCGCTCGTTCGAGCGGCCTTTCGCGTTCAGCTGTGCCTTAAACCATCGGATCGCCGACATGCAGGATCTTCATGGTGTTGGTGCCGCCGGTGCCGTGGTAGCTGTCGCCCTTGGTCAGGATCACCCAGTCGCCGGGCTCGACCACGCCGCGCTTGAGCAGCTCGTCCACCGCCGCCTGGCTGACCTTGTTGGCCGGCAGTGCGGCCGGGTCGAAGGGCACGGTGTAGACGCCGCGGAACAGCGCCACGCGGGCCTGCGCCTCGCGGTGCGGGGTGAAGGCGAAGATCGGGATCGACGAGCGGATGCGCGACATGATCAGCGGGCTGTAGCCGCTCTCGGTCAGGCTGATGATGGCCTTGACGCCCGGGAAGTGGTTGGCGGTGTACATGGTGGCCAGGGCCACGCTCTCGTCGCAGCGCTCGAAGGTGCGGCCGATGCGGTGGCTGGACTTCTGGCTGGTCGGGTGCTTTTCCGCGCCGAGGCAGACGCGGGCCATGGCTTCGACCGCTTCTACCGGGTATTCGCCGGCGGCGCTCTCGGCCGACAGCATCACCGCGTCGGTGTAGTCCAGCGCGGCGTTGGCTACGTCGGAGACCTCGGCGCGGGTCGGCATCGGGCTGTGGATCATCGACTCCATCATCTGCGTGGCGGTGATCACCGCTTTGTTCAGGCGGCGGGCGTGGGCGATGATCTTCTTCTGGATGCCGACCAGCTCGGCATCGCCGATCTCCACGGCGAGGTCGCCGCGAGCCACCATCACCGCATCGCTGGCGCGGATCAGGCCGTCCAGCGTCTCGTCGTCGGCCACCGCTTCGGCGCGCTCGATCTTGGCCACCAGCCAGGCCGTGCCGCCGGCCTCGCTGAGCAGGCGGCGGGCATATGCCATGTCGGCGGCGTCGCGCGGGAAGGACACGGCCAGGTAGTCCAGGTCCATTTCGGCGGCCAGCTTGATGTCGACCTTGTCCTTCTCGGTCAGCGCCGGCGCGGTGAGGCCGCCGCCACGGCGGTTGATGCCCTTGTTGTCCGACAGCGGGCCGCCGATCAGCACGCGGCAGTGCAGCTCGTCGGCGCCCTTGAGCTCGACGCGCATGACCACCCGGCCGTCGTCCAGCAGCAGCTCGTCGCCGACGTCGCAGTCCTGGATCAGCGCCGGGTAGTCGATGCCGACCACGTCCTGGGTGCCGGCCGTGCGCGAGTGGCTGGAGGACAGGCGGAACAGGTCGCCTTCCTTGAGCTCGATGCGCTTGTTCTCGAACTTGGCGATGCGGATCTTTGGCCCCTGCAGGTCGCCGAGCAGCGCCACGTGCCGGCCGTGCTTGGCCGCCAGGTCGCGCACCAGCTGGGCGCGGGCCTTGTGGTCGTCGGGCGTGCCGTGGGAGAAGTTCAGGCGGGCCACGTCGAGGCCGGCGAGAATCAGCTGCTCGAGCACTTCCGGCGAGTTGCTGGCCGGGCCCAGGGTGGCGACGATTTTGGTGCGGCGAAAGGTCATGCGCGGACTCCCTAATGGAATGTGCCGGCGAGGCTACTACGGCGATTCGCTGTAGTCATTGTTCCGTTGCACTACGTGACGAATCCGCCTTGAGCACCAGCAGGTCGCACTCCACGGCCTCCAGCACCCGCTCCGCGGTGTGGCCGATCAGGGCGGTGTCGAGTTGACCGCGGGCGATGGCGCCCATCAGCAGCAGGTCGATATTGTGCTCGCGCACGAAACGCGGCAGCACTTCCTCGGTGAAACCCTCCAGCAGGTGGGTGTCGGGCAGGGCGATGGGGTACTGGCCGAGCAGTTGCTCGAAGGCCTCGCGGTGGCTTTTCGCGCTGTCGCGCACATAGTTGTCGTAGTCGGCGACCATCGCCGCGTCGAACACCAGGGTGCGCGGCAGCGGCGCGTGGCAGTGCAGGTAGTGGGCCTGCAGGGCGAAGCGCTGGCTCAGCTCCATGGCCGTGCGGATCAGCTGGTGATCCAGGGCCGCCGGCTTGTCGGCGCTGTGCAGCGGGTCGAGGGCGGCGCACAGGCTGCGCCCCTGCCACTCGGCGTGGTGCACCAGCCACAGCGGCACCGGGCAATGGCGGATCAGCTGCCAGCAGCTGTCGGTCAGCAGCAGGCGGCGTAGCAGGCTGTTGTGCGCGGCGGACTTGAGCACCAGGTCCGGCTGCAGTTCGGCGACCTTGGCCAGCACCTCCTTGTCCAGGCGTTTGCCCCAGCGGATGTCCACCTGCACCTCGAGACCGCCGCTGCGCAGCGGCGCGATGCGTTGCTCCAGCCATTGGCCGTGCTGCTCCAGCAGCGCGGCGCGGCCTTTGGCCTGGATCGCACTGTCGAACAGGCGGCCGTCGAGGCCGGCGTGATAGTCCACCAGCAGCAGGTGCAGTTGCGCCGGGTTGTGCCGGGCCAGCCAGGCGGCGCGTTGCAGCGCCGGCTGGCTGTCGCGGTTGGGGTCGATGACCACCAGCAGTCGTTGCAGTTTCATGGTCTGTACCTCGCGAGGGTGACCCGAGCATTGCAGCGCGCCTTGCCGGCGCCTGCCTTGATATGGGTCAGCTTAGTCCCAGGAGGTGAACGAAGGACGGGCGCCGCTCAGCGCACGGCCGGATTCAGCACCATGTCCAGGTGGCGGGCGGCCTTGGCGTTGAGCTCGCCGTCCGGGTACTGCACCAGCAGGCGGCGCAGGTAGGCGATGGCCTTGGCGCGGTCGGCGTCGGGGTTGTCCGCCGCCATGTGCATCAGCGCCAGCTGGTACAGCGCCTTTTCCTTGATCCCGGCCGGCACGTGCGGGTCGGCCAGGCCCAGCAGGTAGAGCTCCTCGGCCTCGGCGACGCGGCCCTTGAGCACGGCACGGCGCGACAGCAGGGTCATGTCCGGATCGAGGCTGCTCTGGTACAGGTCGAGGTTCTGGCTCGGCTGCCAGTGCGCCAGCAGCTCGCGCGAGGTCTTGTGCAGCGGCTCCTGGCTGCGCTGGCGGATCAGCGTGATGCGTTGCTCGGCCCGGCCGGCGGCCCGGCTGGCGGGGAACTCGTTGAGCACCCGGTAGAAGTAGTTGAGCGCCTTGGCGTCGTCGCGCTGCTCGTTGAAGCGGTTCATGTAGATCAGGCCGATCTGGTACAGGGCGATGGCGCGCACCTCGCCGCTCAGCTGGCGGTCGCGGTAGCCGTCCAGGTACAGGGCCTCGGCCTTGTCGCTGTGGGCGTCGCGGATGGCCATGGCGCTGTAGGTGAGCAGGTCGCCTTCCTCTTCGATGGCGGCGGTCATGCGCTTGGTCTTCAGCGCCTTGTACTCGACCACCTCGTTGGTGGTGACCTGGGCGATAAACAGCGGCGTCGTGGGGGCACAGGCGCTCAGCAGCGCGGCGAGGGCGACGAACGGGATCAGGCGAGTGCGCGGCATGCGGGCTCCTTGGCCGGAGTCGGCCGATGCGCCGCAGTCTAGTCAGCCGCCCGCCCAGCGCCAAGGCAGGCGCGGCACAACCCATCGGAGGTTTGCGGCGGTTCAGTTTTCCCAGCGCCAGTCGATACACTGCTCAGCGGAGGAATTGCCCATGCGAACCCTGATCATCCTGACCCTGGCGCTGGTCGCCACGGGCTGCACCCGTTGGTCGCTCGACCATCACCTGAACAACGCCTATCGCGCCTACGAGGATGGCGACTGCGCCTGCGTCGCCCTGGAGCTGTCGAAGGCCGAACGCAAGAGCCGTTCGCGCGGCTACCTGCAGCCGGAAATCTCGCTGCTGCGCGGCCAGTGCCTGGAGCGCGAGAACCTGTTCGTCGACGCGGCGCAGACCTACCAGTTCATCATCAGCCGCTACCCGACCAGCGAGTACGCCTACCGCGCCCGCGCGCGCCTGCAGACCCTGGAGCAGCTCGGCCACCACAATCCGGCGGAGCCGGCCAAGGCTACGCCGGCGCCATTGTGAGCCGATCATCAGTCATTTGCGCCGGCTGCGCGGCGGTTTAAGCTGGGCCACCTGTTCACGGAGGATCAGCATGCGCAGCCTGCTGCTTGTCGCCCTGTTGCTGCCGGCCCTGGCCGCAGCGGAAATCTATCGCTGGACCGATGCCCAGGGCCGCGTGCATTTCGGCCAGCGTCCGGGCGCCGGCGCCGAGCCGGTGGAGGTCAAGCCCCAGGTGGTCGAACGCGACGAGCACACCCGCGAGCGCGAGGCGCGCAGCCAGCGCTTCTTCGATGCCCGCCGCGAGGAGCAGCAGCAGGCTGCCGCCGCCGCGGCCGAACAGCGCGAGGCGCGCGTCGCCGAGTGCCGCGACCTGCGCCGGCGCCTGGCGCAGATTCCGGAAGGCTTCAGCTACTACCGCACGGACGCCGACGGCGAGCGCATTTATTACAGTGATGAAGAGACCGACACCGCTCGTCGCCAGCTGCGCACGCGCATCGCCGAGCGCTGTGGCTGAGGCTGGTTAAGCGGCGGCTTCGGGGCCATACTCAAAGCCCCTTGTAGCGATTCGCCAGCATGCGCAGCCAACGTCGAATCGAACGCCATCAGTTGCCCTATTACCTGAAGGTGTTCAACCGCATCACCGACAAGCCGATGGGCTCCATCGGCAATGTCTCACTGGACGGCCTGATGCTGATCAGCCAGCTGCCGATGCTGGTGGGTGCGCGCTTCGACATGCGTCTGAAGATCCCCGGCCAGCACGGCCAGCACTTCGTCGACTTCTCCGCCACCTGCCAGTGGTGCCGCGAGGACGTCACCCCCGGCAGCTACGACTCCGGCTTCGCCCTGGTGGCGCCGCCGGCCGACTACGTCGAGATGGTCGACGCCCTGCGCTACTACTTCAGTTTCCACAGCCTGGCCGCCTCGGCCTGAGCGCGGGCTCAGGGCCGCGAGTTGAGCCGCAACATCAGCCGACTCTGCTCGCTGAGTTCGCCGAAGAACCGGCGGTAGAGCGCCTCGCCATCGCTGGAGCGGTTCAGCCGGCTGAGTGCGGTATCCACCAGCAGGCGGAAGTCTTCGTCGTCTCGGGCCAGCGGCATGGCCACCGCTTCCACTTCGAACAGGCGCTCCGGCACCCACAGCTGTGCGCCTTGCGGATGCTGGGCCTGGTAGTTGAGCAGCACCAGGCGGTCGGCGAAGAAGGCGTCGACCCGGCGGCTGACGACCTGCTCGACCCCCTCCCGATTGCTGTCGACCTCGACCAGCTCGGATTGCAGGCCGAGCTGGCGAATGCGCGTACGCGCCCAGTCGACGCTGATCGTGCCCTTGAGCACGGCGAAGCGGTGGCGGCTCAGCCCGCGGTTGATGGTGGCGCGCCAGGTCGGGCCACTGTGCGCCGCCTCGCCCTTGAGTGGCAGCAGCAGCGTCGCCGGTGCGTCCTGACGCACCACCACGCCCAGGCCGGCGGTGAAGATCGGCAGCGAGAAGCTTACCTGGCGGCGCCGCTCCAGGCTCTCCACCACGGGCGCGCAGAGGATATCGACGCGCCCGGCGGCCACCGCGTCGAGCATGTCCGTGGTGGTCAGCGGTTGATAGCGCAGGCGTAGCGCGGGCATCGCCAGTTGCTCCTGCACCTGACTGGCGACGCGGCGGCACAGCTCGATGGCATAGCCGTCGGCCTGCTGGGCGTCGCCGTCGGAGAAGGGCGGGTTGCCGGGCACGAAGCCCAGCACCAGCTGGCCGCTGTCGTGGATGCGCTCCAGGGTGGCGGCGCTGGCGATGGCCGGCAACCAGGCACAGAGCAGTAGCAGCCGGACCAGGTAGGGAATAGACATGCCGAGTCTCCTAGGGCCGGCCAAGGCTGTCGAGGGCGCCGACGAAGCGCTTGGCGATGGCGCCGAACAGCAGGTAGCCGACCACCATCACCAGCGCCGCGCCGAACACCGCATCCAGGCCCGAGGCGTACAGGGCGTAGAAGCAGTAGAGCATGGCCACCAGCAGGATCAGGCTGTTGCGGCGAAATACCTGGGGTGTCACCTGGGCCTTGTGCATGATCACCAGCAGGCCGGTCAGCGAGGTGACGTAGGGGATGATGTTGGTCACCGCGGCCAGGCCTACCAGCTTGTTGAACTGGGCGCTGGCGTTGGGCGAGATGGTCGACAGGGCGATCAGGCTTTGCAGCACGCCGCAGAACAGCAGGCCCAGCAGCGGCGCATCGCGCGAGCTGACCCGAGTGAAGAGTTTGGGGAACATGCCCTGTTCGGCGGTGACCTTGGCCGTCTGCGCCAGGGTGAACTGCCAGCCGAGCAGGGAGCCGAGGCAGGCCATCACCGCCAGGGCCATGATGACGTTGCCGACGCCGTCGTTGAACATCCGCGCGTAGACCAGGGCGAAGGGGGCGCTGGAGTTGGCCAGTTCCGGGTTGGGGACTATGCCCTGGATCACGCTGGTCGACAGCACGTAGACCACGGCGGCGCCGAGGGTGCCGAGCAGGCAGGCCAGCGGTACGTTGCGCTTGGGATTGTCCACCGCGTCGGAGTTCTGCGCCGCCGACTCCATGCCGAGAAAGGCCCAGAGCGTCAGCGGGATGCTCTGTGCGATGGCGTCGCCCACTTTCAGGTCGTTGGGATTCCAGGCCTCGATGAACAGGCTGGGCTGGAACCAGAACCAGCCGATCAGGCCGAGCCCGGCCACCGGGATGATCACCCCCCAGACGGTCACCGCGCCGAGGCGTCCGGTGAGGCTGGGGCCGCCGAGGTTGGCCAGGATGGTCAGCCAGATCAGGCCGATGGTGCCGAGCACCAGGGCGCCGGCGCTGCTGCCCAGCCAGGGGAAGAAGGGCGTGAGGTAACCGACCGCGGAAATGCCGATGGCCACGTTGCCGATCACCAGCGACAGGAAGTACAGGTAGGAGCAGAGGAAGAACGCGGACTTGCCGTGGGCTTCCTCGCTATAGGCCGACATGCCGCCGGGACGCGGGCAGTAGATGCCGCACTGGGCGAAGCCGTAGGCGATGGCCATGGAGCCGACCGCCGTGACCACCCAGGACAGCAGCGATACCGCGCCGAGCTGGGCCATGCTCGAGGGCAGCATGATGATGCCGGAGCCCATCATGTTGACCGCCACCAGGGTGGTCAGGCCGATCAGGCCCATCTTCTTGCTGGCGTCGGCCATGTTCCGGTCCTCGCGCTGCGCGTGGGTGGGGGGAAACGAGCGCTGGTTAAAGGGTCAGAATCCGTCCTTGTCCAGGTGGTCGAAGTCCACCGGGTCACCGGGGTTGACGTTGAGCTTCTTGCGGATGTCCGCGAACATCGCGTCGTACTCGCCATGGCTGCGCATGATCGGGCTGGCATTGGGCGGCAGCCCCAGCTTCACCGCGGCCTTGGCCAGGCGGCTGGCGAAGTTGAAGGCGGTGTCGCGGTGCATGTCGAACTCCTCGGCAACGCTTTGGCCGGCGACCTGGCCGGACAGCCTGAAGTGCAGCAGCACGCCCTCTTTGGGGTCGTGGCGCACCTCGTAGTAGACGTCGATATCGTAATCGGGGACGCCCGGCATGCCGGGTTGTTTCTTGCGGTTGAGGTGGCCGGGTTCGAACATGATGGACTCCTCTGTGTCATGACGCGGCGCCTGTGCCAGGCGCCGCCGGGTTGCGGGCGTCAGTGGAACGGGAAGATGTAGTTCATCCAGGCGGCCATGCGCAGGAGCACCTTGCGCAGGATCGCCACATGGGGGAAGTGCTCGGAGTAGAGCGCCGCCTGACCATAGGCGCCGCCCGGTATCAGCTCCTTGTAGGGTTCGAAGGCCGGGTCGATGATTTCCAGCAACACCGGCACGCGTCCGGCCGGCATGGCGCCGGTGACGCCGATCAGGTGGCCGCCCGGCTGCACCTGGCCCTCGGCGATCACCGGTTGCACCTGCTTGACCCGCGCCTGGAACACCTGGCCGGGCAGGCCGTCGAGGGCGATCTCGGCGGAGTCGCCCAGGGTCAGGCGCAGCTGGCTGTTCTGGCGCATCCAGGCCACGTAGAAATATTCCTCGTGGGGAATGAAGATCGCCGACGGCCGCAGCGGCATCTTCACCGCATAGACGCCGGGGCGCAGCACCACCTGGGTCACGTAGCCGCGCGACGGCGCCCGCACCACCGTGTTGTCCAGCTCGAACTGGGCGATATTGAGCTGCGCCTGCAGATCGTCCACGCGCGCCGTGGTGATATCCACATCGCGCCGGTTGCCCAGATTGCGCCTGGCCAGTTCGCTGGCGCGGAACTGGTCGCCCTTGGCCGAGACCAGCTGGGCCTTGAGCGAGCGCACGCGGTTTTCGAAGGGTAGCGGGTCGATGCGGAAGATCACGTCGCCCTCTTCCAGCAGCTGGTTGCCGCGCACCGGCACCTCGATCACCTGGCCGCTCACCGCCGGCACTATGGGGGTGCTGACGAAGTAGCTGCGCGAGACCTCGGAATAGGGGTGGTTGTAGTTCATCAGGAAAATCAGCGTGCCGATCAGCACGATGCCACCCAGTACCGCGGTGGGCACCGTCCACTTGTTCAGCGGGATCTTGAAGATCTTGAAGATGGCGACGCAGATGGCGGTGTAGGTGAGTATCAGCAGCAGGTCCATGGCTCAGTCCCTCGCCTCCAATGGTGCTTCGGCGGGTGGCTGTTCCAGCGCATCCAGACGGGCCTGGAGCGCCGCCACCTGCTGTTCCAGCTGTAGCAGGCGCGCCGTATCCGCCTTGGCCGTGGTGGCGAAGCCCCAGCCGCGATCCTCGCGGTAGAGCGTCGCCCAGATCCACAGGAAGGGCCAGATCGCATGCAGGGTGAACAGGCTGACCCAGCCCGCCACATGAATGGCGTCCTGCTGGGGGTGGTTGCGATGCACCGCGATCTCGTAGGGAATATCGTGGATCGCGATGATGCCGTAGAACAGCACCACGGCGGCGAAGATCAGTACGCCCAAGGCGAAGTAGTCCAGCATGTTGCCTCCCTAATGCAGCTATTCTGCGTACGGCACCGCTCGGACGATCCGTAGCGGTGCCGGCAGAGCGGTTCTCAACGCTTGGCCTTGAGCTGCTCGACGGACTGGCGCATGTCGTTGGCCCAGACATCGATCACCGGCTTGACGTTGTCGAGGCTGATCACCTGCTCGTCGTTCTCCAGGTCCAGGCCGCTGCCCTTGCGTACCACCTGGGCGACGACGCGGCTGTTCTGCGCGTCGATGACCGCGGCCTCGACGGCGATCTCCACCTGCTGGTCGCGGGTGCCGGCCGCGGTGCTGGCGGCGGCCACCACCAGGGCGATGGGAATGACTTCGTAGGGCTTGAGGCCCTCGGTCGAGGCCGAGACCGCGGTGATGGCCGGGCGCAGCACCAGGGTGCCGGCCGTGGGCGAGTCGGTGAGCGGCATGACCTTGCTCAGCTCGCGGCGCAGCGCGGTGTCGAAGTAGCGAGTGATGCCGTGCAGGGTCTCCTGGGACAGACGGGCGCTGGGTTGCGGCTGCGGGTAGAACTGGCTGGGTTCCAGAAAGAGCTGGTTGTAGCGGGCGATCTGCAGATCCGGGTCGATCCAGCGCGCCACTTTGGCGCCGGACGGCGATTGCTGCTCGCTCAGGCGGCTGTAGTCCTGCAAGAAACCCGAATACTGCTCGGGGGCCACCAGGGTGCTGCTGCAACCGGCAGTGCTCAGAACGGCCGCCAACAGCGGCAAACCAAGGAGTCTTTGCATGCTATTTCCCTTCGTGGAGTCATTCGTGCGTTCGTGGTGTTCGCTGCGTTGGCAGAAGGCCGAACAAGCGAAAGTGTAGGCGGGAAATATCCAGTTACACGGGCCGGTCGAAAGATCGTGCGGGGCGCTGCAGAACGTTGCGCGGTTTGCCGCTCAGGCGCCGCTCAATGCAGCGCCGGCGCAACGTCCAGCGTGCGCAGGCGCTGGCTCAGCTGCAGGCGCAGGGCGGCGTCGTCGCACAACAGCAGGGCGCGTTCGAGGTCGTAGCGCTCGCCCTGTGGACAAGCCAGATTGCGGTAGATGTCGGCGCGCGCCAGATGGTCGACCATGCTCGCGGGACCTATCTGCAGCACCCGTTCGGCGTCCTTGAGGGCGGCCAGGTCGTCGTCCTGCTGCAGGTGCAACAGGCGCAGGTTGCGCGACAGACGTTGCAGCATGGCGCGGGCGTCGGCGCTGTGCAGGTGCGTGGCGCTGAGCGCGACATCCGGGCCTAGCTGGCGGTAGAGCAGTTCGCGGCAGTCGCGGGTATACAGGCGGCGACCGCCGCAGGGGTCGAGCAGGTGATCGGCGCCGGGCACGCGCAACAGGAAATGTCCGGGGAAGTTCACCCCCTGCAGGGGGATGTCCAGGCGCCGAGCCAGCTCCAGGGCGATCAGCGCCAGCAGCAGCGGTTGCCCGCGGCGGCGCCGCAGCACCTCGTGGAGCAGCGCATGGCGGGGGCGGGTGACGCCTTCGTCGTCTTCCTGAAAGTCCAGTTCGGCGAGCCGGCGCAACAGCGGCTGGGCCAGTTCGCGCGCCGGCAGGGCCGGCAGTCCGGCGCTGACCTGCAGCTGCAGGCCGTGCAGTTCGCCGAGCACCTGCGCCGGCTGTACTTGCCCATCGTGTTCGGCGGCGACCCACAGCGCCGCCTCGAACGGTTCGGGCGGATCGCGCTCCAGGCACAGCAGGCAGGCTTGGCGTGGGCTCATCGCTATCTCCGGTGACTCCTGCTCTTGTAGCCCTTCGGCCGATCCGCGTCCAGTCTCCGCCCAGCCACCTATACTGAGGCCTAAAGTCAGACCGGGAGCTCGCCCATGTTCAGCATGATGGAAGCCGCCCGCCTCGAGGCCCTGCACCTGGCGCAGGATCCGGCCACTGGCCTCAAGGCCGTCATCGCCATCCACAACACTCGTCTCGGCCCGGCCCTCGGCGGCTGCCGCTACCTGGCCTATCCCGACGAACAGAGCGCCATCCGCGACGCCATTCGCCTGGCCCAGGGCATGAGCTACAAGGCCGCCCTGGCCGGCATCGCCCACGGCGGCGGCAAGGCGGTGATCATCCGTCCACCCCACGTGGCCAACCGCGCGGCGCTGTTCGAGGCCTTCGGCCGCTTCATCGAGACGCTGAACGGGCGCTATATCACCGCCATGGACAGCGGCACCTCCAGCGTCGACATGGATTGCATCGCCCAGCACACCCGCCATGCCACCAGCACCACCAGCGAGGGCGATCCCTCGCCGCATACCGCGCTGGGGGTGTTCGCCGGGATTCGCGCCACCGCCCAGGCGCGCCTTGGCAGCGACGATCTGGAGGGGCTGCGCATCGCCATCCAGGGCCTCGGCAACGTCGGCTTCGCCCTGGCCGAGGAACTGCATGCGGCCGGCGCCGAGCTGCTGGTCAGCGACCTCGACCCCGGCCGGGTGCAGCTGGCGGTGGAGCAGCTCGGCGCCCATCCGGTGGCCAGCGAGGCGCTGCTCACCACCCCCTGCGACATCCTCGCGCCCTGCGGCCTGGGCGGCGTGCTCAACGGCCAGACCGTCGGCCAGCTGCGCTGCGCGGCGGTGGCCGGGGCGGCCAACAACCAGCTGGCCAACCCGGAGATCGCCGACGAGCTGGAGGCACGCGGCATCCTCTACGCGCCGGACTACGTGCTCAACGCCGGTGGGCTGATCTACGTCGCACTGCGCCATCGCGGCGAGGAACCGGCGGCGATCACCGCCCATCTGGCGCAGATCAGCCTGCGTCTGACCGAGATCTACGCCCATGCCCAGGCCGACAAGCGCTCCCCGGCGCGGGTCGCCGACCGCCTGGCCGAACGCTTGCTGTACGGGCCCTGAGGGCCCGCTGCGCGCGCCACGCCCACCCGCGCGGCGGCGCATCCGGCCCCAGGCCACCAGCCCGGGGCCAGCAAGGTGTCCACAAGATGCCGAGGAGACTGCCATGTCCGAACAGCCGAAACTGCCGCATACCCGCTACCTCGCCGCCGACGGCACGCCCTGCGCCGAGCTGCCGGCCTGGAGCGACGACTTCGAACTCCTGCTCCGCCTGTACCGGCAGATGTTGCTGACTCGCCTGTTCGACCAGAAGGCGGTGGCCCTGCAGCGCACCGGGCGCATCGGCACCTACGCGCCGACCATCGGCCAGGAGGCCATCGGCGTGGCCATCGGCGCGACCATGCGCCCTGACGACGTGCTGGTGCCTTATTACCGCGACACCGCGGTGCAGGTGATGCGCGGCGTGCGCATGGAGGAGATCCTGCTGTACTGGGGCGGCGACGAGCGCGGCAGCGCCTATGTCGACCCGGCGGTGGCCGAGGACTTCCCGCTCTGCGTGCCGATCGCCACCCAGGCCCTGCACGCCTGCGGCGTGGCCAGCGCGTTCAAGATCCGCGGCCAGCACCGCGTCGCCGTCACCACCTGCGGCGACGGCGCCACCAGCAAGGGCGATTTTCTCGAGGCGCTCAACGTCGCCGGCGCCTGGCAGCTGCCGGTGGTGTTCGTGGTCAACAACAACCAGTGGGCCATCTCGGTGCCGCGGCGCATCCAGTGCGGCGCGCCGACCCTGGCGCAGAAGGCGATCGGCGCCGGCTTCCCCGGCGAGCAGGTCGACGGCAACGACGTGCTGGCGGTGTACGACCGGGTGCAGGCGGCGCTGGAGCGGGCGCGCCAGGGCAAGGGGCCGACCCTGATCGAGTGCCTCAGCTACCGCCTGGGCGACCACACCACCGCCGACGACGCCACCCGCTACCGCCCGGCCGAAGAGGTCAAGCAGGCCTGGCGCGAGGAGCCGGTGGCGCGCCTGCAGGCCTTTCTGGTCAGCCAGGGCGTGTGGAATGCGCAGCGCGAGCAGGCCCTGGTCGGCGAGTGCCAGGCCGAGGTGCAGCGCGCGGTGGAGGCCTTCGAGGCGACGCCCATGCCGCCGGCCGAGGCGGCGCTCGAGCATGTCTACGGCCAATGGCCGCAGGCCCTGGCCGAGCAGCGCGAATGGCTGCGCGAGCGCGCCGCGCGGCGGGAGGTGGACCATGAGTGAGAAGCCAGCCATGAGCGAAAAGAAGGTCAGCCTGCTGGAAGCGGTCAACCTGGCCCTGCACCGGGCCATGGCCGAGGACGACAACGTGGTGCTGCTGGGCGAGGACATCGGCGTCAACGGCGGGGTGTTCCGCGCCACCGCCGGGCTGCGCGAGGCGTTCGGCTTCAAGCGGGTGATCGACACGCCGCTGGCCGAGACCATGATCGCCGGGCTCGGCGTCGGCATGGCGGCACAGGGGCTCAAGCCGGTGCTGGAGATCCAGTTCATGGGGTTTATCTACCCGGCCCTGGATCACCTGATCTGCCACGCCAGCCGCCTGCGCAACCGCACCCGCGGCCGCCTCAGTTGCCCGCTGGTGCTGCGCACGCCGATGGGCGCCGGCATCCGCGCCCCCGAGCACCACAGCGAGAGCACCGAGGCGCTGCTGGCGCATATCCCCGGCCTGCGCGTGGTCATGCCGTCTTCGCCGGCGCGCGCCTACGGCCTGCTGCTGGCCGCCATCGACGACCCCGACCCGGTGGTGTTCCTCGAACCCACCCGGTTGTACCGGATGAACCCGCAACCCTTGGCCGACGATGGCAAGCGCCTGCCGCTGGACAGTTGCTTCACCCTGCGCGAAGGCAGCGACCTGACCCTGATCAGCTGGGGTGCGAGCGTGCACGAGACGCTGCAGGCCGCCGACCGGCTGGCCGAGCGTGGCATCGCGGCCGAGGTGATCGACGTCGCCTGCGTCAAGCCGCTGGACCTCGACACCCTGGAGGCCTCGGTGCGCAAGACCGGGCGCTGCGTGATCGTCCACGAGGCGCCGAAGAGCTGCGCGGTCGGCGCGGAAATCGCCGCCAGCCTGTACGAGCGTGCGCTGCTCGACCTGCAGGCGCCGATCCAGCGGGTCGCTGCGCCGGATATTCCGCCGCCGCTGTATCGCCTGGAGCAGCTGTATATCCCTGGCGTCGAGGACATCCTCGCCGCCTGCGAGACGGTGTTGAACTATGCCTAGGGGCTGCCCTCTCCCCAGCCCTCTCCCATTAATGGGAGAGGGGGCCGGCCGCGACGTGGATTCTGGCGCGTGCGGCTTTTGCTCCCCTCTCCCGCATGCGGGAGAGGGGCCGGGGGAGAGGGTCTAGACGAGCAGAAGACCCAAGGAGCACCACGATGAAATATTTCAAACTGCCCGACCTGGGCGAGGGCCTGCAGGAAGCCGAGATCGTCGAGTGGCACGTCAAGGCCGGCGACCAGGTCAAGGCCGACCAGTTGCTGGTGTCGGTGGAAACCGCCAAGGCCATAGTCGATATCCCTGCGCCTTACGACGGGGTGCTGGTCAAGACCTTCGGCAGGGAGGGCGACATCCTGCATGTCGGCGAGCCGCTGGCTGCCTACGAGGGTGAAGCCGACGCCGGCACGGTGGTCGGGCGCCTGGAGGGCGGTGGCGAGGCCGGCGCGGACAGCTTTTTCGTCGGTGCCGCGCCGAGCACCCGCGAACACCTGGCGCCGCGCGCCACGCCGGCGGTGCGCCAGCTGGCGCGCCAGCTCGGCGTCGACCTGGCCACCGTGCCGGGCAGCGGCGCCGACGGCCTGATCACCCGCGCCGACGTCGAGGGCGCCAGCCAGGGCGCGCGCGAGCGCTTCGGCGGCGAGAAGCTGCGCGGCGTGCGGCGCAGCATGGCGCTGAACATGGCCCGCGCGCATGCCGAGGTGGTGCCGGTGGTGATAGTCGGCGACGCCGACCTGCATCGCTGGCGCGAGGCGCGCGACCCGTTGGTGCGCATCGCCCAGGCCATCGCGGTGGCCTGCGCGGCGGAGCCGGTGCTCAACAGCTGGTTCGACGGCAAGGGTTTGTCGATCAGGCGCCATGCCCAGCTCGACCTGGGCATCGCCGTGGATACCCCCTACGGCCTGTTCGTGCCGGTGCTGCGCAACGTCGGCGCGCGCAGCGCCGAGGATCTGAAAGAGGGCGTCGCGCGCCTGCGCGCCGACGTGCGCGCGCGCTCCATCCCGCCGCAGGAGATGATGGGCGCGACCCTGACCCTGTCCAACTTCGGCACCCTGTTCGGCCGCTACGCCAACCCGGTGGTGGTGCCACCGCAGGTGGCGATCATCGGCGCCGGCGGCATCCGCGACGAGCCGGTGGCGGTCGATGGCCAGGTGGTGGTGCACCCGATCCTGCCGCTGTCGCTGACCTTCGACCACCGCGCCGTCACCGGCGGCGAGGCGGCGCGCTTTCTCAAGGCGCTGGTCGAGGCGCTGCAGCAGCCGGATTGAACTCAAGCGCCGTCGAACTCACCCCGATAGCACACCGGCGAGCTCGGTGTGCCATGGAGCTCTAGCTCGTCCTCGAGAAACTCCGCCAGCACCCGGGCGTTGTTGTGCGCCTCGTCGCGGGCGGCATAGAGCAGGGTCAGGGGGCCGTCTGCGGCCCAGTGCAGCAGCTGTTGCCAGTGCTCGGGATGGCCGGCCAGTTCCTTACGATAGGCGCGGCGAAAATCCGCGAAGGCGCCGGCCTTATGACCGAAGGCCTTGCGCAGCTCGGCAGAGGGCGCCACCTGCGGCAGCCAGGCATCGAGATGCAGGGCGTCCTTGGCCAGACCGCGCGGCCACAGGCGGTCGACCAGCACGCGGCGGCCGTCGTCCGCGCCGTCGCCGAGATAAACCCGTTTGCACTGGATCATGCTGTGCCTCCTCGCCCAGAGCCTAGCCCATGACCCTGCGGCAATCCTGCACTTGGCGCCGCGGCGCCGCTGGATTAGCGTGGCGGCGAGGAGACATGCCATGGACTACTTCATCATCGTCGTCACCACGGCCGCCGGGCTGTACTTCCACTGGTGGCTGTATCGGCGCATCCGCCGGTGGAGCGACCGCGACCTGGCGCTGTCGCTGGCCGCAGGCGACGCGCCGATGCGCCAGTACATGCTCGAGCAGCTGGCCCGGGCGCAGCGCGAAGGCGTGCGCCGGCGCGAACTGCCGGCCTGGCTGGAACGCGCCGCGGCGCAGTACCGGGCGAGCGATAGCGGCGGAGCGGCTTGATGCTATGAAAAAAGCCCCGCGTCCAGGGCGGACGGCGGGGCCAGGGGGATAGGGTCACTCGTCGGCGGCGTCGCTTTCCAGCTCGTCGAGGGCATCGGGCTGGCTCTTGAACGCCTTGGCGAAGACCTCGCGATTCTTCGCCATGAAGATGCCCAGCTCCTCGCCCTGTTCCTCGCTCAGCGACGGCACCGCCTTGTGCAGCACCTGGCTGAGGCGCTCGGCCAGTTCCAGCATCTTGTCGTGACGGTCGGCTTCGGCCTTAACCATAAACAAGCGCTCCGGATCGCGGCTGCTGCGGTACACCACTTCGACGGCCATTCATCACCTCGTCTGCCTTCATGCGTGTCGATCAGTTTTTAACTGGTTATTTGTACAGTGCTGGCGAGCATAAAGAACTCGCTGCCGTTTGGCCAGCATTGAATGGCTCGGCATTCGCGGTAAGTCATGTCTTGGCCCCCTCGGGGCCTGAAAGGGCCGTGCCGCGCGATAAGGCAGAGTGACAGTATTTTTCAAATGCAATATATTCGCATTCGCTCTTTACTGTCTCTTGGAACATTCCAGCGATGGCCCACTCCGCTTCGAACGACTCCCTCGCCACGCTCTATCGCGGCCATCACGGCTGGCTGCTCGGTTGGCTGCGGCAGCGCCTGGGCTGCCCGCAGCAGGCGGCCGATCTGGCCCAGGACGCCTTCGTGCGCCTGCTGCTGCAGCGCGAGGCACCAGCGGTACGCGAGCCGCGGGCCTTTCTCGCCACGGTGGCGCGCGGCCTGCTGATCGATCATTACCGTCGCGCCAGCCTGGAGCGTGCCTATCTGGAGGCGTTGGCGCAGTTGCCCGAACCGCAGGTGCCCTCGCCGGAAAGCCAGGCGCTGGTCATGGAAAGCCTGGTGGCCATCGACCGCCTGCTCGACGGACTCAGGCCGGCGGTGCGCGAAGCCTTCCTGCTGTCGCAACTGGACGGCCTGACCTACCCGCAGATCGCCGAACGCCTGGGCCTGTCGGTCAGTTCCATCCAGCAGTACATGGCCCAGGCCTTCGCCCATTGTTACCGGGTGGCTTACCCATGAGCGCGCTGGACGAGGTGGTGCAACAGGCCATCGCCTGGCGCGTGTGGCTGGCCTCGGGAACCGCCACGGCGCAGGAGTGGCGGTTGTGCGCCGACTGGCGGGCGGCCGATCCGCAGCACGAGCAGGCCTGGCAGCGCCTGGAGCAACTGGGCCAGCCGTTCGCCGGGTTGTCCGCGCCGCTGGCTCGCCATGCGCTGGTCGGTGCGCAGGTGGATCGCCAGCGGCGGCGCAGCCTCAAGCAGCTGGGCCTGTTCGGCACCCTGGTGGCCGCGGGGGTGCTGGGCCAGCACCTGCAGCCCTGGCAGCCGTTGCTGGCGCAACAGCGCACCGGCACCGGCGAACGCCGCCGCCTGCAGTTGGCCGACGGCGGCACCCTGCACCTCAACAGCGATACCGCGCTGGATATCCACTATGGCGCCGAGCGCCGGCTGATCCAGCTGTACCAGGGCGAGATCCTGGTGCAGACCGCCGCTGATCCGCTCGGTCGACCGTTCCTGGTGAGTACCGAGCAGGGCCTGCTGCGCGCCCTCGGCACGCGCTTTCAGGTGCGTCAGCAGGCGGATACCTGCGAACTGGCGGTGTATCAGGGTATGGTCGAGGCACGGCCGTGGGGCGGCGTGACGCAGCGGGTCGAGGCCGGGCAGCGGGTAAGGCTGAGCGAAGGCGCGCTGCACGCGCTGGGCGCCGCCGATGTCGACCGCGGGCGCTGGGCAGACGGCCTGCTGGTGGCCCACGACATGCCGCTGGCGGAGTTTCTCGCCGAGCTGGGGCGCCAGAGACCGGGTGTGCTGCGCTGCGCGCCGGAGGTGGCCGGGTTGCGCATCTCCGGGGTCTTCCCACTGGACGACGGCGACCGTGTACTGGCGATGCTGGCCCGCACTCTGCCGGTGCGGGTGGTCTATCGCACCCGGTTCTGGGTCAGTCTGCAGGCCGCATGAAAATAATTCGCAGATTCTTTTGCAGGTTTTTCTCGTTCGTCCGGCTTCCCAGGCAATCGTTACCTAACGCTATGCCGAAGGAGTCGTCATGCCCCGCGTTGTTCGTCGTCCCCAGCCCCTGGCGCGTGCCGTACGCGCCGCGCTGCTGAGTCTAAGCCTGCCGCTGGCGCTGTCGCCCGCGGCGCCTGTGGCCTGGGCCGCACAGTCCTACCAGATCAGTGCCGGCGGCCTGGAGGCGGCGCTGACCGAGTTCGCCCGCCAGTCCGGCGTGCTGCTCAGTTTCGACCCGGCGCTGACCCGCGGCCGCAGCAGTTCCGGTCTGCAGGGCGAATACGGGGTGGCGCAGGGCTTCGCCCAGCTGCTGGCCGGCAGCGGCCTGCGCGTGGTGGCGGACGGACAGGGCGCCTATCGCCTGGAGCCGGCGCCGCGGGCGGCGTCCGGCAGTCTCGAGTTGCAGAGCCAGACCGTCACCGCCCAGCTTGCCGAGCGCGCCAATGGGCCGGTCGGCAGCTATGTCGCCACTCGTAGCGCCACCGCCACCAAGACCGACACGCCGCTGCTGGAAACCCCGCAGGCGATCAGCGTGATCAGTCGCGAGCAGATGGACGCGCGCGGCGTCACCACCCTCGAGGAGGCGCTGCGCTACACCCCGAGCATCAGCGTGCCCTACGGCTTCGACACCCGTTACGACTGGTTCAGCATCCGCGGTTTCGACGCCAAGACCCGGGTCTTCCGCGACGGCCTGGTGCAACCGGCCAGCACCTATGGCCTGCCGCGTCTGGACAGCTGGGCGCTGGAACGTATCGAGGTGCTGCGCGGCCCGGCCTCGGTGCTCTACGGCCAGGCCGAGCCGGGCGGTATCGTCAACCTGGTGAGCAAGCGGCCTAGCGAGACCGCGCACAACGAAGTGCGCGTGCGCGCCGGCAGCGACGACCTGGCGGAACTGGCCGGCGACTTCAGCGGGCCGCTGACGGACGACGGCAGGCTGCTCTACCGCGTGGTGATGCTCGGCAACGACGCCAATGCCCAGGTCGACAAGACCGGCATGCAGCGCCAGTTGCTGGCGCCGAGCCTGACCTGGCGCCCGAGCGCCGACACTGAGCTGACCCTGCAGGCCGCCTACCAGAAGGACGAAGGGCGCTACGGCTTCAGCACGCACTTCTCGCCCTACCTGCGCGAGGCCTTCAATCTGCCCTACGACCGTGACGCCGACTTCTTCGATGGCGAGCCGGACTTCAACGACTTCCAGCGCAGCTACTATTCGGTCGGCTATCAGCTGTCGCACCGTCTCGACGACACCTGGACCCTGCGGCAGAACCTGCGCTACGACGACGTCGACCTCGACTACAGCTATATCAATGCCTACGCCGCGCTGCCGTCCGACGGTCGCACCCTGCTGCGCAACGCCGGCATTCAGGACGAGCACATGAGCGGCTGGGGCGTGGACAACCAGGCCGAGGCCAGCTTCGCCACCGGCAGCGTCCAGCACAGGTTGCTGCTCGGCCTCGACTGGCGCCGCAGCCGCTCCAACGAGGCGGCCTACTACGGCGCCGCGGTGCCGCCGCTGGACCTGCTCGACCCGCAGTACGGCCGGCCGGTGGCGCCGCCGGGGATCGACCGCAAGCAGAGCCTGCTGGTGCGCCAGACCGGCCTCTACCTGCAGGATCAGCTCGAGTTGGGCGAGCACTGGCGGCTGCTGCTCGGCGGCCGCTACGACTGGGCGGTGAACCAGACCGACGACGCCCTGCGCGCCGACAGCAAGGCCACCAGCGAGGCCTTCAGCGGCCGTGCCGGACTGGTCTACCTGTTCGACAACGGCCTGGCGCCCTATGTCAGCTACAGCGAGTCGTTCAACCCGGTCAGCGGCAGCGACAGCCTGAGCGGCAAGCCCTTCGACCCGGAGCGCGGCAAGCAGTACGAGGTCGGGGTGAAGTACCAGCCCGAGGGCGCGCGCAGCTTCATCAGCCTGGCGCTGTTCGACCTGACCAAGCAGGACTACGTGCTCAACGATTCCAGTAGCGATCCGGGGCGCAGCCTGCGCCGCCAGGTGGGCGAGGTCAACTCGCGCGGCGTCGAGATCGAAGCGCTGGCCAGCCTGGCCGAGGGCCTGGACCTGACTGCCTTCTACAGCTACACCGACGCCTTCGTCAGCAAGAGTCCCAACCCCTGGGAGGAGGACAGCCGCCTGCCGCGCACCCCGCGCGACTCGGCCGGCGCCTGGCTCGACTACACCCAGCCGAGCGGTGCGCTCAAGGGCCTCGGCGGCGGCATCGGCGTGCGCTACGTCGGCGAGAGCCGGCATACCGGGCGCAACGCCGCGCTGGCGTTCAACCCCACACTGGAGCCCATCGTCAGCGTCGAGTCGGAGGCCTACAGCCTGGTCGACGCCAGCCTGCACTACCAGCTGGACGGCATGCGCCTGGCACTCAACGCCAGCAACCTGCTGGACAAGGAGTACGACACCTCCTGCAGCGAAGTGACCTGCTACTACGGCTATGGCCGCACCCTGACCGCCAGCGCCAGTTACAGCTGGTAAGTGGAACTGGCCGCCAGCTGGCGCCATTTCTACGACTGATATTTCAAATAAAAACACTTCTCACTAATATGTCGCCGGCCTACAGGCTGTTTCCATTCCTGTAGGCCGGCGCCCGGATTCGGGACGCCCGCCAGCGTTTCGATCATTCACAGACGAGCCGACCGTGAGCAAGCAACCTTCCCCGACCCCCTGGAGCATCGCCTCGCGAATACTCGCCGCGCTGTTCGGCGGCTATGCCCTGGCCTATGGCTTTACCGCGTTCTTCTCCGTCTACCTGCCGCTGGCGCGTGCCGACCGCGTGGTGTTCGCCAGCCTGCTGTGCTTCGCCGTATGGACCGCCGCGGTGATCTACGTGTTCGCCGCGCGCAGCGCCCTGCGCGCCTGGTCGCTGCCGCTCGGGCTGGCGCTGTTGCTGTGCCTGGCCGCCTTCCTTCCCGCCGAGTTCGGAGCGCGCCCATGAGCCTGCGTCAATCCATGGCCGGTTTGCACACCTGGGGCGGTCTGCTGCCCAGCTGGCTGTTGTTCGTCATCCTGTTCAGCGGCACTGTGGCCTGCTTCGACAAGGAGCTGGAGCGCTGGATGCGTCCGGCGCTGCACCAGCCGCAGGCGGCCACGCTGAGCGCCGAGCAGCTGCGCGGCTGGCTGCAGGGCAACGTCGCGGACCGGCTGCATGCCTTCTGGATGGTGCCGCCGAGCGCGCGCGAGCCCTTCTGGCAGCTGGCCTGGGAAGTGGACGGCAGCGAGCGCATCGAGCGCCGCGCCTTCGCCCCGCACAGCCTGCAACCCCTGCCCGAGACCCAGGGTGGCGACTTCTTCTTCAAGCTGCACTACGAGCTGCACGGCGGCATGGCCGGGCGCTACCTGGTCGGCCTGGCCGGCATGTTCATGCTGGTGGCGCTGGTCTCCGGGGTGATCATCCACCGGCGCATCTTCAAGGATTTCTTCACCCTGCGCCCGGCCGCCAACGGCCAGCGCGCCTGGCTGGATGCGCACAACCTGTTCGGCGTCGCCGGCTTGCCCTTCCACCTGGTGCTGGCCTACACCGGCGTGGCGGTCTTCGTCGCCTCCTACATGCCGGCCGGTGCCCAGGTGGCCTACAAGAGCGACATCGGGCACTTCTTCAGCGAGGTGATGGGCGGCTACCACCGCGAGGAGCTGCAGCGCCCGGCACCGGCGCCGGTTTCCCTCGATACGCTGGTCGAACGGGCGCGCGCCCACTGGCAGGGCGGTGAGCCGGGGCGGATCAGCGTGCATCACCCGCACGATGCCGCGGCGGTGGTGGAGATTCGCCGCGGCGACCGGTCGCGCATCGCCATCCCGGCCGACACCCTCAGCTTCGACGCGAGCAGCGGCGAGTTGCTCCACGTGCAGCGCGCGCCGGCCGGCTACGGCACTTACCTGTGGCTGGTCGGCCTGCACATGGCGCAGTTCGGCGGCGCCCTGGTGCGCGCGCTCTACCTGCTGCTGGGCTTGGCCGGCTGCGCCATGCTGGTGGCCGGCAGCCGGGTCTGGCTGAGCAAGCGCGCGGCCCGCGGCGGGCCTGGCATCGGCCTGGTGCGGGCGCTCAACGGCGCGGTGTTCGCCGGCCTGCCGCTGGCCAGCCTGACGCTGCTGTGGGGCAATCGGCTGCTGCCGGACGACCTCGCGGCGCGGGCCAGCGCCGAGGCCTGGGTGTTCGTCGCCAGCTGGGCGCTGCTGGCATTGTGGGCAGTGTGGCAGCGCCACAGCCCGCAGCTGCTGCGCCGGCAACTGAGCCTCGGCGCGCTGCTGGCGCTCGGTCTGCCGCTGCTGTCGGTGCTGCTCGCGCCGCAGGGCCATCTGCTGGCCAGCCTGGCGCGCGGCGACTGGGCACTGGCCGGGGTCGACGCGTTCCTGCTGCTCGCCGGCCTGCTCTGCGCCCTGTGCGCCTGGCGCCTGGGCGCGCAGCCTCAGGCCAGGCCGGTGCGCGCGCCGCGCGAGCCGGCCGCGGAGGGGCTGTGATGTTGCTCGCCTTCGCCCTGGGCTATCTCGGCATGCTCGCCCTGTGCCTGGCCATGCCGCGCCACCACAAAGCGCTGCTCGGCGGCGAGCCGGGACGCGCGCGTCAACGCGGCCTGCGCCTGGCTGCGGCATCCTGCTGCGGCCTCGCCCTGGGGCTGTGCAGCCTGTGTCAGGGCGGCGAGATCGGCGCGCTATTGTGGCTGTGCCAGTTGATGCTCGCCGTCTTGCTGCTGGTCGCCCTGCTGGCCTGGCGTCCGCGCTGGGCGCTGCCGGCCGCCGCGCCGCTGCTGGTCGCCGGGGGGCTCGGCTGGCTGCTGTAGCCGCCCTGCGGCAATCTGCGCCTGTGCCTTTTGCGCGTCCGCCGGCATCATCCTGAGGCTGGTGTTTTTCCTGCATGCACGAAGCCGGCGAGCCGCCATTTCGGTGGCTCGGGTCGTGATGTCGGGTCTTGGGGGGAGAAGTACGGATGAATTGGGCGGAACGTCTGCGCGCGGGCATGCATGGCCTGGCCGAGTCCTTGGGCAACCTGCTGATGGAGGCCTTCCACTACCTGGCGCTGTTCGCCATCGGCGCGATCACCGCCTGGGGCGGGGTGATGACCTTTATCGGCATGCTCGACAACGGCCAGATCACGGTGGACGACATCCTGCTGTTGTTCATCTACCTGGAATTGGCGGCGATGGTGGGGATCTACTTCAAGACCAACCACATGCCGATCCGCTTCATGATCTATGTGGCCATCACCGCGCTGACCCGCCTGCTGATCTCCGACATCTCGCACAACCACAAGCCGGACTGGGGCGTGGTGATGGTGTCTGGCGCCATCCTGCTGCTGGCCCTGGCGATTCTGGTGGTGCGCTATGCCTCGGCCCGCTACCCGGCGGTGGCCGCCCCGGCGGCGCGCGGCAAGGCGCGCAACCGCGCCGATGCCGAAGCCGAGCGCGACGACACCTCCGATTGAGGCGTAGGGTGGATCAGGCTCTTTGCATCCACCTATGCCGGCGCCATGGTGGATCGATAAAGCGTGATCCACCCTGCGACGACAAGGGCCAGGGCCTTTAGCAGGCTGTTGAAAAACTACCTGCGTTGCCATTGCTGCGTTAAAAACAGGCTCAAAATGCTCATTTACAGCTCGTAAACTCCGCTTTTTCGCCTGTTTTTGCCTTGCACTGGCTGCCTCGCCTACGTTTTTCAACGGCCTGCTAGTCGAGCGGGGCGAACAGCGCCGCCAGGTCGGCCTCGTTCAGCTGCCACTGACCCTGGCTGCCGCCCTCCAGCACGCCCTGGGCCAGACTGGCTTTGGCCTGCTGCAGCTGCTGGATCTTCTCCTCGACGCTGCCGCGGGCGATCAGCTTGTAGACGAACACCGGCTTGTCCTGGCCGATGCGGTAGGCGCGGTCGCTGGCCTGGGCCTCGGCGGCCGGGTTCCACCAGGGGTCGAAGTGGATCACGGTGTCGGCGGCGGTCAGATTGAGGCCGCTGCCGCCGGCCTTGAGGCTGATCAGGAATACCGGGAACTCCCCGGCCTGGAAGCGCTGCACCGGCGTGCGCCGGTCCTGGGTGCTGCCGGTGAGCTTGGCGTAGGCGATCTGCCGCGCCGCCAGCTCCGTCTCGATCAGCGCCAGCATCGAGGTGAACTGGGAGAACAGCAGCACCCGACGACCCTCGTCCACCAGTTCCTCGAGCATCTCCAGCAGGGCGCTGAGCTTGCCCGAGTCGGCGGCGCTCAGCTCGGCCGCGCCGTCGCCCAGCAGGCGCAGGTCGCAGCAGCTCTGGCGCAGGCGCAGCAGCGCCTCGAGGATGACGATATGGCTGCGCGCCAGGCCCTGACGGGCGATCTCCGCGCGCACCTTCTGATCCATGGCCAGGCGCAGGGTCTCGTAGCGGTCGCGCTGCAGCTGGGTCAGCTCGACCCAGTGGGTGATCTCGGTCTTCGGCGGCAGCTCGCGGGCCACCTGTTCCTTGTTGCGGCGCAGCAGGAAGGGGCGGATGCGCCCGACCAGGTGGGCCAGGCGCTGGGCGTCGCCGCGTTTCTCGATCGGCGTGCGGTAGTCGCGGGTGAAGGCCTTGGCGTCGCCCAGCCAGCCGGGCATGAGGAAGTGGAACAGCGACCACAGCTCGCCCAGGTGGTTTTCCAGCGGCGTGCCGGTCAGGCACAGGCGCAGCTCGGCGCGCACCTGGCCGGCGGCGGTGGCCGCCTTGCTGCGCGGGTTCTTGATGTTCTGCGCCTCGTCGAGAATCAGCAGGCGATAGGCATGCCGGTTCAGCGCCTTGAGGTCGCGCGGCAGCAGGGCGTAGGTGGTGAGGATCAGGTCGTGCGCTTCGATCTCCTCGAACAGCGCGCGGCGCCTGGCGCCGTGCAGGGCCAGCACGCGCAGCTCGGGGGCGAAGCGCGCGGCCTCGTCCTGCCAGTTGGGAATCAGGCTGGTGGGCATGACGATCAGCGCCGGCTGGCTCAGGCGCCCGGCCTGTTTCTCGCAGAGGATATGCGCCAGGGTCTGCAGGGTCTTGCCCAGCCCCATGTCGTCGGCCAGCACGCCGCCGACGCGCAGCTCGGCCAGGGTCTGCATCCAGTTCAGGCCCTGCAGCTGGTAGGGCCGCAGCTCGGCGCGCAAGCCCTCGGGCGAGACCACCTCGCGGCTCTGCAGTTGCTGCAGGCGCTGGGCGAAGCCGCGCAGTTCGTCGCCGCCCTGCCAACTGAGTGCCGGGCCGGCGGCCAGCTCGGCCAGGCGCGCGGCGTCGGCGCGGCCCAGGCGCAGGCGGCTTACATCCTCGCCGGGGTCGCGGAAATACAGCTCGCCGAGGGTGGCCAGCAGCGGCTTCAAACGGGCGAAGGGCAGGGCGATGCGCTTGCCGCCCTGCGGCAGGCTGACCAGCAGGCGGTCCTCGTCGGAACGCTGGGCCAGCGTCTCGGGGGCCAGCAGCCAGGGCGTACGGCGGATGGCCTGGAGCAGGATCGGCAGCAGGCTCAGGCGCTGGCCTTCCACCTCGATGCCCAGCTCCAGGTCGAACCAGTTTTGCTGCGGGTCTTCCTCGACCTCGGCGTACCAGTCGTCGACCTCCGCCAGGTTGTACTGGAAGTCCGGGCGCATGTGGATCTGCCAGCCCTCGGCGCGCAGCTGCGGCAGCTGCTGCTGGACGAAATCCAGCCAGTCGCGCTCGCTGTCCAGCTCGAACGGCTCGCCGGCCTCGGCCGGCAGCGCCTCGCTCTGCCGTAGCGCCACCTGCAGGCCGAGGCCTTCCAGGCGTTTGCGCAGCGCCGCTTCCGCTTGCGCGTCGCGGATCAGGCGCAGGTTGGTGTCGGCATCGAGGCGCTTGACCAGGTCCTTGGCCGGCTTGCCGAACACCCGGTGCCCGGCGTAATCGAAGGCCAGCGCGGCGCGGTGCTGGGTCTGCTCCTGCATGCGCCCCTTGCGCGCGTCGAAATGCACGCGCACCTGGCTGCCGAGGCTCAGTTGCGGGGTCGGGGCGATGCCTTCGAGGCGCTGCTCGGCCACTTCCTTGGTCGCCACGATGATCTCGGACAGATCGCCGCCGCCGCGCTGCTGCGCCTCCAGGGTGAGCAGGGCGGCGACCACGTGCTTGCAGTTGAAGCCCACCGGGCAGTTGCAGTGGCCGGTGACGCTCCAGCGGCGACCATAGGGGTGCAGGGTAATGCGCTGCTGGTAGGTGTGCCCGGCCGCGCCGCGGCAGCTGGCCAGCAGGCTGTTGTCCTTGAGGCTGAGCAGCTTGCTGCGCTTTTCCTCGGCGTAGGCGATGCCGCGGCGCAGGTCGCCGGCGCCGAACTCGGAGCGCCAGTCCTCCTGGCGCAGCTGGTGAATATCCAGGGGCATCAGCGAAACCCCGGGGACGCAGGTGATAGGCGCATGACTCGGCCGCGGCAATGCAAAGCCGCAGATTTTCGCACAGCCGCGGCGCGATTAGCAGACGCCGCGAGGCGATTGCCGACGTGCAGTCGGCTCAGGGCTCGAAGGCGGCGCGGTACTGCCCCGGCGTCGCGCCCAGGGCCTGGCGGAAGCGATTGCTGAAGTGGCTGGCGCTGGCGAAGCCGCAGGCCAGGGCGACCTCGCCCAGCGGCAGCGCCGACTGGCGCAGCAAGTGGCAGGCGCGCGCCAGGCGCCGGGCCAGCACGTAGCGGTGCGGCGGCAGGCCGAAGCTGGCCTGGAACATGCGCGCGAAGTGGTATTCCGACAGCGCGCAGAGCGCGGCCAGCTGGCCCAGCGGCAGCGGCTCGGCCAGGTGCTGCTCGATAAAGTCGCGCAGGCGTTTGCGCAGGGCAGGGGCCAGGCCGCCCTTCAGGCGCAGGCCCTGGCGCAGGCCGACCTGGGTGAGCAGGGCGTGGTTGAGCAGCTCGTGGGCCAGGCTGCTGGCCAGCAGGCGCTCGCCCGGCTCCCGCCAGTCGAGTGCGCACAGCCGGCGAAAGCGCGCGGCCTGCGCGGCGTCGTCGAGAAAGGTCGCTTCCTCCAGCTGCAGGCTGCGCGGTTCGCGATCGAGCAGGGCGACCGCGCCGAGGGCGAAGCGCTCCTGGTCTACATAGAGGTGGGCCAGCTGGATCTCGCCGTTGATGATCCAGGCCGACTGGTGCTCGGCCGGCAGGATGCACAGCTTGTCCGGTGCGCCCTTGGCGCCCGGCCGCTCGCGGCGGAAGGTGCCGGTGCCGCCGGCGAGGTAGCAGGACAGGGTGTGATGGCTGGGCGCCAGGTAGTCGCGGGCGTCGTGGGCATTGCTCCAGCGCGCCACCGCCAGGCCGTGGCCCAGCTCGGCGAGGGCGTGCAGGCGCGCATTGGCCGAGCGGCTCATGCTCTGAAATACCTGCAAGTGATCGAGTTGCGCCATCGCCGTCCCCCTGATGCCGCCATGCTACGCCGCCGCTGCCGCCTCGCCAGCCCCCGGGGGAGAAAAAGCGCAACTTTGTGCAAGCGCGAATTTTTTCCCCGCCCCCGGCGCGCGCCTCGTGGAGTCGGAGTATCGTGGCGACAATTTTGCCCAGTCCTCGTGCCCGGATGCCGACCTCGATGAAACGCCTGCGCCACCTGCTGTTTGCCACCCTGATCGCCGCTCCCGGCCTGCTCCTCGCGGCGCCGCCGGTGGCCGAGCGCGACGTGCTGATCAGCGAGCTGATCGCGCGCATGAGCCTGCAGGAGAAGATCGGCCAGCTGCGCCTGATCAGCATCGGCGGCGACATGAGCGCCGAGCGCATCCGCGAGGAGATTGCCGCCGGGCGCATCGGCGGCACCTTCAACTCGGTGACCCGCCAGGACAACCGGCCCATGCAGCAGGCCGCGCTGCGCAGCCGCCTGGGCATCCCGCTGTTCTTCGCCTACGACGTGATCCACGGCCATCGCACCACCTTTCCCATCGGTCTCGGTCTGGCCTCCAGCTGGGACCTCGAGGCCATCGAGAACAGCGCCCGCATCGCGGCGCTGGAAGCCAGTGCCGACGGCCTGGACATGACCTTCGCGCCCACCGTGGACATTTCCCGCGACCCGCGCTGGGGGCGCACCTCCGAAGGCTTCGGCGAGGACCCGCAGCTGGTCTCGCAGATCGCCGCACGCATGGTGCGCGGCTTCCAGGGCGCCGCGCCGAGCGATCCGCAGCGCATCATGGCCAGCGTCAAGCACTTCGCCCTGTACGGCGCGGTGGAGGGCGGGCGCGACTACAACGTGGTCGATATGAGCGCGCTGCGCATGTACCAGGATTACCTGCCGCCGTACCGGGCGGCGCTGGAGGCCGGCGCCGGCGGGGTGATGGTGGCGCTCAATGCGATCAACGGCGTGCCGGCTTCGGCCAACGCCTGGCTGCTGCGCGACCTGCTGCGTCGCGAGTGGGGCTTTCGCGGCGTGGTGCTGAGCGACCACGGCGCCATTTCCGAGCTGATGCGCCACGGCGTCGCCGCCAACGGCCGCGAGGCGGTGCGGCTGGCGATCAATGCCGGCGTCGGCATGAGCATGGCCGACGATCTGTACCTCGAGGAGCTGCCCGGCCTGGTGCGTGACGGCGAGGTGGACGAGGCGCGCATCGACGAGGCGGTGGCCGCGGTGCTCGGCGCCAAGTACGACCTGGGCCTGTTCCATGACCCCTTCCTGCGCATCGGCCGCGCCGCCGACGATCCGGCCGAGGTCAGCGCCGAAAGCCGTCTGCACCGCGCCGCGGCGCGCGCGATCGCGCGCGATGCCCTGGTCCTGCTGGAGAATCGCGACGACACCCTGCCGCTGCGCAAGGGCGGCCGCATCGCCCTGATCGGTCCGCTGGCCGATTCGCCGGTCGACATGCTCGGTAGCTGGTCGGCCAGCGGCCGCGCCGAGCAGGCTGTGACCCTGCTCCAGGGCATGCAGGCCGCGCTGGGCGAGCGCGGCAAGCTGCTCTACGCGCGTGGCGCCAACGTCACCGACGACGCGCGGGTGGTCGAGTACCTCAACCGCCTCAACTGGGACCGGCCGGAGATCGAGCAGGACCCGCGCAGCCCCCAGGCCATGCTCGAGGAAGCGCTGCGCGTGGCAAGCCAGGCCGACGTCATAGTCGCCGCCGTGGGCGAGTCGCGCGGCATGTCGCACGAATCCTCCAGCCGTACCCGCCTGGACCTGCCGGACAGCCAGCAGGCGCTGCTGCGCGCGCTCAAGGCCACCGGCAAACCGCTGGTGCTGGTGCTGATGAACGGCCGGCCGCTGGCCTTGGGCTGGGAGCAGGCCAACGCCGACGCCATCCTCGAGACCTGGTACAGCGGCATCGAAGGCGGCCACGCCATCGCCGAGGTGCTGTTCGGCGAGCACAACCCGGCGGGCAAGCTGCCGATCTCCTTTCCGCGTTCGGTGGGGCAGATTCCCAGCCACTACAACCACCTGCGCCTGGGCCGCCCGTACCGTGAGGGCAGTCCCGGCAACTACACCTCGCAATACTTCGAGGCCGCCAACGGCCCGCTCTATACCTTCGGCTACGGCCTGAGCTACAGCCGCTTCGAATTGTCCGCGCCGAAGCTGTCGGCCATGCGCATGCGTGCGGGCGAGAAGATCGAGGTCCGCGCGACGCTCAGCAACGCCGGTCCGCGCGCCGGCAGCAGCGTGGTGCAGCTGTATCTGCACGACGAGGTTGCCTCGGTGATTCGACCGGTGAAGGAACTCAAGGATTTTCGCAGGGTCAAGCTCCAAGCGGGGGAGACGCGCGAGGTGCGTTTCGAGATCGATGAAAGCATGCTGCGTTTCTTCGACGCCAACCTGCGCCAGGTCAGCGAACCAGGGGCGTTTCGCGTGCAGCTCGGGCTGGATTCGGCGCAGGTACGGGAGGCCCGTTTCGAGCTATTGCCGCCCGACTGAGAGGCGGCCCGAGGAGGCAAACATATACCTGGGCGGGCATCTATGCCGGACAGCGCGATCTGCTGACAATGCGCAGAACAGATCCGTGCGTGCGGGCGCCGCCGTTCGGTTGGCCGTCTGCATCGCGCTCGCGTCGTCCACGCACTCCCTGCCCGATTTCAACTTCATGCGGCGGCGCCCCCGGGGCCGGCCGTCGCGTGTCGGTACCTGTCGCCCTGGAGGCTATGTGTCGATGAGAGGTCCTTGTCATAACCGTTGGGGCAAGGCCGCCAAGCTGGCCGGCGCTCTGATGGGGCTGTTGTGGGCTGCGCAGAGTGGGGCATTCGAACTGGAGGACGTGGCGGTCAAGGCCCAGGCCCTGGCCGGCCAGGAGTACAGCGTGGCGCAGAGCCGTCTGCCGGTGGCGCTGCGCGAACTGAAGTTCGCCGATTACCAGAAGCTGCGCTTTCGCGAGGACCAGGCGCACTGGCGCGACGGCAAGACCCCGTTCCAGCTGTACTTCTTCCACCAGGGTATGCACTTCGACCTGCCGGTGAAGATCAATGAGATCACCGCTGCGGGCACTCGCGAGATCCGCTACGAGCCGGCCATGTTCGACTTCGCCGACCTGCCGGTGCAGGCCGGCGAGCTGGAGAACCTGGGCTTCGCCGGATTCAAGGTGATGCATCCGCTCAACGGCGCGGACAAGCAGGACGAGCTGATGAGCGTGCTCGGTGCCAGCTACTTCCGCATCGTCGGCAAGGGCCAGGTGTTCGGTCTGTCGGCGCGCGCCCTGGCGATCGACACGGCGTTGCCCTCCGGTGAAGAGTTTCCGCGTTTCACCGAGTTCTGGATCGAGCAACCGCAGCCGGACCGGCGCAGCCTGGTGCTCTACGCGCTGCTCGATTCGCCGCGCGCCACCGGCGCCTACCGCATGGAGATCAGGCCGGGGCGCGCCAGCGTGCTGGACGTCGAGGCCAGGGTCTATTTGCGCGAGCCGGTGGAAAAGCTCGGCATCGCGCCGCTGACCAGCATGTACCTGTACGGCGCCAACCAGCCCTGGCCGCGTCCCAACTACCGCCCCGAGCTGCACGACTCCGACGGCCTGGCCATCCACGCCGGCAATGGCGAGTGGCTGTGGCGTCCGCTGAACAACCCCAAGCGCCTCAATGTCAGCAGCTATCGCATCGACAACCCGCGTGGCTTCGGTCTGCTGCAGCGCGCTCGCGATTTCGCCCGGTACCAGGATCTCGACGACCGCTACGAGCTGCGTCCCAGTGCCTGGATCGAGCCGCTCGGCGACTGGGGTGCCGGGCACGTCGAACTGGTGGAGATCCCCACCCCCGACGAAACCAACGACAACATCGTCGCCCTGTGGCATCCCGCGCAGCAGCCGGCCCCGGGCGAGGCGCTGAACTTCGCCTACCGCCTGCACTTCGGCGGCGACCTGGCCGCGCTGCGCGTCCCGCAACTGGCCCGGGTCGAACAGACCCGGCTGTCCGAGGGCGACGTCAAGCAGGCCAACCTGATCCGCCACCCCGATGGCAGCACCGCGCTGCTGGTGGACTTCGTCGGTCCGGCGCTGGCCGAGCGCGCGCCGGAGGCGCCGGTCATGCCGCAGGTCAGCATCGACGACAACGCCGAGCTGGTGGAGCAGAACCTGCGCCACAACCCTGTGAGCAAGGGCTGGCGCCTGACGCTGCGGGTCAAGGTCAAGGACCCGACGCGGCCGGTGGAAATGCGTGCCGCGCTGGTCGAGGACGGCAAAAACCTGTCGGAAACCTGGAGCTACCAGCTGCCTGCCCATGAATGACTTCTCCGATTCGACGCTGATCCGCCATTACCTCGACGAACTGTCGCTCGACGCCGAGCGGCAGCAGGCGCTGGCGCGCGGCCTGGCCGGCGGCGGTGATCTGGCGGCACTGCACCATGCGCTGCAGTCGCCGGGCGAGGCCGCGCCGCAACCCGCCGGGGAAACCCGCGAGCTGCTCGAGTCGGTGCCGGCGCGCCTGGCCCTCGGCTGGCCGGATGCGCTCGAGCGCGGCTGCCGCCTGGTCAAGGATCACCAGGGCCGGCCGAGCATCGAATCGACGCCGCCGATCCGCCGCACGCGCATGCTGCCCGAGCCCTGGCAGACCAACATCCTGCGGCGCGGCTGGCGCTGGCTGCGGGGCGACAAGCCGGCGCCGCGGCCGCGCACCCGCGAGGCCGAGGATTTCAGTGAGGCGCACTGGCGGCATGTCGCCGCCGTGCGGCGCGGCGCCCTGCTGCTGCTGATGCTGGTGCAGACGCTGGTCGCCACCTGGTACATGAAGTCGGTGCTGCCCTACCAGGGCTGGTCGCTGGTCGACCTCGGCCTGGTGTTCGAGCAGCCGTGGCAGGAGTCGGCGCGGCAGATCCTGCCGTACGTGGTACAGACCAGCATCCTGGCGCTGTTCGCCCTGCTGTTCTGCTGGGTGTCGATGGGCTTCTGGACCGCGCTGATGGGCTTCTTCCAGCTGCTCAAGGGGCGCGACCGCTACAGCATCTCGGCCAGCAGCTGCGGCGACGAGACGATCTCGCCGCAGGCGCGCACCGCGCTGGTGATGCCAATCGCCAACGAGCACGTGCCGCGGGTCTTCGCCGGCCTGCGCGCGACCTTCGAGTCGCTGCGCGAAACCGGCCAGCTCGAGCATTTCGACCTGTTCGTCCTGAGCGATAGCAACGACCCGGATATCTGCGTCGCAGAGCAACAGGCCTGGCTGGAGCTGTGCCGCGAGGTGGAGGGCTTCGGCCATATCTTCTACCGCCGTCGTCGGCGGCGGGTGAAGCGCAAGAGCGGCAACATCGACGACTTCTGCCGGCGCTGGGGCAGCAACTACCGCTACATGGTAGTGCTCGATGCCGACAGCGTGATGAGCGGCGAATGCCTGACCCGCCTGGTGCGCCTGATGGAGGCCAACCCCGGCGCCGGCATCATCCAGACCGCGCCCAAGGCCTCGGGCATGGACACCCTCTACGCGCGCATGCAGCAGTTCGCCACCCGCGTCTACGGCCCGCTGTTCACCGCCGGGCTCAACTTCTGGCAGCTCGGCGAGTCGCACTACTGGGGGCACAACGCGATCATCCGCATCCAGCCCTTCATCGAGCACTGCGCCCTGGCGCCGCTGCCGGGCACCGGCGCCTTCGCCGGGGCGATCCTCTCCCACGACTTCGTCGAGGCGGCGCTGATGCGCCGCGCCGGCTGGGGGGTGTGGATCGCCTACGACCTGCCGGGCAGCTACGAGGAGCTGCCGCCGAACCTGCTCGACGAACTCAAGCGCGACCGCCGCTGGTGCCAGGGCAACCTGATGAACTTCCGCCTGTTCCTGGTGCGCGGCATGCACGCGGTGCACCGCGTGGTGTTCCTCACCGGGGTCATGTCCTACCTGTCGGCGCCCTTGTGGCTGCTGTTCCTGCTTCTGTCCACCGGCCTCTTGGCGATCCACACGCTGATGGTGCCGGAGTACTTCCTGCAGCCCAACCAGCTCTACCCGCTGTGGCCGCGCTGGCAGCCGGAGGAGGCCATCGCGCTGTTCTCCGCGACCATGATTCTGCTGTTCTTGCCCAAGCTGCTCAGCGTGCTGCTGATCTGGATCCAGGGCGCCGAGGCCTATGGCGGGCGCCTGCGGGTGCTGCTGTCGATGCTGCTGGAGGCGTTCTGCTCGGTGCTGCTGGCGCCGGTGCGCATGCTGTTCCACAGTCTGTTCGTCACCGCCGCGTTCCTCGGCTGGTCGGTGCAGTGGAATTCGCCGCAGCGCGTCGACGACGCCACGCCCTGGAGCGAGGCGCTGCGCCGGCACGGCTCGCAGGTGCTGATCGGCGTCGCCTGGACCGCCCTGGTGGCCTGGCTCAACCCGGATTTTCTCTGGTGGCTGACGCCCATCGTGGTGTCGTTGATCCTTTCGCCGCTGGTCTCGGTGCTGACCAGTCGTACCGCGCCGGGGCTGGCCACCCGCCGCGCCGGACTGTTCCTCATCCCCGAGGAACACCAGGTGCCGCGCGAGCTGCGCAGCACCGCCGAGTACGAACGGTTGAACAGTGCGCGGGCGCTGCAGCAGGGCTTCCTGCGCGCGGCGGTCGACCCGCTGTACAACGCCCTGGTCTGCGCCATGGCCCGGGCCCGCCACGCCAAGGTGGTGCCGGCGGCCGAGGCGCTGCGCGAGGCACGCCTCGCGGAAATCCTCGCCGCCGGCCCGCATGGCAGCGTCGAGGCGACCCGCTGGCGCCTGCTCAACGACCCCGACGGCATGGCGCGCCTGCATGCGCGCATCTGGCAGGATGCCCGGCTGCAGGCCTGGCGAGACGCCCACGCCGCGCTGCGCGAGCGCTGAGCCGGCGCCCGGTGCGCCGGGCGTCGACACAGTTGTTTACATCTGGGCGCGGTCGGCGGTCGGCGGTCTGCGACATGCGGCACCCTGTGCGCCGAACCGGGTCGGTAATGGCCCCGGCCGTCGGCCTTGCTTGAGGTCAAGGCGCTGCGCCGGGTTGTTGCCTGAGTCTGTGTTCACCCGCTTCTGACATTCGAGAGGAACCACGATGTCGTCACTCCACGACTCCGCCCAGCACTACGGCCTGGTCAGCCGCATCCTGCACTGGGGCATGGCCGCCCTGTTGGGCTGGCAATTCTTCACCACCCTCGTTCACCTGCTGCTGGCGGAATCCAGCCTCGACGAGTTCGCCTGGGCCACGCACAAACCCACCGGCGTGCTGCTGATGGCGCTGGTGCTGGTTCGTCTGCTCTGGGCGCTGGCCAACCGCAGCCGGCGGCCGGCCTCGCTCAACGCCATGGCGCGGTTCGGTCACCTGGCGCTGTATGCGCTGATGCTATTGGTGCCGCTGCTCGCGCTGCTGCGCCAGTACGGCTCCGGACGCCAGTTCAGCGCCTTCGGCATCGAACTGATGGCCGGTTTCAGCGGGCCGAAGATCGAATGGCTGATGGCCCCGGCCAACCTGCTGCACGGCAACCTCGGCTGGCTGCTGCTGGCGCTGATCCTCGGCCACGCGGCGATGGCCTTGGTCCATCGCCGCCAGGGCGAGGCAGACGCGCTGGGGCGGATGATCGGGCGGGCGCGCTGAGGCGCTATAGCCAATGTCTTACACGCGCCGGCGGCATTGGCCGCTGTCGCCACCCCGGCTGGCGCCTTAATCTACACCCATCCCCTGCAGCGACGGATCGCTGAGGATCAAGGACGATGACCAGGCCCGGATGGCCACCGACAGGATGTCGGATGGTTGGGAAGAAACCCGCTTCGGCGGGTTTTTTGTTGCCTGCCATCCATGGCGGCAACCCTTGGGGCCGTCGCAAGCGACGTCAAAAATCGTTCCTGACGATTTTTTGTTGCCTGCCATTTGACCGCCAGGGATGGCGGAGATGCCGGTTTTGCAGGAGTAGTAACCGGCCTTGGCGGCAAGCCTCGGGGCTGTCGCGGGCGACGTCAGGAGCTGCTCCAGGCAATTCTTGCTTGCCGGCGAAAAAGTCCCGGCGCATTGCTCAGCGTCGGCTCAGCCGCCCTGAAGCGAGCGCGTCGCCCCCTGCGCCTTGCGCGTATACCAGAGCACCCGGCTCACCCCGCGGGTGATGGCCACGTAGGCCAGGCGCAGGGCCTCGTCCTGCATGGCCTGATCGTAGCTGCCGGCGAAGAAGCCGCAGTGGGCGTAGAGGGCGTTGCGCAGCGGGTGTGGCTCCGCCGGCAGGCAGTCGTCGAGGATGATCGCCACCTCGGCCTGCAGGCCCTTGGCGCGGTGGATGGTCATGGTCTTGACCGGCAGTTGCTTGTCCAGCTGCGCGCGGATCTGTTGCAGCGGCTCGTTGCGTCGGCTCAGCAGCAGCACGGCGGTGCGGTCGGCGTTGGCGCGCGTGGCGACGTGGGCGCATTGCGCGCCGATGTCTGCGAGCAGGCGCGGCATGCCGCTGGCCAGCTCGAAACGCTGGATCAGCTTGACGCCGTGATCGCCCGGCTGCATGGCCTTGTGCGCGATGCTGGTCTTGTCCTGCTTGCGTGCCACGCCGGCCAGTACCCGTTCGCCGTCGCGGATCACCGCCTCGACGCTGCGGTAGTTGGTGCTCAATAGCAGGGTGGTGCTCTTGCCGCGGCCCTTGCTGGGGAAGTGGCGGTCGAACTCGATGAACAGCTCCGGCGAGCTGCCGCGCCAGCCGTAGATCGACTGCCAGTCGTCGCCGATGGCCATCAGGCTGAGCGTCTCGCCATGTCGGGCGAGCGCTCTGTGTACGGCTTGCAGCCACTGCAGGATCTGCGGCGAGATGTCCTGGAATTCGTCGATCAGCAGATGGCCGAGGGCGAGCAGGGCCTGGCCCGGTTTGCCGCCGTCCCGCTGCAGGCGTTCGCTCAGTCGCTGGAAGGCGCCGTTGAAGCTCATCAGCCCCTGGCGTTGCAGCAGGGCGTCGAAGTGCCCGTGGAACAGCTGCATGGCCTCGATGAAGTCGCGCTCGCGCGCGCCGCAGTCGAGCGCCTTGATGTCCAGACGGTCGAGACGCAGACCCAGGCTTTCGGCGAAACCGGCCTGGCTGTGTAGCAGCTCGAACAGCGGCTGCGCGGCGAATTCGCCGGCCAGCTTGCAGGCGTCCAGCGGCGCCTTGGGCTTGCCCTGCGGCGGCTCCTGCGGCGCGGGCAGCCTGAGCAGGCGATGCACCAGGCTGCGAAAGCGCGCGTCCGCGGCATAGGCGCTCTGGTAGGCCTGCTTGAGCAGGCGCTGCTGCGCCGGGCGCAGGCGGCCGCCGGCCAGCGGGTTGTCCGGTTCCTCGCCGGGTTCGTCGAGTTGCTCGAACCAGCGCGGGTTGCCCAGCTCTTCCTTGGCCAGCGTCGCCATCGCCGAGTGGAAGGTGCGCACGCACTGGCGCGTATCGTGCGGGTAGCGCCAGAAGTCCAGCAGCCGCTGCAGGCGTTCGCGCAGCTCGGCGCAGGAGGCGTTGGTGAAGGAAATCACCGTCAGCCGCGCCGGGTCGATATGCAGGTGGCAGAGCATGAACACCACGCGCAGTACCAGGGTGCTGGACTTGCCCGAGCCGGCGCCGGCGAAGATGCGCGTCAGCGGCGCGCGGCAGAGGATCATCGCCCATTGCTCGTCCGAGGGGGCGCCGATCAGCCCGGCGCGCACCGCCTCGGCGACGCGCTGGCGCATGGCCTGGATCTGCGCATCGTCCACCTTGAGCCTGGCAGCGGGGTAGATACCCGCGGGGCCGGGTTTGTCGGCCTTTTGCTGGCGCTTGCCGGCTTTGCCGCCGGCGGTTTTCTTCTTCGCCGGTTTACGTGCCGGCTGGCGCGGCTGGGCGGCCTCACGCTCGGCGCGCAGGTAAGCGGTGGTGCGGGGGAAGTAGCGGGCGAGGGCGCTGGACAGCAGTTTCTGGTAGCGCGCGACGGCGGACAGCATGCGGAGGGAATGACCTGATTGGCAAAGCCCGCATGATAAAGCCTGGGCGGCGATGGCAGGCAGTGATGGCGCAGGTTTAAAAGCGCAACTTTATGCAAGCGCGCCCCGTGGGCTGGCCGCAGACTGGCGGCAGTCATGGGAGATGCTCGATGAATCTGTCGCTTTACCTGCTTACCGTGCTGATCTGGGGCACCACCTGGATCGCCATCAAGTTCCAGATGGGCGAGGTGGCCGTCGCCGCCTCCATCGCCTACCGCTTCGCCCTGGCCGCCGCGGTGCTGTTCGCCCTGCTCTGGCTCAGCGGGCGGCTGCAGGCGCTGGATCGGCGCGGCCAGGCGATCTGCCTGGTGCAGGGGCTGTGCCTGTTCTGCCTCAATTTCCTCTGCTTCTACACCGCCAGCCAGTGGATACCCAGCGGCCTGGTGGCGGTGATCTTCTCCACCGCCACCTTGTGGAACGCGCTCAACGCGCGGCTGTTCTTCCGGCAGCGCATCGCCGCCAACGTGCTGCTCGGCGGCGCGCTGGGGCTGGCCGGATTGGCGCTGCTGTTCTGGCCGGAGCTGGCCGGCCACGAAACCAGCCGCGAGAGCTTGCTGGGCATCGGCCTGGCGCTGCTCGGCACGCTGTTCTTCTCCGCCGGCAACATGCTTTCCAGCCTGCAGCAGAAGGTCGGGCTCAAGCCACTGACCACCAATGCCTGGGGCATGCTCTATGGCGCGCTGATGCTGGTGGGCATCTGCCTGGTCAGCGGTACGCCGTTCGCCTTCGAATGGAACGCGCGCTATATCGGCTCGCTGCTGTACCTGGCGATTCCCGGCTCGGTGATCGGCTTCACCGCCTACCTGACCCTGGTCGGGCGCATGGGGCCGGAGCGCGCGGCCTACTGCACCGTGCTGTTCCCGGTGGTGGCGCTGAATATCTCGGTGTTCGTCGAGGGCTACCAGTGGACGGCCCCGGCGCTGCTGGGCCTGGCGCTGGTGATGCTGGGCAACGTGCTGGTGTTTCGCAAACCCAAGGCGGTGCTGGCAGCGGCGCGCACCGCCTGAGTCAGCGACGGCCGCCTGGCGCGGCCGTCGCTGGGCGACTCAGAAGTCGAGCTGATAACCGAGGGTGAAGGTGCGACCACGGCCGGCGAAGTACTGGTCGTTGCGGGTGCTGGCCGCCTGCGCGTAGTAGGTCATGTAGTCGCGGTTGAGCAGGTTCTCCACGCCCAGGCTGGCTTCGCCCACCGGCAGGCGGTAGCCGACCGAGGCATCCACCAGGCTGTAGCCGTCGAAGTCCAGGCCGGGGGTGTCGAAGCTGCGGCTGGCGTAGTGGTTGGCCTGCACCCGGGTGTTGAGCTTGTCGCTCCACTTGGCCTGCCAGCTCATGCCGTAGCGGTCGGGGGCGATATTGGCGCCGTCCAGATCGGTGTCCACCTTGCCGTCGCCGTCGGTGTCCGACTGGCCGTTGAGCTTGGCGTAGCTGGCCTGCAGACGATGCACGGCGTCGATCTGCCAGCCGGCGCTGGCCTCGATGCCGTCGATCTCGGTGCGTTCGCGACGCACCTGATACACGCCGCCGACGCTCTCCAGGCGCGAGCCGAGGTCGGAGTCGGATTCGAAGTAGCTGATTTCGGCATCGAAGGGGCCATGGTTCAGACGCAGGCCGATCTCGCGGTTGTCGGTGACGATCGGCTGCAGGTCGAGGAAGCTGTCCACGCTCAGGCCGGGCTGGTTGATGCCGCGCAGCACGCGGCCGACGTCGGGCATGCCGAAGCCTTCCGAGTAGTTGGCGAAGACCTGCGCCCAGTCGCTGGCCTGGAACACCAGGCCGACGTTGTACAGGGTTTCCTCGAAGTCCGGTTCGCCGCCCTCGACGGATACGCCGCCCGGCGGCGTGGTGGTGGAGGCAATGGTGCGGAACGGATCGACCTCCAGCTTGGCGAACTCGTGACGCACGCCGCCGTGCAGGGTCAGGCGCTCGTGGGCACGCACCTCGGCCTGGAGGAAGGGCGCGAGGTTGTTGAACACGGTTTCCGGCACCCACTCGCGGTCGGTGGCAATCAGCATCTGGCTGGTGGTGTCCTGCAGGAAGTCCAGGCCACCGGTGAGCTTGAGCAGGCCATCGAACATGTCGTCGCGGCTCAGCGAGAGCTTGCCGCCGTATTTGTCCGACTCGTTCTGCGACTGGTCGAACAGGGTGCCGACCGGGGCGATGGCCGGGTCCTGGAAGCTGGGCAGGATGTTGCCGCCGTAGCGGGCGCGGAAGCGCTGGCTGTACAGCTGGGCGGTGAACTGGTTGCCGGCCAGGTCGGCGTTGCTGTAGGTCAGGCTGGTGGCCAGCACCTCGTTCTGCGGCGCCTTGCCCGGCGGCTGGCCCTTGCGCGAGGTGGTCGGCACATCGGCGGCGCGGTTGCCGGGCACGTTGACGTAGTCGTGCTCGCCCTCGAGCTGGAAGCGGTTGACCATCAGTTCGAGGTTCTGCTCGGCGTCGAACCAGTAGCCGAGCTTGACCAGCAGGTCGCTGCTGGTGGAATCCATGATGTCGCCCTGGGTGTCGTCGACGCCGATCAGCTCGCCGTCGGCGTCGTAGAACATGCCCCGGGTCTGGCCGCTGATGGCGGCCAGGTAGTCCCAACTGCCCTGGTTGCCTTCGACGCGGTAGTCCAGCTTGTAGCCCAGGCCGTCGCCGTCGAAGTCGTCGCCCGCCTCCAGGCTGACGCCGGCGTGCTGCCTGAGGCTGCCACCCTGGGGCCGGCGGGTGACGTAGTTGATGATGCCGCCGGTGGCGCCCAGGCCATGCTCGGCGCTGGCGCCGTGGATCACCTCGATGCGCTCGACCATCGCCAGGTCGATGGTGTAGCCGTCGCGGCCGCCGGCACGCAGCGGCGTGGACTGCGGCACGCCGTCGATCATCACCAGCGCGGCGCGGCCGCGGAAGGTCTCGCCGGCGTTGCTCAGCTTCTGCCGGCTCGGCGAGTAGGAGGGAATCAGGTTGCTCAGCACCTGGCCGTGGTCGCTGGTGATCGCCAGTTGCTGCTCGATCTGCTCGCGGCTGATGACGGTGATCTTCTGCGGCGTCTTGCCCACCTGGCTGTGGCCGCGGGTGGCGCTGATGGTCATGGCGTCCAGTTCGAGCTGTTGCTCGCGGTTATCTTCGGCCAGGGCGCTGCTGCCCAGGCAGGCGAGGCTGATGGCGAGGCAGAGGCGGGTCTTGCGGTGCATGCGACGGCTCCGATACGGCAGGAGGGGTTAGAAAGAGCTTGTAAAGATAATGTAAATACGAATTTGTTTCATTAGGTATTTTTCGGCGAGCAGCCACCAGCTCCGCGACGCAGTGTCGCGGGAAGGCGCCAGGAAGGGACTTACTCGCCGCGGATCAGGCGGCGCAGGGCGAAGCGGTTGGGGTGACAGGCCTCGGCCACCGCGCGCGGCAGCGGCAGGGGTTCGCCTTCCAGCCAGGCGGCGATCAGCTCGCCGGACAGCGGCGCGGTGATCAGCCCGCGCGAGCCGTGGCCGCTGTTGACGTACAGGCCGGGCAACCAGGGGCAGGGCGCCTGCGGCACCTGGCGGGCGTCCTTGGCCAGCACCGCGTAGCGTTCGGCGAAGGCCTCGGCATCGGCCAGCGGCCCGACTATGGGCAGGTAGTCCGGGCTGGTGCAGCGGAAGGCGGCGCGGCCTTCGAGCTGCGCCGGGTCGAGCTGCTCGGCCTGCAGGCGCTCGGCCAGATCGCTGGAAATGTCCTTGAGCAGCTCGAGGTTGCCGGCATGTTCGGCGACGCTGGGCGCCAGGTCGTCGCTGTGGAAGTCGAAGCTGGCGCCCAGGGTGTGCTCGCCGTCGCGTGGCGGAGCGACATAGCCGTCGGCGCAGACCACGGTGCGCAGGGCGCGGCTGGCCGAATTGGCCGGCAGACGGCTGATCTGCCCGCGGATGCGCTTGAGCGGCAGGCCGGCGCTCTGCGCGAATCGGCGGATTTCCGCGGCAGCGGCCAGCACCAGCACCGGCGCGCGGGCCAGCTCCTGCTGGCCTGCCAGCACCTGCCACTGGTCGTCATGGCGCCGCAGCTCCAGCGCCTCGCTGTGCGTCAGCAGGTCGATCGAAGGATGCGCGGCCAGCAGCCGGCATAGCGCCGGCGGGTGCACCCAGCCGGCGTCCGGGTAGAACAGGCCGCCGGCCGGCAGGCCGATGCCGGCCAGGGCCTCGGCCTGCTCGCGCGTCAGCGGTGTCAGCAGCTCGCTGGGGAAGGCCGCGGCCAGCTTGGCCTGGCGCGCGGCTTCCTTGGCATCGAAGGCCAGTTGCAGCACGCCGCAGGCGTCCCAGTCGGCGCCGCGTTGCAGGCGTTCGAGCTGGCGCCGGGTGTGGCCGAAGCCGGCGACTATCAGTTGCGACAGCGCCGTGCCGTGGGCCGAGAGCTTGAGGTAGAGCACCCCCTGCGGGTTGCCCGAGGCCTCGGCGGCCACCTCGCCGTGGCGTTCCAGCAGGCTTACCCGCCAGCCGCGTGCGGCCAGGCTGGCGGCCGTGGCACAGCCGGCCAGGCCGGCGCCGATCACCACCGCGTGTTTGTCCCGCGCCGGGCGGGGAGGACGGGCGAACCAGGGTTTGGTCTCGTCTCCCGTGGCGCCGATGAAGCGCCCCTTGAGTACCTCCCATTTCTTGCCCAGGCCGGGTACACGTTTCATCCGGAAGCCGGCGTCGTTCAGCGCCCGGCGCACCACGCCGGCGCTGCTGAAGGTGCCCAGGGTCGCGCCGGGAGCGGACAGCCGCGCCAGTTCGGCGAACAGCTCGGGCGTCCACATCTGCGGGTTCTTCGCCGGGTTGAAGCCGTCGAGGAACCAGGCGTCGATGCGTGCATCCAGTTGCGCCAGCTGCTCCAACGCGTCGCCGATCAGCAGGGTCAAGGCGATGCGGCCATCGGCCAGCAGCAGGCGCTGGTAGCCGGGGTGAATGGCGCGGTACTGCACCAGCAATTGCTCGGCCTGGGGCGCCAGCTCCGGCCACAGGGCCAGGGCGCGCTGCAGGTCGGCCAGTTGCAGCGGGTACTTTTCCACGCTGACGAAGTGCAGGCGCGCACCGGCCGGCGCCTGCTGTTCGAACAGCTGCCAGGCGCAGAGGAAGTTCAGCCCGGTGCCGAAGCCGGTTTCGCCGATGCACAGGCACTCGCCGTTGCCGAGGGCGGCGAAGCGCGCCGCCAGGTCGTTGTTGGCGAGGAAGACGTAGCGGGTCTCTTCCAGGCCGTCTTGCCGGGAGAAGTAGACGTCGCCGAAGTGACGCGACAGGGGTTGGCCGCGTTCGTCCCAGTCGAGCTGGGCGTGATGAGGTTCTGACATGGAGGGGTTCCGCTGGATCGTGCGGCGATTCTACCGCGCCGCGCCGACGGGCAAAGGCGGGCATCATCCGTTACGCTGTGGTGATCATTCCAGGGAGGTTGCCGCATGTTTGAATCCGCCGAAATCGGCCGCAGCATCGATAAAGCCAGGTTCGAAGCCGAAGAGCCGGCGCTGCGCGAGGCGCTGCTGGAGGCGCAGTACGAGTTGAAGCAGCAGGCGCGCTTTCCGGTGATCGTGCTGATCAACGGCATCGAGGGCGCCGGCAAGGGCGAGACGGTCAAGCTGCTCAACGAGTGGATGGACCCGCGGCTGATCCAGGTCAGCACCTTCGACGTGCAGACCGACGAGGAACTGGCCCGGCCGCCGGCCTGGCGCTACTGGCGTCAGCTGCCGCCGAAGGGGCGCATCGGCGTGTTCTTCGGCAACTGGTACAGCCAGATGCTTCAGGGCCGGGTGCATGGGCGCTTCAAGGACGCCGTGCTGGATCAGGCCATCGATGGCGCCGAGCGCCTGGAGCGCATGCTCTGCGACGAGGGCGCGCTGATCTTCAAGTTCTGGTTCCACCTGTCCAAGCAGCATATGAAGGCGCGCCTGGAGGCGCTCAAGGACGACCCGCTGCACAGCTGGCGCATCAGCCCGCTGGACTGGCAGCAGTCGAAGACCTACGACAAGTTCGTCCACTACGGCGAGCGTGTGCTGCGCCGCACCAGCCGCGACTACGCGCCCTGGTACGTGGTCGAGGGGGTCGATGAGTATTACCGCAGCCTGACCGTCGGGCGCATCCTCCTCGAGGGGCTGCAGGCGGCGCTGGCCAGCCAGCAGCGCGCGCAGCGCCAGCCGCATGCCGCGCCGCTGGTGTCGAGCCTGGACAGCAGCGCTCTGCTGGCCAGCCTGGACATGACCCAGGCGCTGGACAAGGACGACTACAAGGAGCAACTGACCGTCGAGCAGGCGCGTCTGTCCGGTTTGATGCGCGACAAACGCATGCGCAAGCACGCGCTGATCGCGGTGTTCGAGGGCTACGACGCGGCCGGCAAGGGCGGCGCCATCCGCCGCGTTACCGGCGCGCTGGATCCGCGCCAGTACCGCATCGTGCCGGTGGCCGCGCCCACCGAGGAAGAGCGCGCCCAGCCCTACCTGTGGCGCTTCTGGCGGCATATCCCGGCGCGCGGCAAGTTCACCATCTTCGATCGCAGCTGGTATGGCCGGGTGCTGGTGGAGCGGGTCGAGGGGTACTGCAGCGAGGCCGACTGGCTGCGCGCCTACGGCGAGATCAACGACTTCGAGGAGCAACTGAGCGACGCCGGGGCGATCCTGGTCAAGTTCTGGCTGTCCATCGACCAGGACACTCAGCTGGCGCGCTTCCAGGAGCGCGAGCAGATCCCCTTCAAGCGTTTCAAGATCACCGAGGAAGACTGGCGCAACCGCGACAAGTGGCCGCAATACGCCGACGCGGTGGGCGACATGGTCGACCGTACCAGCACCGAGATCGCCCCCTGGACCCTGGTGGAAGCCAACGACAAGCGCTTTGCCCGGGTCAAGGTGCTGCGCACCATCAACCAGGCGATCGAGGCGGCCTTCGCCAAGGATTGAGGTGCATACGCCGGATCAATGATGGTCGCGCCCCGGGATCGGACGGATTTATCTTCGCCATATCCGCCATCCAATAACAACGAGGTGCGTCATGCGTGAAGTGGTGATAGTCGACAGCGTGCGGACTGGCCTGGCCAAGTCCTTCCGCGGCAAGTTCAACCTGACCCGGCCGGACGACATGGCCGCCCACTGCGTCGACGCGCTGCTGGTGCGCAACGGCATCGATCCGAAGCAGGTCGACGACTGCATCGTCGGCGCCGGCTCCAACGAGGGCGCGCAGGGCATGAACATCGGCCGCAACGTCGCGGTGCTGTCGCGCCTGGGCAACCCGGTGGCGGGCATGACCCTCAACCGCTTCTGCTCCTCGGGCCTGCAGGCCATCGCCATCGCCGCCAACCAGGTGGCGTCCGGCTGCAGCGAGATCATCGTCGCCGGTGGCGTCGAGTCCATCACCATGACCCTGAAAAGCATGAACATGGACAAGCTGTTCAACCCGCTGCTGCAGCAGGAAAATCCCGGCATCTACTACCCCATGGGCAAGACCGCCGAGATCGTCGCCAACCGCTACGGCATCAGCCGCGAGGCCCAGGACGCCTATGCCCTGCAGAGCCAGCAGCGCACCGCGCGCGCCCAGGCCGAGGGGCTGTTCGCCGACGAAATCGTACCGATGGCGGTGAAGTACCAGGTCGAGGACAAGGCCAGCGGCGAGAAGCGGATCGTCGACGGCGTGGTCGAGGCGGACGACTGCAACCGCCCGGACACCAGCCTCGAATCCCTGGCCGCGCTGCAGCCGGCTTTCGATCCGGCCGGCAGTGTCACCGCCGGCAATGCCTCGCAGCTTTCCGACGGCGCCTCCATGACCCTGGTGATGAGCCTGGAGAAAGCGCTCGAGTTGGGCCTGACGCCCAAGGCGTATTTCCGTGGCTTCACCGTGGCTGGCTGCGAGCCCGACGAGATGGGCATCGGCCCGGTGTTCTCGGTGCCCAAGCTGCTCAAGGCCAAAGGCCTGACGGTCGACGACATCGACCTGTGGGAGCTCAACGAAGCCTTCGCCTCGCAGTGCCTGTACTGCCGCGACAAGCTGGAGATCGACAACGCCAAGTACAACGTCAACGGCGGCTCCATCTCCATCGGCCACCCCTTCGGCATGACCGGCTCGCGCCAGGTCGGCCATCTGGTGCGCGAGCTGCAGCTCCGCCAGCTGCGCTACGGCATCGTTACCATGTGCGTTGGCGGCGGCATGGGGGCGACGGGGCTGTTCGAGGCTTATCGCTGAGTCCAAGGTTCTTCGCCCCAACGAAAACCGGATCCTCGATCCGGTTTTTTATTGGCCTGGCGTATGCCGCATGCAATCGGGACGCCTGCCCCGGATTGCATCCGGGCTACGGGTGCGCGTTTTCAGCGGCCTTGGCGGGGGTACCAGGGATGGCAGGGCATAAAAAAACCGGATCGCCGATCCGGTTTCTTATGCGAGCGGGCTGACTCAGGCAGCGACGAAGCCGGCGGGGTAGGCCAGGGCGGCCTGGCTGCTCTGCACTTCGCCGATGGTTTCGCGGACCACCTGCTTGGCCAGGCAGGCGCACTTGCCGCACTGGCTAGCGATGCCAAGGGTGCTGCGCACTTCACGGTAGCTGCAGCAGCCTTCATAGACCGCGTCGCGGATTTGCGTATCGGTGACACCTTCACAGAGGCAGACGTACATAAGCAAGGCTCGTCTTGGTGGATCTGTTTGATGCGACGGATACTAATGTTAATGAGAATGCTTGTCAAAGAACTCTTGCAAATGCCCGCACTAGAGACCTGGCTGGCTGACGAACGGTTGCCGCCGTGGCGGCCGCGGCCAGGAAAAATCCGGAAGAGTTTTTGACTGCGCCTGGCGCCGGCCGGCAGCCGGCAAAAGGGTCGAGTGGTCGGGGCGGGTGGTGCGCATCACTGGGCTGCAGCCTGCGAGGCCGGGCGGCCAGACGCGATGGGGCATCGGCAAAAAAACCGGCGCGAGGCCGGTTTCTGGTGGGGACTGATTGCCGCGCAACGGCTTAGTGGTCGAACTCGTCCCAGCCGCCCATTTCCTTCCAGCGGTTGACGATGCCGCAGAACAGCTCGGCGGTCTTCTCGGTGTCGTAGCGCGCCGAGTGCGCCTCCTTGCCGTCGAACTCGATGCCGGCGGTCTGGCAGGCCTTGGCCAGTACGGTCTGGCCGTAGGCGAGGCCGGCCAGGGTGGCGGTGTCGAAGCTGGAGAAGGGGTGGAAGGGGTTGCGCTTGATGCCGCAACGGGCCACCGCGGCGTTGAGGAAGCCCAGGTCGAAGCTGCTGTTGTGGCCGACCAGGATGGCGCGCTTGCAGCCGGCCGATTTGATCGACTTGCGCAGGCCCTTGAAGATCTCGCCGAGGGCGTGCTCTTCGCTCACCGCCATGCGCAGCGGGTGATCCAGCTTGATCCCGGTGAACTCCAGCGCCGCCGCCTCGATATTGGCGCCTTCGAACGGCTCGATGCGGAAGAAGTGGGTGTGATCCGGGTAGAGGAAGCCGCTCTCGTCCATGGCGATGGTGGTTGCGGCGATCTCCAGCAGGGCGTCGGTGGCGCAGTTGAAACCGCCGGTCTCGACGTCCACCACCACCGGCAGGTAGCCGCGAAAGCGCGCCGCCATGGGCGTGCGCGGGCCGGACGGCAGGCTGGGATCGAGTTCGTCGTCGTAATGCTCTTCGCTCACGCCTGGCCCTCCAGCAGCTTCCAGCGCAGGGTTTCGCCGGCGCGCAGGGGGATCACCGTCTGCTCGCCCAGCGGCAGGCTGGCCGGGGCGGTCCAGTCCTGGCGCACCAGGGTAATCGAGTCGCTGTTGCGCGGCAGGCCGTAGAAGTCCGGGCCGTGGCAGCTGGCGAAGCCTTCCAGCTTGTTCAGTGCACCGCGCTGCTCGAAGGCCTCGGCGTACAGCTCGATGGCGGCATAGGCGGTGTAGCAGCCGGCGCAGCCGCAGGCGGCTTCCTTGGCGTGCTTGGCGTGCGGCGCCGAGTCGGTGCCGAGGAAGAACTTGCGGCTGCCGCTGACGGCGGCGTCGAGCAGGGCTTCCTGGTGCACGTTGCGCTTGAGGATCGGCAGGCAATAGAAGTGCGGGCGGATGCCGCCGACCAGCATGTGGTTGCGGTTGTACAGCAGATGATGGGCGGTGATGGTGGCGCCAACGTTGGCCGGCGCGGCCTCGACGAACTGCACCGCGTCGCGGGTGGTGATGTGCTCGAACACCACTTTCAGCGTGGGGAAGCGCTCGACCACACGGCGCAGGTGCTCGTCGATAAAGGCCTTCTCGCGGTCGAACACGTCGATCTCGGCGCGGGTCACCTCGCCGTGCACCAGCAGCGGCATGCCCACCTCGGCCATGGCTTCCAGCACCGGGAAGATCTTGTCGATGCTGGTCACGCCCGAATCGGAGTTGGTGGTGGCGCCGGCCGGGTACAGCTTGGCGGCGTGGACGAAGCCGGCGGCCTTGGCCTGGCGCACGTCCTCGGGGCTCGTGTTGTCGGTGAGGTAGAGCACCATCAGCGGCTCGAAGCGGCTGCCGGCCGGGCGTGCGGCCAGGATGCGCTGGCGATAGGCGTCGGCCTCGGCGGCGTTGCGTACCGGCGGTACCAGGTTGGGCATGATGATGGCGCGGGCGAAGGTGCGCGCGACGTCGCCGACGGTGTGCGGCAGCACCGCGCCATCGCGCAGGTGAATGTGCCAGTCATCGGGACGCAGGAGAGTCAGGCGGTCGGACATGGGAGCTTCCAGGCGGGTAAAACGTGAGCGGAATGCTACCGGAAACCGCCGGAAAATGCGCTGTGGGCGGGACGGACGACGTCGCGCCGGCGGATTTTGCGTGCCGACACGAGCGGTGCGCGAAGCAATTCGCCCCTACAGTTTTTCGCCAAGGCACCGATACCTAGGGAGAACCGTGTATTCGTGGAGCCCGTCGTGCGCCAGCCCCGTCTTGTCCTTCCCTGTCTGCTGGCCGGCCTGGCCCTGAGCCTGCCGGCGCACGCCGTCAGCTTTCAGACCCGCCTGGAACAGGTGGAATGGAAGGTCGAGGGCGATCAGTTCGAGTGCCGCCTGAGCCAGCCGATCAGCCAGTTCGGCAGCGGCGAGTTCGTGCGCCGTGCCGGCGAGCAGGTGACCTTCCGCCTCAAGGCGCGTGAACGCTGGCTCGGCGCCGGCTCGGCGACCCTGCTGGCGGCGGCAGCGCCCTGGCAACCGGGGCGCGGCGACATCCACCTGGGCGTGGTCAGCGTCGGCAACGGCGAGGTACCGTTCAATAGCTCCCATGAGCAGGGCGCGCGGCTGCTGACCGGTCTGCTGGAAGGGCGCAGCCCGCTGGTACGCCACCGCACCCTCAACGGCGGCGACAGCCTCGAGGTGCGCCTGCTGCCGGTGAAGTTCCACAAGGCCTACGAGGACTACCAGGCCTGCACCGCCAAGCTGCTGCCGGTCAACTTCGAGCAGATCCGCCAGGCGCAGATCGGCTTTCCCGGCGGCGGTATCGAGCTGGACGCCATGGCCCGCGCCAAGCTGGACATCGTCCTCGACTTCATCAAGGCCGACCCCAGCATCAACAGCTTCCAGATCGACGGCCACGCCGACAACAGCGGTAACCGCCTGACCAACCGCGACCTGTCGCGCCGGCGCGCCCTGGCGGTGCAGGAGTACCTGGTGGCCGGCGGCGTGCCGGTGGAGCAGATCACCCTGCGTTTTCATGGCGAGCGCTACCCGCTGGTACCCAACAACAACGAGGCCAACCGCGCCAAGAACCGCCGCGCCACCCTGCGCCTGGATCGCCTGCCGCCGGCCGAGGTCGCGCCGCCGAGCACGGCGCCTGACGCTGCGCCGAGCGCCCCGGCCGATCCGGCCGGCAGCACGCCGTCCTGAGGCGAAAAACGGCGTCGCTTCGTCGTCACAAGCTGTCGCGCCCCTGTAAATTGGCCCGCAGGGTCAGTAGAATCACGGGTTTTACCGTACAACCCGTGGAGTGATGGCATGGCGGACGTCAAAAAGGTAGTTCTGGCCTATTCCGGTGGCCTGGACACCTCGGTGATCCTCAAGTGGCTGCAAGATACCTATAACTGCGAAGTGGTGACCTTCACCGCCGACCTCGGCCAGGGCGAGGAGGTCGAGCCGGCCCGTGCCAAGGCCCAGGCAATGGGCGTCAAGGAAATCTACATCGACGACCTGCGCGAAGAGTTCGTCCGCGATTTCGTCTACCCCATGTTCCGCGCCAACACCATCTACGAAGGCGAGTACCTGCTGGGTACCTCCATCGCCCGTCCGCTGATCGCCAAGCGCCTGATCGAGATCGCCAACGAGACTGGCGCCGACGCCATCTCCCACGGCGCCACCGGCAAGGGCAACGACCAGGTGCGCTTCGAGCTGGGCGCCTACGCACTGAAGCCGGGCGTGAAGGTCATCGCCCCCTGGCGCGAGTGGGACCTGCTGTCGCGCGAGAAGCTGATGGACTACGCCGAGAAGCACGCCATCCCGATCGAGCGCCACGGCAAGAAGAAGTCGCCGTACTCCATGGACGCCAACCTGCTGCACATCTCTTACGAGGGCGGCGTGCTGGAAGACACCTGGACCGAGCACGAAGAAGACATGTGGAAATGGACTGTCTCGCCTGAGGCAGCTCCGGACGCACCGACCTATATCGAGCTGACCTACCAGGCCGGTGACATCGTCGCCATCGACGGCAAGGCCATGACCCCGGCTCAGGTGCTGGCCGAGCTGAACCGCATCGGCGGCGAGAACGGCATCGGCCGTCTGGACATCGTGGAAAACCGCTATGTCGGCATGAAGTCGCGCGGCTGCTACGAGACGCCCGGCGGCACCATCATGCTGCGCGCCCACCGCGCCATCGAGTCGATCACCCTCGACCGTGAAGTGGCCCACCTGAAAGACGAGCTGATGCCGAAATACGCCAGCCTGATCTACAACGGTTTCTGGTGGAGCCCGGAGCGTCTGATGCTGCAGCAGATGATCGACGCCTCCCAGGCCAACGTGAACGGCGTGGTGCGCCTGAAACTGTACAAGGGCAACGTCATCGTCACCGGCCGCAAGTCCGACGACTCGCTGTTCGACGCCAATATCGCCACCTTCGAAGAAGATGGCGGCGCCTACAACCAGCAGGACGCGGCCGGCTTCATCAAGCTCAACGCCCTGCGCATGCGCATCGCCGCCGGCAAGGGCCGTAAGCTGATCTGATAGACTGCTTGCACCGTGTCAGAGGAACCCCGGCCACGAGCCGGGGTTTCTTTTTAGGGCCGAGATCACGGCCAATCGTTGAGGAGAAACCTGATGAGACTGCTGCATACCATGCTGCGCGTCGGCAACCTGGACAAATCCATCGCCTTCTACACCGAAGTGCTGGGCATGACCCTGCTGCGCCGCAAGGACTACCCGGACGGCGAGTTCACCCTGGCCTTCGTCGGTTACGGCGACGAGGCGCACAACAGCGTGATCGAACTGACCCACAACTGGGGCGTGGACAGCTACGAGCTGGGCACCGGCTACGGCCATATCGCCCTGGAAGTGGCCGACGTCTACAAGGCCTGCGAGGACATCCGCTCGCGCGGCGGCAAGATCACCCGCGAACCGGGGCCGATGAAGCACGGTTCGAGCATCCTGGCCTTTGTGGAAGATCCGGACGGCTACAAGATCGAGCTGCTGTCGCCGTCGCGCAAGGACTGAGGTTATCGCCGCCACGAAAAAGCCCCGCATTGTGCGGGGCTTTTTTATCCGACTCGACCGTCAGATGTCGAAGTCGTACTCGGCCAGCTGCTTGTGCAGGCGTCGCTCTTCGAGGAAGTTGTCGATGATGCGGCGCTTGGTCAGGTTGGTCTTGGCGACTTCCACCGCAGGCTCGGCATCGTCCGATTCTTCCGCGACAAAGTCTTCGTCCAGTTCGAGGTCTTCTTTGTCAGTGCTCATATGTTCCACTCCAGGCTCCGGGGCCATTTGCGCACCTTATAGCGGCAAAAATAGAGCGGGTAAAAAAGATTTTTTCAATCGGATGATCGCCCGGATCAATGGTCGATCAATCGTCCGAGGTCTTCGCCTTGTACTCGCACAGATCCTCGATGCGGCAGGCGCCGCAGCGCGGTTTGCGCGCGGTGCAGACGTAACGGCCATGCAGGATCAGCCAGTGGTGGGCGTCGAGCAGATAGTCCTTGGGCACGAACTTGAGCAGCTTCTTCTCCACCTCCAGCACGTTCTTGCCGGGGGCGATGCCGGTGCGGTTGCTGACCCGGAAGATATGGGTGTCCACCGCCATGGCCAGCTGGCGGAAGGCGGTGTTGAGCACCACGTTGGCGGTCTTGCGGCCGACGCCCGGCAGGGCTTCGAGGTCTTCGCGGTTGTCCGGCACCTGGCTGCCGTGCTTCTCGATCAGGATGCGACAGGCCTCGATGACGTTCTTCGCCTTGCTGTTGTACAGGCCGATGGTCTTGATGTACTCGCTAAGCCCTTCGACACCCAGCGCATGGATGGCCTCCGGGGTGTTGGCTACCGGGAACAGCTTGGCGGTGGCCTTGTTGACGCTGACGTCGGTGGCCTGGGCCGACAGGGTGACGGCTACCAGCAGCTCGAAGGGCGTGCTGTAGGCCAGCTCGGTCTTCGGCTCCGGGTTGTCCTCGTGCAGACGGCGGAAGATTTCCAGGCGTTTGGCAGCGTTCACTCGATCACTCCGGTCACTCGCACGCGACGGCTTGGCGCGGGCGCCTCGGGGGCGGCGGCCTTGGCCCGCTCGGCCAATACCTGGTCGATGCGGTTCTTGCCGGCGATCAGCAGGCCGAGGACGATAAAGGCGCCCGGCGGCAGGATGGCCAGCAGAAAACCCTTGTAGTCGCTGACCAGGGTGATCTGCCAGTCGGCCGCAACCGGGCCGAACAGCAGGTGCATGTTGGCCAGCAGGGCGCCGGTGCCGAGCAGCTCGCGGGCGGCGCCAATCAGCACCAGCACCGCGCCGAAGCCCAGGCCCATCATCAGGCCGTCGTAGGCGGCGCGCGGCGGCGCGTTCTTCGCCGCGAAGCCGTCGGCGCGGCCGAGGATCACGCAGTTGGTGGTGATCAGCGGGATGAAGATGCCGAGGATCTGGTACAGCTCGTAGGTGAAGGCCTGCATCAGCAGCTCGATGCAGGTGGTCAGCGCGGCGATGATCATCACGAAGGCGGGCAGGCGCACGGCGGTGTTGACCACGCCGCGCACCAGCGACACCGCGGTGTTGGAGCACACCAGCACCACCGCGCTGGCCAGCGCCAGGCCGAGGGCGTTGACCGTGGAGTTGCTCACTCCCAGCAGCGGGCAGAGGCCGAGCAGTTGCACCAGCGCCGGGTTGTTCTTCCACAGGCCGTTGATCGTGATCTCGCGGTAGCTGGTCATTGCGCGTCCTCCGCCAGGCCCAGCAGCTGGGCGCGGTGTGCGTCGAAATACTGCAGGGCGCCGTGCACGGCCTTGACCACCGCGCGCGGGGTGATGGTGGCGCCGGCGAACTGGTCGAACTCGCCGCGATCCTTCTTCACCGCCCAGCCCTCTGCGCCGGGGTTACTCAGGGATTTGCCGTCGAAGCTGCGAATCCACTGGCTCTTGGCCAGTTCGATCTTGTCGCCCAGCCCCGGGGTTTCCTTGTGGCCGAGCACGCGCACGCCGGCCAGGCGGCCGTCGGCGAAGATGCCGACCAGCAGGTGGATGGCGCCGCTGTAGCCGTCCGGGGCGGTGACCGGCAGGATCAGCGCGCTGGGCGCCCCGTCCTTGAGCGCCAGGTAGGCCGACTGCGGGCTGCGCTGGCCGAGTTCGCGGGCGTTGACCTCGATGCGGTTGTCCAGCAGGTGGTTGTCGTAGCTACCGGCCGGCAGGATCTCGCCCAGGGCGCGCACCTGCGCCTCGCGCTCGGCGGCGGCGATGCGGCTGGCGGTGGCCTGTTGCAACAGGGCCACGCTGCCGACGGTGGCGATGGCGAACAGGCCCAGCACCAGGGCGTTCTTCAGCATCGAGCGGCTGATTTCCGGCAGCATGCTCATTCTCCCAGCTTGAAGCCGCTATTGGGCTTGCGGTGGCCGTAGCTGCGCGGCCGGGTGTAGTAGTCGATGGTCGGCGCCGCCAGGTTCATCAGCAGCACGGCGAAGGCCACCGCGTCCGGGTAGCCGCCCCAGGTGCGGATCACGTAGACCAGTACGCCGACGCCGATACCGAATACCAGACGCCCGCGATTGCTGGTGGCGCCGGAAACCGGGTCGGTGACGATGAAGAAGGCGCCGAGCATGGTGGCGCCGGTGAGCAGGTGGAACAGCGGCGAACCGTTGGAATCCGAGCCGCTGCCGTTCCAGAACAGCAGGCTCATGACGAACAGCGCAGCGAGCATACTCACCGGTGCGTGCCAGGTGATCAGGCGTTTGTGCAGCAGGTACAGGCCGCCAGCGAGGAACGCCAGGTTGACCGCCTCGCTGCCGGCGCCGCCGAAATGGCCGAAGGCCGGGTTGGCGGCGCGCAGCTCGTCGATGGTCAGGCTCTTGTTCACCTTCAGGGCATCCAGCGCGGTGGCCTGGGTCCAGCCATCGGGCAGGCTGGCGATACCGAGTATGTGTTTGAGGCCGTCCAGCGCATCGACACCGTGCGGGGCCGGCCAGCTGGTCATTTCCACCGGGAAGGAGATCAGCACCACCACGTAGCCGACCATGGCCGGATTGAAGGGGTTCTGCCCAAGGCCGCCGTAGAGCTGCTTGCCGAAGACGATGGCGAAACCCACCGCCACCAGGGTCAGCCACCAGGGCGCGTAGGGCGGCAGCGCCAGGGCCAGCAGCACAGCGGTGACCAGGGCGCTGTAATCCTTGAGGAAGAACGCCAGCGGACGCTGACGCGCGGCCAGGATCGCCGCCTCGAACGCCAGGGCGAACAGGCTGGCCAGGGCCAGATTGAACAGGGTGCCTGCGCCGAACAGCCAGGTCAGGGCGAGAATGCCCGGCACCGTGGCCAGCAGCACCTGCAGCATGACCTGCTGGGTGCGATTGCTGCCCTTGGCGTGGGGCGATGTGATGCGGGGCAGGGCCATTGGCGCTCCGGTCGTTGCTGTCGCTGCGCTGTCGGGTGTGGTGTTTGTCCCCGGATTGCGTCCGGGGCGGATGTCAGGGTTGGTATTCGGCCAGTTGGCGTTCGGCCTCGGCCAGGCGCGTGCGGGCCTGTTCCAGCGCCTCGCTGGCGGCGTTGTCGTCGCGCTCCAGCTTGCGCAGGTCGGCGCGGGCGAAGGCCACTTCGGTTTTCAGGGCTTTCAGCGTTTCGTCCACGCCGGGGCGTTCGCGGCGTACCAGCTCCGGCGCCGGCTTGTCCGAGGCCGTCTCGGCGGCGTGCAGGGCCTGCTCGGCGGCAACCAGGGCATCGCGCAGCGGCTGCAGGCCGGCTTCGTCAGCGCCGGCTTTCTCGGCCTTCTTCAGTTCGGCGCGCTTCATCGCCAGCTCGACCTTGGCCTTTTTCAGCGCCTCGTCGCCGGCCGGCTTGGCGGCGGGGGCGGGCGCCTGGCTTTCCAGGCTGGCCAGGGCCCTCTCGGCGGCTTCCAGCTGCTGGCGCAGGCGGGCGAGTTCGGCCTGCTGGTCGTCGTCCGGGTTTTCGATCTTTTCCAGCTTGCGCAGCTGCGCCTTGAGCATGGCGGCGTCGATCTTGGCCTTTTTCAGCGCTTCGTCGCCGGCGGGTTTGGCGGCCGGGGCGGGCGTCTGGCTTTCCAGGCTGGCCAGGGCCTTCTCGGCGGCTTCCAGCTGCTGGCGCATACGGGCGAGTTCGGCCTGCTGGTCGTCGTCCGGGCTCTCGATCTTTTCCAGCTTGCGCAGCTGCGCCTTGAGCATGGCGGCGTCGATCTTGGCCTTCTTCAGCGCTTCATCGCCGGCCGGTTTGGCGGCGGGGGCGGGCGCCTGGGTTTCCAGGCTGGCCAGGGTCTTCTCGGCTTCTTCCAGTTGCTGACGCAGGCGGGCGGTTTCGGCCTGCTGCTCGTCGTCCCGGGCCTCGATCTTTTCCAGCTTGCGCAACTGGGCCTTGAGCATGGCGGCTTCGATCTTGGCTTTCTTCAGCGCTTCGTCACCGGCCGGCTTGGGCGTCGGGGCAGGGGCAGCCGCCTGCGCGTCGGCCAGGGCCTGCTGTGCGGCTTCGGCAGCGGCACGCAGCTCGCTGACCTGAGTCTGCAGTTCGGGCGTGTCGTGGGCGGCCAGCTGTTTTTCCGCCTTCTTCAGCGCGACCTGGGCCATGCTGGCTTCGATCTTGAGTTTCTTCAGCGCCTCATCGGCCGGCGCGGCTGTCGTTACCGCAGGCGCCTCGGCCTGCGCCGCCTTGGCGCGGGCGGCCTTCTCGGCGCGGGCCTTGCGCTCGGCTTCCTTCTGCTCCTCGGCGCGGCGCAGGCGTTCCTGGCGCTGTTCGAAACGCTGCTTGGAGTGTTCGGCCTTGAGCTGCTTCTGTTCCAGTTCGCGGATTTCCGCCTTGGCCGCGCGGTAGTACTGCACCAGCGGGATGCTCGAGGGGCAGACGTAGGCGCAGGCGCCGCATTCGATGCAGTCGAACAGGTTGTGCGCCTTGAGCTGCTCGTGCTCCTGGCCCAGGGCGAAGAAGTGCAGTTGCTGCGGCAGCAGACTGGCCGGGCAGGCCTCGGCGCATTCGCCGCAGCGGATGCAGGGCATGGCCGGCGGAGGTGGCGGCAGCTCGGCGGCGGTGCTGGCCAGCAGGCAGTTGGCGGTCTTGATCAGCGGTACTTCGAGGCTGGGCAGGGTGAAGCCCATCATCGGTCCGCCCATGATCAGGCGATTGAGCTTGCTCCGGTCGAGCCCGGCAAATTCCAGCAGCTCGCCGACCGGGGTGCCGAGCAGTGCCTCGACGTTGCCCGGGCGCGCCAGGGCCTCGCCGGTGAGGGTGGTGATGCGCGAGATCAGCGGCTTGCCGTGCACCACGGCCTCGTGCACGGCCACGCAGGTGCCGACGTTCTGGCAGAGTATGCCGATATCGGCCGGCAGGCCGCCCGATGGCACCTCGACACCGGTGAGGATCTGGATCAGCTGCTTCTCGCCGCCGGAGGGGTACTTGGTGGGGAACACCCGCACCTGGTAGCTGCGCTCGCTGCAGGCGCCGCGCACCGCGGCAATGGCCTCGGGCTTGTTGTCCTCGATGCCGATCAGCACCTGCTCGGGCTGGATCAGCTGCACCAGGATATCGATGCCGGAAACCAGCTCAGCTGCGCGTTCGCGCATCAGCAAGTCGTCGGCGGTGATATAGGGCTCGCACTCGGTGCCGTTGATGATCAGCGTGTGGATCTTCTGCGTCGGCCGCGCGGTGAGCTTCACCGCGGTGGGGAAGCCCGCGCCGCCCAGGCCACTGATGCCGGCGTCGCGGATCAGCGCCAGCAGTTCGGCGGAGTCCATATGCCGGTAGTCGGGATGCGGGGTCAGTTCGATCCACTCGTCCAGGCCGTCGCTGTCGATGACGATGGCCGGCGCCAGCATGCCGGAGACATGCGGGTAGGGCTGCGGGCCGATAAAACTGACCGTGCCGGAGGTGGGCGCATGCAGCGGCGCGCTGACAAAGCCATTGGCCTCGGCGATCTTCTCGCCCTTGCGCACCCGCTGGCCGAGCACCACGCAGGGCTCGGCGGCGGCGCCGATATGCTGGCCCAGGGGCAGGGTCAAGCGCTTGGGTAGCGGTGCCGGCTGGATCGGCGTGCGGTTGGACAGCTCCTTGCGCTCGGCCGGGTGAATGCCGCCGGGGATGGCCCAGATCTTTTCCTGCGCACTCATGCCGCCTGCTCCCGGTCACTGGCGATCAGCTGGCCGGGGGCCAACGGTTTGTCCCACTTCCACGTCTGCACCGTGCTGCCCACCGGGATCATGTCGATGCAGTCCACCGGGCAGGGCTCGACACACAGGTCGCAGCCAGTGCATTCGCTGACGATCACCGTGTGCATCTGCCGCGCTGCGCCGACGATGGCGTCCACCGGGCAGGCCTGGATGCACTTGGTGCAGCCGATGCATTCGGCCTCGCGGATATAGGCGACCATCTGCGGCTTTTCGCCTTCCACCGCATCCAGCGGCTCGGGCTCGACATCCAGCAGGTCGGCCAGGGCCTGGATGGTCGCCTCGCCACCGGGCGGGCACTTGTTGATCTTGTCGCCGCCGGCAATCGCCTCGGCGTAGGGCTTGCAGCCGGGGTAGCCGCACTGGCCGCACTGGGTTTGCGGCAGCAGGGCGTTGATCTGCTCGGCGATGGGGTCGCCCTCGACCTTGAAGCGCACCGCGGCGAAACCGAGGATGGCGCCGGCCAGCAGGCACAGGCCGAGCAGGGCGAGGACGGCGACGAGAACCAGGTTCATAGCTTGATCAACCCGGTAAAGCCCATGAACGCCAACGACATCAGGCCCGCGGTGATCATGCCGATGGCCGCGCCCTGGAACGACTTGGGCACGTCGGCGATGGCGATGCGCTCGCGCATGGCGGCGAACAGCACCAGCACCAGGGAGAAGCCCAGGCCGGCGGCGAAGCCGTTGGCGGTGGCGGTGACGAAGGTGAACTCGGCCTTGTTGGCGTTGAGCAGGGCCACGCCGAGAACGATGCAGTTGGTGGTGATCAGCGGCAGGAAGATGCCCAGCACGCGGTACAGCAGCGGGCTGGTCTTGTTCACCACCATCTCGGTGAACTGCACGGTCACCGCGATCACCAGGATGAAGCTGATGGTGCGCAGGAACTCCAGGTCCAGCGGCCTGAGCACGTACTGCTGCACCAGGTAGCTGCACATGGCGGCCAGGGTCAGGACGAATGTGGTGGCCAGGGACAGGCCGATGGCCGTCTCGATCTTCTTCGACACGCCCATGAAGGGGCACAGGCCGAGGAACTGCACCAGCACGAAGTTATTGACCAGGATGGCGCTGACCATGATCAGGACGAGTTCGGTCATCGGGTTGCCGTTGTGCTCGAAAAGGCCATAGAAAAAGGGCGCTTATTATCGGGAAGCGTGCATAAGCAAACAAGCCGGCATTGGCCGGCTTGTTCGACGCCTATAAGCCTAGCTGGCGCTTACTTGACGCGCTGGCCCGGTTTGGCGCCGCTGTCCGGGCTGAGCAGGTAGATTTCCTCGCCGCCGGGACCGGCGGCCAGCACCATGCCTTCGCTGATGCCGAACTTCATCTTGCGCGGCGCCAGGTTGGCCACGTACAGGGTCAGGCGGCCTTCCAGCTTGCTCGGGTCCGGGTAGGCGGACTTGATCCCGGAGAACACGTTGCGCTTGGCGTCGCCGATATCCAGCGACAGGCGCAGCAGCTTGTCGGCGCCCTCGACGAACTCGCACTTCTCGATCAGGGCGATACGCAGGTCGACGGCGGCGAAGGCGTCGAAGGCGATCTCGGCGGCCAGCGGGTCCTTGGTCAGCTCGCCGTTGTCTTGCGGTTTGGCGCTTTCTGCGGCCAGGTCTTCCTTGGAGGCTTCGATCATGGCGTCTATCTTCGTGGGTTCGATACGGGTCAGCAGCGGGTTGAACGGGTTGAGCTGGTGGTTGGCCAGTGGCAGCGCCAGGTCGGCCCAGGTTTGCGGGGCGACATTGAGGAAGGCTTCGGCGTCGGCGGCCAGTTTCGGCAGCACGGGTTTCAACATGATCACCAGCTGGCGGAACAGGTTGACGCCCAGGGCGCATATTTCCTGCACTTCGGCCTGCTTGCCTTCCACCTTGTTCAGCGCCCAGGGCGCCTTGTCGGCGATCCAGGCGTTGGCGCGGTCGGCCAGGGCCATGACCTCGCGCATGGCGCGGGAGAAGTCGCGCGCCTCGTAGGCCTCGGCGATGCTCGGTGCGGCGGCCTGGAAGGCGGCCCACAGCTCCGGTTCGGGATTGGCGGCGACCAGCACCCCATTGTTGCCCTTGTGGATAAAGCCGGCGCAGCGGCTGGCGATATTGACCACCTTGCCGACCAGGTCGGAGTTGACCTTCTGCACGAAGTCCTCGAGGTTCAGGTCGAGGTCATCGACGCCGCGGCCCAGCTTGCTGGCGTAGTAGTAACGCAGGTACTCGGGGTTGAGGTGATCGAGGTAGGTGCGCGCCTTGATAAAGGTGCCGCGTGACTTGGACATCTTCTGCCCGTTTACCGTCAGGTAGCCGTGCACATTGACCGCGGTGGGCTTGCGGTAGCCGGCGCCTTCGAGCATGGCCGGCCAGAACAGGGCATGGAAGTTGACGATGTCCTTGCCGATGAAGTGATACAGCTCGGCGGTCGAATCCTTGTTCCAGAAGGCGTCGAAGGAAAGCTCCGGGCGGCGCGCACAAAGATTTTTGAAGCTAGCCATATAGCCGATCGGTGCGTCCAGCCAGACGTAGAAGTACTTGCCCGGCTCGTCGGGAATCTCGAAGCCGAAGTAGGGCGCATCGCGGCTGATGTCCCATTCCTGCAGGCCGCCGTCGAGCCATTCGGCGATCTTGTTGGCCACCGCCTCCTGCAGGCTGCCGCTGCGGGTCCACTGCTTGAGCATGGCCTCGAAGTCCGGCAGCTTGAAGAAGAAGTGCTTGGAGTCCTTGAGTACCGGCACCGCGCCGGAGATCGCCGAGCGCGGGTCCTTCAGCTCGGTGGGGGCGTAGGTGGCGCCGCATTTCTCGCAGTTGTCGCCGTACTGGTCCTCGGCCGCACATTTGGGGCAGGTACCCTTGATGAAGCGGTCGGCGAGGAACATGCCCTTCTCGGGGTCGAAGTACTGGGTCACCGAGCGGGTGGCGATATGCCCCGCGTCGCGCAGCTTGAGGTAGATCGCCGCCGACAGCTCGCGGTTCTCCTGCGAGTGGGTCGAGTGGTAGTTGTCGAAGTCCACGCCGAAGTCGGCGAAATCGGCGGTGTGCTCGGCCTGCACATTGGCGATCAGCTGCTCGGGGGTGATGCCTTCCTTCTCGGCGCGCAGCATGATGGCCGAGCCGTGGGCATCGTCGGCGCACACGTAGATCGCCTGGTTGCCGCGCAGTTTCTGGAAGCGCACCCACATGTCGGTCTGCACGTACTCGAGCATATGGCCGAGGTGGATCGAGCCGTTGGCGTAGGGGAGGGCGCTGGTAACGAGAATCTTGCGGGCTTCGGTCATGGTGATCGGCTGCACTGGTAAAACGAGGGAAGTCGGCAACTATAAGGGAAGCGACAAGCTTCAAGCTACCTGCGCCACGGAAAAGCGCCGTGCTCCATCGCCCGATGGCGCTGCTGCTATGATGGGCGCCTGTTTCTGCCCTGCCTTGTTCTTGGAGTTCTTGCATGAGTGCCGTCACCCGCGAAGCGGTCGAAGCCTGTCTGCGTCGGTTCACCGACCCCCACCTGGACCAGGACCCGGTCAGCGCCGGCTGCCTGCGCGAGGTCGAGATCCAGGGTGGCCAGGTCAATGTGCGTCTGCAGCTGGGCTACGCCGCCGGGCTGTTCAAGAACGGCTGGGCGCAGATGCTGCAGATGGCACTGGAGAACCTCGATGGCGTCGACAGTGCGCAGGTAAAGGTCGATTGCCTGATCGAGTCGCACCAGGGCCAGGCCCAGGTGCCGGCACTGGCCGGGGTGAAGAACGTGATCGCCGTGGCCTCGGGCAAGGGCGGGGTGGGCAAGTCCACCACCGCGGCCAACCTGGCCCTGGCCCTGGCCCGCGAAGGCGCGCGGGTGGGCATTCTCGACGCCGATATCTACGGACCGAGCCAGGGCATCATGTTCGGCATCGCCGAAGGCACGCGGCCGCAGGTGCGCGAACAGAAGTGGTTCGTGCCGCTCGAGGCGCATGGCGTGCAGGTGATGTCCATGGCCTTTCTCACCGACGACAACACGCCGATGGTCTGGCGCGGGCCGATGGTCAGCGGCGCGCTGCTGCAGCTGATCACCCAGACCGCCTGGAACGACCTGGATTACCTGGTGGTGGACATGCCGCCGGGTACCGGCGACATCCAGCTGACCCTGGCGCAGAAGGTGCCGGTGGCCGGCAGCGTGATAGTCACCACGCCGCAGGACCTGGCCCTGCTGGATGCCAAGAAGGGCGTGGAGATGTTCCGCAAGGTGCATATTCCGGTGCTGGGCGTGGTGGAGAACATGGCCGTGCACATCTGCTCCAACTGCGGCCATGCCGAGCACCTGTTCGGCGAGGGTGGCGGCGAGAAGCTGGCGGCGCAATACGGTGTCGAGCTGCTGGCGTCCCTGCCGCTGTCGATGGCCATCCGTATGCAGGCCGACGACGGCAAGCCGACCACCATCGCCGATCCGGAAAGCCAGATCGCCATGATCTATCAGGACCTGGCGCGTAAGGTCGGCGCGCGCATCGCCCAGGCCGGCCAGCCGGCGATGCCGAGCATCGAGATCAGCGACGACTGAAAGCGGCCTTCTGATGACCCTCTCCCATTTATGGGAGAGGGTGCCCGAGGGGCGGGAGGGGGGGCTGATCTGAATCGCCATGCCTCCTCTGGCATTCCTGCAGTCGTCTCCCATTGGCCGGTATTTCTTCTGGCCATAAAAAAGCCCCGCACTAGGCGGGGCTCTTTTCAAGCGGGTCAGCTCAGGTTAGACAACCTGAACTTCCTCAGCCTGCATGCCTTTCTGACCACGGGTGGCCACGAAAGTCACTTGCTGGCCTTCTTTCAGGCTCTTGAAACCATCGCTCTGGATGGCTTTGAAGTGTACGAACAGGTCGTCACCGGATTGCGGGGTGATGAAGCCGTAGCCTTTCTCATCGTTGAACCACTTAACGGTGCCAGTCTGACGATTGGACATGTGATGTCTCCTAACAAAAGTAATAACAGCCCTGGAAAAGCCCAGGCCGGGACTGAGTGCAACGAGTACTAGGAGTCGGACGATGTTTGGATCGAGATCTAGGCATCTAGTAGCGATTCGCGGTGACACATGCAGCACAGTGGGCACACCATACGTGTTTTTATCGTCGAGTGCGAATGCTGCGTGCGTCTTTCTTGCAAATAACTCGCGGCGGCCGGTCGTGACGCCGGTCGACAGCCTTTGAAGCGGGGCGCCGGGGTCGGTAAGATGCGCTCACTTTTTTCGCCACCGCCCATTCAGGACACCTCGCCATGAGCATCAAATCGGACAAGTGGATTCGCCGCATGACTCTCGAGCACGGCATGATCGAGCCCTTCGTCGAGCGCCAGGTGCGCACCGAAGGCAACGAGCGGCTGATCTCCTACGGCGTGTCCAGTTACGGCTACGACGTGCGCTGCGCCGACGAATTCAAGGTGTTCACCAACATCAACTCGGCCACCGTCGACCCGAAGAACTTCGACGAGAAGAGCTTCGTCGACGTGAAGAGCGACGTCTGCATCATCCCGCCGAACTCCTTCGCCCTGGCCCGCACCGTGGAGTTCTTCCGCATCCCGCGCGACGTGCTGACCATCTGCCTGGGCAAGAGCACCTATGCGCGCTGCGGCATCATCGTCAACGTCACGCCGCTGGAGCCGGAGTGGGAAGGCCACGTGACCCTGGAGTTCTCCAACACCACCACCCTGCCGGCGAAGATCTACGCCAACGAGGGCGTGGCGCAGATGCTGTTCCTGCAGTCGGACGAGGCCTGCGAGGTGTCGTACAAGGATCGCGGCGGCAAGTACCAGGGCCAGCTGGGCGTGACCCTGCCCAAGGCCTGAATGGCCGCTGCATCCGAAAAAGCCGAGCCTCTGCTCGGCTTTTTCGTCTTTGCCCCGCTCGATAAGCGGCTGGCGACGAGCGGTTAGCCGTTTGCCAGCCGGCGCAGTGCCTCAGGGCTCCTGTGCGGTCTTGCGCTGCTGGGCGTAGTGCTTGAGCACGTCGCCGAGTGCGGCAGTCAGCACGGCCGTGGAGACGCCGAACATGAGGATGCCGTTGGCCGCCTCCAGTGCGCTCAGCAGCTGCCGCGGCGGGGAGAGCACCAGATCGCCGTAACCCAGGGTGGAAAAGGTCACGCCGGAGAAGTACAGGGCCTGGGCAAAGGTTTCGAATTCGCCGAGCACGACGTACAGCCCGGCCCAGATGCTCATCTGCAGGAAGTTGCCGAACAGCATGAACAGCATCACCAGGCTCAGGGTCAGGATGGTGCTGCCGAGCGATGGCCGGCTCAGGCCATGCCGATAGTCGATATAACGACGCAGGCTGAGGGCGACCATCACGGCCTGCAGCAGCAGGCACAGCATGGTCATGGGCAGGCCGATCAGCAGGTTCAGGAGCATGGCTTTTCCTCAGAGGGCATGGTGACGCGCCGGTCGATCAGGTAAACCGCCGCGCAGGCGTACAGGGTGACGAGGACGAACAGGCCCATGCGGATGGCGAAGGCGCTGTAGACATCCTTGCCGAGGGCGCTGTCCTGCACCGACTGGCCCAGCAGGATGATCAGGGTCATCGCGCTGTTCAGCCAGAAGCCGGGGCTCAGGCGGTTGGCCACCAACTGGTAGAGGCGCCGCGCCAGCAGCAGGATGAACAGCAGCATCAGCAGGAAGAACAGCCACAGGTGCGGCAGGATGCTCAGCAGTGCCCAGAAGGCTATGGCCAGCGCGCCGCCGAGCAGGGTCGAGCCGAGCAGTTCACGGCCGGCGTCGCGGGCGCTGGTGCCGCACACCTGCTGGCCGAGGCTGGCCGCTTTCATCACCAGCGGTATGTAGCTGGCGGGGTCGATCAGCGCCAGCAGCCAGGCCGGCAGCACCACCAGCATGGCGCGCAGGGCGATCCACTCGGAACGCGCCTGACCCATGGCCGCCGGCTTGGCCGCGGGCGGCAGTCCTGCGGGGTCGGGAAACAGCCAGTGGCCGATCGCCACGCACAGGGTGGTCAGCAGCACGGCCTTGATCAGCGCGATCACCACTTCCTGGCCGAGCGCCATGGAGCTGGTGCCGGCAGCGGTAATCAGGGTCAGGCCGATGACCTGCAAGGTCGACAGCAGGCCATTGCCGCCGCGCAGGGCGAAACGAAAGCTGAAGAACAGGCCGAGTGCCACCAGCAGCACGCCGCTGAACGGCGAGTGACGCAGCAGCGGGCTCAGCAGCAGGCCGCTGCCGCAGGTCAGGGCGGCCACCAGGGCCAGGCTCAGGCCGGCCCTGAGGGTCAGCGGCTGGTTGCTCATCGCCAGCAGGAGCAGCACCAGCACCGGCGTGAGAAACGGCAGCGGCAGGCCCAGGCCGAAGCCCAGCACGGTGCCACAGGCCACCCCGCAGGCCAGGCGCAGGGCGCGCTGCGGGCGCGGATCGGTCGGGCCGGCCATCAGTAGGCGAACGACAGCCAGCTCATCACGCGCAGAAAGGCGCGGCCGAGCAGGTTCAGCGGGTTGCCTTCGCTGGGGAAGGCCATCACCTCGGCCTGGCCGCCGACGCGCAGGCCCTGGTAGTCGCCCAGTTCGCCCTCGGCGAACTCGATGATCACCGGGAAGCGTTGTGCCGCGCGCAGCCAGTCGCGGCTGTTCTCCACCGTCGGCAGGCTGCCGGGCGGGGTGCTCTGGCCGACGCTGATGCCGTAACCGATGCTGCGCACACGGCCGCGATAGACATGCCCGGGGCGGGCGTCGAGGACGATGGCAACCGCCGTGCCGGGCTGCAGGTGGCCGAGGTTGTTCTCGCTCATCTCGGCGCTGATCCATAGGTCGTTGAGGCCGATCAGAGTCATCTGCGGGCTGCCGGCCGCCGCATACTGGCCGACTTCGCTGCGCAGGTCGGTGATCAGCCCGGCGGAGGCGGCGCGTACCTGGGTCTTGCTCAGATCCAGCTCGGCCTGCTCGAGTGCCGCGGCGGCGCTGCGCAGGCGGGCGTTGTCCGCACCGCTACCGCCCTCGCTTTCGCGGGCGCGCTGCACTTCGGCACGGGCCGCGGCCACCTGGCTGATGGCCTGCTGCAAATTGGCCCGGGAGATTTCCAGGCGGCGCAGGGAGATGGTCCCGGGGTCTTCGCGATACAGGCGTTCCAGACGCTCGCGATCCTGCCTGGCTTCCAGCTCGCCGGCCTCGGCGGCGCGCTGCGAGGCCAGGGCCGAGTCGATGGCGGCGGTGCTGGCGCCGACCTGGCCGCGCATGTTTTCCAACTCCGCGCGGGCCTTGGCCACGGCGATCTCGTAGGGCTGCGGGTTGAGTTCGAACAGCACCTGGCCGGCCTCGACCGTCTGGTTGTTGCCGACCAGCACCCGCTGGATGCGCCCGGCCACCTCCGGTGCCACCGCGACCACGTAGGCCTGCACCCGCGCCTGCTGGGTATAGGGGGTGAAGCGGTCGGCCAGCAGGTACCAGACCAGGGTCAGGCCGATCGCGGCGAGGGTGATCTGCACCCCGCGGCGGCTGGGATCTTGCTCCTTGCCCGCGGGTTTGGCGGCTGGCTGGTCGGTGGTTTCCGGGCTGTCGATCATGGCGTGGCTGCCTGGGCGGACGGTGGTGATTGCTCGTCGAGCAGCTCGCCCCAGTCGGTGCGCTGGCGCATCTGCTCGCGGGTGGCACTGTCGAGCAACGGCTGGTTGCTGTGCCAGCCGCCGCCGAGGGCGCGATAGAGGTCGATCAGGTTGCTCAGTGCGGCGCTGCGCGCCACCAGATAACCATCCTGTTGGGCGAACAGGGCGCGCTGGGCGTCCAGCACCCGTTGGAAGTCGGAGTAGCCCTCACGGTACTGGGCGCTGGCCAGGGTCAGCGAGCGCTGGGCCGAGAACGCGGCCTCGCGCAGGATGCGCTCGCGCTCCAGGGCTTTGCTCAGGCCGGTGGCGGCGTCGTCGGCTTCGCGCGCGGCCTGGCGCACGCGGTCGCGGTAGGCCTCGATCAGTTGCTGCAGGCGCGCATCCTGCACGCGCACGTTGTTGCGCAGGCGGCCGTGGTCGAACAGGTTCCAGGTCAGGCTGGGGCCGGCGCCGAGGCTCACCGTATCGGGGCTGCCGGCCTGGCTGCTGGCCGACCAACCGATGCTGCCGAGCAGGCTGAGCGAGGGGTACAGGTCGCTCTCGGCCACCCCGATCAGGGCGGACTGGGCGGCCACCTGGAGTTCGGCGGCGCGTACATCGGGGCGGCGCAGCAGCAGGTTGGCCGGCACGTCGTCGAGCAGGGCCTGGTCGACCAGCGGCACCAGGCCGGTCTGCGCGCTCAGCTCGGGCAGGCTGCCCGGCGGCTGGCCGATCAGCACGGCGAGGGCGTTGCGCGTCTGCGCCGCCTGGGCCTCCAGCTCGGGCACGCTGCTCAGGGTGCCCAGGTACTGGGTCTTGGCCTGCTGCAGGTCGAGTTCGTCGCTGTTGCCGCTGTTGAACAGGCGTTCGGTGATCTCCAGGCTGCGCTTCTGCAGCCTGGCGTTGTCGCGCGCGATGCCCAGGCGCGCCTCGGCGGTGCGCAGGGCGAAGTAGGTCTGCGCCACCTGGGCACGCAGCAGCACCAGGGCATCCTCGTAGTTGGCCCGGGCGGCGAAGTAGCTGGCATCGGCGGATTCGATGGCGCGGCTGTAGCGACCCCAGAAGTCCAGCTCCCAGCCGATGTCGAAGCCGGCGCCGTACTGCCAGGCACTGCTGTCCAGCTCGGTGTCGCCACCGTACTGGTTGCGGTCCAGGTAGAAGGCGTCGGCGCTGGCCTGCTGCAGTTGCGGGTAGCGCCCGCTGCGGGCGATGCCGAGCTGGGCGCGGGCCTCGATGATGCGCAGGGCGGCGATGCGCAGGTTGGGGTTGTGGACGTCCGCTTCGGCGATCAGGCGCTCGAGCAGCGGGTCGTCGAACTGCGTCCACCATTGCCGGTTGTCCGGCTGCGGGTGCTGTTGGCTGGCCGCGTTCAGCGCCTGGCTGTCCCAGTGGTCGATCCAGGCCTGCCGCGGTGATTGGAAGTCCGGCCCCAGGCGCACGCAGCCAGCCAGGCTGGCTGCGGCCAGCAATGCCCAGGCGCGGCGCTGCTTAATCGCCATCCCGCGGGCCAGCCGCGCTGCTGGCGGGCGGGGTGTCGACCCATTGCCAGAACAGTTTGTAGCCCACCGCCAGCAGCACCGGGCCGATGAACAGGCCGATGATGCCGCCGCTGACCATGCCGCCCAGGGCGCCGACCAGCACCACCGGCATCGGCACGTCCACGCCGCGGCCGAGCAGCAGCGGCTTGAGCACGTTGTCGGCGAGGCCGGCGACGAACACGTAGATGGCGAAGACGATGCTGGCCAGGGTGGCGCCTTCGTTGAAGAAGACGAAGGCGATCACCGGCAGGGTAATCAGCGTGGCCGGCAGCTGCATGATCCCCAGCAGCAAGACGGCCAGGGCCAGCAGGCCGGCGCCGGGAACGCCCATGAAGATGAATCCGGCGCCGATCAGCAGCATCTGGATGAAGGCGATGCCGATCACGCCCTGGGCCACGGCGCGGATGGTGGCTGTGCACAGCTCGACCAGCTGATCGCTGCGACCCGGCTCGAATATCCGCGCCGAGATGCGGCGGGCGCTCTGATGACCGTTTTCGCCGTAGGCCATGATGATGCCGGCGATCATCAGCGCGGCGATGAAGACCAGCATGCCGACTCCCACCCCGGCAAGCCTGCTGAGCAGGCCCAGGGTCATGTCTTTGAGATGCGGGGCCAGGCGTTGCAGGACGCCGGTCAGGTCGGAGGCGAGCTGTGCCCAGAAGCCATGCAGTTGCTTGCCGATCAGTGGCCACTGGGCGACCGCATCCGGTGGCGGCGGGATATGCACGGCGCCCGACTTGACCGTGGCAATTGCCACCTGCACCGACTCGGTCAGCGAGGTGCCGAGCAGGTAGATGGGGATCAGCAGGACGGCGATCGCCAGGATCACGATCAAGGTGGCGGCACGGCTGTCGCTGCGGCCCAGGCGGGGCTTGAGCAGGTTGTGCAACGGATAGAGGGTGACGGCGAGAATCAGCGCCCAGAACATCAGGCTGAGGAAGGGGCTGAACACCTCGAAGCAGGCCACCACCAGGGCGGCGATCATGCCAGCGCGGATCAGGGTGTCGAGCAGGGTACGGTTAAAGATCCGTTCTGGCGTGGCGTTCGGCGACATGCGGCGTACCCCTGCTGAAGTGGCTCGAGCCCGCGCGACTAGGGGCGGGCCGTTACTTCAAAAAAGCGTAGCCTGCCGCGGGCATTCCAGCCCGCGGCGCAGTCACTCAGGGCACCAGCGGCAGCTCGCGTTTGTGGCGGGTGGCATCGAAGGTGCGGACGATGGTGGCATAGGCCGCCTCGCTGACCCTTTCGCCGTGCAGGAAGGCGTCGATCTCGGCGTAGCTGACGCCATGGGCTTCCTCGTCCGGCTTGCCCGGGCGCAGTTCTTCCAGGTCGGCGGTCGGGGTCTTCATCACCAGGTGCTGCGGTGCGCCCAGGTGCTTGGCGATGGCGCGTACCTGATGCTTCACCAGGCCGGACAGCGGCGCCAGGTCGCAGGCGCCGTCGCCGAACTTGGTGAAGAACCCCATCACCGCCTCGGCGGCGTGGTCGGTACCTATCACCAGGCCGTTGTTGGCGTTGGCGATGGCGAACTGGGCGACCATGCGGATGCGTGCCTTGATATTGCCGACCACGAAGTCGCGGCGCGCGTCGGTCAGTTTCTGCAGGTGGGTGACCTGCTCGCCCAGTCCCAGCACGCTGCTGGCGATATTGACGGTGTCCTCTTCATCGGCGCGGATGAATTTCAGCGAGTCCTGGGCGTCGTGCTCGTCGTGCTGGGCGTTGTGCGGCAGGCGCACGGCGATAAAGCGGTACGCCGAATCGCCGGTTTCGGCGCGCAGCTCCTCCACCGACAACTGCGCCAGGCGCCCGGCGGTCAGCGAGTCGACGCCGCCGCTGATACCGAGCACCAGCACCTTCAGCCCCGAGTTGCGCAGGCACTGCTTGATAAAGGCCTTGCGCCGTTCGATCTCGGCGACCAAGGCGGTTTCGTCGGCAAAGGGCGGCACCACCTCCAGGGCGGCGGCGATTTCGGCTTGGCGGTTGCTCATCTCGGGCTCCTTGATGCGGGTCGGCGCTGCAAAGCGGGAAACGGAAAGCGCTAGAGCTTACGTCGATCCAGGGGAAAAGTGCAGGCTAGAGAGCGACGGGCGCGAGGAGCGGACAAAAAATGCCCGGGAGGCATTTTCAACGTCGCGCAGCGACGGCCCGTAGGGGGCGCCAGGGATGGCAGGCCATAAAAAAATAGGCGCCAGAGGCGCCAGGAGCTTTCAATCGATGCACAGGTTCTGAGCCCGGCGTTGGCGGTAAGTTCAATTCGATGATGTAAAAAGGCCATCTTTTGGCTGCGACTTTTGCGCAGGCAAAAGAAAAGGCGCCAGAGGCGCCTTAAACGATGATCTATGGAGTAAGTCGAATAGTCAGAGTGAGGCGCCGACGGAAAGGTTCAGCGCCACCCGACGAACGGTCGTCACCTGGCCGGCATCAGCAGCAGGCGCTGGTTGCCGTAGACCTTGTCCAGGTTCTCCGCTCGGAACGGGAAGCTCATGTAGCCGCCCTTGAGCCAGGCCTCGATGCCGTCGGCATAGTGCGGGCTGGCCGGGTTGCCCGACTGGCCGGAGCTGTTGACGCCGCGCAGCGGCTCGGCGGCGGCGAAGTCGACGACGATGCGCATGGCCGGGATCAGCCAGGTGTCGAAGTCCTGGCCCCAGGCATAGGCCGAGACGTTGAGCGTGCTGTGGTCGCCGCCGGCCGGGTAGGGGCCGCGGTCCAGGTAGCTCTTGAGCGCATTGATGCTGGCGCGCTGGCTGGCGCTCATATAGGGCGCCAGGCGGGTGGTCTCGGTGACCCATGCGTAGCTGTGTAGCTTGCCCCATTGCCAGGCGCTGCGCTCCTGGCCCAGGCGGCTTTCCAGCAGCTCGATGCTGGCGGCCAGGCTGCGCGCGAGGATGGCCGGCTTGTCTTCCTGCTGCGGGGTGCGCAGGTCGTTCCAGAACGGGCTGTCGGGGCGGCCGAGCAGATGGTCGGCTTGCGCCGAGTAGGAGGTGTTGGCGGTCTGCACGAGTGCCTGCCAGGCCGGGCTGCTGTCCGGGCCGAGTTCGTCGAGGAAGGTCTGCCGCGCGCTTTCATGCAGGAAGGCGGCGTAGATCGCCGCATCGGCGGAGCTGGCGGCCAACCTGCCGTCGAAGGCCAGCAGGCGTTGCAGGGCTTCCTCGGCGCGCGGGCGCTGGGCGGCCGGCAGGGCGGCGATGGCGTCGCGCAGCGGGCCCTGCATGCCCGGGTCGTTGAACATGGCCTGCAGCTTGGCGACGAAGGGCGAGGTCTGGTCGTACTGCATGGCGATCATGCTGCGGCCGTCATGCTGGCCGCTGCCGGCCAGTTCGGCGATGCGTTCGGCGCGCTCGGGGTAGTACCAGGAACTGGACAGCTGCATGCCGTAGCCCGGTGGCACGCTGCGCTGGTTGGCGCTGCCCAGCCAGCCCTGCGGCGGGTCCTGGTCGTAGGGGTGGAGCATCGGGTCGGCGAAACCGTCCCAGGCGTAGCGTGCGTCCCAGCCGGGCGAGGGCAGCAGGCCGCGGCCCTCGCGGCGGTTCGGGTAGCGCCCGGTGACCTGCCAGCCGATGTGCTGGGCGTCGGCGAAGACGATGTTCAGCGGCATGGCGCGGATCTCGCGGGTGGCCTCGAAGGCCGCGTCCACCGACTGCGCGCGGGACAGGTCGAAGAAGGCATCGAGGCTGGCGTCGCGCTCGAACTGGGTGGTCTTCAGCGCCAGGCCGTAGCCGCTCTCCAGGCGCATCGGTTGCAGCGCGTGCTTGCGCTGGCCCAGCACCGAGTTCAGCAGCGGCCCGTTGCGGGTCTCGTAGAGCGTCTCGCGGATCGGCCGCTGGCCCTTGATAAAGAAGGTCTCCTGGCGCTCGCCGGCCGGCAGCCACTGGCCGTCGGCCAGGTACAGCAGGCGGCCGCCCTCGCGCTTGACCCGTTCGAGGAACAGGTCCTGGTTGTCGCCCATGACCATGGTCATGCCCCAGGCCAGCTTGCCGTTGTAGCCGGCGACCACGGCCGGCACGCCGGCCAGCGAGATGCCGGCCGCCTGGTACTTGGGCGAGCGGATCTGCACGAAATTCCACAGCGAGGGCATCGCCAGCGGCAGGTGGGTGTCGTTGGCCAGCAGGCTCTTGCCGCCGCGCGTACGCTCGGGGGCGATGGCCCAGTTGTTCGAGGCGGCGACGCCGAGCATGTGCTGCGCAGCGATCTGCGCCGCGGCCTGGCCGACGGCCTGCAGGCCGGGCAGCTGGCCCTTGAGGTCGAGGCCGGCGAGCTTCTGCGCCTCGTCGAACGGCAGCGCCTCGTCGGGGTAGATCGGCAGCAGCCAGGGCAGCTGGTCGGCGCCGACCTGCTGGGCCATGACCAGCGCGGCGATCTCTTCCTGCAGATTGACCGCCAGACCGAAGTTGAGCAGGCAGAACAGCAGCACCGAGTCTTCCGGCTTCCAGTAGGCCGGCCGGTAGCCGGACTCGGCCAGGTCCATCGGCAGGCGCTCGCGGTAGCGGAACATGTAGGCGTTGACGCCGCGCGCGTAGACCTCGAAGAAGCGTTTCAGCCGCGGCGAGGCGCCGGCATAGAGCTCCTCGGCGCTGCGCTTGAGGTTCACCGCGCGCATGAACCTGTCCATCTCCAGCACGCCGGGGCCGGCCATTTCCGCCAGGCGCCCTTCTGCCAGCAGACGCATGCCGACCATCTGGCTGAGGCGGTCGCCGGCATGCACGTAGCCCAGGGCGAACAGCGCATCGTGGAAGGTGCCCGACTCGATCAGCGGCATGCCGAGGGCGTTGCGGCGGATCGAGGCGCTTTCCGCCAGGCCCTGGATGCGTTCCACGCCGCGCGTCGGCGGCACGCTGTCGGCATAGCGACTGTTGAGCAGGGACTGGCAGCCGGCGAGGCCGGTCAGCGAGGCGGCAAGGGTCAGGCAGGCCAGCGTGCGCATGGCGAAATTCCTTGGCAGGCAATAGGTCGGGGTGCGGCGGCTGCGCGCGACGGGCCGATCGCTGCCGATCGGCCATGAAGTCGCCACGGTAATGAGGGGCGCAGAGCCTGGCAAGAGGGGGTTCAGGCGTTTCGCCGAGCGCTCTTCAGCCCTTCGTCGAGCAACCAGCGGGCGGCCGTACGGGCGGCGGCCTTGTGCTGCAGCTCGAGCTCGTTGAAGCGCTTCTCGAAGCGCCGCCGCTCGTGCTTGTCCAGCGCCTTCCAGGCGCCATGGGTGGGCACCTCGGCGGTGGCCTCGAACAGCAGGTGGAACACCTGGCAACGGCTGTCGCGGCTCAGTTCGCTGTCGTAGTTGTCCAGCAGCACCTTGATGCGGATGGCGCCTTCGATCAGCGGCAACTGCTCGTCGAGCAGGCTGCCGGCGAGAATCGTCAGGTCGCCGCCGAGGCGCTGCTGGCGCTCCTGCTGGGCGGCGGCCTGGCTGCGTTGCTGCGCCCAGACGCGGCGCCAGAGATGCCAGGCATAGGCGGCCAGAGCCGCGATCAGCAGCAGACCGGCGAGCAGCAGGGCGAGGGTCGGCGCATTCATCGGGGCTTCAGGCGCCGTGGCATTTCTTGAACTTCTTCTGGCTGCCGCAGGGGCAAGGGTCGTTGCGGCCGACGTCCTTCAGCGCGTTGCGCACCGGCTCCTGATGGCCGTGGTTGCAATGCGGGCCGTGGACGTGGTCATGATCGTGATGATGGTCGTGATCGTGGTTGCAGTCGGGGCCGTGGACGTGGGGTTGGTTGCTCATGGCGGTTACTCCGGGATGAAATCGCCGGGAATTATCTCGCCATTGCGCGACATGTGCACGCTGCGTCCGAACAACATGCCGGTTTTCACTTCGCCCTGCAGGCGATAGCGGATCGGCTCGTCGGGTTTCTCCAGCATCTTCACGATCTGCCGCACGTGGCGCCAGAGGTTGGTGCGCACCGGCACCTCGAAGGTGTGGTGGCCGTGCGCGGGCACGGTGAACCACTCGTTGGAATAGCCCTCGGCGAGTTTCATCTCGTTGAGGTGCACGGCGTAGTCGAGGCCGCGCACCGGCAGGCTGACGCCGTTGGGATTGTCGATGCGAAAGCGCAGGCGGAACTCCTGTTCGAGCAGCCTGGCCTTGATTACATCAACTTTGATGAGCTGGACGTCCGGGTCCTTGAAACCACCTGTCATCCAGGTGGAGCATCCTGCGAGGCCCGAGAACAGGCCAAAAAACATCAATAGGCTGATAATTCTTATCGTTTGCGCCTGAGAAAGCATGTCATACCCCCAATAACGCCCCCAGTGTAACAAGCAACCGCTCGGCTGCAACCTGGGCACTCCATCATTATTTTTTGCCGCGAGGTTGCCGCAGGTTTCTGCCCAAGTCGGCCGAAAAGCGGTGGATGAGACGCCTGCGGTGTTAGCGTCAAAAAACCTGCGCCATACTGAGGGCCGAATAGGACAGGAGTGTGACCATGAGTCGCTACGAGATCGCCTTCTCCGGGCAACTGGTGTCGGGCGCCCAACCGGAGCTGGTCAAGGCCAATCTGGCCAAGCTGTTCCAGGCCGATGCCCAGCGCATCGCCCAGTTGTTTTCCGGGCGGCGCATCGTGATCAAGAACAACCTCGATGCCGCCGGGGCGGAGAAGTATCGCGCCACCCTGGAGCGCGCCGGCGCGCGGGTCGAGGTGGTGGCTATGGACCTGCCGGTGGAGGAGGTGGAACTGGCGCCGCCGCCCGCCGCCGAGCCTGTGCCTGCCGCGCCGCTGGCGAGTGCCACTGGCGGCCGCCTGCGGGTGGCGCCGCGCGACGAATACATGGCCGCCTTCAGCGAGGTGGACGCGCCGGATTTCGGCATCGCACCGGTCGGCGCCGATCTGCAGGACGCCAAGCCCGAGGCCGCCGCACCGCAGGTCGATCTGTCGCAGTTCAGCCTGGCGCCGGTAGGCAGCGACATGGGCCAGGCCAAGGCTGCCCCGGCCGCGCCGCCGCCGGATACCTCGCACCTGAAACTGCAGGAATGACACCGGGCCCGCCACTGCGGGCCCGGTCGTTTCAGCTCGCCTGGCACTTGGCCTCGGCGTCTTCGGGCTTGAGCTTGCGCACCGAGACGTAGAACAGCTCGCAGGTCTGCAACTGGTCGGTGACCTGCCATTTCTGCGTGCAGCTCGCGAGCGTCTGCTGCGGATCGCCGGCGGGCTGCCGGCCCATGCCGGCTTGCCAGCAGGCGGCGCTGAGATCCTGGCCCATGACCCGGATGCCGGTGGCATCGGCCTTGGCCTGGCTGCCCTGGTTGTTGGCCGGATCGGCGGCGTACCAGATATAGCTGGGGTGGTTGGCGCCCAGCACCGACACTTGCTGCCCCGGTGCGGCCTCGATCCGGCCGAGGCCGAGCACCGCCAGCTGCACGCCATACTGCTGCTTGACCCAGTCGCGCACCGGGCTGCCGAAGGCGACCATGGGCAGGCTGGCGCCGCCCTTGCCGGCGCTCAGCTCGCGCACCATGCGCTGCTGGTAGTCGTTGAAATAACCGTAGACCCCTTGCAGGGCGCTGCCGGCGTTGGCCGGCGCGGCGATCGGGGCGATATCGACGATGGTTTGGTAGGCCGGGGTCTGCGTCGCCGGCACGCCGTTGCTGACCAGCAGCGCGGCCCAGCGATCGGTGGTGCTGGAGCGCAGGTAGTCCTGCGCCTGGGTCAGCGAATAGTCCGGGGGGAAATGCAGCAGCTCGACGCTCTTGCGGTTGTCCAGGGCCATGCCCAGGGGCAGGAAGAAGTACCAGTCGTACTGCCATTTGCCGTCGCGGTTGAGCTGGTTGGCGCCATCGTAGGCCAGGTCGCCGGCGTCGAGCAGTTGCTTGAGCGGTTGCCCGTAGCCCTTGGGCGTGCCGGCGAAGTCGGCGTAGAGGCGCTCGCCCTGGCGCTGGATGGTCACCCGGGCGTCGGCGTAACCGTCGCGCGCCAGGCTCTGTTCGAGGTAATGCTGCACCGTCTGCTCCAGCGTCCAGTCGCGGTAGCAGATCACGCTGCAGTTGTTGGGATAGGCGAACAGGCGGCTGACGCGCGCGCTGTCGCCCAGATCGAGGCGCTCCCCCTGCTGTCCGGACGGTTGGCTGGCGCAGCCGAACAGCAGGCTGGCCAGGATGATCGCCACACCACTTTGCTTGTGCATGCCCTTCTCCTTGTTGAGCGTCCGCGCCCGGCAACGTGCCGGCGGGCGCCCACAACTCAAGCAGAAAAGGCCGCAGGCGTCAGGTGCGTGCGTTCAACCCAGGTAGCCGGCGCAGCATTTCTTGAACTTCTGTCCGCTGCGGCAGGGGCAGGGATCGTTGCGTCCGGCTTTCAGCGGCACGCTCGGGTCGAGGAAATACCAGCGCCCGCCGACCTGCACGAAGGCCGAGCGTTCGCGGTGGCTGTGCTCGCCCTGCGCGTCGTGCCAGCGGGCGACGAAGCAAACCTGCGCATGCTCGGGCTGGCCGCCGAACAGCTCGCTGCTTTCCACCTCCAGGCCGAGCCAGGTGCTCTGCGCGCTCCAGGCGGCCATGGCGGCGCGATCCAGCGCGCTCTGCTGGGCCGGCAGGGTGGTGGCGACCAGGTAGTCCACCAGGCCCAGCACGTAGGCACTGTAGCGCGAGCGCATCAGCAGCTCGGCGCTGGGCGCGGCGGTGCCGGCATGGTAGGGGCCGCAGCAGTGGCCGAGGGGGTTGCCGCTACCGCAGGGGCAAACGGGGTCGAGTGGATTCATGGCGTTACCACCAGTACTTGCCGAAGTTTTCCGGGTTGGCCCAGAACTTGGCGTTCAGCCAGTCCGGCACCTGCTTGTAGTCGAGCAGGTCGTAGGTGAACAGGTGCAGGGTCTGGCCTTCGCGCTGGAACTGCTCGCTGGCCTGCATGGCCAGGGCGAAGAAATCGGTTTCCCGCCAGTCTGCGGCCTGCAGGTCGACCAGCACGGCGACGCGGCTGGCGTTGAGGTTGCGGATGCCGCCGAGCAGTTGCAGACCGTCGCGCTTGCTCAGGTGTTCCAGGCAGTCGACCAGCAGCGCCAGGTCGAAGCGCTGGGCGGCCAGCTCGGCCGGCAGGGCGGCGGCCGGCGCCGTGGCCACCCGGCACTGCGGGTGAGCGCCGTGGAAGGCGCTCAGCGCGGGCAGTTCGCTGGCCCCGACCAACAGCAGTTTCTCCGGGGTATAGCGGGCGAGCAGGGCGGCCAGGGCCTGCTGCGGGGTACGGGAAGAGGGGCTGGCAGTCATCGAACATCCTCGAACAGGGCGGCAAAGACTAACGTGGCGCCGGCAATCGGCCTAGAGCGAGGAGAAATTATGCGCTATGCCTTCTATAGCTGGCGGATTGCATAACTCCTGTCTTTACTACTCTTGAGTCGGTTATGGGCCGATGAACATTGGAGACCTAAAGTATGAGCATCACAAGGAAAGCTGTACCCCTGATTCTGGCCAGTACCCTGTTGACCGGCTGTGCCGGCCTGCAGAAGTCCGACTGGCCCACCTGTGCGGCGGTGGGCGGCGTTGGCGGCGCGGCATTGGGGGCCATCGAAAGTTCCACCTGGGCCGGTGGCGGCGCCGTGCTCGGCGCCGGCATGGCCGCTGCCTACTGCTGGGTGCATGGCGCCGAGGAGCAGGTTGCCGTGGTCGAGGAAGTGGTGGTCGAGGAGGTCGTGGTGGCCGAACCGGCCGAGGCGGTGCGGGTCGAGCTGGACGTCAAGTTCGACTTCGACAAGGCCCAGGTCAAGGAAGAGAGCTATGGCGATATCAAAGCCCTGGCCGATTTCATGAAGCAATACCCGCAGACCAGCACCGTGGTCGAAGGACACACCGACTCGGTGGGTAGCGATGCCTACAACCAGGGGCTGTCCGAGCGCCGTGCCGGTGCGGTGCGTGACGTGCTGGTCAACCAGTACGGGGTCGAGTCCGGTCGCGTGCAGGCCGTGGGCTATGGCGAAAGCCGCCCGGTGGCCGACAACGCCACCAGCGAGGGGCGTGCGATCAACCGCCGGGTGGAAGCCGAGGTCGAAGCTCAGCCCTGAGCCGACCCCGCGTGGCAACCGAGCCCGCGCTGTCCAGGGTTGCCTGGGCAGTGCGGGCTTTCTTGTGCAGCGGGGGGCGGCCGTCTTTACTCCAGTGATACCGGCATAAGGCCGGTAACACAGGAGAACCCCGCCATGAGAGCGAACCTTCCCAGGTTTATCCCCCTTCTCTTGGTCAGCAGTGTTCTTTCCGGTTGTGCCACGACTTCCAGTACGGGAGACGCGCCGCTCAACCAGGGGAACTGGCCCCTGTGCAGTGCGATTGGTGCCTTGGCCGGTGGCGGCCTGGGTGCAATCGAGAGTTCCACCTGGGCAGCAGGCGGCGCGGTCGCCGGTGCGCTGCTCGGTACCATCGTCTGCTACGCGCAGGACGGCGACGAGGACGGCGATGGCGTATTCGACCGCCGCGACCGCTGTCCCGACACCCCCGCCGGTACCGCGGTCGGCCATAACGGCTGCCCGTTGCCGCAGTACCCGGCCAGCGTCGCCGAGGCGCCGCCGATGGAGACGCCGCAGGCCGAGGTCATCGTCCTTAGCGATCTGGGCAACGTGCTGTTCGCCTTCGATTCGGCCGAGCTGACCGGCGAGGCGCGCGGTTTGCTCGCCGACGTCGCCACGCGCCTGACCGGCGCCAACCTGGTCAGCGTCCGGGTGGTCGGGCATACCGACTCGGTGGGGAGCGATGCCTACAACCAGGGCCTGTCCGAGCGGCGTGCGCGCAGCGTGGCGGATTTCCTCATCGCCCAGGGCGTGCCGGCCGGCAAGGTCAGCACCGAAGGCCGCGGCGAGAGTCAGCCGGTGGCGGACAACGGCAGCGATGCCGGGCGGGCCGAGAACCGGCGCGTCGAGCTGCACGTGTCGCGCTAGCGGTGCGGTGTTACCAATGGGGGCCGCAAGGCCCCCGTGTTTTTCCGGCTCTGGTCATGCGGGAGGCAAGCGGTTAAGGTGCGGCACAACTAGAAAAAGAGCAGGCGAGGGCGGGGATGCAAGCACTGACGATGCTGGGTAAGGCGCTGGCCGGATTGTTCTGGCTGGCATTCGGCGCGGCCCTGGCGAAATGGCTGGGCAGCCCCTTCGAGCAACTGCTCTATCTGCTGGCGGCGTTGCTGCTGGTGATCCATGGCCTGGAACTCTGGCTGTTCGTCGCCCTGCTCAAGGGGCGCACCAACCCTTGGCAGGATCGCGTGCAGATCCTGTTGTTCGGCGTGTTCCACCTGCTTGCCCTGCAATCGGCCATGCCGGAGCAGGAGCCGGCGCTGCTCGGCGGCGAGGAGGTGGCCCATGCGTAACCTGGCCCTGCTGCTGTGCCTCGCCAGCGCTTCGGCCTGGGCCGAAAACCACCTCAGCGTCGCTTCCCACAGCCTGTTGCGCCTGCCCGCGACCGAGGCGCGGCTGCAGCTGGCACGCCTGGAAGTGGCCGAGCAGGGCACCCTGCTGATTCCGGCCGGCGTCACTGAGCTGCATATCGGCGAACTGCATCTGGGGCCCGCGGCGCGCATCGGCATCGCCCCCGGCGAGCAGCCGCTGCGTCTCGAGGTGCTCCAGGCGACGGTCGCTGCGGACGTCTGGATCAGCGCTCAGGGCGCGCCGGGTGGGGTGCTCAAGCCGGCCACGGCGGGACGCGAGCTGAGCCTGCGCCTGCAGCAGGCCAGTATCCAGTCGTTGACCCTGGACGTGCGCGGCGGTCGCGGGGCGCCGGGCTATCGCGGCCTGGACGGCGCCAACGGCCAGGCCGGCGGCTGCACCTGGGGGCGCGCCAGCCATGGCCACGACGGCCAGAACGGCGGCGACGGCAAACCCGGCGCCGCGGGCGGCCGGGTGCGCCTGGAGGTACCGGAGGCGGCATCGCTGGAGAGCATCCAGGTGCTGCTCGATGGCGGCGCCGGCGGTGTGCCCGGCGTCGGCGGCAAGGCCGGGCGCGGTGGTGCGAGCAAGGGCTGTCTGCTGTACAGCGTCGATGGCGCCGCCGACGGCCAGCCAGGCCAGCCCGGCCGGCAAGGCAGCCCGGGGCGCGAAGGCGAACTGCAGGTGGTGCGCTTCTAGCCGCGCGCCTCTGCCCGCCCGGTGCGCGATGCGCGCCGATGGGTAGGTTGGCGCTGAGCCCGGCGAAGCCCAACAGGCAGCCTGCAGGGCTTGGCCCGGCGATCCCGCGCGGGGGCGCCGGCTCGCCTCAGAAGCCCGGCCGTAGCGCCGCGATGCTCACCAGCAGCAGGCCGATCAGCAGGTTGCTGCCCACCACCTTGCGAATCCTGCCCAGGACTTCGCCGCCGGCCGGCCAGTTCTCGGCTTCCACCGCGCGGCGCAGTTCCGGCAGCTGCAGGGCCTGGATGCGCAGGAACAGCGCCAGCATCGCCAGGTACAGCCCCATCATGATGTGCACGTAGCGCGGCGCCGTATCGAAACCGCCGTAGCCCAGGTGCAGCATGCCCACGCCGCTGACCGGCAGCACCAGCACCGCCGCCCACACCCAAACGAAGAAGCGCTGGAACACGCTCAGCCACAGGCGCAGCCGCGCCGGCGCCTCCAGCACCTGAACCGCGGCCGGGCGCAGGATCATCCAGGCGAAGAACATGCCGCCGACCCAAATCAGGGCGGCCAACAGGTGCAGGGTGTAGAGCGGGGCGTAAGGCGTCATGCGGCGTCTCCGGTCGAGGCAGGGGCGGCGCGATGGAATCTGCGCCGAAGCGATTAGCGCGCTATGATAGCGGCCGATGCTCAAACACTGAAAATTTATCCAGCCTTTTTCGCCCTAGATCCCATGCTCAGCACCGAACTCAAGTCCCAGATCCAGGGCGCCTATTCCCGCTTTCTCGAGGCCAAGTCGCTCAAGCCGCGCTATGGCCAGCGCCTGATGATCGCCGAGATCGCCAAGGTGCTCGGCGCGATCAAGACCGACGACGAGGGCAAGCGCCTGGGCGAGCCCGCCGTGGTCGCGGTGGAGGCGGGCACCGGTACCGGCAAGACGGTGGCCTACAGCCTGGCCACCATTCCTACCGCCAAGGCGGCCGGCAAGCGCCTGGTGATCGCCACCGCCACGGTCGCCCTGCAGGAGCAGATCGTGCACAAGGACCTGCCGGACCTGTTGCGCAACAGCGGCTTGAATTTCAGCTTCGCCCTGGCCAAGGGCCGTGGCCGCTACCTGTGTCTGTCCAAGCTCGACCACCTGCTGCAGGACGGCGCCGCGCAGAGCGCCACCGCCCAGCTGTTCGAGGAGGAAGGCTTTCGCATCGATGTCGACGAGCAGGGCCAGAAGCTGTTCACCGCGATGATCGAGAAGCTGGCCGGCAACAAGTGGGACGGTGACCGCGACAGCTGGCCCGAGGAGCTGGAGGACAGCCGCTGGTCGCAGCTGACCACCGACCACAGCCAGTGCACCAACCGCCATTGCCCGAACTTCCAGCAGTGCGCCTTCTACAAGGCCCGCGAAGGCATGGGCAAGGTCGACGTGATCGTCACCAACCACGACATGGTGCTGGCCGACCTGGCCCTCGGCGGCGGTGCCGTGCTGCCCGACCCGCGCGAGACCATCTACGTGTTCGACGAGGGCCACCACCTGCCGGACAAGGCCATCGGCCACTTCGCCCACTTCACCCGCCTTCGTTCCACCGCCGACTGGTTGACCCAGATCGACAAGAACCTGACCAAGCTGCTCGCGCAGAACCCGCTGCCGGGCGATCTCGGCCGCTTGATCGAACAGGTGCCGGAGCTGGCCCGCGAGCTCAAGACCCAGCAGCAGTTCATGTTCGCCGCCTGCGAGCAGCTCGCCGACTTCAAGGCCGGCGAGGACATGGAAGGCCGCGAGCGCCCGCGTCACCGCTTCGTCGGCGGCGTGGTCCCCGAGCACCTGCGTGAGCTGGGCCTGGAGCTGAAGAAGGGCTTTTCCAAGCTCAACGATCTGTTCACCGGCGTCACCGAACTGCTCAAGGAGGCCATGGACGGCGAGGGTGCCAACGGCATCGCCAGCCACCAGGCCGAGGAGTGGTACCCGCTGTTCGGCAGCTTGCTGGCGCGGGCCAAGGGCAACTGGGAACTGTGGCTGGCCTTCACCGCCGAAGACCCCGAGGAAAGCCCGCCGATGGCGCGCTGGCTGACCCTGGCCGATGGCGGCGCGCTGTTCGACATCGAGGTCAACGCCAGCCCGATCCTCGCCGCCGAGACTCTGCGGCGCAACCTGTGGAACGTCGCCCATGGCGCCCTGGTGACCTCGGCCACCCTGACCGCCCTGGGCACCTTCGACCGCTACCGCATGCGCGCCGGCCTGCCCAAGGCGGCGGTCAGCGCCGTGGTGCCGAGCCCCTTCCACCATGCTGATGCCGGCGTGTTGCGGGTGCCCGACCTCAAGGCCGACCCGCGCGAGGCGGCGGCGCACACCGCGGCCATCGTTCGCGAGTTGCCCGGCCTGGTGGCGGGCAGTCGCGGCACCCTGGTGCTGTTTTCCTCGCGCAAGCAGATGCAGGAGGTGTTCGACGGCCTCGACCGCGACTGGCGCAAGCGGGTGTTCATCCAAGGCAACCTGTCCAAGCAGGAGACCCTGAACAAGCACAAGGCGCGGGTCGATTCCGGTGAGGAGAGCGTGTTGTTCGGCCTGGCCAGCTTCGCCGAGGGGGTCGACCTGCCCGGCGCCTATTGCGAGCACGTGGTGATCGCCAAGATTCCCTTCGCCGTGCCGGACGACCCGGTGGAGGCGGCGCTGGCCGAGTGGATCGAGGCGCGCGGCGGCAACCCCTTCATGGAAATCGCCGTGCCCGACGCCTCCCTGCGTCTGGTCCAGGCCTGCGGCCGCCTGCTGCGCACCGAGGCCGACCGCGGCACCATCACCCTGCTCGACCGCCGGGTGGTCACCCAGCGTTACGGCAAGGCGATTCTCAACGCGCTGCCGCCCTTTCGTCGGGAAATTCACTGAAGCCCGCGGGCTGCGGGCTGATTGCCGATTGCCAGCGGTTCCCAAGGCGCCCGCGGGCTGGAACAATGCGCGGCAATTCAGTGAGCTAGGAGTCAGGCGTGCAGGTTCAGGGTTATTTCGACTTGCGCTTCGAAGCGGTGAAGGAGGCCTTCGCCGCGCTGTTCGACGACCCGCAGGAGCGCGGCGCCGCGCTCTGCGTGCAGATCGGCGGCGAGACCGTGGTGGACCTGTGGGCCGGGGTGATGGACAAGGACGGCCAGCAGGCCTGGCACAGCGACACCATCGCCAACCTGTTCTCCTGCACCAAACCCTTCGCCGCCGTGGTCGCCCTGCAACTGGTCGGCGAGGGCAAGCTGGAGCTGGACGCGCCGGTGGCGCGTTACTGGCCCGAGTTCGCCGCCGCCGGCAAACAGCGCATCACCCTGCGCCACCTGCTCTGCCATCAGGCCGGCCTGCCGGCGCTGCATCAGATGCTGCCGGCCGAAGCGCTGTACGACTGGCCGACCATGAGCGCCGCGCTGGCCGCCGAAGAACCCTGGTGGCCGCTGGGCGAGGGCCATGGCTACGCACCCATTACCTATGGCTGGCTGATCGGCGAGCTGATCCGCCGCGTCGAAGGGTGCGGGCCCGGCGACAGCATCGCCGCGCGCATCGCCTGCCCGCTGGGGCTGGATTTTCATGTCGGCCTGGCTGACAGCGAATTCGATCGCGTCGCCCATATCGCCCGCGGCAAGGGCAACCTCGGCGATGCCGCGGCGCAGCGCCTGCTCAAGGTGATGATGAGCGAACCGACGGCGCTGAGCACGCGCGCCTTCACCAACCCGCCGTCGATCATGACCAGCACCAACAAGCCCGAGTGGCGGCGTATGCAGCAGCCGGCGGCCAATGGCCACGGCAACGCGCGCAGCCTGGCCGGCTTCTACGCCGGCTTGCTCGACGGCAGCCTGCTCGATGGCGAGCTGCTCGGCGAAATGACCCGTGAGCACTGTGTCGGCGAGGACCGCACGCTGCTCACCAGTACCCGCTTCGGCCTCGGCTGCATGCTCGACCAGCCCCAACTGGGCAACGCCACCTACGGCATGGGGCCCTACGCCTTCGGCCATCCCGGCGCGGGCGGCTCCAGCGGTTTCGCCGACCCGGAGCGCGACGTGGCATTCGGCTTCGTCACCAACAATCTGGGACCGTTCGTCTTGATGGACCCGCGTGCGCAGAAACTTGCGCGCGAGTTGGCGCAATGCCTGTAACGGCCGGTCTACACTGCCCGGCAACATAAGTTGTGAATAAATCCGCTTTGACTGTTAGAACCTGGGGGCTTCATGCGCGCCAATAAGATCTTCGCTTTCACCTGCTGCCTGCTGATCGCCGGTTGCGCCGGCTCGGAAAAGAAGGAAGTCGCCAAAGCGGCGGTCATGCCGCCGCCGCAGGTGACCCGCGCCTGGCTCGACGAGTACGAGCCGCGCTTGCGCGAGGCGGTCAAGGGCAGCCACTTCGAGTTCGAACGGCGCGAGAACCTGCTGGTGGTCACCGCCCCGGTGCAGGGCTCGTTCAACCCGGACCGCCCGCACATGCTGCTGCCGGTCAGCCTCGGCCCGATCACCCGCGTGGCCAAGCTGCTGGAAGCCGACGAAGACGTCGCGGTGGTGGTGCTCGGGCATGCCGACAGCAGCGGCGATGCCAGCCGCAACCGCGAGCTGAGCGACCAGCGTGCGCGCGCCGTGACCTCGATCTTCCGCCTGAGCGGCCTCAAGCAGAACCGCCTGCAGGTGCTGGGCCTCGGTTCCGATGCGCCGCGTGCGGCCAACGATAGCGCCGCCGGCCGTGCCCTCAACCGCCGCGTGGAAATCCTCTTGACCTCGCGCGACACCATGCATGGGCTGATCGCCAAGTACAGCCGGCCGGCCAAGGCAGACCCCGCCGCCGGACCCAAGGTGGCTGCCGTAGATCAAGGAAAAAGCAGCAAGTCGGAGTAAGCTTGGCGGCATTTCCCCATCGTGAGGAACTGCCATGACCCAGACGCTGGCCGATATGCGCCGCGACTACACCCGCGACGGCCTGAGCGAAGCCCAGGCCCCGCTGGAACCCTTCGCCCTGTTCCACCAATGGTTCGCCGAGGCGGTGAAGACCGAGCAACTGCCGGTCGAACCCAATGCCATGACTCTGGCCACGGTGGACGAGGAGGGCCGCCCGCACTGCCGGGTGCTGCTGCTCAAGGGCCTGGACGAGCGCGGCTTCACCTTCTTCAGCAACTACGACAGCGCCAAGGGGCACCAGCTGGCGGCGCGTCCGTTCGCCGCGATGACCTTCTTCTGGCCCAGCCTGGAGCGCCAGGTGCGCATTGAAGGGCGGGTGGAACGGGTCACCCCCGGCGAGTCCGACGCCTACTACCAGGTCCGTCCGCTGGGCAGCCGCATTAGCGCCTGGGCCTCGCCGCAGAGCCGGGTGATCGCCGGGCGCGACGAGCTCGAAGGGCTGCTGGCCGAGACCGAGCGGCGCTTTCATGACCAGGCGCCGCACTGCCCGCCGTACTGGGGCGGCTACCGCCTGCTGCCCGAGCGCATCGAATTCTGGCAGGGCCGCCCGAGCCGCCTGCACGACCGCCTCAACTACCGCCTGCAGGGCGAGGGTTGGCTGCGCGAGCGCCTGGCGCCCTGATAGGCAGGCCGGTATGGCGAGCGCGCCGGGCAATGGCTTGCTGGTTTCTAAAGCGCCTTCTGAACAGCAACCCGCTCGCCTTGGGGCGGGATGCTTTGAGGTTGTTTTGAGGATGGCCGCTTTCGGCCAATAGCAGCCCTTGGCAAGTACCTCTACTTTGTCTCTGGGAACCTCTACCGGTGCTGGCTTACACCCAGTGCCGGTAGGGGGATCTCCGTATCGCGAACGCGATGCCGCACAGGTGGTGGACGTAGTTGGCCGAGAAATTGCCGCGATTCGAGAAAAGCGAAGTCAGCCAAACGCCGGCAATCTGATGTCGTTTTTTATCCTGGATCTGAGCCTTTTGTTGCGTGGTCGGTGCTCTATAGAGTGCGAGTCCGACCACTAGTGGACAGTGATCGGCCGCCTCACTATTTCAGGCTCTCTGAAGACCGGACGACCTCGAGAGTCTTCAGGAACCACCGTGAATACTCGTCCTAACTCTCACAGCAAGACATTCCCCGAATCGCAAACTGAGATTCTCGGAATGATCGCGACCGACCATCATCTGGGCGACATACTCATTGCCATTTGCCAGATGCTCGACGCTGAGGCCCCCGAAACCTTCTGCTCTATCCTGCTCACAGATGCCGAGGGCAGACACTTGCTGAGCGGCGCGGCGCCCAGCCTGCCGGCCGAGTACAGCGAGGCGATTCATGGAATGGCCATTGGTCCACAGGAAGGAACCTGCGGCACCGCAGCGTTCCGACGCGAGCTTGTGGTCACCGAAGACATCGCCCGCGACCCAAGCTGGGAGCGTTTCCGTAGCCTGGCGCTGGGGCATAACCTGCGTTCCTGCTGGTCGGTGCCTTTGCTCTCCCCTCAAGGAAAGGTGTTGGGCACTTTTGCCCTGTATCAGAACCGCGTCCATGCGCCGGATGAGGCGCAGATTCAACGACTGGCTTCTGCAGCCCAACTGGCAGTCATTGCGATCCGCCATGAACGTGACAGGCAACGTCTGGAGGAAAGCGAACAACGTTTTCGTTCATTGTTCACCTACAACCCCAATCCGGTGTTCGCCCTCGATCTGGCCGGCAACATCCAGAGTGTGAATGCAGCAGGCCTGAAGCTGAAACCGCACACTGCAACCGATTTCATTGGTTATCACTTTTCCCATCTGGTACTCGAAGAAGACTTGCAACGGGTCAGCCAGCATTTTTCCGCAGCCCGCGCCGGAGCGCCTCAGCGCTTCGAGGCACGGGTTCTCGACGAGAGTGAAAAATTGCTAACGATGGACATATCTAACCTGCCGATCATGGTCAGCGGAGGTATCGTCGGGGTATTAGGCATTGCCCGGGACATCAGCGAGCAGAAGCATTACGAGCGTCAATTGAGCTTCAACGCCAGCCATGACCGGCTGACCGGCTTGCTTAACCGTGTTTCGCTTGAAGACCGACTTATTCAGGATTGTCACATCAGTCGTCGGCGTAAGCGTCGCCTGGCGGTGATGTGCATTGATCTGGATGGATTCAAATCGATTAACAATTCGATCGGGCACTACTTCGGCGATCTGGTGCTGATTGAGGTCGCGCAGCGTATGACCCAGCAGGTTCGTCCCGGCGATACCATCGTGCGCATGGGCGGTGACGAACTTATCGTGCTGCTGCCGGACCTGCTTCGTGACGAGGACGTTGTAGCGGTGGCCGAGCGCTTGATGGCCAGCATTTCCAGACCCTACTGCATCCAGGGCATGGATCTGCACGTGAGTGCAAGTGTCGGTATCACCCTGAGCGATGGTCACATCGAGCAGCCGATGCAGCTGATCCAGCAGGCTGACATGGCCATGTACAAAGCCAAACAGCAAGGACGCAACAACTTTCAATGGTACGCCAGCGATCTTAATCAGCACGTTTGCGAGCATGTGAGCCTGCGCAATGATCTGCAAAAGGCTATCGAAACTCGGTCGTTCAAGCTGCACTATCAACCGCAGATAGACGCGTGCACCGGTCGGGTGGTCGGGATCGAAGCGTTGCTGCGCTGGGAGCATCCGGAGAAAGGATTTATCTCACCCGCGGTGTTTGTGCCGGTGGCAGAGGACAGTGGTCAGATCATCTCGCTGAGCCTTTGGGTACTCGATACGGCCTGCGCACAGCTACGCCAGCTGGGTGAGCAGGGCATCACGGGCGTTTCGATGGCAGTGAATATTTCGCCGATGCATTTCCAGCGTGGCCAGTTCGTCGAGTGTATCCAAGCAGTGCTGAGCAAACATGGACTTAGCGCCTGGCAGCTTGAGCTGGAGATCACTGAGTCGATTCTGCTGCATAACGCTGAACAGGCAATCGACACGTTGCACCGGCTCAAGGCGTTGGGGGTGTGCATAGCGCTCGATGATTTCGGCACCGGGTTTTCCAGCCTCAGCTACCTTAAGCGCTTGCCCATCGACAAGATTAAGATTGACCGCTCGTTCATCCAGGAAATCGCCACCAACCATCACGATGCAGCAATCACCCAGGGGATCATTTCCATGGCCCATCACCTCAGTCTGACGGTGGTCGCCGAAGGCGTGGAGACGGCTGCTCAGGTGGAGTTCCTGAAGGGCAGTCGCTGCGATATTTTTCAGGGATATTACTTTGCCAAACCGATGCCTTTTGCAGAAATCGAAGCTTTCCTGAGCCATTCCGGCGTTCCATCCCGGATCGGCAATTCTGTCGGGGCCCAGTCCTGAAAATCAGACGCTAAGGCAATTTTCAGATCTCAGCGCGGAACCCCGTCTCCTTCGGCAAGGCGCTCCCTGTGCCTTTCTCACCCACTCGGCTCTAACGCTATCTTGTTGCAAAACAACACGAGCCGGGAAAAATGACTAGCTTCCAGCCCGCTACCGAAAGCCCGGCCGGCCACATCGGCGCCCGCCAGGCCCGTGTCGAGGACGCCGCATTGTTGCGCGGCCTCGGCTGCTATGCCGATGACGCGAAGATCCCTCCTGGAACGCTACACGCGGCGATCATCCGATCACCCCGCGCTCATGCACGGATCACCTCGGTGGACGTTTCCACAGCGCTGCTGATGAAAGGCGCGCACGGCATGCCGGTCGGTGAAGAGGTCAAACGCTGGGCGCTGCCGATTCCGGTGGGTGTACGTCAGCCGATGGAGCACTGGTGCGTCGCCGTCGATAAGGTGCGCTACGTTGGAGAGCCGGTGGCCGTGGTGATCGCTGAGAGCCGCTATCTGGCCGCCTGGCTTGAGAGCGCAGTGGAGCCTTGGAGCTGTTGTCGGAGAGTCTCGGCTTCTCCGAGCAAGGTCATTTCACACGATTTGCGCGTCCGCACATCGGAGCTTCACCCAGGCAGTATTGTCGTGTAATGGATTGTTACGCGGCGATTTGAACCGAGAAGAGGGCGGAGGTATTGGGGCAGTCATCCTGTCGATGACGTTGGGTTTATATTGACGTTAGCGGCTCGCATAGGCTACGAAAGTTTTAGCGTATATTAATCGCCCAGAAAGTCGTAAATTTCCTTCATGCGTTCTTCGCGCATCAATTCAAGCTCTTCCTTAGTGTCGGCAGCCCACTGCAGAATAAAATCCCAGTAATCGCAGCCGCGAGCGTCTGCTTCTGCTTCAAATGCTGCCTGCAGAAGTTTCAGGCGATATTCTTCCAGCGATAATCCGAAGTTTTCAGCGAGACGGTAGTTCAGCTTGTTGAGTTCAAGTTGAAGCCATAAGTTGGCAGCCAGGAAATTCTGCAGAGCGCGTTCCGCTCTAAGCTTCGTCGCTAACATGAATGCATTCCTCTGCCATAAAAAATTACTCGTTTGTTCGGGCTCGGCCTGGGGCTCAATTGGGCAATGTCAATCGCCCTCCATCATCCATCCTCTAATGCCATGACGTTCACTCAACTCTTTTACGACTCGAGCGGCGTCTTGCTTCTGTTTATACGGGCCGACGACGACAAAGTTGTTTTCTTTTCGTGCTACCCGCAATTCCAGTTGCTTAATGGCTTTTGTGACGCGATGACGGCTGGGGGCGTTCAGCGCTATTTCGATCACCCACAGGCCCGATGCAGGCGTGGCTGAAGAGTCGTTTGCAACGTGGGGAATTAAACCTCCGCATGTCAAACACGGGCGGTCCAGCGTGACCAGTGAGCCCGGCGCCGCGCGAAAGACGTGCCATTGCGGGTCAGTGCTTTTTTGGCGGGTGTATGCCGCCAGGAGCAGGCCGGTAAACGTGACCAGACCGCTGAAAATAATCATCCATTTGTGTGCATGTGTGGGCAGCGAAGACAGCGCGGGTACTGGGTCTTCGCCTGGTTCGATCAAAAACTTTACGGCTTCAGCCGCCGTTGAGTCGGGTATGGGGGACTCGTTTTCCACAAGCAGCGCGAGCCCGTCGGAAGCTTTTCTATCGGGCGCTGTCGCAACTTTATTAGCGGTGTCATCGAGCGATTGTTCGAGCTCTGTCACTTTTCGCTGGGCGTATGAATTGTCGACGTTATTTTGACAGGTTGGTTCTGTGGAGGTGTAGGTCCAAAGTAGCGCTGATAGCTGCCCAAGAACGCCAGTTACCAGGAAGCCCAAGCCAAGCTTTCGCACGGTACCATCTCCAAGTCAAGTGAAAAACTACTTGCCTCATATATTTATGATAAATAGGGTTCTATTGTTGATCCTGGGATGGTCTAAGTTCTTGAGCGCGTCAATGCGCCCAAGAGCCAAAGTTAGTTGGCTGATTTTTTGTTATTCGAAAGAGCATTGGGTATAAATTTTATAGACTGTTGTCTGGCGAAAAAGGCTCAGTTGATCGAAAGAAAACCGTATCAGGTGTATTTGAGGGTTATCCAGTAAAGCGCTTGTACTTAAGGCGAAGTCGGTGGGGCCGCGTGGCGCTACGATTGCCAGGATTCAAGCCATGCCCACGCCATCGGTGCAAATGAAAGGATGACTAGCGGCCCTTTGCGGTGCGGAGAGGGAGAAGCTGCGGCCGGTTTTGTACTCACATCCACGGCCTTGGTTATGCGAGTCCTCTCGGAACGCGGTGACATAACAGAGCCGAGGGGGCAGCGCATCGTGTCCATTTTGCTGTTTGAAGACCTGTTGATAGTGCCGTTACTGGCGGTGGCGGCATTTCTGGCGCCCACTGAATTGGTGCATGAACCCACTTCACCCCTTTGGCTGCGCATAGGTATCGCCGCCCTGTCCTTGGGCGCACTGGCGGCCATCGGATTGTGGCTGCTCAATCCGCTGTTTCGGGTATTGGCCCAAGTCCGGGCGAGCGTTGGTACTGGGAAACATCGAGCGTATCGAACCGCCGAACCATGAAGCGCGGGATGCTCAGTGAGCATCAAGCACCGTATCGGTTCAACTGTGCTGCAGAGCAGAGAACTGGCTACGCAGCCACGTGTGAAGCTGAGAAACCGCAGGGCTGATCTGCTTGCGATGCGGGCACACCAGACTCAACGGTGACGCTTCGCCCGGATAGTCCGGTAGCAGCACAAGCAGACGCTCTGCGGCGATATCTGCACTGACATCCAGCCAGGATTTGTAGGCAATACCTTCACCCTCCAATGACCAGCGCCGCACGACATCGGCGTCATCGCTGAACAGTGGCCCCGAAACCTGCACGGTTTGCCCGCCCAGGTTCCACTTGTCGTAGACCCGGCCATTTTGCAGGTAGAGCAGGCAGGCATGCTTGCTCAAGTCATCCGGCGTTTGGGGAGAACCGCAGCGCTGCACATACTCCGGCGAGGCAACCAGCACCCGCTGGTTCCAGGGTGCAAGCGGCAGTGCCACGTAGTTGGCGTCTTCATTCGGGCCGTATCGAATCGCCACGTCCACCGGGTCGCGAAACAGATTGGCCATCTGGTCCGACAGGAAAAAACGCAAGGTCAATTCAGGATGCTGACGGCGGAACAGCGTCAGCCACGGCAGCAGTATGTTGCGCCCCAGATCGGACGGCGCTGTCACTTGCAGCACGCCCCGCAGTGTGGCGTTCTCACCACGCAGGTTTTCCTTGCCTTGCTTCAGCGTCTCTAGCACTGAGTGGGCGGTAGGCAGATATTGCTCGCCCTCGGCAGTCAATCGCAGGCTGCGAGTAGTACGGGCGAACAGGCGCACGTCCAGTTCGCGCTCCAGACGTTTGATGGCGGCGGCGACCTGACCCGGCAGCAGATCAGCCTCCAGCGCCGCTGCGGTGAAACTGCCCAGCGCGGCGCTGCGGACGAATAAACCAAGATCATCGATGCGGATCATTTTCACTCCTGAAGTGAAAGTGTTGGCGCATTCTGCTTGTTTTTCTTTGCACATGGGAAGTCGAAGATGGCCGCAAGTGAATGCATCAACCCTTCGACAGCGAGTCTCCATGAAAGCCATCAGCTTTACCCAACACGCGTTGCCCATCGACGATCCACAAGCATTGATCGACATCAGTCTCCCGCTGCCCACGCCTGGCCCTCGGGATCTGCTGGTCGAAGTTCGCGCGGTATCAGTGAATCCGGTCGATACCAAGGTGCGCGCTGGAACTTTCACAAAAGAACCGAAAATCCTCGGTTGGGACGCCACGGGCATTGTCCGCGAGGTCGGCTCTGCAGTGACGCTGTTTCAGCCGGGCGATGAAGTGTTCTATGCCGGCTCGATTGCCCGCACCGGCAGCTACAGCGAATTCCATTTGGTCGATGAGCGGATCGTCGGGCACAAGCCTCGTTCATTGAGTGCCGCCGATGCGGCAGCGTTGCCGTTGACCTCGATCACGGCCTGGGAGTTGCTGTTTGATCGGCTGGGTGTCGTCGAGGGTTCGGGGGAAGGCAAGTGCCTGCTGATCACTGGAGCGGCTGGCGGCGTCGGTTCGATACTGGTGCAACTGGCCCGACAGTTGACCCGTCTTACCGTCATCGGTACCGCCTCACGCCAGGAAACCGCTGATTGGGTGCGGCAGTTGGGCGCGCATCACGTGATCGATCACAGCCAGCCACTGCTCGCACAGTTGCAAGCGCTCGGCGTGCCGGAGATCGACTATGTCGCCAGCCTGACCCACACCGAACAGCACTTCGCACAACTGATCGACGTGCTCAAGCCACAGGGGCGTCTGGGTGTGATTGACGATCCCGAAAGCCTCGATGTGATGCCGCTCAAGCGCAAGTCGCTGTCATTGCATTGGGAACTGATGTTCACCCGCTCGCTGTACGAAACCCCGGACATGATTAATCAGCATCACCTGCTCAATCGGATCAGCGCCCTGATTGACCAAGGTGTTCTGCAAACTACCGTGGGCGAGCACTTTGGTGCGATCAATGCGGCAAACATGCGGCGTGCCCATGCGCTGATCGAAAGCGGCAAGGCCCGGGGCAAGATCGTTCTCGAAGGTTTCTGAATTCACTCATCAGACGGGCTCGCCTGCGGGCCCGTTGAACCGCCCGCGGCGTTTTTATGTTGGAGAGTTGACGATGAATACGTCCAGTAACGTGTTGGTATCAATTGCCGTGCTCAAGGCCAAGGCAGGCAAAGAACTGGCGTTGAAACAAGAATTGCTGGCGCTGATAGAGCCGACCCGCGCAGAGCCGGGCAATCTCGATTATGTGTTGTTCGAGCAGCGTGACGAGCAGGGCACGTTCTACATGCGCGAGGCCTTCAGGGATCAGGCGGCGCTGGATGCGCATGTTTCGATGCCTTACTTTCAGCGCTTTGCCGCCAAGGCAGATGAGCTGCTGAAAGAGCCGTTGCAACTGATATTCCTTGAGCAGGTATCGGCCTGATCATTCAACCTGTTGAACCCCATCACCTGGGCCGGCGTGAAAGCGGCCGGCGCATCAATTCGCGCGAGGATGCGGCTGTACACCGAATTCCGGAATGAGGTGAGTACCCAGTTCCTCAATGACTTGCGCGGCAGGGCGCGTTCCGTACTTGAGGTTCAGAATAACGTGGTCCACCCCCATCTCCTCAAGCGACTCCAACAAAAAACGGAGGTGGTAGCGTCCGAGTCTGAACCCCAAATGAATGCGCGTGGGCTGCGTGGACGGGTTCTCATCGAGGTCGATGTAAAGCGACTGAGTGAAGGGTTTATAAGCGGAGCCGCACTGCTTTACGACCTCCTGCCGCCAATCTTCCACGATCAGTCGCTGCATGTTCGGCATACGTGGATAGTTGATCCATCCGGTGCTTTCGCGCGCAATCCAATCCAGCGACTGGCGACTATTCCCGGTCACGAGCATTGGAATGAATTGGGTTGTGGGTTTCGGAACAAGGTCTGCGCCCCGCAGTTCACCATCGCTCCATTGGATGGGTTCAAAGCGGGTGCTGTGGGCTCGGCGAATCACCTCGTAGTGCTCTCGAAAGATTTCTCCGTGCCTTTCGGGATCGACATCAAAAGCCGATTCCACAAAGAATCCCAATGATCAGCTGAATCCCCCTCCTGGTTTCGTAGCACATCCGAGTGTCCGCTCCTGGCCGAAAACCGCCCTCCATAAGTCTCTGCGGCCTGTCCATCACCTACCGCCGGGCACGCCAGCCGCCAATAAGGCTGTAAGAAACGAGCACATAAGATACCTTTGCGCCACGAACCAACCAGGACAATGCGAACCGAACGATGGGTTTTGAACAATTAGCTGAGCTACGTGACCGCCTGCGGGCTGAAAAAGAGCAGATAAAGACCGCAAGCGCGAAGCCGCAAAAGCGCAAGGCGCCGCAGAAAGCCAAGCCACGCGAGCAGGATCCTACCGTCGAGGCGATCTGGAGGTTGCAGAAGCACTTCCCCTTGGCTTTCCCGGTCAATCCGGCACCCAAGGTGCCGCTGAAAGAGGGCATTCTCAAGGATGCCGAGCAGCATCTGCAGTTGCTCGGCATCACCGGTGAGCAGCTCAAGCTGGGTATTGCCGCCTGGTGCCGGGGCGGTCGCTACTGGGCTGCCATGACGGAAAATGCGCCGCGTCTGGATCTGCAAGGCCAGCCTGCTGGCGTGGTGACGGCGGCGCAGGCGCTGCATGCCAGGCAGCAGGCCAGGCGGCAACGTGCCGAAGCACGGCGCAATCAGGCCAAGGCGAAAGCGCCAGCGGACGACAAGGCCGTCGAGAGCGTTGCGCAGCCAAGCGCGGAGTAAGCCCTCTGGCAGCCTGATGGCGTTTCGACTCACTTGCGTCTGGATGGCCGCATCGTGAGGGCCGCTGATCGGCCTACAATGGCGGCCTTCCCCGCGAGGCCGCCCGCATGCTCGAACTCGACTCCACCCTGGCGCAGCACATAGTCGACCGCGCCATGGCCATCCTGCCGCACAACATCAACGTGATGGATGCCCAGGGCATGATCATCGGCAGCGGCGATCCCAGTCGCCTGCACACCCGTCACGAAGGCGCGCAGCTGGTGCTGGCCAACCGCCGCGTGGTGGAGATCGACGCCCAGGCCGCCGCCTGCCTGCGTGGCGTCAAACCCGGGGTCAATCTGCCGCTGCTGCATGGCGAACGGCTGATCGGCGTGCTCGGCATCACCGGCGACCCTGAGCTCGTGCGGCCCTACGCCGAGCTGGTGCGCATGGCCGCCGAGATGCTGGTCGAGCACCGTGTGTTGCAGGCCGAGCGCCACTGGCAGCGCCACCAGCAGGAGGCCTGGCTGCGCCAGTTGCTCGATCCGCAGCAGAGCCTGGCCAGCCTCGAGGTCGAGGCCGAGCGCCTGGCGCTGCAGCTCGCCTGGCCGCGGCAGATGTGCCTGCTGCGGTTGAGCGAGGAGGGCGACCCGCTGCCGCGTCAGGCGCGCCTGCTCGCCGCCCTGGGCGGCAAGGGCGAGCACCTGGTGGCGCCGCTGGGGCGGCGCGAACTGCTCTGGTGCCGGCCCCATAGCGCCAGCCGTGACGACCGCGCCTGGCTGGTCCAGGCCGACGAGCGCGAGTGGGGCGTGCAATCGCTGGCGCTCAGCGATCCGCTGCAGGACCTGGCGGCCCTGCGCCAGGCCAGCCTGGCGCTGCGCGACCTGCAGGCCTACGGTCAGGCGCGCTTTCCCGAGAGGCGTCTGCTGCGCCTGGACGAACTGCGCCTGCCGACTCTGCTCTACGCCCAGCGCCACAGCTGGCTGCTGCAGGGCTGGCTGGCGCCGCTGCGCCGGGTGCTGGCGCAGGACGCCCAGGGCACGCTGCGCGCCACCCTGGAGGCCTGGTGCGCCCACGACGGCCAGGTGCAGACCTGCGCCCAGGCCCTGGGCATTCACCGCAACACCCTGCGCTATCGCCTGGAGCGCATCGGCGAGCTCAGCGGCCTGGACCTCAACCGCTTCGACCAGCGCCTGCAACTGTCGCTCGGCCTCGGGCTGCTGGAGCCGGGCGAGGGCTGAAAGCGCCGTGCCGGTGTCGCTGCTAGGCTGCTGGGCGAGGTAGTCAGGGAACCGCTCTTGTGCGCCTGCACAGGTCGGGGTGTTTGCTGGTCGGGCTTTTGGTGCTTGCGCACAGGGTCTGGGCGGGGCGGGCTGAGCCACAATGGCGCGCCTGTCGGCATTCCCGTCCGGGCCTCGCGCCCGCCATAACAACAATGAGGAGACTGGTCATGGGCCTGGTCCTGATCCTGGTGGCACTGATCTCGTTCATCGTGCTGTCCACCACCCGTTTGAAACTGCATCCATTTCTCGCCCTGCTGGCAGCCGCGCTGATCGCCGGTTTCGCCTATCAGGTGCCCGCCGGCGAAATTCTCAAGACCATCGCCGCCGGCTTCGGCGGCATTCTCGGCTACATCGGCATCGTCATCGTGCTCGGCACCGTCATCGGGGTGATCCTCGAGCGCAGCGGCGCGGCCATCACCATGGCCGAGACGGTGATCCGCCTGCTCGGTCAGCGCTTTCCCACCCTGACCCTGTCGATCATCGGCTACCTGGTGTCGATCCCGGTGTTCTGCGACTCCGGCTACGTCATCCTCAACTCGCTGAAGAACGCCCTGGCAGCGCGCATGAAGGTCTCCGTGGTGGCCATGAGCGTGGCCCTGGCCACCGGTCTGTACGCCACCCACACCTTCGTCCCGCCGACCCCGGGGCCGATCGCTGCGGCCGGCAACCTGGGCCTGGAGGCCTCGCTCGGCCTGGTGATCCTGGTCGGCCTGCTGGTCGCCGCGGTCACCGCCTGCGCCGGCATGCTCTGGGCCAACCGCTACCTCAAGCAGGACGACCATCAGCTGTTGGAGGAAGCGCCCAGCGAACTGCTCGCCGACGACGTCGACTTCGAGGCGCTCAAGGCCCGCTACGGCAAGCTGCCCAGCGCCTGGCAGGCGTTCTCGCCGATCTTCGTGCCGATCGCGCTGATCTGCCTCGGCTCGCTCGCCGCCTTCCCCAGCAAGCCGCTCGGCGAGGGTGTGCTGTTCGACCTGCTGAGCTTCCTCGGCCAGCCGGTGGCGGCGTTGCTGGTAGGCCTGGCGCTGGCCTGCACCCTGCTCAAGGGCGAGGACAAGCGTCAGCAGTTCCACGACCAGGTGGCCGACGGCCTCAAGGCCGCCGCGCCGATCCTCCTGATCACTGGTGCCGGCGGCGCCTTCGGCGCCATGCTCAAGGCCACCGCGCTGACCGGCTACCTGGGCGACAGCCTGTCGGCCCTGGGCATTGGCCTGTTCATGCCGTTCCTGGTGGCGGCGGCGCTGAAGACCGCGCAGGGCTCGTCCACCGTGGCGCTGGTCACCACCTCGGCGATGGTCGCGCCGCTGCTGGCCAACCTCGGCCTGGACAGCGAGATGGGCCGGGTGCTGACCGTGATGGCCATCGGCGCCGGCGCCATGACCGTGTCCCACGCCAACGACAGCTTCTTCTGGGTGGTGACCCAGTTCAGCCGCATGAAGGTGGCCACCGCCTACCGTGCGCAGACCCTGGCCACCCTGATCCAGGGGCTGGCCGGCATGCTCACCGTCTGGCTGCTGAGCCTGGTTCTGCTGTAATCCGCTCTATCGGCGGACGGCCGGCGGCCGTCCGCCTCCGTCGAGGTTAGCCATCATGAAAATCGTCATCGCCCCGGACTCCTTCAAGGAGAGCCTCAGCGCACCCGAAGTGGCCGTCGCCATCGCCCGCGGCTGGCAGCAGGTGTTCCCCGATGCCGAATGCCTGTTGCGGCCGATGGCCGACGGCGGCGAGGGCACGGTGGACGCGCTGCTCGCCGCGGTCGGCGGCGAGCGCCGCGAGTGCCGGGTACGCGGGCCCATGGGCGCGCCGGTGGCGGCGCACTGGGGCTGGCTCGGGCAGGGCACCGCGGTGATCGAAATGGCCGCCGCCAGCGGCCTGCACTGGGTGCCGCGCGAGCAGCGCGATGCGCGCCTGGCCAGCAGCTTCGGCACCGGCGAGCTGATTCTGCAGGCGCTGGACGCCGGCGCCACGCGGATCATCCTCGGCCTCGGCGGCAGCGCCACCAACGACGGCGGCGCCGGCCTGCTGCAGGCCCTCGGCGTACGCTTTCTCGACGTCGCCGGACGCGAGCTGGCGCCCGGCGGCGCGGCCCTGGCGGCGCTCGATCAGCTCGACCTGAGCGGCCTGGACGCGCGCCTGCTGAAGGCGCAGGTCGAGGTCGCTGCCGACGTCGACAACCCACTGTGCGGACCGCGCGGCGCCTCGGCGGTGTTCGGCCCGCAGAAGGGCGCGACGTCGGCACAGGTCGCCGAGCTGGATGCCGCGCTGGGGCGTTACGCGCGCATCGTCGCCGCCACCCTGGGCGAGGATCATGCGCAGTTCCCCGGCGTCGGCGCGGCCGGCGGCCTCGGCTTCGCCGCCCGCGCCTTGCTCAAGGCCAGCTTCCGCCCCGGCATCGAACTGGTCGCCGAGCTGTCCGGGCTGGCCGAGGCGGTGGCCGGCGCCGACCTGGTGATCACCGGCGAAGGGCGGATGGACGCGCAAACCCTGCACGGCAAGACGCCGGTGGGCGTGGCGCGAGTGGCACGCGCCGCCGGGGTGCCGGTGATCGCCCTGGCCGGCAGCCTCGGCGAGGGCTACCAGGCGCTGTACCAGGCCGGTATCGAGGCGGCCTTCAGCCTCGCCCCGGGGCCGATCTCGCTGGAGCAGGCCATGCATGGCGCCGCCGTGGAACTCGAGGCGCGGGCGGTGGACATCGCCAGGCTGTGGCGTCTTAGCTGAACTGCGTCTGTCCGAATCGGCTATTGTTGAGTCACGGCCGTGACAGCTGCGTGGACGCGGCGTCTAATGGATTGAGAAACTTCTGGAGGAACTGCTATGCGTAAACCCACTCTGCTCATTACCTCGCTTGCCGCGTTGCTGGCCCTCGGCGGGTGTGCGTCCAGCCTGACCGGCGACACCTACAGCCGCGACGAGGCCCGGACCGTGCAGACGGTGCGCATGGGCACCATCGAGTCGCTGCGTCCGGTGAAGATCGAAGGCACCAAGACGCCGATCGGCGCCGGCGCCGGTGCGGTGATCGGCGGTATCGGCGGCAGCACGGTCGGCGGCGGCCGCGGCAGTGCGGTGGCGGCGGTGATCGGGGCGGTGGCCGGCGGCCTGCTCGGCGCCGCGGCCGAGGAGGGCATCACCCGCACTCAGGGGGTGGAGATCACCGTGCGCGAAGACGACGGCACCCTGCGCGCCTATGTGCAGGAGGTCGAGCCGAACCAGATCTTCCGCGTCGGCGAGCGCGTGCGCATCATGACCGTCAACGGCACCAGCCGCGTCACTCACTGAGGTGCAGTGTACGAGCCGGAGCAGCCCCAGGTTGCTCCGGCTTTTTTGTGGCCCGTACGGGCCGCTGCCACGAGGCTGGGCGATTGGCGCGCCGCGCGTGTGTTTAGTAATAATTCAATGCATGACGATGTGTCGATAGGTATGGATAATCGGCGCTTATTCGTGTCACGACAATGACTTAGCTCGACCGCTCGGTCAGGAATCGAATACCGTCAGGGGAGTTGCGACTCCAATTCACGCCGCCGGGTTCTGCAAGCCCGGCGGGCTTGCATAAGGGGTTTTTGCCGATGGCGCTTGCGCTGATTGTCGCCTTGCCATTTCTGGGACTGTTTCTGCCGGTGCTGGCTGACCGCCTGGGGCGTTCCGCCTGTGCCGTGGCCGCCGCCCTGGCGCCGCTGCTCGCCCTGGTGCTGCTGTTCAGTCAGCAGCCGGCGGTGTTCGCCGGCGAGGTGCTGCGGGTCAAGCTGGAGTGGCTGCCGCAACTGGGGCTGAACCTCAGCCTGCGCCTGGATGGCCTGGGCTTTCTGTTCGCCCTGCTGATCCTTGGCATCGGCCTGCTGGTGATCCTCTACGCCCGCTATTACCTGGCCAAGAGCGAGCCGATGGGGCGCTTCTTCGCCTTCCTGCTGCTGTTCATGGGCGCCATGCTCGGCGTGGTGCTGTCGGAAAACCTGCTGCTGATGCTGGTGTTCTGGGAGCTGACCAGCCTGTCGTCGTTCCTCCTCATCGGTTTCTGGGGTTCGCGCTCGGAGGCGCGCAAGGGCGCACGCATGGCCCTGGCGATCACCGGCGGCGGCGGTCTGGCGCTGCTCGCCGGCATCCTGCTGATCGGCCATATCGTCGGCAGTTTCGAGCTGTCGCAGGTGCTCGCCGCCGGCTATGCGATCCGCGCCCACGAGCTGTACCCGCTGGCGCTGGTGCTGGTGCTGCTCGGCGTGTTCACCAAGTCGGCGCAGTTCCCCTTCCATTTCTGGCTGCCGCATGCGATGGCGGCGCCGACCCCGGTGTCGGCCTACCTGCACTCGGCGACCATGGTCAAGGCCGGGGTGTTCCTCCTGGCGCGCCTGTATCCGGCGCTGGCCGGCTCCGAGTGGTGGTTCTACCTGGTCAGCCTGACCGGCCTGGCGACCCTGCTGGTGGGTGCCGGCATGGCGCTGTTCCAGCACGACCTCAAGGGCCTGCTGGCCTACTCGACCATCAGCCACCTGGGCCTGATCACCCTGCTGTTCGGCCTCGACTCGCACCTGGCGGCGGTCGCCGCGGTGTTCCACATCATCAACCACGCCACCTTCAAGGCCTCGCTGTTCATGGCCGCGGGGATCATCGACCACGAGACCGGCAGCCGCGACATGCGGCGCATCAACGGCCTGTGGAAGTACATGCCGCATACCGCGGTGCTGGCGATGGTGGCGGCCTCGGCGATGGCCGGGGTGCCCTTGCTCAACGGCTTCCTGAGCAAGGAGATGTTCTTCACCGAGACCCTCCACCAGCACCTGCTGGGCAGCTTCAGCTGGGTGATCCCGGCAGCGGCGACCCTCGCCGGGGTGTTCTCGGTGGCCTATTCGCTGCGTTTCATCCACGACGTGTTCTTCAACGGCGAGCCGATCAACCTGCCCAAGTACCCGCCGCACGAGCCGCCGCGCTACATGAAGGTGCCGGTGGAGATTCTGGTGTTCCTCTGCCTGCTGGTGGGCATGCTGCCGGCCTACACCGTGGCGCCGCTGCTGGCCACGGCGGCCTCGGCCACCCTTGGCGGCACGCTACCGGAGTACAGCCTGGCGATCTGGCACGGGGTCAACCTGCCGTTGATCATGAGCCTGATCGCCACGGTCGGCGGCATCCTCATCTACACCCTGCGTCAGCCGCTGTTCCGCTGGTACGCCGGGATGCCCAGCGTCGACGCCAAGCTGATGTTCGAGCGCGTGGTGGTCAGCCTGTTCGGCGCCGCCACGGCGCTGACCCAGTGGCTGGAGAACGGTTCGCTGCAGCGCTACCTGGCCTGCCTGCTCGGCGCCGGCGTGCTGGTGGTGGTGCTCGGCCTCGGCCCGCTGCCGCAGCTGAACGGTTCGGTGGCGCTGAGCCCGGTGGACGGCATCACCGCGCTCGGCCTGGGTATCCTCTCCCTGGCCGCGCTGGTCACGGTGATCTTCCACCGCCAGCGCCTGGTCTCGCTGCTGATGCTCAGCGTGGTCGGCCTGATGGTGGCGCTGGCCTTCGCCCGCTACTCGGCGCCGGACCTGGCGCTGACCCAGCTGTCGGTGGAGGTGGTGACCATCATCCTGCTGATGCTGGCGCTGTTCTTCCTGCCGGCGCAGACCCGCGTCGAGTCCAGCAGCCTGCGCGCGTTGCGCGACTTCAGTCTGGCCATCGGCAGCGGGGTGATGATCGCCATGCTCGCCTTTGCCGTGCTCACCCGTCCCTACGACAGCATCGCCAGCTACTTCCTGGCGAACAGCGTGCCCGGCGGCGGCGGTACCAATGTGGTCAACGTCATCCTGGTGGACTTCCGCGGCTTCGACACCCTCGGCGAGATCAGCGTGCTGGCCATCGCCGGCGTCGGCATCTACGCCATGCTCGACGGCCTGCGCCTGTTCCAGCCCAATGCCGACGCCCAGGGGCGCAGCTGGGCGCGCGACCGCCACCCGCTGATCCTCGCCACCCTGTCGAGGGTGCTGCTGCCGATGGCGCTGCTGATTTCGGTGTTCATCTTCCTGCGCGGCCACAACCTGCCCGGCGGCGGCTTCATCGCCGGTCTGGTCACCGCCGTGGCGCTGATCCTGCAGTACGTCGCCAGCGGCGTGCAGTGGACCCAGTCGCGCCTGCCGCTGAACTACCACCGCATGGCCGGCGCCGGGGTGCTGATCGCCGCCGCCACCGGCCTCGGCAGCTGGCTGTTCGGCCGGCCGTTCCTGACCTCGGCCTTCGGCCATTTCCACATTCCCTTGGTGGGGGAGATCGAACTGGCCACCGCCATGCTGTTCGACCTGGGCGTGTACCTGACCGTGGTCGGGGCGACCCTGCTCATCCTCGCCAACCTGGGCAAGCTGACCCAGGAAAAGCCCGGACAGGAGGTACTCTGAAATGGAAGCACTGTTTGCCGTAGCGCTCGGCATTCTCACCGCCAGCGGCGTCTACCTGCTGCTGCGCGCCCGCACCTTTCCGGTGGTGATGGGCCTGACCCTGATTTCCTATGCGGTCAACCTGTTCCTCTTCGCCATGGGCCGCCTGCAGGGCGGCGCCTCCACGGTGATCGGCCAGGGCAGCCACTACGCCGACCCGCTGCCGCAGGCGCTGGTGCTCACCGCCATCGTCATCGGCTTCGCCATGACCGCCTTCGTCGTGGTCCTGGCGCTGCGTAGCGTCGGCGAGCTGAGCACCGACCATGTCGATGGCCGGGAGCCTCATCGATGAACCATGCGTTGATCCTGCCCGTTCTGCTGCCGCTGTTCGTCGGCAGCCTGCTGCTGTTCGCCGCGCGCCTGAGCATGCCGCTCAAGCGCCTGGCCTCGGTGAGCGCCACCGCCTTGCTGGTGCCGGTCAGCCTGTACCTGCTGCTGCAGGCCGACCAGGGCGCCATCCAGTTCTACGCCCTGGGCAACTGGCAGCCGCCGTTCGGCATCATCCTCGTGCTCGACCGCCTCAGCGCGCTGATGCTGCTGGTCACCGCGGTGCTGGCGCTGTTCGCCGTGCTCTACGCCATGCGCGGCGACGACGAGCGCGGGCGCAACTTCCACGCGCTGTTCCAGTTCCAGCTGCTGGGCATCAACGGCGCCTTCCTCACCGGCGACCTGTTCAACCTGTTCGTGTTCTTCGAGATCCTGCTGATCGCCTCCTACTCGCTGCTGCTGCACGGCGGCGGCAAGGACCGGGTACGCGCCGGCCTGCACTACGTGGTGCTCAACCTGGTCGGCTCGGCCTTCTTCCTGATCGCCGTCGGCGTGCTCTACGGCATCACCGGCACCCTCAATATGGTCGACATGGCCGAGCGGGTGGCGGCGGCCGACCACGACCAGGCGGCGCTGATCGGCGCCGCCGGCATGCTGCTGCTGGTGGTGTTCGGCCTCAAGGCGGCCTTCCTGCCGCTGTATTTCTGGCTGCCGAAGGCCTACGCCGCGGCCACGGCGCCGGTGGCGGCGCTGTTCGCGATCATGACCAAGGTCGGCCTGTATTCGATCCTGCGGGTGTACACCCTGATCTTCGGGGATAACGCCGGCGAACTGGCCGACATGGCGCTGCAGTGGCTGTGGCCGCTGGCCCTGCTGACCCTGGGCCTGGGGGTGATCGGCGCCTTCGCCGCCACCAGCCTGCAGGGGCTGCTGGCCTACCTGGTGGTGGTGTCGGTGGGCACCCTGCTGGCCGGCATCGCCCTGGGCACCGCGGAGGCGCTGCAGGCCGCGCTGTTCTACCTGATCCACAGCACCTGGATGGCCGGCGCGCTGTTTTTGATCGCCGACCTGATCGCCCGCCAGCGCGGCGTCAAGGGCGGCCAGCTGGTGCAGGGCGCGGCACTGCAGAACCCGCATCTGCTCGGCGCGCTGTTCTTCGTCGGCGCCATCGCCGTGGCCGGTCTGCCGCCGCTGTCCGGTTTCCTCGGCAAGCTGCTGCTGCTGCAGGCGGTCGGCCCCGGCTGGCAGGGGCTGTTCCTCTGGCCGCTGGTGCTGATCGGCGGCCTGGTCACCCTGGTCAGCCTCAGCCGCGCCGGCAGCACGCTGTTCTGGCGCGTTGGCCTGAGCCAGCTGGACAGTGCCGAACTGGACAAGGGCCGTCTGCTGGCCGCCACCGGCCTGCTGCTGACCGGGCCGCTGCTGGTGGCGCTGGCGCAGCCGGTGCTGACGTACCTCGCCGCCACGGTGGCGCAACTGCACGACCTGGAGAGCTACCGCATGATCCTGCAGAGCGGAGGTGCGTCATGAAGGCGCGCCGCTGGTTGCCCCACCCCCTGCTGAGCCTGTGCCTGCTGTTCGTCTGGTTGCTGCTGGTCAACGATTTCGGCCTCGGCCACTGGCTGCTCGGCGCCTTCCTAGGCTGGCTGATCCCGCTGGTCACCCAGGTGTTCTGGATCAACCCGCCGCGGGTGCGCAAGCCGCTCAAGCTGAGCCTGTTCCTGCTGCGCGTGCTGCTCGACATCGTGGTCGCCAACCTGCAGGTGGCCAAGCTGATCCTCGGCCCGATCAGCCGCCTGCGTCCGGCCTTCGTCGAGGTGCCGCTGCAGCTGAGCGACGAGCTGGCGCTGACCATGCTCGCCAGCATCGTCTCGCTGACCCCCGGCACGGTGTCGGCCGACCTCAGCGACGACAAGCGCATGCTGCTGGTGCACAGCCTCGATGTCGACGACGAACAAGAGCTGGTGCGCAGCATCCAGACCCGTTACGAAGCGCCGCTGCTGGAGGTGTTCGCATGCTCGCCTACGTGATCCCGATCTGCCTGACCATCATGGGCCTGGCCCTGGTGCTGACCCTGGCGCGCCTGATCAAGGGGCCGGACATGCCGGACCGCATCCTCGCCCTGGACACCCTGTACATCAACGCCATCGCCCTGATCGTGCTGTTCGGCATCTGGCTCGGTTCCGACCTCTATTTCGAGGCGGCGCTGCTGATCGCGGTGATGGGCTTTATCGGCACCGTGGCAGTGGCCAAGTACCTGCTGCGCGGCGATATCATCGAATAACGACCTGCTATGGAGACTGCTGCATGGACACCCTGATCGAAGGCCTGGTCGCCCTGTTCCTGCTGCTCGGCAGCCTGTTCGCCCTGGTCGGTGCCATCGGCCTGTACCGCCTGCCGGATTTCTTCATGCGCCTGCACGGACCGACCAAGGCCACCACCCTGGGCGTCGGCGGCATGGTCATCGCCTCGCTGATCTACTTCGGCAGCCGCGGCAACGGCCTCAGCCTGCACGAACTGCTGATCACCCTGTTCCTCTTCATCACCGCCCCGGTCAGCGCCCATATGCTGGCCAAGGCGGCGCTGCAGCAGAAGCTGCCGCTCAGCGAGCAGACCCGCGGGCGGCCCTGGGAACAGTAGTTGAGCGGGATCCATAGCCGAGCGGCCCGCGCCTCGCGCACGGGCCCAATGCCTGGAACCATTTGCCCGTACGCAGTCACCTCGCGGCCATCGCCGCGGTGCGACCCTGTGCTGTCTGAGGCGTTAAGGCTTTAGCCCGAGCATATCGCGCGCCACCGCTTCGGCCACGCGGATGCCGTCGACCCCGGCGGAAAGAATGCCGCCGGCATAGCCCGCGCCTTCACCAGCCGGGTACAGGCCCTTGAGATTCAGGCTCTGCAGGTCGTCGCCGCGGGTGATGCGCACCGGCGAGGAGGTTCGCGTCTCGATGCCGGTGAGCACCGCGTCAGCCAGGTCGAAGCCCTTGATCTGCTTGGCGAAGGCCGGCAGCGCCTCGCGGATGGCTTCGATGGCGAAGTCCGGCAGCGACGGCGCCAGGTCGCCCAGCTTGACCCCCGGTTTGTACGAGGGTGTGACCTCGCCCAGGGCGGTCGACGGCTGGCCTTTGATGAAGTCGCCGACCAGTTGCCCCGGCGCCTCGTAGTTGCGCCCGCCGAGCACGTAGGCGTGGGATTCCAGGCGCTCCTGCAGTTCGACGCCGGCCAGCGGGCCGCCCGGATAGTCCTGCTCGGGGGTGATGCCGACGACTATGCCGGCGTTGGCGTTGCGCTCGTTGCGCGAATACTGGCTCATGCCGTTGGTGACCACCCGCTCCGGTTCGGAGGTGGCGGCGACCACGGTGCCGCCCGGGCACATGCAGAAGCTGTACACCGAGCGGCCGTTGCTGGCGTGGTGCACCAGCTTGTAGTCGGCGGCGCCGAGCTTGGGATGGCCGGCGTACTTGCCCAGGCGCGCGCGGTCGATCAAGGACTGCGGGTGCTCGATGCGGAAACCCACCGAGAAGGGCTTGGCCTCCAGGTATACGCCGCGGGCATGCAGCATGCGGAAGGTGTCGCGCGAGCTGTGGCCGAGGGCGAGGATCACGTGGCGGCTGAGGATCTGCTCGCCGCTGTCCAGCATCACGCCGGTGAGCTGGCCGTCTTCCATCAGCAGGTCGCTGACGCGCTGCTGGAAGCGCACCTCGCCGCCCAGGGCCTTGATCTCCTCGCGCATGGTGGCGACCACGCCGGTGAGGCGGAAGGTGCCGATATGCGGCTTGCTGACGTAGAGAATCTCGTCCGGCGCGCCGGCCTTGACGAACTCCTGCAGCACCTTGCGCCCGTGGTGGTGCGGGTCCTTGATCTGGCTGTAGAGCTTGCCGTCGGAGAAGGTGCCGGCGCCGCCCTCGCCGAACTGCACGTTGGACTCGGGGTTGAGCTGGTTCTTGCGCCACAGGCCCCAGGTGTCCTTGGTGCGCTGGCGCACTTCCTTGCCGCGCTCCAGCACTATGGGGCGCAAACCGGCCTGGGCCAGGATCAGCGCGGCGAAGATGCCGCAGGGGCCGAAACCGACGACCAGGGGGCGCTCATCCAGCGGCGCCTTGGCCTGGCCGACCGGCTTGTAGGCGATATCCGGCGCCGGGCCGACCTGCTTGTCGTGCGCCAGGCGGGCGAGCAGGGCGGCTTCGTCCTTCACCTCGCAATCGAGGGTGTAGATGAACGGCATCTCGCCGAATTTCTTGCGCGCATCGTAGCTGCGCTTGAATACGCTGAAATCGAGCAGCTCGGCGTCGTCGATACCCAGGCGCTGGACGATGGCCGGGCGCAGGGCGTCTTCGGCGTGGTCGAGGGGCAGTTTCAGTTCGGTCAGGCGAATCATGGCGAGTATCCCGCAGGGCCGGTGGCGATCCGGCAGAGTGAAAAAGGCCGGCGATTGTACAGGATCGCCGCCCGCAGGTCGTCAGCCGGCCTGCGGCAGCGGCCAGGCCAGCAGCACGTCGAGCATGCGGTTGGCGAAGGCCCATTCGTTGTCGTACCAGGCCAGCACCTTGACCAGCTCGTCCTGCACCCGGGTGTGGTTGAGGTCGACCACGCAGGACAGCGGGTAGCCGTTGAAGTCGCTGGACACCAGCGGCAGCGCGTTGCACTCCATCACCCCGGCCGGCAGCGTCGCCGCCCCGGCCTGCAGCGCGGCGTTGATCGCCTCGCGGCTGGTCGGCCGCTCGGCGGTGAAGGTCAGGTCGAGCAGCGATACGTTGGGCGTCGGCACCCGCACCGACAGGCCGTCCAGGCGCCCGGCCAGTTCCGGCAGCACCAGGCCGATGGTCTTGGCCGCGCCCGTGCTGGTGGGAATCATCGACAGCGCCGCGGCGCGGGCGCGGTAGAGGTCCTTGTGTGCCTTGTCCAGCAGGTTCTGGTCGTTGGTGTAGGCGTGCACCGTGTTGATCAGGCCCTGGCGGATGCCCACGGCCTGGTGCAGCACCTTGGCCAGCGGCGCCAGGCAGTTGGTGGTGCAGGAGGCGTTGGAGACGATCTGCTGATTGCCCAGCAGCTCATGGTTGACGCCGTAGACCACGGTCAGGTCGGCGCTTTCCAGCGGGTGCGAGAGCAGCACGCGCTGGGCCCCGGCGGTCAGGTGTTGTTCGACCTGGGCGCGTTTCTTGAACTTGCCCGAGCACTCCAGCACCAGGTCGACGCCAAGGCGGTTCCACGGCAAGTTGAAGGCCTCGCGCTCGCTGAGCAGGTGGATCGACTGGCCGGCCAGGTGCAACTGGTCGCCCTGCAGCTCGACCGCGCCGGGGAAGCGGCCGAAGGTCGAATCGAAGCGGGTCAGGTGGGCGAGGGTGGCGTGGTCGCCGAGGTCGTTGATCGCGATCAGGCCGATGCGTTGCTGCAGATCGCGCTGCACCAGGGCGCGCAGCAGGGCGCGGCCGATGCGCCCGTATCCGTTCAGGGCTACTCGTAGCATGGCGGTCTCCTTCCGGCTTTGCTCTGTGCAGCTTAGGAGCCAGTTGGCGAGCCTGCCGCGCAGGACTGTGGCAAAAAATCACCGGGAGTGATTTTTGACGTCGCCTGCGACGGCCCGAAGGGTGGCCGCCAGGGACGGCAGGCCACCAAAAAATTCCGGGAGTGATGTTTCAGTCGCCTACGACGGCCCGCGGGGGTGGCCGCCAGGGATCGCCGGCAAGCCGGCGCCTACGCGGCTGGGCTCAGTTGCGCGCGCCGCCGAAGTGGGCGCAGCCGCGCTGCACCTGGCCGTCCAGGCGCAGTTCGGCGCTGAGGTGGCTGACCGCGCCGCTCATGCCGTCGACGCAACGTTGCGGCGCCACCCACAGCTCCAGGCGGCGGCCGTTGGCCTCGCTGCTGAAATTCAGGCGGCCTTCGGGCAGCTGCTCTTCCAGGTAGGGCAGGGCCAGCGGCGGCTGGTCGGGGCGGTTGAGCACCAGGCCCTTGCCGCCGACCTCCACCTGCCAGAACGGCTCGTTGCCGCTGGCACGCAGGGTCAGGCGCTTGAAGTTGAGGTCGTCGCAGCCATGGCCTTCGCCCTGGATGCGGTACAGCTGGCTGACCTCGAAACGACCCTCGCTGCCGTTGCCCTGGCTGCCGCCCAGCCGGCCGGCGAGGTCGGCGAACAGCGCGGTCTGGCCGTCGGCCAGCAATTCGGCGGCTGCGCGGGTGACGCCGGTGTTGCCGCTGTCGACCAGGGCGAAGCGGCGCTGCTCCTGGCAGGGGGTGAAGAACAGCTGGCCGCCCTGAGCCTGCAACTGGCCTTGCAGGCGCGTGGCCGGCGGCGGGCCCTCGGGTTTGCCGGTGTAGACTTGGCAGGCGGTGAGCAGGGGCAGCAGGGCGAAGCTGGCGAGCAGGGTGCGGGTGATCGACATGAAGGCCTCCGAACGGAAGCCGCCACCTTAGCCACAGGCGTGCGCCGGCTCAAGCCGTTTGCTTTTGACGGCGCGCGCGGGCTGCGGCCTAATGCGCCGGATCAGCCGTTGCCCCCGAGTTGGTTCTGCCATGTCCAGCCCTGCCATGCGTCCCAGCACCCTGCACCTGCCTCAGGGCGAGTGGGCGACGGTGCTCGACTGTCTGTGCGATCACTTTCCCGCCATCGACCGCGCCACCTGGCTGCAGCGCATGGCCCGCGGCCGGGTGCTGGATGCGGCAGGTGCGCCGCTGGGCCCGCAGCATCCCTATCGGGTCGGGCTCAAGGTGCGCTACTTCCGCGAGGTGGCGCAGGAGACGCCGATTCCCTTCGAGGCGCGCGTGCTGTGGCAGGACACGCACCTGCTGGTGGCGGACAAGCCGCATTTCCTGCCGGTGATGCCGGCCGGCGAGTACGTCGAGCAGACCCTGTTGGCGCGGCTGGTCAGGCTGACCGGCAATGCCGAGCTGGTGCCGATCCATCGCATCGACCGCCTCACCGCCGGGCTGGTGCTGTTCTCGGTCGAGCCGAGCAGCCGCGGCCGCTACCAGGCGCTGTTTCGCCAGCGTGCGGTGGAAAAGCGCTACGAGGCCATAGCCCCGGCCTTGCCGCAGCTGCAGTTTCCCCATGTGCATCGCTCGCGCATGATCGAGGGCGAGCCGTTCTTTCGCATGCAGGAAGTAGCGGGCGAGGCCAACAGCGAGACGCGCATCGAGGTGCTGGAGCGCCGCGGCGCGCTGTGGCGCTACGGCCTGTCGCCGGTGACCGGGCGCAAGCACCAGCTGCGCGTGCACCTGGCCGGGCTCGGCGCGCCCATCGTCGGCGACGATTTCTACCCCGAGCTGCACGACAGCCGCGGCCAGCCGGACGACTACGCCAAGCCGCTCAAGCTGCTGGCGCGCGGCCTGCGCTTCGTCGACCCGCTCAGCGGGCAAGCACGTGAGTTCGAGAGCCAATTGCAGTTGCAGTGGTAGCCCTGGTGCGCAGGGCGCACCCTACGGAACGGTGTAGTCGTAGGGTGCGCCGTGCGCACCAGAAGCATCATAAAAAAAGCCCGCACAAGGCGGGCTAAGTGTGGCTCTTGCACCAGAGCTTGAATAAGGGCTCGGCGAGAAACATCACCAGAAACAGCCGCAGCACCTGCAGGGCGGTGACCAGCGCCACCGCCAGCTGCAGCGCCTCGGCGGTCAGGCACAGTTCGGTGATGCCGCCGGGCATCATGCCCAGCATCAGCGACAGGCGATCCTCGCCGGCCAGCCAGCCCAGCGCTTCGCCGAGCAGAGCGGCGGCGAGCATGGCCAGCAGGGTGAACAGCAGTACGCGGGCGAGAAAGCCCGGCGCGCTGCGAAAGAAGGCGCGGTCGAAGTGACAGCCCAGGGCGCAGCCGATCAGCCACTGGCCGAACTGACCGAAGCCCGACGGCAGGCCCAGGTGCAGATCGAAGCTGGCGCTGGCCACGGCGCAGGCGGTCAGCGGGCCGAGCATCCAGGGGTTGGGCTGTTTCAGCCGCGTCCACAGCAACGCCAGCACCGCGCCGGCGGCCAGCAGGACGAGCAGCCAGGCCCAGTCCACCTGTGCCGCCGGCGGGGCGTCGACGGCCGGCAGGCTCCAGGTGAACAGCGCCGGAATCAGCAGTACCACCAGCAGCAGGCGCAGGCTGTGGGCGGCGGCCACGCGCGCCGGCTGGGCGTCGTGGCGCAGCGCCAGGTTGACCATCTCGCTGGCGCCGCCGGGCATGCTGGCGAAGAACGCGGTGGCGCGGTCGACGCCGCCGCGGCGCAGGATGGCGATGCCGATCAGGCTCAGCAGCAGGGTGACGCAGGCGCCGCCGACTATGATCGGCAGGTGGCTGACGACCTGCGCCAGCACCTCGCTGGTGAAGTGCAGGCCGATGCCGCTGGCCACCAGCCACTGGCCGGCCTTGCGCCCGCCGGGGAGTTCGCTGAAGGCGCGGTTGCTGATGCAGCGCAGGGCGATCACCGCCAGCAAGGATCCGACCATCCACGGCAAAGGCCAGCCGGCGAGGCTGGCCAGGTAGCCGCCGGCCGCACCGGCCAGCGGCGTCACCCACAGATCAGGCGGTAGCCGCATCGGCTTGCGCCTTGACCTGCTTGCGCCGGCGCAGCCAGCGGATGCCCGGCAGGGCCAGCATCAGCACCACCAGCGCCCAGAGCACCAGGGTGATCGGGCTGCCCCAGAGGATGCCCAGGTCGCCGGCGGAGATCGACAGCGCGCGGCGCAGGTTGTCTTCCATCAGCTCGCCGAGGACGAAGCCGAGGATCAGCGCCGACAGCGGGAAGTCCAGCTTGCGCAGGATGTAGCCGAACACGCCGAGCACGATCATCAGCACCAGGTCGAAGGTGGTGCTGTGCACCGCGTAGACGCCGACCATGCTGACCACGGTGATCGCCGGCACCAGCACCCAGTTCGGCACGCTGAGCATGCGCGAGAACAGGCCGACCATCGGGATGTTCATCACCAGCAGGATGACGTTGCCGATGAACAGCGAGGCGATCAGGCCCCAGACCACGTCCGGCTGCTGCTCGAACAGCAGTGGACCGGGGGTGATGTTGTACAGGGTCAACGCGCCGATCATCACCGCGGTGGTGCCCGAGCCCGGCACGCCGAGGGTCAGCATGGGGATCAGGGAGCCGCAGGCCGAGGCGTTGTTGGCCGCTTCCGGGGCGGCCAGGCCGCGCAGGTCGCCGTCGCCGAAACGGCCCTTGCTGCCGGCCAGGCGCTTCTCGGTCATGTAGGTCATGGCGCTGGCGATGGTCGCACCGGCGCCGGGCAAGGTGCCGATGACGAAGCCGGCCAGGGCGCTGCGGATCATGGTCCAGAAGCTCAGGCAGAACTCCTTGAAGTTGAACAGCAGGCGCCCGCTGGCCTTGACCGCCTTCTGCCCGCCATGGGTCTTTTCCAGCATCAGCAGGATCTCGCTGACGCTGAAGAAGCCGATCACCACGATGACGAACTGGATGCCGTCGGACAGGCTGACGCTGTCGAAGGTGAAGCGGTACACGCCGGTGGTCGAGTCCACCCCGACCGTGGCCAGGGCCAGGCCGATCAGCGCCGCCATCAGGGTCTTGACCGGCTTGTCGCCGACCATGCCGCCGAGGCAGGCGATGGCGAAGATCATCAGCACGAAGTACTCGGCCGGGCCGAAGGCCACCGCCCATTTCGCCAGCAGCGGGGCGAACAGCACCACGCCGCAGGTGGCGATGATGCTGCCGATGAAGGAGCTGACCGCCGACAGCGACAGGGCGATGCCGGCCTTGCCCTGACGCGCCAGCGGGTAGCCGTCGAGGGTGGTCATGATCGCCGCGGCGTCGCCCGGCACGTTGAGCAGGATGGCGGAGATGCGTCCGCCGTACTCGCAGCCCAGGTACACGGCGGCGAGCAGGATCAGCGCGGTTTCCGGCGGCAGGCCGAGGGCGAAGGCCAGCGGCAGCAGCAACGCCACGCCGTTGATCGGGCCGAGACCGGGCAGCAGGCCGACAACGGTGCCGACGAAGGCGCCGAACAGCGCCACCAGCAGGTTGGTCGGGCGGGTGGCGACGTCGAAGCCCTGCATGAGGAAGTTAAGGGTTTCCATTTCAGCTCTCCACGAAGGCTTCAAGCAGGCCGAGCGGCAGGGGCACGTCCAGCAGCAGATCGAACAACACGTACAGCAGCACGCCCATCAGCACTGCGCTGACGGCGCAGGGCAGGGGGCGGCCGGTGAACAGCAGGCCGAGGGCGAAGGTGGCCAGGGCGGTGCTGAGCACGAAGCCGAGCGACTCGAAGGTCAGCGCATAGGCCAGCAGCACCAGCACGCACAGGGCGCTGCGCGCCGCGGCGGAAAGGTTCAGGCGTTGCTCGAGCATGCCCGGCTTGTACACCAGCCACAGGCTGCCGACGCCCATCAGGGCCAGCAGCAGCAGCGGGTAGGCGCGCGGGCCGACCGGGTCGTAGGCGAAGGGGGCCTGGAAACCCCAGGCGAGGACGGCGAGCCAGGCGCACAGCAGCAGCCAGATCGCGGAGAACAGACGAACGTACATGGTGGGTTACCTCGGGAGCGCCCCGGCCCGGGGAGCGGACGGGCCGGGGGCGGGTTGTGCAGGCGGATTACTGAACCAGGCCGAACTCGCCGGCCAGCGCCTTGTACTCCTGCACCTGCTTGAGCACGAAGGCGTTGAGCTCGTCGCCGGTCAGCGCCAGCGGGAACAGGTCGCGCTGCTCGCGCAGGGTGGCGAAGTCGTCGCGGGCGAGCATCTGCTCGAACTGGCCCTGCCACCAGGCGAACTGCTCGTCGCTGACCTGCGGGCCCATGTAGAAGCCGCGGATCACCGGCCAGCTGATGTCGAAGCCCTGCTCCTTGGCGGTGGGGATGTCGCCCAGCTTGCCCGGCAGACGCTCGTCGGACAGCACGGCGAGGATGCGCACCTTGCCGGCGGCCAGCTGCGGGGTGACTTCGCCGAGGCCGCTGGAGGTGACCTGGACGTGGCCGCCGAGCATGGCGGTGAGGGTTTCGCCGCCGCCCTCGAAGGCCACGTAGCGCAGGGTCTGCGGATCGATGCCGGCGGCGCGGGCGATCAGCGCGGTCTGCATCCAGTCCTGGCCGCCGATGGTGGCACCGGCACCGAACACCACGCTGGTCGGATCTTTCTTCAGTGCCGCGACCAGGTCGCCGAGGTTCTGCCAGGGCGAGTCGGCGCGCACGGTGATGGCGCCGTAGTCGGTGCCGATGGCGGCCAGCCAGCGCACGGCGTTCTCGTCGTAGCGGCCGAACTTGCCCTGGGCCAGGTTGAGCAGGGAGCCCGAGGAGAAGGCGGTGATCGTGCCCGGATCCTTGGCGCGCTGGGCGACCACGGCGTTGTAGGCCACCGCGCCGACGCCGCCGGGCATGTAGGTGACGCGCATCGGCGCCTTGAGCAGGCCGCTGTCTTTCAGGCCGCTCTGGGCCAGCTTGCAGGTCAGGTCGAAACCGCCGCCGGGCTTGGCCGGGGCGATGCATTCGGGGCGCTTGGGCTCGGCGGCCAGCAGCTGGCCGGCGAAGGCCAGGCAGGAAACCGTCAGGGCGGCACGGGTCAGGGCAGATTTCATGATGGGGTTCTCCTCGCGAATCTTATTGTGGGTTACCAGATCGGCAGGGTGTAGCCGACGATGACACGGTTCTCGTCCGCATCGCGGGCGAAATCGGAGCGGAAGCTGGCGTTGCGCAGGCGCAGGTAGAGGTCCTTGAGCGGGCCGCTCTGCACCACGTACTTGAACTCGATGTCGCGTTCCCATTCGCCGCCGGTGTCGTCCGAGCCGGCGATCTGCGCGTCGCTGCCTTTGATATAGCGGGTCATGAAACTCAGCCCGGGCAGGCCGAGGTTGGCGAAGCTGAAGTCGTAACGGGCCTGCCAGGAGCGCTCGTCGGCGTTGGCGAAGTCGTTGATCTGCACGAAGTTGACCAGGTAGGGGTCGCTGCCGTCGATATAGGCATAGCCGGTGTCGCCGCTCATGTCCTGGAAACCCAGGCCGAACTTGTGGCTGCCGATGCCGTAGCTGAGCATGGCGTTGAAGGCGCGGTTGTCGACCTTGCCGGCGTTGGCCGCACCGGTGTCGTCGCTGAGCATCAGGCGTACGTCGCTGCTCAGGGTGCCGGCGCCGAGCGGGTGCTTGCTCAGCAGGCCGACGAAGTGCTGGCGGTAGATGTCGTCCAGCTCGGCGTAGAAGTAGCGGCCGCTGAAACCCTGGCCGAAGTCGTAGTCGAAGCCGAGCAGATCCAGGTGATCGGCAGCGATGCCGGCGGCGAAGCGGCGGTTCTTGCTGTTGAGCAGCAGGTCTTCGGAGTTGGTCGAGGCGCGGTCGATCACCTTGTCCAGGCGGCCACCGGTGAAGGTCAGGCCGTCCAGCTCGGAGGAGGTCAGCAGACCACCCTCGAACACCTGCGGCAGCAGGCGGCTGTCGCTGGCCTTGACCACCGGCAGCTCGGGCACATGCGAGCCATAGCGCAGCTCGGTGGCGGAGACCTTGACCTTGGCGGTCAGGCTCAGGCGGCTGAACTCGTCCGGGGTGCCGCCGTCGTCCTGCACCGGCAGCAGGTCGGTGCCGGTGCGGCCGCCGCCGGAGTCGAGCTTGACGCCGAGCAGGCCCATGGCGTCGACGCCGAAGCCGACGCTGCCGTCGGTGTAGCCGGACTGCACGTCGAGCCAGAAACCCTGGCCCCATTCTTCGCGCTTGTTCTGCCCGGTGCCTTCACGGAAATCGCGGTTGAGGTAGATGTTGGTGGCGGTCAGGCTGGCCGTGCTGTCGTCGATAAAGGCGGCGTTGGCGAGGGGGGCGCCGCCGGCAGCGGCGATGGCCAGGCAGAGCAGGCGGACAGGTGGCAGGGCCTGACGTGAGGCTGCGTGCATCTTGTGGTCTCCATTCTTGTTTTTGTCGCGACCTCGCACCACTGCGGGGTCGCTCGAGCAGGTGGATCGAGCCACCGTGAGGTCGATGCTAGGGGGGCAAGCTTTCGCCAGGCTTTCAGGGGTGAAAAAAGGTTTTCGTGTTTCCGCGGGGGATAGGTTTGACACCGGACTGGCAAGTTGGTGCTTTCTGATCGCGGCGCTCTCTACTTCTGGAATAGGTTCATTAACGTGTCGAACTTGCGTTCTGGTTTCGCCCCTCACGGGCGAGTCACTTTCTCTTGTTTGCCCAAGAGAAAGTAACCAAAGAGAAGGGCACCCCACCATCCGGCCCCGGCTATGCCGGGGTTCCCTCCCTCCATCACCGCTCCAGGGGCACGCCGCGAAGGGCCATCCCTGGCCCATCGCGGCTCTCGCGGCATCCATGCCGCTCAACCCCTTCCACGGCGATTCCACTCGGCCTCCTGAAGGGGACTTGGGCGTCGTCTGTGCCATCGCAGCTGAAGAGCAAAAGCCAAACTCCAAACACCGCCGAGTTTGATCTTTCGGAGATTTCGCAAGCTCGCGACCCGGTCCCGTCAGGAGGCCGAGTGGAGGTGTTGCCTAGGGGGACGAGCCGCATGGATGCGGCGAGAGGCTTAAAGGGCCAGGGACGGCCCTTGTAAGCCGGCCCCCGGAGCGGCACCGGGACGAGGGAAGTTTCGCGCAGCGAAACCCGGATGCCGGGTGCCCTTCTTTGGCACACCTTTCTTGGGCAAGCAAGAAAGGTGTGGCGCCCGTAAGGGGCGCAACCCAGACGTTCAGCAGACGCGGTGATGGGTAGTGCTAAGTCAGTCAGCGATACGCACACCAACTTGCCAGTCCGGTGTCAATCAGCGCTTTCCCCAAACTACGGGAAGAACCCAGAAACGCCTGGAGCGTTTTTTGATGTCGCCTGCGACGGTCCGCAGGCGGGCCTCCTGCTGGCATCTCGGCAATTCACAGCAGCCGCAACGGCGCTACACTGCGCGCCTCGAACGATGCTGCAGGCGGAGGTGGCGGTGCGGATTCTGCTGGTCGAAGACCATCCGCAGTTGGCGGAAAGCGTGGCCCAGGCGCTCAAGGGCGCCGGCTGGACGGTGGACGTGCTGCACGACGGGGTGGCCGCCGACCTGGCCTTGTCCAGCGAGGACTACGCCCTGGCGATTCTCGATATCGGCCTACCCCGGCTCGACGGCTTCGCCGTGCTGGCGCGCCTGCGCGACCGTGGCCAGACCCTGCCGGTGCTGATGCTCACCGCGCGCGGCGAGGTCAAGGACCGGGTGCACGGCCTCAACCTGGGCGCCGACGACTACCTGGCCAAGCCCTTCGAGCTGTCCGAGCTGGAGGCACGGGTCAAGGCCCTGCTGCGCCGCAGCGTGCTCGGCGGCGAACAGCTGCAGCGCTGCGGCACGCTGGTCTACGACCTCGGCGCGCGGCGCTTCAGCCTGGACGGCGAGGCGCTGAGCCTGACCGCTCGCGAGCAGGCAGTGCTGGAGGCGATGATCGCCCGCCCCGGACGGGTGATGAGCAAGGAGCAACTGGCCGCTCAGGTATTCGGCCTGGACGAGGAGGCCAGCGCCGACGCCATCGAGATCTACGTCCACCGCCTGCGCAAGAAGCTCGAAGGGCGTGCGGTGCGCATCGTCACCTTCCGCGGCCTCGGCTACCTGCTGGAGGCGATCGAGGCATGAGCCGCGGCGCCAGCCTGCGCGGCCGCCTGCTGCGGCGCCTGGCGCTGCTGCTGGCGCTGATCCTGCTACTGAGCAGCCTGAGCGCCTACTGGAGCGCCCGGCGCGCCGCCGACACCGCCTACGACCGCACCCTGCTGGCCTCGGCGCGGGCGGTGGCCGACGGCCTGTACGCCGAGGATGGCAGGCTCAGGGCCAATATCCCCTACGTGGCGCTGGACACCTTCGCCTACGACAGCGCCGGGCGCATCTACTACCAGGTGCTCGGTCATCGCGGTGAGCAGGTCTCCGGCTACGAGGACCTGCCGCCGGCGCCGCCCGGCACCCGGCGTACCGACGACTACCCGGCGCTGGCGCATTTCTATGACGCCGAGTACCGCGGCCAGGGCGTGCGCGTGGTCAGCCTGCTGCAGCCGGTCAGCGAGCCGCAGCTCAACGGTATGGCGGAAATTCGTGTGGCTGAGACCCAGGGCGCGCGCGAGCGCATGGCCCGCGAACTGCTGGTCGGCACCCTGTGGCGCATGGGCCTGCTGTCGGTCAGCGCGCTGCTGTTGGTGTGGCTGGCGGTGAGTCTGGCCCTGCGCCCGCTGGAGACCCTGCGCCGGGCGGTGGCCGAACGCGCCAGCGACGACCTGCAGCCGCTGCCCGATGCCGGCTTGCCGCGCGAAGTGCTGCCGCTGGTGGAGGCGCTCAACCAGTTCAACGAGCGCCTGCGCGGGCTGTTCGAGCGCCAGTCGCAGTTTATCGCCGACGCCGCCCACGAGCTGCGCACGCCGCTGGCGGCGCTCAAGGCGCGCATCGCCCTGGGCCTGCGCGCCGAGCAACCGCAGGCGTGGCGCGACACCCTGGAGCAGGTGGCGCAGCAGGGCGATCGCCTGACCCAGCTGGCCAACCAGCTGCTGTCGCTGGCGCGTATCGAAAGCGGCGCGCGGGCCATCGCCGAGGGTGGCGCGCAGCGCATCGACCTCAGCCAGCTGGCGCGCGAGCTGGGTCTGGCGATGGCGCCGCTGGCCCATGCCCGCGGCGTCGCCCTGGCCCTGGAGGCCGAGCAGCCGGTGTGGATCGACGGCGAGCCGACCCTGCTCAACGAGCTGCTCAACAACCTGATCGACAATGCCCTGGCGCACACCCCGGCCGGCGGCAACCTGATCCTGCGGGTGCTGGCCCCGGCGCTCCTGGAGGTGGAGGACGACGGCCCGGGGATTCCCGAGGACGAGCATCAGAAGGTCTTCGAGCGCTTCTACCGGCGCGGCGCGCAGGGCAGCGGCGCCGGCCTGGGGCTGGCCATAGTCGGCGAGATCTGCCGCGCGCACCAGGCGCAGATCAGCCTGCACCAGGTGCGGCCGCATGGGTTGCGGGTGCGGGTGGAGTTCCCGTTAGGGGGTGAGGCTTAACGGCTGCTGGATCTCCAGCAGGTACTGCGCGACCTTGCCGCTGTCGCGTAGCTGCGCCAGGCCGCGGTTGAAGCGCGCGATGCGCTCGGCGTTGCCGGGCACCTCGCGCGACAGCAGCAGGTGCAGGCTGTCACTGCGCAGCGGTTTGGGGTGGAAGCTCAGGCGGGCGCGCTCGGCGGCGCTGAAATGCTGGTGCAGCATGTCGAAAGCGACCACTTTGTCGATGGGGAACAGGTCGGTGCGGCCGGCCAGCAAGTGACGCAGGCCCTGTTCGTCACTGGTCAGGCGTACCACCTCGAGTTCGCCGGCCGTCTCGGCGCGCTGGAAGGCCTCACCATAGTCGTAGCCTCGGGTGGTGGCGATGCGCAGGCCGCGCAGGTCGTCGATCGCGCTCCAGTCGAAGGCGCGGCTCTTGCGGTGAAACAGGTAATAGCCGCTTTCCACCACCGGGTCGCTGATATGAAAGCGCTGCGCGCGCTCGGCGCTGTACAGCCACACCGCGCTGCCGTCGCGCTGGCCCTGTTCGGCCAGTTTCAGCGAGCGTGCCCAGGGGTGGAATTCCCACTGCACCTCGATGCCTTGCAGGGCGAAGGCTTCGGCGACGATGCGCGAGGCCACGCCGTGATGCGGCAGGCGCTCGCTCAGGTAGGGCGGCCACTCGCCGTTGGTCAGGCGCAGCGGCTCGGCGGCCTGCAGGCTACCGAACAGCAGGGTGCAGAGGAAAAGGACGAGGCGCATGCGTGACGGCTTCCGACGCAACTGTGGGCTTGAGTCTAGAGGCAGATTGTCAGCCGCGCCGCGACGCTTTTATTGCAGCATGCTCATCGCCGCTTCCATGGCGGCGGAGAGGTCTTCGTCGGCCTGCATGTCGACGTTGGGGTCGAGGCCGAGCTTGGCGAAGGCCGGCACCGTGCTCCAGTCCAGCTGGGTGTAGGGGTGCTCGCTGCCCAGGTAGCTCTGCAGGGTGGCGACCTGGACGATGTCGACGTAATCGACCTTGGCCGAGTCGCGGGCGAAGTTCAGGTACTGGCTGGGCACCATGGCGATCGGCTCGGGGAACTCCCAGGTGCGCAGGATCTTGTCGCCGATGATCGGGTGGATCTGTTCGATCACGTGGTTGAGGCTGATGGAGTCGGCCAGCAGTTCGTTGTGTTCCTCGGCGTAGGTGAGGATCGGCAGCACGCCGATCTGGTGCACCAGGCCGGCGAGGGTGGCCTGGTCCGGCATCAGGCGGGTGTAGTGGCGGCACAGCACATGGCAGATGCCGGCGATCTCGGTGCTCTTGTTCCACACCTCGCGCATCTTGCGGTCGACCACGTCGCTGGTGGCCTGGAACATCTGCTCCATGGCCAGGCCGGTGGCCAGGTTGCAGGTGTAGTTGATGCCCAGGCGGCTGACCGCCATCTGCAGGTCGGTGATTTCCTTGTTGGTGCGCAGCAGCGGGCTGTTGACCACCTTGATGATGCGCGCGGTGAGCGCGGCGTCGTTGCCGATCACCTTGCTGATCTGCGGGATGCCGATATCCGGATCTTCCGCGGCCTCGCGCACCTTCAGCGCCACCTCGGGCAGGGTGGGCAGCACCAGCTCGTCGTTCTCGATGGCGTGGATCAGTTCCTGTTGGACTCTTTCGGCAAGCTTGCTCATCAATGGGCTCTCTTAGGCGATCCGATGCGGCGCCAGGCAGTTTAGTCAGCGCTGGATTTCCTGGTCGGCATCCAGCTGATAAGGCAGATCGAGCAAAGTCAGCGTCGGCCCTTCGCCGCTGCCGAGATGGAGACGGCCATCGTTGACGGCATCTTCCTGCAACACGGCGAGCAGCTCAACGGCATCGCCCGCCTGGGCGGCCAGCACCACTTTGCCGACGCTGGAGCCGTGCACCGGCGAGAACAGCTCGACGCCGACGGCCGGCGTGTCCGTGCCGCTCAGGCGCAGGCGGTACAGGCGCCGTTTGAGCTTGCCCAGATACTGCATGCGCGCGACGATTTCCTGGCCGGTGTAGCAGCCCTTCTTGAAGCTGACGCCGCCGAGGGCCTGCAGGTTGAGCATCTGCGGAATGAACAGCTCGCGGCTGGCGCCGAACACCTGGCCGACGCCGGCGCGCACCTGGGCCAGCAGCCAGTCGTTGAGCGGCGCCTGCGGCAGCGCGGCGGCCAGTCGGCTGTGCAGGCCTTCGGCGGCAGCGGCCGGCGCCCAGAGTTCGGCGCGGCCGTCGCCGAGGCGCACGGCCAGCAGCTCGCCGGCGCTGGCCAGGGCATCGCGCTCGGCGCCCAGCTCCAGGCCCAGCTCGGCCAGCAGGGTGTCGCCGCCGGCCAGGCCGAAGCGCACCCAGGCGGCGCTTTCGTCGCTCAGTTTGGATTTGGAGAACACCGCGTACTTCTGCAGGTCGGCCAGTTGCGCCGCGACCAGCTCGCGCGCCATGGCCAGCAGGTAGCCGCCGTCCACCGGGACGATGCGAAAGCTCGACAGCATGCGCCCCTTGGGCGTGCAGCGGGCGCCCAGGCTGGACTGGGTGGCGGACAGGTAGTCGAGGTTGCAGGTCAGCTGACCCTGGAGAAACTTGCTGGCATCCGCGCCGCGCACGGCGAGCAGGCCTTCGTGGTCGAGGAGGGTGAAGTACGCGCTATCGGCCATGGTGGGAATCGAGTCGCTGGAGAAAAGACAGGGGCGTCATCATAGAGGGCGCGATAGGCGCTTGTCAGCGGGCGCGGTCGTCGCTTCGGGTCAACAGCGAGACTTTTCACCGTTATACTGCCGGCCTCTTTCAAGGAGCCGTTCCATGGTCGATGCAACCGAACTCAACCGTCTGTTCTGGCACAGCCGTCGCGGCATGCTGGAGCTGGACGTACTGCTGGTGCCCTTCGTCAAGGAGGTCTACCCCAACCTGGATGCCGACGACCGGGCGCGCTATCGCAAGCTGCTGGAGTGCGAGGATCAGGACATGTTCGGCTGGTTCATGCAGCGCGGCGAGCCGGAAGACGCCGACCTCAAGCGCATGGTGCGCATGATCCTGGACCGTGTCCAACCTCAGTGAGGTGTTCGAGTGCCATTGGCAGCCCTCGCGCGGGCTGCTGAGGCTCTATCTGGTCGTCCTGGCGCTGGCTCTGCTGGCGCCCTGGCTGGCCGCCGTGCCCCTGTGGGGCAAGGTTCTGGCGCTGGCGTTGTGCCTGGCGCATGCCGCCTGGGTGCTGCCGCGGCATATCCTGCTGTCTTCGCCCCATGCCGTGCGTGGGCTGCGTCGCGACGCCCTCGGCTGGCAGCTGTGGAGCGCGGCGCAGGGCTGGCAGCCGGTGCAGTTGCGCCCCGATAGCCTGGCCTTGCCGCTGGCGGTGGTGCTGCGCTTTCGCCGGCCGGGCGAGCGTTTCAGTCGCGGTCTGTGCATTCCCCGCGATGCGCTGCCGCGCGAGCTGCACAGGCGCCTGCGTCTGCGCCTGAAGTTCAGCCGCCGGCGCTGGGCTGCGCCGGGGTCAGGATAGTGTCGCGCGCCTCGGCCAACTGCTCGGGGTAATCCAGGGTGTAGTGCAGGCCGCGGCTCTCGTGGCGGCGCATCGCCGACTCGATCATCAGTTCGGCGACCAGCGCCAGGTTGCGCAGCTCGATCAGGTCGCGGCTGACCTTGTAGTTGCTGTAGAACTCGTTGATCTCGCCCTGCAGCAGGCGAACGCGGTGCTCGGCGCGCTGCAGGCGTTTGTTGGTGCGCACGATGCCGACGTAGTCCCACATGAAGCGCCGCAGCTCGTCCCAGTTGTGCGCGATGATCACATCCTCGTCCGAGTCGGTGACCTGGCTGGCGTCCCAGCCGGGCAGGTCGGCCGGCATCGCCACCTGGTCGAGCTGATTGACGATATCGGCGCAGGCCGAACGGGCGTAGACGAAGCATTCCAGCAGCGAGTTGCTGGCCAGGCGGTTGGCGCCGTGCAGGCCGGTGAAGCTGGTTTCGCCGATGGCGTACAGGCCGGGTACATCGGTGCGCCCGTGCTGGTCGACCACCACGCCGCCGCAGGTGTAGTGCGCCGCCGGCACCACCGGGATCGGCTCCTGGGTGATGTCGATGCCGAAGCCCAGGCAGCGTTCGTAGACGGTGGGGAAGTGATTCTTGATGAACTCCGCCGGCTTGTGGCTGATGTCCAGGTAGACGCAGTCGATACCGAGACGCTTCATCTCGTGGTCGATGGCGCGCGCGACTATGTCGCGCGGGGCCAGCTCGCCGCGTTCGTCGAAGCGCGGCATGAAGCGCTCGCCGCTCGGCAGGCGGAGCAGGGCGCCTTCGCCGCGCAGCGCCTCGGTGATCAGGAAGTTCTTCGCCTGCGGGTGGTAGAGGCAGGTGGGGTGGAACTGGTTGAATTCCAGGTTGCCCACCCGGCAGCCGGCGCGCCAGGCCATGGCGATGCCGTCGCCGCAGGCGCCGTCGGAGTTGCTGGTGTAGAGGTAGACCTTGGCCGCGCCGCCGGTGGCGAGAATCACGAAACGCGCGCTGAAGGTGTCCACCTCGCCGCGCGCGCGATCCAGCACGTAGGCGCCCAGGCAGCGTTCGCCAGGCAGGCCGAGCTTGCGCTCGGTGATCAGGTCGACCGCCACGCGCTGTTCCAGCAGCTCGATGTTGGGCCGTTGGCGAGCCCGTTCCAGCAGGGTGTTGAAGATCGCCGCGCCGGTGGCGTCGGCGGCGTGGATGATGCGCCGGTGGCTGTGGCCGCCCTCGCGGGTCAGGTGGAATTCGAAGCCGCCGTCTTCGCGCGCGGTCTGGTCGTCGCGGGTAAAGGGCACGCCCTGGTCGATCAGCCACTGGATGGCTTCGCGGCTGTGCTCCACGGTGAAGCGCGCGGCGTCTTCACGGCACAGGCCGGCGCCGGCATTGAGGGTGTCGGCGACGTGGGATTCGACGGTGTCGGTGTCGTCCAGCACCGCCGCCACGCCGCCCTGCGCCCAGTAGGTCGAGCCATTGGCCAGGTTGCCCTTGCTCAGCACGGCGATGCGCAGCTGGGCGGGCAGGGTGAGGGCGAGAGTCAGGCCGGCGGCGCCGCTGCCGATGACCAGAACGTCGTGCTGGAAGTGTTGGTTCATGTCCGAATTCCGCGGGAATGCGAGCCCTAGTATATAGAGAGGGTCGGCGGCACAATAGCCAGCTTATGACCGACCGCAGTGCTCGGGAACTTTCTTAGTCGTTAAGGTTCCATACAGGGTCGCCCATATAAGGGAGAGCGCCGGCGCGTGCCCGCTCGATCTTCGGTCAAACCGTCGATCAATTGGGAAAACGTGTGGCGATAAATTATTCGCGCGAGCGGGATGCGTCCCGTTGGCGCCGCTCCGGCAGAGGGAAAAACAGACTCTGCGGGAAGCTTGCTTGGAGGGGAGAACTTTTGCGCGAGGCCCGAGTCTATCTTGGCAGGCTGATTCGCTCAGGGGCGCAAGCCTCCTCCAAGCATCATGAGGAGAGTGCATGCTAACCCAGGAAGATGATCAGCAACTGGTCGAACGAGTGCAGCGCGGCGACAAGCGCGCCTTCGATCTGTTGGTGCTGAAGTATCAGCACAAGATCCTCGGTTTGATCGTGCGATTCGTGCACGACACCCACGAGGCTCAGGACGTTGCCCAGGAAGCCTTCGTCAAGGCGTACCGGGCGCTTGGAAACTTTCGCGGTGACAGCGCGTTCTATACCTGGCTGTACCGCATCGCCATCAACACGGCGAAGAATTATCTGGTGTCCCGCGGTCGGCGGCCGCCAGATAGTGATGTCAGTAGCGATGACGCGGAGTTCTACGACGGCGACCACGCCCTCAAGGACATCGAGTCACCGGAACGGGCATTGCTGCGCGACGAGATCGAGGCCACGGTGCATCGAACCATCGCCCAGCTGCCGGACGACTTGCGCACGGCTTTGACCCTGCGCGAGTTCGAAGGTCTGAGTTACGAGGACATTGCCAGCGTCATGCAGTGTCCGGTGGGTACCGTGCGTTCGCGGATCTTCCGTGCGCGTGAGGCCATTGATAAATCTCTGCAACCTTTGTTGCAGGAAGCCTGAGGCAGCGGCGACAGCCAAGAGAGGAACACCATGAGTCGTGAAACCCTGCAGGAATCGCTGTCCGCGGTGATGGATAACGAAGCGGACGAACTGGAGCTGCGGCGTGTGCTCGCGGCCAGTGAGGATGGCGAGCTGCGTGGCACTTGGTCGCGTTACCAGATCGCCCGTGCGGCCATGCACAGGGAATTGCTGGAGCCGCGCCTGGATATCGCCGCGGCGGTCTCGGCGGCGCTGGCCGACGAGGTCGTGCCGGTGCGCAAGGCGCCGCTGTGGCGCAGTGTCGGTCGTCTCGCGGTGGCTGCTTCGGTGACCGTTGCAGTGCTCGCCGGCGTGCGCCTGTACAACCAGGACGAACTGAGTGGCAGCCAGTTGGCCCAGCAGGACGCTGCGCCGACGCTTTCTGTGCCGCAGGTGCAAGGGCCGGCGCTGCTGGCCGGATACAGCAGCGGCGAGGCGTCGAGCGAAGCCGCCAAGCCCGGCACCGCCGGCTGGCATGAGCAGCGCCTGCCGACCTACCTGCGCCAGCACACGCAGCAGGCGGCGATGAGTGCCGGTGAGACCGCCTTGCCTTATGCGCGAGCCGCCAGCCTGGAAAACCGCTAAGGAGTCACATGCGCGCGATCCCTCTCTTACTTCTCAGCGGCTGGCTGGCGTTGCCGGTCCATGCCGCTGATGCACAAGATTGGCTCAAGCGCCTCGCCGAAGCCGAGCGTGGGCAGAGCTTTCAGGGCACCTTCGTTTACGAGCGCAACGGCAGTTTCTCCACCCACAGCGTGTGGCGTCGGGTAGAGGAGGGCGGCTCGATCCACGAACGCCTGCTGCAGCTCGACGGCCCGGCCCAGGAAGTGCTCAAGGTCGACGGCCAGACCCAATGCGTCAGCGGCGCGCTGGCCGACCAGGTCGGCGACGCCCAGGCCTGGCCGGCGCGCCATCTGGACGCCGAGCAACTGGGCAACTGGTACGACATCCGCGTCGCCGGCCAGTCGCGCATCGCCGGACGCAACGCCGTGGTGCTGGTGTTGGCACCCAAGGACCAGCATCGCTACGGCTTCGAATTGCACCTGGACCAGGAAACCGGTCTGCCGCTGAAATCCCTGCTGCTCAACGAAAAGGGTCAGTTGCTGGAGCGCTTCCAGTTCACCCAGCTGCAGACCGCGGCCCCCGAAGCGGGTGTCCTGCAGCCCAGTTCGCGCTGCCGTCCGGTACGCTTTCGTTCGGTCGATCAGGTGGCCGAAGGCAGCTGGCGTTCGGACTGGTTGCCTCCCGGTTTCACCCTCAACGCCGCCCAGCTGCGGCGCAGTCCTGCCTCCGACGAGGCGGTCGCCTGCCTGATGTACGGCGACGGCCTGGCGCGTTTCTCGGTCTTTCTCGAGCCCCTGCAGGGGGCGGTGGTGGAAGACGCACGCAGCCAGCTCGGTCCTACCGTTGCGGTATCGCGGCGTATGGCCACCGAGGCCGGCGACGTGATGGTCACCGTGGTCGGCGAGATCCCCCTGGGCACCGCCGAGCGTATCGCCCTGTCAATGCGTGCCGGGGCCTCCGAACAGGTCAGTCAATGATCGAGGAACAGGGTCGCGTGGTGGCGGTCGAGCCCGGCGCGGTCTGGGTCGAGACTCTGCGCAAGAGCACCTGTTCCAGCTGTTCGGCCAATGCCGCTTGCGGTCAGGGGCTGATGGAGCGTCTCGGCGTCGGCCGCCAGCGTGGTTATGTACGCGCCCTCTGTCAGTTGCAGCTTGCGGTGGGCGACGCCGTGGTGATCGGCGTGCGCGAAGACCTGCTGGTGCGCAGCTCGCTGCTGGTCTATCTGTTGCCGCTGCTCGGCCTGTTGGGCGCCGCCCTGCTGGCCGACGGCCTTGGCCTGAGCGAGCCCTGGGTCATCCTCGGTGCTCTTGCCGGTCTATTCGCCACCTGGCTGCTGGTGCGCTGGCGCGCGTCGCGCGTCGCCGACGATCCGGCCTTGCAACCCGTTGTCCTGCGTGCGCTGCTGGCCGGTGGGCCGGCGGCGAGTTGAGAGTGTTTGCGTTCCATATGGGGAGTCGTAGTCGATGAGAAAGCTCAGATCCGTTGCGCCGCTGTTGGCGGTTGCCCTGCTCTGGGGGCAGAGTCTGCTGGCCCAGGCCAGCCTGCCCGACTTCACCGAACTGGTGGAGGAAGCCTCGCCGGCGGTGGTCAATATCAGTACCCGGCAGAAGGTGCCGGAGCGGGTGGCCGGCATTCAGCCGGGCATGCCCGACCTGGAAGGCCTGCCGCCGATGTTTCGTGAGTTCTTCGAGCGCAACATTCCCCAGGTGCCGCGCGGCCCCGGCGGCGGTCGCCAGCGCGAGGCGCAGTCGCTCGGCTCGGGCTTCATCATCTCCGCCGACGGGTATGTGCTGACCAACAACCATGTGGTCGCCGATGCCGATGAAATCATCGTGCGCCTGTCCGACCGCAGTGAGCTGGAGGCCAAACTTATCGGCGCCGACCCGCGCAGCGACGTGGCTCTGCTCAAGGTCGAGGGCGAGAATCTGCCCACCGTGCGCCTGGGCAAGTCCGACGAACTCAAGGTCGGCGAGTGGGTGCTGGCCATCGGCTCGCCCTTCGGCTTCGACCACTCGGTGACCGCCGGCATCGTCAGCGCCAAGGGCCGCAACCTGCCGAGCGACAGCTACGTGCCGTTCATCCAGACCGACGTAGCGATCAACCCCGGCAACTCCGGCGGTCCGCTGTTCAACCTGCAGGGCGAAGTGGTCGGCATCAATTCGCAGATCTTCACCCGCTCCGGCGGCTTCATGGGGCTGTCCTTCGCCATTCCCATGGAAGTGGCGCTGCAGGTGGCCGACCAGCTCAAGGCGGACGGCAAGGTCACCCGCGGCTGGCTCGGCGTGGTGATTCAGGAAGTGAACAAGGACCTGGCCGAATCCTTCGGTCTGGACAAGCCGGCCGGCGCGCTGGTCGCCCAGGTGCTGGAGGACGGTCCGGCGGACAAGGGCGGGTTGCAGGTCGGCGACGTGATCCTCAGCCTCAACGGCAAGCCCATCGTCATGTCGGCCGACCTGCCGCATCTGGTCGGCGGCCTCAAGCCGGGCGAGAAGGCCGAGATGGACGTGGTGCGTGAAGGCTCGCGCAAGAAGCTTAGGCTCACCATCGGCACCCTGCCGGAAGAGGGGCAGGAGCTGGCGGCCGCCGGCACGCCGGGCGGCGAACGCAGCAACAACCGCCTGGGCGTGAGCGTGGTGGAGCTGACCGCCGAGCAGAAGAAGGGTCTCGACCTCAAGGGGGGAGTGGTGGTCAAGGAGGTGCTCAACGGCCCGGCGGCGATGATCGGCCTGCGTCCGGGCGACGTGATCACCCACCTGAACAACCAGGCCATCGACTCCACCGCCACCTTCGCCAAGGTCGCGCAGGAGCTGCCGAAGAACCGTTCGGTGTCGATGCGCGTGCTGCGCCAGGGGCGCGCCAGCTTTATCACCTTCAAGTTGGCGGAGTAATCCGGGCAACGCTGAAGAAGGGCGCTTTCGGGCGCCCTTCTGCGTATCTGCACCAGTGCGGTGCGCACGTGACGCGGTCGCGAGGGATCGGGTACAATCCGCGGCTATTTTCGGCAAGCGTCTTGCCTGTGCCTTCTTCGAGTGTTGATCTGTGAGTGACCTGAGTCATATCCGCAATTTTTCCATCATTGCCCACATCGATCACGGCAAGTCCACCTTGGCTGACCGTTTCATCCAGATGTGCGGCGGCCTCGCTGCACGTGAAATGGAGGCTCAGGTCCTGGACTCCATGGATCTGGAGCGTGAGCGCGGCATCACCATCAAGGCCCACAGCGTTACCCTTCACTACAAGGCGCGGGACGGTAAGACCTACCAGCTGAACTTCATCGATACCCCCGGTCACGTCGACTTCACCTATGAGGTCAGCCGCTCCCTGGCGGCCTGTGAGGGTGCGCTGCTGGTGGTCGATGCCGGTCAGGGCGTCGAGGCGCAGTCGGTGGCCAACTGCTACACCGCCATCGAGCAGGGCCTCGAGGTCATGCCGGTGCTGAACAAGATGGACCTGCCCCAGGCCGACCCGGATCGCGTCAAGGACGAGATCGAGAAGATCATCGGCATCGACGCCACCGACGCCGTGGCCTGCAGCGCGAAGAGCGGCATGGGCGTGGACGAGGTGCTCGAGCGCCTGGTGCAGACCATTCCGGCGCCGACCGGGGATATCGAAGCGCCGTTGCAGGCGCTGATCATCGACTCCTGGTTCGACAACTACCTCGGCGTGGTCTCGCTGGTGCGCGTGCGTCAGGGCCGCGTCAAGAAAGGTGACAAGATCCTGGTCAAGTCCACCGGCAAGGTGCACCTGGTCGACAGCGTCGGCGTCTTCACCCCGAAACACACCGCCACTGCTGACCTGAAAGCTGGTGAAGTGGGCTTCATCATCGCCAGCATCAAGGACATTCATGGTGCGCCGGTGGGCGACACCCTGACCCTGTCTTCGACCCCCGAGGTCGAGGTGCTGCCAGGCTTCAAGAGAATCCAGCCGCAGGTCTACGCCGGCCTGTTCCCGGTCAGCTCCGACGACTTCGAGGACTTCCGCGATGCCCTGCAGAAGCTGACCCTCAACGACTCGTCGCTGCAATACGCGCCGGAAAGCTCCGACGCGCTGGGCTTCGGCTTCCGTTGCGGCTTCCTCGGCATGCTGCACATGGAAATCATCCAGGAGCGCCTGGAGCGCGAATACGACCTGGACCTGATCACCACCGCGCCGAGCGTGATCTATGAGCTCGAGCTCAAGACCGGGGAAACCATCACCGTCGACAACCCGTCCAAGCTGCCGGATGTCTCGGCCGTCGCCGACTTCCGCGAGCCGATCGTCACCGCGACCATCCTGGTGCCGCAGGAGCACCTGGGCAACGTCATCACCCTGTGCATCGAGAAGCGCGGCGTACAGCGCGACATGCAGTTCCTCGGTTCTCAGGTTCAGGTTCGTTACGACCTGCCGATGAACGAGGTGGTGCTGGACTTCTTCGACAAGCTCAAGTCGACCAGCCGCGGCTATGCGTCGCTGGACTATCATTTCGATCGCTACCAGTCGGCCAACCTGGTCAAGCTGGACGTGCTGATCAACGGCGACAAGGTCGATGCCCTGGCCTTGATCGTGCATCGCGACAATGCGGCCTACAAGGGCCGTGCACTGACCGAGAAAATGAAGGAACTGATCCCGCGGCAGATGTTCGACGTGGCGATCCAGGCCGCCATCGGCGGCCAGATCATCGCGCGGACCACGGTCAAGGCGCTCAGAAAGAACGTACTGGCCAAGTGTTACGGCGGCGACGTCAGCCGTAAGAAAAAGCTGCTGGAGAAGCAGAAGGCTGGTAAGAAACGCATGAAGCAGGTCGGTAACGTGGAAATCCCACAGGAAGCCTTCCTTGCCGTGCTCAGGTTGGATAGCTAAGGCTCTATGTCGATCAATTTCCCGCTCCTGTTGGTTATCGCGGTCGCCGTTTGCGGCTTTCTGGCTCTGGTCGACCTGGTTCTGCTGGCGCCGCGCCGGCGCTCGGCCATCGCCGCCTATCAGGGGCGCGTCGACGAGCCCGACGAGCGCGTGCTGGAGCGGTTGAGCAAGGAGCCCTTGCTGGTCGAGTACGGCAAGTCGTTCTTCCCGGTGCTGGCCATCGTCCTGGTGCTGCGCTCCTTCCTGGTCGAGCCGTTCCAGATTCCCTCCGGCTCGATGAAGCCGACCCTGGAAGTGGGCGATTTCATCCTGGTCAACAAGTTCGCCTACGGCATCCGCCTGCCGGTGCTCGACACCAAGGTGATCGAGGTGGACAACCCGCTGCGCGGCGACGTCATGGTGTTCCGCTACCCCAGCGACCCGACCATCAACTACATCAAGCGCGTGGTCGGCCTGCCCGGCGACCGCATCCAGTACACCCAGGGCAAGCGTCTGCTGATCAACGGCGAGCCGGTCGCGGAGAAACTGCTCGGCGAAGAAGCCGGCAGCCTGGGCAGCGCGATGCTCTATCAGGAGCGCCTGGGCCAGGTGCAGCACACCATCCGCAAGGAAATGAGCCGCATGCGCCGCGAACCCGGCGGCGAGTGGGTGGTGCCGCAAGGGCACTACTTCATGATGGGCGACAACCGCGACAACTCCAACGACAGCCGCTACTGGCGCGACCGCAAGATCCCGCAGGCGCTGTGGGGCATGGTTCCGGACGATCATATCGTCGGCAAGGCCTTCGCCATCTGGATGAGCTGGCCGGAGCCCAAGACCAGCAACCTGCCCAATTTCTCCCGTGTCGGCCTGATTCATTGAGCACTGGCGCGCTGCTTTCGGCAGCGCCGCAGGCTATAAATAGTCTTGCCGCAAGGCTCCAAACAAGACCGTCTATTGGGGATACACATGACTTTCGCGCGTTCGCAGCAGGGCCTGTCCATCCTGGGCTGGCTGGTGGTACTGGCCGTGGTGGCGTTCTTCGCCAGCACGGCGTTCAAGATGATGCCGCACTACCTCGACTACATGTCGATGGAAAAGATCATCACCTCGGTGGAAACCGACGCCGCGCAGGAAGTGCGCACCGTCGGCGATTTCTACAACTATGTCAGCAAGGGCATGCAGGTCAACAACATCCGCGACCTGAACCTGCGCGACGTGCTCAAGGTCAAGGTGGAGAACAACGAGTTCCTGGTCCACCTGAAGTATGAGAAACGCGAGCCGCTGATCGAGAACCTCGATCTGGTGGCGAACTTCGACAAAGAATTTCGTGTACGCATGCCGTGAGTTCCAACCTGTCCCGCCTCGAGCGCAAGCTCGGTTACAGCTTCAAGGACCAGGACCTGATGGTCCTGGCCCTGACCCATCGCAGTTTCGCCGGGCGCAACAACGAACGCCTGGAATTCCTCGGTGATGCCATCCTCAACTTCGTCGCCGGCGAGGCGCTGTTCGAGCGCTTCCCGCAGGCGCGCGAGGGCCAGTTGTCGCGCCTGCGCGCGCGCCTGGTCAAGGGCGAGACCCTGGCCGTGCTGGCGCGCGGCTTCGAGCTGGGCGAGTACCTGCGCCTGGGCTCGGGCGAGCTGAAAAGCGGCGGTTTCCGTCGCGAGTCGATCCTCGCCGATGCCCTGGAGGCGCTGATCGGCGCCATCTACCTGGATGCCGGCATGGATGCGGCGCGCGAGCGCGTGCTGGACTGGTTGACCGGCGAGCTCGATGGCCTGACGCTGGTCGACACCAACAAGGACCCGAAGACGCGCCTGCAGGAGTTTCTGCAATCGCGCGCCTGCGAACTGCCCCGTTACGAGGTGGTGGACATTCAGGGCGAGCCGCACTGCCGTACCTTCATGGTCGAGTGCCAGGTGGCCCTGCTCAATGAAAAGACCCTGGGCCAGGGCGGCAGCCGGCGTATCGCCGAGCAGGTCGCCGCGGCTGCGGCACTGATCGCCCTCGGGGTGGAGAACGGCAATGACTGATGCACCTGTGAGCCGCTGCGGCTATGTCGCCATCGTCGGTCGCCCCAACGTGGGCAAATCGACGCTGCTCAACCATATCCTCGGGCAGAAGCTGGCGATCACCTCGCGCAAGCCGCAGACCACGCGCCACAACATGCTCGGAATCAAGACCGAGGGCGAGATCCAGGCGGTCTACGTCGACACCCCCGGCCTGCACAAGAACAGCGACAAGGCGCTCAACCGCTACATGAACAAGACCGCGGCCTCGGCGCTCAAGGACGTCGACGTGGTGATCTTCGTGGTCGACCGCGCGCGCTGGACCGACGAAGACCAGATGGTGCTCGAGCGCGTGCAGTACGTGCAGGGGCCGGTGATCCTGGCGGTGAACAAGGTCGACCGCCTCGAGGAAAAGGCCGAACTGATCCCGCACCTGCAATGGCTGCAGCAGCAGCTGCCGAACGCCGAAGTGGTGCCGATCTCGGCGCAGCAGGGCAGCAACCTCGACACCCTGGAGCAGCTGGTGGCCGAGCGCCTGCCGGAAGGCGAGCACTTCTTCCCGGAAGACCAGATCACCGACCGCTCCAGCCGTTTCCTCGCCGCCGAACTGGTGCGCGAGAAGATCATGCGTCAGCTCGGCGCCGAACTGCCCTACCAGATCACCGTGGAGATCGAGGAGTTCAAGCAGGAAGGGCGCATTCTGCATATCCATGCGCTGATCCTGGTGGAGCGCGACGGGCAGAAGAAGATCATCATCGGCGACAAGGGCGAGCGCATCAAACGCATCGGCCAGGAGGCGCGCAAGGACATGGAGGTGCTGTTCGACTCCAAGGTCATGCTCAACCTCTGGGTCAAGGTCAAGGGTGGCTGGTCCGACGACGAGCGCGCGCTGCGCTCGCTGGGCTACCTGGAGTAGACCGCGCCGTGCGCACCATCGGTGCCCGTCATAGAGTACCCAGGCGGCCACGCCGATGAGCCACGCCGCCTACGTCCTGCATAGCCGTCCGTACAAGGAAAGCAGCGCCCTGGTGGATTTCTTCACCCCCCAGGGGCGCCTGCGCGCCGTGCTGCGCGCCGCGCGCGGCAAGGCCGGCAGCATCGCCCGGCCGTTCGCCCCGTTGGAGCTGGAGCTGCGCGGGCGTGGCGAGCTGAAGACGGTCGGGCGTCTGGAAAGCGCCGGCATTCCGCTGCTGCTGAGCGGCGAGGCGCTGTTCTCCGGGCTCTACCTCAACGAATTGCTGATCCGCCTGCTGCCGGCCGAAGACCCGCACCCGCGGATGCTCGATCACTACGCCCTGACGCTGCAGGCGCTGGCCGCCGGCCGGCCGCTGGAGCCCTTGCTGCGTGCCTTCGAATGGCGCCTGCTGGACGAGTTGGGCTATGGTTTCGCCCTGGATCGCGACCAGCAGGGCGCGCTGGTCGCGCCCGACGGCCTGTACCGCTGGCAGCTGGACGCCGGCCTGGTGCCGGTGGCGCAATTGCAGCCCGGCGTATTTCACGGCCGCGACCTGCTGGCCATGGCCGAGGCCGACTGGAGCGCCCCCGGCGCCCTGGCCGCGGCCAAGCGCCTGATGCGTCAGGCGCTGGCACCCCATCTGGGCGGCCGACCGCTGGTCAGCCGCGAACTCTTCATGACGCTCAAGGAGCCCAAGCGTGACTGACGCCAACCGAATCCTGCTAGGCGTGAACATCGATCACGTCGCCACCCTGCGCCAGGCCCGTGGCACCCGCTACCCCGATCCGGTGAAAGCCGCGCTGGATGCCGAGGAGGCCGGCGCCGACGGTATCACCGTGCACCTGCGTGAGGATCGCCGGCATATCCAGGATCGCGACGTGAGGATCCTCGCCGAGGTGCTGCAGACGCGGATGAACTTCGAGATGGGCGTCACCGACTTCATGCTCGACTTCGCCGAGCAGATCCGCCCGGCGCACGTCTGCCTGGTGCCGGAAACCCGTCAGGAGCTGACCACCGAAGGCGGCCTCGACGTGGCCGGCCAGGAGGCGCGCATCGCCGCCGCGGTCGAGCGGCTTTCCCGCGCCGGCTGCGAGGTGTCGCTGTTCATCGACGCCGAGGCGCGGCAGATCGAGGCTTCCCGGCGCGTCGGTGCGCCGGCCATCGAACTGCACACCGGGCGCTACGCCGATGCCCACACCCCCGAGGAAGCCGCCCGCGAACTGGCGCGCATCCGCGACGGCGTCGCCTGCGGCCTGCAGCATGGCCTGATCGTCAACGCCGGGCATGGCCTGCACTACCACAACGCCGAGGCGGTGGCGGCGATTGCCGGGATCAACGAGCTGAACATCGGCCATGCCATCGTCGCCCATGCGCTGTTCGTCGGCTTCAAGCAGGCGGTGGCGGAGATGAAGGCGCTGATCGTCGCGGCGGCCAATCGCGGTTAGCCGCTGCAGGGCGTCGCGGCGCCGCCTAGGCCATGCGCACCGCCCCGTATCCGATGCGCGCCGTTCAGCTTTGCGTAAACGCCTGAATCACCTGCGTGGCGAGTGCCTCGATGGTGTCGTTGGCCTGAGTGCCGCGCAGTAGCCTGATCTGGTAGTCGTCCAGCGGCGGCAGGCCGTGCTCCTCGCCCAGGCGACGTAGCGGCGGCCGGACCATACCGCGCGGGAAGGGGGCTATCGCCAGATCGGCGATCATCGCCGCTTCCTGCCCCGCACTTTGATCGCAGGAGTACGCCACGCGATAGTCCAGGCCAATCCGGTCGAGGGCGTCCAGCGCCGCACGGCGCCAGGCGCAGCCGGGATTGGCCAGGGCCAGCGGCAGCGGTGAGCGCTGTACCGCCAGGCCGCCGTCGCGACCTGCCCAGACCAGCGGCTCGGTATGGACCACCACGCCGAGCGTATCGTCCAGGCCCTGATTGCCGGTCTCGATCAGGCACAGATCGAGTTCGCCCAGCTCCAGTTTCGCCACCAGATCCACGCTGCGTCCCACGCAGACGTCCACCTGCACGGCCGGATGGCTGCGGGCGAAGCTGGTCAGCACGCCAGGCAGCACGCGGGTGCTCAGATCGTTCGGGATGCCCAGGCAGACCCGGCCGCTCAGCGCCGGCTGGAGAAACTGCGCCACCGCCTCCTCGTTGAGCCTGAGCAGGCGCCTGGCATAACCCAGCAGCAGCTCACCCTCGGCGGTCAGGCGCACGCGCCTGGCCTCGCGGACGAACAGGCGCTGGCCGAGGCTTTCCTCCAGGCGTTTGATCTGCAGGCTGACGGCCGCCGTGCTGCGAAACACCTGCGCCGCGGTGCGGGTGAAGCTGCCGCTGTCGGCGATGGCGACGAAGGTGCGCAGCACATCGCTTTCCAGCAGCGGCAGGGAGATGGGGGCTGCCGTGTTCATGATCGTTAAATAATAATTAACTCATGGTTTGATATTTGTCGTTTGTTTGAACGATAGGCGCGTTTCATCCTGCTCGCAAGCCCGGCTAGAAGCCGGTAGTGAACAGGAGGAAAGGCCATGAAAGGTTCGAACGAGTGCGACAAGTCGCGTCCAGCCATGCCCGAGTTCTATATGCCGGCCATGTGGCCGCTGGATCTGCAGAACGCCATCGCCGACTGGATCGGCGCCTGGTGCTGGCGTCGGCGCATGCGCCGTCTGCTGGCGCAGGATGCCGAGGGGCGGATTCGCCTGGGCAGTGCCCGCGGCGTGGTGGAGCAGGGGGCGAGCGAACCGCTACGGCTGATCGCGCAGCGGCGGGCGTGCTGGTTGCGTGGTCGGTAGGGCCTATCTGGCGGTGCGCGTGGCGCACCGGGGCTACGGCTTGCGCGCGATCAGCACGGCGCGAGTCGGCGCCGGCAGGCCTTCGACGGTGCGGCTGTGGTCGGCCGGGTCGAGGAATTCCGGTAGCGACTGGAAGCGCATCCACTCGGTGGCGCGTTGTTCGTCCACCGAGGTGGTGCTGACGTCCACGCAGCGCACGTCCTCGAAGCCGGCGCGGCGCAGCCAGCGCTGCAGCGCCGGTACCGAGGGCAGGAACCAGACGTTGCGCATCTGCGCGTAGCGATCTTCGGGGACCAGCACCTGTTCGGCGTCGCCCTCGACCACCAGGGTTTCCAGCACCAGTTCGCCGCCCTTGACCAGCGCGTCCTTGAGGTCGAGCAGGTGGTCGATGGGCGAGCGGCGGTGATACAGCACGCCCATGGAGAACACCGTGTCGAAGCCCTGCAGCTTGGCCGGCAGCTCCTCGAAGGCCAGCGGCAGGTGCCATGCCGGCTGCTCCGGCAGGTAGCGCTTCATCGCCAGGAACTGGCAGAGGAACAGCCAGTTGGGGTCGATGCCGACCACGCTGCCAGCCCCGGCGCCGAGCATGCGCCACATGTAGTAGCCGTTGCCGCAGCCGACGTCGAGGATGCGTTTGCCGGCCAGATCCAGGTGGGGGGCGACGCGTTGCCATTTCCAGTCCGAGCGCCACTCGGTGTCGATGTGCACGCCGAACAGCTCGAACGGCCCCTTGCGCCAGGGAATCAACCCCTGCAGTGCAGTCTTCAATTGCGCGCGGCAGGCCTCGTCGCAGGCGCCGCCGAGGGCGAAGCGCTGCGCCAGCTCCACTTCGCTCACTGTCAGTGACGGCAGCGCCTGCACGGCGCCGTACCAGCGCGTTAGGTCGCCGTGACCGATGGCTAGCTTGGCGTCGAGCTGGCCGGGTAGATCGGCTGCCCAGTCCTGCAGCGGGGTGCCGGCCAGTTGCGCCTGTAGGGCGTCGAGGTCCAGATCGCGCATCATGGCAGGGCCACCAGCGAGGCGAAGTTCAGGCACTGGAACCAGGGCACCACCTGGCTGAAACCGGCGGCCAGCAGGCGTTCGCGGTGCTGCTGGAGGCTGTCCGGCAGCATCACCTTCTCGATGGCGCTGCGCTTCTGCGCGATTTCCAGTTCGCTGTAGCCGTTGGCGCGCTTGAAGGCGACGTGCAGCTCGGTGAGCAGGTCGTGCTCGGCGGCGTCCTCGAAGCGCAGCTTTTCCGAGAGGATCAGCGCGCCGCCCGGCAGCAGCGCCTGGCGGATGCGCGTGAGCAGCTCCAGGCGCCGCTCCGGCGGGATGAACTGCAAGGTGAAGTTGAGCGTGACCAGCGAGGCGGGTTGCAGCTCGAAGGCAAGAATGTCCGCCTCGATCACTTCCGCCGGCAGCAGTTCCTGGAACATGGCGTCCTGCGCGTGCAGGTACTCGCTGCAGCGCGCGACCATGGCCGGCGAGTTGTCCACCGCGATCACCCTGCAGCCATCGACGCGCACGTGGCGGCGCAGCGCCTGGGTCACCGCGCCGAGCGAGGCGCCGAGGTCGTACAGCACAGTGTGTGGCTGGGCGAACTGGCCGGCGAGCACGCCGATGTTCTCGACTATGGTCGGGTAGCCGGGCACCGAGCGCTTGATCATGTCGGGGAACACCCGCACCACGTCCTCGTTGAAGACGAAATCAGGCACCTCGGCCAGCGGCTGGGCGAATAGACGGTCGGGTTCTTGGCTCACGGGCGGTCGCAACGGGCAGCGGAAAAGGCCGGCATTTTAGCCAAGAGCGCGGCCGGGCTGAACAGGCACTACTTCAACTGGTCGGAAAAGAATTCGCCGGCGCCCTGCAACGGGCCCAGCGGATTGCGCTTGACCTCCAGGCGGCGGATGTTCGGCTCGCCGTTGCTGACCTTGTGCACCAGCTTGTCGTCGACCAGCACGAACACCGCGCGGAACACCCAACCCTGCAGCTCGCGGTTCTTGCGAAAGTTCAGCACGTCGGCCCAGAAGCTGCCGACCCGCTGGGTATCGGTCTTGGTGAACTCGAAGGCGTAGCCGACGCAGCGGTCCTTGGCCTCCAGGCAGCGCACCAGGCCGTCCGGCAGGTAGGCGATGGGCACGTTGGGCTGGACGAACATCAGCCGCACATCGATGAACGAGAGCATCTTGCCGTTGCCATGGGCCAGCGGGTCGAAGCCCAGGGAGAACAGGTCGGCGCGGTCGGTCAGCCCCGGCACCGCCTGCGAGTAACGCATCTCGGCGTCGAGGTAGTCGCCGAAGGGCGACAGCGATTCGGCCCGCTCGCTGGGCAACAGGCTGCCGCAGCCCACCAGCGCAACCGATACCAACACCAGGCCGACTACCCGCACGCACCCTGCCATATCGCTCACCCTGAAGTGGACTGCCCTGTAACTCCTATAGTCGATTTATCGCCGTCCTGCTGTTTCATCGGCGTAACAGCTCAGGCGCGGCGGGCGAAGGCCGAGGCGGTGATGCCCCATTGGCCGGCCCAGTAGCTGAGGATGATGGCGTAGGGCGCGGCGGGGAAGCTGGCGACGAAGCGATCGATGCCGATCAGGCTGTCGGACAGCACGAACAGCGCCGCGCCGGCGGCGGCCAGATAAGTCGAGCGCGGCTGCAGCTCGGGGTTGCCGAGGCGGGCCAGGGCGCGCCACAGCATCAGGCTGATGACCAGGGCGTAGCAGGCCACCGGAATCAACATCGGGCCCAGGCCGCTGCCGGCCAGCACGGCGAACATCGCGCCGCCGGCGCCGAGCGCCAGCAGCAGGGCGGGCAGGGCCGGGCGGCGGGTGTCGGAGAAGTAGGCGCGCAGGTAGGCCAGGTGGCCGAGGAGGAAGGCGCCGAGGCCGAACACGAACAGATCGCCCGGCCAGTCCAGCAGGATGTCGCCGGCCAGGGAGCACAGCAGGCCGATGCCGATCCAGCGCCGGTAGGTGCCGGCCGGCGCCTGGCGCAGCCAGAGCAGCAGGGCGATCACCGGAATGCCCTTGGTCAGCAGGCTCAGTTGCGCATCGCCGCTGATCCGGCCGTAGAGAAAGATCACGGCTCCCGCCAAGCCGAGCAACAACCAGCGCATAGTGAGGCTCCATCCAATGATCGAATGGCCGGCACTATGCCGGGCAGGCGTGGCGCTGCCAATGCGCAGCGTGCCAGGCTGAGTGGCGGATCGTGCCGCCGCTCGACCATTGCCCGCTTAGCGGGCATTGTTGAGCCTCGTCGTCGCCATGGAGGCCGTTGCAATGGATACACCCAGCGAGATCGGCGCCCTGATCGAACGCCTGTATCGCGAGGAGTCGCGCCGCGTGCTGGCGACCCTGATCCGCCTGCTGGGCGACTTCGACCTGGCCGAGGAGGCGCTGCACGAGGCCTTTCGCGTGGCGGTGGAACAGTGGCCGCAGGAGGGCGTGCCGGCCAATCCGCGCGCCTGGCTGGTGTCGACCGGGCGCTTCAAGGCGATCGACAACCTGCGCCGCCAGCGTCGTTTCCAGCCGCTCGACGAGCAGGCCGAGCTGCCCGACGAGGCGCCGCTGCAGGAGGGCGAGCTGCTCGAAGACGACCGTCTGCGCCTGATCTTCACCTGCTGCCACCCGGCGCTGGCCAGCGATGCCCAGGTGGCGCTGACCCTGCGCGAGGTGTGCGACCTGACCACCGAGGAGATCGCCCGCGCCTTTCTTGCCAGCCCCGCGACCCTGGCCCAGCGCATCGTTCGCGCCAAGAGCAAGATCCGCGAGGCGAGGATTCCCTACGAGGTGCCGGGGCGCAGCGAGCTACCCGAGCGCCTGGAGGCGGTGTTGCGGGTGGTCTACCTGGTGTTCAACGAGGGCTACTTCGCCAGCTCCGGCGATTCGCTGACCCGCAGTCAGCTGTCCGACGAGGCCATTCGCCTGGGGCGGTTGCTGGCGGAGTTGCTGCCCGAGCCGGAGGTGCAGGGGTTGCTGGCGCTGATGCTGCTGCACGAGTCGCGCCGCGCCGCGCGCAGCGGCGTCGATGGCGAGGTGATTCTGCTCGAGGCGCAGGATCGCGGTCTGTGGAACCCCGAGCTGATCGCCGAGGGCGAGGCGCTGGTGCTGCAGGCGCTGCATTCGCGACGCTTCGGCCCCTACAGCCTGCAGGCCGCCATTGCTGCGGTGCATGCCGAGGCGCCGAGCCTGGAGGCGACCGACTGGGCGCAGATCGTCGGCCTGTACGACGAACTGCTGCGCCTGACGCCCTCGCCGGTGATCGAGCTCAATCGCGCGGTGGCCCTGGCCATGCGCGACGGCCCCGAGGCGGGGCTGGCGCAGGTCGACCGGCTGCTGGCAGCCGGCGAACTGGACAATTACCACCTGGCCCATGCCGCGCGCGCCGACCTGCTGCGCCGCCTGGACCGCCGCCAACAGGCGCGTGCCGCCTACCGCCAGGCCCTGGCGCTGGCGCAGCAGGGGCCGGATCGGCAGTTTCTGCAGAAGAGGCTGGAGGAGTTAGAGGCACGCGAGGCGGGCGACATGCCCTAGGGGGGCGCGGGGCCGCCTAGGCTGTGCGCACCATTTGCCACAGTTCGTCGCCCGGACAGGCATAACAGGGGGCGGGCATTGAACCCTCTACCAGAGGGAGAGGGGCTTTTCAGCACTTAACCGGCCACCAGCACGCGAATCGCTTCCAGACGCAGGGCAGCCTTGTCGAACATCGCCAGGCTCTGCTCGCGCTGCTGGCGCAGGGCCTCGATCTCGCTGTCGCGCACGCTGGGGTTGACCGCCTGCAGGGCGATCAGGCGCGCCAGTTCCTCGTCCAACTCGGCGATCAGGCGGCGCTTGGCCTCGGCCACGCGCTCGACGTGGCGCGGCATGACCTTGGCTTCGGCGTCGTTGAGCTGCTTGGTCAGCACGTCGCGCTGGGCCTGGACGAACTTGTTGGCGCTGGCGCGCGGCACGCTTTCCAGCTGGTCATTGAGGGTTTCGAAGCCGACCTTGGCGGCGAGGTCGTTGCCATTGGCGTCGAACAGGCAGCGCAAGGCGGCCGGGGGCAGGAAGCGGCCCAGTTGCAGTTTGCGCGGGCCGACCACTTCGCTGACGTAGAGCAGCTCCAGCAGCACGGTGCCGGGCTTGAGCGCCTTGTTCTTGATCAGCGCCACCGCGGTGTTGCCCATCGAGCCGGACAGCACCAGGTCCATGCCGCCCTGCACCATGGGGTGTTCCCAGGTGAGGAACTGCATGTCCTCGCGCGCCAGGGCCTGGTCGCGGTCGTAGGTCACGGTCACCGCCTCGTCGTCGCCGAGCGGGAAGCTGGCGTCCAGCATCTTCTCGCTGGGGCGCAGGATCAGGGCGTTGTCGGAGTGGTCTTCGCTGTCGATGCCGAAGGCGTTGAACAGCTCTTCCATGTAGATCGGCAGGCTGAACTGGTCGTCCTGCTCGAGGATGGCTTCGACCAGCGCCTCGCCTTCACCGGCGCCACCGGAGTTGAGTTCCAGCAGACGGTCGCGGCCGCTGTGCAGCTCGCCTTCCAGGCGAATGCGCTCGGCGGTGGCCTCGTCGATCAACTGTTGCCACTGGCCGTCGTCGCCGCTTTCCAGCAGCGGCAGCAGGCGCGGGCCGAACTGGTGCTGCAGGGCGTTGCCGGTGGGGCAGGTGGCGAGGAAGGCGTTCAGCGCCTGGTGATACCACTGGAACAGGCGTTCCTGCGGGCTGTTCTCCAGGTAGGGCACATGGAGCTGGATACGGTGCTTCTGACCGATGCGGTCGAGACGGCCGATGCGCTGTTCGAGCAGGTCCGGGTGGGCCGGCAGGTCGAACAGCACCAGGTGATGGGCGAACTGGAAGTTGCGGCCTTCGGAGCCGATCTCCGAGCAGATCAGCACCTGGGCGCCGAATTCTTCGTCGGCGAAGTAAGCGGCGGCGCGGTCGCGCTCGAGGATGCTCATGCCCTCGTGGAACACCGTGGCCGGGATGCCGGAGCGAACGCGCAGGGCGTCTTCCAGGTCCAGGGCGGTCTCGGCGTGGGCGCAGATCACCAGCACCTTGTATTTCTTGAGCATCTTCAGGGTGTCGATCAGCCACTCGACGCGCGGGTCGAAGCGCCACCAGCGCTGCTCCTCGTCCACCTCGTCCTGGGCCTGGTAGCCGACTTCCGGGTACAGCTCGGCATGCTCGCCGACCGGCAATTCCAGGTACTCGACCGGGCAGGGCAGCGGGTAGGGGTGCAGCTCGCGCTCGGGGAAACCCTGCACCGCGGCGCGGGTGTTGCGAAACAGCAGACGGCCGGTGCCGTGGCGATCCAGCAGCTCGCGCACCAGGCGCGCGCGGGCGGCTTCGTCGCCGCCGTCGATGGCGTCCAGCAGCTCGCGGCCCTCGTCGCCGAGGAAACCGCCGATGGCGTCGCGCGCCTGGGCGCTGAGCTTGCCGTGGTCGAGCAGCTCCTGCACCGCCTCGGCCACCGGGCGGTACTGGCCGCTCTCGGCGCGGAAGGCCTCCAGATCATGGAAGCGTGCCGGATCGAGCAGGCGCAGGCGGGCGAAGTGGCTGTCCTGGCCGAGTTGCTCGGGGGTGGCGGTGAGCAGCAGCACGCCGGGGATGACTTCGGCCAGTTGCTCGACCAACGAGTACTCGGCGCTGGCCTGTTCCGGGTGCCAGACCAGGTGGTGGGCTTCGTCGACCACCAGCAGGTCCCAGCCGGCGGCGAACAGCGCGTCCTGGGCCTTTTCGTCGTCCTTCAGCCACTCCAGGGCGACCAGCGCCAGCTGGCAATCCTCGAAGGGGTTGCTGGCGTCGCTTTCCATGAAGCGCTCGGCGTCGAACAGCGCCACGTCCAGGTTGAAGCGCCGGCGCATCTCCACCAGCCACTGGTGCTGCAGGTTCTCCGGCACCAGGATCAGCACGCGGCCGGCGCGGCCGGAGAGCAGCTGGCGGTGGATCACCAGGCCGGCCTCGATGGTCTTGCCCAGGCCCACCTCGTCGGCCAGCAGCACGCGCGGGGCGATGCGGTCGGCGACTTCGCGGGCGATGTGCAGCTGGTGGGCGATCGGCTGGGCGCGCGCGCCGCCCAGGCCCCACAGCGACGATTGCAGCAGGCGGCTGTTGTGTTCCAGGCTGTGGTAGCGCAAGGCGAACCAGGCCAGCGGGTCGATCTGCCCGGCGAACAGGCGGTCGCTGGCCAGACGGAACTGGATGAAGTTCGACAGCTGCGTCTCCGGCAGGGTGACGCTCTGGTGCTGACCGTTGAGGCCGTGATAGACCAGCAGGCCGTCGATGTCCTCGACTTCCTGTACGGTGAGCTTCCAGCCCTCGAAATGGGTGATCTCGTCGCCCGGGGCGAAGCGCACGCGGGTCAGCGGGGCGTTGCGGGTGGCGTACTGGCGCGTCTCGCCGGTGGCCGGGTAGAGCACGGTGAGCAGGCGGCCGTCCTCGGCGAGGATGGTGCCCAGCCCCAATTCCGCCTCGCTGTCACTGATCCAGCGTTGCCCCGGTTGATACTGCATGCCTGTCTCCCCGCGTGAAAAAGCCGGCTATGGTAACGGATGCGCTGCCCGGGCCAAAGCGGCCATGGCACTTATGCCGTTCGACTCAGTCGAAAGTGTAGCGAGCACCGCCTAAAGTCGCGGCTTGCGGGGCCGACAGCCTGACCAAAGGAGGTGCGATTACGTGTTACCACCTATCCCCCACAGCCTGGTGCCGGTCACTGCCTCGCAAGACGTTATCAAGCCCAAGCCCGAGATTCCGCCGGTGACGCCAGCCGAGGCCAGCGCCAAGGAAAGCGCGCTGAACCTGGACAAGCGCCACCCGCAGGAAACCGAGGAGCTGCTGCGCGAAGAGCAGCGCCGCCGTCAGCGCCGCGGCTACACCCCCGAACAGCTGGCTGCGGCCGAGCCGGAGGAGGTGGAGCAGGCGCTGGGCGATCTGCCGCGCCAGGGATTATGGGTGGATGTGGAAGTCTGACAGACTGGCCGCCTGTGTCTTTCTCCGAGTCTGATCATGCTGTTTGCCGATCCCTTGCCCGAGCTGGCCGATGCCGAGCTGGATTACCAGCCGGGCTGGGTCGACGCCGCCGTGGCCGATGCCTGGCTCGCCGCCTTGGTGGACGAGACGCCCTGGCAGCAGCCGGAGCTGTTCATCCATGGCCGTTACCACCGGGTGCCGCGCCTGACCGCCTGGTACGGCGAGCCCGAGGCGCGCTATCGCTATTCCGGCAAGCTTCACCAGCCGCTGCCCTGGACGCCGTTGCTCGATGAGATTCGCCGGCAGATCGTGAGGGCCGTAGGCCAGCCGCTCAATGCCGTGCTGCTCAACTATTACCGCGATGGCCAGGATTCCATGGGCTGGCACAGCGATGCCGAAGCCGAGCTGGGGCGCAATCCGCTGATCGCCTCGCTCAACCTCGGCGGCAGCCGGCGCTTCGACCTGCGCCGGGTCGGCAGCACGCGTATCGGCCATTCGCTGATGCTGGAACACGGCTCGCTACTGGTCATGCGCGGGCCGACCCAGCATCATTGGCAGCACCAAGTGGCGAAGACGCGCCAGCCCTGCGCGCCGCGTCTGAACCTGACCTTCCGCCTGATCCGGTTTCCGCTATGAGCAACGACGACAAGCTGATCGACTTCGCCGCCGAACGCGGCAAGCGCATCCACGACCTCAACGACAAGCGTCTCGACGAGATGCGCCAGGCCTTCGAGCAGGCCCTGCCGCTGGCCAAGGCGAAGAAGAAGTCCAAGGGCAAGCCGAAAAAACGCTGAAGCCTCCTGCCCCTTTGCCGTCCTGGGCGGCGCTGCCGCCGTGTCCGCTCGCTCCGTGCCCCTCGATTGCTTGACCTGGATCAGTGTTGCCGCCTCCGGGGCGGCGGCCGCCGTCGCGCATTGACCCAGATCAATTGTCCTCCCGCCGCCGCTGGTAAGGTGCAGTCATCCCAGACAGGCAGGCACAACAGGAGGCAGCCATGTTCGTCGATACAGTGGTTCTCGCCGGAGTCGGCACGGTTGTTCTGATGGTCGCCTTTTTCGGCGGGGTCGGTTACTTCATCTGGAAGGATTCGCACAAGCGCAAGCCAAGCTGATCTTTTCGGTTTACAGGGCACGCAAGGCAATTCGGGCGACTTCGGTCGCCCTTTTTTATGGGCGTGCGGCGGGCGGAGCTGGACGCAAACTACGTAGCTAGCTAATAATTAGCTTGTTTCGTAGGGCGCTATGACGCTCGTCTACGCTTTCCTCGCCCAGTCCTTGAAGCCGATTCCATGCGCGATGCCCTGCTGGCCTTTGTGGCGCCCAGCGCCCAGGCCCTTCAGTTTGCGATCAAGACCCTGCTGGGCGGCGGCCTGGCGCTGTGGTTCGCCTTCCGTTTCGATCTGCCGCAGCCGCAGTGGGCGTTGATGACCGCCTTTATCGTCGCCCAGCCGCTGTCCGGCATGGTGGTGCAGAAGGGCCTGGCGCGCCTGCTCGGCACCCTGGTCGGCACCGTCATGGCGGTGCTGCTGATGGCGCTGTTCGCCCAGGCGCCCTGGTTGTTCCTGCTCGCCCTGGCGTTCTGGCTGGGGCTGTGCACCGCCGCCTCGAGCATGCTGCGCAGCGCCTGGAGCTATGCCTTCGTGCTGGCCGGCTACACCGTGGCGATCATCGGCCTGCCGGCCATCGACGCGCCGCTGACGGTGTTCGATCAGGCGGTGGCGCGCTGCACGGAAATCTGCCTGGGGATTGTCTGCGCCACCGCAGTCAGCGCGGTGCTCTGTCCGCAGCGGGTCGAGCGCCAGCTGGTGCAGCAGGCACGCAGCGCCTGGCAGGCCGGGGTGAACGCCGCGGCCTCGGCACTGGTCGGCGAGGCCATGGCGCGTCAGGGCCTGCTCGAGGTGCTGGGGCGTATCGTCGCGGTGGATGCCCAACGCGAGCACGCCTGGTTCGAGGGCGCTCGCGGCCGCCAGCGCGCCCGTGCCCTGCGCGCGCTGAGTCGCGATCTGCTCACCCTGCTGCGCCTGGCACGCGGCGTGGCGCGCCAGTGGCGGCAGTTGAGCGAGGCCGAGCGCCACGCCCTGGCGCCCTGGTTGGAGCGGGTAGGCGAGCAGCTGGCGGCGGCGCAGGCGCAGCAGGTGTCGGCGCTGGCCGAGCAATTGCGCCAGGCCGCCGAGGCGCCGACGCTCAGCGCGGCGCAGCGTTTGTGCCTGGAGCGCCTGGCGTTGCTGGCGCTGCGCCTGGATACCGCCAGCCAGTCGCTGGCGGCGGTGGAACGCGGCGAGAGCGGGCAGGCGTCGCCGGCGCTGTCCTGGCACAGCGACTGGCAGACCGCCGCGGTCTATGGCGCGCGCAGCGCCCTGGCCTTCCTGGCGCTGGCGGCGTTCTGGCTGGCCAGCGGCTGGACCGCCGCCAGCGGCGCCTTGCTGCTGTGCTGCGTGGTCTGCAGCCTGTTCGCCAGCCGCGAGAACGCCGCGCAGATCGGCCTGCTGTTCATGCGCGGGATCTTCTATGCGCTGCCGCTGGCATTCGTCGTCGGACAGATCCTGCTGCCGCAGCTCAACGGCTTCGCCATGCTCTGCCTGGCCCTCGGCGTGCCGCTGTTCTTCGGCGCCCTGGGCATGGCCAAGCCGGCGCTGGGCGCCACCGCCACCTCCTTCAGCCTGCATTTCATCGTGCTCTGCGCGCCGCAGAACGACATGCAGTACGACGTCGCCTTCTTCCTCAACGAGGCGCTGGCCATGCTGATCGGCGTCGGCTGTGCGGTGCTGGCGTTCAACCTGATCGGCTTGCGCAGCCCGACCTGGCATGGCCGCCGTCTGCTGCGCGCGACCCTGCAGGACCTGGCCCGGCTCACCCGTCAGCCGCTGGCCGGGGCCGAGAGCTGGTTCGGCGGGCGTATGGCCGACCGCCTGCTGCAACTGGCGCGGCACTACCCGGCGCTGCCCAGCCAGAGCCGCAGCCGCTGGGACGACGGCATCGCCAGCCTGGACCTGGGCGACGAGCTGCTGCACCTGCGCGCCTGCCTGGCTGCGGGCGACCGCGCGCTGGGCCTGGCCGAAACGAATTTTCTCGATCACCTGCGCCGACAGCTGTTGCTCGGCCCGGCGCCGTCGCGGGGCGCTGCCCTCGATGCCGCGCTGGACGACTTGCTCCAGGCCCTGCGCGGCGCGCCGCCGAGCATCGACCGGCGTCTGGCCGAGGCGGCCCTGCTGCAGCTGCACGGCGGCTGGCAGCACTGGTGCGGGCAACAAGGAGAAGCCCATGGGCTTGCGTGAATGGGCGCTGGGTGGGGTGCTGCTCAGCCCCATGCTGCTTTATGCGCTGCTGGCGCTGCTGCTCACCGGCGCGCTGCGCCTGGCCCTGCAGCGGCTCGGTGTGGCGCGCTGGATCTGGCACGAGGCGTTGTTCGACTGTGCCCTATATGTCTGCGTGCTGGCGGCGCTGGTCGCCGTGTTGAGTTGATGAAGGAGATGTCCATGCGTGCGAGCATTCGCCTCGGCCTCACCCTGAGCCTGGTGGCGGCGGCCCTGCTGGCCGGCGCCTGGTTGTGGCAGCACTACCTGTATTCGCCTTGGACCCGCGACGCGCGGGTGCGCGCCGAGGTGGTGACCCTGGCCCCGGATCTGACCGGCTGGGTCACCCAACTGAAGGTGCGCGACAACCAGCGGGTGGCGGCCGGCGAGCTGCTGCTGAGCCTGGATCGCGAGCGCTATCAGGTGGCACTGGAACAGGCCCAGGCGGTGGCCGAGACGCGGCGCCAGCAACTGCTGCTGCGCGAGCACGAGGCCAGCCGTCGCGTGCGCCTGGGGCCGCAGGCGATCAGCGCCGAGCTGCGCGACAACGCCCAGATCAGCGCCGAGATCGCCCGCGGCGAGTATCGTCAGGCGCAGGTGGCGGTCAAATCCGCCGAGCTGGACCTGGCGCGCAGCGAGGTGCGTGCACCGCGCGCCGGCCAGGTGACCAATCTGCGCCTGGCCGAAGGCAACTATGTCAAGGCCGGCGAGCCGGTGCTGGCACTGGTGGACGAGGCGTCGTTCTATATCCAGGCCTATTTCGAGGAGACCAAGCTGCCGCGCATCCGCGTCGGCGCGCCGGTGGACATCTGGCTGATGGGCGGCGACCAGCCGTTGCGCGGCGAGGTGGAGAGCATCAGCCGCGGCATCACCGACCGCAACGCCAGCCCGGACGGCCAGCTGCTGGCCGACGTCGAACCGACCTTCAACTGGGTACGCCTGGCGCAGCGGATTCCGGTGCGGATCAAGCTCGACGAGCTGCCCGAGGGCCTGCTGCTCAGTGCGGGAATGACTGCCAGCGTGCGGGTGGCGCAGTAGCCTGGGGCGACGCCGGCGGCCACCGCGTACCGTCCGGCCAGCGGAACCCGGTGCCCGGACGGCAGCTCTATACTCAAGCCAGGTCGTGCATGAGTCGGAGGCAAGCCGTGCCAACGTCGCGTTCCACCCACCAGGAACACCTGTGCCTTAACCGTGCGTTGCGCACTTTGAGCGGCTGCAACCGGGCGCTGCTGCGCGCCGAAAACGAAGCCAGCCTGCTCCAGGAGATCTGCCGGGTCATAGTCGAGCAGGCCGGTTACCGCCTGGCCTGGGTCGGCCGCGCCGAGCACGATCCGGCGCAAACCGTCACTCCGCTGGCCCATGCCGGGGTCGAAAGGACCTACATCGACTCGCTGAATATCTCCTGGGGCGACAACGAACGCGGCCACGGCCCCTCCGGCACCGCGATCCGCACCGGCCAGCTGAGCCTGACCCACAACCTGCTGACCGACCCGAACACCGCGCCCTGGCGCGAAGGCGCCATCCAGCACGGCATCGCCTCGGTGATGTCGCTGCCGCTGCGGGTCGAAGGGCGGATCTTCGGTGCCCTCGGCATCGGCGCGCCGGAACCCGATGCCTTCGGCCCGCAGGAAATGGCGTTGCTCAGCGAGGCCGCCGAGGACCTGGCCTTCGGCCTCGAGACCCTGCGCGGCAAGGCGCGTCGCATCCAGGCCGAGCAGGAGATCCAGCGCCTCAATCGCGCCCTGTCGACGCGGGTGGCGGTCAACCATGCGCTGATCCACGCCGACGCCGAATCCGCGCTGCTCAAGGAAGTCTGTCGGGTACTGGTGGTCGACTGCGGCTACCGCCTGGCCTGGGTCGCCTATCGCCAGGAAGACCCCGCCGAGCCGGTACGCCAGGTCGCCTACGCCGGCGACGATCACGGCTTCCTCGCGCGGGCCGAGGCCTGGGCCGCCAGTGCCGAGGGCCAAGCCTACATCCAGCGATGTCGATGCCCGGCTCGAGAGCGGCCGGCCACTGGTCATACGCAACCTACCCGAGGAGCCGGTGGACGGGTTCCTGAGAGACGAGGCCAAGGAGCACGGCTTCGCGGCGACCATAGTGCTGCCGCTGCGAGTGGACGACCGGCTGATCGGCAAGCTGGTGATCATGGCCGCGGCGAGCGACACCTTCGACGAGCAGGAGGTCGAGCTGCTGTTCGCCACCGCCAACGACCTGGGCTTCGGCATCGCCACCCTGCGCACCCGCGATCGGGCGCTGCAGGCCGAGGCGACCATCAGGCGCATGGCCTATGCCGACGAGCTGACCGGCCTGCCCAACCGCCTGCGCCTGCGCGAGTTGCTGGAAGCTGCGATCGCCGAAGCCAAGCAGGAACACCGGGCGCTCGGTCTGTTGCAACTGGAGGTCGGGCGCAACCAGGCGATCAACGAAACCCTCGGCTATCGCGAAGGCGACCGCCTGCAGCAGGCCATCGCCGCCCGCCTGGTACAGGCGGTGGGCGCCGGCAACAGGCTGGCGCGCATCGGCGAAAGCGAGTACGCTGTGCTGATGCCCAGCGGCGGCGCCGAGCAGGCGTCGCAACTGGCGCAGAAGATCCTGGTGGCGCTGTACGAACCGATCGACCTGAGCGGGCTGCTGCTCGATACCCGCGCCAGCATCGGCATCGCCCTCTATCCCGGTCACGGCACCGATCCGGACGCCTTGATCCGCCGCTCGGCCAGCGCCATGGATCAGGCCAAGCGTTCCAGCACCGGCTATGCGCTGTTCCAGGGCGGGATGGACCGCGAATGCGCCCAGCACCTGACCCTGATGAGCGAACTGCGCCGGGCGATCGACGGCAACCAGCTGCTGTTGCACTATCAGCCGAAACTGCAGATCGCTACCAACAAGGTGTGCGGCAGCGAGGCCCTGGTGCGCTGGCAGCATCCGCAGCATGGTCTGCTGCCGCCCAACGACTTCATCAAGCTGGCCGAGAGCGCCGGGCTGATCACCCCGCTCACCTACTGGGTGCTCGATGCCGCGCTGGGCCAGAGCTACGCCTGGCGCGAGGAAGGCGACGAGCGACCGGTTTCTGTCAACCTGTCGGCCCACGACCTGCGCGATCCCAAGCTGCTCGAACGCATTCGCGGCACCTTCGCCACCTGGGGCGCCGAGCCGAACTGGGTGGAATTCGAGCTGACCGAAAGCGCGCTGATGGAAGATCCGGTCGCGGCGCTGGAGACCCTGACCCAACTGAAGAACCTCGACACCCGGCTGACCATCGACGACTTCGGCACCGGCTATTCCTCGCTGGCTTACCTGCAGAAGCTGCCGGTGGATTCGCTGAAGATCGACCAGTCCTTCGTCACCCGCATGCTCAGCGACGACGATGACTCGGCGAAGATCGTGCGCTCGATCGTCGAGCTGGCGCACAACCTCGACCTCGAGGTGGTTGCCGAAGGCGTGGAGAACCAGGAGACCCTGACCCGTCTGGGCAACTTCGGTTGCGACATTGCCCAGGGCTTCTCGATCAGCCAGCCGCTGCCCGGCGACAAGTTCCGCGCCTGGGAAGCCCTGTCGGCCTGGCACTGAGCAAGCCCCGTACGACCGGCGTATTTCCCGTGGGGCGCAGCGAGGCTCGGCATCGGTTTCGCGGCCGAGACCGCTTCAGCGGCAGCGCGGCGTGGCCGCCCCTTCAGCCAAGCATCAGGCCCGTTCGACCCTCGCCGGCGTGCGGCGCATCAGCACCCTGCCGTGGCGGATTGATACCAGCGCGTGGCCCTGACTGCGCACCATCTCATAATCGTCCGGCGCCGAGAGGATCAGCAGGTTGGCCGGACGGCCCACTTCCAGCCCATACCCTTCACCCAGGTTCAGTGCGCGCGCCGAGTTGTCGGTGATCAGATCCAGGCTGCGCTTGAGGTCTTCGTAACCGAGCATGTGGCAGATGTGCAGGCCGGCTTCGAGGATGCGCAGGATGTTGCCGTTACCCAGCGGATACCAGGGGTCGATGATGGAATCCTGGCCAAAGCAGACGTTCATCCCGGCGCGGTCGATCTCCGCCACGCGGGTCAAGCCGCGGCGTTTCGGGTAGCTGTCGAAGCGGCCCTGCAGGTGGATGCTCTCGGTGGGGCAGGAGATGAAGCTGATGCCGCTAAGCTTCAGCAGGCGGAACAGCTTGGAGCAGTAGGCGTTGTCGTAGGAGCCCATGGCCGTGGTGTGGCTGGCGGTGACCCGCGCGCCCATGCCGCGCACGCGGGCTTCTTCGGCCAGCACTTCGAGAAAGCGCGAGTTGGGGTCGTCGGTCTCGTCGCAATGCACGTCCACCAGACAGCCCGTGCGTTCGGCCAGATCCATCAGGAACTTGATCGAGGCCACGCCCTGGTCACGGGTGTTCTCGAAGTGCGGGATGCCGCCGACCACGTCGGCGCCCAGTTCCACCGCCTCCTCCATCAGCGCGCGGCCATTGGCGTACGACTCGATACCTTCTTGCGGGAAGGCGACGATCTGCAGGTCGATCAGGTGGCGGGTTTCCTCGCGCACTTCGAGCATGGCCTTGAGCGCGGCCAGGGTCGGGTCGGTGACGTCGACGTGGGTGCGCACATGCTGGATGCCATGGTCGACCAGCATATCGATGGTCTTCTTGGCGCGGGTCTTGGTGTCTTCATGGGTGACCAGTGCCTTGCGCTCGGCCCAGCGTTCGATGCCCTCGAACAGCGTGCCGCTCAGGTTCCAGGCCGGTTCGCCGGCGGTGAGGGTGGCGTCGAGGTGGATATGCGGTTCGACGAAGGGCGGCACGACCAGGTTGCCGGCGGCGTCCAGGTCGCCTTCTGCGATGGGATTCGGGGCGTGCTGGGCGTCGATGGCGGCGATACGCACGCCGTCCAGGGTGATGCGCTGCAGGCCGTCGCGGCCGCGCAGGCGGGCATTGTGGATGATCATAGGGGCGGGCTCCAGGGGCGGCGGTCAGCCTGGCGGCTGAGGGTGGCGCAGAAGGTGCCGAGCAGGGGCTCGGCACCGGGTCCCGGCATTTGGCAGGCCGTCAGCCGATGCTCACCTGCGGCATGGCCGGCATGGTCACGGTCTGCTCGCTGGCCGGGGCGAGCACTTCGGCTTCGCCGTCGACCACCTGTTTGCCGTCCTGGTTGAACACGCGGGTGGCGATGCGCACGCGGTTCTTCGGCAGCTTTTCCAGCACTTCCAGCTGCACCGTCAGGCTGTCGCCGAGCTTCACCGGGCGGGTGAACTTGAGCTGCTGGCCGAGGTAGATGGTGCCCGGGCCGGGCAGGCGGCAGGCGATCGCCGCGCTGATCAGCGCGCCGCTGAACATGCCGTGGGCGATACGCTCCTTGAACAGCGTCTCGGCGGCGAAGGCGGCGTCCAGGTGCACCGGGTTGTTGTCGCCGGAAACGGCGGCGAACAGCTGCACGTCGCGTTCTTCCACCCGCTTCTCGAAACTGGCCTGCTGGCCGACTTCAAGGGCGGCATAGGGGATATTGGTGACCTGGGTCATGGGGACTCCTTGCGAGGTTGCCGACTGTGGCTCAGCGCCTGCTGCAGCCAGTCGATCAGGTGGACGGTGACCTCGTCGCGGTTGCTCTCGTTGAGCAGCTCGTGGCGGGCCTCGGGGTAGATCTTCAGTTGCACGTCCTTGATGCCGGCCTGGCGCAGGGCATTCGCCAGGTGGCCCAGGCGCTTGCCGTCGCTGACCGGGTCGCGCGCGCCGCCGATCACCAGCAGCGGCAGGTCGGCGTCGATCTGCGCCAGGTTGGCCGGCGGGGTGATCTGCTGCAGGCCGTCGAGCAGGTCGCACCACAGCTGGGTGGTGCAGACGAAGCCGCACAGCGGGTCGGCGACGTACTTGTCCACTTCGGCCGGGTCGCGGCTGAGCCAGTCGAAGGCGGTGCGGTTGGGCTTGAACGCCTTGTTGAACGAGCCAAAGGAGAGCCAGTCGATCAGTTTGCTGCGCCCCTTGGGGCCCAGGCGCCAGCGCTCGAAGCCGGCGATCAGCCGCGCGATGCGGTACAGCGCCACGGGCTGGTAGTTGGAGCCGGACAGCACCGCGCCCTGCAGGCTGCAGCTGTGACCCATCAGGTAGGCCATGCCGATGTAGCTGCCCATGCTGTGGCCGAGCAGGAAGATCGGTGCCTGCGGATGCTGCTGGCGGATATGGTGGTTGAGGGTGGCCAGGTCGCCTACCACCTTGTCCCAGCCGCCTTCGTCGGCGTAGTGGCCGAGTGTGCCGTGCGCCGCGCTCTGGCCGTGGCCGCGCTGGTCCAGGGCATAGAGCGCCACACCCGCCGCCACCAGCGCCTCGGCCAGGCGCGCGTAGCGCAGGCTGTGCTCGGCCATGCCGTGGGCGAGCATGACCACCGCCCGCGGCGGCTGCTCGGCATGCCAGTGGTTGACCTGCAGCGGCTGGCCATCGCTGGCGTTCAGGGTGAATGCGTCGTGGCGCATGGCGAATCCTTGTGCCGGAAGTTGGCCGCATTGTGCACCGCGCACCGTGCGGCGCAAAGCCTGTCAGGGATTGGCGCTGTGGCGCCGCAGGATCTGCATGTATTCGCCGCTGGCATGCAGGTCGCGCAGGCCCTGCTCGAAGATCGCACTCCAGTCGGTTTGCCCCGGCTGCGCCGGGACGAAGCCCACCAGCAACGGGATGCGCTCCAGGGCGCGGCCGTGCCAGCGCAGCTGGCCGTGCAGTTGCGGGTCGCCGGCGATCAGGTATTCGCCGACCCGGCGCTCCAGCAGCACCAGGTCGAAACGCCCGGCGTGCAGCTTGCGCAGGTTGCTGATGTCGTCCACCGCTTCCTCCAGCGTCAGCCCGGCGTCGAGGATGCGCTGCGGGTAGCCGTAGCCGCGGACGATGCCGAGCTTCTGCCCGGCCAGCTGCTGCAGGCGCTGGAAGCGCAGCTCGTGGCCCTAGCGGACGAACAGACCAAGTTCGCTGTAGAACAGCGGGCGCGAGGCGATCAGGCCTTCTTCGCCGATCTCCCTGGGCCACAGCGCCAGCGCGCCCTGGTAGGTGCCGTTGCGCAGTTCGGCGCGCACCCGCGCCCAGGGCAAAAAATCGATGTGCGCCGCGTAGCCGCGCAGGGCGAAGGCGCGGCGGGTGAGGGCGACGATGCTGCCGCCGTCGTCCAGTTGCTGCGAGGCGTAGGGCGGGTACTCCAGGGTGGCCAGGCGCGGGCCGGGCTCGGCCTGGGCCAGGGCGCAGGTCAGCAGGAGCAGGCAGGCGAGTAGGGCGAGTGGCGGCATCGAGGTCGAGTTCGGGCTGGAGCGCTCATCATAGATGTTGCGCAACGAAAGTGCCGGGTGGGCTGCGAGATTCAGCCCATCAATGACGCCTTCGAGCTATTTGCGCAATGGCGCCGAGCTGCTACTTTCCGGGCAGTCCCGCAGCGCGGGCCAGACCATTTCAGGGGAAGAGGACAACAACAATGCAACCTGATTTCTGGAGCGACAAACGGCCGGCCGGCGTGCCCAACGACATCGACCTGGCCAGCTACAAGTCGGTCATCGAGGTGTTCGAGCGCTCGTGCAAGAGGTTCGCCGACCGCCCGGCGTTCAGCAACCTCGGCGTGACCCTGACCTACGCCGAGCTCGATCGCCTGTCCGCGGCCTTCGCCGCCTACCTGCAGAAGCACACCGACCTCAAGCCGGGCGAGCGCATCGCGGTGCAGATGCCCAACGTGCTGCAGTACCCCATCGCCGTGTTCGGCGCCATGCGCGCCGGGCTGATCGTGGTCAACACCAACCCCCTGTACACCGCGCGCGAGATGCGCCACCAGTTCAAGGACGCCGGCGTGCGTGCGCTGGTCTACCTCAACATGTTCGGCAAGCTGGTGCAGGAAGTGCTGCCGGACACCGAGATCGATTACCTGATCGAAGCCAAGATGGGCGACCTGCTGCCGAGCCTCAAGGGCTGGCTGGTCAACACCGTGGTGAAGAAGGTCAAGAAGATGGTGCCCGACTATCATCTGCCCCAGGCCATCGCCTTCAAGCAGGTGCTCAAGCAGGGCCACGGCCAGGCGCTGACCCCGGTCAAGGCCAGCCATGACGACATCGCCGTGCTGCAGTACACCGGCGGCACCACCGGGGTGGCCAAGGGCGCCATGCTCACCCACGGCAACCTGGTGGCCAACATGCTGCAGGTCGACGCCTGCCTGTCGCAGCTCGGCGACGACGGCAAGCCGCTGATGAAGCAGGGCCAGGAGATCATGATCGCGCCGCTGCCGCTGTACCACATCTATGCCTTCACCGCGAACTGCATGTGCATGATGGTCAACGGCAACCACAACGTGCTGATCACCAACCCGCGCGACATTCCCGGCTTCGTCAAGGAACTGGGCAAGTGGAAGTTCTCCGCGCTGCTGGGGCTGAACACCCTGTTCGTCGCGCTGATGGATCACCCCGAGTTCAAGAACCTCGACTTCTCCAACCTCAAGGTTACCAACTCCGGCGGCACCGCCCTGGTCAAGGCCACCGCCGAGCGCTGGCAGGCGATGACCGGCTGCACCGTGGTGGAAGGTTACGGCCTCACCGAGACCTCGCCGGTGGCCAGCACCAACCCCTATGGCGACAAGGCGCGCCTGGGCACCGTGGGCATCCCGGTGCCGGGCACGGCGTTCAAGGTGATCGACGACGACGGCAACGAGATGCCGCTGGGCGAGCGCGGCGAGCTGTGCATCAAGGGCCCGCAGGTGATGAAGGGCTACTGGCAGCGCGAAGAAGCCACCGCCGAGGTGCTCGACGCCGAGGGCTGGTTCAAGACCGGCGACATCGCGGTGATCGACCCGGACGGCTTCGTGCGCATCGTCGACCGCAAGAAGGACATGATCATCGTCTCCGGCTTCAACGTGTACCCCAACGAGATCGAGGACGTGGTCATGGCCCACCCGAAAGTCGCCAGCTGCGCGGCCATCGGCGTGCCGGACGAGAAATCCGGCGAGGTGGTCAAGCTGTTCGTGGTGCCGCGCGACGGCGGCGTCACGGTCGAGGAGCTCAAGGCCTACTGCAAGGAAAACTTCACCGGCTACAAGGTGCCCAAGCACATCGTGCTCAAGGACGCCCTGCCGATGACCCCGGTGGGCAAGATCCTGCGTCGCGAACTGCGCGACATCGCCTGAGCCGCAAGCTCCTCCGTCGTTCCGGCGGAGGAGCTCCCGCCTTCCATGCCGTGACGGCATTCCATTTGTGGTGATTTGGTAACCGAGCGGATGAGGCTCGGACGCCTTTCGTCGAGCGCAATCCCCCTTCGCGCCCGCCCAAGACATCGCGATGTGCGCTGCAATAGGCGAACTAGAGGCTTTGCCTGGTTTTCAGGCGGGGTGAACTGCTTGTGACTGGTCGGTCTATTCTAGTCACTTTTATAACTGCGCGGCCCAGGTTGGGTGCTGGTCGGCCTTTGGCAAAGCTGCTACTCTCGGCGCGCTTTCGGGGCGCCTGGCCCGTGGAAAAGCGAGCTAAACACACAACAAACAACCGCCTGCGCGCGGTGAAGATCAGCTGTTGCTTAGGAGTGGGCTTCCATGACCGAAAACTTCTGGAAGGACAAGTATCCCGTTGGGGTTGCTGCCGAAATCAATCCCGACCAGTACCCGAACATCCTCGCGGTGCTGAAGGAGTCCTGCCAACGCTTCGCCGACAAGCCTGCTTTCAGCAACCTGGGCAAGACCATCACCTACGGCGAGATGTACCAGCTCTCCGGTGATTTCGCCGCCTACCTGCAAAAGCACACCGACCTCAAGCCCGGCGACCGCATCGCCGTGCAGCTGCCCAACGTGCTGCAGTACCCCGTGGTGGTGTTCGGCGCCATGCGCGCCGGCCTGGTGGTGGTCAACACCAACCCGCTGTACACCGCGCGGGAGATGGAGCACCAGTTCAACGACTCCGGCGCCAAGGCGCTGATCTGCCTGGCCAACATGGCCCACCTGGCCGAGCAGGTGGTGCCCAAGACCGGCGTCAAGCACGTGATCGTCACCGAAGTCGGCGACATGCTGCCGACCTTCAAGCGCCTGCTGGTCAATGCCGTGATCAAGCACGTGAAGAAGATGGTGCCGGCCTACAACCTGCCGCAGGCGGTCAAGCTCAACGACGCCTTGGCCAAGGGCCGCGGTCAGAGCTTCAACGAAGCCAACCCGAGCAACGCCGATATCGCCGTGCTGCAGTACACCGGCGGCACCACCGGCGTGGCCAAGGGCGCCATGCTCACCCACCGCAACCTGGTGGCCAACATGCTGCAGGTCAAGGCGCTGATGGGCGCCAACCTGGACGAAGGCTGCGAGGTGCTGATCGCGCCGCTGCCGCTGTACCACATCTACGCCTTCACCTTCCATTGCATGGCGATGATGCTGATCGGCGGCCACAACATCCTGCTGACCAATCCGCGCGACCTGCCGGCGGTGGTCAGGGACCTGGCCAAGTACCGTTTCACCGGTTTCGTCGGCCTCAACACCCTGTTCGTTGCCCTGTGCAACAACGAGGAGTTCCGCAAGCTGGACTTCTCCAGCCTGAAGGCCACCTTCTCCGGCGGCATGGCCCTGCAGCTGGCCACCGCCGAGCGCTGGAAGGAAGTCACCGGCTGCGCCATCTGCGAAGGCTTCGGCATGACCGAAACCAGCCCGGTGGCCACGGTCAACCCGTTCAGCGCCATCCAGCTCGGCACCATCGGCATTCCGCTGCCTTCGACTCTGTGCAAGATCATCAACGACGAGGGTCAGGAACTGGCCATCGGCGAGATCGGCGAGCTGTGCGTCAAGGGCCCGCAGGTGATGAAGGGCTACTGGCAGCGCCAGGAAGCCACCGACGAGATCCTCGACGCCGACGGCTGGCTGAAGACCGGCGACATCGGCCTGATCCAGGAAGACGGCTACCTGCGCATCGTCGACCGCAAGAAGGACATGATTCTGGTGTCCGGTTTCAACGTCTACCCGAACGAACTGGAAGACGTGCTGGCGACCCTGCCGGGCGTGCTGCAGTGCGCCGCCATCGGTGTGCCGGACGAGAAATCCGGCGAGGCGATCAAGGTGTTCGTGGTGGTCAAGCCGGGCGAGAGCCTGACCAAGGAGCAGGTGATGGAGCACATGCGCGCCAACCTCACCGGCTACAAGGTGCCCAAGGCCGTCGAGTTCCGCGACGTGCTGCCGACCACCAACGTCGGCAAGATCCTGCGCCGCGAGCTGCGCGACGAAGAGCTGAAGAAGCTGGGCAAGAAGTGATTCGCCCGAGCTGACCCGAAAAACCCGCTGCGGCGGGTTTTTTGTTGCCCGCCATCCCTGGCGCCCCCCCTGCGAGACCGTCGCAGGCGACGCCAAAAATGGCTCCTGGCAATTGTTTGTTGCGCCCGGTAACGGCCATTCGAGGCGCGGTCACGCCGCGCCGACCTGAATCTTCCCCGACGACTTTACGGCTGGTCCGACCAGTTTTTGTGTTTCTCTATTTTTCTGACGCCAGAATATCGGCAATATGCCACTCCCTTAACCCCCTGATGTTGCAAGGTGCCGTGACCATGCTCGCCCGACTGCGTTTGCGCTCCAAAGTCCTGCTGTTGGCCCTCGGCCCTATCTGTCTGCTGACCCTGCTGCTCTCCAGCATCGCCATGGTGGTGCTCGACAACCTGGCCGCCCAGCAGGAGGCGCAGACTCGCGCCAAGCTGGTGGAGGATCGCAAGAGCGAGATCAAGCAGTACGTCGAGCTGGCACTGAATGCCATCGCCCCGCTGTACCAGGCCTCGGCCGACGGCGACCTGGCGGCGCGCGACGAGGCGGTGCAGGTGCTCAAGCGCCTGTCCTACGGCGTCGACGGCTACTTCTGGGGCTACGACACCGGCACCCGCCGGGTGCTGCAGGGCAACACCGACGACAAGATCGGCGAGGACTTCAGCGGCTACCGCGACCCCAATGGCATCTACGCCATCCGCGAGCTGGTGCGGGCGGGCATGGATAACAGCCACTACGTCGACTACAGCTTCGTGCTCGGCGACAGCCAGGAACTGGTGGCCAAGGTGGGCTATGCCCATTACCTGCCGAAGTGGAAGCTGGTGTTCGGCACCTCGGTCAACCTCGATGGCGTCGAGCGCGACGTGCAACTGGCCCGCGACGAGTTCCAGCGCAGCACCGACCGCCTGTTGCTGGTGATGATCGGCTCGGCCGTCGGCCTGCTGCTGGTGCTGACGCTACTGGCCCTGCCGCTGGCGGCGTCGATCGCCCGGCCGGTGCAGCTGATCAAGGCCAACCTCGACGACATGGCCGCCGGCGACGGCAACCTGACCCATCGCTTGCCGGTCGCCAGTCGCGACGAGCTGGGCGAGCTGTCCGCCTCGTTCAACCGCTTCGTCGAGAAGATTCACCTGCTGGTGCAACAGGTGGCCGGCACCACCGGCAGCCTGTCCGGACTGGTCGGCGCCGTGGCCAGCCAGGCGCAGCGCTCCGAGCAGGCCATGGAGCGGCAACGCCACGAGACCGATCAGGTCGCCACGGCGATCAACGAGATGTCCGCCGCTGCCCATGAAGTGGCGCAGAGCGCCCAGCGCGCGGCAGAGGCGGCGCGCGATACCGACGCCGAAGGCCAGTCGGCCAAGCGCGTGGTCGATCAGAGCGTGCAGTCCATCCATCATCTGGTGAGCGAGGTACGCGCCAGCAGCGAATCGCTGGAAACCCTGCGCCAGGACGTACAGGGCATCGTCAGCGTGCTCGAAGTGATCCGCGCCATCGCCGACCAGACCAACCTGCTGGCGCTCAATGCCGCCATCGAAGCCGCCCGCGCTGGTGAGGCGGGGCGCGGTTTCGCCGTGGTCGCCGACGAGGTGCGCGCCCTGGCCAGTCGCACCCAGCAGAGTACGGGTGAGATCCAGGGCATGATCGACCGCCTGCAGAACACCACCGACGAGGCCGTGACCACCATGCAGCGCGCCACCCAGATGGGCGACAGCACCCGCGAGCAGGCCACTCGCGCCGGCACCTCGCTGGATGCCATCGCCCAGTTGATCGGCACCATTAACTCGATGAACGCGCAGATCGCCAGTGCCGCCGAGGAGCAGACCGCGGTGGTCGAGGAGATCAACCGCAGCGTGCACCAGATCGCCGTGGCGGTGGACGGCGTGGCCAACGACGCCGTTGAGGGCGCGCAGACCTCCCGCGACCTCAACGGCCTGGGCGAACGCCTGCGGCGCCTGGTGGGGCAGTTCCAGATCTGACGCGGCTGTCCGTGGCGTCGACGGCGGTCGTCTTGGCCGGGGCAAATCTGCGACAATCCGCGGCTGCCTCCCAGACGACTCGCCCAGCACGGCCCCCATGACCGACGCCAGCCCCAGCTTCGACCAACTGCACAAGAATCTCGACCAGGCCCTGCAGGCCGACCGCCATCGCCTGCGCCGGCAACTGCACGAGCTGCAGAAAAAACCGGACGAGGCCAAGCTGGCGCAGTGGCTGGAGCGCTTCCAGGCCTCCTGCGCCAAGGCGCTGGCGCGCCAGCGGAGCATACCGCCGATGCGCTACGACGACGCACTGCCGATCGCCGCCAAGCGCGACGAGATCAAGGCCGCGCTGGAAAAGAGCCAGGTGGTGGTGATCGCCGGCGAGACCGGCTCGGGCAAGACCACCCAGTTGCCGAAGATCTGCCTGGAGCTGGGCCGCGGCGTGCACGGCCTGATCGGTCACACCCAACCGCGGCGCCTGGCCGCGCGCAGCGTGGCGACAAGGGTGGCCGAGGAGATCGGCACCAAGCTGGGCGAGCTGGTCGGCTACCAGGTGCGCTTCGAGGATCAGAGCAGCGACAGCACGCTGATCAAGCTGATGACCGACGGCATCCTGTTGGCCGAGACCCAGCACGACCGCTTTCTGGAAAAGTACGACACCCTCATCGTCGACGAGGCGCACGAGCGCAGCCTCAACATCGACTTCCTCCTCGGCTATCTGAAGACCCTGCTGCCGCGTCGCCCGGATCTGAAGCTGATCATCACCTCGGCGACCATCGACCTGGAGCGCTTCTCCAAGCATTTCAACGACGCGCCGATCATCGAGGTGTCCGGCCGCACCTACCCGGTGGACACCTGGTACCGGCCGCTGGCGGCCGAGGTGGACGAGGAGGGCGAGCGCCTGCTCGACGACCTGACCATCGACCAGGGTATCCTCGCCGCGCTGGACGAGATCGCCGCCCATGAGCGCGAGGTCGGCAAGCGCCCCGGCGACGTGCTGGTGTTCCTGCCCGGCGAGCGCGAGATCCGCGAGGCCGCCGAAGTGCTGCGCAAGGCCAACCTGCGCCACACCGAGGTGCTGCCGCTGTACGCGCGGCTGACCCCGGCCGAGCAGCAGAAGATCTTCGCGCCCATGCCGGGACGCAAGATAGTGCTGGCCACCAACGTGGCGGAAACCTCGCTGACCGTGCCGGGCATCCGCTATGTGATCGACAGCGGCACCGCGCGTATCAGCCGCTACAGCTACCGCGCCAAGGTGCAGCGCCTGCCCATCGAGCCGGTGTCGCAGGCCAGCGCCAACCAGCGCAAGGGCCGTTGCGGGCGGGTCGAGCCGGGCATCTGCATCCGTCTGTACAGCGAGGAGGATTTCCTCGGCCGCCCGGAATTCACCGACCCGGAAATCCTCCGCACCAACCTGGCGGCGGTGATCCTGCAGATGCTGCACCTGCGCCTGGGCAGCATCGAGGACTTCCCCTTTATCGAGCCGCCAGACGGCAAGGCCATCAGCGACGGCTTCAACCTCTTGCAGGAGCTGTCGGCGGTCAATCGCGAAAGCCAGCTGACGCCCATCGGCCGCCAGCTGGCGCGGCTGCCCATCGACCCGCGCCTGGGCCGCATGGTGCTCGAAGGCGCCAGGCAGGGCAGCCTGGAGGAAATCCTCATAGTCGCAAGCGCTCTATCGGTGCAGGATCCGCGCGAGCGGCCGATGGACCGCCAGCAGGCCGCCGACCAGGCGCACGCGCAGTGGAAGGACGTGGACTCGGATTTCGCCGCGCTGATCAACCTCTGGCGCGGTTTCGAGGAGCAGCGTCAGGCGCTGGGCGCCAACCCGCTGCGCAGCTGGTGCAAGAAGAACTTCCTCAACTACATGCGCCTGCGCGAATGGCGCGATGCGCACCGCCAGCTGGTGCTGATCGTCCGCGAGCTGAAGCTCGAAGGCGAACGCGGAATCGGTCGGAGCGGCCTCAGCCGCGAACCACAGCCGGCGGACAGCAAGGCCCCGCAACCGACCAAGGACACCCGCGTCAACGCCATCGCCCGCCAGCAGGCCGAGGTCAGCGAGGCGGCGGTGCGGGCGAAGAACTACGCCGCGGTGCACAAGGCCATCCTCGCTGGCCTGCTCAGCCAGATCGGCCAGAAGACCGAGGACGGCGACTACCTCGGCGCGCGCCAGCGGCGCTTCTGGATTCACCCGTCCAGCGTGATCGGGCGCAAGAAGCCCAACTGGGTGATGGCCGCCGAGCTGGTGGAAACCACCAAGCTGTTCGCCCGCATGGTGGCCAGGATCGAGCCGGACTGGATCGAGCCGTTGGCCGGCCATCTGGTGAAGAAGAACTATCTGGAGCCGCACTGGGAGAAGAAGCGCGGCCAGGTGGTGGCCTTCGAGCAGGTCACTTTGTACGGCATGATCGTGGTCGCTCGCCGCCCGGTGCACTACGGCCCCATCGACCCGGTGGTTTCGCGCGAGCTGTTCATTCGCGAGGGCCTGGTGCGCGGCGAGATCAACAGCCGGGTGCGCTGCCTGACCGCCAACCGCCAGTTGCTCGAACGCCTCGACGAGCTGGAGGCCAAGTCGCGCCGCCGCGACATCCTCGCCGATGAAGAGACCTTGTTCGGCTACTACGACGCGCGCATCCCGCAGGACATCTACCAGACCGCCAGTTTCGAGGCCTGGTACAAGAAGGGCAGCGCCGCCGACGCCGGGCTGCTGATCATGCGCGAGGAGGACGCCCTGGCGCGCGACGCCAAGGACGTCACCGCCGCGCAGTACCCGGACAATTTGCGCATCGGCGAGCTGCAACTGCCGCTGAGCTACCACTTCGAGCCCAACCATCCGCGCGACGGCGTGACCCTGCGCGTGCCGGCGCCGCTGCTGCCGCAACTGCAACCCGAGCGCCTCGAATGGCTGGTGCCGGGGCTGCTGGAAGCCAAGTGCATCGCCCTGGTGCGCGGTCTGCCCAAGGCGCTACGCAAGAACTTCGTGCCGGTGCCGGACTTCGTCGGCGCGGCGCTGGACAAGCTGGTGTTCGGCCAGGGCTCGCTGCCGCAGGCGCTGGGCCAGGAGCTGCTGCGCATGACCGGCGTGCGGGTCTCCGACGAGGCCTGGGCCGAGGCCGCCGCCGGGCTGGAAAACCATCTGAAGATGAACATCGAGGTGGTCGACGCCCACGGCAAGTTCCTCGGCGAAGGCCGCGACCTGGCCGAGTTGACCGCGCGTTTCGCCGAGGCCAGCCAGGCCGCGCTGGCCATCCCGCAGCAGAGCGACAAGCCGAAAGCGGTGGAGGCCAAGGCCTTCGCCGAGGTCGCCGAGAAGGCCCAGCAGAAGATCGCCGGCCTCTCCATGACCGTCTACCCGGCGCTGGTGGAGGAGGCGGGTGTGGTCAAGGAAGGGCGCTTCCCGACCCAGGCCGAAGCCGACTTCCAGCACCGCCGCGCCCTGCAACGTCTGCTCCTTCAACAGTTGGCCGAGCAGGCCAAGTTCCTCCGCGGCAAGCTGCCGGGGTTGACCGAACTGGGCCTGCTCTACCGCGAGATCGGCCGCGTCGAGGCGCTGGTCGAAGACATCCTGCTGGCCAGCCTGGACGCCTGCATCCTCGATGGCGAAGCCAGCCTGCCGCGCGACGGCGCCGCCCTGGCGCAACTGGCCGAGCGCAAGCGCGGCGACTGGACCGCCCACGCCGAACGCATCGCCCGCCAGGTGCTGGAGATCCTCAAGCTGCACCATGGCCTGCAGAAGCGCTTCAAGGGCAAGATCGACCTGGCCCAGGCCATGGCGCTCAACGACATCAAACAGCAGCTGGCGAACCTGGTCTATGCCGGTTTCGTGCGCGAGACACCGGGCGAGTGGCTCAAGGAAATCCCGCGTTACCTCAAGGCCATCGAACAGCGCCTGGACAAGGTCGGCGCCCAGGTGCAGCGCGACCGCGTGTGGACCGGCGAGCTGAGCGGCTACTGGCAGCAGTACCAGGCGCGTGCGGCCAAGCACGCCCAGGAAGGCAAGCGCGACCCCGAGCTGACGCTGTATCGCTGGATGCTGGAGGAATACCGCGTGTCGCTGTTTGCCCAGCAGCTGGGCACCAAGATGGCGGTGTCGGACAAGCGCCTGAGCAAGCAGTGGAGTCAGGTCGAGGCCTGATGCCGAGAGGGCAGAGCCCGCCCAATCACAGTCGAGAGTTGTCAGTCATGTTCGAAATCACCCCCATCGATCCCGAGCACTACCGCCAGCAGACCCGCCGCAGCACGCTGCTGATCGCGGTCATCTTCCTGACGCTGGCCATGCTCTGCGCCACCGCCAGCACCCAGCTGTTCGGCACGCCCGGCGGCGACAATTTCCGCTGGAACCTGCTCGGGGTGCTGGCCGGCCTGGGCCTGACCGTCGCCTTGGTGCGCCTGCAGTTGTGGTCGCGGCCCTTGATGGCGGCGGCGGTGTACGGCTGGCGGCTCAAGCGCAGCCTGATGCGCGTGACCAATGTCATGCACCATGTAAAAGCCGGCGTGGCCCAGGGCGACGCCAGCGCGATGAAGCTGCTGCGCTTCTACCACCTGGGTCTGACCCAGATGCACCAGCTCGACGGCAACTCCAGCGAGCTGAGCCAGATGGTGCGCGAGATCGACGCGCACTGCGAAGCCATGCAGGCGCAGGGGCTGGAACTGGAGCAGAACCGCCTCGACCCGGCCTGGCTGGAGCGGGTAAAGGGCTTCGCGGCCACGCGCTAAGAGCCGCTACGGGCGTTATCCCCAGGTTCAGCCTGACGCGACGACGTCTCGTCGGCGTCGCCGCACGCGCTGGCCACGGCGCTTTGCCATCCACCCGCGCTTTCCCTAGACTCGGGCATATCGGTCCCCTGTAGTCCCGAGAGTCGCCTTTGACGCTATCTGCAGTTCGTCCCCCGCTGGCTCGCCCAGGTGCCCTGCGCCGCTTCCTGTTGCTGCTTACGCTGTTGCCGGGGCTGGCCGGGGCGAACTGCGAACTGTCGCTGCGCTGGGATCACGACCCGCCCTTCAGCATGGAGCTGGAGGACGGCTCGGTCGGCGGCATCTATATCGACCTCAATCGCGCGGTGTTCGCCCGCCTGGGCTGCCAGGCGCGCTTGGTACGCCTGCCCTGGGCCAGGGCGCTGCTGGAGCTGGAGCAGGGCCGCCTCGACGTCCTGCCCGGCGCCTTCCGCAAGCCGGAACGCGAGGCCTACGCGCACTTCTCCGGCGTCATTCTCGAGCCGTCGCGCAATATCCTCTTCCTGCGCCGCGATGCGGCGCAGCGCTGGCCGCTGGATAACCTGCTGCAACTGCGCGACACGCCGCTGCGCCTCGGCGCGCAGATCGGCGTGTCCTACGGGGCGGACTACCAGACGCTGATGGCCGACGAGGCCTTCGCCAGCCGCGTGGTGCTCAACGCCACTCGTCTGAACCTCTGGCAGATGGTCGCCCGGCGACGCATCGACGGCCTGATCGCCGACGAACATTCTGGCCGTTTCGAACTGCAGAGCCTGGGGCTGAGCGAGCATATCCGCCCGACCGCCGTGGTGGTGTCCAGCGACGCGGCGGAGGTGGCCTTCAGCAGGAAGAGCGTGCAGCCCGAGTTCGTGCAGAACTACGCCGCCGTCCTGCGCAGGCTGGTGGAGGACGGCAGCTACACCCGCATCGAACAGCGCTACCTGGGCCCCTGAGTGCGCGCGGCCATCGGCGCTGCCCTGTCGGGCATGGCCCGATAAGGGCGATCACGACATCTGGCGCCGACCCTCCCGGGCGCAACCGGCTATTTGCTGGTCACCAGCACCCTGACCAGCCTCTGGGTCAGCGGCGCCACCAGCAGCACGGTAGGGAAGGCGAACAGCCAGGCCGTCAGCCAGGCGCTCAGCCAGAGTGTTGCGAACTGCGGCGCCAGTCCTGTGGCGCGCAGGGTGGCGATGCCCGAGACCAGCAGCGACATCAGGCCGGAAAGGATCAGGGCGAACAGCAGGGGGGCGTATTTCGGCGAAATCATCGAACGTTCTCCAGTGGTGGTGCCGGCACGCAGGCTCGGCGGGGTTGGGGCGAAGGTGTGGCTCAGGCCGGTAGCGCGGCCAGCAGACTGGCGCTCAGGTACAGGCCGAGGCCGAACACGCCATGGGTGGCCAGGCTTTTCAGGCAGTTCTTCAGCGGCGTCGGCGTGTGGCGCGAAACGATGCCGGCGCCCATCGCCGGCTGGATCAGCAGCAGCGGCACGGCCACGGTGACCAGGCCCAGCGCCAGGGCCGGCAGTAGTGAGGGACGCGCAGCCCAGCCCGGACCGGTGAGAACCAGCAGCAGGACGGCGAAGACGATGCCGGTGGCGTAGTGGACGAGCCAGCCCAGCGCCAGTTCGCCGCGAACCGGCGCCGTCTTGGCGATGGCGGCGTGGCGGACCCGGCCGCGCAGCAGGTGGCCGACCCAGCGACCGACCAGGGCGAAACTCAGGGTGGCGATGCCCAGGCGCCGCAGGAGCAGCAACCAGGCGTCCATCACCAGGGTGGCGCCGGCGCCTATGGCGAATATCGGCAAGAGATCGTGCAGTAACGGGTTCATTTTGGGGCCTCACTCGGGTTGACCATTGCTGGCTTCGATGTGAGGCTACAAGTTCAAGTGAACTTGAAGTCAAGGGGTGTGCATGGATATCGCCGAAGTCGCCAGGCGTTCCGGTCTGCCAGCATCGACGCTGCGTTTCTACGAGGAAAAGGGCTTGCTGCGGGTGCTCAACCGGCAGGGCGAGCGGCGCCGTTTCGCCGCGCAGGTATTGGATCAGCTGGCGCTGATCTCCCTCGGCCAGTCCGCCGGGTTCAGCTTGGACGAGATCCGCAACATGCTGACCAGCCATGGCGAGCCGCAAATCGATCGCCAGGCGCTACTGGCCAAGGCCGACGAGATAGACGCCAGCATCAAGCGTCTGCGCGCCATGAGCCGGGGGCTGCGGCATGCCGCGGCCTGCCCGGCGCCGAGCCACGCCGAGTGCCCGACCTTCCAGCGCCTGCTCAAGGCTGCCGCCGCCGGCGCCCATGCGCGCAAGACCGGTAGGAAGAAAGCACGCTAGTGCGTTGTCTGCGCTGCGTCGCAGCCATGACCCCGGCGCGCAGGGCCTGGGCGTAGCGGGTCCAGCCTAGGCCGGCCCCCACAGGCTGATCTTGCTCGAGCCGGCGATGCTGCTGCCGTAGTTGCTGTCGGTTTTCTCCGAGTTGTTGGCAGCGGTGCCCCAGCTGCCGTGCTTGACGATGGCGAAGGCATGGCCGATGCCGGTGCCGCCGAAGTTGTTGGCTCCCGAGTTGACGGCGAAGTAGCGGCCATCCGCCAGCGTGCTGAGGCGTGGCTTGAGCGACAGCCAGGACTCGTCCAGGGCGACGTTGGCCAGCGGCAGCTGCGCGACGATGGTGGCGATGGCGTTGTCGTACTGCAGTGCGCTGGCGCTGCCCACCCAACCCCTGGCGATGAACAGGTTGACCGCCGCGTTGACGCCGATGCCGAGGGTGCGGGAGAAGGCCATGGCCACGCAGTTCTGGTGGTAGGGCAGCATGCCGCCGGCCGGCGAATGGTTGTTGAGGGCGACGTTCTGAATCAGGGCTGAAACCATCGCGGGTACCTCCTTGTAGGGGGAACGGAGACAGGGCATGGGCCCGTCATGCAGCCTAGTCGCTGTCCGCGCGTTGCTCCCGGCGTGGCGATATGCGGCAGTGCGCCTCGCCTGTCCCGTCGCTGCTGGAGCGGGGCGAGTGGTCTCCCTGCCTGGGCGGCAGTGGTTTTGGGCGCCTCAGTGCAACCTGTAGCGCGCCAGGTCGTCCCTGCTCAGCAGGCGCAACTGGCCGGGGGCGGCGCGGTAGATGTCTTCGGCCAGGCCGATATCGACGCCCATTTCGCGCAAGTAAGCGGCCGGGCTGAACGGCTGACTGCCGTGGGCGGCCTGCGCCTGGGCCGAGTCGCCGGCGGCGAAGGGCGGGCGACGCAGGGCGACGTGACCCTTGACGATCTTGCGCTTGCCGGCCGCCAGCAGGTAGACGCAACTGCCCTGGCAGACCCCACCGGACGGCACCAGCGCCTCGAAGCCGGTCTCGCGCAGCAGGCGGCCCATGCGCATCGCCTCCGGGGCGCTGCCGCCGATGCTGTCGAGCAGGACGATCTTGCGGCTGTAGCTGCCCGGATGGGCACGCAGGCCCTGCAGCAGTTTCTCGTAGTCGCCGGGGGCGATCTCTTCGGAAATCTTCGCCGCCAGCAGGCCGTCCCGCGCCGCGACCTCGACCCGGGCCTGCGCTCCGAGCGCGGCGAGGGCGAGGCTGCAGAGGAGGAGGGGGCGAAGCAGGCGCGGATTCATGGGCGACTCGATGGGCAAGGGCGGTTGGCGTTGGCGACAGAAGATACCTGCCGCTGGCGCGCCGTGCTAGCTCGCCGCCGGCTCGGCGGGCGCCGTCGCGACCCGCTGCACCTGCCAGGCCCAGGCGAACAGGCCGAGGCCGAGCACGGCGGTGGCCGCGCCGATATAGCCGGTGACCGTCCAGCCCAGGCCGGCGCCGATGGCCAGGCCGCCGAGCCAGGGGCCGAGGGCGTTGGCGATGTTGAAGGCGGCGTGGTTGGAGGCCGCGGCCAGGGTCTGCGCGCCGGTGGCCACGTCCATTAGGTGGGTCTGCAGCGCCGGGCCGAGGGCGATCATGGTGCCCAGGGCGAAGATCGCCGGGGCCACGCTCCACACCGATTGCGCTGCCAGCGGCATCAACAGCAGCACCAGCGCGCTCCACAGCAGGATCCAGGCCACCGCCTTGAAGCGCAGGCGGTCGAACAGCCAGCCGCCGGCGCTGTTGCCGACGATGCAGCCGGCGCCGAAGAGCGCCATCGCCAGCGGAATCCAGCCCGGTTGCACGCCGGTCACCTGCAGCAGGGTGGGCGCCATGTAGGCGAACACGCAGAACATCCCTGCGAAGCCGATCGAACCGATGGCCATGGCCAGCCAGATCGGCGCGCGGTTGAAGGCGCGCAGCTCGCCGATCGGGCTGGAGCGTTGCTCGTTGCGATCGGTCGGCAGGAAGATCGCCACCATGGCGATGGTGGTGATGGCGATCACCCCGACCAGGGCGAAGGCATAACGCCAGCTCAGGCCCTGGCCGAGCCAGGTGGCCAGCGGGTTGCCAATCAGGATGGCGACGGTGAGACCGGCCAGCACCCGGCTCACCGCCTTGGCCCGCTTGTGCGGCGGCGCCATGTTCGCCGCCACCAGCATGGCGATGCCGAAGTAGGCGCCATGCGGCAGGCCGGCGACGAAGCGGAACAGCATCAGCGACAGGTAGTCCGGGGCCAGGGCGCTGGCGAAGTTGCCGAGGGCGAAGCAGCCCATCAGCAGCAATAGCAGGATGCGCCTGGGCAGACGCGCACCGAGCAGGGCGAGGATCGGCGCGCCGACCACCACGCCGAGGGCGTAGGCGCTGATCACGTGGCCGACCTGCGGCTCGCTGATGCCCAGGTCGGCGGCGACGTTGGGCATCAGGCCCATGATGGCGAATTCGCCGGTGCCGATGGCGAAGCCGCCGAGGGCCAGGGCGAGTTGAATGAGAAGGATCGCGCCAGGCGACAGGTTGGTCGCGGCGGTGGCGGCGTGGTCGTTCATGAATAACCTTGGGCGGGGAGGGCAAACGGCCGGCGCATTATAGGCCCCCGACAGCGCGTCGGGGGATTGGTAATGGCTCTAGATCGGCGCTTTCGTCGAACTCGGGGGGCGTCAGCCGCGCGCGGGGATGTTCAGGCCGCGCTGTACGGCGGGGCGGGCGAGGAAGGCCTCGAGCACGCGGCGCACGTTGGCGAAGCGCTCGAACTCGACCAGCTCGCCGGCCTCGTAGAAGCCCACCAGGTTGCGTATCCAGGGAAAGGTGGCGATATCGGCGATGCTGTATTCGCTGCCCATGATCCAGTCGCGGCCTTCGAGGTGCTGGTCGAGCACGCCGAGCAGGCGCTTGCTCTCCGCCACGTAGCGGTCGCGCGGACGCTTGTCCTCGTAGTCGCGGCCGGCGAAGCGGTGGAAGAAGCCGAGCTGGCCGAACATCGGGCCGACGCCGCCCATCTGCCACATCAGCCACTGGATCGCCTGATAGCGCGCACCGGCAGCCTGCGGCAGCAGCTGGCCGGTCTTCTCCGCCAGGTAGAGCAGGATGGCGCCGGACTCGAACAATGCCAGCGGCTCGCCGTTCGGACCAACGGGGTCGAGGATGGCGGGAATCTTGTTGTTCGGGTTGAGCGAGAGAAACGCTTCGCTGAACTGGTCGTTGCTGTCGAAGCTGACCAGATGCGGCTCATAGGCCAGGCCGGTTTCCTCCAGCATGATCGACACCTTGACCCCGTTGGGCGTGGGCAGCGAGTAGAGCTGCAGGCGCTCGGGGTGCTGGGCGGGCCATTTGCGGGTGATGGGGAACTGGGCGAGGTCGGTCATGTGAACTCCATGGCGGATGGGACGGCGACGGGATGCCGGCGATCAGAACACGCAGGGTGTGGGCGAGGGAAATCGATCCTGCTGCTAATGCCCATCGACCCGGGCGATGCCGGCAGGTTCCCGATGCTCGGGCCGGGTATGGGCGCCAGCGTTGCGCCGGTCAACCGCCGGTTTTTGCGCGCCGGCGAGGCGGGACATGGGGACGCGAGCCATACGGCGGTGAAGCGCCGGTTTCCTGGGAGCGGGCTAGGCGGTATGGTGCGAGCTTTCCTCCACCCGGCACGGAGCCCATCGGCATGAGTCTGCACGGTACCTACGATCCCCAGAACATCTTCGCCCAGATCATTCGCGGCGAAGCGCCCTGCTACAAGCTCTACGAAGACGACGAGGTGCTGGCCTTCCTCGACCTGTTCCCGCAGTCCTACGGCCACAGCCTGGTGATTCCCAAGCGCGCCGCCGCGCGCAATATCCTCGAGATCGACGAGGCCAGCCTGGCCAAGGTGATGGCCGTGGTGCAGAAGCTCACCCGCGCCCTGGTCGAGGAGCTGGAGCCGGCCGGGGTGCAGGTGGCGCAGTTCAACGGCGCGCCGGCCGGGCAGACGGTGTTCCATATCCATATGCACGTGATCCCGCGCTTCCCCGGCGAGCAACTGGGCATCCATGCGGCGAACAAGGCCGATCCGGCTGAGCTGGAAGCGCTGCAGGCGCGGCTGGTCAAGCGCTTGCACGGCTGAGGCGACGGCCTGCGTGGCGCGCAGGGGAGTGGACTGCTAGCTTGACCCGGTCGCTTGCGACTGGGTTCAAGCAGTGTCATCCACTTCTTCGAGGGACCGAGCCATGAAACTGGCGGAAATGCACGACGACGTGTTCCTGCGCAACATCATGGTCTTCGCCGGGCACGGCGGTTATTGCAGGGTCTACAAGCAACGGCCGAAACACATCCGGGTGCCGGAGGGCACCACTATCACCTTCTGGTGCTCGGACGGTCACGCCCAGTTCCACGGGCTGGACACCCTGGACAACGATATCGGCAAGCTGGTCGACGTCACCAATGGCCTGTCCGGCATGTGCAAATCCATGCGTGACAAGCAACTGGCGTTGCCCGAAACCTACGAGGCGGGCGATCAGGTGCGCAACTACGTGCTGCTCGCTCCGGACAACCTGAAGCTGGGCGAGGCGCGAGCCCTGTCGCGGTTGGCCACGGTCAAGCAACCCGGCCTGGGCCAGACCAAGGGCGTGTTTCTCGAGGACCTGCTGTACAACTACCGCGGCAGGAACTGCCACTGGGCAGCCTGCCGCAACGTGATCCATATGGCCGATACGCTGCTGGACGGTGGCGAACTGCTGAGCGAATAGCCGCCGCGGTGTGGCGCCTGCCGGCGAGTAGCGGTGAGCGGGTTTTGGCACTTGAGCTGCCGCCTGCCTGCGCCAATACTCAGGCGGCATCCACCGCGCCCATGGAGGGCCTCATGCGTTCGCTTCTTATCGCTCTGCCGTTGTTGCTGCTGGCCGGCTGTTCGTCCTTTCGCGGCGACCCGGAACATGTCCGCCCGGTGCCGGCCGAGCGCCTGCTGGCCTTTCAGGAGGCCCGCGCGGGCAGCGCGCAGATCGTGGTCAATCGCGACTTCGGCATGCTGGGCGGCGGCTGCTACGTGGCCATCGAAGTGGATCGCCAGGTCGCCGCGCGCATCGGTGTCGGCGAGGTGGCGACCTTCCAGGTACGGCCCGGCACCCGCGTGGTGGGCATCACCCTGGACAAGCAGGACGACACCCTGTGCAGCATGGGCCGCCTGCTGCGCGAGCTGGCGGTGCCGGTCAAGGCCGGCGAAAGCCATGCCTTCCGTATCGTCAGCCAGAACAAGGGCGGCTTCGATATCCGCCCGGATAAGCCCTGACGGAGCTTGCGTGGGTAGGGTGCGCCCCGGGCATCGTCGCGGCTCCGCTGCGCATGGCTTGTCGGCTGTGCGCGCCTGAGCCAGGATGCCGCTTTTTGCCGGAACCGGGATCGCCATGCGCCGCCTGCCTTCGCTCACCGCCCTGCGTACCTTCGAGGCCGCCGCGCGCCACGCCCACTTCGGCCGCGCCGCCGCCGAGCTGTGCGTCACCGACAGCGCGGTGAGCCACCAGATTCGCCAGTTGGAGGAGCAACTCGGTACCGCGCTGTTCCAGCGCGAGGGCCGTCAGGTGCGGCCGACGCCGCAGGCGCGGCGTCTGTTGCACAGCCTGCAGCAGGCCTTCGAGCTGATCGGTGAGGCCTGCGACGAGCTGCGCGACCCCGGCTCGCAGGCGCAGCTGCGCATCGCGGTGACCGTGGAGCTGGCGCAGAAGTGGCTGGTCGGGCGCCTGGCCGATTTCACCGAGCGCTATCCGCAGATCACCTTGCACCTGCACGAGCAGCCACTGGAGGCGCCCTTGCCCGGTGCCGAGATCGACCTGGCGATCACCTACGGCACCGGCCCCGAGGATGCCAGCGCCTACTTCGTGCGGCCGCTGCCGACCCTGCAGTTCTTCCCGGTGTGCAGCCCCGGCCTGTTCAACCAGCTGCCGCTCAAGCACCCGCGCGACCTGGCCCGCCACTGCCTGCTGCACGACGACCAGGACGGCAAGACCTGGACCGCCTGGCTGACCACCCACGCCGGCGACATCCAGCCGGCGCGCCATCTCTACCTGGGCCATGCCGGGCTGACCATGGAGGCCGCCGCGCGCGGCCAGGGCGTGGCCATCGGCGACAACCTGACCAGTGCCGAGGACCTGGCTAGCGGTCGCCTGGTGCGCCCGTTCGCCGCCCAGGTGGCCTCGCTGGGGCAATACGCGCTGGTCTGCGAACGCCTGCGTCTGGACAAGCCGGCGGTGGCACAGTTCATCGAGTGGTTCACCGATCAGCTGGTCGACCTGTGAATTGAATTCAGCTATCCCGCGATAATCGTCATTGGTCGCGGCCGCTCTGCCGCGGGTACTGTCGGCTCATCTCCAGCCACCGACGAGTACCTAGCAATGGCCCGTACCCTGACCTCCCTGCCCAAGGCCGACGGCTTCCGCCTGCCCGGTGAATTCGAACCCAAGGCCCGCTGCTGGCTCGGCTGGCCGGAGCGCCCGGACGTGTGGCGCAACGGCGGCAAGCCGGCGCAGAAGGTCTGGGTCGAGATCGTCAGCGCCATCGCCAGCAGCGAGCCGGTCACCGTGTGCGCCTCGGCGGCCCAGTACGCCAACGCCCGCCGCCAGTTGCCGGCCCAGGTGCGGGTGGTCGAGATGACCTGCAACGACACCTGGTTCCGCGACAGCGGCCCGGCCTTCCTGGTTAACGACGAGAGCGGCGAGGTGCGCGGTGTGGACTTCGAGTTCAACGCCTACGGCGGCCTCGATGGCGGCCTCTACTACCCCTGGGACAAGGACGACCAGATCGCCCAGAAGATCCTCGAGATCGAAGGCCTCGAGCGCTACCGCGCCCCCTTTATCGCCGAGATGGGCGGCATCCAGAGCGATGGCCAGCGCACCCTGCTGACCACCGAGCAGTGCCTGCTCAACCGCAACCGCAACGCCCACCTGGGCCAGGACGAGATGACCCGCCGCCTGCAGGATTACCTGGGCGCCGAGCAGGTGATCTGGCTGCCGCGCGGCTGCAAGTTCGACGAAACCGACGGCCATATCGACGACCTGGCCTGCTTCGTCCGCCCCGGCGTGGTGGTGATGCAGTGGACCGACGATCGCCGCGACCCGCAGTGGGAAATCTACCAGGAGGCCTACGACATCCTGCGCAGCACCCGCGACGCCCGTGGCCGCGCGCTGGAGGTGCACAAGCTGCCGCAGCCAAGCGTGCTGGAGTGGACGGCGGCCGAGGCCGAGGGCCTGGATCAGGACGACGCCACCCACACCCGTCAGGCCGGCACGCAGATCTGCGCCTCCTACATCAACTACTACGCCGGCAACTCGGCCATCGTCCTGCCGCTGTTCGGCGACGCCAACGACCGCATCGCCCAGGCCACCCTGGCCGAGCTGTTCCCCAGGCACCGCATCCTCGGCATCGAGAACTCGCGGGAGATCCTCCTCGGCGGCGGCAACGTCGCCTGCATCACCATGCCGCAATACGCCGCGCCCCAGCGCCAGGAGGTGTAGCCATGCGTCTGTCCGCACTCTGCATAGCCCTCGGCTTGTCCGCCGCCGCGCAGGCGGCGGAGCCCGCCAAGCAGGTCAATCTGTATATCTGGAACGAGTACCTGGCGCCGGACACCCTGGCGTCCTTCGAGGCCAAGACCGGCATCCGCGTGGTGGTCGACCACTTCGATTCGCTGGAAACCGTGGAAACCAAGCTGCTCACCGGCGGCAGCGGCTACGACCTGGTGCTGACCGCCGGCCAGCACCTGAGCCGGGCCATCGCCAGCGGCGCGCTGCAGGAGCTGGACAAGTCGCGCCTGCCGCACTTCGCCGGGCTGGATGCGGAGTTCACCGCGCACATGGCCGCGTTCGATCCGGGCAACCGTTACGCCGGGCTGTACGTCTGGGGCACCACCGGCTTCGGCTACCAGCAGGAGGCCATCGCTGCGCGCATGAGCGACGCGCCGACCGGCAGCTGGGCGATGCTTATGGACCCGGCCGTGGTGGCGCGCTTCGCCGACTGCGGAGTGAGCTTGCTCAACGACCCCAACGAGGTGTTCGCCGCCGCCTTCCGCTACCTGGGGCTGGATATCAACCGGCAGAACCTCGATGACCTCAAGGCCGCCGAGGCCCACCTGGCCAAGGTCAGGCCGCATATCCGCTACTTCGACAACGACCGCAATATCAGCGACCTGGCCAACGGCAACACCTGCCTGGCGATGGCCTGGAACGGCAACGTCGCCATCGCCGCGGCGCAGGCCGAGCAGGCCGGTAAGGACTACCGACTGAGCTACCGCATCCCCCGCGAGGGCGCGCTGATCTGGTTCGACGCCATGGTCATCCCGGCGGATGCGCCGCACCCCGAGGCCGGCCTGGCGCTGATGGATCACCTGATGAGCCCCAAGGTGATCGGTGCCATCAGCAACAGCATCTACTACGCCAATGCGGTGCCGGCGGCCGACGCCTTCGTCGACCCGGCGCTGCTCGCCGACCCCGGCACCTACCCGCCGGCCGAGCTGCGCGCCACGCTGTACAGCAAGAACGACAACGGCCACGAGTTCAACCGCGCCCTGACCCGCGCCTTCAGTCGGCTGAAATCGGGCAAGTAGCGGCCCCTCAGCGGCTCAGCGGCTCAGCGGCTCAGCGGCAGGGCGGCGCCCATCAGCGCGAACAGGCCGCCGCAGCCGCGATTGAAGCCGCGGCCGCTGCGCTCCAGCCAGGGACGGATGCGCTGCGCCATGCGCGCCAGCAGGTATTCCACCAGGCCTTCGACCAGGGCGAAGGTCAGCGCCATCACCGCGAACTGTTGCCACAGGCTGCGCGCCGGGTCGAGGAACTGCGGCAGGAAGGCGCCGAAGAACAGGATCACCTTGGGGTTGGACAGCGCCGCCAGCAGGCCCTGGCGAAACAGCGCGGCGACGGGTTTCTGCGCGCCCTGGTCGGCGACCGTCAGGTGCAGCGCCGGCGCCCGCCAGAGCTGGATGCCGAGCCAGATCAGGTAGGCGCCGCCGATCCACTTGAGCACCAGCAGGGCGTCGGCGGAGGCCTTGAGCAGGGCGGCCAGGCCGAACATCGACAGGGCCATCAGCAGGGCGAAGCCGAGCACGCCGCCGAACACCGTCCAGCTGGCCTTGCGGTGACCGTAGAGCGCGCCGTGGGTCAGCGCCAGCAGGCCGTTGGGGCCGGGCGTCAGCGACAGGCCGATCACGGCGACGAGAAACAGCAACCAGGTATGCAGGGCCATGATGCGATCCAGGGCGGCGGGAAGGTGCTGCGAGTCTGGCCCAGCGCGCGTAGCGGGTAAAGGGAGGGCGGCAGGGCGTGAAGGTTTGCTGTAGTGGCACTTTGCTCGTGTCTGTCGTCGCTTTATTGCACAAGCGTGCTAGATTTCAGTCGCCAATTAGAATAAATCGCCCCATTCGCGTGCCTGCCAGGGAGGCTTCTCATGTTCAGCCAATTCCATCTGCAAGCCGACCGCCTGATGCTCGGGGTGCTCTGGCTCATCACCCTGTATGCCTTCGGCCTGGCCTTCTGGCACGACACCTGGGCCGCCGCGCTGGTGATCGGCGGCGGCACGGCCTCGAGCCTGAGCCTGCTGTACCGGCTGATCGGCGGCAGCCGCGCCTACCGCTGCCTGATGGGCGTGGCCTTCATGGTGCTGGCCGCGCTGCATATCCAGCAGAGCCACGGCATGCTGGAGATGCACTTCAGCGTCTTCGTGCTGCTGGCCTTTCTGCTCTATTACCGTGACTGGCTGCCGATTCTCTGCGCGGCCGCGGTCATCGCCGTGCATCACGTGGCGTTCTTCGCCCTGCAGCAGGGCGGCGCCGAGGTCTGGGTGGTGCGCGGCGACGGCGGCTGGCCGGTGATCTTCATCCACGCCGCCTACGTGGTGGCGGAAACCCTGGTGCTGCTGGTACTGGCCGTGCACGGTGCGCGCGAGGCGGCGGCCAGCGAGGACCTGCAGCGCACCTCGGCGCACCTGCTGCGCGAGGGCGAGCCGGTCGACCTGGCCTACCGCAGCGGCGCCGGCAATCGCCTGGCGCAGCGCTTCAACCGCTTTCTCGGTTTGCTCGATCAACTGGTCAGCCGGGTGGTCGCCGCCGGCGGCGAGTTGCACGACACCAGCCGTCACCTGAGCCGCTCCACCGCCGAGCTGAACCAGTGCGCCGAGGCCCTGCTGGGGGCCACCGCGCAGATGGGCGGCGCCATCGAACAGCTGACCCAGGCCGTGGTGCAGGTCTCGGCGGATGCCGAGCAGGCCGCGCACACCGCGCAGCAGGCCGACCGCGACGCCAGCGCCGGGGCGCAGGCGATCGGCGCCACGCAGACCGGCATTCTCGAACTGGAGCGCGACCTGCAGGGCGCCGCCGAGGTGGTGCAGGCCCTGGCCGACAGTAGCCAGCAGATCGGCCGGGTGCTCGAGGTGATCGGCGCGGTGGCGGAGCAGACCAACCTGTTGGCGCTCAATGCCGCCATCGAGGCGGCGCGTGCCGGCGAACAGGGCCGCGGTTTCGCCGTGGTCGCCGACGAGGTGCGCCAGCTGGCGCGGCGCACCCAGCAGGCCACCGGCGAGATTCGCGAGCTGATCGCCAGCCTGCAGCAAGGCAGCGCGCGGGCGGTGGCGGCGATGCAGGCCAGCCACGCCGGGGTGGCGCGCTGCGTCGGCTACACCGAGCAGACCGTCGACCTGCTGGGCAACGTGCACCGCTCGATCGAGGCCATCCAGTCCATCGGCGTGTCGACCCGCGAGCAACTGGCGGCGACCAGCGAGGTGGGGCGGCTGATCCAGCAGGTGCGCAGCATCGCCGACGACACCGCGCGCGATGCCCAGGAGGTGGCGCACGACAGCCAGCGCCTGGAGCAGCTGGCCGGCAATCTGGGCCAGCTGTGCAGCGAATTCCATGTCAGCGGCGCGGCGCCGGTGGTCGCCGATGTCGAGGTGGTCGCCAGCGCCGAAGGCTATCGCTTGCAGCCGGCCTGAGCCTCAGGCCGGCGCCGGCTCGAAGCTGTCGGCCCGCGCCATCCGCCACATGCGTTCGTAGAACTCGCCGCCGATCTGCCCGCCGAGCAGCTCGCCGGGGGCGAGGAACACGTGCTGCTGGGCGAACAGCTTGATCTCGGTGGCGGACATGCGCTGCACCAGGTGCTTGGCATCGATCTGCGCCGGGTGCTCGAGGCCGGCGGCGGCGAGCATCTCGGCCAGCGCCTTGAGCGTGTTGCGGTGGAAGTTGTGCACCCGCTGGGCCTTGTCCTCGACCACCAGGGCGCGCTGGCGCAGCGGGTCCTGGGTGGCCACGCCGGTCGGGCACTTGTTGGTATGGCAGCTCTGGCTCTGGATGCAGCCGATGGCGAACATGAAGCCGCGCGCCGAGTTGGCCCAGTCGGCGCCGATGGCCAGCACCCGGGCGATGTCGAAGGCGCTGACGATCTTGCCGCTGGCGCCGAGCTTGATCTGGTCGCGCAGCTTGCAGCCGACCAGGGTGTTGTGGACGAACAGCAGGCCCTCGCGCAGCGGCACGCCGAGGTGATCGGTGAACTCCAGCGGCGCCGCGCCGGTGCCGCCTTCCTTGCCGTCGACCACGATGAAGTCCGGCAGGATGCCGGTCTCCAGCATGGCCTTGGCGATGGCCATGAACTCCCAGGGATGGCCCAGGCAGAACTTGAACCCCACCGGTTTGCCGCCGGAGAGTTCGCGCAGCCTGGCGATGAACTGCAGCAGCTCGATGGGGGTGGCAAAGGCGCTGTGGCGCGACGGCGAGATGCAGTCCTGGCCCATGGGCACGCCGCGGGTGCTGGCGATTTCCGCGGTGACCTTGTGCTTGGGCAGGATGCCGCCGTGGCCGGGCTTGGCGCCCTGGCTGAGCTTGATCTCGATCATCTTCACCTGCGGATCGCAGGCTTGGGCGGCGAAGCGCTCCGGGTCGAACTGGCCGTCGTCGGTGCGGCAGCCGAAGTAGCCGCTACCGAGCTCCCACACCAGGTCGCCGCCGTGCTCGCGGTGGTAGGGACTGATGCTGCCTTCGCCGGTGTCGTGGTAGAAGTTGCCGAGCCTGGCGCCCTGGTTCAGCGCACGGATGGCATTGGCGCTGAGCGAGCCGAAGCTCATCGCCGAGACGTTGAACAGCGACGCCGAGTACGGCTGGCGGCACTGCGGCCCGCCGATCGGCACGCGAAAGCTGCAGGGGTCGCTCAGCGGCGCCGGGCGCATGGAGTGGCTGATGAACTCGAAGCCGTTCTGGTACACGTCGCTCAAAGTGCCGAAGGGCTTGTCGGCGCCCTCGTTCTTGGCCCGCGCGTAGACTAGCGAGCGCTGCGCGCGGGAAAACGGCAGCTGCTCGCTGTCGCCTTCGAGCAGGTACTGGCGGATCTCCGGGCGGATGCCCTCGACCAGGTAGCGGATATTGCCCAGGATCGGGTAGTTGCGCCGCACCGCCTGGCGCGTCTGCAGCAGGTCGCCGATGCCGATCAGGCTGAGTGCGGCGGCGAGCAGGGTGAAGGGCCACAGCCATTCGTGCTGGAGAAAGGGCAGGCTGGCCAGGGTGAACAGCACACAGAAGGCGAAAAAGGCGTAGCGGCTGAGTAGCGAGAGATTCATGTGGGCTCCGGCGTCCTGATGGCGCAAAGCTTCACTCTAGACGCCTGGCGCCAGTCCGGGTCAAGTCCGATGTGCATCGCGGTGGCTGCGCCGGGCCATCGCGCGCGTTCCAGGCAACCCCCTGCCTGTCGGCAGGGGGCGGGGGGGGCAGCGGTTGACGCTCTTGAAGTTGTCGTCCGAAGGCTCCTTGGTGTAGGCGCCGAGGTCGTGCACCAGCTTCGTGCTGCCGTTCATCAAGGTGCCGATGCGGCTGTCGGCGGTGCGCGCCGAGGCGGCCTGGTTGCTGCTGCCGCTGATCGGCGGCGGGTTGAAGCTGAATGACCAGAGGTAGTGCCAGACGGCTGCATTGTGCTTCTCGGTCTGCTGGGTGGCGTTGAAGTACCAGGGCTTGAGTTCGGTGAACGCGGTCATGTTCATCAGGCCGGTATTGGCGTCGCCGACGAACACCGTGCTGGTCACCGCCGAGGTGCGGTACGCCTCGAAGATCACCCCCTTGCCTTTCAGTTCGCTGACGTAGCTGCGGCACACTTCTCCGACCCAGCGATTGTTCAGCCAGCTCTTGGCTTGATTGGAATAGAAGGGGTCGAGCAGGGCCACGCGCTTCGGCAGCAGGCGGCTGTTGAGGCTGCCGGCGCTGACCGCATCGCTGATTTTCTTGGTCAGGACGATGGCCAGCTGGTTGCCCAGGGAGTGGCCGAGCAGGCGGATGTTGTTGCCGCTGTAGCTGGCCAGGTTGGCCTTGTAGTGATCGAACAGCAGGTCGCCGGCCGACTTGTTCGGACCGCTGCTGTAGACCCCGCTGCTGTTGCGCCAGCGCATGCCGCGCGGGCCGCTGGCGCTCCAGATCTTGGCTTCGGCGTCCTTCACCTCGCCCTCGTCGGCGAACTGGTTCCAGTACAGGATGCCGACGTTGTAGCCGGCGACGAGCCAGGCATGGGCCAGGTCCAGGTCCGGGCCGCCGGCATCCTTGCGGTTGAAGGTTTCGCGGTCCTTCCTCTGGGTAGCGCCGTTCTGCCAGCCGTGGATGTAGATGACGGTGGGCTTGCTGTTGCTGAAATAGGCATTGCTCTGGCCGGGCACGGCTTTCTGCCAGCTGTCGCCGTAGCCGAACCAGTACAGACCATGATCGAGGTTCTGGAAGGTGCTGTCGGGGAAGACGCCGACGGCGGCCTGGGTCAGGGAAGAGAAGCCCAGTACGAGCAGCAAGAGGAACTGGCGCATGGCGGGACCTTTTATTGTTATGAAGTGCCAGCAGCCTATAGATTGTCGGACAATTTCGAATCGCCCAAACGGGTGAGCGCCCCGCGCTTGGCGCCGCTGTGTGCGCCATGGCCCGTTGTGCTCATCTTTGCCTCAATAGCCGTTCTATTGTCCGCTAAACGCTTGTCAGCAGAGCGGACGAAGGCCCTGTGCCTGTGGCAAACTCAGCGGCCAGTAGCAGAACGTGGCAGCGTTCGGCCAGCCTTTTTACCACTTGGCCCTGTTGGCCAAGGTTCAGCGCATAACCGGCCGCTGCTTGCGGTCGAGAACAAGAGGAATGACCGTGCATAACGTCGTGATCAGTGGTACCGGCCTGTACACCCCGGCCAACAGCATTTCCAACGACGAACTGGTGGCATCCTTCAATGCCTACGTGCAGCAATTCAATGCCGACAACGCCGAGGCCATCGCCCGCGGCGAGGTCGAGGCGCTGACCGAGTCGAGCAGTGCCTTCATCGAGAAGGCCTCCGGGATCAAGAGCCGTTTCGTCATCGACAAGGCCGGCATCCTCGACCCGCAACGCATGGTGCCGCGCATCCCCGAGCGCTCCAACGAGGACTGGGGCATCCTCTGCGAGATGTCCGTGGCCGCGGCCAAGCAGGCGCTGGAGCGCGCCGGCAAGACCGTCGCCGATATCGACGGGGTGATAGTCGCCTGCTCCAACCTGCAGCGCGCCTACCCGGCGGTGGCCATCGAAGTGCAGGCCGCACTCGGCATCGACGGCTGGGGCTACGACATGAACGTCGCCTGCAGCTCGGCCACCTTCGGCATCCAGGCCGCCACCAACGCGGTGCAGACCGGCCAGGCGCGGGCCATCCTGATGGTCAACCCGGAAATCTGCACCGGCCACCTGAACTTCCGCGACCGCGACAGCCACTTCATCTTCGGCGACGCCGCCACCGCGGTGATCATCGAGCGGGCCGACCTGGCCACCTCCCCGTATCAGTGGGACATCCTCGGCACCAAGCTGCTGACCCAGTTTTCCAACAACATCCGCAACAACTTCGGCTTCCTCAACCGCGCCGCGGAAGAGGGCGTGGGTGCCCGCGACAAGCTGTTCGTCCAGGAAGGCCGCAAGGTGTTCAAGGACGTCTGCCCGATGGTCGCCGAGCTGATCGCCGCGCACCTGGCGGAAAACCAGCTCAACGTCGGCGACGTCAAGCGCTTCTGGCTGCACCAGGCCAATCTCAACATGAACCTGCTGATCGCGCGCAAGCTGCTCGGCCGCGACGCCGAGCCCCACGAGGCGCCGGTGATCCTCGACACCTACGCCAACACCAGTTCGGCCGGTTCGGTGATCGCCCTGCACAAGCATCAGGACGACCTGGCCAGCGGCAGCCTCGGCGTGCTCAGCTCGTTCGGCGCCGGTTATTCCATCGGCAGCGTGATCCTGCGCAAGCGCTGATCCTGCCAACACGGCTGCGGTGTGCGCGGCGCACCCTCGGGGAGAGCCATGACGGACGGCGATCTGCTGGAGCGTCTACTGGCCGGCGAGCAGCAGGCCTACCGCGAGCTGGTCGCCACCTACCAGGGGGCGATGCGCGCGGTGGCCTACGCCATAGTCGGCAGTCGCCATGCCGACGAGGTGGTACAGGACGCCTGGCTCGCCGTGGTGCGCAGCCTGGAGGGCTTCCAGGGCCGTGCCAGCCTGAAGACCTGGCTGCTGACCATCACCGCCAATACCGCCAAGACCCGCCTCAAGCACAATCGGCGCGAGGTGCTGCTCGACGACCTGCCGGGCCCGCACGGCAGCGTCGGCGAGGAGCGTTTCTCCGACGACGGCCACTGGCTGCTGGCGCCGCATGCCTGGCACCAGGACAGCCCCGAGGCCCTGCTGACCGAGCGCGAGCTGCGCGAGTGCCTGGACAAGACCCTGGCCAGCCTGTCCGAACTGCAGGCCAGCGTGCTGGTGCTGCGCGAGCGTCAGGGCCTGGAGCTGGAGGCGATCTGTAATCTTCTCGACATCTCGCTCTCCAATGTCCGCGTGCTGCTGCATCGCGCGCGCCTGAAAGTCTTCGCCACCCTGGAGCATTTCGAGGAGACCGGGCAATGCTGAACTGCAAGGAACTGGTGGCCCAGTCCAGCGATTTTCTCGACGGCCAGCTGAGCCTGCGCCAGCGCCTGGCGGTGCGCGCGCACCTGGCCATGTGCGTGCGCTGCCGGCGTTTCATTCGCCAGCTGAAACTGACCCAGGCGGTGCTGCGCCAGCTGCCCGACGCCGCGGTGCCCGAACTGGACGCCCTGGCCGCGCGCCTGGCCGAGGCGCGGCGCAAGGCGGACTGAACAGGCTCTAAGCGCAGACCCGCGCGATGGCGCTGGCCAACTGCTCCAGGCGGCCGGCATCCAGCCCGGCGACGTTGGCGCGGCCGCTGCCGACCATATAGACGCTGAACTCCTCGCGCAGGCGCTGCACCTGCACAGGCGTCAGGCCGGTGTAGGAGAACATGCCGCGCTGCTCGGCGATATGCGCGAAGCGCTCGCTCAGCCCGTGCGGCGCCAGCGCCTCGACCAGGCCGCGGCGCAGGCTGGCGACGCGCAGGCGCATGGCTTCCAGTTCATCCTGCCACAGGCTCCGGAGCTCGGCGTCGCCGAGAATCTCGGCGACCACCGCGGCGCCGTGGGCCGGCGGCGTCGACCACAGGTTACGGGCGAGGTAGGCCAGCTGGCTGCGGATATCGACGAGCTTGCCGGCATCGCCAGCGCAGACGATCAGCGCGCCGGTGCGCTCGCGGTACAGACCGAAGTTCTTCGAGCAGGAGCTGGTGATCAGCAGCTCCGGCAGCTCGGCGGCGAACAGGCGCACCGCCCAGGCGTCCTGCTCCAGGCCGTTGCCGAAGCCCTGGTAGGCGAAGTCGATCAAGGGCAGCAGCTCGCGCGCCTTGATCACCTCCAGCACGCGCTTGAAGTCGCGCGGGCCGAGGTCGAAGCCGGTGGGGTTGTGGCAGCAGGCATGCAGCAGCACCACGTCGCCCTTGGGCAGGTGGGCCAACGCCGCGATCATCGCCTCCACGTCCAGGCGGTTGTCGGCGCCGACGTAGGGGTAGTGGCCGACCTTGAGCCCGGCCTCGGCGAACAGGGTTTCGTGGATCGGCCAGGTCGGGTCGCTCAGCCAGATGCCGCGTCCCGGCAGGCAGTGGCGGATGAAGTCGCCGGCCAGGCGCAGGGCGCCGGTGCCGCCGGGCGTCTGGGTGGCGCCGGCGCGCTGGCCGGCCAGCAGCGGCGAATCCGCGCCCAGCACCAACTGACTGAGGCGCTCGCCGAAGGCCGCATCGCCATGGCCGCCGACGTAGGTCTTGGTGGTCTCGCTGTCGAGCAGGCGCTGCTCGGCCAGCTTGACCGCGCGCGGAATCGGCGTCAGGCCCTGGGCGTCCTTGTACACGCCGACGCCCAGGTCCAGTTTGGCCGGGTGGCGGTCCAGGCGATAGGCCTCCATCAGGCTCAGGATCGGGTCGCCCGGCACCCGGGCGACGCTGGCGAAATGGCTCACTTGCGACCCTCGGCTGCGGCGGCCAGCAGGTCGGTACGCGCGGCCATGATGAAGTCGTTGCGGTGCAGGCCGCGCATCTCGTGGCTCCACCAAGTGACGGTGACCTTGCCCCATTCGGTGAGCAGGGCCGGGTGATGACCGACTTCCTCGGCGATGGCCCCCACCGCATTGGTGAAGGCCAGGGCGTGGCGGAAGTTCTTGAACAGGTACACGCGCTCCAGCTCCATATGGTCGCCGCGTACCTCGATGTTCCAGTCCGGGATCTCGCGGATCAGTTCGGCCAGTTCTTCATCGGACACCTTCGGCGCATCGGCGCGGCAGGCTTCGCATTGGGCTTGGGCAAGGCTCATGGGTTTTCTCCTGATTTTTTTTAGCCCGGATGAAAACCGGGGTCATGTCTACGGGCGATCCCGGATTTCATCCGGGCTACTCGCCCCAGAGTTCCAGGGTGAGCGTAGGTTGGGTTGAGCTTGCGAAGCCCAACAGGGAGCGCGTAGCGCTCCGCTCGACATTGCTCGGCTAACGCAATGTTGGGCCTCCCCGGCTCAACCCAACCTACAGGATGGTCAGGCCGCCTTGGGCGGAAACTTCGGCGCGTGCAGGCCCATCCGCATGGCCTGGTGCACCAGCGCCATGATGTCCTGGTGGGCCAGCTCGAACAGGCGCTTGAGCTCGGGCAGGACGAAATACAGCGGCTGCAGGATGTCGATGCGGTAGGGCGTGCGCATCGCCTCCAGCGGGTCGAAGGCCTGGTGCTCGGGCGCGTCGGACAGGGCGTAGAGGGTCTCCTTCGGCGAGGAGAGGATGCCGCCGCCGTAGATGCGCCGGCCGGCCGGGGTGTCGACCAGGCCGAACTCGATGGTCAGCCAGTACAGCCGCGCCAGGTACACGCGCTCTTCCTTGCTCGCCTGCAGGCCGAGCTTGCCGTAGGTGTGGGTGAATTCGGCGAACCAGGGGTTGGTCAGCAGCGGGCAGTGGCCAAAGATCTCGTGGAAGATGTCCGGCTCCTGCAGGTAGTCCAATTCTTCCGGGGTGCGGATAAAGGTGGCCACCGGAAACTGCTTGCTGGCCAGCAGCTCGAAGAAGGTCTGGAACGGGATCAGCGCCGGCACCCGCGCCACGCGCCAGCCGGTGCTGGCCTCGAGCACCCGGTTGATCTCGCCGAGCTGGGGGATGCGCTCGTGCGGCAGGCCGAGCTGTTCGATGCCGTCCAGGTATTCCTGGCAGGCGCGGCCTTCGATCACCTTCAACTGGCGGGTGATCAGGGTGTTCCACACCTGGTGCTCGGCGTCGGGGTAGTGGATAAAACCGCTGTCGTCCGGTTCCCGGGCCAGGTACTGCGTGCCTTTCATCGATGCCTCCTGCGGGGGCTGTTGTTCTTGTCTTGGACAAAGAAGTAACCCGAGTGCGTGGACAGGGGCAGGGGCGGGCAGGGGGAGGGGCGGCAGTGGAACGGGCTAACCCGTAAAGAATGGATTACGGTGTCGGCGAAATCGCCGACTATCGCCTTGTCGCTGCGCTAGGCTGTCACATATTCTTGACGGAAATTACGCCGCCCGCGTCGATTTTCCCCGGCGGCGGCCCATAACAAGACAGACACGAGCCTTGCCATGCGTATCAAAGTCCACTGCCAGAACCGCGTCGGTATCCTGCGCGACATCCTCAACCTGCTGGTCGACTACGGCATCAACGTCGCCCGCGGCGAAGTCGGCGGCGAGCAGGGCAACGCCATCTACCTGCACTGCCCGAACCTGATCAACCTGCAGTTCCAGTCGCTGCGGCCCAAATTCGAGGCCATCCCCGGGGTGTTCGGCGTCAAGCGCGTCGGCCTGATGCCCAGCGAGCGGCGCCACCTGGAGCTCAATGCGCTGCTCGGCGCGCTGGATTTTCCGGTGCTGTCGATCGACATGGCCGGCAGCATAGTGGCGGCCAACCGCAGCGCCGCGCAGCTGCTCGGCGTGCGCGTCGACGAGGTGCCGGGCATGGCGTTGTCGCGCTACGCCGAGGACTTCGACCTGCCCGAGCTGGTGCGCGCCAACAAGGCGCGGATCAACGGCCTGCGGGTGAAGATCAAGGGCGACGTGTTCCTCGCCGATATCGCCCCGCTGCAGAACGAGCACGACGACAGCGAGGCGCTGGCCGGCGCGGTGCTGACCCTGCACCGCGCCGACCGGGTCGGCGAGCGCATCTACCACGTGCGCAAGCAGGAGCTGCGCGGCTTCGACAGCATCTTCCAGAGCTCGAAGGTGATGGCCGCGGTGGTCAAGGAGGCGCGGCGCATGGCGCCGCTGGACGCGCCGCTGCTGATCGAGGGCGAGACCGGCACCGGCAAGGAGCTCTTGGCCCGTGCCTGCCACCTGGCCAGCCCGCGCGGCCAGTCGCCCTTTATGGCGCTCAACTGCGCCGGGCTGCCGGAGTCCATGGCCGAGACCGAGCTGTTCGGCTACGGCCCCGGCGCCTTCGAGGGCGCGCGCCCGGAAGGCAAGCTCGGCCTGCTGGAGCTGACCGCCGGCGGCACGCTGTTTCTCGACGGTGTCGGCGAGATGAGCCCGCGCCTGCAGGCCAAGCTGCTGCGCTTTCTGCAGGACGGCTGCTTCCGCCGCGTCGGCAGCGACGAGGAGGTCTATCTGGACGTGCGGGTGATCTGCGCCACCCAGGTCGACCTGTCCGAGCTGTGCGCCCGCGGCGAGTTTCGCCAGGACCTCTATCACCGCTTGAACGTTCTCTCGCTGCATATTCCGCCGCTGCGCGAATGCCTGGATGGGCTGACGCCGCTGGTGGAGCACTTCCTCGACCAGGCCAGCCGGCAGATCGGCTGCGCGCTGCCCAAGCTGGCGCCGGCGGTGCTGGACAAGCTGGCTCACTACCATTGGCCGGGCAACGTGCGGCAGCTGGAGAACGTGCTGTTCCAGGCGGTGTCGCTGTGCGACGGTGGCACGGTCAAGGCCGAGCACATCCGCCTGCCGGACTACGGCGCGCCGCAGCCCCTGGGCGAGTTCTCGGTGGAAGGCAGCCTCGACGACATCCTCGGGCGCTTCGAGAAGGCGGTGCTGGAGCGGCTGTACCACGATCATCCGAGCAGCCGCCAACTGGGCAAGCGCCTCGGCGTGTCGCACACCACCATCGCCAACAAGCTGCGCCAGCATGGGTTGGGCAAGGAGTAGGGGGAAGGGGCGTAGGGTGCGCCGCGCGCACCGACATCCCACTGGTCCGGTGGGTGCCCACGGCTTTGGTGCGCACGGCGCACCCTGCGATGTCGCGACAGCGATACGCGTCTAATCCACTCGGCCGCCGTGCCAGGCTGCGACCACGCGCTCGCGCATGGCCCGGCGGTCCTGCAGGCGATCGATCATCCGTTCGGCCAACTCGATCCAGTAAGGGTCGGCTGCGGCCTGCGCCACGCACAGGCGCGAAGCCAGATTGGCCCAGGCACGCGGCAGGCGTGGCGGGCGTGCGGCGAAACCACCGTCGCGGTCGCGCGCCAGGTAGCGCACGCGGCGGATGCCGGCCAGCAGGATGCGGCCATGGCACATCAGGCAGGGCTCGAGGCTGACGTAGAGGGTCAGGCCGCTGCGGTCGAGCTGCGGGTGCTCGGCTTCGAGCTGATCGAGCACCTGCATCTCGGCATGCGCGGCGCTGGCGTAATGCCCGGCGAACACCTGATTGCGGCCGCTGCACAGCAGTTCACCGGCGTCATCGACCAGCACTGCGCCGACCGCGTAACAGCCTTCTTCCAATGCCAGCAGCGCCTGCTCGCAGCACAGTCTGGCCCAGGTATCGTCGGCACGGGTAACGGCTGGCGCCTGCTGCAGCAGGGCGAGATGCTCTGGCTTCATGGGGCTTTTCCTCGCAATTCGACGGACATTATGGCCGCCCCCAAGGTCGCTGCTGCCCTACGACCTTGGTGCAATAGGCGCCACTGCCCGCTGCGGCGACACTGCGCTCGTCCCGATCATCCTGCGTGATTTGGGTGCAAGCGTTTCCGCATTCCTTTCGAGGAATGCCTTGAATGGGCGGGCGACCTCAGGGTCGCCCTTTTTTTATCCCGGATCCGCTCGCTGATCCCGCTCTAGACGCCCTGATTCAGGCGATCGATCAGCGCCCGCACGCTGCCCGGCAGGGCATCCAGCTCGCGCACCAGCATGCTGCGCTCGCGCACCGCCCAGGCTTCGTCCAGCTGCAGGATGGCCAGTTGCATGGTGCGGCTGTGCCGGCGTGCGGCCGACTCGGGGATGATGCCGATGCCGACGCCGCCCTCGATCATCCGGCAGATCGCCTCGAAGCTCGATACCTGGATACGCAGCGCCAGCGTGCCGCCGAGTCTTTCCACCTGTTCACGCAGGAAGCTCAGCAAGGTGCTGCCTTCGTGCAGGCCGATATGCTGGTAGGCGAGGGTGTCGCCGAGGTTGACCGTCTGCCGCTCGGCCAGCGGGTGGCCCAGCGGCACCGCCAGCACCAGGCGGTCGGTGCTGAAGTGCAGCACCTGCAACCCCGGCGCCTGCACCGGGCCGGCGATGATGCCGAGATCCGCCGCGCCATCCAGCACGCCACGCACGATGTCGCGGCTCAGGCGCTCCTGCAGGTCGACGGTGACGCCCGGGCGTTCGGCGAGAAAACCGGCCAGCACTTCGGGGAGGAATTCGGTCACCGCCGTGGTATTGGCGAAGATGCGGATATGCCCGGCGGCGTCGGTGCCGTATTCGGTGAACTCGCTCTTGAGGTAATCCACCTGGCGCATGATCAGCCGCGCATGCTGCAGCAGGCGCTGGCCGGCCGGGGTCAGCTCGACGCCGCGGCTGTCGCGATAGAGCAGGCGGCTGCCGAGCTGGCTTTCCAGTGCCTTGATCCGCGCGCTGGCGGCGGCCGGCGAGAGGAAGGCCTTGCGCGCACCCTGGGTCAGGCTGGGCGATTCGGCGATATGGATGAATAGGCGCAGGTCGGGTAGATCGAAATGCATGGTGGCCATTTCCTAAGGTCATTCGTAGGAGCCTGCTTGCGGGCGATCACTGGCGATCTGTAAAGCATCGCCCGCAAGCGGGCTCCTACAGGATTGGCGTTAAGCATATCCGAACGCTGGTTTAAATAAATGCGGATTCTCTGAACGCAGGCGGCGTCGCATGCTCCAGCTCACACAAGAACCGAGCTGGAACCTGCCCCATGAGTGACTCTGCTTTCTCTGCCTGGATCGGCCGTAGCGAAGAGGCCCACGATCAACTCAGCCGCAACCTGGTCAAGCGCATTGCCGCCACTCTCGGCGAGGCTACGCCGGCCCATGGCGAGGCGCTGCCGCCGCTGTGGCACTGGGCCTTCTTCCAGGAGCCCATTGCCGAGAGCGGCCTGGGCGAGGACGGTCATCCGGCGCGCGGCGGCTTTCTGCCGCCGGCCGACAACCGCAATCGTATGTGGGCCGGCGGCCGCGTCGAGTTCATCCAGCCGCTGCGCGTCGGTGGCGAAGCCAGCCGGGTGTCGACCATCAAGCACATCGAGGAAAAGCACGGCCGTACCGGCGCGCTGCTGTTCGTCACCCTGCAGCACGACTACCTGCAGGACGGTGAGCTGGCCATCCGCGAGGAGCAGGACATCGTCTACCGCGAGCCCAGCCCACCCAAGGCCAGCAGTGGCGAGCCGCTGGTGGCCGGCGACTGGCGCGAGGCCGTCACGCCCAGCAGCACGCTGCTGTTTCGCTACAGCGCGGTGACCTTCAATGGCCACCGCATCCATTACGACTGGCCCTATGTCACCGAGACCGAAGGCTACGGCGGCCTGGTGGTGCACGGCCCGCTGATCGCCACGCTCAACCTGCGCGCCTTCTGCCGCGCCAACCCGCAGGCGCGTCTGCGCCGCTTCGCCTACCGCGGCCTGCGCCCGCTGATTTCGCCGCAGCCGTTCGAGGTCGGTGGGCGCATCGGCGCGGCCGGCCAGGCCGAGCTGTGGGCAGGTGACCAGGCCGGCCTGGCGCAGCGCGCGGAAGTGCAATTCGACTGATTTCGTCTGGCCCGAATGCGAAGCGGGCCATGGCTGACCGAGGACCTGAGATGAACCCCAACCACAACGAAGAACTCAACGCCATCCGTGAAGGCGTACGCGCCCTCTGTGCGCAATTCCCCGCCGACTACTGGCGCAAGATCGACGAGGAGAAGGGCTTTCCCGAGGCCTTCGTCAGCGCCATGACCGAGGCCGGCTGGCTGTCGGCGATGATCCCGGAAGAGTACGGCGGCTCCGGCCTGGGCCTGGCCGAGGCCTCGGTGATCCTCGAGGAGGTCAACCACTGCGGCGGCAACTCCGGCACCATCCACGGGCAGATGTACAACATGTTCACCCTGCTGCGTAACGGCAGCGAGGAGCAGAAGCGCCACTACCTGCCCAAACTCGCCAGCGGTGAACTGCGCCTGCAATCGATGGGCGTGACCGAGCCGACCACCGGCACCGACACCACCAAGATCAAGACCACCGCCGTGCGCCAGGGCGACAAGTACGTGATCAACGGGCAGAAGGTGTGGATCTCGCGCGTGCAGCATTCCGACCTGATGATCCTGCTGGCGCGCACCACGCCGCTGGCCGGGGTGCAGCGCAAGTCCGAAGGCATGTCGATCTTCCTGGTCGACCTGCGTGAAGCCATCGGCAACGGCCTGACCGTGCAGCCGATCGCCAACATGGTCAACCACGAGACCAACGAGCTGTTCTTCGACAACCTGGAGATTCCCGCCAGCAGCCTGATCGGCGAGGAGGGCAAGGGTTTCCGCTACATCCTCGACGGGCTCAACGCCGAGCGCACACTGATCGCCGCCGAGTGCATCGGCGATGGCCGCTGGTTCATCGAGAAATCCGCGCAGTACGCCCGCGACCGCGTGGTGTTCGGCCGGCCCATCGGCCAGAACCAGGGCGTGCAGTTCCCCATCGCCGAGGCGCATATCGAGATCGAGGCCGCCGACCTGATGCGCTGGCGCGCCTGCGAGGAATACGACGCCGGGCGTAACGCCGGGGCGGCGGCCAACATGGCCAAGTACCTGGCGGCCAAGGCCAGCTGGGAGGCGGCCAACGCCTGCCTGCAGACCCACGGCGGCTTCGGTTTCGCCAACGAATACGACGTCGAGCGCAAGTTCCGCGAAACCCGCCTGTACCAGGTGGCGCCGATCTCCACCAACCTGATCCTGTCGTACGTGGCCGAGCACCTGCTCGAGCTGCCGCGCAGCTTCTGAGGAGCAAGTTATGAGCGCAGATACTCAGAAGCTTGCGGCCTTTCTTGCCGACCTCTCTTACGAGCAGATCCCCGCGCACGTGCTGGATCGCAGCGAAGACCTGTTTCTCGACTGGCTGGGCTCGGCCCTGGCCAGCGAGGGCGCCCGGCCCATTCCGTTGTTCGAGGCCTATGCGCAGCAGATGGGCCCGGCCGACGGCCCGGCGCGCATCCTGGTCAATGGCCGGGGCACCTCGGCGTACTTCGCCGCGCTGGTCAACGGCGCCTCCTCGCACCTGGTGGAGCAGGACGACCTGCACAACAGTTCGGTGCTGCACCCAGCCACCGTGGTGTTCCCGGCGGCCCTGGCGGCGGCGCAGGATCTCGGCAAGTCCGGGCGTGAGTTGCTGCTGGCCTCGGTGGCCGGCTACGAGGCGGGCATCCGCATCGGCGAATTCCTCGGCCGTTCGCACTACCGCATCTTCCACACCACGGCCACGGTGGGCACCCTGGCCGCCGCCGTGGCGGTGGGCAAGCTGCTTGACTTCGACCAGCAGCAGTTCGTCCATCTGCTCGGCAACGCCGGCACCCAGGCCGCCGGGCTGTGGGAATTCCTGCGCGACGCCGCCGATTCCAAGCAGCTGCACACTGCCAAGGCGGCGGCCGATGGCCTGCTGGCCGCCTACTTCACCGAGCAGGGCCTGACCGGCGCGCAGAACATCCTCGAAGGCGAGCAGGGCATGGCCGCCGGCATGTCCCGCGACGCCGACCCGAGCAGGCTGTCGGATCGCCTCGGCCGGCGCTGGGCGCTGGTGGAAACCTCGTTCAAGTTCCACGCCTCCTGCCGCCACACCCATCCCGCGGCTGACGCGCTGCTCGACCTGATGCAGCGCGAAGGCCTGCGCCACGAGCAGATCCAGCGCGTCATCGCCCGTGTGCACCAGGGCGCCATCGACGTGCTCGGCCGTGTGCAGGTGCCGCAGACCGTGCACCAGGCCAAGTTCTCCATGGGCACCGTGCTGGGTCTGATCGCCGTGCATGGCAAGGCGCAGCTCACCGAGTTCGAGAAGCTGTCGCTGACCGACGCCGACGTCGCGGCATTTCGCGACAAGGTGCAGATGCGCCTGGACCCGGAGGTGGATGTGGCCTACCCGCAACGCTGGCTGGGCCGCATCGAGGTGATCACCACGGATGGCCGCACCCTGCGCGGCGCCATCGACGAGCCCAAGGGCGACCCGGGCAACAGCCTCAGCCGCGCCGAGCTGGAAGACAAGTTCCGCCGCCTGCTGGCCTTCGCCGGCAAACGCAGCAGCGACGAGGCGGGTGTGCTGATCGAGCAGGTCTGGCGCCTGCGCCAGACCGATGACCTGAGCCAGCTGGCCTGACCGAGGACGCGGACATGAACAACGCACAACAACCCCGGCCACTGGATGGCATCACCGTGGTCAGCCTGGAACACGCCATCGCCGCGCCGTTCTGCACCCGTCAGCTCGCCGACCTGGGCGCGCGGGTGATCAAGGTCGAGCGCCCCGGCAGCGGCGACTTCGCCCGCGGCTACGACGAGCGGGTCAGCGGCCTGGCCTCGCATTTCGTCTGGACCAACCGCTCCAAGGAGAGCCTGACCCTCGACCTCAAGCAGGCCGACGCGATGCAGGTGCTGGACAGCCTGCTGGCCGGCGCCGACGTGCTGGTGCAGAACCTCGCCCCCGGCGCCGCGGCGCGCATGGGCCTGGCGTTCGAGGCGCTGCACGAACGCTTTCCCCAGCTGATCGTCTGCGACATCTCCGGCTACGGCGAGGGCGGCCCGTACGAGCAGAAGAAGGCCTACGACCTGCTGATCCAGAGCGAGGGCGGCTTTCTCTCCGTCACCGGCGGGCCGGGCGAGGAGGAGATGGCCAAGGCCGGCTGCTCCATCGCCGATATCGCCGCCGGCATGTACGCCTATACCGGCGTGCTCTCGGCATTGATGCTGCGCGGCAAGACCGGCGTCGGCAGCCGCGTCGACGTGTCGATGCTGGAAAGCCTGGTGGAGTGGATGGGCTACCCGCTGTACTACGCCTACGACGGCGCCACGCCGCCGCCGCGCGCCGGCGCCGCGCACTCGACCATCTATCCCTACGGCCCGTTCCCGGCCGGCGATGGCGGTACGGTGATGCTCGGCCTGCAGAACGAGCGCGAGTGGCAGGCGTTCTGCGCCAAGGTGCTGGAGCAGCCGGAACTGGCCGGTGACCAGCGCTTTTCCGCCAACTTCAAGCGTTCGGCCAACCGCGCCGAGCTGCGCGCCATCATCGTCGAGGCCTTCTCCCGCCTGAGCGCGGCGCAGGTGATCGAACGCCTGGAGCAGGCGCAGATCGCCAATGCCCAGGTCAACGACATGGCTGGCGTCTGGGCCCATCCGCAGCTTAAGGCGCGCCAGCGCTGGCGCCAGGTCGACAGCCCCAGCGGCAGCCTGCCGGCCTTGCTGCCGCCGGGGCGCAACAGCGCCTTCGAACCGCGCATGGATGCCGTCCCGGCGCTGGGCCAGCACACCGATGCGCTGCTCGCCGAGCTGGGCTACGGCGCCGGCGATATCCAGCGCCTGCATCAGCGGGGGGCCGTATGAGCCATTCCGTGATCCGCAGCGCCCTGTTCGTACCGGCGAGCCGCCCGGAGCGCATTCCCAAGGCGCTGGCCGTGGGTGCCGACGCGGTCATCGTCGATCTGGAAGACGCCGTGCAGGAGAGCCTGAAGGTCGAGGCGCGGGCCCATCTCGATGCCTTTCTCACGGCCAACCCTGAAGCGCGGCTGCTGGTGCGGATCAACGCCCCCGAACATGCCGGGCACGGCGCCGATATCGAACTCTGCGGCCGTCATGCCGGTGTCGTCGGCGTGCTGTTGCCCAAGGTGGAAAGTGCTGCGCAGGTCGCACGGGTGGCGGCCTGCGGCAAGCCGGTGTGGCCGATCATCGAGAGTGCGGCGGGGTTGCTGGCGCTGGCGGAAATCGCCCGCGGCGAGGGCGTCGAGCGCCTGTCCTTCGGCGCCCTCGACCTGGGCCTGGATCTTGGTTTGAGCAGCGGCAGCGCGGCGGCCGAGCGCATCCTCGACCAGGCCCGCTATGCCTTGCTGCTGCATTCGCGCACGGCAGGCCTGGCCGCGCCGCTGGACAGCGTGTTCCCCGCCATCGAGGACCGCGACGGTCTGGCCCGTACCGCGCGTGACGCGCGCGACATGGGCTTCGACGGTTTGCTGTGCATCCACCCGACCCAGGTCGAGATCGTCCACCACGCCCTGCGCCCGACGGACCGGGAGCTGGCCTGGGCCCGCCGCGTGATGACGGCGGCCAGCAGCGGCGAGGGCGTGTTCGTGGTCGACGGCCAGATGGTCGACGCCCCGGTGCTGGGTCGTGCCCGTCGTCTGCTGCAACGCGCCGGCGAGAGCCCGGCCTGAACACCGGCCGGCGGCGCTGCGTCGCCGGCCCCTTCGCCCCACGTACCGACCTACAACAACAACGAGGTAACGTCATGTTCAAACTCACCGCCAAGGCGCTCGCCTGCGCTGCCATCCTCTCCTGTGCCGGGCTGGTTCAGGCTGCCGAGGAACCCATCCTCATCAAGTTCGCCCATGTGGTGGCGGACAACACGCCCAAGGGCCAGGGCGCGCTACTGTTCAAACAGCTGGCCGAAGAGCGCCTGCCGGGCCGGGTCAAGGTGGAGGTCTACCCCAATTCCTCGCTGTTCGGCGACGGCAAGGAAATGGAGGCGCTGCTGCTCGGCGACGTGCAGCTGCTGGCGCCGTCGCTGGCCAAGTTCGAGCAGTACGCCAAGCCGGTGCAGATCTTCGACCTGCCGTTTCTGTTCGACGACATGGCCGCGGTCGATCGCTTCCAGGGCGGCCCGGCCGGCCGTGCGCTGCTGACCTCCATGGAGGACAAGAACATCACCGGCCTGGCCTATTGGCATAACGGTCTGAAGATCATGTCCGCCAACAAGCCGCTGCATGAGCCGAAGGATGCCCGCGGTCTGAAGTTCCGCGTGCAGGCCTCGGCAGTGCTCGAGGAGCAGTTCAAGGCGGTGCGCGCCAACCCGCGCAAGATGAGCTTCGCCGAGGTCTACCAGGGCCTGCAGACCGGCGTGGTCAACGGCACCGAGAACACCTGGTCGAACTACCAGAGCCAGAAGGTGCACGAGGTGCAGAAGTACATGACCGAGTCCGACCATGGCCTGATCGACTACATGGTGATCACCAACACCCGTTTCTGGAAGGGCCTGCCCGATGACGTGCGCGGCGAGCTGGAGGCGATCATGGCCGAGGTCACCGTCGAGGTGAACCGCCAGGCCGATGCGCTGAACCAGAGCGCCAAGCAGGCCATCGCCGCGGCCGGCACCACCGAGATCATCGAGCTGACCCCGGCGCAGCGCGCGCAGTGGCGCGAGGCCATGCGCCCGGTGTGGAAGAAGTTCGAGGGCGAGATCGGCGCCGAGCTGATCCAGGCTGCCGAGGCGTCGAACCGCCCCTGACACCTGAAAAACTGCCGCAAGACCATGGTCTTAGAGCGGTAAGACCATGGTCGAATGGCCACACGAAGGGTCGGGGGATACAAAAGGCAGCATAAAAAAACAACTCGCCATCGAGGTATATCCATGAGTGCTGCGTCTCTTTATCCCGTGAGCCCGGAAGCGGCCGCCAGGACCCTGACCGACGAGGCCACCTACAAGGCCATGTACCAACAGTCGGTGGTCAACCCCGACGGTTTCTGGCGCGAGCAGGGCAAACGCCTCGACTGGATCAAGCCCTACACCAAGGTCAAGCAGACCTCCTTCGACGACCACCACGTCGACATCAAGTGGTTCGCCGACGGCACCCTCAACGTCTCCTACAACTGCCTGGACCGTCACCTGGAAGAGCGGGGCGATCAGGTGGCGATCATCTGGGAAGGCGACGACCCGGCCGAGCACCAGGAAATCACCTACCGCCAGCTGCACGAGCAGGTGTGCAAGTTCGCCAACGCCCTGCGCGGCCAGGACGTGCACCGCGGCGACGTGGTGACCATCTACATGCCGATGATCCCCGAGGCGGCGGTGGCCATGCTGGCCTGCGCACGCATCGGCGCCATCCACTCGGTGGTGTTCGGCGGCTTCTCGCCGGAGGCCCTGGCCGGACGCATCATCGACTGCAAGTCGAAGGTGGTGATCACCGCCGACGAAGGCGTGCGCGGGGGCAAGAAGGTGCCGCTGAAAGCCAATGTCGACGACGCGCTGACCAACCCGGAAACCCACAGCGTGCAGAAGGTCATCGTGGCCAAGCGCACCGGCTCGGCGATCAAGTGGAACCAGCATCGCGACATCTGGTACGAAGACCTGATGAAGGTCGCCGGCAGCGTCTGCGCGCCGAAGGAAATGGGCGCTGAGGAGCCGCTGTTCATCCTCTATACCTCCGGCTCCACCGGCAAGCCCAAGGGCGTGCTGCACACCACTGGTGGCTACCTGGTATATGCCTCGCTGACCCACGAGCGGGTGTTCGACTACCGCCCGGGCGAGGTGTTCTGGTGCACCGCCGACATTGGCTGGGTCACCGGCCACACCTACCTGATCTACGGCCCGCTGGCCAACGGCGCCACCACCCTGATGTTCGAGGGCGTGCCGAACTACCCGGACGTCACCCGCGTGGCCAAGATCGTCGACAAGCACAAGGTCAACATCCTCTACACCGCGCCGACCGCGATCCGCGCCATGATGGCCGAGGGCAAGGCCGCCGTGGCCGGCGCCGACGGCTCCAGCCTGCGCCTGCTCGGTTCGGTCGGCGAGCCGATCAACCCCGAGGCCTGGCACTGGTACTACGAGAACGTCGGCCAGAGCCGCTGCCCGATCGTCGACACCTGGTGGCAGACCGAAACCGGCGCCTGCCTGATGACCCCGCTGCCGGGCGCCCACGCGATGAAGCCGGGCTCCGCCGCGCGGCCGTTCTTCGGCGTGCAGCCGGCCCTGGTGGACAACCTGGGCAACATCATCGAAGGGCCGGCCGAAGGCAACCTGGTGATCATCGACTCCTGGCCGGGCCAGGCGCGCACCCTGTACGGCGACCACGACCGCTTCGTCGACACCTACTTCAACACCTTCAAGGGCATGTACTTCACCGGCGACGGCGCGCGCCGCGACGAGGATGGCTACTGGTGGATCACCGGCCGGGTCGACGACGTGCTCAACGTCTCGGGGCACCGCATGGGCACCGCCGAGGTGGAAAGCGCCATGGTCGCCCACCCGAAAGTCGCCGAGGCCGCCGTGGTCGGCGTGCCGCACGACATCAAGGGCCAGGGCATCTACGTCTACGTCACCCTCAACGCCGGCGAGGAGGCCAGCGAGCAGCTGCGTCAGGAGCTGCGCAACTGGGTGCGCAAGGAAATCGGCCCGATCGCCACTCCGGACGTGATCCAGTGGGCGCCGGGCCTGCCCAAGACCCGCTCGGGCAAGATCATGCGCCGTATCCTGCGCAAGATCGCCACCGCCGAATACGATGCCCTCGGCGACATCTCCACGCTGGCCGATCCCGGCGTGGTGCAGCACCTCATCGACACGCATCGGCAGATGCAAGCCGCCTGCGCCTGATCGGCAACGGCAACCCGAAAGCCCCGCCCGGCCACAAGCCCGGCGGGGCTTTCGTTTTGGGCGGGGCTGGCCTTCGCCAGCGGCTTTGGCAGGGGCGGCGAAGGCTTGGTGCGGACCTGCCAGGGGGCGTGATAGATAGGGTCTAAGTTGTACATAGAGAATATCTTGTACAGTTTTTGTATCGATATGCATAATGGCGCTATGCCATTTTGCGCTGGCCATCGCCACGGATGCCGTTTCCTGCCGGCGCTCCGAGCGTTGCCGAAGGCCGTCAGCCCCGGCGCACTGTCTGCCCCTTGCGACTCAGAGGTCTCCATGTTTGCCAATCTCAGCATTTCCCAGAAGCTGTATGCGGGTTTCGGCGTCGTTCTGCTGATCATCCTGATTCTGGTGTTGTCGACCTGGCGCGGTTTTGCCGAGGTCGACAGCTCGGTCAAGCGCAATATCCACACCTACGATGTGCTCAACGAGTCGGCCTCGCTGCTGACCAGCCTGATCAATATCGAGACCGGCATGCGCGGTTTCGCCATCACCGGCGGCGAGCAGTTTCTCGCTCCGCTGAACGAGGGCGAGCGCAGCTTTCAGCAGCACCTCGCGCAACTGCGCCGTCTGACCGCCGACAACCCCAAGCAGCAGCAGCGCCTGAGCCAGTTGCAGGCCCTGCACGATCAGTGGGCGCGCGAGGACATCCACGGCAATGTCGAGCTACGCCGCCAGGTGGTGGCCGGTGCGCAGTCGATGGAGGCGGTCATCGCGCAGATCAGCGCGGGGCGCGACAAGGCCAAGATGGACGCCATGCGCCAGCTGCTGGCCGATCTGCAGGCCGAGGAAAATGGCCTGCTTGCGCAGCGCAACCTCGCCATGCAAGCGGCCAAGTCGTCGTCGCTGGCAATTCTGCTGAGCGGCGGGCTGATTGCCGCGGTGCTCGCCATCAGCGTTGCCTTTGCCCTGTCGCGCAGCATCGCCGGACGTCTGCAGCCGGTCGTCGACGTGGCGCGCAGCATCGCCGAGGGGCGTCTCGATACGCGCATCGAGCGCGCCGGCCGCGACGAGATCGGCGTGCTGCTGGACGCCTTCGCCACCATGCAGGAGCGCCTGCGCGAGATGATCGGGCAGATCCGCAGCGGCGCCGAGCAGCTGGTCGGCGCCGCACAGAACTTCTCCAGCGCCGCCAGCCAGCTGTCGGTGTCCACTCAGGAGCAGTCCCACGCGGCGTCCAGCATGGCCGCCACGGTGGAGGAGCTGACCGTCAGCATCAACCATGTCGCCGACAACGCCAACGAGGCCCACAGCCTGTCCAGCGAGTCGGGTCGGCAGTCGTCGGAAGGCGGCACGGTGATCCAGCACACCCTGTCGAGCATGCAGCGCATCGCCGACACCGTGCAGGGCGCGGCCGCGCAGATCGGCGAGCTGGGCCAGCACTCGGACCAGATTTCCTCCATCGTCAACGTGATCAAGGAGATCGCCGACCAGACCAACCTGCTGGCGCTCAACGCGGCCATCGAGGCGGCACGGGCCGGCGAGCAGGGGCGCGGTTTCGCCGTGGTGGCCGACGAGGTGCGCCTGCTGGCGCAACGCACGGCCAATTCCACCCAGGAGATCGCCGAAATGATCAAGAAGATCCAGAACGGCACGCGCAATGCGGTGGGCAACATGGAGGTCGGCGTGCAGCAGGTCAGCAGCGGAGTGGAGCAGGCCAGCCAGGCCGGCAACGCCATCGTCAGCATCCGCGAAGCTTCGGGGCGCGTGGTCGGCGTGGTCGACCAGATTTCCCTGGCGCTGCGCGAGCAGACCGTGGCCAGCCAGGACGTGGCGCGCAACGTCGAGCGCATCGCGCAGATGTCGCAGCAGAACAGCGAAGCGGTGGCGGACACCTCGCGTACTGCGCAGGCCCTTCAGCAGCTGGCGCTGTCCCTGGAAAAACAGGTGGCCTCCTTCCGGCTCTGATGGCGCGGAGCAGGCTATCCTTCGTCCGTCGGCCGCGGCGGTTCGCCGCCCGAGCCGAGGCGTTGCGCTTTTGTCAGTTACGAAGTGCCGGGCTCCCGCGACGGGCCCGCGCCAACGGTGGTCTTCGCCCCTGACCAGGATGCTCCCATGAACAGTGACAGCCGGAGTTTCTTCCCCCAACCCTTTCGCCCGCTCGGCTGCGCCGAGTGCCGCAACCCTGAGGCGCTGGGGTTCGACTTCACCATGGCCTTTCAGCTGATTCTGGATGTCGAGGAGCGGCGCCCCTTCGCCTACGAGGCGCTGGTGCGCGGTGTCAACGGCGAGTCGGCGGGGGAGATTCTCGGGCGGGTCAACGATGGCAACCGCTATCGCTTCGACCAGGCCTGCCGGGTCAAGGCCATCGAGCAGGCGGCTCGTCTCGGCCTGCACGAAATCCCCGATTGCCTGCTCAGCATCAACTTCCTGCCCAATGCGGTGTACCGCGCCGAGACCTGCATCCGCGCGACGCTGGAGGCGGCCAGGCGTTTCGAATTCCCCCGCGAGCGGCTGATGTTCGAGGTCACCGAGGGCGAGCAGATCCACGATGCCGAGCACCTCAAGCGGATCTTCGCCGAATACGGCCGCCAGGGCTTCACCACCGCCATCGACGACTTCGGCGCCGGCTACTCCGGGCTCAACCTGCTGGCCACCTTCCAGCCGCACGTGCTCAAGCTGGACATGGTGCTGACCCGCGGCATCGACCAGGACCCGGTGCGCCAGGCGATAGTCGCCGGCATCGTCCTGGTGGCGCGGCGGCTGGGCATCCGCATCATCGCCGAGGGCATCGAAAGCGCCGGCGAGCGCGATGCGCTGATCGAACTGGGCATCCGCTACATGCAGGGCTACCTGTTTGCCCGGCCGCAGCTCGGCGCGCTCAGCCGGCCCTGAGCTGGTCACCAGGCAAAACGCCCCGCCGGCCGGGGGCCGAGCGGGGCGTTGTCGCGGCAGGCGGCGATCAGAGCGCGCCGAATACCTTCTTCGCCAGGCTGGTGGCGGCGCCGGCCGGGTTCTGGCGGATGTTCGCTTCCTGCACGGCAATCATCTCGAACAGGCCGTTGAGCGCCTGCTCGGTAACGTAACCTTCCACCGTGCTGCTCTTGGCGTCGACCACGCCGAAGGCCGCGGCCTGACCGGCGAAGGCGTTGTACTGCTGGGCCAGGCCGACCTGGTCGGTGGCCTGCTTGACGATGGGCAGGAACTTGGCGCGGATCTGCTCGCGGCTGCTCTGGTTCAGGTACTGAGTGGCGGAGTCTGCGGGGCCGGCGAGAATCGCCTTGGCATCGGTCAGGGTCATCTTCTTCACGGCGTCTACCAGCAGCGCCTGGGCCTGCGGCACGGCGGCTTCGGCGGCCTTGTTCATGCTCGCCTCCAGCTGCTCGACCTGGGCGCCCATGCCCATCATCTTCATGGTCTTGGCGGCCTTGCCGAGGTGGCCCGGCAGCTCGATGCGCACGTCCGGGTTGTCGCTGAAGCCGCCGGGCGTGCCGAGCTGCTTGACCGCCACCTGGGCGCCCTGGATCAGCGCGTCCTTGAGGCCGCCGCTGGCGTCCTGCTGGCTCAGGTCGGAGAGGGACAGAGCGAAGGCGCTGGCCGAGAGCAGCAGGCCGGCGGCGACTGTGGTGAGGCGAAGCATGGTGGTCTTCCTTGTGCGGGTGAGAGTGGGGTCAGCTTAACGGCTGCTGCAGGGCCTGCTCAACGCACGGCGTCGACGCGGATGCGCAGCGGCTGCGGGTCGCTGCCGTCGAGGGTGACGCCGTGCTGTTCGGTGGTGATGAACAGCAGCCGACCGTCCGCCTCGATGCGCGCGCTGACCGCGTAGCGATGGCCGGGCTGCAGCTGCGTCGGGTCGTAGGCGAGGCTGAAGGGCAGCGGCACCTGGCCGGCCACCGGCCCGGCCTGACGGGCCAGCACCTTGGCCGGTGCGTCGGCCAGCGACACGTCGAGCAGGCTGACCTCCAGGGTGGCCTGCGGCGGCAGGGCGCTGCGCTGCAGGTAGAAGACTTCGCCGCTGAGGCGGTGCATTTCGACGCTGTTGCTGCAGGCGGCGAGCAGGGTGCTGCAGAGCAGCAGGGATAGGCGTTGCATGGTGGCTCCTTGGTTGATCAGGGCTCTCAGACCCCGGCGACGGCGAGAGGTTGCCTGGCCCGGCCATCGCCCTGCACGACGCGGCAGTGGGCAACGGCATTCGCGGCTGGCTATGATCCTAGCCCATGACTTCCCTGCCACCGCTTCGTCATCCCTGCCCAGCGGGCGTCTGCGACTGTCGGCGCGAACAGCTGCTGGACGCGCCGGGCGCCGACACGCGCATCCTGCTGCTCACCCGTCAGGAGGAGCAGCGCCTGCTCGAGCGCCTGGAGAACCTGCAGAGCCTGGAGGAACTCGAGCGCTTGCAGCAGCGCATGTTCGAGCAGCTCGGCATTGGCCTGCATATCGCTCCCGGCCATGGCGAGGTGCGCAGCATGCGCGGCATCGGCTTTCGCTTCGACGAGCAGCCAGGCCTGTGCCGCAAGACCCGCCAGGCGATCCCGGCGGCGATCCGCCGCGCCCTGGAAAAGCGTCCGGAGATCGCCTGGCGCCTGCTCGATGCGCACGATCTGTTTCGCGACAGCTGAGGCCACCCGTCTCGCCTCCAGGCGCGCGAGTGAACTCACGGCGCTCGCCCCGGTCTTTCTCCTGTCGGCCCGCCGGGGCGGCGCGGGTGGCCATTGGCCGGCTGGCTGAAGGCCTCCTCAGCGCGCCTCCGGTACCTCCGCTGCAGCCCATGGCGCTGCCTGTGGCCGACCTCGCACCGCGCCCGCCCGGCGGGCTTCGTTTTCGTCGCCACGTGAAGATCGCCCATGTCCCTATCCCGTCATTTCCCCGTTATTTCGACTCGACCCTTCGCCGCCTGTCTGTTCGGCGGTCTGCTGGCGCTCGCCCCTGCGGCGCAGGCCGAGGAGGCCGGCAATGCGCGCTGGGTCAGCGACAGCCTGAACACCTACGTGCGCAGCGGGCCGACCGACGGTTACCGCATCGTCGGCACGCTGAGTTCCGGGCAGAAGGTCGAGCTGCTGCGCAGCCAGGGCGATTACAGCCAGGTGCGCGCGGAGAACGGCAACGCCGTGTGGATTCCCAGCCGCGACCTGCAGGCCGTGCCCGGCCAGGCCGAGCGCCTGCCGCAGCTGGAGCAGCAGGTGGCCGAGTTGTCCGCCGAGCTGAAAGGCATCGACGACGCCTGGAAGGCCCGCGTGCAGGGCATGCAGGAGACCCTGGACTCGCGCAAGCAACTGATCGACGAGCTGCAGGCAGCCCGCAGCGCGCTGGACAGCGAGTTGACCACGGCCCGCGCCGAGTTGCGCGATGCCCAGGCGCAGCTGGGCGAGGAGCAGCAGCAGGTGCTGATGCGCTACATGGTCTACGGCGGCGGTATCGCCGGCGCCGGGCTGCTGCTCGGGCTGATCCTGCCGACCATGCTGCGGGTCAAGCGCAAGCGCAACGATCAGTGGTTCTGAGCCCGGCTCAGGTGCGCGCCGTCAGGTGCCGGGCGATGCCGCTCTGCAACGGCCGCAGCCCCTGCGCCAGGCGCAGCCCGGCGCCGCGCAGCAGGCGCACGGGCAGGCGGTCGTCGGTGTACAGCTCCACCAGCAGATTGGTGGCCTGGTACAGCGGCCAGGTGGCCAGGCGCTGCCGGCGTTCGTAGCGCGCCAGCAGATCGCCTGCGCCGAGGTCCTGGCGCTTGCGCTGCGCGGCCAGCAGCAGTTCGCTCAGCCGCTGCACGCTGCCCAGGCCGAAGTTGAAGCCATGCGCGGTGACCGGATGCATGCCCACGGCGGCGTCGCCGATCAGCGCGCAGCGCCGGCCCACCATGCGCCGCGCGTAGGCGCCGACCAGCGGGTAGGCGTGGCGGCTGCTGACCAGCCGCATGGCGCCCAGGCGGCGCTCGAAGCGCCGTTCCATCTCCCGGGCGAAGGCCGTCTCGTCGAGCCCTTGCAGGCGTTCGATCTGCCGTGGCGGCAGGGTCAGCACCACCGACGACTGGCGGCCATTGAGCGGCAGCAGGGCCAGGGTCTGGCCGTAGCCGAACCACTCCCAAGCCACCTGCTGGTGATCGCGCTCGTGCTGCATGCGGCACACCAGCATGCTCTTGCCGAAGTCCTTGAGCTGGGCGCCGATGCCGAGCTGGCGGCGGGTCTCCGAGAAGCGGCTGTCGGCAGCCACCAGCAGACGGGTTTTCAGTAACTGACCGTCCTCAAGAACCAGCTCCACCTCGCGTTCGCGCTGGCAGATGGCGCGCACGCTCGCCTCACAGCGCAATTGCACATCGGCGCATTCGCCCACGGCCTGGTAGGCGGCCCGGCGGATCGCCTGGTTGGCCACCAGATGCCCGAGGCGCTCGGCGCCGGCCTGCTCGGCGCGGATCTGCAGGGCGAACAGCGAGGGGCCGTCGAACACCTGGGCGTCGCGCAGCACGGCGATGGCCTCGGCCGGCAGGCGCGCCCACAGGCCGAGGCGTTCGAGCAGCGCCTGCGAGGCCTGGGTCAGGGCGATCTCGCGACCGTCGAAGGCCGGCGCTGCCAGCGCCTGCTCGGCCTGGCGCTCCAGCACCACGACGGCCAGGCCCTGGCCGGACAGGGCGCGGGCCAGGCACAAACCGGCCGGGCCGGCGCCGATGATGGCGACATCGAAGGTCATGCTGCTGCGCTCCGTGCGGATTCGGGAGCGAGTGAGTCTAGGCGGGGGCGTGGCGGCAAATATTGTCCCGGGTCATGCCGAGCTGTGTTCGGCCAACAACATCCGGGCTACGGAACATGGTCGCTTGTCAGAGCAACCCCGCCACCAGCCGGCCGAGCACCTCCATGGCCTGTTCGCTGCGCGCGTCCCAGGGGTGGCCGTGGTTCAGGCGGGCGCAGTGACGAAAGCCCTGGCTGGCGGAGAAGATCGGTCCCGGCGCCAGGCTGATGCCCTGGGCCAGCGCCAGGCGCAGCAGTTGCAGGGAGTCCAACCGTTCGGGGAATTCGAACCAGAGAAAATAACCGCCGGCCGGCCGCGTCACCCGCGTGCTGGCGGGAAAATGCCGGGCGGCGGAGGCGAGCATGGCGCCCTGCTGCATTTCCAGGGCGTGGCGCAGCTTGCGCAGGTGGCGGTCGTAGCCGCCGTGCTGCAGGTAGTCGGCGATGGCCGCCTGGGCCGGCACCGAGGGCGAGATGGTGGTCATCAGCTTGAGCCGGGCGATCTGCTCGGCGTAGCGCCCGCCGGCCACCCAGCCGACCCGGTAGCCGGGTGCCAGGCTCTTGGAGAACGAGCCGCAGTGCATCACCAGGCCTTCGCGGTCGAAGCTCTTCACCGGCTTGGGCGGCTGGCTGGCGAAGTACAGCTCGGCGTAGACGTCGTCCTCGATCAGCGGCACCTGGTGGCGCACCAGCAGCTCGTACAGCGCCTGTTTCTTCGCCTCGCTCATGCTCGCGCCGAGCGGGTTCTGCAGGCTGCTCATGAACCAGCAGGCCTTGATCGGCAGGCGCTGCAGGCTGTCGGTCAGCGCCGCCAGGTCGATGCCTTCGCGCGGGTGCACGGGAATTTCCACCGCCTTGAGCTTGAGCCGCTCCAGCACCTGCAGGCAGGCGTAGAAGGCCGGCGACTCGATGGCCACCAGGTCGCCCGGCTGGGTGACGCACTGCAGGCAGAGGTTGAGCGCCTCCATGGCGCCGTTGCTGATCACCAGCTCCTCCATCGGCAGCATCACCCCGCTGACCATGTAGCGCAGGGCGATCTGCCGACGCAGGTCGGGGTTGCCGGCGGTCATGTCGGCGATCACCGCGTGCGGCGACAGCTCGCGCAGGGCGTGTGCCATGCTGCGCGCCAGGCGCGGCAGGGGGAACAGGTCGGGGCTGGGGAAGGCCGAACCGAAGGGCACGGTGTCAGGGTCTTTCAGCGAGGCGAGCACGGAGAACACCAGTTCGCTGACGTCCACCTCGGTGGTCTGCGCGGCGCGCACGGCCGCTTCCGGCTCGTGCAGCGGGCGCTGCGCGTGTTCGCGGACGAAGTAGCCGGAGCGGGCGCGGGCCTGGATCAGGCCGCGATCCTCCAGCAGGTAGTAGGCCTGGAACACGGTGGACGGGCTGACCCCGTAGGTGCGGCTGGCGTGGCGCACCGAGGGCACCTTCTCGCCTGGGGCGAGCACGCCGCTGCGGATTAGCTCGGCGATCTCGTCGGCGAATTTCTCGTAGCGTTTCATCCTGTCCTGGTTCACCGGTGCAAGGGGTACGGGCGAACACTTTACGGGGTGAACGGCGGACATGGCAGGGCCTCGTGAGTCGTTCGGGCGGGACCGTGGGGCGTGCTGGGCGAATCGCGGATCAATCCGCGCCTACAGGGTAGGTGTAGCCCGGGTGCCATCCGCGCAGCGGACGGCCCCGGATGGCATCCGGGCTAGAAGGTTTCAGCGCAGCGGGGCGAGGAAGGTGCTGCGGGTGGCGACGCGGCTGTCCGGCTCGGCTTGGTCGGTCACCTCGAACTGCAGGTGCTGCGGGCCGGCGCCATTGCGCGTGGCGGTCAGGGCCACGCTGACCGGCAGGTCGCGGATCTCGCCGGCTGCCAGATGCAGCGTGCTCGGCCCATGCAGCTCGAAGTCGCCCGGCTCGACCAGGGCGATATTGTAGCTGCGCGCCTGCTGGGTCTTGTTGATGATCTTCAGGCTGTAGATGTTCTCGATCTGGCCCAGGGCGTTCTCGCGGTACAGGCCGCGGTCGCGGGTCACGTCCAGCGACAGCAGCGGGCGCTCGGCCAGGGCCCAGGCGAAGGCGCCGATCATCAGCGCCAGCATCGCCGCATGGCCGACCAGGTTGGGCCGCAGCCAGCGGGTCTTGCCGCCGGCCAGCTCGCGCTCGGAGCCGTAGCGCACCAGGCCGCGGGCATAGCCGAGCTTGTCCATCACGCTGTCGCAGGCGTCGATGCAGGCGCCGCAGCCGATGCAGTCCAGTTGCAGGCCATCGCGGATGTCGATGCCGGTGGGGCAGACCTGTACGCACATGGTGCAGTCGATGCAGTCGCCCAGGCCTTCGGCCTTGTAGTCGGCGTCCTTGCGGCGCGGCCCGCGGCTCTCGCCGCGGGCGGCGTCGTAGGAGACGATCAGCGTGTCGCGGTCGAACATCACGCTCTGAAAGCGCGAGTAGGGGCACATGTCGCGGCACACCTTCTCGCGCAGCCAGCCGGCGTTGATATAGGTGGCGGCGGTGAAGAACAGCACCCAGAAGGCCGTGGTGGCGCCGACCTCGAGGGTCGCCAGGTCCAGGGTCAGCTGGCGAATCGGGGTGAAGTAGCCGACGAAGGCCAGCGCGGTGACCAGGCTCACCGCCAGCCACAGGCCGTGCTTGGCGCCGCGGCGCAGGATCTTTTGCAGCGACCAGGGTGCGGCGTCGAGCTTGATGCGCTGGCCGCGGTCGCCCTCGGTGAGCTGCTCCACGCGCATGAAGATCCAGGTCCACACGCTCTGTGGGCAGGCGTAGCCGCACCAGACGCGCCCGGCCAGCACGGTGATGAAGAACAGGCCGAAGGCGGCGATGATCAGGATGGCCGAGAGCAGGATGAAATCCTGCGGCCAGTAGGTGGCGCCGAAGATATGGAACTGACGCGCGCCCAGATCCCAGAGCACGGCCTGGCGGTCGTTCCAGTCGATCCAGGCGGTGCCGAAGAACAGCAGGAACAGCAGGCCGGCGCCGAGCAGGCGCAGGTTGCGAAAGCGCCCGGTGAAGCTGCGGGTGTGAATCGGCCCGCCGGCCTGGGCCGGCGTCAGGCGGATGGGTTTGGCAGGGTCGATGCTCTCGACGGCCCGCACGGGGATCAGCTCGGTCATGGCGTTGCCCTCATCAGGCGTTAATCAGGCTGGCGCCATGATCCGAGGCGAACTGTTTGCGAAACAGTCTCAGGTTTTCGTTAAAAAAGCGGATCAGATGCGGCCGGTGGACGCCGGAAAAACTGCCTGACAGGTCTCCAGGCCACGCCACCTCTGGCTCCTGTGGATCTCAGCCTGAGCGCTACAGGCCTCGGCCTGCGACATCGCGCCGCGCCAATCTCCGGTAAGCCGCAGCCTTCTTTCGCTTATCTGATCTGGTTTTTTTAGGCTTTTCTGGCGCTGTTTTCGAAACACGTCCGGCAGGCATAGTCGACGCCCGTGATCAGGAGGCCTGCCGGCATGTACCAATACGACGATTATGACCGTGCGCTGGTGCGCGAGCGCGTCGCCCAGTTCCGCGACCAGGTACAGCGGCGCCTGGAAGGCGAGCTGAGCGAAGAGGAGTTCCTGCCGCTGCGCCTGCAGAACGGCCTGTACCTGCAGAAGCATGCCTACATGCTGCGCGTGGCGATCCCCTACGGCACCCTGTCGGCCAAGCAGATGCGCGCGCTGGCGCATATCGCCCGCGCCTACGACCGCGGTTATGGCCACTTCACCACGCGGCAGAACATCCAGTTCAACTGGATCGAGCTCGAGCGCGTGGCGGACATCCTCGACTGGCTGGCCGAGCACGACATGCACGCCATCCAGACCTCCGGCAACTGCGTGCGCAACATCACCACCGAAGCCTTCGCCGGCGTTGCCGCCGACGAGTACCTCGACCCGCGTCCGCTGGCCGAGATCCTTCGCCAGTGGTCGACGGTCAACCCGGAATTCCTCTTCCTGCCGCGCAAGTTCAAGATCGCCCTGTGCGCCGCCGCCGAGGATCGCGCGGCGATCCAGGTGCACGATATCGGCCTGCAGCTGCATCGCGACGAGGCCGGTGCGTTGCGCCTGCGGGTGCTGGTCGGCGGCGGCCTGGGGCGCACGCCGATCATCGCCCAGACCCTGCGCGAGGGGCTGCACTGGCAGGACTGCCTGTCCTACGTCGAGGCCATCCTGCGCGTGTACAACCGCCACGGCCGGCGCGACAACAAGTACAAGGCGCGGATCAAGATCCTGGTCAAGGCGCTCGGCATCGAGGCCTTCGCCGCCGAGGTGGAGCGCGAGTGGCAGTCGATCAAGGACGGCCCGGCGCGGCTCACCGATGAGGAATACCGGCGCGTCGCCGCCTCCTTCCACAAGCCGGCCTATGCCGAGCTGGCCGATGCCGATATCGACTTTGGCACCCAGCTGGCGCGCGACGCGGACTTCGCCCGCTGGGTGTCGCGCAACGTCATGGCGCATCAGGTGCCCGGTTACGCCAGCGTGGTGCTGTCGACCAAACCCGGCATCAGCGCGCCGCCCGGCGACGTCAGCGCCGAGCAGATGGAGGCGCTGGCCGACTGGAGCGAGCGCTACGGTTTCGGCGAGATTCGCGTGGCCCACGAACAGAACCTGGTGCTGCCCGACGTGCGCAAGCGCGATCTCCATGCGCTGTGGCTGGAGGCTCGGGCGGCCGGGCTGGGCACCGCCAACGCCGGCCTGCTCACCGACATCATCGCCTGCCCGGGCGGCGACTTCTGCTCGCTGGCCAACGCCAAGTCGATCCCCATCGCCCAGGCCATCCAGCAGCGCTTCGACGACCTCGACTACCTGCACGACCTGGGCGATATCAGCCTGAACATCTCCGGCTGCATGAACGCCTGCGGCCACCACCATATCGGCAACGTCGGCATCCTCGGCGTCGACAAGAACGGCAGCGAGTGGTACCAGCTCACCCTCGGCGGCAGCCAGGGCCGGCAGGCGGCGCTGGGCAAGGTGATCGGCCCGGCGTTCGCCGCCGAGCAGGTGCCCGAGGTGATCGAGCGCATCGTGCAGACCTACGTCGACTACCGCGAGCTGAACGAAGGCTTTCTCGACACCTTCCAGCGCATCGGCCTGGAGCCGTTCAAGGAGCGCATCTACGCCCGGGAGGCGGTGGCATGAACAATCTGATCCGCCTGGTCGAGGGCCAGGCCCGCATCGTCACCGACGACCCCTGGCAACTGCATGACGCCGACAGCGCTGGCGTGGCGCCGTTGATCCTGCCGCTGGCCGTCTGGCGCGAACGGCAGTCGGCCGAAGTGCTGCAGGGCAGGGCGGCGAGCGCCGACGGCCTGCTGTTGCAGGTGGACGACGAGCCGGAAGACCTGCAGCCGTTTCTCGCCAGCCTGCCGCTGATCGCCATCGACTTCCCCAGCTTCCGCGACGGCCGCGGCTACAGCCAGGCCTACCTGCTGCGCACCCGTCTGGGCTGGCGCGGCGAACTGCGCGCGGTGGGCGATGTGCTGCGCGACCAGCTGGCGCATATGCGCCAGTGCGGTTTCGACGCCTTCGCCGTGCGCGCCGACAAGTCGCTGGAGGATGCACTCAAGGGCCTGGCCGGGCTCAGTGTGTTGTATGGTCGTTCGGCCATCGAGCCGCGTCCGCTGTTTCGCCGGGGGCGCAATTAAGGAGGAGTCGAGATCATGATGTTGCGAGGCCTGTTCTGGCTGGTGGTGCTGCAGTTGTTGGGCGTGGCCCTGAACCAGTGGCTGCTGCCGATGCTGCCGGGCTCGATCATCGGCCTGCTGCTGCTGTCGGCCTGGCTGATGTGGCGCGGCGCGGTGCCCGAGCCGCTGCAGCAGGCGGCGAATGGCCTGTTGCCCTACCTGCCGTTGCTGCTGGCGGTGCCGGCCGCCGGGATCATGACCAGCAGCGAGCTGCTGCTGGCCGAGCTGCCGGTGATCGCCACGGCCCTGGTGCTGTCGCTGCTGGTCACCGTGCCGTTCTGCGGCTGGCTGCTGCAGACCCTGATCCGCCGCCAGGAGCGTCAGCGATGAATGCCCTGGCCGCGCATCCGGTGTTCGCCATCGGCCTGACCCTGGCGGCCTTTCTGATTGCCGCCTGGCTGTATCGGCGCAGCGGCTGGCTGCTGCTGCAGCCGGTGCTGGTGTCGGTGACGCTGATCGTCGCCACCCTGCTGCTGTGCGGGGTGGATTACGCCACCTACCGCGCCGGCGCCGAGCCCATCGCCTGGCTGCTCGGCCCGGCCACCCTGGCCCTGGCGGTGCCGCTGCAGCACAACATCAAGCGCATTCGCCAGCTGTTCTGGCCGATCATGCTCACCCTGCTGGCCGGCGGCGTGCTGTCGGTGACGCTGACCCTGGCCATCGGCTGGGCGCTGGGCGCCGACTGGGTGGTGTTGATGAGCCTGGCGCCGAAATCGGTGACCATGCCGATCGCCATGCCGGTGGCCGAACAGATCGGCGGCATCGCCTCGCTGGCGGCGGTGCTGGTGATGCTCACCGGGGTGATCGGCACCGCGCTCGGCCCCTGGCTGCTGCGCTGGGCCAGGGTCGAGCACCCGGCTGCCCGAGGCCTCAGCTACGGCATCAATGCCCATGCCATCGGCACCGCCCATGCCCTGCAGGAAGGCGAGGAGTGCGGCGCCTTCGCCGCCCTGGCCATGAGCCTGCTGGGGATCGCCACGGCGCTGCTGTTGCCCCTGCTGCTGTCCAGCTGAGGCGCGGGGCGGAATCCCGCCACCGGCGCCGCGCGGGCCCGCCGCCTTTGGCGAGAACTCGCCACCGCATCGTGCCTCCCGGTGCGCGGCGAGGCCCGATCCAGCGCTGAATCCTTTCAGCGGCACGCATATTGCTCCTGCCGGCGGCACGAGCGGAATACGCCCGCCAAGAGGCCTGGAACACCCTTCCTCCCGCCGCGCCGCCGATCGGCGGCCATCGCCCATGGGCGGCCCATACGGCTGCCACCCGAAACCTTGCCTGCACGGCCCGCCGTCGTGCACACCACTGGACTGTGCCATGAAGAAAATCCTGCTGACGCTGCTCTGTCTCAGCGTGATCGGTTGCTCCAAGCCCCGCGAGCCCGAGAAAACCGTCGATGTCCTGCTGATCGGCGCCGGCGTGATGAGCGCCACCCTCGGCACCTACCTCAACGAGCTGGAGCCGGACTGGAGCATCGACATCTACGAGCGCCTCGACCGCGTCGCCGGCGAGAGCTCCAACGCCTGGAACAACGCCGGCACCGGCCACTCGGCGTTCTGCGAACTGAACTACACCCCGGAAACCGCCGACGGCGGCATCGACATCGGCAAGGCGGTGGCGATCAACGAATCCTTCGAGATCTCCAAGCAGTTCTGGGCCTACCAGGTCGAGCGCGAGGTGCTGAGCAAGCCCAAGAGCTTCATCAACAACACCCCGCACATGAGCTTCGTCTGGGGCGAGGACAACATCGAATACCTGCGCAAGCGCCATGCCGCGCTCGAGCACAGCAACCTGTTCCGCGGCATGGAGTTCAGCGAGGATCACGCGCAGATCGCCCAGTGGGCGCCGCTGGTCATGCAGGGCCGTGACCAGGGCCAACCCGTCGCCGCCACCCGCATGGCGATCGGCACCGACGTCAACTTCGGCGAGATCACCCGCCAACTGATCGACTCGCTGATCGCCAAGGACCAGGCGCGCCTGCACCTGGAACACGAGGTGCGCGACCTGCGGCGCAACGCTGACGGCAGCTGGACCGTGGTGGTCGCCGACCTGGCCAACGATGGCGCCGAGAGCAGCGTCAAGGCGCGCTTCGTGTTCATCGGCGCCGGCGGCGGCGCGCTCAAGCTGCTGCAGCAATCAGGTATCGAAGAGGCCAAGGGCTACGCTGGCTTCCCGGTCGGCGGCCAGTTCCTGATGACGCGCAACCCCGAGATCGTCGCCCAGCACAAGGCCAAGGTGTACGGCAAGGCCTCGGTCGGCTCGCCGCCGATGTCCGTGCCGCACCTGGACACCCGCGTGATCGGCGACGAGACCGTGCTGCTGTTCGGCCCCTTTGCCACCTTCTCCACCAAGTTCCTGAAACATGGCTCGCTGCTCGACTTGTTCGGCAGCATGACCAGCGACAACTTCCTGCCGCTGGCCAATGCCGGTATGGACAACATCCCGCTGAGCACCTACCTGATCGGCCAGCTGATGCTCAGCCAGGAAGACCGCATGGCCTCGCTGCGCGAATACTTCCCGGAGGCCAAGAGCGAGGACTGGGAGCTGATCCAGGCCGGCCAGCGCGTGCAGATCATCAAGAAGGATGCCGAGAAGGGCGGCGTGCTGCAGTTCGGCACCGAGGTGGTGACTTCCGCCGACGGCAGCATCAGCGCGCTACTCGGCGCCTCGCCGGGTGCCTCCACCGCCGCGCCGATCATGCTGCAGCTGATCGAGAAGGCCTTCGCCGAGCAGGTCGCCAGCCCCGCGTGGCAGGCGCGCCTGCAGCAGATCATCCCGTCCTACGGGCAGAAGCTGAACGACGACCTGGCGCTGACCAACCGCGTGCGCCAGTGGAGCAGCGAACGCCTCGAGCTGCAGCACATCGAAGTGGCGCCGGACGTGCAAGTGGCCGCCGAGCCGAAGCCGGCGGCGGTGACCTTGTAAGGCCTTTCACGCGGTAAAGAGAACCCGCCCTGCGCCTCGCGCACGGCGGGTTTTGTTTGGCCTACGAACCTGTGGCGGCTAAAGCCCCTCCTACGGGTGGGGTGGACGCCGTGGGAGGGGCTTTAGCCGCGATTGCCGGTCGGCGCGTAGGCTGGATCACGCTTCACCGATCCACCGCCCTGGTGGAGGTAAAAGGCGGCAGCCACCCTGGGGGTTCTGCCATAGCGCGCCCTACGACGCGACAATCACGGCGCTGCCGGCTCGTCCTCGTTGCGATCCAGCGCCACCTGGCGGATCGACAGGCGAATCTCCGCCGGCAGCACGCGCTTGGCGGCGCCTTCGGCCAGTTCGCTGAGCAGCGGGTGGTGGCTGAGCTTGCCTGCTTCGTCCTGACGCAGCACGCCCTGGTCCAGCAGGCTCTGGATGAAGTGGCGGAACAGGCTCTTGTCGAAGAACTCCGGCGCATTCAGGCCATGCAGGATCGACAGGCGCTGGGCCATCACCGTGCACAGGTCTTCCAGCTCCTCGGCGCTGATCGCGTTCTGCCCGGCGTTGAGCAGCAGGGCGATGGCCATGTAGAAGCGCTGCAGGGTCTGCGCCACCGAGCGCGACAGCAGGGTCAGCAGCACGAACTGGCGCGAGCTGGGCGCCGGGCGCAGGTACACGTCGCCCTCGATCTTCAGCAGGCCCTGCTCGACGAAGGCGGCCAGCCACTGGTCGACCACTTCCTCGAGCTGGTCGCTATCCCAGCGGATAAACAGCTCGGCCTGCAGGTAGGGATAGAGCGCGCCGGTGAAGCGCAGGATCTGCTCGCGGCTGATCCGCGCGCTGCTCTGGAAGAAGCTCGCCAGCAGCGCCGGCAGGGCGAAGATGTGCAGCACGTTGTTGCGGTAGTAGGTCATCAGGACGGCGTTCTGCTCGTCCAGATAGAGGATCTTGCCCAGCGCATCCTTCTGTTCGGCCAGCAGGTCCATGCCCTTGACGTGCTCGATCAGCGCCGCGCCGTCGCCGTCCGGCAATGTGGTGTGCGGCGAGTAGGGCACCGCGCGCAGCAGCGCCAGGTAGAGGTCGAGCACCCGCGCCAGGGCGCGGTCGTCCAGGGCCAGCTTGCTGGTCGACAGCAGCGCCAGCGCCACCAGGTTGACCGGGTTGATCGCCGCCGCCTCGTTGAGGTGACGCGCCACCCGCTCGCCGAGGCGATTGGTCGCCTCGTTCAGCCAGCTCGGGCGGAACTGCGGCGCCAGCTCCTGGCTGCGCCAGTCCGGCTGCTGCTGGTCGAGGAACTCGGCCAGCTTGATCGGCTCGCCGAAGTTCACCGAGACCTGGCCGAAGCGCTGCTTGAGCGCGCCGAGCACCTTGAACAGGTCGAAGATCGACTCCTTCTTCTTGCTCGCGCCGCGCAGCTCGCCCAGGTAGGTGCGCCCCTCCAGCACCCGCTCGTAGCCGATATACACCGGCACGAAAACGATGGGCAGGCGATGCGAGCGCAGGAAGCTGCGCAGGGTGATGGCCAGCATGCCGGTCTTCGGCCGCAGCATGCGCCCGGTGCGCGAGCGGCCGCCCTCGATGAAGTATTCGACCGGGAAGCCCTTGCTGAACAGGGTGTGCAGGTATTCGTTGAACACCGCGGTGTACAGCGGGTTGCCCTTGAAGGTGCGGCGCATGAAGAAGGCGCCGCCGCGGCGCAGCAGGCCACCGATCACCGGCATGTTGAGGTTGATGCCGGCGGCGATGTGCGGTGGCGTCAGGCCGTTGGTGAACAGCAGGTAGGACAGCAGCAGGTAGTCGATATGGCTGCGGTGGCAGGGCACGTAGATCACCTCGTGGCCCTGGGCGATGTCGCGCACGCCCTCGATGTTGTGCACTTTGACGCCGTCGTAGATCTTGTTCCAGAACCAGGAAAGCACCAGTTCGAGGAAGCGGATCACCGTGTAGGTGTAGTCCGAGGCGATCTCGTTGCCGTAGCGCAGCGCCTGCGCCTCGGCCTTCTCCAGGCTGATCTTCTCGCGCTCGGCTTCCTCGGCAATCGCCTGGCGCACCAGCGGGTCGTGCACCAGGCCCTTGACCAGGTTGCGCCGGTGCGACACGTCCGGGCCGATCACCGCGGCCTTCTGGTTGCGGAAATGCACGCGCAGGATGCGATGGACCATGCGCAGGGTGCGTTCCTGGCCCTTGTCCTGTTCGACCAGCTCGCGCAGGTGAATCGGCGTGGAGAACTGCACGCGGGTCTTGCGCCCCAGGATCAGGATGCTCACCAGCCGGCGCAGGCGCCCGGTCACCGCCCAGCTGTCGGCGAACAGCAGCTTCCAGGCGCTGGTCTCACGATCCGGCGACTGCCCCCAGAACACGCTGACCGGCACGATCTGCGCATCGTCCACCGCCTGGCGGGAGAGGGCGGCGACTACCCGATCCAGGGTCGGCGAGATGCCGCGCTTGTCCTGGCGGCCGAACCAATCCGGCTCCGGCGTCAGGTAGAAGAAGGCCGCCGGCTCGACGTGTTCCCCGACCGCCACCGGCAACACCGGGCGCGGCAGGCCGGCCTTGCTGCATTCGCGGTCGACCACCGCCAGGTCGCTCACCGAAGGCTGCTGCAGCACGTAGAACACCGGCTTGCTGCGGTCGAGCTTGAGGGTGAAGGCGGACTGGTTGATGGTTTCCGAGCGTACCCAGAGGTACAGCAGGCGGCGCAGCGCCCCGAAGGCGAGGCGGCGGAAGGGGGAACGGGTCATACGGACTCTGCTTGCATGGCAAAACGAGCGATTGCTCGGGAAGGGCGCTAGTGTGCCGCAAGGGCGCGTGGCGGGCAAAAACTCTCGCGCTGCAGGCCACGCGCAGCGCCTGGGGCGGGCTATCCGCCGCGGGCGAGGCGAGCGCTCAAGCGGCCACTGACAGGCGTTCGCGCCAGCGCCATTCGAGGCCGGCCAGCAGCGCGACGAACAGCGCTTCGCCAACCAGATAAGCCAGGCCCCAGGGGCGCGCCGAGCCGACAAAGCTCGCCGCCAGCCCTAGGCACACCGCCGCCCAGGCCATATTGCCCAGCACCAGCAGCACGATCAGCGCTTGCGGTCGCCGCCGGCTGCGCGCCAGGCTCAGGGAGTAAGCCGCATAGAGCAGATTGACCAGGCCGATCAGGGTCAGCAGCGCCAGGGGCAGCGCCTGCAACTCGCTCAGCCAGTGGCGAAACGTCAGCAGCAGAGCGCCGGCCAGCGCGGCGGCAGCGCCGTCGAGCCACAACAGATACCTCATGCGCGCTTGGCCCCCTCTGCGCGAGCAACAGAATGGCCAGGGCGATGCCCGATGCAAGGCCGGATATACGAGTGCAACCGCGCTGACGACAGTGTCAAAAAGCTATTCCTCACCGCTTGTGGGGGAGAGTCCATATACGAATTGTTAGGGGGCATCATTGCGCCGTAGCCTCCGATCCAAGGCGTAACCAATTGCGCCGCCAATTGCAATTGGCAAGAGAGCATAGATAGGAATGAAGATCAGGCCGATAGCGGCTTGCGCGTCTGCGCTGAGATCTAAGGTGTTGTGCGCCCATGCTAGGAAGCCGAAGCCAAGCAAGCATGGTCCAATTAGTGAACAGGGGCGGAGATACATAAAGCTACATGCAAGGATTGCACCCCATGCAATGGCATTGAACGCCCCCAAAAATAGCCAACTACCAATATCGGTATCCGTGTACTGCTGCAGCCATTCGATGCCGCGAGGCAGGCGTGCCATATAAGGTAATACGAGTCCGAGTAGCACTATCGCGATACGAGCATTGCGCATTCTCATATGTGCCCCCTAAGGTTTGGTCAAGGGGCGGGCTTTAGCCGGTCCCAGTGAGCGGAGCGAACGATTTGAACCAATTGTTAGACCTCATGTTGCCTTCCAATTCTCAGCTTCAAACCAACTACAGTTAAGTTTAGGTTGCGCAGCCGACAGTCGCATAAACTCAGCGTGTGGGAAGAAGCGCGCACACTGTAAAAGTTCGAGTTGGTCAAGAGTGTGGAGCGGTTGAAGCGAATGGTCCTCCACCCGAAGATTTGTTATGAACAGAGCCTTCAGTAGGGTTAGATTGGACAGGGGCTTTAGACATGAAACGCGCATTGGAGTCCACATGCTGCCTTCGACAGCAAGGGATTGAAGTTGAACGAGCTGTGACAATGGTGAAAGGTCATGAACCAACTTTAAATTTTCAATCGCCAAATACTTCAATGATCGCTGAGTAGGAAGCCATGCCAGGTCTTTCAGCTTCGAAGCTCCAACTACTAATAGGCGCCTAAGTTTAGGCAGCGTATTTACGGCGTAAAGATCTTGCGCCGTAACACCTGAAAGGTAAAGAGTATCAAGCGTTTTTATTAAGCAGATTTCCTCTAAGAAATCCTGATTAACGGACGTAGCCCATAAGGTGTGCAAGCCGTCACAGTTACCGATCCCTTTATGTGAATCACCGACCCGCTTGAAGTTGAGATGTGACGTCTTAGATGGGATGTCTGAAGTACGGGTAATTGTCGCAGGCAACAAGTCCCACTCAAATCCAAGCCCTGCCTCTATCCGTTCTTTCTGCGATTGATGATGGATTGTCATAGGGGGCCTAACGTTTGGTTAAGGGGCGGGCTTTAGCCCGTCCCAGTGAGCGAAGCGAACGGTTTGAACCATTTGTTAGGCATTGGGCCTCGATCTGAACCGTTATCTGATTTTTTGCCACGAACCATCAAGGTGTTGGAGTACTTGAGTAAATTTTGAGGTGTCAATTGGGCCGATGTGTGCGACTTCTATTATTGGCATTACATTATGACCATATGCATTATTTCGTTTCCATTGATCTATTAGGTCGATGCCTTCAATTAATGACTCCTGAACTAGCTCTCGATTGATTTCAATCCAGATTTTATTACCGCCGTTATTGTTCATAGGCACAAAGGTAAACCAACTGGCTACATATTTTTCGCTGTACGAGTCCGGGTTGAAATCGGTGAAATCAAAGAGACTAACTCCTCCTAGGGTGCGTACATACGGGTAGTGTTTTGGCCCTTGCGCGGTGCAATATCTGGAAGCATCCGGAATGTTTGGCTCCGGAAGTATGGCACCGGTTTCAAGAATCAGCTCATAGCGTGCGGGCGTAGTAGAGTGCCAGAGTCGATTCAAGAGGATTTGCGGAAACGATGCCATGAAAAATGCCTAACGATTAAGCTAACCGGCGAACAAAAGCGTAGCTTTTGTGAGTCCAGTGAGCGAAGCGAGCGGGGTTGAGCGTATAGTTATACGTAGACTCCTCTTGCTGAGATTTTTGGGTAAGGTCAATTAGCACGGGGAGTTTGATGACACCGGATTGAACTAGCGCGGTAAAAACCAAGATTAGTGTTAGTAAAACCATTCTTTTTTGTAATTTTACTGCTTCGGTGTGACGACGCTCTTCTTCTTCGTAGCGCTCAATTGCACTTATTGCGCTGCCAGTCACCACGTACTCATGATTTATTTGGGATATCTCGCCTGAGTTAACTAGTGACTCTAAATACAGCTCAAGTCTGCGCTCTTGCTCTTCGCGAGCTGGATGTAGGATCCAGTTGATTGAATATAGACCGGTCATGAGTTGATGGAAACTGATTCCTACGTGTGAGCGATCTAACTGGGAGTCCATCATAAACTTTAATAGCTCTATTCTTTTCTTTGTTACTAATTTCTTTTTATTGAAGAAATATTGGCTGATCGAGTCTAGTTTTTTGTGAAGCCAAATTTTTATATAAGCCCATTTGGTTGTGTAATGGAATGCGGCATCGCAGATGCCTTTATAGGTTATTTCGTAAAGCCCGTAATAGTGTGTGATTCTAAGGTTCTTGTTTTCAATCTCTTGGACTGTAAGGGTGGTTTCATTCGCGTAGGAGTTTCCGTCCCATTCCAGTCCTGATATTTGGTCGCCAGAAATTTCAGTAGCTATGAAAAATGGAGACTCATTATTGTCTATGGCTAATACATAACAATTTACATTGGCTCCGGCTGCTCCTGATCTCGGAATGCGAGATTCACAAGCATTTGAAATGAATTTTGGGAACAACCAGTTGGCCAATAATTTCTGGATTTTTCTCATGGCTCGGCCTACGTATAACGTTTGGTTAAGGGGCCGGCTTTAGCCGGTCCCAAGTGAGCGAAGCGAACGGTTTGAACCAGTTGTTAGGCATCAGAACTTGCACTGGTTGCTGAACTGAGTGACTTGCACATGAAGACGCTGAGTGGATGCTCGGGATATGAGCCGAATGCGCCTCGACGCGCATAGCCTTGATTTGTGTAGAACCTCAGTGCCTCCGGTTGATATGGCCCGGTTTCAAGCATGAGCTCTCTGCAGCCTGACTCGTAGGCACTTGCCTCTAGGGTGGCGATGAGTTTCTTTGCAATACCTTTGCCCCTGGCTTCGGGTAGCACATACATGCGCTTGACCTCGCCGTATAAGTCATTCATGACGACAGCGCCACAGCCTAGGGCAGCGTGTTGTTCATCTCTTGCAACGACAAAAAGGACATTGGGTTTGGAGAGTGACGCGAGGTCGAGCGCATAACGCGCCTCTGCCGGATACAGAGAGTCTTGATAAGCATCGAGATCTGCGATGAGAGCTATGACATCCGGCTGATTGGGGGACTCTTGTTCGACGCGCATATTGGATTCTGATGCCTAACGTTTGGTTAAGGGGCCGGCTTTAGCCGGTCCCGAGTGAGCGAAGCGAACGGCTTGAACCAGTTGTTATGAGCAGCCACTCTTATACTCTGGAGAGCAGTCTTCATATTTTTTTTGAATTGCAGGAATTTTTCCTCTTTGCCGCGGGTCGCCAGAAAGTATTACGAGCAACATGCCGACCATTATCGAAACGCCATTAGATATTTTTAGCATCTGAATTAAAAGTGGTTCGGGGTAGCCTTTGCTGTGGCGATTGATTGCATGAATGCCACCGTGAATGAAGGAGCTCAAGGGTTTCCAAGAGTACTCCTTGAATTCAAGAAGCATATCTAATGCTTCTTGAGGTGCCTTGCCTTCCAAGCTTTTGAGCATTTCGCTAAGCATGGGCAATTTGTTGGCTTTTTCTGCGGACTCATTGGTGAGCTCGCACATGAGCTTTGAGATTGCATGGTCAGATGCGGAGTAAAGCAGCCACATTGCCCTTGTGAGAGCTTCATATTGAAGCCGAACTAGCCCTGTGGCGGATGTAAAATTCCCAGTAGCTATTAGCAATTTTGCACTTTCTGCATGTTCAAAAGCGATACTGCACATCACCCTGCTGGATACGATTCTTTCAGATCTATCGTAAGGCGGCAGTGAGATAAATTGTAAAAGCTCACTCTCCAGTTCGGCTGACCTTGAGAGTAGTGAATTGATCACAGTTCTACCTGCTGTTCATAACGTTTGGTTAAGGGGCGGGCTTTAGCCCGTCCCAGCGAGCGGAGCGAGCGATTTGAACCGCTTGTTAGGCAAGCGGTTCGAAGGACGGCAGCAGGGCGCTGATGCGACGCCTTACCTGCTTTTGATTTTTGATGTACTTGCATGCGTTCCTTCGCCTTTTTCTCTGCGGTTTTGAAGCGCCTCAGCGCTGGTACGGTGCTGAGGCCAGCGTGATGACACTGCTCTCTGAATCGACCCTAGTTTCGTAGACACCTTCAAGCCTCATAATGAGGCCCATCAGGAGGTGCCATGAGCAACCAGCGTNCAGCAGCGCTATGCAGCTATCGCCAGTGGAGTTTGAAAAGCGTTATTTCCAGAGCTTGGAGAGTGTCTAGGAAAGCCGGGGCGATTCAAACTTCAGGCTTGCGAGTTGCCTTTTTGACGCTTGAAATGTGGAAGAAAACCTGTTCGCTTTTACCTTCAGGGCTGATGAAGCCGAAGCCTTTATCATCCCTCCATGAAACAATTTTCCCTTTCATTCTTGTGGAGCTCTCATTTTTAATGGCGTACCTAACGTTTGGTTAAGGGGCGGGCTTTAGCCCGTCTCAGTGAGCGCAGCGAACGGTTTGAACCAGTTGTTATACGTCATTAACGATTACTTCGATGACTTGGGTTTTGACGTTGAGATATTCATACGCGGCTCTGGCTTTATGTATGAAGGCGGCATCCCGAGAGAATAGAAAATCTGAAAACGAAGCTATAGCGGCGTGCCCCGCATCACTCATTGCGGCAGTGAATCTTCTGTCATGCTTCATTTTGGAATCTGGGTAGTAGCCGATAATATTTAATACGTTGTATACAGAGGTCACTTTTTCGTGCAAATACATTTCTCTGTTGTAAATTGGGTTTCTTGATATACCTAAAAATTGCTCTATTGAGAAATTATTCTCCCTGTAGCCATCAAGGGTTTTATAGATGCTCCATATTTTATTTATTACGTTCGGCGGTTCAATGTTGTTCAGCTGCACTGGCCCGACATTCATATGTTTGCGGTATGTCTGAACACCAGAATAATTTAATTCATCTTCTATGTGCTTACGCAGCTCCGCTGTTGAATGGGCAAGGGCCTCGTTGAAGCTGTTTTGCATTTCTTTTGTGTGGGCAGAGAATGCGGCTTCTATCCCAGGAACTAAATCTTTTATCTCGTCAACCTGGTCTGAGATATAGTTCATTAAGTGACTGAATGAATCTATTTGCTCTCTGTTGATGTCATCAAAGTCGCTTCCTGCACGGCCGCCATAGAATTTAAGCAATGATTGCGCCGTGGCTTTTTCCATCGCTTCATAAACTGGCTCAATGTTTTTGCAGTAATCTTCAAATGCATCGAACGGGTTTGATTCTTTTAATATGGCTTTATCAGTTACTTTAAAACTTTCAGTGATGAATATTCGAAGGTGCATCGCCTCCAAGCTTTCAAGAACCTCAAGAAATTTTGAGCCACTATCTCCTGTTCTTTTGATTTCTTTGAGTGTTTCATCTGAATAAATAATCTGATATTTCTCTCTCAGCTCAGATGCGAATGGCAAATCTCTATTTTTTACAAATATATCAAGAATGTTGTGGTCTAAATATGCTGTTGGCTTTCCATCATAATTGTTATTCGGAGTTCTCACTCAATACCCCTATGATGTATAACGGTTGGTTAAGGGGCGGGCTTTAGCCCGTCCCAGTGAGCGAAGCGAACGATTTGAACCACTAGTTATGCGCTGTAATATCTATAAAGGCATCGTTCTGCCAGTAGAAGTTGATGGCGAGAAAAAGCTCCGCTAAAGAATAGGTGGGCTTCTGCTGTCGAAGATTCTCGATTATATCTTCAATTTGATCTTTGTGGAAAAAACAGCGAAGACCGCTTTGCTCTAATTCGGCTTCTTGTCGATCTTGTTCCTCAGGTGAAAGCTTCCTGCTACTTACTGCGACGCAAGGGGTGGACTCTCCCAAATATTTAGTACCATCAGGAATCCAAAGCCATATATCACGTGTCATGTTGGCGAGATTGTTAATCCACCAGACTAGCGGCTTGCTTTCTCCTTCCATGGATCCCTCCTTAGCGCATAACGTTTGGTTAAGGGGCGGGCTTTAGCCCGTCCCAGTGAGCGAAGCGAGCGGTTTGAACCTATTGTTAGGGTTGTACGCTATTTTGGTTAAGCAGTGAGTGCTCTTTAAGCTCCGCGTTAATGAAGCCAGAGATCATTGCGCGATAAACGCTCTCCACTACTTCCGTATTAGCCCCTTGCTCTTGTGCGAGAGATACGACTTTTGAAATGACTTGCTCTACCCGGTTGGGGGCTTTCACTTCATCTGTTGTCTTTTTAAAGGATGCGGCTTTAGCGACAAACGCTCCGCGCTTTGCGAGCAGCGCCACGATTTCTCGATCTATCTTGTCGATATTTTCGCGAACTTCGTTAAGTGAACTGCAGTTGACTTCCATGTGCGACGTACTCCGATTTTTGGTTTTAGTCCTAACTATTAATTAGGCGACATGGCTGTCGCGTTTGCCCACGACACCTGTCGCATAACCTTCCTTGTCGTCTGGTAAGTCCTTGTCTAGCTTGAAGGTGGTCGCGGTAAACGCGACAGCACTCAGGGAGAAACGCGACATGGATGACGGCAAGCCCAAGCTGCTGGATCAACTGCGCCAGCAGATTCGAGTCAGAAACTATTCCATCCGTACCGAAACTGTCTATGCCGAGTGGGCAAAGCGCTATATCCGCTTCCATCGCTATCGGCATCCGGCGGAGATGGGCGCGGCGGAGATCGAGGCTTTTCTGACTCATCTGGCGGTCAAGCGCGATGTGTCCGCTTCGACGCAGAACCAAGCCCTGGCCGCTCTGCTGTTTCTCTACAAGGAGGTGCTCAAGCTGGATTTGCCCTGGTTACAAGACATAGTGCGGGCGAAGAAGCCCCAGCATCTGCCGGTGGTGTTGACTCGCGCCGAGGTGGAGGCCTTGCTGGCGCAGCTGCAGGGCGTGAGCTGGATTGTCGCCAACCTGCTCTATGGCTCGGGCTTGCGTCTACTCGAGGCGCTGCGGCTGCGGGTCAAGGATGTGGATTTCGCCCGGCGGGAGATTCTGGTGCGCGATGGCAAGGGCCAGAAGGACCGGGTAACCATGCTGCCCATGCGTATCGTCGAGCCGCTGCAGTTGCATCTCGACAAAGTGCGCGGCTTGCATTGCAGCGATCTCGCCGAGGGTTTTGGCGAGGCCAACTTGCCCTTCGCCCTGGCGCGCAAGTATCCCAATGCGGCCAAGGAATGGGGCTGGCAGTTCGTCTTTCCGTCCATTAACCGCTCGCGGGACCCGCGCGGCCAGGGGACCTTCCGTCATCACCTGCACGAGAAGACCATTCAGCGTGCGGTGCGCGAGGCAGCGCGGCGTGCCGGCTCGATCAAGCACGCCACGCCGCATTCGCTGCGCCATTCATTCGCCACTCACCTGCTGGAGGCGGGCCAGGACATCCGCACGGTGCAGGAGCTGCTCGGCCACGCCGACGTGAAGACCACCATGATCTACACCCATGTGCTCAATCGCGGCGGCCTGGCGGTGCTGAGCCCGCTGGATCGCTGAGGGCGTGCTGAAAAGCCATTTACCGCCATACCTGCGAAGGCGCTGGTCCCGGTGCGGCGTATTCCCCTTCGGGCCAGCGCAAGCGCTGTTCAGCGATAAAGCTGCTGTCCCGCCTGCGCGGGAACGACGACTATTTCAGGTATTGCTGGGCGCGCCGCCGGGCGGCGGTAACCTCCGGTAAATTTCCGTGGGCGCCACTCGGTTGCAATCAGCGCATCCGACTTCTTATAGTTCCGCCGGCATTTTTGCAGGCCTGGCTCGTGCCCACGAGCGGCGCGCCAGGCTTTGACCGCACTGGTGAGAGGCCATGATCGAAATAAGAAACCTGACCAAGCGTTTTGCGCAGCACACGGCAGTCGACGACCTGTCGTTCAGCGTCCAGCCGGGGGAGGTGCTGGGCTTTCTCGGCCCCAACGGCGCCGGCAAGTCCACCACCATGAAGATGCTCACCGGCTTTCTCGCGCCGAGCTCCGGCACGGCGAGCATCCTCGGTTGCGATATCCAGACCCAGACCCTGCAGGCCCAGCGGCAGATCGGCTATCTGCCGGAAGGCGCGCCCTGCTACGGCGACATGACGGTGCGCGGCTTTCTCGACTTTATCGCCGAGGTGCGCGGCTTTCGTGGCGCCGAGAAGCGTCAGCGGGTCGAGCGCGCCGTGGCGCAGGTGGAGCTGGACAAGGTGCTGGAGCAGAGCATCGAGACGCTGTCCAAGGGTTTCAAGCGCCGCGTCGGCCTGGCCCAGGCGATCCTCCACGATCCGCGCGTGCTGATTCTCGACGAGCCCACCGACGGCCTCGATCCCAACCAGAAGCATCAGGTGCGCCAGCTGATCCAGGGTCTGGCGCGCGACAAGATCGTGATCATTTCCACCCACATCCTCGAAGAGGTCACGGCGCTGTGCACCCGCGCGGTGGTGATCGCTCAGGGCCGCTTGCTGGCCGACGGCACGCCGCTGGAGCTGGAAAGCCGCTCGCGCTACCACCAGGCGGTGACCCTGGTGGCCGCCGAGCCGTTGGATCTGGATGCCCTGGCCGCGCTGCCGGGGGTGGCCGGGATCGAGGAGAACCACCTGGAGCACAGCTTCAGCGTGCTGGCCAAGCCGGGCGAGGTGATCTTCCCGCAGGTCAACGCGCTGATCGGCCAGCGTGGCTGGAACATCAAGGAACTCAACGTGGAACGCGGCCGGCTCGACGAAGTGTTCCGCAGCCTGACCCGGGGAGAGCAGCCATGACCCAGTTGCCGGTGATCTTCAAGCGCGAGCTGGCGAGCTACTTCGCCACGCCGCTGGCCTATGTGTTCATCGTGATCTTCCTGGTGCTGTCCGGGGTGTTCACCTTCTACCTGGGCGGTTTCTTCGAGGGCGGCCAGGCGAATCTGTCCGCCTTCTTCAACTTCCACCCCTGGCTCTACCTGTTCCTGGTGCCGGCGATTGCCATGCGCCTGTGGGCGGAGGAACGCAAGTCCGGCTCCATCGAGCTGCTGATGACCCTGCCGATCACCCGCTTCGAGGCGGTCACCGGCAAGTTCCTCGCCGCCTGGGTGTTTGCCGGCATCGCGCTGCTGCTGACCTTCCCGATGATCGTCACGGTCAATTACCTGGGCGAGCCGGACAACGGCGCCATCGTCACCGGCTACATCGGCAGTTGGCTGCTGGCCGGCGCCTATCTCGCCATCGGCTCGTGCATGTCGGCGCTGAGCAAGAACCAGGTGATCGCCTTCATCCTCGCGGTCAGCGCCTGCTTCCTGTTTATCGTCAGCGGCTTTCCCATGGTGCTCGACGCCTTCGCCTGGGCGCCGCAGTGGCTGGTGGACGCCATCGCCTCGCTGAGCTTCCTGGTGCGCTTCGACGCCATCAGCAAGGGTGTGATCGATCTGCGCGACCTGCTGTATTTCCTCTCGCTGATCGCCGCCTGGCTGACCGCCACCGCCGTGGTCATCGACCTGAAGAAAGCCGACTGAGGAGCGCCCATGAAAAAGCTGATCTATTCCGGCGCCGGGCTGCTGCTGATCGCGGCGGCCTTTCTCGCCTTCAACCTACTGGCCGGCCTCGGCCTGGGCGGCGCCCGCCTGGACCTGACCGAGCAGAAGCTTTACACCATCTCGGATGGCACCAAGCAGATCCTTGGCGAGCTGGACGAGCCGATCAACCTGTACTTCTTCTACTCGGACAAGGTGGCCAAGGACCTGCCGGCGCTGCGCACCTACGCCCAGCGCGTGGAGGAGATGCTCAAGGCCTACCAGCGCCAGGCCGGCGGCAAGATCCGCCTGCACCTCATCGACCCCGAGCCCTTCTCCGAGGACGAGGACAAGGCCGCCGAGTTCGGCCTGCAGGGCATCCCCCTGCAGCAGGGTGGCGACTCCATCTACTTCGGCCTGGCCGGCACCAACGCGCTGGACGACACCCAGGTGATCCCGTTCTTCGCCCTGGATCAGGAGGAACACCTGGAGTACGAGCTGAGCCGCCTGGTGCAAAGCCTTGCCAAGCCGCAGCTGCCGGTGGTCGGCGTGCTCTCCGGGCTGCCCATGACCGGTGGCTTCGACATGATGGCGCGGCAGCCGACGCCGCCATGGATGGTGCTGGAGCAGGTGCGCCAGCTGTTTTCGATCGAGCAGCTCAGGGCCGACGTCGACCTGATTCCCGACAGCGTCTCGGTGCTGTGGCTGGTGCACCCGAAGAATTTGCCCGAGCAGACCCTGTACGCCATCGACCAGTTCGTCCTGCGCGGCGGCAAGCTGATGGTGTTCGTCGACCCCTATGCCGAGGCCGACACTGGCGACATGCCGGGCGAGATGGCGGTGGACAAGGGCTCCAACCTGGAGCCGCTGTTCCAGGCCTGGGGCCTGCGTCTGGTGCCGGACAAGGTGCTCGGCGACGGCTCCTACGCCATGTCGGTGAGCATGGGCCAGGGCCAGCGTGCGGTGCGTCATGCCGCCTGGCTGAGCCTGCCGCGCCAGGCGCTGGACCAGGAGGACATCGCCACCGCCGGGCTGGAGAGCATCACCGTCGCCACCGCCGGCATCCTCGAACCGGTGGAAGGCGCCAAGACCCGCTTCACCCCGCTGCTGCAGAGCTCCGAATACGCCATGCCCTTCGACGCCCAGCGTTTCGCCATGCTCAGCAATCCGGAGGAGCTGATCCGCGAGCTGGAGCCCACCGGCGAGCGCTACGCCATCGCCGCGCGCATCGACGGCCCGGCGCAGAGTGCCTTCCCCGACGGCATCGAAGGGCGCAAGGACGGCCTCAAGCAGGCCGATACCATCAACGTGATCGCGGTGGCCGATACCGACATCTTGAGCGACCGCCTGTGGGTGCAGGTGCAGGACTTCTTCGGCCAGCGCATTCCGCAGCCCTGGGCCGACAACGGCAGCTTCGCGATCAACGCGCTGGACAACCTGGCCGGCTCCGAGGCGTTGATCAGCGTGCGTTCGCGCGGCCGCTTCAGCCGTCCCTTCGTGGTGGTGGAAGAGTTGCAGCGCGCCGCCGAGCAGCGCTTCCGCGAGAAGGAACAGGCGCTGCAGGCGCGCCTGGCCGAGACCGAGCAGCAACTGGCGGCGCTGCAGCGCAACGACGACCCCAGCCAGGCGCTGGAGCTGACCCCGGAGCAGCAGGGCGCGGTGCAGCGCTTCATCCAGGAGAAGCTGGCGATCCGCAAAGAGCTGCGCGACGTGCGCTACCAGCTCAACGCCGATATCGAGGCGCTGGGCCGCACGCTCAAGGTGATCAATATCGCCCTGGTGCCGGCACTGCTGACCCTCGGCGTGCTGGCGCTGTGGCTGTGGCGGCGCCGCCGGGCCTGAGCATTGTGGGAGGCGCTTTAGCGGCGATTCTTTCGCGGCTAAAGCGCGTCGGGTGGATCGGGGCGCGTAGCTGTCGCTTTTTACATCCACCACAACGGTGGATCGGTGAAGCCTGATCCACCCTACGAACCAGGGCCGTAGGGTGCGCTGCTCGCAGCAAAGCTTTTGAGGCGGTGCGCATGGCGCACCACGGTTCGTCGCTTTCAACCTTGGGGGCATCTGTCGCTCCGATGGGGAGCCGAAGGATGAGCCTCCCGAGTTTTCAACAGTGAGGAGATCATGGGACGCAAAGGTCTGATCGCATTGATCGTCATCGTGCTGCTCTGCCTGCTGGGGTACCTGGCGCTGCAGCAGCGCCAGCAGCAGGGCACTGCACAGCTCGAACGCACGCCCTGGCTGGCCGCCGAGCAGGGCTATCTGGGTAGCCTGCAGGCGCTGGAAATCCAGCCGCCCGGCCAGCCGGCGGTGCGTATCGAGCGCCGCGACGAAGCCTGGGTGGTGCCGGCCAAGGCCGATTACCCGGCCGCGCGCGAGCCCCTGGCCGAGCTGCTGCGGGCGCTGCGCGAGGCGCGCAGCGTCGAGGCCAAGACCGCCAACGCGCAGTGGCACGCACGCTTGGGCCTGGCGGAAAGCGGCGAGGAGGGCGAGCAGGCGCTGCGTCTGCAGCTGCAGTTCGACGGCCATCCCGAGTTGAGCCTGCGCCTGGGCAACCCGTCGCAGCAGGGCAACGGGCAACTGGTGCGCCGCGCCGGCGAGGACCAGGTGTGGCTGATCGACCAGCAGCTCGACCTGCCCAGCCGCGAGCTGGACTGGCTGGATCGCCGCGTTGCGGACATTCCCTTCGCCAGCGTCAAACGCCTGGAGCTGCGCTACGCCAGCGGCGAGACGCTGACCCTGAGCAAGCCCGACGCCGAGCAGTACAACTTCACTGTGGAGCAGTTGGACAAGGGCCAGCAGCTCAGTTTCGAGGGCGCGGCCAACGGCATGGTCACGCTGTTCTCCAACCTGCGTTTCGCCGATGCCGCGCCGCTGGCGCAGATCGCTTTCAAGCAGGCGCCGATGCTCAGGCTGAGCCTGACCGGCTTCGACGGCCAGAGCCTCGAAGGCGCGCTGTACCAGCAGGGCGAGCAGCACTGGCTGGTGCTCGGCGAGCGCCAGGGATTCGAGGACGGCGAGGTGGCCGCGCGCAGCGATTGGGCCTATCGCCTGGACGCAGAGCAGGTGCAGAGGCTGGCGAAGAAATTACGCGATTTGCTGGCGAAAAACGGATAAAAACCGGCTGTAACCCCGATGTTGTCTGGTTTGCGCTCGGTTCTAAAAAAGTGCTTTTCAGTCACATTTCATGCTTTATACTCGGCCCAGCGGTTGCAGCAAGAACGCCCTTCGCTTGACCTGCTCCATGCTCCAATTGCCGGGGTTGGCGAACGATGAACAGAACGTTTTTACCGAGCCGTCACAGCGCCTATTCGGGACAATAAAAATTTGCGAGTTGGAGAAGTGGGTAATGGCAGATCGTGAGACCGGAACCGTCAAATGGTTCAATGATTCCAAGGGCTACGGGTTCATTCAGCGCGAAAGCGGCCCGGACGTATTCGTTCACTACCGCGCCATCCGTGGCGAAGGCCACCGCACCCTGATCGAGGGGCAGAAGGTCGAGTTCGGCGTGACCCAGGGCCAGAAAGGCCTGCAGGCGGAAGACGTTTCCGCGGTCTGAGCTCCAGCTCGAAACACGAAAAGGCCCGTCATCGACGGGCCTTTTCGTTTATGGTGCAAGGGTGGATGTCGTTTTTTGCATCCACCACGCGGTGGATCGATAAGGCGTGATCCACCCTACGGATCGTGCCGGGCGCAACGGGTGGTTGGGTGAATGGCCACGGTGCGCGCTACGCACCCTACGGATGCGGCCGCTGTCATTCCGTACGCCAGACGATCTCGGTTTCGCCGTCGGCATCCACCTTGATCCAGCGGTCGGCTTCCTCGTCGCTTTCATCTTCCACCCAGGTTCCCGGCGCGCAGCGGATCTGCACGCCGAGCGCGGCATGGGCGGCGCGGGCGCAGGCCAGGTCGTCGGCCCAGGGCGTGGCGTCGCTTTCCAGGTACAGGCTGTGCCATTTGCCCACGGCCTTCGGCAGCCAGGTCACCGGCACCTCGCCGGCCTTGCATTTGAAGGTCTGGCCCTTCTGCTGCCAGTCGCTGCAAGGGCCCAGGGCCTCACCCAGCCACTGCGCCACGGCGTCGCGTTCGGCGTCTTTCAGGTAGATCTCGATATCGGGTTGGCGCATGGCATTCAGTCCTGAGAGCGTGGGCTCTGGGTTTTGACGATCCAATCGTAGCGGATGGCAACGGTAACTTCGAAGGGCGCGGCAATCACCGCCTCGCGCCGTTCGGCACTGGCGCGCCAGCCGTGCGGGGTCATGGCCAGCAGGTCGGCGCGGGCCTGGGCATCGCTCAGGTGCAGCGGGAACTCGAGGGTTTCGCTATGGGCCAGGTGCATGCCCGACGGGATCAGCGCCAGGTGCTTCTCGTCGTCATAGTCGCGCACCTCGTCATAGAGCTTCTGCCGCAGCTCCATCAGGTGCACGCGGGTCGGGCCCATGCGCAGCAGGCCGCCGCCGGGGGCGAGCAGCCGCTTGGCCTCGGCCCAGTCGAGCGGGCTGAACACGCTGGCCAGCAGCTCGCAGCTGGCATCCGCCAGTGGCACGCGGGCCATGCTCGCCACCAGCCAGTTCAGCTGCGGGGCGCGCTTGCAGGCACGCTTGATCGCCTCGCGGGAGATATCCAGGGCATAACCGTCGGCATGGGGCAGGGCGTGGGCGATCTGCTCGGTGTAGTAGCCCTCGCCGCAGCCGATATCCAGCCAGCGCGCCGGTTGGTACTCGGCCGTCAGTGCCGCCAGGCGCGTGGCCAGCGGCGCGTAGTGACCGCCGTCGAGAAAGCGCCGGCGCGCCTCGACCATGGCGGCGTTGTCGCCAGGGTCGCGGCTGTTCTTGTGTTGCACCGGCAGCAGGTTGTAGTAGCCCTGGCGCGCGCGGTCGAAGCTGTGCCGGTTGCTGCAGACCAGGCCGTTGTCACTGGGCTGCAGCGGCGTCTGGCAGAGGGGGCAGATCAGGCTCATGCCAGCAGTTTCACCAGGGTCTGGTAATAGACTTCGGTGAGCAGGTCGAGGTCGCTGGCCAGCACCCGCTCGTTGATCTGGTGGATGGTGGCGTTGACCGGGCCCAGCTCGACCACCTGGGTGCCCAGGGTGGCGATGAAGCGCCCGTCGGAGGTGCCGCCGCTGGTGGACGGCGTGGTGTCGCGACCGGTGACGTTCTTGATGCTGGCGGCCACGGCGTCGAGCAACTCGCCCGGCTGGGTGAGGAAGGGCAGGCCGGACAGCGCCCACTCCAGGTGGTAGTCCAGGCCGTGCTTGTCGAGGATAGCGGTGACGCGCTGCTGCAGGCCTTCGACGGTGGATTCGGTGGAGAAGCGGAAGTTGAACACCGCTTTCAGTTCGCCGGGGATGACGTTGGTGGCGCCGGTGCCGGCATTGAGGTTGGACACCTGGAAGCTGGTCGGCGGGAAATAGTCGTTGCCATGGTCCCAGTGCTCGGCGGCCAGTTCGGCCAGGGCCGGGGCAGCCAGATGAATCGGGTTCTTCGCCAGGTGCGGGTAGGCCACGTGGCCCTGCTTGCCGTACACGGTGAGGGTGCAGCCGAGCGAGCCGCGGCGGCCGTTCTTGACCACGTCGCCGAGCAGGCTGGTGCTCGACGGTTCGCCGACGATGCACCAGTCCAGGCGCTCGCCGCGTTCGCGCAGACGCTCGACCACCGCCTTGGTGCCGTGCTGGGCCGGGCCTTCCTCGTCGCTGGTGATCAGAAAGGCGATGGCGCCCTTGTGGTCCGGGTGGTCGGCGGTGAAGCGCTCGACGGCGACGATCATGCTCGCCAGGCTGCCCTTCATGTCCGCCGCGCCGCGGCCGCAGAGCATGCCGTCTTCATCGACGCGTACGTCGAACGGCTGGTACTGCCAGGCGTCCAGCGGGCCGGTGGGCACCACGTCGGTATGCCCGGCGAAGCACAGAACCGGGCCGTCGCCGCCGCGCTTGGCCCAGAAATTCTCCACCTCTTCGATGCGCATGTGCTCGACCTCGAAGCCGCAGGCGGCCAGGCGACGCATCATCAGCTCCTGGCAACCTTCGTCGACCGGGGTCACGGACGGGCGGCGGATCAGGTCGAAGGCGAGTTCCAGGGTCGGGGTGAGGGTGGCGGTCATTGCGGCTCCGGTACGGCGGCTAGCGTGAAGGCTGGCCATCTTAAAGCAAAAGTCGTTACCGATCAGGTCATAAGGCGCGCAGCAGGATGCGTTCGCACACGGTCGGGTCGAGCTCGTCGCCTTCACCGAGGGCACCCGGACTGCGGCGTTGCAACTGCGCCAGCACCTCCGGGACCGCCTCGGCGTCCAGGCCGTGATCGCTCAGCCGGGTGGCCAGGCCGAGGTCGCAAAAGAACCCCGCGGTGGCGGCGATGGCGGCGTCAATGCGCTGCTCCGCGTTGCCGGCGGGCAGCTGCCAGACCCGTTCGGCGTATTGCTGCAGCCTGGCGCCGTGCGCCTCGCGGCATTCGGCGAGCAGCGCGGGCAGCACCACGGCCAGGCTCTGCGCCGGGGCCAGGTGGTACAGCGCGCTCAGCTCCCGGGCGATCCGCCGCGCGCCGCCCGCCGGTACCACGCCGCAGCCGGCGGGGCCGTCGAGCGCCTGCAGCGCGCACCACAGCAGGTTGGCGCGCACGGCCTGGTCCTCGGGATCGGTCATCAACTTGCGACCTTCCTCGATCAGGGTCAGCAGCAGGGCCTCGGCGTAGCGCGCCTGCAGCGGCGCGTCGGCCGCGACGCCGAGGTAGCGCTCGCAGGTGCGGGCGAACGCCTCGATCACCGCGTGCGCCAGTTGCTGACGCGGCGCGTCGAGGTGGAGGCCGGGGTCGACGATGGCGAAGCGCGGGTGCAGCAGCGGGCTGGCGAAGGGCAGCTTCTGCTGGCGTTCGGCATGGCTGACCAGGCCCTCGGCGTGGCTCAGGGCGCTGCCGATCGGCAGGGTCAGCAGGCAGCCCAGCGGCAGCGCCGCGCGGATCGGCGCGCCGCACAGCAGTTGCAGCGGATCGCCGGGGTGGCACAGGGCGGCGGCGAGGAACTTGCCGGCATCGATCGGCGCGTCGCCGCCGATGGCCAGGACGAAGTCGCAGGCGTCGTGCCGGGCCTGGGCCACGGCGCGCAGCAGGGTGTCGTACTGCGGGTTGGGCTCGATCCCGGCGAAGCGGCTCAGCGGGCGCCCGTGCAGGCTGCGCTCCACCTCGGCCCAGACGCCGTTGCGCAGGATGTCGGCGCCGGCGTGCAGGGCCAGCACGCGGCTGCCGGGCGGGATTTCCTCGGCCAGGCGGGCGATCTGGCCGCGGCCGAAGTGCAGCCGGGTCGGGTTGTAGACGCTGAAGTTGCGCATGGGCGAAGCCTCGCTGCTGCGCTCACTATAGCGCCGGCTGCGCCGCCCGCCGGGCGAACCGCCCGGCGGGCTTGGGCGCAGGCATGGCCGTGCCTATAATGCGCGCCTTGCTGCAGGGGGTGAGATGAACACAGACGAACAACGTTTCGGCGGCATAGCCCGGCTCTACGGCCGCGAGGGCTATGCGCGGCTGGCCGCGGCGCATGTGGCGGTGGTCGGCATCGGCGGCGTCGGCTCCTGGGCGGCCGAGGCGCTGGCGCGCTCGGGCGTCGGCGAGATCTCGCTGTTCGACCTGGACGACGTCTGCATCACCAACACCAATCGCCAGGTGCACGCCGTCGAGGGCGCGGTGGGCAAGGCCAAGGTCGAGGAGATGGCCGCGCGCATTCGCGCCATCAACCCGGCCTGCGTGGTGCACGCGGTGGCCGATTTCGTCACCCGCGAGACGATGGCCGAGTACATCACCGAGCAGCTCGACGGGGTGATCGACTGCATCGACAGCGTGCCGGCCAAGGCCGCGCTGATCGCCTGGTGCAAGCGGCGCAAGATCCAGATCGTCACCACCGGCGGCGCCGGCGGCCAGGTCGACCCGACGCAGATCCAGCTCGCCGACCTCAACAAGACCTTCAACGACCCGCTGGCAGCCAAGGTGCGCAGCACCCTGCGCCGCGACTACGGTTTCTCGCGCACGCCGGGGCGTACCTATAGCGTGCCCTGCGTGTTCTCCACCGAGCAGCTGCGCTATCCCAAGCCGGACGGCACGGTGTGCCAGGCCAAGGGCTTTGTCGGCGAAGGGGTCAAGCTGGACTGCGCCGGCGGCTTCGGCGCGGTGATGATGGTCACCGCCAGCTTCGGCATGGCCGCCGCCGCCAAGCTGGTGGACAAGCTGGTGGCCGGTGCCCGGCGCCCGGCCGAACGTGGCCGCAGCGACTGACGGGGGCTTGTGCGGCGGCCTGCTTGGCTAAGCTGAGACAAAAAAGGAGTGGCAGAACTCGGGCAGGGACGCTTCGCTGTGTTTGCGCGTTGAGGTGATCCGTGTCGTACCTGTTTTCCCGTCTGCGTGGTGGACCCTTCGCCGCCAGCCTCTGCATGGCGCTGCTGCTGGGCGGCGTGCTGCCGGTGGCGGCCGAGCCGAAGCTGCGCATCGGCACCGGCGACTGGGCGCCCTACGTCGACCAGCGCCGCGCCGATGGCGGCGCCATGGCGCGACTGATCAGCGCGGTGTTCGCCGAGGCGGGCTACGCGGTCGAATACGTCTTCTACCCCTGGGATCGCAACGTGCTGATGCTGCAGCAGGGTCAGCTGGACGCCATCATGCCCTACAGCTGCAGCCCCAGTCGCCTCAACTACGGGGTCTGCAGCGACCCGGTGGTGCGCGGCGAGGTGGTGCTGTTCCATCGCCGCGAGCTGGCGTTCGACTGGCGTCGCATCGAGGACCTCAAGCGCTACCGCATCGGCACCACCCTCGGTTATTCCTACGGCTCGCGCTTCGACCAGGCGCAGCAGGACGGCCTGCTGCAGGTGCAGCAGAGCGGCAAGGAGGACACCAGCTTCCGCCTGCTGGAACTCGGTCGCATCGACCTGCATCCGCAGGACCGCGCGGTCGGCTACGCCATGCTGCGTCGCCTGTTCCCCGGCGCCGAGGGGCGCGCCATCACCCATCACCCGCGCCACCTGAACACCGAACCGCTGCGCCTGCTGTTTCGCAAGGACGATGCCGAGGGCGAGCGGCTGCTGCGCCTGTTCAACGCGGGCCTGCGCCATTTCGCCGAGCGCGGCGACCTGGCGCGCCTGCAGCAGGCGCTGAATTCCGGCGACGCCGATGCCTGGCTGCCGACCAGCCGGGCGCAGGCGCTGCGCGACTGACGGCGGATGCGCCTATAATCGCCGCCCGCTTCCGTTGAGACCGCCGCAATGACCAATAACGACGTACTGCGCAGCCTGCGCTACCTGCTGGCCATCGGCGACGCCAAGCTGGTGGAGATCTGCCAACTGGCGGACTACCCGGTGACCCTGGAGCAGATCTCCGCCTGCCTGCTCAAGGACGACGAGGCCGGCTACCAGCCCTGCAACGACGCCTTGCTGGCCCATGTACTGGAAGGCCTGGTGTTCTACAAGCGCGGCAAGGACGAGAGCCGCGCGCCGCTGCCGGTGGCGACGCGCTTGAGCAACAACATCGTGTTGAAGAAGCTGCGCGTGGCCTTCGAACTCAAGGACGACGACATGCAGGCCATCCTCCAGGCCGCCGACCTGCCGATGACCAAGGCCGAACTCGGCGCCCTGTTCCGCAAGCCCGGGCACAAGCACTACCGCGAGTGCGGCGATCAGGTGCTGCGCAATTTCCTGCGTGGCTTGACGCTGCGCGAGCGCGGCAAGGGCGACTAGCGGCGTGACGATATCGGGGGAGTAGGGTCTTCCCTGGCAACGCGCGTTTCGTAGGGTGGGTTAGCCGCCTGTTACGTCTGTCGATCGACTCCCATTGCCTGGTGCGGCGTAACCCACCATCGGTGCAACGCCATCCATCGCCTGGTGGGTTACGCGGCGCACCACGATGGCGGTGGCCGAACGTTCGAAGGTTTGCGCCGCTAACCCACCCTACGCTGATTCGGCATGTCGGGATCTAACCAGCCAGTTCGCGCATGCGCTGCAGCACCGCATTGAGCCCGTTGCTGCGCGAGGGCGAGAGCTGGCGGGCCAGGCCGAGCTGGTCGAACCAGGCGGCCAGGTCGAGCGCCGCCAGTTCCTCGCCCCGCAGGCCGTCGACCCGGGCCAGCAGCACGGCCAGCAGGCCGCGCAGCAGGCGGGCGTCGCTGCCGGCGCGAAAGTGCCAGGCGCCCTCGTGTGTTTCCGCCACCAGCCAGACCAGGCTTTCGCAGCCATGCACGCGATTGGCCTCGCAGCGTTCGGCCTCGCTCAGCGGCGCTAGGCGCTCGCCCCACTGCATCAGCAGGCGCGCGCGCTGCTCCCAGCCGGGGCAGGCGGCGAAGGCCTCCAGGGCGTGCTGGGCTGCAGTCGGCAAGTTCATGGCTGCAATGATCCCGTAGGAGCGGCTGTAGCCGCGAATTTCGCTAGCACCGCGATTTTGCGCCTGACATCGGCCGCGGTTCGACCGCTGCAACCCAGGGGCTGGGTCATCGCAGCAGCTCCAGGGCCTGGTCCAGGGCATCGAAGAAACGATCCAGGTCGGCGCCGTCGTTGTACAGGCCGAGCGAGACGCGGATCGCGCCGGACAGCCCCAGGCCTTTCATCAGCGGCATGGCGCAGTGGTGCCCGGCGCGCACGGCGATGCCCTGTTCGCTGAGCAGGTGGGCCAGGTCGGCGTTGTGCACGCCGTCGACGCAGAAGCTGGCCAGGGCCAGTTGCGGCGCGCCGAGCAGGCGCACGCCGTCGCGCAGTCCGAGGCCGGCCAGCAGCTTGGCGTGCAGCGCTGCCTCGTGGCCGGCCATCACGGCCTGGTCGAGGCCGGCCAGCCAGTCCAGCGCCGCGCCCAGGGCGATCACGCCCGACACCGGCGGGGTGCCGGCCTCGAAGCCCAACGGCGCCGGGCGGAAACGCGCGTCCTGGTAGTCGGCGTCCAGCACCATCTCACCGCCGAACTGCCAGTGGTGCAGACGCGCCAGCGCCTCGCCGCGGCCGTAGAGCAGGCCGACGCCGTCCGGGCCGTAGAGCTTGTGCGCCGAGCAGACGTAGAAATCGCAGCCCAGCGCCTGCATGTCGTGGCGGCCGTGCACCGCACCCTGGGCGCCGTCGACCACGCTGAGGGCGCCCTGGCTGCGCGCCAGGGTCAGCAGTTCGCGCAGCGGCTGCCAGCGCCCGAGCACGTTGGACAGCTGCGCCACCGCCAGCAGCCGGGTACGCGGGCCGATCAGCTCGGCGGCGCGGGCCAGGTCGATGCTGCCCGCGGCATCCAGCGGCAGTACCACCAGCTTGAGCCCGTGGCGCAGCGCCAGCTGCTGCCAGGGCAGCAGGTTGGCGTGGTGCTCCAGGGCGCTGACGACCAGCTCGTCGCCGGGCTGCAGCAGATGCTCCAGGCCGTAGGCCAGCAGGTTGAGCGCCTCGGTGCTGCCGCGGGTAAAGACAATCTCATCGCGGCTGGCCGCGTTCAGCCAGGCCGCGGCCTTGTCCCGCGTGCCTTCGAAGGCGCGGGTGGCGCGCTCTCCCGGCAGGTGCTGGGCGCGGTGCACGTTGGCGGCGCCGCTGGCCAGGTAGCCGAGCAGGCTGTCCAGCACCGCCTGCGGCTTCTGCGCGGTGGCGGCGCTGTCCAGGTAGGTCTGGCCCTCGGCTTCGAGGGCGAGAATGCCGGGGAAAGCGGCGCGCCAGGGGGAGATCAGTGACATGGATGCTTCCAGAGATCTTCTGGCAGTTAAAAGTTGGGTTTAACGTGTCGCGAGCGACGGCCAGACAAGGCGCAATAAGGCGAGGACGCAGAGTTTACTGGTGTAAATGAGCGTCCGAGCCTTATTGCAACGCAGTATGGGCTAGCGCAGCAGCGTTAAACCAACTTTTCAGTTGTGGGCGTGCAGGGCTTCGTTCAGTTCGATGGCCGACTTGTGGGTCTTGCACTCCACCGCACCGGTCTGCGAGTTGCGGCGGAACAGCAGGTCCGGCTGACCGGCCAGTTCGCGCGCCTTGACCACCTTCACCAGTTGGTTCTGGTCGTCGAGCAGTGCCACCTTGGTGCCGGCGGTGATGTACAGGCCCGACTCCACGGTGTTGCGGTCGCCCAGCGGGATGCCGATGCCGGCGTTGGCGCCGATCAGGCAGCCTTCGCCGACCGAGATGACGATATTGCCACCGCCGGACAGGGTGCCCATGGTCGAGCAGCCGCCGCCCAGGTCCGAGCCCTTGCCGACGAACACGCCGGCCGAGACGCGGCCTTCGATCATGCCCGGACCGGCGGTGCCGGCGTTGAAGTTGACGAAGCCCTCGTGCATCACCGTGGTGCCTTCGCCGATGTAGGCGCCCAGGCGCACGCGCGCGCTGTCGGCGATACGCACGCCGGCCGGCACCACGTAATCGGTCATCTTGGGGAACTTGTCCACCGAGAACACCTCCAGCAGCTCGCCCTTCAGACGCGCTTCCAGCTGGCGCTCGGCCAGTTCGCCGAGGTCGACCGCACCCTGGCTGGTCCAGGCCACGTTGGGCAGCAGCGGGAAGATGCCGGCCAGGTTCAGGCCGTGCGGCTTGACCAGGCGGTGCGACAGCAGGTGCAGCTTGAGGTAGGCCTCGGGGGTGCTGGTCGGCGCAGCGTCTTCGGCGAGGAAGGTCGCCACCAGCGGGTTGTGGCTCTCGGCCAGGCGGGTGAGCAGGGCGGCCTGGGCGGCGTCGACGCCCTTGAGTGCATCGGCCAGTTCGCCGGCCTGGGCGCTGCTGAAGGCGATGGCCTGGTTGCCGCCCTGGTAGCCGAGAATGGCCGCGGCCTTGTCGCTCAGCTCCACGGCCGGATTGAGCAGGGGCAGGGCGTAGAAGACTTCCAGCCAGTTGCCCTGGCGGTTCTGGGTGCCGACGCCGAAGGCGATGCTGAAGAGGTTGGTGCTCATAGGATGGTTTCCTTGCAACGAAATCGAGGGTGAAGAATCAGGCCAATGCGGCTTGGTAGTTATCCGGTTTGAAGCCGACCAGGGTACGCTCGCCGAGATCGAGCATCGGGCGCTTGATCATCGAGGGCTGGGCCAGCATCAGCGCGATGGCCTTGGCCTGGTCGAGGTCGGCCTTCTGCTCGTCGGCGAGCTTGCGGAAGGTGGTGCCGGCGCGGTTGAGGATGGTCTCCCAGCCGTGCTCGGCGCACCACTGCTGCAGGCGCTCGCGGTCGATGCCGGCGCTCTTGTAGTCGTGGAAGTCGTAGGCGATGCCGCGCTCGTCGAGCCAGGTGCGGGCCTTCTTCATGGTGTCACAGGCTTTGATGCCATAGAGGGTCTTGCTCATGGAGTGCGTCCTTCGATAAAGCGGCGGATGCGCTGGGCGGCTTCGATGCACTCGGCCAGCGGCGCGACCAGGGCCATGCGCACGCGCCCGGCGCCGGGGTTGATGCCGTTCACCTCGCGCGACAGGTAGGAGCCCGGCACCACGGTGACATGTTCGGCGGCGAACAGCGCGCGGGTGAACTCGGCGTCGTCGCCCGGGGTGCGCGCCCAGAGGTAGAAGCCGCCGTCGGGGCGCTGCACGTCCATCACCGGCTCAAGGATATCCAGCACGGCGTCGAACTTCTCGCGGTACAGCTCGCGGTTGGCGCGCACGTGGTCCTCGTCGTTCCAGGCGGCCACGCTGGCCATCTGGGTCTGCACCGGCATGGCGCAGCCATGGTAGGTGCGGTACAGCAAAAAGGCCTTGAGGATCTCGGCGTCGCCGGCGACGAAGCCCGAGCGCAGGCCCGGCAGGTTGGAGCGCTTGGACAGGCTGTGGAACACCACGCAGCGTGCAAAATCGCTGCGGCCCAGCTCGGCGCAGGCGCTGAGCAGGCCGGCCGGCGGGTTGGCCTCGTCGAAGTACAGCTCGCTGTAGCACTCGTCGGCGGCGATGACGAAGTCGTGCTCGTCGGCCAGGGCAATCAGCTTCTTCAGCGTTTCCACCGGGATCAGCGCGCCGGTGGGGTTGCCCGGCGAGCACAGGAACAGAATCTGGCAGCGCTGCCAGACTTCGCTCGGCACTGCGTCGAAGTCCGGGTTGAAGCCGTGGGCTTCCAGGCACGGCAGGTAGTGCGGCTCGGCGCCGGCGAGAAACGCCGCACCTTCGTAGATCTGGTAGAAGGGATTGGGGCTGACCACCAGGCCTTTGGCATTGCGGTCGACCACGGCCTGGGTGAAGGCGAACAGCGCCTCGCGGGTGCCGTTGACCGGCAGCACGTGGCGCGCGGCATCCAGCCAGCCGGCCGGTACGCCGAAGCGCCGTTCGCACCAACTGGCGATGCTCTGGCGCAGCTCAGCCAGGCCCAGGGTGGTGGGGTAGACCGCCAGCTTGTCGAGGTTTGCGGTCAGCGCCTGGGCGACGAAGTCCGGCGACTCGTGCTTGGGCTCGCCGATGGACAGGGCGATGGCGCGCTTGTCCGCGGCCGGCTGCACGCCGCCGAGCAGGGCGCGCAGTTTCTCGAAGGGGTAGGGCTGGAGCTGGTCGAGGGCTGGGTTCATCGGGGCTTCCGGAAAATCAGATGGAAAATTGCGTGGGCTGGACGCTGGGCTCGGACAGGCGGCGGACGATGGTTTCCTGCAGGCGTGCGCAGAGCTCGGGATCGGACAGCGGCTGGTTATTGGCGTCGGTGACGAAGAACACGTCCTCGACCCGTTCGCCGAGGGTGGCGATCTTGGCGTTCTGCAGCGACAGGTCGAACTCGAGGAAGATCCGGCCGATGCGCGCCAGCAGGCCGGGGCGATCCGGCGCGGTCAGCTCGAGCACGGTTACCGGGCGTTGCGCGTCGTTGTGGATGGTCACCTGCGGGGCGAAGGCGAAGTGCTTGAGCTGGCGCGGCACGCGGCGCTGGATGATGGTCGGGTAGTCGTCCGGGTTCTTCAGCGCCTCGATCAGGCCCTGGCGTATCTGCTGGATGCGTGCGGGATTGTCGCCGATCGAGCCGCCATCGGCGTCGAGCACCACGTAGGTGTCGAGGGTGAACTGGCTGGTCGAGGTGATGATCCGCGCATCGTGGATGTTCAGGTTGAGCTGGCTCATCGCCGCCACGGTCACGGCGAAGAAATCGTGCTGGTCCGGCGCGTAGATGAAGATCTGCGTGCCGCCCTCGAACTCGCGCTGGGTGGTTTCCTTGATCAGCACCAGCGGGCCGGCGTCGGCCGGGTGCTGGAGGATGGCCTCGGTGTGCCAGGCCACGTCGCTGGCGGTGTGGCGCAGGAAGTAGTCGTCGCCGAGCTGGCTCCACAGCTGCTCGGCGTCGTCCGGGTCGGTGCCGCCGCGCACCAGGGTGTCCAGCGCCGCGCTCTGCGTCTGGCGAATCTGTTCCTCGCGGTCCACCGGGTTCTCCAGGCCGCGGCGCAGGGCGCGCTTGGTCTCGGTGTAGAGCTGGCGCAGCAGGCTGGCGCGCCAGGAGTTCCACAGGCTGGGGTTGGTGGCGTTGATGTCGGCCACGGTCAGCACGTAGAGGTAGTCCAGGTGGGTCTGGTCGCCGACGAACTGGGCGAAGTCGTGGATCACCTGCGGGTCGGAGAGGTCCTTGCGCTGCGCGGTGGTGGACATCACCAGGTGGTGCTGCACCAGCCAGACGATCAGCGCGCTGTCCCAGGTCGGCAGGTTGTGGCGGCGGGCGAAGGCCTCGGCATCCACCGCGCCGAGTTCCGAGTGGTCGCCGCCGCGGCCCTTGCCGATGTCGTGGTAGAGGCCGGCGAGGTAGATCAGTTCGGGCTTGGGCAACTTGTCGATCAGCTTGCTGGCCAGCGGGAATTTCTCCGCCAGCTCCGGCCAGCGGAACTTGCGCAGGTGCTTGATCAGGTTGAGGGTGTGCGCATCGACCGTATAGATGTGGAACAGGTCGTGCTGCATCTGCCCGACTATGTGGCCGAACTCCGGCAGGTAGCGGCCGAGGATGCCGTAGCGGTTCATCCGCCGCAGGTTGCGGTGGATGCCCTCGCGGCACTTGAACAGTTCGATGAACAGGCTGGTGTTGCGGATGTCCTTGCGGAACTCGTCGTCGATCAGGTGGCGGCTGTCGCGCAGCAGGCGGATGCTGTCGGCGCGCACGCCCTTGATCTCGGGGTGCTGGGCCATCAGCACGAAGACTTCGAGGATGGCGAAGGGGGTGCGCTTGAAGACGTTCGGGTGGGTCACCTCGATATAGCCGTCGCGCACCTGGAAGCGGCTGTTCAGCGGGGTGGCCGGGCCGCTCTCGCCAGCGCGCAGGATGACTTCCTCGAAGTGCTGGTTGATCAGGTCCGACAGCTCGGAGATGCCCATCACCACGCGGTAGTACTTCTGCATGAAGTGCTCGATGCTGCGCTTGCCGTCGCCGTCCTGGTAGCCGAACAGCGCGGCGATGCGCCCCTGGTAATCGAACAGCAGGCGGTCTTCGGCGCGCCCAGCGAGCATGTGCAGGGCGTAGCGCACCTTCCACAGGAACTCCTGGCTGGAGGAGAGCAGGGCGTACTCGCTCTCCAGCAGAAAGCCCTGGCCGACCATGGCGTGCAGATTCAGCGTGTCGAACTGGCGGCGCGCCACCCAGAGCACGGTCTGGATGTCGCGCAGGCCGCCCGGCGAGCCCTTGACGTTGGGTTCGAGGTTGTACTCGGTGTCGTTGTACTTGGCGTGGCGCGCCTTGCGTTCCTCGCGCTTGGCCAGGAAGAAGTGCTTGCTCGGCCACATCCGCTCGCTGCTGGTCACCGCCTGCATGCGCTGGCGCAGGTGCTCGGGGCCGGCGATGGTGCGGCTTTCCATCAGGTTGGTGATCACCGTCAGATCGGCGCGCGCCTCCTCGGCGCACTCGTCGACCGAACGCACGCTCTGGCCGACTTCCAGGCCGATGTCCCAGAGCAGGGTGAGAAAGCCCTCGATCGGCTCGCGGAAGATCTCGTGATCGCTGCTGTCGAGCAGGATCAGCAGGTCGATGTCGGAATAGGGGTGCAGTTCGCCGCGGCCGTAGCCGCCGACGGCGAGCAGGGCGATGTCGGCGTCCTCGCTCCAGGCGAAGCGCTTCCAGGCTTCCTGCAGGATCTGGTCGACGAACCAGGCGCGGTCCTCGACCAGGCGGCGGATGTCGCGGCCGCCCTGGAAGCGGGCGTCGAGCACCTCGCGGGCATGGCGGATGGCCTTCTTGAACGCGGCGATGGGGCTGGACTTGAGCGCCAGCTCGGCCTGGAACTGACCGCGGTCAAACAGTTCGGGGTCCATCTGCGGCATGCAATTGCCTTCCTCTAAAGGTGCGTAGGGTGCGCCGGGCGCACCGTTGCGGTTTTTGGTGCGCACGGCGCACCCTGGCTCAGGCCGAGGTGCGCGGCAGGGTGTCGTCGCTGCGCAGGGTGAGGATCTCGTAGCCACCGGCGGTGACCAGCACGGTGTGTTCCCACTGCGCCGACAGCTTGCGGTCCTTGGTGATGGCGGTCCAGCCGTCGCCGAGCAGGCGGGTTTCCGGGCGGCCCTGGTTGATCATCGGCTCGATGGTGAAGGTCATGCCTTCCTTGAGCTCCATGCCGGTGCCGGCGCGGCCGTAGTGCAGCACCTGCGGCTCCTCGTGGAACACCGCGCCGATGCCGTGGCCGCAGTACTCGCGCACCACGGAAAAACCGTTCTTCTCCGCGTGCTTCTGGATCACCTCGCCGATATCGCCCAGGCGGGTGCCCGGCTTGACCAGTTCGATGCCTTTATACATGCATTCCTGGGTGACCTTGGCCAGGCGCTCGGCCCACTCGGCAACCTTGCCGACCATGAACATCTTGCTGGTGTCGCCGTGGTAGCCGTTCTTGATCACGGTGACGTCGATGTTCAGCACGTCGCCGTCTTTCAGCGGCTTGTCGTTGGGGATGCCGTGGCACACCACGTGGTTGATCGAAGTGCAGATCGACTTGGGGAAGCCCTTGTAGTTGAGCGGGGCGGGGATGGCCTGCTGCACATTGACTATGTAGTCGTGGCAGATGCGATCCAGCTCGTCGGTGGTGACCCCGGGCTTGACGTACTCGCCGATCATCTCCAGCACCTCGGCGGCCAGGCGGCCGGCCACGCGCATTTTCTCGATTTCGTCGGGGGATTTGATGGTGACGGTCATATGAAGCTCTCGGGCGCGAACGGAAAAGGGGAGTATCTTAGCAGCTAGGAGGCGCAAGCCCCAAAGGCCGCTGCAAGTGGGTGGCGGAGGGGCGCCTGGCGTCATTTGCTGCCTGAGGCTGGTAGCTTGCGGCTGCTTTCTGTGGTATAAAACGCGCCGCTTTACGGGCGGCATGCCCGAAAGCCTAAACCCACACACGTATCGACACGGTTTCCTGGGTGCCCGCAAGGGTTGGAAGCTGGGATACGTGGAGGCCTAACCCGACTTATCAAGGAACTATCATGTCCCAAGTCAATATGCGCGATATGCTGAAGGCCGGTGTGCACTTCGGCCACCAGACCCGTTACTGGAACCCGAAAATGGGCAAGTACATTTTCGGTGCGCGTAACAAGATTCACATCATCAACCTCGAAAAAACCCTGCCGATGTTCAACGACGCCCTGTCGTTCGTTGAGAAGCTGGCCGCTGGCAAGAACAAGATCCTGTTCGTCGGCACCAAGCGTTCCGCTGGCAAGATCGTTCGCGAAGAAGCCGCTCGTTGCGGTTCGCCCTTCGTCGATCATCGCTGGTTGGGCGGCATGCTGACCAACTACAAGACCATCCGTGCTTCGATCAAGCGCCTGCGCGAGCTGGAAACCCAGTCCCAGGACGGCACCTTCGCCAAGCTGACCAAGAAAGAAGCCCTGATGCGCACCCGCGATCTGGAGAAACTGGATCGCAGCCTGGGCGGTATCAAGGACATGGGCGGCCTGCCGGACGCGCTGTTCGTGATCGACGTCGACCACGAGCGCATCGCCATCACCGAAGCCAACAAGCTGGGCATCCCGGTCATCGGCATCGTCGATACCAACAGCAGCCCGGAAGGCGTTGACTACATCATCCCGGGTAACGACGACGCCATCCGCGCCATCCAGCTGTACATGGGTGCCATGGCCGACGCCGTGATCCGTGGTCGCAGCAACGCTGGCGGCGGCACCGACGAGTTCGTCGAAGAAGCCCCGGCTGCCGAAGCCGCCGAAGGCTAAGCGGTAACGCCAAGCAGTTAGCGTTATGCGCTGTGCAAGAAGGGGGCTAGGCCCCCTTTTTGCCACTCACAGATTTGATCGCCCACTCATCGGGCGAATGGTTGAAGACCTACCGAGAGGATTTTCAAGATGGCAGAAGTTACTGCAGCCCTGGTTAAAGAACTGCGCGAGCGTACCGGCCAAGGCATGATGGAATGCAAAAAGGCCCTGGTTGCCGCCGGTGGCGACATCGAGAAGGCGATTGACGACATGCGCGCTTCTGGTGCCATCAAGGCTGCCAAGAAGGCCGGCAACATCGCCGCCGAAGGCTCCATCGCCGTGCGCGTCGAAGGCGGCCGTGGCCTGATCATCGAAGTCAACTCGCAGACCGACTTCCTGGCTCTGCAGGACGACTTCAAGGCTTTCGTCAAGGAAAGCATCGACGAAGCCTTCGAGAAGAACCTGACCGAAGCCGCTCCGCTGATCGCTTCCCGCGAGTCCGCTCGTGAGGCCCTGGTGGCCAAGTGCGGCGAGAACGTCAACATCCGTCGTCTGACCGCCGTTTCCGGCGAAACCGTCGGTGCCTACCTGCACGGTCACCGCATCGGCGTGCTGGTCGTCCTCAAGGGCGGCAACGACGAGCTGGCCAAGCACGTCGCCATGCACGTCGCGGCGAGCAACCCGGCCGTGGTCACCCCGGACCAGGTGTCCGACGAGCTGGTGGCCAAGGAAAAGGAAATCTTCCTGCAGCTGAACGCCGAGAAGATCGCCGGCAAGCCGGAAAACATCGTCGAGAACATGGTCAAAGGCCGTATCGCCAAGTTCCTCGCCGAGGCCAGCCTGGTCGAGCAAGCCTTCATCATGGATCCGGAAGTCAAGGTCGGTGACCTGGTGAAGAAGGCCGGTGCCGAAGTCGTTTCCTTCGTACGTTACGAAGTGGGCGAAGGCATCGAGAAGGCCGAGACCGACTTCGCTGCCGAAGTCGCTGCCCAGGTTGCTGCCAGCAAGCAGTAATCGGCGGTTCGACCAGTTGCCCCAGAGAGGCTGCCCGCTTGCGCGTGCAGCCTCTTTGCCGAATGGGGGGTGACAAATGCAACAGCGGCCGTTTCAACCAACGGTCGTCGGCGCTGTCGAAGTGCCGGATAATTGCGATGCTCAGGCATCGCCACAGCATTCATATCGCCGCAGGAGAGACTTGCAATGGCTCAGCAGACGAGTGGTCGCCAACCTCGCTACAAACGCATTCTGCTCAAACTCAGCGGCGAGGCCCTGATGGGCTCGGAAGATTTCGGCATCGACCCCAAGGTGCTCGACCGCATGGCCCTGGAAGTGGGGCAGCTGGTGGGGATCGGCGTGCAGGTCGGCCTGGTGATCGGCGGCGGCAACCTGTTCCGCGGCGCCGCCCTGTCGGCCGCCGGCATGGATCGGGTCACCGGCGACCACATGGGCATGCTGGCCACGGTGATGAACGCCCTGGCCATGCGCGACGCCCTGGAGCGCTCGAACATCCCCGCCATCGTCATGTCGGCGATCTCCATGGTCGGCGTCACCGATCATTACGATCGGCGCAAGGCCATGCGCCACCTGAAGACCGGCGAGGTGGTGATCTTCGCCGCCGGCACCGGCAACCCCTTCTTCACCACCGATTCCGCCGCCTGTCTGCGCGCCATCGAGATCGATGCCGACGTGGTACTGAAAGCGACCAAGGTCGATGGCGTGTACACTGCCGACCCGTTCAAGGACCCGCATGCCGAGAAGTTCGAGCGTCTGACCTATGACGAGGTGTTCGATCGCAAGCTGGGCGTGATGGACCTGACCGCCATCTGTCTGTGCCGCGACCACAAGATGCCGCTGCGGGTCTTCAACATGAACAAGCCGGGCGCCCTGCTCAACGTAGTGGTCGGCGGCGCCGAAGGAACCCTGATCGAGGAGGATGCACAATGATCAACGACATCAAGAAAGACGCCCAGGAACGCATGGGTAAGTCCCTGGAGGCGCTGGATCGCAATCTGGCCTCCATCCGTACCGGCCGTGCTCACCCGAGCATCCTGGACAGCATCAAGGTACCGGCCTGGGGCAGCGACATGCCGCTGAACCAGGTGGCCGCGATCACCGTCGAGGACGCCCGTACCCTGAAGATCGTCGCGCACGACAAGAGCCTCGGCGCCGCCATCGAGAAGGCCATCCTGACTTCCGACCTGGGCCTGAACCCGAGCAGCGCCGGCACCACCATCCGCGTGCCGATGCCCGCGCTGACCGAGGAGACCCGCAAGGGTTACACCAAGCAGGCCCGCGGCGTCGCCGAAGACGCCAAGGTCGCCGTGCGCAATGTGCGCCGCGACGCCCTGGCCGAGCTGAAGAAGCTGGCCAAGGCCAAGGAAATCAGCGAAGACGAAGAGCGTCGTGCCGCTGACGAGTTGCAGAAGCTCACCGACAAGTTCGTCGGCGACGTGGACAAGGCCCTGGAGGCCAAGGAAGCCGACTTGATGGCCGTCTGACGGTCAGGACACCCACATGGACAAGAGCAAGCTGGGCGCGGTGCCGCGGCACGTCGCCATCATCATGGATGGCAACAACCGTTGGGCCAAGAAGCGCCTGTTGCCGGGAGTGGCCGGGCACAAGGCCGGGGTCGACGCGGTGCGCGCGGTGATCGAGGTGTGTGCCGAGGCCGGGGTCGAGGTGCTGACCCTGTTCGCCTTCTCCAGCGAGAACTGGCAGCGCCCGGCCGAGGAGGTCGGCGCGCTGATGGAGCTGTTCCTCGGTGCGCTGCGCCGCGAGGCGAAGAAGCTGCTGGACAACGACATCGGCCTGCGCATCATCGGTGATCGTTCGCGCTTTCATCCCGAGCTGCAGGCCGCCATGCGCGAGGCCGAGGCGCTGACCGCCGGCAACCGCCGCTTCACCCTGCAGATCGCCGCCAACTACGGCGGCCAGTGGGACATCGCCCAGGCTGCCCAGCGCCTGGCGCGCGAGGTACAGGCCGGTCACCTGCAGCCGGAAGACATCACCCCCGGGCTGCTCCAGACCTGCCTGGCCACCGGCGACCTGCCGCTGCCGGACCTGTGCATCCGCACCGGCGGCGAGCACCGCATCAGCAACTTCCTGCTCTGGCAGTTGGCTTACAGCGAACTGTACTTCTCCGACCTGTACTGGCCGGATTTCAAGCACGAGGCCATGCGCAAGGCGCTGGCCGATTTCGCTACCCGCCAGCGTCGCTTCGGCAAGACCAGCGAGCAGGTGGAAGCCGAGGCGCGTTCTTAATGTTGAAACAGCGAATCATCACCGCGTTGGTGCTGCTGCCCATCGCCCTGGGCGGGTTTTTCCTGCTCGACGGGGCGGCATTCGCGCTGTTTATCGGTGCGGTGGTCGTGCTCGGCGGCTGGGAGTGGGCGCGTCTGGCCGGGTTCGCCGCGCAGCCTTTGCGCATCGCCTATGCCGCACTGGTCGCGGCGCTGCTTTACGGCCTGTACCTGACGCCGGCGCTGGCGCCCTGGCTGCTGGCCGCGGCCCTGCTCTGGTGGGTGCTGGCCACCCTGCTGGTGCTGGGCTACCCCGCCAGCAGCCGTTACTGGGGCGGTTTGCCCGGCAAGCTGCTGATCGGCTTGCTGATTCTGCTACCCGCCTGGCAGGGCCTGGTGCTGCTCAAGCAGTGGCCGCAGGCCAATGGCCTGATCATCGCGGTGATGGTGCTGGTGTGGGGCGCGGATATCGGCGCCTATTTCGCCGGCAAGACCTTCGGCAAGCGCAAGCTGGCGCCCAGCGTCAGCCCCGGCAAGAGCTGGGAAGGGCTGTACGGCGGCCTCGCCGCCAGCCTGCTGATCACCCTGGCGGTAGGCCTGCAACAGGGCTGGAGCGCTGGCGGCCTGCTGCTGGCGCTGGCCGGTGCGGCGCTGGTGGTGCTGCTCTCGGTGGTCGGCGACCTGACCGAGAGCATGTTCAAGCGTCAGTCCGGGATCAAGGACAGCAGCAACCTGTTGCCGGGTCACGGCGGCGTGCTGGATCGCATCGACAGTCTGACCGCAGCCATTCCGCTGTTCGCCGCGCTGCTCTGGCTGGCGGGTTGGGGTTCGCTGTGAGTGCGCCGCAGCGGATCACCGTGCTGGGCGCGACCGGCTCCATCGGTCTCAGCACCCTGGACGTGATCGCCCGCCATCCCGAGCGTTACCAAGTCTTCGCCCTGAGCGGCTTTTCCCGCCTGGCCGAGCTGCAGGCCCTGTGCCTGCAACATCGCCCGGATTATGCGGTGGTGCCCGATACTAGCGCGGCGCACGAGCTGCAGAGCGGCCTGCGCGGCGCCGGCCTGGCGACCGCGGTGCTGGTGGGCGAGGAGGGCTTGTGTGCCGTGGCCGCCGCTGCCGAGGTCGATTGCGTGATGGCCGCCATCGTCGGCGCCGCCGGGCTCAAGCCGACCCTGGCCGCGGTGCGCGCGGGCAAGAAGGTGCTGCTGGCCAACAAGGAGGCGTTGGTGATGTCCGGCGCCCTGTTTATGCAGGCGGTGCGCGAGAGTGGCGCCACCCTGCTGCCCATCGACAGCGAACACAACGCCATCTTCCAGTGCCTGCCCGGCGACTATGCACGCGGCCTGCAGCCGGTCGGCGTGCGGCGCATCCTGCTCACCGCCTCCGGCGGGCCGTTTCGCGAAACGCCGCTGGCCGAGCTGGAGCGGGTCACCCCGGAACAGGCCTGCGCCCATCCCAACTGGTCGATGGGGCGCAAGATCTCGGTCGACTCGGCGAGCATGATGAACAAGGGCCTGGAGCTGATCGAGGCCTGCTGGCTGTTCGATGCGGGGCCCGAGCAGGTCGAGGTGGTGATCCACCGGCAGAGCGTGATCCATTCACTGGTCGATTACGTCGACGGCTCGGTGCTGGCCCAGCTGGGCAACCCCGACATGCGCACGCCGATCGCCCATGCCTTGGCCTGGCCCGAGCGGATCGACTCGGGAGTGGCGCCGCTGGATCTGTTCGCCGTCGGTCGCCTGGATTTCGAGCGCCCCGATGCGCAGCGGTTCCCCTGCCTGCGCTTGGCCCGCGAGGCGGCGCAGGCCGGCGGCAGCGCGCCGGCCATGCTCAATGCGCTCAACGAAGTGGCGGTCGAGGCGTTCCTGCAGCGACGCATTCGCTTCAGCGATATCGCGCGTATGATTGAAGCGGTTTTGAACGCGCAGTCAGTGCAGGCGGTCGAAGCGCTCGATGCGGTGTTCGAGGTCGATCAGCGCGCGCGCGCGCTGGCGGCCGAGTGGCTCGCCCGTCGTTGATAGAGCCTGTTCAAGGCCTGCGAGCTAGAGGCATGCAAGGCAGAAACAGGCGAAGAAGCGGAGTTTACGAGTTGTAAATGAGCATTCTGAGCCTGTTTTTAACGCAGCAGGCCCGACGCGCAGCTGGCTTTGAGCAGGCTCTTAAGAGCCGGAGAGAATAGATGAGTGGGTTATATATGTTGGTCGGCACCCTGATCGCCCTGGGTGTGCTGGTGACTTTCCACGAGTACGGGCACTTCTGGGTGGCGCGGCGTTGCGGGGTCAAGGTGCTGCGCTTCTCCGTGGGCTTCGGTACGCCATTGCTGCGCTGGCACGACCGCCAAGGCACCGAGTTCGTCATCGCCGCCATCCCCCTGGGCGGCTACGTCAAGATGCTCGACGAGCGCGAGGGCGACGTGCCGCCGGCGCTGCTCGAGCAATCCTTCAATCGCAAGAGCGTGCGCCAGCGCATCGCCATAGTCGCGGCCGGCCCGTTGGCCAACTTCCTCCTGGCGCTGCTGTTCTTCTGGTTCGTCGCCATGCTCGGCAGCCAGCAGGTGCGTCCGGTGATCGGCGCGGTGCAGGAGGGCAGCTTGGCGGCGGCGGCCGGTCTGCAGGCCGGCCAGGAAATCGTCGCGGTCAACGGCGAGCCCACCAGTGGCTGGGCGGCGGTCAATCTGCAGCTGGTGCGCCGTCTGGGTGAAAGCGGCAGTCTCGACCTGCGCGTGCTCGAGCCCGGTTCCACCGCCGAGTCGCCCAAGCAGCTGCAGCTGGACAACTGGCTGCGCGGTGTCGACGAGCCGGACCCGATCGGCTCGCTGGGCATTCGCCCCTGGCGCCCGGCGCTGGAGCCGGTGCTCGCCGAGCTCGATCCCAAGGGGCCGGCGCAGGCGGCCGGGTTGCAGCCTGGCGACCGTCTGCTGGCGCTCGACGAGCAGCCCTTGGCCGATTGGCAGCAACTGGTCGACCGCGTGCGCGCCCTGCCGGGCGAGACGGTCAGGCTGCGCATCGAGCGTGCCGGGCAGGCGCTGGATGTCGAGCTGACCCTGGCCGCGCGCGGCGAGGGCGAGGCGCGCAGCGGTTATCTGGGCGCCGGTGTGGCGGGCGTCGAATGGCCGCCGGAGATGCTCCGCGAAGTGCGTTACGGGCCGCTCGAGGGAGTGGTCGAAGGGCTGCGGCAGACCTGGGCGATGAGCCTGTTGACCCTCGATTCGCTGAAGAAAATGCTGTTCGGGGAGCTCTCGGTAAAAAACTTGAGCGGGCCGATAACCATTGCTAAAGTGGCGGGCGCTTCGGCTGAGTCAGGGCTCGGGGATTTCCTGAAATTCCTTGCATATCTGAGCATTAGCCTGGGGGTTCTCAATCTGCTGCCCATCCCTGTGCTGGACGGTGGGCATCTGCTGTTTTACCTGGTCGAGTGGGTGCGTGGTCGTCCCTTGTCCGAGCGGGTTCAGGGGTGGGGGATGCAGATCGGCATCAGTCTGGTCATCGGCGTGATGCTGCTGGCCTTGGTCAACGACCTGAGCCGTCTGTAAGCATCGTTGAAATACGCTCTCGGTACTTGCAAAAAAGTGTCGCCTTGGGTGACAGATTTTTATCGTCAGTTGGAATAAGAAAGGACTTCATGAAACGTCTGCTGCTACCTGCGGTACTGTCCGCATTGATGATCGCCGAAGTTCACGCCGAGTCCTTCACCATCTCCGATATTCGCGTCAATGGCCTGCAGCGGGTTTCCGCCGGCAGCGTGTTCGGCGCACTGCCGCTGAACGTTGGCGAACAGGTCGATGACCGCCAGCTGGTCGACGCCACCCGCTCCCTGTTCAAGACCGGTTTCTTCCAGGACATCCAGCTCGGTCGCGATGGCGACGTGCTGGTCATCACCGTGGTCGAGCGCCCCTCCATCTCCGGCATCGAGATTGAGGGCAACAAGGCCATCACCACCGAAGACCTGCTCAAGGGCCTGAACCAGTCGGGTCTGGCCGAGGGCGAAATCTTTCAGCGCGCCACCCTCGAAGGCGTGCGCAACGAGCTGCAGCGCCAGTACGTGGCCCAGGGCCGCTACTCGGCCGAGATCGAAGCCGAAGTGATTCCCCAGCCGCGCAACCGCGTGGCGCTGAAGATCACCATCAACGAAGGCACGGTCGCCGCCATCCAGCACATCAACGTGGTCGGCAACACCGTGTTCTCCGATGAGGACCTGGTCGACCTGTTCGAACTGAAGACCACCAACTGGCTGTCGTTCTTCAAGAACGACGACAAGTACGCCCGCGAGAAGCTGTCCGGCGACCTCGAACGCCTGCGCTCCTACTACCTGGACCGCGGCTACATCAACATGGACATCAGCTCTACCCAGGTGTCCATCACCCCGGACAAGAAGCACGTCTACATCACCGTCAACGTCGACGAGGGCGAGAAGTACAGCGTGCGCGAAGTGAAGCTGTCCGGCGACCTCAAGGTGCCGGAAGAGGACGTGCGCGCGCTGCTGCTGGTCAAGGAAGGGCAGGTCTTCTCGCGCAAGGTGATGACCACCACCAGCGAGCTGATCACCCGCCGCCTGGGCAACGAGGGCTACACCTTCGCCAACGTCAACGGCGTGCCGGAAGCGTACGACGAGGACAACACCGTCTCGATCACCTTCTTCGTCGACCCGGGCAAGCGCGCCTACGTCAACCGCATCAACTTCCGCGGCAACACCAAGTCCGAGGACGAGGTGCTGCGCCGTGAAATGCGCCAGATGGAGGGCGGCTGGGCCTCGACCTACCTGATCGACCAGTCCAAGACCCGTCTCGAGCGCCTGGGCTTCTTCAAGGAAGTCAACGTCGAGACCCCGCAGGTGCCGGGTACCGACGACCAGATCGACGTCAACTACAGCGTCGAGGAGCAGCCGTCCGGTTCCATCACCGCCAGCGTCGGCTTCGCCCAGAACGCCGGTCTGATCCTCGGTGGCTCGATCAGCCAGAACAACTTCCTCGGTACCGGCAACAAGGTCAGCGTCGGCCTGACCCGCAGCGAATACCAGACCCGCTACAGCTTCGGCTTCGTCGACCCCTACTGGACGGTGGACGGCGTCAGCCTGGGCTACAACGCCTTCTACCGCACCACCGACTACGACGAACTCGACGTCGACGTCTCCAGCTACTCGGTCGACAGCATGGGTGCCGGCCTCAGCATCGGCTACCCGATCAGCGAGACCTCGCGCCTGACCTACGGCCTGACCGTGCAGCAGGACAGCATCGACACCGGTCTCTACACCGTCGACGAGATCTTCGACTTCATCGAGCAGGAAGGCGATCGTTATCTGAACTTCAAGGGTTCCATCGGCTGGTCCGAATCGACCCTGAACCGCGGCGTGCTGGCCAACCGTGGCCATTCGCAGAGCCTGGTGCTGGAAACCACCCTGCCGGGCAGCGACCTGTCGTTCTACAAGCTCGACTACCGCGGCCAGATCTTTACCCCGCTGTCCGACAACTACACCATGCGCTTCCATACCCAACTGGGCTATGGCGACAGCTACGGCTCTACGTCTGAGTTGCCGTTCTACGAGCACTACTACGCCGGCGGCTTCAACTCGGTGCGCGGCTTCGAGGACAGCAGCCTGGGCCCGCGTAGTACGCCGAGTCGAGGCGAAGGTAACCCGGGTGGGCGCCCCGGCACCCTGGAAGATCCGGACAAAGATCCGCTGCCGTTCGGCGGCAACGTGCTGGTGCAGGGCGGCGTCGAACTGCTGTTCCCCATGCCCTTCGTCAAGGATCAGCGCTCGCTGCGCACCGCGCTGTTCTGGGACGTGGGCAACGTCTTCGACACCAACTGCACGTCCAGCCAGAAGCGCATCAGCGACACCTGCGATATCGACTTCGGCAATATGGCCAGCTCTGTGGGCGTCGGCCTGACCTGGATCACCGCGCTGGGCCCCCTGAGCTTCAGCCTGGCCATGCCGGTGATGAAGCCCGATGATGCCGATACCCAGGTGTTCCAGTTCTCCCTGGGCCAGACCTTCTAAACCTATTCACCGAAAGCCAACAGTTTTGTTGCAGGAGTGCATTGTGCGTAAGTTGACTCAACTGGTTCTGTTCACCGCCGCCCTGATCGCCACTCCGGCGTTCGCCGAGATGAAGGTGGCCGTGCTGAACTATCAGATGGCCCTGCTCGAGTCCGACGCGGCCAAGCGCTACGCGGTCGATGCCGAGAAGAAGTTCGGTCCGCAGCTGAACAAGCTCAAGACCCTGGAAAGCGACGCCAAGCGCATCCAGGACCGCATGGTCAAGGAAGGCGAGAAGATGCAGCAGGCCGAGCGCGAGCGTCTCGAGCTCGAATTCAAGCAGAAGGCCCGCGACTTCCAGTTCCAGTCCAAGGAGCTGAACGAAGCCAAGGCCATCGCCGACCGCGAGATGCTGGCCAAGCTCAAGCCGAACCTGGACAAGGCGGTGGAAGAGGTGATCAAGAAGGGTAACTTCGACCTGGTGCTCGAGCGTGGCGCGGTGATCGATGTCAAACCCCAGTTCGACATCACCCGCCAGGTTATCGAGCGCATGAACCAGCTGCGCTGATCATGACGGCAGTAGTCTTTACTCTCGGCCAGCTGGCCGAGCGCCTCGGCGCCACCCTGCGCGGCGCCGAAGGCAAGCTCATCGCGGGCCTGGCCACCTTGCAGGAGGCCGGGCCCGAGCAGTTGAGCTTCCTGGCCAATGCCCAGTACCGCAAGTACCTGGCGCAGACCCGCGCCGGCGCGCTGCTGCTCACCGCCGCCGATGCCGAGGGCTACGCCGGTGACGCGCTGATCGTCGCCAACCCCTATCTGGCCTATGCCCAGCTCTCGCACCTGTTCGACCGCAAGCCGCAGGCCGCGGCCGGCGTACATGCGACTGCCTTGGTGGCGGCGGATGCCCAGGTCGATCCGACTGCCAGCGTCGGTGCCTATGCGGTGATCGAGGCCGGCGCGCAGATTGGCGCCGGTGTCAGCATCGGCGCGCACTGCGTCGTCGGCGCCCGTTCGGTGATCGGCGAGGGCGGCTGGCTGGCGCCGCGGGTGACCCTGTACCACGACGTGCGCATCGGCAAGCGCGTGGTGATCCAGTCCGGCGCTGTGATCGGTGGCGAGGGCTTCGGTTTCGCCAACGAGAAGGGCGTGTGGCAGAAGATCGCGCAGATCGGCGGGGTGAGCATCGGCGACGACGTCGAGATCGGCGCCAACACCACGGTCGACCGCGGCGCGCTGTCCGACACCCTGATCGGCAGCGGGGTCAAGCTGGATAACCAGATCATGATCGCGCACAACGTGCAGATCGGCGACAACACCGCCATGGCCGGCTGCGTGGGGATTTCCGGCAGCACCAAGATCGGCCGCAACTGCATGATCGCCGGCGGCGTCGGCATGGTTGGCCATATCGAGGTGTGCGACAACGTGTTCGTCACCGGCATGACCATGGTCACCCGTTCCATTACCGAGCCGGGCGCCTATTCTTCAGGCACCGCGATGCAGCCGGCGGCGGAATGGAAGAAGAGCGCGGCGCGCATTCGTCAGCTGGACGACATGGCCAAGCGCCTGCGCGAGCTGGAAAAACAGCTGGCTGCCGTGACCCCGAGCGCGAACGCCTCATCTGATGCCTGAGCCGGCCAGGCCGCGCTCCTCTTTTTTCTTACAGGCTTATCCGGACATGATGGACATCAACGAAATTCGTGAATACTTGCCGCACCGCTATCCCTTCCTTCTGGTGGATCGTGTGGTGGACCTGGACGTCGAGGGCAAGTGCATTCGCGCCTATAAGAATGTCAGCATCAACGAGCCGTTCTTCAACGGTCACTTCCCCGAACACCCGATCATGCCGGGCGTGCTGATCATCGAGGCGATGGCCCAGGCCGCCGGTATCCTCGGCTTCAAGATGATGGGCGTGAAGCCGGCCGATGGCACCCTCTACTATTTCGTCGGCTCGGACAAACTGCGTTTCCGCTCGCCGGTGCTGCCGGGCGACCAGCTGGTGCTGGAAGCCAAGTACCTGAGCGATCGCCGCAGCATCTGGAAGTTCGAGTGCCGCGCCAGCGTCGATGGCAAGGAAGTCTGCTCGGCCGAAATCATCTGTGCGGAACGCAAACTATGAGTTTGATTGACCCTCGCGCCATTATCGATCCGTCGGCGAAGCTGGCGGATGGCGTTCAGGTCGGCCCCTGGTCGATCATTGGACCCGATGTGGAAATCGGCGAGGGTTCGGTGATCGGCCCCCATGTGATCCTCAAGGGGCCGACCGTGATCGGCAAGCACAATCGCATCTACCAGTTTTCCTCGGTAGGCGAGGACACCCCCGATCTGAAGTACAAGGGCGAGCCGACCCGCCTGGTGATCGGCGACCACAACGTCATTCGTGAGGGCGTCACCATTCACCGCGGCACCGTGCAGGATCGCGGCGAGACCACCCTGGGCGATCACAACCTGATCATGGCTTACGCCCATATTGGCCACGACAGCGTGATCGGCAACCACTGCATCCTGGTCAACAACACCGCGCTGGCCGGGCATGTCTGGGTCGACGACTGGGCGATCCTCTCCGGTTACACCCTGGTGCATCAGTTCTGCCGCATTGGCGCGCACAGCTTCTCCGGCATGGGCACCGCCATCGGCAAGGATGTGCCGGCCTACGTCACCGTGTTCGGCAACCCGGCCGAGGCGCGCAGCATGAACTTCGAGGGCATGCGCCGCCGCGGCTTCTCCAGTGATGCCATCGCCGCTCTGCGCAAGGCCTACAAACTGGTCTATCGCCAGGGTATGACCGTCGAGCAGGCACTGGTCGAGTTGGCCGAGCTGTCTGCGCAGTTCCCGGAAGTCGCGGTATTTCGCGACTCCATCCAGGCGTCCACCCGCGGCATCACCCGCTGATGAGCAGGCCGTTGCGTATTGCGCTGGTCGCCGGCGAGGCGTCTGGTGACATCCTCGGCGCCGGGCTGATGCAGGCGCTCAAGGCCAGGCACCCGGATGCCGAGTTCATCGGCGTCGGCGGCGCGCGCATGGAGGCCGAGGGGCTGCAATCCTCCTTCCCCATGGAACGCCTGGCGGTGATGGGTCTGGTCGAGGTGCTCGGCCGCCTGTTCGAGCTGCTCGGCCGCCGTCGTCAGCTGGCGCGCGAGCTGATCGCCGCCAAGCCGGATGTGTTCATCGGCATCGATGCGCCGGATTTCAACCTGGGCCTGGAGCTCAAGCTGCGCCGCGCCGGGATCAAGACCGTGCACTACGTCAGCCCCTCGGTCTGGGCCTGGCGACAGAAACGCGTGCTGAAAATTCGCGACGCCTGCGACCTGATGCTGACGCTGTTCCCCTTCGAGGCGCAGTTCTACGACGCCCATCAGGTGCCGGTGCGCTTCGTCGGTCACCCGCTGGCCGACGCCATCCCGCCGCAGGCCGACCGTGCCGCGGCGCGCGAGGCGCTGGACCTGCCGCAGGACGAGCCGGTGGTGGCGTTGATGCCGGGCAGCCGCGGCGGGGAAGTTGCGCGTCTCGGCGGGCTATTCCTCGATGCGGCGATTCGCCTGCGCGCGCTGCGCCCCGGCATCCGCTTCCTGCTGCCCTGCGCCACGCCGGAACGCCGTGCGCAACTGGAGCAGATGCTGGCCAGCCGCGACCTGCCGCTGACCCTGCTCGACGGCCGCTCGCACGAGGCCCTGGCCGCCTGCGACGCGGTGCTGATCGCCTCCGGCACCGCGACCCTGGAAGCGCTGCTGTACAAGCGGCCGATGGTGGTGGCCTATCGCGTGGCGCCGCTGACCTACCGCATTCTCAAGCGCCTGGTGAAGAGTCCGTACATTTCCCTGCCCAACCTGCTGGCCGAGCGCCTGCTGGTGCCGGAGCTGATCCAGGACGCGGCCAGCGCCGATGCCCTGGCGCAATCGCTGGCGCCGCTGATCGACGGCGGCGAGGTGCAGACCGAGGGTTTCGACGTGATCCACCGCGCCCTGCGCCGCGACGCCTCGGCGCAGGCGGCCGAGGCCGTGCTCAAGCTGGTCGGTCGCTGATGCAGCTGGGATTGGACTTCGCTCTGGTCGAGGGCCTGGTGGCCGGGGTCGACGAGGTCGGCCGCGGTCCGCTGTGCGGCGCGGTGGTCACCGCCGCGGTGATCCTCGATCCGGCGCGGCCGATCCAGGGCCTCAACGACTCCAAGAAGCTGTCCGAGGCGCGCCGCGACAAGCTGTTCGACGAGATTCGCGAGAAGGCCCTGGCCTGGTGCATTGCCCGCGCCGAGGTGGAGGAGATCGACCGCCTGAATATCCTCCACGCCACCATGCTGGCCATGCAGCGCGCGGTCGCCGGGCTCGGCGTGACGCCGAAGCTGGCGCTGATCGACGGCAACCGCTGCCCCAAGCTGGCGGTGCCTAGCGCGCCGGTGGTCGGCGGCGACGCCAAGGTGCCGGCCATCGCCGCCGCGTCCATTCTGGCCAAGGTCAGCCGCGACCGCGAGATGGCCGAGCTGGATCTGCTCTATCCCGGTTACGGCATCGCCGGGCACAAGGGCTATCCGACGCCCACCCACCTCGAAGCGCTGCGCCGCCTCGGACCGACGCCGATCCATCGGCGCTCCTTCGCCCCGGTACGCGAGCTGCTGGAGCGCTGAGGTCGCGCCTTGTCGCCTGACCGACTGCATTGGTCGCCTCAGCGCAAGCCATGAAAACCGCGATCCCCCAAAGTGCCGCCCCTTTGCGCAGGCTAGACTCTGCGCAGTATCCCGGCGGGCCTCGACCCGCTATCCGCCCCGGCGATCCCGGGCCAACGTAGAAGCCGCCGGCGGCGGCAGGGGAGTGATGATGCACGACATGGCCAATCAGGTCGTCGACCTACTCAACGGCCTCATCTGGGGCAAGGTGCTGATCTGGCTGCTGGTGGGCTGCGGCCTGTATTTCACCGCGCGCCTGGGGCTGATTCAGTTCCGCCATTTCGGCCATATCTTCAGCGTGCTGCGCGGCAGCCGGCAGAGCGACGCCGCCGGGATCTCCTCGTTCCAGGCGCTGTGCACCTCGCTGGCGGCGCGGGTCGGTACCGGCAACGTGGCGGGCGTGGCAGTGGCCATCACCCTGGGCGGGCCGGGGGCGATCTTCTGGATGTGGATGATCGCCCTGGTCGGCATGGCCACCGCGTTCGTCGAGGCGACCCTGGCCCAGCTGTTCAAGACCCGCGACGCCAGGGGCCAGTTCCGCGGCGGCCCGGCCTACTACATGGAGCGCGGCCTGGGCGCGCGCTGGATGGGCGTGCTGTTCTCGATCTTTCTGATCATCGCCTTCGGTTTCGTCTTCAATTCGGTGCAGGCCAATACCATCAGCGGCGCGCTGATCGGCGCCTTCGGCCTGGACTGGGGCACGCTGAGCATCGCCGGCAGCCCGGTGCAGGTCGCCGCGCTGGCCATCGGCGCGCTGCTGGTGCTGCTCACCGGCCTGATCATCTTCGGCGGCCTGCGCTCGATCGCGCGGTTCTCCGAACTGGCGGTGCCGTTCATGGCGGCGGCCTACCTGCTGCTGGCGCTGGTGCTGATCCTGCTCAACCTGGATCAGCTGCCGGGCATCTTGGTCCTGATCGTCAAGAGCGCCTTCGGCCTGCACGAGGCCGCCGCCGGCGGCATCGGCGCGGCGATCATGAACGGCGTCAAGCGCGGCCTGTTCTCCAACGAGGCGGGCATGGGCTCGGCGCCCAACGTCGCCGCAGCCGCCACCCCCTATCCGCCGCATCCGGCGTCGCAGGGTTACGTGCAGATGGCCGGGGTGTTCATCGACACCATCCTGATCTGCACCGCCTCGGCGGCGATCATCCTGCTGGCCGGACCGCAGGCGGGCGAGGGCATCGGCCTGGTGCAGAACGCGCTGACCAGCCAGGTCGGCGGCTGGGGCCAGTATTTCCTGGCGCTGATCATCCTGTTCTTCGCCTTCACCTCCATCGTCGCCAACTACAGCTATGCCGAGAGTTGCCTGGTGTTCCTCGAGCACAACCACGCCAGCGGCCTGCTGCTGTTCCGCCTGCTGGTACTGGCCATGGTGATGTTCGGCGCGCTGGCCTCGCTGCCGTTCGTCTGGAACCTCGCCGACGTCTCCATGGGCCTGATGGCGATCACCAACCTGATCGCCATCCTCCTGCTCTCCGGCTTGGCCATCCGTCTGGCGCGCGACTACAACGAGCAGCGCAAGCGCGGCCAGCTGCCGACCTTCGACGCCAGCCGCCATCCGGATATCCAGGCCAGGCTGGAGCCGGGCATCTGGGACAAACGCAGCGCATAGACGCTGCCCTAAAAGCCAAGGCCCGGTACAATCCGGGCCTTGTTGTTTTCGTCTTCAGCACAGGACTGCCATGAGCCCCAATTTCGTCCACCTGCGTCTGCACACCGAATACTCCCTGGTCGACGGCCTGGTGCGGGTCAAACCGCTGATCAAGGCGGTGGCCGGGGCCGGCATGCCGGCGGTGGCGGTCACCGACATGAGCAACATGTGCGCGCTGGTGAAGTTCTACAAGACCGCCATGGGCGCCGGCATCAAGCCGATCTGCGGCGCCGACATCTGGCTGGCCAGCGCCGACGAGGACGGCCCGCTGTCGCGCCTGACCCTGCTGGCGATGAACGCCAAGGGCTATCGCAACCTCACCGAGCTGGTCTCGCGCGGCTGGGCCGAAGGGCAGAGCAACGACCTGGTGATCATCCAGCGCGACTGGGTCAAGGAGGCCGCCGAGGGGCTGATCGCCCTGTCCGGTGCGCGCGAGGGCGAAGTGGGCCAGGCCCTGCTGGCCGGCGATGAGGCCGCTGCCGAAGCGCGCCTGCGCGAGTGGATGGCGGTGTTTCCCGAGCGCTTCTACCTGGAGGTGCAGCGCACCAGCCGGGTCGGCGACGAGGAGTACCTGCACGCCGCGGTGGCCCTGGCCGACCGCGTCGAGGCGCCGCTGGTGGCGACCAACGACGTGCGCTTTATCAAGCAGGACGACTTCGAAGCCCACGAGACCCGCGTGTGCATCGGCGAGGGCCGTTCCCTGGATGACCCGCGCCGGCCGCGCAACTATTCCGACCAGCAGTACCTGAAAACCCCGGCGGAAATGTGCGAGCTGTTCTCCGACCTGCCCGAGGCGCTGGAGAACAGCGTGGAGATCGCCAAGCGCTGCAACATCGAGGTGCAGCTGGGCAAGTACTTTCTCCCCGACTTCCCCACGCCCAATGGCATGGGCATCGATGACTACCTGCGGCATGCCTCCTTCGAGGGCCTGGAAGAGCGCCTGCAGGTGCTGCTGCCCAAGGACACGCCGGATTACCAGGCGAAGAAGCAGGTCTATATCGACCGCCTCAATTTCGAGCTGGATATCATCATCCAGATGGGCTTCCCCGGTTACTTCCTGATCGTGATGGACTTCATCCAGTGGGCCAAGAGCAACGGCGTGCCGGTCGGCCCGGGCCGGGGGTCGGGTGCCGGTTCGCTGGTGGCCTACGTGCTGAAGATCACCGACCTCGATCCTTTGGCCTACGACCTGCTGTTCGAGCGCTTCCTCAACCCCGAGCGGGTGTCCATGCCCGACTTCGACGTCGACTTCTGCATGGACGGCCGCGACCGGGTGATCGACTACGTGGCCGACAAGTACGGGCGCAACGCGGTGAGCCAGATCATCACCTTCGGCTCGATGGCGGCCAAGGCGGTGGTGCGCGACGTGGCGCGCGCCCAGGGCAAGTCCTACGGCCTGGCCGATCGCCTGTCGAAGATGATTCCCTTCGAAGTGGGCATGACCCTGGAGAAGGCCTACGAGATGGAAGAGCCGCTGCGCGACTTCCTCAAGAACGACGAAGACGCCCGGGAAATCTGGGACATGTCGCTCAAGCTCGAAGGCGTGGTGCGCGGCACCGGCAAACACGCCGGCGGCGTGGTGATCGCACCGACCAAGCTCACCGACTTCTCGCCGATCGCCTGCGACGAGGAGGGCGGCGGCCTGGTGACCCAGTTCGACAAGGACGACGTCGAGCAGGCCGGCCTGGTCAAGTTCGACTTCCTCGGCCTGCGTACCCTGACCATCATCAAGTGGGCGATGGAAACCATCCACCGCATCCAGAAGCGCGATGGCGCCGCGGACGAGGAGCTGGTCAATATCGACTTCATCCCGCTGGATGACAAGAAGACCTACGACATGCTGCAGAAGGCGGAGACCACCGCGGTCTTCCAGCTCGAATCGCGCGGCATGAAGGAGCTGATCAAGAAGCTCAAGCCCGACTGCCTGGAAGACATGATCGCCCTGGTGGCACTGTTCCGCCCCGGCCCGCTGCAGTCCGGCATGGTGGACGACTTCATCAACCGTAAGCACGGCCGCGCCGAGCTGTCCTATCCGCACCCGGATTACCAGTACGCCGGTCTGGAGCCGGTGCTCAAGCCCACCTACGGCGTCATCCTGTACCAGGAACAGGTGATGCAGATCGCCCAGGTGATGGCCGGTTACACCCTCGGCGGTGCGGACATGCTGCGTCGCGCCATGGGCAAGAAGAAGCCCGAGGAGATGGCCAAGCAGCGCGGCGGCTTCATCGAGGGCTGCGCCAACAACGGCATCGATGCCGACCTGGCCGGCAACATCTTCGACCTGGTGGAAAAGTTCGCCGGTTACGGCTTCAACAAGTCGCACTCCGCCGCCTACGGCCTGGTGTCCTACCAGACTGCCTGGCTCAAGGCGCATTACCCGGCGCCGTTCATGGCCGCGGTGCTGTCGGCGGATATGCACAACACCGACAAGGTGGTGATCCTGGTAGAAGAGTGCCGCAACATGAAGTTGCGCATCGATCCACCGGACGTCAACGTCTCCGAGTTCAAGTTCACCGTCAACGACGACGGCCGAATCGTCTACGGCCTTGGTGCGGTCAAGGGCGTGGGCGAGGGGCCGGTGGAGGCCATAGTCGAATGCCGCGCCGAGGGCGGGCCGTTCAAGGACCTGTTCGACTTCTGCAACCGCGTCGACCTCAAGCGCATCAACAAGCGCACCCTCGAAGCGCTGATCCGCAGCGGCGCGCTGGATCGCCTGGGGCCCTACTACCAGGACGAGCTCAAGGCCTACCAGGCCAGCGTGGACAAGAACCGCGCGGTGTTGCTGGCATCCATGGAAGAGGCCGTGCAGTCCGCCGAGCAGACCGCGCGCAGCGCCGAGAGCGGCCATATGGACCTGTTCGGCGGCCTGTTCGCCGAACCCGAGGCGGACGTCTACGCCAACCACCGCAAGGCCCGCGAGCTGCCGATCAAGGAGCGCCTGAAAGGCGAGAAGGACACGTTGGGCATCTACCTGTCCGGCCACCCCATCGACGAATACGAAGGCGAGATCCGCCGCTTCGCCCGCCAGCGCATCGTCGAGCTCAAGCCGGCGCGCGATACCCAGACCATCGCCGGGATGATCGTCAACCTGCGGGTGATGAAGAACAAGAAGGGCGACAAGATGGGCTTTATCACCCTCGACGATCGCTCCGGGCGGATCGAGGCCTCGCTGTTCGCCGATGCCTTCGCCAGCAACCAGGCGCTGCTGCAGAACGATGCGCTGGTGGTGGTCGAGGGCGAGGTGAGCAACGACGACTTCTCCGGCGGCCTGCGCCTGCGCGCCAAGCGCGTGATGAGCCTGGAGGAGGCGCGCACCGGCCTGGCCGACAGCCTGCGCCTGAAGGTCGCCGGCGAGGCGCTGAAAGGCGATCGCCTGCGCTGGCTGGCCGAGTTGTGCGGCAAGCACAAGGGCGCCTGCCCGGTGACCCTGGACTACAGCGGCGAGGAGGCACGCGCCTTGCTTCAGTTTGGCGACGCCTGGCGCATCGACCCGGCCGACACATTGATTCAGGCATTGCGTGACCAGTTCGGGCGCGACAACGTCTTTTTGCACTACCGCTGACGCGAGAGGGGAAATTTCCCTTTGTGTTGGCATTGGCACCTGCGGGTGTCGACCCGCTGCGCCCTATCCCTTAAGGTAGGGCGCCTAATGGATACAGCTCCCCGGCCACTTGGCCGTCGACGCAAGACGGATGACTATGAACCCGAATTTTCTCGATTTCGAACAGCCGATCGCCGACCTGCAAGCCAAGATCGAAGAGCTACGCCTGGTCGGTAACGACAACGCGCTGAACATCGGCGACGAGATTGCCCGCCTGCAGGACAAGAGCAGCGCGCTGACCGAAAGCATCTTCGGCAACCTCTCCAGCTGGCAGATCGCTCAGCTGGCGCGCCATCCGCGCCGCCCCTACACCCTGGACTACATCCAGCACATCTTCACCGAGTTCGACGAGCTGCACGGCGACCGTCACTTCTCCGACGACGCCGCCATCGTTGGCGGCGTGGCCCGCCTCGGCGAGCAGCCGGTGATGGTCATCGGTCACCAGAAGGGCCGCGAAGTGCGCGAGAAGGTACGCCGCAACTTCGGCATGCCGCGTCCGGAGGGCTACCGCAAGGCCTGCCGCCTGATGGAAATGGCCGAGCGCTTCAAGATGCCGATCCTCACCTTTATCGACACCCCCGGCGCCTACCCGGGCATCGATGCCGAGGAGCGCGGCCAGAGCGAGGCCATCGCCTGGAACCTGCGGGTGATGGCGCGGCTGAAGACCCCGATCATCGCCACCGTGATCGGCGAGGGCGGCTCCGGCGGCGCGCTGGCCATCGGCGTCTGCGACCAGCTGAACATGCTGCAGTACTCCACCTACTCGGTGATCTCGCCGGAAGGCTGCGCCTCGATTCTCTGGCGTACCGCCGAGAAGGCGCCGGATGCCGCCGAGGCCATGGGCATCACTGCCGAGCGCCTGAAGGATCTGGGCATCGTCGATCAGGTGATCGCCGAGCCGCTGGGCGGCGCTCATCGTGATCCGGCAGCGGCCTCCGAGTCGATCCGTCAGGAGCTGACCAAGCAGTTGGCCAGCCTGCAGAAGTACGACACCGACGCCCTGCTCAAGCGTCGTTACGATCGCCTGATGAGCTACGGCATCGCCTGAGCTCGTTCAGCGCGCATCTCAACGGGCCTTCGGGCCCGTTGTTGTTTAAGCTTGGCCGATGACTGCTCTCGATATCCGTCTGCGCGCCGCGTTGCAGCCCTGGCGAACGGCACCGGCCTGGCGTATCGCCTTCTCCGGCGGCCTCGACTCCAGCGTGCTGCTGCACCTGCTGGCCGGTCTCGCCCGGCGCGAGGCGCTGCCGCCGCTAGCCGCCATCCATGTCCACCACGGCCTGCAGCCGGCGGCCGAGGCCTGGCCCGAGCATTGCGCGCGCAGCTGCGCGCAGCTGGATATTCCCCTGGAAATCGTTGCGGTGCGGGTCGAGCCGGGCGCCAGCCTGGAGCAGGCGGCGCGCCAGGCGCGCTACGCCGCCTTCGCCTCGCGTCTGGGCGAGGGCGAGGTGCTGCTCGGTGCCCAGCATCGCGACGATCAGGCCGAGACCGTGCTGTTTCGCCTGTTGCGCGGCGCCGGCGTGCGCGGTCTGGCGGCCATGCCTGTAGCTCGACCGCTGGGCCGCGGCACTCTGGTTCGGCCGCTGCTGGACGTTCCGCGTACCGAGTTGCTGGCCTATGCCGAGGCCCATGGGCTGAGCTGGGTGGAAGACCCGAGCAATGCCGATGAGCGCTTCAGTCGCAATTTCCTGCGCCGCCGCGTGCTGCCGTTGCTCGCCGAGCGTTGGCCGCAGGCGGCCGCCAGCCTGGCGCGCAGCGCCGCCCACCTGGGTGAGGCGCAGCAGCTGCTGGGCGAGTTGGCCGAGCTGGATCTGCTCGCCGCGCGGGGCCGGGCGCCGTTTTCCTGGCTGGCGCTGCCGTCGCTGGACTTGCAGGCGGTGGCCGGGCTGAACGAGGCGCGGCAGCGCAATCTGCTGCGTCATTGGCTGGCGCCACTGACCCGGCTGCCGGACAGCGATCACTGGGCCGGCTGGTATGACCTGCGTGACGCCGGCGTGGATGCGACGCCGATCTGGAAACTGGCCGATGGCGAGTTGCATAGGGCAGATGGGCGGCTGTGGTGGCTCAGCGGCGACTGGTTGCAGCCACTCACGGTTGTCGATCTGCCTTGCGGTGCGGCGCGAGGGGCCATCGAACTGCCCGGCAACGGCGCTGTGCGAGTTGTCGGCGAGCTGCCGGCGGGGCGTTGGCACCTGCGCTATCGCCGCGGCGGCGAGTCGCTGCAGCTGCCGGGGCGCGGCCGGCGCGACCTCAAGCGCCTGCTCAACGAGCTGCGCGTGCCGGCGTTCGTGCGTCCGCGGCTGCCCTTGCTGTTCGATGGCGACGAGTTGGTGGCGGTGGCCAATCTGGCGCTGGCGCCGCGTCCGGGGCGGGGCGATCTGCACTTGCACTGGTCGCCGCCGATCGGTGATCAAGGTTTGAGCTGGTAAGGCCTTTCCGGTAGACTACGCTCCCGTCTTACTACAGCTTTTGCCGACTCCCTCAAGGAGCTTGGCGGGCTTGCCATTGTTGCTACTGATGGCGCTCCTTCGCTTTCCCCGGCGGCACTGACCGCTTAAACGCAGACTTCTAGGGTTTTTCATGACGCGCTACATCTTCGTCACGGGTGGTGTTGTTTCTTCATTGGGGAAAGGCATCGCCTCGGCTTCACTGGCGGCCATCCTGGAGGCGCGGGGCCTGAAGGTCACCATGCTCAAGCTGGACCCTTACATCAACGTCGATCCGGGCACCATGAGCCCGTTCCAGCACGGTGAGGTGTTCGTCACCCACGACGGCGCCGAGACCGACCTCGACCTGGGGCACTACGAGCGGTTCATCCGCACGACGATGACCAAGAGCAACAACTTCACCACCGGCCGCGTGTACGAAGACGTGCTGCGCAAGGAGCGCCGTGGTGACTACCTGGGTGCGACCATCCAGGTCATTCCGCACATCACCGACGAGATCAAGCGGCGCATCATCAAGGGCGCCGGCGATGCCGACGTGGCCCTGGTGGAAATCGGCGGCACCGTCGGCGACATCGAGTCGCAACCCTTCCTCGAAGCCATTCGCCAGCTGCGCGTGGAAGTGGGCGCCAAGCGCGCCATGCTGATGCACCTGACCCTGGTGCCCTACATCGCCACCGCCGGCGAGACCAAGACCAAGCCGACCCAGCACTCGGTCAAGGAGCTGCGCTCCATCGGCCTGCAGCCGGACGTGCTGGTGTGCCGCTCCGACCACCCGATCGACGTCTCCTCGCGGCGCAAGATCGCCCTGTTCACCAACGTCGAAGAGCGTGCGGTGATCAGCCTGGAAGACGTCGACACCATCTACAAGATTCCGGGCGTGCTGCATGCCCAGGGTCTGGACGACTTCGTCGTCGAGCGTTTCGGTCTGGAGTGCGGCGGCGCCGACCTGTCCGAGTGGGATCGCGTGGTCGATGCCAAGCTCAACCCGGAAAAGGAAGTCACCATCGCCATGGTCGGCAAGTACATGGAGCTGCTCGATGCCTACAAGTCGCTGATCGAAGCGATGAGCCACGCCGGCATCCAGAACCGTACCAAGGTCAACCTGCGCTATATCGACTCCGAAGACATCGAGAACCAGGGCACCGCGTTGCTCGAGGGCGTCGATGCCATCCTGGTACCGGGCGGCTTCGGCCTGCGCGGCGTGGAAGGCAAGATCAAGACCGTGCAGTACGCTCGCGAGAACAAGATTCCCTACCTGGGCATCTGCCTCGGCATGCAGGTCGCGGTCATCGAGTACGCGCGCAACGTGGTGGGCTGGAGCGACGCCAACTCCACCGAGTTCGACCTGGCCAGCCAGCATCCGGTGGTCGGCCTGATCACCGAGTGGCAGGACGCCGCCGGCGGCGTGGAAACCCGCAGCGAGAGCTCCGACCTGGGCGGCACCATGCGCCTCGGCGCGCAGGACTGCCAGCTGCAGGCCGGTTCGCTGGTGCACGACTGCTACGGCAAGGACGTGATAGTCGAGCGTCACCGTCACCGTTACGAGGTGAACAACAACCTGCTGCCGCAGCTGACCGAGGCTGGCCTGAAGGTCACCGGCCGCTCCGGCGACGGCGCGCTGGTCGAAGTGGTCGAGGCGCCGGATCATCCCTGGTTCGTCGCCTGCCAGTTCCACCCGGAATTCACCTCCACGCCGCGTGACGGTCATCCGCTGTTCAGCGGTTTCGTCAACGCTGCGCTGGCGCAGCAAGCGAAGAAGGCCTAAGGCATGGCGCAGAAGATCATCAAGGTCGGCAATATCGAGATCGCCAACGACAAGCCCTTCGTGCTGTTCGGCGGCATCAACGTGCTCGAGTCGCGCGACCTGGCCATGCAGGCCTGCGAGGAATACGTGCGGGTGACCGAGAAACTCGGCATCCCCTACGTGTTCAAGGCCAGCTTCGACAAGGCCAACCGTTCCTCCATCACCTCCTTCCGCGGCCCGGGCCTGGAAGAGGGCATGAAGATCTTCGAGGAAGTGAAGAAGACCTTCGGCGTGCCGGTGATCACCGACGTCCACGAGCCGCATCAGGCGGCCGCGGTGGCCGCGGTGTGCGACATCATCCAGCTGCCGGCCTTCCTCTCGCGGCAGACCGACCTAGTGGTGGCCATGGCCAAGACCGGCGCGGTGATCAACATCAAGAAGGCGCAGTTCCTCGCCCCGCAGGAGATGAAGCACATCCTGCGCAAGTGCGAGGAGGCCGGCAACGATCAGCTGATCCTCTGCGAGCGCGGCTCCAGCTTCGGTTACAACAACCTGGTGGTGGACATGCTCGGCTTCGGCATCATGAAGCAGTTCGAGTACCCGGTGTTCTTCGACGTGACCCACGCCCTGCAGATGCCGGGCGGTCGCGCCGATTCGGCCGGTGGCCGCCGCGCCCAGGTCACCGATCTGGCCAAGGCCGGCATGAGCCAGGGCCTGGCCGGTCTGTTCCTCGAGGCCCACCCCGATCCGGAAAACGCCAAGTGCGACGGCCCCTGCGCCTTGCGCTTGAACAAGCTGGAGCCATTCCTCACCCAGCTCAAGCAGCTCGACGACCTGATCAAGAGTTTTCCGCCGATCGAGACTGCCTGAACCGCACGCAATCCGGTAAAGTGCCGCCCCAGAAAAGATCCCCCTGACCCGTGAGTCAGACTGTGTCGCCGACCCGCCCCACGGGGCGACGGCGGCCCCGCGCAGCCCGCTGCTGCAGTCTTATCGTCAAACCTTGGAGTGCAAACAACAATGGCAAAGATCGTCGACATCAAGGGTCGTGAGGTTCTCGACTCCCGCGGCAACCCCACCGTGGAAGCCGATGTAATTCTGGAAGGCGGTATCGTCGGTAGCGCCTGCGCGCCGTCCGGTGCCTCCACCGGCTCGCGCGAAGCGCTGGAGCTGCGTGACGGCGACAAGAGCCGTTACCTGGGCAAGGGCGTGCTCAAGGCCGTCGCCAATATCAACGGCCCGATCCGCGACCTGCTGCTGGGCAAGGATGCGACCGATCAACAGGCCCTGGACCGCGCGATGATCGAGCTCGACGGTACCGAGAACAAGGCCAAGCTGGGCGCCAACGCCATCCTCGCCGTGTCCCTGGCTGCCGCCAAGGCCGCGGCCCAGGCCAAGGGCGTGCCACTGTACGCGCACATCGCCGACCTCAACGGCACCCCGGGCGTCTACTCCATGCCGGTGCCGATGATGAACATCATCAACGGCGGCGAGCACGCCGATAACAACGTCGACATCCAGGAGTTCATGGTCCAGCCGGTCGGCGCCAAGAATTTTGCCGAGGCCCTGCGCATGGGCGCCGAGATCTTCCACCACCTCAAGGCCGTGCTGAAGGCCCGTGGCCTGAACACCGCCGTGGGCGACGAGGGTGGTTTCGCGCCGAACCTGGCCTCCAACGAAGACGCCCTGGCCGCCATCGCCGAAGCCGTGGCCAATGCCGGCTACAAGCTGGGCGAGGACGTCACCCTGGCCCTGGACTGCGCCTCCAGCGAGTTCTACAAGGACGGACAGTACGACCTGGCCGGCGAAGGCAAGGTATTCAGCGGTGAAGGTTTCGCCGATTACCTGGCCGGCCTGACCCAGCGCTACCCGATCATCTCCATCGAAGACGGCATGGACGAGTCCGACTGGGCCAGCTGGAAAGTGCTGACCGACAAGATCGGCGCCAAGGTGCAGCTGGTCGGCGACGATCTGTTCGTCACCAACACCAAGATCCTCAAGCGCGGCATCGATGAGAAGATCGGCAACTCGATCCTGATCAAGTTCAACCAGATCGGCTCGCTGACCGAGACCCTGGAAGCCATCCAGATGGCCAAGGCCGCCGGCTTTACCGCGGTGATCTCGCACCGCAGCGGCGAAACCGAAGACAGCACCATCGCCGATCTGGCCGTGGGTACTGCCGCCGGTCAGATCAAGACCGGTTCGCTGTGCCGCTCCGACCGCGTGTCCAAGTACAACCAGCTGCTGCGCATCGAAGAGCAGCTGGGCGGCAAGGCTCCCTATAAGGGCCGTGCCGAGTTCCGCGGCTAACAACGATCTGCTGCGCGTCGGCCCTACTGCGTTAAAAACAGGCTCGGAATGCTCATTTACTTCAGTAAACTGCGCTTCCTCGCCTGTTTTTGCCTTGTAGGTCTCTAGCTCGCAAGATCGTTTTCGTTTGAAGATGGGCGACGCGAGTCGCCCTTTTTCGTGGACGCTTCGTCGATCTCTTGGAACCAATGCACGGATGCAGGTACCGAAATCCCATGTCACTCATCAGTCGGCTTCTTTTCAAGCATGAACGCAGCCCCTACCATGCCGATGACTCAATCTGCGAGCCGCTCCATGCGTAGTCCGTATTGGCTGTTCATCGTGCTGGTCCTGTTGCTGGCCGGCCTGCAGTATCGCCTGTGGATCGGCGAGGGCAGCCTGGCCCAGGTCAGTCGCCTGCAGCAGCAGATCGCCGAACAGCAGGGCGAGAACGAACGCCTGCTGGAGCGCAACCGCATCCTCGAGGCCGAGGTGATGGAGCTCAAGCGCGGTATGGAGACCGTGGAGGAGCGCGCGCGGCAGGAGCTGGGCATGCTCAAAGAGGGCGAGACCCTCTACCTGCTGACCGAATGACCACGAATTTCTGGCTGGTGATCCCGGCCGCCGGCGTCGGCGCGCGGATGGCCACCGACCGCCCCAAGCAGTACCTGCAGGTGGCAGGGCGCTGCATTCTCGAACATAGCCTGCACTGCTTCCTCGACCACCCCGGCCTGCTCGGCGCCGTGGTCTGTCTGGCCGCGGACGATCCCTACTGGGTGCAGCTGGCCCTGGCCGGCGATCCACGGGTGCGCCGCGCCGCGGGCGGGCGCGAGCGCGCCGACTCGGTGCTGGCCGGTCTCGATCTGCTGCTGACCGGCGGCGCCGGGGCGGACGACTGGGTGCTGGTGCACGATGCGGCGCGGCCCAATCTGGCCCGCGCCGACCTCGACCGCCTGCTGAACACCCTGGCCGAGGATCCGCTCGGCGGCCTGCTGGCGGTGCCGGCGCGCGATACCCTCAAGCGCGTCGGCGCCGATGGCCGGGTGCTGGAGACCCTGGACCGCAGCCTGATCTGGCAGGCCTATACGCCGCAGATGTTCCGCCTGGCGGCGCTGCGTGGCGCCCTGGCCGACGCGCTGGCGGCGGGCGCTTCGATCACCGACGAGGCCTCGGCGCTGGAATGGGCCGGGCAGGCGCCGCGCCTGGTGGAGGGGCGGGCGGACAACCTGAAGATCACCCGCCCCGAGGATCTGCAGTGGTTGCAGCAAGCCTGGGCCGAGCGCAACCAGTAGCGCCGCGTCTCAGCTCAGGCGTTGTTTCTCGATATTGCGCTCCAGCACCGTGCCGAGTTTGTCGATGGCGCCCTCCAGCGCCTGCTCCAGGCTGTCGGCGTTATGGCTGACCGATACCGGGTCGCGGCCCTTGAGTCGCGCTTCGGCCTGGCAGCGCTTGTCCAGCCCGCCGCCCTTGTGGCTGTTCTCGTCGTTGAAGTGCAGCTCGACCCGGGTCAGGTGATCCTCGAAGCGCTTGAGCTTGAGTTCCACCCGGCCGCGTACCTTGTCCGCCAGGGCGGCGGAACCGTGGATATGGTTGTCGCTGTTGACCATGACTTGCATAGCGCTGTCCTCCGGTTGCAGTGAAACGCGAGTAGGCTGCGGAAAAACTTCCTCGGCTTTGGCTTTCTGCAGTCCTGCAGTCGTCGCCTAGGTTTTTCCGCTGCCGACTGGGCGTCAGTTACTCTGGCCGCGCCCGTCGCGCGGGGTTCCCCCCTGCGCTGTGACATTCTGTTGCTCCCGATACTCGGCGCGTTCGCTCAGCCCCTGTTTGAGGTGATCGACCAGCTGGCGCACCTTGGGCGACAGGTGGCGCTGCTGCGGGTACAGCGCCCAGACCGCGGTGTTCGGTGGCTGGTGCTGTTCCAGCAGGGAAACCAGTGCGCCTCTGGCCAGGTGTTCGAGCACGTAATAGTCCGGCAGCTGGCACAGGCCGAAGCCGCGCAGCGCGGCATCGAGTACCGCCTGGCCGCTGTTGCAGCGCCAGTTGCCCTGCACGCGCACCTGGCTTTCCCGCCCACCGTCGACGAAGCTCCAGTACTCGCTGCTGCCCACCAGGCAGTTGTGCCGCGCCAGTTCCGACAACGAGTGCGGCCGGCCGTAGTGCTGCAAGTAGGCGGGCGCTGCGCACAGGTACATCCGCCGCGGCGCCAGGCGCGCGGCCACCAGCCGCGAGTCCTGCAGGCGGCCGAGGCGGATGGCCAGGTCCAGGCCCTCGTGGAGCAGGTCGAGCTGGCTGTTGGACAGTTCGATCTCCACCCGCAGCTGCGGATGACGGGCCATGAACTGATTGACCAGCGGCACGATGAAGCGCTCGCCGTAGGCCACCGCGCAGGTCATACGCAGCAGCCCCTTGGGCTCGGCGGTCAGGTCGCTGATCACGCGCAGGGCTTCCTCGCGCGCGTCCTGCAGGCGCTGGCAGTGCTGCAGGAAGGTCTGCCCGGCTTCGGTCAGCGCCACGCGCCGGGTGCTGCGGTAGAACAGGCGGCTCTGCAGGCGCTCCTCCAGGCGCGCGACCTGGCGGCTGACCTGCGAGGTGGACAGGCCCAGCCGTTCGGCGGCGGCGCTGAACTGGCCGCACTCGGCCACGGCGACGAATTCGTCCAGCCCTTCCCAGCGGTTCATGGTTTCTCCTTCTCGTGTAGCCCGGATGCAATCCGGGAATGCCTGGCGCGGTAGTTCCCGGATTGCATCCGGGCTCCGCCTCTAACTGCAGAAGAAGACCTTGATTATCCCTGTATGGCAATAATGTTTTGCCTGATCGCCAATTATTTCCGGGTGGCGCTGGACTAGACTGCTGGCCACCGCTCAACACGCTCAGGAGAGCCCAGATGATCAAGTCCCGCGCCGCCGTCGCCTTCGCCCCGAATCAGCCGCTGCAGATCGTCGAGGTGGACGTGGCGCCGCCCAAGGCCGGCGAGGTGCTGGTGCGCATCGTCGCCACCGGCGTCTGCCACACCGACGCCTACACCCTGTCCGGCCAGGACAGCGAAGGCGTGTTCCCCTGCATCCTTGGTCACGAAGGCGGCGGTATCGTCGAGGCGGTGGGCGAGGGCGTCACCTCGCTGGCGGTCGGTGATCACGTGATTCCGCTGTACACCGCCGAATGCGGCGAGTGCAAATTCTGCAAATCCAACAAGACCAACCTGTGCAGCTCGGTGCGCGCCACCCAGGGCAAGGGCCTGATGCCCGACGGCACCAGCCGCTTCTCCTACAACGGCGAGCCGATCTACCACTACATGGGCTGCTCGACCTTCTCCGAGTACACCGTGCTGCCGGAAGTCTCCCTGGCCAAGATCCCCAAGGAGGCGCCGCTGGAGAAGGTCTGCCTGCTTGGCTGCGGCGTGACCACCGGTATCGGCGCCGTACTCAACACCGCCAAGGTCACCGAGGGTTCTACCGTGGCCATCTTCGGCCTGGGCGGCATCGGCCTGGCGGCCATCATCGGCGCCAAGATGGCCAAGGCTTCGCGCATCATCGGCATCGACATCAATCCGGCCAAGGAAGCCGTGGCGCGCGAGCTGGGCATGACCGAGTTCGTCAACCCGAAGGATCACAGCAAGCCGATCCAGGAGGTCATCGTCGAGATGACCGACGGTGGCGTCGACTACAGCTTCGAGTGCATCGGCAATGTGCAGCTGATGCGCGCTGCGCTGGAGTGCTGCCACAAGGGCTGGGGCGAGTCGACCATCATCGGCGTGGCGCCGGCCGGTGCCGAGATCAGCACCCGGCCGTTCCAGCTGGTCACCGGGCGGGTCTGGCGCGGCAGCGCCTTCGGCGGGGTCAAGGGCCGTACCGAGCTGCCCGGCTACGTGGAAAAGGCGCAGAAGGGCGAGATCCCGCTGGACACCTTTATCACCCATAACCTGCCGCTGGATCAGATCAACGAAGCGTTCGAGCTGATGCACGAAGGCAAGAGCATTCGTACCGTCATTCATTTCTGACTGCAGGGCGACCTGTGCCTGTAGGGTGCGCCATGCGCACCAGGATCAAGCGGTGCGCACGGCGCACCCAAGGGAGATGTCCATGACCTTGGAAATCGTTTCCAGCAACAAGAGCTTCGGCGGCTGGCACAAGCGCTACCGGCACCGTTCCGAGGTGCTCGGCTGCGACATGCAGTTCGCCGTCTACCTGCCGCCGCAGGCCGAGCAGGGTGCCCGCCTGCCGGTGCTGTACTGGCTCAGCGGGCTGACCTGCACCGACGAAAACTTCATGCAGAAGGCCGGCGCGCACAGGCTGGCGGCCGAGCTGGGCCTGATCCTGGTCGCGCCGGACACCAGCCCGCGCGGCGAGGGCGTGCCGGACGATGCGGACGGCGCCTACGACTTCGGTCTCGGCGCCGGCTTCTACCTCAACGCCACCGCCGAACCCTGGGCGCGGCACTACCGCATGTACGACTACGTGGTGCAGGAGCTGCCGGCGCTGGTCGAGGCCAACTTCCCGGTGACGGGCAAGCGCGGCATCGCCGGCCATTCCATGGGCGGCCACGGCGCCTTGATCTGCGCGCTGAAGAACCCCGGGCGTTATCGTTCGGTGTCGGCCTTCGCACCGATCAGCAATCCGATGAACTGTCCCTGGGGCGAGAAGGCGTTTTCCCTCTATCTGGGCGAGGACCGCTCGCGCTGGCGCGAATGGGACGCCAGCGTGCTGATTGCCGAGGCCGGCGAGAGGCTGCCGATCCTGGTCGATCAGGGCGACCGCGACGATTTTCTCGAAACCCAGCTCAAGCCGCAGGCGCTGCAGGCGGCGGCCAAGGCGGCCGGCCATCCGCTGACCCTGCGCCTGCAGCCGGGTTACGACCACAGCTACTACTTCATCGCCAGCTTTATCGACGATCATCTGCGCCATCACGCCGAAGCCTTGGCCTAGGGTGCGCACGGCGCCCCCTATGGCGGCCGGTGCATGTAGAATCACGCCCTGACTTTTTCAGGGCGTTGTTCTTTATGCGTATCGGTCATGGCTACGACGTACACCGCTTCGGCGAGGGCGATTTCATCACCCTGGGCGGCGTGCGCATTCCCCACAAGTTCGGGCTGATCGCCCATTCCGACGGCGACGTGCTGCTGCATGCGCTCGCCGATGCGCTGCTCGGTGCGCTGGCCCTGGGCGATATCGGCAAGCACTTCCCCGACACCGACCCGAGCTTCAAGGGCGCCGACAGCCGCGCGCTGTTGCGCCATGTGATGGGGCTGGTACGGGCCAAGGGCTATGCGGTGGGCAACGTCGACGCCACCATCATCGCCCAGGCGCCGAAGATGGCGCCGCATATCCAGAGCATGCGCGAGCGCATCGCCGAGGATCTCGGCGTGGAGCTGGACCAGGTCAACGTCAAGGCCACCACCACCGAGAAGCTCGGCTTCACCGGTCGCGAGGAAGGCATCGCGGTGCATGCCGTGGCGCTGCTGGTCAAGGCATGAACGAGGCGCAGCTGCTGGGCCCGCGCGCCCATGGCCAGGCCTGCGGGCGCGCCGTGCTCAAGGCCAGTGCCGAGGACTTTCAGGTCGACGAGGTGCTGGACATCCCGCTCACCGGCCAGGGCGAGCACCTCTGGCTGTGGGTGGAAAAGCGCGACCTGAACACCGAGGACGCCGCCCGGCGCATCGCCCGCGCCGCCGGCCTGCCGCTCAAGGCGGTCAGCTACGCCGGGCTCAAGGATCGCCAGGCGCTGACCCGGCAGTGGTTCAGCCTGCACCTGCCGGGCAAGGCCGATCCCGACCTGGCCACCGCGCAGGGTGATGACCTAGCCGTCCTGCGCAGCCTGCGGCACAACCGCAAGCTGCAGCGCGGCGCCCATGCCGCCAACGGGTTCACCCTGCGTCTGACTGCCCTGGAGGCCGACCGCGAAGCGCTGCAGCAGCGCCTGCAGCGCATCGCCGCGCAGGGTGTGCCCAACTACTTCGGCCTGCAGCGCTTCGGCTTCGCCGGCGGCAATGTCGACGAGGCCCGGCAGTATGCGGCCCGCCAGGAACTGCCGGTGCAGCGCAACCTGCGTTCGCGCCTGCTGTCGGCGGCGCGCAGCTACCTGTTCAACCGCGTGCTGGCCGAGCGGGTCGCCGCCGGCAGTTGGAACCAGGCGCAGGTCGGCGACCTGCTGGCCTTTACCGGCAGCCGCAGTTTCTTTATGGCCGGCGAGGCGGAGACAGCCGACCCGCGTCTGGCGCTTCTCGACCTGCACCCGACCGGCCCGCTGTGGGGCGAGGGCGCGCTGCCCACGGCGGAGGCGGTGCAGCTCGTCGAACAGGGCGTCGGCGCGGGCGAGCCGGCGCTGCTCGAGTGGCTGGCAAAGGCGGGCATGGCGCACGAACGGCGCATTCTGCGCCTCCCCATAGGCGGCCTGACGTGGCATTATCCGGAGCCCGATATTCTGCAACTTGCATTCGTCCTGCCGGCCGGGTGTTTCGCCACCGTCGTGGTGCGCGAACTCGTCGATCTGGTGCCAGCAGGGCAGACGGATACTCCATGCGAATTCTGATTTCCAACGACGACGGGGTGTACGCACCCGGGATCGTCGCGTTGCACCAGGCGCTGGCCGACTATGCCGAGTGCGTGGTGATCGCACCCGCCGAGGACAAGAGCGGCGCCAGCAGTGCGCTGACCCTCGACCGTCCGCTGCACCCGACGGTGTTGCCCAACGGTTATATCAGCCTCAACGGCACGCCCACCGACTGCGTGCACCTGGGCCTCAACGGTCTGCTCGAGCAGGTGCCGGAGATGGTCGTCTCGGGCATCAACCTGGGCGCCAACCTGGGCGACGACGTGCTCTATTCCGGCACCGTCGCCGCTGCGCTGGAAGGGCGCTTCCTGGCCAAGCCGGCGTTCGCCTTCTCGCTGCTGTCGCGTCAGGCCGACAACCTGCCGACCGCCGCCTATTTCGCCCGCAAGCTGGTCGAGGCCCATGAGCGCCTCGACCTGCCTCCGCGCACCGTGCTCAACGTCAACGTGCCCAACCTGCCGCTGGAGCACATCCGCGGCGTGCAACTGACCCGCCTCGGCCACCGCGCCCGCGCCGCGGCGCCGGTCAAGGTGGTCAACCCGCGCGGCAAGGAAGGCTACTGGATCTCGGTGGCCGGCGATGCCGAGGACGGCGGTCCGGGCACCGATTTCCATGCGGTGATGCAGGGTTACGTGTCGATCACCCCGCTGCAGCTCGACCGTACCTTCGCCGAGGCCTTCGACAGCATGCACGGCTGGCTGGAGGGCATCTGCTGATGCGCGGACAGGACGATATGCACCGCCGCGGGATCGGCATGACTTCCCAGCGTACCCGCGAGCGCCTGATTCAGCGCCTCTACGACGAGGGTCTGAGCAATCCGCGAGTGCTCGAGGTGATCCGCCGCACGCCGCGCCATCTGTTCGTCGACGAGGCGCTGGCGCACCGCGCCTACGAGGACACCGCGCTGCCCATCGGGCACAACCAGACCATCTCCCAGCCCTATATGGTCGGGCGCATGACCGAGCTGCTGCTGGCCGCCGGGCCGCTGGACAAGGTGCTGGAGATCGGCACCGGTTCCGGTTACCAGACCGCCGTGCTGGCGCAGCTGGTGGAGCGGGTGTTCTCGGTCGAACGCATCCAGGTGTTGCAGGATCGCGCCAAGGAGCGTCTGGCCGAACTCAGCCTGCGCAACGTGGTCTTTCGCTGGGGCGATGGCTGGGAGGGCTGGAATGCCCTGGGCCCGTACAACGGCATCATCGTCACCGCCGCCGCCGCGGAAGTGCCGCAGGCGCTGCTCGACCAACTGGCGCCCGGCGGGCGTCTAGTGATTCCGGTGGGCGCCGGCGACGTGCAGCAGCTGCTGCTGATCGTGCGCGAAGAGAACGGCTTCTCCCGCCACGTGCTGGACGCGGTGCGCTTCGTGCCGCTACTCAACGGGCCGCTGGCCTGACCGCTGCACCATCCTGGAAGGATCCATGAAGAAACATTTTCTGCTCTACGCCAAGGGCATGGCCATGGGCGCTGCCGACGTGGTGCCAGGCGTCTCCGGCGGCACCATCGCCTTTATCAGCGGCATCTACGACGAACTGCTGCGCTCCATCGCCAGCGTCCCCGAGGCCGCCTTGCTGCTGCTGCGCGGACGGATCAAGGACGCCTGGCGCATGGCCAACGCGACCTTTTTGCTGGTGCTGCTCGGCGGCATCCTGACCAGCGTGCTGAGCTTCGCGCGGTTGATCACCTACCTGCTGGAGCATCAGCCGATCCCGGTCTGGTCGTTTTTCTTCGGCCTGATCCTGGTCTCGGCCTATATGGTCGGTCGCGACATTCATCGCTGGAACTGGAGCCGGGCGCTGAGCTTCCTGCTCGGCCTGGCCTTCGCCTACTGGATCACCGTGGCCGCGCCGGTACAGTGGGGCAGCGACCCGCTGAGCCTGTTCTGCGCCGGCGCCATCGCCATCTGCGCGATGATCCTGCCGGGTATCTCCGGTAGCTTCATCCTGCTGCTGCTGGGCCTGTATCCGGTGGTGCTGGGGGCGGTGAAGGACCTGGAAATCGGCGTGCTGGCGGTGTTCGCCGGCGGCTGCCTGGTCGGCATCCTCAGCTTCGCCCGCTTGCTCAGCTGGTTGTTGGCACGCTGGCGCGACCTCAGCCTGGCCTTTCTCACCGGGTTGATGCTCGGTTCGCTGAACAAGGTCTGGCCGTGGAAGGAAACCCTGAGCTGGCGCGTCGACAGCAAGGGCGAGCAGATACCGCTGCTGCAGAACAACCTGCTGCCGGGGCATTTCGCCGAACTCAGCGGCCAGGACCCGCAGCTGTTGCTGGCCCTGGTGCTGGCGCTGGCCGGCATCGTCCTGGTGCTGGGGCTGGAGTGGTTGGCCGGGCGTCAGCCAAGAGATACTGGTTGCGCCAAATAAATCCGGCACAATAGCCGCCGTATTCGGGATCGTTCAGGGAGCAAATGGTGAGTCGCACCGCCGTTCACGCGCTAATTCGCAGAGCCGCCGGCCTTCGCCTGCCTTTCGCTTTGCTCGCCGCCAGTGCGCTGGCCGGTTGCGCCAGTCCGCCGCCGGGCGGCGTGCAGGTGGTCGAGCGCGGGCAGCATCAGGGCAACGCCCCGCTGGTGCAGCGCCAGCCGGTACGCAGCGGCCATTACGTGGTGCAGCGTGGCGACACGCTCTATTCCATCGCCTTTCGCTTCGGCTGGGACTGGAAGGCGCTGGCTGCCCATAACGGCCTGCGCGATCCCTATCTGATTCGCGTCGGCCAGGTCATCCGTTTCGACAATCGCACCACGCCGGCCCAGCCGGTGGCCGCGACGGTGCCGCGGGCGACCGCGCCGGTGGTCAGCCAGCCGGCGCCGAGCCGCCCGCCGCTGGCCACGGCGCCGGTTTCGCAGGCGAGCAAGCCGGTACCGGTCAAGACCGCTCCGGCCACCACGCCGGTTACCCCGGTGACCCGTTCCGCCAGCGGTTGGGCCTGGCCCGCGCAGGGTACGGTGATCGGGCGTTTCTCCTCAAACGGCAGTTTGAATAAAGGCATTGATATCGCCGGGGAATTAGGACAGCCTGTTTTAGCTGCGTCTGATGGTTCAGTGGTGTACGCCGGGAGTGGTTTGCGGGGCTACGGCGAGTTGATCATCATCAAGCACAGCGATACCTACGTAAGTGCTTACGGTCATAACCGCAGGTTGTTGGTACGGGAGGGGCAGCAGGTCAAGGCCGGGCAAAACATTGCCGAGATGGGGTCCACAGGGGCCGACCGGGTGAAGCTGCATTTCGAGATTCGCCGCCAAGGTAAACCTGTAGATCCGCTGCAATATCTGCCACGTCGTTGATCCGCCAGCCGGCTCGTCCCATCACGTAGGAGGGACGGGCTCGGGTGTGGCCAGGATGGTTCCGCCAGAGTCTGTTGTCGAACTCAGCTAGGGACAACAACAATGGCTCTCATCAAAAAAGAAGCGCCGGAGTTTGACGTCGACGATGAACTGCTCCTGATGGAGCCGGGCATCGTTCTGGGCGAGGTTCAGAGCGACGAGGCGGAAACGCCGGCCGCACGTGCCAAGACCAAGCACGCCACCCCCTCCAAGCAGCACAAGTACATCGATTACACCCGGGCGCTCGACGCCACTCAGCTTTACCTCAACGAAATCGGCTTCTCCCCTCTGCTTACTCCCGAAGAGGAAGTGCACTTCGCGCGCCTGGCGCAGAAGGGCGATCCGGCCGGGCGCAAGCGCATGATCGAGAGCAACCTGCGCCTGGTGGTGAAGATTGCTCGGCGTTACGTCAACCGCGGCCTGTCGCTGCTCGATCTGATCGAGGAGGGCAATCTGGGGTTGATCCGCGCGGTGGAAAAATTCGATCCGGAGCGGGGGTTCCGTTTCTCGACCTATGCGACCTGGTGGATCCGCCAGACCATCGAACGGGCCATCATGAACCAGACGCGCACCATCCGTTTGCCGATTCATGTGGTCAAGGAGCTCAACGTCTACCTGCGTGCGGCTCGCGAACTGACCCAGAAGCTTGACCACGAGCCCTCTGCGGAAGAAATTGCCAACCTGCTGGAAAAACCGGTGGGCGAGGTCAAGCGCATGCTCGGCCTCAACGAGCGGGTGTCCTCGGTGGACGTCTCGCTCGGTCCGGACTCGGACAAGACCCTGCTCGATACCCTGACCGACGACCGGCCGACCGACCCCTGCGAGCTGTTGCAGGACGACGACCTGTCGCAGAGCATCGATCAGTGGCTGTCGGACCTGACCGACAAGCAGCGTGAAGTGGTGGTGCGCCGTTTCGGCCTGCGTGGCCACGAGAGCTGCACGCTGGAGGAAGTAGGCCAGGAGATCGGCCTCACCCGCGAGCGGGTGCGGCAGATCCAGGTCGAGGCGCTCAAGCGTCTGCGCGAAATCCTCGAGAAGAACGGCCTGTCCAGCGACGCCCTGTTCCAGTAAGACGGCGCGCTCATCAAGAACCCGGCTGCGGCCGGGTTTTTTCTGCCTGGCCATGTAAGCCATCGCTTACAGGTGCTGTCAGCCTTTGTGCGGAAAGGTCGCGAGCTTCTCGCCGTTATGCCGTTCTATTTTTATTAAGTTATTGTTTTTGAATGATTTATTCTTGCGGGCAAAAGGCTGTGGCGCGCTCCGTCGTGCCCCGTGCCGGGGTTGTGAGCGCTGCTGCAGCGACTAATATCACTCTCGTGCTCAGGGACAAGCACGGGTCATCAGGACGATGATCGGGAACATCGCAAGAAGCGATTCATCAGGACGATGGGTTGGGAAACAAAGGGACTAGGGACAAAAGAGTGGGCGGCGCAAGCCGCCCCTTTTTTTATCTCTGAAAAACAGAAGACCCGCACTTGGCGGGTCTTGGTGTTTTCAGCCTGGCGCTCAGCGCTCCAGGTGCTGCAGCTTGTCCTTCACGCCATCCCATTCCTCGGCGTCCGCCAGGGCGTCCTTCTTCTCGGTGATGTTCGGCCAGACTTCGGCCAGGTCGGCGTTCAGCTCGATAAATTCCTGCATGTCCTCCGGCACCTCGTCTTCGGAGAAGATCGCCTGGGCCGGGCACTCGGGCTCGCACAGGGCGCAGTCGATGCACTCGTCCGGGTGGATCACCAGGAAGTTCGGGCCTTCGTAAAAGCAATCCACCGGGCAGACTTCCACGCAGTCGGTGTATTTGCACTTGATGCAGTTGTCGGTAACGACGAAGGTCATGTCTGATTCTCTCCTCGGGCGGCGGCCTGGGCTCTTTCTGCGAAGGGCTGCCAGGTGCTCTGTTCAGTGGCCGCGGCTCAGGCTGTAAACCGGGCAAGTCGTAAAATTGCGCGCGATTCTAGCAGCTTGCGCGCGGCTGCGTTAGATGCGCGTCTTCCATGTATATAACAGCTCCAGCGCCTTGCGCGGGCTCAGATCATCCGGATTGATCTTGTGTAATTCCTCCAGCAGCGGGTGCGGCACGCTGGCGAACAGGTCGCTCTGCATCGGCACCTGGGCTTTGCCGGGCTCCTGGCGCGGCAGATCGTGCGGCAGGCTGGTGGTCTCCAGTCGCGCCAGGTGCTCGCGCGCGCGGGCGATCACCGTGCCAGGCACGCCGGCCAGTTGCGCCACCGCCAGGCCGTAGCTCTGGCTCGCCGGCCCGGGTTGGACGTGGTGGAGGAAGACGATGCGTTCGTTGTGCTCGGTGGCCGAGAGGTGCACGTTGGCCACCACCGGCTCGCTTTCCGGCAGCACGGTCAGCTCGAAGTAGTGGGTGGCGAACAGGGTGAAGGCGCGCAGCCGCGCCAGGTGCTCGGCCGCCGACCAGGCCAGCGACAGGCCGTCGAAGGTGCTGGTGCCGCGGCCGACTTCGTCCATCAGCACCAGGCTGCGCTCGCTGGCGTTGTGCAGGATGTTGGCGGTCTCGCTCATTTCCACCATGAAGGTGGAGCGGCCGCCGGCCAGGTCGTCCGAGGAACCGATACGGGTGAAGATGCGGTCGACCAGTGACAGCTCGCAGGCCGCCGCCGGGACGAAGCTGCCGATATGGGCCAGCAGCACGATCAGCGCGGTCTGGCGCATGTAGGTGGACTTACCGCCCATGTTCGGCCCGGTGATGATCAGCATGCGACGGCTGTCGTCGAGGTTCAGGTCGTTGGCCACGAAGGGCGTGGTCAGCACCTGCTCGACCACCGGGTGACGACCCTGGTCGATGCGCATGCAGGGTTCCTCGACGAAGCACGGGCGATTGAGGTCGAGATTCAGTGCGCGTTCGGCCAGGTTGCTCAGTACGTCCAGTTCGGCCAATGCCGCGGCGCTACCGAGCAGCGGCGCCAGGTGGCCGATCAGGTGCTCGAGCAGTTCGTCGTAGAGCATCTTTTCGCGGGCCAGGGCGCGGCTCTTGGCCGACAGCGCCTTGTCCTCGAACTCCTTGAGCTCCGGGGTGATGAAACGCTCGGCGCCCTTGAGCGTCTGCCGGCGAATATAGTCGGCCGGTGCCGATTCGGCCTGCTTGGTCGGCAGCTCGATGAAGTAGCCGTGCACGCGGTTGTAGCCGACCTTGAGGTTGGCCAGGCCCGTGCGGGCTTTCTCGCGCGCTTCCAGGTCCATGAGGAACTGGCCGGCGTTCTCGCTCATCGCCTGCAGCTCGTCCAGTTCGGCATCAAAGCCGGTCTTCAGCACGCCGCCGTCGCGGATTACCGCCGGCGGGTTGTCGATGATGGCGCGGGCCAGCAGGTCGGCCAGCTCCGGGTAGGTGGCGATGCTCGAGGCCAGCTGCTGCAGGTGCGGGGTCTCCAGGTCGGTCATCGCCTGCTGCAGTTCGGGTAGCGCGGCCAGGGCGTCGCGCAGGCGCGCCAGGTCGCGTGGACGGGCGTTGCGCAGACCGATACGGGCGAGGATGCGCTCCAGGTCGCCGATCTCCTTGAGCTGCGGTTGCAGCGTTTCGAAGCGGTAACCGTCGAGCAGGCAGGCAATGGCGTCCTGGCGTGCCTCCAGTACCGCGCGATCACGCAGCGGGCGGTTCAGCCAGCGGCCCAGCAGGCGGCTGGCCATGGCGGTCTGGCAGCGGTCCATGACCGACTGCAGGGTGTTGTCGCGGCCGCCGGCGAGGTTGATGTCCAGCTCCAGGTTGCGCCGGCTGGCGCCGTCGAGGATCACCGTGTCGTCCAGGCGCTCGTGACGCAGGCTGCGCAGGTGGGGCAGGGCGGTACGCTGGGTTTCCTTGGCGTAGGCCAGCAGGCAGCCGGCGGCGCCGATGGCCAGGGTCAGGTGCTCGCAGCCGAAGCCTTTCAGGTCCTGGGTGCCGAACTGCTGGCACAGGCTCTTGAATGCCGTGTCGCGCTCGAAGTCCCAGGGCGCGCGGCGGCGCGAGCCCTTGCGCTTTTCCGCCGGCAGGCCCTGCGGCCAATCGTCGGGGATCAGCAACTCGGCGGGGTTCAAACGTTCCAGCTCGGCCAGCAGATTTTCCCAGCCCTTGATCTCCTGCACGCTGAAGCGGCCGCTGGTGATATCCAGCACGGCCAGGCCGAACAGGCGCTCGTCGCCGAGCACGGCGGCCAGCAGGTTGTCGCGGTGCTCGTCGAGCAGGGCCTCATCGCTGATGGTGCCGGGGGTGATGATGCGCACCACCTGGCGTTCCACCGGGCCCTTGCTGGTGGCCGGGTCGCCGATCTGCTCGCAGATCACCACCGACTCGCCGAGCTTGACCAGCTTGGCCAGGTAGCCTTCNGGTCGCGAGATGCGTCAGCACACCACCCTGCAGCGCGCGGCGGGCTCGCTTCTCGGCCTGCTCGGCGCCACCAGCGGCTGCCCGCACACCCGTTTCCTGGAGGCTATGGCCTGGTTCCATCTCCCCTTCAGCAGCAGCGACGAGACGCTGTTCCGGGTGCTCGGCACCTACCTGCTGGGGCAGCACCTGAAGGCGCAGAAAGGCCTGGCCGCGGACTGGCAGCTGGATGGCCTGCGCGAGGCCTATCGCAACCTGCGCAAGGTCAATCAGGGCATGGCCAAGCGCCTGCAGGCAGCCTGCAACGAGGACTCCAGCCTCAACGGCCTGGTCCTGCTGGATCTGCTCGCCGCCGACACCCTGTACAGCCTGGAGCAGAGCGAAGGGGATCTGGATAGCTATTTCTCTTGGTACTTTGATGCCTCTATAGATATCTAGATGCGATTCACAACGAGGCCGCTGCTGTAGCCGTTATGCGCGCCGCCGAGCGAATCGGCGATCAGCTGCTCAAGCAGCAGCTGTTCAGCGTGATTCACCGCATGAACCTGAAAGCCGCTCAGTCGCATCCGGGATGATGTCGCAGCGTAAGGGCTGCGGCGGGCGTGACGCTAAGTGGCTCCAGTCGCCCTGGCATGAGCTGGTAGGAGGGCTAGAGCCGCTCTCGGGCGCAGCAAAAGGGGGCCGAAGCCCCCGCGGTTCAGAGCAACCCACGCTCGGCGAAAGACACCGTGTGCTGGCCAGCCACGATGATGTGATCTAGCGAGCGGACATCGACCAGCGCCAAGGCTTCTTTCAAGCGCTGCGTAATCACTTTGTCCGCCTGGCTCGGCTCCGGGTGTCCACTCGGGTGGTTGTGCGAGAAGATCACTGCAGCGGCATTCAGACGCAGTGCTTCCTTGACCACTTCGCGCGGGTAGACCGAGGCGCTGTCGATGGTGCCGCGAAACATCTCGACGTACTGGATCAGGCGATGCTTGGCATCCAGAAACAGCGCTGCGAAAACCTCGTGCTCAAAACTGCCTAGCTTCGCGATCAGGTACTCCTTAACCATCTCCGAAGATGTGAGGGCTGCGCCTCGCTGAACCTTCTGATCGATCACCTTGCGAGCGGCATCCAGGATCTGCTCAGCAGTGGCAGGCAAATAACGACCTTGCTCGTCACGAATCATCAGAGAAGCGTCAAAGGCGAGAGAAAGCTGCGACATGATCATGCTCCAGTTGCTCGGGCGGAATTGCCCGGAACCGGCCCCAGCACGGCGCAGCGCAGCAGTCAGGAGGCGATAGCCGGCTCCGCCGCAAGCGCGAAGCGTGTGCAGCCCTTGACGGCGAGAACGCCGTGATAGGGTGAGAGGAAACAGCAAGACCGTTATTCCACCGCTCTCACAGGCGCCACCAGCAAGCGCAGCGCGCAGGCTCTATCGACCCGACCGAAAACGCCCAGAGGCGTTTTGGGCGAGCAGCAGAAATGCAGCCATGGCATACAACGCCAGTGTGAGAGGTAGGAGAAAAATCTCGCTATGTGACCAATGGCCCATCCTGCAGGGTTGGCAGATGGCTGCGACCGAAATACTCTCCGGTCGCTGGGCTAACGAAGTGCGAACAGGCAGGACGCTGGCCCCATGCACTCCATTAGCTCAGAACCTTCCTTCCTGGCCTGTTTTAACAGGCCATTTCATTGGCATTTGCCATGGCTCAGGTCAGCCCTGACACCTCGCTTCGGCAAGCGTCAGGGCCTTTCTGTGATCGATGATCGTCCTTCCTCTAGCCGCACGTTTTCGCTAGATGCGCTCGGCCGGGCTGTTCGCGGCATTGAGGTAGCTCGTTGCTGATCAGCTTGGCCTGCCATGCCGGGAGCTCACCGCTTTCGACATCGAGGCGCTTGCGCGACTGATCAGCCGACTAGCCCACCAACCGTAACTCCCCGTCATAGCGCCCGACACTGTCCGTGGTTGGACCATGGCCCTGCAAATGAACTGAGCCACTTCGTGGGTTGCTCAGGTGCCCTGAGTGAAGTGACCGGGGCCAAGCCGGTATCGGGTTGAGGAGGCGAGCATGCTACTGACTGGAAAGAATGCGCTGATAACCGGCGGATGATGGCCGTCAACCTGCGTGCGCCGGTGTTCCTCGCCCGCTGACTGCTGTCCCAGATGAGCCAGCGCGGTGGCGGCAGCATCGTCAACATCGGCTCCATCGAAGGCCTGAGCGCCAACCCCGAGCATGCCGCCTACTGTGCCTCCAAGGCCGGCGTGCATGGACTGACCCGCGCCCTTGCGGTGGACCTGGGCCGCGAAGGGGGGCGCTGCAACGCCATTGCCCCGGGCTGGATCGACTCCGACCTGAGCAACGCCTACATCGAGGCTCAGCACGATCCGATTGGCGCGCGCAGGGGAGCTGCTGGCCATGCACCCGGTCGGCCGCACCGGCACGCCGCAGGATGTCGTCGGGGCGGTGGTGTTCCTCGCCTCCGAGGAGGCGGCGTTGATCACCGGTCAGGTGCTGGTGGTCGGTGGTAGCCAGGACGTGGTGGCCAGCGACCTGGGCATCGCCATTTCAGTGGGTTTCCGTCTGGCCGACCTGCAGGAGCGCCAGCAACAGTTGATCTTGGTCTGCGGCGGTTTTCGCGTGCAGCTGCAGGCCGATCCCCTGCTCAGAACCAAGCTGCGCCAGGCCGACGCCGCCGGCGCCATGCTTGGCGGCCTGTGGAACGGCGCCTACTTAATCGCCGAGGCGGGGCTGCTGGACGGCTACGAGTGCGCCTTTCATCCCGATGGCTGGGTGATGATGACCGAGCTGTTTACCAAGGTAAAAGTGACGGGGCATTCGCATGTGGTCGACCGGCGGCGGATCAGTTGCGCAGGGGCCAACAGCTCCTTGAGCATGATGCTGAAGGTGGTGCGCCGCGGCACGCGGCAGGAACTGGTGAGCGCGGTGGAGGAGGTGCTGAGTTGCGACAAGATGCGCGAAACCTTTGACGTTTCCGTGGTTTCGATCGATATCGACCCGACTTTGCCGCAATCGCTGAAAACCGCACTGGAGCTGATGAACAGCAATATCGAAGACCCTATCGGGGTCGACGAGGTCGCGCAGTATGCGGGCATTTCCAGGCGCCATCTGAAGCGCCTGTTCTGCCAACATGTGAAGGCGACGCCACCGCGTTACTACCTGGAGTTGCGGCTGACCCACGCGCGTCAGTTGCTGCAGTACACTAATAAACCCCTGCTTGAAGTCGCCATTGCCAGCGGTTTTGTGACCTCCTCGCATTTTCAGCGGCGCTTCCGCGAGATGTTCGACATCGCCCCGGGACAGTTTCGTAAGCGCACCAACCGTTGAAAATGTCAGGGCTGAGGAGTCATCTACATGTTGACAACCTCTCACCTCCGAGTCGGCCGCGCTTAAGGCCCGAGGGAGCTCGATGCCTGAGTACAATGACAGGAGCGCCTTAGCGCCTAAGCTCGAAAACCCAGGCTCTATATTGGCCTTCCGCGATGTTCGTGAGTAATGAGGGGGCAGGGCTGCCAAGTCAGTTGTCCTGGATTGGCCCTAGCCTGGCGACCCGCATCCGATTTCCGCACGCAGAGTCGCCGCAGATGGCGTCGCCGCCATGAGCGATTCCGAGCGTTTGCGCCAGAGTGACCGGGATGGCGCCTGGCTCGCACCATCCCCGCCACCTCCCGGAAGTTGCCGCTCTAGAAATGCCACTCGGCATGCAACGTCGGGGCATAGGTGTTGACCCCAGGTTTGTTAACAGCGCCGTATTTGTGCCGCCAGTATTCATAGCCGGGGCCGAACCAGAGCTTGTTCTTCTGGCCGAATGCCAGCTTGCCGACATCGACCATCAGGGCGGTGCGGATCAGGCTTTCCTCGCCGGTGTCGCGGCGGAAGTAGTCCTCACCCTTTTCCGTCTTGTAGCTGGCGAAGCCATGGAACTTGAACGGCACGTCCAGCAGCTCGAAGGGCAGCCCCCAGGCTAGGTGCACGACGTAGTAGGGATCGAACTGGATGTTCTCGGTCTGGCAGGCGGGCAGCCCGCAGTGGTTCCACTCCATGGAGTAGAAGAGGCTGAGGTCCAGGTAGCCCGGTACGTCGAATTTCAGGGTCGGGCCCAGCAGAACCTGGCGCTTGCGGGTCGAGAAGTCGGTGTTCTTGTAGTTCAGTTCGAAGCCGCTGCTGAAGGCGACTTCCTTGACCGGGCCGAAGGCGAAGGAACGGTCGAAGACCTTGCTCAGGTACAGCTGGTGGCGATAGACGAGGTAGGCCTCGAGCGCGCCGGAGTCGCTGTCCTTCTTCGGGTCGTTGGCGTCGGACTTGAGGATGTCGAGATTGAAGATGTGCTGGCCATGGGAATAGCCGCTGGCATGGCCGAGCTGATAGATCTCCTTCTGGACGTTCTTGCCCACCGCGGGTTCGGTGAAGTGTTCGCCGTAGCGGAAGCCGACGAAGGTGTCGCTCCAGTCCATGGCCTGGGCGCCCGCGGCCAAGCCGAGCGTGCCAGTGATCAGTACCTTGCAAAAGCGTTTTTGTAATTGTTGTGTGTTCATCGAGGTCTGGTTCCGAGTTGACTGGCGCCCGGAGGGGAACCCTCCGGGCGCCGAGGGGGCAGGGTGGCTGCCGGTTGCTTACTTCATGGTCGGCATGACGAAGTCGGCGCCGCCGCGGATGCCGCTCATCCAGCGTGAGGTGACGGTCTTCAGGCGGGTGTAGAAGCGCACGCCTTCGGGACCGTGCATGTGGTGGTCGCCGAACAGCGAGTTCTTCCAGCCGCCGAAGCTGTGGAAGGCCATGGGCACCGGAATGGGGACGTTGATGCCGACCATGCCGACCTGGATCTCGTGGGCGAACATGCGCGCCGAATCGCCGTCGCGGGTGAAGATGGCGGTGCCGTTGGCGTACTGGTGGGCGTTGATCAGCTCGACCGCCTCCTTGTAGGTCTTCACCCGCACCACGCCGAGCACCGGGCCGAAGATCTCGTCCTGGTAGATGCGCATCTCGGGGGTGACCTGGTCGAACAGGCTGCCGCCGAGGTAGAAGCCGTTCTCGAATCCCAGTCGCTGCATGCGGAATTCGCGGCCATCGACCACCAGGCTGGCGCCTTCCTCGACGCCGATGTCGACGTAGCTGCGCACGCGGTCGCGATGCTCGCGGGTGATGAGCGGTCCCATTTCCGCCTGGGGGTCGGTGCCCGGGCCGATCCGCAGCGCCTTCACCCGGGGGGCGAGGCGTTCGATCAATGCATCGGCGGTGGCATCGCCAACGGCCACGGCGATGGAGATCGCCATGCAGCGCTCGCCGGCGGCGCCATAGGCCGCGCCCATGAGCGCGTCGGCGGTCTTGTCGAGATCCGCGTCGGGCATCACCACCATGTGGTTCTTGGCGCCGCCCAGGGCCTGCACGCGCTTGCCGTTGGCCGCGCCGGTGGCATAGATGTGGCGGGCGATGGGGGTGGAGCCGACGAAGCTCACCGCCTGGATGTCGGGGTGGGCGAGGATCGCGTCCACCGCCTCCTTGTCGCCGTTGACCACGTTGAACACGCCGGCGGGCAGGCCCGCTTCCTGCAACAGTTCAGCGAGGAACAAGGCAGCCGACGGGTCGCGCTCGGAGGGCTTGAGCACGAAGGTATTGCCGCAGGCCAGGGCCACCGGGAACATCCACAGGGCGACCATGGCCGGGAAGTTGAACGGGGTGATGCCGGCGACGACCCCGAGCGGCTGGCGCAGCGAGTGGGAGTCGATCGAGCTGCCGATGTTCTCGCTGACTTCTCCCTTGAGCAGGTGGGGGCCGCCGCAAGCGAATTCCACGACTTCCAGGCCGCGCACCACCTCGCCCAAGGCGTCGGAATGCACCTTGCCGTGTTCCGCGGTAATCAATGCCGCCAGCTTTTCGGCGTTTAGCTCCAGCAGCTCCTTGAAGCGGTTCAGCACCCGCGAACGGCGTAACGGGGTGGTAGCCGCCCAGGCTGGGAAGGCGGCTTGGGCTGCCGCCACCGCTGCGTCGAGTTCGCTGCCTGTGGCCAGAGGCACCGTGCCGCTGACCTGGCCGGTTGCCGGGTTGCGGACATCGGCAAAGCGCCCGCTGCGGCCTTCGACCAGATGGCCATCGATGTAATGCTGCAAAGTTGTGGACATGGGTAATCTCCGAAAAATAAAGTCCCGGCCAGGTAACTGGGCGTTGCCCAAGTAGTGCCTGGTTTAAACTGAACGTTGTTTGGCTGCTATCAATCGCGCGTCATTCAAGTTCGTATGACTTGGAATTACGCGAAGCGTTAAATCATCAAACTAATCGAGTTGCCTGCCAGGCAATTAATTGCCAGCCCTCCCTGCGTTTTGCCCAGACGCCGAGGGCGCGGCTGGTCATGGCCAGGGCCTGGCCGGCGATCACGACATTCATCTGCATGAGTCCGCTGACCACGCCGCAGTCGCCTTCGATACGAACAGCCTGTGCGTGGCATTCGATCCTCTGGTAGCGCCATTTTTGTGAGCGCAGACCCTGGAGATAGGCCTGTTTGCCATCGCATGTACCATCCGAATGGATATACAGCAGATCAGGGGCCAAGAGCTGTTCCAGCGCAGCGCTGTCGGCCTCGCACATGGCCCGGTGGCGCAGGGCTTCCAGCTCCGTTATCAGCAGTTCGAGGTTTTGCTCGGTCAATTCAGGCACCTCCCATGGGCACGCTGGCGCAGTCGAAGGGGGCTCAGAGGACTTCGCACTGGCCGGTTGAGTAGCTGACGCGCACGGTCATGCTGCCTTCATTCACCAGCCAGGGACGGACGCAGTAGGTTCGCGCGCCGCTGCGGTGCATGGGGTCGGAGGCGGCGATACGTTCGGCATCGGCCAGGGATGCCGCGCGAACGATCACTAGCCCTTCGCCGAGCCAGGCACTGCCGTTATCGGCAAATACCGGGCCGGCCGCAAACATGATGCCTTCGCGTTCGAGTTCAACTTGAAAAGCCAGGTGTTCTTCAACATGTTTCATCACTTTGTCGAGGTTGCCGGCCGAATGGGTGCTGATGGCGAACAGTTGCTTGGCGAGGAATCCCTTGTTTCGGCAAAGTTCCACAATTTCCCGACTGTCAATTTTCTTGTTGTTCATATAAAGCGCTCTCTTGTGGGGGGGTCAACGAACCAGTGCGGTGCTGATGCCGGGTATGGCGATCATCAGGGCCAGAAGTAAGAACATGCAGCCGATGAAGGGCAGCACGCCGATGAAGATGTCCTTGATGCTGATGCTGCGATCATCCAGGGCGGCTTTCACCGTGTAGACGGAGATGCCAAACGGCGGCGTGATCAGACCGATCTCCACCGCCACCACGGTGATCAGGCCGAACCAGATCGGATCCATGCCGAAGGCCTGGGCGATGGGTAGCGCGATGGGCACCAGGATCAGCAGGATGGATACCGAATCGAGGATGCAACCCAAGATCAGCAGCACGGCGATGTACATGAGCAGAAACTGGTAGGGGCCGAGGGCATGGCCGCTCATCAATTCCGCAATGCCACCCGGCAGCCCCGTCATCGCCAGCATCCGGCTGTACAGGCTGGCCGCCATGATCAGAAACAGCACGGCCACCGAGACGTGCCCGGTCTCGACCAGCACCCGCCAGAATTTCGCCAGGGTCAGGCGCCGCCGCGCCAGCGCCAGGCAGAACGCCCCCAGCGCGCCCACGGCGCCGGCTTCGATGGGGGTGAACACGCCGCTGTACAGGCCACCCAGCACCAGCAGAATGAGTGTGGCAATGGGCAGCGCCTTCTTGCTTGCCGAGGCGACGGTCTCCGTGTTCCGCAGGCCCTCGGCGACCTGCGACTGTCCGACGAAGCTCGGCCAGTAGCGGGTCATCAGCACGATCAGCAGGCAGAACAGGAACGTCAGCAGCAGCCCAGGAATGAGGCCGGCGATGAACAGCTTGCCGATCGACTCTTCGGCCAGCACGCCATAGACGATCAGCAGCAGGCTGGGCGGAATCAGCATGCCGAGGATCGAGCTGGCGGCGACCACGCCCACCGAGAAGCGCGCGGTGTGGCCATGGCGCATCATTTCCGGCACGGCGATCTTGGTGAACACGGCGGCCGAGGCGATGCTGACGCCGGTGATGGCGGCGAACGTGGCGTTCGAGCCGACAGTCGCCATGCCCAGGCCACCGCGAATCCGTCGCAGCAGCCATTCGGCGACGTCGAAGGAGTCCTTGCCGACGCCGCAGATGGCCACCAGCATGCCCATCAGGACAAACAGCGGCACCACCCCGAACAGGTAGTCGCTGATCGAGTCGTTGACCGCCGCGCCGACCATGCGGGTGGCGATTTCCGGGTCGCGCAGCACCGCCACGCAACCGAACGAGATCATGATCAGGGCGATGCCGATATGCATGCCAAGGTAGATCGCCACCAGCATCAGGGCGATTGCGAGCAGGCCTATCTCAATAGGTGTCATGGCGCGGTTACTCCTCTTGTGCCTTGCCGACGACCAGGCAGGCTCGGCAGTCGGCAATGAGATGCAGCAGGTATTGAAGGGCCGTGACCAGCGCGCCGATCAGTACTATCAGGCGGATCGGCCAGATCGGGGCGGTGAACAGGCCCTGGACGCCGAGGTACTCGCCTTCGCTCCAGGCGGCGAGCAGCAGCGGCCCCGTCGCCGCGAACATGACCCCACAAGCGGCCAGGCCGAGCAGGTTGAACAGCGCCTGCAGCAGGTGCCCGAGACGGGGTGAGCGCGCGATGAAGCCATCGATGAAGATGTCCGCGCGGGCCATCCTCTGGTGCCGCAGGGTGCTGCCCAGTTGCAGGAAGACAATCGCCACGATGGTCAGCGAGACGATCTCCGCGACCCCGTAAATGGGTTGGTTGAACAGCCAGCGTGCGCCCACGTCGCCGCAGATCAGCAGCATCATCGCGAAGATCAGCAGCGAGCCCAGGCCGTTCAGGCCGTCGACCAGGCAGGCGAAGAGCGAGGGCTTGCGCTTGGCCGCATGGCCGATAGCCGTCTGGTCGGGCGCGGCGACCATCTGCCGGGGATTCAAGGTACTCATAGTTCCTGATCCCAGTTGCGCAGCGGCTGTGCCCCGCGCTGACGCATGGCATTCATGTAGGCGCTCAGCACTTCGCGGGCGGGCAAGCCTTTGGCCTCGTTGTCGCGGACCCACTCGGCGGCAATGTTGGGCATCTGGCTGATCCAGGCCAGGCGCTGTTCGCGGGTCCACTCGCTGATCACCAGTGGCGGCTGGCTGCTGGTCGCGTTGGCCTGCATCTGCTGCATGCCCTGCGCATACAGACCCAGCACGGCCTCGCCCATTTTCTGCGAATACTCGCGGCCGACGTCTTTCAGAATCTGGCGAACCTCTGGTGGCAGACGCTTCCAGCTGTCCTTGTTGATGGCAAGGGCGCCGAAGTAGGTCGAGCCGAGGTTGACCTTGGTGACGTAGGGCGCCACCTCATAGAGCTTGATGCCCATCACGCCCGAGGTGAGAGACAGCGCGCCCTCGGAGAGGCCGGTCTGGATGTCGGTGTAGTAGCTGGGCAGTGCGCCTTGCACCGCGACCCCGCCGGTGCCGCGCATCCATGAGGCGAGCACGCCGGGCGTCGATATCTTGCGGCCTTTGAGATCCGCCACCGAGTTGAGCGGGAAGGTGGTGAACAGGTGGTAGGGGTCGCCACTGCAGGCCCCGAGAAACACCAGGTTGTTCTTCTCCCATTCGGCCTTGAGGGCGGGCAGCGTTTCGTTCAGCTCGTTGAACACCGCCATGACCAGTTGCGGGTCGTCACTCACGGCGGGGGTGTAGATGGTCACCTGGCTGAGCGGCTGCTTGGAGCCTTCGAGGTTGCTGAACACCCAGCCTATGTCGACGATCCCGTCGGCGACCGAGCTCAGCGTGGCATTGGCCTTGTACAGCTGGCCGCCGTAGGTTTCGTTCCACTGAATGGAATAGCCCTTGCCGAGGGCCTCGACCCGGCGATTGACTTCGGGAATGAAGTGCTCGGGAATCACACCTACCCAGGGCAGGCTGGTGGGGTGGCTGGCACCGACATTCAGCTTGAAGGTTTCCCCGGCCTGGGCGGGGAGGCTCTGGGCGATGACCAGGCAAGCGGTCAGGCCGACGGACAGCAGCGGTTGATGCCACATGGTGTTCTCCTTTTGTTCTTGTTGGCCTGGCGGGTGGTCGGGAGCGGCGGGGCCGCAGCCGATACAGCGGGCCAGGTGGATCGATTGAAGCAATGGCTTTGCACGGGTTCTCAGAGCAGCAGGCAGGCCTCCTCGAAGGAGAGCCGCGGGCTGCGCGGGAACAGCTTGTCGGGGTCGCCGTAACCCAGGTTGCAGAGGAAGTTGGCTTTCACCTGCATGCCGGGAAAACAGCCGTCGCCGGCGAAGAACTCGCGGTCGACCAACTGATGGTCGAAGCCGGACATGGGGCCGCAATCCAGCCCCAGGGCACGGGCGGCGAGGATGAAGTAGCCGCCCTGCAACGAACTGTTGCGCAGGGCCGTGGGTTCGATCAGCTCGGGCTGCCCGGCGAACCAGTCGCGGACCTCCGGGTTGTGCGGAAACAGCTTGGGCAGTTGCTCGTGGAAGTTGGCGTCGTAGCCGATGATGGCGGTCACCGGCGCGCCCAGGACCTTGTCCACGTTGCCCGGGCTGAGGGCGGGCAGCAGGCGCTGCTTGGCGGCGGCGCTGCGCAGGAAGACGATCCGTGCCGGACAGCTGTTGACGCTGGTCGGTCCCCAGCGCACCAGGTCGTACAGCGCCGCCAGTGTCTCGTCGTCCACTGCCCGGTCGCGCCAGCCGTTCTGGCTGCGTGCCTGGCGGAACAGCAGGTCCAGGCCCTGCTCGGAAAGCCGTTGGTTGTTCATGTCGTGGTCCTCGTGGTTACTGAACGCTGCGTTTGCGCAGGGAGTCCGGGCGCGGGGCAAGGGTTTCCCTCTCGCCGCAGCCGCCGAGGAAGTACTCCACGGACATCGGCGGCCCCCACTGATAGAGGCTGGAATCGCAGGCCTGGATGTGGTTCATCGGCGAGGCGTGGTTGAACAGGTCGCCGTCGGTGAAGTGCTCGATCAGGTTGCCCGAGGGGTCCCTCCAGTAGTCGAAGATCTGGCTGCCGAGCACATGCCGGCCGACGCCCCAGAACGGGCTCCAGCCCCGCTCGGTCATCCACTGGTGGCCGATGCACTGGGCGTCGAAGTCCTGCACCTCGAAGGAGGCGTGGTGGACGACGTCCTTGCCCGCCTGGAACAGCGCAATGGTGTGGTGGTCGGTCCATTGGCTACCGCGATCCAGGCGCAGGAAGGCGGCGGCCGGGCAGCTGTCATCGTCCCCTTCGACGATCAGGTCCGATGGCAGCATGCCGAGCACGCTGCGGTACCAGCGCAGCATCCTGGCCATGTCGTCCACGCCGATGGCGACATGGCCGAGGCGCATCACCTGGGCCGGCCCTTTGGCTGGGCGCTGCACGTCGCCGAAGCGGCGCTTTTCCTCAGCGGAGTTGAGGGTCAGGGCGGCGCGCTGGGGCAGCGCCTCGACGCTTGCTATCCCGTGCACCAGGTCGACCCTGCGTCCCGCCGGGTCGTGCAGCGTCACGCAGTGCCCGCCGCCCGGATGCGCCAGCGGCTGGATGGCGGACGCCCCGGGAAAGCGCGCGGCGGTCTGCAGGTCGTCCAGGCTTTCCACGGCGAAGGCGATGGCGCTGAGCCCGGTCGATGTGGCCCGTTCGGCGATGTAGACGTAGGGCAGCGGACCAGTGCCGCGCAGGTAGAGGCGGTGCTCGGTGCGATGCGCCACGACCAGGCCGAAGTCGGTCAGGAAATGCTCGATGGCGTCGAGGTCCTGGTGCTGGTAGATCACGTGGTTGATGTCTTTGATGCGCAGCATGGCTGCTCCTCCTTGGCCGGGCGCGGCAGGTATCCGGCAACGAATGCGTTGATCTGGCGTTCACCGGGAAGGACGGGCTGGCTCTTTTCCGGGACGGCCGGGCCCGCGGGCCCTGCAGCGGGGTCCGAACGGGTGTCGGCGGTCAGCGGGTGTCGAGCCGGCCGGCGCCCCCAGGGGCGTCGGCGCGATCAGCCTTCCTCGGGCGAACGGCGCGGCAGGTCGTCAGGCCTGCGGGCCTTCGTTGGCAATGGGATTGCTGAGCATGCCGAGGCCTTCGATCTCGACCGTGCACAGATCGCCGGCCTGCATGAACAGCATCGGGCGCCTGGCCCAGCCGATGCCGGCCGGGGTGCCGGAGACGATGACATCGCCCGGTTCCAGGGTGACGGCTTCGCTGAGGGTGGCGATCAGCTCGGCGACGTCGAAGATCAGGTCGGCGGTGTTACCCTGCTGCTCGATCTTGCCGTTGAGGCGGGTGGTCAGGCCGAGGCCGCGCGCGCCGGGCGGCAGTTCGTCGGCGGAGACGAAGGTCGGGCCGAAGGCGCCCGTGGCATCGAAGTTCTTGCCGATGGTCCATTGCGGCGACTTGAACTGGTAATCGCGCACCGAGGCCTCGTTGAAGATCGAGTAGCCGGCGACGTGCTCCAGTGCATGGGCCTTGCCGATATGGCGGCCGCCGCGACCGATGATCACCGCCAGTTCGCCTTCATAGTCCAGCTGCTCGGAAACGTTCGGGCGGATGATGGGTTCGCCGTGGCCGACGAGGGTGGTGGAGAAGCGCGGGAAGAAGGTGGGATAGGTGGGCTGCTCGTACGGGCTTTCCTTGGTGTGATCGGCGTAGTTGAGCCCTACGCAGACGATCTTGCCGGGGCGCTCGATGGGGGGCAGGTAGCGGATGGCGGCCGGGTCCAGCTCGCGGGCCTGGCTCAGGCGCCGATGGGCGGCCGCTAGGGCGTCCGGACCGGCCTTGAGTAGGTCGTGCAGCGTGCCGGGAAAACCGTCCTCCTGTTCCGCGAGGCCATACAGCTTGCCGGACAGTTCGACGGCCAGCCCCTTGTGGGACCCTTCCAGGAATTGGGTGAAACGCATGGCGAGTTCCTCTGTTGTTCTTGTTTGTTGGGGGAGGGGGTACGGTACGGTACCGTACCCTTTGAGCGAAATTTGATCTCTAAACCCCACTCGGTCAAGAGGGAAATCAAGATTCATGAGGAATAAAAATTCTGATATTTATGCTCATTCGTCGAATAAGCTCGCTGGAAGCCTTGAGTGGCGCGGGTTAGGCTATGGCGCCCCGCAGCCTTGGAAACGCCCATGACCCAGTTGGAAAGCCCCCGCCAGGCCGCCAAGCGACGGCACATTCTCGATGTCGCCACCGAGATGTTCCTGGAGGACGGCTACGCAGGCGTGAGCGTGGACGGCCTGATCGCGCGGATCGGCGGTTCGAAGCGCACCTTCTACGCCTACTTCGGGGGAAAGGACGGCCTCTTCGCGGCGATCATCGCGCGACTGTGCGAAGAGATCGTCAACCCGCTGACCCATATGGATCTCAAGCGCAAGCCCCTGCGCGCAGCCCTGGCGACCATCGCCGAGACCTTCCTCGATGTGGTGCTGGCGCCTCGCACCACGGCGTTGCACCGCTTGATCGTCGCCGAGGCGCCGCGCGCGCCCGAGGCGGCCAGGTCGTTCTTCGACGCCGCGCCGGGCACCGCCTACCGATGCCTCGCGGAGTACTTCAGCTGGGCCGAAGGCGCCGGCCTGGTGGCGCCCGGCAGTGCCGAGCGGCGGGCCGTGATCTTTCTCGATGCGCTGACCGGGAAGTTCCAGTTGCAGTGTCTGCTCGGCCTGATCGAGTCCCCCTCGCGCGCGGAACGGCAGCAACTGATCGACGAGGCCATCGCCATCTTCATCGACGGCCTGGAGCCCTGAGACGCCCGTCGATGGCTATGGCCTGATGTGCTCAGCCAGGAAGTCGATCAGCGTCCGAACTAATGGCAACAGGCCCCCGGCGGGACGGGAAGAAGGTGTGGACAATGTCGCTGCGGGGCGATCTGGCAACTGCAGAAGCACTTTCCATTGGCCTTCCCGGTCAATCCGGCCCCCAAGGTTCCGCTGAAGAAGGGGCATTCTCAACGATGACGAGCAACATCTGGAGCTGCTCGGAATATCCAGCGAACAGCTCAAGTAGGGCATCGCTACCAGGTGCTGAGGAAGTCGGTACTGGGCATACATGACAGAGAATGCGCCGCGCTTGAACTTGAGCGGCCAGGCAGTTGGCATGGTGACGGTGGCTCAGGCGCTGCATGCGAAGCAGCAGGCTAAGCGGCAGCGCGGACAAGCACGGCGTAATCAGGCAAAAGCAACCTTTAATCGAGTCGATGATTCCATCTGGCACATGCTCTGGAGGTGGGCAAAGCGCAGGCATCCCGCCAAAAGTGCATGGTGGATCAAGCAGCGATACTTCCGGACGATCGGAGACCGAAATGGTGACTTCTCCACGAAAGGTTCTGCCGACGGCAAGACTGTCGGCCTTCGGCTGTTTCGTGCGATGACGGCGGCAATCACTCGCCACGTCAAAGTCCCTGGAGCGGCCAATCCGTTCGATCCGACATGGGCCGAATACCTGGCCCGCCGTCGAGCCTCGAAACGCTCTGTCAAACTGTTCGGTGCCAAGCTCTGGTGCTGAAGAATGGCTTGAGCCGGATGCGGGGTGACTCGCACGTCCAGTTCTCAGGGGCGGCGGCGCAGCAATGCGCGCCGCTGCTACCCGAGGCCATGACAGGGTGAGAGGAAACAGTAAGACCGTTATTCCACCGATCTCACCGGTGCTACCAGCAAACGGGACGCGCAGGCTTTTGCTGGTGTCAGCGGTAAACGCCTTCAATACATTACACGCCACGCTTTGCTCCTGATTGCGAAGCGATTTCGTGGGGTAAATTTGGGGTAAATCACCCGCCAAAACACGCCATTTCAGGCCCGCTTCGCGCTATGTCGTAGCTCAGCGTGATTGATCTATGTTTTTGATTTTTTATGTGTTTTGTTATGTTTTAGTGGCTTCGCGGCAGCAATCTAATTACACAATCGGGGTGTGCTGGGAGAGGTCCGTCATGGTCTCGACTGTCCGGCTTAAATCGCAAAAGCGCCTAGTGTAGGGTATCGGCCTGGCCCGTTTCACCCCGGAGAGCATATGGATTCCATCAGTCATCTGGCCACGCAGCTCGGCCGGCAGTTGCAAACCGCCGGTGCCCAGGTCAGCACCGCCGAGTCCTGCACCGGCGGCGGCATCGCCGAGGCAATCACCCGTATCCCCGGCAGTTCGGCCTGGTTCGAGGCCGGCTACGTCACCTATTCCAATGCACAGAAGAGCAAGCAGCTGGGCGTGCCGGCCGAGTTGTTCGCCACTGTCGGCGCAGTCAGCCGCGAGGTGGTCGAGGCCATGGTGCGCGGCGCCCAGGCCCGCAGTGGGGCGCGCTACGCAGTGGCGGTCAGCGGCGTGGCGGGGCCCGACGGCGGTTCGGCAGAGAAACCGGTGGGCACCGTATGGCTGGCCTGGGGCGACGGCGAGCGCCTGTACAGCCTGTGCAAACACTTCCCCGGTGATCGCGGCGAAGTGCGCCGACAAACGGTCGAGGCCGCACTGGCGGGGCTTTCGCGCCTGCTGGCCGAGGAAAATCCGGTAATGGGGTAGGCGGGCGACTTGCCCTGTGGAATAATACTGTCTACTTATACAGTTGTCGGCGGCCGCTGAGGCCTTGAGCACGTGAGGATACAAATGGACGAGAACAAGAAGCGCGCCTTGGCGGCTGCCCTGGGTCAGATCGAGAAGCAGTTCGGCAAGGGCGCGGTAATGCGCATGGGCGATCACGAGCGCCAGGCCATCCCGGCCATCTCCACCGGCTCGCTGGGCCTGGACATCGCCCTGGGCATCGGCGGCCTGCCGAAGGGCCGGATCGTCGAGATCTACGGACCGGAATCCTCCGGTAAGACCACCCTGACCCTGTCGGTGATCGCCGAAGCGCAGAAGATGGGGGCTACCTGCGCCTTCGTCGACGCCGAGCACGCCCTCGACCCCGACTATGCCGGCAAGCTCGGCGTGAATGTCGACGACCTGCTGGTGTCGCAGCCGGATACCGGCGAGCAGGCGCTGGAAATCACCGACATGCTGGTGCGTTCCAATGCCGTCGACGTGATCATCGTCGACTCCGTGGCAGCCCTGGTGCCCAAGGCGGAAATCGAAGGCGAGATGGGCGACATGCACGTCGGCCTCCAGGCCCGTCTGATGAGCCAGGCGCTGCGCAAGATCACCGGCAACATCAAGAACGCCAATTGCCTGGTGATCTTCATCAACCAGATCCGCATGAAGATCGGCGTGATGTTCGGCAGCCCGGAAACCACCACCGGCGGTAACGCGCTGAAGTTCTACGCCTCGGTGCGCCTGGACATCCGCCGCACCGGCGCGGTGAAGGAAGGTGAGGAAGTGGTGGGCAGCGAAACCCGCGTGAAGATCGTCAAGAACAAGGTGGCGCCGCCCTTCCGCCAGGCCGAGTTCCAGATCCTCTACGGCAAGGGCATCTACCGCAACGGCGAGATCATCGACCTGGGCGTGCAGCAGGGCCTGGTGGAGAAGTCCGGTGCCTGGTACAGCTACCAGGGCAACAAGATCGGCCAGGGCAAGGCCAACGCGGCCAAGTACCTGGAAGACAACCCGGAAGTGGCGCGCGCCATCGAGGGTCAGGTTCGCGAGAAGCTGCTGGTCGGCGGTGCACCGGTGAAAGCCTCGGCCGATGACCTGGCCGACGCCGAAGTCGACTTCTAAGCCTACGCAGCATGTCCGTGGTGCTGGATAACCCGCTCGCCGTCAGGCGGGCGGCCATGGATCTGCTGGCGCGGCGCGAACATGGACGGGTAGAGCTGACGCGCAAGCTGCGCAAACGCGGCGCCCCCGAGGCGCTGATCGAGGCTGCGTTGCAGCGTTTGGCCGAAGAGGGCCTGCTCTCGGAGGCGCGTTACCTGGAAAGCTTCGTCGCCTACCGCGCCCGCGCCGGCTATGGCCCGCAGCGCATTCGCGAAGAGCTGGGCCAGCGCGGTCTGGCGCGCGGCGACATCGACCAGGCGCTGCGCGACAGCGGCATCGACTGGTTCGAACAGCTGCGCGAGACCTGGCAGCGCAAGTATGGCGGCCAGCTGCCGGGCGATGTTCGCGAGCGCGCCCAGCAGGGGCGCTTTCTCGCCTATCGCGGTTATTCCTTGGAGATGATCGGCCGTCTGCTGCGTGGCGGTGACGAGTGATCGCAGGGTGCGCCGTGCGCACTAGCTCGGATGGTATGGCCGGTGCGCGCAGCGCACCCTACGCGAATGGGCCCGTCACCGGGTTACAGAGCCAGCTGGCGCAGATAGCCCAGTACGTCGGGCGCGCCGGCCAGGCGCAGGCCTTCGCCGAGGGCGGTGGCCTGGGGATGTTCCTTGGGCAACAGGAGGAATTCCGGCGCGCCGGCGGTCTTCAGCAACGACAGGCGCGCATAGGGCAGGCCGTTGTCCAGCAGCAGGCCCATGAAGTGCGGGTCGCTCCAGGCTTCGCCCGGCATGGCCAGCACGTGGTAGCGCAGCTGCAGGTTTTCCAGCCCGCTGGCGCTCAGCCGGTAACGGGTCAGGTTGGCCGGCAGCAGCACCTCCAGGCCGCGCCTGCGGGCATAGACGATGGCTCCGGCGAAGGCTTCGCCCTGCTGCTCGCCCGCCCAGAAGGTGCGGGTACCGTGCCAGCCGGCCTGACGCAGCTCGACGGCCTCGCCGGCGAGAAAACGCGGCAAGGCCTGGCTGATGGTCTTGACGAAATCCTTGTAGCTGATGATGCGTACCTGCTTGCAGTGCTCGCTCGCAGCATAGTCCTCGAAACTGGCGTAGCCGTGCTGGCTGCTCGCGTTGCAGGCGAAGCCGTCGACCAGGCGCAGGTCGAAGGCTTGCAGGTGTTGGCGTTCGGTCGTCACCACCTGGGTTAGGGCGGCATGGGCCTGGGCCTTGTCTTCCTGCACCGGGCCTGAGAGTGCACCGCGTGGCAGGTCGACCAGGCGCTGCAGGGGCGGGCCCTCGTGCCAGCAGATGCTTGTCCCGGGTGGCGGCAGCACCCGGAACGGCAGGCGCAGCGCGCTGGCCCGGGCGAATATCTGCCGCGAGCCGCGACCGATCAGCCCCAGGCGTTGGGCCAGAGCGGTCAGGCGGGTGCTGAGGGTCGAGGGCTCGGACAGGCTCATGGCCGGCAGGTCGCTCCAAGGGCGTCTACAGCAGTGTGGCAGACGCGGGCAGCTCCTGCTTGCAAGGCGCCGCGCGACGCGTCAGCGGCGGCGAGGTGGGTCTGTGGCAAAATAGCCGCATTCATGTGCGAGGGTGCCTCCATGCCCAGCTTGGTGCTGGATATTGCGTTATCGGCCGAACGGTTGCAGGCCGTCTACCGTGGCCATGCCAACCGGATTATGGCGCAAAGCCGCGACGGCCGCCGCGTCAGTTTGCCGGCCCACCATTTGCGGCCCTATCTGACCCACGAGGGGATCTATGGTTCCTTCGTACTGGAGTTCAGTACCGCCGGCGAGCTGCTGAGCTTACGCCCTTTGCCCTGATCCGGCGTGCCCGCCTCGCGCCGGTGGGCCGCGCGCGGCTATAATCGCCGGCCTGCCCACCCTCATCTATCGAGCTAAGCCTGCCCATGTACTCCCTGGCCCGCGAGCTGCTGTTCAAACTGTCCCCGGAAACCTCCCACGAGCTGTCCATCGACCTGATCGGCGCCGGCGGCCGTCTGGGCCTCAACCGCCTGCTGAGCAAGGCGCCGGCCAGTCTGCCGACCACGGTGATGGGCCTGCAGTTCGCCAACCCCGTGGGCCTGGCCGCCGGGCTGGACAAGAACGGCGACGCCATCGATGGCTTCGCCCAGCTGGGCTTCGGCTTCGTCGAGATCGGCACCGTCACCCCGCGGCCGCAGCCGGGCAACCCCAAGCCGCGGCTGTTCCGCCTGCCGGAGGCCGAGGCGGTGATCAACCGTATGGGCTTCAACAACCTGGGCGTCGACCACCTGCTGCAACGGGTGCAGGCGGCGAAGTTCAAGGGCGTGCTGGGGATCAATATCGGCAAGAACTTCGATACCCCGGTCGAGCGTGCGGTGGACGACTACCTGGCCTGCCTGGACAAGGTCTATGCCCACGCCAGCTACGTCACGGTCAACGTCAGCTCGCCGAATACCCCCGGCCTGCGCAGCCTACAGTTCGGCGACTCGCTCAAGGCACTGCTCGAAGCGCTGCGCCAGCGCCAGGAGGACCTGGCCCAGCAGCACGGCAAGCGCGTGCCGCTGGCGATCAAGATCGCCCCGGACATGAGCGACGAGGAAACCGCGCTGGTGGCCGCGGCGCTGCTGGAGGCGGGAATGGATGCGGTGATCGCCACCAACACCACCCTCGGCCGCGAAGGCGTCGAAGGCCTGGCCCATGGCGACGAGGCCGGCGGGCTGTCGGGTGCGCCGGTGCGCGACAAGAGCACGCATATCGTCAAGGTGCTGGCTGGCGAGCTGGGCGGGCGTTTGCCGATCATCGCGGTCGGCGGCATCACTGAGGGCAGGCATGCGGCGGAGAAGATCGCCGCCGGTGCGAGCCTGGTGCAGATCTATTCGGGATTCATCTACAAGGGCCCGGCGCTGATTCGCGAGGCGGTGGATGCCATTGCGGCATTGCGCAAATAAAGAGGGCTCCCGAAGGAGCCCCTGGGCTTGCGCCCGCCGCCCGGAGGGGGTCGGCATGGTGAAGTCGGAAGTGATCCTGATCAGCCGACAGCGTGAAGTTCGTTGAGTCGATGAATACCGGCGGTGCCGGTCAGCCCATCCCAGTTGTCGCCGCGGCCCTCGCGCCAGCCATTGAGCCAGGCTTGACGTACCGAAGGCAGGGTGAAGGGGCAGAGTTCGCGGGATTTACCATTGATGCCGTACTGATAGCCGCGCAAAAAAGCTCGTTCTAACGGATCACGCTTAAGTCTTCTCATAGGGTGTTGCCCTCACTGTTGACTGTTATGTCCCGTTGGCCTTGTGGCAAGGCCGGGCAGAGAGTCTTCTGCCTGCGAAAGTTCGCTGCCGGCGTGGCGAACTTTCTATGCCCTCGCCGTTGCAGCGAAAGCCTTAAGTAGTGTTCTAACGAATGCGCTGGGGCCTGTGAATGATCGATTTGTCATAAGGGCGTAACCTAAACGAGGGTGAGGCCATAAGGGCGCTGGGCATATGTCCAGCGTCTTCCGGCCAGGCGCCGTGGGGCCTGGCTGCAGGCGGCAGTGGCGTCATTGTGCTAGTGCAAATGAGACTGCTTGCTTATTCCGACGAAGGGTCGCGATGTGACGTTTTGTCACTTATTTTGAGTCGAGGTGCGCAGGTCGCGCCTCCCTGATTGCCATAGGCACTGGAAAGTCCATGTCGGATCGTTACGAAATCGTTCTCACCTGCCCCAAGGGGCTCGAAGGCCTGCTGCTGGAAGAGGCCAAGGCACTGGGCCTGGAGGAGGCGCGCGAGCAGACCGCCGCCGTGCGTGGCCAGGCCGAGCTGGAGACCGCCTACCGCCTGTGCCTGTGGTCGCGCCTGGCCAACCGCGTGCTGCTGGTGCTGGCGCGCTTCTCCATGAGCAACGCCGACGACCTCTACGAGGGCGTCAAGGCGGTGGACTGGCGCGATCACCTGGAGCCGGCCGGCAGCCTGGCGGTGGAGTTCAGCGGCCATGGCTCGGGCATCGACAACAGCCACTTCGGCGCGCTCAAGGTCAAGGACGCTATCGTCGACCGCCTGCGCACCAGCAGCGGCGAGCGCCCCAGCATCGACAAGCTCAACCCCGACCTGCGCGTGCATCTGCGTCTGGAGCGCGGCGAGGCGATCCTGTCCCTGGACCTGTCCGGGCACAGCCTGCACCAGCGCGGCTACCGCCTGCAGCAGGGCGCTGCGCCGCTCAAGGAAAACCTCGCCGCCGCGGTGCTGATTCGCGCCGGCTGGCCGCGCATCGCCGCCGAGGGCGGGGCCCTGGCCGACCCCATGTGCGGCGTCGGCACCTTCCTGATCGAGGCGGCGCTGATGGCCGCCGACATCGCCCCCAACCTGCGCCGCGAGCGTTGGGGCTTTTCCAGCTGGCTCGGCCACGTGCCGGCGCTGTGGAAGAAACTGCATGCCGAGGCCGAGCAGCGCGCCGCCGCCGGCCTGGCCAAGCCGCCGTTGTGGATTCGCGGCTACGAGGCCGACCCGCGACTGATCCAGCCCGGGCGCAACAACGTCGAGCGCGCCGGCCTGTCCGACTGGGTGAAGATCTATCAGGGCGAGCTGGGCAGCTTCGAGCCGCGCCCGGACCAGAACCAGAAGGGCCTGGTGATCAGCAACCCACCTTATGGCGAGCGCCTGGGCGACGAGGCCAGCCTGCTGTACCTCTACCAGAACCTCGGCGAGCGCCTGCGCCAGGCCTGCCTGGGCTGGGAGGCGGCGGTGTTCACCGGCGCCCCGGAGCTGGGCAAGCGCATGGGCCTGCGCAGCCACAAGCAGTACGCCTTCTGGAACGGCGCATTGCCCTGCAAGCTGCTGCTGATCAAGGTGCAGACCGAGCAGTTCGTCACCGGCGAGCGACGCGGACGCGAGGAGGCGGAGCCTGCGGCCGAAGCAGCGCCGCAGGCACGCCTGTCCGAAGGCGGGCAGATGTTCGCCAATCGCCTGCAGAAGAACCTCAAGCAGCTGGGCAAGTGGGCACGCCGCGAGGGCGTGGAGTGCTACCGCCTGTACGATGCCGACATGCCCGAGTACGCCCTGGCGGTGGACCTGTATCGCGACTGGGTGCATGTGCAGGAATATGCCGCGCCGCGCTCGATCGATCCGGACAAGGCCCAGGCGCGTCTGCTCGACGCCCTGGCGGCGATTCCCCAGGCTCTCGGCGTGGCGCAGAACCGGGTGGCGATCAAGCGCCGCGAGCGGCAGAGCGGCAGCAAGCAGTATCAGCGCCAGGCCGCCCAGGGCCAGTTCATGGAGGTCAGCGAGGGCGGGGTCAAGCTGCTGGTCAACCTCACCGATTACCTGGACACCGGGCTGTTCCTCGATCACCGTCCGCTGCGTCTGCGTATCCAGCGCGAGGCTGCCGGCAAGCGCTTTCTCAACCTGTTCTGCTACACCGCCACGGCCACCGTGCATGCGGCCAAGGGCGGCGCGCGCAGCACCACTAGCGTCGACCTGTCGAAGACCTACCTGGACTGGGCGCGGCGCAACCTGGCGCTCAATGGTTTCTCCGACAAGCACCGCCTGGAGCAGGGCGACGTGATGGCCTGGCTGGCCGAGGATCGCAACGAGTACGAGCTGATCTTCATCGATCCGCCGACCTTCTCCAACTCCAAGCGCATGGAGGGGGTGTTCGACGTGCAGCGCGACCACGTCGAGCTGCTCGACCTGGCCATGGCGCGCTTGGCTCGCGGCGGGGTGCTGTATTTCTCCAACAACTTCCGCAAGTTCCAGCTCGACGAGGGCCTGGCGGCGCGCTACCAGGTCGAGGAAATCAGCGCGCAGACCCTCGACCCCGACTTCGCCCGCAACCCGAAGATCCACCGCGCCTGGCGTTTCAGCGCGCGCTAGCTTGAGGTTGTCGGGCCTGCGTAGGGTGGATGACGCTCTTCTCATCCACCATAAGTGCATCGCCGGTGGATGGGTAAAGCGTCATCCACCCTACGCCCCGCCCACAGATCTTCAGCGCTTCGGCTGTTTGTAGGTCTCCAGCAGCACCTGGTCGAGGATCGAGGTGGCGCCCCAGGGTTTGGGGTCGTTGAGGATGGCCACCACCGCCCAGTCCTGACCGTTGCTGTCGCGGCTGTAACCGGCGATGGCGCGCACGTTGTTCAGGGTGCCGGTCTTGATATGCGCCTCGCCCACCAGCGGGGTGCGGCGCAGGCGCTTGCGCATGGTGCCGTCCAGCGCCACCAGCGGCATCGAGCTGCGGAACTCGGCGGCGTAGGGGCTGCGCCAGGCGGCCTGGAGGATGGCCGCCATCTCCCGCGCGCTGATGCGTTCGGCGCGCGACAGGCCGGAGCCGTTCTCCATCACCAGGTGCGGCGCGGTGATGCCCTTGCGTGCCAGCCAGCTGCGGATCACCCGTTGCGCCGCCATGGCGTCGTCCTGGTCGGCGGCGGTGCGAAACTGCGCGCCGAGGCTGAGGAACAGCTGCCGGGCCATGGTGTTGTTGCTGTACTTGTTGATGTCGCGGACGATCTCCACCACGTCCGGCGAGTAGGCGCGCACCAGCAGGCGAGCCTTGTCCGGCACTTCGGCGAGGCGATCCTTGCCGAGGATCTTGCCGCCCAGCTCCTGCCAGATGCCGCGAACTGCGCCGGCGGCGTAGCTAGGGTGGTCGAGCAGCGACAGGTAGGTCTGCGCGCTGCAGCCGTCGGCCAGCTGGCCGCTGACGATCAGGGTGGTGCCGTCGTACTGCTTCACGGCGTTGTAGCGCACGTCGGGCCAGGCCGGGCAGGGGCCGGCCTTGAGCAGCTTGACCTGGTTGTCGATGCGTACCGTGGCGATCGGCGGATCCATGGCGACCTGGACCTTGCCGCCTTCGGCGCGGGTGATGAAACGCTGCGCCTTGAGGTTGACCAGCAGCGAGTCGGGCGCCACCAGGAAGGGCTTGTTGGCGTCGCCGCCGTCGTCGTTGAAGGCCGGCAGTTGCGGCGCGACGAAGAAGCTGCGGTCGAGCACCAGATCGCCCTGCACCTGACGCACGCCGTTGAGGCGCAGATCGCGCAGCAGCAGCCAGAGCTTCTCCATGTTCAGCTTGGGATCGCCGCCGCCCTTGAGGTAGAGGTTGCCGTGCAGCACACCGTCCTTGACCGGGCCGTCGGCGTAGAACTCGGTCGTCCACTGGTGGTTGGGGCCGAGCAGCTCCAGCGCGGCGTAGGTGGTCACCAGCTTCATGGTGGAGGCCGGGTTGACCGAGACGTCGGCATTGAACTGCAGGCCGCCGCCCTGGCCGGCCAACGGCAGGGTCACTACCGCCAGCGAGTGGTTGGAGATCTTGTTGGCCTTCAGTGCCTGCTCGACCTTGGCCGGCAGGGCGCCGCCGGCGGCGTGGCAGGTGAGGGCGAGGGGCAGGAACAGGGCGCTCAGCGCCAGTTGGCGAAACCGCTGGATCATGATGAAAAACCTTGCGCACTGAGGCGGCAACTGCGACGGGGCGGATCGGCTCGTTGGTCAAGCCGCGAGCGAGGGCGCTCGAATAACTGAAGTCAACGACAGCCAGCCGCCGGGAAAAGTTGCCGCACATTATGCCGCAAGGTGGCAGGGCAGCGAGCGACAAGTCGGGCGATCTGCTAGAGTGCCGCGCGTTATTACTTTTGAGGATTGTTTCATGGCGACCAACCGTTCCCGCCGTCTGCGCAAGAAGCTCTGTGTCGATGAATTCCAGGAGCTGGGCTTCGAGCTGACCCTGAACTTCAAGGCCGACCTGAACGACCAGACCGTCGATGCCTTCATCGACCAGTTCCTCGCTCAGGCCATCGCCGGCAACGGCCTGGATTACGTCGGCGGCGAAGACTACGGTCTGGTCTGCCTGGCCAAGCGCGGCTCGGTCGACGAGGCGCAGCGTAGTGCCGTCGAGGCCTGGCTGAAGGGCCGCGACGAGCTGCAGGGCTTCGAGATCAGCCCGCTGCTGGATGTCTGGTACCCGGAAAACCCGATCAACCAGGCGTGATCCGCGTTCGGCGCCGGGTTCTCCGGCGCCGCCTCCCCCGGATCAGCCGTTCGGCCGATCCGGGCCACGGCCGTCAGGCCAGCCCCGCCTTCTCCAGCAACGCCTGCTCGTCCACCGCATCGATCTGCTCGGCCAGCATGAACCGCTCGGCATAGTGCCGGTAGATGCCGGCGCGGATGAACAGGGCGAACAGCGGCGGGTCGATGTGCGCGCCCTTGCACATGCCGACCATGATGTTCAGCGCCTCCGACAGCGTCTTGCCCTTCTTGTAGGGGCGGTCCACCGCGGTCAGCGCCTCGAAGATATCGGCAATCGCCATCATCCGTGCCGGCAGGCTCATCTCGTCGCGCGTCAGGCGCTTGGGGTAGCCCGTGCCGTCCATCTTCTCGTGGTGGCCGCCGGCGATCTCGGCGACGTTCTGCAGGTGCTTGGGGAATGGCAGCCGGCCGAGCATGAGGATGGTCTGCACGATGTGGTGGTTGATGATGTAGCGCTCCTCGGCGGTCAGGGTGCCGCGGGCGATGCTCAGGTTGTGCAGCTCGCCGCGATTGAACTTGTGCGGCGGCACCTCCAGCTTGAAGCCCCAGGGGTTGTCCGGCGCGATCAGCTCCTGTGCCGGGCGCTCGATCAGGTGTTCGACCTTGTCCGCCAGCAGCGCTTCTGCCACCGGCAGGCTGGGCGCCGGGCTGCGCTGCTGACGCTTGGCTTCCTCCCAGGACACGCCCAGGCGGTCGTCGAGGGTGCGTAGCCAGGTGCGTTCGGCGATCTGCTTGAGGCGCGCCTGGTCGGCCTCGGCCATGGCCTCGCCGCCGAGGTTGGTGCGCGCGACGAAGGCGAACTCCTCGTCCAGCTCGTTCAGCAACTGGTCGCGCAGCGCCGCCAGCGCGGCCTCTTCGCCACCCTCGGCGCGGCCCCGCCAGTAGGCGATCCAGGCGTCGCGCTTGAGCACCTCGAAGCGCATGCGCACCTCGTGGATGCGGTCGTACAGGGTCTCCAGCTTGGTCGCCTTGTCCACCACGTATTCCGGGGTGGTGACCTTGCCGCAGTCGTGCAGCCAGGCGGCGATATGCAGCGCCTCCCATTCCTCGTCGCTGGGCCGGTAGTCGCGAAAGGCCGGCTCGTCGCTGTCGGCGGCGGCGCGGGCGAGCATCAGGGTGATTTCCGGCACGCGCTGGCAGTGGCCGCCGGTGTAGGGACTCTTGGCGTCGATGGCGCCGGCGATCAGCTGGATGAAGGCGTCGAGCAGCTGCTTCTGCCGGGCCAGCAGGCGCTGGCTCTCGATGCACAGCGCGGCGCTGCCGGACACCGCGTCGACGAAGGCCAGTCGTTCCGGGCGCAACATGCTGTCGTTGCCGTCGCCGTGGTCGCGCTGCAGCAGCACCAGTACGCCGACGGTGTCGCCCTGGCGGTTGTGCAGGCCGGCGGCAATCAGGTGCAGGCGCGGGCTGTCCAGCGCCGAGAGCAGGCCGCGGAAACTGCCGGCCTGGTCGAAGCCCAGGGACATGGCGACGCTGGCGCCGCCGCTGGCCGGCCCGCGCAGCCAGTCGGGCAGCGCCGCGTCGTCCAGGGCGAAACCCTGCAGGCCCAGCTCGTCCAGGCCATGGGCTTGGCCGTCGAGCACCAGGCCCTGGGGTTCGAGGCGGCCGCTGTCGGCGTCGAGCAGGTAGATCACCCCGCCCTGCGCCTCGCTGATCGCCACCGTGGCGTCCATCACCCGGCGCAGCAGGGCGTCGAAACGGGTTTCCGCGGAAAGGCTGGCGGCGATGTCGAGGAAGCGGCCGAGGGTGTCCTTCATCCGCGTCATCGACACCGCCAGCTGATCGACCTCGAGGATCGGCGAGCGGCCGCTGGCCGGGTGGTCGAAGTCGAAGCGGCGAATCGCCTCGGCCTCCTGCACCAGCGCGCGCAGCGGCTTGACCACCAGACGCGAGGCCAGCCAGCCCAGCGGCAGGCACAACAGCAGGGTGGTGAGGGTGATCAGCGCGCCCTGCCAGCGGATGCGGTAGGCGTCGGCGAGCAGCTCGCGCTCGGGCACCAGCAGCGCCAGGTGCAGGCCCTGCGGGCCGCCTTCCTGGATATGCCGGTGGGCCATGGCCCAGCGCTGCTGGGCCAGCACCACGGTGCCCTGGTCGCGCTCGTTGAGTTCGCCGTCGAGCAGCTCGCCCAGCACCGGGTTGATCTCGCGCACCTTGACCAGGCGCCTGCTGTCGCCCTCGACGCGGATCAGCCGGCTGCTGTCGGGGTAGGCCACGGCGTTGCCCTCGGCGTCGGCCAGTACCAGGTCGCTGTTGGGGGTGACGCGGTGTTCGGCGAGGGTGGCGGACAGGTCGGCCAGGGTCAGGTCGGCGCCGAGCACCGCGGTCAGGCCGCTGCGCCGGGCCAGGGTGGTGCCGACCTCCTCGGTGGAGAAGAACACATAGGGCGCGGTGGTGATCTGCCCACCGTCGCCGCGGGCGCGCTTGTACCAGTCGCGGCTGCGCGGGTCGTAGCTTTCCTTGAGGCGCTGGCGACGGCTGAGCTGGTTCAGCGAGCCGTCGTAGAACAGGTAGTAGGCCTCGGTACCGGTGGCGCTGCGGTCGATCGACCAGATCTGGTAGGCGGCGCCCGGCGGGGCGTCGAAGCGCTGCTTGAGGGCGTCGCTGCGTAGCGGGCGGACCATGAAGAAGTCGCCGTCGTCGTAGCCCAGGTACAGCGAGCCGAGCTTGGGGTTATCGCGCAGGGCCTGGACGAAGGGGCGCAGCAGGGCCAGGCGAGTGTCCAGGTCGTCGCCCTGGGTGGCCGGGTCGAGGGTCAGCAGGCTGAGCAGGTGGCGGATCGGCCGGTAGGTGCTGTCCAGGTCCTGCTGCACGTCGTGCTGGATGCGCTCGAACAGCTTGGCACTGCTGGAGACGATCATCTGACTGGTCTGCTGGTAGTTGAACAACCCCAGCACCACGCCGGTGAGCAGCAACAGGAGGGTGAACAGGGCGCTGATATGGACGTGTAACGGGAAGCGACGCTCGCGCGGAACGGCGGTCTTGGGCATCGCACTTCACTCCTTGGGTGGCGCTGCGGGCAGAGCAAGCATAGTGAAGAGTGGCCGGGCCTGCTTGGCCGCCGGCAGCCAGCGGGCCGGTGTGTCGCCGCGCAGCGATGTCCAGGGCGCGGCGGCCGGTCTAGGGGGCGCCATGCGTACCGGCGATCTCCTGGTGCGCGCGGCCCAGGCGGCCCCGCGACACCCCAGGAGTCGGCGTTACGGCGATTCCTGCCCCTGTTGCAGCTTGTGCGGCTTGCTCAGTTGCAGGCGCAGGCCGTGCACCAGCAGGGCCACGGTCAGGGCCAGGGCGACGCCGATCAGGGCGTTGAGCAGGCGCACCTCGGCCAGGTGCCAGTCCTGCGCCAGGCTCTCGGCCAGCAGCACGAAGCACAGGCTGGTCTGCAGCACGAACAGGCCGTAGTGGTTGGCCTGCAGGGCGCGGCTGAGGATCACCAGCGGCAGCAGGGTCATTACCATCAGCGGCGGGTTCTGCAGGCTGTGGCCGAAGGCGATCAGCAGGCCGGCCGCGGCCAGGCTGGCCAGGCTGGCCTGCAGCGCGCGTACCAGGCTGCCCTGGAATTCCAGCTGCAGGGTGGTGATCACCGTCAGGGTCAGCCAGTAGCCGCGCGACAGCCCGGCCAGGTTGACGATCAGCCCGGAGGCGGCGAACGCCAGCACGCAGGCCAGCGCATGCAGGCGCCACTGCTGGCGCGGCAGGCGCTGGGCGTGGCGCTTGAGCACCTTGAGAATACTGATGAAGCGCGGCATGTACGGCCACATGCGCAGCCCGTGCAGGCCGCGCAGGCCGAAGGCCAGCAGCATCACCCAGAGCCCGCCGAGGATGAACAGCATGGCCACCGCGTAGGGGTTGTGCAGATTGCCGACACCGAACTGGCCCTGGCCCAGGCACAGGCAGATGGCCAGGCCGATGCCCAGCTTGCCGGCCTCGCTGCCGAAGCGCTGCAGCCAGGCCAGCAGCAGGCCGAAGGCGGCGAAAATACCGAGGCTGACCAGCGGATGGCTGGCGGCCCAGAAGCCCAGGCCTGCGCTGCAGGCGCCGAGGCCGGTGAGCAGCAGCATGCGCAGCATGCCGAAGCGGTGCAGCGGGTTGGCCTGCGCGGCCTGGAAGGCGCCGGCCGAGGCCCAGAGAAAGCCGCTGTGGGCGGTGAACAGGCCGAGCAGCAGGGGCAGCGCGCAGCCGAACCCGGCGACCAGCGCCGGGCCCCAGGCCGGCGGCCCGGCATGCCAGGTGAAAGTGCTGCGGATCAGGTTCTTCATATGCTCGCTACACCGGGCTGGAACGCCCGGTCATCTCCCTCGCCATTTCCGTAGCGTAGCTGTCGGTCATGCCGGCGATAAAGTCGATCACCCGCATGAAGGAGCGGTACAGCGGCCAGCTCGGGTCGGGCGCATTGTTGCCGAGCAGGTCGAGGATGCGTCGGTGCTTGAACGACGGCGCGCGCCCGCCGTGCTGCTCCAGGGCGGCGCCGCAGAGGGCGTTGAGGAGGATTTCCAGGGTGGTGTAGGCGCCGATCTCGTGCAGGGTCTTGCGTTTGTCGTGGAAGATCTTTTCCCGCGCCAAGGATTTGGCGCTCTGTACGCAGTGCTTGGCCGCACCGTGCATGTGTTCCACCAGATCGCCCTGCAGGCAGCCGGCGAGCAGGTCGCGCTGCTGCTCGACGAAGGCGCCGGCGGCGGCGTTGGTCAGGTGTTCGATGGCCTTGCCGCGCAGGATCGCCAGCTTGCGCCGGCGCGAATCCTGGGGTCCAAGTTGACGGTAGGTTTCCGGAATATCGTCGCCAACCAGGTCGAGCAACAGTGCTTCAACTTCGCTGTACTCAAGCAGCCCCATCTCCAGGCCGTCTTCCAGGTCGATCAGGCCGTAGCAGATGTCGTCGGCCGCCTCCATCAGGTACACCAGCGGGTGGCGCGCCCAGCGCTGCGCCTCCAGCTGCGGCAGCTCCAGCTTGGCGGCGATCTGCTCGAGCAGCGCCAGCTCGCTCTGGTAGCAGCCGAACTTGTGCTTCTTGTAGCCCTGGGCCTCGGCATGGCGCGCGGTCCAGGGGTACTTGAGGTAGCTGCCGAGGGTGGCGTAGGTCAGCCGGGTGCCGCCGTCGAACTGGTGGTATTCCAGCTGGGTGAGCACGCGAAAGCCCTGGGCGTTGCCCTCGAAACTGAGAAAGTCGGCGCGCTCGGCCTCGCTCATGGCGTCCAGCCAGCCGCGCCCGGCGGCCTGCTGGAACCAGTGGCGGATGGCGTCCTCGCCGGAGTGACCGAACGGCGGGTTGCCGATGTCGTGGGCCAGGCAGGCCGACTGCACGACCATGCCCAGGTCGCTCGGCGCGCACCAGTCAGGCAGCTCGTCGCGCAGCATCTCGCCGACGCGCATGGCCAGCGAGCGACCGACGCAGCTGACTTCCAACGAGTGGGTCAGGCGCGTGTGGATATGGTCGTTGCTGCTCACCGGGTGCACCTGGGTCTTGCGCCCCAGGCGGCGGAAGGCGCCGGAGAAGATGATGCGGTCGTGATCCTTGTGGAAGGGGCTGCGGCCCAGTTCCGCGGAGCTGGGAGCGGGTTTGCCGAGACGTTCGCGGGTGAGCAGGGTGTGCCAATCCAAGGCCGATCCTCGCCGGAGATGAACAGAGCCCTAGCTTCGGCGTTCGCGCCGCGCGACGCAAGCCGGGCGCGGGCGAGTCGAGAGTGCCTCGCGGTTGGCGTGGCCGATGGCTTTTGGCCAGTTCTGGGATGCGCTGCAGGCCAGGCGTGGCGCGGGCTGCAGCTCTTCGCGTCAGAAAATTTACTTTTTTTACATATGTTTATTGTTTCTATGCGCTCGGTTTCTGAGGAGCGACGATTCTTTGACTCTCCGTTGATATTGGACTTAAGTTAGGTCTGTAGTTGCTGGATATTTGACGGTGGCTGGCGAAGGAGAGGGCGCTGGCCGTCGTGATTGCGAGGTTTGCCGCTAGGGAGAACGCCATGGACAGCTATTCGACGTGCCGTACCATGCAGCCCGCCGGGCTCAGACGCTTCTGGCGCCTGCTGCACGCCCCGCCTCTTACCTGCTGATTGCCTGCGCACCGACCCTGCCGGAGTCGAGTCGACTCGCTCCGGCGCACCTGGCCATCGGCCGGTGCGGTCGCTGAGAGCTTTTCCGGCCCGGATGCCAAGTCGAGTCGACCCAATTTTCAGGCGGCGCGCGTTGGTTGCGCCAGCAGGCGGGGCCGTACGCCTGCGCGCAGTGGCGCACGCCGGGGAGATGCAGCATGAAACCGGTACTACCGAGTCAGGGCCCGGGCGAGGCGCAAGAGCTCGCTACGCCCGCCGATCCGTCCATGGCGCCGCCAGGCCAGTTATCGCGGCGCGGCTTTCTCCAGGGCAGCGCGGCGCTGGCCGCGGCGCCGCTGATCCTGGCGCCCAGTCGCAGCGAGGCGCTGTTGCCGGGTGAGTTTCCACCGAGCCCGGCAACCGTCCCCTGGCAGGAGTTTCTGCCCGACGCGCCGCCGCTGCTCTACGGCAGCACGCTCAATCCGCCGCCCAGCGAGCTGGCCAACATCGCCGCCGGTGAGGCCGGGCGCCCGGCGCACCAGCGCTGGGCCCAGTTCGGCCCGCAGGCCGAACACTACGAGCTGCACGTCGCGCAGCGCGAAAACTGGGTGTTCAACCCGGCCTACCCGCCGCAGCCGGTCTGGACCTACCAGGCCAAGCAACCCGACCTCAGCGTGCTCAGTCCGGTGGTGCATGCGCATTACGGCCATCCTGTGCTGTGTCGCATCTTTAACGACCTGCCAGGCAACCACACCGGCTTCGGCACGCCGGAGATCAGCACTCACCTGCACAACGCCCACGTCGGCTCGGAAAGCGACGGCTTTCCCGGCGACTACTACAGCGCCACCAAGGCCGGGCCTAGCCTGACCGCGCCGGGCGGCTTCAAGGACCACCTTTACTCCAACATCTACGCCGGCTACGACGAGCTGCAGAACGGCATCGGCGACTACCGCGAGGCGCTGGGCACGCTGTTCTACCACGACCATACGCTGGACTTCACCGCGCCCAATATCGTCCGCGGGTTGGTCGGCTTCTTCCTGCTGTTCGACCATATCGACTCGGGCAACGAGAAGGACCCCAACCCCGCCGCCCTGCGCCTGCCCAGCCACCCCTACGACTACCCGCTGGCTTTCGGCGACCGGCGTTTCGACCCCAACGGCATGCTCTACTACGACCAGGTCAGCCCTGAGGGCGTGCTCGGCGACAAGGTGGTGGTCAACGGCAAGATCCAGCCGGTGCTGCGGGTGGCGCGGCGCAAGTACCGCCTGCGTCTGCTCAACGGCGGGCCGAGCCGCTTCTACCAGTTTTACCTGACCCGTTCGAACAACGTGATCCAGCCGTTCACCTATATCGCCAACGACGGCAACCTGCTGGACAAGCCACTGCTCAATAGGCTGTTCGTGCGTCTCGGCGTGGCCGAGCGTGGGGATATCGTGGTGGACTTCTCGCGCTACCCGGTAGGCACCGAGCTGTACCTGGTCAACCGCCTGACCCACCGCCCGGAGGACACCCGTCGGCCCTATCAGGTTAAGGCGCCCGGCGATCGGGTGCTGAAGTTCGTGGTCGATCGCGAGCCGCCGGAGCAGGATCTGAGCCGGGTGCCCAGCACCCTGCGGCCGTTGCCGCCGCTGCCGAGCACCGCCCAACTGGCGGCGCTGCCGGTGCGCAAGTTCGTCTTCGAGCGCAGGCAGAACATGTGGGCGATCAACGGCCAGTTCATCGACGTCAACGTGCCGCGCGCGGTGATTCCCATGGGCGGCATGGAGATCTGGGAGCTGACCAGCATCGACGACGGTTGGGATCACCCCATCCATATCCACTTCGAGGAGGGGCGCATTCTCAGCAAGTCGATCGATGGGCGCAACGTGACGGTGCCGATCCACGAGCGCGGGCGCAAGGATGTTTACGTCATCGAGGGCTTTGCCACCACCCGCGTGCTGATGCGCTTCCGCGACTACAAGGGCAAGTACGTGATGCATTGCCATAACCTGATCCACGAAGACCACGCCATGATGCTGCGTTGGGATGTCGTCTGAGCCAGCCGGAGGTTTTTGCCATGAACACGCGAAGAAAGGTACTGGCAGGGCTGGGCGTCGCCGCGTTCGGCTGGGCTGCCTGGCGCTCGGGCAGCAGCCTGCAGCAGCCGGCTGCGCCGCTGGCCGGGGTGGGCGGTACACGCTTTCCCAACGTGCCGCTGCTGACCCACGAGGGGCGTCAGGTGCGCTTCTACGACGACCTGGTGCGCGGCAAGGTGGTGGCGATCAACATGATGTACGCCCAGTGCACCAACAGTTGCCCGGCCACCACCGCCAACCTGCGCCTGGTGCAGAAGATGCTCGGCGAGCGGGTCGGACGCGACGTGCACCTGTATTCGCTGACGCTGCAGCCGGAGCAGGACAGCCCCGAGCGCCTGCGCGAGTACGTCGAGCGCCACCATATTGGCCCGGGCTGGCAGTTCCTCACCGGCACCCGTGCCGATATCGAGCAGCTGCGCCGTGCCCTGGGCTTCTACGATGTCGACCCGGTGGTGGACCTCAACGACCTGACCCACACCGGCATGCTGCGCATCGGCAACGACGTACTCGACCGCTGGACCATGGCGCCGGCGCAGACCGGCGCCGAGCAGATCATCGCCACCATCAATCACGTCGACAGCAAGATGGTGCATACCGCCTACAGCGAGTCGCAGCCGTCGGCCGAGCAGCTAGCGCAGGCGTAGGCGTTCCACCCGCACGCGGTCGCCGGCGTCGAGGCGGCCGCGCACCTGCACGTAGGCGCCGGGACGTGGCGCATCGTCCAGGCGTGAGCGTGCGTCGATCAGCAGTGGCAGGCCGTCCAGCTTGCCGGCCTCATCCAGGCGCCCGTGCAGGCGCAGCTTGGCGCCCACCGGCAGCGGCGCCGGGCGCCCGGCGGCGTCGCGCGCGCCTTGCTCGATCCAGGCCACGATCAGGTCGACTTCCGCGTCCGTGAGATAGGGTGGGCCGTCATAGGGCATGCGCGGCCGCGCCTGGCCGCGAATGCGTCGCACCAGCTCGCTGGCCGCGGGGTTGCCGGGCACCACCCGGGCACGCTCGCCGCTGGCCAGGGTCGCCGCGTAGCTCGACAGCAGATAACCCTCGGGGGCGGCGCCCATCAGGCCGCTGGGCGAGTGGCAGGTGGCGCAGCGACGCAGCAGGATGGCCTCGACGTGGCGGTAGTCGACGGCCTCGCCGGGTCGTGGGCTCGGGAGGGCAGGCTCGGCTGCGCGCGCGTCGCCCGGCGGCAGCCCGGCGTTGATCCAGCGTTCGACCAGGGCGATCTCGGCGGCAGCGAGAAAGGGTGGGCCGGTCAGCGGCATGCGCGGCTGGCTGCTACCGGTCAGGCGGCGCAGCAGTTCGCTGCCGGCGGCATCGCCGGCGCGCACCACCGGGCCGCGCTGGCTGCCGCGCAGCAGCTGCTCTAGGCTGTCCAGGCGCAGGCCCAAGGGCGCCTGGGCGCCGCTGTGGCAGGCCAGGCAGCGGCTGGCCAGCAGCGGGGCGATGTCGGCGTGGTAGGTCGGCGCGTCGGCCAGCGCGGCGGCGCTGAGCAGCAGCGGGGCGAGCAGGCGCAGGGGGAGCCCGGGCATGAGTGCAGCCTCGATGGTCGAGGGGTTAACTCAAGCCTAGCCGCGCATTCAAAGACCGGCGGCGTCGATATCCACCAGCAGCAAACGGCGGCCGTGGTCGATGAACTGCCCGGCGGTCAGGCAGTACTGGTTGCTGGTGGCGTCGCGGTAGGTACTGGACAGGGTCAGGCGGCGTTCCTCCCAGCCTTCGGCGAGCAGTTGGTAGAAGTAGGGGCGCCACGACCAGTTGTGGCCCAGGTAGCGGTCGTCGCTGTGCCAGGCCTGCTGGCGCCATTCCAGGTTGGGGGTCAGCTGGGTGCCATGGCGGTCGCACTGGTAGATGCGCAGCAGCCAGGGGTAGTGCTCCGGCGCGCGGAGGCGCGCGGCCGGCGCGCCGCTTTCGGCCCACAGGCGCAGCTCGTGCATCAGCTCCGCCAGCTGCTGGCGCAGGGTCATCAGCCGCGCGCGCTCGGCCAGCTTGTGCTGCACGTAGCTGTCGCGCAAGCGGGCGAAGCGGCCGGCGAAGGCGTCGCTGGCGAACAGCTCGCGGGCCGGTTTGGCGAACAGAAAACCCTGCACGTAGCGGGCCCCGCATTCCAGGGCGAAGTTGAGCTCTGCTTTGGTTTCCACGCCCTCGGCGATGATCCAGCAGCCGGTCTTTTCCGCCATCTGCGCCAGGGCCTTGACCACCTCGCCGCTGGGACCGCCGCGGGCGGCGGCCTGGAACAGGCGCATGTCCAGCTTGAGGATGTCCGGCTGCAGCGCCAGCACCCGGTCGAGCTGCGAGTAGCCGGCGCCGAAGTCGTCGATGGCGATGCGCGCACCGGCCTCGCGGTAGCGCGCCACCACATCCGGCAAGCGCTGGCTGGCGCCGCCCAGTTCGGTGATCTCGAAGACGATGCGCGAAGGCTCGATGCCGCTGCGCTGCAGCTGCAGCAGGCTGGGCAGCGGCTGTGCCGGACGCAGGCGGCTGATCCAGCGCGGCGAGATGTTGAGGCTGAGAAACCAGTCCGCAGGCGCCTGGTGAAAGCGCGCCAGGGCCTCCTCGCGCACCTGGCGGTCGAGGCGGCGCAGCGCCGTCGGCGGCGTCTTCGGATCGGCGAACAGCGGGCCGGCGGAATGCGCCTGGCCGCTGGCGTCACGCAGCCGGGCGAGCGCCTCGACCCCGGCGATGCGGCCGGTGGCGGTGTCGATAAAGGGCTGGAAGACGGCGAAGGGCTGTCCGTCGATCACCTGGGTGTCCTTAGCTGCGAGCGTTGGGCCGCCACCGGGGCGGGCGGGTCGCTCGATCTAGCAAGATCGTGGCCAGCCCAGGTCTAGACCAGCGGCGTTCGGGCCTCGGCGGCGGGGCGGCGGCGTCGCAGCAGCGGGGCGACGATCAGCGCCAGGCGTAGCCAGCGGCGCCAGCCGCGCTTGCCGCCGAGCAGGCCGGCCAGGGCCAGGGCGCCGCCGGCGAGCCAAAATGGTGCGCTGCCCTGGCGCAGGCGCAGGCCGTAGTCGCGCGCCTGGCGCAGCGGCTGGCTGAGCTGCAGTGCCTCGTGGCGCAGCTCCTGGCGGTGCATTTCCAGGCGCATGCGCAGCACCGCCTTGCGCAGCTGCCGGCGCGAGGCGCCTTTGGGGAGGTCGGGCAAGCTCATGGCAGCAGTTGCTCGCGGTCGCGTTGCAGTTCTTCCAGGCTGGCGGCGAAGGGTGGCTCGGCGCGCTGTAGGCTGAGGGCCAGCCAGGCACCGCTGGCCAGCAGGCCGGCGGCGTAGAACAGGCACAGGCCGACGGCCACCGCCAGGCGGTGGCTGTCCCAGTAGAGGATCAGCAGCAGCGCCGACAGGCCGATCAGCAACAGCAGGGCGAAGCCCAGGCACAGGCCGCCCAGCAGCAGGGCGCGCAGGGCCTGGTGGCGCTGGTCTTCCAGTTCGTGGCCGAGCAGCGCCAGGTGGCCCTGCAGCAGGCCGAGCAGGGCTGCGCCGAGGCGGCGCGGGGAGGGACCGTCGCTCATGGCGTGCGCTCAGCGGCGGCTGAGCAGCAGGCCGAACAGCAGGCCCACCGCGGCCGCCAGGCCGAGCGAGCGCCAGGGGTGCTTGTGCACGTAGTCCTCGGTGGCGTCCACGGCGATCTTGCCCTGTTCGCGCAGGCCGGCTTCGGCGCGGTGCAGGGTCTCGCGGGCGCGGCCGAGGCTGTTGCGGATGTCGTCGCGCAGCGCCTCGGCCTGTTCGCCGGCGAGGCTGGCGGAGTGCTGCAGGAGTTTTTCGGTGTCGCTGACCAGGGCCTGGAATTCTTCCAGCAGGGCGTCCTGGCTGCTCGGGGTGGCGTTCTTGCGGGGCATGGCGCGCGTCCTCTGCATTGGGCGGTTAAGGCTTACGAGTGCGGTGAGACTTCAGGGTTCCGCAAGGGTAGTCGGTAAAAGCCCAGGAAGCAGGCTGGTACAGCGCTTGCTTTGTGCTGGTGCGCGAAGTCTCGGAGATGCCCTGTGTTGGGGCTTTTCCGGTCTGGGTCAGGAAGGCCGATCGCAAGCCTAAGTTATTAATTAATAAGAAATTAGTACCAAGGAACCAGAATCGATCGGCGCCATGATGGGGCCGCGACCTGGCGCTTTTTGTGAGCATGAGCGTGCCGGCGGCTGCATTGTGGTGCGCTCTGGCTGGTCGATGCCTTGCTTTGGTGCTTTTTCCCCAACGCCGGAGTTTTCTTCGCAGATGGAAAACATCAACAGCGCCGTGGAAACCCTGATCCACGGCTCCAATACCCTGTTCATCCTGCTCGGCGCGATCATGGTGCTGGCCATGCACGCCGGTTTCGCCTTCCTCGAAGTGGGCACGGTGCGGCAGAAGAACCAGGTCAACGCGCTGTCGAAGATCCTCTCGGACTTCGCCATCTCGGCCCTGGTCTATTTCTTCATCGGTTACTGGATCGCCTACGGGGTGACCTTCCTCGAGCCGGCGGCGGTGCTGACCGAGAACCATGGCTACGGCCTGGTGAAGTTCTTCTTCCTGCTGACCTTCGCCGCGGCCATCCCGGCGATCATCTCGGGCGGCATCGCCGAGCGCGCCAAGTTCGGCCCGCAGTTGTGCGCCACGGCGCTGATCGTGGCCTTCGTCTACCCCTTCTTCGAAGGCCTGATCTGGAACGGCAACCATGGCCTGCAGGCCTGGCTGGAGGCACGCTTCGGCGCCGGCTTCCACGACTTCGCCGGCTCGGTGGTGGTGCACGCCATGGGCGGCTGGCTGGCGTTCGGCGCGGTGCTGCTGCTGGGGCGGCGCAACGGCCGCTATCGCGACGGCAAGCTGGTGGCCATGGCGCCGTCGAACATTCCCTTCCTCGCCCTCGGCTCGTGGATCCTGATCATCGGCTGGTTCGGCTTCAACGTGATGAGCGCGCAGACCCTCGACGGCGTCAGCGGCCTGGTGGCGGTCAACTCGCTGATGGCGATGGTCGGCGGCACCGTCGCCGCGCTGCTGGTCGGGCGCAACGACCCGGGCTTCCTGCACAACGGCCCGCTGGCCGGCCTGGTGGCGATCTGCGCCGGCTCCGATCTGATGCACCCGGTCGGCGCCCTGGTCACCGGCGCCATCGCCGGCGCCTTGTTCGTCTGGGCCTTCACCGCGACCCAGGTGAAATGGAAGATCGACGACGTGCTCGGCGTCTGGCCGCTGCACGGCCTGTGTGGCGTGTGGGGCGGCATCGCCTGCGGCATCTTCGGCCTGGAGGCCTTCGGCGGCCTGGGCGGCGTCAGCCTGACCAGCCAGCTGATCGGCACTGCGCTCGGCGTGCTGGTGGCGCTGCTTGGCGGCTTTTTGGTCTACGGCGTGCTCAAGGCGCTGCTGGGCATTCGCCTGAGCCAGGAAGAGGAATACAACGGCGCCGACCTGTCGGTGCACAAGATCGGTTCGATCAACCTCGATTGAGCCTCGCGCCGCCGGCAGCCCCTGCCGGCGGCGCGCCCTTTGGCGCTACTGCGCCACGCGCTGCAGGTCCAGCACGCGGATGCGCCCCGGCTCGGGGTAGTGCCAGTGCACGTCCAGGTCCCACAGGCGTGCGCCGTAGCGGCGCTCGGGCGCCGGTTGCTGGTAGGCCGGGCGCGGATCCTGCGCCAGGCACTGTTCGATCAATTCCACCAGCGGTTCGCCCAGGCGCAGGGCGTGTGCCTGGGCCTGCTGCAGCGCCTCGGCCTGCCAGGCCACAGGGATCAGCTGCGGCGCACCGTCGGCCATGGCGTTGCGCGCCTCGGGCAGGCAGTCGGCGTAGGGCACGTAGGGCTTGATGTCCAGCACCGGGGTGCCGTCGAGCAGGTCGATGCCGGACAGGTGCAGGCGGCCCGGCTCGACCCGCTCCAGGCGCACCACCGACTGGCCGATGCCGTTGGGCCGGTGGGTGGCGCGGGTGCTGAACACGCCCACCGCCTGGTTGCCGCCCAGGCGCGGCGGACGCACCTTCAGCCGCGGCTGCTGCTCCAGCGCCTGGTGAAAGAGAAACAGCAGCCAGATATGGCTGACCTGCTCCAGCCCCTGCACCGCGTCGCCCTGGTCGAACGGCGGCAGCAACTCCAGCACGCCGCGCGCGGCCGGCGCCAGCTGCGGCTGGCGGGGGATGGCGAATTTTTCCTTGAAGCAGGAGCGGACGATGCCGATCGGCGACACGCTGTAGCTCATGGGCTGACGATCACCCGGCAACCGGCGTCGCGAAAGGGCCCGGCGAAGCGCACCCAGCCTTCGCCGGGGCTGACCTGGGCGCAGGTCAGGTGGCCGTCGGCCTTGCTCTGCCAGAGAAAGAACGGCGCCGGCGCGGCCAGGCTGGCGGCGCTCAGGGCGAGCAGGGCGGTCAGTAGCAGCAGCGTACGCATGGCGATGGTCTCCGCAAGACGAGAGGCAAACCCTAGCATGGTTGTCAGAAGCGTTCCTTCTCGCCCAGGTAGCGCCACTGGCCGAGCGGCAGCTTGGCCATGGGCACGCCGCCGATGCGGATGCGCTTCATGCTCCGCACCGTCAACCCCAGCGCCGCGCACATCTGCCGCAGCTGCTGCGGCTGCGGGTTCTTCAGGGCGAAGCGCAGGCGCTGCTCGCTCTGCCAGCTGGCCTTGCACGGCGGGAACTGCACGCCCTTGTGCAGCAGGCCCTTTTTCAGACGCTCCAGGCCGTTCGACGCCAGTTCGCCACTGACTTCCACCAGGTATTCCTGTTCCAGCTTGTGGCCGTCCTCGCGCAGCTTGCGTTGCGTGCGCCAGTCCTGGCTGAGTACCACCAGGCCGCTGGCGCCGACCTGCAGCGGCAGGCTCTGCTCCTGGCGGAGGAAATGCCCATGCAGCACGCGCTGCGCGTGCGGGTCGTCGCTCCAGTGGTTGGTGGCGGCCAGCGACTGCGGGATGCGTGCGTTGTCGGCGTCGGCCGCGCAGTGCAGCAGTAGGGTCACCGGCGCCACCGGATCGAGGCTGGCCTCGGGGTGCAGTTCGACGCGCTGGCCCTCGACCTTGAACTGCGGCGCCTCGACCACCTGCCCATCGACGCTGACCCAGCCGCCGGTGATGTACAGATCGGCCTCGCGCCGCGAACAGCCCAGCAGTTCGATGACACGTTTGGACAGGCGGACGGGCTCGCTCATGCGGGGGGCTCGGCTGGGAAAAGGGCGGCCATTGTAGCGCCCCGCCCAGAGGTATGCGGGGTTATTCGGCAGGCGAACTCGGGTAGTCGTACGGGCTTTGGCACTCGCGCTTGCGCCCGGTGAAACCCTCGAACAGCGCACGATGACGCGCCAGGCCGTACTCGTCCTGTCGCGTGGGGTAATCGCCGATCCATTGGATCAGCTTGTCGAGCATGGCCTGCTGCTCGGCAGCACTGGCGAACTTCTCCGCCTCCCAGGGGCGCCGTCGGCAGTGGTCGATGCAGGTATCGACGCCGGGGTTGAGGAAGATCAGCTCGTCGCAGTAAGGCAGTGCGGTCTCGACCAGGTCGCCATAGCAGCCTTCGATCACCCAGTGGCGATGCGTGCGGATAAAGGCCAGCAGCAGCGCCCGGCTCTCGTCCAGCGGCTTGCGTTGCGTGCCGCCGTCCCAGGCGATCTCGTCCAGCGCCAGGCGGGCGACGTTGCCCCCGGCGATCAGGCGCCGGGCCAGTGTGCTCTTGCCGGCGCCGGCATTGCCCAGCAACAGGATACGCATGGCTGTTTCTCCAGTGACGTCGCTCAAGGCAGCCCCGGAGCGGTCATCGATAGGTCGCCTCGACTGCGCGTCTTCAGCGCCGGGCGAGATCCCTGCGCTGGCTCGGCGACTCACGGGGCGCAGGGCGTCTCGGTTTGCTGGCTGGGTGGCGGTGCAGATGCGCCCACCATCTTGTGGCATCGGTATGCTGCGCGAAGCCGGTGACCCGTGCAGTAAAGACCGCCAGCCGTCTCGCAGCGGGGGTGTCACACGGGGCGTCCGGGTTAGTGTGCTCCGGTGGGTGGCCAGCGGCCCTGACGGCGCAGGCGGCGTAGCACCCAGCGCCTATAGGCCCACGACAGCAGCGGGTGCAGGCCGGGCAGGGCGAGCAGCCAGGCCAGCGGACGCAGGCGCGGGCTGCGGCGCAGCAGCAGGATATAGGCGTCCAGCTCGCGGTGGATGTGCCCCTGTTCGTCCGCCACATGCAGCTCGCTCAGCGCGGCTCGCGGGTCGATGCCGGCGGCGCGCAGCTCCTCGTCGCGGCCGCCGATATCCAGCCATTGCACCTCGCCGGCGGCCTGCTGGCTGAGGCGTTCGTAGCGGTGGCGGTCGGCGACGCAGTGCGGGCAGGCGCCGTCGTAATAGACCTTGATTGGCATGGCGGCGAAGCGGTGAGGGGCCTGCCGTTGAGTATAGACCGGCAGAAACGCCAAGCCCCGCACGGGGCGGGGCTTGGCAGGGCGGCGCAGGCGCTTAGACCAGCTCGCCCCACATGTCGTACTCGTCGGCATCGACGATGCGCACGCGCACCTTGTCGCCCGGCTTGACCGCGGTGGAGTCGATAAACACGCTGCCGTCGATCTCCGGGGCGTCGGCCCAGGAGCGGGCCACGGCGCCTTCGCCGTCGACTTCGTCGACCAGCACGTCCATCTCCAGGCCGATCTTGGCCTGCAGGCGCGCGCTGCTGATCGCCTGCTGGTGGGCCATGAAGCGCTCCCAGCGCTCCTGCTTCACCTCGTCCGGCACTGGCTCGAGGTCCATGTCGTTGGCCGGCGCGCCGTCCACCGGGCTGTACTGGAAGCAGCCGACGCGATCGAGCTGGGCTTCGCTGAGCCAGTCCAGCAGGTACTGGAAGTCTTCCTCGGTCTCGCCGGGGAAGCCGACGATGAAGGTGGAGCGGATGGTCAGCTGCGGGCAGATCTCGCGCCATTTCTTGATCCGCGCCAGGGTCTTGTCCTCGAAGGCCGGGCGCTTCATGGCCTTGAGTACCTTCGGGCTGGCGTGCTGGAAGGGGATGTCCAGGTAGGGCAGCAGCTTGCCGGCGGCCATCAGCGGGATCACGTCGTCGACGTTGGGGTAGGGGTAGACGTAGTGCAGGCGCACCCACACGCCCATCGCCGACAGCGCCTCGCACAGCTCGAGCATGCGCGTCTTTACCGGCTGGCCATTCCAGAAGTCCAGCTTGTACTTGAGGTCGACGCCGTAGGCGCTGGTGTCCTGGCTGATCACCAGCAGTTCTTTCACGCCGGCCTTGACCAGGCGCTCGGCCTCGCTGAGCACGTCGCCCACCGGGCGGCTGACCAGCTTGCCGCGCATCGAGGGGATGATGCAGAAGCTGCAACTGTGGTTGCAGCCTTCGGAAATCTTCAGGTAGGCGTAGTGGCGCGGGGTGAGTTTGATGCCCTGCGGCGGTACCAGGTCGATCAGCGGATTGTGCTCGGCTTTTGGCGGGATCACCTCGTGCACGGCATTGACCACCTGCTCGTACTGCTGCGGGCCGGTCACCGCCAGCACGCTGGGGTGCACGTCGCGGATGCTGTCTTCGGCCACGCCCATGCAGCCGGTGACGATCACCTTGCCGTTCTCGGCGATGGCCTCGCCGATGGCGTCGAGCGATTCGGCCTTGGCGCTGTCGATGAAGCCGCAGGTGTTGACCACCACCACGTCGGCATCCTGGTAGGTCGGCACGATCTCGTAACCTTCCATGCGCAGCTGGGTCAGGATGCGTTCGCTATCGACCGTGGCCTTGGGGCATCCCAGGGAAACAAAGCCGACTTTCGGTGTGGCGGTGGACATGCGGGCTAACCTCTAAGGGCGCCTGCGGGCGCCTCTGATCAAAAAGTGCGCAATTCTAGCGGCGCTTCGGGCACTTGACCAGAGGTGCCGTCACCTCAATTGCGCCCCGGCAGCATGCGGATCAGGGTGTTGTCGCGGCTTATATAGTGGTGCAGCAGGCCGGCCGCGGCGTGCAGGCCGATCAACCAGTAGCCGGCGGTGCCGGCCAGCTCGTGCAGTTCCTTGAATTGTCCGGCCAGTTCCTTGCGCGGGCCGATCAACGCCGGCAGCTCCAGGCCGAAGAAGGGGATGGGCTTGCCGGCGGCGCTAAGGATCAGCCAGCCGGCCAATGGTGCGCCGATCATCAGGGCGTACAGGGCGACATGCATCAGTTTCGCGGGTACGGCTTGCCAGGCCGGTAGGGCCGGCTCGATCTTCGGCGCCGGGGCGATCACGCGAGCCAGCAGGCGTAGCCAGACCAGGGCGAATACGCTCAGGCCAAGCATGAAGTGCCACTGCTTGAGCAGCTCGCGGGTCTCGCTGCCCTTGGGGAAATTGCCCTTGAGTTCGATGCAGGCATAGACGGCGGCGATCAGGATCAGCATCAGCCAGTGCAGGCCGATGGACAGGCGGCCATAGCGGGATGGGGTATTCTTCCAGGTCATTCGGGGTTTCCTCGGTCGATAACCTGCGTCTTCTGCAGGCTTGGCAAGGGTATGCCTGCCAGGCTTAAGGGAAGCTGAGGAAAATCAACGGCGGAAACGAAAAAGGCCACTCGATTGAGTGGCCTTTTTCTGAAGGTGGTTGCGGGAGCAGGATTTGAACCTACGACCTTCGGGTTATGAGCCCGACGAGCTACCAGACTGCTCCATCCCGCGTCGGTAATTCTACGCCTGCTTAAAGTGTTGTCAATCGATTAATTACTTTTGATCGAAATCTTTAATTTTTGCCAAAGCAAAAAGGCCACTCGTTAGAGTGGCCTTTTCGATGTTTGGTTGCGGGAGCAGGATTTGAACCTACGACCTTCGGGTTATGAGCCCGACGAGCTACCAGACTGCTCCATCCCGCGTCTGTGGGTCGGCATTCTACCGTCGGTTGCGTCGCTGTCAACTGTGTATTTGAAGAAAACTGTTTTCAACTCAGGTGCTTAGCGTCAAACAGCTGTTAGACTTCAGGGCTCCAGGCCAGGCCGGGCAAGGCTTTCGAGGATGTCGTGCGCAAGATAATCCACATTGACTGCGACTGCTTCTACGCGGCCATAGAGATGCGCGACGACCCGAGCCTGGCCAATCGGCCGCTGGCGGTGGGCGGCTCGGCGGATCGCCGCGGGGTGATCGCCACCTGCAACTACGAGGCGCGCGCCTATGGCGTGCGTTCGGCGATGTCGTCGCGGCATGCGCTGAAGCTGTGCCCTGACCTGCTGATCGTCAAGCCGCGCTTCGAAGTGTATCGCTCGGTCTCGCGGGAGATTCACGGCATCTTTCGCCAGTTCACCGATCTGATCGAGCCGCTGTCGCTCGACGAGGCCTATCTCGACGTTAGCGATTCGCCGCACTTCGCCGGCAGCGCCACGCGCATCGCCCAGGAGATCCGCCGGCGCGTGGCGCAGGAGCTGCGCATCACGGTGTCGGCCGGCGTGGCGCCGAACAAGTTCCTGGCCAAGATCGCCAGCGACTGGCGCAAGCCCAATGGGCTGTTCGTCATTACGCCCGATCAGGTCGAGGATTTCGTCGCGGCGCTGCCGGTGAGCAAGCTGCATGGCGTCGGCAAGGTCACCGCGGACAAGCTGGCGCGCCTCGGGATTCGCACCTGCCTGGATCTGCGTGACTGGAACAAGCTGGCGCTGGTGCGCGAGTTCGGCAGTTTCGGCGAGCGCTTGTGGGGCCTGGCCCGTGGCATCGACGAGCGCGCGGTGCAGGTGGATAGCCGTCGCCAGTCGCTCAGCGTCGAGCACACCTATGACCAGGATTTGCCCGATCTTGAAACTTGCCTGGATAAGCTGCCGGCGCTGCTGGAGGAGATGAACGGGCGTCTGCAGCGGCTGGACGCCAGCTACCGACCGGACAAACCCTTCGTCAAGGTCAAGTTCCACGACTTCACCCAGACCACCCTGGAGCAGGCCGGCGCCAGTCGCGATCTGGAGAGCTACCGACTGTTGCTGAGCAACGCTTTCGCGCGTGGCGACAAGCCGGTACGGCTGCTCGGCGTTGGCGTCAGGTTGCATGACCTGCGAGGGCGGCAGGAGCAACTGGAGCTGTTTGCGTAGCCCGGACGCAATCCGGGGGCTCTTTGCGCGCTATCTGTCGATGCTCCGATCTGACCTTTGCAGGAGCGGCCGGGCGGCGCACCGCTTCAGCCGCGAATTTCGCGGATCAATCCGCTACTGCGACCCTGTGCAGCAATCAACTCGGGCATGGCCTTCGGGCAACCGCCCCGGATTGCATCCGGGCTACGCCGTCATTCAGGCCAGAGGCGGATCGGCTTGCCGCTGGCCGGCCACAGCTGCAACTGGCCGATGGCGTTGAAGTCCCAGCGCTGCACCTGGCCGATGGCGTCGAGAAAGCGGCGTTCCTGCTCCATCAACGCCGGTGCGCATTGCTTGCGGGTGCTGCCGGTGGGGGCGAAGCCGAGCGCATTGCCCTCGAGTTCATAGCCGGCGAACCAGTGGTTGCAGCCGGCATGGCCGTGGGCGCGGCCGTCGGCGGCGAAGGTGACGCTCAGGTGGCTGCGGTCGATCAGCGGGCGTTCGCCGATCCACTCCACCCGGTAGCTGCGTTCGGTCTCCAGTTGCGGTGCGTCGCTGGCGCAGCCGCCCAGGGCGGCTGCGAGCAGGGCGAGGGGCAGGGCGCGATGCATGGTTTCAGGCCTCCCGACAGGCGGGGCACAGGTGCCGGCCGGCCTCGTTGCGCCAGCCCAGTTCGAGGATGCGGGCCTCGGCGGCGGGGGCTTGCGCCGACTTGCCGAGGGCCGCGTCGACGGCGAACTCGAAGTCCAGCTGCTTGCCGCAGCCGTCGCAGTTCACCTGCCAGTTGTGGATGGCCAGCTCCTTGAACTGCGGGCCCTTGCACACCGCCAGCCACTGGCCGGGCGGGTTGATCAGGTGGCGGACCTTCTCTACCTCCAGGCGCATATGCAGGTCGCGGCTGCCCTTGAGGGTGACCAGCAGGCTGTCGCTGGCCTGGATCGAGCCGCCGTTGCCGGTGACCTGATAGCGGCCCGGCGCCAGGGCGCGGCACTCAGTGAGGGTGTGTTGGGGATTGAGCAGGGAATAACGGAAATCGTGTTCGGCCATGGGTCCTCCGGATCAGCCGGCATGCTATCACGCGCCGGCCTTGACCTCATTGCACGGGCTGCCGGCGGCCCAGGCGGCGATATTGTCCAGGGTGGTGCGGGCGATGGCGGCCAGCGCCTCCTGGGTGAGGAAGGCCTGGTGGGCGGTGACGATGACGTTGGGGAAGGTCAGCAGGCGCGCCAGCACGTCGTCCTGCAACGGCAGGTCGGAGCGGTCCTCGAAGAACAGTTCGGACTCTTCCTCGTAGACGTCCAGGCCCAGATAGCCGAGCTGACCGCTCTTCAGCGCGCCGATCAGCGCCGGGGTGTCGACCAGAGCGCCGCGCCCGGTGTTGATCAGCATGGCGCCGCGCTTCATCTGCGCCAGGCGCGCGGCGTCTATCAGGTGGTGGCTGCTGGCGGTCAGCGGGCAGTGCAGGCTGAGGATATCGCTTTGGCCGATGACCTCGTCGAGCGGCACCTGACGCGCGCCGATGGCATCGAGCCCGGCGAGCGGCAAGGGATCATGGATCAGCACCCTGCAGCCGAAGCCAGCCATGATGCGGGCGAAGGCCTGGCCGATCTTGCCGGCGCCGATCACACCGACGGTCTTGCCGTGCAGGTCGAAACCGGTCAGCCCGTGCAGGGAGAAGTCGCCCTCGCGGGTGCGGTTGAAGGCGCGATGGATGCGCCGGTTCAGCGCCAGGATCAACGCCACCGCATGTTCGGCCACCGCATGCGGCGAGTAGGCCGGCACCCGCACCACGCACAACCCCAGGCGTTCGGCGGCCTTGAGGTCGACATGGTTGTAGCCGGCCGAGCGCAGGGCGACCAGCCGCGTGCCGGCGGCGGCCAGACGCTCCAGCACCGGCGCCGACAGTTCGTCGTTGATGAAGGCGCAGACCACCTCGCAGCCATCTGCCAGCGCCGCGCTGGCCGCAGTCAGACGTGTCTCGTGGAACTGCAGCTGCCAAGCGTCCGGGCGCGCGGCGGCGAGGAAGCTGTCGCGGTCGTAGGGCTTGCTGCTGAACAGGCAGATGCGCATGCGGGCTCCTCAGGCGCTTTGCGCCGCGGCTTCGCTTAGGCGGGCGATGGCCGCATCCAGTTCGTCGAGGGCGCGCTGGGCGCCCGGGTCGTTCTGCTTGAGCAGGGTTTCGCTGCGCTGGCAGGCGGCGCGCAGCTGCGGCACGCCGCAGTAGCGGGTGGCGCCGTGCAGGCGGTGGACCCGTTCGATCAGTGCCGTGCGTTCGCCAGCGTCGCGAGCCTGGCGAATGGCCTGGCGGTCGCCGGGCAGCCCGGCCAGCAGCATGTTCAGCATGTCGGCGGCGAGGTCGGCCTTGCCGGCGGCCAGGCGCAGGCCTTCCTCGGCGTCGAGCACCTGCGGCTGTGCCGAGCTGGCGGCCACCTCGACGGCTTTCGCCGCGGGCTGGTTGCGCAGGCTCAGGCCGGTCCACTTGAGCACCACCTGGGCCAGCTGGCGTTCGCTGATCGGCTTGGTCAGGTAGTCGTCCATGCCACTCTGCAGCAACAGGCGCTTCTCGTTGGCCAGGGCATGGGCGGTCAGCGCGACGATCGGCGTGGCGCTGCGGCCCTGTTCGCTTTCCCACTGGCGGATCGCCTCGGTGGCCTGGCGGCCGTCCATGCCGGGCATCTGCACGTCCATGAACACCAGGTCGAAACTGCCGCGCTGCACCGCGTCGATGGCGGCATAGCCGCTGTCCACCGCGCTGACCTGGGCGCCCAGATCGTCGAGCAGGGTCTGCACCAGCAGCAGGTTGGCCGGGTTGTCGTCGACGCAGAGGATTTGCGGCCGGTGGGCTCGCTGGCCGGGCGCTGCGGACAGGCCAGTTCGATCAACGCCTTGTGCAGTTTGCGCGTGCACGGTGGCTTGGCCTGCAGCTGGGTGTAGGCATCGGGCAGCGATTCGTGGAACAGCCCTAGCTCGGTGGTCGGGCACAGCACCAGGGCCTTGCAGCCGAGGCGGTCGAGGTCCCAGATGCGCTGGCCGAGGGCATCGGCCGGCAGCTGGGCGGCGGTGATACCGAGTACCGCCAGGCTCAGCGGGCGTTCGCGCTGCTGCTGGCTGGCCACGGCGTCGAGCAGTTGGCCCAGGTCGGCGAAGCTTTCCACTTCCAGGCCGCAGTCCTCCAGCTGATGGCTCAGGGCCTGGCGCGCCAGCTCGTGACTCTCCAGCACCGCCACGCGGCGGCCCTGCAGCGGCGCGCGCGGCAGATCTTCCGCGTCGTCGCGGGCCTTGGGCAGGGTCAGGCTGATCCAGAACTCCGAGCCTTCGCCCGGCGTGCTGTCGACGCCGATCTCGCCGCCCATCTGCTCGATCAGGCGTTTGGAAATCACCAGGCCCAGGCCGGTGCCGCCGGCCTGGCGGCTGAGCGAGTTGTCGGCCTGGCTGAAGGCCTGGAACAGCGCGCGCAGGTCCTCGTCGGACAGGCCGATGCCGGTGTCCATCACGCTGATGCGCAACTGGGCGCGGTCGGCGCTCTCGTCCTCGACCATGGCGCGCATGACGATGGTGCCTTCGCGGGTGAACTTGATGGCGTTGCTCACCAGGTTGGTCAGCACCTGTTTCAGCCGCAGCGGGTCGCCGCGCAGGGCCAACGGCGTGTCGCGGTAGATCAGGCTGACCAGCTCCAGCTGCTTCTCGTGGGCGGCGGGGGCGAGGATGGTCAGGGTGTCCTGCAGCAGGTCGCGCAGGTTGAAGGGGATGGATTCGAGCACCAGCTTGCCGGCCTCGATCTTGGAGAAGTCGAGCACCTCGTTGATGATGCCGAGCAGGCTGTCGGCGGACTTCTCGATGGTCGCCAGGTAGTCCTGCTGGCGCGGGCTCAGCTCGCTCTTCTGCAGCAGGTTGGTGAAGCCGAGGATGCCGTTGAGCGGAGTGCGGATCTCATGGCTCATGTTGGCGAGGAACTCGGACTTGATGCGGCTGGCCTCCAGGGCCTCCTTGCGCGCGAAGTCCAGCTCGATGTTCTGGATCTCGATGGTCTCCAGGTTCTGCCGCACGTCCTCGGTGGCCTGCTCGATGCTGTGCTGCAATTCTTCCTGAGCGTTCTGCAGGGCCTCGGCCATGCGGTTGATGCCGGCAGCCAGCTCGTCCAGCTCAACGCTGCCCAACGGTGGCAGGCGGGTTTCCAGGTGGCCGTCCTTGAGCTGGGCGACTCCGGCCTTGATCGCGCGCAGCGGGCCGTTGATGCTGCGGCTCATGCGCAGGGCCAGCAGGGCGGTGACGCCGAGGCCGCCGACGATCAGCAGCAGGCTGGCGAACAGGCTGCGGTAGCCGCTGAGCAGGGTGCCCTGGTGCGACAGTTCCAGCTCGACCCAGCCTAGCAGCGCGGCGCTGTGCTCGTCGCCTGCGTCGTCGCTGAGGGCCAGGTGCTGGTCGTACACCGGCAGCAGGAACCGCGTGGCGTCCTGGCCGCTGAGGCGGCTGAGCCCGGGCTGGTCGTTCGGCACCGGGTTGAGCATGCTCGGCCCGGCATGCGCCAGCGGCGCGCGTTCGGCGGCGAGGAAGCGCACCGCGCGCACGTCCGGGTGCTCCAGCGACTGCCGGGCGATGCGTTCGAGCAGTGGCTTGTTCTGCTGCTGCAGGGCCGGCGCGGCCAGCGGCGCGAGGTGCTCGACCAGCATCTCGCCGCGCTGCAGCAGCTGCGCCTGCAGCCCGGACAGCTGCACCCAGGTGAAATAGCCGCCGAGCACCAGCGCCAGCAGGCTGGTGGGCAGCAGGGTGAGCAGCAGCACGCGGCCCTTGATGCCTAGTTCCTTGAACACGCCTGGTCTCCTTCTAAGACGTCTGGGCAGTGTAGCGATTCGCTGGCGAGGAATCTGTAGGTGAGTGGCCCGGGTTTAATAGGTAGAATTGTTCGCATTCGTCTTGTCGGTCGTTCGCCATGCTGTCCTCTGCCCTTCCCGCCGCCCGCATCCTCGCCGTCGAAGACGACCCGCTGCTCGCCAGCCATTTGCAGACCCACCTGCTGGGCTGCGGCTATCATGTCACCCTCAGCCGCGACGGCAGCGAGGGCTTGCGTCTGGCCGAGAGCGAGGACTTCGACCTGATCCTGATGGACATCCTGCTGCCCGGCACCAATGGCCTGGACGCCCTGCAGCAACTGCGCCGGCGGCGCGGTGTGCCGGTGCTGCTGATGTCGGCGCTGGGCGACGAGCCCAATCGTATCGCCGGCTTCAGCCAGGGCGCCGACGACTTCCTGCCCAAGCCGTTCAGCCTCGGCGAACTCAGCGTGCGCATCGAGGCGATCCTGCGCCGGGTCGCCTACGAGCGGCGCGAGCAGCTGCCGCGCGAATCGGCCGACGCCCTGTGCTTCGACGAGGGCCGCTGCGACGTGGCCCTGGCCGGCCACTGGGCGGGCCTGACCCCCAGCGAGTACCGCGTGCTGGAGCTGCTCTGGCGCCACCGCGACGAGGCGCTGAGCAAGCCCTTCCTCTATCAGCAGGCGTTGCGCCGCGGCTACGCCCAGCACGACCGCAGCCTGGACATGCACGTCAGCCATATCCGCCGCAAGCTGCAGAGCATCGGCTACCACGGCGGCCGGGTAGAAACGGTGTGGGGCCGGGGCTACGTGCTGGTGCGGGCGGGCGCATGAGGCTGCCGGGACGGCACTCGCTACTGTGGAAGCTGACCGGCGCGCTGGCGCTGTTCTGCCTGCTGCTGGTCAGCCTGCATGTCGATCTGGAGCGCCTGTTCATCCAGGCCACCTCGCGTCTGCCGGCATCGACCCAGGCGGTATTGCGTGCCTATGGCCAGGAGGCCGAGGCCGCCTGGCGCGATGCGGGAACGAGTGGGATCGACGCCTTCCTGGCGCGTCTGCGCGAGCGCGAACAGGTCTGGGCGGTGGTGGTCGACGGGCAGCAGCGCACCCTGTCGTCGCAGCCGTTGGACGAGGACGAGCGCGCGCGGCTTCACTTCGTGCGCCGCCTCGACTGGCTGGTGGGGCGACCCGGCGGTACGCCGACCTTCTATGTGCCGTTCAGCGACGGCGAATCGCGGCTGGTGATGAACCTGCCCCAGCGGCTGAACCCGCGCCAGCACCTCGAACTGTGGAACCTGCTGCTGCAGCGGATAGTGCCGGCTGTGCTCGCGGTGCTGCTCGGCCTGCTGCTCTATCGCCTGCTCATTGCACCCCTGGCGATACTGCGGCGTCAGGCCAACGCCCTGCACGCCGACGACCTCAGCGCGCGGGCCGGCGGCGTGGCACGACGCCGCGACGAGCTGGGCGAGCTGGCCCGCGCCTTCGACCATATGGCCGAGCGCCTGCAGGCCACGGTGTCGCTGCAGCGTCAGCTGCTGCGCGACGTCTCCCACGAGTTGCGCACTCCGCTCAGCCGCCTGCGGGTGGCCGGCGAGAGCGGCCTGGATGCCGAGCAGCTGAGCCAGCGGGTGCTGCAGGAGGTCGACGGTATGCAGCGCCTGGTGGCCGCTACCCTGGAGCTGGCCTGGCTCGATACCGAGCGCCCGCGGCTGACCGCCGAGCAGGTCGAGCTGGCCGCGCTGTGGGACGTGCTGGCAGAGAACGTGCGCTTCGAGAGCGGCTGGTCCGGCGACAGACTGCGCTACGAGGTGTCGGGCGACTGTCGCCTGCACTGCAACCTCAACGCCCTGGCCCAGGCCCTGGAGAACGTGCTGCGCAACGCCGTGCGCCATTCGCCGGCCGGCGGCACGGTGCGTCTCGGCGGGCGCCGCGAGGGCGCCGGCTGGCACCTGTGGCTGAGCGACGAGGGCCCCGGCGTGGCCGAGACGCAGCTGGAGGCGATCTTCCTGCCCTTCACCCGCCTCGACGGTTCGCGCCCCGGCGACGGCGGTTTCGGCCTCGGCCTGAGCATCGCCCGCAGCGCCATCGCCGGACAGGGCGGGCGCATCTGGGCGGAGAACGGTGCGCCCGGGCTATGCGTGCATTTTCAGCTGCCGGCCGCCTGAGAGCCTGTTCAAAGGCTGCTGCGCGTCGGCACTGCTGCGTTTAAAACAGGCTCGGCAAGCCGCTTGTGGCTAACGCACTTTAGTGCGGCCCCGTAGGGGCGAGCGGAGCGAGTAATGCTCATTTACAGCCCGTAAAGTCGCCTGCGACCCCAGCCGTTCCTCGCCTGTTTTGACAAGCCGAAGGCTGTTACTAACGTAGCGCCTCGCATTGCTCTAGCTCGCGAGCCTTTGAGCAGGCTCTGAGTCCGGACGCCTCGCGCGCCCTGCGTAGCGTCTCGCGCGACAGCATGGCGTGATGCCGTCGCGGGTTAGGCGTATCATGATGGCCCTTCGCGGCAGTCCGGATTCGAGCGACCCATGACCCTGCACTTTCCCACCATCGCCGATTGCGTCGGCAACACCCCGCTGGTGCGCCTGCAGCGCCTGCCGGGCGACACCTCCAACACCCTGCTGGTCAAGCTGGAAGGCAACAACCCGGCCGGTTCGGTCAAGGATCGTCCGGCGCTGTCGATGATCACCCGTGCCGAACTGCGCGGCGACATCCAGCCCGGCGACACCCTGATCGAGGCCACCAGCGGCAACACCGGCATCGCCCTGGCCATGGCGGCGGCGATCAAGGGTTACAAGATGATGCTGATCATGCCCGACAACATGAGCGCCGAGCGCAAGGCGGCGATGACCGCCTACGGCGCCGAGCTGGTGCTGGTGAGCAAGGAAGACGGCATGGAAGGCGCCCGCGACCTGGCCGAGAGCCTGCAGCGCGGCGGCCGCGGCAAGGTGCTCGACCAGTTCGGCAACGGCGACAACCCCGAGGCCCATTACGTCGGCACCGGCCCGGAAATCTGGCAGCAGACCGGCGGGCGCATCACCCACTTCATCAGCTCGATGGGCACCACCGGCACCATCATGGGCGTGTCGCGCTACCTCAAGGAGCAGAACCCGGCGGTGCAGATCGTCGGCCTGCAGCCGCAGGAAGGCTCGGCCATCCCCGGCATCCGTCGCTGGCCGCAGGAATACCTGCCGAAGATCTACCAGGCCGAGCGCGTCGACCGCGTCATCGACATGGCCCAGGTCGAGGCGGAAACCGTGATGCGTCGCCTGGCGCGGGAAGAGGGGATCTTCTGCGGCGTGTCCTCCGGCGGTGCGGTGGCGGCCATGCTGCGCCTGTCGCGCGAGGTGGAGAACGCGCTGATGGTGGCGATCATCTGCGACCGCGGCGACCGCTACCTGTCCACCGGCGTCTACGACGAACCCGCGGCAGAGCACTAAGCCATGGCCAAACGCAGCTCCGGCCTGCGCTTTCAACCCAGTGGCGGCAGCCGCGCCCCCCAGGTGCCGGTGGGCAAGAAGCAGCAACTGAGCATCGAGCGCCAGGCCGGCGACGGTCGCGGCATCGCCTTCGACGGCGGGCGCACCTGGTTCGTCAGCGGCGCCCTGGCCGGCGAGCGTGTCGAGGCCAGGGTACTGGCCGCGCGCAGCCAGACCGTGGAGGCGCGCGCCGAGCGCATCCTCGCGCCCAGCGCGGCGCGGCGTCAGCCGCCCTGCGCGCATGCTGGGCGTTGCGGCGGCTGCAGCCTGCAGCACATGCCCCATGCCGATCAGCTCGCCCTGAAGCAGCGCACCCTGGCCGAGCAACTCGCGCGCCTCGGCGGCGTGCAGCCGGACGAGTGGGCGGCGCCGCTGGTGGGGCCGGAATTCGCCTATCGCCGCCGCGCGCGCATCGCCGTGCGCTGGGACGCCAAGGCGCGCCAACTGGACGTCGGCTTTCGCGCCGAGGCCAGCCAGGAGATAGTCGCGATCGACCACTGCGCGGTGCTGGTACAGCCCTTGCAGCCGATTCTGCGCGGCCTGCCGGCGCTGCTGCGGCAGCTGAGCAAGCCGCAGGCGCTGGGCCATGTCGAGCTGTTCAGCGGCAGCGCCGAGGCGTTGTTGCTGCGCCATACCGCGCCGCTCGACGAAGCCGATCTGGCGCTGCTGCGCGGCTTCTGCGCCGAGCACGGCGCGCAGCTGTGGCTGCATGGCGAGGGCGAGCCGCAGGCCGATGCCGCCGGCGCCGAGCTGGGCTTTGCCCTGCAGCGCTGGCAGCTGCAACTGGCCTATCGGCCGGGGGATTTCGTCCAGGTCAACGGTCCGGTCAACGAGGCGATGGTCGCCCAGGCGCTAGACTGGTTGGCTGTGCGGCCTGGCGAACGGGTGCTGGATCTGTTCTGCGGCCTGGGTAATTTCGCCCTGCCGCTGGCGTGTCAGGCCGGCGAGGTGGTGGCGGTGGAGGGCGTTGAGGCTATGGTCGCGCGCGCCGCGGCCAACGCCGCCGGCAACGGTCTGGACAACGCGCACTTTTTCCGCGCCGACCTGTCCAAGCCGCTGGTCGACGAGGCCTGGGCATCCGGCGGCTTTGCCGCGGTGCTGCTCGATCCACCGCGCGACGGCGCGTTGCAGGCGGTGCGCGGGATGACGGCGCTGGGCGCGCAGCGCCTGGTCTATGTCTCCTGCAACCCGACCACTCTGGCGCGCGACGCCGCCGAGCTGGCGCAGCAGGGCTACCGCCTGCGCCGTGCCGGGATTCTCGACATGTTCCCGCAGACCGCGCATGTCGAGGCCATGGCCCTGTTTGAGAAACCCTAGGCTGTGGCCCAGGGCACGAGGGATGCGCAGGACGCGCATGCTTTCAGTTAATCCGACCGGCTCGTAGAAGCCGGCGACTGCTCGGCGCACCGTGGGCGCGCCGTAGGGAAGGTAAGACGATGGTTCAGGTGAGAGCGCACCAGCCGATCAACGACGACGGCAGCATCAACCTCGAGGCCTGGCTCGACCATGCCGCGAGTGTCGATCCGGCGCTGGATCGCGAGGCCCTCAAGGAGGCCTGCGAATTCGCCCGCGATGTCGAGCAACAGGCCAATCCCACGCAGAACCTGTGGGTCGAGGGCACCTCCAGTTTCCGCGTCGGCCTGGAGATCGCCGAGATCCTCGCCGATCTCAAGCTGGATCAGGACTCGCTGGTGGCCGCGGTGCTCTACCGCGGCGTGCGCGAGGGCAAGGTGACCCTGGCCGCGGTGCACCAGCGCTTCGGCCCGGTGGTGGCCAAACTGATCGAGGGCGTGCTGCGCATGGCGGCGATCAGCGCCTCGCTCAACCCGCGCGATTCCCTGGTGCTCGGTTCGCAGGCGCAGGTGGAGAACCTGCGCAAGATGCTGGTGGCCATGGTCGACGACGTGCGCGTGGCGCTGATCAAGCTGGCCGAGCGCACCTGCGCGATCCGCGCGGTCAAGGAGGCCGACGAGGAGAAGCGCCAGCGCGTGGCGCGCGAGGTGTTCGACATCTACGCGCCGCTGGCCCACCGTCTCGGCATCGGCCATATCAAATGGGAGCTGGAGGATCTGTCGTTCCGCTACCTGGAGCCAGTGCAGTACAAGCAGATCGCCAAGTTGCTGCACGAACGGCGGCTCGATCGCGAGCAGTACATCAACGACGTGATGAGCCAGCTGCGCGTCGAGCTGGAGGCCACCGGGATCAAGGCCGACATCAGCGGGCGGGCCAAACACATCTATTCGATCTGGCGCAAGATGCAGCGCAAGGGCCTGCAGTTCAGCCAGATCTACGACGTGCGCGCGGTGCGCGTGCTGGTGCCGGAGGTGCGCGACTGCTACACCGCGCTCGGCATCGTGCACACCCTGTGGCGGCACATTCCCAAGGAGTTCGACGACTACATCGCCAACCCCAAGGAGAACGGCTACCGCTCGCTGCACACCGCGGTGCTCGGCCCGGAGGGCAAGGTGCTGGAGGTGCAGATCCGTACCCACGCCATGCACGAGGAGGCCGAGCTGGGGGTCTGCGCGCATTGGCGCTACAAGGGCACCGACGTCAAGTCCGGTTCCAACCACTACGAGGAGAAGATCTCCTGGCTGCGCCAGGTCATCGAGTGGCACGAGGAACTGGGCGATATCGGCGGCCTGGCCGAGCAGTTGCGCGTCGACATCGAGCCGGACCGGGTCTACGTGTTCACCCCCGACGGCCACGCCATCGACCTGCCCAAGGGCGCCACGCCGCTGGATTTCGCCTACCGCGTGCACACCGAGATCGGCCACAACTGCCGCGGCGCCAAGATCAACGGGCGTATCGTGCCGCTGACCTACAGCCTGCAGACCGGCGAGCAGGTGGAGATCATCACCAGCAAGCAGGGCTCGCCCAGCCGCGACTGGCTCAACCCCAACCTGGGTTACGTCACCACCAGCCGCGCGCGGGCGAAGATCGTCCACTGGTTCAAGCTGCAGGACCGCGACCAGAACGTCGCCGCCGGCAAGACCATGCTCGAACGCGAGCTGGGCCGCCTGGCCCTGCCGCACGTGGATTACGACAAGCTGGCGGAGAAGGCCAACCTGAAGACCGCCGAGGATCTGTTCGCCTCGCTCGGCGCCGGCGACGTGCGCCTGGCCCATGCGGTCAACCTGGCCCAGCAGCTGGTGGAGCCGGAGCGCGCCAGCGAGCAGCTCGAGCTGATCCCGCGCAAGGCCCAGGGCTTCAAGCCGGGCAAGCGCGGCGACATCCAGATCCAGGGCGTCGGCAACCTGCTGACGCAGATGGCCGGCTGCTGCCAGCCGCTGCCGGGCGATCCGATCGTCGGCTACATCACCCTCGGTCGCGGCGTCACCATCCACCGCCAGGATTGCGCCACGGCGCTGCAGCAGGCCGCCCGCGAGCCGGAGCGGATCATCCAGGTGAGCTGGGGCGAGGCGCCGGTGCAGACCTATCCGGTGGAGATCGTGATCAAGGCCTACGACCGCTCCGGCCTGCTGCGCGACGTGACCCAGGTGCTGCTCAACGAGAAGCTCAACGTGCTGGCGGTCAACACCCGCTCGAACAAGGAGGACAACACCGCCTCCATGTCGATCACCGTGGAGATCCCCGGCCTGGACGCTCTCGGCCGCCTGCTGGCGCGCATCAGCCAGTTGCCCAATATCATCGAGGCGCGCCGCCACCGCGCCAATTGAGCCTCAAGCGGCAAGCTTCAAGCAGCAACTGAACAGCGGCACTCGGCGCTTTCTTGCGGCTTGAAGCCTGTGGCTTGCAGTCCAGGAGCTTGCATGTACCGACTCGACGACCTGCTGCATCTGATGGCCCGCCTGCGCGACCCGCAGCACGGCTGCCCCTGGGACCTCAAGCAGAGCTACGCGAGCATAGTGCCGCATACCCTCGAGGAGGCCTACGAGGTGGCCGACGCCATCGAGCGCGGCGATTTCGAGCACCTGCCGGGCGAACTCGGCGACCTGCTGTTCCAGGTGGTCTACTACAGCCAGCTGGCCCGTGAGGAGGGGCGCTTCGACTTTGCCCGGGTGGTCGACGGCATCACCCGCAAACTGATTCGCCGCCACCCCCACGTGTTCGTCGACGGCGACCTGTACGGCGCACCGGATGCGGCGAAGCTGGAAGAGGCGGCGGTCAAGCAGCGCTGGGAGGAGCTCAAGGCCGAGGAGCGCGCCGAGAGGGCCGCCGCGCCCGAGCAGCTGTCCTTGCTCGACGACGTGCCCGCCGCGCTGCCGGCGCTGAGCCGCGCGGCCAAGCTGCAGAAGCGCGCCGCCCAGGTCGGCTTCGACTGGCCGGACGCGCTGCCGGTGGTGGACAAGGTGCGCGAGGAACTGGACGAAGTGCTCGAGGCCATGAGCGAGAACGATGCCGAGGCGGTGGCCGAGGAGATCGGCGATCTGCTGTTCGTCGTCACCAACCTGGCCCGGCATCTCAAGGTCGACCCGGAAGGCGCGCTGCGCGCGGCCAACGGCAAGTTCGAGCGGCGCTTTCGCTTTATCGAGCAGAGCGTGCGCGAGGCCGGCCGCAGCCTGGACGGCTGCTCGCTGGAGGAACTGGACGCCCTGTGGGGCGAGGCGAAGAAGCTCGAGAAGCAGACGCCGGGGTGCTGAACCGAGGTGGCCCGGATGAAATCCGGGGGATTGCTCGGCACGCCGTTCCCGGATTGCGTCCGGGCTACGCGGTGCTTTCGGGCTGGAGCCGCGGCCGCTTAGCCCTTATGCTGGGCACCTTCGACCGGCGGCGCCGAGGGCTCGGCGCCGCTGCAACTGAATCATGTTCGGGATCTCTAGTCATGGGTCTTTCCCTGCGCGACCAGCTGCTCAAAGCCGGCCTGGTCAACGAAAAACAGGCCAAGCAGGTTGGCAAGCAGCAGCAGAAGCAGAAGCGCCTGGCGCACAAGGGCCAGGCCGAACTGGACGACAGCGCCCGCCAGGCCGCGCTGCAGGCCCAGGCCGAGAAGGCCGCGCGCGACCAGGAACTCAATCGCCAGCAGCAGGAAAAAGCCGAGCAGAAGGCCCGCGCCGCGCAGATCAAGCAGCTGATCGAACGTTCGCGCCTGCCCAAGCTGGACGGCGACGACTACTACAACTTCGTCGACGACAAGAAGGTCAAGCGCCTGGCGGTCAACACCCTGATGCGCAACAAGCTGTCCAACGGCTGGCTGGCCATCGTCCGCCACGGCGGCGGCTACGAGGTGATCCCGCGCGAAGCGGCGCTGAAGATCCAGGAGCGCGATCCCTCGCGCATCGTCCTGCTCAACACCCATGTCGAAGCGCCGGACGCCGACGACCCCTACGCCGCCTACCAGATTCCCGACGACCTGATGTGGTAACCACCTAGGGTACTTCGTGCGCACCGACAATGCCGTGAGGCAGGTGCGCATGGCCTGGGCGGCCCCGCGACACCCTACGGCTTGCTCCGCTCAGCAGCGCGCCCCGCCCAACAGCACCCGACCGAAGCTCGCCCCGTCGTCCTGCGGGGTGATCGCCAGCAGGCGATCCAGGCGCAGGCGCCGCTCGCCATCGGCGCAGCGCAGGAGCAGAAATTCCTCCTTGCTCGCCGTGGTCTCGGTGGTCAGCGCCTGGCCGTGCACGCGCGTGCCGTCGAGCAGTTCGATCTCCAGGCGGTAGCGGTGCAGGCAGGCGATTTCCAGGTAGTCGTACAGGTCGCAGGCCAGGGGTTGGTAGTCGCTGTCCATCGAATCGTCCTCCGCGTCGATCTGAGCCTAGGCGAACGCCCAGACCAGCAAAAACGCCGCGACTCCGTAAGCGGAGTCGCGGCGCTTGGGGGCTCACAGGCGGCCTTACATCAGCGGGATGGTGTAGCTGACGATCAGGCGGTTTTCGTCGAGCTCGCCCAGGGCATCGGAACGCAGGGTAGCGTTGCGCCACTTGAAGCCCAGGTTCTTGAAGGTGCCTTCCTGGACGACATAGGTGATGTCCATGTTGCGCTCCCACTCTTTGCCGTCCGAGACGCCGGGGCCGCGGTCGATATTGTCGCCGTTGAGGTAACGGGTCATGAAGCTCAGACCCGGCAGGCCGAAGGCGGAAAAATTGTAGTCGTAGCGCACTTGCCAGGATTTTTCGTCCTTGTTGGCGAAGTCGCCGATCTGCACATAGTTGACCAGGAAAGGATCGGTGCCGTTGATGTAGGCGTAGCCGGTGTCGCCGCTCATGCTCTGGTAGCCCAGGCCGAACGCATGGCTACCCAGGGCGTAGGTGAACATGGCGCCAAAGGACTTGTTGTCGATATTGCTGTGGCCGTCGTCGGTGGTGCGTGCATAGCGCACGTCCGATTTCAGCGATTGCTTGTCGGCGATCGGCAGGACATGGACCAGGTTGAAGATGTGCTGCTTGTACAGGTCTTCCAGCTCGCCGTAGTGGTAGCTGGCGGTCAGGTCCTTGGTCAGTTGATAGGACAGACCAGCGAAGTTGAAGTCATCGCCGACGTTGCCCTTGCCGTTGAACGTGAAGCCGCGAATGCCGCCACCTGCATTGACGCTGAGGTCTTCGAAATTGGTGGAGTCGCGCTGGTTCTGTTCCTTCAACTGGCCGGCATGCAGCGTCAGGCCGTCGATTTCGTTGGAGGTCAGATGGCCGCCAAGAAAGGTCTGCGGCAGCAGGCGCGCGTCGTTGGAAGAGACGCTGGGTAGCTTCGGCATCATGCCGCCGACCTTGGCGACGGTCTTGGATATCTTGACCTTGGCTGCTCCGGTGGCCTCGGAATACTCGCCCGGGCCCTCGTCGCCGAAGGCATTGGGCAGCAGGTTGGTGCCGGCGCGCTCGTCCGAGGAGTCGAGCTTCACGCCCAGACCGGCATAGGCGTCGAGGCCGAAGCCCACAGTGCCCTCGGTAAAGCCGGATTCGGCTTTGAAGATAAAGCCCTGGGCCCATTCTTCGCGTTTGGACTGCTGCGCCGAGGTGGTATGGCGCAGGTCGCGGTTCATATAGAAGTTGCGCAGCTCCAGGCTGGCCTTGCTGTCGCCGATGAAGTCGGCCTGAGCCATGCCTGGCAGGGTGAGGCTGGCGCCCAGCGTGGCGAGGGCCACGGCGCGGGCGAGGGGAGTCTTACTCATTATTGTTGTCTCCTCGTTCTTATAGTTGGGTCGGCCACGATGTGACCGGCCAGTTACGGCGTTGTGAAATAAAGCATTTCAGTGGCGAGTCGACTGTAAGACTTTAGTCTGGACGGACGAGCGGTAGCTGGCGCCTGGCCGCCTATTGCAGCCACTGCGGGTAGACCGGCAGCGCCTGCTGGGCGAGCGCATCGTGCGCTGGCAGCACCTTTAGCTCGGGTTGTTGCTGCATCAGCCGGTGCACCTGCTGCAGGACGTCGGTGGTGGCGACGCGGTCGTGATCGACCAGTCGGCGGCTGATCCAGAACTTCTCCCGCGGTCCGGTGAAGCCCTCCAGGCGCCAGCTGGCGTCGCCGGTGAAGAACAGGCGGCGACCGTCCTCGAGGGTGACGAACAGGCCGACCGAGCCGGGGGTGTGGCCACGCAGCGGCACCAGCACCAGGGCGCCGTCGCCGAACAGATCCAGGCTCTCGGCGAAGCCGAGAAAGGGCTGCGGCGCGAAGTCGTACGGCACCCAGCGCACGCCGTGCTCGAACTGGCTGGGCAGGATCGCCGGCGGTGCGGCGATGCGGCTGAACTCGATTTCCGCGTAGGGCGCCCAGACCGGCACTTCGGGGAAGTCGGCCAGGCCCGAGGCATGATCCCAGTGAGCGTGGGACAGCAGGATGCGATCGACGCGGATGCCGTCGCGCTGCAGTTGGTCGCGCACCGGCCGCACCGCGCCGTACTGCATCAGCTGCCGGCTGTGCCAGGGCATCTCGGCGAACTGGCGGTCCACTTGGCGGCCGAGGCCGGTGTCGAACAGCAGGGTGGCGGCATGGTGCTCGATCAGCACCGCCACATGGTTGGCGGTAGCGCTCTGCGTCCACTTGCCGCCGGCCACGGTGAAGGCGTCCAGGGTTGTGGTCGCGGAGGTCTTGACCAGGCTCAGGCGCAGCTCGGCCTGGGCGCCGAACGCGAGGCCGGCCAGCAGCAGGGCGAAGGCGTAGCGGTAGCGGCGCACAGGTTCGCTGTCCTTGGGGGCGGGAAGGGACTGATCATGCCGCCGTTCAGGGGTAGCGCGGCGCAGCAGCGCGCGGCCGATCAGGCTGGCGAACGAGCGCGCCTGGTAACCGTTGGCGGGCAGGTTGAGTTCGAACCGCGTCATGGCGAATGCTACAGGGCTGGGGTGAATGGATGTTAGACAGACAGGTCTGTATATTTCAAGCGAGGATTTTCTCCCCGCCGCGGTCGACCTTTGCCGCACCTTGCGCATAATGGCCGCCTCTGGAGGTTGCACATGGCTTCGAACAAACGCGAACAGCTGCTCGCCACCGCGCTGCAGCTGTTCTACCGCGAGGGTTACCACGGCACCGGCATCGACCGCATCCTGGCCGAATCCGGGGTGGCGAAGATGACCCTGTACAAGCACTTCAAGTCCAAGGACGAGCTGATTCTCGCGGCCCTGCAGCTGCAGCACGAGCAGCTCGGTGCGCGCATGCAGGCGGCCCTGGCCGGTCTGGCGCCGCGCGAGGCGATCCTGGCGACGTTCGACGGGCTGCAGCAACTGCTCGGCGAGGCGGATTTCTGTGGCTGCCTGTTCCTCCATGCCACGGCGGAGTTTCACGACCGCGCGCACCCCATCCACCGCCAGGCGGCGGCGCACAAGCGCGTCTTGCTCGAGTACTTCCGTCGTGCGCTGCAGGCTCTGGGGGCGACGGATGCCGACGCGCTCGCCGCGCAGCTGCAGTTTCTCTTCGAGGGAGCGTTGAGCATGGCCCATGTCTACGGCCCGGGCGATCAGGCGCGCCAGGCGCGGGCGGCGGCCGTGCGCCTGCTGCAGGCGGCGGGGCATTGACTGGCAGACCGTTGGTCGTGTGCGACTAAAGCTTGCGCAGCGGCGGCCGTTAACCCGGCAGATGTCCTGCCCCGGTACCTTGCCATGAACAGCCTGGCCTCGCTCAACCCTTCCGCCTCGCGCGCCGCCCAAGCCGCTCAATCGCCGTCGCCGCGCAGCAATGCGGCCGATGCGCAGTCCGTTCTGGCCAACCGCTTGGCCGACAAGCTTGGTTTGCAGCCCGGCGCGCTGAGTGGCAAACAGGACGATTTCACTCCCGAGAAGGTCGCCGGGCGCATCCTCGGCTTTATCGAACAGCGCCTGCAGAGCGAGGCTGCGGCGGGTGCCGATCCGGCCAAGCTGGAGAAACTCCTCGGCCAGGCACGCGAAGGCGTGGAGAAGGGCTTCGCCGAAGCGCGCAAGATTCTCGACGGCATGGGCGTGCTGGCCGGCAAGGTGGCCGGCGATATCGACGATACCTATCAGCGTATCCAGGACGGCCTCGGCGATCTCGACCGGCGCTTCGGCGCTGCCGCACCGGCGTCGGGCTCGCTCGCCCTGGCCGGCTACAGCGAGCGCTTCAGCGCCCTGGCGGAAACCTTCGACCTTTCGGTTACCACCCGCGACGGCGACCGCCTGCGCATCTCCGTGGCGCAGGTTTCGGCCAGCTGGTCGCAGAGCAGCTTCGCCGCCGCCAGCAACGGCAGCGGCACGGCCGTGACGGCCAGCAGCCAGTCCGGCAGCCTGCAGATCGGCGGCTGGCAGGTGAGCGTCGAAGGCGAGCTGGATGCCGACGAGGTCAAGGCGCTGGAGAAGCTCTTCAGTCAGGTGCAGGAGCTGTCCAACCAGTTCTACGCCGGCGACCTGGCCGGCGCCTTCGACCGCGCCATGGCCCTGGAAATGGACGGCGAGCAACTGGCCTCGATGTCCCTGCGCCTGACCCAGACCAGCGTGCGCCAGGCCACCGATGCCTATGGCGCCGTGGCCGGGCAGGGCGCCAGCGCGGTCAATGGCGACCTGCAGAACTATGCCCAGGGCCTGCTCGAGGCGCTGCGCAGCGCCGAAGGCCTGGCGCAGGACGCCGGCGGCCTGCTCAAGGACCTGCTCAAGGGCGGCTTCTCGCTCGACGAGCGCTTCGACTTGCCGCGCCTGGAGAAGGCCGACAGCCTCAACCGCAGCCTGCTCGACGGCCTGCAGGCGCTGCTCACCGGTCAGCTCGGCGAGGGCGCGGCCGCGAGCTGATTCGCGTCGGTGCTAAACTGCGCACCTTGCCGACAGTGAGGTGCGCACATGACGCCGGAATGCCAACTCTTCGGAACCCTGGGCTGCCACCTGTGCGAGGTGGCCGAGGCGCTGCTCATGCCGTTCGTCGAGAACGGCCTGCTGGTGGAGCTGATCGATATCGCCGAGCACGAGGGCATGGTCGAACAATACGGCCTGCGTATCCCGGTGCTGCGTCGTTGCGACACCGGCGCCGAACTGAACTGGCCGTTCGACGGCGAGCAGGTGGTGGCCTTTCTTCGCTGAGGCGTTGGCCGGCGGCAGGCGGGATGGTAATCGCAGGCATAAAAAAACCCGCCGGTTAAGGCGGGTTTTTGATTTGGTCGGAGAGACAGGATTCGAACCTGCGACCTTCTCGTCCCGAACGAGACGCGCTACCAAGCTGCGCTACACTCCGAATGAGCCGTATTCTACCGAAAAACTTTTACCGCACAAGGGGTTAGCCCGAAAAAAATTTAGCGCAGCGGCCGTTTTCGTGCCAACCCCACAGCCTGCCTGGGCCTCGCTGGGGAGGCCCGGGGCGTCGATTCAGAGTTCCTTGACGGTCTGCACCTGGTCCTTGTTGACGGTGGCGCGCTTGCCGTCGAGTTGCTCGAACTCGTAGAAGCCGGAGTCCTCGTCGAACTTGGGCTTGTCCACGGTCTGGATCTCGCGGCCGTCGTTCAGGGTGATCACCGACGGCGAGGCGCAGCCGGCCAGTGCGGCGAAACCGAGGGCGATAAGCAGGGCGGGGATGATCCGTTGAGTCATGGTCTGTCTCCTTGGGTGATACAACCTATGTACCCAGGCTCAGACGCAGTAGCGGCGTGCGAGTTCCACCGAGTTTTCCCGGCGCCTCAGTCGGGTCGGGCGGCGGCGAGGAGTTCCGGCGTATTCAGGTTGGCCAGGCGCGCATCGTCGAGCGGGCAGTCCAGCGGCGTCGGTGCGAGGCTGTCGAGCCAGCGCTGCGGGCTGCGCTGGCCGGCCTGCCAGGCGCGTTCCAGATCGTCCCTCAACGCGGTCGGCAGCAGGCAGAACAACGGCTGCCAGTACTGCCCCTGGCGCACCACCGCCGGTTTGCTACCGGCGCGTTCGAGCAAGGCGTCGAGCAGCGGGCGATCCACCAGCGGCGCGTCGCAGGGCAGTACCAGCAGCTGGCTGTGGCGCGCCGCCGCCAGGCCCGCGCGAATGCCGGCCAGCGGTCCCTGGAAGTCGCTGTCCTGGTCGCTCACCAGGCGGTCGGCATAGGGCGCGTAGCGCTCGGCGTTGCGGTTGCAGGAAATGATCAGGTCGTCGCTCAAGGGGCGTACCAGCTCGTGCAGCCAGGCGATCAGCGGCTGCCCGCGCCACTCCAGCAGGCCCTTGTCGTGCCCGCCCATGCGTTGGCCGCGGCCGCCGGCAAGCAGCAGTACGGAGCAGGGTGGTGGGGCGTTCGAGGCGGGCATGCTGGCGTCTCCGGTGGCGGGTGGTGTGATATAACTCCGGCCATTCTCTCGCAATTGGAAGCCTGCCATGAACCATAAGGCCGAGGCGCTGTTCGTGCCGCTGCAGATCGCCGTGCTCACCGTCAGCGACACCCGCACCCTGGAAACCGATACCTCGGGACAACTGTTCGTCGATCGCCTGCAGGCGGCCGGTCACCAGTTGGCCGCGCGCGTCCTGCTCAAGGACGATCTCTACAAGATCCGCGCCCAGGTTGCCGGCTGGATTGCCGACGACGGCGTGCAGGTGGTGCTGATCACCGGCGGCACCGGCTTCACCGGGCGCGACAGCACGCCGGAGGCGGTCGCCTGCCTGCTGGACAAGCAGGTGGACGGCTTCGGCGAGCTGTTCCGGCAGATCTCGGTGGCCGATATCGGCACCTCCACCATCCAGTCGCGCGCCCTGGCCGGCCTGGCCAACGGTACCCTGGTGTGCTGCCTGCCGGGTTCGACCAACGCCTGCCGCACCGCCTGGGACGGCATCCTCGGCGAGCAGCTGGATGCCCGGCATCGTCCCTGCAATTTCGTCCCCCACCTGAAACAGGTGGCCGCCTGCGAGAGCCGCGGATGAGCGGTTGCGAGCAGCCCGGCCTGTTGCCCATGGAGGCGGCGCTGGCACGCCTGCTGGCGCTGGCCGAGGCCGCACCCATCGCGCAGCAGGAAACCGTCACGCTGGCCGATGCCGATGGCCGGGTGCTGGCCGAGCCGCTGCTCGCCGCACTCGACCTGCCGCCCTGGGACAACAGCGCCATGGACGGTTACGCCCTGCGCCTGGCCGACTGGCACGGTGAGGCGCTGCCGGTCAGCCAGCGCATCCAGGCCGGTACGGCGCCCTTGCCGCTGCAGCCGGGTAGCTGTGCGCGCATCTTCACCGGTGCGCCGCTGCCGGCTGGCGCCGACAGCGTGGAAATGCAGGAGAACGTGGAGCTGGATGATGCCGGGCGGGTGCGCTTTCGCCAGCCGCTCAGGCTTGGCCAGAACGTCCGCGCCCGCGGCCAGGAAACCCGTGTCGGCGACTGCGTGCTGCCGGCCGGCACGCGCCTGGGGCCGATCGAGCTGGGTCTGGCCGCCTCCCTCGGCGCGGCCGAACTGCGCGTGCGGCGGCGGCCGCGGGTCGCCGTGCTGTCGACCGGCGACGAGCTGGTCGAGCCCGGCCAGGCGCTCGGCCCGGGGCAGATCTACAACAGCAACCGGCGCCTGCTCAGCGCCTGGCTGCAGCGCCTGGGCTGCGCCGTGGTCGACGCCGGCATCCTGCCGGACGACCTGGAGCTGACGCGCGAGGCCCTCGGCAGGCTCGGCGACGTCGACCTGATCCTGTCCACCGGCGGGGTCTCGGTGGGCGAGGCGGATTATCTCGGCCTGGCCCTGCGCGAGGCTGGCGAGCTGGCGCTGTGGAAGCTGGCGATCAAGCCGGGCAAGCCTTTGACCTTCGGTCATTACCAGGGCGTGCCGGTGATCGGTCTGCCGGGCAATCCGGCCTCGACCCTGGTCACCTTCGGTCTGCTGGCGCGCCCCTACCTGCTGCGGCGTCTCGGCGTGCAGCGCATCGAGCCGCTGGGCTTCGTCGTGCCGGCCGGATTCGCCTGGCACAAGCCGGGCATACGCCGCGAATACCTGCGCGCGCGCCTGGAACAAGGTCGCGCGGTGCCTTACGCCAACCAGAGTTCCGGCGTGCTGCGCAGCGCCGCCTGGGCCGAAGGGCTGGCCGAGGTTCTGGAGGGGACGACGCTGGAGGAGGGCGACAGCCTGCGGTTCATTCCTCTCAGCGAGATCCTGGGCTAAGGCATGGACGAGGCGCTGCGGCGAGTCGCGCGGGCCATCGAGCAGGCCGAGCGCATTCTGGTCATTACCGGGGCGGGGTTGTCGGCCGACTCCGGCCTGCCCACCTACCGCGGCCTCGGCGGGCTGTACAACGGCCATACCGCCGAGGGCCTGCCGATCGAGGCGGCGCTGTCCGGGCCGATGCTGCGCCGCGACCCGGCACTGTGCTGGAAGTACCTGGCCGAACTGGGCAAGGCCTGCCTCGGCGCGGCGCCGAATGCCGGCCACCTGGCCATCGCCGAGCTGCAACGGCGTAAGCCCGGTTGCTGGGTGTTGACGCAGAACATCGACGGTTATCACCGCGCCGCCGGCAGCCCCGGCGAGCGTCTGATCGAGATCCACGGCGAGCTGGCGCCGCTGTACTGCCAGTCCTGCGGCGCCGAGGACAGCGAATTGGCCGAGCACCTGCAGCGGCCGTTGCCGCCGCGCTGTCGGCAGTGCGGCGGGGTGTTGCGTCCGCCCGTGGTGCTGTTCGAGGAAATGCTTCCGGAGGCGGCCGTCGACAGCCTCTACGGCGAGCTGCGCAAGGGCTTTGCCGTGGTGCTCAGCGTCGGCACCAGCGCCAGTTTCCCCTACATAGTCGAGCCGGTGCTGCGTACCCGCCAGGCCGGCGGCCTGAGCGTGGAGATCAACCCCACGCTGACTGACCTCAGCGACGTGGTGGATGTACGGCTGGCTGGGCGGGCCTTAGATGTTTTGCCGGAACTACTGGGTCACATTTCGGGCGATAGAATTTGCAAATAGACGGCATAGAGGGCATAGTCGCGCACTTGTAAATTCAACCGACACGGTCGTGCCCATGCCCAAACGCTTCGCACCCCTCGTGCCTTTTGCACTCATCGCCTTCCTCGCCGCCTGCGCCGGCCATGCGCCGCAGCCGCAGCTCGACGAACCCACGGTCAAGCCCGTCGCTCAGCAGGTCGAACCTGCCGAGGACGAGATGGCCGCGCTGATCGACGACAAACCCTACGAAATGCCGCAGCTGGCCGATAGCCTGCTCGACCTCGGGCGTTCGCTGGTCGGCACCCGCTATCGCTACGGCGGCAACTCGGTGCAGTCCGGCTTCGACTGCAGCGGCTTCGTCGGCTACCTGTTCCGCAAGGAAGTCGGCCTGGAACTGCCGCGCTCGACCCGCGAGCTGATCAACCTGGATGCGCCCAAGGTGGCCCGCGCCGACCTGGAGCCGGGCGATCTGATCCTGTTCAACGACCGCGGCCGTGGCCGCGTCAGCCACGCCGGCATCTACCTCGGCGACGATCAGTTCATCCATTCCAGCAGCAGCCGCAGCGGCGGCGTGCGCATCGACAGCCTGGACGACAGCTACTGGAATCGCAGCTACCTGCAGGCCAAGCGCGTCCTCGCCCTGGCCCCGGTGGACGACGAGCAGGCCGCCAAGCGTCATCCCTGATGGCTTGCGGCGCGGCCCCGCAGGGTTGCGCCGTTCGTCCTGAGCCGGCAGAGTAGGGCGCATCCAGGCTCAGGATCGCCTCGCTCATGCCCGTCACGACCCGTGTTGCCCTGCTCGTTCTCGCCCTGCTGCTGAGTGCCTGCAGCAGTCGCGCTCCCACCCCCCAGCCCAGCTACACGCCAGCAACTGGCCAGTTCCAGGGCGGCGCCGATGACGTGCTGTTCCGCGCCCTCGGCCTGGTCGGTACGCCCTATCGCTACGGCGGCAATACCCCGGACGGCGGTTTCGACTGCAGCGGCCTGATCGGCTACGTCTACCGCGACGCCGCCGGCATCAGCCTGCCGCGTTCGACCCGCGAGCTGAGCGCCATGCGCAGCCCCAAGGTGCGCCGCGACGCCCTGCTGAGCGGCGACCTGGTGTTCTTCGCCACCAACGGCGGGCGCGGCGTCAGCCATGCCGGCATCTATGTCGGCGAGGGACGTTTCGTCCACGCGCCGTCTTCGGGCGGCACGGTGCGCCTCGACAGCCTGGACAACAGCTACTGGCAGCGCGCCTATCTGGACGCCAAGCGCGTGCTCGCCCCCGAACTGGCGCGCAATCCGTGACCCAGCGCAGCCTGCAGCTCGACGACGCGCTCTACCAGTACCTGCTGGACGTCTCCCTGCGCGAGTCGCCGCTGCTCGCCCGCCTGCGCGCGGAAACCGCGCAGCTGAGCGAGGCGCGCTGGCAGATCGCCCCGGAGCAGGGCCAGTTCATGGCCCTGCTGGTGCGCCTGGTCGGCGCGCGGCGGATCGTCGAGGTCGGCACCTTCACCGGCTACAGCGCCATTTGCCTGGCCGATGCCATGGGGCCGCAGGGCCAGCTGATCTGCTGCGACCTGCCCGGCGACTACCACGCCACCGCGCGCCGCTATTTCGCCGAGGCCGGTCTGGCCGAGCGTATCCAATGGCGTATGGGCCCGGCGCTGGACAGCCTGGCGGCGCTGGAGGGTGAAGGGCAGGGCGACTTCGACCTGATCTTCGTCGACGCCGACAAGGCCAACTACCCGACCTACCTGGAGCAGGCGCTGCGCCTGTTGCGCCAGGGCGGCCTGCTGCTGTTCGACAACACCCTGTGGAGCGGTCGGGTGTTGCAGCCGCAGCCGGACAGCGCCGACACCCGCGCCATTCAGGCGCTGAACCGGGCGCTCAAGGACGATGCGCGCGTCGAGCTGTCGCTGCTGCCGCTGGGCGACGGCCTGACCCTGTGCCGCAAGCGCTGAGCCGCCGTGGCCGACGCCATCCGCCTGCCGCCCCAGCCCGACGCCTGCGAACTGTGCGCGCGGTCGGTGGCGCTGACCCGTCACCACCTGATCCCCAAGGCCCTGCACGACAAGGCCTATGTGCAGAAGCGCTATCCCCGCCACGAACGCATCACGGCCACGCTCTGGGTCTGTCGCGCCTGCCATAACCAGATCCACCGGCTGTTCAGCGAGAAGGAGCTGGCACTGAGCTACAACAGCCGCGAAGCGTTGCTGGGCGACGAGCGCTTGCGCGGCTTCGTCGAGTGGCTGGCGCGCAAGCCGGCCGGCTTCGTCCCCCGCCACTGAGTCGCGCCGGCGTTGACGGGCGAGGCGGCCAGCCTCTACCCTGCGCGCCTTGCTTCAGGTGCCCGACGCCAAGCGCGTACGAGGTGAAACAGGGAAGCCGGTACAGAATCCGGCGCTGCCCCCGCAACGGTAGGTGAGTCAAACGCCGCTCTATTGCCACTGTGCTTCGTGCATGGGAAGGCGCGGCGCTAGCCCGCGAGGCTCGCTCACAAGCCCGGAGACCGGCCTGCTGCAGTCCACGGCATCGCGGAGGGCGTTGTCTGGCGTGCGGGCTCGCCTTCCCGGTGGCCTGCGCGCGCCGTTCTCCGCCTGCCTTGTCCAGCCCACTGTGTTCGGGAGCGCAACGATGCCGCCACGCCAGCTTGCCAGTCGTGCACGGCGGCCCGCGCCCGGATGCCCGCAGACCAGGAAACTTCGATGAGCGAATCGGCTGATCGCGACGCCCGGCACCAGGCGCGCATGGCGCGCAAGAAGGCGCTGATCGACGCGAAGATCGCCCAGGCCCAGGACCAGTACGGCCTGCTGCTGGTGCACAGCGGCAACGGCAAGGGCAAGAGCAGCAGCGCCTTCGGCATGGTCGCCCGCGCCCTCGGCCACGGCATCAAAGTCGGCGTGGTGCAATTCATCAAGGGCGCCGCCAGCACCGGCGAGGAGGCCTTCTTCCGCCGTTTTCCCGAGGAAGTCAGCTACCACGTGATGGGCGAGGGCTTCACCTGGGAGACCCAGGATCGCCAGCGCGATATCGCCAAGGCGGGCGAGGCCTGGGCCGTTGCGCAGCGCCTGCTGAACGACGAGGGCGTCGGCCTGGTGGTGCTGGACGAGCTGAACATCGCCCTCAAGCACGGCTATCTGCAGCTCGCTGCCGTGCTCGCCGATATCCAGGCGCGGCCGCTCTCGCAGCATGTGGTGGTGACCGGGCGCGGCGCCTTGCCGGGGATGATCGAGGCGGCCGATACGGTGACCGAGATGGGCCTGGTCAAGCATGCCTTCAAGGCCGGGGTGAAGGCGCAGAAGGGGGTGGAGTTTTGACCTCGCGCCAGTGCCCGGCGCTGCTGATCGCCGCGCCAGCCTCGGGGCAGGGCAAGACCACCGTCACCGCCGCCCTGGCGCGCCTGCACAGCCGTCAGGGTCGGCGGGTGCGGGTGTTCAAGTGCGGCCCGGATTTCCTCGACCCGATGATCCTCGCCCGCGCCAGCGGCGCGCCGGTGTACCAGCTCGACCTGGCCATGGTCGGCGAGGCGGAGAGCCGCCGCCTGCTCTGGCAGGCGGCGGGCGAGGCCGAGCTGATCCTGATCGAGGGGGTGATGGGCCTGTTCGACGGCCAGCCCTCGGCGGCCGACCTGGCGCGGCAGTTCGGCGTGCCGGTGCTGGGGGTGATCGACGGTTCGGCCATGGCCCAGACCTTCGGCGCCCTGGCCCATGGCCTGGCGACCTTCCAGCCCGACCTGCCGTTCGCCGGCGTGCTCGGCAACCGGGTGGCCAGCGCCCGTCACGGCGAGATCCTGCGCGCTGCGCTGCCGCCGAGTATCCGCTGGTACGGCGCGCTGCCGCGTAATGCCGCGGTGGAGCTGCCCAGCCGCCACCTGGGGTTGGTGCAGGCGCAGGAGCTGGCCGACCTGGATGCGCGCCTGGATGCCGCCGCCGATGCCCTGGCCGCCAGCGCCGAGGTGGCCTTGCCGGCACCGGTGCGCTTTGCCGCGCCGCCGCCGCGGGTGGTCGAGCCGCTGCTGGCCGGCGTGCGCATCGGCGTGGCGCGCGACGGCGCCTTCGCCTTTCTCTACCAGGCCAACCTCGATCTGCTGCGCGAGCTGGGCGCCGAACTCGAATTCTTCTCGCCGCTGGCGGGCGACGGCCTGCCGCAGGTGGACAGCCTCTACCTGCCCGGCGGTTATCCCGAATTGCATCTGGCCCAGCTGCAAGGCAACCAGGCCATGGCCGCGGCGATTCGCGCCCATCACCAGGCCGGCAAGCCGATCCTCGCCGAGTGCGGCGGCATGCTCTATCTGCTCGACGAGCTGGCCGACAAGCAGGGCGCCAGCGGCCGCATGCTCGGCCTGCTGGCCGGCCGCGCCGCGCTGCAACCACGATTGACCGCCCTGGCCCTGCAGCAGGTGACGTTGCCGGAAGGCGAGCTGCGTGGCCACAGCTACCACCATTCGCGCCTGGACAGCCCGCTGGCGCCACTGGCCCTGGGCCGTTGCCCGAACGGCAAGGCGGTGGCCGAGGCGGTCTATCGCCTGGGCCGGTTGACGGCCAGCTATATCCACTTCTACCTGCCGTCCAATCCCCTGGCGGCGGCGGCGCTGTTGCGCCCATGAGCGAGCAGGCCTTCAGCGCCGCTGAGCGCGCCGCGGTCTATCGCGCCATCGCCGAGCGCCGCGACATGCGTCACTTCAGCGGCGGCGAGGTGCCGGCCGAGGTGCTGGCACGCCTGCTGGAGGCGGCGCACCGCGCACCCAGCGTCGGCCTGATGCAGCCCTGGCGCTTTCTGCGCATCAGCGACCCGCAATTGCGCGAAGCCGCCTACGCGCTGGTGGAGGCCGAGCGGGTGCGCACCGCCGAGGCGCTGGGCGAACGCTCGGACGAATTCATGCGGCTCAAGGTCGAGGGCATTCGCGAGTGCGCCGAGCTGCTGGCGGTGGCGCTGATGGACGGGCGCCAAAAGCATGTCTTCGGCCGCCGCACCCTGCCGGAAATGGATATGGCGTCGGTGGCCTGCGCCATTCAGAATCTCTGGCTGGCCGCCCGCGCCGAAGGCCTGGGCATGGGCTGGGTGTCGCTGTTCGAGCCCGAGGCCTTGGCCGCGCTGCTGGGCATGCCGGCCGGTAGCAAGCCGGTGGCGCTGCTCTGTCTGGGGCCGGTCGCGGCCTTCTATGACCAGCCGATGCTGGTGGAAGAGGGCTGGGCCAGGCCGCGGCCGCTCGCCGAGCTGCTGTTCGAGAATCGATGGGGAGAACGTGTTGACTGACCTATCCACTGGCAACGGGCGGTGGCGATGAGCCTGGCGCTCAGCACCCTGGCCGGGGTGGCGCTGGACGCCGCGCTCGGCGAGCCGAAGCAGGGCCACCCGCTGGTGGCCTTCGGGCGCCTGGCGAATCGTTTGGAGCAGCGCTTCAACCCCGCCGGCGGTGGCTGGCGCAGCCATGGGGTGAGCGCCTGGTGCTTGGCGGTGCTGCCGCTGACCCTGCTGACCTGGCTGCTGGCCCAGGTCTCGGCCTTCGGCTGGGCGGTGGAGATCGCCGCGCTGTACTTCGCCCTCGGCCTGCGCAGCCTCGGCGAGCACGCGCGGCCGGTGGCGCAGGCGCTGCGCCTGGGCGATCTGGCGTTGGCGCGCGAACGCGTCGGCTGGATGGTCAGCCGCAACACCGCCGCGCTGGACGCCGGCGGCGTGGCCCGCGCCGGCACCGAGTCGGTGCTGGAAAATGGTTCGGATGCGGTGTTCGCCGCGCTGTTCTGGTTCGTCGTCGCCGGCGCGCCGGGCGTGGTGCTGTACCGCCTGAGCAATACCCTGGACGCCATGTGGGGTTATCGCAACGAGCGCTTCGAACGCTTCGGCTGGGCAGCGGCGAAGATCGACGATGTACTCAATTACCTCCCCGCACGCCTGGTGGCGCTGACCTACGCGCTGCTCGGCCACACCGCCCTGGCGCTGCGCTGCTGGCGCCGCCAGGCGCCGCAATGGGACAGCCCCAACGCCGGCCCGGTGATGGCCGCCGGCGCCGGCAGCCTGGGGGTGAGCCTGGGCGGTGCGGCCGAATATCACGGCGAGCTGCATGTGCGCCCGCAACTGGGCGAGGGGCCGCCGCCGCGGGCGCGCGATATCGAACGGGCGCTGAATCTGGTGTGGGGCGGCGTGCTGCTGTGGCTGGCGCTGCTGGGACTCTGGGAGGTGCTGGGTGCTTGAGCATGGAGGCCGCCTGCGCGCGGCGGCGCAGCAATACGGCATCGCCCGGGAGGACTGGCTGGACCTGTCCACCGGCATCGCCCCCTACGGCTGGCCGCTGCCGGCGATTGCGGCCGAGGCCTGGGCCCGCCTGCCGGAGCCGGACGATGGCCTGGAAGCCGTCGCCCGCGACTACTACGGCGCGGCCAGCCTGCTGCCGGTGGCCGGCTCGCAGGCGGCGATCCAGGCCTTGCCGCGCCTGCGCAAGGGCTGCACGGTGGGCATCCTCTCGCCGACCTACGCCGAGCATGCCGCCGCCTGGCGCCGCGAGGGGCACCGGGTGATGCAGCTCAGCGAGGGCGCCATCGACCGCGCCCTGCCGCGCCTCGACGTGCTGCTGCTGGTCAACCCGAACAATCCCACCGGCCGGCGCATCGAGATGCCGCGCCTGCTCGCCTGGCACGCGCAACTGGCCGAGCGCGGCGGTTGGCTGCTGGTCGACGAGGCCTTCATGGATTGCACCCCCGAGCACAGCCTGGCCGCTCACGGCGCACAGCCGGGAATGATCCTGCTGCGTTCGTTCGGCAAGTTCTTCGGCTTGGCCGGCCTGCGCCTGGGCTTCGTCCTCGCCGAGCAGGCCCTGCTCGACGAATTGGCCGAGCTGCTCGGACCCTGGGCGGTGAGCGGCCCGGCGCGGCAGCTGGCGCGCCAGCTGCTGGCCGACGGCGCCGGCCAGGCGCGTCAACGCCAGCGCCTGCAGGCCGACGGCGAGCGCCTGGCCGCGCTGCTGCGCGACTGCGGCCTGCCACCCACCGGCGGCTGCGCGCTGTTCCAGTTCTGCTGCCCGCCGCGGGCCGGCGACTGGCACGCGGCGCTGGCGCGGCGCGGCATCCTGGTGCGGCTGTTTCCCTTTCTCGATAGCCTGCGCTTCGGCCTGCCGCCGCACGAGGCGGGCTGGCAGCGCCTGCAACAGGCCCTGCGCGAATGCGCCGAGGAGCTGGGGCAATGATCGGCGCCACCCTGATGGTGCAGGGCACCACCTCCGACGCCGGCAAGAGCACCCTGGTGACCGCCCTGTGCCGCTGGGCGCGGCGTCAGGGCGTGGCGGTGGCGCCGTTCAAACCGCAGAACATGGCGCTCAATTCGGCAGTGACGGCCGACGGCGGCGAGATCGGCCGCGCCCAGGCAGTGCAGGCCCAGGCCGCCGGCCTCGAACCTCACACCGACATGAACCCGGTGCTGCTCAAGCCCAACAGCGACACCGGCGCCCAGGTGATCATCCACGGCCGCGCGGTGGGCAATATGCAGGCGCTGGCCTATCACGGCTACAAGCAGGTGGCCATGGCCGCGGTACTCCAGTCCCATGAGCGTCTGCGCCGGCAGTACCCGCTGGTGCTGGTGGAGGGCGCCGGCTCGCCGGCGGAGATCAACCTGCGCGCCGGCGATATCGCCAACATGGGCTTCGCCGAGGCGGTGGACTGCCCGGTGATCCTTATCGCCGATATCGACAAGGGCGGGGTGTTCGCCCACCTGGTCGGCACCCTGGCGCTGCTCAGCCCGTCCGAGCAGGCGCGCATCCAGGGCTTCGTGATCAACCGTTTTCGTGGCGACATCGCCCTGCTGCAACCGGGGCTCGATTGGCTGGAGCGGCGCATCGGCAAGCCGGTGCTCGGCGTGTTGCCCTACCTGATGGATTTCCACCTAGAGGCCGAGGACGCCGTCGACACCCGCCAGCAGGCCAAGGCCGAGGACGCGTTGCGGGTGGTGGTGCCGGTGCTGCCGCGCATCAGCAACCACACCGACTTCGACCCGCTGCGCCTGCACCCGCAGGTGCAGCTGAGTTTCGTCGGCCCTGGTCAGGCGATGCCGCCGGCCGACCTGATCGTCCTGCCCGGTTCCAAGAGCGTGCGCGCCGATCTGGCGCGGCTGCGCGAGCAGGGCTGGGACGCCGCCATCGCCCGTCATCTGCGCTACGGCGGCAAGCTGCTGGGCATCTGCGGCGGCCTGCAGATGCTCGGCCGGCACATCCACGACCCGCACGGCCTGGAAGGCGCCGCCGGCAGCAGCGAGGGCCTCGGCCTGCTCGATTTCGAAACGCGGCTGGAGCCGGAGAAACAATTGCGCAACGTGCGCGGCCGCCTGTGCCTGGAGCAGGCCGAGGTCAGCGGCTACGAGATTCATGCCGGGGTCAGCACCGGCGCCGGCCTCAATGGCGCGGTGAGCCTGGACGATGGCCGTCGCGACGGCGGCCTGAGCGGCGACGGTCAGGTGCTCGGCACCTACCTGCATGGCCTGTTCGAGCGCCCTGAAGCCTGCGCCGCGCTGCTGCGCTGGGCCGGGCTGCGCGAGGTGCAGGCGGTGGACTACCAGGCCCTGCGCGAGCGCGATATCGAGCGCCTGGCCGATCTGGTGGAGGCGCATCTGGATACCGATCAACTCAAGGCGCTCTGTGGCCTGGCGTAGGGTGGACGACGCTTTGTTCGTCCACCGCTGTGATCGCTGGACACCTGCCAATGGTGGATCGGTAAAGCGCGATCCACCCTACGTATTTGATCTGCCAACGGTGCGCACGGCGCACCCAACGGAGTGGACATGCTTGAACTGATCCTCGGCGGTGCCCGTTCCGGCAAGAGCCGGCTGGCGGAGAAGCTGGCGGCCGAGTCCGGCCTGGAGGTGGTGTATATCGCCACCAGCCAGGCGCTGGACGGCGAGATGAGTGCGCGCGTTGCCCAGCACCGCGCGCGCCGTCCGGCGCATTGGGCGCTGGTGGAGGAACCCGTGGCGCTGGCCCGTGTGCTGCGTGAGCAGGCGCGCGAGGAGCGCTGCCTGCTGGTGGACTGCCTGACCCTGTGGCTGACCAACCTGCTGCTGTTGGACGACGAGGCGCGCCTGGCCGCCGAGCGCGACGCGCTGCTCGACACCCTGGGCGAGCTGCCCGGGCGCATCCTGCTGGTCAGCAATGAAACCGGCCTGGGCGTGGTGCCCATGGGCGAGCTGACCCGCCGTTATGTCGACGAGGCCGGCTGGCTGCACCAGGCCCTGGCCGAACGCAGCCGGCGCGTGCTGTTCTGCGTCGCCGGGTTACCGATGATCCTCAAGGGAGAGGCGCTATGAGCCTGCACTGGTGGCAGGGCCCCTGCCAGCCGCTCGATCACGTGGCGCGGGCCAAGGCCGAGGCGCGCCAGCAACAGCTGACCAAACCGGCCGGCTCGCTCGGTCGCCTGGAAGCCCTGGCGATCCAGCTGGCGGCGCTGCAGGGCAGCGAGCGACCGAGGCTGGACAGGCTGTGGATCGCCATCTTCGCCGGCGATCACGGCGTGGTGGCCGAGGGCGTGTCGGCCTACCCGCAGGCGGTGACCGGGCAGATGCTGAGCAACTTCGTCCACGGCGGCGCAGCCATCAGCGTGCTGGCCGGCGAACTGGACGCCGCGCTGGAGGTGATCGACCTGGGCACCGCCGTGCCGCTGGAGACTCTGCCCGGTGTGCGTCATCTGTATGTCGGCGCCGGCACGCGCAATCTCGCCCGCGAACCGGCGATGACCAATGCCCAGGCGCTGATCTGCCTGCAGGCCGGCTGCGACAGCCTGCTGCGCGCCCGCGCGGTGGGCTGCGAGCTGTTTATCGGCGGCGAAATGGGCATCGGCAACACCACCGCCGCCGCCGCGCTGGCCTGCTGGCTGCTCGATTGCCCGCCGGCCGAGCTGGCCGGCCCCGGCACCGGGCTGGACGCCGCCGGAGTGGCGCACAAGGTACGGGTGATCGAGGCGGCGCTGGCCCTGCACCGGCCGCAGCTCGCAGGGCCCTTGCAGGCGCTGGTGCACCTGGGCGGCTTCGAGATCGCCGCGCTGGTCGGCGCCTACCTGGCGGCGGCGCAGCAGGGCGTGGCGGTGCTGGTGGACGGTTTCATCTGCAGCGTCGCCGCGTTGCTGGCGGTGCGCCTGAACCCCGGCTGCCGCGACTGGCTGCTGTTCGCCCACCGCGGCGCCGAGCCCGGGCATGCCCGGGTGCTGCAGGCGCTGGACGCCGAGCCGCTGCTGGAGCTGGGTCTGCGTCTGGGCGAGGGCAGCGGGGCGGCGTTGGCCGTGCCGCTGCTGCGCCTGGCCTGCACGCTGCACGGGCAGATGGCGACTTTCGCCGAGGCGGCGGTGGCGGATCGTCCGGCATGAGCCTGCACCTGGAGCTGCTGCGCCACGGCGAAACCGAGCAGGGCGGCGGCCTGCGCGGCAGCCTCGACGATGCCCTGACCGCCGCCGGCTGGGCGCAGCTGCGCGCCGCGGTGGCCGGCGCCGGGCCCTGGGACGCGCTGGTCAGCTCGCCGCTGCAGCGCTGCGCACGCTTCGCCGAGGAACTGGCGGCGCAGCATGAGCTGCCATTGGCCTTCGACGCCGATCTGCAGGAGCTGCACTTCGGTGCCTGGGAGGGGCGCAGCGCCGCCGAGCTGATGCAGACCGATGCCGAGGCCCTGGGCCGCTTCTGGGCCGATCCCTATGCCTTCACCCCGCCGGACGGCGAGCCGCTGCCGCGCTTCGAGGCGCGCATCCTCGCCGCCCTGCAGCGGCTGTACGACGCGCACCGCGGCCGGCGCCTGCTGCTGATCACCCATGGCGGGGTGATGCGTCTGCTGCTCGCGCGCGCCCGCGGCCTGCCGCGCCACGAGCTGCTGCAGGTCAATGTCGGTTACGCCCAGCGCGTGCGCCTGCAGCTGGACGGGCAGGGCGCCCTAACGGAGCTGGCATGAGCCCGGCGCTGATCGCCCTGCAGTTTCTCACCCGCCTGCCGGTTCGCCTGCCGGGCATGCCCACGCCCGAGCAGCTCGGCCGTTCGCTGCTCTGGTATCCGGCCGTGGGCCTGCTGCTCGGTCTGCTGCTGTGGGCTGCTCACTTGCTGCTGGGCGCGGCCCCGGCGTTGCTGCAGGCGGCGATCTTGCTGGCGCTGTGGGTGGGCTTGAGCGGCGGCCTGCATCTGGACGGCCTGGCCGACAGCGCCGACGCCTGGGTCGGCGGCTTCGGCGACCGCAAGCGGACCCTGGCGATCATGAAGGACCCGCGCAGCGGGCCGATGGCGGTGACGGTGCTGGTGCTGCTGCTGCTGCTCAAGTTCGCCGCCCTGGTCAGCCTGTTGCAGGCCGGGCAGGGCCTGCTGCTGGTGCTGCTGCCCTGGCTGGCGCGCGGCCTGCTGCCGTTGCTGCTGTGGACCACGCCCTACGTGCGCGCCGGCGGCCTGGGCCAGGCGCTGGCCGAACAGCTGCCGCGGCGCCAGCTGCCCTGGCTGCTGGCCGGCCACGGCCTGGCCATCTGCCTGCTGTTCGGCGGGGCCGGCGGGCTGGCGCTGGCGGTCGCCGCACTGGTCTTCCTCTGGCTGCGGCGCCTGATGTGCCAACGCCTGGGCGGCACCACCGGCGATACCGCCGGTGCCCTGGTGGAGCTGGTCGAGTGTGGGGTGCTGCTGAGTCTGGCGCTGGTGTTCTGAGGGCAGAACCCGCGGCATCACCTAGGCTTCAGGCATCACCCCATAACCTTGCCTGCCTTTATGCCTGCTCTGCGCTGGATGCTCGTGCTGCTGTGCCTGCTGCCCCTCGGCGTGCGCGGTGAAACCCTGACCTGGGGCGTGCTGCCGCTGCCCGGGGTGTTCAACGTGCGCGACGGCGAGTTGGTCGACGGCGTGCTCTACGAGGCCATGCAACTGCTCGATGCGCAGCTGCCGGAGCTGCACATTCGCTACGAGGTGCTGCCCTTCGCCCGCCTGGAGCAGCGCCTGCTGGCCGGCGAGCCGCTGTGCACCAGTGGCCAGTTGCAGAGCGCCGAGCGTGACCGCCTGGGACACTTCGTCGCTTTTCTACAGTCGCCGCCGATCCATGTGCTGGTGCGGCGCCAGACCTATGCCCAGCTGGCCCTGGACGAGGGCCGGGTCAGCCTCGCCTGGCTGCTGGCCAATCCCTACCTGCGCGGCGCGCTGACCCGCGGCCGGGTCTACCCGCCGGCCATTCGCGAACCCCTGCAGCAGGCGCTGGCCGCTGGCCGCCTGCTCGAACTGGCGGCCGGCACCGCCGGCGACAACCTGCTGCTGATGGTCAGCCACCGGCGCATCGACTACGCCTTCGAGTACCCCATGGTCTACACCGAGGTGGCGCGCAGCTTCAGCCTCGGCGACAGCCTGGTCAGCGTGCCCTTGCTGGAGGGCGATGCGCTGGTGCCGGTGGGTTTCTACTGCCCGCGCACGGCTTGGGGCGCGCGCATGGCCGCACGCCTGGAGCGCGCCGTGGTCGCCCTGCTGGCACAGCCGCAGGGCCTGCTGCAGGTGCAGCGGCGCTGGCTGCCGGACGAGGTCTACGCGCGCTTCGCCGCGGATTTTCGCCGCTACTACCGGCAGCGCGCCGCCGGGCGCTAGCAGGAGCGCCTGGCGGACTGTTATGCCGACAAAGCGGGCAACTGTGTCTGTGTCTTGGCGCGAAGCGGGTATATACCTGCACCCCATGTTGCCGACCACCTGCCTCTGCACCCAATTGCGCCGCGCCAGCCGCGGGGTGACCCGACGTTACGACGACGCGCTTGCCGCGGTCGGGCTCGGCGCTGCCCAGTTTTCCCTGCTGCGTCATGTGCAGCGGCTGGGGCAACCGAGCATTTCCGCGCTGGCCGAGGCCATGGGCCTGGATCGCAGCACCCTGGGACGCAACCTGCGGGTGCTGCAGGAGCAGGGCTTGCTGCAGCTCGGCGAAGGCCGCGATCAGCGCAGCCGCGAAGTGTTGCTCAGCGCCGCCGGTGTGCAGCGTCTGCAGCAGGCGCTGCCGCTCTGGCAACAGGTGCAGGACGAACTCAACGCACGCCTCGGCGAGGAGCGCCGCGCCGAGCTGATGCAACTGCTGGAACAACTGGCCTGATCGCGTATCGGCTCTTACTTATCGCCTTCACGGCCGCGACTGGCCGTCCCAGGGAGACACCCTAATGACCACCGCATGGCGCTCGACCACCTGGCTGCTGCTGGGCGCGTCGCTGATCCTGGCCCTGTCGCTGGGAATCCGCCACGGCTTCGGCCTGTTCCTGCCGCCGATGAGCGCCGAGTTCGGCTGGGGGCGCGAGGTGTACGCCTTCGCCATCGCCCTGCAGAACCTGATCTGGGGCCTGGCGCAGCCATTCACCGGGGCGCTGGCCGACCGCTTCGGCGCACGCCGCACCATAGTGGTCGGCGGCCTGCTGTACGCCATCGGCCTGCTGCTGATGGGCCTGGCCGACTCGCCGCTGTCGCTGTCGCTGAGCGCCGGCCTGCTGATCGGCATCGGCCTGTCCGGCACCTCCTTCTCGGTGATCCTCGGCGTGGTCGGCCGCGCCGTGCCGGTGGAAAAACGCAGCATGGCCATGGGCATCGCCGCGGCGGCCGGCTCCTTCGGTCAGTTCGCCATGCTGCCCGGCACCCTGGGGCTGATCGGCTGGCTCGGCTGGTCGGCGGCGCTGCTCGCCCTCGGCCTGCTGGTGGCGCTGATCCTGCCGCTGGCGGCGATGATCAAGGAGCAGCCGATGCCGCTACCGAGAGGGCCTCAGCAGACCCTGGTCGAGGCGCTGCGCGAGGCGGCCGGCCACTCCGGCTTCTGGTTGCTGGCGCTGGGTTTTTTCGTCTGCGGCTTCCAGGTGGTGTTCGTCGCCGTGCACCTGCCGGCCTACCTGGTCGACCATCATCTGCCGGCGCTGACCGGCACCACGGTGCTGGCCCTGGTCGGGCTGTTCAATATCTTCGGCACCTATATCGCCGGCTGGCTCGGCGGGCGCATGTCCAAGCCGCGCCTGCTCAGCGCCCTGTACCTGATGCGCGGGGTGGTGATCACCCTGTTCCTGGTGGCGCCGCTGACGCAGTGGAGCGCCTACCTGTTCGGCATGGCCATGGGCCTGCTGTGGCTGTCCACGGTGCCGCTGACCAACGGCACGGTGGCGACCCTGTTCGGCGTGCGCAACCTGTCCATGCTCGGCGGCATCGTCTTCCTGTTCCACCAGCTCGGCTCCTTCCTCGGCGGCTGGCTGGGCGGCTACCTGTACGACCACACCGGCAGCTACGACCTGGTCTGGCAGATCTCCATTCTCCTCAGCCTGCTGGCCGCGGTCCTCAACTGGCCGGTGCGCGAGGTGCCGGTGGCGCGTCTGCAGGAGGCCGGCGCGTGAGCACGCGGCCGCTGCTGATCGGCGCCGCGCTGCTGGCAGCGGGCCTGCTGCTGGCGCTGGCCTGGTGGGGCTGGCGGCAGGGCGGCCTGGCGCTGCTGCAGCTGGGCATGAGCTTCTGCTGAGTTGCCCTGGGCACGCATGACGAGTAGCGTGACCGGATAGCAGGCCGTTGAAAAACTACCTGCGTTGGCAATACTGCGTTAAAAACAGCCTCAAAATGCTCATTTACAGTATGTAAACTCCGCTTTTTTCGGCTGTTTGACTCGTTGCACTCGCCCTGCGGGCCAGCCTTCGGCTGTTACTCCCGTTGGTCGTTGCGCCTTGTCTTGCCTGCCTCGCCTACGTTTTTAAACGACCTGCCCGCACCAGACTCTTCAGGGAAACCACCATGTCGCTGCGCCGCTTCGCCTGTACCCTCCTGTTGTCCGGCCTGGCCGTGCCGGCGCTGGCCGCCGACTGTCCGGCCCTGCTGCAGGGCGAGCTGCCGCGCCTGCGGGCCAAGGACAGCATCGATCTGTGCCAGTTCGCCGGCAAACCGCTGGTGGTGGTCAACACCGCCAGCTTCTGCGGCTTCACCCCGCAGTTCAAAGGCCTCGAGGCGCTCTATCAGCGCTACAAGGGCCAGGGCCTGGAAGTGCTCGGCGTGCCCTCCGACGACTTCCGTCAGGAAGCCGACGACAGCGAGAAGACCGCCACCGTCTGCTACGTCAACTATGGTGTGACCTTCACCATGAGCGAGCCTCAGGTGGTCACCGGCGCCGAGGCCATTGCGCTGTTCAAGGGCCTGGCCGAGCAGAGCAAGGCGCCGCGCTGGAATTTTTCCAAGTACGTGGTCGACCGCCAGGGCAAGGTGCTCGCCAGCTTCTCCAGCCTGACCAAGCCGGACGATCCGCAGCTGATCGAGGCGGTCGAGCGGGCCATCGCCTCGCAGCCCTGAGCCCGCCGCAGGCGCGCCGCCTGCCGTCTTAGCAAACGAGACCCGATGCACAGCCTCTCACCCATCTGGGCGATGGGCCGTGCCCGGCTGCCTGCCTAGACTGGCGCGGCGCCGGACGCAGTTCCCCGGCGTGCCCACAAGAACAATAACGGAGGCACCCATGCGTCGCGTCTATACCACTGCCCTTGCCACTCTGGCCCTGCTCGGCGCCGCCCAGGCCCAGGCCAACTACACCAAGACCAAGCACCCGATCGTGCTGGTGCACGGCATCACCGGCTTCGACACCATCGGCGGGCTGGTCAACTACTTCCACACCATCCCCTGGAACCTCGAACGCGACGGCGCCAAGGTGCATATCGCCAGCGTCGCCGCGTTCAACGACAGCGAACAGCGCGGCGCCGAGCTGGCCCGGCAGATCGTGCCCTGGGCCGCCGCCGGCGGCGGCAAGGTCAACCTCATCGGCCACAGCCAGGGCTCGCCCACCTCGCGGGTGGCGGCTTCGCTGCGCCCCGACCTGGTGGCCTCGGTGACCTCGATCAACGGCGTCAACAAGGGCTCCAAGGTGGCCGACGTGGTGCGCGGGGTGATCCCGGCGGGCGGCGCCATCGAAGGCGGCGCCAACGCCATCGCCAATGCGCTCGGTTCGCTGATCAACCTGCTGTCCGGCGCCAGCAACCCGCAGAACGGCCTCAATGCCCTGGCCACCCTGACCACCCCCGGCACCACCGCGCTCAACGGCCGCCATCCCTGGGGCGTGAACAGCAGTAGCTACTGCGCCAAGTCCACGGAAGTGCATAACGTGCGCGGACACAGCATTCGCTATTACTCCTGGACCGGTAACGCCGCCTACACCAACGTCTTCGATGCCGCCGATCCCTTCCTGGCCTTCACCGGCCTGGCCTTCGGCAGCGAGAAGAACGACGGCCTGGTGGGCGTTTGCGCCACCTACCTGGGCCAGGTGCTGGGCGACAGCTACAACATGAACCACGTCGATGCGATCAACCACCTGTTCGGCATCCGCGGCTGGACCGAGCCGGTAGCGCTGTATCGTCAGCACGCCAACCGCCTGAAGAACAAAGGCATCTGACCCCCACCCGCGGCGGGCCCGCCGGCCCCCCCCTCCCCCCCGCAGCGAGTTGCCCATGTCCCGATCCCTGAGCCTTTGCCTGGCCGCGGCGCTGCTCGCCGGCGGTCTCACCCTGTATTGGCGCTGGCCGGCTGCCGAGGCCGTGCCGGCCGCCTCCGTCGCTCCCGTCGGTGCCAGCGTCGAGCAGCCAGCGCCAGCGCCGGTGCCGCGCGCAGCCGCGGCGACGCCCACCGCTACGCCACAGGCGCCGGCGGCGCCGCTGCCGAGCCTGGCCGGCACCGAAGTCGACGGCCGCCTGCAGACCGATGCCGCCGGCAATCTGGTGCTGGAGCTGGCGCTGCGCGATTACTTCGATTATTTCCTCAGCGCCGTCGACCACTCCGGCCTCGACGCCTCGATCGCGGCGCTGCTGGCCGATGCCGGCGCACGTTTGCAGGAGCCGGCGCTGGGTCAGCTGACCAACCTGCTCGGCGACTACCTCGACTACAAGCGCGCCAGCCTGGCGCTGTTGCAGCAGCCGCTGAACGCCAGCCAGCAGGTCGACCCCCAGGCCCAGCTGCAGGCGCTGCAGCAGGCCTTCGAGCGCCTGGATGCCCTGCGCCGCACGCATTTCTCGGCCGCCGCGCAGGAGGCACTGTTCGGCGCCGAGCAGGCCTACGCCCGCTACACCCTGGACAGCCTGGCGCTGCAGCAGCGCGACGACCTCGGCGAGGCGCAGCGCGCGCAGTTGCACGAGCAGCTGCGCCAGCAGTTGCCGGAGGCGCTGCGTGCCAGCGAGCTGCGCCAGGAGCAGGCCCAGGCACAACTGGTGCGCAGCGAACAGCTGTGGCGCGACGGCGCGGACGAGCAACAGGTGCGCGAGTTCCTGGCGATGACCTATGATCCGCCCACCGTGCAGCGCCTGCTGGCCGAGCAGCGCCGCGAGCGCGATTGGCAGCAGCGCTACCAGGCCTACCGCGCCGAGCTGGCCGGGTTGCAGGGCCAGGGGCTGAGCGCGGCGGATGGCGCGCAGGCGCAGCAACGGCTGCGCGAACTGCTGTTCGCCAGCGAAGATCGACACCGGGTGGAGACCTATGACGCCATCGCCGCCAAGCAGTCGCAGACGCCGCCCCAGCCCTGAGCGGCGGTGCCCATGAGCGTCGAGCAGCAGGAGCGCCTGCTGCTGGCCCAGCAGCGCCGCGGCTACAGCCGGCTGTGCTTCGTGCCGGCGCTGGAGCAGGCGTTCGCCGAGCACCGGGTGCAGCGCATTCGCCGCCGCCTGCCGCTGATCGCCGCCACCGCGGTGCTGTTCCAGCTGGCCTACGCATTGCTGGATATTTTCGCCATGCCGCTGGCCGTCAGCCTCTCGGCCTTGCCGCTGCGTCTGCTGGCGCTGGGCGCGGTGCTGCTGGCGTTCGTCTACTGCCGGCGTGCGGCTACGCCGCCGCGGCGGGCGGCCGCGGTCTACGCCGGCGCCTACCTGTGCAACGGCGTCAGCGTCGCGGTGATCGTCCACCTGTGCTGGCAGCAGGGCGTGGCGATGCCTTACGACGGTCTGTTCCTCATCCTGCTGTTCGGCTACGCGCTGCTCGGCCTGTCCTTGCGGGCGATCGGCCTGTGCAGCTGGGGCTTCTGCCTGCTGTTCGTCGGGCTCGGCCTGGGCCTCGGCGAGGCGGGGGATGAGCTGGCCTATCAGGCCATGTTCCTGTTCTGCGCCAACCTGATCGGCACGGTCGGTGCCTATATGCAGGAGCACGGTCAGCGCGGCGCCTGGCTCAACCTGCGCCTGCTCGATCTGGCGCGCCAGCGCGCCGAGGCCGACGACGCGCGCAAGCTGCGCCTGCTGGCGGCGGCCAGCCACGACCTGCGCCAGCCGTTGAACGCCATGGGCCTGTACGCCCAGCACCTGGTGGAGCAAGGCGGCGATGCCCAGACCCGGCGCATCAGCGCACGTCTGGCTGCCTCGGTGGAACAGCTCGGCCGCCTGCTGCAATCGCTGCTGGACTACAGCCGGCTGACCCTGCCGGGCGGCGTGCAGGCCAGGCCGCATGCCTTCGCCCTGCGCCCGCTGCTCGAACGCCTGCTCGGCGAGCTGGCCCCGGAGGCGCAGCAGCAGGGCGTGGCGCTGCGCCTGGAGTGCGCCGACTGTGGCGTGCGCAGCGACCCCCTGCTGCTGGAGCGGCTGCTGCGCAACCTGCTGAGCAACGCCCTGCAGCACGCCGGGGCGCGGCAGCTCAGCCTGAGCGCGCGCGTGCAAGGCGGCGCGCTGCTGCTGGAGGTGAGCGACGACGGCCGCGGTTTGAGCGAGGCGGAGCAGGCGCTGGTGTTCGAGGAGTTTCGTCAGCTGGACAACCCCGGGCGCAATGTCGAGCGCGGTCTGGGCCTCGGCCTGGCCATAGTGCGGCAGCTGGCCGCGGTGCTGGAGCATCCGCTGCAACTGCACTCGCAACCCGGCGCCGGGGCGCGTTTCGTCCTGCGTCTGCCGCTGGCCGAGGTGCCGGCGTCGGCGCTGGCGGCGGGCGACGGCGTGCGGCGGTTGCGCGGACGTATCCTGCTGCTGGAGGACGACGCCACCGGGCGCGAGGCCCTGGCCGGCCTGCTGCGCCGCTGGGGCTGCGACGTACAGGCCTGTGCCGACCTGGCCGGCGCCCTGGCCGCCCTGCGCCGCGAACCTCCGCAGCTGCTGATCAGCGATTACCGCCTGGCCGAGTCGGGCGACGGGCTGCAGGCCATCGAGTGCCTGCGCGAGGCCGCCGGACAGATGCTGCCGGCGCTGCTGATCAGCGCCGATCTGAGCCCCGAGCTGCAGGAGCGCTGCCTGCCGGCGCACGTCATGCCGCTGGGCAAGCCGCTGCTGCCGGCGCGCCTGCGCCAGGTACTGGCCAGTCTGCTGCCGCGCACGGCGGAGCAGGAAACGGCCTGACGCCGATTACAGCCAGCCGCGCTGGCGTGCGGCGCTGACGCAGGCGGTGCGGGTGTGCACGGCGAACACCTCGAACAGCGCCTTGAGGTGGGTTTTCACCGTGTCCTCGGCCAGGCCCAGCTGGCGGCTGATGGCCTTGTTCGGCAGGCCTTCGGCCAGCAGCTGGAGGATTTCCAGTTGGCGCGGGGTCAGCGGCGAGGCGCTGGCCGGGGCCGGCAGGGTTTCGCCGAGCAGCACGCGGGTGACCGCCTGGCGCAGGGCGTTGCCATCGGCGCTCTTGGGGATGAAGCCGAGCGCGCCGGCGGCCAGCGCGGCCTGGGCATCCAGGCTCGAGTCGCTAGCGCTGAGGATCGCCACCGGGGTGGCGTCGCCGCGTGCCAGCCAGCGCTGCAGCAGCTCCAGGCCGGGTTCGTCGGGCAGGCGCAGGTCGAGCAGGATCAGGTCGTAGGAATGCTGGCGCAGGCGCTGTTCGGCTTCCGCGGCGCTGTGCGCGGTGTGCACCTGCAGGTCTCGGGCGAGTGGCGCCAGGGCCAGGGCCAGGCCATCGAGGAAGATCCGGTGGTCGTCCACCAGCAGCAGGCGCAGGCGGTCGGGCAGGGTGGTGCAGAGGGCAGTCATGATGTTCTCACGCGGCTTTTCTTGTTGTTCTGCCGCGCGAGTGTAGCCAATCTCCGGCGCCGATTAGTAGCGGTAGGTCACCTGGGCGCCAAGACCGTGGGCGCTGTTCCGGTAGGTGGCGCGGTAGGAGCCCTTGAGCGGCTCGTCGAGGTCGATCTTGGCGTCTTCTTCCATCAGGTAGGAGTAGGCCAGGTCGAGGGTCAGGTCGTCGTTCGGGCTCCAGCCGGCACCGACGCTGAAGATGGTGCGGTCGCCGGTGGGGATGCGCGGCGAGCGGTGCCGATTGTTGGTCGGCGACTGGTCGACGGCCACGCCGGCGCGCAGCACCCACTGCTTGTTGAGCTGGTAGGCGGCGCCCACGGCATGCGCCCAGGTGTCGTGCCAGCCCTGTTCCTCGGTGATGGTGGTGAGGTTGGCGGCGAACGGGCCGGCCACGCCCTTGTTGTCCACGGTGATCTCCTGCAGGCGGCTCCAGCGGGTCCAGGTGCTGCCGGCGTAGAGGGTCCAGCGCTCGTCGAGGGCGTGGGTCACCGAGAAATCCACCGACTCGGGCGTCTGCAGCTCCAGGCTGGCATCGTACTTGCCGGCGGAGCCGGCCAGCAGACCGTCGCTCTCGACCTTGGTGTGGCCCTTGAGCTTGTAGTCCACCTTGGAGTGATAGGTCAGGCCGAAGCGGGTGGCAGCGTTCAGTTCGAACAGCACGCCGGCGTTGAAGCCCATGGCGAAGTCGTCGCCCTTGACCTTTACCTGGCCGGCCGCCGAGCTGGGCAGGAAGGGGTTGGGAATGGTCGAGGTCAGCTGGCCCTCGATATGGTTGAGGGTGGGGCCGAAGCCGACCGACCACTGGTCGTTGAAGCGGTAGCTGAGGGTCGGCTGCAGGGTGATCACCCGCACTTCGCTGAGGTTGGCGTAGCCGCGGCCCTGGAAGTTGCGCTCGTAGTCGGTGACCAGGCCGAAGGGCACGTAGAGGCCGAAACCGAAGCTCCACTGCTCGTCCAGCGGCTTGACGTAATAGCCCATGGGCGCGGCGACGAACGGCACCATGTCGCCGTCGTTGCTACCGGGGATGGTGCTCTCGGCGTCGTCGATATCGCTCTTGGCGATGATCGCCGCCAGGCCGCCGCTGACCTGTTCGCGCTTGAGGCGGGCCATGCCGGCCGGGTTGCCGAAGACGGTGGTGGCGTCATCGGCGGCCGAGGAACGCCCGGCGAAGGCGGTGCCCATGGCGCTGACGCTCTGTTCGTTGATGGCGAAGCCGCTGGCCAGGCCGTGGCTCGAGGTGGCGGCGATGGCCATGGCCAGGCCGGTCTTGAGGAGGCGTTTGCTCACGAGAGAACTCCTGTGGGTGAGGCGGGGGGCGCACGCTACAGTTTTTCCTGACCCCTGCCAAGCCACATAAGTTCAGAGAAAATGGGGAGATTGTCGGACAATTTTCGTGAATTGTCGGACATTGCTACAGATTGTGTTCGGCGCTCTCGGGCCTTGCCGCGGCGCCTCGGCACCCTGCCTGTGGTGACTGTGCTGCGCGGGGTGCGGCGTGCTGCCCGCTAGGCGACCCGACTGAACTGACCGACCCAGCGCTGCCAGGCGTCGATGAAGTCGCACAGCCGTCCCTGCGGCTGGAACACCTGGCGCCACACGCGGGCCAGGCCGAGCAGGTCGTCGGCGTCCGGCAGCTCGGCCTGCTCGGCTTCTATAAGCAGCCAGGCGATGGCGGTGGCGTAGCGCAGGTTGACCGTCAGCTCCAGGTGCGGCGCGGCGAGAAAGGCGTGCTGGCTGGCCAGGCCACGCACCCGGCTGGCCAGCTCCGGGTCGCGCGCCAGGTGCTGGTCCCACAACTGCAGGTGGCGCTGTTCGGCGATGCGGTACAGGCCATGGCCGCGACGGTCGTCCAGGGCGCTGCCGAGCGCCGACTGGCTGGCCGCGGTGCCGAGCAGCAGGGCCTCGGCGACGGCGGAGTGACGCCCCAGGTAGAGCAGGGTAGGGCGGATGACGTGCTGGCTGAGATCGCAGGCGGCTATTCCCATGGCATCCTCGCGAAGGGTGCCGGTGGGGCCGGGCGCTTGGCAGCCTTGTTCGTCGTTCTGATAAAGGCCCCACCGGAAGCGGGGTTAGCCGCTCATCCTCAAGTCTAGTGCGACCTTTTCACTGTAAAGAGCTGTTTTTAAATTGTTTTCGGCTTTCGGTTATTTGCCATATTCCTGCTGGTACTTAAGCCGCTTCAATCGCCGGTGGCGATGGGGCGCCGCTGATCGGTGATCCATTCGCTCCAGGAGCCGGCGTAGAGCGGCGCCAGCGGATAACCGGCGAGGCTCAGGGCGAACAGGTTGTGGCAGGCGGTGACCCCCGAGCCGCAATAGGCCACCAGGCCTTGCGCCGGGCGCGCGCCGCGCAGGGCATCGAAACGCGCGCGCAGCTGTTCGGCGGGGAGGAAATAGCCGTCGGCGTCGAGGTTGTCGGTGAACGCCGCGCACTGGGCGCCGGGGATATGCCCGGCGACCGGGTCGAGCGGCTCCACGTCGCCGCGAAAACGCGGCAGGGCGCGGGCGTCGAGCAGGCACAGATCGGCCGAACCCAGGCGCCGGGTCAGTTGCTCGGCGTCCACCAGCAGGCTGGCGTCCGCCTGGCCGGCGAAGTCGCCGGGGGTGGGCGTCGGTTGCCGCCGGTCGAGCGCCAGGCCGGCCTCGCGCCAGGCTTTCAGGCCGCCGTCGAGCAGGTACAGGCCGTCGCGCTTGCCCAGCCACAACAGCAACCACCAGGCGTGTGCGGCGAAGGCGCCGGGGCCGTCGTCGTAGAGCACCACCTGGCTGCCCGCGCGCAGGCCCCAGTCGCGCAGGCGCTGATTCAGCCGGGCCGGGTCGGGCAGCGGGTGGCGCCCGGTGACGCCTTTGACGATCGGCCCGGACAGGTCCTCTTCGAGGTCGGCGAAGCAGGCGCCGGGAATATGCCCTTCCAGATAGCTGCGCCGGCCGTAGGCCGGGTCGTCGAGGGCGAAGCGGCAATCGAGCAGGATCAGCTCGGCTTGCCCCAGGCGTTGCTGCAGCTGGGCGGGGGTGAGCAGTTGCGCGAGCGGCATGGTGGCTCCTGTGTCGTGGCGGCGATTGCCGGCATCATAACGCCAAGCCTTTGCGCTGCAGCCATCTCCCGCGAAGAAGGAGCTATTTATGCTGAGTCTGCAACCCATCGCCCAGAGTGCGACCCTGGCCCGCCGTGTCGGCGTGGTGCTCGGTTCGCTCGCCGTGACCCTGTATTTCTGCCTGCGGGTGATCGGCCTGGCAGCCGTCGGTCGGCTCGACCGCGCCCGCGTCGACCGTTACACCCGCCGCTGGTCGCAGCTGCTGCTGCGCCTGGTGCGTATGCGCCTGGCGGTGCACGGCGCCTGTCCGGACTTCGGCGACGGCCGCCGCTACCTGATCCTGTGCAGCCACGCCAGCCACTACGACATCCCCGCCAGCTTCGTCGCCCTGCCCGGTTCGATCCGCATGCTGGCCAAGCGCGAGCTGTTCCGCATCCCCTTTCTCGGCCGCGCCATGCGCGCCGCCGATTTTCCCTCCATCGCCCGCCAGCAGCATGAACAAGCGCTGCGCGACCTGGCGCGGGCGCGGCAGATGATGGAGAGCGGCATCGTCCTGTGGGCCGCGCCGGAGGGCACGCGCTCGCCGGATGGCCGCCTGCAGCCGTTCAAGAAGGGCTGCTTCCACCTGGCCCTGGATACCGACGCGATCATCGTGCCGGTGGCCATTCGCGGCATCCAGCACGTGCTGCCGGCGCGCACTTGGCGCTTCAACCTGGATCAGTCGGTGCAGCTGCTGATCGGCGCGCCGATCGACGCCGGCCGTTACCGCCGTGACGAGCTGCCGCGGCTGATGCTCGATACCCGTGCCGGCATGGAGCGCCTGCTCTACGGCGCCGCATCGCAGATGCCGGCGCCGAGCCCGGGCGTTGCACCTGCTTGTGTGCTCGAAAAGTGAGCGTAATCTGAGTCGATCTGGTGCGATTTTCTGTTGGGTGCTCTGAATTCACTGTTTTAGAGGGTTTTCCCGATAGGTTTTGCGCACCAAATAGTTTCATAAAGGCGACATATTGATCTGTTTTGGTGCCTTTGCTGCTGATAGAGTGCCGCGCATTCTGTCTGCCTGGCGTCGAGGTGCCGCATGTCGTTGTCCGTTGAAAGCTTCCTGTCGCGCCTGAAGCAGCGCGATCCCGATCAGCCGGAATTTCACCAGGCGGTGGAGGAAGTGGTGCGCAGCCTGTGGCCCTTCCTCGAGGCCAATCCGCGCTACCGCGAGGCGGGCATTCTCGAGCGCATGGTCGAGCCGGAGCGCGCCATCCTGTTCCGCGTGCCCTGGGTCGACGACCGCGGCCAGGTGCAGGTCAACCGCGGTTACCGCATCCAGATGAGCAGCGCCATCGGCCCGTACAAGGGCGGCCTGCGCTTCCACCCCTCGGTCAACCTGGGCTTGCTCAAGTTCCTCGCCTTCGAGCAGGTGTTCAAGAACTCGCTGACCTCGCTGCCCATGGGCGGCGGCAAGGGCGGCGCCGACTTCGACCCCAAGGGCAAGAGCGAGGGCGAGGTGATGCGCTTCTGCCAGTCGTTCATGAACGAGCTGTACCGCCATATCGGTGCGGATCTGGACGTGCCGGCCGGTGATATCGGCGTCGGCGCCCGCGAGATCGGCTACCTGTTCGGCCAGTACAAGCGCCTGTCCAACCAGTTCACCTCGGTGCTCACCGGCAAGGGCCTGAGCTACGGTGGCAGCCTGATCCGCCCCGAAGCCACCGGTTATGGCTGCGTGTACTTCGCCCAGGAGATGCTCAAGCGCATCGACCAGGGCTTCGAGGGCCAGCGCGTGGCCATTTCCGGCTCCGGCAACGTCGCCCAGTACGCGGCGCAGAAGGTCATGGAGCTGGGCGGACGGGTGATCTCGCTGTCCGACTCCGAAGGCACGCTGTACGCCGAGGGCGGGCTGAACGAGGAGCAGTGGCAGTACCTGATGGAGCTGAAGAACCAGCGTCGCGGCCGCCTGCGCGAGATGGCCGAGCACTTCGGCCTGCAGTTTCTCGCCGGGCAACGGCCCTGGCGCCTGGCCTGCGACATCGCGTTGCCCTGCGCGACGCAGAACGAGCTGAACGGCGAGGATGCCCGAGCGCTGCTGAGGAGCGGCTGTATCTGCGTGGCCGAAGGCGCCAACATGCCCTCGACGCTGGAAGCGGTGGACCTGTTCGTCGAGGCCGGCATCTGCTACGCCCCGGGCAAGGCCTCCAACGCCGGCGGCGTGGCCACCAGCGGCCTGGAGATGAGCCAGAACGCCATGCGCCTGCACTGGAGCGCCGGCGAGGTGGACGAGCGCCTGCACGGCATCATGCAGAACATCCACCACGCCTGCGTGCACCACGGCGAGGAGAAGGGCCGGATCAACTACGTCAAGGGCGCCAATATCGCCGGCTTCGTCAAGGTCGCCGATGCCATGCTGGCGCAGGGCGTGGTCTGAGAACCTGCTCAAAGGCTGACTTTGAAAAGGCTCTGAAAGCAGCGTCGCTGTAGTCACGAGGCCTCGCGTGTCAACGCGGGGCCTCGTCGTTTCTGGCGGGGCTGTGCTGCCCGGCCGATTCAGGCATGCTGCCTGCCCTCACGCTCGCTACACAGGTCTTCGCTCTGCATGAAACGTTTTGTCTTGCTCGACACCGCTCCGATCCCGGGTACGAATGGTGCGCTGAACCTGTTCGAGTATGGGGACGACTTCGTCATCAAGATCGCCGGTGGCGATGGCGGGCAGCTGATGAATACCCGCATGCACGGCTCGGAAGATGCCCTGGCGGCGATTCCCTGCAAGCAGATCGCGAGCCGGCCAGAGGTGCGGGTGCTGATCGGAGGTCTGGGCATGGGCTTTACCCTGGCCTCGGCGCTACAGCACCTGGGGGCTGACGCCGAGGTGGCGGTGGCCGAGCTGGTGCCGGGCGTGGTCGAGTGGAACCGTGGCCCGCTCGGGGCGAAGTCCGGTTATCCGTTGAATGACCCGCGTGCAGTGATCATTCAGGAGGACGTCGCCAAGGTGCTGCAGGCCGCCGAGCAGCGCTACGACGCGATCATGCTGGACGTCGACAACGGCCCCGAAGGCCTGACTCAGAAGGGCAATGACTGGCTGTACAGCATGGATGGCCTGCGCCAGTGCGCCAAGGCGCTGAGGCCCAGGGGCATGCTGGCAGTGTGGTCGTCCAGCGCCGACCGGGCCTTTTCGGAGAAGGTGCGCAAGGCCGGCTTCAAGGGCGAAGCGGTCCAGGTGTATGCCCATGGCAACAGGGGCACGCGGCATACCATCTGGATTGCCCAGAAGGTCTGAGCGGGCTGCCCAGGTCGTGAGTGACCTGGGCAGCTGCGATGCTCAGTGAATCTGCAGTTTGCCGATACGGTCGTTGTCCAGGCTGCCGAAGTACAGATGGTCGCCCACCGGTTTCACCGAGGTGACCATGCGCAGGTGGGTGCCGCTGGTGTCGTGCAGGCTGCGCACGATCTCGCCCTGTTCGTTGAGGGCGATGGCGAAGCCGTAAGGGATCGCCTTCGGCCACAGCGCGCGCGGCAGCTTGGCCAGTTGCGCCTTGAGCCAGGGGTGACGGTGGAGGAAGTCGGCGTCGGCCTTGCGCGGGGTGGGCAGGGCGACCCAGAAGGTGCCCTTGCGGTCGCCCTGCAGGTTGTCCGGCAGGCCCGGCAGGTTGTCGATGAAGATATCGTGCTGGCCGGCCTTGTCGCCCTTGAGCCAGTAACGGGTGATGCGATAGCGGTAGGTCTCGTTGACCAGCACGAAGTCCTCGTTCGCCGACAGCGCCACGCCGTTGGCGAAGTACAGGTCCTTGAGCAGCACGCGGGTCTGGCCTGTGGCCGGGTCATAGGCCAGCAGGCGGCCGTGCGGGCGGGCCTCGAGCAGGTCGAGCAGGTAGTCCGGCTGTTGGAAACGCGAGGAGGCGTCGCTGAAGTAGATGGTGCCGTCGCTGGCGATATCCAGGTCGTCGGTGAAGGCGAAGGGCAGGCCCTCGGCCTCGGTAGTCAGTACCTTGACGTTACCTTGTGGGTCGATGCTCAGCAGGCCCTCGTAGGCGTCGGCGACGATCAGGTTGCCAGTGGCGTCGAAGTCCATGCCCAGCGGCCGGCCGCCGGTGTCGACGAAGGTCTCCACGCTGTCGTCTGCCAGCACGTGGACGATGCGCCCGTCGTGCAACCCGGCATAGACCCGGCCTTCGGCGTCCACGGCGGTATCTTCCGGACCATGCAGCTGGCCGCGGGCCAGCAGTTCGGCCTTCATCAGGGTGTCGTTGGGCTCCAGCACGCCGGTCATGGCCGGCGCGGCGGGCGCGTCCCAGCCCAGCGGGTCGATGGGACTGGGGGTGATGGCCAGATAGCCGGCCGCGGCGGCCAGCAGCACGACGAGCAGGGCAAGCAGTTTCTTCATTGTTGTTCTTCCGTGTCGGGGGCAAGCGATGCGCGGCACAGGTTACACAGTTCGCCGGCGCAGTGGCAGGGCGCTGCCCCGTCCGGCGGCCGGGGCATATATACTGCGCGGCATTCTTCACGGGAGAGCCGCGTGGCTAACGATATTCACTGGATTCGCGACGACGCCAGCCTGGCCGAGCATTGCGCCGCCTGGCAGGCGTTGCCCTTCGTCGCGCTGGACACCGAGTTCATGCGCGTCGACACCTTCTATCCCATCGCCGGCCTGCTGCAGGTCAGCGAGGGCGCGCGGGCCTACCTGATCGATCCGCTGTGCATCGGCGACTGGGCGCCCTTCGCCGCGCTGCTGCAGGCGCCGCAGGTGGTCAAGGTGCTGCATTCGTGCAGCGAGGACCTGGAAGTCTTCCTGCGCCTGACCGGCAGCCTGCCGACGCCGCTGTTCGATACCCAGCTGGCCGCCGGCTACCTCAACCTGGGCTTCTCCATGGGCTACTCGCGCCTGGTGCAGGCGCTGCTGGGCATCGAGCTGCCCAAGGGCGAGACCCGCTCCGACTGGCTGCAGCGGCCGCTGTCGCAGACCCAGGTGAGCTACGCCGCCGAGGACGTGCTGCACCTGGCGGAGGTGTACCAGGCGCTGACCGCCCGCCTGTCGCCGGAGAAGTATGCCTGGGTGCTGGAGGATGGCGCCGAACTGGTCGCCGGCCTCGGCCGCGAGGTCGACCCGGAGCAGGCCTGGCGCGAGGCCAAGCTGGCCTGGAAGCTGTCGCGTCAGCAACTCGCCGTGCTGCGCGCGCTGTGCGCCTGGCGCGAGCGCGAGGCGCGGGCGCGCAACCAGCCGCGCAACCGCATCCTGCGCGAGCATTCGCTGTGGCCGCTGGCGCGCACTCAGCCGGACAACCTGGTGGCCCTGGCGCGCATCGAGGACATGCACCCGAAGACCGTGCGCCAGGACGGCGAGACCCTGCTGGCGCTGATCCGCGAGGCCGCCGCGCTGCCGCCGGGCGAGTGGCCCGAGGCGCTGCCCGAGCCGTTGCCGGTGGAGGCTTCGGCGCTGCTGAAGAAACTGCGTGCCATCGGCCAGCGCGAGGGCGAGCGCCTAGAGATAGTGCCCGAGCTGATGCTGCGCAAGAAGACCCTGGAAGCCCTGCTGAAGAGCGGCTACCCCAGCGGTCCCTACCAATTGCCCGAGTCCCTGCGCGGTTGGCGCCGGGAGTTGATGGGCCAAGCGCTGCTCGACTGCCTGGCCGCCGAAGGAGAATCCGCGTGAAACGCATCTGTTCCATCTACAAGAGCCCACGCAAGAACGAGATGTACCTCTACGTGCTCAAGGCCGACGCCCTGAGCCGGGTACCGGAGGGCCTGCTTGGCGTGTTCGGCGCGCCGGTGCACGCCTTCGACCTGGTGCTCAGCCCCGAGCGGCAACTGGCTCGCGAGGACATCGCCCAGGTGCTGGAGAACCTGGAGAAGCAGGGCTACCACCTGCAGATGCCGCCGCCGGAGGAGGAGTACATCGAGCACCTCCCGGACGAACTGCTGCGTCGCAACGACCCAGTCTGAACCATGCGCCTGCTGATCGCCGAGCACGACCACGGGCGCTACGCCGAGCTGATTCGCGCGGCGCGGCCCGAGTTGGCGCTGCTGGCCGGCGTCGACCCCGTCGAGCTGGCCGCGGCGGCCGGCGACTGCCCGTTGTGGCTGGGCCAGCCTGATCTGCTCGTGCCCTTGCTGCGCCAGGGCCTGCGCCCGCAGTGGCTGCAGTCGACCTGGGCGGGGATCACGCCGCTGCTGGCGCCCGACCTGCCGCGCGACTATCGCCTGAGCCGCGCCGTCGGCATCTTCGGCCAGGTGATGGCCGAGTATGTGCTCGGCCATCTGCTGGCCCATGAACGGCGCCTGTTCGCCCGTCTGGCCGCGCAAGTGGCGCAGCGCTGGGAGCACAGCCTGCCGCGCAGCCTGGCCGGGCGGCGGGCGCTGATCGTCGGCTGTGGCGATATCGGTCAGGCCGTGGCGCAGTTTCTCGCGCCTTTCGGTCTGCAGCTGCGCGGCGTGGCCAGCGCGCCGCGCCAGCAGCCGCCCTTCGTCGAGGTGGCCAGCCTGGATCAGCTGCCGCGCCTGGTCGCCTGGGCCGACTATGTGATCAACCTGCTGCCCGATACCCCGGCCACCCGCGATCTGTACGACGCCGAGCTGCTGGCTCGGCTGCGCCCCGAGGCGCTGCTGATCAATGCCGGGCGCGGCGCCGCGGTGGTCGATGCCGATCTGGTGGCGGCGCTGGAGCAGGGCCAACTGGCCGGCGCGGTGATCGACGTCTGCCGCGAGGAGCCGCTGCCACCTGGCCATCCGTTCTGGAACGCGCCGCGTCTGCTGCTCACCGGGCACAGCGCTGCGCCCACCGAGCCGGCGCTGATGGCCGCGCTGTTTCTCGACAACCTGGCGCGCTGGCAGGCCGGCGAGGCGCTGCGCGGCGAGGTGGCGTTCGCCCGCGGCTACTGAGCCCAAGCGCTGCCGTTCGGCATCCGCCGCTTGGCCGTGACCGGCGCTCGGGCTAGACTGCCGCGCTTTTCTCCTCCGAGCTTCTGCCTGTCGCCATGGCCGCCAAAGTCGAACCCTTCTGGAAACGCAAGACCCTCGCCCAGCTCGATCAGGACGAGTGGGAGTCGCTGTGCGACGGTTGCGGTCTGTGCTGCCTGCAGAAGCTCGAAGACGAGGACGACGGCGCCGTCTACTACACCCGCATCGCCTGCAAGCTGCTCGATCTCAAGAGCTGCCGCTGCAGCGACTACGCCAACCGCGCCAAGCAGGTGCCCGACTGCATCCAGCTCACCCCGGCGCAGGCCGACCAGTTCCAGTGGCTGCCGCCGACCTGCGCCTACCGCTTGGTCAGCGAGGGCAAGGACCTGCCGCTGTGGCACCACCTGGTCTGCGGCGATCCGGAGGCGGTGCATATCGAGCGCATCTCGCAGTCCGGGCGCATGCTCAGTGAGAACAGCGTGGCCGAAGACGACTGGGAAGAGCACCTGATCTTTCGCGCCGGTTGATCGGCGCCGGGCTTCGTGGCAAATCTGTGCGCCCAGCCATGGAATTGCCCGAGGGCGTCGCGGTCATATCGGATCGCCGCTTCCCACCGCATCAGGAGCTTTGCGCGATGCCCGTTCGTTACCCCTTGTTGTCCCTGCTGTTACTGAGTCTGAGCCTGCCGACCTGGGCGGCCACGCATAAGGTCGATTTGGACTATCGCGTGCGCTTTCTGCCCGAAACCAACCAGGCCGAAGTCAGTCTGACCCTGGAGCAGGGCGAGCGCGTGCTCAGCTTGGACTTCGACCTGGGCAAGGAGGGCCGCTACAGCGACTTTTCCGCCGACGGCCAGTGGCAGCAGGAGCAGCCCGAGCGCGGCATTTGGCAGCCGGCCGCCGGCAAGAGCCGCCTGAGCTACAAGGTGCGCATCGACCACGAGCGCCAGCCGGGGAGCTTCGATGCGCGGATGACCGAGGACTGGGCGCTGCTGCGTGGTGACGACCTGGTGCCCAGCGCCGTGCTGCGCCAGCAGGACAAGACCGAGTTGGTGGCGCGCCTACAGTTCGAGCTGCCCAAGGGCTGGAAAAGCGTGGAAACCGGCTGGCCGCGCATCGGCAAGAATCGCTTTCGCATCGACAACCCGCTGCGCAAGTTCGACCGCCCCACCGGCTGGCTGGTCGCCGGCAAACTCGGCACCCGCCGCGCCCGCCTCGGCGAGACCGATGTCGCCATCGCCGCGCCGGTGGGCGAGGGCATGCGGCGCATGGACATCATGACCCTGCTGACCTTCGTCTGGCCCGAAATGCAGGCGGTGTTCCCGCGCGATCCGGCCAAGCTGCTGATCGTCGGCGCCGGCGACCCGATGTGGCGCGGCGGCCTGTCGGCGGCCAATTCCTACTACATGCACGCGGACCGGCCGCTGGTCAGCGAGAACGGCACCAGCTCGCTGGTGCACGAGCTGGTCCATGTGTTCAGCCGCATCCAGTCGCGCGACCGTAGCGACTGGATCACTGAGGGTCTGGCCGAGTACTACGCCATCGAACTGATGCGCCGTGCCGGCGGTATCGGCGAGGACCGCTACCAGAAGATGCGCGAGCAACTGACGCGCTGGAGCAAGCCGGTGAAGAGCCTGCGCACCGCGCGCGCCACCGGCCCGGTCACCGCGCGCGCGGTGCTGCTGCTGCAGGAGCTGGATCGGGAAATCCGCCAGAAGACCAAGGGCAATACGCAGCCGCGTTCGCTGGACGACGTGACCCGCGGCCTGATGCGCCTGGACAAGGCCAGCACCGAGGATTTCATCGACATCGTCGAGAACGTCATGGGCGGGCCGTCGCGGGTGCTGGATACGCGGTTGCTGCGCTGAGACCAAGGCGGCGGCGCGACCTACGGAGAAGCCGGCACCGCCCCCGCTTCTCTAACGCTTGAGCAGCGCCTCCAGCCCGGCCAGCGCCTTGTGGGTGACCTTGCTGCCGGAGCCGGCGCTGGCGGCTTCTTCCTTCTGGTAGTGCAGGTCGACCTGGCGCTGATGCTCGTTGTCGTGGCAGTACAGGCACAACAGTTCCCAGTTGGAGCCGTCTTCCGGGTTGTTGTCGTGGTTGTGGTCGCGGTGGTGCACGGTCAGCTCGCTCAGGCGCTTGCCGCTGAACTCGCGGCCGCAGCGCCCGCAGATATGCGGGTACATCTTCAGGGCTTTTTCGCGGTAGCTGGTTTCGCGGCGCCGTTGCGCCTCGGCGAGGATCTGGTCCAGCTTGCTGGTGGTGCTCATGGCGTGGCTCGTGCTCGGGTGGCGAACGTTGGCGTTCGGATGCTGCCAGAATAGAACGAAAGCTCGCCGATCAGGAGCCCCATCATGCGTCGCTCGATACTTGCCGCCTCGATCCTGGCCTGCGCCGCCGCCGCACTGGCCCAGACCCAGCAACCGCCGCGCATGCCGACGTCGCCCGCCGCCGGCGCGCCCGGCACCGCCACGCCGCAACCCTACGGTCAGCCGCAAAGTGCGCCGATTCAGCGCCAGGGGCCGGGGACGGCGCCCTTGCTACCGCCACCGCAGGGGCAGAGCCTGCCGCGGCTGGCGCCGCAAGCGCCGAAGGATCAGGCCATCCCGCTGCTGGAACAGCAGCTGCAGCGCAATCGTCAACCGGTCGAGCCGGGGCAGAAGCGGGACTAGACCTGGTTGACCAGCTGGCCGTCGGCCATGCGCAGGCGTTTCGACATGCCTACGGCGATGGCGCGGATGACCTGGGCGGCGGCTTTGGGTGCTTCCTGCAGCATCTTGTCCAGGGCGTCCTTGCCCAGGGTCAGCAGCACGCTGTCGCTGGCCGCGACGCAGGTGGCCGAGCGTCGTTCGCCGTCGAGCACGGCCATTTCGCCGAAGGCGCGGCCCTTGCGCAGGCAGGTGATCTCCACCTCCTCGCCGCTGACGTTGGTCTTGCGCACCGAGACGGCGCCCTGCTGGAGGATGCACATGAAGGTGCCGGCATCGCCCTCGCGGAAGATCAGCGTGCCTTCGTCGATCTTGCTCAGGCTGAAATAGCCGGCAGCGGTGAGGACGTCGCCGGCCGGCAGTTGGTCGAACAGGCCGCAGTCCAGCAGCATGTCGCGGATGGCGTCGATCAGGTGGGAAGTGTCGGGCATGGTCGGGCGGTATGGCGAGAGCGGGGAGGCGACCTTAGCCGCAACGGCAGGCGTTGCCAATCGCTGTTGGTCGCCTGCCGCGGCGTTTCTCGAGGCCGTTCACGCTCTCGCCTGCACGGGCGCTCAGAAGCTGAAGCGGCGCATCACCCCCTGCAGGCGCTCCGACATGCCCTGCAGCGCGCGGATGGCCTGGACTATGCCGCCCTGCGCCGCGGAGTTCTCCTCGACTATCTGCGCCACCTGTTCGACGTTCTGCGCCACCTGCTCGCTGGCGGCGCGCTGCTGCTGCAGGGCGGTGGCGATGCTGCCGACCGACTGCAGCGATTCGTCCAGCGCCTGGCGGATCTCACCCATCGCCGCGGCGCTGCGTTCGACCAGCTGCAGGCCGTTGTCGACGCCCGCGCAAGTCGCCGCCATGCTGCCGTGCGCCTGGCGCACGCCGCCGTGGATGGCCTCGACCAGGGCGACGATCTCGGTGGTGGATTGCGCGGTGCGCCCGGCCAGGCTGCGCACCTCGTCGGCGACCACGGCGAAACCGCGGCCCTGCTCGCCGGCGCGCGCGGCCTCGATGGCGGCGTTCAGCGCGAGCAGGTTGGTCTGCTCGGCAATGCCGCGAATCACCTCGACTATGGCGCCGATATTGCCCGATTGTGCCGCCAATCGTTGGATGTCCGCCGAGCACTGCGCCACCAGGGCGGCGACCCGGCGGATTTCTTCGATGGCCTGGCCGGTCACCGCCAGGCCGCTGTCGGTCAGCTCGCCGGCCTGCTGCGCGCGGTCGTGGGTGTGCTGGGCGTTTTCGGCGATATGGTTGATGCTCACCGCCAGCTGCTCCATGGTCGCGGCCATCGCCGCGGCGGTGTCGCTCTGGATATTGGCGCTGTTGAGCACCTGTTCGGAGGAGGCGGCCAGCTGCAGGGTGGCGCACTCGATCTGCTCGGAGGCCTCGCCGATATTGCCGATCACGTCGTGCAGGCCGTGGCGCATGGCCTGCACCGACTTCATCACCCCGCTGCTGGCGCGGCCGTCCGCCGGCGCGCCATCCAGGCGACCGGCGGCGATGCGCGCGCTGATCGCCTCCAGCTCGCCGGGTTCGGCACCCAGCTGGCGGCTGAGGCGGCGGCTGAAATACAGCGCATGGGCGCTGCCCAGCAGCAGGGCGAGCAACAGCAGGGCCAGGCTCAGGCGCAGATTGGCGGCGTACTCCGCCTCGCCCAGCTGGAACTGGTGCTTGGCCTCCACCAGTTGCACCTCGATCAACTCGGCGAACTTGGCCGACAGCGGGTCGATCAGCGGGTACAGCTCGCTGCCGGCGAAGCGCTCCAGCGCCGCCTGGTCGCCACGGGCGAGCAGGCTCTGCAGCTGCTCCAGCGGCGGCCCGGCGCGCTCCATCAGCGGGGCGATCTGCTCGATCAGGCGGCGTTCCTCGGCGATCAGCTCGGTGGCCAGGTAGGCCTGCCAGGTCTGCGCGATGCGCTGCTGGGCCTGTTCGATCAGTTGCTGCGCGGCGTGGCCGGTCAGCTCGCCGCTGCGCGCCTTGTGCGTGGCGTCGACTATGTTCACCGCGTAGAGGTCGGCGATCAGCTTGAGGTCGCGCAGCGGCACCACGCGATCCAGGTAGACGGTCTGCAGCCCGCCGACGGTGGCTTTCAGCCCGTGCAGGCCGAGCAGGCCGACGGCCAGCAGGGCGCTGAGCAGGGCGCCGGCGAGCAGCAACAGGTGGGTGCGAATCTTCCAACTCTTCATGGCGGATCTTCCTTGGCGGCAGGCAGGAAAAGGACACTTATGGCCTTTCGCCATAAGCGTGCCTTCAGCCTAGATCAGATTCCGCAGCTGGCGAACGAAAGCTGATTGCTCGGTCAGCCTTCGGCGAGGCCCAGCACCTTGAACAGGAACGCGTATTCCAGGGCCACGTCGCGGATGCCCTGGTAGCGCCCGCTCATGCCGCCGTGGCCGGCCTCCAGATCGGTCTTGAGCAGCAGCAGGTTGGCGTCGGTCTTGCGCTCACGCAGCCGTGCCACCCACTTGGCCGCTTCCCAGTACTGCACGCGGCTGTCGTTGTAGCCGGCCACTGCGAGGATCGCCGGGTAGGCCTGCGCGCGCACGTTCTCGTAGGGTGCGTAGGCCTGGATCCGCGCGAACACCTCGGGCTGGTTGGGGTCGCCCCATTCGTCGTACTCGGTCACCGTGAGCGGCAGCTCCGGGTTGAGCATGGTGTTGAGCACGTCGACGAAGGGCACCTCGGCGATGGCCGCGGCGAACAGCTGCGGGCGCTGGTTGAGCACCGCGCCGATCAGCAGGCCGCCGGCGCTGCCGCCGCTGATGGCGAGCTGCACCGGGGTGGTCAGGCCGGCGTCTATCAGGTGTTCGGCGCAGGCGATGAAGTCGCCGAAGGTGTTGGGCTTGTGCTCCAGCTTGCCGGCGCGGTACCAGGCCTCGCCCATCTCGCCGCCGCCGCGCACGTGGGCGATGGCGAAGACGAAACCGCGCTCGAGCAGGCTCAGGCGGGCATGGGAGAACCAGGGATCGAGGCTCTCGCCGTAGGCGCCGTAGCCGTAGAGGTAGAGCGGCGCCGGCGTGCCGGCGGCGAGCACCTCGCGACGTGCCACCAGGCTGATCGGCACCTGCGTGCCATCGGCCGCGGTGGCCCACAGCCGGCGGCTCTCGTAGGCCTCGGCATCGAAGGGGCCTTCCACTGGGGTCTGCTTGAGCACCTGCTGGGCGCCCGTGGCCAGCTCCAGCTGGCGGATCTGCGCCGGGCGGCCGAGGGCCTCGTAGCGCAGGCGGATCACCGTGCTGTGGAACTCCAGGCCGTCCTGCACGTGCAGGCTGTAGGCGGCGTCCGGCAGTTGCACCCGGTAGGCGGCCGCGCCCTGCGGCTGCACTTCCAGCACCGGCAGGCCGCCCTCGCGCAGGCTCAGCACCAGGGCGTCGCGGTTGAGGGTGACGCCTTCGAGCATCACCGCCGGGTCGTGGGCGCGGATTTCACGCCAGTGCGGGCGCTGCGGTGCGGCTTCGTCGGCGGCGTAGAGGGCGAAGTTGATGCCGCTCTGGTTGCTGCGGATCAGCCAGCTCCAGGCGCCGTCCTGCAGACCGTGGTCGACATCGTACTCGTGGCCTTCCTCGCGTGGCGCCAGGCAGACGAAGGCGTCCTGCGGCCGTTCGGCATCCAGTACCCAGACTTCGCTGGTGGTCTTGCTGCCGAGCTGGAGGATCAGCTGGCGCTCGGAGCTGGAGCGGTAGCAGTGTAGGAAGAAGCGCCCGTCGCCCTCCTCGAACACCGCTTCGGCGCCATCCGCACCGAGGCGGTGGCGGTACAGCTTGTAGGGGCGGTGGGTGTCGTCCAGTTCGGTGAAGAACAGCGTCTGACTGTCGTTCGCCCAGGTCATGCTGCCGTCGCAGTCGTCGAAGGGCAGCTCCTGGATCTGGCCGCTGTCCAGTTCCTTGACGAACAGGCGGTAGATCTCGTCGCCGCTGCGATCCAGGCTGTAGGCCAGACGGCGTTGGTCCGGGCTGATGCTTAAGGCGCCGAGCGCCAGGTAGCCGCCGCCGGCCAGGGCGTTGGGGTCGAGCAGCAGCTGCTCGCTGGCGGCGTCGAGGGTCAGCGAGCCGTCCGCCGGTTTGCGGCAGCGATAGTGGCGCGGGTATTCGTCGCCGGCGGTGGTGCGCTGGAAGTAGAGGTAGTCGCCCCAGGGCACCGGCAGCGACAGGTCGGTTTCGCGGATGCGTCCCTTGATCTCCTCGAACAGCCGCTCGCGCAGCGCCTGCTGCGGCGCCAGCTCGGCCTCCAGGTAGGCGTTTTCGGCGCGCAGGTGGTCGAGCACCTCGTCGCTATCGCGATTCTCCAGCCAGCGATAGGGATCGGCGCCGGATTCTTGGCGGGCGATGGGGGCAGCGATCATGCGACGACTCCAGGGCGGCGCGGCCGACGGCAGGGGCGCCGGGCCGGGGAAAAGCCGTTATCATAAGCGCCCCTCCGTCAGCCCCGCCAACTTCGAGGCCAGGATCGCCGCTTTATGATGAACGAGAACGACTATCTGCTCGCCTGGGCCGCCTATGGCGTCGCCGCCCTCGGCTGCCTGCTGGTGTGGCTGCGCATGACCAGCTGGATGTGGCGCTACCTGCGCGAGCCGTTGCGGGTGCTGGTGGCGGTGCTGCTGCTGAGCCCGACCATAGTCGACCCGGCGCGCGAGTTGTTCGCCCCGGCCATCGCGGTGACCGCCATGGACCTGCTGCTCAAGGTGGGCAACAACGCCTGGCGGGCGGTGGCCGACCTGGCCCTCTACAGTCTGATCGCCTTCGCCCTTTACCTGGTCTTCGTCGCCGTGCGCTGGCCCATCGAGCGCTGGTGGCAGGGGCGCCGCGAGGAGACTGTGGTGGAAGACGAAGACCCGCGCACCCTGCGCGAGCTGATGGAACAGGACGACGAGCGCCTGGCACATCGCTACGAGCGCGGCGGCCGGCTGGAACCGCGCCTCTGACCCTTGCGCCTGGCCGGTTAGCCGGTCAGCATGATGGCCATCGTGGATGGGAGGCCTCATGGACTGCGTATTCTGCGCCATCGCCGCTGGCCGTTTGCCGGCGCACCAACTGTACCGGGACGAGGATTTCATCGTCCTGCTGGATATCTTTCCCATGCGCCCGGCGCACGTGCTGATCGTCAGCCGCGCCCATGCCCCCTTCCTCGAGGATCTGCCGGCTGCAGTGCGCGACCGTCTGCTGGCCCTGGCTGACAAGATGGCGGCGGCGTTGCGCGCGGCGGGCTACGGCCGCGAGGGGATCAACCTGCTGATCAACGACGGCCCCGATTCCAACCAGCACGTGCCGCACCTGCATCTGCACCTGATCCCGCGACGCCGCGGCGATCTGCCGGCGCTGCTCTGGCGCCTGCTGGTGCGTTTCCTGCCCCTGGGCCGTCGGCGTTTGCAGGCACGCCTGCAAGCCGAGGCCGAGCAACTGCGCCGTGCCCTCGGCGAGGAGAACTGACTCGATGTGCGAATTGCTCGGCATGAGCGCCAACGTCCCCACCGATATCGTCTTCAGCTTCACCGGGCTGATGCAGCGCGGCGGGCGCACCGGGCCGCACCGCGACGGCTGGGGCATCGGTTTCTACGAAGACCGGGGCTTGCGTCTGTTCCAGGATCCGCGGGCGAGCAGCGAGTCGGAGGTGGCGCAGCTGGTGCAGCGCTACCCGATCAAGAGCGAGGTGGTGATCGGCCATATCCGCCAGGCCAACGTCGGCCAGGTGTGCCTGGCCAATACCCATCCCTTCGTTCGCGAGTTGTGGGGGCGCAACTGGTGTTTCGCCCACAACGGCCAGCTGACCGGCCTGGTCGGTGCCACCAGTTTCTACCGGCCGGTGGGCGACACCGACAGCGAGGCGGCCTTCTGCGACCTGCTCAACCGGGTGCGCCGCGCCTTTCCCGAGCCGGTGTCGGTGGAGATGCTGCTGCCGGTGCTGGTGGCGGCCTGCGCCAGCTACCGCCAGCTCGGCGTGTTCAACTGCCTGCTCAGCGACGGCGACTGGCTGTTCAGCTTCTGCTCGAGCAAGCTGGCGCATATCACCCGGCGCGCGCCCTTCGGCCCGGCGCAGCTCAAGGACGCCGACCTCAAGGTGGATTTCCAGGCCGAAACCACGCCGAACGACGTGGTCACGGTGATCGCTACCGAGCCGCTGACCGACAACGAACAATGGACGCTGTACCAGCCGGGCGAGTGGCGGCTGTGGCGCCGTGGCGAATGTATCGCCGACGGCAAGGCTTGAGAGCTTGTGAAGAAATCGTCGCGAGCGAAGGCAGGTCGCGTTTCGCCTGCGCGCAGCAAGCGGAGTGTATTGAAATACATGAGCATTGCGAGCACAGCCGAAACGTGAGATGCCCAGCGCAGTAGATTTATTCACAAGCTCTGAGGGGGGAAGGATGTTGCGAAGCTATCTGCGCCTGGTGCTGTTCGCCTGCGGTCTGCTGCTCGGCGTGCAGGTGCCGGGCTTCGTCGACGACTACGGCAAGCGCGTCGAGGCCCATCGCCTGGAGTCGCAGCAGAGCCTCAAGGGCTTTCAGGACACCGCGCGGCGCTTCTTCAAGGGCGACCTGGATGCGCTGGTCGCGCACTACCGGGTCAGCGACGATGCGGTGATGCGCAGCGACGCGCAGAGCGTGGCCCACCTGGTGCAGCGCGCGGCCTTGCTGGAGCGCGAGTGGCAGGCCATGCAGGGGCCCTGGTACGCCCAGGCCTGGCACCTGGTCACGGCCGCCGACGGCGAACTGTTCGAGGAAACCCTCGACGCCTACCGCTACCAGGTGCTGCTGACTCCCGAGGCGATGCTCTGGGGCCTGAGCTGCGCCTTGCTGCTGGCCTGGCTGGCGGAGTCGCTGGCGCTGCTGCTCGCCTGGATGCTGGGCATGGGGCAGACGCGACGCACCCAGCAGCGTCACTGGCGCTGAGCGTACTCAGTAACCGATCGCCAGTTCCGGGCCCAGGTAGGCATTGGCCTGGAGGATATCGTCCTCGCCGAGCAGGCCGACCGCCGCGGCCAGCTGCAGGCGGGCCAGCAGGTAGCGCAGCTTGGCTTCGAGCAGGTCGCGGCGGGCGATGAACACCTGTTCCTCGGCGTTGAGGATATCGACGTTGGTGCTGGAGCCAGCGAGAAAGCCCTTGCGTGCCGAGTCCTGCGCCCGTTCGCTGGAGGCGACGGCCTGTTCCAGGGCGCGGATGCGCGCCTGGCCGCTCTGCACGCCGCGGAACTCGCGGGTGGTGGCGGAGAACACTTCCTCGCGCGCGGCGTTGACCTCCTCGCCAGCCTGTTCGCGGCTGGCGGTGGCCTGGCGCACCCGCGCGCTGACCCCGCCGCCGGCATACAGCGGCATGTTGAATTCCAGGCCGATGGAGTTGTAGCGGTTGGTCTGGTCGATGGTGGAGATCGAGTCGCTCTCGCTGTCGGTATAGCCCAGCACCAGATCCAGGGTCGGCCAGTGGCCGCTGCTGGCGCGTCTGACCTCTTCTTCGGCGAGGCCGTGGTTGACCTGTCGCGCGCGCAGCGTGGGGTTGTTCTGGCGCGCCTTGTTCAGCCAGTCCTGCAGGTTGTTAGGCTGCAGCGGCGGAGTGGGAAAGTCCGCCTGGAGGGTGGCGAGCTGTCGGGGGATGTCGCCGAGCAGTTCCTCCAGCAGGCGCAGGGCGACCACCAGGTTGTCCTCGGCTTCGATTACCTCGGCCTGGGCCAGGTCGCGCCGCGCGGTGGCCTGGTCGACGTCGGTGATGGTGCCGTCGCCCAGGTCGAAACGGCGCTGCGCGGCGGCCACCTGCTGCTCGAAGGCCTTGAGCTTGGCGCGCGACAGATCGATGGTCTCGCGCGTCAGCAGCACGTCGAAGTAGCGGCTGGCCAGGCGCACGGCGACGTTCTGCGTCTTGGCGTCGAACACCGCCTCGCTGTAGCTGGCGCGCTGCTTGCCCTGGCGGTACTCGACCATCTTCTGGCGGTTGTACAGCGGCTGGCGCAGCTGCAGGCTGAGGTTCTGCGAGTCGTAGTCCAGATCGTTTTCGATGCTCTGGCCGAGCAGGTTTTCCTGCTCCTGGGTGCCGTCGACCCGACTCTTGCTGGCCCGCGCGGTGATCTGCGGCAGCAGCCCGGCCTTGCCTATGGCACGGTTTTCCAGGCCGGCGTCGCGCTCGTGGATGGCCGCGCGGTAGGTCGGGCCCTGCAGTTGCAGCTGCTCCCAGGCCTGCAGCAGATCGAGGGCGTGGACGGGCACGGCGGCCAGGCAGCAGAGGCCGAACAGCGTTTGACGCATGAGCATGTCATTGCTCCTTGAAGGCTCCATCAATGCGGTCGAGCAGGGGTTTCATCAGGTAACTCATCAGGTTGCGTTCGCCGGTCTTGATCGTCACGGTGGCCGGCATGCCGGGGCGGATACGGTTGCTGCCGAGCTTGTCCATGCCTTCGGCGGTCACCTCGACCTGGGCCAGGTAGTAGGGCTGCTTGTTGGCCTCGTCGATCAGGCGGTCGGCGGAGATGGTCAGCACGCGGCCGGGGATGTTCGGCGTCTGCGCGTGGTTGAAGGCGGGGAAGGCGATGTCCACCGGCAGGCCGGGCTGCATCTTGTCGATGGCCTGCACCGGCACCATGGCGTCCACCTGCAGCGGCTCGTTGGCCGGCACCACGTCCATGATCCGCGAGCCGGCCTGGATCACCCCGCCGATGGTGGAGGCGGACAGCCCCAGTACCACGCCGTCGATGGGCGAGCGGATCACCGTGTTGGTCACCTCGTAGTCCAGCGCGCGCAGGCGGTCGGCGAGGGCGGCGGCCTCTTTCTGCGCCTCGGTCAGTTGCGATTGCACTTCCTTCTGGAAGTCCTGTTCCAGTTGCAGGATGCGCAGCTTGATTTCGGCGATCTGGTTGCGCGTACGCCCGCTGTCGGCGACGTTCTGCGCCAGCGAGGCGCTCAGTTCGGCGGCGTTGCGCTCCAGTTCGAGCATGCGATTGCGGGTCACGTAGCCTTCGGCGGCCAGGCTGCGCACGCCGTCGAGTTCCTGGTTGAGCAGCTTGATCTGCGAATTGCGCGAGTATTGCACCTGGCGCAGGCCCTTGAGCTGCTCCTCGGCGCCGCGGATGTTCTCGCGGAGAATCTCGGCCTCGCCGCTCAGCGCCGCGCGGCGGGTGGCGAACAGGCGCTGCTGCAGGGCGACCGAGGCATCCAGACGTGGGTCGCCGGCGAAACGGCTGAGCAGTTCAGGATCGAACTCCACCTGCTCGGCACCGTCGCGCTCGGCCTGCAGGCGGCTTTTCACCGTGCTGACCACTATGTATTGGGCGCTGACCATGCCCTGCTCGGCGATGGCGCGGGTGGCGTCCAGCTCGATCAGCGGCTGGTTGCGCGCGACCAGGTCGCCTTCGCGTACCAGGATGGCACCGACCGAGCCGCCGGTCAGGTGCTGGATAGTCTTACGGTTGTCGGTGACGTTGACCGTGGCGTTGGCCACTACCCCGGCATCCAGCGGCGCGAGCAGGGCCCAGAGGATGAACCCGCCGAAGCCGGCGAGCACCAGCGACAGGCCCCAGCGGCTCGGCTTGCGGTCGTCCATGTCGATTTCGCAGGGGCTGTCCGCCAGCTGCAGGCTCTTGCTCTCGAACTGTAGGTCGGACATGGCATGTCACTCCTTGCCCCGCACCGAGGCCAGGGTCGGCGCCCCTTTGCCGGTGGGGATCACGTTGGCCTGGCGCAGGGCGGCGAACACCTCGTCGCGGGTGCCGAACATCTGCACCGCGCCTTCGCGCAGCACCAGCACCTTGTCCACCATGTTCAGTACGGTGGGGCGGTGGGAGATCAGCACCAGGGTCTTGCCGCGTTGCTTGAGGTCGACCAGCGCCTGCAGTAGCGCCGCTTCGCCGACGTCGTCGAGGCTGGCGTTGGGTTCGTCGAGAACGATCAGCGACGGCTCGCCGTACAGTGCGCGGGCCAGGCCGATGCGTTGCTTCTGCCCGCCGGACAGCGAGCCGCCGTCGGCGCTGAGGCGGGTGTCGTAGCCCTGCGGCAGGTGCAGGATCATGTCGTGCACGCCGGCCTGCTTGGCGGCGAGGATTACCGCGTCGCTGTCGATCTCGCCGAAGCGGGCGATGTTCTCGGCGACGCTGCCTTCGAACAGCTCGACGTCCTGCGGCAGATAGCCGAGCCAGGGCCCCAGCTCGGCCTTGTTCCACTGGTAGAGGTCGGCACCGTCCAGGCGTACCTTGCCGCCTTGCGCCGGCCATACGCCGACCAGCAGGCGCGCCAGGGTGGACTTGCCGGAGGCCGAGGGGCCGATGATGCCCAGCGCCTCGCCGGGCGACAGGTTGAAGCTGATGCCGCGCAGGATCGGCGTGGGCGAGCCCGGCGCGCTGGCGAAAGCGTTTTCCACCTGAAGCATGCCCAGCGGCTTGGGCAGCGGCATGGACGGCTTGTGCGCGGGGAAGTCGGCCAGTAGGTCGGACAGCCTGGCCCAGGCGGCGCGGCTGGAGAGCAGCTGCTTCCAGGCCGAGATCACCTGTTCCACCGGCGCCAGGGCGCGGCCGGAGAGGATCGAGCAGGCGATCATCATCCCCGGGGTGATCTTGCCCTGGATCGCCAGCAGCGCGCCGGTACCGAGGATCAGCGACTGCAGGGTGACGCGCACGAAACGAGTGGCGCCATTGATGTAGGCGGCGCGGTCGGAGGCCAGGGTCTGCAGTTCGAGGATCTTCAGGTGGTTGCCGAACCAGCGCTGGCGGATCGCCGGCAGCATGCCCATGGCCTCGATCACCTCGGCGTTGCGCAGGTTGTTGTTGGCGAAGCTGCCGGACACCAGCGAAGCCTGGTTGGCCTCGGCCAGCGGCTTGCGCGTGCTGACCTCGGTGAGCCAGGCCAGGGCCACCAGCAGCAGCGAACCGATCAGGGTGATCAGGCCGAGCAGCGGATGCACCAGGTAGATCACCAGCAGGTAGATCGGTGTCCAGGGTGCGTCGAAGAAGGCGAACAGGCCGTTGCCGGTGAGGAACTGGCGCACCTGCGACAGATCCTGCAGGGCCTGCGCCGGGTTGCCGCCGGCGCGGCGCAGGTTGCGCTCGAAGGCGGCGCCGAAGATGCGCTTGTTGAGCATCATGTCGAGGCGGTTGCCGACGCGGATCAGCACGCTGGAGCGCACCACCTCCAGCAGCGCCATCAGCACATAGAGGCCGACCACCAGCAGGGTGAGCATGAGCAGGGTGGTGACGTTGCTGCTGACCAGGGCGCGGTCGTAGACCTGCAGCATATAAACGGCCGGGGTCAGCATCAGCAGGTTGATCACCCCGCTGAAGGCGGCCAGGGCATAGAAGGTACGGCGCAGGCGAAACAACACCTCGGCCAGCTCGGAACGCGGGGACTGCGGGATGCCCATGGGACCCTCCGGCACGGCATGTTCGCTGAGCATCCTGCTGGGTGACGGTGTTCCGGCGCTCTGCGGCTCGGTGCACCTGCAGGGAGACATTTTCCCGTCTCCTTGAATGTCGCCCCCTAGGTATAGATGGGACTTTGGTCGGGGCGCAAGGCGTTTCTAGGCCTTATTTTTGCCATGTTTCTTTTTGTTTCTTGGGAAAAATCTTTATGCAGTAAAGATTTATGGCGCAACGCCGTATATCGGCGAGGTGACCGACGGTATCTTGACAAGGCTAAGGGCTGGGACTTAAGTCTAATCGTGCATTTGCTGGAAAAGGCCAAGAAACCGTCACGGTTCCCACCAGACCAGCAGCGATACCGAGAAAGACCATGACTAGAGTCTTGCTTGACCAGACGCCTGAGGCGTCTTCGCTAGGGCACTTCGCCGACCCGCAGTTTCACGGGCCTCCTTCTGCCTGATTTCTGACGCCAGGCTTTGAGCCGGCATCAGCATAGGGACATACCAAATACCGATTGGACGTCGACGATCCCAGCATGTCGGCGCGGCGGCGTTTGGCCTCTATCCCGGGAACACTCTGACGAATGCGTGATGCGCGCCTGGAGAGGGTGAGTTGCGTCTGCGCCACGGGTTCCTTTGGCTTTGACTTTGCGAATTCAACTGCTGGGCATCAGAGGTGGAAGGAAATGGCCAATTTCATCAAGTCCGATCTCGAGTTCATCCTCCAGCAGATTCTGATCGCCGAGGCACATGCCGCGGGGCAGAGCCTGGACGAACTGCTGCCCAACTCCCAGGTACCCTGGGGCTTGCGCACCGTGGATGGCAGCTACAACAACCTGGTGGAGGGCCGCACCTTCTGGGGCGCCGCCGACCAGGAGTTCCTCTTGCTGCTGGACCAGCAGTTCCGCAATGACCAGGACGGCGACACCTTCGACATGAACGGCGGCGCACCGGGCGGAGAGGTGACCAATACCGACTACGGCGCCACCGGCAACGTGGCCGATGCCGACCCGCGGATCATCTCCAACCTGATCGTCGACCAGACCATCAGCAACCCGGCGGCGGTGCAGGTCTATGTCCAGGCGGGCCTGGGTACGCTGGCAGACGGTGTCAATCAGCTGGACCCGGATGGCAACCCCTATCCGGCCGGCACCCTGCTGGATCTTGACGGTGTGGCGATTCCCGCCGGCCAGTCGCTATTCATCCCCAATACTGCGCCGGACGAAGGGCTTTCGGCTGGCTTCAACACCTGGTTCACCTTCTTCGGCCAGTTCTTCGACCATGGCCTGGATCTGGTCAACAAGGGCGGCAATGGCTTCATCTTCATTCCGCTGCAGCCGGACGACCCGCTGTACAACCCGGCCACGCCACAGACCAACTTCATGGTCATCACCCGCGCCAGTGTCGAGGTGGACGCGGACGGCAACCGCGTGCACGTCAACCAGACCACACCGTTCGTCGACCAGAACCAGACCTACAGCTCGCACGCTTCGCACCAGGTGTTCCTGCGCGCCTATGTGCTGGTGGACGGCCAACCCATGGCCACCGGCAAGCTGCTGACCAACCGCGACCTTGGGGCAGACGGCATCTTCGGTACCGAGGACGACGTTGAGCTGGGCGGCATGGCCACCTGGGCCGTGCTCAAGGCCCAGGCTCGCGACGTGCTGGGGATCGAACTGGACGATCAAGACGTCGGTCGGGTGCCGCTGCTGGCCACCGACCAGTACGGCAATTTCATTCCGGGCGCCAACGGCATGCCGCAACTGGTCACCGCCGGCGGTCTGGTCGAGGCCAGCCTGGCCGCACCGGTGGACGCCTCCCTGGCACTGACCACCGGCCATGGCTTTCTCGACGACATCGCCCATTCGGCCAATCCCTTCAACAGCCAGACCGGCGCGCCGCTGGTCGCCGATGACGACGTCGTGGCTGGTATCAACGACGGCCTGGCCGGCACCTACGACGACGAGCTGCTCGACGCCCACTTCATGGCCGGCGACGGCCGGGTCAACGAGAACATCGGCCTGACCGCCGTGCACCACGTGTTCCACGCCGAGCACAACCGCCTGGTCGAACACACCAAGGACGTGGCTCTGCAGGCCGCCGCCGACGGCGATATGGCCTTCCTCAACCAATGGCTGCTGGTAACTGTCGATTCGATTCCGGCCGACCTGTCGACCCTGGTATGGAACGGCGAACGGTTGTTCCAGGCCGCCAAGTTCGGTACCGAGATGCAGTACCAGCACCTGGTGTTCGAAGAGTTCGCCCGCAAGGTGCAGCCGCTGGTGGACGAGTTCCTCATTCCCAACGGTTACGACGCCACCATCAACCCGGCGATCATGGCCGAGTTCGCCCACACCGTGTACCGCTTCGGCCACTCGATGCTGACCGAGACGGTCGACCGGCTCGACCCGACCTTCCAGAACGACAGCAGCCTGGGTCTGATCGAGGCCTTCCTCAACCCGCTGGCGTTCAACGAGAACGGCACCCTGTCGCCCGAAGAGGCCGCCGGCGCCATCGTTCGCGGCCTGACCCGGCAACTGGGCAACGAGATCGACGAGTTCGTCACCAGCGCCCTGCGTAGCAACCTGCTCGGCCTGCCGCTGGACCTGGCGGCGATCAATATCGCCCGCGGTCGCGACACCGGCGTGCCGTCGCTGAACCAGGCGCGCGCCGAGTTCTATGCCATGACCGGCGACAGCCAGCTCAAACCCTACACCAGCTGGCTGGACTTCGCCCTGAACCTGAAGCACCCGGAATCGTTGATCAACTTCATTGCCGCCTACGGCACTCATAGCAGCATCACCAGTGCCACCGGGTTGGCGGCCAAGCGCGCCGCGGCCATGGATATAGTGTTCGGCGGCGGGGCGATCTCCGACGATGAACGCATGGCCTTCCTCAACGGCCCGGCGGCCAGCACCGGGGTTAACGACATCGACTTCTGGATCGGCGGCCTGGCCGAACGGATCATGCCCTTCGGCGGCATGCTCGGTTCCAGCTTCAACTTCGTCTTCGAGACGCAGATGGAGGCGCTGCAGAACGGCGACCGCTTCTACTACCTGGCCCGTCTGGACGGCCTCAACTTCCTCACCGAGATGGAGGACAACTCCTTCGCCAAGCTGGTGATGCGCCATACCGATGCGGTGCACCTGCCGGCGGATATCTTCTCCACCCCGGGGCTGATCCTCGAGGTGAACCAGGGTGCGCAGTTCAACGAAGGACTGGGTAGCGCCGACCCGCTTGGCGACAACCCGTTGATCCCGCTGGTGATTCGCGACAACCCGGAAACACCGGGGGGCGATACCAACTACCTGCGCTACACCGGCGACGAGCACGTGGTGCTCGGCGGCACCTCAGGCAACGACATCATGGTCAGCAGCCTGGGCGACGACACCCTGTGGGGCGACGGCGGCAATGACCGCCTGGAAGGCGGCGACGGCAACGACATGATCGAAGGCGGCGCCGGCGACGATATCATCACCGACAAGGGCGGCGACGATGTGCTCAAGGGGGGCGACGGCAACGACGTGATCCACGGCGGCAATGGCTTCAACCTGATTCTCGGCGGCCATGGCAACGACTTCATCATTACCGGTGAGGACGTTTCCGAGGTCTTCGCCGGCACCGGCAACGACTTCATCTTGGGTGCCAAGGGCAACCTGCAGACTGCCGGTAACGAAGGCGACGACTGGATCGAGATCGGCACCCAGGACGGCGCCCCCGGCGACAACCTGGAGCCGTTCTCCACCGATACCGTGAACGGCCATGACGTATTCATCGGCGGCCCCGGCTTCGACGAGGTGATAGGCGAGGGCGGCGATGACATCATGGTCGGCTCCGAAGGCGCCGACCACTTCGACGGCAACTCCGGCTTCGACTGGGCCGTGTACAAGGACGATCGGGTCGGGGTGAAGGTCGACCTGATCGTCGACGACTTCGTCGAGCCGCCGGTGGCGCCATCCAATGCCGGTATCCTCGACCGCTTCGCCGAGGTGGAAGGTCTGTCCGGCTCGGCCTTCGGCGATATCCTGCGCGGCGACAACGCCGACGCGGCGCTGATCGCCCAGGCCGGCGCCCAGGGCAGTCTGCTGACTGCCGAGGGCATCGCCCGCATCACCAACCTGCAGCAGATGCTCACCGAGTTCTTCGGTGCGCCGCAGACTTCCTTCGGTAGCGGCAATATCATCCTCGGCGGCGGCGGCAGCGACGTGCTGGAAGGCCGTGGCGGCGACGACCTGATCGACGGCGACCGCTGGCTCAACGTGCGCATCAGCGTGCGTGCCGGGGTGGATGCCAACGGCAATCCGACCGGCCCGGAAATCGCTTCCTTCAACAGCATGAAGGACATGATCACGCTGATGCTCGACGGCGTTTACAACCCGGGGCAGTTGATGATCGTGCGCGAGATACTCGACAGCGCCGATAGCTTCGATACCGCGCTGTATGCCGGGCCGCGCGAGAACTACACGGTAACCACGCTAGGCGGTATGACCATAGTCACCGATGATGTCGGCGACGAGGGCACCGATCGCCTGCTCAATATCGAGCGCATCCAGTTTTCCGACAGCGCCCTGGTGTTGGTCGGCGGCGTGTTCGTCGAGGAAGTGCCGGGCACCGAACAGGGCGGCAACTTCTCGCCCACCGGCGCGCTGCAGATTCTCGATGCCGTCAGCGGTGTGGCGGATAACACGCCTGCGGTCGGCCAACTGCTGCGGGTCTCTGCCGCGGGCGTCGGCGACGAGGACAATGCCAACGGCCTGATCAACGGCCGGCCGGTCAGCTATATCTGGCAGTACGAGGCGGTGGCCGGCTCGGGCATCTTCCAGGATATCGTCGAAGAGGGTGGCGCGCGGCCGTCGACCCAGGATGGTGTCTCCTATCGCGTCAGCCCCAACCTGGACGGCCTGGCGATCCGCGTGATCGCCATCTACCAGGACGATAACGGCGTGATGGAACGGGTGGCCTCGGCGGCCACCGACCCGGTAGCGGGCGGTCAACTGCCGCCGCCGCCGGCCCCGTTGCCGGTGGAAAGCGAGGTGGCCAGCCCGGGCGATGGCCTGCGCATGATCCGCTCCGACCTGCAGTTCATCCTCGACCAGATCATCATCGCCGAGCGCCACGCCGCCGGCGAGGATCTGATGGACATCATCCCCAACTCGCGCCTGCCCTGGGGCCTGCGCACCGTGGATGGTTCGTTCAACAACCTGGTGCCGGGGCAGCAGTACTTCGGTGCGGCGGATCAGCCGTTCCCGACCTCGACGACGCAGAACTTCATCAACGACCCGGATGGCGACACCATCGACCTCAATGGCCCAGCTCCGGGCGGTGAATTCAGCAATGGCAACTATGCCTACGACCCGACCAACCCCGCCTCGCCGCGCGATGTGGTGGACGCCGATCCGCGGATCATCTCCAACCTGATCGTCGACCAGACCATCACCAACCCGGCAGCAGTGCAGGCCTATGTCGATGCCGGCCTGGGTACCCTGGACGCCAACGGCGTGCTGCTGGATCTCAGCGGCCAGCCGATCCCGGAAGGGGTGCCGCTGTTTATCCCCAACAGCGCGCCGGACGAAGGGCTGTCGGCCGGCTTCAACTCCTGGTTCACCCTGTTCGGCCAGTTCTTCGACCACGGTCTGGACCTGGTCAACAAGGGCGGCAACGGCACGGTGTTTATCCCGCTGCAGCCGGATGACCCGCTCTATATCGAGGGTGGCTCGGCCAACTTCATGGTCCTGACCCGCGCCACCAACCAGGCGGTGCTGGCCGGTGAGGACGGCGATTTTGGTACGGCGGACGACGTGCATGTGCATGTCAACCAGACCACGCCGTTCGTCGACCAGAACCAGACCTATACCTCGCATGCCTCGCACCAGGTATTCCTGCGCGAGTACGCCATGACCGACGAGGGCCCGGTGGCCACCGGGCGCCTGCTCAACGGCGCCGACGGCGGCCTGCCGACCTGGGCGGAGGTCAAGGCTCAGGCACTCAACCTGCTGGGCATCGTGCTGAGCGATGCCGACGTGGTGAACGTGCCGCTGCTGGCCACCGACCAATACGGCAAGTTCATCCCCGGTGCCAACGGCTATCCGCAGTTCGTTACTGGAGGAGGATTGGAGCCGGCTGGTCCCGGTGGCGTGGCGGTGCCCAACGATGTGGTTCGTACCGGGCACGCCTTCCTCGACGATATCGCGCATAACGCCAACCCGATCAACGGTCAGACGGGCGCGATGAAGACCGCCGATGCCGATGGTGCGGTCGGGCTGACCGATGATCTGGGTAACCCGGTGTCGTCCAATCTGTTCTTCGACGACGAGCTACTCGATGCCCACTTCATCACCGGCGACGGTCGCGGCAACGAGAATATCGGCTTGACCGCCATCCACCATGTGTTCCATGCCGAGCACAACCGCGTGGTAACGCATACCAAGGACGTGGTGCTGGCCTCCAACGACCTCGACTTCATCAACCAGTGGTTGCTGGAGCCGGTGACAGAGCTGCCGACCAGCCCGGACGGCCTGGTGTGGAACGGCGAGCGGCTGTTCCAGGCCGCGCGCTTCGCCACCGAGATGCAGTACCAGCACCTGGTGTTCGAGGAGTTCGCGCGTAAGGTGCAGCCGCAGGTGGACGTGTTCTTCAACGCCACCCAGGTCTACGACAGCACCCTCAACCCGGCGATCATGGCCGAGTTCGCCCACGTGGTGTATCGCTTCGGCCACTCGATGCTGACCGAGACGGTGGATCGCTTCGACCCGAACTTCGTCTCCAGCGAACTGGGGCTGATCGAGGCCTTCCTAAACCCGCTGGCCTTCAACCAGCTCAGCGATGGTAACGGTGGCTTCGTCACCGTCAGCGCCGAGGAGGCCGCCGGTGCCATCGTCCGTGGTATGACCCGACAACTCGGCAACGAGATCGACGAGTTCGTCACCGAGGCCCTGCGCAACAACCTGCTCGGCCTGCCGCTGGACCTGGCCACCATCAACCTGACCCGCGGCCGGGAGACCGGGGTGCCGTCGCTCAACGCGGCGCGTCAGGAGTTCTACAACATGACCGGCGATAGCCAGCTGAAGCCCTACACCAGCTGGGTCGACTTCGCCATGAACCTCAAACACCAGACCTCGCTGGTCAACTTTATCGCCGCCTATGGTACGCATGCGGCCTTGCAGGAGCTCGACGTCAATACCCTGGCCGAGAAACGGGCGGTGGCCTTCGCCCTGGTATTCGGCGGCACGGCGTTGATCAATGAGGGAACCGCCGAGGAACGGCTATTCGACGCAGATGGCGCCGGTGTCGACCGCATGGCCTTCCTGCATGGGCCTGCAGCCACTACCGGGGTCAACGCCATCGACTTCTGGATCGGCGGCCTGGCCGAAAAGATCATGCCCTTCGGCGGCATGCTCGGCTCCACCTTCAACTTCGTCTTCGAGACGCAGATGGAGGCGCTGCAGGATGCCGACCGCTTCTACTACCTGGAGCGTCTGGCCGGCCTGAACATGCTGACCGAGATGGAGAACAACTTCTTCTCGCGCATGGTGATGGCCAATACCAATGCCACCCACCTGCCGGGGGATATCTTCTCCACCCCGGGCTTTATCCTCGAGGTGGACCAAACCAAACAGTACACCGGCCTGGGCGACGATGGCCGCGCCGATCCGGAAGGCGACAACCCGTTGCTGCCAGACGTGATGCGTGGGCCCAACTTCCTGCAGTACAACGGCGGTGAGCACGTGGTGCTCGGCGGCACGGACGGCAATGACACCTTGGTTGGTGGCATCGGCGACGACACCCTGTGGGGCGACGCCGGCAATGACCGTCTGGAAGGCGGCTTCGGCAACGACCTGATCATGGGCGGGGCCGGCGACGACATCATCACCGACATGGGCGGCGACGATGTGATCCGGGCCGGCGAAGGCAACGACGTGATCCATGCCGGCAATGGCTTCAACCTGGTGATGGCCGGCCATGGCAAGGACTTCGTCATCTCCGGCGAGGACTCCACCGAGGTGTTCGGCGGCCCGGGCGACGACTTCATCCTCGGCACCCGCGGCAACGAGGCGCAGTTCGGTAACGAGGGCAACGACTGGCTGGAACTGGGCGGTCCCGACGGCAACGGCGGCGACAACTTCAACGAGTTCGGCCTGGACAACGTGATCGGCCACGACGTGTTCATCGGCGAGTTCGGCATCATCGACCGCATGGACGGCGAGGGTGGCGACGACATCATGTTCGGCAACGGCGGCGAGGGCGACCGCTACGTCGGCGGCTCCGGCTTCGACTGGGCGGGTTTCCGCGACGATCCGTTCGGGGTCAACGTGGACTTCCGTCTGCGCGCTTTCGACGAAACGCCGGTGGCACCGTCCGATGTATCGGTGCTGGCGCGCTTCGAGTTCATGGAAGGGCTGTCGGGCTCGCACCATGCCGACATCCTCAACGGCGACGACCGTGACGCCACGGCCATTGCACTGTCCGGCGCCTACGGCAGCGTGCTGAGCAACGACTATATGGACATGGTCGACGGCTTGCGGGCGTTCATCAACGAGCTGGCCGACCCGCTGACCACCGTCGGTGAGGTCACCTCCTTCGGTGCGGGCAATATCATCCTCGGCGGCAACGGCAGCGACCTGATCGCCGGTAACGGCGGCGACGACCTGATCGACGGCGACATGTGGCTCAACGTGCGCATCAGCGTGCGGCAGAACCTCGACGGCACGGGACCGGAAATCGCCACCTTCAACAGCATGGTGCCGATGATCCCGCTGATGCTCAACGGCACCTACAACCCGGGGCAACTGGTCATCGTCCGTGAGCTGATGTCCGGCACGGTCGACCCGAACAACCTCGGGCAGTCCTTCGATACGGCGGTCTACTCCGGGCTGATGTCCGAATACGAAGTGATCGAGTGGGGCGATGGCCTGTGGGGTGTCCGTCACGTCGGCCTGGATGGCGTGGACAACGACGGCGACGGCTTCCTCGATGTGGTCGGCGCCGATGGCGCGGACATGATCCGCAATATCGAGCGCATCCAGTTCAACGATCAGGCCATGGTGCTGGTGGCGGGACGCAACGCCGAGGTGGAAGGCGCGCTGCGCATCAGCGACGGCTCGCCCAGCGTCGGCCAGGTGCTCAGCGTTTCGGCTGCGCTGGTGCGCGACGCCGATAATATCGGCGCCGGCAATCCGAACGGTGCCGTCACCGGCCCGATCAGCTACTACTGGCAGGTGGATGTTGAGGGCGACGGTACCTTCGCCGATATCGTCACGGAAAACATCGGCGGCGAGGCCGCCCGTGCCACCGGCCCGACCTTCACCGTGAGGCCGGAGTTCGAGGGCCTGGCCCTGCGCGTCAAGGCGATCTACAAGGACGCCCACGGCGTGCTGGAAACCGTGTTCTCGGCGCCGACCAGCCTGGTCGTGCAAGGTGGCGATCCGAACGATCTGCCGGTGGGCAGCGTGCTGATCAGCAATATGGCGCCTTCGCTGGGCAATGAGCTCACGGCGATCAATGCCTTTACCGATGCCGATGGTCTCGCCGGCGTGGCGTTCTCCTACCAATGGCAGGCCGGCACGGGTGGCAACTTCGCCAATATCGCCGGCGCCACAGGGGTGAACTTCACCCCGACCGTGGCCCAGGCCGGGCAGCAGATCCGGGTGGTGGTCAGCTACACCGATAACGGCAATACCCTGGAGTCGCTGACGTCGGCGGCTACTGCGGTGCTGGCGGGGATCATGGTCATGACGACGTTCGGCGGCACCCTGACGGGAACCGCGGGTAGCGAAATCATGCTGGGCAGCGATGGGGACGACACCCTCAACGGCATGGGGGGGGACGATACGTTGGAAGGGGGAGCTGGTAACGATCATCTCAATGGTGGCACTGGTGCCGACACCATGATGGGGGGGGCAGGTGGCGATATCTTCTGGGTCGACCATGTAGGTGACCAAGTGATCGAGTTTGCTGGTGAGGGCATTGACCAGGTGAGGACGACGCTAACCAGCTACACGCTGGGGGCGAACGTGGAGAACCTCTGGTACTTCGGCACGGAGTCGTTCACGGGCACGGGTAATGCGCTGGATAACATTATTCAGGGAAGTACCGGCAATGATCGGCTCAATGGCCGTGAGGGTGCCGACCGGATGGTTGGCGGTGCAGGTGATGACATCTACTGGGTCGATCATGTAGGCGACCGAGTGATTGAGTTTGCCGGAGAGGGTATCGATCAGGTGAGGACGACGCTGAGCAGCTACACGCTGGGGGCGAATGTGGAGAACCTGTGGTACTACGGCACGGAGTCGTTCACGGGCACGGGTAATGCGCTGGATAACATTATTCAGGGAAGTACCGGCAATGATCGGCTCAATGGCCGTGAGGGTGCCGACCGGATGGTTGGCGGTGCAGGTGATGACATCTACTGGGTCGATCATGTAGGCGACCGAGTGATTGAGTTTGCCGGAGAGGGTATCGATCAGGTGAGGACGACGCTGAGCAGCTACACGCTGGGGGCGAATGTGGAGAACCTGTGGTACTACGGCACGGAGTCGTTCACGGGCACGGGTAATGCGCTGGATAACATTATTCAGGGAAGTACCGGCAATGATCGGCTCAATGGCCGTGAGGGTGCCGACCGGATGGTTGGCGGTGCAGGTGATGACATCTACTGGGTCGATCATGTAGGCGACCGAGTGATTGAGTTTGCCGGAGAGGGTATCGATCAGGTGAGGACGACGCTGAGCAGCTACACGCTGGGGGCGAATGTGGAGAACCTGTGGTACTACGGCACGGAGTCGTTCACGGGCACGGGTAATGCGCTGGATAACATTATTCAGGGAAGTACCGGCAATGATCGGCTCAATGGCCGTGAGGGTGCCGACCGGATGGTTGGCGGTGCAGGTGATGACATCTACTGGGTCGATCATGTAGGCGACCGAGTGATTGAGTTTGCCGGAGAGGGTATCGATCAGGTGAGGACGACGCTGAGCAGCTACACGCTGGGGGCGAATGTGGAGAACCTGTGGTACTACGGCACGGAGTCGTTCACGGGCACGGGTAATGCGCTGGATAACATTATTCAGGGAAGTACCGGCAATGATCGGCTCAATGGCCGTGAGGGTGCCGACCGGATGGTTGGCGGTGCAGGTGATGACATCTACTGGGTCGATCATGTAGGCGACCGAGTGATTGAGTTTGCCGGAGAGGGTATCGATCAGGTGAGGACGACGCTGAGCAGCTACACGCTGGGGGCGAATGTGGAGAACCTGTGGTACTACGGCACGGAGTCGTTCACGGGCACGGGTAATGCGCTGGATAACATTATTCAGGGAAGTACCGGCAATGATCGGCTCAATGGCCGTGAGGGTGCCGACCGGATGGTTGGCGGTGCAGGTGATGACATCTACTGGGTCGATCATGTAGGCGACCGAGTGATTGAGTTTGCCGGAGAGGGTATCGATCAGGTGAGGACGACGCTGAGCAGCTACACGCTGGGGGCGAATGTGGAGAACCTGTGGTACTACGGCACGGAGTCGTTCACGGGCACGGGTAATGCGCTGGATAACATTATTCAGGGAAGTACCGGCAATGATCGGCTCAATGGCCGTGAGGGTGCCGACCGGATGGTTGGCGGTGCAGGTGATGACATCTACTGGGTCGATCATGTAGGCGACCGAGTGATTGAGTTTGCCGGAGAGGGTATCGATCAGGTGAGGACGACGCTGAGCAGCTACACGCTGGGGGCGAATGTGGAGAACCTGTGGTACTACGGCACGGAGTCGTTCACGGGCACGGGTAATGCGCTGGATAACATTATTCAGGGAAGTACCGGCAATGATCGGCTCAATGGCCGTGAGGGTGCCGACCGGATGGTTGGCGGTGCAGGTGATGACATCTACTGGGTCGATCATGTAGGCGACCGAGTGATTGAGTTTGCCGGAGAGGGTATCGATCAGGTGAGGACGACGCTGAGCAGCTACACGCTGGGGGCGAATGTGGAGAACCTGTGGTACTACGGCACGGAGTCGTTCACGGGCACGGGTAATGCGCTGGACAACATCATTCAGGGAAGTACCGGCAATGATCGCCTAAATGGAGGAGCCGGCAACGACAGGCTTATTGGTGGTGGTGGCAACGACATCTTCGTGTTCGGGCCGAACTTCGGCAATGACCGGATCACGGACTTCGATGCCAATCCCGCCGGTGGCCAGGATCTGCTCAATATCGCCGCGCTGGGGATTACGGCAGCGACCTTCGCCGCTCGGGTGAGTATCGCCGATGCCGGCGCCGACACCCTGGTGACGGTCAATGGTGCGGATGGCGGCAGCATACGCCTGGTCGGCGTCGCCGATCACACCACGGTCACCTCGGCGGACTTCCAGCTGGGTTGAGCTAGGGGCGAGTCCAGGGTGCCTGGCCTCGGCCAGGCACCCTGGGCGACAAGGGTATAAACCTTGAGGGGAGCATATTCGATGAGCGACAAGATCAAGGTAGGCATAGTCGACGACCACCCGTTGCTGCGTCAGGGGGTGGCTGCGACCCTGAACCGGGTGGAGGACTTTGAAGTGGTGGAGCAGGGCGGCTGTGCCGACGAGGCGCGGGATATCTCCGCGCGCTGTCAGCCGGACGTGCTGTTGATGGACGTCAACATGCCCGGCGATACCTTCGCCGCGGTGCGCGCCATCAGCAAGGCGCAGCCCAGGGTCAAGGTGCTGATGCTGACGGTGTCGGAGTCCGAGGATGACGCCTACGCGGCGCTGGAGGGCGGCGCTCAGGGCTATGTGCTCAAGGGTGTCAGCGGGCCGGAGCTGATCCAGGCGATCCGTACCGTGGCCAAGGGCGAGACCTTTATCACCCCGGCGCTGGCGGCGCGCCTGCTGAGCAACTTCCGCAAGCATCGCAGCGAACAGCACGGTCCCGATCTGACCCACCGCGAAGAACAGATCATCCGCGAGGTCGCCAGCGGCCTGACCAATCGCGAGGTGGCGGCCAAGCTCGGCTTGAGCGAGAAGACGGTGAAGTACTACATGACCAACGTGATGCAGAAGCTGCATGCGCGCAATCGGGTCGAGGCGGTGGCGGCGGTGCGCCGTTACTGGGAAAGCCGCAAGACCTGGCATGTGGGCATTAGTACGCCCTGATCCATTGACTGCTACTGGCGGCTATCGCCGCCGCGCAAATCGAATCTGGCCTTGACCCGGGTACCTTGCCCGGGGGCCGATTCGAGGTCGAAGGTCCCACCCAGCGATTCCACCCGATAGCGCATACCCGCCAGCCCGAGGCGCGAGCGGTGCGACCCCGTTGCGGCCTGACGCGTCTGATCGATGCCCGCGCCGGCGTCCGCCACCTGCACCTCCAGCACGCCCTGCCGACATTCGGCGCGCACCGACTGGCCCTGGCCACCGGCATGGTGGAAGGCGTTGTTCAGTGCCTCTTGCACCAGGCGGTAGACGCAGATCTTGTAGGGCAGGCTCAGTATCGCCGGCAGTTCGCCGAGCTCGAGCTGCACCTTGGTTTCGCTGCGCTGTTCATGGCGTTGCACCACCAGCTTGAGCAGCTCGTCCAGGCTCAGCTCGTTGATCTCCGGCAATGCCAGACCGCGGGAGATGCCGCGGATCTCGCGCAGGCTCTCCTGGGCGGCGCTGCGGATGGTCTCCAGCGCGTCGTTTTCCCCGGTCTGGCAAAGCTCGGCCAGCTCGTCCAGACGCAGCAGGATCAGGGTCAGGAGCTGCGCCGGGCCGTCGTGCAGGTCGGCGCCCAGGCGCCTGTGGGTTAGCTCGTTGATGGTGGCGAACTCGCGGCTGGCGGTATTGACCCGCTGCTGCAGCGCGGCGTTCTGCTGGTGCAAGGCCTCCTGCTCGCGCATCTGCTGGCGCAGGATCGCCTGCTGGCGGTCGATGATGCGGTCGCCACGGCGGACGATGAGAAAAAGCAGCAGGAGCATGGCCAGGGTGGCCGCGGCGATGATGGCCCAGACCTGCTGGTGGATGCTGCCGATCTCGTGCTCCAGCTCGTAGAACTCGCCGATGGCGATGATCCGCCCGCTGCCGAACTCGCGCAGCGGCACATAGGTTTCGTATAGCGGCCGGTTGAAGCTGCGCTCGTAGGCGTGCTCGTCGTGCTCCAGCGGGCTCAGGCGGGTTACCACCTTGCCCTGCATGGCCTCGGCGATGGGCCCGGCCGGGTGATAGTAGAAGACCGGCCGCTTGCTGGTGCTGTAGACGTTGCTGCCGTCGGGCAGCCAGATCTTCACCGAGACGATATGGCTGTTTAGCGAGGTGTCTTTCATCAGGTTGTCGATGGCCTGCACGCTCTCGGGTTTCAGGCTGCGCGCGCTGGCCAGTTCCTGCACATACTCGTCGAGATAGGCCTCCATGTAGATAGCCGCGCCTTCGCCCGCGCTCTGCGCTGCGGCGAGCTTGATCTGCTGGCTGACCAGACTGCCGACGAAGACCATGCTCACGCCGAGGATCAGCGCCGCGGCGAGGACGAACTGCAGCGAGCGGTTCGATTGCCCCAGGCGGCGCCACCAGGACGAGGCGGATTCGACCAAAGTCCCATCGACGGCCTCGACCAAGGTCTTCGAATTTGATTCGACCTTTGCATCTATGGACATCGTCGTCGCTCCCCGATGCTTGCAACCAAGTGCTGAAAGATCTCCCGGTGGTTCCCGTACTACCGAGGTCTATCAACAAGCTAGTTCAGGATTCGCCTCGCAGGGTCGCCGCGACGTCGTTACCGACTCCCGTCAAGTCGGTCGAGTCGCGCAGGCCGAGGTGCGAGGGCCGTTACAGCCGTAGCTTGATGGGGCTCAGGGAAGTGGGCCTCGGGCATTGCAAGCGTGGCGTCGGCGGCGGGATGCGGTGCAGGAGAGGGCACAGCGACCGTCGCACCGCGTCACCCGCGCCGGAGCGCAAGAACATGGACAGCAGTCCACGCCGCACTGAAGCGGCGACCTCATGCGGCACCGCCGGCTTGTGGCATTGCCATGGACCGCCCTAGCCACGTCCTGCTGCCCCGCAGCCGCCCGGGTTGAGCAAGCGCCAGTTGCGGCTCGATCCCCCTGCACCGATCCGGACACTCTTCTGCCTGCGCTTAGCCACGCCGTTGCAATGTTGCCGTATGCATGTGGTTTTTCTGACGCCTTCGTCAGTCGCACTCACATCGAGGGAGCACAACAAAATGGCCGTCAATACAACCCAATCCGATCTGGAATTCATCCTCCAGCAAATCAAGATCGCCGAAGCCCACGCCGCCGGCGCCTCGCTCTACGACCTGGTCGGCAACCCGCTGCTGCCCTATGGTCTGCGCACGGTCGACGGCACCTACAACAACCTGGTGCCTGGCCAGCAGTACTACGGCTCGGCCGACCAGACCATGCCGCGCCTGTTGGAGCCGGAGTTCCGCGACGCGGAAATCGGTATCGACGGCGCCGGCGCGCCCCCCGGCTTCCCCGGTTCGGACACCCAGACCAGCTACGAACAGACCAGCGGCTATGTGGTGGATTCGCAGCCACGGGTGATCAGCAACCTGATCGTCGATCAGAGCCTGGACAATCCTGCAGTGATAATGGCCGCGCTGGAATACGCCGGATCCAGCGACGTCTTTGGCGATGCGCAACTGGTGGCGTCGGCCTGGGCTGCCCTGAAGGCGGCCGAGGCGGCAGAGCAGGACACCCTGGCGGCGCTTGAAGCCAGCGAAGCCAATCTGCTTGTTTCCGCCGAAGCGGTGCTGGCTGCACACGCGGCGGTAGTCGACGCCCAGACCCAGGCTGATAGCGATGCCCTGGCGCATGACGAGGCGCTGGCGCTGGTGGCGGCCGCGCAGGCGGATCAGGCGCTGGCCCAGGCGACATTGCTGGAAGCGTTCAACACCAATGGCGACGTCATGACCGCGCTGGCCGCATACAGTGATGCCGTGGCCGTCACCAATGCCGCGGTGCAAGCCGCTGGGCTGCTCGGCGAGATCGCCACCGCTTCGGCCGCAGTGGCAGAGTCTGCCATGGATGACGTCACAGCTGCGCTGGCACAACTGCAGAGCGATACCGACGCTCGCGATGCCTTGCTGGAGGTGCTGCCCGCGGCCAAGGCCGCCGAACTCGATCAATTGCTGGCCAACCTGGGCATCGTCATGGACAACGGCAGCGTGCTGGTGCCCAACCTGGCCCCGGACGAGGGGTTGAGCGCTCCTTTCAACGCCTGGATGAGCCTGTTCGGCCAGTTCTTCGACCATGGCCTGGATCTGGTCAACAAGGGGGGCAGCGGCATGGTGTATATCCCGCTGCAGCCGGACGATCCGCTGTACGTCGAAGGCTCGCACAGCAACTTTATGATCCTCACCCGCGCCACCAACCAGCCGGGGCCGGATGGCATTCTGGGCACCGCCGACGACGTGCGCGAGCATGTCAACCAGACCACCCCCTTCGTCGACCAGAACCAGACCTACACCTCGCATGCCTCGCACCAGGTGTTCCTGCGCGAATACATGCTGCACGATGGTAAGCCGGTAGCCACCGGGCATATGCTCGACGGAGCCAACGGGGGGCTGGCCACCTGGGCCGACATCAAGGCGCAGGCGCGCGAGATGCTCGGCATCGACCTGACCGATGCCGATGTCGGCAACGTGCCGCTGTTGGCCACCGACCCCTATGGTCAGTTCATCCGTGGCGAGAACGGTTTTCCCAAGCTGGTGATGGCCGGCCCGCCGCCCTATGAGGTCGAAGGCAACCCCGACAGCCCGATCTCCACCGCTGGTGCCGCCCGTACCGGCCATGCCTTTCTCGACGATATTGCCCACAGCGCCAACCCGTTCAACTCCAATGGTTCCATGAAGGTGGCCGATGGCGATGACGAAGTCGGCCTGGGTGGCCCGCCTGTTGCGAATCCGGATTTCAACCCCGGTTTGCCGGTAGGCCCTGGCAATCTGCCGACACTGGCGCAATACGACAACGAACTGCTCGACGCCCACTACATCACCGGCGACGGTCGCGGCAACGAGAACATCGGCCTGACCGCGGTGCACCATGTGTTCCACTCCGAGCACAATCGCCTGGTCGAGTCCAACAAGCAGACTATTCTCGCCAGCGGCGATCTGGCCTTTATCAACGAATGGTTGCTGGTACCGGTGAATGAGGTGCCGGGTAGCGCCGATGGGCTGATCTGGAACGGCGAGCGGCTATTTCAGGCCGCGCGCTTCGTCAACGAGATGCAGTACCAGCATCTGGTGTTCGAGGAGTTCGTGCGCAAGATCCAGCCGTTCACCGACATCTTCATGGTGCAGCCGGATATCGAGATCGACGCGGCCATCGTCGCCGAGTTCGCCCATGTGGTGTACCGCTTCGGCCACTCCATGCTCAACGAAACGGTGGATCGGCTGAGCTTCGACATGCAGTCCAGCGACATCGGCCTGATTGAGGCCTTCCTCAACCCGGTCGAGTTCGGCAGCGCCGATGCCGATGTCATGGCCGGCTCGATCATCCGCGGCATGACCCGGCAGACCGGCAACGAGATCGACGAGTTCGTCACCGGCGCCTTGCGCAACAACCTGGTGGGGCTGCCCCTGGACCTGGCGGCGATCAATATCGCCCGCGGCCGCGACACCGGCGTGCCGTCGCTCAACAGCGCGCGCGAGCAGTTCTTCGCCGCCACCGGCGACAGCAACCTCAAGCCCTACGTCAGCTGGACCGACTTCGCGCTGAATATCAAGAACCCGGCGTCGATCATCAACTTCATCGCCGCCTACGGCCAGCACGAGAGCATTCTCGCGGCCGATACCGCCGAGGCCAAGCGCGCCGCCGCCACCCTGCTGGTGATGGGCGGTAGCGGCAGCCCCAGTGATCGCACCGACTTCCTCAACAGCAGCGGAACCTGGGCCGGGCGGGAGTCCGGCCTGAACCTGGTGGACTTCTGGATCGGCGGCCTGGCCGAGCGCAAGATGCCGTTCGGTGGCATGCTCGGCTCGACCTTCAACTTCGTCTTCGAAGTGCAGATGGAGAAGCTGCAGGACGGCGACCGCTTCTACTATCTGTCGCGCACCCAGGGGCTCGACCTGTTGGGGGCGCTGGAGGCCAACTCCTTCGCCTCGCTGGTGATGGCCAATACCGACCTCGGCCGGCCGGGTTCCTCGCACCTGCCGGGTGATCTGTTCGCTTCGGTGGACCATATCCTCGAGCTGAACCAGGCGCTGCAGATCGGCGCCGACCCGGTATGGGACGATCCCATCATGCAGGCGCTGACGCCCATGGTGGAACGTGGCGAGGGCTACCTGCGCTACAACGGTGAAGCCCATGTGGTGCTGGGTGGCAGCGAAGGCAACGACACCCTGATCGGCGGCATCGGCGACGACACCCTGTGGGGCGACGGCGGAAACGACCGCCTGGAGGGTGGCTACGGCAACGACATCATCCAGGGCGGCGACGGCGACGACATCATTACCGACATCGGCGGCGACGACATCATCAAGGCCGGTGCCGGCAACGACGTGATCCACGGTGGCAACGGGCTGGATCTGATCTTCGGCGGTGAAGGCGACGACTTCATCATCGGCGGCACCGACGGCAAGGAAATCATGGGTGGTACCGGTAATGATTTCATCCACGGTGGCGACGGCATCGACGCGCTGTTCGGCGGTTCCGGCGACGACTGGGTGGAAGGCGGTGGACGTTTCGACTACATCGCCGGCGATAACGGCGACATCTTCTTCGAGAGTCCGATCCTTGGCCACGACGTGCTCAACGGTGGCCAGGGCGACACCGACTACGACGCCGACTCCGGCGACGACATCATGTTCGCCGGCGCCGGCATCCAGAAGAACATCGGCATGTGGGGCTTCGACTGGGTGATCCACAAGGACAGCACGGTGTCCGCCTACTCGGATCTCAATCAGATGGTGTTCGACACCGAGCCGCTGAAGGTATTGCGCGACCGCTTCAGTCAGGTCGAAGCACTGTCGGGCTGGGATCTGGACGATGTGTTGCGCGGCGATGATCGTGCCAACGATCCGGACGCCGAAGCAGAGCGGCAGATGGACGAGAACAATTTCCTCAGCCAGGCTGGCGTGGATCGCATCAACGGATTGCGCGAGCTGCTGGACTACCTGGTTCCTCAGAAGCCGGAGCCGCTCGCGCCCGGACGCCTGGATGACATCGTCGCCGAGGTCGATGCGCTGCTTGCGTCCTTTATGGGGGATACCGGATCGGGTCCGCTGAGTCAGCTTGAATTCCTCTTCGCCTTCCTGGAAAACCCGCAGGATACCGAGGTGGGAAATCTCGTCGAGGCGTTGCGCGCCGAAGTCGATTTCTTGCTAGGCGGCACGGCCAGCCTGGGCAACCTGGGAGCACTGGTCACAGGGCTGACCGAGGTGGTGGCCGCGCGGATCACCGACCTTTCGGTCGAGGATCTGCAGACCGTCACCAGTGGTCTGACGGATGCGTTGGCTAGCCTGATTGCCGCGGATCTTGAGTCGGCGATTGCCTTCAACGCCGGCAATATCCTGCTAGGCGGTGGCGGTAGCGATGTGATCGAGGGGCGCGGCGGCGACGACTATATCGACGGCGCGGCCTGGCTCAACGTGCGCATCAGCATTCGCGACGATGCAGGCACTGAGATTGGCACAGCCGACGGGATGACCAAACTCATCACTGGCAAGAGCGGCATCCTGGCTGGCACTTCGGACAACCTGACGCTGGATCAGGCCATGTTCAGCCGCCTGCTAAACCCTGGGCAGCTACATATCGTCCGTGAAATTCTCTACAGCAAGGATGAGAACGATATCGATACCGCCGTGTACTGGGGACTGGCGGAAGAGTACGACATCATTGAGAACTTCGATGGCACCTGGACCGTTGCCCATACCCGCTTCGCCGGTGGCGGTGGCACCGTGACCACCTTCGACCCGCTCGATCCGGATGGCCTGCACACTACTCGCCGGATAGTGTCGGACGGCACCGATACTCTGCGCAGTATTGACGTTCTGCGGTTCGCTGACCGGGAGGTGTGGCTGGTGGATCGACCGGCCGAGGGTAGTGTGACCATCAGCAACATGGCGCCCAGCGAGGACGAGATGCTGCTGGCGGCCGCCATCGTCAGCGACCCCAACGGCAGCCAGTTTGCCGTGCTCAGCTACGCCTGGCAGGCGCTGGTGGCCGGCCAGTGGGTGCAGGTCGGCACGGGGCAGAACTTCCAGCCCGGCGATGCCGAAGTGGGCTTGCCGCTGCGCGTGGTGGTCAGCTTCAACGATGATATGGGCAACCCCGAGACGTTGATTTCCGAAGTCACCGAACCGGTGGTCAACGTCAACGACGCGCCCACCGGGCTGCCGCAGCTCAACAATCCGACGCCCAGTGTCGGTCAGACGTTGATCGTTTCCGCCGCGCAGATCGCCGATGCCGACGGCCTGGTCGGCGTGACCTTCGCCTACCAGTGGCAGGTCGGCAGCGGCGATAGTTTCAGCAATATCGCCGGCGCCACCGCGCAGAGCTTCACCCTGACGGCGGCTCAGGCCGGCCAGCAGGTGAGGGTGGTGGTCAGTTACACCGACAACCGCGGTACCTTCGAGTCGTTGACCTCGGTGGCCACTGCCATTGTGGCCAGTGCAGTGATCATGGGCGGTAATCTGGCCGATACGCTTAACGGCACCGCGCTGGAGGACCATATTATTGGGTTGGGTGGAGACGATGTACTGAACGGACTCGGTGGAGATGACATTCTTGACGGTGGAGAAGGTAATGATCGCCTCAACGGTGGCGTTGGAGTCGACCTAATGATGGGGGGGACGGGTGACGATATCTTCTGGGTCGACCATGTAGGCGACCAAGTGATTGAGTTTGCCGGAGAGGGTATCGATCAGGTGAGGACGACGCTGAGCAGCTACACGCTGGGGGCGAACGTGGAGAACCTGTGGTACTACGGCACGGAGTCGTTCACGGGCACGGGTAATGCGCTGGATAACATTATTCAGGGAAGTACCGGCAATGATCGGCTCAATGGCCGTGAGGGTGCCGACCGGATGGTTGGCGGTGCAGGTGATGACATCTACTGGGTCGATCATGTAGGCGACCGAGTGATTGAGTTTGCCGGAGAGGGTATCGATCAGGTGAGGACGACGCTGAGCAGCTACACGCTGGGGGCGAATGTGGAGAACCTGTGGTACTACGGCACGGAGTCGTTCACGGGCACGGGTAATGCGCTGGATAACATTATTCAGGGAAGTACCGGCAATGATCGGCTCAATGGCCGTGAGGGTGCCGACCGGATGGTTGGCGGTGCAGGTGATGACATCTACTGGGTCGATCATGTAGGCGACCGAGTGATTGAGTTTGCCGGAGAGGGTATCGATCAGGTGAGGACGACGCTGAGCAGCTACACGCTGGGGGCGAATGTGGAGAACCTGTGGTACTACGGCACGGAGTCGTTCACGGGCACGGGTAATGCGCTGGATAACATTATTCAGGGAAGTACCGGCAATGATCGGCTCAATGGCCGTGAGGGTGCCGACCGGATGGTTGGCGGTGCAGGTGATGACATCTACTGGGTCGATCATGTAGGCGACCGAGTGATTGAGTTTGCCGGAGAGGGTATCGATCAGGTGAGGACGACGCTGAGCAGCTACACGCTGGGGGCGAATGTGGAGAACCTGTGGTACTACGGCACGGAGTCGTTCACGGGCACGGGTAATGCGCTGGATAACATTATTCAGGGAAGTACCGGCAATGATCGGCTCAATGGCCGTGAGGGTGCCGACCGGATGGTTGGCGGTGCAGGTGATGACATCTACTGGGTCGATCATGTAGGCGACCGAGTGATTGAGTTTGCCGGAGAGGGTATCGATCAGGTGAGGACGACGCTGAGCAGCTACACGCTGGGGGCGAATGTGGAGAACCTGTGGTACTACGGCACGGAGTCGTTCACGGGCACGGGTAATGCGCTGGATAACATTATTCAGGGAAGTACCGGCAATGATCGGCTCAATGGCCGTGAGGGTGCCGACCGGATGGTTGGCGGTGCAGGTGATGACATCTACTGGGTCGATCATGTAGGCGACCGAGTGATTGAGTTTGCCGGAGAGGGTATCGATCAGGTGAGGACGACGCTGAGCAGCTACACGCTGGGGGCGAATGTGGAGAACCTGTGGTACTACGGCACGGAGTCGTTCACGGGCACGGGTAATGCGCTGGATAACATTATTCAGGGAAGTACCGGCAATGATCGGCTCAATGGCCGTGAGGGTGCCGACCGGATGGTTGGCGGTGCAGGTGATGACATCTACTGGGTCGATCATGTAGGCGACCGAGTGATTGAGTTTGCCGGAGAGGGTATCGATCAGGTGAGGACGACGCTGAGCAGCTACACGCTGGGGGCGAATGTGGAGAACCTGTGGTACTACGGCACGGAGTCGTTCACGGGCACGGGTAATGCGCTGGATAACATTATTCAGGGAAGTACCGGCAATGATCGGCTCAATGGCCGTGAGGGTGCCGACCGGATGGTTGGCGGTGCAGGTGATGACATCTACTGGGTCGATCATGTAGGCGACCGAGTGATTGAGTTTGCCGGAGAGGGTATCGATCAGGTGAGGACGACGCTGAGCAGCTACACGCTGGGGGCGAATGTGGAGAACCTGTGGTACTACGGCACGGAGTCGTTCACGGGCACGGGTAATGCGCTGGATAACATTATTCAGGGAAGTACCGGCAATGATCGGCTCAATGGCCGTGAGGGTGCCGACCGGATGGTTGGCGGTGCAGGTGATGACATCTACTGGGTCGATCATGTAGGCGACCGAGTGATTGAGTTTGCCGGAGAGGGTATCGATCAGGTGAGGACGACGCTGAGCAGCTACACGCTGGGGGCGAATGTGGAGAACCTGTGGTACTACGGCACGGAGTCGTTCACGGGCACGGGTAATGCGCTGGATAACATTATTCAGGGAAGTACCGGCAATGATCGGCTCAATGGCCGTGAGGGTGCCGACCGGATGGTTGGCGGTGCAGGTGATGACATCTACTGGGTCGATCATGTAGGCGACCGAGTGATTGAGTTTGCCGGAGAGGGTATCGATCAGGTGAGGACGACGCTGAGCAGCTACACGCTGGGGGCGAATGTGGAGAACCTGTGGTACTACGGCACGGAGTCGTTCACGGGCACGGGTAATGCGCTGGATAACATTATTCAGGGAAGTACCGGCAATGATCGCCTAAATGGAGGAGCCGGCAACGACAGACTTATTGGTGGTGGTGGCAACGATATCTTCATGTTCGGGCCGAACTTCGGCAACGACAGGATCATGGACTTCGACGCCAACCCCGCCGGTGGCCAGGATCTGCTCAACTTCGCCGCGCTGGGGATCACCGCGGCGACCTTCGCGGCGCGGGTTGCCATCGCTGATGCCGGCGCCGACACCCTGGTGACGATCAACGGTGCGGACGGCGGCAGCATCCGCCTGGTCGGTGTGACCGACCACACCACCGTGACCATCGCCGACTTCCAGCTGGCGTGAGGCGGCGTGATCCCTGGCGTTCGGGTCACGCGCGGTAGGCCAGGGTCGGCGCCAGGTTTGCTACGGCACGTCGCCTGCGGGGGCGGCGTTCCGTAGTTTCTTTGCCTCCAGTAGCAGAAACCCCAGCCTGGCTGGGGCTTCTTTTAGCGTTATCTGTTGATGCCCCGATCTGGCCCTTACTTGGACAGGAACTTCATGCCGTCTTCCAGGCCCTGCAGGGTCAGGGGGTACATGCGGTCCTCGATCAGCTCGCGGACGATATTGGTCGAGGCGGTGTAGTTCCAGGTGTCCTTGGGGTAGGGGTTGATCCAGATGAGCTTCTTGTACTTCTCCATGAAGCGCTTCATCCACACGTAACCGGCTTCCTCGTTCCAGTGCTCGACGCTGCCGCCGGCCTGGGTGATCTCGTAGGGCGCCATGGCTGCGTCGCCGACGAACACTACCTTGTAGTCGGCGCCGTACTTGTGCAGCAGGTCCTGGGTGGCGGTGCGCTCGCTGGTGCGGCGCATGTTGTTCTTCCACACGCTTTCGTAGATGAAGTTGTGGAAGTAGAAGTACTCCAGGTGCTTGAACTCGGTCTTGCAGGCGGAGAACAGCTCCTCGCAGACCTTGACGTGGGCGTCCATCGAACCGCCGATATCCAGCAGCAGCAGGAGTTTCACCGTGTTGCGCCGCTCCGGGCGCATCTGGATATTGAGCAGGCCGCCGTCCTTGGCGGTGTGGTCGATGGTGCCGTCCAGATCCAGTTCCTCGGCGGCGCCTTCGCGGGCGAACTTGCGCAGGCGGCGCAGCGCCACCTTGATATTGCGCGTGCCCAGTTCGACCTGGTCGTCGAGGTTCTTGTACTCGCGCTGATCCCACACCTTGACCGCCTTGCCCTGGCGCTTGCCGGCGTCGCCGATGCGGATGCCCTCGGGGTTGTAGCCGCCGGAGCCGAACGGGCTGGTACCGCCGGTGCCGATCCACTTGTTGCCGCCGGCGTGCTTTTCCTTCTGCTCTTCGAGGCGCTTCTTGAATTCCTCGATCAGCTTGTCCAGGCCGCCCAGGCTCTGGATCTGCGCGCGTTCCTCGTCGCTCAGCAGGCGCTCGAACTCCTTGCGCAGCCACTCGTCGGGGATCATTGCCTCGATATGTCGGTCGAGGTTCTCCAGGCCCTTGAAGTAGGCGGCGAAGGCGCGGTCGAACTTGTCGAAGTGGCGTTCGTCCTTCACCAGGATGGCGCGCGACAGGTAGTAGAACTCGTCCATGTCGGCGAACACGACGTTGTGCTTGAGCGCGTTGATCAGGTCGAGCAGCTCGCGCACCGACACCGGCACCTTGGCCGCGCGCATTTCGTTGAATAGATTAAGCAGCATGGCTGCGCCCTCATGTCAGTTCTGGCCGGGCTGCTGCGCGTCGGCCATGCGGCGTTGAAAGCTCGCTGCCCATGCTCACGTACTGCAGTACGCTGCGCTGTTCAGCTCGTTTTCGCCTTGCCTGGCTCTAGCTCGCGAGCCCTGTATCGAGTGGGTTGCGCGCCAGCCGACGCGCAGCAGCCCGATTTTTACCGAGAAGCGCGGCGTGCCATAAAGGCCAGGCGTTCGAGCAGCATCACGTCCTGCTCGTTCTTCACCAGGGCGCCGGCCAGCGGCGGGATGGCCTTGGTCGGATCGCGCTCGCGCAACACCGCCTCGCCGATATTGTCGGCCATCAAGAGCTTGAGCCAGTCCACCAGTTCGCTGGTCGAGGGCTTCTTCTTCAGCCCCGGCACCTTGCGCACGTCGAAGAACACGTCGAGCGCCTCGGCCACCAGCTCACCGCTGATGTTGGGGTAATGCACGTCGACGATGCGCTTGAGGGTGTCGCGGTCGGGGAAGGCGATGTAGTGGAAGAAGCAGCGGCGCAGGAAGGCGTCCGGCAGCTCCTTCTCGTTGTTCGAGGTGATGATGATGATCGGGCGCTGCTTGGCCTTGATCGTCTCGTTGGTTTCGTAGACGTAGAACTCCATCTTGTCGAGCTCCTGCAACAGGTCGTTGGGGAACTCGATGTCGGCCTTGTCGATCTCGTCGATCAGGAGGATCACCCGCTCGTCGGCCTCGAAGGCCTCCCACAGCTTGCCCTTCTTGATGTAGTTGCGAACGTCGTGGACCTTGTCGGAATCGAGCTGCGAATCGCGCAGGCGGCTGACCGCATCGTACTCGTACAGGCCCTGGTGGGCCTTGGTGGTGGACTTGATGTGCCAGGTGATCAGCTTGGCGCCGAAGGCCTCGGCCAGCTGCTCGGCGAGCATGGTCTTGCCGGTGCCCGGCTCGCCCTTGACCAGCAGCGGGCGCTGCAGGGTGATGGCGGCGTTGACCGCGAGCTTGAGGTCGTCGGTGGCGACGTAGGACTGGGTGCCTTCGAACTTCATCGGAAAATCCTCGAACGGTAACGCGCGGGGCCGGCCCGCTGCAGAGATTCAGACGGTGACTATAACGCGCAGGCCCGGCGGCTGTGAACGTGGACGCGGTATTCAGTCACTGAATGGCGAGTCACCCGGCTTTCGGTCTGCTGGCTGGACGGCGCCGGGCGGCAGGCATAGGCTTGAGGCTTTTCCCGTCATGCCAAGGACTTCCGACATGAGCCGCATCTTTGCAGACAACGCCCAGGCCATCGGCAACACGCCGCTGGTGATGATCAACCGCCTGGGGCCGAAAGGGGTCACCATCCTGGCCAAGATCGAGGGGCGCAATCCGGCCTACTCGGTCAAGTGCCGCATCGGCGCCAGCATGATCTGGGACGCCGAGGAGCGCGGCGTGCTCAAGCCGGGCATGTGCATAGTCGAGCCGACCTCGGGCAACACCGGCATCGGCCTGGCCTTCGTCGCCGCCGCACGCGGCTACAAGCTGCTGCTGACCATGCCGGCGTCGATGAGCCTGGAGCGGCGTAAGGTGCTCAAGGCCCTCGGCGCCGAGCTGGTGCTGACCGAGCCGGCCAAGGGCATGAAGGGCGCCATCGAGAAGGCGGCCGAGATCGCCGCTTCCGATCCTGCCACCTATTACATGCCGCAGCAGTTCGACAACCCGGCCAACCCGGCGATCCACGAGAAGACCACCGGCCCGGAAATCTGGCGCGACACCGATGGCGCCATCGATGTGCTGGTGGCCGGCGTCGGCACCGGCGGCACCATCACCGGGGTGTCTCGCTATATCAAGCAGACCCAGGGCAAGCCGATCCTCTCGGTGGCGGTGGAGCCGATCGGCTCGCCGGTGATCAGCCAGACCCTGGCTGGTGCCGAGGTCAAGCCGGCGCCGCACAAGATCCAGGGCATCGGCGCCGGCTTCGTGCCGAAGAACCTCGATCTGGCGATGGTCGATCAGGTCGAACAGGTGGCTGACGACGAGGCCAAGACCATGGCCCTGCGCCTGATGCGCGAGGAGGGCATCCTCTGCGGCATCTCCTGCGGTGCGGCGATGGTCGCCGCGGTGCGCCTGGCGGAGAAGCCGGAGATGCAGGGCAAGACCCTGGTGGTGATCCTGCCGGACTCCGGCGAGCGTTACCTGTCGTCGATGCTGTTCGACGGGCTGTTTACCGAGCAGGAGCTGCAGCAATAGTCATTACCGCCTTACAACAAAGCCGCCCTCGGGCGGCTTTTTCGTAGGGTACGCCGTGCGCACTGCCTCAGGTTCTGGCCATGCTCGGCCTGACCACCAGCCATAGCGCCACGCCGATCAGCGCGCAGCCCGGCAGGTAGTCCCAGCTCAGCGGCTCGCCCAGCAGCAGGGCGCCCCAGAGCACGCCGAACGGCGGAATCAGAAAAGTGGTGGTGCTGGCCTTGATCGGCCCGATATCGGCCAGCAGGCGGAAATACAGCACGTAGGCGAAGGCGGTGCAAAGCAGGCCGAGGCCGGCCAGCGACAGCCATACATTCGCTCCGCCCCAACTGGGCGGCGCCTGCAGCGCCAGGCTGCCGGCGAACAGCGGGGTGAGGAACAGGCTGGCGCCCACCAGGCTGGCGAAGGCGGTCAGGCGGTTGTCCAGGCCGCCCTGCTGGCCGATCCAGCGGCGGGTAAGGAAACCGGCGAAGCCGTAGCAGGTGGTGGCCACCAGGCAGGCGGCGGCGCCCAGCAGCAGCTCGAGGTCGAAGGCCACCGGCCCGGTACGGGTCAGCACCGCCACGCCGAGCAGGCCGAGAAACACCCCGGCGGCCTTGCTCGTGGTGATGCCCTCGTGGAAGAACAGCGCGCCGATCAGCACGCCCATCAACGGCGTCGTCGCATTGAAGATCGCCGAGTAGCCGGCCGGCAGGATCAGCGCGGCCAGGCAGTACATGGCCGACGGCAGGCCGGCGTTGATCACCCCGAGCAGCAGGCAGGCCCTGAGCTTGCCGCGAAAATCCCAGCTCACCCGCATCAGCAGCAGAAAGGCGAGCAGGCCGAGGGCGCCGAAGCTGGCGCGGAAGAAGGCGGTGGGCATGCTGCCCAGCACCGGCGCGGCGACGCGCATGAACAGGAAACTGGCGCCCCAGATGGCGGCGAGCAGCAGCAGGCGGAGCAGGTCGGCGGTACGCAAGGCGGGGCATCCGGCAGGTGGGGAGCGAGAGTGTTGCCGGCTGCCGCCGTTCTGGCAATCCGCATCGCGCTTTCGAACGAGGCCTGTGCCAGCCCGTCGCCCGGATGAAATTAGGGAGGACTTGGGCGATAGTCCCCGGATTGCATCCGGGCTACGTTTTGCCGGCTTTGCGGCTAAGCTCGCTTCACTCATTTCCTTGCGAGGCACTTCCATGGCGCAGCAATGGCCGGCCGGCGAGATCGCGCAGCTGATCCTCGACGGCTTCGACGACTACCGCGAGCACTTTCGCCAGATCACCGACGGCGCCCGCGCGCGCTTCGAGCTGGCGCAGTGGCAGGAAGCGCAGCGGGCCTCGGCGGCTCGCATCAACCTGTACGAGGACAAGGTCGGCGAGACCCGCGACCACCTGCAGCAGGTCTTCGACGAGGTGCTGCTCGAGGTCGGCCAGTGGCCGCTGGTGAAGAGCGCCTATATCGCCCTGATCGACCTGCGTTTCGACGACGAGCTGGCGGAAACCTGGTTCAACTCGATTTTCTGCAGCCTGTTCAGCCACGACCTGATCAGCGACGGCTGCATGTTCGTCCACACTACCCGGCCGTCGCTGCGCAGCCACCCCGGCGCGGCGCAGACGCGCAGCTACCGCCCGGCCGGCGAGCTGGCGGACATGCTGCGGGCGATTTTCGAGGATCACCGTTTCGACGTGGCCTACGAGGACCTGCCGCGCGATCTGCAGCGGCTGGAGCAGCAGTTGCGCGCCAGCCTACCGGATTGGGTGTGCAAGGACCCGGAGCTGTGCATCGAGCTGTTTTCCTCGGTGCTCTACCGCAACAAGGGCGCCTACCTGGTGGGGCGCATCTACACCCGCGACGAGCAGTGGCCGCTGGCGATCCCGCTGCTGCACCGCGAAGGTCACGGCATCCAGGTCGACGCGCTGATCACCGACGAGGCCGAGGTGTCGATCATCTTCTCCTTCACCCGCAGCTACTTCATGGTGGATGTGGCGGTACCGGCGGAGTTCGTCGGCTTCCTCAAGCGCATCCTGCCCGGCAAGCACATCGCCGAGCTGTACACCTCGATCGGCTTCTACAAGCACGGCAAGTCGGAGTTCTACCGCGCGCTGATCGGCCACCTGGCGACCAGCGACGACCGCTTCGTCATGGCTCCCGGCGTGCGCGGCATGGTGATGAGCGTGTTCACCCTGCCGGGCTTCAACACCGTGTTCAAGATCATCAAGGACCGCTTCTCGCACGCGAAGAACGTCGACCGCAAGACGGTGATCGAGAAGTACCGCCTGGTGAAGAGCGTCGACCGTGTCGGGCGCCTGGCCGATACCCAGGAGTTCGCCGATTTTCGCTTCCCCAAGGCCAAGTTCGCGCCCGAGTGCCTGGCCGAGCTGCTGGAGGTGGCGCCCTCCACCGTGGTGCTCGAGGGCGATACCGTGCTGGTACGCCACTGCTGGACCGAGCGGCGCATGACCCCGCTCAACCTCTATCTGGAGAATGCCAACGAGGCGCAGGTGCGCGAGGCGCTGGAGGACTACGGCCTGGCGATCAAGCAGCTGGCGGCGGCGAATATCTTCCCCGGCGACATGCTGCTGAAGAACTTCGGTGTCACCCGCCACGGTCGTGTGGTGTTCTACGACTACGACGAGATCTGCTTTCTCACCGAGGTGAACTTCCGCCACATCCCGCCGCCGCGCTTTCCCGAGGACGAGATGAGCTCCGAGCCCTGGTATTCGGTGGGGCCGATGGATGTGTTTCCCGAGGAGTTCCCGCCTTTTCTGTTCGCCGATATCAAGCAGCGCCGGCTGTTCAGCCAGTTGCACGGCAACCTGTACGACGCCGACTACTGGAAGGGGCTGCAGGAGGCAATTGTTCAGGGCAAGGTGATCGACGTGTTTCCCTACCGGCGCAAGAGCCCGGTCGCTTGATCGGGATCAGTTGAATTCGCCGGCGGCGGGGCTAGGCTCAGTACAGGAGCCTTCCGGCTCCGTCTCTCATGAACTTGGCAGGAGGTCGTACCATGCTCGCCAAGCTGCAACATCATCTGCACGCGCTGCTGCTGGCCTTCGGCTGGGGCGCACCCCGGGCCCAGCCCCTGCGAATCGACCCGGCCGAGCAGGAGCGTCTGCACCGCGAGGCGCGCCAGCGGCGCTGATCCCTTCGTCCTGGGCGGTGCGTGCGGCCCCGCGGCACCTTACAGGGCGTGGCGGGCGAACCAGGCATCCATGAGTGCGCGCATGCGCTCGCCGGAGAAGCTGGGAAAGTGCCCGCCGTGCACGACACGCACCGGCAGTTCGCGCAGGCGCGCGAGGCTGCGTGCGTAATCTTCCAGATTGGAATGGTAGGCATCCTCGATCAGCGGGCCGTCGTAGAGGATGTCGCCGGAAAACAGCGTCTGCGTCGCCGCTTCCCACAGGCTGATACCGCCGGGCGAATGGCCGGGCGTGTGCAGCACCTGCAACACCCGATTGCCCAGATCCAGCACGTCGCCATCCTCGATCAGACGGGTGGCCGGCGCCGCCTTGACCCGATACTCGGCGTAGCACAGCGGGCAATCCGGATGGGCCTCGAACATTTCGTCGCCGACGAAGGCCGTGGCCAGGGTGTTGGCGCCGGTCGGTGCGGCGAGTATCTCGGCCTCGGCCGGGTGCACCAGGCGCTCGGCGAATTCGTGATGGCCGGCGATATGGTCGAAATGGGTATGGCTGGCCACCGCCAGCAGCGGCTTGTCGGTGAGCCAGGGCAACTGCTCGCGCAGGCTGACCAGGCCCGAGCCGGAGTCGATCAGTGCGTCGCGCTCGCGGCCCTGCACATGCCACATGTTGCAGCGGTAGAAGGGCCGCACATAGGGCTCGTGGATCAGGCGCACGCCGTCATCCAGGCGGCGTACCTCGAACCATTGATCGCGCGCGACGATTCTCATGGCTGTTTCCTCAAGCTGGGTCGCGCACGGCTTTTTCGGGGGCGCGGGGGCGGCTAGGTCGTGCGCACCGATCAACCTCGAATTGCATCCGCGCTGCGAGCTCGCTGCTGCCGATCAGATAATTGTAGGAGCCAGCTTGCTGGCGATCGGTGAAGGATGGCAGCCACCGCTCCAGTTGGCTTGCCGCATTTCCTCCATCCGTGGAGGTCACCAGCTGGTTCATACGGGGGCTGCGTCAGGCCTGCTGCGCCCGCGGCAACAGCGCCCAGCGGCGCAGCTGTCGGCTGGGACGAACGCTGACAGTTTCCGATGAGGATGCCGGTGACCACCAGGCTGGGGCCCGGCTAGAGGGCGATGGTGCCGTCGTCGGTTCTTGTGCTGATGGCCGTAGCCCGGATTGCATCCGGGCTACGGGGTGGTTCAAGGATGGAAGGGCGCTTGCTCCAGCACTTCGATGATCAGCGGGTGGTCGCTCGGCGCGGTGCGCAGCAGCTCGGCCAGGTGCGCGTGATCGCGCGCGCGCTCGGCGGCGCAGCCGAAGCCGCGGGCGATGGCCAGCAGATCCGGGGTGTAGATATCCACGCCAAGCGGTTCGATATCGCGGCGCTGCATATAGCGCTTGATCTCGCCGTAGCCCGAGTTGTTCCACAGCAGCACGATGATGCCGACGCCGGCCTCCACCGCGCTGGCCAGCTCGGGCAGGGTGAACTGCAGGCCGCCATCGCCCATCAGGCTGATCACCGGGCGGCCCGGCTCGGCCAGCTTGGCGCCGATGGCCGCCGGCAGGCCGTAGCCCAGGGTGCCGTAGCCGGTGGAGGCGTTGAACCAGCGCCGTGCGCCGTCCAGCTCCACCAGGTGGTTACCGCTGTACACCGTCTGCGTCGAGTCGCCGACGAAGCGCGCCTCGGGCAGCACCTCCAGCACTGTGTCGAACAGCTGACGGTAATGCCCCCAGCCGGCGAAATCCTCGGCCAGCTGCGCCTGCACGGCGGCCGCGCGGCGGGCGCCGGGGCTGTCGGCGCGGGGCTCGCAGGGGTTGAGCTCGGCCAGCAGCATGCGCATGGCCAGGCGCGCGTCGCCCTGGATCGCCAGATGCGGGGCGAAGTTGCGTTGCAGCTGCTGGGCGTCGATATCCACGCGAATCAGCGCGCCGCCCAGTTTGAAGTTGCCGTCGAACACCACGTCGTAGTCGGTCTCGCCCAGCTCGGTGCCGATGGCCAGCACCACGTCGGCCTCCAGCGCCAATTGGCGCACCGGCAGCAGCGACTGGTTGCTGCCCAGCAGCAGCGGATGATTCGGCGGCAGCAGGCCCTTGGCGTTGATGGTCAGCGCGGTCGGCGCGTCCAGGCTGGCGGCCAGGGCGCGGGCCTCGGCCTGGGCGGCCACGCAGCCGCCGCCAAGCAGCAGCAGCGGGCGCTGGGCGTTCTTCAGCAGGGCGGCGGCGTCGCGGATCAGCGTGCGATTCGGTGCCGGGCGCTCGACCCTAGGCCTGGCCGCCAGGCGCATATGGCTGGCGTCGGCGGTGATGATGTCCAGCGGCAGCTCGATATGCACCGGACGCGGACGCTCGCCCTCGAACACGGCGAAGGCGCGGGCCAGGACGCCGGGCAGCTCCTCGACGCTCATCAGGGTATGGCTGAAGGCGGTGACCCCGGCGGTCATGGCGCGCTGGTTGGGCAGCTCGTGCAGGTAGCCCTTGCCCAGGCCGAGGCGCGCGCGCTCGTTGACGCTGGAGATCACCAGCATGGGGATCGAATCGGCGTAGGCCTGGCCCATGGCGGTGAGGATATTGGTCATCCCCGGGCCGGTGATGATGAAGCACACCCCCGGCTTGCCGGACACCCGCGCATAGCCGTCGGCCATAAAGCCGGCGCCCTGTTCGTGGCGCGGGGTGATATGGCGAATGCCGCTGTGCGGCAGGCCGCGGTACAGCTCCACGGTGTGCACGCCGGGAATGCCGAACACGGTGTCGACGCCCCAGGCTTCCAGTTGCTTGACGAGAAATTCGCCGCAGGTGGTCATGTTGAGAATCCTTCAATGGCGCTGATCGCGCTATGCAGGGTGGACAGGGCGCGGCCTGGTCCACCGTCACTCGCCCAGAGGCGGACAAGCCGTTGGCATGTCCGCCCTGCGGGACTGTTAACCGACTATCCAGTGCGCCATCAGCGCGATGATCGGCAGGGTGATCAGGGTACGGATGATGAAGATCATGAACAGCTCGAGGATGTTCAGCGGCAGCTTGGCCTTGATGATCAGCACGCCGACTTCGGACATGTAGATCAGCTGGGTCAGCGACACGCAGGCCACCACGAAGCGGGTCAGTTCGCTCTCGATGCCCTTGCCCAGTACCGCCGGCAGGAACATGTCGGCGAAACCCACCAGCATGGCCGGCGCGGCCTTGGCGGCTTCCGGCAGTTGCAGCAGCTCGAGCAGCGGCACGATGGGCGCGGACAGCCAGTTGAAGATCGGGGTGAACTCGGCAATCGCCAGGGATACCGTGCCGATGGCCATCACCAGCGGCAGCAGGCCGAGCCAGATGTCCACCACGTTGTGCACGCCGACTTTGATCATCTGCGCCGGCGAGGGGTTGGCGTTGGCGCGTTTGACCGCCTGAACCAGGCCCCAGCGCAGCAGCGAGGTGCCGGCTGGCACGTCTTCCTTGATCTGCTTGCCGACGCCTGGCATGTACTCGTCCTTTTTCCACGACAGCGGCGGGATGCGCGGGGTGATGATGGCGGCGGCCAGGCCGGCGACCACCACGGTGAGGTAGAAGGGCACGAACAGGTGGTCGAGCTTCATGAAGCTGGTAATCAGCAGGCTGAAGGCGATCGAGGCGATGGAGAAGTTGGTGGCGATCACCGCCGCTTCCCGCGCGCTGTAGAAGCCCTTCTGGTACTGCTGGGCGGTGATCAGCACGCCGACCGTGCCGGAGCCGAGCCAGCTGGCGATGGCGTCGATGGCCGAGCGCCCGGGCAGGCCGAAGATCTTGCGGAACACATTGCGCACCAGGGTGCCGCAGAACTCCATCAGGCCGTAGTCGGTGAGCAGCGGCAGGATCAGCCCGGCCACCAGGAAGAAGGTGATCAGTACCGGGGCCAGGTCCTTGAGCACCACGCCGCCGGTGTTGGCGTTCCAGATCCATTCCGGGCCGAACTGCCAGAAGGTCATGGCCGCGAACAGCGCGCCGAGCACGCGCAGGCCGAGCCATAGCGGGCTGAGGTTGAACATCTCGTTGAGGGCGTGGCGCTCGGTGAGCCACTTGGGCTTGAGCAGGCTGGCGAACAGGCCGACGGCGGCGGAGAACAGCAGCAGGCCGGTGGCGATGGCCGGCAGCCAGTCGCTCAAGCCAGCCTTCAGCGCATCGGCCATCACGCCCAGGCCGATGGTGACCTTTTCCTCGTAAACGATGGGCGTGAGGAACAGCAGCACGCCGAGCAGCGAGGGGATCAGGAAGATCAGCAGCTGGCGCAGGTTGTAGGAGGTATCGGCCGGTGGCTGGTCGTCCAGCAGTGGCATGGCGTCTTCACGATTCATCTGGGCACCCTAGTTGTTGTTGTATGGATGTACCGGGCGCCTCGCGGGGCACCCGGACGGAGCAATAAAAGCCGGCGGTCAGCGGCGCTGAACCCCCGGAAGCACACACAGCATTTCGTAGAGCAGGTTGGCGCCGAGCAGCGAGGTGTTGCCGGTGGTGTCGTAGGGTGGGGAGACCTCCACCAGATCGCCGCCGACCAGGTCCAGACCCTGGCAGCCGCGGATGATCTCCATCGCCTGGATGGTGGTCAGCCCGCCGATTTCCGGGGTGCCGGTGCCGGGCGCCCAGGCCGGGTCGATGCCGTCGATGTCGAAACTCAGGTACACCGGGCCGCCGCCGACCTTCTCGCGCACCTCGGCCATCAAGGGCTCCAGCGACTTGTGCCAGCACTCCTCGGCCTGCACCACGCGAAAGCCCTGCTTGCGGCTCCAGTTGAAGTCCTCGGCGGTGTAGCCCTGGGCGCGCAGGCCGATCTGCACCACGCGGTCGCAGTCCAGCAGGCCCTCCTCGACGGCGCGGCGGAAGGTGGTGCCGTGGGCGATCTTCTCGCCGAACATCTCGTCGTTCACATCGGCGTGGGCGTCGATATGCACCAGGCCGACCTTGCCGTGCTTCTTGTGGATGGCGCGTAGGATCGGCAGGGTGATGGTGTGGTCGCCGCCCAGGGTCAGCGGCGTGATGCCGTATTCGAGGATCTCGTCGTAGGACTCCTCGATGATGCGCACGGCCTCGGCCATGTTGAAGGTGTTGATCGCCACGTCGCCGATATCGGCCACGTTCAGCGAGTCGAAGGGGGCGGCACCGGTGGCCATGTTGTAGGGGCGGATCATCACCGACTGGGCGCGAATCTCGCGCGGGCCGAAGCGGGTGCCGGAGCGCAGCGAGGTGCCGATGTCCAGCGGCACGCCGACGAAGGCGACGTCGAGCTCACGTTTCTCTTCGATCTTCTGGATATGCGGCAGGCGCATCATGGTGGCGATGCCGCCGAAACGGGGCATTTCGTTGCCGCCCAGGGGCTGATGAAAAACCTTGTCCATGGGAAGGCCTCACGGTTGTTGTGGTTGTAGGAATCGTTGGGCGGATTCTTGGTCAGCGGCGCTCCGGGAAAAATCGGCAGGGGCAAAAACTTAGTTCAGAGATTTCTAAACTAATCGCTCGGCACTAGACTGTTCCACCTGCGCTCAGGCGCGTCGTTGACAGCTGCTAGGCTGAGTGCAACGGCGCGTCGGCCATATGGCGTATCGCGCTTATTTTGGAGCTCGCGGCGAGGAGGCCTGGATGCCGTTAACCGCTTACCGCACCCATCGTTCCCGATTGCGACTGTGCGCCTCTCTCGCCGTGGGGATGCTGCCGGTTGTGCTCGGCCTGATGTTTCTGTACGCGCAGGCCGGAATCGTGCTGCGCGACATCAGCCGCACCAGCGCCGCCGACGCCGTGCGCCAGATCGACCTGATGCTCGACAATGCCAGCCAGGCCGCCGGCGAGGTATTGCCGCAGGTCGGCAGACCCTGCGCGGAGGTCGAGCTGGTGCTGCGCGAGCAGGTCGCCACCGTGCCCTTCGTGCGCTCGGTCAACCTGCTGGATGGGGGACGGCTGTACTGCTCATCGCTGTTCGGCGCGTTCGAGGAGCCAGTCGACTCTGCCGCCTACGTGGCCGGTCGGCTGCGGCTGCTGGCGGGCAACCCGGTCACCCCGAATCATTCGTTGCTGGTTTATCGCGATGTCGTGGACGAGCGCGGCGCGCTGGTGGCGATCGACGGACGTTATCTGGCCAACGTGCTGCAGTCGGTGGATCGCGGCGCCTTCATGCAATTGCTGGTGGGTGAGCAGTGGATGCCGCGAAGCGGACTGGTGCGAGCGGGACGCCTGCCGGAATACCCCGTGGCTCGGGTCGCGCTGAGTTCGACGCGCTATCCCTATCAGGTACGTGCGGCGTTTCCCGGAGGTGCGCGGCTGAGCTACATGGGCGAGCAATATCCGGTGCTGTACCTGCTGCTGGGGCTGCTCGGCGCGCTGGCCGGCGTGGGCAGCCACTGGCTGCTGGCGCGCTCCAGCTCCCCCAGCATCGAGTTGCGTCGTGCGCTGCAGGCCGGAGAATTCATTCCCTATTTCCAGCCGCTGGTGCGCAGCGGTTCGCAGCAGTGGATAGGCGCCGAGGTGCTGATGCGCTGGCAGCACCCGCGCGAGGGGCTGGTGCGCCCGGATCTGTTCATTCCCTTGGCGGAAAGCTCCGGCCTGATCGTGCCGATGACTCGGGAACTGATGCGGCAGACGGCGGAGCTGCTGGCGCCGGTGGCGGATCGACTCGGCGGCGGGTTTCACATCGGCATCAACATCGCAGCCGCTCATTGCCGTAGCCGCGAGCTGGTCGAGGACTGCCGCAACTTTCTCCAAGCCTTCGTACCGGGGCAGGTGGTACTGACCCTGGAGCTGACCGAGCGCGAGCTGCTGGAGCCGGATGCCTTCACCGATCAGCTGTTCGCCGACCTGCACGAGATGGGCGTGAAGATCGCACTGGATGACTTCGGCACCGGCCATTCCAGCCTGAGTTACCTGCACAAGCTCAAGGTGGACTACCTGAAGATCGACCAGAGTTTCGTCGCCATGATCGGCAAGGATGCCCTGTCGCTGCACATTCTCGACAGCGTGATCGACCTGTGCGCCAAGCTGCAGCTGGAGGTGATCGCCGAAGGGGTGGAGGACGAGCAGCAGCTGCGCTACCTGGGCAATCGTCGGGTGGACTATCTGCAGGGCTACCTGTTCGGTCGGCCCTTGCCGGCGGCCGAATTCCTCGCCTGCGCGCTGGACGATCCGGCTGCTTCCGTGCAGCTGCCGGGGTAGACTGCCTGGCATGACGCCTCTCACCTCGCTACCCGATCTCAAGCTGCTGCGCATCTTCGCCTGCGTGGTACGCCACCAGGGCTTCGCCGCCGCGCAGCAGGAACTGAACCTGTCCACCTCGGCCATCAGCACCTATATGAGCCAGCTGGAGACGCAACTCGGCCTGGTGCTCTGTCATCGCGGTCGCGGCGGTTTCAGCCTGACCAGCAAGGGCGGGCTGTTCCACCAGGAGACCCTGCGCCTGCTCGGCGAACTGGAGGGGTTCGAACGCTACTCTGCCGCGCTCAAGGGCGAGCTGCGCGGCACCCTCAACCTCGGCGTGCTGGATTCCACGGTGAGCGATCCGGCGCTGCCGTTGGCCGAGGTCATCGGCGCCTACAGCCAGGAGCATCCCGGCGTGCACCTGCACCTGTCGGTGATGAGCCCCTACGAGCTGCAGCTGGCGGTGCTCGACAACCGCCTGGACCTGGCCATCGGCGCCTTCTCCACGCGGATGAACGGCCTGGTCTATCAGCCGCTGTACCGCGAGCAGCACTGGCTGTACTGCAGCGAGCGGCATTCGCTGTACGAGCAGCGGCGCATCCCCGCCGAGGTGATCACCCAGCAGCGCATGGTCGGCCGCGGCTACTGGAGCCAGGCGGAGCTGGCGCGGCACGGCTTCAAACACAGCGCGGCGACGGTGGAGTCGATGGAGGCGCAGCTGATCCTGGTGCTGTCCGGCGCCTATATCGGCTACCTGCCGGAGCATTACGCGCAGCCCTGGGTCGAGCAACAGCGGCTCAAGGTGCTGCTGCCCACCACCTTCGGCTACCAGGCGCCGTTCTCGCTGATCCTGCGCCGCGGCCGCTCGCGCGAGCCGCTGATCCAGACCTTTCGCGACCTGCTCAAGACACAACTGAACCAGACCTGAAACAGGGTCGCCCGATTATCTTCGCCATGCTCAATGGCGGCGCCTGGCGCCGTGATTGCCCTGTGCTAGTACTTAATCACAGTTCTGTAACACCTCCACGACTCGAACAGGGATGCCTCGATGCGCCAGAATCTGCCGGTCACCCAGCGGGAAAGGACCTTTCCCGCCGACGAACGCCTGATCTCCACCACCGACCTCAACAGCAAGATCACCTACTGCAACGATGCCTTCGTCGAGATCAGCGGCTTCACCCGCGAGGAACTGATCGGCCAGCCGCACAACCTGGTGCGTCACCCGGACATGCCGCCGGGGGTGTTCGGCCATATGTGGGACACCATCAAGCAGGGCAAGCCCTGGATGGGCATCGTCAAGAACCGCGCGAAAAACGGCGATTTCTACTGGGTCAGCGCCTATGTCACGCCAATCTACGAGAACGGCCGCATGGCCGGCTACGAGTCGGTGCGCTCGCTGCCGAGCGAGGCGCAGAAGCGCCGTGCCGAGGCGCTCTACGCGCGACTGCGCGCCGGCAAGCCGCCGGTGCCCAAGCTGGAATCCTGGACCTACGACCTGCTGCGCTCCTGGCCGCTGATCCTCGCCGGTCTGGTGATTCTCGGCGCGCACTGGCTGCTCAGCGGGCCCTGGCTGCTGGGCTTTATCCTCGCCGCCCTCTTCGCCCTGGGCTCCTACCAGCTGTACCGCACCCGCCAGCTGATCCGCCGCACCCTGGACGAACACCCCAAGGCCTTCACCAGCGCTCTGGTGGCGCTGACCTACAGCGACAACCGCGGTGCCCAGGCGTTGCTGGACATGGCCATGATCAGCGAGGAGGCGCGCCTGCAGACCGCCTTGACGCGCCTGGAGGATGCCGGGGTCAACGTCAAGAAGCGCGCCGCGCAGTCCGCCGAGCTGTCGCGCTCCGGCGCCGCGCTGCTCGACCAGCAGCGCGCCGAGACGGACCAGTCGGCCACTGCCATCAACCAGATGGCGGCGACCATCCAGGAGGTGACGCACAACGTGCAGAGCACCTCGCACGCCGCCGAGGAGGCCGACCGCCTGGCCAAGGAGGGGCGCCAACTGGCGGTCGGCAGCCTGGACTCCATGCGCCACATGGCCCAGGCGGTGACCGATATCGGCCAGGCGGTCAACGAGCTGGCCAACTCCACCCAGTCCATCGGCAGCGTCGCCGACGTGATCACCTCGATCGCCGAGCAGACCAACCTGCTGGCGCTCAACGCCGCCATCGAGGCGGCGCGCGCCGGCGAGCAGGGCAGGGGCTTCGCGGTGGTGGCCGACGAGGTGCGCTCGCTGGCCTCGCGCACCCGCCAGTCCACCGAGCAGATCCACCAGATCATCGCCGACCTGCGCGCCGGCGCCGAGCGCGCGGTGGTCACCGCCGGCAAGGGCGAGGACATCTCGCGCGGCAGCATGCAGAGCGTGGAGTCGGTGCGCGATGCGCTGGAAGGCATCAGCGCGGCGGTGACGCGCATCACCGGCATGAGCCAGCAGATGGCGGCGGCGTCCGAGCAGCAGAGCCATGTCGCCGAGGACATCAGCCGGCAGATCACCCGCATCGCCCAGCTCTCCGACCACAGCGCCGGGCAGGCGCACCAGGGCGCGGAAATCAGCCGCGAGCTGGAGCAGATGGCCGACTACCTGCACAGCCTGGCGGAACGCTTCAACCGCTGAAGCGGGATTGGGCGATGCCCTGGGGTGGAAAACCGCGAAGCGCTGTCCACCCTGGGCCCGCTTGCCGGAGTCGGCGTCTGGTAGCCCGGGTGCAACCCGCCGACTCTTCCCCGAATTGCATCCGGGCTAGGCGCCTGTGCTGCCTGGCGCCGCGCTTCGTGGCACACTGCGCGGCATGCCTCGTCCGACCTGCCCCCGCTGCCTGCGCCCGCTCGGCCATTGCCTGTGTGCGCTGATCCCCGCACTCGATAGCCGCACCCGCCTGCTGATCCTGCAGCACCCCAGCGAAACCGCGCACGCCCTGAATACTGCGCGGCTGGCCGCCCTGGGCCTGCGCAACGCCGAGCTGCGGGTGGGCGAGACCTTCGAAGAATTGCCGCAGCTCCTGGCGCAACCGGGCTACCGCGCCTGCCTGCTGTTCCCTGGCGAGGAGGCCGTCGAACTGACCGCCCAAACGCAGGGCGAGCTGCCGCTGTTGCTGGTGGTGCCCGACGGTACCTGGCGCAAGGCGCGCAAGCTGCTGCACCTGAATCCGGCGCTGGCGAGCTTGCCGCGGGTCGCCCTGCCGGCCGGGGCGCAATCGCGCTACCGCCTGCGCAAGGCGCCGGCCGAGGGGGCGCTGTCAACCATCGAGGCGATCGCCACGGCGCTGGATGTGCTGGAGGCCCCGTGCAGCTTCGCGGCGCTGCTGCGGCCGTTCGAAGCGCTGATCGAGGGGCAGATCGCGGCGATGGGCGAGGAGACCTTTCGCCGCAATCACGGGCAGGGCGGCCGCCAGCCGTAGGCGCTGCGTGGCGGGAACCCAGCAGGCACTCGCTGCCTGCAGGAGCGGGCTTGCCAGCCATACGTCACCACCCCGGAAATCGCAAGGCATCGCCGGCAAGGACTGGGCGGGCTCTACGGGGTTCCGGGCGTAGCTGTGATCAACGCTCGCGCATGGCCTCGGAGCGGGCCTTGAGCACCGGCTTGAGCAGGTAGGCCAGCACGCTCTTCTCGCCGGTGATGATATCCACCGTGGCGACCATGCCGGGGATGATCAGCAGCGGATTGTCCTCGCTGCCCAGGTGGCTCTTGTCGGTGCGCACCTGGATCAGGTAGAAGCTGTTGCCTTCCTCGTCGGTGATGGTGTCGGCGCTGATCAGCTCCAGGTTGGCCTTGAGCCCGCCGTAGATGGTGTAGTCGTAGGCGCTGAACTTGACCATGGCCTTCTGCCCGGGATGCAGGAAGGCCACGTCCTGCGGGCGCACCTTGGCCTCGATCAGCAGGCTGTCGTCCAGCGGCACGATCTCCAGCATGTCGTTGCCCGGCTGCACCACGCCGCCGATGGTGTTGACCTTGAGCTGCTTGATCACCCCGCGCACCGGCGACACGACGGTAGTGCGAGTGACCTTGTCCTGGATGGCGACGCTGGTGGCGGTGATCTTCTGCAGTTCGGTGCGCAGCTCGTTGAGCTCCTTGAACGCCTCGGCGCGGAAGCTCAGCTCGGACTCCTCCATCTTGCTCTTGATCTCGCTCATAGCCGCCTCGGCGCGGGGAATGGCCAGGTTGGTCGCCTCCAGCGAGCCGCGCACCTCTACCACGCTGCGGCGCAGACGCAGCACCTCGACCTCGGAAATCGCCCCGGAGGCTACCAGCGGCTGCGACATGTTCAGCTCCTGCTGCAGCAGGCCGAGGCTGGAACGGTACTGCTGGGCCTTGGAGCGGAATTCGGCCAGCTCTTGCTCCTTCTGCCGCAGCTGTTCGCCGAGGGTGCGCTGCTCGCTTTTCAGGCGCTGCTGGCGCGAGTGGTACAGCGCCAGCTGGTCTTCGGCCAGCTGCGGTGCATCGCGGGTGATCTCCTCGGGCAGCTGCGGTTCGCGGCCCTCGGCCTCGGCGCTGAGGCGTTCGAGGCGGGCGATCAGCGCCAGGCGGTCGGCTTCGGTCTCGCCGCGGTTGGAGAGGAAGCGGGTGTCGTCCAGGCGCAGCAGCACGTCGCCCTTGTTCACCACCTGGCCCTCGCGCACGAAGATCTCGCTGACGATGCCGCCTTCGAGGTTCTGGATCACCTGCACCTTGCTCGAGGGAATCGCCTTGCCCTCGCCGGTGGTGACCTCCTCGAGCACCGCGAAATGCGCCCAGAGCAGCGCGGCGAGCAGGCAGGCGCTGACCGCCCAGACGGTGGCGCGGGTCAGCCAGGGCGAATCCTCGAGGATGGCGCCTTCCACCTCGGGCATGAACTCGGTGTCCTGGCGCCGCTGGCGCAGGCTGCCGAAATAGTCGCGCAGGCTGTGTTCCATGCTCGCCTCCTAGCTCGGCGAGGGGCCGACGCGGCCCTTGCGCAGTGCTTCGATCACCGCGTCCTTCGGTCCGTCGGCGACCACGTGGCCGTTGTCCAGCACGGCCAGGCGGTCGACCAGGCTGAGCATCGAAGCGCGGTGGGTGATGAGGATCAGGGTCTTGCCCTGCACCCATTTGTGCAGACGCTGGCGCAGCAGGTCCTCGCTGGTGTTGTCCATGGCGCTGGTGGGTTCGTCGAGCACCAGGATCGGCGGGTCGAGCAGCAGCGCGCGGGCCAGCAGCACGGCCTGGCGCTGTCCGCCGGAGAGCAGCTGGCCGCGCTCGCCCACCGGGCGGTCGAAGCCTTGCGGGTGCTGCCGGGCCAGGTCGATCACCCCGGTCAGTTCGGCCACTTCGAGCATGCGCGCGTCACTGACGTAGCGTGCACCGAGGGTCAGGTTGTCGCGCAGGCTGCCGGCCAGCAGCGGCAGGTCGTGGGCGACGTAGCCGATCTGGTGGCGCAGATCGGCGACGTCGAGCTGGCGCAGGTCGAGGTTGTCCAGCAGGATCTGCCCCTCGTCGGCGCTGTAGAAGGCCATGATCAGGCGCGCCAGGGTGCTCTTGCCCGAGCCGCTGCGGCCGATGATGCCGAGGTGTTCGCCGGCGGCCAGGTGCAGGCTGACGTTGCTCAACGCCGGGGCGCTCTGCCCCGGGTAGCGGAAGCTGACCTGGCGGATGTCCAGGGCGCCCTTGAGCTGGGTGCGCTCCAGCGGCCGCTGCTTGTCCTGGCGCTCCTGCGGCAGGGCCATCAGCGCGTCGGTGCTGGTCATGGTCAGGCGCGCCTGCTGGTAGCGGGTGATCAGCCCGGCGATCTGCCCCAGCGGGGCGAGGATGCGGCTGCCGAGCATGTAGCAGGCGACCAGGGCGCCGACGCTGAGGTTGCCGGCGATGATCGCGTAGACCCCGGCGACTATGGTGGCCATGCCGGCGAACTGCTGGAGGAACAGGGTGCCGTTGGTGGCCAGCGCCGAGAGGAAGCGCGCGTGGCTGTCCAGGCGGGTGAGGGCGCCGTGGGTCTTTTCCCACTGGTGCTGGCGTTCGCTCTCGGCGCCGCAGGCCTTGAGGGTTTCCAGGCCGCCGAGGGTTTCGATCAGCAACGCCTGGCGCTGCGAGGCCAGTTGCAGGCTCTTCTCCACGGTGTCGCGCAGGCGCATCTGGATGATGAAGGCGAACAGCGCGGTGAGCGGGAAGGCCAGCAGCGGGATCAGCACCAGCCAGTCGCCGATCAGCCAGATCACCAGGATCATCAGGAAGGAGAAGGGCAGGTCGATCAGGCTGGTCAGGGTCACCGCGGTGAGAAAGTCGCGCAGGCCCTGGAAGTCGTGGATGCTCTGGGCGAAGCCGCCGACGCTCGCCGGGCGGGCCTTCATCGCCATGCCGGTGATGCGCTCGAACAGGGTGGCCGAGAGCACCACGTCGGTCTTCTTGCCGGCGGTATCGAGCAGGTGCGCGCGCAGCACCTTGAGCAGCAACTCGAAGCCGGTGCCGATGAGCAGGCCGACGGCCAGCACCCAGAGCGTGGCGGTGGCCTGGTTGGGCACCACGCGGTCGTAGGTCTGCATGACGAACAGCGGCACCATCAGGCCCAGCAGGTTGATCAGCAGGCTTGCCAGCAGCGCATCGGCGTAGAGCCAGCGCGACAGCTTGAGGGTGTCGCGGAACCAGGCTTCGAGGCGCGGCACCAGCGGCGTGCGTGCCTCCTCCAGCTCGTGCCGCGGGCGGGCGAAGAAGGCCTGGCCGCTGTACTCGGCGGCCAGTTGCTCGCGTGCGACCCACTGTTCGCCGCCATCGGCCTCGCACGGCAGGATCTGCGCCTGGCCGTTCGCTCCCCATTGGCGCAGCACGGCGCTGCGGCCATCCTTGAGCAGCAGCAGCACCGGCAGGTTGAGTGCGGAGATGCTGGCCAGGTCGCGAAACAGCAGGCGCCCCTGCAGCCCGGCACGCGCGGCGGCACGCGGCAGCAGATCGGCGGTCAGGCGCTGCTCGGGCAGGGGCAGGCCGGCGCTCAGGCTGCCGCGACTGACCGAGCAGCCGTGCAGCCGGCAGAGGATCAACAGGCTGTCGAGCAGCGGATCGTCGTGGCTGAGCCGCGGATCGCTGGCAGGCCCTGGCCGTTCCATGGTGGTCAAGTTCTACTACTCCTGCGCCGGGACTACTTCATTTCCGGCAGGCGCGCCTCGCTCTTCACCTCGGTGAGGGCTACAGCTTCTGCCGGGACTACGACCTGTTGCTGACGCAGCAGATCACCCATTGCGGCAATCACCCGGTACATCGAGAACTCTTCGCCGAAGCGTACCTCGCTGTAGCGGCGGTTGGCGGTGAACAGTTCGTTCTCGCTGTCGAGCAGGTCGAGCAGGGTGCGTTGGCCCAGGCTGAACTGCTGCTGGTAGGCCTCGCGCACCCGCGCCGTGTAGTCCGCGTAGTCGCGGGCCTTGGGCGTTTGCAGGCGGGCGTTTTCCATGGCGTTCCAGGCCAGCGAGAGGTTCTCGTTGAGCACCCGCAAGGCGTTGTTGCGGATGTCCATGGACTCGTTGATCTGGTGCGCGGCCGATTGCAGGCGGGCCTTGTCGCGCATGCCGTTGAATAGGTTGTAGTTCATCACCACGGCGGCGCGCCAGGTGTTGTAGTGCCCTTCGTCGCCTTGCACGTTGTCGTCGGCGGTGGTCGCCAGCTCCAGGTCCAGACGCGGGTAGAAGGGCGCCTTGGCCACTTCATACTGCTTCTCGGCGGCGTTCACGTCGGCTTGCGCCGACTTCAGGAAGGGGTTGTTGTCCATCACCGTCTGCCGCGCGGCCAGCAGGTCGGCCGGCATGTTGCCGCGGATGGTGGCGGGCGATTCGAGCTGATCAGGCAGGCGGCCGACGGCGCTGAAGAAGTTGGCCTCGGCGTCGGCCAGGTTGACCTGCTCGGTGTAGAGGTTGTTCTGCGCCAGGGCCAGACGGGCCTCGGACTGATCGAGGTCGGCGGTGCTGCCGACGCCCTGCTGGCTGCGCAGGCCGATCTGGTCGTGGATGCGCTGGTGGGCCTGCAGGTTGTTGCGGGCCAGTTCGACCATCTCGCGGCGCATCAGCACATCCAGGTACACCTCCACCGTGCGCAGGGCCAGGCTCTCGGACGTGCCGAGCAGGCGATAGGCGCGGGAGTTGACCACCGCCTCGGTGCGGGCCACCTCGTTGGGCGTGTTGAAACCGTCGAACAGCATCTGCCGCAGGCGCAGCTCGGCATCGCGGTAATTCAGGGTTTCCTTGTTGTGATCGCCCAGCGCGCGGGTGCTGGGGCTGTCGGTCTGTTCGCGGCCGTAGCCGACCAGCAGGTCGACGGTCGGCAGATAGCCGCCCTTGGCGAACTTCACATCCTCATCCGACGAAAGGCGACTGTTGGCAGCCGCATGAATTTCCGGGTGGTTGTCCAGGGTGCTCTGGATCGCTTCCGACAGATTCATGGCTTGCGCCTGGCTGCAGGCAACCGCCAATAGCATGGCGCTCCATAGGGGGTTGAGTGTGCGCATTGGCGTATCTCCTTAAGAATGTTCTTATCCTGTCGCCAGAAAAATGGCTTTTTTGCCTGATAAACCGTTTCAGGCTTGTAACATCACAGCTAAGAACAACTTTTGGAGAAGCTAAGAAGAATTTTTCACAAGCCTTATGCGGAAAAAGTCTTATGTTCTCTGTGAAAAGCAGCACATTGTTTGACCCTAGAAGCTGCGTATTTCGTGCCTTTCTATGGCTTGCGTGGCTAAAACAGACGGTCAAGCACCGGCAGGGCGGGGATTCATCTGATGGAGTAGTTCGACGCGGGCTGTAGTGACATTTTTTTGTCAGTAGCGTTTTAGGGTTTTTGCGCCGTTCCATTTCAGTCAGCTGATTTGATCTCACCTCACGCTCGAAAAGGTGTCCTGGCCCCTTTGGCAATACGTGTCGACGGTGGTCGGCAGCTGTAGTGAGGATGGAATCATGGCTACTCTAATTGGTGTCGTCAGTCAGGTTGTCGGCGAGGTTTTTGCGGTAGCGAGCGATGGATCGCGCCGGCCACTCAGTGAAGGCGATCGGGTCTATGCGGGCGAGCAGCTCCTGACCGGCGCCTCTGGCGCCATCGCGGTAGCCCTGAGCAACGGTCAGCAACTGACCCTGGGGCGCGACAGTAGTTTGACGCTAGACGAGCAGATGCTCGCCTCCAGTCCTACCTCGCAGGCTCCTACGGCCGATGCAGCGCCTCCCGTTCCCAGCGACAGCGACCTGACCGACGTCGAGCAACTGCAGGCGGCGATCGAGGCCGGCGTCGACCCGACCCTCGAAGGCGAAGCCACCGCCGCCGGCCCAGGTGCGGGTGGCGGTGCAGGCGGCGCCGGTGGCGGTCACTCCTTCGTGCTGCTCAGTGAAGTCGGCGGCGCGCTCGACCCGGTAATAGGTTTCCCCACCGAAGGGCTCAGCACCGGCCCCGAATTCCCCGATGGCGAACCGATCGTCGATCCGGATATCGCGCCTCAACTGGTCGAGGGGCTGCCCGTGGCCGGTGAGGCCAGCAATGCGGTGGACGAGGAGGGGCTACCGGGTGGGATTGTCGGTGGCCCGAACGATCTGGCCGGCGAAGACACGGTGGTCACCGGCACCCTGGGCTACAGCTTCGGCCCCAATGGCATCGGCAGCTTCGCCTGGAGCAGCGAAGGGCTGGCGGCGCTGGGGATCAGCTCGCAGGGTGTTTCGCTGACTTACAGCGTCAGCGCCGATGGCCTGACCCTCAGCGCCTTTGCCGGCGAAACCCTGGTATTCACCCTGCAGCTCACCGACCTGGCGGCCGGCACCTACCAGTTCAGCCTGTTCGCTCCGCTCGACCATGCCGCGCCGGAACCCGGCGGCAGCGACGAGAACGACCTGTTCTTTCTGTTCGGCTACAGCATCACCGACGGTGCCGGCAACACGGCGCTGGGCAGCCTGACGCTGGGCGTCGACGACGACACCCCGGAACTGCAGGGCGTACCGGGCGAACGCCCGAGCGTTGGCGGCCTGGTGCACGAAGACGCGCTGAGCAACGGCAACTCCGAAGGCGGCGGCCAGACCCTTACGCTCAGCGGTGGGCCCGGCGCTCTGGATGCGCTGGTCAATTTCGGTGCCGATGGCCGCGGCAGTTTCTCCCTCAACGGCAGCGCCGAAGCGCTCGACAGCCTGATCGCCCTGGGCCTGACCTCGGACGGCGTGGCGCTGACCTATTCGGTTTCCGCCGACGGCACGACTCTGGTTGCCACGGCGGGCGGTAATCCGGTTTTCACCCTGGTAGTGAACCCGGACGGCAGCTACCTGTTCACCCTGCAGGGGCCGCTGGATCATCCGGAGGCCGACGGCGTCGACTCGGAAACCCTGGGCGATAACAGCCTGGCGCTGGATTTCTCCGGAATTCTGCAAGCGACCGATTTTGATGGCGACGCCGTGGCGGGTGGTTTCGACGCCGGCAGCTTCGTCATCGACGTCGAAGACGACGTGCCGGTACTGGTCGGCGCACCGGGCGAACGGCCCACCGTGGGCGGTCTGGTGCATGAAGATGCGCTGAGCAACGGCAACTCCGAAGGCGGCGGCCAGACGCTGACGCTCAGCGGCGGGCCCGGCGCTCTGGATGCGCTGGTGAACTTCGGCGCCGATGGCCGTGGCGGCTTCCAGCTGAGCATCGACCCGGGTGCGCTGATCGGCCTGCAGGACCTGAACCTGACTTCGGGCGGCGTCGAGCTGTTCTACGCCGTCTCGGCTGACGGCAGCACCCTGACCGCGACCGCCGGCGAGGGCGGCGCCCCGGTGTTTACCCTGCTGGTCAATCCGGACGGCAGCTACCTGTTCACCCTGCAAGGCCCGCTGGATCATCCGGAGGCCGATGGCGTCGACTCGGAAACCCTGGGTGACAGCAGCCTGGCGCTGGACTTCTCCGGCCTGCTGGTGGCCACCGACGGCGACGGCGACCCGTTGGCTGACGGTTTCGATGCCGGCAGCTTCGTCATCGACATCGAGGACGACGTACCGGTACTGGTCGGCGCCCCGGGCGAGCGGCCGAGCGTGGGCGGCCTGGTGCATGAAGATGCCCTGGGCAACGGCAACTCCGAGGGTGGCGGCCAGACGCTGACGCTCAGCGGCGAGCCCGGCGCTCTGGATGCGCTGGTGAACTTCGGCGCCGATGGCCGTGGCGGCTTCCAGCTGAGCATCGACCCGGGTGCGCTGATCGGCCTGCAGGACCTGAACCTGACTTCGGGTGGCGTCGAGCTGTTCTACGCCGTCTCGGCTGACGGCAGCACCCTGACCGCGACCGCCGGCGAGGGCGGCGCCCCGGTGTTTACCCTGCTGGTCAATCCGGACGGCAGCTACCTGTTTACCCTGCAGGGCCCGTTGGATCATCCGGAGGCCGATGGCGTCGACTCGGAAACCCTGGGTGACAACAGCCTGGCGCTGGACTTCTCCGGCCTGCTGGTGGCCACCGACGGCGACGGCGACCCGCTGGCTGCCGGTTTCGACGCTGGCAGCTTCGTCATCGACGTCGAAGACGACGTGCCGACCCTCAATGAGCCCAACCCGCAGCAACCGGCGGTGGGCGGCACCGTTCACGAGGATCTGCTGAGCAATCCGCATACCGGCAATGCCGAAGGCGGCAGCCAGACACTGAGCATCAGCACCGCGGGCGGTGCGGGCAGCTTGGCCGCTTTGGTGGCCTTCGGCGCCGACGGCCCGGGTAGTTTCGGTCTGGTGAATGAGGTGACGGCCGAAGCCCTGTTGGGTGCCGGTGGCCAGAACCTGACCTCGGGCGGCGAGCCGCTGGTGTACGAGGTGACCGAGGCCTACGACCTCGATGGCAACCTGCTCAGCACCACCCTGACGGCGACCGCAGCCGGCGGCTACCCGGTATTCACCCTGGTGGTGCAGGCCAACGGTGATTTCAGCTTCGAGCTGCAAGGGCCCATCGATCATCCCGAGGCGGATGGTGACGACGGCGAATTGTTCGTCTCGGTTGTCGGTATGGGTATCGACTTTACCCAGTTGATCACCGCGACCGATGGCGACGGCGACCCGCTGAACGGACTGGCCGAGGCGCAAGGGTTGTTCGTCATCAATATCGAAGACGACGTGCCGACCATCAATGAGCCCAACCCGCAGCAACCGGCGGTGGGCGGCACCGTTCACGAGGATCTGCTGAGCAATCCGCATACCGGCAATGCCGAAGGCGGCAGCCAGACACTGAGCATCAGCACCGCGGGCGGTGCGGGCAGCCTGGCCGCTTTGGTGGCCTTCGGCGCCGACGGCCCGGGTAGTTTCGGTCTGGTGAATGAGGCGACGGCCGAAGCCCTGTTGGGTGCCAGTGGCCAGAACCTGACCTCGGGTGGCGAGCCGCTGGTGTACGAGGTGACCGAGGCCTACGACCCCGATGGCAACCTGCTCAGCACCACCCTGACGGCAACCGCAGCCGGCGGCTACCCGGTATTCACCCTGGTGGTGCAGGCCAACGGTGATTTCAGCTTCGAGCTGCAAGGGCCCATCGATCACCCGGTTCAGGATGGCGATGATGACGAGTTGTGGGCGTCTGCAGAGGGCTTTGGCATCGACTTTACCCAGTTGATCACCGCCACCGATGGTGATGGCGACCCGCTGCAGATGCCGGCAGGGGCTGGCGGGCTGTTCGTCGTCAATGTCGAGGACGATGTGCCTGCGCTGGTGGAAGGCGGCCTCGATCACTGCCTGACCCTGACCTACAAGGGCGGCGATGCCAGCTTCCTCAACAGCTACGGCTACTACATCAAGGGGGCCGACGGCACGCCCGTCAGCGGCGTGCTGGTGTGGGGCAACACCACCTTCCTGGAGATCGGCGCCTCCATCAGCCTGCACGGGCTGGACCCCGACTCCATCGGCTTCTTCATCATTCCCAACGGCGCCTTCAACGTTGTGCCCGACGGCACCGAGGTCAGCTTCCAGTTCGTCGATGGCCAGTGGCAGGCCGTTGCCGCCGGCCTGCCACTCAATGGCGCTGGCGGCGCCCAGGTGCTGTTCGACAACCCTGCGCTCAACCCGGCGAGCAAGACCCATGTGCAGGACAATGTCGCGCCCGGCAACCAGAACTGGGAGGACGTCAACAACGGCGACAGCGACAACGACTACAACGACGTGAATATCCAGGCCACTTGGACGATCAAGACCCCGGCGCCGGTGGGCGGCACGGTGCATGAGGACAAGTTGACCAACCCCCATCAGGGCAACCCCGATGCGGGCAGCCAGACACTGGTGGTCAGCACCGCGCTGGGCGCGACCAGCCTGGCTGCGCTGGTGGCCTTCGGCGCCGATGGCCCTGGCGACTTCAGCCTGGTCGATTCGGGCGCTGCCGCGGACTTGTTGAACGCCCAGGGCCTGACCTCCGGTGGCGAGCCACTGATTTACCTGGTGACCGAGCAGTTCGACGGCGCCGGCAACCTGGTCAGCACCACGCTGACGGCTACGGCAGCGGGCGGCTATCCGGTGTTCAGCCTGGTGGTGGAGGCCGACGGCGACTTCACCTTCACCCTGCAGGGGCCGATCGACCATCCGTTGCAAAATGGTGACGACAACGAGCTGTGGTCGTCGGGCGGGGCCTTTGGCATCGACTTTACCCAGTTGCTGAAAATCACCGATGGCGACGGTGACCCCCTGGAGATTCCGCAGGGTGCCGGCGGCCTGTTCGTGATCAACGTGCAGGACGATGTGCCCACGCTGAACATTGACCTCGTAGGCCCCAATGCCGCCAGGCAGTTGTCGATGAATCTGGACGAAACCGTCGGTGCCGAGCGTGCCGCTCCGGGCGAGACGGCCGATGGCAACACCGACGATCCGGTCGCGCCTGACGATTACCTGGGGCGTGTCACCACCAACGTCGGCAATGGCGGGTTGGTAAGCCTGTTCAGCGTCACCGGCAGTGCTGGCGCCGATGGCGAATCCAGCTTGAGCGGCAGCCTGAGCTTTGTCGGCATCGCCTCGGGTGCTTCGCTGACGACCAACCTGTTTTCCACCAGCGGCAGCGCCATCCACCTGGAAATGGATGGTGCGGATGTGATCGGCGTCGACGCCGACGGCGATGTAGTGTTCCGTTTGGCAATCGTCGATACCGGCAGTGGTGCGCAACTGCAGACCACGCTGTATGAGTCCATCAGGCATGGGGACAATACGGCGTTCGACGAGCAGCTGGATCTGTTGCTGACCGGCCAGGGCGCGAGCCTGGGGCTGCAGTACAGCGTGACCCGGGTCGATGGCGATGGTGACTCGGTCACAGCGACGAAAAAGATAGTGTTGGCCGATGGCCAGGGCTCGATCCTGGGCTTTGACGACGACGGTCCAATCGCCAAACTCGCCCTGAACGGCCAGGTCAAACTGACCCTGGACGAGTCGCTCGGCGTCGATCCGCTGGATGGCAATGCGGCGGCGGACGATGACGTGTCCGGCAACCCGTTCCCGGGGGGCTACGGCACGCCGATTGGCTTGACCAGCGGCAACCTGGTCAACGTGGTCACCGCCGATGTCGGCTCCGATGACGAAGGCGCGACGGTGCAACTGAGCCTGAGCGTGGTGGATGCCAACTCCGGGCTGATGACCACCAGCGGCCAGCCGATCACCCTGCACCAGGAAAGCGACGGCAGCATCACCGGCCGGGTAGGCGGTGCCAGCGGCACCGTGATCTTCGCGGTGAGCATCGATGCGGCCGGTAAGGTCACGGTGGCGCAGTACGACTCGCTGAAACACCCGACCTCGCCGAACGACTATGACGAATCGGTCGACCTGGCCGGCAAGATCGAGGCGGTGCTGAAGGTCACCGATGGCGACAACGACGTGGCCACCTCCAAGGTGGGCATCGGCGGGAAGATCGTCTTCGAGGACGACGGCCCCAGCGTCACGCCGCCGGACTGCGCCGAAATCGAGGAGGTCGATGGGTTCAGTACCCAGGGCGTCATCCAGGCCGACTATGGCAGCGACGGCGGTGGTTTCGATCTCTCCGCCAATGCCGGCCCGACCGCTGACGGGCTGTTCTACACCGTGGTCAAGCAGGGCGGGGTATCCACGCTGACCGCTACGGTGGGCGATGCCAGTGGCGAGGTGTTCTTCGTCCTCACCGTCTATGACGACCCCAATGCGCTTGGCAATGGCAACAACTACGAGCTGACCATCGTCAATGCGCGCCCGGTGACCACCGCGGACTTCGATCTGCAGGCCATCGAGGCCGGCCAGCCGCAGCCGTCTTTCTTGGTACAGAGCGGCGAGGGCTTGTCGGTCACGCTAACCGGCAACGGCCTGGTCAATCCCTCCAATCAGGGCGTCGGCGTCGGCGGCAACAACCTGATCGACGTGGGCGAACAGCTGCATATGGCCTTCAGTGCCACGGTCTACTCGGCCGTGGTGGATGTGCAGAAGTTGTCGTCCGGCGATCAGCTGTACTGGCAGGCCTACGACGGCAGCAACAACCTGGTGGCAGCCGGTACGTACAACGGCCAGGGTTCGGAGAGTTCGCAGTTCGGCTTCAATCTGGCCGATTCGGCGTTCACCACCGGCACTGCGGCCGCGCTGTCCGGCGGCTTCATCAAGCTGACCTTCGGCTCCAACGCTGGCGACTATCGCATCCAGGAAATCACGCTGGAACAGCAGTTCCTGCCGCCTGATCTGGATCTTTCGTTCCAGGTCGATGTCGTCGATGGCGATAACGACGTGGTCAGCACCCAGCTGGACGTCTGCTTTGTCGACGACGTGCCCTCCGGCGGCTATGTCTTCGACCTGGTCGACGAAGAGGGCCTGGCCGGCGGCATCATCGGCGGCGTCGAGGACGACGACGGCGCCGCGACAACGGCCAGCGGCAGCCTCGGCTACGACTACGGCAACGATGGTTTCGGCAGCTTCACCTGGCTGCCCGACGGGCTGCCCACCATCACCTCCGGCGGCCAGGCCGTCGAATACCAGGTCAGCCCCAATGGTCAGGTGCTGACCGCGCAGATCGTGGGTGGCGGGCAGCCGGTCTTTACCGTCACGCTCACCAACCCGGCCACCGGGGCCTTCCAGTTCCAGCTGTTCAAGCCGCTGGATCATGCCGCGCCCCTCTCCGGAAGCGTGGAGAACAACCTGAACTTCCAGTTCGACTACGAGATGGTCGATGGCAATGGTTCGACGGCGCAGGGCGTCTTGGAAATTTCCGTGGACGACGATTCGCCGCTGGCGCAGGACCTCAGTCAGAGCCGCGAGGCATCGGGCGACGTCAACACCAACCTGCTGATCGTGCTGGATGTGTCCGGCAGCATGAATGACCCGGCTGACTTTGGTGGGCTGTCGCGCCTGGAGGCCTCGAAGTTGGCGGTGCTCGAGCTGCTTGAGCAGTACGAGGCAATGGGCGAGGTGAAGGTGCGGTTGGTGACGTTCGCCAATTCCGCCTCCGCCTTCGGCACCCTGTGGCTGACGGTGGATCAGGCCAAGGCCGCGGTGATCGGTTTCCCGGAATCGCCCGACAGTGCTACGACCAACTACGATGCGGCGCTGAGCACTGCGATTTCCGCTTGGGCCTCGGCAGGCAAACTGACGCTGCTCGATAATCCGGGCGAGCCGTTGCAGAACGTCTCGTACTTCCTCTCCGACGGTATCCCCAATCAGCCGAGCGGCAGTGCGGGTATCAATGCCAGCGAGGAAGCCACCTGGGTCAACTTCCTCAATGCCAACAAGGTCAAGTCCTATGCCCTGGGCATGGGGCCGGCGGCAGAGGTCAACGACAACCCGCCCGGCAATTTCAGCAACAACGACCAGCTTGACCCGATTGCCTACGACGGCACGAGCGCCAGCAACGCCAACGCCATTGCCGTGAACGATTTCGCCGATCTGGAGAGCGTGCTGGTGCAGACCGCGCAGTCGACGCCGATCAGCGGTAGCCTCACCGATGGCGTCAATGGCTTCGGCGCCGATGGCGGGCGGGTCAAGTCGGTGGTGGTCAATGGCGTGACCTACACCTTCAATTTTGGTCCCAACCCAACCATTACCGGGTCGGACGGCAGCACGGTCAATGGCATGATGCTGAGCCTGGCGCTGGCTGCCGGTGCCATGTTGACGGTCAACATGGCCAGCGGCGAATACACCTATGTCTCCGCGGCGAATGTCGGCAGTGGCATGAGCCAGCAGGTCGGCTTCGTCCTGGTCGACAAAGATGGCGACCTCAGCAACCTGGCGACCTTGACCATCACGGTCGATCCGGCCGATGGCCCGATGGTAGCGCGCGATGACTTCGTGGTCTCGCGCAGCGGCAGTTTCGATATCCCGGACTGGGCCTTGCTGGCCAACGACAGCGGCCCCAACAGCTCGATCCAGGCCATCACCAGCATCGTCTCGGTGGCAGGTCTGACGGCAACGCGGGCCAGTGCCTCGACCTCGATTTCGGCGGCTAACGACGGCGAGTCCTTCGTCTACCAAAGCCAGGCCGGCGGCCAGAGTGCCAATGCCAAGGTCACGGTCGTCGATGTGGACGGCGGCGGTCCGCTGAACGGGAGCTTCCTCGACGAGATACTCATCGACGGCAACAGCGGCAGTACCCTCAATGGCAACAGCGGCGACGATATCCTCATCGGCAATGGCGGTGATGACACGCTCAATGGCGGCGAGGGTAACGACATCCTGGTCGGCGGTGCCGGCGGTGACGAGCTGAATGGCGGGAGCGGCAACGACACCGCCAGCTACATCGATGCATCCAGCGGGGTCAGCGTCACGCTCAACAACTCGGGCAATGCCAGTGGCGGCAGTAATGTCGGCGGGGGCGCCGCGGGAGATGTACTGAGCAGCATCGAGAACCTCATCGGTTCCCAGCATGGCGACACGCTGGCTGGAGGTGGGCAGAACAACGTCCTCAGCGGGTTGCTGGGCAATGACGGCCTTTATGGTGGCGGTGGCAACGATGTGCTGATCGGCGGCCGCGGCAATGACACCATGAGCGGCGGCTCGGCTAGCAACAGCGATGGCAAGGACACCTTCCTCTGGCTCAACGGCGATGCCGATGGTGGCACCGATACCCTGCTCAACTTCACCCGCAACTTCAACGGTGCGAGCAATGGCGATCGGCTGGATCTTTCCGACCTGCTGATCGGGGAGCACGGCACTGTCGGCGATATCGGCAACCTGTTGAACTATCTGGAGATCACCTCCAGCGCCCTTGGCGGGGTCGGTGGCGCAGCTCTGGATACCACGATCAAGGTCAGCACCAGCGGAACCGGCGACTTCACCAATCCGGACCAGACCATCGTGCTGCAGGACGTCAATCTGCTCGGCGCGAGCGGCGTCGGCGGCTACGGTGCCGGCGGCGACACCGGTAGCGTGATCCTGGCCATGCTTAACGACGGCACGTTAAATGTAGATACCGTCTGACCTGCGCTTGTACGTTCGACCCGCTACCTTTGCAGGTAGCGGGTTTTTTTGGCCAGGAGAGAGCAGGCATGGTCTATGTACAGCGCGACGCTGCGGGGCGGTTGCTGCGGGTCGAATACGAGCCCTTCGAGGGAATGACGGAAAACCTGGCGGTCGAGAGCGACGAGCTGCAGACCTGGTTGGCGGCCAAGGAAGAGGTCAAGGCGCGTCTGGACAGCCTCAAGCAGTCCGACCTGGAGCTGGTGCGCGTGCTGGAAGACGTGGTCAGCGTGCTGGTCGAGCGCGGCGTGATCCGCTACACCGACCTGCCCGAAGCGGCGCGGCAGAAGCTCGACCAGCGTGCCATCGCGCGAGCCGAGATCGAGGGCCTGAGCGGCCTGCTCGGCGACGACGAACACAATCTGGTGTGAGTCCGGCCCGGATGCAGCCCGAGGATATCGGGGAGCCCCGCTGACCTGCCCGGATTGCGTCCGGGCCGTGAGTCCCTACCTTCGCCACCCGGCGCTGGCGGATAGCCTGGGAGTCTACTGCCAGGGCGCCGGTGCACCGATCAGGCGGCCCATGGCGCCATGCACGCCGAGCTCCTCGAGCACGCGCAATTCCCCCTCGGTTTCCACCATCTCGGCGATCAGCGGCAAATCGATGCTGTTGGTGGCGCGGAAGATCGCCTCGATGAACAGGCGCTTGTCGCTTTCCTGGTCGATGGCGCGGATGTAGGTGCCGTCGATCTTCAGGTAGGCCAGGCCGAGGTGGGTGAGGTTGCCGATCAGGCTGAAGCGGCCGCCGAAGTGCTGCAGGCCCAGGCTGAAGCCGACCTCGCGCACGCTCTGGCTCAGGGCTTCCAGCTCTGCCGGCGGTGGCAGGTGACGCTCGTCCACCTCCAGGGTCATCAGCTGCGCCGCCTCGGGGTGGCTCTTGAGCATGGCCAGCAGCTTGGCCTTGCTCGGCGCATCGCGCAGGGTCGCGGCGGACAGGCTCAGGGCCAGCGGCTCGGGGTGTAGCGCCAGGTGGGCGAAGCTGTGTTCGAGCATCGCCAGGTCGAAGCGCGCGGCCCAGCCTAGGCGCTCGATCCAGGGCAGGAAGCGCCCGGCGGCGATGGCCTCGCCCAGCGGGTCGAGCAGGCGCGCCAGCACCTTGCGTTGCAGCAGGCGCTCGCGCGCGGCGCACTCGACCACCGGCTGGAAATATAGCTGCAGCTTGCCCTTGTTCAGCGCATCGTCGATCCAGCTGCGCCAGTCGTGCAGGCCCTGGCCGCTCTGCGCGGTGAAGTCGTCGAGGCGTTCCCAGCATTTGTCCGCATTGCTCTGCGCCTGGGCCAGCGCCTGGTCGGCGCGGCCGAGCACCGTGCCGGGTTCCTCGCCCGGGCGAAACGCGGCGATACCGATATGCGCGACCGGATCGCAATCGCTGGCACCGGTCTGGCGCAGGTTGTCCAGGCCCTGGCTGAGTTCGATGGCCAACTGGTCGGCGTCCTCGCCGCTCAGACCCGGGGCGAGCAGGGTGAATTCGCCGCCCCGGCTGCGCGCGGCCAGCCACTCGCTGCGCCCCGGAGCCTCCAGCAGGCGCTTGAGCAGCTCGCCGAGGGCGCCGATCAGGGCGTCGGTGCGCTGGCCGCCGAGACGCTGGTTGAGGCCGCCGAGGTCGTTGACTCGCAGCAGCAGCAGGTAGCCGTCGGCATGCTGCTCGCTGACCACCAACTGATTGCTCAGGCGGATGTCGAACTGGCGGCGGTTGGCCAGGCCGGTGAGGCTGTCCTGGTAGGCCTCCTCGCGCAGCTTCTCGCTGCGCGCGGCTTCTTCGGCGAACAGCGTCTTGAGCTTGTCGACCATCTGGTTCATCGCCAGCACCACCCGCTTGAGTTCCGGGGTGCGGGGCACGCGGGGCAGGGTGAGGAACTCGCGGCGGCTGATGGCCTGCGCCTGCTGCACCATGTTGTCCAGCGGGCGCAGCTGGGTGCGCAGCAGCCAGCCGCCGAGCACCGCGCTGACCAGGCCGCACAGCAGCAGCCAGAGCAGGCTGCCCAGCGCGCTGTCCCACAGCTTGGCCAGGGCGAACTGCGGATGGCTGAGCACCTCGACCCGCGCGGCCTGTTCCCAGCCGCGCATGATCAGCGCATCGCCGCCCTGCGGGCGCAGGTCGACCAGCTCGACGAACCAGCGCGGCACGTTCTCCGGGGTGACGGTGGTGCGCCGTTCCACCACCAGACTGTCGTCGGCGATGCGCACCACGCGGATGCTGGCGAAGTAGCCGCTGTCGAAGATCGAGCTGACCATCAGCTCGATCATCGCCGGGTCGTCCACGTGCGGCGTCATCGACAGGCCCAGCGCCGTGGCGGCGTCCTGGGCGTGCGAGCGCAGCTGGCTGATCAACTGTTCGCGCGAGCTCTCAACCCCGGCGATGAAGCTGCCGGTGAAGGCCACCACCAGGAACAGGCAGATGGCGAGAAACAGCTGCTTGAGTAGGGACATGGATCTTTCCTCCTAGCCATCGCCGATGGCGAAGCCCTCCGCACGCATTTTTTTCAGGATGTCCTGCCAGCGCGAGAGCTTCTTGGTGTCGCTCTTGCGGGTATTGGAACCGGCGAGGTAGAGGCCTTCGGCGTTGAAGGCGTAGACCGGCAGCAGGTCCTTGCGCTGCGAGGCAGGGCGGATGTCGTTGATCAGGTTGTCCAGCACCAGCGGCTCGGCGGTGGGGCTGGCGTAGTAGGTCAGCACCATGTGCGCCTGGTTGTAGTTCAGTGCCTTGACGTAGGTGATGCGCAGCTTCTCGCTGGGAATGCCGAGGCGGCGCAGGGTGAAGTACTTGGCGATGGAGTAGTCCTCGCAATCGCCAGCGCCCTTGACCAGCATCTCGACGGGGGTGGCCCAGTAGTCGTTCTGCTGCCACAGGCGGATGTCGTCGGTGAAGCGGATGGTGCGGTTGAAGAAGCGGTTGACCTCGCCGAGCTTGTCCGCCTCGGACAGTGCGGCGCTGCTCTTGATCAGCGCGTCCCAGTCGAGGATGCGCTGCTTGGCGGCGCCGAGGCTGCCGTAGCGGTTCTCGGCGTTGCGCAGAACCAGGGCGAAGTCCCAGTTGGCCAGGGCCAGGCCGGCCAACAGCCCGCCGCCGACCCAGAGGATCAGCAGACGCCGTTGCCATCCCTGAATGCGCTGCCGTGGCCGCATGGGGCTGCATCTCCGCTTCGATCGGCTGAAGTCTAGGCGACGCGCTGGCGATTTGCCCCGTGGCCGGGACGAAATTCAGACTGCAGCCCGGATGCAATCCGGGGGAACGGCCTCCCGGATTGCATCCGGGCTACGCCGGGGCGCAGGGGCGTCAGAACAGCCTGGCGTCAGGGATTGGGCAGGGTCTTCTGCTTGAGGATGTACAGGCTGACCAGCACAGCGCTGGTCAGCATGAAGGTGCGTGCCCAGGGCAGGGGCACCAGGTAGCAGGACAGGGCGATGCTCGCCCACATCAGCACCAGCGCGTAGACCTTGCCCTTGAGCGGAATGCCCTGGCCGTCGAGGTAGTCGCGAATCCAGGGCCCCAGACGCGGGTGGGTGACCAGCCAGATGTAGAAACGCCGTGAGCTGCGCACGAAGCAGGCGGCGGCCAGCAGCAGGAAGGGGGTGGTCGGCAGCACCGGCAGGAAGATGCCGATCACCCCCAGCGCCACGCACAGCCAGCCCAGTGCCAGCAGCAGGTAGCGAAGACCGCGGTGACGGCTTTCCTGGATTTCGCGAGGCATCTTCGGGCCCGGACGGACGCCGGCCGGGGCGCCTGGCCCCGGCCCGCGGGATCAGTGCTGGCGGGGCTTGAGCAGCGCGGGTTTTTCCTCCGGCGCCTGGCACAGCAGGAAGAGTGCGGTGAGCAGCTCGGGAATCTGGTCGATCATGCTGTCGACCAGGTCGCGGTCGCGGGCGATCTCGGCGAACTCCGCTTGCTCGTCGAACAGACCGGAACCGACCATGATCGGCAGCAGCAGCTCGCTGACCTCGTCTTCGGCGTCCTCGAACCACACCGCCTCGCGCAGGAACACGCCTTCCATGAAGCCGATGCACCAGCCGCGCAGGTCGGAGTCGTCCGGGTCCTCGCCCAGGTCCAGCTCGCAGGGCAGCTCCGGCTCTTCCTCGCCGGCCAGTTGGCGGGCGATATACGCCTTGAGGTGAATCAGGGTGTTCTCGATCTCCTCGCGCTCGGCCTCGCTGCGGTAGTGCGGCGGTTCGGCGAACAGGGCGTCGATCCACTCGCGCTCGGGCACCTGGTCCGGGCAGATCGCCAGGGCGGTCAGGTAGCCATGAGCGGCCACGTAGTCCAACGCCTCTTCGTGCAGCTCATCGGCATCGAGAAAGGCTTGCAGGCGGGACAGTTGCTCGGCGAAGGACATCGTGGGGCTACCTTGAAGGAGTAAACGAGGCTGGATTCTAGTCCACCGCCGCCCTAGCGGCCATAGCGGCGGGGCCTGGCGAGGGCAAAAGCCCGGCTTCGGACAGGCTGGCGCCCTGTTGCCGGCAATCCTGCGGCATAATGCGCGGCTCGATTCGGAGGCCTTCATGCTCGACCACGCCCAGCGCATCCTCAAAGACGTATTCGGTTACGACGCCTTCCGTGGCAATCAGGCCGCGATCATCGAGCGCGTGGCCGGCGGCGGCGATGCCCTGGTGCTGATGCCCACCGGCGGCGGCAAGTCGCTGTGCTACCAGGTGCCGGGACTGTTGCGCGACGGCCTGGCGGTGATCGTCTCGCCGCTGATCGCGCTGATGGACGATCAGGTCGCCACCCTCGACGAGCTGGGCGTGGCCGCCGTGGCGCTGAACTCCACGCTGAGCAATGACGAGCAGCGCGAGATCGCCGAGCGCATCCGCCGTGGCGAGATCAAGATGCTCTACCTGGCACCCGAGCGCCTGGTGCAGCCGCGCATGCTGAGCTTCCTGCAGGGCCTGGAGATCGCCCTGTTCGCCATCGACGAGGCGCACTGCGTGTCGCAGTGGGGCCACGATTTCCGCCCCGAGTACCTGCAGCTCGGCCAGCTCGCCGAGCTGTTCCCGCAGGTGCCGCGCATCGCCCTGACCGCCACCGCGGACAAGCGTACCCGCGAGGAAATCGTCCAGCGACTGCACCTGCAGAACGCCGAGCGCTTTCTGTCGAGCTTCGACCGGCCGAACATCTTCTACCGCATCCTGCCCAAGGATCAGCCGCGCAAGCAGCTGCTCGGCTTTCTCGCCGCGCGCAAGGGCGATGCCGGCATCGTCTATTGTCTGTCGCGCAAGAAGGTCGAGGAGGTCGCCGACTTTCTCAGCAGCCAGGGCTTTCCGGCGCTGCCCTATCACGCCGGCCTGCCCAACGAGTTGCGCGCCTATCACCAGAAGCGCTTTCTCAACGAGGAAGGCTTGATCATGGTGGCGACCATCGCCTTCGGCATGGGCATCGACAAGCCCAACGTGCGCTTCGTCTGCCACCTCGACCTGCCCAAGTCGCTGGAGGCCTACTACCAGGAAACCGGCCGCGCCGGCCGCGACGGTCTGCCCGCCGATGCCTGGATGGCCTACGGCCTGCAGGACGTGATCTTCCTCAAGCAGATGCTCAACAACTCCGAGGGCGACGACCGCCACAAGCGTATCGAGCAGCACAAGCTCGACGCCATGCTCGCCCTGTGCGAGGAAACCCGCTGCCGTCGCCAGGTGCTGCTGGGCTATTTCGACGAGGAACTGGCGCAGCCCTGTGGCCATTGCGACAACTGCATCGACGGCGTCGAGACCTGGGACGCCACCGAGCCGGCGCGCCAGGCGTTGTCGGCCATCTACCGCAGCGGCCAGCGCTACGGCGTCGGTCATCTGGTGGACATCCTGCTCGGCCGCGATAACGACAAGATCCGCGCCGTCGGTCATCAGCACCTGACGGTATTCGGCGTCGGCAAGGCGCTCTCCGAGGTCGAGTGGCGCACCCTGTTCCGTCAGCTGGTCGCCCGCGGCCTGGCCGACGTCGACCTGGAGGGCTTCGGCGGCCTGCGTCTGAGTGAGGCCTGCAGGCCGCTGTTGCGCGGCGAGGTCGGTTTGCAGCTGCGCCGCGAACCCAAGCCGGCGCAGACCGCCAAGGCCTCCAGCAGCGCCGCCAGCCAGTTGGTGCGCAGTCACGAACGGGAGATGTGGGAGGCGCTGCGCAGCCTGCGGCGCAAACTGGCCGAGGAGCACAGCGTGCCGCCCTACGTGATCTTCCCCGATGCCACCTTGCTGGAGATGCTGCGCAGCCAGCCCGGCTCGCTGAGCGAGATGGCCCAGGTCAGCGGCGTCGGCGCACGCAAGCTGGAGCGCTATGGCCAGGCCTTCCTCGAAGTGCTGGGCGGCGCCGCGCAGGAGGCGCCGGCGCCGGTGGCCGACCTGCGTCACGAGTTGGTCAGCCTGGCCCGCGCCGGCATGACCCCGACGCAGATCGCCGGCCAACTCGGCTGCAGCGAGAAGAACGTCTACAGCCTGCTGGCCGAGGCCATCGGCCAGCAGCAGCTGTCGCTGGAGCAGGCGCTGGATCTGCCGGAAGAGCTGCTCGGCGAGATCCAGGAGGCCTTCCTCGACGGCGAGGGCGAGCTGCCGGCGGTGAGCGAGATCGCCCCGCTGTTCGCCGGGCGGGTCGAGGAGACGGTGCTCTACTGCGTACGCGCCGCGCTGCAGGCCGAGTTCGAGGTCTGACGCACGATTGTCGTGATTCTGGCGGCAACTCGATGACACGGCTAAGGTGTGGGGCAAGCCGCCAACAGACGAGGTAACGGTGCCCAGCTATCACGCCTGGCTCGACGACGTCCGCCCCAGCCCCTATGCCGACCAGCTCAGCCTGGGGTTCCGCTGGCTGCGTTTTTCCCGCGTACTGGAGCGCGAATACCGCAGCCATTTGCTGGACGAGAGCTTCGAGCTCAAGCGCATCGCGCTGAGCACGGCGATGGTCATCTGGCTGGCGCTCAGCGTGCTGGACCTGATGCTGGTGCAGCCGCCCCATTTGGGTTGGATTCTGGCCGTGCGCGTGCTGGTGCTGGTCATTCTGGTGGCCTGCGCCGCCCTGATCCTCCAGCGGCGCCACATCCGTCTGCTATTACCGCTGAGCATGACCTGCATCCTCGCCCTGGGCATTGGTGCTGCGGTGATCGTTGGCATCGCCCACCACGCCGACCCCAGCTACCCGTACGAGGGGCTGCTGCTGGTGAGCATGGCGGCGTATTTTCTGGTCGGCCTGCGTCTGAGCGAGGCGCTCGGTTGTGCCCTGGCGGTACTGCTGGTCTATATCGGCGCCGAGTGGCTGGCCGGCCTGCCGCTACCGCGGTTGATCAACAACGTGCTGTTCCTGCTGTTCGGCAACCTGATCGGGGCGGTGGGCTGCTATCTGCTCGAATACAAGTCGCGCGAGTACTTTCTCATCAGCCGGCTGATGCGTCTGCTGGCCGACCGCGACAGTCTCACCGGCCTGCACAACCGGCGCAGCTTCAACCGCCAGTTCGAGCGCCTGTGGCGTCAGGCGCAGCGCGATGGGCAGTCGCTGGCACTGCTGCTGTGCGATATCGACCACTTCAAGGCCTACAACGACCACTACGGCCACCAGGCTGGCGACACCGCGCTGCAGCGCGTCGGCGCCCTGATCGAGCAGGCCGCGCGGCGTCCGCTGGACATGGGCGTGCGCCTGGGCGGCGAGGAATTTGCCCTGCTGTTGTTCGACATCGGCGCCGAGGAGGCCAAGCGCCGTGCCGAGGCGCTGCGCCTGGCGCTGGTGGAGCTGAATATCGCCCATCAGGGTTCGGACAGCGCCAGCATGCTGAGCATGTCCATCGGCGTCGCCTGCCTCAGTCCCAGCGTCGGCGGCGAGCTGAACCAGCTCTACGAGCATGCCGACCGCGCGCTCTACGAGGCCAAGGCCTTCGGCCGCAATCAGGTGGTGGCCTGATCCGCGGCCGAGACTCGTGGCCGCATTTCAGTCGCATCCTGAAACGCTCGGCCACAATCCGGGCTTGCCCTGCGCTCGCGGTTATGGCTAGCTAGCTAATAATTAGTTTTTGACCTTTGTACGAGCCCGCTCCCCCATGTCTTACCCCGATCAACACCGTTTCGCCATGCAAGTCGCTCAATTGTCCCGCGCCTGGCGCTCCGAACTCGACCGTCGTCTGGTCGGCCTCGGCCTGTCCCAGGCGCGCTGGCTGGTGCTGTTGCACCTGGCCCGTTTCACCGAGATGCCGACCCAGCGCGAGTTGGCGCAGAGCGTCGGCGTCGAAGGGCCGACCCTGGCGCGCCTGCTCGACAGCCTGGAGGCCCAGGGGCTGGTGACCCGCGTCGCGGTGCCCGAGGATCGCCGGGCCAAGAAGATCGCCCTGCAGCCCAAGGCGCAGCCGCTGATCGAAAAGATCGAGGCGATTTCCACCCAGCTGCGCCAGGAGGTCTTCGCCGGCATCGACGAAGAGGACCTGCGCCGCTGCCAGCAGGTGCATGCCCGGGTACTGGGCAACCTGCTGAAGTAGTGCTCCTGCAGTGTCAATTTTTCGGCCGCATTGCGGTCGATTGTCGCTGCTTGCCTGGTTTTTGACTTTCTGTCCTTGATGGCAATGTGCTTCGTCGGCAAACTGGCGCCCAAGCCGCTACTTTGTGAATTAGTAGCCATACTGCAACACGAGCCGGGTTCGACAGGGACAGTGTCGCCCCGACCTCGGTCTACCGTTCAGGGCGCCAGCCTCCCGGCCATCGGGACGCTCATACAGGAAGTGGAGGAGGCGGCGTTCGAGCCTGCATAACCCTGGAGGTCACATGGCTCGGGTGCGTCAGTTGATGTTGGGTTTGGCGTCGGGTTCCGCCCTTTATTCGGGCATGGCGCCGGCGCTGGGACTGGGCGAGATCACCCTGCACTCGGCGCTCAATCAGCCGCTGGAGGCGGAGATCGAGCTGCTGGCGGTCGGCGATCTCGGCGCCGAGGATCTGCGCGTCGCCCTGGCGCCGGCCGAGGTGTTCAGTCGCTCGGGCGTCGAGCGTTTCTACTTTCTCAACGACCTGCGTTTCACCCCGCTGTTGCGCGGCTCGCGCAGCGTGATCCGGGTGGTGTCGAGCCGGCCGGTGCGCGAACCCTATCTGAATTTCATCGTCGAGGTGGCCCGTCCTGGCGGGCAGCTGCTGCGCGAGTACACCGTGCTGCTCGATCCGCCGGGCTCTGCCGCCTACACCGCGCAGGCTGCCCCCAGCCCAGCCGCCGCCGCGCCAGCACCCAGTGCGGCGCAGCCGGCGGCCGCTCCAGTGCGGCGCAGCGAACCGCCCAGCGCCGCCCAGGGCCATCGCCAGCCGGTGGTGCGCGGCGACAGCCTGTGGTCGATCGCCGCGCGTCTGCGCGAGCAGGGCAGCCCGCTGTCGCAGCAGGCGCTGATGGACGGCATCCACGCGCTCAACCCGAGCGCCTTCGCCGGCGGCGATGCCAATCGGCTGCTGGCCGGCGTCGAACTGCTGCTGCCCGATGCCGCGCGCCCGAGCACGACCGCCGCCGCTGCAGCGCCGGTCGAGCCCCCGGCAATGGCGGTCGAGGCTTCCGCCGCTGCGCCGCTGGCCGCTGCGCCGCCGGCTGCCGAGCAGGCCGAGAGCCTGCAGCAAGTGCTGGAAAAGCAGCGTCAGGTCGACCAGGAACTGGCCAGCCAGGCCGCGGAGAACCTGCAGTTGCAGCAGGGCCTGGCGCAACTGCAGCTGCAGTTGCAGCAGCTGCAGGAGCAGTTGGCGCTCAAGGAGGCGCAGCTGGCCGAGCTGATCGAGCAGGGTGCTGCCGTCGCGCCCGCTGCAGAGTCGGGCGCCGTGCTCGCCAGCGCACCGCCGCAGGCGGCGCAGGAGCCGCCGCTGGCCGCCGAACGTGGCTGGTTCGCCACCCTGCTGGCTGGCGGTGCGGTGCTGCTGTTACTGCTCGGCGCCCTGGTCTGGGCCGCGCGGCGGCGCGACAAGGCTGCGCCGGTGGTGCCGGTCGAGCCGCCGGCACAGCGCCCCGTGGCGCCGCTGCAGCCGGCGCCGGTCGCAGTCGCCAGGCCGGCCGTGGCGCCTACTCCCGCGCCGACTCCGCAGCAGCGCCCGGCGGCACCGGTCGACCCGCTGGAGGCGGCCAACGTCTATATCGCCTACGGCCGTTTCAGCGAGGCCCGTGGCGAGCTGAGCAAGGCCCTGGCGCAGGCGCCGCAACGCAGCGACCTGCGTTTGCGCCTGCTGGAGGTGCTGGCCGAGCTGGGCGACGGCGCCGCCTTCGAACGCGAGGAAGCGGTGCTGCGTGCCGAGGGCTTCGATGCGGCGCGGCTGGATGCGCTCAAGGCTCGCCACCCGGCCCTGCAGCAGACGCCGCAGCCTGCCCGTAGCCAGCCCCCGGTGGCGCCGCCGGCCGCCGAACCCGACTTCCAGCTCAATCTCGACGACCTGCCGCTGGATGCCGACTGGGACATGGTCAGCCCCTTCGAGGCCGCCCGCGGCAAGACCAAGGCGGCCGCCGCGGCGGAGTTCGATGCGGGGTTCTCCAGCAATCTGCAGGAACTGCCGGAGGTGTTCGAGCTGGACGAGGAGGTGCAGAACGTCAGCGCCTTCGGCGAGATGGAGATGGTGGTGGGCGGCGAGGACGAGTTGCTCGACGAGCATTTTCTCGATGCCTTCGCCGGCGAGGCCGATGCCACCGCGGCGCTGCAGGGCGATATCGAGCAGCTGGCCGGCAACCCCGAGCACATGGCCAAGCTCAACCAGGCGCTGGCCTATATCGAGCAGGGCAACCTGAGCAGCGCCTGCGACATTCTCAACGAGGTGATCGACCAGGGCGACGACCGGCAGAAACAGGCCGCGCGCCAGTTGCTGGCGGAAATCGCCTGATCCGCCCGACTCGCTGCGCCGACAGGGCCGCGCTTGCTGCGCGGCCCTGTCTTTGATGGGGCTGGTCGTCGAGGCCCGGATGCAATCCGGGGCAGCCCAGCTTGGGAGTCGGGTTACCCTGGGCGAGGAGAACGGCCCCGTGGGAGCCGACTGGCTCCTGCCGTCAGAAGCTCTTGCCCAGGTTCAGGTACAGCGCCTTTTCCCGCTCGTCGTTGAAGCCGTAACTGAAGTTCACCGGGCCCAGCGGCGTATCCAGGCCGAGGAAGATGCTGGCGGCGTTGATATAGCCGCTGTCGAAGGCGTTGTCGTTGTTCCAGGCGCGGCCGCGCTCCAGCGACATGCCCAAGTACAGGGGCAGGTCCAGCGGCAGCAGCGAGCGCTGGGTCAGGCGGCGGTAGTAGATCAGCCGCGCCAGCGCCACGTTCTGCCCGCTCAGGGCGTCCTGGCGGAAGCCGGACAGCTCCTGGGCGCCGCCGAGGATAAAGCCGGAGGTGACCACGTCGGCCTCCTCCAGGGTGCGCCCGTAGCGCCCGCCGAGCACCCAGGTATTGGCCTCGACACTGAATACCTTGTTCAGCTCCAGCTGCCACTGACGGTACTCCTCGTCCGAGCCCAGGCCGCTGTCGTACTGGCGCAGCAGCAGGCCGATGTCTTCGCCGGTGGTCGGGAAGTCGACGTTGTCCAGGGTGTCGAAGGAGTACATCAGTTCGTAGTAGCCCTCGCTGAAGCTGAAGCTGGGCAGGTCGCGTTCGCCGACGCGCACGTCCGCCTCGCCCCAGGCCTGGCCGATGCCGAAGCGGATCTCGCCGTTGTTGGCGATCTGCCGGCCGAGGTTGAGGCCGTAGCCGTAGCGCTCCAGGCGGTATTCGGCGATGGGGTCGTTGTCCAGGATCGCCTCGATATTGCGCGCCTCGCCGAACAGGTAGGGGGCGGCGAAGTAGCGCGAGCCGGCGTCCAGCGGCTGGTAGAATTCGCTGTAGAGTTCCTGGCGGTCGCCCAGTTGCACGCGGGTCAGCCACTCGGCGCCCAGCTGGTTGATGCCGTTGACGCGGTAGCTGGCGCCGATGTTGAAGGCGCTGTCGCCGCGCATGTCGTCGGACAGGTTCAGGCCCAGGCGCAGGTAGTCGGTGCCGCTGCGCTTGCCGCGCGCATCGATCACCAGCGCGCTGCCGCGTTCGTCCAGCGGCGTCACGCGGTACTGCACGCGCTCGAAGTAGTCCAGGCCGTACAGGGTGCCCATGTCCTTCTGCAGGCGGTCCATGTCCAGCGGCTCGCCCAGCGGCTGGCGGATATGCCGGCGGATCACCGCGTCGCCGACCTTGGAATCGTTCTCCACGCGGATCTCGCGGATCACCGGGGTGCGTTGCTCGCGCGAGCGTGCCATGGCCAGCGCCGGGTTGCCGCCGCCGCTCTGCTGCAGGCGGGCCAGGCGCTCGGCCTGGATCTGCGTGGCGCGGTAGCCGGCGTCGATCATCTGCTCGGCGCGGGCGAAGTCGGTGACGCCGAAGCCGGCCAGCGGCGGCTGGATCAGCACGTCGTCGGCCGCCAGGGTGGCCAGCTGCGCCTCGGAGTTCTTGCGCGTCATCAGGGTGATCGACTGGTTCATCACGTCGACCACGGTGGTCAGCTGCTCCACGGGTTTGAGCGGGGTGCCGAGGTCGACCACTATCACCCGCTCGACGCCCATCTGCCGCGCCACGTCCACCGGGATGTTGTTGACCATGCCGCCGTCCACCAGCAGGCGGCCGTCCAGCTCCACCGGGGCGAACACCGCCGGGATCGACATACTGGCGCGCATCGCCTGGGGCAGGTGGCCGCGGCGCAGGATCACCTGCTCGCCGTTGGCGATATCGGTGGCCACGGCATGGAAGGGGATCGGCAGGCGGTCGAAGTCGCGGGTGTCGCTGCGGTGCACCAGCAGGCTCTCCAGCAGCAGCGCCAGGTTCTGCCCCTGGATCACCCCCAGCGGCAGGCCGAGGCTGCCGTCGTCGCGGAAACTGAGTTTCTGCTTGATCAGGAAGTCGCGGTCGTCCTGCTTGCGGCGAAAGGGCACGTCCTCGCGCGGCGGCGAGTCGGACAGCGCCTGCTGCCAGTCCAGCTCCAGCGCCAGGCGCTGCAGTTCCTCCACCGAGTAGCCGGCGGCGTACAGCCCGCCGACTATGGCGCCCATGCTGGTGCCAGCGATGGCATCGACGCGGATGTTCTGTTCCTCCAGTGCCTTGAGCACGCCGATATGCGCTAGGCCGCGGGCGGCGCCGCCGGACAGCACCAGGCCGACGCGTTCGGCGGCGAGGGCGGGCAGGCTGGACAGGGCGAGCAGGCAGAGCAGCGAACGGAGCAGGCGGCGCATGGCGGTTTCCGGCGAGGGCAGGACGAAAGGCCGCTATTATAGGCGCCAAGCCCTATCCCAGAGCCGCTGCCATGTCCGATCGCAAGCCCGAAATCGTCATCACTTATTGCACCCAGTGCCAATGGTTGCTGCGCGCCGCCTGGCTGGCCCAGGAGCTGCTCAGCACCTTCGCCGACGAGCTGGGCAAGGTCAGCCTGGAGCCAGGCAGCGGCGGGGTGTTTCGCATCAGCTGCGATGGCGTGCAGATCTGGGAGCGCAAGGCCGACGGCGGCTTTCCCGAGGCCAAGGTGCTCAAGCAGCGGGTGCGCGACCAGATCGACCCGGGCCGCGACCTGGGACATAACGACCGGTAACCCTAGGGGGCGCCGTGCGCACCATGACTCCTGGGGCGTGTAGGTCGGGAGGCGCCCGTCACCCTCAACGCGCCATACGCGCCGAAACGAAAATGGCGCTGACGATCAGCGCGCCGCCGGCCAGCATGCGCAGGGTCGGCTGCTCGCTGAACAGCCACCAGGCGAAGAGGATGCCGTAGACCGGCTCCAGGGCGAAGATCACCGCCGTGGTGCGTGCCTTGAGTACGCGCAGGCTGGCGACGAACAGGCTGTGCGCCAGGCCGGTGCAGAAGATGCCGAGCATCGCCAGCCACAGCCAGTCCATCGGCCGCACGCTGGGCAGCAGCGGCCAGACCAGCGGCATGAAGCAGACGAACACGGTGATGTTCTGGTACAGCGCCGCCTGCACCGGGTCGAGGCCGCGGGTGCTGGCGCGGTTGAGCAGCGACAGCAGGGCGAACAGGAAGCCGGACAGCACCGCCCAGAGCAGACCGCCGGTGGCGCTGCTGGCGAGGCTGAATTCCGGGGTCACCAGGATCAGCCCGAGGCAGACCACGGCGACCATGGCGAACTCGATGGGACGGGTGCGCTCGCGAAACAGCAGCCCCTCCAGCAGCACGGTGAAGGCCGGGAAACTGGCGAAGCCGAGCGTGGCGATGGCCACCCCGGAGACCTTCACCGACTCGAAGAAGGTCACCCAGTGCCCGCCCAGCAGCAGGCCGCCGAGGCCCAGCAGGGCGAACTGGCGCAGGCTCGGGCGCACCGCGTTGCGGCTGCGCCAGAGCAGGGCGGCCAGGCCCAGGGCGAGAATGGCGAAGATCGCCCGGCCGCCGGCGATCATGTTCGGCGTGGTCGCCGCCAGTTTGCCGAAGATGCCCGACAGGCCGAACAGCAGGGCGCCGAGGTGAATCGCCAGCAGGGCGTTACGTTCCTTCATGCCAGGCGCGCGCCGTTGGGCAGCGGCTTGTCGAAGCCGGCCAGGACCACGCGGTTGTCACTGTCATAGACCCCGGTCACCAGCACCTCGGAGCGCACCCCGGCGATGCGCTTGGGGGCGAAATTGCACACGCACAGCACCTGACGGCCGAGCAGTTCGGCGCAACTGTAATGCGCGGTGAGTTGGGCGCTGGACGTCTTGATGCCCAGTTCGCCGAGGTCCACCTCCAGCACGTAGGCGGGTTTCACGGCTTTGTCGTTGGGGCGCGCCGAACGGATGGTGCCGACGCGCAGCTCCACCTTCTCGAAATCCTGCCAGTCGATATGTTGCATGGGTCACTCCTGGTTACTGACGCGCAGTCTAGGCGCCTCGCGCAGGGCTGTCTGTCGCAGGAATTGCGGGTTTTGTCGTCGGACTCTCGTAGGTTGGCGTTGAGCGCAGCGAGGCCCAACAGGGAGCGCCTGGCGCTGCGCCCGGCGCTCGCATGGCGTTCTGCGCGGCGATCGCCGTTGGGCTTCGGCGCTGCGCCCTCAACCCAACCTACGCGCTGCGCGCCTCAACCCAACCTACGCGTTGCGGCGCAATTGCCGCGGGGTCATGCCCAGGTGGCGGGAGAGCGCGGCGGTAAAGGCGCTCTGCGAGGCGTAGCCGACCCGCGCGGCCACCTCGCCGACGGCCAGGTCGCTGCCGCGCAGCAGGCGTTCGGCCAGCTGCAGGCGCTTGTCGCGGATGTGTTCCATCGGCGTGCGCCCGGTCTCGGCCAGGAAGCGGGCGTGGAAACGCGCCACCGACAGCCCGGCCAGGCGCGCCAGGTCGGCCACCTGCAGCGGGTGCGCGGCGTGCTGCTCGATATGCCGGTCCAGCGCCGCCAGCGGCAGACCGCCCGGGCGCGCCTCCTGGCTGGCGCAGGCCAGGCTGCCGAGCAGCAGGGCGGCGCCCTGATTGGCGATCACCGCGTCGTTGATCGGGCTGCTGGCAAGCCAGCCGAGCAACTGGCCCTGAACCGGATCGAGCTGCAGCGCTCGCGGACTGTCCAGCAGGCGCTGGATGTCGCGCGCATGGTGGCCGAGCTGGCGTTCGAGCCAGTCGTTGGCCGGTAGGTCCAGCACCAGGCACTGGCTGCCCTGCGGGCTGCCGCAGGCGTGGCGGGCGCCGGCCGGCACCACCGCCAGTTGGTGGCGCCGTACCCGGCTGCCCTGGCCGTCCACCTCGAACTGCAGCTCGCCGGCCAGGCCGAACACCAGCTGGGCATGGTCGTGGCTGTGGCACAGCAGTTCATGGCTGTAGTGACGCAGGGACAGGATCGGGGGCATGGCGGCTTCCTCGGCAACGCCGGCAGTGTACCGCCTGTCCGGGGCTGGTGCCTCGTCATCGAACGGTCTTTTGCCTGTCACAAGCCTTTCACCGCCAGCGCTCAAGCTCGTCGAAACCCAGCCGGAGCCCGCCCATGACCAGCGCCCAGCTCGCCAAGCCCAGCCGCAAGCAACGTGTCCGCACTCTGTGGATCTCCGACGTGCACCTCGGCACCCGCGACTGCCAGGCCGAGCACCTGGCGGCCTTCCTCAAGCGTTATTCGGCCGACCGCATCTACCTGGTCGGCGACATCATCGACGGCTGGAAGCTGCGCGGCGGTATCTACTGGCCGCAGGCGCACACCAACGTGATCCGCCGCCTGCTGACCATGAGCAAGCGCGGCACCGAGGTGATCTACGTCACCGGCAACCACGACGAATTCCTGCGCCGCTACTCCAGCCTGATGCTGGGCAATATCCAGCTGGTAGACGAGGCCGAGCACGTCACCGTCGACGGCCGTCGTCTGCTGGTGATCCACGGCGACCAGTTCGACGTGATCACCCGCTACCACCGCTGGCTGGCCTTTCTCGGCGACTCGGCCTACGAGTTCACCCTGACCCTCAACCGCTGGCTCAACCATTGGCGCAGCCGCTGGGGCTACGGCTACTGGTCGCTGTCGGCCTACCTCAAGCACAAGGTCAAGACCGCGGTGAACTTCATCAGCGACTTCGAGGAGGCCATCGCCCACGAATGCGTCAAGCGCGGCCTGCAGGGCGTGGTCTGCGGCCATATCCACCACGCCGAGATTCGCCAGGTCGGTGGCGTGGAGTACATGAACTGCGGCGACTGGGTGGAGTCCTGCACCGCGCTGATCGAGCACTGGGACGGACAGATCGAGCTGTACCGCCTGGCCGAGGCGCAGGCGCGTCTGGCCGGCGAGGAGCAGGCCGCCGCCGTGCTCGAGAGCGGCGCATGAGGATACTGATCGTCTCCGACGCCTGGGCGCCGCAGGTCAACGGCGTGGTCACCAGCCTGCAGGCCCTGGTGCGCGAGCTGCGCGGCCTGGGCCATCAGGTCAAGCTGCTGTCGCCGGCGGACTTTCGCGCCGTGCCCTGTCCGACCTACCCGGAGATTCCGCTGGTGTGGAACCTGTGGCGGGTCGGCGCGGCGATCCGCGACTTCCGTCCGGACTGCGTCCACCTGGCCACCGAGGGGCCGCTGGGGTGGACGGCGCGGCGCTGGCTGGTCAGGCGTGGCCTGGCCTTTTCCACGGCCATCCACACCCGTTTTCCCGAATACGTCAGCACCCGCTGGCCGTGGATCGCGCCGCGCTGGGGCTATGCCTTCCTGCGCGCCTTCCATCGCCCCAGCCAGGCGGTGCTGGTGACCACCGAGCGGCTGCGCGAGGAGTTCACCGGCTGGCGCCTGCAGCGTCTGCAGCTGTGGCGCAAGGGCGTCGATAGCGAACTGTTTCGCGTCGACGGCGAGCGCCCGCGGCCGCCGCGGCCGATCTTTCTCTACGTCGGGCGCATCGCCCCGGAGAAGAACCTCGAGGCCTTTCTCGATCTGGACCTGCCCGGCGAGAAGCGCGTGGTCGGCGACGGCCCGCAGCGCGAGGCGTTGCAGGCGCGCTATCCGCAGGTGCGCTTTCTCGGCTATCGCCATGGCCGGCAACTGGCCGAGGCCTACCAGGATGCGGCGGTGCTGGTGTTCCCGTCGCGCACCGATACCTACGGCCTGGTGATGCTGGAGGCGCTGGCCTGCGGCACGCCGGTGGCTGCCTATCCGGTGGCCGGGCCGCTGGATGTACTGCTGCAAGGGCAGAGCGGGGTGATGGACGAGGATTTGCGCAGCGCCTGCCTGGCGGCGCTGGAGCTGCACCGAGGGCGTTGCGCGGAGCTGGCTGCGGCGCAGTCCTGGCGGGCCTCGGCGCTGGAGTTTCTGGCGTTGCAGCCTTCTGTCGACGGCGAACCGGTGTTGGGTGAGGTACTGGCGGACGGCCGTTAGCTGGTTTGCTCGGTGCGCACCGCGCCCCCTGCACGAGCGTGCGCCAAGCTACAGAATGACCTTGTCGCGCAGCTTCTCGGCGGCCTGGTTGAGCGCCTGGATCACCCGCTCCTTGTCGAAGTTCTGGATGCCGTTGGTGTCCAGGTACATGGAGAAGCCCGGCAGCTCGTGCTCGACGTAGCTGGAGGTGGCGCCCAGGTCGCGGCGGAAGTCCACCACCTGGTAGATCTGCACCGGGCGGGTGAAACCCTTGACCGCGATCTGGCCCTTGTCGCGGCACATGATCACGTCCTTGACCAGCGAATAGGTCTCGTGGGAGATGAGGATCTCGCCGGATTCGGCGGCACTTTCCAGGCGGCTGGCGAGGTTCACGTCGCGGCCGATGATGGTGTAGTCCATGCGCGTGTCGGCGCCGAAGTTGCCCACCGTGCAGTAGCCGGTGTTGAGCCCCATGCGGATTTCCAGCGGCTTGGTGATGCCCTGGGCGCGCCATTGCTGACGCAGCACCTTCATGTGCTTGCGCATGGCGATGGCCATGGACACCGCCGCCACCGCGTCCTTCTTGGCACCCTGGCTGCTGGGGTCGCCGAAGAAGATCATCACCGCATCGCCGATGAACTTGTCGATGGTGCCGCCGTACTTCAGGCAGATCTTCGACATCTCGTTGAGGTAGGTGTTGAGCAGGTCGGTCAGCGCCTCGGCTTCCAGCTCCTCGGACAGCTCGGTGAAGCCCTTAATATCGGAGAAGAACACCGTGAGCTTCTTGCGCTGGGTCTCCAGGCGCACGCTCTTCTTGCCGGTGAAGATCGACTCCCACACCTGCGGCGACAGGTATTTGGCCAGGTTGCGCGCCAGTCGCGCGGCCTTTTCCTGCTCGCGCTTGATCTCGCTGCGCACCTGGGCCAGGCGCAGGCCCTGCTGGTTGACGAAGTAGGCGGTGATGCAGATGTACAGGGTGGCGAAGAGGATGCTGACCAGCGCCACCAGGGTCGGGGTGTCGGTATTGAGGTGAACTTCCACCAGCGCGGCGCACAGCGCCAGGCTGCTGCCGGCCACCAGCAGGGCCAGGCCCAGGTAGCGCAGGCCGCCGATGACCAGGGCGCTGAAGCTCAGGGTGAGCAGGAACATCAGGCTGGGCACGCTGGAAAAACCCAGCAGCACCGCGGCCGCGCCGGCATGCAGGGCGTCGATGAACAGCAGGGCGAGGTCGGTCTGCCCGGGGTGGTCGCGTTTGAAGCGGCGGCTGAGGTTGTGCGCCAGGTGCGGGTAGAGCAGGGCGTAGGGCACCATCCACAGGATGTCGTAGGCGAAGTGGCCGACGACGGTGCCGGCGGCGATGCTGGCGGCCGTGGCGATATAGGCCAGTACGCGCGAATAGTATTCGCGCAACGGCGGCGTCGGCAGCCCGTTGACACGGCTGGGGGTGGCTGACTTCATCTGCTGAAACTATCCCTGCTGGATTTCTGGCGTCTCTTGCTGGACGCCTGGAGTGGTCTGCAAGACCTGAGCCAGGAGCTCGGTGGGCGAGGATCATAACCAAGGGGGGGCGGTCAGCCAAGCGCGACCGCCGAGTGGCGCCAAAGTAACGGCAGGCGGTTGCTGGGAAGCTCCGTAGGGTGCGCGGTGCGCACCGCTTACAGGAAGGCCGGTGCGTGCGGCGCACCCCAAGAGGTGGCTGAAACCGTGCGGCTAGAAGCGGATGCGGCCGGTAAAGGCATCCTTGAGCATCACCCAGTCGCCCATCAGGCTGTACAGCGGGTACTGGAAGGTGGCCGGGCGGTTCTTCTCGAAGACGAAGTGGCCGACCCAGGCGAAGCCGTAGCCGGCCAGCGGCATGGCCAGCAGCCACAGCCACTGCTGGGTGGCCAGGGCATAGGCGAGGATCGCCAGCACCAGCAGGCTGCCGACGTAGTGCAGGCGGCGGCAGGTGGGGTTGCTGTGTTCCCGCAGGTAGTAGGGGTAGAACTCGGCGAAGCTCTGGTAGCGTTCGGTGGTCTGGGCGGTCATGGCGCACCTCCTGTTATTGTCGGCGTCAGTCTCTCGGGCATGCCAGACAGGCACCCCCACATCATGAAGAACCACACAGCATGCCCACCGCCCTCATCCGGCGCTTCGCGCCAGCTTCTCCCGCAGGCAGAAGGGTATAAGGAAGGTGCCGCTGTGCACTATCACATTAATTCGGCTGTCTCCCTGGGCCACTGACATAAGGTGCCAGTTTAGTATCCTTGCGCCGCCAAGCCGGGCGTTGACGGCCTGATCCAACCTACAAGAACAAGAGCATGAGCGAGAGAACCACATCCTCCAGCTGGGCCCTGGCCATAGTGCAGGCGCTGGAGCTGGGCGGCGTCGACTGCGCCAGGCTGTTTGCCGAGCTGGGCCTGGATTACGCGGCGTTGAGCGACCCCGACGCGCGCTTTCCGCAGGACGCCATGACCCGCCTGTGGCAGCGCGCGGTGGCGTTGTCCGGCAACCCGGCAATCGGCCTGAACATGGCGCAGGTGGTGCGTCCGGCCTCCTTCCACGTGGTCGGCTACGCGCTGATGTCCAGCCGCAACCTGCGCGACGGCTTCACCCGCCTGGTGCGCTACCAGCGCATCATCGGCGAGGGCGCCGACCTGAGCTTCCTGCCCCAGCCCGACGGCTATGCGCTGACCCTGGCAATCCACGGCGACCGCCTGCCGCCGGCGCGGCAGAGCGCCGAGGCGTCGCTGGCCTACTGCCTGGCGTTCTGCCGCTGGATGACCGGCAAGCCGATCCGTCCGCGCGAGATCCGCCTGCAGGGGCCGCCGCCCGCCGATCTGGCGCCCTACCAGCAGGTGTTCCAGGCGCCGCTACGGTTCAATGCCGAGCACTACGGGCTGATCTTCGAGCGCGGCGATCTGGAGGCGCCGCTGCCCAGCGCCAACGAGGCGCTGGCGCAGTTGCACGACCGGTTCGCCGGCGACTACCTGGCGCGTTTCTGCGGCAGCCGCGTCACCCACCAGGCGCGCCAGGTGCTGTGCCGCCTGCTGCCGCAGGGCGAGCCGCGCCGCGAGGTGGTGGCGCAGGCCCTGCACCTGTCGCAGCGCACCCTGCAGCGGCGCCTGCAGGAGGAGGGCACCAGCTACCAGCAGCTGCTCGACGACACACGCCGCGAGTTGGCCGAACAGTACCTGGCACAGCCCAACCTGACCTTGCTGGAAGTCGCCTACCTGCTCGGCTTCGCCGACCCGAGCAATTTCTTCCGCGCCTTCCGCCGCTGGTTCGAGGAAACCCCGGGCGAGTACCGCGCGCGGCTGTAAAGGGGCCGTAGCCCGGATGCCATCCGGGTTGCGCCCCTTGCGAATAGAGGTTTAGGGGATTTCAGCTCGGCCAGGCAATCCGTTGCCTGCGCGCCTCGGCCCTGGGCGGGAGCCGCGGAACCGAACGGCTTGTTCTCAGTGGCGCCAGAAGGCGGGCAGCAGCAGCACCAGCACGGTGAGGATCTCCAGGCGGCCCAGCAGCATGCCCAGGGTCAGCAGCCACTTGGCCAGATCCGGCAGGCTGGCGTAGTTGCCGGCCGGGCCGACCACTTCGCCCATCCCTGGGCCGACCCCGGAGACCATGGCCGCGGCGCCGGTCAGGGCGGTGATCCAGTCCACCCCACACATGGCCACCGCCAGGGCCAGGCCGGCGATGGTGATGGTGTAGAAGAAGGCGAAGGCGAGGATCGAGCGGACGATGTCCTCGTCCAGGCGGTGGCGGTTGTACTGCTGCTTGATCACCGCGCGCGGGTGGATCAGCTGCTTGAGGTTGGCCTTGAGCAGGATGTAGGCGACCTGGAAGCGGAAGATCTTCAGGCCGCCGGCGGTGGAACCGGAGCAGCCGCCGACGAAGCCCAGGTAGAAGAACATCATGCTGGCGAAGGGGCCCCACAGGTGATAGTCGCCGACGGCGAAGCCGGTGGTGGTCATGATCGAGGTGATGTTCACCGCCACATGGCGCAGCGCGTCGAGCCAGTGCAGGTCGGTGGAGAGCCATTTCCAGCCGGTCAGCACCAGCCAGCTGCCCAGCAGCAGCACGAGAAAGCCGCGCACCTGCGCGTCGCGCGTCAGGGCCCGGTAGTTGCCGCGCAGGGTGGCGACATAGAGCACGAAGGGCAGGCTGCCGAGCACCATCACCAGCACCGCGACCCAGTGCACCGCCGGCTGCTGCCATTTGCCCAGCGAGGCGTCGGAGGTGGAGAAACCGCCGGTGGCGATGGCCGACATGGCATGGTTGATGGCGTCGAACAGGTTCATGCCGGCCAGCCAGAAGGCCAGCACGGCGAAGCTGCTGAGGCCGACATAGGCCAGCACCATGTACTTGGCGACCATGTGCGAGCGCGGCATGACCTTGTCCGAACGGTCCGAGGACTCGGTCTGGAACAGGCGCATGCCACCGATGCGCAGCATCGGCAGGATCGCCACGGCCATGGCGATGAAGCCGATGCCGCCCAGCCAGTGCAGCAGCGAACGCCAGATCAGGGTGCCCGGCGACATGTCGTCCAGGCCGCTGAACACCGTGGCGCCGGTGGCGGTGATGCCGGACATGCTCTCGAAGTAGGCGTCGGTGATGCTGGCGCGTTCGGCGAAGAGGAACGGCAGGGCGGCGAAGATCGATACCATCACCCAGCTCGACACCGTCAGCATGTACATGTCGCGCGGGCGCAGCTGGGTCTGCTGCGGGCGCCCCTGGGCGACCATGGCCACGCCGACCAGCGCGGTGATCAGGCTGGACCAGAGGAAGGCATTGATGCCCTGCGGCTGCTCGAACGCCAGCAGGGTGCCGATCGGCACCAGCATGCTGACCGCCAGGGTGATCAGGAAGATGCCGTTGATGAAGGCGAGGATACGCAGGCTGGACAGGGACATCGGCTCAGTGCTTCCAGAAACTGCGGGTGACCAGCACCAGCACGGTGAGGATTTCCAGGCGGCCCAGCAGCATGCCCAGGGTCAGCAGCCACTTGGCCGAGTCTGGCAGGCTGGCGAAGTTGCCGGCCGGGCCGATGGTCGGACCGAGGCCCGGGCCGACGTTGCACACTGCGGTGGCGGCGCCGGTCAGCGCGGTGACCCAGTCCAGGCCGACCAGGGTCAGGGCCAGGGCCAGCACGCCGATGGTGATGGTGAAGAAGAAGGAGAAGGTGATCAGCGAGCGGACGATCTCCTCGTCCAGGTTGTGGTTGTTGTACTGCTGCTTGATCACCGCGCGCGGGTGCACCAGCTGCATCAGGTTGGCCTTGAGCAGCACGTAGGCGACCTGGAAGCGGAAGACCTTCAGACCGCCGGAGGTGGAGCCCGAGCAGCCGCCGACGAAGGTCAGGTAGAAGAACAGCAGCACGGCGAAGCCGCCCCAGGTGGTGTAGTCGCCCAAGGCGTAGCCGGTGGTGGTGACCACCGAGGTGACGTTGACCGCGACGATGCGCACGGCGTCCAGCCAGCTGTGCTCGGAGTGCAGCCACAGCCAGGTGCCGAACACCAGCCAGGTCAGCAGCAGGAAGCCGAGGAAGCCGCGTACCTGGTGGTCGCGCAGCAGCGCCTGGCGGTTGCCGCGCACGAAGGCGACGTAGAGCATGAAGGGCAGGCCGCCGAGGATCATCAGCAGCACGGAGGTCCAGTGCACCGCCGGTTGGGGCCAGTTGGCCAGGGACGAGTCGGAGGTGGAGTAGCCGCCGGTGGAGATCGAGGTCATCGCATGGTTGATCGCCTCGAAGGGGTTCATGCCGGCGGCCCAGTAGGCCAGGAAGCCGAGCCCGGTGAGGGCCAGGTAGACCAGCAGCAGGTACTTGGCGGCCATGTGCGAGCGCGGCATCACCTTCTCGCCCCAGTCCGAGGACTCGGTCTGGAACAGGCGCATGCCGCCGACCCGCAGCAGCGGCAGGATGGCCACGGCCATGCCGATGAAGCCGATGCCGCCCAGCCATTGCAGCATCGAACGCCAGATCAGGATGCCCGGCGACATGTCGTCCAGGCCGACCAGCACGGTGGAACCGGTGGTGGTGACGCCGCTCATGGTCTCGAAGAAGGCGTCGGTGTAGCTGATATGGGCAATGAGCATCATCGGCAGGGCGGCGAAGCAGCACACTACGCTCCAGCTGCCGGTGGTCAGCAGGTACATGTCGCGCGGGCGCAGCTGGGCGTTCTGCGGGCGCCCGGGAATCACCAGGGCCAGGCCGGCGATCAGGGTGATCAGGCTCGACCAGAGGAAGGCGTTGAGGTCTTCGGGGTGTTCGAAGATCAGCAGGGTGAGCATGGGAATGACCATGCTCACCGCCAGAGTAATGAGAAAGATGCCGATGATGAAACCGATGATGCGCAGCGTCGGCAAGGCCATGGAGTGGGCTCTGGGAGGTTGCAAAAGGCGCCATTCTACCCGCGGACGGGCGGCTGTAAACCGCCGCGGACGGGGCTTTACAAGCGCATGGCGGAGAATAGAATAGCCGCCAGTTGCCGGCGTCCGCCGGTTTCCGAGTCCTCCTCAAATGTCCGACGCTAATCCCTGCCTCACGTGCGGTGCCTGCTGCGCGTTTTTTCGTGTGTCCTTCTTCTGGGGCGAGTGCCAATCGGCCGGCGGTAGCGTGCCGGACGAGCAGGTCATCCAGATCAGCCCGCACTACGTCGCCATGCGCGGCACCGAAAGCAAACCGGCGCGCTGCACCCAGCTGCTCGGCGAGGTCGGCTGCGGCGTGCGCTGCACCCTGTACGAACAGCGCTCGAGCAGTTGCCGCGAGTTCGACGCGTCCTGGGAGAACGGCGTGCACAACCCGCGCTGCGACGAGGCGCGCCAGGCCCACGGCCTGCCGCCGCTGACGCCGCCGATCCAGCCGGTGGTGTCGCCCGATCGCGTGGCCTGAGCCGGCGTCGCGCGGCGCGGGCCTGCTAGAATGCCGCCTCTTTGATTCTCGGAGGTGGCCGATGGAGGCTCTCGACGCTCTGCTCAACCGTGTTTCCGTTCCCCGTCTGGTCGACCCGGCGCCGAGCGCGGCGCAGCGTGAGCTGCTGTTTCGCGCGGCCCTGCGCGCGCCGGATCATGGCCAGCTGCGGCCCTGGCGCTTTCTCACCGTCGAAGGCGAGGCCCGCGGGCGCATGGGCGAGCTGTTCGCCGAGGCGCTGCTGGCCGGCGACGCGCAGGCGCCCGCCGAGGCGCTGAGCAAGGCACGCGGCATGCCGTTGCGGGCGCCGCTGCTGGTGGTGGTGATCGCCCGGTTGCAGGCGCATGCCAAGGTGCCGGCGCAGGAGCAGCTGATCGCCGCCGGTTGCGCCGCCCACGGCATATTGCTCGCCGCCCATGCCCAGGGCATCGGCGCGGTCTGGCGCACCGGCGACCTGGCCTACAACGCCCAGGTGGCCAAGGGCCTGGGGCTGGGTGCGGACGAGCGGATCGTCGCCTACCTCTATCTCGGCACCCCGGAGCGCGAGCTGCGCCGGCCGCCGGAACTGGCGGTCGAGGATTTCGTCAGCGCCTGGAACGGCTGAGAGCCTCCCCGTCCGGCGAGCCTGGCACCAGCCCGGTCGTATCCGGACTACGGGCGATCCTGAGGTTGCAGCGGCAGGCTGAGCGTGGCGACGAAACCGCCCTCCGGGTGGTTGCTCAGCAGCAGTTCGCCGCCATGACGCTGCGCGGCGCGGCGGGCGATGGCCAGGCCCAGGCCATGGCCGGCGCCGTTCTGCCCCGGCGCGCGAAAGAACGGCTCGCCCAGGCGCTGCAGATGATCGGCCGCCACCCCGGGGCCGTGATCGCGCACGCTGAGCAGCAGGCGCTCGCCCTGGCGCCGGACCTCGATCTCGATGGGTTGCCCGCTCGGGTTGAAGCGCAGGGCATTGCGTAGCAGGTTGTCCAGCGCCCGTTCCAGCAGATCCGGCCAGCCGTGCAGCGCAGCGCTGTGCTCGAGGCGGATCTGCAGGCGCTGCTCGGGGGCGGTCAGGCTCGCATCCTCTTGCAGCTTGCCGAGCATTGCGGCGAGGTCGACGGGTTGTGCGGCGCCGAGGTCGGCATCCAGGCGGGCGAGGGCGAGAATCTCGCTGATCAGCGCCTCCAGGCGGTCGCACTCCTGGTTCAGGCGCGGCCACAGCTTGTCGCGCTCGGCCGCCTCGGCGCGTTCGGCCAGGGCCAGGGCGATGCGCAGGCGCGCCAGCGGCGAACGCAATTCGTGGGAGACGTCGCGCAGCAGCTGGCGCTGGCTGCCGATCAGCCCCTGCAGGCGCTCGCCCATGCGGTTGAAGTCCTTGGCCAGCAGGCCCAGTTCGTCGCGACGGGTGGCCAGGCGCGCCAGGCTGTTCTGCTGGTAGGCGGTCTGCCCGAGGTCGTGCACGGCGCCGCGCAGACGATCCAGCGGGCGGGTGATCGACAGCGTCAGCAGCAGGCTGAACAGGGTCAGCACCACCAGGGCGATGCCCAGCGCGCTGAGCGGCCAGAACAGGCTGCCGCGGTGCCAGGCGGCCAGTTCCGGGTGGGGGATGCGGTAGATGAACAGGTAGCTGTCGCCGCTCTCCGGGCTGGTGTACTCGGCGGTCAGGCGACGCCAGGGCAGGCGGCGGGCCTCGCCGTGGCGGGCTTCGAAGGCGGCGGCGCGAGGCGGGAAGGTGCCCTTGACCAGCGGCTGGCCGCTCTCGCCGATTACCTGGGTGTTGATGCGATATTTTTGCTTGCGCTGTTCGAGGAACTGCTGGGCGGCGTGCGGGCCCTGCTGCTCATAGCGTTTCACCCACTTGCGGTCGAGGTCGTCGAGGCCCGGGTGCAGGCTGAGAACCCAGGCGTCCTGGTTCAGCGCGCGGCCGAGCAGCATGGACAATCCGGCGACCAGGGCGATGGCCAGCCAGAAACTGGCGAAGATGCGCCAGAACAGTGAACGCACGGTGATTCCTCATGCGAAAGCCCGCCGCTTCGGGGAAGCGGCGGGCCGTGGGTTGAGTCGGCTCAGTTGCCCTGGCCTTCCTTCTCGGCCTTCCAGGCCTTGAACTCGGCCATTTCGGCGCGGCGCGCCTCCATCTTCTTCTGGTGTTCGTCGAAGGCCTTCTGCTGCTCGGGATTGAGCAGGTCGCGCAGGGCCTTGTGCTGGTCGGCGCGGGCCTTCTCCAGCTCCTTGTGCATGGCCTGCTTGTCGGCCTCCGGCAACTTGTCCAGGTAGCGCTGAGTGAGCTCGCGCTTGCTCTTCATCTGTTCGCCCATCAGCTTGCGAAATTCCTGGCGTTGTTCCTGGCTCAGGTTGAGCTCCTTGAACATGCCGTGGCCGCGGTCGTGATGGCGCGGGCCGCCTTCGTGCATGGGCATGGCCATCGCCAGGGTCGGCAGGGTGGCGGCGAGCAGCAGGGCGGTGAGGGTCTTGCGCATGGTGGTTCTCCTTGTCTCGAAACCGGTCGTTACCGGATGGGCTCAGTATGCGGCGGTCAAGGTCAAGGGCGGTCAGGCCTGGGTAAAGCTTGGGTAAAGGCATTGTTGGGTGGGCTTTACCGGGGCGTGGCGGTATCGAGTGGCGCTGCAGGTGCCGGGTGGAGCCTCGGGTACGCCGGGCGGAGCCGCGGGCGGCGCCCTGTTGGGCTTCGCTGCGCTCAGCGCCAAGCTACGGCGCGTAGTAGTAGCCACGGCTGCGCAGGGCGAGGATACGCGGGCGGCCGTCCGGGTGCGGGCCGAGCTTCTTGCGCAGGTTGCTGACGTGCATGTCCAGGCTGCGGTCGTAGAGGGTCAGCTTGCGGCCCAGGGCCAGTTGCGCCAGCGCCTGCTTGTCCAGCGGCTCGCCGGGTTGGCGCAGCAGGGCTTCGAGCAGGCGGCTCTCGGAGACGGTCAGCGGCACGTCGTGCGCGCCGATGCTGACCACGCCGCGGTTGGGGCTGAAGCTCAGGTCGCCCAGCTCCAGCTGGCTGCTGGTCGGCGCCGGTGCGCTACGCCGCAGCACCGCGCGCAGGCGGGCGGTCAGCTCGCGCGGATCGCAGGGCTTGGCCAGGTAGTCGTCGGCGCCCAGCTCCAGGCCGAGGATGCGATCGAGCGGCTCGCCGCGGGCCGAGAGCATCAGCACCGGCAGTTCCGGATGTTCGCCGCGCAACTGCTTGAGCAGCTCCAGGCCGCTGCCGTCGGGCAGCATCACGTCCAGCACCACGGCGTCCGGCGCCTGCTCGACGAGGGCCTGGCGGGCGCTGCCGGCCTCATGGCAGGCGGTGACCTGGAAGCCTTCCTGGGTCAGCCAGCTGGCCAGCAGCTCGCACAGCTCCTGGTCGTCGTCGATCAGCAGTAAGCGGCTCATGGCGCTCAGTTGATCCACTCGCGGCGGGTCTTGCGGCGGCCGCGCAGCAGGGCGCCGACCAGCACGGAAAGCAGGCTGAGCCCGGCGCCGAGGGCGAACCAGGTCTGCTCCTCGCTGAGCAGACCGGGCTGCTGCCGGGCCTGGCTCTCCTTGAGCTGCAGGCGCAGGCGCTGGTTTTCCTGGCGCAGCCGTTGCAACTGCGCGGCGCTGTTGGCCTGCTGTTCGCTACGCAGTTGTTCGCTCTGCGCCAGACGCTGTTCCAGGGTATCGGCCTGCGCCTCGGCCGAGGTGGCCGCGGCGAGCGGCTGGGGAGGTGTTTCCTCGGCTTGCGCCAGGGCGCAGGTCAGCAGCAGGGTGGCCAGCACGGACAGCGGGATCGGGCGCATCGCGATTCCTTGTAAGCGAAAGCAGCGTGGGAGGGATCAGGGCAGCACTTTCTTGAACGGCTTGACCACCACGCTGGCGTACACGCCGGCGGCGCGGTAGGGGTCGGCGTCGGCCCAGCTCTGCGCGGCGGCGAGGGAGTCGAACTCGGCGACGATCAGGCTGCCGCTGAAGCCGGCCGGGCCCGGGTCGTTGCTGTCGATCGCCGGGTGCGGGCCGGCCAGCAGCAGGCGGCCTTCCTGCTTGAGCGTCTCGAGGCGGGCGAGGTGGGCGGGGCGAGCGGCCAGACGGTTGTCCAGGGAGTTTTCGACGTCGGTGGCGATGATGGCGTAGAGCATCTCAGTCCTTAGATGGGGTCGATCATGGAGCGGGGCAGGCTTTTTACTGCGCGGCGGCAGCCAGAAGTCGCATGTGCCGGCATAATAACAAACATCAATCTCAACGAAAGCGCCGCCATGACTGTCGATCTGCACTGCCACAGCACCGCCTCCGACGGCGTCCTGGCCCCCGCTATGCTGGTGAGCCGGGCCTTCGAGCGTGGCGTGCGGCTGCTGGCACTGACCGATCACGACACCCTGGAGGGGCTGGACGAGGCGCGCCGCGCCGCCGAGGCCCTGGACATGCAGCTGGTCAACGGCATCGAGCTGTCCTGCACCTGGGGCGGCGCCACCATCCACGTGCTGGGCTACGCCTTCGCCAGCGACGCACCGGCTTTGCGTGCGGCCATCGAGGCGTTGCACCACGGGCGCTGGCAGCGCGCCGAGGAAATCGACCGGCGCCTGGCGGCCAAGGGCATGCCCGGGGCGTTGCAGGGCGCGCGGGCGGTGCAGCAGGAGTTGGGCGACAGCGGCAATGCGCCGGCGCGGCCGCACTTCGCCGAGTTCCTGGTGCGCGCCGGGCATGTGCGCGACCGCGCTGAGGCCTTTCGCAAGTGGCTCGGTTCGGGCAAGTTGGGCGACGTCAAGCAGCACTGGCCGGCGCTGGAGGACGCGGTCGGCACGTTGCGCGCGGCCAAAGCCTGGATCAGCCTGGCGCATCCGTGGCAATACGACTTTACTCGCAGTAAGCGTCGGCGTTTGGTCGCCGACTTCGTTGCGGCGGGCGGGCATGCCCTGGAAGTGGTCAATGGCATGCAGCCGGCCGAGCAGGTCGGCGGCTTGGCGATTCTGGCGCGCGAATTCGGCTTGATGGCCAGCGTCGGCAGCGACTTCCATGCGCCGGGCGACTGGTCCGAACTGGGCATGTACCGCCCGTTGCCCGACGACCTGACGGCGCTCTGGAAGCGCTTCGAACATGCACAGCCACCCGCTGTCACTTCATGAGCAGGGAGCAAACGTGAGTCAGTTTTTCCAGGTTCACCCGGAGAATCCCCAGGCGCGCCTGATCAAACAGGCGGTGGAGATCATCCGCGGCGGCGGCGTGGTGGTCTATCCGACCGATTCGTCCTATGCGCTGGGTTGCGCCATCGGCGACAAGAACGCGGTGGAGCGCATCCGCCGTCTGCGCCAGCTCGACGACAAGCACAACTTCACCCTGGTGTGCCGCGACCTGTCGCAGATCGGCCTGTTCGCCAAGGTCGATACCGCCGCCTTCCGCCTGCTGAAGAACCACACCCCGGGGCCCTACACCTTCATCCTCAATGCCACCCGCGAAGTGCCGCGCATGCTGCTGCACCCCAAGCGGCGCACCATCGGTCTGCGCGTGCCCGGCCACCCCATCGCCCTGGCGCTGCTGGAGCAGCTCGGCGAACCGCTGATGAGCGTCAGCCTGATCCTGCCGGGCGACGACCTGCCGCTGTCTGATCCCTACGAGATGCGCCAGATCCTCGAACACCAGGTCGAGCTGATCATCGACGGCGGCTTCGGTGGCCTGGAGGCCTCCACCGTGGTCAACCTGGCCGACGACGAGCCGGAAATCGTCCGCGTCGGCTGTGGCGATCCCTCGCCTTTTCTCAAGCCCTAGAGAATCAGCGCCACCAGTATCGCCACCAGCAAGATGATGATGAAGTCGGTGCCGCTCAGCGCGCCGGCCACCGGCAGGCTGTCGAGGCGTTGCGACAGGCTGGCGATTTCCGCCGGGGTCATGGCGTTGACCCGTTCGCGGGCCAGTTGCGGTGGTACGTCCATGGCCTGCAGGGCTTGCTGCACGTCGCTGCGGGCGAGCAGGGCGTCGAGCTTGGCGCGTTCGGCGGCGAGGTTCTGTTCGCTGAGGATTTCCTCGGTACCGATCATCTGCGCCTGGGCCGGCAGGGCCAAGGCGAACAGGCAGGCGAACAGCAGGCTGGCGCAGAGGGAGAGGGCATTGTTGTTCATGGTGTGCTCCCGGTGGGTTGTCATGGGCCCCGGCGCGGCGAGCCGACGCCGGCATCAATGTTTGGACTGGGCGTGGTGGACGGCGTTCCCGTCGGGGTTTTTCCGTTCGGCGCCTGGCTGCCCTATACTTCGCCGCCTTGTCTGTTCGTTTAGGTAAACCGGTTTGAGCCTTATCGACTCCGAGCGGCGCGTGCTGTCGGGCATGCGCCCCAGCGGCCGTCTACACCTCGGGCACTACCATGGCGTGCTGAAAAACTGGGTCAAGCTGCAGCACGAGTACGACTGCTTCTTCTGCATCGTCGACTGGCATGCGCTGACCACCGACTATGCCGAGGTCGGCCAGCTGTCGCAGCACGTCATGGACATGGCGGTGGACTGGCTGGCGGCGGGCGTCAGCCCCAGCTCGGCGACCCTGTTCATCCAGTCGCAGGTGCCCGAGCACGCCGAGCTGCACCTGCTGCTGTCGATGATCTGCCCGCTGAGCTGGCTGGAACGGGTGCCGTCCTACAAGGAGCAGCAGGAGCGCCAGGCCGGCAAGGACCTGTCCACCTACGGCTTTCTCGGCTACCCGCTGCTGCAGGCGGCGGACATCCTGCTGTACCGCGCCGGCGTGGTGCCGGTGGGAGCGGACCAACTGCCGCATATCGAGTTCGCCCGCGAAGTGGCGCGGCGTTTCAACCACCTGTACGGCAGCGAGCCGGATTTCGAACTCAAGGCCGAGGCCGCCATCGGCAAGCTCGGCAAGAAGGCCGGCAAGCTCTACAGCAGCCTGCGCAAGGCCTACCAGGAGCAGGGTGACGGCGAGGCGCTGGAGACCGCGCGGGCGCTGCTCAAGGAGCAGAGCAACATCACCCTGGGCGATCAGGAACGCCTGTTCGGCTATCTGGAGGGCAGCGCCAAGGTGATCCTCGCCGAACCCCAGCCGCTGCTCGCCGAGCTCGCGCGCATCCCCGGGCTGGACGGGCAGAAGATGGCCAAGTCCAGCGGCAACGCGATCTTCCTGCGCGACGGCGACGCCGAGATCGAGGAAAAACTGCGGCGCATGCCCACCGACCCGGCACGGGTGCACCGCGATGACCCGGGCGAGCCGCAGCGCTGCCCGGTGTGGCCGCTGCACCAGCTGTATTCCAGCGACGAGCAGCTGCATTGGGTGGTCAATGGCTGCCGCAGCGCCGCCATCGGCTGCCTGGACTGCAAGGGCGCGCTGTGCACGGCGCTGCAGAGCGAACTGGCGCCGCTGCAGCAGCGCGCCATCGATTACGAGGACAGCCCCGACCTGGTGCGCAGCATTCTCGCCGAGGGTGCCGAGCGCGCCCGCGACGAGGCCCGCGACACCCTGGCCGAGGTGCGCCTGGCCATGGGCCTGAAGTACCGATGAAGGAGCCGCAGCCGATGAGCGAATCCGTCGACAGCCAGGCCGGCGCGCAGCAGGAACTGCCCTTCGCCCTGGTCTACGGCGAGGCGGTCACCGAGCTGCCGCTGGACCTGTATATCCCGCCGGACGCCCTGGAGGTGTTTCTCGAAGCTTTCGAGGGGCCGCTGGACCTGCTGCTGTACCTGATCCGCAAGCAGAACATCGACATCCTCGACATCCCGGTGGCGGAAATCACCCGCCAGTACATGGGCTACGTCGAGCTGATGCACACCGTGCGCCTGGAGCTGGCCGCCGAATACCTGGTGATGGCCGCCATGCTCGCCGAGATCAAGTCGCGCATGCTGCTGCCGCGCTCGGCCGAGGCCGAGGAGGAAGAGGACGATCCGCGCGCGGAGCTGATCCGCCGACTGCAGGAGTACGAGCGCTTCAAGGCCGCCGCCGAGGGCCTCGACGAGCTGCCGCGGGTCGGCCGCGACGTCGTCGTGCCGCGCCTGGACGCCCCCGAGGCGCGGGCGCGCAAGCTGCTGCCGGAGGTCAGCCTGGAAGAGCTGCTGCTGTCGATGGCCGAGGTGCTGCACCGCGCCGACATGTTCGAGAGTCACCAGATCACCCGCGAGGCGCTGTCCACCCGCGAGCGCATGAGCGAGGTGCTCGAACGCCTCAAGGGCGGCGCTTTCGTGCCCTTCGTCGAGCTGTTTGCCGCCGAGGAGGGGCGCCTGGGGGTGGTGGTGACCTTTATGGCGGTGCTCGAATTGATCAAGGAATCCCTGGTCGAGCTGGTGCAGAATGAGCCCTTCGCCGCCATCCACGTCCGAGCCCGAGCCGAATGAACCTGACCGACCCCCGCGAACTGGCCCAGTTGCTCGAAGCCTTTCTGCTGGCTTCCGGCAAGCCGCAGTCCCTGGAGCGCCTGTACGAGCTGTTCGAGGAGGGCGAGCGACCGGAGCCGGCGCAGTTCAAGGCGGCGCTGGAGCTGTTGCGCGATTCCTGCGAGGGGCGCGCCTTCGAGCTCAAGGAGGTCGCCTCGGGTTACCGCCTGCAGGTGCGCGAGCGTTTCGCCCCCTGGGTCGGCCGGCTGTGGGAGGAGCGTCCGCAGCGCTACTCGCGCGCGCTGCTGGAAACCCTGGCGCTGATCGCCTACCGCCAGCCCATCACCCGCGGCGAGATCGAGGACGTGCGCGGCGTGGCGGTCAACAGCAACATCACCAAGACCCTGCTCGAACGCGAGTGGATTCGCGTGGTCGGCTACCGCGACGTGCCCGGGCGCCCGGCCATGTTCGCCACCACCAAGGGCTTTCTCGACCACTTCAACCTGAAGAGCCTCGACGAGCTGCCGCCGCTGGCCGCCCTGCGCGAGCTGGAGCCGGAGCCCGAGCTGGCCCTGGACGACGACGCCGAGGTGCCGGCAGGGCTGCAGGCGCGCGCCGACCTGGCGTTGCAGGAAGGCGGCGAAGTCGCCGAACCGCGCGAGGAAACCAGCTTCCGTAGCCTGCTGGCCGAACTGGACACCATGGAGCAGGGGTTGAAGACCGATTTCGACGACCTGCGCCTGGTCGAAGACGAGGAGCAGGGCGACGAGCGTATGGCCGACCTGGATGCCGACGAGTCGTTGCATTGAGTCTGTTTAAGCGCGGCATGCAATTCTTCAATCCCGCCTAGGCGCCTGCTGTCTTTATCCTTGCCCGCATTCGATCAATGCCCGCAAGGTAGCCGTCATGAGCAAGAGTCCCTGCATCAAGGTCTGCGAATTCGAGCAGGATATCTGCCTGGGCTGCGGTCGCAGCCGCCAGGAAATCAAGGGCTGGAAGCGTCTGGACAAGGCCGGGCGGCGGGCGCTGCTGGCCGAGGCCGACATGCGCCTGCTGGCGCTGCAGGCGACCGGCCGGCGCAAGTTGTAACTCTCGGCTACCCTAAGAGTCCTGCCGCGCGTATGATTCGCGCCCCTTCGATCATCCGTTACTACACCGGGAGGTGCCCAAGATGACAGAGCACGAACAACCGCGTCCTGCAGGCGAGAAACTGCAGAAAGTCCTGGCTCGTCTGGGCCTGGCCTCGCGTCGCGAGATCGAGACCTGGATCGGCGAAGGTCGGGTCAAGGTCAATGGCGCCACCGCCAGCCTCGGCCAGCGCGTCGACAGCCATGACGCCATCGCCCTCGACGGCCGCCTGCTCAAGCGCGAAGAGATCGCCGGCTCGGTGCGCCGCGTGCTGATCTACAACAAGCCGGACGGCGAAATCTGCACCCGCGACGATCCGGAAGGCCGGCCCACCGTGTTCGACCGCCTGCCGCGGCCGAAAGAGGGGCGCTGGATCAATATCGGTCGCCTCGACATCAACACCACCGGGCTGCTGCTGTTCACCACCGACGGCGAACTGGCCAACCGCCTGATGCACCCCTCCTATCAGATGGACCGCGAGTACGCCGTGCGCGTACGCGGCGAAGTCACCGAGGAGATGCTGGAGAACCTCAAGCGCGGCGTCATGCTCGAGGATGGCCCGGCCAAGTTCACCGACATCAAGGAAGCGCCCGGCGGCGAGGGCTTCAACCACTGGTACCACTGCGTGGTAATGGAAGGCCGCAACCGCGAGGTGCGTCGTCTGTGGGAGTCCCAGGGGCTGGTGGTCAGTCGCCTGAAGCGGGTGCGCTTCGGTCCGGTATTCCTCACCTCCGAGCTGACCATGGGCCGCTGGCGCGAGATGGACCAGCGCGAGGTGGACATCCTCAGCGCCGAGGTCGGCCTGACCCCGCAGGCGCTGCCGGCGATGAAGGAGAAGGTGCGCGAGAAGCTCGATCGTCTGCAGCGCAAGTCGGCCAAGCCGGTGGACCCGCGGGCCAAGCGCGTGCTGCGCCCGGCCGCGGACGAGGCGGCCGGAGAAGGCGCCCGTCCGGCCCGTGCGCCGCGTTCGCAGGGCGGTGAACAACGTCCGCAGCGCGCACCACGCAAGGACAGCGGCGAGCGTCGCGAGGGTGGTCGCGGCACGCCGGTGGCCGAGCGACCGAGCGACGTGAAGAAACGCCAGCCGCGCCCGGCGGTGGAGCTGGCCGAGCGTCCCGCGCGCAAACCGCGCCCGGCTGCGCCGAGCAAGCGTCCGCCGGCCGGCGACGGCCAGCGTCCGGGCTTCGGCCGCAAGCGCTAAGCGTCAGCCAGAAAAAGGGGCCTCCGTATGGGGCCCCTTTTTTTGTCCTGCCATTCGTGTTTGTCACCCTTGGGGCTACGAACCTGCAGCTTGCCGTGGCCTCTATCCCGCCATGGTCAGGCGATTGCGTCCCTCGCGTTTGGCGATATACAGGGCGCCGTCGGCGCGGCGCAGCAGGCTTTCGCTGGACTCGCCCGGCAGCAGGCTGGCGCAGCCGAGGCTGATGGACACCTCGATCGGCCGGCCGCCGTCCAGGCACTGCAGTTCCAGCACGGCGTAGCGCAGGCGCTCGCCGACCAGCGCCGCGGCCTCGCGGCAGGTGTTGGAGAGCACCACGAGAAACTCCTCGCCGCCGTAGCGGAACACCATGTCGATATTGCGCAGCTGGTTCTTCAGGGTCTGCGCCACGGCCTTGAGCACCTCGTCGCCGAGGGCGTGGCCGTGGCTGTCGTTGATCTGCTTGAAGTGATCGATATCCAGCATCAGCAGCGACAGCGGCTGCAGGTTGCGCCGGGCCAGGTCCACCTCGCGCTGCAGTACCTGGTCCATGGCGATGCGGTTGCCGGTGTCGGTCAGCGGGTCGCGCAGCGCGTTCTGCAGCGCGGTGCGGTAGAGCAGGGCGTTGCGCAGCGGAAACAGCAGGCAGGCCAGCAGCGATTCCAGTTGCGCCAGTTCGTCGTCGGCAAAGCGCAGCTTGCGGCGGAAGATCAGTTCGCCCAGGTACTCGCCCTCGTGGCTCAGGCGGTAGCCGGCCGAGTGCGGCGCCCGTTCGCCCAGCTCCAGGCGCAGGTCGTGGGTCGGATGGGCGAAGGCCAGGGCATCGAGCGGCACCAGGCGCTGCACTTCGCGGAAGAACAGGCTGACGATGCGCTCGGCGTCCAGGCTGGTCTGCAGCTGCAGGCCCAGCTGCTGGCGCAGCTCGACCAGGCTGGCGGGCTTGAGTGGCAGGTTGCGGTTGCCGGTGAAGCCCAGACGCTGCAGCTTGGCCGCGTCGAAATCGATGGTGTTGGTCTGGTTAGGGGGAACCATGGAGCTGATCCTCTGGCGCGATGTAGCGACGACGAGAGGGTTAGAGCGAATTTCATGCCAGCTGGTTCAAATGCGGCGAAAGCCCTGTGAAGTCAGTCACTTATGTATCGTGAAAGGTGGCCAATGGCCGGCTTTTGCCGGTTGTCCGGCGGGGAGGTGGCAATCTGATGCCGCTTGCGCCGGCGGGCGGCGGATTTCTGTCGCGGCGTAACCCGGCGGCGGGCGCCGGGTCTGCCTTAGCTTTACTGGGCGTCGAAGGCCTGGCCGTTGACGCCGCTGCTGTCCGGGCCCATCAGGTAGAGGTAGACCGGCATGATCTCCTCCGGCAGCGGACGGCTGGCCGGGTTCTCGCCCGGATAGGCCTGGGCGCGCATGGCGGTGCGGGTGGCGCCGGGGTTGACGCTGTTGGCGCGCACGTTGCCGATGCCGTCCAGTTCGTCGGCCATCACCTGCATCAGGCCCTCGGTGGCGAACTTGGATACCGCGTAGGCGCCCCAGTAGGCGCGGCCCTTGCGCCCGACGCTGCTGGAGGTGAACAGCACCGAGGCGTCGTCCGACAGCTTGAGCAGCGGCAGCAGGGTGCTGCTGAGCATGAACATGGCGTTGACGTTGACGTGCATCACGCGCATGAAGTTGTCGCCGGAGAGCTGCTCCAGCGGCGTGCGCGGGCCGAGGATCGAGGCATTGTGCAGCAGGCCGTCGAGGCGGCCGAATTCGTTCTCGATCATCACCGCCAGTTCGTCGTACTGGTGCGGCAGGGCGGTTTCCAGGTTGAAGGGAATCACCACCGGTTGCGGATGGCCGGCGGCCTCGATCTCGTCGTAGACCTGGCTGAGGTTGGCTTCGGTCTTGCCCAGCAGCAGCACGGTGGCGCCATGGGCGGCGAAGCTCTTGGCCGCCGCCGCGCCGATGCCGCGACCGGCGCCGGTGATCAGGATCACCCGATCCTTGAGCAGGTTGGGGCGGGCTTGATAGTCGAACATGGATCGTATCTCGTGATGGCGTAGGTTGGGTTGAGCGCAGCGAAGCCCAACGAGTCAGCAGCTGCAGAGCGCGTGGTCGAGCACGGCGCGCAGTTCCAGCGGGTGGTCGACCACCACGTCGGCGCCCCAGTGGCGTGGGTTGTCGTCGGGGTGGATATAGCCGTAAGTGACCGCCGCGGTCTTGCAGCCGGCGGCGCGGCCAGACTCGATGTCGCGCGCATCGTCGCCGATGAACAGCACTTCGCCGGGCTGCACGCCGAGCTGCTCGCAGGCCAGCAGCAGCATGTCCGGCGCCGGCTTGCTTTGTTCGACGTGATCCGGGCAGACCAGCACGGCCGAGCGCTGGGCCAGGCCCAGGCGCTGCATGATCGGCTCGGCGTAGCGCAGCGGCTTGTTGGTGGCCACGCCCCACAGCAGGCGCGCCTGCTCGATGTCGCCGAGCAGGGCGTCGATGCCGTCGAACGGGCGGGTCAGCACCGCGCAGTGCTCCTGGTAGCGTTCGAGGAATTCCTGGCGCAGGGCCTCGAAGGCGGCCGAGTCCGGGTCGTCGGCGAAGGCGCAGGCGACCATGGCGCGGGCGCCGCCGGAGACCTGGTCGCGAATCGCCTTGTCCGCCAGCGGCGGCAGGCCGCGGGCGGCGCGCATGGCCTGGGTGATGGCGATGAAGTCCGGCGCCGAGTCGAGCAGGGTGCCGTCCATGTCGAAGAGAACCGCGCGCAGGCGCATCAGGCCTCCTTCAGGGTCTGGATCATGTAGTTGACGTCGACGTCGGCTTCCAGCTTGTAGTGCTTGGTCAGCGGGTTGTAGGTCAGGCCGACGATATCCTTGACCTCCAGGCCGGCGGCGCGGCTCCAGGCGCCCAGCTCGGAGGGGCGGATGAATTTCTTGAAATCGTGGGTGCCGCGCGGCAGCAGGCGCAGCAGGTACTCGGCACCGATCACCGCGAACAGGTAGGCCTTGGGATTGCGGTTGATGGTGGAGAAGAACACCTGGCCGCCGGGCTTGACCAGCTTGTGGCAGGCGCGGATCACCGAGGACGGGTCGGGCACGTGTTCGAGCATCTCCAGGCAGGTGACCACGTCGAACTGGCCGGGCAGTTCCTCGGCCAGGGCTTCGGCGGTGCTCTGCCGGTACTCCACCTCGACGCCGGACTCCAGCTGGTGCAGCTGGGCCACCGACAGCGGCGCCTCGCCCATGTCGATGCCCATCACCGTGGCGCCGCGCTGGGCCATGGCCTCGCTGAGAATGCCGCCGCCGCAGCCGACGTCCAGCACGCGCTTGCCGGCCAGGCCGACGCGTTCGTCGATCCAGTTGACCCGCAGCGGGTTGATGTCGTGCAGGGGTTTGAACTCGCTCTGAAGGTCCCACCAGCGATGGGCCAGGGCCTCGAATTTGGCGATTTCGGCGCGGTCGACGTTGCTCATAGGGTTCTCTGCAAAAGCCTTGAATTCGGTATGCCGCCCATGTTGCCAGTTTCGGCGGCGGCATTGGGCGACGCGGGGACTCTCAATGTATGTCAGTTTGTCGCAGTCGTATCGGCGTTGTGGCCTGGACGGACCGCTATTTCCCGGATTTCATCCGGGCTACCGCTTGGCGATCCGCTCGCCCCAGGCCCTGGCCCGGGCGATCAGCTCGTCTTCGTCCATGCGCGTCAGGCGGCGCTCGTCGAGCAGCTGCTTGCCGCCCACCCACAGGTGCTTCACGCAGTCGCGGCCGCTGGCGTAGATCAGCTGCGAGACCGGGTCGTAGATCGGCTGCTGGGCCAGCCCCGAGAGGTCGAAGGCGACCAGGTCGGCCAGCTTGCCGACTTCCAGCGAGCCGATCTGGGCGTCCAGGCCGAGCGCGCGGGCGCCGCCCAGGGTAGCCATGCGCAGCGCGCTGTGGGCGTTCAGGGCGGTGGCCGAGCCGGCCACGGCCTTGGCCAGCAGCGCGGCGGTGCGGGTCTCGCCGAGCAGGTCGAGGTCGTTGTTGCTCGCCGCGCCGTCGGTGCCGATGGCGACGTTGACCCCGGCCTGCCACAGGCGCTCGACCGGGCAGAAGCCGCTGGCCAGCTTGAGGTTGGATTCCGGGCAGTGGATCACGCTGCAGTTGTGCTCCACCAGCAGCGCCAGGTCGGCGTCGTCGATCTGGGTCATGTGCACGGCCTGGAAGCGCGGGCCGAGCAGGCCGAGCCGGGCCAGGCGGGCCAGCGGCCGCTCGCCGCGCTGGGCCAGGGCCTCGGTCACTTCCTGGGCGGTCTCGTGCACGTGCATATGGATGCCGGCGTCCAGCTCGTCGGCCAGCACGCGGATTTGCTCGAGCTTGTCGTCGCTCACCGTGTAGGGCGCGTGCGGGCCGAAGGCGATGCGGATGCGCGGGTGCTGCTTGAGGTCGTCGAACAGCTGCAGGCCCTTGCGCAGCGCCTCGGCGGCGTCGCGCGCGCCGGGGATGGCGAAGTCCAGCACGGGAATGGTGATCTGCGCGCGCATGCCGGCGTTGTGCACCCGCTCGGCGGCGACCTGCGGGTAGAAGTACATGTCGGAGAAACAGCTGATGCCGCCCTTGAGCTGCTCGGCGATGGCCAGGTCGGTGCCGTCGCGGACGAAGGCCTCGTCGACCCACTTGGCCTCGGCCGGCCAGATGTGCTCGTGCAGCCAGGTCATCAGCGGCAGGTCGTCGGCGATGCCGCGCAGCAGGCTCATGGCGGCATGGCCGTGGGCGTTGACCAGGCCGGGGGCGAGCAGGCAGTCCGGCAGTTCGCGCACCTCGCGGGCGGGCTGGCGCAGGGCCTCGGCGCGCGGCGCGAGCAGGACGATGCGGCCGTCGCGGATGCCCAGGGCATGTTCGCGCAGCACCACGCCGGCCGGCTCCACGGGCACCAGCCAGGTTGGCAGGAGCAGCAGGTCGAGAGGGGCGTCGGGCATGGTCGGCGGTCCGCTTGGCGTGAGGGTTGCGTGTGAAGGTCGCCAGTGTATAGAGGAACATCCGGCGCTTGAAGTCGAAGGCCGGCGCGGCGCGGCTGGATTCTTCGGTCGGCAGCTGCTTGTCTGCGTATAATCCGCGATTTTTTGGCGGCGAAGGGCGAGGTGTGCGATGCGCGAGCAATTGCTGGCGGCGGAGAAGGTTCAGGCAATCGACTGGCGCGACGGCGCCCTGTACCTGCTCGATCAGCGTCGGTTGCCGCAGCGCCAGACCTGGCTGCGCTTCGATTCGGCGGCAGCGGTGGCCGAGGCGATCACCGACATGGTGGTGCGCGGTGCGCCGGCCATCGGCATCGCCGCCGCCTATGGTCTGGTGCTGGCGGCGCGTGCGCGGCTGCAGGCCGGCGGCGACTGGCGCGCGGCGCTGGAGGCCGACTTCGCCCGGCTCGGCGAGTCGCGGCCGACCGCGGTCAACCTGTCCTGGGCGCTGCAGCGCATGCGCGAGCGCCTGCAGCGGCTCAAGGACGGCGAAGAGGTGCTGGCCCAGCTCGAAGCCGAGGCCGTCGCCATCCACACCAGCGACCGCGAAGCCAACCTGACCATGGCCCAGCTGGGCATGGAGCTGATCCGCAAGCATCAGGGCAATCCGCAGGTGCTGCTGACCCACTGCAACGCCGGCGCCCTGGCCACCGGCGGCTTCGGCACCGCTCTGGGGGTGATCCGTGCGGCTCATCTGGAGGGCCTGGTCGAGCACGTGCATGTCGACGAGACCCGGCCCTGGCTGCAGGGCGCGCGTCTGACCGCCTGGGAGCTGGCCGGCGACGGCGTGCCGGTGAGCCTGAACGCCGACGCCGCGGCGGCGCACCTGATGAAGACCAAGGGCATCAGCTGGGTGATAGTCGGCGCCGACCGCATCACCGCCAACGGTGACGTGGCCAACAAGATCGGCACCTATCAGCTGGCGGTCAACGCCATGCACCACGGCGTGCGCTTCATGGTGGTGGCGCCCAGCTCGACCATCGACATGGCGCTGGAAAGCGGCGAGGACATCGTCCTGGAGGAGCGTGACGGTGCCGAGCTGCTGGAAGTCGCCGGGCAGCGGGTGGCGGCGGAGGTGGCGGTGGTCAATCCGGTGTTCGACGTGACGCCTGCTGATCTGATCGATTACATCGTGACCGAGAAAGGTGTGGTCGAGCGCCCGGACAGCGCCAAGATGGCCCAGTTGATGTGTCGCAAGCGTTTGCACTGAGCTGGCTGTGCTGCTTCGCACAAGGTGAGGTGGTGTCGTTCGCGGCGTCCACCGGCCCTCGACCCTCGCCATTCGCGGCGGGCTGGCCCGCCGCCCTCTCGTCCCGCCCTGGGCCGGTTCCGGGGTAGGTGTGCGGCACGCTTTGTGGTAATCTCCGGCAGTTTTCAAGGGGGCTGCTCGCGGCCGCCTTCACTGCATCGAATCGTGGCATAACTCGTTGATTTGTCGTGAGTCGCTGATGGCCTGAGGCCATGGCGACGTACTCCATGGCGTTCAGGAAGAATGACGCGGAGTTTCACCAGAAAAAGGAACCAGGCTTCTCATGGGCGAACTGGCCAAAGAAATCCTCCCGGTCAATATCGAAGACGAGCTGAAACAGTCCTACCTCGACTACGCGATGAGCGTGATCGTCGGGCGTGCACTGCCGGACGCGCGCGACGGCTTGAAGCCGGTGCACCGTCGCGTGCTGTTCGCGATGAGCGAGCTGGGCAACGACTGGAACAAGCCGTACAAGAAGTCCGCCCGTGTGGTCGGTGACGTGATCGGTAAGTACCACCCGCACGGCGACACCGCCGTGTACGACACCATCGTGCGCATGGCCCAGGACTTCTCCCTGCGCTACATGCTGGTGGACGGCCAGGGCAACTTCGGTTCGGTGGACGGCGACAACGCCGCGGCCATGCGTTACACCGAGGTGCGCATGGCCAAGCTGGCGCATGAGCTGCTGGCCGACCTGGACAAGGAAACCGTCGACTGGGTGCCCAACTACGACGGCACCGAACAGATTCCGGCGGTGATGCCGACCAAGGTGCCGAACCTGCTGGTCAACGGCTCGTCCGGTATCGCCGTGGGCATGGCCACCAACATCCCGCCGCACAACCTCGGTGAAGTGATCGACGGCTGCCTGGCGCTGATCGACAACGCCGACCTGACCGTCGACGACCTGATGCAGTACATCCCGGGTCCCGACTTTCCCACCGCCGGCATCATCAATGGCCGCGCCGGTATCATCGAGGCCTATCGCACCGGTCGCGGGCGTATCTATATCCGCGCCCGCGTCGAAGTCGAGGACATCGACAAGGTCGGCGGCCGCCAGCAGCTGGTGGTCACCGAGCTGCCGTACCAGCTGAACAAGGCGCGTCTGATCGAGAAGATCGCCGAGCTGGTCAAAGAGAAGAAGATCGAAGGCATCACCGAGCTGCGCGACGAGTCCGACAAAGACGGCATGCGCGTAGTGATCGAGCTGCGTCGTGGTGAAGTGCCGGACGTGGTGCTGAACAACCTGTACGCCCAGACCCAGATGCAGAGCGTGTTCGGCATCAACGTGGTGGCGCTGGTCGACGGCCAGCCGAAGACGCTGAACCTCAAGGACATGCTCGAGGTGTTCGTCCGTCACCGCCGCGAAGTGGTGACCCGGCGTACCGTCTACGAGCTGCGCAAGGCGCGCGAGCGCGGTCATATCCTCGAAGGTCAGGCGGTCGCCCTGTCCAACATCGACCCGGTGATCGAGCTGATCAAGGCCTCGCCGACCCCGGCCGAAGCCAAGGAGCGCCTGATCGCCACCGCCTGGGAATCGTCTGCCGTGGAGGCCATGGTCGAGCGCGCCGGCGCCGACTCCTGCCGCCCGGAAGGCCTGGATGCGCAATACGGCCTGCGCGACGGCAAGTACTACCTGTCGCCGGAGCAGGCCCAGGCCATCCTCGAGCTGCGCCTGCACCGCCTGACCGGCCTGGAGCACGAGAAGCTGCTGGCCGAGTACCAGGAAATCCTCCAGCTGATCGGCGAGCTGATCCACATCCTGACCAGCCCCGAGCGGCTGATGGAAGTGATTCGCGAGGAGCTGGAGAAGGTCAAGGCCGAGTTCGGCGACGCCCGCCGTACCGAAATCGTCGCCTCGCGCATGGATCTGACCATCGCCGACCTGATCACCGAAGAAGAGCGCGTGGTCACCATCTCCCATGGCGGCTACGCCAAGAGCCAGCCGCTGGCCGCCTACGAGGCGCAGCGCCGCGGTGGCAAGGGCAAGTCGGCCACCGGGGTGAAGGACGAGGACTACGTCGAACACCTGCTGGTCGCCAACAGCCACGCCACCCTGCTGCTGTTCTCCAGCAAGGGCAAGGTCTACTGGCTGCGCACCTTCGAGATTCCCGAGGCGTCGCGTACCGCGCGCGGTCGTCCGCTGGTCAACCTGTTGCCGCTGGACGAGGGCGAGCGCATCACCGCGATGCTGCAGATCGACCTGGAAGCCCTGCAGCAGAGCGCCGGTGCTGACGAAGACCTGGACGACGAAGGCGTGCTGATCGAAGGCGAAGTGGTCGAGGCCGAAGCGCCTGCCGCCGAGCCGGCCGAAGACGGCGAGACCGAACTGGCCAACGACGAGCCGACCGGCGCCTACATCTTTATGGCCACCGCCTTCGGTACCGTGAAGAAGACCCCGCTGGTGCAGTTCAGCCGTCCGCGCAGCGCCGGTCTGATCGCGCTGAAGTTGGAGGAGGGCGACACCCTGATCGCCGCGGCCATCACCGACGGCGCCAAGGAAGTCATGCTGTTCTCCGACGGCGGTAAGGTCATCCGCTTCCAGGAAAAACACGTGCGTATCATGGGCCGTATTTCCCGTGGCGTGCGCGGCATGCGCCTGCCGGAAGGCCAGCGCCTGATCTCCATGCTGATCCCCGAAGCCGGCGCGCAGATCCTCACCGCCTCCGAGCGCGGCTATGGCAAGCGTACCCACCTGGGCGACTTCCCCCGTCGCGGTCGCGGCGGCCAGGGTGTGATCGCCATGGTCAGCAACGAACGTAACGGCAAGCTGGTCGGCGCCATCCAGGTGCAGGACGGCGAGGAAATCATGCTGATCTCCGACCAGGGTACCCTGGTGCGTACCCGCGTCGACGAGGTCTCCAGCTCCGGCCGCAATACCCAGGGCGTGACCCTGATCAAGCTGGCCAAGGACGAGACCCTGGTCGGCCTGGAGCGGGTGCAGGAACCGACCGTGGTCGAGGACGAGGAGCTGGTCGAAGGCGAGGAGGGCGCCGAAGTCGCCGAATCCGCCGAGGCGCCGGTCGCCGACGCCGAGGACGGCAGCGAGGAGTGAAATCGGGCTCCGTGGGGGCTTTGGCCGCGACTGTCGCCGCTGAAGCGCCCCCACAGGCGCGGTAACAGTGTGGACATGCCATCGCCTGGTGGTGGCGTTCTGTGAATCTGAGAGAGACAGACGTGAGCAAGCGAGCTTTTAACTTCTGCGCCGGCCCGGCCGCGCTGCCGACCGCCGTACTGGAACGCGCCCAGGCCGAGATGCTCGACTGGCAGGGCAAGGGCCTGTCGGTGATGGAAATGAGCCACCGCAGCGACGAGTACGTGGCCATCGCCAGCCAGGCCGAACAGGACCTGCGCGACCTGCTCGCCGTGCCCAACGACTACAAGGTGCTGTTTCTCCAGGGCGGCGCCAGCCAGCAGTTCGCCGAGATTCCGCTGAACCTGCTGCCGGAAGAGGGCGTGGCCGATTATGTCGAGACCGGCATCTGGTCGAAGAAGGCCATCGAGGAAGCGCGTCGCTACGGGCGCATCAACGTCGCCGCCAGCGCCAAGGCGCACGACTACTTCGCCATCCCGGGGCAGAACGACTGGCAGCTGTCCAAGGGCGCGGCCTACCTGCACTACTGCAGCAACGAGACCATCGGCGGCCTGCAGTTCGACTGGGTGCCGCAGACCGGCGACACCCCGCTGGTGGCGGACATGTCCTCGGACATCCTCTCGCGCCCGCTCGACGTCTCGCAGTTCGGCCTGATCTACGCCGGTGCGCAGAAGAACATCGGCCCCAGCGGCCTGGTGGTGGTGATAGTGCGCGAGGACCTGCTCGGCCGCGCCCGCTCCAGTTGCCCGACCATGCTCGACTACAAGGTCTCGGCCGACAACGGCTCGATGTACAACACCCCGGCCACCTATTCCTGGTACCTGTCCGGCCTGGTGTTCCAGTGGCTCAAGGAGCAGGGCGGCGTCGAGGCCATGGAGCGTATCAACCGCGCCAAGAAGGACCTGCTGTACAAGGCCATCGACGGCAGCGATTTCTACAGCAACCCCATCGCCCACAACGCCCGTTCCTGGATGAACGTGCCGTTCCGCCTGGCCGACGAGAAGCTGGACAAGGTCTTCCTCGCCGGTGCCGACGCGCGCGGCCTGCTCAATCTCAAGGGCCATCGCTCGGTGGGCGGCATGCGTGCCTCCATCTACAACGCGGTCGGGATGGATGCGGTCGAGGCGCTGGTGGCCTATATGGCCGAGTTCGAGAAGGAGCATGGCTGAGATGTCCGAGCAGGAACTGCAGGCCCTGCGCCTGCGCATCGACAACCTCGACGAACGCATCCTCGAGCTGATCAGCGACCGCGCGCGCTGCGCCGAAGAAGTGGCGCGGGTGAAGATGAAGGAACTCAAGGAAGGCGAGTCGCCGGTGTTCTACCGCCCCGAGCGCGAGGCCCAGGTGCTCAAGCGCATCATGGAGCGCAACCAGGGCCCGCTGGGTAACGAGGAAATGGCGCGGCTGTTCCGCGAGATCATGTCCTCCTGCCTGGCCCTGGAGAACCCGCTGAAAGTCGCCTATCTCGGTCCCGAAGGCACCTTCAGTCAGGCCGCGGCAATGAAGCATTTCGGTCACGCGGTGATCAGCGTGCCGATGGCGGCCATCGACGAGGTGTTCCGCGAAGTGGCCGCCGGTGCGGTGAACTTCGGCGTGGTGCCGGTGGAGAACTCCACCGAGGGTGCGATCAACCACACCCTCGACAGTTTCCTCGAGCACGACATGGTGATCTGCGGCGAAGTCGAGCTGCGCATCCACCATCACCTGCTGGTCGGCGAGACCACCAAGACCGACAAGATCACCCGTATCTATTCCCACGCCCAGTCCCTGGCGCAGTGCCGCAAGTGGCTGGATGCGCACTACCCGAACGTCGAGCGCGTGGCGGTCTCCAGCAACGCCGACGCCGCCAAGCGGGTCAAGAGCGAGTGGAACAGCGCGGCCATCGCCGGCGACATGGCGGCCAATCTGTATGGCCTGACCAAGCTGGCCGAGAAGATCGAGGACCGCCCGGACAACTCCACGCGCTTTCTCATCATCGGCAGCCAGGAAGTGCCGCCCACCGGCGACGACAAGACCTCGATCATCGTCTCCATGCGCAACAAGCCGGGCGCGCTGCACGAGCTCCTGGTGCCGTTCCACAACAATGGCATCGACCTGACCCGCATCGAGACCCGGCCGTCGCGCAGCGGCAAGTGGACCTACGTGTTCTTCATCGATTTCGTCGGTCACCACCGCGATCCGCTGATCAAGGACGTGCTGGAGAAGATCGGCCAGGAGGCCGTGGCGCTCAAGGTGCTGGGTTCCTATCCGAAGGCGGTGCTGTAACCCGCGTCCTCGTAGGAGCGGCTTGAGCCGCGATATTGGCGACTGAAGTCGCTCCTGCGAGGCCTGTGGCGCTCGGTCGAGACAATGAGGTTTGTGATGAGTTGCGATTTCCTAGCCCTGGCCCAGCCAGGCGTGCAGAAGCTGTCCCCCTATGTGCCGGGCAAGCCGGTCGACGAGCTGGCCCGCGAGCTGGGTCTGGATCCGGCCGGTATCGTCAAGCTGGCCAGCAACGAGAACCCACTCGGCCCCAGCGCCAAGGTGCTGGCGGCGATCCGTGCCGAACTGGACGAGCTGACCCGTTATCCGGATGGCAATGGCTTCACCCTCAAGACCGCGCTGGCCGCCCGCTACGGCGTGGGCGCGGCGCAGGTCACCCTGGGCAACGGCTCCAACGACATTCTCGAGCTGGTCGCCCGCGCCTACCTGGCGCCGGGGCTTAACGCCGTGTTCAGCGACTACGCCTTCGCCGTCTACCCCATCGCCACCCAGGCGGTCGGCGCGCAGGGCAAGGTGGTGCCGGCCAGGGACTACGGCCACGACCTGGGCGCCATGCTCGCGGCCATCGACGCCAATACCCGCGTGGTGTTCATCGCCAACCCCAACAACCCGACCGGCACCTGGTTCGGCCCGGCCGCGCTAGACGCTTTCCTGGCCAAGGTGCCGGAGTCGGTGTTGGTGGTGCTGGACGAGGCCTATATCGAATACGCCGAAGGCGATGAGCTGCCGGATGGCCTCGATTACCTGGCCCGCTACCCGAACTTGCTGGTTTCGCGCACCTTCTCCAAGGCCTATGGCCTGGCGGCGTTGCGCGTGGGCTATGCGATCAGCTCGCCGGCCATCGCCGATGTGCTCAACCGCGTGCGCCAGCCGTTCAACGTCAACAGCCTCGCGCTGGCCGCTGCCTGCGCGGCGCTCGCCGATGCCGAGTACCTGGCCGAGAGCCGTCGCCTCAACGATGCCGGCATGCAGCAGCTGCAGGATGGCTTGCGCGCTCTGGGTCTGAGCTGGATTCCCAGCAAAGGCAACTTTATTGCCGTCGACTTTGGCCGCGACACCGCGGCGATCAACCAGGCGCTGCTGCGCGAGGGCGTGATAGTGCGGCCGATGGCCGGCTACCGCATGCCCCATTTCCTGCGCGTATCCATCGGTCTGCCGCAGGAGAACGCGCGCTTCCTCGAGGCCCTGGCCAAGGTGTTGTCGGCGTGACTGTCACCGCAGTGCAATCGAGCGCCCCTAAGATCGGCCGCCTGGTGGTGGTCGGCCTCGGCCTGATTGGCGGCTCCTTCGCCAAGGGCCTGCGCGAGCGCGGCCTGTGCCGCGAGGTGGTGGGCGTCGATCTGGATGCCGAGTCGCGGCGCCTGGCGGTGCAGCTGGGCGTGGTCGATCGCTGCGAGACCGATCTGGCCGCCGCCTGTCAGGGTGCCGATGTGATCCAGCTGGCGGTGCCTATCCTGGCCATGGAGAAGTTGCTGGCCGAGCTGGCCAAGCTCGATCTCGGCGATGCGGTGCTGACCGACGTCGGCAGTGCCAAGGGCAATGTGCTGCGCGCCGCGCGCCTGGCCTTCGCCGGCAAGAGCGTGCGGCTGGTGCCGGGCCACCCCATCGCAGGCTCCGAGCAGAGCGGGGTGGAGGCGGCCAAGGCGACGCTGTTCCGCCGTCACAAGGTCATCCTGACGCCTTGCGAGCACAGCGACGAGGCGGCGCTGGCGCTGGTGGAAGGCCTGTGGCGCGAGCTGGGTGCGGATGTCGAGTCGATGGAGGTGGAGCACCACGATCAGGTGCTTGCCGCCACCAGCCACCTGCCGCACCTGTTGGCCTTCACCCTGGTCGACTCGCTGGCCAAGCGCAGCGAGAACCTGGAGATTTTCCGTTACGCCGCCGGCGGCTTTCGCGACTTCACGCGGATCGCCGGCAGCGATCCGGTGATGTGGCACGATATCTTCCTCGCCAACCGCGAGGCCGTGCTGCGCACCCTGGACACCTTTCGCGACGACCTCGACGCCCTGCGCGACGCGGTCGACGCCGGGGATGGGCATCAACTGCTGGGCGTGTTCACCCGCGCCCGCGTGGCCCGCGAACATTTCAGCAAAATTCTGGCCCGCAGGGCCTATGTGGACGCTATGCACTCGACCGATCTGATTTTCCTGGCAAAACCCGGTAGCAGCCTGTCCGGACGCATTCGCGTGCCCGGCGACAAGTCCATCTCGCACCGCTCGATCATGCTCGGCTCGCTGGCCGAAGGCACCACCGAGGTCGAGGGCTTCCTCGAAGGCGAAGACGCCCTGGCCACCCTGCAGGCCTTCCGCGACATGGGCGTGGTGATCGAAGGCCCGCACCACGGTCGGGTGACCATTCATGGTGTCGGCCTCAATGGCCTGAAGGCGCCGGCCGGGCCGCTGTACATGGGCAACTCCGGCACCTCCATGCGCCTGCTCTCAGGCCTGCTCGCTGCGCAGCCGTTCGACACCACCCTGACCGGCGACGCCTCGCTGTCCAAGCGTCCGATGAACCGTGTGGCCAAGCCGCTGCGTGAAATGGGCGCGGTGATCGAGACTGGTCCGGAAGGGCGTCCGCCGCTGACCATCAAGGGCGGCCAGCGCCTGACCGGCATGGACTACGAGATGCCGATGGCCAGCGCCCAGGTCAAGTCCTGCCTGCTGCTGGCCGGCCTGTACGCCGCCGGCAAGACCTCTGTGACCGAGCCGGCGCCGACCCGCGACCACACCGAGCGCATGCTGCGCGGCTTCGGCTACCCGGTCAGCGTGGAGGGCAGCACCGCCACTGTCGAGTCCGGGCACAAGCTCAGTGCTACCCGTATCGAAGTGCCGGCCGATATTTCCTCGGCGGCCTTCTTCCTGGTGGCGGCGAGCATTGCCGAAGGTTCTGAGCTGGTGCTGGAGCACGTCGGCATCAACCCGACCCGCACCGGGGTGATCGACATCCTCAAGCTGATGGGCGGCGATATCAGCCTGGAAAACCAGCGCGAGGTGGGCGGCGAGCCGGTGGCCGATATCCGCGTGCGCTCGGCCAAGCTCAAGGGCATCGATATTCCCGAAGACCTGGTGCCGCTGGCCATCGACGAATTCCCGGTGCTGTTCGTCGCTGCCGCCGCTGCCTCCGGCCGTACCGTGCTGCGCGGCGCCGAGGAGCTGCGGGTCAAGGAGTCCGACCGTATCCAGGTCATGGCTGACGGTCTGGTCGCCCTGGGCGTGAAGGCCGAGCCGACTCCGGACGGCATCGTCATCGAAGGTGGCGCCATCGGCGGCGGCGAAGTCTGGGCGCACGGCGACCACCGTATCGCCATGTCCTTCAGCGTCGCCTCGCTGCGCGCCAGCGCGCCGATCCGCATTCACGACTGTGCCAACGTCGCCACCTCCTTCCCCAACTTCCTCGCCCTGGCGGCCGAAGTCGGCATCCAGGTGGCCGAAGAGGGCAAGGCATGAACGCCCCGGTGATCACAGTCGACGGGCCGAGCGGTTCCGGCAAGGGCACGCTTTGTGCCCTGCTGGCCAAGCAACTGGGCTGGAACCTGCTCGACTCCGGTGCGCTGTACCGCCTGCTGGCCTTCGCCGCCGGCAACCACGGCATCGACCTGACCAACGAGGAGGCGCTCAAGCAACTGGCCGCCCACCTCGATGTGCAGTTCACCGGCAAACGCATCGTCCTCGAAGGCGAGGAAGTGACCGACGCCATCCGCAACGAGCAGATCGGCGCCGGCGCGTCCATGGTCGCCTCGCTGCCGGCGGTGCGCGAGGCGCTGCTGCAGCGCCAGCGCGCCTTCCAGGAGGCGCCGGGGCTGGTGGCCGATGGCCGCGACATGGGCACCGTGGTGTTTCCCGATGCGCCGCTGAAGGTCTTCCTCACCGCCAGTGCCGAGGAGCGTGCGCGTCGCCGCTACTTGCAGTTGAAGGCCAAGGGCGATGATGTTAATCTCGCGAGTCTTCTCGACGAGATTCGGGCGCGCGACGAGCGCGATACCCAGCGCGCGGTGGCGCCGCTCAAGCCGGCTGCCGACGCAATCCTGCTGGATTCCACCGAGCTGTCCATCGAGCAAGTGTTAGAGCGCATTCTGCGCGAGGTCGCCGATCGCGATCTCGCCGGGTAAGAGCCACAGCTGCCTAAGCTGACCGGCTCGCAAGGAGGCATGCGGGAGACCAGTCCTAGTCCCGCAGGCCTCTTTTTACATGAACGAACCCACATTGTCTGGAGTGTGGTTTGGGCGAATCCCCGCCCTTGACAACAGGAATCAACATGAGCGAAAGCTTTGCAGAACTTTTTGAAGAAAGCCTGAAATCCCTCGACATGCAGCCGGGCGCCATCATCACCGGCATCGTCGTCGACATCGACGGTGACTGGGTTACCGTCCATGCCGGTCTGAAGTCCGAGGGCGTCATCCCGCTCGACCAGTTCTTCAACGAACAAGGCGAGCTGACCATCAAGGTTGGTGACGAAGTCCACGTTGCGCTGGACGCGGTTGAAGATGGCTTCGGTGAAACCAAGCTGTCCCGCGAGAAAGCCAAGCGCGCTGAGTCCTGGCTGGTTCTGGAAGCTGCGTTCAACGCTGAAGAAGTGGTCAAGGGCGTTATCAACGGTAAGGTCAAAGGCGGCTTCACCGTTGACGTCAACGGCATCCGCGCGTTCCTGCCGGGTTCCCTGGTCGATGTCCGTCCGGTGCGTGATACCACTCACTTGGAAGGCAAAGAGCTCGAGTTCAAGGTCATCAAGCTGGACCAGAAGCGCAACAACGTTGTCGTTTCCCGCCGCAGCGTGCTGGAAGCCGAGAACAGCGCCGAGCGCGAAGCCCTGCTGGAATCCCTGCAGGAAGGTCAGCAGGTCAAAGGTATCGTCAAGAACCTCACCGACTACGGCGCCTTCGTGGACCTGGGCGGCGTAGACGGCCTGCTGCACATCACCGACATGGCCTGGAAGCGCATCAAGCACCCGTCCGAGATCGTCAACGTTGGCGACGAGATCGACGTCAAGGTCCTGAAGTACGACCGCGAGCGCAACCGTGTCTCCCTGGGTCTGAAGCAGCTGGGCGAAGATCCGTGGGTTGCCATCAAGGCCCGTTACCCGGAAAACACCCGCGTCATGGCGCGCGTCACCAACCTGACCGACTACGGCTGCTTCGCTGAGCTGGAAGAAGGCGTTGAAGGTCTGGTACACGTTTCCGAAATGGACTGGACCAACAAGAACATCCACCCGTCGAAAGTCGTCAACGTCGGCGACGAAGTGGAAGTCATGGTTCTGGACATCGACGAAGAGCGTCGTCGTATCTCCCTGGGTATCAAGCAGTGCAAGACCAACCCGTGGGAAGACTTCTCCGGTCAGTTCAACAAGGGTGACAAGATCTCCGGCACCATCAAGTCGATCACCGATTTCGGTATCTTCATTGGTCTGGACGGCGGCATCGACGGCCTGGTTCACCTGTCCGACATCTCCTGGAACGAAGCCGGCGAAGAAGCCGTGCGTCGCTTCAAGAAGGGCGACGAGCTGGAAACCGTCATCCTGTCGGTTGACCCGGAGCGCGAGCGCATCTCCCTGGGCATCAAGCAGCTGGAAGACGATCCGTTCAGCAACTACGTCTCGATCAACGACAAGGGCACCATCGTCCGCGGCGTCGTGAAGGAAGTGGATGCCAAGGGCGCCATCATCGACCTGGGCAACGAGATCGAAGCTACCCTGAAAGCCTCCGAAATCAGCCGTGACCGCGTTGAAGACGCGCGCAACGTCCTGAAGGAAGGCGACGAAGTCGAAGCCAAGATCATCAGCGTCGACCGCAAGTCCCGCGTTATCAGCCTGTCCATCAAGTCGAAAGACGTCGAGGACGAGAAGGACGCGATGAAGGAACTGCGTAACAAGCAAGACGTTGAAAGCACCGGCCCGACCACCATCGGTGATCTGATCCGTGCTCAGATGGAAAACCAGAACTAAGTTCGGGTAACTCCATCAAGAAAAGGGCGACCCTCGGGTCGCCCTTTTTGTTTCTCGCCCTCCTGAATCTCGCCACTGTCGAGATGGATTTACCCGCAAACCTCGCGCGTGAAGCGCCATGGCTGTGGGGTAGGGTGGTTTCCGCCGGCATGCGTACAAAGGTGCGGTATATGCCCGATGCCGCCATGGCCTGCGCGGCGTTGCCGGGCAAGGGCTTGCGCGCATGCGCTCGGCTATATAAGGCGATCACTCCCCAGATTGCGCTAACACCTTGTTTTTTAGGCTGTTCAAATCCTGATCAGCATGCTAAAACCACTCTATCGAGTGATCTAGCCGCTTGAAAAAGAAGGGAAAACCATGACCAAGTCGGAGTTGATCGAAAGAATTGTCACCCACCAAGGTCAGCTGTCCTCCAAGGATGTCGAGCTGGCTATCAAGACCATGCTGGAACAAATGTCCCAGGCACTGGCCACTGGCGACCGCATCGAAATTCGCGGCTTCGGCAGTTTCTCTCTCCACTACCGCGCCCCGCGCGTGGGCCGCAACCCGAAAACCGGCCAGTCGGTGCGCCTGGACGGCAAGTTCGTGCCACATTTCAAGCCGGGCAAAGAGCTGCGCGATCGGGTTAACGAAGACGAGTAGTACCGCTCGGCGAGGGCGTTCGCTGACCGACCAGTCCCGTGGCGTCAAACCTTCGTCTTGCTTGCGAAAAAATAAAAAGCATGCAAAATGTGCGGGGTATCACATTGCCACTTAGCTGGCTTCATATTTGATTCGTCGGCACCTTCTTTGCCGAACTAAGTGATCCGCACCTTGGGGCTGAGTCCCTGTAGTTTTCGTCAGCGTTAAGGGATTGACTCGTGCGGTACCCCTCCATTCTTCATCACGGCGCCGTTTCCGGCGTGACCGGCTCCTGCCATCAGTTGCAGATGGACGCCGAGCATGCGCTTCTTGTCGACTGCGGATTGTTCCAGGGAGCCGAAACCTCGCCAGAGGGGCGGGCAGGGGCCAACCGACTCGATATCGACTTCTCCCTCGCCGGTATCCGCGCATTGGTCGCCACCCACGTGCATATCGACCATGTCGGGCGCATTCCCTACCTGCTGGCCGCAGGTTTCAAAGGTCCCATCCTCTGCAGCGAACCCTCGGCGAAGCTCCTGCCCATCGTGCTGGAGGACGCCTTCAAGCTGGGCTTCAGTCGCGATCAAGCCAAGGTTGCGCGCTACCTCAAGCTGATCGAGCAGCGCATCGTCGCCTTGCCCTACAAGACGTGGTTCAGCCTGATCGATAGCGCGCAGCTAAAGGCGCGGATCCGCCTGCAGCGCGCCGGCCATATCCTCGGCTCGGCCTATGTGGAAGTGGATCTGCACTATCCGGCGACAGGCGAGCGCAGGCGCGTGGTCTTCTCCGGCGACCTCGGTGCGCCCCATGCACCGATACTGCCGGCACCCAAGGCGCCGCACCGCGCCGATATTCTGGTCATCGAGAGCACCTACGGCGATCGCCTGCACGAAGACCGACGCAACCGCCGCAAACGCCTCGAACAGGTGCTCGAGCAGGCCCTGGCCGACCAAGGCACGGTCCTGATCCCGGCCTTCAGCATTGGCCGCACCCAGGAGCTGCTCTATGAGCTGGAAGACATCATTCACCGCAAGAGGCGGAGTGCCGCTCTTAATCCCCCTCTCCCTTCGGGAGAGGGGCTAGGGGTGAGGGGAGGCAGGGTGAGGGGGAGCGCCTCGGCCATCAATTGGCACAACCTACCGATCATCCTGGATTCTCCGCTCGCCAGTCGCTTTACCCGGGTCTACCGGGAACTTGAACCCTTTTGGGATGCCGAAGCGCTGGCGCGAGTCAGAAGTGGGCGCAAGCCGCTGGCCTTCGACAACCTGCTGACGGTGGACAGCCATCAGGCTCACCTGGCCATGGTCAACCGCCTGGTGCAAACGGCGCAGCCGGCCATCGTCATCGCCGGTAACGGCATGTGCTCCAGTGGCCGGATCGTCAACTACCTCAAGGCCATGCTCGGCGATGTCCGGCATAATGTATTGTTCGTCGGTTATCAGGCCGAAGGCACGGTCGGCAGGCAGATCCAGCGCTTCGGGCCGAAGGGCGGATTCGTGGAAATGGACGAGCAGCGCTATGCCATAAGGGCGCAAGTCCATACCATGGGCGGTTATTCGGCGCATGCCGACCAAAAAGGATTGGTCGGATTCGTTACTCGGATGCGCCATTGGCCGTCAGAGGTGCGGATCGTGCATGGCGATTCGGCTAGTAAGCTAGCACTTGCTAACGCGCTAGCTTCTCGCTACGAGCAAGCGTCCCGCAGTGCGCGTCTTTTGATTGCTGGCTCCGAATGACTTCGGGGTGCGGCATATTTTTGTTTATTGAAAAGTAGAACGTGAGTGGTGTGGTTTAGATGACGATAAAAACGCTCTGTGTCTTCGGGACGCGTCCAGAGGCTATCAAGATGGCGCCGCTGGCGCTGGCGCTGCAGGATGATCCACGTTTCGAGGCGAAAGTCTGCGTTACCGGTCAGCATCGACAGATGCTCGATCAGGTGCTCGACCTGTTCGAGCTGGTGCCGGACTTCGACCTCAATATCATGAAACCAGGTCAGGATCTCACCGACGTCACCAGCTCAATCCTGTTAGGCATGCGTGAAGTGCTGGCGAGCTTCAAGCCTGACGTAGTGTTGGTGCATGGCGATACGGCGACCACTTTCGCGGCCAGTGTCGCTGCCTATTATCAGCAGATTCCGGTTGCTCATGTGGAAGCGGGCTTGCGCACCGGCAACATCTATTCCCCATGGCCTGAAGAAGGCAATCGAAAACTCACTGGCGCACTCGCTACACTGCACTTCGCACCGACCGATACCTCTCGCGGCAACCTGCTCAGGGAGGGTGTCGACCCTGACAGTATCCTTGTCACCGGGAATACGGTTATCGATGCCCTGCTTCAGGTCGTCGCAAAGCTGGACACGGACGGCGCATTGCAAACGCAATTCGCTTCCCGTTTCCCCTTCCTGCATCCGGATCGCAAGTTGATCTTGGTCACCGGGCATCGCCGGGAAAGCTTCGGTGATGGCTTCGAGCGCATATGCCAGGCGCTAGCCGAGACCGCTCAGCGTTTCCCTGAGGTGGAGATCGTCTACCCCGTTCACCTGAACCCGAATGTACGCGAGCCCGTCAATCGTCTGCTGGCGGGTATCGACAATGTGCACCTGATCGAGCCGCTCGATTACCTGCCGTTCGTCTACCTGATGAATCAGGCTTACCTGATCCTGACCGACTCTGGCGGTATCCAGGAGGAGGCGCCCTCGCTTGGGAAGCCGGTCCTGGTAATGCGTGACACTACCGAGCGCCCAGAAGCCGTCGAAGCTGGCACGGTGAAGCTGGTCGGCACCGACGTGGCAGCGATCACGTCCGCTATTACAACCCTCGTCACCGACGAAGCGGCTTACTGTCAGATGAGCTTCGCTCACAACCCCTACGGTGACGGCAAAGCCTGCCAGCGCATTCTCGAATCCCTTTCCCAACTTAAGAAGCAGTGATCATGCCGTTCAAGACTATTTCCGTTATCGGGCTTGGCTACATTGGCCTGCCGACCGCCGCCGTCTTCGCCTCACGTAAGCTCAAGGTCATAGGCGTAGATGTTAATCAGCACGCAGTGGATACCATCAATCGAGGTGAAATCCATATTGTCGAGCCCGACCTGGATATGGTCGTACATGCAGCCGTAACCGAGGGTTACTTAAAAGCCACCACCAAGCCTGAACCTGCCGATGCCTTCTTGATCGCGGTGCCCACTCCGTTCAAGGGGGATAACCATGATCCGGATCTGAGTTATATCGAGGCTGCCAGCAAAGCCATCGCACCGGTACTGAAGCAGGGGGACCTGGTAATTCTCGAATCCACCTCGCCTGTTGGCGCCACCGAACAGATGGCTGCCTGGTTGGCCGAGGCTCGGCCGGATCTGAGCTTCCCGCAAACCCACGGCGAAGATTCCGATATTCGCGTTGCCCACTGCCCTGAGCGTGTCTTGCCTGGCCACGTGCTGCGCGAGTTGGTACAAAACGACCGTGTCGTCGGTGGCATGACAGCGAAATGTTCAGCAGCAGCCTGCGCCCTTTACAAGACCTTTGTGGAGGGGGAATGCGTTGTTACCAACGCGCGCACCGCCGAGATGGCGAAGCTTACCGAAAACAGCTTCCGTGATGTCAACATTGCCTTTGCCAATGAGTTGTCGATCATCTGCGACAAGCTCGATATCAACGTCTGGGAGCTGATTGCGCTGGCCAATCGTCATCCGCGAGTCAATATCCTGCAACCTGGCCCGGGAGTGGGCGGGCACTGCATTGCAGTAGACCCCTGGTTTATCGTCAGCAAGACCCCGGAGCAGGCGCGCTTGATCCGCACAGCTCGTGAGGTCAACGACAGCAAGCCGGAATGGGTGCTGGGCAAAGTAGATCAGGCGCTGGGTGCGTACCTGGCAGCCAACCCGGGCAAGACAGCTAGTGACGTTGCTATTGCTTGCTTCGGGCTGGCATTCAAGGCCGACATCGATGATTTGCGTGAGAGTCCTGCATTGGCTATTGCGTCCGAATTGCTACGCCGTCATCCCGGTGACGTCATGATGGTCGAGCCCAATATCGATAGACTTCCAGCCGCCTTGAGCAACGCCTCTCTAGTTAGCATTGATGAGGCCCTCAGTCGCGCGGCGATCATTGTGCTGCTGGTGGATCATCAGGAGTTCAAGAACGTCTCTCTGCCAGAGCATATAAAGGCAGTAGATACCCGAGGCTTGTGGAAGTAAGACGTTAATTACAAGGCATAGATAATGATTAAGCAGCAACTCTTGCTGGATGGGGCCAGCTATAGCATCTACCTGCCAGATGCCGAAAGGGACTATATCCAAGGGCGGATCGTCAAGGACCAGCAGCCCTACGAGCTTGAGATGCTGCGCGATATGGCTGCACGTCTGCAGCCTGGTGACTTGGTTTTGGATGTGGGGGCCAATATCGGCAATCACACCTTATATCTTGCGAGTGTTGCCGGTTGTCGGGTGCATGCGTTTGAGCCCAACAAGCATCTATGTGACGCATTGATGCGATCTGCCGAGCTCAATGGTCAGGGTGACCGGGTAGTCGTGCATCAGGTTGGCGTGGCCGCGAACGAAGGCGTGGCCCGTTTTTCCCATCTTGACCCAGCTAATCTAGGTGCTCAGTCGCTGGAGCAGGTTCAGGATGCCGATGAAGATAGTATTCAACTTGTGTCATTGGACCAAATGCAATGGCCCTATCCGGTCAGGATGATCAAGATCGACGTTGAAGGGATGGAAGGCGACGTTATAAAGGGGGCGCAACAGCTGATTCAGCGAGATAAGCCGATTTTGTATGTCGAGAGCCAAACCGCAGAGGATTTTGAGTTGCTGAGTAGCCAGCTCAATGCACTTGGTTACTTGTATTGCGCTACCTTTAATGCGACTCCTACGCATGTTTTTCAGCATGAAAATTTTATTTCCATGTCTGATGATGTGCCTCTGCTACTTGCAGAAAAGGCTCGACAGCTTTATGCCTTTAAAAAAGAAACGGCTGAGCTTCGGAGTAATTTGCAAGATTGCAATCTCAAATATCGTGAGACCAACGAGCGTATCAAACGGTTGGCAGAGCAGCGTGATCAGGCCTCCGCTAAATACCGGGAAGCCAGTTCGCATATTGATTTGCTCAAGCTGAATATTGAAAAACAGCAACTGCGTATCAAGGAGTTAGAATTTGAGGAGCAAAAGCTATCTGTCAGTCAGAGTTTAGAGGCTGAAAGGGCCGTTCTCCAGCTTGAGCGAGAAAAGGCGGCTCATGAAATGGGTCTTGAGCGCTGGGCAAACCATAAGGAGTTCGCTGAGCGTGAAATTTCTGGCCTCAGAGAGCAACTGGCTCAGCATGAGCGGCAGGTTGATTTACTTCAAGTGGAACTGGCCAGGCGTTCAGAGCTTCTGAACCAAGCCAACGAAAAGTATCTGCACGTAACGGGGCATCAGGTACCGCAGCTCAAAGAGGAACTCGCAGAGCAGGCCAGTTACGTGGCTGAGTTACAACAGCGCATGGCGCAACAGGAGCAGCAGCACGCCCAAGTCCGTACTCGTCTAGAGGCTGATGCCCGTGCGCTGGAAGAATTGCTTCAAAGTGTTCAGGGTGAGCGGGAGGAGCTAGCTAGACACTATCGTGATGTTCAGCAGGAGCTAAGTGCCCGAATTGAGGAACTTAATCAGCTCAACCAACACCACCTAGCGACCAGTCAGACCGTACCTCAGCTTGAAGAGGCTCTCGTAGGTGCCCATGAGAGGATTTCAGAATTGAGAGCGCTTCTCAAGGAGCAAGAGCATCAGGCTCAAGCTAATGCAGAGATTGTGAAGAGCGTTCACTCCCTGAAGGAAAATTTGCAGAACGTCTTGAACGAGAAAATTAAACTTGAGAGCCGGCTCCAGACAGCCCAGCAGCAGCTTGATAGTGCCAATTTTAAATACCGTCAAGCGACGGGGCAGGAGATCCCGCAGTTAAAGCAGAAACTAAGCGAGCAGGTGGAGCGTACACGTGTACTGCAGGAGCGCGCAGAGAAACTGAACGGTGAATTAAAGCAGGCCCGGCAGGCGAAGGCCGATGCCCAGCGAGCTTTGTCTTCGCTCCGCAGCAGTTTGGCCTACAAAGCAGGTCTGCATCTGCGTGCCGCAAGCGTTTCGTTCAGAGATGCCCTCAAGCTGCCTGTGCGTCTGTGGCGCCTGCGTCAACAAGTGCGACCTGGCCGTGATGTGCCCCGGCAGGCGGAATTGTTGTCACCGCCGACAGCCAATGACCACGGGGATTTGCGGACCGATGTCTTGGCCTATGAACCGAATAACCAGGTTCGCATGGCCTGTATCATGGATGACTTCACCTTTGGTTCTTATCAGTCGGAGTGTCAACTTCTTCAACTGACGCCTGGAAATTGGTCGGCGGAACTGGAGGCGTTTCAACCTGAAGTGCTGTTCATCGAATCAGCCTGGCGTGGGAAGGACGAACTATGGGGCAGTAAAGTAGGACACTGTAGCCAGGAATTGCAGGGTATTGTCGCTTGGTGCCGTGAACGACATATTCCCACGTTGTTCTGGAACAAGGAAGACCCGGTTCACTTCGAAACCTTCCTGACCACTGCGCAGTTGTTTGACTTCGTCTTTACCACGGATATGGACTGTATTCACCGGTACAAGGCGGCCCTTGGGCACGAGCATGTCTATTTCCTGCCGTTTGCCTGTCAGCCAGCGGTGCACAACCCGATTGAAAAGTATGCCCGTAAAGACGCCTTCTGCTTTGCCGGAGCCTATTATGTGCGCTATCCGGAGCGAACCCGAGACTTGGAAAGCTTTGTCAGGGAGCTGCCAGCCTATCGACCTCTGGAGATCTACGACCGAAACTACGGCAAGAACGATCCCAACTATCAATTCCCAGTCGAATATCAGCCCCACATTGTTGGAACGCTGCCGTTTACCGAGATCGACAAGGCCTATAAGGGCTATCGCTATGCGATCAATCTTAATTCCATCAAGCAATCGCAGACCATGTTTGCTCGGCGCGTCTATGAGTTGTTGGGGTCCAATACCCTGACCATCAGCAATTACTCACGTGGCGTGCGTCTGATGTTCGGCGATCTGGTTGTCACTAGCGACAGCGGCAATGAAATCCGCCGCCGGCTCGAGCAGCTCGAAGTCGACTCAACGGTTGATAGACTGCGCCTGGCAGGCTTGCGCAAGGCGATGAGCGAGCATACCTACGCCGATCGGTTGAACTACATCCTGGAGAAAATCACCGGGCAACCCCGTGCTCGTCAACTGCCGGCGTTTACGGTTATCGCCATGGCAAACGACCAGCATGAGGCACTGGCTACTATCACCAATGCGCAGAGGCAACAGGGCGTTGAGCTGGAACTGCTACTGGTTTGTGGCAACTCGCTGAAAGAAGCTACTGCGCAAGCGCTACTCGAAAGTAGTTCGCTCAAAGGCCGGGCTGTGTCAGGTAGAACGCTGCGCGAGCAACATTTGCAGGAGCTTGCCGGCGACCAGCGCTGGGTTTGCGGCATGCATGCTGCGGATTACTATGGTGCCCACTATCTGCTGGATATGGCGCTGGCCACCCGCTACAGCGCTGCGCAGGTGATCGGCAAGGCGGCCTACTACAGTGCAGACGGGCAAGGGGCGGCGGTGCTGAACAACGCGGGAAGTGCCTATCATACCGGGCAGTTCCTGGCTGCCCGGCGGGCTGTCATTCATCCGGCGTTCGCCCAGACACAGAACGCCCGAGAATGGCTGCAGGCTCTGGCGGACTTGAAGTACAGCGTTGTGGATCAGCTGGCGATCGACAGCTTCAACTACTGTGAAGGTGCGGGTAGCGATGCGGCAAGCGGCATAACTGCGCAGATCGACGATGTGGCGGTCAATCAAGGTATATCTCTGGCGGATCTCGACGCGATGGCCGAGGGCATCGCGCCAATGCAGAGCGACCTCGAGCATGCTCCGTGGCTGGATGGTGCTCAGCTCGCCCATGCATTGCTGGGAGAGCCCTTTACCTGGCTGAACGGACACGGCCTGGCAGCGTCGAAAGATGAAGAGCGCAGCGTGAAGCTGACCCGCAATGAGGCGATCAGTGCGCGCCTGATTGGTCCGTTGCTGGAGGTCGATTCGAAGTTGCCGGATGGCAAGCACGAATACCTTTACGCCGCCAAGAACCTGCCGCTGCTCAGCTTGCAGGAGCAGCTGCGCGCAGAAAAAGACCAGCGCATACCCTTGCATCTGCAGATAGACCCGGGGCTCAACCTGTCGTTGGTCGTGCTGTATCTGGATGCCGATAAGCAGCGCATGGGGCATGAGGTGCTACAGGCCAATCGCAACACTTACATCACGCCGCTGGATGGCACCCATTATGTGCGTCTAGGGTTGCGCGTCTATGCCGGTGGTAGTTGCAAGATTCATCGTCTGGTATTGGGGCATCTCGATCTGGAGCCGGCCAATATCCTTGGCCAGTCCGATGTACTGCTGCTTACCAACCATTACCCCAGCTATGACGACCTGTATCGCAATGGTTTTGTGCATAGCCGGGTAAAGGCCTACCGCGAGTATGGGGTTAGCGTCGATATTTTCCGTCTGCGTAAAGATCAGCCCATCAGTTGGCATGAGTTTCAGGACATCGATGTGACCACGGGCTCTCAACAAGCCCTGCGACGGATGCTGGCCAGCGGCCGTTATCGCCATATATTGGTACACTTCCTCGATCCGGATATGTGGGAAGTGCTAAAGGACTTTATTGATAATATCAAGGTGACGGTCTGGGTGCATGGGGCTGATATTCAGCCTTGGTATAGGCGCAAATTTAATATAGAAACGCCTGAGCAAGAGAAGGCTGCAATAGCCGTCAGCGAAAAGCGAATGGTGTTCTGGCGCGCACTTTTGAACCCAATGCCGGCCAATCTGCAGATGGTGTTTGTATCAAAATATTTTGCGGAAGAGGTGATGGAGGATCTGGGGTTCAGGTTGCCGGACGAGCGCTATCATGTTATCCACAATCCTGTGGATACAGATCTGTTTAGTTATGCGGAAAAAGATCCTGAACAGAGAAAGAAAATTCTCTCGATCAGGCCATATTCTTCCAAGGTGTATGCAAACGATTTGGCGGTGAAGTGCATTGAAGAGCTGGCGAGAGAGCCATTCTTTGGGGAGCTTGCTTTTCATATTATCGGGAATGGTGCTTTATTTGATGAGACAGTTGAGCCGCTGAAGAAGTATACAAATGTCACGATAGAGAAGAAGTTTCTCTCTCAGTATGAAATTGCTGCTCTGCATAAGAAATATGGAGTTTTCCTCTGCCCATCTCGCTACGACACTCAGGGCGTTTCTAGGGATGAGGCAATTTCATCTGGTCTGGTTGCTGTTGTTAGTGATGTTGGTGCTGTGACGGAGTTTGTCGATCCTGAATTGACTTTTGTTGTTAAGGCTGAAAGTTATGAGGGGCTGGCTTCATCAATTAAGTGCCTGTATGAGAATCCAGATTTGTTCGTAAGAAACTCTAGACTGTCCTCTGCGCATGCTTGTGCCAAGGTTTCGAAGAAAAGTATTGTTTCTAAAGAGTTAGAATTGTTTTGAGGTTGCTCATGGGTTTGGAAGATTTTTCTTGCGACTTAGAACTGATTGGTAATACGTTGTTTTGCAAGGTTGGTGGTGTCGGGGATTATATTTTTGCTTACTATGTCTATTTCAATGGTGGGGTTATTTGTAAGACAGGGTATACGAAGGATAGCCAGTTTTTGTTTGAATGTGTGGGGGCGGGTAGATACTTCGTTACGGCCTTTTTTAAGGATAAGCAGGGGCAGAGGTTCTCGAGTGCGTCAAGATCTGTTTTTTTATTTAAGCAGCAGCCATTGTCGGAGGTTGGGATCTCGGATTGTGCAGTTAAATCCAGCGTAGGAGGATGGGATTTTTATTGGTTGTTCTATCCGGCAAGGAAGCGTGAAAATAAGTTATTTGTGTTGTTATCAGGCGCTATAGACAGAGAGAAGACTGCGCCGCCCGTATTTAATAGGTATTCATGGGCTGAGAAGGGTGTGTTTCCAGGTGGTGTCCTTGTTATATCGGATCCGTCTGTGAGTCTGGATGGTTGTTTAGATTTAGGGTGGTATATAGGTGATGTTGATGGCGGTGTCAGCGAAGGCGTTTGTGATATTGTCAGGTTTTATCTGCGTCTTCTGGGTTTGACTATTGAAGATGTTGTATTCTGGGGGTCGTCTGGTGGTGGCTTTGCTGCTATATCTGCCTCAATAAAGATGCCTGGATCAAAGGCGGTTGCAATTAATGCTCAGGCGAATATATTGAGGTATGAGGTTAGGAGAAGTGTTGATAAGTTTTTGGATTTTATTGGTGTGTCTCGCCTTGGTAGTGAGGTTGAGAATAATCCAGAGATAAACTTGCTCGTCAGGAATATGGCGACGGGCAGGATTCTGCTAGCTCAGAATGTGTTTGATAGGCATCATTTGGAATGTCATTTTTCTAATATGCTTTGTCATTTAAGGCGATGTGGTGCGCTTTTTAAGGTTTACATGATAGTTGATGAGAGAGGGCATGTCGGTGAAACGGTTGAGGATGCGTTAAATATTATAGGTGAAGTGCTTGAGTTGTGAGCTTGGCGGTGAGGTTCGGCGGCTTTCGCGATAGTGGTGTTGGTGGGGCTGTGATGCTTGCTCTTTGAGGTTTTTTGATTGTTTTAGTGAAATATTGGAGTTTGCCGGTTGGTACCTCTGTTGTGCCGAGGTTGAACTGTCGTGGCCTGGTTTTGGGGTGAGGATGCATGATGCCTTTTTCGGCTAATGAATTGCTGATTCGCATGTTGCGCGTAGAGGCTGAGACTGCACGTGCAGAAACGGATGCGCTCATAAACAGCTTGCGTTACCGTTTGGGGGATCTACTGCTTCAGGCACTACCCATATCGTGGCGATCATTCCAAGTTTTTCCCAGAGTTTATGCGCTTTTTTCTACCTACCGCCGGAGCGTTAGGGGGCGTGTTGGGGGGGGGGCAACTAGATCGGCAATGGTTTCTTTGTCTGCCACTGCGTTGCGCTGTAATTCCATTGAATTTGCCCAGGCTGCGGCTGACATTTCACTGCATAACGATGTTTGGTCTACTAATGACTCGAACTTGCTGGTCGCCCGTTTGGATATGGCACCGGTCAGTCAATTGATTCTTCGCGATATCAGCGAGCCCATTGCGCGACGACTTGGACGTTTGCAGTTGCAAGGGTGTCGAATCATCTGGTGGCCATCTCTTCCAGAAACAGATGATCCTTTACAGCAGTACGCGCGATCACTGGCCGACGAGTGTCGCTATGGAGTATTTTCTTGAACCTGCTTTACGCCTACCGCTATGGCATTGTTGGTGGGGTTTCAACTCAGTTGCTGCTGCGACAGCAAGCCATGCGGCAACAGGGGCATCGCTGTGATTTGTTCTTCAGCCAGGATAATGGCTTGCGCGCCTTATTGCCGCTGCAGCAGGGCGCGTACTTCGGGACTGATCATTCATACCGCAGCCTGTTGAGGCAGGGTGGGTATGATCACGTGGTGGTGATCGATACACCAGAACTGCTGGCTCAGAGCTTTCCGACATGGTGGCAGCCGCCGCGCAGGGTATGGCTGGATGTGCATACCACCACCGCCAATGGTCTTGCTTATCTCAATCATCTCGATGTCGGGCGTCTGGCGGGTGTTATGGTGCCTACGCATTATTCTGCGTTACTCGTCGCCAAGCGCCTGCCAGGCATTACGCCACAGGTGTTGCCCAATGTGCTGGATCACGGGGTTTTCTCTCTGCAGCCGGAGCATGGCGGTGAAGATTCCGCAGCGGGCGTGCGGCATTTTATCTGGGTGGGCAAGCTCGATGGGCACAAGAACTGGCGGTTGGCATTGATCTATGCCCATATGCTCAAGGAGCTGTTTGGTACGGTCCAATTGACAATGGTGGGAGGCTATACCGCACCTGCTGAAACCGGAGAGGCACTGTTTGAACTAGCAGGCAAACTTGAGTTGCTGGACTCGCTGCGTTGGATCGACCGTATCGACAATCAGGCGCTGGCAGCGCTCTATCGCCGGTGTGGTGATTCTGGCGGGGCCATGCTGGTCACCTCTCGGGATGAGTCCTTCGGCATGGCGGCTGCCGAGGCGCTTATGTGCGGTTGTCCGTTGATCACCAACGATCTGCCGGTGTTTCGCGAAGTCTTTCCCGATTCGGACATGATCAAGCGAGTGGATATCTGGCAGCCCGAGCAGTTCGAGCAGGCTGCCAAAGCGCTTCTGGCAGTGCCAGATCAAGAGACTTGCCGGCACATGTACGAACACTTGTCCTCCACCTACGGCCCAGCAGCTTTCATGGCAGCACTCAATGCGGCGCTGGAGTCGTGATGCACAAGCGTACTGATCCACCTCAACAGGAGTTGCAGGCCCAGTTGCAGGCGCTGCGGCAAGAGCACCAGCGGGTGGTGACGAGTTTCAGCTATCGCCTGGGTCTGTTGCTGACCTCGGCGATGCGTTCACCCAGGAGTCTGATTCGCTTGCCCCTCGACCTCTGGCGGCTCTGGCATGAGCGTCGTGCCGCTACGGGGCCTAAAACAGCGGATCCACAGCTCGTGGCGCAGATCGCCGGCGAATGGAGGGGCTTGGCGCAGCGGGCGCGGGAGGAGCAAAAGTCGCTGGTGGTGCTGTTTTCCGGCACCACCTCGGTGCAGGGGACGCGCGGCAACCGCCCGATCCGTCAGACGCAAGCGCTGCTGCGTTCGGGCGCTGCGGTGTTTTTCAGTTATCACCGCTCACGCACGGATGAAGGCTTGCCCGAGTCGCAACATCCACTGCTATTGCAAAGTCCGGTCGATATCACCTTGACGCTCCTGGAAACACTTGCAAATACGGACCTGCAAGGCTGTCGCAAGCTGTTCGTGGTCTCTTATCCCTTGCCGGGCGTCGAGCGCTTCGTCGATCTGTTCCGGCAGCGCGGCTGGGGTGTCGTTTACGACTGTCGGGATGACTGGGAGGAGTTCGCCAAGGTCGGCATGGCGCGCTGGTTCAATGCGTCGGTCGAACGTCAGTTGGTGCGTGACTGCGATGCGACTCTTTGCGTTTCCGGGCCGCTGGTGTGCAAGATGCAAGACCTCGCAACTGGCAGCCGGGTACTGCTGATGCCGAATGCGGTGGAGCGGGATTATGTCTCTGCTGAGTATCGGCGCCAGCCCGTCCAGCCGAGCATCGTCGGTTACTTCGGGCATCTCTCGCCTGCGTGGTTTGATTGGGATGCCTTGAAGCGAGTGGCCGAGATGCGTCCTCATCTGCGCTTCGAGATCATTGGCCACTCTGAGCCTGCCGGGTTGCAGTTGCCCGTCAACATCGTGCTGTTGGGCCCCAAGCCTTGGCACGTACTGCATGAATATGCCGCCCGCTGGAGTGCGGCCATCATCCCGTTCCGCATGGGTCCGCTTGCCGATGGCGTGGATCCGATCAAGATCTATGAGTATCTCGCCTTGCAGTTACCCGTCGTGTCTTTTCGAATGCCGCAGATAGCCAGCTACCCCTATACCTGGACGGTCGACTCCCTGGAGGCGTTCTGTCGTGCGCTGGACGACGCCTGCCGCTGCCAGCCTGACGCCGGGGTGCTGGGTGATTTCATCGCTAGCAACACCTGGGAGGTTCGCGCGGTACAGTTGCTGGACTGGGCCAAGACGGGACTTGAATGATGTTTACGGTTTTGCGTTCGCTCCGCTGGTTGTTGTCCCTGGGCAAGAAAATCGGGCGGGTAGCCTTTGGACATACGTTGCTGATCGTTTGCTTGACGCTTGTATCGCAGGTCGCCGCCTTGCTTGCGGCTTTCTTGCCTTTGAAGGTCGTAATTCTGCTCGGCTCCGAGGGTATCCCCAGCTACCTCCCTCCCGATTTGGCTGCACTCGGCCGAGATAGCCTGATTGGCTTGCTTTGCCTGGGGACGCTGGGGGTTTTCCTGTTGCACTTGCTTGCTGAGCGCGTCATAGGTGTTGCAACGGTCTCGGGGGCAGGGAGGTTGCTGCAACGAAGTCATAAGATGGCGTTGTTTGAGAATCAGGATGATCAGGCTCGAGATGCTTATCTGCGGTTCTCGCGAATAGTTGCTGCTGCGGTATTTGTTTCGCTGAGCTTGTTCTTGTTGACATGCTTTTATCCTGCAATGGCAGCGGTGCAGTTGAGTTATCTCTTGCTCGTTACGCTGATTTTTGCCGCAGTAGTATCTTTCAATACAGAGCTTGAGCGGCGGCTTGCAAATGCACCCACCAAGTTGGCTACATTGCTCAATGTGCTTTCGGGGCTAGGCTTCTTTGTGGTCTTTGGCTTCTTGGTCGCTGATTTTTTGCTGCTGTCGCAGCCGAGTGTGATCCTGGGAATTGTGGCTTTGCTGCTCAGTCGCCAGGTACTGCAAAAAGCCGTTACCCTGGTTACTGATGCCAATGCGCTTTTGCGTCAGCGTGCCAGGTTGGATGCTTTGTTCTTTCATGGCAAGGTTCTGATGCCTGCCTTGACCAAAGAGCAAAGCTCTCTGTGGAGTCTGATGATGCCTGCGCGACGTGCCGATTGGGTAAAACCCGTGCTGCAGGAATATACAGGCTATATTGATGGTCCTGTCAGTTTTTCATGGCAGGAAACCGCTGTTTTAAACGCTGCATCCTTGCGAGTCGAGGCCGGCGGTAAGGCTTATCTTCTCAAGTTGTTTGCCGCTAATCGAAGTGCCGCAGCTATCCATGAGTCAACCCTGATGTTGGAGGGAATTGCCGAGCTTCCGGCATTCCCATTGCTGGGTGTCACAAAGGTTGGAGAGCTTCAATGCCTTATTTATGAGTGTCCTGCCGACGCTGGCGTTGAAATCAAGAATCTTGTTCCTGTGGTTGGTAAACTCAATGCCAAGCTCATGTCGATCAGACCGCCGGAACGCCTGCAGATGCTTTATAAGCGCTCGCATCCAATGCTTTGGCAGCGTTTGGATATACAGGCGCTCAATGGTTTGGAAGTTGCAGTTAATGGCAGTGACGATCAAAACATATTCGAGCAATTGCTGGCGGCCTATCCAAGGATAGTTTCCAGGTTGCAGGAACTGCCCTTGTATATCCATGTTCCGGATATTCAACCCGCTGACCTCTACCAGCATCCTGATGGTATGGCCTATTTTCTAAACTGGACTCGTTGGGCGCTGGAGCCGCTTGGTGCTGGTTGGTTGGTGCTCGGATACTGGTTTAATGAACTCGCCGCTGTGTTCGAGAACGCAAAGGTAGCTTCTCCTGAACTGAGCGAGTATCCCTTGGAACAGGTTGAGTTGGCTGCATTGTGTTTCGCCTTGGACCAACATTGTCAGCGTCGACAGTATCGTCAGGCGTTGGCCTTGGCGCCCAAGATTCTCGAGCGGCTTGAGGCCTTGGAGAGCCGTTCGGCGAAAACAGAAGTTGAAGCTTGACCGCGGTTGATGTGGCTTTGAACTAGCTGACTCCCAGCTTCATTCCTTACGACTAAGAAGAGCGAATTATATTGCAGTCGATGGCTGATGGATTTAAAGCGAGTGCGCGAGTTGAAATGTTGGTGTGGAACACATTTCTCAATGACGCCCGAGTATTCAATGAGGCGCAGACTCTGGCACAGGCTGGCTATGTCGTGACGGTGAATGCGCTGGCGGCGCCCGGGGTTGCCCTGGATTTCGAAAGGCTGGCGGCTGGCTTTGATGTGCGCCGCTTTGGTGCTCGCCATGGCAGCAGGCAACTCGCGGCGAAAAAGTCGCGCGGGAGATCCTCTTTCTTAGGGCTGCTCTTGCGAGCACTGTCGCGCCTGGGTACGCAACTGAGCATGCTGGTATCGGTGTGCAGAGCCAGGCCCAATGTGGTGCACGCTCACGATGTAAACATGCTGCCACTGGCTTGGCTTGCCGCTTGTTGGTGCCGGTCCGCGTTGGTGTATGACGCTCATGAAATCAGCACGCATCGAGAAGGCTATCGTTCTATCAGGCCGCTTGTAGCTTGGCTTGAGCGAAAGATCATGCCACGTGCGTCCGGTGCTATTACCACCACGGATGCGCGTTCCAAGTTTTTTGCCCGGGCCTACAAAGTGCCCCGGCCATTGGTGTTGCAGAACCGTCCCAGGCACTACTGCGCGCAGGGTAGTAATCGTATACGGACTGAGCTGGGCTGGGATCGGCAGTGGCCAGTTGTAATTTACCAAGGTGGGCAACAGCCGGGGCGAGGCTTGTGTCTGCTGGTGCAAGCAATGGCTCAGGTGCCAGAGGCCTGTCTGGTAATGGTGGGCGGTGGCCCGTTGCACGACGCATTGCGCGCTCAGGCGTCAGAGTTGGGGCTGGAACAACGTGTTCGTTTTGTTCCGACGGTGCCGCTGGCCGAACTGCCGCGTTATACGGCGTCCGCGGATATCGGTGTACAACCCATCGAAAATACCTGCCTCAATCACTACACCACCGATTCCAACAAGCTATTCGAGTATGTGCAGGCCGGTTTGCCGGTGGTCGCTTCCGACCTGCCGGAGATCCGCCGCATCGTTAGGCAGCACGATCTTGGCCTACTGGTACCGGCTGGCGATAGTGAGGCGCTTGCCGACGCGCTACGGCGCATGGTCGCGGATGTCCGGCTTCGCCAGCATCATGCGCAGCGGGCTCGCGCTGCCGCGGCCGCGCTGAGCTGGGAGGTGCAGGAGCATCTGTTGATCGACATGTATCGCCGGGTCTTGGGTTAGCAATTTTTTTGCAATCTTTCGGATAGGGTTCGTTAAGCTTGCGCGCTTGCGAAACTGAAGCAGCAGATCGTCAGCAAAGAAGGGTTGAGTGCGCATGATGAGTGTCATGGTGAAGAGGGGGGGCGTCCTGCTGTGGCATGCAGGTGCCGACTGCTGCGTCACTGCGGATATGTATGTCTAAGCGAATACTGCTGCTTACCTTCTTCTATCCCCCTGATCTGTCGGCGGGTTCCTTTCGCGCACTGGCTCTGGTTGAAGCTCTTCGGCGCCGCGCCGGTGCGGATATACAAATCGACGTGCTAACGACCCAGCCCAATCGCTATGCCTGTCATGCATCCGAAGTCGACTCGTCCGAGGAGTCGCCTGGGTTGTATGTCCGGCGTGTGCACCTGCCGCAGATGCGCGAGGGGTTCGTCGGCCAGGCCGTTTCCTTTTGGCGCTACGCCCGACGGGTTCGTTGCCTGACAGCTGCCGGGAACTATCACCTGGTGGTGGCTACCTCATCTCGTCTGATGACCGCGGTGCTGGGGGCATGGGTCGCCTATCGTCGTAAGACGCGGCTTTATCTGGATATCAGAGATATTTTTGTCGAGAACCTCTATGTGCTCTTCCCGAGGTGGGTTGCCGCTCCGTTGCAGTTGGCCTTTGGCTCTTTGGAGCGTTCGGCGGTAGTGCGGGCCGATCGGGTGAGCCTGGTTTCCCGAGGCTTTCTCGGTTATTTCCAGCCGCGCTATCCGATGCGGCACTTTCCCGTGTTTTCCAATGGAGTGGATGAGGCCTTCGTGAGATTCACGGCGGACATGCAGAAGGCATTGCCGCGCCCGGTTGCCGAGCCGGTGCAGGTGTTGTACGCCGGCAATCTCGGCGACGGGCAGGGCATGCACCTGATTTTGCCGGAGTTGGCCAGGCGCTTGCGCGGACGTGCTCATTTCCGTGTCGTGGGGGCCGGCGGGCGTAGTGAGCTCCTACGTGAGGCGCTGCGGCCGATGGATCTGGATAATGTCGAGTTGCTCCCTCCCGTGGCTAGGGAGCATCTGTTGGAGTTCTATCGCGAAGCGGATGTGCTCTTTCTCCATTTGAACGATTACTCTGCCTTCAGACGAGTTCTGCCTTCCAAGCTGTTCGAGTATGCCGCGACCGGTAAACCCATCTGGGCCGGTGTCGCGGGCTATGCGGCAGAGTTCATCGCCGCCGAGCTGACCAATACCGCGGTTTTTGCGCCCTGCGATGTCGAGGCGGCGCTTGAAAGTTTCGAGCGACTGGAGCTTGGGCTGACTGATCGCGCGGCGTTCGTCCACCGCTACGGGCGTGCGCGGATCATGGACGAGATGGCGCAGGACATCCTGCAGCTGCTGGAGCCGGTCTGATGCAGGTATTGGTCAGTGGGGCGAATGGCCTGGTTGGCGCGGCGCTGCTGCGCCGTCTAGCGCGTGAACCTGCCATGCAGCCGGTTGCTGGCGTGCGCGTGCTGGCGGCGGGCGATCTTCAGTGCGAGCAGCGGGCCTTGGGCGATCTGGCCAGGGGGCAAGTTGTTGCGCAGGCGCTGCGCGGGGTCGAAGTGGTGGTGCACGCAGCCGCTCGGGTGCATGTGATGGAGGAGAGCGAGCAGGACCCGCTGGCGGCGTTCAGAGCGGTCAACGTGGAGGGGACGCGTGCCTTGCTCAAGGCCGCGGCCCATGCCGGGGTGCGGCGCTTCGTCTTGGTCAGTTCGATCAAGGTCAATGGCGAGGTCAGTCTGCCGGGCCTGCCTTTCTCCGAGCAGGACGCGGCGAACCCACAGGATGCCTATGCCCGTTCCAAGTGGGAGGCGGAGCAGCTCGTGCGGGCGTTCTGCGAGCAGCATGGCATGGAGTGGGTGGTGGTGCGGCCGCCGCTGGTTTACGGGCCCGGCGTAGGGGCCAACTTCCGGCGCATGATGCAGGCGCTGGCGCGTGGTCTGCCGCTACCGCTGGGGAGTTTGCACAATCAGCGCAGTCTGGTGGCGCTGGAGAACCTGGTCGATTTTCTCGCCTGCTGCGCGAGTCATCCGGCGGCCGCCAATCAACGCTTTCTGGTGAGCGATGGTCGGGATCTGTCCGTGACCGAGCTGAGTCGCGCGCTGGCCGCCGCGCTTGGCTCGCGCTCCTGGTTGGTGCCGCTGCCCGGCGCCTGGCTGTATGCCGGCCTGCTCCTGCTAGGGCGGGCGGCGGCGGCGCAACGCCTGTGTGGCGAGTTGCGGGTCGATAGCGGCAAGGCCCGCGCCTTGCTGCATTGGCAGGCGCCGCAGGGCGTCGATGAGGCATTGGTCGCCACTGTGCAGGACTTCGTCCGGGGGGGCGGGCAATGATGCCGTTATGGCTGCTGGGCGTGCTGCTGGTGTCCTGGGGGCTGACCGGTGGGGTGCGTCGCTACGCACTGGCGCGCAGCCTGCTGGATGTGCCCAATGCACGCAGCTCGCATGCGGTGCCAACTCCGCGTGGCGGCGGACTGGCCATTGTCCTGGCGTTTCTCGCGGTACTGCCCATATTGGCCGTGGAGGAGGTGCTGCCTTGGCCGGCGATGTGGGCGCTGCTGGGTGGCGGCGCCTGGGTGGCGGCGCTGGGTTTTCTCGACGACCACGGCCATGTCGCGGCGCGCTGGCGTTTGCTCGGGCATTTCATCGCGGCAGCCTGGGTGTTGACGTGGCTGGGCGGCTTGCCGCCGTTGCGGGTGGTCGATGTGCCGCTGGAGCTGGGCTGGCTGGGTCATGGGCTGGCGCTGGTCGGCCTGGTATGGTTGCTCAATCTCTACAACTTCATGGATGGCATAGACGGTATCGCGGCGGTCGAGGCCATCTGCGTGTGCCTCGGGGGGGCGTTGCTCTATGGGCTGCTTGGCCATCAGGCCCTGGCCTGGACGCCGTTGGCACTGGGGCTGGCGACATTGGGTTTTCTGTACTGGAACTTCCCACCGGCGCGGATCTTCATGGGGGATGCCGGCAGTGGCTTTATCGGTTTGATACTGGGCGCTCTGGTGGTGCAGGCTGCATGGGTAGCGAGCGAGTTGTTGTGGGCCTGGCTAATCCTGCTCGGAGTGTTCGTGGTGGATGCGACCTGGACTTTGCTGCACCGCCTGCTGAGGCGCGAGCGGGTCTACGAGGCGCACCGCAGCCATGCTTACCAGTTCGCCTCGCGCCGGTTTCAGCGGCATCTGCCGGTGACGTTGGCGGTGGCGCTGCTGAATCTGCTCTGGCTGTTGCCCCTGGCCGCTGGCGTGGCGCTGGGCTATTTGGATGGCGCTGCGGGATTGCTTCTGGCCTATAGTCCCTTGGCGTGGCTGGCATGGCGTTTCGAGGCAGGTGCAGCGGAGTAGCCCTGGCACCGTTTATCGGGAGCGCATGCGGAGCTTTGGCGTTATTCGAGTTATGCGGGTCGATATGAGGTCGATGGACCGCCACTGGACGATCAAGAGGAACGGATGACGGATAAGCTGCGCAAGAGGCTGGTCAAGTTGCCGCGGCGCTACAAGCGCCTGCTGCAGGTTACGGTGGATATCGGCCTGGTCTGGCTGGCGCTGTGGCTGGCATTCGTGGTGCGCCTGGGGTTCGACAAGCGCATCGATCCCTGGGGCGACCACCTCTGGCTGTTCGCCGCGGCGCCTTTGATCGCCATTCCCTGTTTTATCCGCCTGGGTATGTACCGCGCGGTGATGCGCTATTTCGGCAACGATGCGCTGCTGGCGATCTTCAAGGCGGTCACGCTCTCCGCCCTGACGCTGGCGCTGGCCGTCTACTGGTATCGCGAGCCGCCAGCGCTGGTGCCTCGTTCGCTGGTGTTCAACTACTGGTGGCTGAGCCTGTTCATGATCGGCGGGCTGCGCTTGCTGATGCGTCAGTACTTCATGGGCGACTGGTATGTGGCGGCGCGGCAGATGCCGTTCGTGAATGCCAGTCGTGCGGGGTCTTTGCCCAAGGTGGCAGTCTATGGCGCCGGTGCGGCAGGCAACCAACTGGTTGCCGCCCTGCGCATGGGGCGCTCCATGCAGCCGGTGGCGTTCGTCGATGACGACGACAATATCGCCACGCGAATCATCGCCGGCCTGCAGGTCTACAAGCCCAAACACATCCAGCAGATGATCGAAGAGACCGGGGCGCAGGAAATCCTGCTGGCGGTGCCCTCGCTGTCGCGGGCTCGACGCCGTGAAATCCTCGAGTGCCTAGAGGGCTTTCCGCTGCATGTCCGCACGGTTCCCGGGTTCATGGACCTGGCCAGCGGACGGGTGAAGGTCGACGACTTGCAGGAGGTCGATATCGCCGACTTGCTCGGACGCGATCCGGTGCCGCCGAATCAGGCGTTGCTGGAATACTGCATCCGCGATCAGGTGGTGATGGTGACCGGGGCCGGTGGCTCGATTGGTTCCGAGCTGTGCCGGCAGATCGTCGCCAGCGGCCCCAGGGTGCTGGTGCTGTTCGAGCACTCGGAATACAACCTCTACAGCATTCACACCGAACTGGAGCAGCGTATTCGGCGCGAATACCTGTCTTTGCAGCTGGTGCCCATCCTGGGCTCGGTGCGTAATCCCGGGCGTTTACTGGATGTGATGCGGACCTGGCGCGTGGCGACGGTCTACCACGCGGCGGCCTACAAGCATGTGCCGATGGTCGAGCACAACATCGCCGAGGGCGTGCTGAACAATGTGATGGGTACCCTGTACGCCGCCCAGGCGGCAATTCAGGCCGGTGTCGAGCATTTTGTGCTGATTTCCACGGACAAGGCGGTGCGGCCGACCAACGTGATGGGCAGCAGCAAGCGTCTGGCGGAGATGATCCTGCAGGCGCTCAGCCGCGAATCGGCTCCCGTGCTGTTCGGCGAGGATGGGGTGCACCGGGTCAACAAGACGCGTTTCAACATGGTGCGTTTCGGCAATGTGCTGGGCTCGTCCGGTTCGGTGATCCCGCGCTTCCACGAGCAGATCCGCCGCGGCGGGCCGGTGACCGTGACCCATCCCAAAATCACCCGCTACTTCATGACCATCCCGGAGGCGGCTCAGCTGGTGATCCAGGCTGGGGCCATGGGACAGGGGGGCGATGTGTTCGTGCTGGATATGGGGCAGCCGGTGAAGATTCTCGATCTGGCCGAGAAGATGATTCACCTGAGCGGCCTGAGTGTTCGTTCGGAGCGCAACCCGCATGGCGATATCGCCATCGAGTTCACCGGCCTGCGGCCCGGCGAGAAGCTCTACGAAGAGCTGTTGATCGGCGACAACGTCAGCGAAACCGAGCATCCGATGATCATGCGGGCCAACGAGGAAATGTTGCCGTGGGATGTCTACAAGCGGGTGTTGCAGGACTTGCTGGACGCCGTGGAGCGCGATGACTACGACCGCGTGCGGCAACTGCTGCGCGAAACGGTGAGTGGTTACCGACCCGAGGGGGAGATCGTCGACTGGATTCATCAGCAGCGCCGTTCCGACTCCTGATTTGACAGACGGGTATCAGCGTCTAGTTTGTACTTCGTGGACTGAGGAAGTCCCATTCAGATGAACTAATGACAAGGACGATAATCATGCTGAAAGCCCGTCTTTCTTCCCTGCTGTTCGCTGTTCTCGCTTTTCTCTCCCTGGCTGCCGTGGCCGCCGAAACGCCGAAAACCGAAAGCGCCAAGCCGGCTGCCGTGCAGGTGGCGCAGGTGGCCGTGGTCAATCTGAACACCGCCGATGCGGATACCCTGCAGCGCGAGCTGGCGGGTATCGGCGAGACCAAGGCCAAGGCGATCGTGGCGTACCGTGAGGAACACGGTAACTTCGCGTCGGTCGACGAGTTGCTGGAGGTCAAGGGGATTGGCCAGGCGACGCTGGAGAAGAATCGCGACAAGTTGAGTGTGAACTGACGCCTGGCGGCGTTGCCATTTGGGCCGGTCCTTGACCGGCCTTTTTGCTTTTAGGCGGCGTATTTTGTCGGCGCCAGGCCTTGGCTCTCGAGTGCTGCCGGTGCGCACGGCGCACCCTAGGTTGAGTGTCCGCAGGCAATAAAAAAACCAGCGGTCAGGCTGGGTTCTCGAATTTGGCTCCGCGACCTGGACTCGACGGCGCGAGCCGAACGCGCTTTGGCGCGGCCCCGAAGGGGTGAGCGCAGCGAATAACCTGGGGCAGGGTCCCTGGTGAGAGTCCACAGGCAATAAAAAACCCAGCGGTTAGGCTGGGTTCTCAAATTTGGCTCCGCGACCTGGACTCGAGGGCGTCAGTCGAACGCGCTTTAGCGCGGCCCCGAAGGGGTGAGCGCAGCGAATAACCTGGGACAGGGTCCCTGGTGAGAGTCCACAGGCAATAAAAAACCCAGCGGTTAGGCTGGGTTCTCGAATTTGGCTCCGCGACCTGGACTCGACGGCGCCAGCCGAACGCGCTTTAGCGCGGCCCCGAAGGGGTGAACGAAGCGAATAACCTGGGACGCAGTCCCTGGTGAGAGTCCGCCGAAAACGAAAAAGCCCCGCTATGAACCGAGGCTTTAAATTTGGCTCCGCGACCTGGACTCGAACCAGGGACCCAATGATTAACAGTCATTTGCTCTACCGACTGAGCTATCGCGGAACAACGGCGCGTATGTTACTGATTAAAAAAGAGAAGTCAACACTTTGCAGTGACTTCTAGGTGGCCAGGATTCGGGGCGTTCAGCGTTGGTGTCGTGGGAAGGGGCTTTAGTCGCGACAGATCGCGGCTACGAGTGCATGGATGCAGGAGGTAGAGTGACGCAGGACGCTAAAGCCGAAAGCCGCTCCTACGTTGCGTTGTTGTGCGGCGCATAAAAAACGCCGGCTTCGAGCCGGCGTTTTTGTTTATCGCAGAGGCTTACAGCACGGCATGAATCGCGCGGGTGACGCTGTCCAGGTTGCCTTTGTTCATCGCGGCGACGCAGATGCGGCCGGTGCCGACGGCGTAGATGCCGAACTCGTTCTTCAGCCGCTCGACCTGCTCCACGGTGAGGCCGGAGTAGGAGAACATGCCGCGTTGCTCGGCGACGAAGCCGAAGTCGCGCTTGGCGCCCAGGGCGGCCAGTTGCTCGACCATGGCCAGGCGCATGCCGCGGATGCGCTCGCGCATTTCGCCCAGCTCGGCCTCCCACATGGCGCGCAGTTCGGGGCTGTTGAGCACGCTGGCGACCACGGTGGCGCCGTGGGTCGGCGGGTTGGAGTAGTTGGTGCGGATCACGCGCTTGAGCTGCGACAGCACGCGCCCGGCTTCTTCCTGGCTGCTGGTGACTATGGACAGCGCGCCGACGCGCTCGCCGTACAGCGAGAAAGACTTGGAGAAGGAGCTGGAAACGAAGAACTCCAGGTCGGATTCGGCGAACAGGCGTACCGCTTCGGCGTCCTGTTCGATGCCGTCGCCGAAGCCCTGGTAGGCGATGTCGAGGAAAGGCACGTGCTCGCGCTCGCGCAGCACTTCCAGCACGGCCTTCCAGTCGTCCAGCTGCAGGTCGACGCCGGTCGGGTTGTGGCAGCAGGCGTGCAGCACGACGATGGAGCGCGCCGGCAGGTTGCGCAGGTCTTCGAGCAGGCCGCCGCGGTTGACGCCGTTGCTGAAGGCGTCGTAGTAGCGGTAGTTCTGCACCGGGAAACCGGCGGATTCGAACAGCGCGCGGTGGTTCTCCCAGCTCGGGTCGCTGATGGCCACGACCGAGTCGGGCAGCAGGCGCTTGAGGAAGTCGGCGCCGATCTTCAGCGCGCCGGTGCCGCCGAGGGCCTGGGTGGTGATCACGCGGCCGCCTTCGAGCAGGGCGGAATTGGCGCCGAACAGCAGTTTCTGCACCGCCTGGTCGTAGGCAGCGATGCCTTCGATCGGCAGGTAACCGCGCGGTGCGTGGGCCTCGATGCGCGCCTTCTCGGCCTCGGCTACGGCGCGAAGCAGCGGAATTCGCCCCTCCTCGTTGTAGTAGACGCCCACGCCGAGGTTGACCTTGGTGGTGCGGGTGTCAGCGTTGAACGCTTCGTTGAGGCCCAGGATGGGATCGCGCGGAGCCATTTCGACGGCGGAGAAGAGACTCATGATGGATGCGGCAGCTCGAAGGTGAGGGTGGGAGGCCAGGCGACCCCGAAAACTCGCGCTAGGGGGTCGCGTAAACGGGGCGCTAGTATAGCGACCCTGAGTCTGGGGGGCGACAGCGCAAACGCCTGAATTAAGGGCTTTCGCCAGGTAATTCGAGCGGGTTTGTCCATCGCCCGCAGTTAGCAGCTTTGACGTAGTCTGTCAGGGCGCGTCACAGCCGTTTGTCGAGGTCAGTCATGACGGAATTTCAACTGGTAACCCGCTTCAAGCCGGCCGGCGATCAGCCGGAGGCGATCCGGCAGATGGTCGAAGGCCTGGAGGCGGGCCTGTCGCACCAGACCCTGCTCGGCGTGACCGGTTCGGGCAAGACCTTTTCCATCGCCAACGTGATCGCCCAGGTGCAGCGCCCGACCCTGGTGCTGGCGCCGAACAAGACCCTGGCCGCGCAGCTGTACGGCGAGTTCAAGGCGTTCTTCCCGCACAACGCGGTGGAGTATTTCGTCTCCTACTACGACTACTACCAGCCGGAAGCCTATGTGCCGTCGTCCGACACCTTCATCGAGAAGGATGCCTCGATCAACGACCATATCGAGCAGATGCGCCTGTCGGCGACCAAGGCGCTGATCGAGCGGCCGGACGTGATAGTGGTCTGCACCGTCTCCTCGATCTACGGCCTGGGCAGCCCCGAGGAGTACCTGAAGATGGTGCTGCACCTCGACCGCGGCGACAAAATGGATCAGCGCGACCTGCTGCGCCGCCTGGCCGAGCTGCAGTACACGCGCAACGACCTGGACTTCGCCCGCGCCAGTTTCCGCGTGCGCGGCGACGTGATCGATGTGTTCCCCGCCGAATCCGAACTGGAGGCGATCCGCGTCGAGCTGTTCGACGACGAAGTCGAGAGCATCAGCGCCTTCGACCCGCTGACCGGCGAGGTGATCAAGAAGCTGCCGCGCTTCACCTTCTACCCCAAGAGCCACTACGTCACCCCGCGCGAGACGCTGCTCGGTGCGGTGGAGAACATTAAGGTCGAGCTCAAGCAGCGTCTGGACTACCTGCGCGGTGAGGGCAAGCTGGTGGAGGCGCAGCGCCTGGAGCAGCGCACCCGTTTCGACCTGGAGATGATCCTCGAGCTGGGCTACTGCAACGGCATCGAGAACTACTCGCGCTACCTCTCCGGGCGCGGTCCCGGCGAGCCGCCGCCGACCCTGTACGACTACCTGCCGGACGAGGCGCTGCTGGTGATCGACGAGTCTCATGTCTCGGTGCCGCAGGTCGGTGCCATGTACAAGGGCGACCGTTCGCGCAAGGAAACCCTGGTGGAGTACGGCTTCCGCCTGCCGTCGGCGCTGGACAACCGGCCGATGCGCTTCGAGGAGTGGGAGGCGGCCAGCCCGCAGACCATCTTCGTCTCGGCCACGCCCGGGCCCTACGAGGCCGAGCATGCCGGGCGGGTGGTCGAGCAGGTGGTGCGCCCCACCGGTCTGGTCGACCCCGAGGTGGAGGTGCGCCCGGCGCGCACCCAGGTCGACGACCTGCTGTCGGAGATCCGTCTGCGCGTGGCGGTCGAGGAGCGGGTGCTGGTCACCACCCTGACCAAGCGCATGGCCGAGGACCTCACCGACTACCTGGGCGATCACGACGTCAAGGTGCGCTACCTGCACTCGGACATCGATACCGTGGAGCGGGTGGAGATCATCCGCGACCTGCGTCTCGGCGCCTTCGATGTGCTGGTCGGCATCAACCTGCTGCGCGAGGGCCTGGACATGCCCGAGGTGGCGCTGGTGGCGATTCTCGATGCGGACAAGGAAGGCTTCCTGCGCAGCGAGCGCTCGCTGATCCAGACCATCGGCCGCGCCGCGCGCAACCTCAACGGCAAGGCGATCCTCTATGCCGATCGCATCACCGGCTCGATGGAGCGTGCCATCGGTGAGACCGAGCGGCGCCGCGACAAGCAGATCGCCTTCAACGCCGCCCATGGCATCGTGCCCAAGGGGGTGAAGAAGGACGTCCAGGACATTCTCGAAGGCGCCACCGTGCCCGGCGCGCGCAGCAACAAGCGCAAAGGCATGGCCAAGGCGGCGGAGGAGAGCGCCCGTTACGAGAGCGAACTGCGTTCGCCGAGCGAGATCGCCAAGCGCATCCGCCAGCTGGAAGAGAAGATGTACCAGCTGGCCCGCGACCTGGAGTTCGAGGCCGCGGCGCAGCTGCGCGACGAGATCCACAAGCTGCGCGAGCGCCTGTTGCAGGTGTAGCCCGGATGCAATCCGGGGGGATGTTAAGGCGGGAGATTTCCCCGGATTGCATCCGGGCTACGTGAGCCGTTAGCGCCGGCCAAAGATGATCAGCATCACCCCGCCCAGGGTGATCGCGCAGGCCAGCAGCGCCAGCAGGCTCAACTGTTCGCCCAGCAGCAGGTAACCCAGCAGCAGCGCCACCACCGGGTTGACGAAGGCGAAGGTGGCCACCAGGCTCGGGCGCACCTCGCGCAGCAGCCAGAAGTAGGCCGGGTAAACGCCCAGGCTCACCGGCAGCACCAGGTAGGCCAGCCACAGCCAGGCCTGGCTGGAGGTGGCGGCCAGCTGCAGGCCTTGCCAGTCGCCGTGCCAGAGGCCGAACAGGCCGAGCAGCAGGGCGCCGATCAGCATCTGCAGGCTCAGCCCCAGCCAGCTGGAGCGAAACGCCGGGCGGCCGCGCAGCAGCCACACGCCGCAGGCCCAGAACAGCGTCGCCGCCACCACCATGGCGCCGGCCAGCCATTGTTCGGCGCTGGCCGCGCTGCCCAGGGCGTTGTTCATCAGCAGCACGATGCCGCCGCAGGCCAGCGCCAGGCCGGCCAGCACCCAGAGCGGCGGGCGTTCGCCGAGCAGCCATTCCAGCGCCACGCTCCACAGCGGCAGGGTGGTATAGAGCATCGCCAGCATGCCGGTGGGCAGGTACTGGTTGGCGTAGATCAGCGCGCCCTGGCCGACCGCGATCAGCGACAGGCCGCCGATCAGCACGCCGCCCCAGTCGCTGCGCTGCAGGCGCAGTTGCCCGCTCAGCGCCACCCACAGCAGCGCCAGGCCGCCGGCCAGGGCGAAGCGCAGGCAGCCGATGACGAAGGGCGGCAGCTCGCGCAGGAGGAAATGGTTGGCCAGGTAGGTGGTGCCCCAGCCGATGTAGATGGTGGCGAAGGCACCGATCAGCAGCAGGGCGCGGGAGGTTTTGAGCATGCAATACCGCAACGAAAAAACGCGCCGCAGTGGGCGCGTGGGGTCAGTGGGCGGCGCTACCTGTGGCGCCGGCTGGCAGGCGGCGGGTCAGTAGCATGGCGAGCATGCTCAGGCCCAGGGCGATGCCGATGAAATGAAAGGCGTCATTGTAGGCCATGATCGCCGCCTGCTGGTGGGCGATTTCGCTGAGCTTGGCCAGCGCCGCCTGCTCGCTGCCGAGCGTCTGGGTCAGCAGTTGCAGGCGTTCGTCCAGCTGCGCATTGGTCGGCACCAGGGCTTCGCGCAGGTAGTCGAAATAGACCTTGGCGCGGGCATCCAGCAGGGTCGCGAGCAGGGCGATGCCGATGGCGCCGCCGAGGTTGCGCAGGATGTTGAACAGGCTCGAGGCCGAGCCGGCGTCCTGCGGCAGCATGTAGGCGGTGGCGATCAGCGACAGGGTCACCATCACCAGCGGCTGGCCGAGCGCGCGAATGAGCTGGATGTGCTGGAACTGTTCGCCGGCGAAGTTCGGCTCGAGCACCCCCGAGGCGAAACTGGCCGCACCGAACAGGGCGAAACCCAGGGCGCACAGCCACTTCGGCGAGACGAATGTCATCAGCTTGGGCACCAGCGGGATCAGCAGCAGCTGCGGCAGGCCCATCCACATGATCACCTCGCCGATCTGCAGCGCGTTGTAGCCCTGGATCTGCGCCAGGTACAGCGGCAGCACGTAGATCGAACCGTACAGGCCCACGCCCAGGCCGAGGCTGGCGATGCTGGCCAGGGCGAAGTTGCGCTCGCGCAGCACGCCGAGGTTGATCAGCGGGTTGGGTTTCGACAACTGCAGGATGACGAACAGCGCCAGGCTGATCAGGGCGATGCTGCCCAGGCCCTGGATCAGGCCCGACTCCAGCCAGTCCTTGCGGTGGCCTTCCTCGAGAAACACCTGCAGGCAGCCCAGGCCCAGGCCGAGGGTGAGGATCCCGGCGTAGTCGGTGGTGCGCAGCAGCGGCCAGTGTGGCGCCTTCTTCTCCAGGCCGTAGAGCAGCCCGGCGATCATCAGCAGGCCCGGCGGCACGTTGATATAGAAGATGTACTGCCAGCCCCAGTTCTCGGTCAGCCAGCCGCCCAGTGTGGGGCCGATGGACGGGGCGAAGGTGGCGGTGATGGCGAACAGCGCCATGCCCTTGGCGCGGTGGTGCTCCGGCAGCTTGATCAGGGTCAGGGTGAAGGCCAGCGGGATCAGTGCGCCGCCGGTGAAGCCCTGCAGGGCGCGGAAGACGATCATGCTCTCCAGGTTCCAGGCCATCGAGCACAGCAGCGAGGAGGCGAGAAAGCCCAGTGACACCCACAGCGCCAGGCGCCGCGCCGAGAGCAGCTGCACCAGCCAGGCGGTCAGCGGAATCATGATGATCTCGGCGACCAGGTAGGAGGTGGAGATCCACGAGCCTTCCTCGAGGGTGGCAGCCAGCGCGCCCTGGATGTCCTTGAGCGAGGCGTTGGTGATCTGGATATCCAGCACCGCCATGAAGGCGCCGAGCATGGCGCTCATCACCGCGATCCAGTCGCGCCGGCTGGGCTCCGCCGTCGGGCGCAACAGGGCATCAGCCGCCATGCTGGGCGTCGTCGCGGATGTCGACATGCACCTCGACCGACATGCCGGGGCGGATCAGCCCCTGCAGCGGGTGGTCGGCGGCGAAGGTCAGCTTGACCGGGATGCGCTGCACCACCTTGGTGAAGTTGCCGGTGGCATTGTCCGGCGGCAGCAGGCTGAACTGCGCGCCGGAGGCGGCGAACAGGCTGTCGATGCGGCCCTCGATGGGGGTGCCGGGGTAGCTGTCGAACACCAGCTCGGCGCGCTGGCCGGGGCGCATGCGGCCGATCTGGGTTTCCTTGAAGTTGGCCTGCACCCAGATGTCGCGATCCGGCACCAGCGACAGCAGGTAGCTGCCGCTCTGTACCACCTGGCCTTCGCGCGCCGCACGCTGGCCGACGAAGCCGCCGATGGGCGCGTGGATCCGGGTGCGGGCGAGATCCAGCTCGGCCTGCTCCAGGTCGACGCCGGCGGCGAGGATCAGCGCGTCGAGGCGTTTCACCTCGGCCTCCAGCGCCGCGGTCTGCTGGCGCTGCGCCTGCAGGTCGGCGGCGGCCTTGGCCCGCTGCGAGCGCGCCACGCGCTGGTCGGCGGCCAGGGTGGTGACCCGCTCCTCGGAGACGTAGCCGGGCTTGCGCAGGGCCTGGGCACGGCCGAGATCGAGCTGGGCGCGTTCCAGGGTGGCCTGGCTGGCGGCCACTTCAGCCTGGCTGGCGGCGATCAGGCTGCTCTGCTGCGCCAGTTTGCTGCGCGCCTGGTCGAGTTGCGCCTGGTAGTTGGCCAGGGCGGCGCGGGCGCGCTGGCGGGCCAGGCGAAAATCGCTGTCCTCCAGCACCGCCAGCAGCGCGCCGGCCTCGACGTGCTGGTTGTCGCGCACCAGCACCCGCTCGATGCGCGCGTTCAGCTGGCTCGATACCCGGGTGATCTCGCCCTGCACGTAGGCGTTGTCGGTGCTCTGCAGGTGACGGCCGACCAGCAACCAGTGGCCGAACAGGGCGGCGGCCAGCAGGCCGAGCAGGGTGGTGAAGAGCAGGAGGCGGTGTTGCAGGGGAGCGGGCATGCGGGGGCTCGGCTTGGGTGAAAAATGTAAGCAAATTTAACGATGTTCACTTTTCGCTAGTAGCCGGTAGACTTGGCAAACTTTGTTGCTTGTGGGGAACAATCATGGGGCTGGACGACGCGCTGATCTTCACCCGCGTGGTGGAGTGCCACAGCTTCACCCAGGCGGCCAGCAGCCTGGGCATGCAAAAATCCACGGTGAGTCGGCGCATCGCCCTGCTCGAGGAGCGCCTCGGCGTGCGCCTGCTCAACCGCACCACGCGCAAGCTGCGCCTGACCGAGGTGGGCCAGGCCTACTACGAGCGTTGCCGGCAGATCATGCTCGACTTCGCCGAGGCCGAGCAGGCGGTGATGCAGCTGCAGCGCGAGCCCTCGGGGCTGCTGCGGATCAGCGCGCCGATCGAGTTCGGCCAGCTGTTTCTCGGTCGCGTGCTCGGCGAGTTCATGCGCCAGTACCCGCAGATCAGCGCCGAGGTGGAGCTCAGCTCGCGCCTGGTCGATCCGCTGGAGGAGGGCGTGGACATCGCCATCCAGGTCGGCCAGCCGCAGGACTCCACGCTGATCGCGCGCAAGCTGTTCGAGAGCGGCCGGCGCCTGTGCGCCAGCCCGGCCTACCTGGCGGCGCACGGCACACCGCGCAGCGTCGCCGAGCTGGAGGGGCATCGCGCCATCCTCCTGCAGCACGACGCGCCGCGTTACTGGCCGCTGCTCGGCGAGAGCGTGCCCTGCCAGCGGGTGCTGACCTGCAACAACATCACCTTCGCCCGCGAGGCGGCGCTGGCCGGCGCCGGCATCGCCGGCCTGCCGCTGATGATCAGCGACGAGGCGGTGCGCGCCGGTCGTCTGGTCGAGCTGCTGAGCCAGGCGCGCCTGCCGCTGGGTGAGGTCTATGCGGTCTATCCTTCGCGACGGTTCCAGGCGATGAAGGTCAAGGCCTTCCTCGATTTCCTCATGGCCAGCCTGCCGCTCAGCGCCGGCGGCCTGCTGGAGCCCGGCGCCCCCGGCCTGTTAACATCGCCGGCTTGATTGAACCCACGCTTCGACTGTCCGAGAGCCTTCATGACCACCGTTCGTACCCGTATCGCGCCATCGCCGACCGGCGATCCCCACGTCGGCACCGCCTATATCGCGCTGTTCAACCTGTGCTTCGCCCGTCAGCACGGCGGTCAGTTCATCCTGCGCATCGAGGACACCGACCAGCTGCGTTCGACCCGCGAGTCCGAGCAGCAGATCTTCGACGCCCTGCGCTGGCTGGGTATCGAGTGGGACGAGGGCCCGGACGTCGGCGGCCCGCACGGCCCGTACCGGCAGAGCGAGCGCGGCGCGATCTACAAGCAGTATTCGGACGAACTGGTCGGCAAAGGCCATGCCTTCCCCTGCTTCTGCAGCGCCGAGCGCCTCGACGAGGTGCGCGCGCAGCAAATGGCCAACAAGGAAACCCCGCGTTACGACGGTCATTGCATGCACCTCGACCCGGCCGAGGCGCAGCGCCGCATCGCCGCCGGCGAGTCGCACGTGGTACGGATGAAGGTGCCGAGCGAGGGCGTCTGCGTGGTGCCGGATATGCTGCGCGGCGACGTCGAGATCCCCTGGGATCGCATGGACATGCAGGTGCTGATGAAGGCCGACGGCCTGCCCACCTACTTCCTGGCCAACGTGGTCGACGACCACCTGATGGGCATCACCCATGTGTTGCGCGGTGAGGAATGGCTGCCGTCGGCGCCCAAGCTGATCAAGCTCTACGAATACTTCGGCTGGGAGCAACCGGCGCTGTGCTATATGCCGCTGCTGCGCAATCCGGACAAGAGCAAGCTGTCCAAGCGCAAGAACCCCACCAGCATCACCTTTTACGAGCGCATGGGCTACCTGCCGCAGGCCATGCTCAACTACCTCGGCCGCATGGGCTGGTCGATGCCGGACGAGCGCGAGAAGTTCTCCCTGAACGAGATGATCGAGCACTTCGACATCAACCGGGTGTCGCTGGGCGGTCCGATCTTCGACCTGGAAAAACTCTCCTGGCTCAACGGCCAGTGGCTGCGCGAGCTGCCGGTGGAGACCTTCGCCGCCGAGGTGCAGAAGTGGGCGCTCAATCCCGAGTACCTGATGCAGATCGCGCCGCACGTGCAGGGCAGGGTGGAAACCTTCAGCCAGATCGCGCCCTTGGCCGGCTTCTTCTTCTCCGGCGGCCTGAACCTGGACGCCAAGCTGTTCGAGCACAAGAAACTGTCACCCGACCAGGTGCGCCAGCTGATGCAGCTGATCCTGTGGAAGCTCGAGGCCCTGCGCCAGTGGGAAAAGGAGCGCATCACCGGCTGCATCCAGGCGGTGGTCGAGCACCTGGAGCTGAAGCTGCGCGACGCCATGCCGCTGATGTTCGCCGCCATCACCGGCCAGGCCAGCTCGGTGTCGGTGCTCGATGCCATGGAAATCCTCGGTCCGGACCTGACCCGCTTCCGTCTGCGCCAGGCGCTGGAGCTGCTCGGCGGTACTTCGAAGAAAGAAGCCAAGGAGTGGGAGAAGCTGCTGGCGAGCATCGCCTGAGCTGGGGTGTGCCGCGCGCACCGCGGCACTCTCGGTTGTGGCGGTGCGCACGGCGCACCCTACGGGACGTCGCGCGACCCTAAGTAGTTGTTCTAGTGGCAAAAACTTTTGGCTGGCAGGAAAAATGTTGTTGACAGCCAATCGGGGCGCTCTTAACATGCGCCCCGTCCTCGAGATGGGGCTATAGCTCAGCTGGGAGAGCGCTTGCATGGCATGCAAGAGGTCAACGGTTCGATCCCGTTTAGCTCCACCAATCTCGACTCCTCCGGGAGTGCCAGAATCGGTGTAGATCGATTCACGATCAGGGTCTTGCGTCCCCTTCGTCTAGTGGCCTAGGACACCGCCCTTTCACGGCGGTAACAGGGGTTCGAGTCCCCTAGGGGACGCCACTTATTCCAGCCGCAACGCTCAGGCGTTGCAGCCAGACCGCAAGGTTTCGGGGCTATAGCTCAGCTGGGAGAGCGCTTGCATGGCATGCAAGAGGTCAACGGTTCGATCCCGTTTAGCTCCACCAA
>NZ_CM134189.1:2970365-3396402 GCF_054110165.1 Pseudomonas sp. PL-6 | reverse complement strand
GACCGCAAGGTTTCGGGGCTATAGCTCAGCTGGGAGAGCGCTTGCATGGCATGCAAGAGGTCAACGGTTCGATCCCGTTTAGCTCCACCAATCACACGCAAGGCCAGCCTAGTGCTGGCCTTGTCGTTCGAAGGTTCCGTCCCCTTCGTCTAGTGGCCTAGGACACCGCCCTTTCACGGCGGTAACAGGGGTTCGAGTCCCCTAGGGGACGCCATTTTCCTTTCCGCATTTGCGGGTTTCGAGGGTTGCTTCTCCGGAGGCAGCCCTTTTTTGTGTTCGCCCTCCCTGGCGGCCGCCCTGCGGGCCGTGCTTGCGGTGCTGGAACTCCCAGGCTTTTCCCGCTCCCGACTGTTTTTCGCGCGTTTTGCCGACCAATGGCATGTCCCCAGGCTTGCGCTTGAATATGATGGTCGTAATATTGTGTCCATCATATCAAGGAGGCCGTCATGAGCGAGCGCAAGAGCAGAACCCGTGAACGCATTCTCGCCGCCGCCGGGCGCGTGCTGGCCGAGCGCGGCCCGGGCGATCCGGCGGTGGCCGAAGTGATGGCCGCGGCGGGGCTGACGGTGGGTGGTTTCTATGCCCATTTCGCCAGCAAGGAGGCGCTGATGCTGGAGGTTTTCCGCCAGTTGCTCGGGCGGCGCCGGGCGCGCCTCGCCGAGATCGACGCCAGCCTCGGCGGGCGCGAGCGGCGCGTGCTGTTGGCGGCCTTCTACTTGTCGCGCAAGCACCGCGATGCGCAGGACGAGCGTTGCCCCTTGCCCAGTTCGCTGGGCGAGATCGAGCGCTTGCCCGAGGGCTTTCGGCAGGCGCTGGCCGAGCATGTCGAGCTGATGACGGCCTTGATGAGCGAGACGCCGGAGGAGGCCGACGCAGCGTTGGCCGATCTGGCGCTGATGGTGGGCGGTCTGGCCGTGGCGCGGGCATTGGGCCCGGGCGAGTTGTCCGACCGGGTGTTGCGGGCCGCCAAAGCGGCGGTGAACTGAGGAGAAGCCAGATGAAACAGATGACCTGGGTACGTGGCGTCAATGCGACGCTGGGATGGGTGGCTCCGCAATTGCTGGCGAGCCGCCTGCGCGAACGCTTCATGACCCCACGCAACCTGCCGCCGCGCGACTGGGAGTTGCCGCTGCTGGCCAGCGCCGAGCGCATCACCCTGCGTTTCGGCCTGTCGGCGTTGCGCTGGGGCAGCGGGCCGGCGGTGCTGCTGATGCACGGCTGGGAAGGGCGGCCGACCCAGTTCGCCGTGCTGATCCGCGGTCTGGTCGACGCCGGCTATGCCGTGGTGGCGCTGGATGGCCCGGCCCATGGCCGTTCGCCGGGGCAGGAGGCCAACGTGGTGCTGTTCGCCCGCGCGCTGTTGGAGGCGGCCAGCGAACTGCCGCCGCTGCACGCGGTGATCGGTCATTCCATGGGCGGGGCCAGCGCCCTGCTGGCGACGCAGATGGGCCTGCGCAGCGCGGCGCTGGTCAGCATCGCCGCGCCGAGCCGGATTCTCACCGTGCTGCGCGGTTTTGCCCGGCACATGGGGCTGCCGGCGGTGGCGCGCTCGCGCTTTATCCGTCTGGTGGAAGAGAAGGCCGGCATGCCGGCGGCGCATCTCGATGTGCAGCGCTATCAACTGGAGCTGCCGGGGCTGATCGTGCATGCCGAGGACGATCCGCTGGTGCCGGTGAGCGAGGCCGAGCTGATCCACCGGGCCTGGTTCGACAGTCAGCTATTGCGCCTGCCGGCGGGCGGTCATCAGCGACTGCTTGGCGATCCGCGGCTGCTGCAGGCGGTGCTCGCGCTGCTAAGCGAGGTGCGTCAGGCGCCGTCGAGGGCGCTGGCCTCGTAGCCGACCACGCGGTTGCGCCCGCCGGCCTTGGCCCGGTACAGCGCACGGTCGGCCAGGTCCAGCCAGCGTTCGCCGCAGCCGGTGTCGTCGGGGATGCCGGCGTGCAGGCCGATGCTCAGGCTCAGGGCAATGGACTGGTCCTGGTACGGGCAGGGCTGGCGGGCCAGGTCGTCGCGCAGTTGCTCGGCCAGGTCGAGGGCGCCGGCCAGGTCGGTGTTGTCGAGCAGGGCGACGAACTCTTCGCCGCCGAAGCGCGCCAGCAGGTCGCTGCTGCGCAGGCGCTGCTGGATGCGCTGGGCGGCATGGCGCAGGCAGGCGTCGCCGGCGAGGTGGCCATGGCGGTCGTTGACCTGCTTGAAGTGATCCAGGTCGAGCATGAGGATGGCCAGCGGTTGCCGGCTGCGTTCGGCGCGGGCGCAGGCGCGCTCCAGTTCCTCGCTCAGGGTCTGGCGGTTGAACAGCCCGGTCAGGCCGTCGCGGCGATTCAGCTCGGCCAGGCGCAGGTTGGCGTTGGACAGCTGTTGCAGGGTCTCCTGCAGCGCCGCGGTGCGCTCCTGCACGCGCTGCTCCAGGCCTTCGCTGATCTGCGTCTGCAGCTGCAGGCGAGTGGCCTGTTCGTGGCGCAGCTGGCGCTCCTGGGCGATCAGCCGGGCGTGGGCCTGGCGTTCGGCGTTCTGCGCCTGGCGGATGCGCGCGGCCAGGGCCACGGAGAACACCGTCATCTCGATCAGGCCGCCGATCTGCTGGGCGTGCAGGGTCAGCAGCGAGTAGGGCAGCAGGCCGGTGCCGGCGAGGATGCTGGCCAGGCTGGCGGCGATCAGCACGCACCAGCCCAGGGCGAACAGGCGGGCGGCGGCGTAGCCGGCGCGCCAGCGCAGCAGGGTGATGACGAAGGCGATCGGGGCGCAGGCCGCCACCAGGGCGAAGCTGCCGATCAGCGCGACCTGGTAGGGGCCGACCAGGGCCAGGCCGATCACCGCCAGGCAGCAGGCCAGCAGCGTGGCGACCACCCAGCGGTACAGCGGCGAGCCGTTGTTCAGCTCGAGCACGCTGTAGGTGAAGATGATGCCGAACAGGGTCGCCAGCGCCGAGCTGAGCGGGAAGCTCAACTGGTGCCAGGCCAGGGCCTCGGGCCACAGCCACTGCAGGGCGAAGCCGAGCTGGATGAACTGGTAGAGGCTGAAGCTGGCGACGAACAGGCTGTACCAGAGGTAGCTGCGGTCGCGGGTGATGCAGAAGATCGACAGGTTGTAGATCAGCATCGCCGCCAGGGCGCCGAAGAACAGTCCCTGCAGCAGCAGGCTGCGTTGCTCCAGGTGGTCGAAGGCTTCGCGGGTCATCAGGCTGGCGCTGAGGTTGGCCGAGCCGTCGGTCTGCATGCGCAGCCACAGCCGGCGCGTTTCGCCGGGCGCCAGGTCCAGCGGCAGGGCCAGCTGGCGGTGTTCGATCCAGCGCCAGGCGAAGGGGCGCTGGTCGCCGGCGCGGTACACCCGGTCTTCATCCAGGCCGTAGGCGTCCAGTTGGTCCAGCAGCGGGTTGCCCACCAGCAGTATCCAGCCGAGCGAGCGCGCATGCGGGTTGTGCAGATCCAGGCGCAGCCAGTAGGCGCTGCCGCCGTAGCCGAAGCTGGCGTCGCGGCGGCCGACCGCCTGCCACGCCGAGTCGGGCAGGGCGCGCACCTGGGTGAAGTCGGCCAGGCCCTGCGGGTCTTGCCAGACCTGCATGTACGGGCCGGGCAGCACGCGGGCCTGGCCGCTCGGCAGCGGCAGGCTGTCCGCCCAGCCCAGGGCGGGTAGCAGGAGCAGCATCAGCAGGCGCAGGACGGCAGTCAATTGCTCGATTCTCGGGCTCACGGGCGAGGTTGACGCATTATGGCGTGCTGGCATGACGCTATGAAAGCTCGGCGCTGCAGCGAGCGGGTAGGCGGCGTATCATCCGGGGCTTGGATGGCGTGACGGCGGGTGGCGATGCCGCTGCCCAGCGCGACAGGATTCGGGAGAGCAACGATGAAACTGTGGATGGACGAGACGCCCCGCCTGGCCGCTGTCGGCGGCCCCTGCGGCCCGATCGGCGGCGCGGAGGTACGAGCATGAGCTGGGACCTGCCCACCCCCTTCGTCATCGACTTGCAGGTGGCGGCCGAGGACATCGACGGCCTCGGCCATGCCAACAATGCGGTCTACGTCAGCTGGCTGGAGCGCTGCGCCTGGCGTCATTCGCAGTTTCTCGGCCTGGATCTGGCCGAGTATCGCCGGCTGGATCGCGCCATGGCGGTGCTGCGCCACGAGATCGACTACCTGGCCAGCGCCTACGAAGGCCAGCAGCTGCAGATGGCCACCTGGATCGTCGAGTCCGACCAGCGCCTGAAGATGGATCGGCGTTTCCAGCTGCTGCGCCCCGAGGACGGCGTGACCCTGCTGCGGGCCAAGACCACCTTCGTCTGCATCGAGCTGTCCAGCGGGCGGCCCAAACGCATGCCGGCGGAGTTCGTCGAGGGCTACGGTCAGGCGCTGCTGGAGCGCTATCCGCTGGAACTGTAGCGTCGCCCTAGTTGAGCAGCGGGGCGAGGAACGCCTGGCCCGGCTCGACTATCACGGCGAACTGGCGGGTCTCGCCCGAGCCGAGCAGCACCGACTGCGCCGGCCCCGGCCCGCGCCCGGCGCAGTAGCCGGCCGGGGAAATGGCCACGGCGAGGCTCAGCTCGCCGCTGGGCAGGTCGAGGCTGGTGCGCTCGCCCGGGCCCAGTTTCGCCACCACCTGCCGATTGACGTAGAGCTCCACGTCGCAGGCATTCGGCGCGTTGTTGTCGCGGCTGAAGATCAGCCGCCCCGGGCCGTCGGGCGCCGGGTTCGGCGGTACCACCTGCACGCCCCGCGGCAGGGCGTCGGCAGCCTGGGCGAGGCTGCCGGCCAGGCACAAGGCCAGTAGCGAGTGACGCAGCATGCTGGATCTCCTTTGCGTTTCCTGCAGTGTGGACCATCTTGCGCCGCGCGCGCGGCGCCTTAAACTGTGCGCCCGTTTTCTCCGGACACTCCCATGCAAATCGCCCTGGCACCCATGGAGGGGCTGGTCGACGATATCCTGCGCGACGTGCTGACCCGTATCGGCGGCATCGACTGGTGCGTCACCGAGTTCATTCGCGTCAGCGAGCGCCTGCTGCCGGCTGCCACCTACCGCAAGCTCGCCCCCGAGCTGTTCGCCGGCGCCCGCACCCGCGCCGGCACGCCGATGCGCGTGCAGTTTCTCGGTTCCGACCCGCAGTGCCTGGCCGACAACGCGGCCTTCGCCTGCACCCTCGGCGCACCGGTGATCGACCTGAATTTCGGCTGCCCGGCCAAGACGGTGAACAAGTCGCGCGGCGGCGCGGTATTGCTCAAGGAGCCGGAGCTGCTCCACGCCATCGTCCGCGAGGTACGGCGCACGGTGCCGGCGGCCATCCCGGTGACGGCGAAGATGCGCCTGGGCTTCACCGACAAGGAGGGTGCCCTGGACTGCGCGCGCGCCCTGGCCGAGGGCGGCGCCAGCCAGATCGTGGTGCACGCGCGGACCAAGGTCGAAGGCTACAAGCCGCCGGCGCACTGGGAGTGGGTGGCGCGGGTGCAGGAGGCGGTGGCGGTGCCGGTATTCGCCAACGGCGAGGTGTGGACGCTGGACGACTGGCGGCGCTGCCGCGAGATCAGCGGGGTGGACGACATCATGCTGGGGCGCGGGCTGGTGTCGCGCCCCGGCCTGGCCCGGCAGATCGCCGCGGTACGGGCCGGCGAGCAGCCGCAGGAGATGAGCTGGGACGAGCTGCAGCCGCTGCTGCTGGACTTCTGGCTGCAGGCCCGGCGCAAGCTGGCGCCGCGCTATGCGCCTGGGCGCCTGAAGCAGTGGCTGGCCATGCTCACGCGCAGCTATCCGGAGGCGGTGGCGCTGTTCGCCGAGGTACGCCGCGAGCAGGATTGCGCGCGCATCGATCGGTTGCTCGGCGCGGCGACGGAGCCGGCCTAGGGGCACCGCGCCAGGCTGGCGAGCAGTGCGCGAAGCTCGCTGCGCATGGCGCACCCCAAGGGAGCGGCGTGGCGCCCTCGATCTGTAAACGAATTTTTCAGGCGCTTGAAAATTCTCCGGGCGACCTCAGTTAAGGGCTTGCGGGATGCCGAAGTCGGGTTCCGCACTGTGATCCCTTGCTGAATCATTCAGGAGAATTGTCATGAGCAACGTACTGTCCCTGGCCCCCCTGTTCCGCCAGTCCATCGGTTTCGACCGGTTCAACGATCTGTTCGAGTCCGCCCTGCGCAGCAACGACGGCGGCAGCTCCTATCCGCCCTACAACGTCGAGAAACATGGCGAGGACCACTACCGTATCGTGGTCGCGGCCGCCGGTTTCCAGGACGAGGACCTCGAGCTGCAGGTCGAGCGCGGCGTATTGACCGTCAGTGGCGGCAAGCGCGAGCGCGGCGCGGAGAACGTCAGTTACCTGTATCAGGGCATCGCCCAGCGCGCGTTCAAGCTGTCCTTCCGCCTGGCCGACCATATCGAGGTCAAGGGCGCCAACCTGGTCAACGGCCTGCTCAACATCGAGCTGGAACGCATCGTGCCGGAAGAGGCCAAGGCCAAGCGCATCCCCATCGGCAATCAGCGTCCGGCGCTGGAAAGCTGAGTCGCGGCCGATCCCCACTGAAGAAGGCGCCCACCCGGGCGCCTTCTTCGTTTCTGCGCCATGTTGGTCGCGTGCGCTGCCGGGCTAAGGTTGTCGGGCCGACCCTCGGCCGAGCAGGGCACGGAAGGCTTCCTGCGGCAGCGGCTTGCTGAACAGGTAGCCCTGGTACAGGTGGCAACCCTGGCGCTGCAGGAAATCCAGTTGCTCCTGCTGCTCGACGCCCTCGGCGATCAGCGCCAGGCTCAGGCTGCGCGCCATGGCGACGATGGCGCGGATGATCTCGGCGTCGTTGGGGTCGTGGGTGGCGTCGCGGACGAACGACTGGTCGATCTTCAGCATGTCCACCGGCAGGCGCTTGAGGTAGGTCAGCGAGCTGTAGCCGGTGCCGAAGTCGTCCATGGCGAAGCTGACGCCGTGCTTCTTCAGGCGCAGCATCTTGCCCACGGTGTCGTCGATGTTCTGGATGACGATGCCTTCGGTGATCTCCAGCTTGAGCATGGCGTTGGGTAGCTGGCTGTCGCGCAGGCAGCCGGCCACGCGCTCGACGAAGTCGTGCTGACGGAACTGCCGCGGGCTGATGTTGACGCACAGGCTGAAGCGCTCGGCATCGATCAGGCCGTCGGCCAGCAGGCGGGCGCAGAGGTGGCAGGCCTCGGCCAGCACCCAGCCGCCGACTTCGAGGATCAGCCCGCTTTCCTCCAGCACCTGGATGAACTGCGCCGGCGACTGCGCGCCGAGCTGCGGGTGCTGCCAGCGCAGCAGGGCTTCGGCGCCGACCACCTGGCCGTCGCGGGCATCGACCTGCGGCTGGAAGTGCAGCTCGAACTCGCCGCGAGCCAGGGCCAGGCGCAGATCGTTCTCCAGGCGCAGGCGGGCGCTGGCGGCCTCCTGCATGGTGCTGCGAAACAGCTGGATGGCGTTGCGACCGGAGTCCTTGGCGCGGTACAGGGCGATGTCGGCGCGCTTGAGCAGGTCGGCCGGGGTGTCGCCGTGATCGGGAATCAGGGCGACGCCGATGCTCGGCGTGACCTGCAGCTGGTGGCCGTCCAGCAGCATCGGCTCGGCCAGCAGGCGGCGCAGCTTGTCCGCCACCTGGCGCACCTGGCGGGTGACTTCCGAGCGCTTGCCCTCCAGGCCGGAGAGCAGCACCACGAACTCGTCGCCGCCCAGGCGCGCCACGGTGTCTTCCAGGCGCACGCTGGCTTCCAGGCGCGCGGTGACCAGGCGCAGCACGGCATCGCCGACCGGGTGGCCGAGCGAGTCGTTGATGTGCTTGAAGTGGTCGAGGTCGATGAACAGCAGTGCGCCGCGCAGCTCGTGGCGCTTGAGCAGGGCGATCTGCTGGGTCAGGCGATCCATCAGCAGGGCGCGATTGGGCAGGTTGGTCAGGGCGTCGTGGTAGGCCAGGTGCTGCACCTGCGCCTGCGCCAGCTTCAGTTCGCTGATGTCGCGTGCGGTCAGCAGCAGGCAGGCGACGCCGTTGAGTTCGATGGGTTGCACCGAGACCTCGACCAGGCGCACGCCGCCGTCGCGGTGCTGGCCGTGCATCTCCATGTGCAGCACCTGGCCGTTCTGCGCCAGGTGTTCGAGCATCTGCAGGCGTTCCTCGGGGTAGGCCCAGACGCTCAGCTCGAAGGCGGTGCGGCCGACCACCTCGTCCGGGGTGTAGCCGGTGAGGCGGGTGAAGCCCTCGTTGACCTCGATGTAGCGCGCGGTGTCGCGCTCGGTGATGGTGATGGCGTCCGGGCTGGAGTGGAAGGCCTTGGCGAATTTCTCCTCGGAGGCGCGCAGGCGCTGCTCGCGCAGCACCCGCTCGCTGATGTCGACCAGGGTGCCGACCATGCGCAGCGGCTGGCCGCCCGTGTCGCGGTGCAGTTTGGCGGTGCTTTCCAGGTAGTGCAGCGCGCCGTTGGGGTGGCGCACCCGGTAGGTCACCTGATAATTGGCGCTGCGCCCCTCGCGCAGGGCGACGTAGGCCAGGCGCATGGCCTGGCGGTCTTCCAGTGGCACGCAGCGGAAGAACTCGCGAAAGTCGTCGTCGAAGGGGCAGGCGTCGAGGCCGTGCAGGGCGGCGGCGCGGGCGCTGCCGAACAGGCGGTTGCTGGGGATGTGCCAGTCCCAGGTACCCAGGTCGGCCGACTCCAGCGCCAGCTTGAGGCGCTCCTGGCTTTCCTGCAGGGCCAGCTCCTGGGCGCGCTGGACGGTGATGTTGCGCACCGTCAGCACCAGGCAGCGCTGGCCGTCGAGCTCGATCTCGCCGCCGAACAGCAGGTTGATGCTGGCGCTGCCGTCGCGGCTGAACAGACGTACTTCGAGGTTGTTCAGGCGCCCGGCCTGCAGGGCGTCGAGCATGCGCTGGCGGTCACCGGGGTCGGCCCAGATGCCCAGCTCCAGCGAGGTGCGGCCGAGCGCCTCGGCGCTGCTCCAGCCGAACTGTTGCTCGAAGCTGGGGTTGACCTCGATAAAGCGGCCAGTCGCCCGATCAGTAATCGCCACGGCGTCGGGGGTGTGCATGAAGGCCTTGGCGAACTTTTCCTCGCTGTTGCGCAGGGCGGTTTCGGCGCGCATGCGTTCGCTGGTGTCGAGGAAGGTGCAGAGCAGCAGACGTTCGCCCTGCAGCTCGATGTACTGGCTCGACAGCACGCCGTCGAGGATGCGCCCGGCGCGGGTGCGCAGCTGCACTTCCTGGATCAGCGGCTCGCGGCTCAGCGGCGCCTGCCGGCGCAGGTAATCGCGCTGCTCGGCATGCACCCAGAGGTCGAGGTCGAGGGTGCTGCGGCCGAGAATCTCCGCGGCGGGCCAGCCGAAGGCGTGGGTGAAGTGCTGGTTGGTCTCGAGGATCTCGCTGGTGTCATAGCGCACCAGCAGCATGATGTCCGGGCTGAGGCGGAACAGGCTGGCGAAGCGTTCTTCCGAGGCACGCAGGGCCTCGGCGCGCGCCTGTTGCGAGCTGATGTCGCGGATCACGCCGAACATGCGCCGGCGGCCGTCGGCATCGCGCGACAGGCTGCCGCTGATCTCCAGCCAGTGCAGGCTGCCGTCCGGCCAGCGGATGCGGTGGCGCAGGGCGCGACCCTCGTCGTTGCCGGCGAGGATGGCGTGGAATTGCTGCAGCACCGCGCCGCGTTCTTCCTCCGGAATCAGCTCGATGTAGTCGACGCTGCGGGTCAGCGGGCGGGCGGGGTCGAGGCCGAACAGCGCCTGGGCGCCGCGCGACCAGTTGACTCGGCCGCTGTCGATATCCCAGAACCAGGCGCCCAGCTGCGCGCCGTTCAGCGCCGCCAGCAGGCGTGGGGCGTCCTGCCAGGTCTGTTCGAATTCGGCGGGGTCCATCGCCGGGATATGCGGTAGGGGCGGGGGCTGGTCAGTGGATCTGGCCATGGCCGGGCCATCCTCCAGTGGGCGCGAGGCGCGTGACGGACGTTCGGGTCATGCGTGGGCCTTTCTTATCGTTATGCCGCCACGTTAGCCGCAGCTTGGCCGGCTATGCAAGGCTGTGGCTGTCGCGCTGGGCGTCGAGCAGGGCCATGAAGGCTTTCGCGGCGTTCGACAGGGTGCGCTCGGTGTGCAGGATGTAGCCGAGCTGGCGCGACAGCTGGATGTCCGGCAGGGCCAGCGGCACCACCTGATCGTCGAGCATGGTGCGCGGCAACACGCTCCAGGCCAGGCCGATGGAGACCATCATCTTGATGGTCTCCAGGTAGTTGGTGCTCATGGCGATGTTCGGCGTCAGGCCCTGGGCCTCGAACAGGCGCTGCACGATATGGTGGGTGAAGGTGTTGCCGCCGGGGAACACCGCCGGGTGCCGCGCCACGTCGGGCAGGCCGATGGCGGCGCTGCGCGCCAGCGGGTGTTCGGGGGCGGCGACGAAATCCAGCGGATCGTTCCACACCGGCACCGCGCGCACCGGTTCGCGGGTTTCCGGGGCCAGGGTGATCACCGCCAGTTCGGCGCGGCCGTGGAGGATCTCCTCGTAGGCCACTTCGGAGTCGAGGAACTGGATATCCAGCGCCACCTGCGGATGGGCACGGGTGAAGGCGCGCAACAGGGCGGGGAGGCGGTGCAGGCCGATATGGTGGCTGGTGGCCAGGGTCAGGCGGCCGCTGACCTCGCCGGCCAGGTTGGTCAGCGCGCGGCGGGTGTCGTCCAGCACGTTGAGGATCTGGTAGGCGCGCGGCAGCAGGGCGCGTCCTGCCTCGGTCAGGCCGATCTCGCGGCCGAGGCGGTCGAACAGGCGTACGCCAAGCTGTTGCTCGAGGCCGGCAATGCGTTTGCTCACCGCCGGCTGGGTCAGGTGCAGGCGCTCGCCGGCTTCGGAAAAACTGCCGGTTTCGGCGATGGCGAGAAAGGCGTTGAGGTTGGCCAGATCCATAGAAACAGCTCCAAACGGTGGGCCGCGAACGGCAAGCCGAGCCGCTGGGTCTTGGCTGGCGGCCTGTCGCTTGAAGCTTGCGGCTTTTGGGGATTCCTTTGTGGAATCCTTGGGATAAAAAATATGAATTTGAGTTATTCGTCCCGGGATCATAGCATTCTCCCCATAAGCCGCAGGGCCATTTGCCCGGGCATAGAAAGGGCACCTCCAAAAACGTAGGCGAGGCAGTCAGCGCAAGGCAAAAACAGGCGAAGAAGCGGCGTTTACGAGTTGTAAATGAGCATTCTGAGCCTGTTTTTAACGCGGCGATGACAACGCAGGTAGTTTTTGGAGGTGCCCGCAAGACGCTGATGAGGGATAGCTGATGGCCGGCAAAACGCTCTACGACAAGCTTTGGGAAATGCACGAGGTCAAGCGCCGCGACGACGGATCTTCCTTGATCTACATCGACCGCCACATTCTCCACGAAGTGACCTCGCCACAGGCCTTCGAGGGCCTGCGCCTGGCCGGGCGCAAGCCGTGGCGCATCGACGCCAACATCGCCACCCCGGACCACAACGTGCCGACCACCCAGGCCGAGCGCCGGGGCGGCCTCGAAGCCATCGCCGACGAAGTCTCGCGTATCCAGGTGCAGACCCTGGACGAGAACTGCGACGACTTCGGCATCCTCGAGTTCAAGATGAACGACGTGCGTCAGGGCATCGTCCACGTGGTCGGCCCGGAGCAGGGCGCCACCTTGCCGGGCATGACCGTGGTCTGCGGCGACTCGCACACCTCCACCCATGGCGCCTTTGGCGCGCTGGCCCACGGCATCGGCACCTCCGAGGTCGAGCACGTGCTCGCCACCCAGTGCCTGGTGGCCAAGAAGATGAAGAACATGCAGGTGCGCGTCGAAGGCAAATTGCCGTTCGGCGTCACCGCCAAGGACATCGTCCTCGCCGTGATCGGCAAGATCGGCACCGCCGGCGGCAACGGTCACGCTCTTGAATTCGCCGGCAGCGCGATCCGCGACCTGTCCCTGGAAGGGCGCATGACCATCTGCAACATGTCCATCGAAGCCGGTGCCCGCGTCGGCCTGGTGGCGGTGGACGAGAAGACCATCGCTTACGTCGAGGGTCGCCCGTTCGCACCCAAGGGCGCCGACTGGGACAAGGCCGTGGCGCAGTGGCGGAACCTGGTCTCCGATGCCGACGCGGTGTTCGATACCCTGGTCGAGCTGCGCGCGGAAGAGATCAAGCCGCAGGTATCCTGGGGCACGTCGCCGGAAATGGTCCTGGCCGTCGACCAGAAGGTGCCGGATCCGGCCGTCGAGAGCGACCCGGTTAAGAAGGACTCGATCACCCGCGCCCTGAAATATATGGGCCTGACCGCAAACCAGGCGATCACCGATATCCAGCTCGATCGTGTGTTCATCGGCTCCTGCACCAACTCGCGCATCGAAGACCTGCGTGCCGCCGCCGAGGTGGCCAAGGGCCGCAAGGTCGCCGCCACCGTCAAGCAGGCGCTGGTGGTGCCGGGCTCCGGCCTGGTCAAGGCACAGGCCGAGGCCGAGGGGCTGGACAAGATCTTTATCGAGGCCGGTTTCGAATGGCGCGAGCCGGGCTGCTCCATGTGCCTGGCGATGAATCCGGACAAGCTGGGCAGCGGCGAGCATTGCGCGTCCACCTCCAACCGCAACTTCGAGGGCCGCCAGGGCGCCGGTGGGCGTACCCACCTGGTCAGCCCGGCCATGGCCGCCGCCGCCGCGGTGACCGGCCGCTTCATCGACGTGCGCGAATTGATCCAGGCCTAAGGACTCAGACCATGAAAGCTTTTACCCAACACACCGGCCTGGTCGCTCCTTTGGATCGTGCCAACGTCGATACCGACCAGATCATTCCCAAGCAGTTCTTGAAGTCGATCAAGCGCACCGGCTTCGGCCCCAACCTGTTCGACGAGTGGCGCTACCTGGATGTCGGCCAGCCGAACCAGGACAACTCCAAGCGTCCGATCAACAAGGACTTCGTGCTCAATTTTCCGCGCTACCAGGGCGCCAGCGTGCTGCTGGCCCGCGAGAACTTCGGCTGCGGCTCGAGCCGCGAGCACGCGCCTTGGGCGCTGGAGGAATATGGTTTCCGCGCGATCATTGCGCCGAGCTTCGCCGATATCTTCTTCAACAACAGCTTCAAGAACGGCCTGCTGCCGATCATCCTCAAGGAGGATGAGGTCGATGCGCTGTTCCAGCAGTGCGAAGCCAGCGAGGGCTACCAGCTGACCGTCGACCTGGCGGCGCAGACCGTGACCCGCCCCGATGGCGTGCAGTACGCCTTCGAAGTCGATGCCTTCCGCAAGCACTGCCTGCTCAACGGCCTGGACGACATCGGCCTGACCCTGCAGGATCAGGAGGCGATCAGGGCCTTCGAAGCCAAACACCAGCAGAACAGCCCCTGGCTGTTCGGCGCGATCAAGTAATGCATGAAGGTAGGGTGGATGGCGCTTTATCCATCCACCGTGCTGGGTTTCGGTGGATGAAAACAGCGTCATCCACCCTACGGATAGATTGAGGAATGCAATGAGCAAGCAGATTCTGGTTCTCCCAGGCGACGGTATCGGCCCGGAAATCATGGCCGAGGCGGTCAAGGTGCTGAACCTGGCCAACGACAAGTACGCCCTGGGTTTCGAGCTGAGCTTCGATGACCTGGGCGGCGCCGCCATCGACCGTTACGGCGTGCCGCTGGCCGACGAGACCCTGGACCGCGCCCGCGCCGCCGATGCCGTGCTGTTGGGTGCCGTGGGCGGGCCGAAGTGGGACGCCATCGATCCGGCCATCCGCCCGGAGCGCGGCCTGCTGAAGATTCGTTCGCAACTGGGTCTGTTCGGCAACCTGCGTCCGGCCATCCTCTATCCGCAACTGGCCGAGGCTTCCAGCCTTAAGCCTGAGGTTGTGGCGGGGTTGGATATCCTTATCGTGCGTGAGCTGACCGGCGGCATCTACTTCGGCCAGCCGCGCGAGAGCAAGGTGCTGGAAAACGGCGAGCGCATGGCCTTTGATACCCTGCCGTACAGCGAGAGCGAGATCCGCCGCATCGCCAAGGTCGGTTTCGACATGGCCATGGTGCGTAACAAGAAGCTGTGCTCGGTGGACAAGGCCAACGTGCTGGCCTCCAGCCAGCTGTGGCGTGCGGTGGTCGAGGAAGTGGCCAAGGACTATCCGGACGTCGAGCTGAGCCACATGTACGTCGACAACGCCGCCATGCAGCTGGTGCGTGCGCCCAAGCAGTTCGACGTGATGGTCACCGACAACATGTTTGGTGACATTTTGTCCGATGAGGCTTCGATGCTCACCGGCTCCATCGGCATGCTGCCGTCGGCATCCCTGGATGCCAACAACAAGGGCATGTACGAGCCGTGCCACGGCTCTGCGCCGGACATCGCCGGCAAGGGCATCGCCAACCCGCTGGCCACCATTCTCTCGGTGTCCATGATGCTGCGTTACAGCTTCGGCCAGGCCGCTGCCGCCGACGCCATCGAGAAAGCCGTGAGCCTGGTGCTGGATCAGGGCCTGCGTACCGGCGACATCTGGTCCGAAGGCAAGACCCGCGTCGGTACCTCGGCAATGGGTGATGCGGTAGTCGAAGCGCTGCGTAGTCTGTAATCTTCCAGTCCCGCCGGGGTGGTTCCGGCGGGCTGCTTATATAGGTGTAGTCGTTATGAAACGTGTAGGTCTGATCGGTTGGCGTGGCATGGTCGGTTCCGTGCTTATGCAGCGCATGCTGGAAGAGCGGGACTTCGACCTGATCGAGCCGGTGTTCTTCACCACCTCCAATGTCGGCGGCCAGGGGCCGGCGATTGGCAAGGACATTGCCCCGCTGAAGGACGCCTACAGCATCGACGACCTGAAAGGCCTGGACGTGATCCTGACCTGCCAGGGCGGCGACTACACCAACGAAGTCTTCCCCAAGCTGCGCGAAGCCGGCTGGCAGGGTTACTGGATCGACGCGGCTTCCAGCCTGCGGATGGACGACAGCGCGGTGATCGTGCTCGATCCGGTCAACCGCAAGGTGATCGACCAGGCGCTGGACGCCGGCAGCAAGAACTATATCGGCGGCAACTGCACCGTCAGCCTGATGCTGATGGCCCTGGGTGGCCTGTACGAGGCCGGCCTGGTCGAGTGGATGAGCGCCATGACCTATCAGGCGGCCTCGGGCGCCGGGGCGCAGAACATGCGCGAGCTGATCAAGCAGATGGGCGCGATCAATGGCGCCGTCGCCGATGAACTGGCCGATCCGGCCAGCGCCATCCTCGATATCGACCGCAAGGTCGCCGAGGCCATGCGCGGCGAAGCCTTCCCGGTGGACAACTTCGGCGTGCCGCTGGCCGGCAGTCTGATCCCCTACATCGACAAGGAGCTGCCCAACGGTCAGAGCCGCGAAGAGTGGAAGGCCCAGGCCGAGACCAACAAGATCCTCGGCCGCTTCAAGAACCCGATCCCGGTCGACGGCATCTGCGTGCGCATCGGCGCCATGCGCTGCCACAGCCAGGCGCTGACCATCAAGCTGAACAAGGATGTGCCGATGGGCGATATCGAAGGCCTGATCAGCCAGCACAATCCCTGGGTCAAGCTGGTACCGAACAGCCGCGAAGCCAGCATTCGCGACCTCGGCCCGACCGCGGTCACCGGTACCCTGAGTGTGCCGGTCGGTCGTCTGCGCAAGCTCAATATGGGCTCGCAGTACCTGGGCGCCTTCACCGTCGGCGACCAACTGCTGTGGGGCGCGGCCGAGCCGCTGCGGCGCATGCTGCGCATCCTGCTGGAGCGCTAAAGCCGCGCTGGCTGCAAGCTGCAAGTAACAGCCAGAAAAGCCCCGCTGCCTCGGCAGCGGGGCTTTTTGCTTCTGGCGCATCTTGGGGCACACGTCTGCGCGCCGGCGGATCCGGCCGATTGCCTGGGCGAGAGGGCGCGGTTACAGTGCGGCTCCTCCCCGCGTCGCAGGTCCACCCCATGAGCCAGTCCTTCAATATCGCCCTGGTCGGCGCCACCGGTAGCATCGGCGAGGCGCTGGTCGAACTGCTCGAAGAGCGCGATTTTCCGGTCAAGGAACTGCATCTGCTGGCCAGTAGCGAGTCGGCCGGGCAGAGCCTGTCCTTTCGTGGGCGCCAGGTGCGGGTCAGGTCGCTCGATGCCTTCGATTTCGCCCAGGTGCAGCTGGCCTTCTTCGCCGCCGGCGCCGATGTCACGCGGGCCCAGCACGAGCGGGTGCTGGCCGCGGGCTGCTCGCTGATCGACCTGAGCGCCGCCTTGCCGCTGAGTCAGGCGCCTTGCGTGCTACCCGAAGCCGGCCTGGACGGCTCGCCGGCGCGGCATGCCCCCTGGCTGCTCAGTTCGCCGACGCCTTGCGCGGTGGCGACCGCGCTGGTGCTGACGGCGCTGCGCCCGCTGCTGCAGCCGCGCCAGGTGCAGCTGACCGCCATGCTGGCGGCGTCCACCCTCGGTCGCAGCGGAGTGCAGGAGTTGGCGCGGCAGACCGCCGAGTTGCTCAATGGTCGTCCGCTGGAACCCAAGGGCCTGGACCGGCAGGTCGCGTTCAACCTGCTGGCACAGGTCGGGGCGCTGGACGAGCAGGGCCATGCCGAACTGGAGAAGCGCCTGGCGAGTGAGCTGCAGCAGTTGCTCGGCGTGCCGGATCTGCCGGTATCGGCGACCTGCGCCCTGGCGCCGGTATTCTTTGGCGACAGTCTGGCGCTCGGCGTGCAGGTCGATGGTGAGGTGGATGTGGCTGCCGTGTCGCGCTTGCTGGAAGCCGCGCCGGGGATCGAGCTGGTGGAGGCGGGCGACTATCCGACGGCGGTGGGCGATGCGGTTGGCCAGGATCAGGTCTATGTCGGGCGCGTGCGTAGTGGCGTCAGTGATCCGCGCCAACTCAATTTGTGGATTGCGTCTGATAATGTAAGAAAAGGCGCCGCCCTGAATGCTGTGCAAATAGCCGAGTTATTGATAAAACACTATCTGTAAAAGATACTTACCTAGAAATTTGAAGAATCTTTCTAGCTTGGCAATACTGGCTGAGTTGATTGCTGAATGGGGAGCCGCTCCTGGGGCGGATGCAGGCAGCAGTTATCAAGACCCTCTCGCATGCCGAGAAAAAAGATAAAACAAGGGATAACGCTATGGTTCGGGTTCGCAAACTAGTGCTGGCAATTGCAGCGGCTTCTGCCCTGTCTTCCGGTATGGCGCATGCGCTGGGGTTGGGTGAAGTTACCCTGCAGTCCTCGCTGAATCAGCCGCTGGTAGCGGAAATTGAATTGCTGGAGGTGCGCGATCTGGCCTCCAACGAGGTGATTCCCAACCTGGCGTCCCCCGAAGAGTTCGTCAAGGCCGGCGTCGATCGCCAATACTTTCTAACCGACCTGAAATTCACCCCGGTACTCAAGCCCAATGGCAAGAGTGTGATTCGCGTCACTTCGAGCAAGGCGGTACGCGAACCTTATCTGAACTTCCTGGTGGAAGTGCTCTGGCCGAATGGTCGGTTGCTGCGCGAATACACCCTGCTGCTCGATCCGCCGCTGTACTCCCCGCAAACCGCGGTGGCCGCCGCGCCGCAACTGCCGATCGCCGCGCCGGCACCAGCGCCGCGTCCCGCCGTTGCGCCGGCGCCCGTCAGTGCCGCGCCGGCACCGGCTCCGCGTCCGGCTGCACCGGCACCGGCCTCGCGGGCCATCTCCGGCAACGAATACAAGACCACCGCCAACGACACCCTGTGGGAAATCGCCCAGCGCGTGGGCGGCGGCTCGGTCAACCAGACCATGCTGGCCATCCAGGATCTCAACCCGGATGCCTTTATCGGCGGCAACATCAACCGCATGAAGAGCGGCCAGGTACTGCGCCTGCCCGATGAGCAGCAGATCCGCAGCCGCAGCAATGCCGAGGCCGTGGCCCAGGTTGCCGAACAGAACGCCGCCTGGCGCGAAGGGCGCTCCGTCGCCTCGCGTCAGCTGGATGCCACCCGCCGCACTACCGCCGGCGCAGCGCCAGCGACCGCACAAAGCGGCGACAGCCTGAAACTGGTGGCGGCCGAGGCCGGCAAGGCCACCAGCGGCAGCGACAGCGGTTCGGCCGACAGCAAGGCGCTGACCGACAAGCTGGCCGTGACCCAGGAGAGCCTCGACTCGACTCGTCGCGAGAACGCCGAACTGCAAAGCCGCGTCGGCGATCTGCAGAGTCAGCTGGACAAGCTGCAGCGTCTGATCGAACTCAAGGACAGCCAGTTGGCCAAGCTGCAGGCCGATATGGCGGCAGGTGCCGCCGCACCGGCAGCGCCGGTCGCAGCGGAGGAGGCGGCCAAGCCGGCTGCCGAACCGGCGCCGCCGGCCACGGAGGCGGCGACCCCGCCTGTGTCGCCGCCCGAAGGGGCGGCCCCCGACTACAACTACAGCGAGGAGCCGGCTGCGCCTGTCGAAGACAGCGCCGCCGCGGCACCCGAACAGCCGGCCAGTGAGCCGGCTGCTGTCGTTGCACCACCTGCTCCGGCCAAGGCGGTCGAACCGGCTGAGCCGGCCAAGCCGGAAGCGGCCAAGCCTGCCGCTTCTGCACCGACTCCGGCGCCGGCCCCGCAAAGCTTTATCGACGACCTGCTGGCCAACCCCATGACCCTGGGCCTGGCCGGTGGTGGCGCATTGCTGCTGCTGCTGGTCGGTCTGATGGCGCTGTCGCGGCGCAATGCCATGAAGGAAGCCGAGCTGCACGAAGAGCTGGCCGACGAAATGGCACAGGACGGCAGTTTCGCCGTCGACCTCGACATGCCGGAAGACAGCTTCGCCGGTCTCGGCGACGAGGCCAAGCCGGCTGCGCCGGCCGCAGCCGGCGAAGAGCGGGTGACCGCGCAAACCGGCGATGCCCTGGGCGAAGCCGATATCTATATCGCCTACGGCCGTTTCAACCAGGCCGCCGAGTTGCTGCAGAACGCCATCAACGACGAGCCGCAGCGCAGCGACCTGCGTCTGAAGCTGATGGAAGTCTATGCCGAGCTGGGCGACCGCGAAGGCTTCGCCCGTCAGGACAATGAACTGCGCGAGATCGGCGGCGTCAATGCCGAGGCCGAGCAGCTGAAAGCCAAGTACCCGGCCATAGCCGCCTTCGTCGGCGCCGGCAGCGTTGCCGCGGCGAGCGCCGCTGACGACCTGGGCGACTTCAGCCTCGACGACCTGAGCCTGGACGAGCCGAGCAGCGAAGCGCCGGTTGCCGCCGGCGGCGATCTGGAGGATGCCTTCGATCTGAGCCTGGACGAACTGGAGGCGGATCTGGATCGCGACATGCAGGGCGCGCAGGGTGACGCCGGCGGTCTGTCGCTGGATGACGATCTGGACTTCGGTCTGGTCGACGAGCCGGCGACGGCAGCGGCCAGTGACGATCTGGATTTCGATCTGGCCCTGGGCGACGACAAGGTCGAGCTGTCGCAGCCTGGCGACGACCTCGGCGAGTTCAGCCTGGATCTGGACGAGTCCGCCCCGGCGACTGCCGACGAGGCCGACGATTTCCTCCTCAGCCTCGACGAAGACAGCGTGCCGGCAACTGCCGAGCCCGCCGACGAGCTGGCCGAGCTGAGCCTGGATCTGCCGGAAGAAAGCGCCGCCGCCGATCTCGAACTGCCGGCGGATTTCGATCTGTCCCTCGGCGAGGAGCTGCAGGCGCAGCCCGAGGTCGAGGCCGATAGCTTCGCCGCGCAACTGGATGAGGTGACCGCCGAACTGGATCAGTTGGCCGGTAGCCTGGAACAGCCGGAAGAGGAGCTGCTGCAGCCGGTCGATAGCCTGGCCGGCGAGCTGGATGGCGACGACGACTTCGATTTCCTCTCCGGCACCGATGAAACCGCGACCAAGCTGGATCTGGCGCGCGCCTATATCGACATGGGCGACACCGAAGGCGCTCGCGACATCCTCGACGAAGTGGTCGCCGAGGGCAGCGAGACCCAGCAACAGGAAGCCCGTGAGATGATTGCCAAGCTGGTTTGATGGATTACATGTCTGACGCAGTACCTGCCGCGGCCGCCGAAATGGCGGCCGCTGGCTTTTCCAGAATCGCCCTAGGTCTCGAGTACAAGGGCACGCGCTATCGCGGTTTCCAGCGCCAGAGCGGCAAGGTGGCATCGATCCAGGGCAGCCTGGAGCAGGCGCTGTCCAAGGTTGCCGGCGGCGAACCGGTGAGCATCCTCTGCGCCGGGCGCACCGATGCCTCGGTGCACGCCAGCGGCCAGGTGGTGCATTTCGACACGGCCGTCGAGCGCCCGCTGCACGCCTGGATCATGGGCGCCAACATGAACCTGCCCAAGGACATCAGCGTGACCTGGGCGCAGGTGATGCCGGCGCATTTTCATGCGCGCTTTTCGGCCATGGCGCGGCGCTACCGCTACGTGATCTACAACGACCCGATTCGCCCGGCGCATATGGCCGAGGAAGTCACCTGGAACCATCGGCCGCTGGATGTCCGGCGCATGCAGGAGGCCGCCCGGGTGCTGGTCGGCACTCACGATTTCAGCGCTTTCCGCGCCACCCAGTGTCAGGCCAAGTCGCCGATCAAGACGGTGCATCACCTGCAGGTGATCGAGCACGGCCGCTTCATCGTTCTCGATATCCGCGCCAACGCCTTCCTTCATCACATGGTGCGCAACATCGCCGGTGTGCTGATGGCCATCGGCGCAGGCGAGCGGCCGGTGGAATGGGCGCGCGAGGTACTGGAACGCGGCGAGCGTCGCACCGGCGGGGTGACCGCGCATCCCTACGGCCTGTATCTGGTGCAGGTGGAGTATCCGGACGAGTTCCAGTTGCCGCAGCGTTACCTCGGCCCGCATTTCCTGTCCGCCCTGGCGGACGTGCGGCAGGTCTAGGCCTTTGCTACCATCCAGCGCTTTGCAGCAGTGGAGAACGCCCGTGTCAGTCGTGCGCAGCAAGATCTGCGGCATCACCCGCATCGAGGACGCCCTGGCGGCGGTGGCGGCAGGGGCCGATGCCATCGGCCTGGTGTTCTATGCGAAAAGCCCGCGGGCGGTCAGCGTCGAGCAGGCGGCTGCGATCCTGCAGGCGCTGCCGCCGTTCGTCACCAGCGTCGGTCTGTTCGTCGATATGCCGCGCGCCGAGTTGCAGGCGTTGTTGCAGCGCCTGCCGCTGGATCTGCTGCAGTTTCACGGCGACGAGTCGCCGGCCGACTGCGAGGGACATGGTCGTCCCTACATCAAGGCCCTGCGCGTGCGCCCCGGCGAAGATGTGGCGGCGGCGATGGCGCCCTATGTCGGTGCGCGCGGCATCCTGCTGGACACCTTCGTCGAGGGCGTGCCCGGCGGCACCGGTGCGAGCTTCGACTGGTCGCTGATACCGCGCCAGGCCGCCAGGCCGATCATCCTCGCCGGTGGCCTGGAGGCGGGCAACGTCGCGGCGGCGATCCGTCAGGTGCGGCCCTATGCGGTGGATGTCAGCGGCGGCGTCGAGGCGAGCAAAGGCATAAAGGATGCAGGCAAGATTCGCGCGTTCGTGCAGGCAGTGCGCGACGCCGGATGTGACGACGCCTGAGGCGCGGCCGTCCATTAGCCTGTCACGCCGCCAATGGCGGTGGAAACGAATTGCTGGCGGTGGGCGCCCACAGGTGAGCCGCCCCACCCGAACCAACGGTTATGGAGAAATGACAGCATGAGCAACTGGTTGGTAGACAAACTCATCCCCTCGATCATGCGTTCCGAGGTGAAAAAGAGCTCGGTGCCCGAGGGGCTGTGGCACAAATGTCCGTCCTGCGAAGCCGTGCTCTATCGTCCCGAGCTGGAAAAGACCCTCGACGTCTGCCCCAAGTGCAACCACCACATGCGCATCGGCGCGCGCGCCCGTCTCGACCTGTTCCTCGATGCCGATGGCCGCGAGGAAATCGGCGCCGAGCTGGAGCCGGTGGACCGCCTGAAGTTCCGCGACAGCAAGAAGTACAAGGATCGCCTGGCCGCCGCGCAGAAGCAGACCGGCGAGAAGGACGCGCTGATCGCCATGCGCGGAACCCTCGAAGGCATGCCGATCGCCGTGTGCGCCTTCGAATTTTCCTTCATGGGCGGCTCCATGGGCGCCATCGTCGGCGAGCGTTTCGTCCAGGCTGCCAACGTTGCCCTGGAGCAGCGTTGCCCGCTGGTGTGCTTCTCCGCCTCCGGCGGTGCGCGCATGCAGGAGGCGCTGATCTCGCTGATGCAGATGGCCAAGACCTCGGCCGCCCTGGCGCGCCTGCGCGAAGAGGGCCTGCCGTTCATTTCCGTGCTGACCGACCCGGTCTACGGCGGCGTCTCCGCCAGCCTGGCCATGCTCGGCGACGTGATCGTGGCCGAGCCCAAGGCGCTGATCGGCTTCGCCGGCCCGCGGGTGATCGAGCAGACCGTGCGCGAGAAGCTGCCGGAAGGCTTCCAGCGCAGCGAATTCCTGCTGGAGCACGGCGCCATCGACATGATCATCCCGCGTGCCGAGCTGCGTCCGCGTCTGGCGCGCCTGCTCGCGCAGCTGATGAATCGCCCCTCTCCGGTTGCCCTGCCGGCCACTGCATGACCGAGCGTAGCCTGGGCGACTGGCTCGCCTACCTCGAGCAGCTGCATCCCTCGGCCATCGACATGGGCCTGGAGCGCTCGCGCGAGGTGGCGCAGCGCCTCGGCCTGGGCAAGCCGGCGCCGCTGGTGATCACCGTGACCGGCACCAACGGCAAGGGCTCCACCTGCGCCTTCGTCGCCAGCCTGCTGCGTGCGCAGGGACGCCGGGTCGGCGTCTACAGTTCGCCGCATCTGCTGCGTTACAACGAGCGGGTGGTCATCGATGGCCGCGAGGCCAGCGACGTCGAGCTGTGCCAGGCCTTCGCCGCGGTCGAGGCGGCGCGCGGCGAAACCTCCCTGACCTATTTCGAAATGGGCACCCTGGCGGCCTTCTGGCTGTTCGAGCGCGCGGCGCTGGATGCCGTGGTGCTGGAGGTCGGCCTGGGCGGCCGGCTGGATGCGGTGAATCTGGTGGATGCCGACCTGGCGCTGGTCACCAGCATCGGTCTGGATCATGCCGACTGGCTGGGCGACACACGCGAGTCGGTGGCCTACGAGAAGGCCGGCATCCTGCGCGCCGGCAAGCCCGCGCTGTGCGGCGATCTCGACCCGCCGCAGCCGCTGCTCGATCAGGTGGCGCGGCTGGATGCGCCGTTCTTTTTGCGCGGCCGCGATTACGACCTGAGTATCGGCGCGCAGGCCTGGTCCTGGTACGGCCTCGATGCGCGTGGGCAGGTGCTGCGCCTGGAGCAGCTGCCGCTGCTCGATCTGCCGATGGAAAATGCCGCCCTGGCGCTGCAGGCCTATGCCTTGCTGGAGCTGCCCTGGGATGCTGCGCAGATCGCCCAGGCGCTGGCGGCGACGCGGGTTACCGGGCGTCTGGACCGGCGCACGCTGGATTGGCGAGGCAAGTCACTCACACTGTTGCTCGATGTTGGGCATAATCCCCATGCCGCCGAATACTTGGCGCAGCGTCTGCAAACCCGGCCGCCGATTGGGCGCCGTTGGGCGGTGTTCGGTCTGTTGGCCGACAAGGACCTGCCTGGGGTGGTGGCACCGCTGCTCGATCAGGTTGCCGGCTGGGCCGTGGCGCCGCTGGCTACGCCGCGTTCGCGCCCGGCCGCCGAGCTGGCCGCGCAGTTGCAGGCCCGGGGGGCGGCGGTGACGCTGCACGCGGACGTGCGCGCCGCGCTGGAAGCCCAGTGCGAGCAGGCGGCACCCGGCGACGAGATTCTGCTGTTCGGATCGTTTTTCTGCGTGGCCGAGGCCCTGGACTGGCTGGCCCGCCCAGCTTGAAAGGGGAGTAGGGGGATGGCATTGCTGGACAAGGGGCTCAAGCAGCGCATGGTCGGCGCGCTGGTGCTGGTGGCGCTGGCGGTGATTTTCCTGCCGATGCTGCTGTCGCGCGAGGACGAGATGCGTCGGGTGGTGGTGGACGCCCCGGCGATGCCGCAGGCGCCGGTGATGCCGGAAATCGTCGTGCAGCCGGCCGAGGTGGTCGAACCCGAAGCCTTGCCGCAGGAGCCGATTCCGCCCGAGGAGGTGCCGCCGCAGCCGCTCGAGACGCCGCCGCAGCCCGAGGTGCAGCCGGCAGCGCCGGCACCCGCGCCGAGCCAGCCCGAAGCGGCCAAGGCCGAGACGCTCGCCAGCGCGCCGGCCAAGCCCGCCAGTCGGCTGGACGCCAACAGCCTGCCGATCAGCTGGTCGGTGCAGCTGGCCAGCCTGTCCAGCCGCAGCGGCGCGGAAAACCTGCAGAAGACTCTGCGCAGCCAGGGCTACAACGCCTATATCCGCACCTTCGACGGCATGAACCGGGTGTTCGTCGGCCCGCTGATCGAGCGCGCCGAGGCCGAGCGTCTGCGCGACCAGCTCAATCGCCAGCACAAGCTCAGCGGTTTCGTCGTGCGTTTCCAGCCTGAGGCGGGTTGAGAACAGGACTTTGCAACGCCCGGTTACCCGATGCGCCGGGCTCTGCTAAAATGCTTCGCCTTTTCCGCTGGTAGGCCGCGCCGTGGTATTCACCTGGGTCGATTGGGCGATCATCGCCGTCATCGCCGTCTCGAGTTTGATCAGCCTCAAGCGTGGCTTCGTCAAGGAAGCCCTGTCGCTGCTGACCTGGATCATTGCGGGTATCGTCGCCTGGATGTTCGGCGGCGCGCTGGCCCAGCACCTCGTCGAATTCATCGAAACTCCGTCCGCACGGGTGATCGCCGCCTGTGCCATTCTGTTCGTCGCCACTTTGCTGGTCGGCGCCCTGGTCAATTTCCTCATCGGCGAGCTGATTCGCGTGACCGGCTTGTCCGGCACCGACCGTTTCCTCGGCATGGTGTTCGGCGCCGCCCGCGGCGGTCTGTTGGTGGTGCTGCTGGTCGGGCTGATCAGCCTGGCGCCGGTGGAGCAGGACACGTGGTGGCAGCAGTCGCAACTGGTGCCGCATTTTCTGATGGTCGCCGACTGGTCGAAGAACCTCATTCTGGGGTGGTCCGGTCAGTGGTTTTCCGGTGGGATCGGCTCACCCAGCTGATCCGCCATAAAAGAGCGTCCGCCTTGGCCCAAACCGCCGTGGCAGTCGCTGAAGTTAGCCTGAACTATCTAGCAGGGGTCGTGGCACATGTGTGGCATCGTCGGTATCGTCGGCAAGTCGAACGTCAATCAGGCGCTGTATGACGCGCTCACCGTCCTTCAGCATCGCGGCCAGGACGCTGCCGGTATCGTCACCAGCCATGATGGCCGGCTGTTCCTGCGCAAGGACAACGGCCTGGTGCGCGACGTGTTCCAGCAGCGCCACATGCAGCGCCTGGTCGGCCACATGGGCATCGGCCACGTGCGCTACCCCACCGCCGGCAGCTCCAGCTCGGCCGAGGCACAGCCGTTCTACGTCAACTCGCCCTACGGCATCACCCTGGCGCACAACGGCAACCTGACCAACGTCGAGCAGTTGGCCAAGGAAATCTACGAGTCCGACCTGCGCCACGTGAACACCAACTCCGACTCGGAAGTGCTGCTCAACGTGTTCGCCCATGAGCTGGCCCAGCGCGGCAAGCTGCAGCCGACCGAGGAAGACGTGTTCGCCGCGGTCAGCCACGTGCACGAGCGCTGCCTGGGCGGCTACGCGGTGGTGGCGATGATCACCGGCTACGGCATCGTCGGTTTCCGCGATCCCAACGGCATTCGCCCGATCGTCTTCGGCCAGCGCCACACCGACGAAGGCGTCGAATACATGATCGCCTCCGAGAGCGTGTCGCTGGACGTGCTCGGCTTCACCCTGATCCGCGACCTGGCGCCGGGCGAAGCGGTGTACATCACCGAGGAAGGCAAGCTGTTCACCCGTCAGTGCGCGCAGAACCCGAAATACGCGCCGTGCATCTTCGAGCACGTCTACCTGGCGCGCCCGGATTCGATCATGGATGGCATATCGGTGTACAAGGCGCGCCTGCGCATGGGCGAGAAACTGGCCGACAAGATCCTCCGCGAGCGTCCGCAGCACGACATCGACGTGGTCATCCCGATTCCCGACACCAGCCGCACCGCCGCTCTGGAACTGGCCAACCGCCTGGGCGTGAAGTTCCGCGAAGGCTTCGTCAAGAACCGCTACATCGGCCGTACCTTCATCATGCCCGGCCAGGCGGCGCGCAAGAAATCCGTGCGGCAGAAGCTCAACGCCATCGAACTGGAGTTCCGCGGCAAGAACGTGATGCTTGTGGACGACTCCATCGTCCGCGGCACCACCTGCAAGCAGATCATCCAGATGGCCCGCGAAGCCGGGGCGAAGAACGTCTACTTCTGCTCGGCGGCGCCGGCGGTGCGTTATCCGAACGTGTACGGCATCGATATGCCCAGCGCCCACGAGCTGATCGCCCACGGCCGCAGCACCGAGGAGGTCTGCGAGCTGATCGGCGCCGACTGGCTGGTCTACCAGGACCTGCCGGACCTGATCGAGGCGGTCAGCGGCAGCAAGAAGATCAAGATCGACAACTTCGACTGCGCGGTGTTCGACGGCAAGTACGTCACCGGCGATGTCGACGAGGCCTACCTGGACAAGATCGAGCAGGCGCGCAACGACGCCAGCAAGGTCAAGTCGCAGGTGGTCAGTGCCATCATCGATCTGTACAACAATTAACTCGGGCGGGCAGGGCGGGGTTCTGCCTGGTTTGATGGTGCGCGCAGCGCACCCCGACCCGTAGCCCGGATGCAATCCGGGGGATATCACAGAGGATTTCCCGGATTGCATCCGGGCTAGATTGCGTGAGGTAGCGATATGACACTGGAATGGGATGCCGGCAGGCTCGATAGCGATCTCGACGGCGTGGGCTTCGACACCCTGGCGGTGCGCGCCGGCCAGCGCCGCTCGCCCGAGGGCGAGCACGGCGAGGCGCTGTTCCTCACCTCCAGTTACGTGTTCCGCACCGCCGCCGACGCCGCCGCCCGCTTTGGCGGCGAGGTGCCGGGCAACGTCTACTCGCGCTACACCAACCCCACCGTGCGCACCTTCGAGGAGCGCATCGCCGCCCTGGAAGGCGCCGAACAGGCGGTGGCCACCGCCTCGGGCATGTCGGCGATCCTCGCCATCGTCATGAGCCTGTGCAGCGGCGGCGACCATGTGCTGGTCTCGCGCAGCGTGTTCGGCTCCACCATCAGCCTGTTCGAGAAGTACCTCAAGCGCTTCGGCGTCGAGGTGGATTATGTGCCACTGGCCGATCTCGATGCCTGGCAGGCGGCCTTCAAGCCCAATACCAAGCTGCTGTTCGTCGAGTCGCCGTCCAACCCGCTGGCCGAGCTGGTGGATATCGCCGCCCTGGCCGAGATCGCCCATGCCCGCGGCGCGCTGCTGGCGGTGGACAACTGCTTCTGCACCCCGGCGCTGCAGCAGCCGCTGGCGCTGGGCGCCGATATCGTCATGCACTCGGCGACCAAGTACATCGACGGCCAGGGCCGTGGCCTCGGCGGCGTGGTGGCCGGGCGCAGCGAGCAAATGAAGGAAATCGTGGGCTTTCTGCGTACCGCAGGCCCGACCCTGAGCCCGTTCAATGCCTGGCTGTTCCTCAAGGGCCTGGAGACCCTGCGCATCCGCATGCAGGCGCAGAGCGACAGCGCCCTGCAGCTGGCGCAGTGGCTGGAGCAGCAACCGCAGGTCGAGCGGGTCTACTACGCCGGCTTGCCCAGCCACCCGCAGCACGAGCTGGCGAAGAAGCAGCAGAGCGCCTTCGGTGCGGTGCTGAGCTTCGAGGTGGCGGGCGGTCGCGACGCCGCCTGGAAGGTGATCGACGCCACTCGGGTGATTTCCATCACCACCAACCTGGGCGACACCAAGACCACCATCGCCCACCCGGCGACCACCTCCCATGGTCGCCTGAGCCCGCAGGAGCGGGCCAATGCCGGCATCCGTGACAACCTGATCCGCGTCGCCGTGGGGCTGGAAGACCTGGCTGACCTCAAGGCCGATCTGGCGCGCGGCCTGGCCGCGCTCTGAGCATGCTGGAGTGGGGCAGCGGCGCCGCGCCGAATAACGGCCGGGTCGCGTTGGTCAGTGGTGCGGCCCGCGGCATCGGCCTGGGCATCGCGGCCTGGCTGATCACCGAGGGCTGGCAGGTGGTGCTGGCCGACATCGATCGCGAGCGTGGCTCGAAGGTGGCGCGCGCCCTGGGCGACAACGCCTGGTTCGTCGCCATGGACGTTGCCAAGGAGGATCAGGTGAGCGTCGGCGTCGCCGAGGTGCTCGGCCAGTTCGGTCGCCTCGATGCGCTGGTATGCAACGCCGGCATTGCCGACCCGCACAACCCGCCGCTGGAGGCGCTTGATCTCAGGCGCTGGAATGGTTTGCTGGCGGTCAACCTGACCGGCGCCATGCTCCTGGCCAAGCACTGCGCGCCTTACCTGCGCGGTCATCGTGGGGCCATCGTCAATATCGCCTCGACCCGCGCCAGCCAGTCCGAGGCCAATTGCGAGGCGTACGCCGCGAGTAAAGGCGGCCTGGTTGCGCTGACCCACGCCCTGGCCGTCAGCCTCGGCCCGGAGGTGCGGGTCAATTGCGTCAGCCCCGGCTGGATCGATGCCCGCGACCCGTCGCAACAGCGCCTGGAGCCGCTGTCGGTGTTCGATCATGCGCAGCACCCGGTCGGCCGGGTCGGCGCGGTGGAGGATGTGGCGGCTCAGGTCGCCTGGCTGCTGTCCGATGCGGCGGGTTTCGTCACCGGCCAGGAGTTCGTCATCGACGGCGGCATGAGCCGCAAGATGATCTATCAGGATTGAGCGCCTTAGGGCGGGTGAAACCCGTCTGCGGCGTGGAAGCAGAAACGAAAAAGGCTCCCGAAGGAGCCTTTTTCATGCATGGCCGAATTACATGTTGGGGTAGTTCGGCCCGCCGGTGCCTTCCGGCGCGACCCAGGTGATGTTCTGGGCCGGGTCCTTGATGTCGCAGGTCTTGCAGTGCACGCAGTTCTGCGCGTTGATCTGGAACTTCTTCTCGCCGTCTTCCTGCGTCACCACCTCGTACACGCCGGCCGGGCAGTAGCGCTGCGCCGGTTCGTCGTACAGCGGCAGGTTCTTGGCCAGCGGGATGCTCGGGTCGGTGAGCTTCAGGTGGCAGGGCTGCTCTTCTTCATGGTTGGTGTTGGAGAGGAACACCGAGGAGAGTTTGTCGAAGCTCAGTTTGCCGTCCGGTTTCGGGTAGGCGATCTTCGCGCACTCGGCCGCCGGCTTCAGGCAGGCGTAATCCGGCTTGTTGTCGTGCAGGGTGAAGGGTGCCTTGCCGCCGAAGATGTTCTGATCCAGCCAGTTGATGCCACCACCGATGATGGCGCCGTACTTGTGGATGGCCGCACCGAAGTTGCGGCTGCGGAACAGCTCGTCGTACAGCCAGCTGGCCTTGAAGCCATCGACGTAGTTGGTCAGCTCGTCGCCACCTTCGCGGCCGGCCGCCAGGGCTTCGGCGATGGCATCGGCAGCCAGCATGCCGGATTTCATCGCGGTGTGGCTGCCCTTGATCTTGGCGAAGTTCAGGGTGCCGAGGTCGCAGCCGATCAGCGCGCCGCCGGGGAAGACCATCTTCGGCAGCGAATTCAGGCCGCCCTTGCAGATGGCGCGGGCACCGTAGGCCACGCGCTTGCCGCCTTCCAGGTACTGGGCGATCACCGGGTGGTGCTTGTAGCGCTGGAACTCGTCGAACGGCGACAGGTGCGGGTTGGCGTAGGACAGGTCGATGATCAGGCCGACCACCACCTGGTTGTTCTCCAGGTGATAGAGGAAGGAGCCGCCGGTGTTCTCGGTGCCCATGATGTCCATCGGCCAACCGGCGGTGTGCACCACCAGGCCTTGTTCATGCTTGGCCGGGTCGATGTCCCAGATTTCCTTGATGCCGATGCCGTAGTGCTGGGCGTCGGCTTCGCTGTCGAGGTTGTATTTCTTGATCAGTTGCTTGCCGATGTGGCCACGGCAGCCTTCGGCGAACAGGGTGTACTTGGCACGTAGTTCCATGCCGGGGGTGTAGTAGCCTTCCTTGGGGTTGCCTTCACGGTCGACACCCAAGTCACCGGTGACGATGCCGCGTACCACGCCATTCTCGTCGATCAGCGCTTCCTGAGCGGCGAAGCCCGGGTAGATCTCCACGCCTAGGTTCTCGGCCTGCTGGGCCAGCCAGCGACACAGGTTGCCCAGGGAAATGATGTAATTGCCTTCGTTGTGCATGGTTTTCGGCACAAAGAAGTCGGGAATTCGGGTAGCCTTGTCAGCGTCGCGCAGCAGGTAGATGTCGTCGCGCTTGACCGGGGTATTGAGCGGGGCGCCCAGTTCCTTCCAGTCGGGGAACAGTTCATTCAGGGCGCGCGGCTCGAAGACCGCACCGGAGAGGATATGCGCGCCGACTTCGGAGCCTTTCTCGACCACGCAGACGCTGATCTCCTGGCCCGCTTCGGCGGCTTTCTGCTTCAGTCGGCAGGCGGCGGACAGTCCGGACGGGCCGGCGCCGACGATGACGACGTCGAACTCCATAAATTCGCGTTCCACAGGCAATCTCCTACTCAAGGCTCTTCGATGTTTTATGTTGGAGGGCGCGGCTCGGTCCCTAAGCGATGCGGGCGCATTATATCTACACCCTCTCAACGGGCCAATACAAACGTTTGTTTGAATTTTCTGTAGGCCTGTTAGAATCCTACTACATCGCGGATGACCGGCCGGTTCGCTGTATTGACCGAGCCAGGCCGCGGGGTCAAGATACGGGCGGTTTTGCGTTCGCCGTCTGGGCTGAAAGGTCGGTTCCGGCCGATTTTGCATCACCGGCCAGGCTCGCCTTGGCGACATTCTTATTCACCGGAGAGTAACGAGGAATCCATGAAGGTTCTTGTAGCTGTCAAACGAGTGGTTGACTACAACGTCAAGGTTCGCGTCAAGGCGGACAACAGCGGCGTCGACCTCGCCAACGTCAAGATGTCGATGAATCCCTTCTGCGAGATCGCCGTGGAGGAAGCCGTACGCCTGAAGGAGAAGGGCGTGGCGAGCGAGATCGTCGTCGTCTCCATCGGCCCGGCCACCGCTCAGGAGCAGCTGCGTACCGCGCTGGCCCTCGGTGCCGACCGCGCCATCCTGGTCGAGTCCAACGACGAGCTGAACTCCCTGGCCGTGGCCAAGCTGCTCAAGGCGGTGGTCGACAAGGAGCAGCCGCAGCTGGTGATCATGGGCAAGCAGGCCATCGACAGCGACAACAACCAGACCGGTCAGATGCTCGGCGCGCTGACCGGTTTCGGCCAGGGCACCTTCGCCTCCAAGGTCGAGGTGGCTGGCGACAAGGTCAACGTCACCCGTGAGATCGATGGCGGTCTGCAGACCGTTGCGCTGAACCTGCCGGCGATCGTCACCACCGACCTGCGCCTGAACGAGCCGCGCTATGCGTCGCTGCCGAATATCATGAAGGCCAAGAAGAAGCCGCTGGAAACCGTTACCCCGGACGCCCTGGGCGTTTCCACCGCCTCCACCGTCAAGACCCTGAAAGTCGAAGCGCCGGCTGCTCGCAGCGCCGGCATCAAGGTCAAGTCCGTGGCTGAACTGGTCGAGAAACTGAAGAACGAGGCGAAGGTAATCTAAATGACTATCCTGGTTATCGCTGAACACACCAATGCCGCCCTGGCTGCCGCGACCCTGAACACCGTTGCCGCTGCCGCGAAGATCGGTGGCGAGATCCACGTGCTGGTTGCCGGTAGCGCCTGTGGCGCTGCTGCCGAAGCTGCTGCCAAGATCGCTGGCGTAGCCAAGGTGCTGGTGGCCGACAACGCTGCCTATGCCAACCAGCTGCCGGAAAACGTCGCGCCGCTGGTAGCCGAGCTGGGCAAGGGCTACAGCCACATCCTGGCTGCCGCCACCAGCAACGGCAAGAACATCCTGCCGCGCGTCGCCGCTGCCCTGGACGTCGACCAGATCTCCGAGATCATCGCCGTCGAGAGCGCCGACACCTTCAAGCGTCCGATCTATGCCGGTAACGCCATCGCCACCGTGCAGTCCTCGGCTGCCATCAAGGTGATCACCGTGCGTAGCACCGGTTTCGACGCCGTCGCTGCCGAAGGCGGCAGTGCTGCCGTTGAGGCCGTTTCCGGTCCGGCCGATGCTGGCAAGTCTGCCTTCGTCGGCGAAGAGCTGGCCAAGTCCGATCGTCCGGAGCTGACCGCTGCCAAGATCGTCGTGTCCGGCGGCCGTGGCATGGGTAATGGCGACAACTTCAAGCACCTGTACGCCCTGGCCGACAAGCTGGGCGCCGCCGTCGGTGCCTCGCGCGCCGCAGTCGACGCCGGCTTCGTGCCGAACGACATGCAGGTCGGCCAGACCGGCAAGATCGTCGCGCCGCAGCTGTACATCGCCGTCGGTATCTCCGGCGCGATCCAGCACCTGGCGGGCATGAAGGACTCCAAGGTGATCGTCGCGATCAACAAGGACGAAGAGGCGCCGATCTTCCAGGTGGCCGACTACGGCCTGGTCGCCGACCTGTTCGAAGCCGTACCGGAGCTGGAAAAGCTGGTCTAAGCCGCTTTCTCCGCTGCGAAAAGAACCCGCTCCTTGGAGCGGGTTTTTTATTGGCGATCGGTCAAATACGAGTGACTCACGGCGGCGTCAGCCCCTCCAGAAAACGCCGGTAGAGCAGGGCGCTTTCCTGCGGTCGCTCCAGCATCGGCGCATGGCCGACGCCCGGCATCACTACCACGCTGGGCTGGCGCAACAACGGCCGCATCACCTCGATGCTGGACACATGCAGCACGCGGTCCTGCTCGCCCCACAGCAGCAGGGTCGGGGCCTGGATTTTCGGCAGTTCCGGCTCCAGCGGGATATAGCGCTCGACCAGTTGCTGGAATACCCGCTCGTAATGCTCGCGGTTGGCCATCGACCGTTCGGCCAGGTGGCGCCGGAGCGAGTCGGGCAGGTAGGGCGGCTCGACGAAGACGAACTGCAGCAGGCGCTGGAAGTCTTGCGGCTGCCGTACCACCAGCGGGTTGGGTGCGCCGCGTTCGAGCAGTTCGAAGAGTTCGCTCTTGCTCGGCGCCTCGACCCCGGCGTTGTCGAACAGCGCCAGCGAACGCACCCGCTGCGGGTAGCGCGCGGCAAAGAGGGCGGCGATATGCCCGCCCATGGAGTTGCCCAGCAGATGGGCGCGGTCGATATCCAGCGCGTCGAGGATGCTCGCCAGGCGTTCGGCCTGGGTGCCGACGTCGTAGCTGCCGACGGGGCGGTCGCTGTCGCCGAAGCCGGGCAGGTCGAGGGCGATCACCCGATAGCGGTCCGTCAGGTGGCGGGAAAAGCGCAGCCAGTTATCCTTGTCCGCGGCGAAGCCGTGGATCAGCACCAGGGTTTCGCCCTTTGCCGGCCCTCCCTGGTAGTAATGGATGTTAAGATCGCCGGCACGCAGCTGTTCGTGGCTCAGCCCGGCGCGCTGCTGCTCGATCAGGCGCAGGCTGGCCAGCTGGGTCGCCGGAAAGAAGTAGAGCGTCGCGGCGGCAGCGGCGAGCAGCAGTATCAGGCCGAACAGCAGTTTTTTCATGGCGCGTCCTTATCGCGAATTATTATGGCGGCGCCATTAAGCTAGCATGAACATGGATGGTTTCCCGGGCTTGCCCACCTTCCTTGTCGATCACCGCATGAACCGAGAGTAGCCAATGCCCGAGCGTTGTCTGTTTAAGTCCCTGCTGCTGTGGTGCGCCCTGGCGCTGATGCCGGCAGCCGCCCTGGCGGTGGGCAAGTGCGAGCGCCTGGTGGCGACCGGCAATCCCGAGTATCCGCCCTACCTGTGGCGCGATCCGCAGAATCCGCAGCAGCTGATCGGCGCCAACGCCGACCTGCTCAAGCACCTGGCCAAGGAGCTCGGTCTGGTGGTGGACGTGATCCACACCGGGCCCTGGTCGCGGGCGCAGGACGAGGTACGCACCGGGCGGGTCGACCTGATCGCCGGCGCCTTCCTCACCCTGCCGCGTCTGGAGAGCATGGACTACGTGCATCCGGCCTTCTTCTTCACCCCCAGCGTGGTCTGGGTGCGCAAGGGCGAAGGTTTCCCCTACGGCAGCTGGGTCGACCTGCAGGGGCGCACCGGCGACACCCTGGTGGGCAACAGCTTCGGCCAGCAGTTCGATACCTACGCCAAGCAGCACCTGACCCTGGAAGGCGTGTCCAGCCTGACCCAGGCGTTCCAGAAGCTGCTGCTCGGGCGCACCGACTACGTGCTCTACGAGCGCTACCCGGGCCTGGCGTTGGCCGAAACCCTGGGCATGGACGACGACCTGGAGGTGCTGGAACCGCCGATCTCCAGCGAAGGTCTGTTCCTCACCCTGTCGCATAACTCGGCGTGCAACGAGCCCTGGCTGCGCGGACAGCTGGCGCGGAAAATGACAGAATTGGTCGCCGCCGGCCTGCCCGAGCAGTTGTTGCAACGCAACCTGGAGCTGTGGAAGGCCCAGCAGATGCAGCCCGACCCGGTCGGCGACGTCAATCAGTAGGAAACTCTCGTGATCAATCGACCCCTTTGCGCGCTGCTGCTGGCGCTGGGCCTGACGGCCTGCGCCAACGATCCGGCGCCCACCGAACAACTGCGTCTGACCGAACAGGCGCTGGCCCAAGCCAAGGCCCTGGGCGTGGCCCGCGAGCAATCGGCGCCGTTGAGCCAGGCCGAAGACAAGCTGGCCCAGGCACAGGCCGCGCTGCACGACGGTCGCCACAAGCAGGCCCGGCTGCTGGCCGAGCAGGCCGAACTGGACGCCCGCCTGGCCGAGGCCGAGCACCTCAATGGCAAGGGGCGCGAGCAACTGGCCGAGCTGAACCAGCGCATCGGTCGTCTACGCCAGCAACTGGGGGCCATGTGATGAGCCGCTCGATGCCTATCGCCGCCCTGCTGCTGGCGGCCACCTTGCTCGGCGGTTGCGCGGCCCAGCAGCCGGCCAGCGACCAGGCCCTGGAAGCGGCGCGCACCAGCTTCCAGACGGTCAAGGAAGATCCCAACGTCCTGCGTGCGGCGCCCAAGGACGTGATTCGCGCGGGCGAATCGCTGGCGCGGGCCGAGCGGCTGTCCAGCTACTGGGGCAGCGGCGCGGACGTGCGTCACTATGCCTACCTCAGTCAGCGTTATGCCGAGATCGCCCGTCAGCACAGCGAGATCGCCCTCAACCAGGAGCGCGTGGCCAAACTCGAGCTGGAGCGTGAGCGCCTGCAGCTCACCCTGCGCGAGGCCAAGCTGCTCAGCGTGCAGCAGCACAACGGCTGGCTGGAGGAACAGATGGTCAGCCTCGCCGCCAGCGAAACCGAGCGCGGTCTGGTGATGACCCTGGGCGACATGCTGTTCGACGCCGGGCGCGCCGAACTGCAGCCGGCGGCCAACCGCACCGTGCTCAAGCTGGTGCAGTTCCTGCAGATCAACCCGCAGCGGCGGGTGCGTATCGAGGGCTATACCGACAACACCGGCAGCGCCGAGGAGAACCTCGAACTGTCGCGCGCGCGGGCGCAGAGCGTGGCCGATCTGCTGGTGGACCTGGGCATCGACGCCAAGCGCCTTCAGGTGGTCGGCTACGGCGTCGACTTCCCGGTGGCGGAGAATGCCTCGGCGCGCGGGCGGGCGCAGAACCGTCGGGTGGAGATCGTCTTCTCCGATGAGCGCGGCCAGCTCGGCGCCGAACGCTAGATACGCCCGGCTGCACACGAACCCCGGCCTGGCCGGGGTTTTTCGTTTCTGCGCCTGTCTGGCCGCAATCGCCTGGGCATAAGGCATACAGCTGCCGTACGAATACTGTATGGCCGACACTGTTCTGAACTGTACCAGTACACTTTCGGGTAAATCGGCTACTGTTATGGTTCAGTGACCCGAAGGAGACGGCCATGACCAATCTGTTGCTCTACCAGCGCATCGCCCAGCAGTTGGCCGAGGACATTCGTCGGGGCGTCTACCAGCCGGGCGAGCGGGTGCCCTCGGTGCGCAAGATGAGCGCGCAGCTCAACGTCAGCCATGCCACCGTGCTGCAGGCCTACGCCAATCTGGAAGACCAGGGGCTGATCCGCGCGCGGCCGCAGTCCGGCTTCTACGTGCACCAGACGCCGGCGCTGACCGCGCCGACCCCGGATATCGCGCGGGTCGAGCGCCCCGGCCTGGTCACCCGCAGCAGCATCATCAACCAGGTGCTTACCGAGTCGCGCCGCGAGGGGGTGTTCCCGCTGGGCGCCGCGGTGCCGCACGTCGACTACCTGCCGGTGCGCGCGCTGCACCAGCAACTGGCCAAGGTCACCCGTTTCCACAGCCCGCGCGCCTTCAGCTACATGTTCAGCCCCGGCTTCGAGCCGCTGCGCCGACAGGTGGCGATCCGCATGCGCGACGCCGGGGTGGTGGTCGACCCGTCCGAGGTGGTGATCACCCATGGCTGCGTCGACGCCCTGCAGATGAGCCTGCGCGTGCTGACCCAGCCGGGCGACCTGATCGCCGCCGAGTCGCCGACCTACTACGGCCTGCTGCAGCTGGCCGATCTGCTCGGTCTCAAGGTGATCGAGATTCCCAGTGACCCGACCACCGGCATCAGCCTGGAGGCCCTGCAGCTGGCGGCCAACCAGTGGCCGATCAAGGCGCTGGTGCTCACCGCGCGGCTGTCCAACCCGCTTGGCGGCACCGTTCCCGAGGAACGCCAGCGTCAGTTGCTGCGCCTGGCCGGCGACTACGACATCCAGATCATCGAGGACGATATCTACGGCGAGCTGATGTTCGAGCAAGGGCCGACCAAGGCGCTCAAGTCGCACGATCGCGACAGCCGGGTGATCTACTGCTCGAGCTTCTCCAAGACCCTGTCGCCCGGCGTGCGCATCGGCTGGATAGTCGCCGGCAAATACCAGGACGAGATCCAGCGCCTGCAGACCTTCACCACCCACTCGGCGTGCAGCGTGACGCAGATGGCGGTGGCCGCCTACCTGGAGAACGGCGGCTACGACCGCCACCTGCGTTTCATCCGCCAGGAGTACCGCAAGAACCTCAGCGCCTTCCAGCTGGCGGTGCAGCAGTATTTCCCCGACGGTACGCAGATGACCCGGCCCAAGGGCGGCTTCATCCTCTGGGTCAGCCTGCCGGTTCGGGTCAATACCAAGGACCTGCACGTGCGCGCGCTGCAGCAGGGCATTTCCATCGCCCCCGGGCTGATCTTCAGCAACACCGAGCAGTTCAACCATTGCGTGCGGCTGAACTGCGGCATCCCGTGGAACCGCGAGGCCGAGCGCGCGCTGATGACCCTGGGCATGCTGGCCAGCCAGCTGTGCCAGGAGGTGAGCGGCGGCTTGTCGCTGGAGCGGGCGGGCGGCATAGCGGTTTAACCCGAATCGGGCAGGGGCTGCGTCTACCTGAGCGAAGGTTCCATGCCATTGCTCAGGAGCTGCACCATGTCCGCTTATTCCGTACTGCTCGTTCGTCCGCTCGCCGCCGGTTTCGCCGCCGGTGTGTTGCTCGCCCTGGTCGCCTGCAGCGTCTCGGGCCCCGAAGCCGAGGCGCAGGGCAAGCCCGCCGCGCCGGCCGCCACGCTGCACGACAGCCTGGCGGCGCCAGTCGCCGCCGAGGCGCGTGCCGAGCTGACGCGCAAGCGCGAGCGCCTGCTGCCCAACCATGTCGCCCCTGCCTCCAGCCCCATGCTCGATACCTTGCCGCCGGTCTACCGCGACGTGGCGCGCGAGCAGTACCAGACCTACGCGGACAACCCGGTATTCGCCGTGGCGGAGACGCCGGTGTCGACCTTCAGCATCGACGTGGACACCGGCAGCTATGCCAACGTGCGGCGTTTCCTCAATGGCGGGCAACTGCCGCCGAAAGACGCCGTGCGTCTGGAAGAGCTGGTCAACTACTTCCCCTACGCCTACCCGTTGCCGCGGGGCGACGCGCCCTTCGGCGTCGGCACCGAACTGGCGGTCACGCCCTGGAATCCCGACACGCGCCTGCTGCGTATCGCCATCAAGGCGTCGGATCGCAGCGTGGATGAGCTGCCGCCGGCCAACCTGGTGTTTCTCGTCGATGTCTCCGGCTCGATGCAGCGCCGCGAAGGCCTGCCGCTGGTGCAGGGCACGCTCAAGCTGCTGGTCGAGCAGCTGCGCCCGCAGGATCGCGTGTCGCTGGTCACCTATGCCGGCGCCAGTCAGGTGGTCCTGGAGTCCACGTCCGGCGCCGACAAGGCGGCCATTCGCGCGGCCATCGACCAGCTGACCGCGGGCGGCTCCACCGCCGGCGAGTCGGGCATTCAACTGGCCTATCGGCAGGCGAGCAAGCACCTGATCGACGGCGGCATCAACCGCATCCTGCTGGCCACCGACGGCGACTTCAACGTCGGCATCAGCGACTTCGACAGCCTCAAGCAACTGGCCGCGGACAAGCGCAAGAGCGGCGTGTCGCTGACCACCCTGGGCTTTGGCGTGGACAACTACAACGAGCGCCTGATGGAGCAGCTGGCCGACGCCGGCAACGGCAACTACGCCTATATCGACAACCTGCGCGAGGCGCGCAAGGTGCTGGTCGACCAGCTCGGTTCGACCCTCGCCACTGTGGCCAGCGACGTCAAGCTGCAGCTGGAGTTCAACCCGGCCGAGGTCAGCGAATACCGCCTGCTGGGCTACGAGAACCGTGCGCTCAAACGCGAGGATTTCAGCAACGACAAGGTCGATGCCGGCGAGATCGGCGCCGGGCATACCGTCACCGCGCTCTACGAGATCGTGCCGGCCGGCGGCAAGGGCTGGCTGGAGCCGCTGCGCTACCAGACCGCCAGCCAGGCTACCGGGCAACGGGGCGAGCTGGCCTGGCTGCGGATTCGCTACAAGGCGCCGGGGGAAGCGAGCAGTCGCCTGCTGGAACGACCCATTGCGCGCGACGAGGCGAAACCGGTTGCGGCCGCCAGCGAGGATCTGCGTTTCGCCGCGGCCGTGGCCGCCTTCGCCCAGCAGCTCAAGGACGGCCGTTACACCGGCGACTTCGATCTGGCGCAGAGCATCGCGCTGGCCCGCTCGGGCAAGGGCGAGGACCGTTTCGGCCTGCGCGGCGAGTTCATCCAGCTGGCCGAAATCGCCCAGAGCCTGCACACTTCCGGCTCCACTCCAGTACGAGTTCAGCAGTGAACGCACCTCTCACGGATGACGACGCCGCCCTGTTGCGGCGTTACCGCCGCGGCGACGCCGCGGCCTTCAATGCGCTGTACCAGCGCCATCGGCTGGGTCTGTTCCGCTTTCTGCTCGGCCTGTGCGGCGACCACGCCCTGGCCGAGGAGGTGTTCCAGGAAACCTGGATGAGCCTGGTGCGCAGCCAGAGCGAACAGCGCGAGGCGGTGTTGTTCAAGACCTGGCTGTACCAGATCGCCCGCAACCGGCTGATCGACCACTGGCGCAAGACTGGCAGGCACCAGGCCGGCCACGACGCGTACGATGAAGGCCAGCACGCCCAGGCGGACCCGCAGCCGGGCCCGGAGCAGCAGCTCGGCCTGAGCCGCGACAGCCAGCGCCTGCAGGCCGCGCTGGCGGACCTGCCGGCCGACCAGCGCGAGGTGTTCCTGCTGCGCGCCCATGGCGACCTGGAGCTGAGCGAGATCGCCGAGCTGACCCGCACGCCGGCCGAGACGGTCAAGAGCCGCCTGCGCTACGCCCTGCAGAAACTACGCCGGCTGCTGGCTACCGAGGAGTTGTCCGCATGACCCACGATCGAGAAACACTGGACCACGAACAGGCGCTGCTGGCGCATTTTCGTGCCCATGGCGAAGGCGAACCCTCGGCCGAGCTGGACGCACGCATCCTGGCGGCGGCAAGCGCGGCCGCCCGTGAGGCGAAGCAGGCCGAAGCCGTCAGCGACAAGGCTGGCTGGCCGCAGCGTTTGCACCAGTGGCTGTTCGGTAGCGGCCGGCAGCGCTGGTCGGTGGCGGTAGCCGGGCTGGCCTGCGTCGGCATCGGCGTCAGCCTGACCTGGCGCACCCTGGAGCAGACTCCGGAGGCATTCGATGCCGTGCCGCCCGGCGTGGCCATGAGCCCAGCTGCGCCAGCCTCCGCGCCGATGGCGGCCAAGCGTGCTGCCGAGGGCGAGTCGGTGGCGCGCATGGCCGCTCCTCAGGAACGGATGAAGGCCGAGGTCATGGCACGCTTGGCGCCACCTGCCGCGATGGCCGACGCGCCGATGGCCAGCACCGCGGCCATAGCGCCCATGGCCGAGTTGGTGAGCCAGAGCGAGCCGCGCGAGGCCTTGCTGCGTCTGCTGGAGCTGCGGCGTACGGGCAAGCAGGCCGAGGCAAAGCGTTTGCTGGAGCAGTTGCAGGCCGATTATCCGCAACTGGATATCGAAGCCGAGCTGAGCCATCTGGCTGCCGAGCCGCTTCAGGAATGAAGGGCGAGGTAAAAGTCGTGTAAGCCGGCTTGCCAGCCAGGCACGGGCAGGGGAGCATGAGCGCATCGTCGACCGAGTTACCCTTGTCCCATGATGCGTAAGTCCCTTCCGTTGCTGCTGTGCCTGGCTTGGCTGAGCGCCTGCGAGCGTACAGCGGAGCCCGTGGCGCAGCAGCCCGAGCCTGTTCCGGCGCCGCTTGCCGCGCCGGTCGAGGCGCCTGCAACCGAGGTTGCCAAGCCTGAGCCCGTCGAGCCGGCGTCGCCGGCCGAAGCCGCCGAAGTCAAACCAGCCGCGCCTGGCAAACCTCAGGCCGTTGCCAAGCCCAAGCCGGCCGCCGCGCCGCAGCTCAAGCCCGAACTCGAGCCGAAACCGGCGCTGGATCTGAGCGTGCCGCAGGAGCTGTTCGAGCAAGCGTTGGAGAGCGAAACCCGCGAGGAGCTCTCGCCACTGCTGCCTCCCCTGTTCGGCGACAAACCCGAGACTGTCAGCCCCTTCCAGCTCAGCGGTCGGCTGATCAGCAACGAGCGGGTGGACGACTACTGGGAGTCCATCGAAGGCGCCGAGTTGCAGTTCGAGTTCAAGCAGTAGCGCGGCCGGTGCGCGGCGCCCCCTAGCGCTTCCAGGCGTTCGAACGTTCAGAAGCGATAAGCCTGGCGCGCGATGGCCGCATGCAGCGCGTCATCCAGCGGCTGGAAGCTCGCCGTGCCGGGCAGGCGCACGTAGAGCGGCCCATCGACCCGGCTCGGGTCGTAGCCGGCCTGCTTGAGGTCGGTCTTCTTGTACTTGAAAGTGCCGGTGGTCTCCACCTCGCCGAGCAGGCGCACGAACAGCGGCGCGGCGTAGGCCGGCAGTTCGCGATCCAGGTGCGCGGCCAGTGCGGCGCCGTCCAGCTCAAAGCCAGGCGCCAGGCGCAGCGCGGCCATGCCGCAGCGGCCATTGGTACCGGGAATCTCCACACCGTAGACCACCGCGTCCTCCACCCCGGCGAAGGCGCCGAGCACGTTTTCCACCTCGGTGGTGGAGACGTTCTCGCCCTTCCAGCGGAAGGTGTCGCCGAGGCGGTCGACGAACTGCGCGTGCTTGCAGCCGATGTCGCGCATCAGGTCGCCGGTGTTGAACCAGGCGTCGCCCTTCTTGAACACGTCGCGCAGGATCGCCGCCTCGCTCTTGGCCGGGTCGGTGTAGCCGTCGAACGGCCACTTGGCACTGATCTCGCTGATCAGCAGACCCGCTTCGCCTTTGTCGGCCTTCTGCAGAAAGCCCTTCTTGCCGCGCAGCGGCCGATCATTCTCCAGGTCGTAGCGGACGATGGCGTAGGTGGCCGGGGTATAGCCGACGGTGTTGTCGAAGTTAAAGACGTTGGTGAAGCCGATATTGCCCTCGCTGGAGGCGTAGAACTCGGTGATCTGCTCGACGCTGAAGCGCTGCTTGAATTCGGCCCAGATCGACGGGCGCAGGCCGTTACCGATCATGCAGCGCAGGCTGTTGTTCTTTTCGATGTCGGTTTCCGGCTGATTGAGCAGGTAGCGGCACAGCTCGCCGATATAGCCGAAGCAGGTAGCCTGGTAACGCGCCACGTCGCTCCAGAAGGCACTGGCGGAGAACTTGCGGCGCAGGGCGATGGCCGCGCCGCCGGCCAGGGCCGCGCTCCAGCACACGGTGACGGCGTTGTTGTGGTAACAGGGCAGGGTGAGGTAGAGCACGTCGCGCTCACTGAGCGTCAGGCCGGAGTGGCCGAAGCCGCCGTAGGCCTTGATCCACTTGCCGTGGCTCATGATCGAGGCCTTGGGCAGGCCGGTGGTGCCAGAGGTGTAGATCAGAAAGCAGGGATCCTTCATCCGCACCAGGGCGCTGTCCGGCGGGTTGCCTTCGGCCTGGCCGCGTGCCAGCTGCATTGGGTTGCGCCAGCCGTCCGGCGCCTGCCCGGCGTCCTCCAGGCAATCCTGGTCGGCCACCCAGTAGCGCGGCGCATCGGGGTTATCGAGCTGCCCGGCGACCTCGGCGAAGGCCGCCTGCAGCTCGGCGCCGACCACCAGAAAGCCCGGCTTGACCAGGTTCAGGCTATGGGCCAGCACCTTGCCGCGCTGGGTGGTGTTGACCAGCGCGCCGACCGCGCCGAGCTTGCTCAGGGCGGCGAGGATAGCCAGCAGCTCCAGGCGGTTCTCCAGCATCACCGCAACCACGCTGCCGTGACCCACGCCCTCGGCCTTGAAGGCCCAGGCCAGGCGATTGGCCCAGGCGTTGAACTGGCGGTAGCTGAGCCGGCGTTGCTCGTCCAGCAGCGCCGGACGCTCGGGATGCAGCTGCGCGGCGCGCTGCAGCGCCCAGGCCAGCGACAGCTTCTTCTCGCGGTTGCGGATGCCGGCGTAGTACAGGCCGCGCAGCATGCGCGGCACGCGCGGCAGGTGCTGCGGCAGGTGGGCGAGGAAGCGAAAGGGCGAAATCAGATCGGCTTGGCTCATGGGGCTCGCACTTGAACTGTTATGAATTGGAGGCGAGTTCTGACTCTAGTCAGCCTGGCGCGCACCAGCCATGGCTCTGGTGCGTCCAGCGGCGGGCAGATCGGCAAATAGCCGAGGCTTTCGGTGAGCAAGTCGGCTGTCCGTAGCCCGGATGAAATCCGGGGGTGGCTGGCGCATTCTTCCCGGATTTCATCCGGGCTACGAAACCGAAACGACGTTCCCTTTCCCACAGCCCTTCTCCCAGGAATGGGAGAGGGGGAGCAGAGTAGCGGCGATGCACCCAGTGGGGCGTTCAATCAACGAACAGGTCGGGTACCAGGCTGCCGCCAGCGGGATCGAAACGGTACTGCTCGAAGTCGGTGACGCCTCGTTCACGCAGGATGTCCTCGTCGATCAGCAGGCGCCCGCTGATGCTGCGGCCCTCGCTACTCAGGATGGCGTGGGCCGCATCGGCCATGATGGCCGGGCTGCGCGCGCGCTTGAAGGCGTCGCGGCTGCCCAGTTCGAACTCGATGGCGGCGGTGGCGATCATGGTCTTGGGCCACAGCGAGTTGACGCTGATGCCGTATTTCTTGAATTCCTCGTTCATGCCTAGGGTGAGCATGCTCATGCCGTACTTGGTGACGGTGTAGGGGCCGTGCTGGGCGAACCACTTGGCGTCGAGGTTGAGCGGTGGCGACAGGTTGAGGATATGCCCGCCGGGGCTCTTTTTCAGATAGGGCAGCGCTGCCTGGCTGCACACCATCACCGCGCGGGTATTGATCTGGTACATCAGGTCGAAGCGCTTGGGTTCCAGCCGTTCCACGCCCACCAGCTTGATCGCCCCGGCGTTGTTGACCAGCGCGTCGATGCCGCCGAAATGCTCGGCGGCACGGGCCATGGCGGCGGCCACGGCCTGTTCGTCGCGTACGTCCAGTTGCAGGGCCAGGGCCTGGCCGCCGGCGGCCTCGACCTCGGCGGCGACGCTATGGATGGTGCCTGCCAGCTTCGGGTGCGGCTCGGCGCTCTTGGCCGCGATGACGATGTTGGCGCCGTCGGCGGCAGCCTTGAGTGCGATCTCGCGGCCGATGCCGCGGCTGGCGCCGGTGATAAACAGGGTCTTGCCGGAAAGTGACATGGGCGTTCCTCTTGTTGTTCTAGTCGTAGGGTGGATGGATGAAGCGCCACCCACCCTGCATCAGACTTCTGCCGCTTCGATCTCCACCAGCAACTGGCGGTTCTTGACCTGGTCGCCCTGGCTCACGCCGACGCGGCGGACGATGCCGTCGACGCCGGCCTTGAGTGGGTGTTCCATCTTCATCGCTTCCAGCACAACCAACAGTTGTCCCTTGCTCACGCTGGCGCCCTCGGCGATCAGTACGTCGACGATGGCGCCATCCATCGGTGCCTTCACCGCGCCGCTGCTGGCGGCGTTCTGTCCACCGGCCGGCTCGTGGGTGACGTCCTGTAGCTCCAGGTTGCCGTGTTCACCGTACAGCCACAGACGCTCGCCTTCGCTGTGATAGGCCTGGCGGCGGCGCACGCCGTCCAGTTCCAGGGTCAGCCAGCGGCCGTCGCTGGCCAGCAGGCGCAGAGACAGCTGCTCCTCGCCCCGACGCACGCGCAGCTGCGCCTGCGGGCCGCTGGCGATCACGTCCAGTTCCACGGCGTGCTTGTGTTCGCCCTGCTTGAGGACGAAGCGCCAGGGTACGCTGCCGGCGCTGCGCCAGCCGGCGAGGCCGGGCTGGTGCGCGCGGGCGTCGGCTGAGGCCTGGTAGAGCAGGGCGGCGGCCACGGCCAGCACGGCCAGGCTGGCGGTGTGCGGCTGCAGGCTGGGATCGCCTGCGAAATGTTCGGCGATAAAGGCGGTGGTGGCGTTGCCGGCGGCGAACTCCGGGTGCTTGAGCAGGTTGGCGAGAAAGCGCTGGTTGCCGTTCACCCCCAGCAGCACGCAGTTTTCCACGGCGCGCAGCAGCTTGCGCCGCGCTTCGTCGCGGGTTTCGCCGTAGGCGATGACCTTGGCCAGCATCGGGTCGTAAAAGGGGGTGACGGCCTGGCCTTCGACCAGGCCGTGGTCGATGCGCACGCCGCTCAGCAATTCCGGCTCCCAGCGCAGCACCTGGCCGGTTTGCGGCAGGAAGCCGGCGGCCGAATCCTCGGCGTACAGGCGTACTTCCATGGCATGGCCGGTGAGGCGAATCTCGTCCTGCTGCAGCGGCAGGGGCTGGCCCTTGGCCACGCGAATCTGCCAGGCCACCAGGTCCTGGCCGGTGATCAGCTCGGTGACCGGGTGTTCCACCTGCAGGCGGGTGTTCATTTCCAGGAAGAAGAACTCGCCGCTGGCGTCGAGCAGGAACTCCACGGTGCCGGCGCCGACGTAGTTGACCGATGCCGCCGCCTTCACCGCCGCCTCGCCCATGGCGCGGCGCAGCTCGGGCGTCATCACCGGGCAGGGCGCTTCCTCGACCACCTTCTGGTGGCGACGCTGCACCGAGCAGTCGCGCTCGCCGAGGTAGAGGATATTGCCATGCTGGTCGCCGAAGACCTGGATCTCCACATGGCGCGGGCGGATCACCGCGCGCTCGAGGATCAGCTCGCCGGAGCCGAAGGCGTTCTGCGCCTCCGAGCGAGCGGTGCGGATCTGCCCCAGCAGTTCGGCGGCTTCCTGTACCAGGCGCATGCCACGACCGCCGCCGCCGGCGCTGGCCTTGATCATCAGCGGGTAGCCGATGCGCTCGGCTTCGCGGGCCAGGGTGTCGTCGTCCTGGGCGGCGCCTTCGTAGCCGGGAATGCAGGGTACGCCGGCCTCCAGCATGGCGATCTTGGACAGGCGCTTGCTGCCCATCAGGTGAATGGCTTCCACGGTCGGGCCGATAAAGACGATTCCAGCTTCTTCACAAGCGCGGGCGAATTCGGCGTTCTCGGAGAGAAAGCCGTAGCCGGGGTGAATGGCGTCGGCACCGGTCTTGCGCGCGGCCTCGATGATGGCGTCGATGCGCAGGTAGGACTGGCTGACCTGAGCCGGGCCGATGCACACGGCTTCGTCGGCGATCTGCACATGGCGGGCATCGCTATCGGCCTCGGAGTACACCGCCACGGTGCGGTAGCCGAGTTCGATGGCAGTGCGCATCACCCGGCAGGCGATCTCGCCACGGTTGGCGATCAGGATCTTGTTGAATGCGGGCATCTGCGTGCTCCTGTGGGGCGATCCCCGGATTGCTGCCGGGCTGCGCTGTTCTTGCGTAGGGTGGATCGCGCTTTATCGATCCACCGTTTGGTGACCTGAATTGGTGGATGTAAAAAGCGACATCCACCCTAGGGTTTCACTCTGCCCATCTGGGCTTGCGTTTCTGCACGAAGGCCAGGGTGCCTTCGACGCCCTCGGCGCCGGTGACGGCCGCGGCGAACTGTTCGGCGCCGCGATCGAGCAGCGGGCCGAGGGCCTCGCGCTCGCTGGCCAGCAGCAGAGCCTTGGTCTGGGCGTTGGCCTGGGGCGCGCACTGGCGGATCTGCGCCAGGGTCTCGTCCAGGCGCTGCTGCAGGGCGGCGTCATCGTGCTCGCAGTAGTGCACCAGGCCCAGGCGCAACGCCTCGGCGCCGTCGAAGCGGGCGGCGGTCAGGGCCAGGCGGCGCGCCTGGGTCAGGCCGATGCGCCGCACCACGAAGGGGGCGATCTGCGCCGGGAGGATGCCGAGGGTGGTTTCCGGCAGGCCGAACTTGGCGCCGCTCGCCGCGATGGCCACGTCGGACACGCAGGCCAGGCCGAAACCACCGCCGAGCACGGCGCCTTCCAGCACCGCCACCAGTACCTGCGGAGCGGCCTGGGCCTCTTCCAGCAGCGCACCGAAGGCGCGGTTCAGCTCGCGGTAGGCGTCGCCGCCGCGGGCTCTGGCGCCGGCCATGTCCTTGATATCGCCGCCGGCGCAGAAGTGGCCATCGGCACCGCGCAGCACGAGGGCGCGCACGCCGGCGTCGTGGCGCACGGCCTCCAGGGTGGCGCGTAGTTCGCCGACCATGGCCAGGCTCATGGCGTTGCGGCTGTCCGGGCGGTTGAGGGTGACGTAGAGCACGCCCTCGACCTGCTCCAGCAGCAGGGTCTGGCAATTCGGCAGTTCGGCCATGGTCGCCTCCTCAGCCCTTTTTCTTGCCGGGCAGGATGCCCATCAGCTTGCAGATGATGCCGAGCATGATTTCGTCGGCGCCACCGCCGATGCTGACCAGGCGCACGTCGCGGTAGGCGCGCGACACCGGGTTGTCCCACATGAAGCCCATGCCGCCCCAGTACTGCAGGCAGGCGTCGGACACCTCGCGGCCCAGGCGGCCGGCCTTGAGCTTGGCCATGGACGCCAGCTTGGTCACGTCGCGGCCCTTCACGTACTGTTCGGTGGCCTGGTAGACCAGTGCGCGCAGGCACTCGATCTCGGTCTGCAGCTCGGCCATGCGGAAGTGGATGACCTGGTTGTCGATCAGCGGTTGGCCAAAGGTGTGGCGCTGCTTGCAGTAGTCGATGGTGCTGTCGACGCAGTGCTCCAGGCCCTTGATCATGTTGGCCGCGCCGAACAGGCGCTCTTCCTGGAACTGCAGCATCTGCATCATAAAGCCGGCGCCTTCGGCCCCTATGCGGTAGCGCTGCGGCACGCGCACGTTGTCGAAGAACACCTGGGCGGTCTCCGAGCTGCGCATGCCGAGCTTGTCCAGGTGCGGGCTGACGCTGATGCCCGGGGTCTTCATCGGCACCATGATCAGCGATTTGTTGACGTGCGGCTTGTCGTCCGAGGTGTTGGCCAGCAGGCAGATAAAGTCGGCACTCGGAGAGTTGGTGATCCACATCTTGCTGCCGTTGATCAGGTAGTCGTCGCCGTCCTTGCGCGCGGTGGTCTTCAGGCCCGCCACGTCGGAGCCGGCGCCGACTTCGGAGACGCCGATGCAGCCGACCATCTCGCCGGTGATGGCCGGGCGCAGGAACTCTTCGCGCAGCTCGTCTGAGCCGAAGCGCGCCAGGGCCGGGGTGCACATGTCGGTCTGCACGCCGATGGACATGGGGATGCCGCCGCAATGGATGGTGCCGAACTCCTCGGCGGCGACTATCGAGTAGCTGTAGTCCAGGCCCATGCCGCCGAATTTCTCCGGCTTGGAGATGCCCAGCAGGCCCAGCTCGCCGGCCTTCTTGAAGATGTCGTGGATGGGGAAGCGGCCTTCCTTCTCCCAGGCGTCGACGTGCGGATTGATTTCCTTGTCGACGAAGTTACGGACGGTGCGGCGGAGTTCTTCGTGTTCCTGGGTGAAGATCATTGTTGTTGTGCTCCGATGATGAGGGTCAGAAACGGGCGACGCCGAAACGATTGGATTTCAGGGGCCGCAGATTGGCTTCGGCGCAGATGTCCAGCAAGAAGCCCAGCAGCTTGCGCGTATCGCGCGGGTCGATCAGGCCGTCGTCCCACAGGCTGGCGGTGCCGTACAGCGCGGTGGACTGGCTGTCGAGCTTCTGTGCGGTCATCTGTTCCAGCATATCGAGCATTTTCGGATCGGCTTCCTTGCCTTCCTTGGCGTGCTTTTCCTCGGTGACGATGCGCAGCACCTTGCCGGCCTGGGCACCGCCCATAACGGCGGTCTTGCTGTTGGGCCAGGCGAAGATGAAGCGTGGGTCGAGGCCACGGCCGCACATGGCGTAGTTGCCTGCGCCGTAGGAGCCACCGACGACGATGGTGAGCTTTGGCACGGTGGCGTTGGCCACGGCCTGGATCATCTTCGAGCCGTGCTTGATCACGCCGTTCTGCTCGGACTCTGTGCCGACCATAAAGCCGGTGGTGTTGTGGAAGAACAGGATCGGCGTGTTGCTCTGCTCGCACAGCTGGATGAACTGCGCCGCCTTGGCCGCGCCTTGCGGGGTGATCGGGCCGTTGTTGCCGATGAAGCCGCAGGCCTGGCCTTCGATCTGCAGGTGGCCGCAGACGGTCTGGCTGTCGAACTCGTTCTTGAAGTCGAGGAACTCAGAGCCGTCGGCGATGCGCGCGATGATCTCGCGTACGTCGTAGGGTTTCTTGGCATCGGCCGGCACCAGGCCGAGCAGTTCCTCGGCCGGGTACAGCGGCTCGCGCCAGGTGCGTTTCTCACGTGCCGGCAGCTGCTGGTTCCACGGCAGCATGCCGACTATCTCGCGCGCCAGGCGCACGCCATCGGCGTCGTTCTCGGCCAGGTACTCGGCGGTGCCGGCGACCTGGGCGTGCATCTCGGCGCCACCGAGTTGCTCGTCGGTGGCGATCTCGCCGGTGGCGGCCTTGAGCAATGGCGGGCCTGCAAGGAACATCTTGGCTTTGCCGCGCACCACCACCACGTAGTCCGACAGGCCGGGCTGGTAGGCCCCGCCGGCGGTGCTGGAGCCGTGCACCACGGTGATCTGCGGCAGGCCCATGGCGGACATGCGCGCCTGGTTGGCGAAGCCACGTGCGCCCTCGACGAAGATGTCGGCGGCGTAGTTGAGGTTGGCGCCGCCGCTCTCGGCCAGGGTCACCACCGGCAGCTTGTTCTCGAAGGCGATCTGCTGCAGGCGCAGGGATTTTTTCAGGCCCGTGGGGGAGATGGTGCCGCCCTTGATCGCGCTGTTGTTGGCGATCACCAGGCAGCGCACGCCGGCGATGTAGCCGATGCCGGCGATCAGGCCACCGCCGGCCTGGCTGCCGTCCTTGTCGTCGTGCAGCTTGTAGCCGGCCAGCGAGGCCAGTTCGAGAAAGGGCGCGCCAGCATCGAGCAGCAGGTTGAGGCGTTCGCGCGGCAGCAACTGGCCGCGCTTGTCGAACTTGGCCTTGGCCTCCTGCGCCTTGTCGAGCACCTTCTGCTCGACGTCGCGAAAGGCCGCGATGGCCGCCAGCATGGCCGCGCGGTTCTGCGCGAAGGCTTCGCCATGCACGTCGATTTCCGATTGGATCACGGGCATCGCCTTACTCCTGATCTTTCAGTACATCGGGCAGGTAGGCCCGGTGGAAACCGTTGTAGGGCTCGCTGTTTCTCGCCTTGCCCAGCGTCCAGGCACGGGTGCCCTGGCTGGCCGCACCGTCGATGCGGATGGTGTTGCCGCTGATGAAGTTGGCGCCGGGGCTGAGCAGGAAGACGATAGCGGCGGCCACCTCGGACTCGCTGCCGATGCGCTGCAGCGGCACGTGATCCTTTAGGTTGCGGATCATGTTCTTCATCGACTCGGGGTAGGTGTCCATACCGCTGGAGGCGATCCAGCCCGGCGCCACGGCGTTGACCCGCACGCCGGCGTGGCCCCACTCGTAGGCGGCGGTCTTGGTGAAGTTCTCCATACCCGCCCGCGCCGCCCCCGAATGGCCCATGCCGGGCATGCCGCCCCACATGTCGGCGAGCATGTTGACGATGGCGCCGCCGTGCTTGCTCAGGCTTTGCAGGAAGACTTCCTTGGCCACCAGGAAACCGCCCACCAGGTTGGTGCGCACCACGGTCTCGAAGCCTTTCTGGTTGATGCCGATCAACGGCGCGGGGAACTGGCCGCCGGCGTTGTTGACCAGGTGATGGATGCGTCCGCGCTGCGCGAGCACCGCGCCGACCATGGCCTTGACCGCCTCTTCGTCGCGGATGTCGCAGACCTGGAAGCTGGCGCTGCCGCCGTCTTCGATGATCTCGGCGCAGGTCTTCTCCAGTTTTTCCTGCTTGCGTCCGACCAGCACCACGTGGGCGCCGAGATGGGCCAGCTCGTGGGCCACGCAGCGACCGATACCGCTGCCGCCGCCGGTGACGAGGATGGTCTGGCCTGCAAAAAGGCCAGGTTTGAAGACGGAGTCGTAGCTCATCGTTCTGGTTGTCCTTGTTATAGGCTGTCGGCCAGTGCGCGCGGCACCGGTACCGGGAATTCCAGCAGCTGCTGGGCGAAGGCCTTGCCCTGCGGGTCGATACGCAGGCTGGCCACGCCGCCGCCGCCCAGGGCATTTTCCAGCAGGAAGTTGAGGCTGTGGCTGCCCGGCAGGTGCCAGCGGCTGACCTTGCTGGCTTGCGGGTCCATGACATGGCCCATCCATTGCGCCACGGCTTCGGGGGTCAGCGCAGCGGCGATCCACGCCAGGTACTCGGGCTTTCTGGCCATCACGCCGATATTGCTGTGGTTGCCCTTGTCGCCGGAGCGGGCCACGGCGAGGCGGATCAGTGGCACGGAGGCGTCGGCTTCACCCATCGGTACGGGCAGGGCGGCCGGCGCGTGCAGTCGCTCGGGGTCGAAGGCATCGACCTGGGGCAGGGCGACCGGTTGGCGCTGGCCGTCTATCTCCACTGCCAGCTCGCAGGCGCTCTTGTCCACCAGGAAGCTGAACAGGCGGATCACCGGGTACACGGTGGGGCGGCCGCCGACTATGCCGGTCAGCCCCGGCGCCATGCCGGTGGCGGCCTGGGCGATCTCGCGGGAGAACAGCACCAGGGCCTCCTTCTTGGCGTGGCGCACGGCGATCTTCACCACCACCTCGCGGCAATCCCGGCGCCGACCGTGCGGGCCGTAGGTGGCCTCGCTGCCGAGCAGCTCGATGCTGACTTCCTGATAGGCGCCCCAGCCGCGCTCGGCGAACAGCGCCGCGGTCTTGGCGATGATCGCCTGGCTGACCCGCTCGGCCTTGGCCACCGCGTCGATGCCGGCGAGCAGGCAGCTGGCGGTGCAGCGGAAGCCGTCCGGGTGGGTGGCGCTGACCTTGTACTGCGCGGTCGGCGGTAGGCCGCGCGCACCCTTGAGCTCGACGCGGTTGTCGCCAACCTGGCTCAGCTCGACGGCGGTGAAATCGCAGACCACGTCCGGCAGCAGATAGGCGCGCGGGTCGCCGATCTCGTAGAGCAGCTGCTCGCCAACGGTAAAAGGCGTGACCAGGCCGCCGGAACCCTCCGGCTTGGTCACGACGAAACGGCCATCGGCCTGCACCTCGACGATGGGGAAGCCGATGTGTTCGTAGTCCGGCACCGCGCGCCAGTCGGTGAAGTTACCGCCGGTGCACTGCGCGCCGCATTCGATGATGTGCCCGGCCAGCGCCGCCTGGGCCAGCTTGTCGTAATCGGTCCAGGCCCAGCCGAACTCGTGCACCAGGGCGGCGCTGACCACGGCGCTGTCGACCACGCGGCCGGTGATGACGATGTCGGCGCCTTGTTCGAGCGCGGCGACTATGCCCGGCGCACCCAGGTAGGCGTTGACCGACACGCAGAAGGGCGGCAGCGGCGCGCCGCTGAACATCTCGCGGGTGCCGGCCTTGACCAGCTCGCCGAGTTTGGGCTGCAGGTTGTCGCCATGCAGCACGGCGATCTTCAGCTTCACCCCGGCCTGCTCGCACGCCGCCTCGAGGGCCGCGGCGCAAGCCGTGGGGTTGACCCCGCCGGCGTTGCTGATCACGCGGATCTTCTTCTGCGCGATCTCGCCCAGCAGCGGCGCGAGCACCTCGACGAAGTCGCGGGCGTAGCCCTCGTCCGGCTTCTTCATGCGGGCGCCGGCCATGATCGACATAGTCACTTCGGCTAGGTAGTCGAACACCAGGTAATCCAGCTCGGCCCCCCGCACCAGCTGGGCGGCGGCGGTGCAGGTGTCGCCCCAGAAGGCGGAGGCGCAGCCGATGCGTAGGGTTTTGCTCATGGTGATGGCCCGTCACAGGTTGGGAAGCTGAAACCAACACTACCAAGCAAGCGCTTGGTTGAAAAGTCGGAAAAGAGGGCTTTCCCGCCAAAAGTGCGGCCAAGCGCTTGCTTGGTCAGGCGCGGGGGCATAAATTTCATCGCATATATTTCATTAAGTAAGACAAGCACTTGCCGGCGGCTTGCAGAATCCGTGAAAGCAACGGGCCGCCGCAGCGCAGCCAATACCAGGAGAAGTCAGCGTGGACGAACACAAGGCCCAGGCGGTGATGCAGGAGCTGGTCAGCGGTGGCCACGTCACCGACCCGGACAGCGCCCGGGGCAAGCTGCTGCAGATGGCCGCCCACCTGTTTCGCAGCAAGGGCTTCGAGCGCACCACGGTGCGCGACCTGGCCGGCGCGGTGGGCATCCAGTCGGGCAGCATCTTTCATCACTTCAAGAGCAAGGACGAGATCCTCAAGGCGGTGATGGAGGAAACCATCCTTTACAACACCGCCTTGATGCGCGCCGCGTTGGCCGAGGCGCAGGGCACCCGCGAGCGCCTGCTGGCGCTGATCCGCTGCGAGCTGCAGTCGATCATGGGCGGCACCGGCGAGGCCATGGCGGTGCTGGTGTACGAGTGGCGCTCGCTGTCGGACGAGGGCCAGGCGCAGGTGTTGGCGCTGCGCGATACCTACGAGCAGATCTGGCTGCAGGTGCTGGGCGAAGCCCGCGAGGCCGGTTACTTCCAGGGCGATCCCTTTATCCAGCGACGTTTCCTCACCGGCGCGCTGAGCTGGACCACCACCTGGTTCCGCCCGCAGGGGCCGATGAGCCTCGATCAACTGGCCGAGGAGGCCTTGTCGCTGGTGTGCAAGGACGGATGAAAAAACTGGTCTAGGCTCTAGAGCAACTGCCGCTGCGTCGGCTTCGAACACGGGACGTTCGCCTGATTTCCGCTCTGTGTTCCGTGACGAGAGGTCGAGTTTGCGTGCGTTAGCTGTTTGCCTGTTTGCCTGCCTGTTGCTGCACACCTTTGCTGCCGATGCCGCGCAGCAGGTTCGCGTCGGCGGCTATCACTTCCCGCCCTATCTGTTCAAACCCGAGGCGCCGCAGCCGCGCGGCCTGGTGCCGGAGCTGCTGCAGGCGCTGAACCGCCTGCAGGACGAGTATCGCTTCGTGCTGGTGCCGACCTCGGCCACGCGGCGTTACCGCGATCTGGAAAACGGGCGCTACGACCTGATCCTGTTCGAGTCCAGCCAGTGGGGCTGGCAGGACACGCCCCATCTCGGCCTGCCGCTGGATATCGAGGATGCCGAGGTCTACGTCGCCGCCGCTGCACCGGGGCGCGGCCAGGAGTACTTCGCCGATTTCGCCGGCAAGCGCATGGCCCTGTACAGTGGCTATCACTATGGCTTCGCCGGCTACAACGCCGACCAAGACTACCTTGGGCGCACCTTCAAGGCGGTGCTGACCTATTCCCACGACAGCAACCTGCGCCTGCTGCAACGGCAGCGTGCCGATGTCGCGGTGATCACCCGTTCCTATCTGCAGCTGTACCTGGAGCGCTATCCGGAGGCGGCGGCCGGCTTGCTGGTGTCCGAGCGCTTCGACCAGGTCTACCGGCACCAGGTGCTGCTGCGCCCGGACGGCCCGCTGACGCCGCAGCAGATGGCGCAGCTGCTGGAAAGATTACAGGCCGATGGCGAATTGATGAGGCTATTGCGTCGTTACCACCTGACCCTCGGCGATAAAACCGCGCCGGACTGAAAACCCTCTGGTCGCTCGGGGCGCGACTGGAGTAGGCTGCCGTTTACTAGAAGAAGGATTTTTGGGGGAGTCGATATGCGGCGCTTGCGGCAGTGGATTGGCTTGGGCTTGGCTGCGACCGGTCTGCTGTTCGCCGGCATGCTGGCCGCCGCCGAGGTGGTGCACGTCGGCGGCGCGCATTTCCCGCCCTACGTGGTCAAGTCCAACCTGCAGGAGTCCAGCGGGCTGCTGCCGCAGTTGCTGGAGGCGCTCAACCGCGAGCAGAGCGACTACCACTTCGTCATGCTGCCGACCGCCATCGTCCGCCGCTTCAGCGACCTGCAGCGCGGGCGCATCGACATGGCCATCTTCGAGAATCCCGGTTGGGGTTGGCAGGGCATCGACTTCGAGGCGGTGGACATGGGCCTGGAAGACGCCGAGCTGTTCGTCGCCCGCGACGAGGAGCTACGCGGCCAGGACTACTTCGACCAGCTGCAGGGCAAGCGCCTGGCGCTGTACCGCGGCTATCACTACGGCTTCGCCGACTTCAACAGCGACCCTGAGTTTCTCACCAAGACCTTCAACGCCAACCTCGGCCATTCCCACGACAGCAACCTGCTGATGGTGCTGCGCGGCCGCGCCGATATCGCCCTGGTGACCCGTTCCAACCTCTACGACTTCATCAAGCGCAACCGCGAGCACGCGCGGCAGTTGCTGATCTCCGAACGCATCGACCAGGTCTACCGCCACCATGCGCTGATCCGCCCCGGCGCGCCGCTCAGTGCCGCTCGTTTCGCCGAGCTGCTCGAGGCCTTGCGCGCCAAGGGCGAGCTGGCGCGAATCTTCTCGCCCTACCGCATCGCCGTCATGCCAGCCGCAGCGGATAGCTCAGCAGCAGGATATGCAGCAGATTGACCGCGCCGTGCAAGGCGATGGCCAGGCTCAGGCGCCCGCTGTAATGCAAGGCCAGGCCGTAGCCCAGGCCGGCGATGCCCGCCACCAGGGCGAACAGCGGGCTGAACGGCAGGTGCGCGGCGCCGAATAGCGCGGCCGTCAGCAGCAGCCCCGGCCAGGCGCCCAGACGCTGGATCAGCGCGCGCTGCAGCAGGCCGCGAAACAGCAGCTCCTCGGCCAGTACCGCCACCCCCAGGTTCACCGCCAGCCACAGCAGCAGGCCGTCCGGCCATTTCGGCTGCCAGCCCGCCATTCCCAGCGCCAGGGCCAGCGTGGGCACCGCCAGCAGGGTTGCGAGGCAGGCCCAGCCGGCGCGCGACCGGGAGAGCGTCGGCGCGCGGCGCTGGCCCAGCCACCAGGCCAGCAAGGTAGCGCCCAGCAGCAGCTTGTCCCAGGACAGGCGCAGGGCGTAGGGCGCGGCGTCCGTGCTGATCCGTCGCGGCTCCCACAGGGGCCAGGGGCTGAAGCCCGGCAGCAGGTGGGCGGCCAGGGCGATGCCGGCGACCAGCACCGCGCTCAGCCACAGCCAGCTGGGCAGCAGGCGTTCGCCGCCGAATACGAGGCCGACGAACAGCGCGCCAAGCAGCAGACCGACAGGCTCGATAAAACCCAGGGCATGACCGAGGACCAGGGCGAAGGCGGGCAGCAGCAGGCGTAGATGCAGGGGCATGGCACTTCCTTGTGGTGGGGGGGGCGCAGTCTATTCGGCCGCGGTTGTGGCGGTAAATCCGAAGTACTGCTGCAACAGGTCGGGATCGTCGAAGTGGGCACGGCCGATAAAGGCCGTGGCGTGGCGCCCCCATTGGCGCATGGCGCCCGCCGAGCGCACCCCGGACGGCCACAGCAGCCAGCGCTCCAGGCGCTCGCTGCCCGGCACCAGGCCGTGGCGGTCGTAGAGGCTGCGCCGGCCCTGCGGGTGCGGCAGGCTGCGCAGTTCGTCCAGCGCGGCGAAGCCGTAGGTCTGCGATGGCCGCGCGGGGCGTCGGCCGTCGACCCACAGCAGGCGGTGATCGCCGCCGCGCAGCCACAGACTCGGCGCCGTGCCGCCGGCGATATCCAGGCGTAGCGCACTGCGTGCCTCGGCTTGTGCCGGCTGGCGCAAGCGCAGCGGCGAGTCCGCCGGCAGGAAGAAGGCATGCCAGCAGCCGCAGGGGTGGATGCTGTCGTAGAGCAGGGCGCCGCCACGCTCGTCGAGGGTGACGCGCCAGATCAGGCCGTCCAGCTCGCCGGCGTAGAGATCCAGAGGATGCGCCGCGGGGCGCTGGGCGAACCAGAACTGGTAGATCAGCTGCAGGTGCCAGCGGCCGTTCAGCCGGCTCCAGCCGAGCTGGCGATAGAGCCGCGGCTCGATGTCGGCGAAACGGCGTCGGCCGTCGCCGGCGAATCCCGGGCTGCCGATGCGGTCGGCGCGGCTGCGCTGCTCGATCAGCAGCTGCGGCGCGTGGCGGGCGAACAGCGCCTGGCGCTGCGCGGCGTCGGGCTGCGGCAGGCCGAGGGCATCGTGCGCCAGCGCTGCGACTGGCGGCGCGGTTCTGGCCGGCGGCTGGTAGTTCAGCCACTGGGGGCCGTCGGCGGGGGCGCGCGCGGCGGCGCTTTCGGCCTGCCAGGCGGCGATGGCGCGACGATAGACGGGCGCCGCCAGCGGATAGAGGCCGAGCCACCTGGCCCAGGGGCGATAGTCGTCCGCGACGCGGGCGGCCTGGCGCAGGCGCTCGAAGGCGGCGGCGTCGGTCAGCAGGCGGGCCTGCTGGCGCTGGCGGCAGGTCTCCAGTGCCGCGCTTGGCGCGCTGCCCAACGTCGCCTGTTCCACGGCCTGGGCGTCGCGGTCGTTGGCGGCCAGCTGCGCCAGCCACAGGCGGCGCTGTTCGGCGCTGTGCGCCTGCTCGCCCAATGCGGCGGCGAGGCGGTCGCTGCGCAGGCCGGGAAACCCCGCAATCAGGCGGTAGCGGCTGTCGCGTGCGGCAGCGCTGGCGCTCTGCCAAGCGGCGAAGGCCAGGGAGCAGTCCTCGTCGGTCGTCGGCGGCGCCTGCCCGGCGCAGCCGGCGAGCAGGGCCAGCAGCGCCAGGCTAGCGCTCGCGCGCATCCTTGGCATCCTGCTCGGCGTTGCGCTCGCGGATGCGTTTGAGCTGCTCCTCGCTCAGCGGCAGCTTCTTCGCCGTGTCGCGCAACAGCAGCAGGCTGCCGAGGATGGAGCCCAAGGCCAGGGCCAGGATAAGCCAGGCGTACCAGGGCATGGTGAGTTCCTCTGAAGTGGCGGGAACTCCACCTTAACCTGCCGCCGGCGCCTTGTCAGGCGGGCGGCAGTGCCTGCAGCGTGCTGTCGTCCTTCAGCTGCACCCCGCTCAGTCGCAGGCGCAGCGCCTGGCGCGTCAGGTAGTCGAGCTTGTGCGCCGCCAGGGCGTAGGGCAGGCCTTCGGGGCGCACGTTGGAGATGCAGTTGCGCGCGCTGTCCGGGCAGCCGATGCGCGGCGCGTGGGTCAGGTACAGGCCGAGGCTGTCCGGCGAGGACAGTCCCGGGCGTTCGCCGATCATGACGATCACCAGGCGCGCGCGCAGCGCCTCGCCGATGCCGTCGCCGATGGCCACGCGACCCTGCTCGGCGAGCACCACCGGGGTATTGGCCCAGTCGGTGGCGAAGCGTTCGCGAAAGGCCAGCAGCAGCGGCAGGGCGTGGCGCTGCACGGCGATGGCCGACAGGCCATCGGCCAGGACAATGGCCAGCTCCGGCGCCGGCAGCTCGTGCTGCAGCTGCACGCGGCAGTCGTCGTGTAGGTGGCGGCCGTGATCCGGGCGCAGCAGGTAGCTCTGGCGGTCCTCGGCGTTGCTGCGCACCTTCAGCGTACGAAACCCGGCGCCGTGCAGCTGCTGCTTGAGTTCGGCGAAGTCTAGCGGGCGGTGCACGGCGTCGCGCGCCTGGGCGTGGGCCAGGCCGAACCTGAGCACCTCGGCGGTGGGCAGGCTGCAGCCGACGCGGCCGAGGGCGATACGCGCCGAGGTGTGGGCGCGCAGCTCGTCCCAGGGGTTGGCCTGGGCCAGCTCTACCTTGGCCTGGGCCAGCTTCACCTCGGCCTGGGCCAGCTCTATGCCGGCCTGGGCCGGCTCGGACTCGTTCATCAGGCGGCTCCGGAAATCTGCGGCAGTTGCTTGAGCAGGTGATGGCCGCGGCCGATCTCGCGCAGGCGGCCGCCGGGTTCGGTGATGGCCATGCGCGCCAGCCAGGCGTCGAACTCGGGGGCGCGTTTCAGGCCCAGCACCTTGCGCAGGTACAGGGCATCGTGGAACGAGGTGCTCTGGTAGTTGAGCATGATGTCGTCGGCGCCGGGAATGCCCATGATGAAGTTGATCCCGGCCGCGCCGAGCAGGGTCAGCAGGTTGTCCATATCGTCCTGGTCGGCCTCGGCGTGGTTGGTGTAGCACACGTCGCAGCCCATCGGCAGACCCAGCAGCTTGGCGCAGAAGTGATCCTCCAGGCCGGCGCGGACGATCTGCTTGCCGTCGTAGAGGTATTCCGGGCCGATGAAGCCGACCACGCTGTTGACCAGCAGCGGGCGGAATTCGCGGGCCACGGCGTAGGCGCGGGCCTCGCAGGTCTGCTGGTCGACGCCATGGTGGCCGCCGGCCGACAGCGCGCTGCCCTGGCCGGTCTCGAAGTACATGCAGTGGTCGCCGAGCGTGCCGCGACCCAGCGACAGCGCCGCTTCGTGCGCCTCGCGCAGAATCGCCAGGGACACGCCGAAGCCGGCGTTGGCCGCCTCGCTGCCGGCGATGGACTGGAACACCAGGTCCACCGGCGCGCCGGCCTCGATGGCCTGGATCTGCGTGGTGACGTGGGTCAGCACGCAGCTCTGCATGGGGATGTCGAAGTGCTGGCGCACCTCGTCCAGCATCTGCCACAGGCGCATCAGGGTCGGCAGCGAATCGCTCGCCGGGTTGATGCCCACGCAGGCGTCGCCGGCGCCGTAGAGCAGGCCGTCGAGCAGGCTGGCGGCGATGCCGCGCACGTCGTCGGTGGGGTGGTTGGGCTGCAGGCGCACGGCCAGATGACCGGGCAGGCCGAGGGTGTTGCGAAAGCGGGTGACCACCTGGCATTTCTTCGCCACCAGGATCAGGTCCTGGTTGCGCATCAGCTTGCTCACCGCGGCGACCATCTCCGGCGTCAGCCCCGGCGCCACGGCGGCCAGGCGCGCGCTGTCGGTGCGCTCCAGCAGCAGCCAGTCGCGCAGGTCGCCCACGCTCAGGTGGCTGATCGGGGCGAAGGCGGCGGAGTCGTGGCGGTCGAGGATCAGCCGGGTGACTTCGTCCGCTTCGTAGGGGATCAGCGCCTCGTCGAGAAAGCGTTTGAGCGGCACCTCGGCCAGGGTCAGCTTGGCCGCCATGCGCTCTTCATAGGTGGCGGCGGCGAGGCCGGCCAGGTAGTCGCCGGAGCGCGCCGGGCTGGCCTTGGCCAGCAGGGGCTTGAGGTCGGCGAAGCGGTAGACCAGGCGGCCGACGGTGGTCTGGTAGGGCATGGCTGCAACCCGTGCGGAGAACGACGGGATTACCGTGCAGCGGCCGTGCCAGGCTTTACGGCGCCGCGCCGGCTGCGGCTGTAGCCCCGGGACGGGCGCCGGGCTGGTGCATTGGCGATGGCGGTGCACCGCTAGGGGGCCTGGCGGGCGCCGGCGCCTGCCTATACTTCAGGCATTCCCCGCCCAGCATGGAGGCCGCCATGAGCCATCCCGCCGTCGAATCCATCCGCTGCGTGGCGTTGGTGGGCCATGCTCAAAGCGGCAAGACCAGCCTGGCCGAGGCCTTGTTGCAGGCCAGCGGCGCCATCGCAACGGCCGGCATCGTGGAACGTGGCGACAGCCAGTGCGACTTCGATCCCCTCGAGCGCGAGTACCGCCATTCGCTGGCGTCGGCGCTGGTGCATTTCTGCTACGGCGCGGCCGAGGTCAACCTGGTCGACACCCCCGGCTCTCCCGACTTCGTCGGCCAGGCCCTGCCGGCCCTGGCCGCGGTGGACACCGCGCTGGTGCTGGTCGATGCCCAGGCCGCAGCCGTCGAGCCCAGCACCCGGCGCATGATGGCCTGGGCGGCCGAGCGTGGCCTGTGCCGCATGCTGGTGGTGAACAAGATCGACGCCGAGCGGGTCGACCTGCCCGGCCTGCTGGCCGCCCTGCGTGAGGCCTTCGGCAAGGAGGTGCTGCCGCTCAACCTGCCGGCCGACGATGCCCGCCGGGTGGTGGACTGCTTCTTCAACCCCGAGGGGCAGGCCGACTTCTCCTCGGTGGCCGAGGCCCACCAGGCGCTGGTGGACCAGGTGGTCGAGGTGGACGAGGCGCTGATGGCGCGTTACCTGGAGCAGGGCGTGATCCGCCCGGAGGAGTTGCACGCGCCCTTCGAGCAGGCCCTGCGCGAGGGCCACCTGATCCCGCTGTGTTTCGTCTCGGCGCGCAGCGGCGCCGGGGTGGTCGAGCTGCTCGAGGTGCTGGAGAAGCTGGCGCCCAACCCGCTGGAGGGCAATCCGCCGGTTTTTCTCGACGAGCGCGGCAAGGCCTTCGCCACGCTGGCCGAGCCCGATCGCCATGTCTTGGCCCAGGTGTTCAAGGTGGTGATGGATCCCTTCGTCGGCAAACTCGGCATCTTCCGCCTGTACCAGGGCACGCTGCGGCGCGATGCCCAGCTGTACGTCGGTGCGCTGCGCAAGGCGGTCAAGGTCGGTCACTTGCTGCGCCCGCAGGGCCGGCGTTACGAGGAGGTGGCGCAGCTGCTGCCCGGCCAGTTCGGTGCCCTGGCCAAGGTGGAGGACCTGGAGTTCGGCGCGCTGTTGCACGACTCCCACGACGAGGATGCGCTGCAGTTCAAGCCGCTGCCCCTGCCGCAGCCGATGCAGGGGCTGGCCGTCGCGGCCAAGCGCCGCGGCGACGAGCAGCGCCTCGCCGAGGTGCTGGGACGCCTGCTGGCCGAGGATCCCTGCCTGCGCCTGGACTACCACCAGGACACCCAGGAGACGGTGCTGCGCGGCATGGGCGAGTTGCACCTGCGCTACCTGCTCGATCGCATGGCCGGTACCTACAAGCTGGAAGTGGAGACCCGCCCGCCGCGCGTGCCCTACCGCGAGACCATCAGCCGCGCGGCCGAGGGCCACTACCGGCACAAGAAGCAGAGCGGTGGCGCCGGCCAGTTCGGCGAGGTGTACCTGCGCATCGAGCCGCTGCCGCGTGGCGCGGGCTTCGAGTTCGTCGACCAGATCAAGGGCGGGGTGATCCCCGGGCAGTTCATTCCCTCGGTGGAGAAGGGCGTGCGCTCGGTGCTGGCCGCCGGCCCCCTGGCCGGCTGCCCGCTGGAAGACGTGCGGGTCTGCGTCCACGATGGCAAGAGCCACCCGGTGGATTCCAAGGACGTGGCCTTCCAGGCCGCCGGCCGGCGGGCGATGCTCGAGGCCCTGCGGGCCGCCGGTGGCATAGTGCTGGAGCCGCTGGTCAACATCGAGGTGGTGGCGCCGCAGGGCCGCCTGGGCGACATCACCTCCGACCTGACCAGCCGCCGCGGCCAGGTGCTCGGCACCGACTCGCTGGGCCCGGACCAACTGCTGGTGCGCGGCCTGGTGCCGCTGGCCGAGCTGGAGGGCTATGCCGGACGGCTCAAGGCGATCACCGCCGGGCAGGGGAGCTACAGCCTGGCGCTCAGCCACTACGAGCAGGTACCGGTCGAGGTGCAGCAGCGCCTGGCGCGCGAATACCGGGCGACGCCGGAAGAGGACTGAGTCCCTAGCCGCTCAGATGCAACCTGGGGGACTGTTGCCAAGCGCTGCGCTTGATCCGGGCCATGAGCACAATCCGCCAGGGCTCGACAAGGGAGGATCAACAACGCGTCATCCAGCCTATGCCGGGGCGCCGCTCCGGCGGCCTGTGTTTGCGCTACAATGCGCGGCGTTTTTGACCTGCCGAGACCCGCCATGCCCGCCTGCCAGACCCCGATCATCGTCGCCCTCGACTTCCCCAGCCGTGACGCCGCCCTGGCCCTGGCCGACCGCCTCGACCCCGCGCTGTGCCGGGTCAAGGTGGGCAAGGAGCTGTTCACCCGCTGCGGCCCGCAGGTGGTCGAGGCGCTGCAGGCCAAGGGTTTCGAGCTGTTCCTCGACCTGAAATTCCACGACATCCCCAACACCACGGCGATGGCGGTCAAGGCCGCGGCGGAGCTGGGCGTGTGGATGGTCAACGTGCACTGCTCCGGCGGCCTGCGCATGATGGCCGCCTGCCGCGAGGAACTGGACAAGCTCAGCGGGCCCAAGCCGCTGCTGATCGGCGTCACCGTGCTGACCAGCATGGAGCAGCAGGACCTGGCCGGCATCGGCCTGGACCTGCCGCCGCAGCAGCAGGTGCTGCGTCTGGCCGGCCTGGCCGCCGAAGCCGGCCTCGACGGCCTGGTCTGCTCGGCGCAGGAAGCGCAGGCGCTGAAGGTCGCGCAACCGCGCCTGCAGCTGGTCACCCCGGGTATCCGCCCGGCCGGCAGCGCCGCCGACGACCAGAAACGCATCCTCACCCCGCGTCAGGCGCTGGACGCCGGCTCCGACTACCTGGTGATCGGCCGGCCGATCAGCCAGGCCGCCGATCCGGCGCAGGCGCTGGTTGCGGTGGTGGCCGAACTCGGCGCCTGATCTGGGCGCTGCATCCATCCGACTGATAAAGGCCCGCGGGCCTTTATCAGTTCCCTGCATGATCCTGCACTCCAAAGCCTGATAGTGCTGCTCGCCGCCCGGCGCGCTGGCTAGACTCGTCGCGACTTTCAATCGCTGCGAGGAAGCAGATATGAGCATGACCTTCTCCGGCCAGGTCGCCCTGGTCACCGGCGGCGCCGCCGGCATCGGCCGCGCCACTGCCCTGGCATTCGCCGCCGAGGGCCTCAAGGTGGTGGTTTCCGACGTCGACGCCGCGGGCGGCGAGGGCACCGTCGAGCTGATTCGTGCGGCCGGCGGCGAGGCGCGTTTCGTGCGCTGCGACGTGACCCGTGACGCCGAGGTCAAGGCGCTGATGGAAGCGGTGATCGCCGCCTACGGCCGCCTCGACTACGCCTTCAACAACGCCGGCATCGAGATAGAGAAGGGCAAGCTGGCCGAGGGCAGCGAGGCCGAGTTCGACGCCATCATGGGCGTCAACGTCAAGGGCGTGTGGCTGTGCATGAAGCACCAGATTCCGCTGCTGCTGGCCCAGGGCGGCGGCGCCATCGTCAACACCGCCTCGGTGGCCGGCCTCGGCGCGGCGCCGAAGATGAGCATCTACGCCGCCTCCAAGCATGCGGTGATCGGCCTGACCAAGTCGGCGGCGGTGGAGTACGCGAAGAAGAAAATCCGCGTCAACGCCGTGTGCCCGGCGGTGATCGACACCGACATGTTCCGTCGCGCCTACGAGGCCGACCCGAAGAAGGCCGAGTTCGTCGCCACCATGCACCCGGTCGGGCGCATCGGCAAGGTCGAGGAGATCGCCACCGCCGTGCTCTACCTGTGCTGCGACAACGCGGCTTTCACCACCGGCCATGCGTTGGCGGTGGATGGCGGCGCTACCGCAATCTGAGCCTCTAACTCGGCGTTTGGCGACGCCCCTGGGCTATCGTTGGCTCGCAGGGCCACTGCGTTGGGTGGCCCTGACTGCGCAAAATCCTGCCAGGTTCAACCGGAGCGATAACCCTGATGACCGCCGATCCCCTGCTGACGCTGTTTCTCCCCGCCGCCCTGGGCATCATCATGCTCGGTCTCGGCTTGTCGCTGAGCCTGGCGGACTTCGCCCGGGTGGCGAAATTCCCCAAACCCGTGCTGATCGGCCTGGCCTGCCAGCTGCTGCTGTTGCCGCTGGCCTGCTTCTTCCTGGCCAAGGCCTTCGGCCTGGCGCCGGCGCTGGCGGTGGGGCTGATGCTGCTGGCCGCCTCGCCGGGCGGCACCACGGCCAACCTCTACAGCCACCTGGCGCATGGCGACGTGGCGCTGAACATCACCCTGACCGCGGTCAACTCGGTGGTGGCGATCCTCACCATGCCGCTGATCGTCAACCTGTCGCTGGCCTATTTCATGACCGCCGAGCAGGCCATCCCGCTGCAGTTCGCCAAGGTGGTGCAGGTGTTCGCCATCGTCCTCGGTCCGGTGGCCATCGGCATGTGGCTGCGCAGCCGCTTCCCCGGTTTCGCCGAGCGCATGCAGAAACCGGTGAAGATCGTCTCGGCGCTGTTCCTGCTGCTGATCATCCTGCTGGCGGTGGCCAAGGACTGGCGCACCTTCGTCGACTACGCCCCGGCGGTGGGCGGTGCGGCGCTGGCCTTCAACCTGCTGAGCATGGCGGTGGGCTACTGCGTGCCGCGCCTGCTCAAGCTCAACCTGCGCCAGGCGATCGCCATCGCCATGGAGATCGGCATCCACAACGGCACCCTGGCCATCGCCCTGGCGCTCAGCCCGGCGCTGCTGAACAACCCGACCATGGCCATTCCGGCGGCCATCTACAGCCTGATCATGTTCATCACCGCGGCGCTGTTCGGCCTGTGGGTCAACCGCGTGCACGGCGCCGAGCTGACAGGGCCGGTGGCGCCGGGGGAGCGGGCGTAGTGCGTAGGGTGGCTAGCGCTTTATCCATCCACCACTTCTGACGCCAAGGGTGGATGAAAAGAGCATCATCCACCCTGCGCGACCTCAACGCTTGCCAGCGTTGAGAATCGCCAGGGTCAGCAGGCCGGCGATTATGCCCCAGAACGCCGAGCCGACGCCGAGCAGGCTCATGCCCGAGGCGGTGACCAGGAAGGTGATCAGCGCCGCCTCGCGCTCGTTGGGTTCGCTCATGGCCTGGGTCAGGCCGCCGATGATCGAGGCGAACAGCGCCAGCGCGGCGATGGACAGGATCAGCGCCGCCGGCAGTGCGGCGAACAGCGCCGCCAGGGTGGCGCCGAAGATCCCGGCGATGCCGTAGAACACCCCGCACCAGACCGCCGCGGTGTAGCGCTTGCGCGGGTCTTCGTGGGCTTCCGGGCCGGCGCAGATCGCCGCGCTGATCGCCGCCATATGGATGCCGTGGCTGCCGAACGGCGCCATCAGGATCGACACCAGGCCGGTGCTGGTCAGCAGCGGCGAGGCCGGCACCTCGTAGCCGTTGGCGCGCAGCACGGCCATGCCCGGCAGGTTCTGCGAGGCCATGGCGACGATGAACAGCGGAATGCCGATGCTGATGGCGGCGGCCAGGGAGAAGCTCGGCGTGGTCCACTCTGGCGTAGCCAGCTGCAGCTGGAAGCCGCTGAAATCCAGCAGGCCGAAGACCCCGGCCAGCATGCTGCCAACGATCAGCGCGGCGAGCACCGCGTAGCGCGGCCACAGGCGCTTGCCGAACAGGTAGGCGAGCAGCATGGCGACCACTAGCACGGGCTGCTGCTCGGCGGCCACGCAGATTTCCAGGCCGATCTTGAACAGCACGCCGGCCAGCAGGGCGGCGGCGATGGAGGCGGGGATACGCCGCATCAGGCGGTCGAAGGTGCCGGTCAGGCCGATCAGCACGATCAGCCCCGAAGCCAGGATATAGGCGCCGATGGCCTCGCCGTAGGACACCTGCGGCAGGCTGGTGATCAGCAGCGCCGCGCCGGGGGTGGACCAGGCGATCATCACCGGCGCGCGGTAGCGCAGCGACAGCACGATGCAGCACAGCGCCATGCCGATCGACAGCGCCCAGATCCACGAGGAAATCTGCCCGCTGCTCAGGCCGGCGGCCTGGCCGGCCTGGAACATCAGCACCAGCGAGCTGGTGTAGCCGGTGAGCATGGCGATGAAGCCGGCGACCACGGCCGAGGTGGAGGTGTCCGCCAGCGGGCGCAGGCGGGCGGGGGCGGCGTCTTGCATCAGAACAGTCCCGTGTCGACGAGTATAGGGTAGAGCGAGGCGACCAAGAGTAACGCCATGCCGATATTGAAGGCGCGCAGCGCACGCGGATTGTCCAGCCAGCTGCGCAGCAGGCTGCCGGCCACGGTCCACAGGCCGACGCTGGGGCAGTTGACCAGGGCGAACAGCGCGGCGATCAGCAGCACGTTGCTGACGAAGCCGTCCTGCGGCGTGTAGGTGGTGATGGCGCCGATGGCCATGATCCACGCCTTGGGGTTGACCCACTGGAAGGCCGCCGCCTGGAGGAAGGTGAAGGGCTTGGCCGCCGATCTGGCGCTGCCCTGCGGCGCGCCGGCCTGGGCGATCTTCCAGGCCAGGTAGAGCAGATAGGCGGCGCCGACGTAGCGCAGCACCTGGTGCAGCACCGGCACGCGCTCGAACAGCTGGCCCAGCCCCAGCCCCACCGCAGCCACCAGCAGCATGAAGCCCAGGCTGATGCCGAGCATGTGCGGGATGCTGCGGCGCACGCCGAAATTCACCCCGGAGGCGAGCAGCATCATGTTGTTGGGCCCAGGCGTGACCGAGGTGACGAAGGCGAAGGCGACGAAGGCGAGCAAGAGTTCGGCGGTCATGGGGGTTCTCCGGTGACAGGCCATCAGCCTATGGCGCCGCCGGGGCGGCGTCGCGGTACAGCCACCTGCGGGTTGAACCGTACAGTCTGGTCAAGCGTCGCGCGCCTGGTTAGCCTCGGGGTTTTCCCGGATCAGGACAGGCCCGATGCAACCGGACAACCCCTATAGCGCGCCGCAGGCGGACCTGCTCGACGCGACACGCGCCCCCCGCCTGCAGGGCTGGAGCGCGCGCCAGCTGCAGGTGCTCGGCTGGCTGGCGCTGGTCTCGGTGCTGACCAACGCCCTGATGTTTGGCTTGCTGGTGGCCAGCGGCCTGCTGGAGGAGGGCGAGGCGCAGCTGCTGCTGGCCTACACCGACTGGCTGAACCTGGCGCTGGTGCTGCTCGGCTGCTACCTGCTGCTGCGGTTCAAGGCCTTCGCCGAGGCGCGTTTCGCCGCCAGGGGGCTGGGCGTGCCGATCTGGGCGCTGGTGGCGGTGACCCTGCTGCTGGAGGCGCTCGATGCTCTGTTCGGCGAGCGCCTGTTCGCCGCCCTGGATTGGCCGACCGCGAGCTATATCGGCGTGCTTTGCCTGATGGGCGCCTGCACCGCCTGGCTCGGTGTACGCCTGCTCAAGGTCGACTACCCCTATCCGGCGCTGCGGGTGATGGCCTGGCTCGACCTGGTCGGCGGCCTGATGCTGGTCAGCGTGCTGCTGATGCTGGTGGCCGTGCTGCCGCTGCTCGGCGCCGGCGTGGCGTTGATGCTGGTGTTCTTCAAGGGCGCCGCCGAGCTGCAGGAGCCGGCGGCGCACTAGCAGGCCGTTGAAAAACGTAGGCGAGGCAGCCAGCGCAAGGCAAAAACAGGCGAAAAAGCGGAGTTTACGAGCTGTAAATGAGCATTTTGAGCCTGTTTTTAACGCCGCGATGGCAACGCAGGTAGTTTCTCAACAGCCTGCTAGCAGGTTGCCAGGCCTTCGCCGGCTAGGGCTGGGCCAGCTGCGACTGGCTCAGCTGGTGCTCCTCGCCGGCGTAGTAGGCGCGCACCCTGGGGTCCATCACTGCGCGCCACAGCGGCGGAATCAGCGCCAGGACGATCATCCCGGCATAGCCGTTGGGCAGTTGCGGGCTGTCGTCGAAGTGGCGCAGCACCTGGTAGCGACGCTTGGCGTAGGCGTGGTGGTCGGAATGGCGCTGCAGGTGAAAGAGGAACAGGTTGGTCAGCAGGAAGTTGCTGTTCCACGAGTGATGCGGGTTGGTGCGCTCGTAGCGGCCGTTGTCCAGTTTGCGCCGGTGCAGGCCGTAGTGCTCGACGTAGTTGACTATCTCCAGCAGGGTGAAGGCCATGACCGCCTGGCCGAGGAAGAACAGCGCGCCGAGCCAGCCGAACGCCAGGCCGAAACCGAGCAGCAACAGGGCGCTGATGGCGTACCACCAGATCAGCTCGTTGCGCCAGTGCAGGGCCGGCAGGCCGCGACGTTTGAGGCGCTCGGCCTCCAGCGTCCAGGCGTTGAGGAAGTTGTGCTTGTAGGCGTGCGGCAGGAAGGCGTACAGGCTCTGGCCGAAGCGCGAGGAGGAGGCGTCCTCGGGGGTGGAGACGTGCACGTGATGGCCGCGTACGTGCTCCACCTTGAAGCCGGCGTAGCACACCGCGGCCAGCAGCAGGCCGCCGGCGCGTTGTTCCAGCTGCGGATCCTTGTGGATCAGTTCGTGCGCCACGGTGATGCCGATGGCGCCCATCACCGTGCCGACCGACAGCACCCAGCCGAGCTGGCCGAGCCAGCTCCAGGCCTGGTAGTTGACGAACACCCAGCCGCTCCAGAGCAGCATGGCCAGCAGCAGCGGCACCGTGGCCAGGCTCAGCAGGCGGTAGTAGCCCTGGGCTTCCAGGGCCGGCACCTCGCTGCTTTCCTCCGGGTTGGCCGGGTCGCGGCCGACCACGAAATCCAGCAGCGGAATCACCCCGAACACCACGGTGATCACCAGCCAGGCCCAGGCGTCGGCGTGGGCGCTGCCCAGCGACCAGTAGTAGCTGAGCGGAATGCCGAGCACCGGCACCAGCCAGATCCAGTAGCCGACCTTCTTCAGGGCGATCATCCAGGGGGAGGGCAGGCGTTCGAACATGGGCGGCTCCGGCTTGTTATCGTGGTGGGTACTGATGTCTGATTGTAGGACAATCTGTTTTCGAGACTAGCCGTCCGGGGCCCACCTTTAGATCAGAAAGCCGCCCGCCGGGGCGCTTGGCCCGGTAACACCCTGTGTTACACTCGCCGCTCGATTTTCCGCCGCCGCCCAGCAATGGCGGGGCTCTCAGACTCGACCGCCTGCCCCTGGATCGACGCAAATAAGGAATGTCATGACGTTCAAGGCCCCGGACAGCCTCGCCGAGCAAATTGCCCATTACCTGGCCGAACGCATCATTCGCGGCGAGCTCAAGGAGCGCGAGCGCATCCAGGAGCAGAAGGTCACCCAGGCGCTCAACGTCAGCCGCGGATCGGTGCGCGAGGCGCTGCTGATTCTCGAGCGTCGCCACCTGATCGTGATCCTGCCGCGTCGCGGCGCCCAGGTCACCGAACTGACCCCGCACAAGGTGCAGAGCCTCTACGGCCTGGTGATCGAGCTGTATATCCTGCTGGCCCGCGCGGTGATCGAGCGCTGGCAGGCGGAAAGCGATCTGGCGCCCTTCGTCGACATTCAGCAGCGCCTGCTGGACAGCCTGCAGCGCGGCGATATCGGCGCCTTCGTCGAGAACAGCTTCGACGTGATGCGCGCCGCCTTTCCCTTCGCCGACAACCCCTACCTGCAGGAAACCCTGGAGAACCTGCTGCCGGCCATCAGCCGCACCTATCACCTGGCGCTGGAGCGGCGCAAAGGCGAGATGGGTCAGTTCATGAATACCTTCGCCAGCCTGCTGCAGGCGATCATCGCCCGCGACCACGGCCGCGCCCGCGAGGTGCTGCTGGCTTACGGTCAGCACAACTGCCAGCTGGTGCTGGCGACCCTGGCCGAGCGCTAAGCCCCGATGCGCCTGAAAAGCATCAAGCTGGCCGGCTTCAAGTCCTTCGTCGACCCGACGACCGTCAGTTTTCCCAGCAACATGGCGGCGGTGGTCGGGCCCAACGGCTGCGGCAAGTCCAACATCATCGACGCCGTACGCTGGGTGATGGGCGAGAGTTCGGCGAAGAACCTTCGCGGCGAGTCGATGACCGACGTCATCTTCAACGGCTCCAACACGCGCAAGCCGGTGACCCAGGCCTCCATCGAGCTGATCTTCGACAACAGCGACAATTCGCTGGTGGGTGAGTACGCCGCCTTCGCCGAGATCTCCATCCGCCGCCGGGTGACCCGCGACGGGCAGAACACCTATTTCCTCAACGGCACCAAGTGCCGCCGCCGCGACATCACCGACATCTTCCTGGGAACGGGGTTAGGGCCGCGCAGCTACTCGATCATCGAGCAGGGCATGATCAGCAAGCTGATCGAGGCCAAGCCCGAGGAGCTGCGCAACTTCATCGAGGAAGCCGCCGGCATCTCCAAGTACAAGGAGCGCCGCCGCGAGACCGAGAACCGCATCCGCCGCACCCAGGAAAACCTGGCGCGCCTGACCGACCTGCGCGAAGAGCTGGAACGCCAGCTCGAACGCCTGCACCGTCAGGCCCAGGCGGCGGAGAAGTACCAGGAATACAAGGCCGAGGAACGCCAGCTCAAGGCCCAGCTGCTGGCCCTGCGCTGGCAGACCCTGAACCAGCAGGTCGGCAGCCGCGAACAGGTGATCGGCGACCAGGAAGTGGCTTTCGAGGCGCTGGTGGCCGAGCAGCGCAGCGCCGATGCCGCTATCGAGCGCCTGCGCGACGGCCACCACGAACTGAGCGAGCGCTTCAACCTGGTGCAGGGGCGCTTCTACTCGGTGGGTGGCGATATCGCCCGCGTCGAGCAGAGTATCCAGCACGGCCAGCAGCGTCTGCGCCAGTTGCAGGACGATTTGCGCGAGGCGGAAAAGGCGCGCCTGGAAACCGAATCCCACCTCGGCCATGACCGCACGCTGCTGGCCACCCTGGGCGAAGAGCTGGAAATGCTGTTGCCCGAGCAGGAGCTGACCGCCGCCGCCGCCGAGGAGTCCGCCGCCGGCCTGGAGGAGGCCGAGGCCGCCATGCACGGCTGGCAGGAGCAGTGGGACGGCTTCAACCAGCGCAGCGCCGAGCCGCGCCGGCAGGCCGAGGTGCAGCAGTCGCGCATCGCTCAGCTGGAGCAGAGCCTGGAACGTCTGGCCGAACGCCAGCGCCGCCTGGGCGAAGAATTGCAGCAACTGGCGGCCGACCCCGAAGACGCCGCGATCCTGGAACTGAACGAACAGCTGGCGGCTGGCGAATTGGAGCAGGAGTCGCTGCAGGCAGCCGAAGAGCAGCAGGCCGAGCGCCTGCAGCAGCTGCGCGAGGAGCTGCAGCAGGCCGGCCAGGCTCAGCAGCAGGCCCAGGGCGAGTTACAACGGCTGAACGGTCGCCTGGCTTCGCTGGAGGCGCTGCAACAGGCCGCGCTCGATCCGGGGCAGGGCGCCGGCGACTGGCTGCGCGAGCAGGGCTTGCAGCAGCGTCCGCGCCTGGCCGAAGGCCTGCGCGTGGAAGCCGGCTGGGAGCTGGCGGTGGAAACTGTGCTCGGCGCCGACCTGCAGGCGGTGCTGCTGGATGATTTTGCCGGGCTGGATTTCAGCGCGCTTCAGCAGGGCGAACTGCGCCTGGCCAGCCCGGCTGCGGGCGGTGCGCGCCACGCCGGCAGCCTGCTGGACAAAATCGAATCCAAGCATGACCTGTCGCCCTGGCTGGCCGCTGTGCGCCCGGTGGAGTCGCTGGAGCAGGCCCTGGCGGCTCGCGCCCAGCTGGCCGAGGGCGAGAGCCTGATCAGCCGCGACGGCTACTGGGTCGGCCGACATTTCCTGCGTGTGCGCCGCGCCGCCGAGGCCGACAGCGGCGTGCTGGCCCGCGGCCAGGAGCTGGAACGCCTGCAGCTGGAGTGCGAGAAGCGTGAAGCGGCCCTGGCGCAACTGGACGAGCGCCTGCTGGCGCTACGCGACCAGCAACGCCGCCAGGAGGAGCTGCGCGAACAGCAGCGTCGCCAGTTGCAGGACAGCAGCCGCCAGCTGGGCGAGCTCAAGGCGCGGCTGTCCGCCAGCCAGGCCAAGGCCGAGCAGCTGGGCCTGCGCCGCCGCCGTCTGGACGGTGAGCTGCAGGAAGCCGCCGAGCAGCGCGAGATCGAGCAGGAACAACTGGGCGAAGCCCGTTTGCAATTGCAGGACGCGCTGGACGCCATGGCGCTGGATAACGAGCAGCGCGAAAGCCTGCTGGCCAGCCGCGACAGCCTGCGCGAACGCCTCGACCGGGTGCGCCAGGAGGCGCGCCAGCACAAGGATCACGCCCATCAGCTGGCGGTGCGGGTCGGCTCGCTCAGGGCGCAGCACGACTCCACCCGCCAGGCGCTGGAGCGCCTGCAACTGCAGGCCGAACGCCTGCATGAGCGGCGCGAGCAGCTGTCGCTGAATCTGGAAGAAGGCGAGGCGCCGCTGGAGGAGCTGCGCATCAAGCTCGAGGAACTGCTGGAACGACGCATGGCGGTGGACGAAGAGTTGCGCCAGGCGCGTCTGGCCCTGGAAGACGCCGACCGCGAACTGCGCGACGCCGAGAAGCGCCGCAGCCAGGCCGAGCAGCAGGCGCAACTGCTGCGTGGCCAGCTGGAGCAGCAGCGCATGGACTGGCAGTCGCTCAACGTGCGGCGCAAGGCCCTGGCCGATCAGCTCGCCGAGGACCACTACGACCTGCACGGGGTGATCGCCACCTTGCCGGCCGAGGCCAGCGAGAGCGCCTGGGAAGAAGAGCTGGAGCGCATGGCCGCGCGCATCGCCCGGCTCGGGCCGATCAACCTGGCAGCCATCGACGAGTATCAGCAGCAGTCCGAGCGCAAGCGCTACCTGGATGCGCAGGACGCCGACCTGGTCGAGGCGCTGGACACCTTGGAAAACGTCATCCGCAAGATCGACAAGGAAACGCGCAACCGTTTCAAGGACACCTTCGATCAGATCAATGGCGGTCTGCAGGCACTCTTTCCAAAAGTTTTCGGTGGCGGCAACGCTTATTTGGAACTCACCGGCGAAGATCTACTCGATACCGGTGTAACCATCATGGCGCGGCCCCCGGGCAAGAAGAACAGCACCATTCATTTGCTCTCCGGCGGAGAGAAGGCCTTGACCGCTTTGGCACTGGTGTTTTCCATCTTCCAGCTCAATCCGGCGCCGTTCTGCATGCTGGACGAAGTGGATGCGCCGCTGGACGACGCCAACGTCGGGCGCTATGCGCGCCTGGTCAAGGAGATGTCGGCGACGGTGCAGTTCATCTACATCACCCACAACAAGATCGCCATGGAAATGGCCGATCAGCTGATGGGCGTCACCATGCATGAGCCGGGCTGCTCGCGCCTGGTGGCGGTGGACGTCGAGGAGGCGCTGGCCATGGTGGAGGCATGATGTTGCCGGGCTGGCTGAACACAGGCAAAACTCCATGTGGGTGCCGGTGTAAAGTTGCCTTTCGTCGTGCTAGCTTATTGCCCACTTTTGTTACACGCGGAAAACGTCAGATAGAACATGGAGTTGGCGCCGCGTTTATAGTCGAGTCAGGGTCCGTTTGACTGGATCTTTCTTCACCAGAATTTTTAGGGGTTAGGTATTTCATGGAATTCGGTCTGCGCGAATGGCTGATCGTTATTGGTATCATCGTTATCGCTGGCATTCTGTTCGACGGCTGGCGGCGCATGCGTGGCGGCAAGGGGCGCTTGAAGTTCAAGCTCGACCGTAGTTTCGCCAACATGCCCGATGACGACGGCGACCCCGATCTGCTCAGCCCGCCGCGGGTGATCAAGCGCGACCTCGAACCGCAACTGGACGAGGACGACCTGCCATCGATGAGCGCCAAGGATCTGCCGCGTCGTCTTCGCAGCGAGCCGCAGCAGGGCGACCTCAACCTGGCGGTCGACGAGCCGGTGCCGACCCTGCTCAACCCGGTCGACGACGAAGTCGAAGCCAAGGATGCGAAGAAAACCGCCAAGCCGGCCGCCGAGGCTGCGCCGGTGGAGGAAGTGCTGGTGATCAACGTGGTCGCCCGCGACGACATCGGTTTCAAGGGCCCGGCACTGCTGCAGAACATCCTCGAAAGCGGCCTGCGTTTCGGCGAGATGGACATCTTCCACCGCCACGAGAGCATGGCCGGCAACGGCGAGGTGTTGTTCTCCATGGCCAACGCCCTCAAGCCCGGCACCTTCGACCTGGACGACATCGAAGGCTTCAGCACCCGCGCGGTGAGCTTCTTCCTCAGCCTGCCCGGCCCGCGTCATCCCAAGCAGGCCTTCGACGTGATGGTTGCCGCGGCGCGCAAGCTGGCCCACGAACTGGGCGGCGAGCTGAAGGATGACCAGCGCAGCGTGATGACCGCGCAGACCATCGAGCACTACCGCCAGCGCATCGTCGAGTTCGAGCGCCGGCAGCTGACCCACAAGCGCTGACAGCAACCGCATTGCAAAAGAGCAGCTCAGGCTGCTCTTTTCGTTTGAGAGACCGAAGATGACCGACGCCGCCCAACGGAATGCCGCCCAACGTATCGCCGAACTGCGCAACGAACTGGATGCGCATAACTACCGCTACTACGTGCTGGACCAGCCGAGTATTCCCGACGCCGAGTACGACCGCCTGTTTCGCGAACTGCAGGCGCTGGAGGCCGAGCATCCCGAACTGGTGACCCCCGAATCGCCGACCCAGCGCGTCGGCGGCGAGGCGCTCGACGCCTTCGGCGAGGTGCGCCACGAGATCCCCATGCTCAGCCTGGGCAACGCCTTCGAGGAGGATGACCTGCGTGCCTTCGACCGCAGCGTGCGCAGTGGCCTGGGGCTTGCCGGCGGCGACCTGTTCGGCGGCGGCGCCGAGGTGGAGTACAGTTGTGAACCCAAGCTCGACGGCCTGGCCGTCAGCCTGCGCTACGAACACGGCCAACTGGTGCGCGGCGCCACCCGTGGCGACGGCAGCACCGGCGAGGACATCAGCGCCAACGTGCGCACCATCCGCAACGTACCGCTGCGCCTGCAGGGCGAGGGCTGGCCGCAGGTGCTGGAGGTGCGCGGCGAGGTGTACATGCCCAGGGCCGGCTTCGACGAACTCAACGCACGCCAGGCCGCGGCCGGCGCCAAGACCTTCGCCAATCCGCGCAACGCCGCGGCCGGCAGCCTGCGTCAGCTTGACCCGAGGATCACCGCCAGCCGCCCGCTGGAGTTCTGCTGCTATGGCGTCGGCCAGGTCAGCGGCGAGCTGCCGGCCACCCAGATCGGCATGCTCGAGCAGCTCAAGGCCTGGGGCATCCCCATCAGCCGCGAGCTGAAGCTGGCCAAGGGCGTGGAAGCCTGCCTGGACTACTACCGCGATATCGGCCAGCGGCGCATGGAGCTGCCTTATGACATCGACGGTGTGGTGTTCAAGGTCAACCACATCGAGGACCAGCAGCAGCTGGGCTTTCGCGCGCGCACGCCGCACTGGGCCATCGCCCACAAGTTCCCGGCGCAGGAGGAGCTCACCGAGCTACTCGACGTCGAGTTCCAGGTCGGCCGCACCGGCGCGGTGACGCCGGTGGCGCGGCTCAAACCGGTCAAGGTGGCCGGCGTCACCGTGGCCAACGCCACCTTGCACAATATGGACGAGGTGGCGCGCCTGGGGCTGATGATCGGCGATACGGTGATCATCCGCCGCGCCGGCGACGTGATCCCCCAGGTCATGGCCGTGGTGCCCGAGCGGCGCCCGGCCGATGCCCGTCCGGTTCGGGTTCCCGAGCAGTGCCCGGTATGCGGTTCGGCGGTGGAGCGCACCCAGCTGGTCAAGCGCAGCAAGGGCAAGGAGAGCCTCAGCGAGGGCTCGGTGTACCGCTGCATCGGCCGCCTGAGCTGCCAGGCGCAGCTCAAGCAGGCGATCATCCACTTCGTCTCGCGCCGCGCCATGGATATCGAGGGCCTCGGCGAGAAGAGCGTCGAGCAACTGGTGGACGAGGGCCTGGTGAGTTCGCCGGCCGATCTCTACACCCTGAGTTTCGAGCAGATCGTCGGCCTCGAAGGCTTCGCCGAGCTGTCCAGCAACAACCTGCTGGCGGCCATCGCCGATAGCCGCAAGCCGACGCTGGCGCGTTTTATCTACGCCCTGGGCATTCCCGATGTTGGCGAGGAAACCGCCAAGCTGTTGGCCCGCGCCCTGGGCTCGCTGGCGCGCATCCAGCAGGCGCTGCCCGAGGTGCTGACCTGGCTGCCGGACGTGGGCCTGGAAGTGGCGCACGAGATCCACAGCTTCTTCGCCGACGCCCACAACCAGGCCGTGCTGGAGAAACTGGTCTATGACAACGACGCGCCGCTCGGCGTATTGCGCGAGGATGCCGGGCTGAGCGCGGAGTTCACCGCCTGCGCCAGCCTGGCCGAGCTGCTGGGCAAACTGAATATCGCCTCGGTCGCCGCGACCGGCGCCCAGAAGCTGGTCGATGAAGCGATCAGACGTCTGGCTGCCACCGGCGTGAGCAATGCGGAGAATGCCGTGCGCCTGGAGCATGTCATCGAACTCAGTCAGGACTGGCTGGACCTGTCGGTGCTCAAGGGGCTCAACGAAAAGGCCAAGCAGGCCGTGCGCGAATTCTTCGCCGACCCGGCCAAGGTCGCCAAGGCCCGCGCCATCGAGCAGCAGTTGCTGGATTTCGGCATGCACTGGAGCTGCGAGAAGAAGGTCGCCGAAGGTCTGCCCCTGGCCGGGCAGACCTGGGTGCTGACCGGCACCCTGGAACTGATGAGCCGCGATGTGGCCAAGGGCAAGCTGGAAGGTCTCGGCGCCAAGGTAGCCGGTTCGGTGTCGGCCAAGACCCATTGCGTGGTGGCCGGCCCGGGCGCCGGCTCGAAACTGGCCAAGGCCAGCGAGCTGGGCGTGAAGGTGCTGGACGAAGCGCAGTTTCTCGAACAGCTCAAGGCTTACGGCGTCGAGCCCTGATGTTGCAGGAGCCGGCTTGCCGGCGGTTCCCTACGCAGAAGCATCACCGGCAAGCCGGCTCCTGCGAAAAGCTTTGCCGTACTGGGCAATGCCCTTCGCTCGATAAATAAGTTTCCCTCTCCCCGAAGGGGCGAGGGGCTGACGGAGGGGGCATCAGTGCTTGAGTGCAGAGCCGTCTGAACGCTCAGCCGGCGAAGCGCTGCTCCAGATAGGCGATGATCGCCTTGGACTCGTACAGCCAGGTGCTCTGGCCGTTTTCCTCGATGCGCAGGCAGGGCACCTTGATGCGGCCGCCCTGCCGTTCCAGGGCCTGGCGATGCTCGGCGTCGTGCTTGGCATCGCGCAGTTGCACCGGCAGGTTCAGGCGGTGAAGGCTGCGCCGTACCTTGACGCAGAACGGGCAGGCGTGGAACTGGTACAGCGCCAGGTCGGCGCTGGCGCGTTCCACCTCGGCCTGCGCCGCGGCGCTGCGCTGGAGTTTACGCGGGCGGCTGATCCAGTCGACGAAAACGACGATCTGGCCGAGGCCAATGCGAAGGGCCTTGAGCAACATGGTTTCTACTCCTGAAATGCCGACGGCCGTTCAGCGTCGTGAACGGCCGTCGTGGTGGGGGGCTGCGCCTTAGCCGATCAGGCTGAGGAATTCGCTGCGGGTCGCCGGGTTTTCACGGAATTCGCCAAGCATCACCGAGGTGACCATGGACGAGTTCTGCTTCTCCACGCCGCGCATCATCATGCACATGTGCTGGGCCTCGATGACCACTGCCACGCCGAGGGCGCCGGTGACCTGTTCGATGGCCTCGGCGATCTGCCGGCTGAGGTTTTCCTGGATCTGCAGGCGGCGGGCGTACATGTCGACGATGCGCGCCACCTTGGACAGGCCGAGCACCTTGCCGTTAGGGATGTAGGCGACGTGGGCCTTGCCGATGAACGGCAGCAGGTGGTGCTCGCACAGCGAGTACAGCTCGATGTTCTTGACCAGCACCATCTCGCTGTTGTCGGAGCTGAACAGCGCGCCGTTGGTCACTTCCTCCAGTGTCTGCTGGTAGCCGCGGCAGAGGTACTGCATGGCCTTGGCCGCGCGCTTGGGGGTATCCAGCAGGCCTTCGCGAGAGGCGTCCTCGCCGAGCTGGCCGAGGATCGCGGTGTAGTGTTGTTCCAGGGACATGGAAAATCCTGTTGGGTATCGAAGGGCGCAGGGTAGGGCGCCGATGGGCGCCTGGCAAGAGCGCCGGGCGCCAGAATCATGGGCCGGGCAGGTTACTCGTCGCGGCCGTCCATCATGGTGCGCTTGAGGATGATGTACAACGCGCCGGTGCCGCCGTGCTTGGCCAGGCAGGAGGCGAAGCCGAGCACCTGCGGGTGCTGGCGCAGCCAGGTGTTGACGTGGCTCTTGATCATCGGCCGGCGGCCGTCCATGCGCACCGCCTTGCCATGGGTCACGCGCACGCAGCGCACCTCCAGCTTGGCGGCTTCGGCGAGGAACTCCCACAGCGTGTCGCGCGCCTTCTCCACGCTCATGCCGTGCAGGTCGAGGCTGCCGTCGAAGGGGATCTGGCCGAGCTTGAGCTTGCGCATCTGGCCTTCCTGCACGCCGTTGCCGGCCCAGTACAGCGCGTCTTCGGCGCCGACGTCGATGACGAACTGGTCGGACAGGCCGTCCACCTTGATCTCGCCCTGGCTGATGCTGGCGGCCTGGCGCAGGGTGCTGAACTGCTGGCGATCGGGCTTGGGTTTGCCGGTGTCGGCGCGGTCGTGCTTGAGCGGCTTGACGCCGCGCAGCTCGGCCTGGAACAGGGAAAAGTCGTCGTCTTGCATCGGTGGCTCCGCGAAACAGATGGGCATTTTATGGCCTGCCATCCCTGACGGCCACCCTTCGGGCCGTCGCTGCGCGACGTTAAAAATGGCTCCCGGCCATTTTTTATGGCCTGCCGTTGTTGGCGGCCACCCTGCGGGCCATCGCTGGGCGAGGTTAAAAAATAGCGCCAGGCTATTTTCTAGCCCGCTCGCGGTGTTTCAGTCGCGCTTTTTCAGCAGATGTGGCGACAGGGCGAGGTCGTGCGGCTGGCGCAGGCGCCGGCGGCAGCGGCGCCAGAAGGCGATGCCGGCCCACAGCAGCAGCAAGCCGAGCAGCAGCAGGACGCCGGCTTCGCCGGTGGAGTCGTTGAGCGTGCCCAGCACCGGGGCGCGCCCGGCCAGCGAGGCGATACCGGCCATCGCCAGGAGGATGCCGAAGGTGGCCAGCAGCGCGCCCAGCGCCGCACCGATGCGCAGGCGCCAGTGTTTCGGCTGGCGCGGGCGCAGGCGGCGGGCATCGAAATCGTCGGACAGCTTCATGCCGATTTCCTTTGGGGTGTCGGCGCTATGACCGGACATTAGCGCCGGGGTTCCGCCATGCTGGCGGCACTGTGACGGCGGTCAGATCAGCGCCTTGGCTTGCGGCACCAGGGTGGCGAAGTTGTCGGCCAGGGCGATCATCTCGATGCGGTGCACCTGCGCGGCGGCGATCACGCTGCCATCGGGGGCCGGCAGGTCGCGGGTGGCGCAGGCGGCGTCGACCAGGGTGCAGCGATAACCATAGTCCTTGGCGGCGCGCACCGTGGTGCTGACGCTGGAATGGGTCATGAAGCCGCAGACGATCAGGTCGAGATGGCCGAGGGCCTGCAGGCGGTCGTGCAGTTCGGTGCCGGCGAAGGCGTTGGGCAGGCGTTTCTCCACCACGATCTCGCCGGCCAGCGGGGCGGCCTCGGGCAGGTGGCGGCCGCGCGGGCCGCTGGGGTCGAGCAGGCCGCCGGGAATGCCGAGGTGCTTGACGTGGACGATGGCGCTGCCGGCGGCGCGGGCGGCGGCCAGCAGGCTGGCGATCTCGGCCAGGGCGGCGTCCAGGCCGGGCAGGGCGAGCACGCCGCTGCGGTATTCTTCCTGAGCATCGATGATCAGCAGGGTCGCATTGCCCAGACTGGCCGGAGCATGGCCACGACCGGTGAGCTGGAACATGGTTTGCGGATGGGACATCTCGGGCTCCTGGCTGATGGTGATGATGTGCCATTGTCCGCTTGCCAGAGCGCGCTGTGAACCTCTTGTGCGCCATTACTTGCTCGGCCGTGGAGCGCGGAGCAGAATCGGAACCGTCCCGAAGGACTCGGGGTCGCATGCAAAAGGAGTTGCCCATGTCGCTGTTTTCGCAATTGTCCCCGCATTTCTGGCTGCTGTTCTCCATCGCCGTGGCCATCGCCGTATTGCGCGAACTGCGCCGGCCGCCGGATGGGCCCGGCTGGTCGCGCAAGGAGCGCGAGCGCCCCTGATCAGCCGATGCCGGCGCGTTAAGCGTTGGCTATGTCCCCAAGCAGCCCTACAAACGAAAACGCCCCGCAATTTGCGGGGCGTTTGCTGTTGCGCGAGGGCCTCAGCCGCCGAGGCCGAACCACTGGAACTGCAGGTACCAGATGCCCAACGAGCCGAGGAAGTTGACCAGGATCGCCGGCAGGAACTTCAGGTGCACGCCGAAGCTGTAGCTCTTGTCCAGGCTCATGGCCATCACCCCGGCGGCCGAGCCGACCACCGTCAGCGAACCGCCGATGCCCACCATCAGCGCGTTCAGCGCCCACTGGTCGAGGCCCAGTTGCGGGTTGGACATCAGCGCCGCGGCTTCCACCGGCACGTTGTCCATTACCCCGGAGGCGACGCCCAGCACCACGTTGACCAGGGTCGGATCGAGGATCTCGAACAGGCGCGCGATGTAGGACAGCCAGCCGACGTGGTTGAGGCAGGCCACCGAGGTGATGATGCCGATGAAGAACAGCAGGGCGTTCCACTCCACCTTCTGCAGCTGCTCGTGCCAGCGCGTCTCGATGCCCATGCGGGTCAGCAGCCAGCTGTACAGGGCGACCAGGCCGAGGCCGATGCCGATGGCGAACTCGATGCCGACCTTGAGCACGATGTTGCACAGCACCGCGCCGATCACCGCAATGAAACCCACCAGCGCCAGACCGGCGCCGCCCGGCTTGAGCCGGCTCTCGTTGGCGTCGACCTTGCGGATCAGCTGCTGGCCTTGCAGCTTGTTCAGGTAGAACAGCTGCAGGGTGGCGGCGCACAGCATCCAGCCGATCAGCGCCGAGGGGATCAGCAGCAGCAGGCCGGCGATGCTGATCTTGCCGGCCAGCACCACCATCAGGCTGGTGGAGGTGCCGAGGAACCAGACCCCGGAGTTGGACGCCACCACGATGTTGCACAGCGCCACGTGGGTGTAGCGCTGGTGGCTGGAAATGCTGGTGATGGTCTTGCCGAAGATCATCGCCGTGGTGAAGTTGTTGAGAAAGGGCGACAGGGTTGCCGACAGCGCGCCGGTGGCCCAGAACATGCCGCGCGCACCCAGGCCCTTGCGCAGCAGGTAGCCGTTCAGTGCGGTGAACACGTTTCGCTCGTTGAGCAGCTCGACCACCATCCACATGAAGGCCATGAAGGCGATCAGGCCGAACAATTCCTCCTTGGTCTCGCTCTGTGCGTGGAGGAAATACTGGAAGCCGTTGGGGTCGGTGAGGGCGTAGTGGACGCCGATGACGATCAGGCCGGACATCATGAACATGGCCGGCTTGAACTTATCCATCTCCAGTTGTGCTTCAAAAACTATCAGCGTCATGCCAATAAGGAATATCGCCAGCACGAGCAAGCCCGTGAGCGAGAAGGGGTCGATGACCATTGGGGGTTCTCATTAGGAAGGGATAGGAAGGGTTAAGAAATCGTTGCAAATTATAACGATGTGACCCCTCGTCTGGCAGCAGTCGAACTACGACTTAACGGCATTTATTTATGGCCATGCGCCCCGTGCCTACCCTGGGCTAAACTGCGCCGTTTTCACCCGGAGATCGCCCGTGACCCTCCCCGCTACCCGTTTACGCACCCTGCGCGACTACATCCGCTGGGCCGTCAGCCGTTTCCAGGCCGAGCAACTGTTCTTCGGCCATGGCACCGACAATGCCTGGGACGAGGCGCGCCAACTGGTGCTCGGTGCCTTGCACCTGCCCTGGGAAATGTCCGATGCCTACCTCGACTGCCGCCTGGAGGACGACGAGCACGCCCATCTGCAGGCGCTGCTCAAGCGCCGCATCGAGGAGCGCGTGCCCACCGCCTACCTGCTCGGCGAGGCCTGGTTCTGCGGGCTGCCCTTCGTCGTCGACGAGCGCGTGCTGGTGCCGCGCTCGCCGATTGCCGAGCTGATCGAGGCGCACTTCGCCCCCTGGCTGCCGGCTGAGCCGGCGCGGGTGCTCGACCTGTGCACCGGCTCGGGCTGCATCGGCATCGCCTGCGCCTACGAGTTTCCCGAGGCCGAGGTGGTGCTGGCCGATCTGTCGTTCGAGGCGCTGGAGGTGGCCAACCAGAACATCGAGCGCCATGGTCTGGAAGAGCGCGTCTACTGCGTGCAGGGCGACGGCTTCGCCGGGCTGCCGGGGCAGCGCTTCGACCTGATCGTCTCCAATCCGCCCTACGTCGATGCCGAGGATTTCGCCGACATGCCGGCCGAGTATCAGCACGAACCGGCCATGGGCCTGGCCTGTGGCGACGATGGGCTGGACCTGGTGCGGCGCATGCTGGCCGAGGCCGCCGACCATCTCACCGAGCGCGGCCTGTTGATCGTCGAGGTGGGCAATAGCCAGGTGCATGTCGAGGCGCTGTACCCGGAGGTGGACTTCACCTGGCTGGAGTTCGCGCGCGGCGGCCACGGCGTGTTCCTGCTGGCGGCCCAGCAGTGCCGCGAGCATCAGGCGCTGTTCCGCTCGCGGGTCGAGGGCTGATTCGCACGGCTGACGACGGACAGGCGTAGGGTGGATGACGCTTTTTTCATCCACCACGATGACCTGATCGGTGGATGGGTGAAGCGCCATCCACCCTACGATGATCCGACAATGACTCTACCGCGTGGCGATCCAGATCAGCAGCCCGGCCTGGAACAGGCAGAAGGCCACCAGGCAGCTGATGGTGAAGCGTAGGCCGCTGTCCTCGCGCCTGAATCGCGCGACCTTCTCCTCCAGCTTGCGCACCTGCACGTCCTGCTCGCGCAGGCTCTGATCGGCCTGCTGCAGCATGGCGGCGGCGTCCAGCAGCTCGATGATCTGCACCTTCTCGGTCTGCCAGTCGCCGTGCAGCGAACTGACCCGCGGCGCGCTGTAGAACGGCTTGAGCTGCAGCGGGTCGCTGTATTCGATGGCAAAGCCCTGGGCCTTCAGGGCATGGTCGCGGCGGGCGCGCGCCGCTTCGTTGAAGTTGTCCTTGGTCGGCAGGGCGCCGCCCTCGACCTGGTAATGGGCGTACTGCTTGCGCGCCCAGGCGATGCCCTGGGCCAGCAGGAAGCGCCCCAGGCCGCGGTTGGCCGGCTCCACGCTCAGGCCCTTGTCCGGGCCGAAGCGCACCTCCTTGCGTTGATGATCGGCCCAGACCTCCAGCAGGTTCTGCTCGCGGTGCAGGCGCTGCCCCGGCACTTGCAGGCTCAGGCGCAGCAGGCTGAGGTCCTTGGCATGGCGTTCGACCCGGCCGAGCTGGACGAAGCGCAGCGGCCGTGGGCCGGTGTCGCGATCCACCGGCAACGGCGCCAGGCGCAGCAGGCTGAACTGCTCGGCCGGCAGGTCGGCCCAGGGATGGGGGGCGGCCGGCGCTTCGCCGCTCTGTTGGGCGTCGACCGGCGCGGTTGCGGGGGGAGAGGCGGGTTGCTCGCTCATGTGGGGGCCTGTGCGCTAAAGCTGAAACTGCTGTGTAGGCAGGTTATCGGCCGCTTTGCCTCGCACTGGAGCGAATAAAGGCGACGATGCGTTCGCCCAGGGCGCGGGCCAAGGGTAGCTGCGGATCGTCGTAGGAGGCCAGCTGTTCGTGCCAGGGCAGCGGAGTGATGCGCAGCACGTGGTTCATGCCGGGGATCAGCGCCAACTCGGCATCCGGCTTCGCCTGCTGCAATGCCACGGCGTTGTCGAGACCCACCTGGGCGTCGTGGCTGCCCTGCACGATCAGCGCCGGAATCCGTAGCGCGGCGAAGGCCTCGGCCGGACGCTGGCGCAGCAGGCTGATCAGGTAGGGCTGCACGCTGGGGCGCAATAGCACCTGCAATGCCTTGGGCACCTCGGCTTGCTCCTGACCGCGGATCAGGCTGGCCAGGATCTGCCGGCTGTCGGCCAGCAGCGGCGGCGGCAGGCGCATGGCCAGCTGGGCGTCGAGCACCTGGCCGATGGGGTAGGCGGGGCCGGCGATCGATACCAGCGCCTCGGCGCCGCTGCCGGCGGCGGCCAGGCTGGCGATCAGCGCGCCTTCGCTGTGGCCGATCAGGATCAGCCGGTCGAAGCGCGGATCGCCCTCGAGCAGTCGTCCCCAGGCCTCGGCATCGGCGACGTAGCGTTCGATGCTGAGGTCGCGTTCGTCGGGCGTGGCGGCACGGCTGGCGGCCACGCCGCGCTTGTCGTAGCGCAGGCTGGCGATGCCGTGGCGCGCCAGCAGCTGGGCCAGCTTCTTCAGCGCGTCGTTGTGGCCGCCCTCGGGGTTGTTGCCGTCGCGATCGGTGGGGCCGGAGCCGGCGATCAGCAGCGCCACCGGCACCGGCTCGTCGCTTTGCGGCACCAGCAGGCTGCCGTACAGGGTGCCCTGGTCGGTGTCCAGGCTGATGGGCAGTTGTCGTGTGGTGTTGGCCTGGGCCAGGCCGGTTATCAGGGCAAGGGACAAGAGCAGGGTTCGCAGCATGATCGGGGCAGGGTGGTGGCAGACCGGCATTGGACGCCGGTCGCCGACCAAGGTTCGGGGTGAACTGCAAGGTCGCCGCGGGTATACTCGCCCACCTCGTTAAGCGGCCTGCGCAGCGGCAGGTCGGGGCTGAATTTCGCGGAGCGTCTTCCCATGTCCGGCAATACCTACGGCAAGCTGTTCACCGTCACCACCGCCGGCGAAAGCCATGGCCCGGCCCTGGTCGCCATAGTCGACGGTTGTCCGCCGGGCCTGGAGCTGTCGCTGGAGGACATGCAGCGCGATCTCGACCGGCGCAAGCCGGGCACCAGCCGCCACACCACCCAGCGCCAGGAAGACGACGTGGTGGAGATCCTCTCCGGGGTGTTCGAGGGCAAGACCACTGGTTGCGCCATCGGCCTGCTGATCCGCAACACCGACCAGAAGTCCAAGGACTACTCGGCGATCAAGGATCTGTTCCGCCCGGCCCACGCCGACTACACCTACCACCACAAGTACGGCATCCGCGACTACCGTGGCGGCGGCCGCAGCTCGGCGCGCGAGACTGCCATGCGCGTGGCCGCCGGCGCCATCGCCAAGAAATACCTGGCGACCCAGGGCATCGTGGTGCGCGGCTATATGAGCCAGCTCGGTCCCATCGAGATTCCGTTCAAGACCTGGGACAGCGTCGAGCAGAACGCCTTCTTCAGCCCCGACCCGGACAAGGTGCCCGAGCTCGAGGCCTATATGGATCAGCTGCGCCGCGACCAGGATTCGGTCGGCGCGAAGATCACCGTGGTCGCCGAAGGGGTGATGCCGGGCCTCGGCGAGCCGATCTTCGACCGCCTCGACGCCGAACTGGCCCACGCGCTGATGAGCATCAACGCGGTCAAGGGCGTGGAGATCGGTGCTGGCTTCGCCAGCGTCGCCCAGCGTGGCACCGAGCACCGCGACGAGCTGACCCCCGAAGGCTTCCTGTCGAACAATGCCGGCGGCATCCTCGGCGGCATTTCCAGCGGCCAGCCGATCGTCGCCCACCTGGCGCTCAAACCCACTTCCAGCATCACCACGCCGGGGCGCTCGATCGACGTCGACGGCAACCCGGTGGAGGTGATCACCAAGGGTCGCCACGACCCCTGCGTGGGCATTCGCGCCACCCCCATCGCCGAGGCGATGATGGCCATAGTGCTGATGGATCACCTGCTGCGTCATCGCGCGCAGAACGCCGAGGTGCGCGTCACTACCCCGGTGCTGCCGCAGCTGTGACCGCTTGCGTAGGTTGGGTTGAGCGCAGCGATACCCAACAACCGCTGCCCCGGCTGTCGCTGCGCTCGACCCGGGCTAAGACCAGGCCATGATCGCCGCGTTGCCTTACTGGCGCCTGTCCGGCTTCTACTTCTTCTACTTCGCCCTGCTCGGCGCCACGGCGCCGTTCCTCGCCCTGTACTTCGACCACCTGGGCTTCTCGCCGGCGCGCATCGGCGAGCTGGTGGCCATCCCCATGCTGATGCGCTGCCTGGCGCCGAATCTGTGGGGCTGGCTAGGCGATCACAGCGGCCAGCGCCTGCTGATCGTGCGCCTCGGCGCGCTGTGCACCCTGGTCTGCTTCGCCGGCATCTTCGTCAGCCACAGCTATGCCTGGCTGGCGCTGATCATGGCCGCGCACGCCTTCTTCTGGCACGCGGTGCTGCCGCAGTTCGAGGTCATCACCCTGGCCCACCTGCGCGAGCAGGCCGCGCGCTACAGCCAGATCCGCCTGTGGGGCAGCATCGGTTTCATCGTCGCGGTGGTCGGCCTGGGCCGCCTGTTCGAGTGGCTGAGCCTGGACGCCTACCCCTGGGCGCTGGTGCTGATCATGGCCGGCATAGTCGCCGGCAGTTTCTGGGTGCCCAACGCGCAGCCGCTATCGCGACCCGGCAGCGCCGAGCAGGGCGGTTTTCTGCGCCAGCTGCGCCGCCCCGGCATCCTCGCCTTCTACGCCAGCGTTGGCCTGATGCAACTGAGCAACGGGCCCTACTACACCTTTTTGACCCTGCACCTGGAGGCGCTCGGCTACGGCCGCGGCACCATCGGCATGCTCTGGGCCCTGGGCGTGGTGGCAGAGATTCTGCTGTTCCTGGTCATGGCGCGGCTGCTGCAGCACTATTCGCTGCGCGCGGTGCTGCTGGCCAGCTTCCTGATCACCGCCGTGCGCTGGCTGCTGCTGGGCAACCTGGCTGACCAGCTGGCGATCCTGCTGCTGGCGCAGTGCATGCACGCCGCCACCTTCGGCGCCTTCCACGCCGCCAGCATCCACTTCATCCAGCGCAGCTTCGAAGGCGGTCAGCAGGGCCAGGGCCAGGCGCTGTACGCCACCCTGGCCGGCATCGGCGGCGCCCTCGGCGCGCTGTATGCCGGCTACAGCTGGAACAGCATCGGCCCGGCCTGGACCTTCGCCCTGGCCAGCCTGGCGGCGCTGGCCGCAGCCGTTATCATTGCCACTCGTCTGCCCCCGGAGTCCGAGCGAGAATCCCCATGACCAGCCTGAGCGTTCACCTGCAAACCTCCCCGCAGCTGCCGAACAAGGTGCTGACCCACGCCGAGGACATCGCCAGCACCCTGGCCGAGGTCGGCGTGCGCTATCGCCAGTGCCCGCCGCCGGCGACGCTGCGCCCCGGCTGCAGCGAGCAGGAGTTCGACGCCGCCTGCGGCGCCTGGCTGCAGGATCTGCGCGGCGAGGGCGGCTACCGCCAGCACGAGCTGCTCAGCCTGGAGCGCAACCACCCGCGCAAGCTCGAGCTGCGCGCGCGCTACCTCGACGAGCAGACGCAGCCGGCGGCCAGCGCCTGGCTGTTCGTCGGCGGTTTCGCCCAGCTCAGCCTGCACCTGGGCGAGTACGTCTATGTGCTGCAGGGCGAGCGCGGCGATCTGCTGGAGCTGCCGGCGGACACCCGCCACTGGTTCGACCTGGGCGAGGAGCCGCACTTGCTGCTGGTGCGCCTGAGCGCCACGGCGGAAGCGCCAAGCCTGACTGGCGACCAGATCGCCAGCCGTTTTCCGCGTCTGGGCGACTGAGTGGCTATCCTCTGAGGGCAACCCTTCACACAGGAGTGTCGTCATGGGTTCCACCCTCAATGGGCTGATCGGCCTGATCATTCTGGTCCTGGATATCTGGGCCATCGTCAACGTGGTGAAAAGCAGCGCCGAAACCGGGATCAAGATTCTCTGGGTGCTGCTGATCATCTTCCTGCCCGTGCTGGGGCTGATCATCTGGGCGCTGGCCGGGCCGCGCGGCAACGTCAGGCTGTGATGCGCATCTGGCTGCTGGTGCTGCTGCTGGCGCCGCTGTGGACCTCGGCAGCGCAGCCGTCCGACGCCTGGCAGGCGCTGCGCGAGGGGCGGGCGCTGCTGATCCTGCGCCATGCCACGGCGCCGGGTGTCGGCGATCCGGCGCATGTCCAGCTGGGCAACTGCAGCACCCAACGCAACCTCAACCAGCAGGGCCGCGAGGAGTCGCGGCGCTGGGGCGAACTGCTGCGCCGCCAGGGCATCGAGCGGCCGCGGCTGCTCAGCAGCCGCTGGTGCCGCGCGCTGGATACCGCCAGGGGCATGGGCCTGGGCCCGGTGCAGCCGCTACCGGCGCTGGACTCTTTCTTCGAGCAACGCGATGCCGCCGAGGCGCAGACCGCCGAGCTGATTCGCGCGGTCAACCTGCTGCCGCCGGGCGAGCCGCTGGTGCTGGTGTCGCATCAGGTCAATATCACCGCGCTGACCCGGGTGTTTCCCGCGTCCGGCGAGGGGCTGATCCTGGCCTTGCCGCTGCGCGCGGCGCCGCAAGTGCTGGCGCGTATCGCGCCGCCCTGAGCGTCGGTGCGCACGGCGGTCAAAGCGCCAGTTGCGTCTGCTGCGACGGCAGCGCGCCTTCCAGTTCCAGCAGCAGTTGCTTGCGCGGCAGGCCGCCGGCGTAGCCGGTAAGGCTGCCGTCGCGGCCGATCACCCGGTGGCAGGGGATGACGATGGACAGCGGGTTGGCGCCGTTGGCGGTGCCCACCGCGCGCACCGCCTGCGGCCGCGCGATGGCGGCGGCCAGGTCGCTGTAGCTGCAGGTGCGACCGTAGGGAATGCGCTGCAGGGCCTGCCATACCACCTGCTGAAAGGGCGTGCCGCGCGGCGCCAGGCGCAGCTCGAACTGGCGGCGATGGCCGGCGAAATACTCGTCCAGCTGCCGGCACACATCATCCAGCTCGCCGCCGGCTTGTCGCCAGTCTTCGCCGATGCGCCAGGGGCGGCTGTCGAGCTCCATCAGCAGCAGCTGCAGGCCGTTTTCGTCGCCGGCGAGCAACAGCGGGCCGAGGGGGCTGTCGTGGTGGCGGTAGTGCATGGCGTTCAGCCTCCCGAATAGTTGTGCCACAGGTGCGCGGCGGCGTAGGCACGCCAGGGCCGCCAGGCTTCGGCGCGGGCCTTGAGGCGGCGCGCATCGATGCCGCCGGCGCCCCACAGCGGCGCCTTGAGCAGGCCCAGGTCGCTGGCGGGGAAGGCGTCGGCCTCGCCGAAGGCGCGCAGGGCGATGTACTCGGCGGTCCAGGGGCCGATGCCGGGCAGGGCGCACAGACGTTCGATCAGCGCCGCGCTGCCGTCGTCGAGATTCAGTTGCAAGCTGCCGTCGGCGATGCGCGCGGCGAACTGCTGCAGGCTCTGCACCCGTTTGCCGGGCATGCCGATCGCGGTCAGATCGGCCGTGGCGATGGCCTGCGGGCTGGGAAACAGCGTGGCGACGCCGGGGCAGCCGGGCAGGTTCAACGGCGTGCCGAGGCGCTGCACCAGGCGGCCGACCAGGGTCACCGCCGCCTTGACCGTGACCTGCTGGCCGACGATGGCGCGCACCGCCTGCTCGAACGGGTCGAAGGCCACCGGCAGGCGCAGGCCGGGGTTGCGCTGCAGCAGCGGCGCGAGCAGGGCGTCGCCGCTGAGGTGCGCGGCAATCGCCTGCGGCTCGGCGTCGAGATCGAACATCCGCCGCACGCGCTGCTGCAAGGCCTCCAGGGCAATGGGCGCGGCGCTGCAGCAGCGCAGTTCGAGGGCGTTCTGCCCGGGCAGCGGTGTCACCCGCAGCCAGCCGCTGGCGCCGGCCAGGCTGAAGCTGCGGCTGTAGCTGTCCGGCGTCAGGCATTCCAGCCCCGGCACCGCGCGCAGGGCGAAGTGGGCGTGGAACTGCGGCCAGTGCCAGGGCGGCAGGTAGGGCAGGAGCAGGCTGATATTGTGCATGGCTTGCACCTTAGCCGCGTCGGGCGGCGCTGTCAGCGTGAAGATGACTTTCAAACTGCGACGACCTGCCCTGTGCAGGGTGTCGCGGGGCCGCTAGGTTGTGCACACCGCGGGCAAGCGGATGGGTGGTGTGCAAGGCGCCCCCTACGGAGTGATCTCGCCGCGCTGGTAACGCCCCGGCGTGGTGCCTTTCCAGCGCTTGAAGGCGTGGATGAAGTTGGACAGCTCGCCATAGCCCAGGCGTTCGGCGATTTCCTCCAGGCTCAGGCCGCCGGCGGCCAGCAGATCCTCGGCCAGGGCCTGGCGCACCTCGTCCTGCAGGGCGCGAAAGCTGCTGCCTTCGTCGATCAGGCGGCGGCGCAGGGTACGGCTGCTTAGGTGCAGGCGGGCGGCGACCCGTTCCATGTCGCTCATCTGCCCTGGCGCCTGCAGCAACAACTGGCGCACGCGGCCGGCCAGGCCCTGGTGCCACTGGTGGCGAGCGAGGATCGCCTGGCATTGCTGCTCGCAGGCGCTGACCAGCTGCGAATTGGCCCGCGGCAGCGCAACATCCAGCAGCCCGGCGGCCAGGCCGATGCGATTGGCCGCGGCAGCAAAATGCGGCGCCAGGCCGAAGACCTCGACGAAGGGCGCGACCTCGGCCGGCGCCTGCTGGCGCAGCTCCAGGCAGGTCAGCGGCAGCGGGGCGCCGAGCAGTTCGCGCACGATCAGCTGGGCGCCGACCATATCGCGCTGGACGATAAAGGGCCGCAGCTCCTCGTCCAGCGCGCCGTCGTCGAAGCGCAGGCTGGCGGTGACGCCGTCCTCGTCCAGGCTGATGCGGGTGAAGGCGTAGGTCAGGCCGTGGTAGCGCAGGCCCAGTTCGGCCGCCTGGCGCGCGGTGGCGCTGCTGAGCATGGCGTAGCCCCAGGCGCCGTAGCTGGTCAGGTGGTAGCGCCGACCGGCCTGCAGGCCGAGGTCGGCGACCGCGGGCAGGGCCTGCACCAGGTTGGCGATCAGCTGCAGCTCGCGGCCGGCGTCGATCTCGCCGTGCGGGGCGGCGAGCTGCACCGCGCTCAGGCCGGTATCGCGCAGGCAGGTGTCCAGGTCCAGGCCGAGGTCGAGCCCCAGCTGGGTGAGCAACTGCATGCTGGTGATGCTGCGGCGTGCGGGCCAGGGTGGCGACATCAGGCTGTCCGAAAATCACAATCGATTGACCGACTATGCCATAACCGGCGGTGGCCGGCGCAAGTAGCATCCGCTTATCGCCACTCATTGGTCGGGGAGACCACAATGCATAACAACCCCCGCACGGGCGCGCCCTGGCGCGTGCTGATCATCGGCAGCGGCTTCGCCGGCCTGGGCCTGGCCATGCAGCTGCGCAAGGCCGGCCAGGACGACTTCCTGCTGCTGGAAAAGGCCGGCGAAGTCGGCGGCACCTGGCGCGACAACGACTATCCCGGCGCCGCCTGCGACGTGCCTTCGCACCTCTATTCGTTTTCCTTCGAGGCCAAGCACGACTGGTCGCGCAAGTACCCGCCGCAGGCGGAAATCCACGCCTATATCCTGCAGTGCGTGGACAAGTACCGGCTGCGCCCGCAGATCCGCCTCAACGCCGAGGTGCAGGGCGCCGAGTTCGACGCCGCGCGCGGGCTGTGGCGGGTCGAGCTGGTCGGCGGCGAATGCCTGGAGACCCAGGCGCTGGTCAGCGCCTGTGGCCAGCTCAACCGCCCGGCCTATCCGCAGTTGCCGGGGCTGGAGCGCTTTCGCGGCGAGGCCTTCCATTCGGCGCGCTGGCGGCATGACCTGGACCTCACCGGCAAACGCGTGGCGGTGATCGGCACCGGCGCCTCGGCGATCCAGTTCGTCCCGCAGATCCAGCCGAAAGTGGCGCAGCTGAGCCTGTTCCAGCGCTCGGCAGCCTACGTGCTGGCCAAGCCGGATCGCGCCTACCGCGCCTGGGAAATCGCCCTGATGCGCCGCGTGCCGCTGCTGCAGCGGGTCGACCGCCTGCTCAAGTACCTGCACCACGAGGTGCGCGCGCTGGCCTTCGTCAGCCTGCCCTGGCTGATGCGCTCGATGCGCGGCCGTTTCACCCGTCACCTGGCGCGGCAGATGCCCGATGCCGGCAAGCGCGCGCAGCTGCAGCCGGACTACCCCATGGGCTGCAAGCGCATCCTGATCAGCAACGACTATTACCCGGCGCTGGCCCAGGCCAATGTCGAGATCGTCGACTCGCCGATCCGCGCGGTGCGCGAGCACGCGCTGGTCAGCGCCGACGGCCGCGAGCATCCCTGCGACGTGCTGATCTACGGCACCGGCTTCACCGCCAGCGATTTTCTCGCGCCGATGCGCATTCGCGGCCTGAACGGCCTGGAGCTGAACCAGGCCTGGAAGGATGGCGCCGAGGCCTACAAGGGCATCAGCGTCAGCGGCTTTCCCAACCTGTTCCTGCTCTACGGGCCCAATACCAACCTGGGCCACAACTCCATCCTCTATATGCTGGAGAGCCAGTACCCCTACGTGCTCGGCTGCCTGCAGGCGCTGCGCGAACAGGGGCTACGCTACCTGGACCTGCGGCCCGAGGTGCAGCGGCGCTACAACCAGCGCCTGCAGCACCTCACCCGCCGAACGATATGGGCGCAGGGCTGCAGCAGCTGGTATCAGAACGCCTCCGGCAAGCACACCAACAACTGGCCGGGCTACACCTTCACCTACCGCCACCTGACCCGCACCCCGGAGCTTGCCGACGATGACTGCGTCCGCTGATTTCACCGCCCCCGCCGCCGAGCAGATGCTGCTGCGCCGCGTGCTGCGCGGCTTCCTGGGCCTGCTGTTTCGCGGCCTGGTGCGCCCGCCGATGCCGATAGCCGGGCAGCGCCTGGTGTTGCGCCTGCTCACCGCCACCACCCTGACCCCGCGCGGAGTCACGCGCAGTGCCGCGACCCTCGGCGGGCGGCCCTGCGAATGGCACCGGCCGCCGGCCAGCAGCGGCAACGTGCTGCTCTACCTGCACGGCGGCGCCTTCATGATCGGCGGGCCGGCTACCCACCGCGGCATCTGCGCCAGCCTGGCCAAGCGCGGCGGCCTGGACGTCTGCGCGCTGGACTACCGCCTGGCGCCGGAGCATCCCTATCCGGCGGCGCGCGACGACGTGGTGGCGGCTTACCGCGCGCTGCTGGACGCCGGCTACCGGCCCGAGCAGATCGCCATCGGCGGCGATTCGGCCGGCGGCAACCTGAGCCTGGTCGGCAGCCTGCGCATCGATGAACTGGGCCTGCCGGCACCGGCGGCGCTGGTGTGCTTCTCGCCGGCCACCGATTTCACCGGCGAACGCATGCACCAGCCGCCGGCCGGCGACCCGCTGATCCATCCCAGCTGGATCGAGCAGGCTGCCGCGCTATATTGCCCGGCCGATCTGCCGCGCAACGATCCGGGTATGTCGCCGTTGTTCGCCGATCTGAGCCGCCTGCCGCCGACCCTGATCCAGGTCGGCGAGGACGAATTGCTGCTGAACGACAGCCTGCGCCTGGCCGAGCGCGCCCAGGCCGCCGGCGCCAGCGTGCGCCTGGAGCGTTATCCGGGGCTGTGGCACGTGTTCCAGGCCCATGTCGGCATGCTGCGCGCGGCGGATTACGCCATCGCCCGGGTGGTGGCCTTCCTGCGCGAACGGGGGCTGTGATGGACAACATCCTCATCAGCGGCGCTGCCTCGGGCATCGGCGCGGCTACCGCGCGGTTGTTCCACGCCCGTGGCTGGCGGGTCGGCCTGCTCGACGTCGACGCCAAGGCCCTGGCCGCGCTGGCGGCGGAACTGGGTGGGGTCTGGCACGCCGAATTGGACGTGGTCGACGCCGGCGCGGTCAAGGTCGCCCTGGCCGACTTCTGCGCCCTGCACAACGGCCAGCTGCGTCTGCTGTTCAACGGCGCCGGCATCCTGCGCACCGGCGCCTTCGAGACCATCGAACTGGAGCAGCACGCGCGCCTGTTGCAGATCAACCTGCTCGGCGTGCTCAATTTGAGCCACGCCGCATTTCCTTATCTCAAGGCCACGCCCGGCGCGCAGGTGATCAACATGGGCTCGGCCTCGGCGGTCTACGGCGTGCCGCAGCTGGCCAGCTACTCGGCCAGCAAGTTCGCCGTGCGCGGCCTGACCGAGGCGCTGGAGCTGGAATGGCGCGCCCATGGCATCCGCGTCGGCGACCTGATGCCGCCGTTCGTCAACACGCCGATGGTCGCCAGCCAGGGCGAACCGCCGCCGGTGATGCGCCGCCTCGGCGTGCGTCTACAGGCCGGACAGGTCGCCGAAGCCGCCTGGCAGCAGGCTCAGGGCGCTGCGGTGCACCGCCCGGTGGGCCTGCAGTTCCGCCTGCTCTACGCATTGGGGCAGATCACCCCGGGCTGGATCAATAGAGCGATCATGGCCTGGCTCAGCCGGAGCTGATTGCGGGCTGGCCAATGGCCGCCGGTCGCCGGCTTTGTCACAAGGCCTTTCCATTGCAGGCGAATCCGGCGGCCAGCGGCTACCCTGCAAAGGACGGTTTTCAGCCTGGTGTCCTGCTGGGCAGTCGTCGATGTGCGTCAACAGACACATCAAGCAGCCTGCTTGATTCTCGGGGCGGCGCCGCCAAGGTGCCGCGACACCGCCGAAGTTGGGCGGTTGCAATGGGAAAGCGGTCAATCCATCCATCGCCTGAGAGGAGGTCGTTTATGAGCACAGCCTTCCACGAAGACGCCAGCACCTCGGTGCTGCGCCGGATGAAAGAAGGGGGGTTCGACTTCGCCCAGTTTCACCCGATCGAGTTCTACGCCATCTTTCCCGATGAGGAGCGGGCCCGCATGGCAGCCAGGAATTTTCGCGGCGAGTCGCTCAACGCCCAGGTTTCCGCCCGCGAGGACGGCGCCTGGCACCTGCAGATCAGCAAAGTGATGTACGCCACCCATGCCGGTATCGGCGCATTCGAACATGACCTGGAGTCCATCGTCCTGCCCCTGGGCGGCAAGCTGGACGGCTGGGGCGTTACCCAGGAGGTGAAGGCTTCCGCTGCCCGTTAGGGCATTGTCTCGACAGTCCATCGGCCGGCCCGCGCGGCCGGTCGATGGCGCCAACCGTCAGCGCGCCTCGACTTGCCCGAGGCCATCGCGCAGACTGCGCGGCATGGCCGACATCCTGATCCTCACCCATATCGACTATTGCCCGCCCGCTCACCTGGCGCGGGTGCTGCAAGCGCGCGGCTGCGCCTTCGAGGTGCTGCGCGCCGACCTCGGCGAACTGCGCGGCTACGACCTGGAGCGACCCAGGGCGGTCGCGGTGATGGGCGGGCCGATGAGCGTCAACGACCCGCTGCCCTGGATCGCCGAGGAAGTCGCGGCGCTGCAGCGCTTTATCGCCCGCGACATTCCCATCGTCGGCCACTGCCTGGGCGGCCAACTGCTGGCCAAGGCCCTGGGCGCCGGCATCAGCCGCATGCCTTACACCGAAGCGGGCTGGCAGGCCATGCAGCGCCGCAGCGAGGCGGCGGACAGCCCCTGGCTGGCGCACCTGCCCGAGCACTTCAGCATCTTCCAGTGGCACGGCGACACCTTCGCCCTGCCAGCGGGGGCGCAACCGCTGCTGGGCAGCCGCTGGTGCGACAACCAGGCCTTCGCCTGGGGCGACAAGGTGCTGGCCCTGCAGGGCCACCCGGAGATGACCGAAGAGCTGATCGAGCTCTGGCTCGACGACTGGGCCCACCTGCTCGACGCCAGCCAGCCCAGCCAGCAGAGCATCGCCGCGATGCGCGACAACCTGGGCGAAAAGGTGAGGGCGCTGAACCAGGTGGCCGAGGGCTTCTACGCCCACTGGCTGAAGCTGGCCGGGCTCTGAGTTCGAACCCTCTCTGCAGAGCGGATCGGTGGGCCGCTGGGCGATGCTCCGATCCCGCTGCTCCTCGTGGGCGAACGACAGTTGGGCGCAGACAAGACCCTTATTCCGGCTCATCTGCAATCAACGCCAGCAGATCGGTCACCCCGATATCCACGCCTGCCTGCGACAGCAGCGTGCTGGCCTGGCCGCGGTGGTGCGTCTGGTGGTTGAACAGGTGCACCAGTTCGTAGGGTGGGCTTTAGCCCACCATCGGTGGTCAGCGTGGGCTAAAGCCCACCCTACAAGGCTGTGGGGAGAGCCCATATACATTGTTAGGCGGCTATTGCGCTGAGTTATTTGCTTTCACAAGTACATAATCTTGTTTTTTGTCGTTCCACTTAAATGTAGTGCTAGTTATTGCGGATGACTCTTCACTGAATACGCCAAATAATTTCAAAAGAGCGTCGATTCTAATTTGGTATGCCCATTTATGCCGCTGGTGGTCCGAGAAAACGAGCATCGATACAAAGGCTGTGCCTTCAGTAATTGTTTGCATCCAGTAGTAATGAATTAGCTGGTTGCACACATCCAGTGCGGTGAGGGTGTGAGGCTCCGGGTGCTCCATGTCGAATCGATCTTCGGGCCAGCCCACACCTGTGGCGGTGAATGGTCGATTTCCGATATTTTTGTAACGTAATACCGGCAGGCAAGTTTCGCGAGCCTGATCATTTACTTTTGGCCGCTCCAGCAGCGAACGAACTTGAAAGGCAACAATCATTAGTTTTCGTTCAAAGAGAACTTGCTGCTTTTCAGACCACCGTTGATACCTGCGCTTCTTGCGTAGCCAGACGAGATCGTTTCTAAGCTCTGCGCGCCAGTAACAGGATTCGATCATTTTTAGCGCCTAACTATAAATAGACACCAGTTGGTGCATAACCTGCCAAATAGGACTGCCGGATAATATTCCGCTGTTCCAAACTCCCCCTATCCAAGTCGTCACCTGCGGAAAAAGGGCAGGGCGATTAGCCGGTTATACACCAGGCAGGCGGGATACTGGCAAGTGGCGATTATGGGGTTGCGGGGAGCGGGAAGCCGGAAGGCGAGGCGGATCGCGAGCAAGCTCGCTCCTGCGGGAAGTGGCGGGCAGGAAGGCGCAGCGGTTGGCCCGCTGCGCCTTTTGCGTTTCAGCGGTTGAAGCGTTCGACCAGGGCGTACTGGCCCTGGGCGGTGCCGGTCAGGGCTTCGCTGAGTTTGGCGGTACTTTGCGCTTCGCCCGCGGTCTGGTCGGCCAGTTGGGCGATGGTGGTGATGTTCTGGTTGATCTCGTCGGCCACGGCGCTCTGTTCCTCGGCGGCGGCGGCGATTTGGTTGGCCATGTCGGCGATATTGGCCACCGCGTCGCTGATGCCGGCCAGCGCCTGGTCGGCCTGGAGCACGCGCTCGACGCCTTCGTCGGCCTGCTTGCGGCCGATTTCCATGGTCATCACCGCTTCTTCGGCGGTGCGCTGCAGCTTGGCGATCAAGGCGTGGATCTGGCCGGTGGATTCGGCGGTGCGCTGGGCCAGGGAACGAACCTCGTCGGCCACCACGGCGAAGCCGCGGCCCATTTCGCCGGCGCGGGCGGCCTCGATGGCGGCGTTGAGGGCGAGCAGGTTGGTCTGGTCGGCGATGCCCTTGATCACGTCGACCACGCCGCCGATCTCGTTGCTGTCCTGGGCCAGGCGGGTGACGGTTTCGCCGGTATCGCCCACCGATTGCGACAGGCGCTGGATGGCTTCGCGGGTTTCCGCGGCGATGCCGCGGCCTTCGCCGGTGAGGCGGTTGGCCTCCTGGGTGGCGATCGCGGTGCGCGCCACGTTGCTGGCCACTTCCAGGGTGGTGGCGGCCATTTCGTTGACCGCGGTGGCGACCTGTTCGGTTTCCTGGCGCTGGCGCTCCAGGCCGGCGGAGCTGTTGTGCGCCAGCTTGTCGGCCTCGCGGGCTTGCTGGGTGAGCTGTTCGGCGGTGTCCTGCAGGCGCGTCAGGCAGGTCTTCAGGCGCGCTTCCTGGCTGAGCATGGCCATTTCCAGGCGCGCTTCGGCGCCGCGGCTGTCGGTGTACATCTGCGCGATCAGCGGGTCGGAGGTGGTCTGTTCGGCCAGGCGCAGCAGGCGCTTGATGCCGCGGGTCTGCCAGGCGATGCCGGCCAGGCCCAGGGGGATGGAGAGTGCGGCGGCGAGGGCGAAGCCCCAGCCGCTGCCGAACCAGTGGCCGATCAGGAAGCCGATCTGGCTGACCAGGATGAACGGCAGCCAGGCCTGCATCACCGGCAGCCAGGCATCGCGTTTGGGAATGGCGGTCTTGCCGGCATTGACCCGCGCATAGAGGGCTTCGGCGCGGCGCACCTGCTCGGCGCTGGGTTTGACCCGCACCGATTCGTAGCCGACCACCTGGTTGTTCTCGGTCATCGGCGTGACGTAGGCGTTGACCCAGTAGTGGTCGCCGCTCTTGCAACGGTTCTTGACGATGCCCATCCACGGCCGGCCCTGTTTCAGGGTGCTCCACATGTGCTCGAACACCGCCGCCGGCACGTCCGGATGGCGCACGATGTTGTGCGGCGCGCGCAGCAGTTCCTCGCGGGAGAAACCGCTGATTTCGACGAAGGCGTCGTTGCAGTAGGTGATCTGGCCCTTGAGGTCGGTGGTGGATATCAGGCGCTGCTGCGCAGGGAAGGTGCGCTCGCGCTGAGTGACCGGTTGGTTATTACGCATGGCAGGTATCCGTCGTTGTTATGCCCTCTGCATCGGCCGCAAAGCGGCGAAGTTGAGGGAGAAATCCGTGGCGCGCAGTGTAAACGGATTCTGCCTGGCGTCACCCTTTCGTCGCGACCCGGGCCGTCCCTGGCCCGCTCGTTTCAGTTAGCGATCATCTGCCGCAGCACGTAATGCAGGATGCCGCCGGCCTTGAAGTATTCCACCTCGTTGAGGGTGTCGATGCGGCACAGCAGTTCGACCTCCTCGCGCTGGCCGTTTTCGCGGACGATGGCCAGCGACAGCGGCATATGCGGGTGCAGTTCGACGCCGTCGAGGCCGTGGATGCCGAGCTTCTCGCGGCCGGTCAGGCCCAGGCTCTTGCGGTCGCAGCCGGGCTTGAACTGCAGCGGCAGCACGCCCATGCCCACCAGGTTGGAGCGGTGGATGCGCTCGAAGCTCTCGGCGATCACCGCCTTGACCCCCAGCAGGTTGGTACCCTTGGCCGCCCAGTCGCGGCTCGAGCCGGTGCCGTATTCCTTGCCGGCGATCACCACCAGCGGCGTGCCCGCTTCCTGGTAGCGCATGGCCGCGTCATAGATCGACAGCTTGTCGCCACTGGGAATATGCAGGGTGTTGCCACCTTCCTCGCCACCGAGCATTTCGTTCCTGATGCGGATATTGGCGAAGGTGCCGCGCATCATCACCTCGTGGTTGCCGCGGCGCGAGCCGTAGGAGTTGAAGTCCGCGGGCGCCACGCCCTGTTCGCGCAGGTAGCGCCCGGCCGGGCTGTCGGCCTTGATGTTGCCGGCCGGCGAGATGTGGTCGGTGGTCACCGAGTCGCCGAGCAGGGCGAGGATGCGCGCCTCATGGATATCGCCGATATGCGGCGGATCGCCGGCGATGTCCTCGAAGAACGGCGGGTGCTGGATATAGGTGGAGTCCGCCTGCCAGACGTAGGTGTCGGCCTGCGGCACCTCGATGGCCTGCCACTGTGCGTCGCCGGCGAACACCTCGGCGTATTCCTTGCGGAACATGGCGGTATCGACCTTGGCGATGGCCTCGGCGATCTCCGCCTGGCTCGGCCAGATGTCCCTGAGGTACACCGGCGCGCCGTCCTTGCCGGTGCCCAGCGGCTCCTGGCTGAGGTCGAGGCGCACGCTGCCGGCAAGGGCGTAGGCCACCACCAGCGGCGGCGAGGCCAGCCAGTTGGTCTTCACCAGCGGGTGCACGCGGCCCTCGAAGTTGCGGTTGCCGGACAGCACCGAGGCGACGCTCAGGTCGGCCTGGGTGATGGCCTGTTCGATGGGCTCGCGCAGCGGCCCGGAGTTGCCGATACAGGTGGTGCAGCCATAGCCCACCAGGTCGAAACCGAGCTTCTCCAGGTAGGGCGTCAGGCCGGCGGCGTTGAAGTACTCGGTGACCACCTTGGAGCCGGGCGCCAGCGAGCTCTTGACCCAGGGCTGGCGCTGCAGGCCTTTGTCCACGGCCTTCTTGGCCAGCAGGCCGGCGGCCATCATCACGCTGGGGTTGGAGGTGTTGGTGCAGGAGGTGATGGCGGCGATCACCACCGCGCCGTGCTTCAGGCGATAGGTCTGGCCCTCGTCCTGATAGTCCACCCCGCCACTTTGCTGGCCGCCGCCGACGGCCGTGCCGCCACCCCCTTCGTTGAGCAGGCGACCGTCTTCCTTGGCCGTGGGTTTGAGCTGCAGGCCGAGGAAATCGTTGAAGGCCTGGGCGACCTGACCGAGGGCGACGCGGTCCTGCGGGCGCTTCGGCCCGGCCAGGCTGGCTTCGACGCTGCCCAGATCGAGGCTCAGGCTATCGCTGAACAGCGGCTCGGCGCCGGGCTCGCGCCACAGGCCCTGGGCCTTGCAGTAGGCCTCCACCAGTTGCACTGTGGCTTCCGGGCGGCCGGACAGGCGCAGGTAGCCGAGGGTGATGGCGTCGACCGGGAAGAAGCCGCAGGTGGCGCCGTATTCCGGGGCCATATTGGCGATGGTGGCGCGGTCGGCCAGCGGTAGGTCGGCCAGGCCGTCGCCGTAGAATTCGACGAACTTGCCCACCACGCCCTTGCTGCGCAGCATCTGGGTGACGGTGAGCACCAGGTCGGTGGCGGTGATGCCTTCCTTGAGCCTGCCGCTGAGCTTGAAGCCGATCACCTCGGGAATCAGCATCGACACCGGCTGGCCGAGCATGGCCGCTTCCGCCTCGATGCCGCCGACGCCCCAGCCGAGCACGCCGAGGCCGTTGATCATGGTGGTGTGCGAGTCGGTGCCGACCAGGGTATCGGGGTAGGCGAGGGTGGCGCCGTCCTCCTCCTTGGTCCACACGGTGCGCGCCAGGTATTCCAGGTTGACCTGGTGGCAGATGCCGGTGCCCGGCGGCACCACGCTGAAGTTGGCGAAGGCGTGCTGGCCCCAGCGCAGGAAGGCGTAGCGCTCGCCGTTGCGCTGCATTTCCAGCTCGACGTTGTTGTGGAAGGCGCTGGAGGAGGCGTAGCGGTCGACCATCACCGAGTGGTCGATGACCAGGTCCACCGGTGACAGCGGGTTGATCCGCTGCGGGTCGCCGCCGGCCTTGGCCATGGCGTCGCGCATGGCGGCGAGGTCGACCACCGCCGGCACCCCGGTGAAGTCCTGCATCAAGACCCGCGCCGGGCGGAACTGGATCTCCCGCTCGGAGCCGCGCTTGTCCAGCCAGTCGGCCATGGCCTGCAGGTCGGCAGCGCTGACGGTGTGGCCGTCTTCGCAGCGCAGCAGGTTTTCCAGCAGCACCTTGAGCGACTTGGGCAGACGGTCGATGTTGCCGAGGCGCTGGGCCGCCTCGGGCAGGCTGAAGTAGTGGTAGGTGGCGTCGCCGATCTTCAGTTCGCGGCGGCAGTTCAGGCTGTCGAGGGAGGGCATTGCACTTCTCCTTGAGGCCCGTACGGTCGGGCCGTTTCTGATGACTGCAGAGCGTTCAAGCTAGTTGCCTATGAGCGGTCTGGCCAGCGTTCATTCGGGATTCGCTGCTGGCAATCTGCCTAGCACTGGACAGGAAGGTGGCGTCCGCGGTTCCCGCCTCGGGTATCATGCGCGACCCAAGGAGACGTCTCGATGAATACCCTGTTTTTCCATTGCCGCCCCGGTTTCGAAGGCGAGGTCTGCGCCGAGATCGCCGAGCTGGCCGCGCGTCTGGACGTGGCCGGCTACTCCAAGGCCAAGCCCGGCGGCGCTTGCGCCGAGTTCATCTGCAGCGAGGCCGGCGATAGCGCGCGGCTGATGCGCGGCGTGCGGTTCAACAGCCTGATCTTCCCGCGCCAGTGGGCGCGCGGCGCCTTCGTCAGCCTGCCGGAGAGCGAGCGCATCGGCGTGCTGCTCGAGGCCCTGGCCGACTACCCGCAGTGCGGCAGCCTGTGGCTGGAAGTGGTGGACACCAACGAGGGCAAGGAGCTGTCGACCTTCTGCAAGAAGTTCGAGGCGCCGCTGCGCAAGGCCCTGCGGGGGGCCGGCAAGCTGGTGGACGACGCCAGCAAGCCGCGTCTGCTGCTGACCTTCAAGAGTGGCCGCGAGGTGTTCGCCGGCATCGCCGAGGCGGACAACCAGGCGATGTGGCCGATGGGCATTCCGCGGCTGAAGTTCCCCCGCGAGGCGCCGAGCCGCTCGACGCTCAAGCTGGAGGAGGCCTGGCACCACTTCATCCCGCGCCAGCAGTGGGATCAGCGCCTGGCGCCGGGCATGACCGCGGTGGATCTGGGCGCGGCGCCCGGCGGCTGGACCTGGCAGCTGGTCAACCGGGAAATCCGCGTCACCGCCGTGGACAACGGGCCGATGGCCGAGAGCCTGATGTATTCGGGTTTCGTCGTGCACCAGCGTGCCGATGGTTTCCTGTTCCGCCCGCGCCATCCGGTGCACTGGATGGTCTGCGACATAGTCGAGAGGCCGGCGCGCACCGCTGCGCTGATCGAGACCTGGCTGGGCGAGGGGCTGTGCCGCGAGGCGGTGGTCAACCTCAAGCTGCCGATGAAGCAGCGCTATGCCGAGGTGCGCCGCCTGCTCGAGCGCATCGAGGCGGGCTTCGCCGCGCGCGGGGTGAAAGTGGCGCTGGCCTGCAAGCAGCTCTATCACGACCGCGAGGAAGTCACCTGCCATCTGCGCCGGCTGGGCAAGTAGCGGCGATATCCGGCGGGGCCTCGCAGGCTGCGCCGGGCGCACCAGGGGCAGCCGGCAGGTGCGCACGACCCGGGCGACGCCGCGGCATCCATCACTCGGCGTCTGGGCGCTTTTCGGCCCCTGGCCCTTGCGCCCTGATCCAGTAGCTCTGCTTGTGCCCGCGTGCCTCGAAGGTGCGCGCCAGCGCCTCGGCGGCGGCGCGGTCGAGGCCGTCGCGGACGACGAACTCGTTGCCGTTGTCGTCCAGGCGGACCAGGCACCAGAGTTGCGGCGGTTGGCGATCGGGCATGGGCGGGGCCTCGGCTGCTTCCTCACAGATTAGCCCGGCGCCGCGGCGTCGGGCTGGCATTCAACCGAGCCCGGGCAAACGCCCGGCCCGGGCTCCCGCTGCGCCCCGGGCTCCGCCCGGAACTGGCGTGCAGGCTGTCCCTAACCCGCCGGAGCGCAGGCACTGTGCCGTAGATGCCGGGCGGGCGCCGCCCATCCAAGGTTGTGCGGGCAAGGTGACCTGGAGGTCAGCTTTGCGCGACAATGCCCGCCTGCCAGTGGAGCCCCCTTATGTCCGATGCCCTGACCCTGTCCCACGACGATCTGCTCGATGCCAGCGGCTTGAACTGCCCCGAGCCGGTGATGATGCTGCACAACAAGGTGCGCGACCTGCAGCCCGGCGGCCTGCTCAAGGTGGTGGCCACCGACCCCTCGACCCGCCGCGACATTCCCAAGTTCTGCGTGTTCCTCGGCCACGAGCTGCTCGGCCAGGCCGAGGAGGACGGCACCTACCTGTACTGGATCCGCAAGAAGGCGGAATAGGCCGGAGGTCCGCAGCCTGTCGCTAGGCGTCGCCCGGGGCGCCGCTCCAGCCCGCTTGCCCCGGCGCCAGTCCGCAGCTGTTCAGCAGCGCCTGCCAGGCCTTGACGTGACGCGCGGTGGCGGCGCGGAAATCCATCCACAGTGAGTCCTGTTCGCCGGCCAGGCGCGCTAGATAGGTGCGTGTCGCCGGCGGTATGCCTTCGATGCCCTGCAACTGTCGCAGCGCCGCCTGCCATTGCTGGCCGCGCTGGTCGACGGCGGCCAGGTAGGGCTGCAGGCCGCCGGCGTAGAACTTGACGAAGATGTTCTGCAGGATGCGCCCGCGCAGTGTCGCCTGGCCCAGCGGGCACAGCGGCCGGCGTTGCTGGCGTTGCTCGAGCAGCTCGCTGGCGGCGTCGAGGCTGTGGCGCAGGCTGGCCAGGCTGGTGATCAGCTGGCCGCCCTGGTCGCTGGCGTAGAGCGCGAAGAACAGCGGCTCCAGCCGTTCGGCAGGCGGCGGCAGGCGCTGCGGCAGGCCGGCGCCGATGGCCGCCAGTTGCTCCAGGGCATCCAGCGCGGCGCCGTCCTCGGCAAAGGCGACGGGCAGCGCCTGATCGGCGAAACGCAGGTAGCGTTCGACCTCGCGGCTGCCGTTGAGGGCATTCCAGAACACCGCCGGCAACTGCTCGCGCTTGTCGGCGGCCAGGCGCTGCAGGGTGGCCTTCAGGCCGGCGTCGTCCTGCAGGTGCGGCAGGCAGGCGTCGATGGCGCGCAGCAGGTCGCCCTCGTAGCCCAGGCGCTGGCTGGGTACCAGCTGCTTGCCCAGGCTGCTGTTGCGCTGGCTGATCAGCTGCTGCAGGCGCGGGCAGCGCCGCGCGTCGATCACCAAATCGAGCAGGCCGATACGCAGTTCGGGCAGCGCCAGCAGACGTTCGCGTCGCGGCGGCAGGCGGTACTGGCTGGCGCTGCGGCTGTCGAAGGCGACGAAACCGTCGCTCTCCAGCGCCCGATCCAGGCGCTGGAGGTAGTCGGCCTGCAGCGCCAGGCCGTTATCGGCCGGGCCGCAGGCGGCGAGCAGGAGTGGGCAGAGGAGCAGGGCGAGTCGCTTCATGCCGCCAGTGTATGGCCTCGGCGCGCCGGGTTCGACTCAGGCCGTCGCACGAATCCGTTTGCGCGCGCTGCGTGCCAGGCGCACCGCCAGCATCAGCGCGGCGCAGGTCAGGCCGACCACCAGGCCCTGCCACAGCCCGCTGGGACCGCTGGGTTCGCCCAGCCAGTCGGAGAGCCCCAGCGCATAACCCACCGGCAGGCCGATGCCCCAGTAGGCGAACAGCGTCAGCAGCATGGTGATGCGCGTGTCCTGGTAGCCGCGCAGGGCGCCGGCGGCGGTGACCTGGATGGCGTCGGAGAACTGGAACAGCGCCGAATAGACGATCAGCGTCGCCGCCACCGCGATCACCGCCGCATCCGGGGTATAGATCTGCGCGATCTGCTCGCGCAGCAGGAGCATCAGGCTGGCCGACAGGCAGGCATAGGCCAGCGCCGCGGCCATGCTCACCCCGGCGGCGAAGCGCGCCTCGCGTGGCTGGCCGCGGCCAAGCGCCTGGCCGACCCGCACGGTGGCGGCCATGCCCAGCGAGTAGGGGATCATGAACACCATGGAGCTGAAGTTCAGCGCGATCTGGTGGCCGGCCACCACGGTAGCGCCTAGGCCGCCGATCAGCAGTGCGATCACCGCGAAGATGCTCGATTCGGCGAACACCGCCACGCCGATCGGTACGCCGATGGCCAGCAGACGCCGGATCACCGCCCATTGCGGTCGTTCGAAACGGGCGAACAGGGCGCTGGGGCGGTAGTAGGGCGCCCATTTCACCCAGACCAGCATGCCGATCAGCATGAAACCCATCACCAGAGCGGTGGCCCAGCCGCAGCCGACGCCGCCCATGGCCGGCAGGCCGAGCTTGCCGTAGATGAACACGTAGTTGGCGGGAATGTTCAGCAGCAGGCCGAGAATGCCCAGCACCATGCTCGGCCGGGTATGGCCGAGGCCGTCGCTGAAGCAGCGCAGCACGTGATACAGCGCCACCGCCGGGAAGCCGCAGGCCACCGCGCGCAGATAGCCCATGGCCGAGGTGATCAGCGCCGGTTCGATGCCCATCAGGCGCAGGATGAATTCGGCGTTCCACAGCAGCGCCGCCGCGCCGCCGCCGACTGCGAGCGCCAGCCACAGCGCCTGGCGCACCAGCGGGCCGATCGCCGCTTCCTCGCCGGCGCCGAAGCGCTGCGCCACCTTGGGCGTGGTGGCCAGCAGGATGCCGGTCATCAGCAGGAACACCGGCACCCAGATGGAGTTGCCCAGCGCCACGGCGGCCAAATCCCGCGGGCTGACCCGCCCGGCCATCAAGGTGTCGACGAACCCCATGGCGGTGTGCGCCAACTGGGCGATGATGATCGGCGTGGCCAGGACGAGCAGGCTGCGCAGTTCCGTGCGCACGCGACCAAGGCGAGTGTCGGTAGACATTTCGATTCTTCGGGAGGGCAGAAAACCGCGTAGTCTACGCTCTGACGTGTCGGTCAGGAAAGCGCGCCGTGGCGCTCTGCGCAGGGGCCTGCGGGGCGACGCTGGCGCCGCTCTGACATAGAATGGCGGCCTGATCCCTGGAGCCCGCCATGCATATAGTCGCCGACGAAAACATCCCCCTGCTCGACGAGTTCTTCGCCGGGTTCGGCAGCATCCGCCGCTTGCCCGGACGCGCCATCACCGCGGCCGACGTACGCGACACCGATCTCTTGCTGGTGCGCTCGGTGACCCGCGTCGACCGCGCGCTGCTGGAAGGCAGCCGCGTGCGTTTCGTCGGCACCTGCACCATCGGCACCGATCATCTGGATCTCGACTACTTCGCCGAGGCCGGCATCGCCTGGAGCAGCGCGCCGGGCTGCAACGCCCGCGGCGTGGTGGACTACGTGCTGGGCAGCGTGCTGACCCTGGCCGAGCGCGAAGGCGTCGACCCGGCCACGCGGGTCTATGGCGTGGTCGGGGCAGGGCAGGTCGGCGGGCGCCTGGTCGAGCTGCTGCGCGGCCTGGGCTGGCAGGTGTGGGTGTGCGACCCGCCGCGGCAGGCGGCCGAAGGCGGCGATTTCGTCGACCTCGAGCGGATCGTCGCCGAGTGCGAGGTGATCAGCCTGCATACGCCGCTGGACGCCGGCACCCGCCATCTGTTCGATGGCGCGCGTCTGGCGGCGCTCAAGCCCGGCGCCTGGCTGATCAACGCCAGCCGCGGCGCGGTGGTGGACAACGCCGCGCTGCGTCAGCTGCTGCCGCAGCGGCCGGATCTCAAGGCGGTGCTCGACGTCTGGGAAGGCGAGCCGCAGGCCGACGTCGAACTGGCCGCGCTGTGTCAGCTGGCCACCCCGCATATCGCCGGCTACAGCCTGGACGGCAAGCTGCGCGGCACGGCGCAGATCTACCAGGCCTGCTGCCGCGCCCTCGGCCTGCCCGAACAGGTGCGCCTGGCCGACTTGCTGCCGGAGCCCTGGCTGAGCGAGGTGACGCTGGACGGCACTGCCGACCCGGCCTGGGCGCTGGCTGCCCTGTGCCGCGCGGTGTACGACCCGCGCCGCGACGATGCGGATTTCCGCCGCAGCCTTATCGGCGACGCCGAGGCACGCCGCGCCGGCTTCGACCGTCTGCGCAAGCACTACCCGATGCGCCGCGAACTCGACGGCCTGCGCGTGCGCCTGCAGGGCGAGGCGCCCGAGCTGGCGGCGCTGGTACGGGCGTTGGGGGCTACCCTCGCATAGGGAACCGCCGGGCCGCCCAGGCCGCGCGCACCGATTGTCGAGGGCAAAGGCAGGTGGGGCCGCATGACGCACTATCCATGCGCCTTATCGTTCGGTAATTAAATTGCACGCAATCTAATTGCTCGCTATTTTGTTTGGCACATCCAGCCCACTTCAGGACGACTCCCATGAGCAACGCACTCTTCGATATCCCGGTCACCACCATCAAGGGTGAGCAGAAGACCCTCGCCGATTTCGGCGGCAAGGCCGTGCTGGTGGTCAACACCGCCAGCAAGTGCGGCTTTACCCCGCAGTACAAGGGCCTGGAAAGCATCTGGCAGCAGTACAAGGACAAGGGCCTGGTGGTGCTGGGCTTTCCCTGCAACCAGTTCGGCAAGCAGGAGCCGGGCGACGAGGGGGCGATTTCCGAGTTCTGCGAGCTGAACTTCGGCGTCAGCTTCCCGCTGTTCAAGAAGGTCGACGTCAATGGCGCCGATGCCCATCCGCTGTTCGTCCAGCTGAAGAAGCGCGCCCCCGGCCTGCTCGGCAGCCAGGGCATCAAGTGGAACTTCACCAAGTTCTTGATCGGCCAGGACGGTCAGGTGATCAAGCGCTTCGCCCCGACCACCAAGCCGGAGGAGCTCTCCAGCGAGATCGAAGCCCTGCTCAAATGACCGCTTTCGATAGCGCCCAACTGCAGCTGGACAACCAGCTGTGCTTCAAGCTCTACGCTGCCTCGCGTGCGGTGATCCGCGCCTACAAGCCGATGCTCGACGCGCTGGGCCTGACCTACCCGCAGTACCTGGCGATGCTGGTGCTCTGGGAATGGCAGGCGCAGGCGCCCGAGCAGCCGACGCTGAAGGCCCTGGGTCAGCGCCTGCAGCTGGACTCCGGCACCCTCACGCCGCTGCTCAAGCGCCTGGAGCAGATGGGCCTGGTGCAACGCCGCCGCGCCGCCCACGACGAGCGCGAGGTGCACCTGGCCTTGAGCGAGGCGGGCAGAGCGTTGCAGGCGCGGGTGGCGCCGCTCAAGGCGCAGCTGCTGTGCCAGTTCGGCGGCGAGGAGCTGGCCGAGCTGGACGGCTTGCGTCAGCGCCTGGATCGCCTGCTGAGCCGACTCGGCACCTAGGGGGTGCCGCGGGGCCGCCCAGGTCCTGCGCGCCAGCCGCAGCGCTCAACGCGTGACCGCGGCCGGCAGCCAGGTATCGAGCAGGGCGGCCAGCTCCTCGCGGCGGAAGGGCTTGGCCAGGTAGTCGCTCATGCCGGCGGCGCGGCAGCGTTCACGCTCGTCGGACAGCGCATTGGCGGTCAGCGCGACGATCGGCAGGTCCGGCCAGCGGCCGTTGCGGCGAATCCGCCGGCTGGCCTCATAGCCGTCCATCACCGGCATGTTGCAGTCCATCAGCACCAGGTCGACGGCCTCGCGCTCCAGCAGGTCCAGGGCTTCGCCGCCATGCCCGGCGACCAGCACCTGGCAGCCCAGCTTGGCCAGCATGCCCTTGGCCACCAGCTGGTTGACCGGGTTGTCCTCCACCAGCAGTACCCGCGCCGAGCGCTCGCTCGGCGCCTGGGCGTGGGGTGTACCACCGGCGCTCGGCGCATCGCTGTGGAGGATATGGCGGAGCATCTGCAGCAGGCCGGCGCGCGCCAGCGGGCGGGCGATCTGCTGCAGCGGGGCGAGGCGCTGGGCCTGATCAAGGGGCAGGAAGTTGCCGTAGGCGGTGACCAGCAGCACCGGCGTGTTCAGCGCTGGACGCAGGTCGAGCAGGCATTCCGGGCAGTCGCTGATCAGCAGGTCGGCGTCCACGCCGAGCAGGCTGGCGTCGGTGTCCAGGCGCCGGTAGTGCAGGCCCCAGACAGGCAGCCACTGGCTGAGCACCTGGTGCAGGCCGCTGCTGGCCGGGGTGAGGGCGACGATGCGGCCGTGCAGGGTCGGTTGCGCCGCCGCCTCGGCATGCGCCGGCAGCGGTAGCTCGGCGCAGAACTCGCTGCCGAAGCCTTCCTTCGATTGCAGGCCGAGGCTGCCGTGCATGGCCTCGCACAGGCGGCGGGTCAGCGCCAGGCCGAGGCCGGTGCCGCCGTACTCGCGGGTGATGCCCACCTCGGCCTGGGCGAACGGCTGGAAGATGCGCGCCTGGGCGTCTTCGGCGATGCCAATGCCGGTGTCGCGCACGCGGATGCGCACGCCGTCCGCGCTGCGCGATACCTGCAGGTCGACGCGGCCGAAGCGGGTGAACTTCAGCGCATTGGACAAGAGGTTGCTGACGATCTGCCGCACCCGGGTCGGGTCGCCGACGACCTGGGCGGGCAGGTCGGGGGCGATCAGGCAGGTCAGCTCCACCGCGCCGGCGGCGTTCTGCGACAGCAGGCTGGCGGTCTCCTCGGCCAGCACGCCGAGGTCGAAGGGAATCTGCTCCAGCTCCAGCTGGCCGGCCTCGAACTTGGACAGGTCGAGGATGTCGTTGAGCAGCTCCACCAGTACCTTGCCGGAATCGTGGGCGATGCCCAGCTGCTGGCGTTGCTCGGCGCTGAGCGGGGCGTCCAGGGCCAGGGCGAGCATGCCCAGCAGGCCGTTGAGCGGGGTGCGGATCTCGTGGCTCATGTTGGCGAGGAAGGCCGAGCGGGCCTGGGCCATGTTCAGTGCGGTGGTGCGCGCCAGTTCCAGCTCGCGGTTGGACTGGCTGAGGCGGGCGTTGGCAGCCTTGAGCTCGGCGGTGCGCGCCGAGACGATATTCTCCAGCTCGGCCAGGTACTGGGTCAGGCGATCCTCGGCGTTGCGCCGCTGCTCGATTTCCTGGGCGATGCTCGACAGTTGGCGGTTGGTCACCTCGACCAGGGTGCCGATCTCGTCGCGTTCGTGGCCCTTGGGGCAGGGCACCGGGCGATGCTGCGGGTCCTGCGGGTTGCGCTCGCTGAGCGCGCGGATCACCCCCACCAGCGGCTTGGTCAGCATGAAGTAGAACAGCACCAGGAGGATCAGCGACAGCAGCAGGCTGCGGGCGAAGCCGGTCAGCAGGGTCAGCAGCGAGCGGCGCAGGAAGTGGCTGCCGAAGGCGTAGGTGTCCACCTCCAGGCGCAGCTCGCCGAGCGCTTCGTTGGGTGCGTGGGCGACGTAGAGCGGGTCCTGGAACTGGCGCTGGGCGCCGAACAGGCTGTCGCTGAACACCCGGTAGCGACTCTCGCTGCGCGGGCGGCTGACGCTGGCCAGCACCAGGCCGCTGTTGTCGATCAGTTCGGCGCGGGTCACCGCCGGCGAACGCAGCAGGCCGAGCACCAGTTCCTGGGCCAGTTCGGCGTCGATGTTGTAGGCGATACGGGCGGCGGGGTTGTGGCTGATTTCCAGCAGCGCGCGAATCTCGCGGTTGATGGAGGCCTCTTCGCTGGCATAATCGATCGCCACCTGGGTGACGCTGAGCAGCGTGCCGAGGATGAACGCCACCAGCACGGTCAGGCCGGCCTGTCGGAACGACAGGCGATGGGTGAGCGATATATCCATGGCGGCGGGCGTGGTCTCTGATCCGTGGCGCCTGCCAAGCATAGCCGATAGCGGCGCCGGACCGGCAGAGCCCGCAGCGTGCGGCCCTGCGCAAAAGGAGTAGAGCGTGGATTCCCGATTGCAGAGCTTTCTGGCGCGTGCCGAGCAGGTGCTGGCGCGCCTCGAACCCCTGTTGCCCGCAGTGCGGGCGGAACTGGACTGGAACCGGAGCCTGGCCGCGCGCTGGCAGCGCGACGGCCGCAGCGGTTTCCTGCAGCCCCTGGCGGTCAGCCTCGACCTCGGCTTGCACGACCTGCTCGGCATCGACGCCCAGCGCGAGCAGCTGGCGCGCAACACCCGCCAGTTCGTCGCCGGCCTGCCGGCCAACCACGCGCTGCTGTGGGGCGCGCGCGGCACCGGCAAATCGTCGCTGGTGCGCGCGCTGCTCGCCGAGCATGCGGCGGCCGGCCTGCGCCTGATCGAGATCGAACGCGATCACCTGGCCGACCTGCCGCGGGTGGTGGAGCAGCTGGCGCGCCTGCCGCAGCGTTTCGTGCTGTTCTGCGACGACCTCTCGTTCGAGGCCGGCGAGGGCGATTACCGGGTGCTCAAGAGCGTGCTCGACGGCTCGCTGGAGCGCGCGCCGGACAACGTGCTGCTGTACGCCACCTCCAACCGCCGACACCTGATGCCGGAGAAGCAGAGCGACAACGAGAACTGGCAGATGATCGACGGCGAGCTGCACCCCAACGAGGCGGTGGAGGACAAGATCGCCCTGTCCGACCGTTTCGGCCTGTGGCTGTCGTTCTACCCCTTCAGCCAGGAACACTACCTCGACGTGGTGCGCCACTGGGTCGAGGTGCAGGCGGCGTCGGCCGGCCTGCGCTGGCAATGGAGCGAGACGCTGGAGAAGGCCGCGATCCGCTGGGCCCTGGGCCGCGGCAACCGCAACGGCCGCTGCGCCTTTCAATTCGCCCGGCATTGGGTCGGGCTGCAACTCTTGGAGCAAGACGCATGATCGACCTTTCCCAGACCGGCTCCGGGCTGGACGGCTACCCCCTGCTGGCGGCGCAACTCGAAGCGCTGCTCGCCGGCGAGCGCGACTTCATCGCCAACGCCGCGCAGTTTTCCGCCTTCCTGTTCCACGAACTGGCCGACCTGAACTGGGCCGGGTTCTACCTGGCCCAGGGCGAGCAACTGGTGCTTGGCCCCTTCCAGGGCAAGGTGGCCTGCGTGCGCATTCCCTTCGGGCGCGGCGTGTGCGGCACGGCGGCGGCGAGCCGGCAGACCCAGCGGGTGGAGGACGTGCACGCCTTCGCCGGGCATATCGCCTGCGACAGCGCCTCCAATAGTGAGCTGGTGGTACCGCTGATCAAGGACGGCCGGCTGATCGGCGTGCTGGACCTGGACAGTCCGCTGACCGGGCGTTTCAGCGAGGTCGATCAGGCCGGCATCGAGGCGCTGGCGGCGATCTTTCTGGCGGCGACAGATTGTTGAGTCGCCAGGCAGCCCCGGATTGCATCCGAGCTACTGAGGATTAAGTCGGGTAGTCGATTAGGGTGGACAACGCGCAGCTTGTCCACCGATCAACGCGCGCGGATCTTCTCCAGGGTGCGCAACTCGCGCGGCAGCAGCTGCTGCACCGAGGCGCGCGCCGTGATCCGGGCGTAATGTGCGGCCAGGTGCGGCCAGCGCGCCGCATCCAGCGTCTCGCCGCCGTGTTGCATATTGATCAGCTGGCAGGCGAGGGCGAGGTCGGCCATCGACAGGCGCTCGCCGACCAGGTACTCGGCGTCCCCCAGCACGCCCTCCAGATAGTCGAAATGCCCCGGCAGTTTCTCCAGCGTGGCCTGCACCTTGGCCTCATCGCAGGGCTGACCCAGGCTGGGTTTCAGCGTGCGGTTGCGAAACACGCCGAAGGTGCACAGCGGAGCGAGTTCGTAGTCGGCGTACTTTTCCAGCCAGCGCACCTGGGCGCGCTGCGCCGCGCCTTCGCCGTACAGGGCCAGGTGTTCGGGGTAGCGCTCCTCCAGGTACTGGCAGATGACGCTGGAGTCGGCCAGGGTCAGGTCGCCGTCGCGAAACGCCGGGATGCGCCCCAGTGGATTGAGCTCGCGGTACCAGTCGGGCTGGCCGAACGGGGTGACGACCTCCAGCTGGTAGTCCAGGCCCTTTTCCAGCAGGCACAGGCAGAGTTTGCGGACGAAGGGGGAGAGCGGCGCCCCGTAGACGGTCAGACTCATCGGAACTCCTTATGGGGTACGGCGGATCGCTCGGCAGACGCTAGTCGTAGATATTCTTCTTCTTCCAGTCGTCGTCATCCAGGTTCTTCAGCCCTTCGGTCAGCTCGCTGGGCGCATCGGCCGAGGGCTGCACCTTGTCCAGCACCAGGGCGTTGGCGCTCGCCAGTTGCTGTTCGAAGTGCTTGAGCTGGGTCTGGTACAGCGCCGGTTCCGGTTGTTTGCGCAGGTACTGCGCGCCGCGCTCGAAGGCCAGGCGCGCCTGGCCCGGCTGGTTCTGTTGCAGGGCCTGCTGGCCGAGGTTGCCGAAGAACTCGATATGCAGCTGCACCAGCATCTGGCGGATCTGCTGGAGCCAGTGCTTGCCTTCATTGGCCGGCAGCAGACCGATCTGCGCCGAGCCGGTGATCAGGGCGTGCAGGTTTTCCAGAAGGTAACGCACGTCCTTGGCCTTGGCTTCGTTGAGGATGGGTTGCGGGGCGTTGTTCACCGGGATCGACTCGCCCCGGGCCACCAGCGCCTTGAGTTCATCGATGCGACCCTTGAGGCCGACGTTGCCCTTGTCCAGCGGCAGCAGGCGCTCGCTCAGTTGCAGTTGCAGGCGGCTGAGCAGCAGTTTCAACGCTGCGCTCATCAACTGGCCGGGCATCTTTTCCGAGACGTCCAGGCAGCGGCGGATACGGTCGTTGAGATCGGCTTTCTGCCGGGCTTTTTCCAGCTTGCTGTTCTCGACCATGTGATTGACGTAGGCGATCACGATCAGCAGCGCGATGCCTCCGACTATCAGCAGGGTAATCACGAGTGGGGACACTGCTTGAACCTCTCGAGTGCTGGTTTTTCGTCCGAGTGTAGTGGCTTGGCTGCAAGGCTCCTAGTGCCACGTCAATTTATGGCCTGAAGTCTTTGATTTTGAAAAATTTTTAGAGAGAGGTTGACGACCTCCTAAAGCCTCCCTAGAATGCGCGCCACTTCCAGCGCAATGCTCGAAACAGAGCGAGGGAAGCCGGAAAAGCTGTTGTAAGTTCCGGGCTGCGTCCCCTTCGTCTAGTGGCCTAGGACACCGCCCTTTCACGGCGGTAACAGGGGTTCGAGTCCCCTAGGGGACGCCACTTTCCATGGGGAAGTGGGTTGTACATGCGGGAATAGCTCAGTTGGTAGAGCACGACCTTGCCAAGGTCGGGGTCGCGAGTTCGAGTCTCGTTTCCCGCTCCAGATTCGCCAGGCTTGCTGCGGCAGGCGGGCAACCAAGTTCCAAGGTCCCCTTCGTCTAGTGGCCTAGGACACCGCCCTTTCACGGCGGTAACAGGGGTTCGAGTCCCCTAGGGGACGCCATTTTCTGTACCAAGTTGTATTGCGGGAATAGCTCAGTTGGTAGAGCACGACCTTGCCAAGGTCGGGGTCGCGAGTTCGAGTCTCGTTTCCCGCTCCAAATTATGATTTTCAGGCATCCAGCACAGTCTGAAGATCGTTGAAAAAAGGGCCTTACGGCCCTTTTTTCGTTTCAGCCATAGCTAGCGGAATCTGCCCCCGGCCAGGTGTTCAAAGTCCACCTCTACGGGGGGCGTGGTTTCCGGATGGTTGCCGGAGGAGTGCGGCCGGCGAGGCAAAGCATCGGGTCCGGACTCTTGTTCAGGAGTTCGTTCATGGCACTTGCAGGTGTCACCGTCCGGCAGGCCCGCCCCACCGGCGCAGACTATCCCCCCTGACGTTGACGGCCTTTCTTTGGCGATATCCGCCAGGATCGAACGGAAGCAGAAGCTCCGGGCTGTCCGTTCGGCCATGGAGAACAGTTGGCTCGCACACCGCAGGCTGGACCTCAAGGACGGGCGGCAAAGCACGCGCATCCTCGACAAGAACCTGCTGCCCTGGGCGCCCTAACGGCGCGCACCGTCGAGTGCTTCCACGCCAACCAGCGGGTGGCCAGTCGCTCGCGGCACGCTTCCAGCACAGCAGCTTCCGTTCCGTCTGGCACAGGGATGCCGCCGGTGCCTGGTGTGTGCTGTTCGACGATGATGGAGCACTCGGGAGCTGAATCCGCGCCCGCCTTCTGAGCTAGATAAGTCGCTTGACTTCTAGCCTGCCAAGCGCAGACTTTGTCAAGTATTGCAACAGTCCCCTTGGGCTTGGCTGGATTTGGTTTTCTGGCGCTTGCCGTGCCGCGCTTGCCGTTCGACTGGCGAGGCATGCTGCAGCTGGCGCTGGATTCTCAGGAAACCAATAAGCAGTACAAGATGTCCTTCGACGTTCCCGGTGTCGAAGAAAAGGACTTCCAGATCACGCCCGACAACGACCTGCCGATGGTGCGAGGTGAAAGCGCCAGGAGCTGGAGAAGAAGGAAGGCGGCTTCCCTCGTGTCGAACGCCCCTACGGCAGTTTCCAGCGTGCACTGAACCTGCCTGACGATGCCAACCAGGATTCGAAGCGCGAAGCAAGTGCACCTAAGCACGGCCGTTCGATTCCGATTGGCAGCTAACTCGGAAAGTCCCTTGCGGTCGCCACGAAATCCAACCGGGAGACGAGGTGCCGCGGCCTGCTGCACCTCGTCATCCGAATGACCCGAGGAGCGTCCGCATGGCCAGGAAACAGTGCCAAATCTGCGGCCAACCCGCCACCGCGCGGGTGGAAGCCAATCTCAATGGTCGCCGCACCACCATGCTGTTGTGTGACGATCACTACCGCCAACTGGTGCGCCAGCAAAAACGCGCCATTTCCCCGCTGGAAGCCCTTTTCGGCTCGCGCAGCGGCTTGTTCGAAGATTTTCTGGGCAGCGATTTCTTCCGCATCGGAGAAGAGTCGGCACCGGCTGCAGCCGATGCCGATGAAGTAGTCGATGCGTCGTTTGGCGAACCAGCCTCCACAGCATCTGGCACGCCGCGCCGTCGCGGCAGCGGGCTGGCCAGCCGCATCAGCGAACACTCCGAGGTCCTGTTGCAGGAAGCCGCCAAGCGTGCCGCGGACTTTGGTCGTTCCGAAGTCGATACGGAACACCTGCTGCTGGCGCTGGCCGACAGCGACGTGGTCAAGACCATCCTGAGCCAGTTCAAGATCAAGGTCGATGACCTCAAGCGCCAGATCGAAGCCGAAGCCAAGCGCGGCGACAAGCCGTTTGAAGGCGAGATCGGCGTGTCGCCACGGGTGAAGGATGCGCTCAGTCGCGCCTTCGTCGCCTCCAATGAATTAGGACACTCCTACGTCGGGCCCGAGCACTTCCTGATCGGCCTGGCCGAAGAGGGCGAAGGGCTGGCCGCCAACTTGCTGCGCCGCTATGGCCTCACGCCGCAGGCCCTGCGTCAGCAGGTAAACAAGGTGGTCGGCAAAGGTGCGGAGGATGGCCGCGCCGAGACGCCGACCAATACGCCGGAGCTCGACAAGTATTCGCGCGATCTCACCAAGATGGCCCATGCGGGCAAGCTGGATCCGGTCATCGGCCGCGCGCAGGAAATCGAAACCACCATCGAGGTGTTGGCGCGGCGCAAGAAGAACAACCCCGTATTGATCGGCGAGCCTGGCGTGGGCAAGACCGCCATCGTCGAGGGGTTGGCACAGCGTATGGTGGCTGGCGAGGTGCCCGAGACGCTGCGCGACAAGCGCCTGGTCGAGCTGAACATCAATTCCATGGTGGCCGGCGCGAAGTACCGTGGCGAGTTCGAGGAACGCGTGCAGAAGGTGCTGAAGGAGATCTCCGAGCACCAGGGCGAGATGATCCTCTTCATCGACGAGGTGCACACCATCGTGGGTGCCGGCCAGGGCGGCGGCGAAGGCGGGTTGGACGTGGCCAACGTCTTCAAGCCGATGATGGCGCGCGGTGAGCTGAACCTGATCGGCGCGACGACGCTCAACGAGTACCAGAAGTACATCGAGAAGGACGCCGCGCTGGAGCGGCGCTTCCAGCCGGTCATGGTGCCCGAGCCAACGGTGGCGCAGACCATCATGATCCTGCGCGGCCTGCGCGATACCTTCGAAGCGCACCACAAGGTCAGCATCACCGAGGACGCGATCATCGCGGCCGCCGAGCTGTCCGATCGCTACGTCACCGCGCGCTTTTTGCCGGACAAGGCCATCGATCTGCTCGATCAGGCTGCCGCCCGCGTGAAGCTGTCGGCGACGGCCCGCCCCGTTGCGGTGCAGGAGTCGGAGGCCGAACTGCACCAGTTGCGCCGGGAGCAGGACTACCTGGCTTCCCGCAAGCAATACGACAATGCGGCGGAGGTCGGCAAGCGCATCGAAACCAAGGAAGCCGAACTCAAGACGCAGGTCGAGGACTGGGAACGCGAGCGCGGCTCGGGCAGCGCCGAAGTCAAGGCGGAGCACGTGGCGCAGATCGTCTCGCGCCTGACCGGCATCCCGGTCAATGAGCTGACGGTGGAGGAGCGCGAGAAGCTGCTGCACCTGGAGCAGCGGCTGCACGAGCGCCTGGTGGGGCAGGACGAGGCGGTACGGGCGGTGGCGGATGCGGTGCGGCTGTCGCGCGCGGGTCTGCGCGAAGGCAGCAAGCCCGTGGCCACGTTCCTGTTCCTGGGCCCCACCGGCGTCGGCAAGACCGAACTCGCCAAGGCGCTGGCCGAATCCGTCTACGGCAACGAGGGCGCCCTGTTGCGCATCGACATGTCGGAGTACGGCGAGCGTCATACCGTGGCGCGGCTGGTGGGCGCTCCGCCGGGCTACGTCGGCTATGACGAAGGCGGCCAGCTCACGGAGAAGGTCCGTCGCAAGCCCTACAGCGTGCTGCTGCTCGACGAGATCGAGAAGGCCCACCCCGACGTCTACAACATCCTGCTGCAGGTGTTCGACGACGGGCGGCTCACCGACGGCAAGGGTCGCGTGGTGGACTTCACCAACACCATCATCATCGCCACCTCCAACCTGGGATCCGACATCATTCAGCGCCGGCTGAAGGCGCGCGGAGCGGCCGGCGAGGAGTACGAAAAGACCAAGGCAGAGGTGATGGACGTGCTGCGCGGGCACTTCCGCCCCGAATTCCTCAACCGCATCGACGAGCTCATCGTCTTCCATGCGCTGGGCAGGGAGGAGATCCGCCACATCGTCGGCCTGCAACTCGATCGCGTGGCCCGCAGTGCCGCAAGCCAGGGCGTGACGCTGACGTTCGATGGGACGCTGGTCGATCACTTCGCGGAAGAAGGCTACAAGCCCGAATTCGGCGCTCGCGAGCTCAAGCGACTGATTCGCAGCGAGCTGGAAACGGCACTGGCGCGCGAGATGCTCGGCGGTGGCATCGGCAAGGGCGATCACGCCCATGCACGTTGGGACGACAAGGCGGAGCGGGTCGCCTTCGACCGCAAGCCAGCCGCTGCGGCCAGCGCCGAAGCTCCCGCCGAATCTGCGCAACCGCCGGGCTCGTCCAAGGAGCCGAGCAAGGGGGCGCGCAAGAAGAAGTCCGAAAGTGGTAAAGCATGAAGCGCGGGGCTGCCCTGATCCTGAACATTCGAGACGGGCAGCCCGTGCTTTCTCTTTGATGCGCCGGGCACCTCTCGGGTCGAGCCCGGCCTATCCAAGTACGACGTTCCCTGCGCGCGCGGGGTGGAGCACCTGGCTGCGCGACCTCCTGTCGTGACGACCTGGCGCGGCTGCCGACATCGCCCGCGACATGTTCACGCGCTTCGGCATGGACGAAGGCCTGGGCTGGCGCAAGAGGCGCAGCGACCGCGATTTCTCGTAGGAATGGCCTGTTTCTGAAGGAGTGGCGCATGAGCAACAGCAATCAGACCGGGACGACACTCGAACGACTCCGTCGTGAATGGGCGGTGATGACGTTTTACGAACGCTTCGAGCAGGCCGTCGCCATCATCCTTTCAGCGGTGATCGCGGTGATTATCCTGGTGTCGCTGGTGCAGCTGATTCACATTGTCTTCAGCCTGCTGATCATCGATGCATTCAACCCGCTCGACCACAAGATCTTCCAGACTGTGTTCGGCATGATCATGACGCTCCTGATCGCGATGGAATTCAAGCATTCCATCGTGCGCGTGGCCTTGCGCCGTGACAGCATCATTCAGGTCAAGACGGTCATCCTGATCGGGTTGATCGCGCTGTCCCGCAAGTTCGTGGTCCTGGATCCCGATGTCAGCCCGGCCAAAGTCGCGGCACTGGCTGGCGCCACCCTGGCCCTGGGTCTGACCTACTGGCTGTTGCGTGAGCGCGATGACCGCATTGCCTAGGACGCCATGCCTGACAGCGAGTGGCCCAGGCGACAAACGTCGAGTCTGGCCACGGCATCGCTTGAGCAGCCAGATAGCGCTGCCGGTTTGGACTTTGATCGGTATCGCCGCACTCGCCGGCGGCCTTTTACTCGGCGAAAGGGGGCTGTGGATCGCCCCGGGAGCAAGCCGACTTGCCTTGTTATTCGAACCGGCGGCAGCTGCGGCGCCGACGCTGAAGTTGTATGGCGCGCGTGCCATCCGGTCGGGTGAAGCACCCGAAATCGGGGCTGTACGAACGTTTACCTGTAACCGCTCCTGACATGGGCTGAGGGTCAAGGCTATGGCCGCTGAAGGCAACGCAGGACAATTATTGGGTGTCATCACGTTGCTCGCTGCGGCCGTGGTGGCAGTGCCGCTGCTCAAACGCATCGGGTTCGGCTCGGTGCTGGGTTACCTGGTGGCGGGGATGATGATTGGCCCCTTCGGACTGCAATTGATCCATGACCCCCACACCATCATTCAGGTGGGCGAGCTGGGTGTGGTGATGTTTCTTTTTGTGATTGGACTGGAGCTGAAACCCTCGCATCTATGGGAGCTGCGTGGGCAGATCTTTGGGCTGGGCAGCCTGCAGGTGGTGGTCTGTGCTTTTCTGCTCACCTTTGTCGGTATGGCCTTTGGTTTCCCCTGGCAGGTGTCGTTTGTGTGCGCAGCCGGTTTTGTACTCACATCCACGGCCTTGGTTATGCAAGTCCTCTCGGAACGCGGTGACATAACCGAGCCGAGGGGGCAGCGCATCGTGTCCATTTTGCTGTTTGAAGACCTGTTGATCGTGCCGTTACTGGCGGTGGTGGCATTTCTGGCGCCCACTGAATTGGTGCATGAACCCACTTCACCGCTTTGGCAGCGCATAGGTATCGCCGCCCTGTCCCTGGGCGCACTGGCGGCCATCGGATTGTGGCTGCTCAATCCGCTGTTTCGGATATTGGCCCAAGCCCGGGCGCGCGAGGTGATGACCGCCGCCGCGCTACTGGTGGTGCTGGGGGCAGCGCTGCTGATGGAAATCGGCGGGCTTTCAATGGCGATGGGGGCGTTCGTTGCCGGCGTGCTGCTGTCGGAATCCACCTTTCGCCACCAGTTGGAGGCCGACATAGAGCCGTTTCGCGGCCTGCTGCTGGGGCTGTTTTTCCTCGGCGTCGGCATGGCCTTGGATCTGCAAGTGGTGGCCACGAACTGGATGCTCATCACCTCTGGTCTGCTGGCGCTGATGCTGGTCAAGGCGCTGTGCATTTATGGGGTCGCGCGCCTCGCGAAGAGCCCCCATGGCGATGCGCTGGATCGCGCCGTGCTTATGGCGCAGGGGGGCGAATTTGCTTTTGTGTTGTTTGCCGAGGCGCTCAAGCTCAGGGTCATCAGTCCCGAAGTCAACGCCAATATGACGGCTATCGTGGTGCTCTCCATGGCCATTACGCCGGTGGCCTTACTGCTGTACAGACGTTTTGCCCGCGCACAGAGCGTTTCCATGGACGGTGTGGAAACCGCACAGAATCTGCAAGGCAATGTACTCATCATCGGTTTTGGCCGCGTGGGCCAGATTGCCTGCCAGGCACCCCTCGCTCAGGGAGCGAAACTTTCCATTATCGAGATAGATCCGGAGGTGATCCGCGCCGTGGAGCCCTATGGTTTCAAGGTCTATTACGGTGATGGTGCCCGCCATGAAATATTGCAGGCTGCCGGTGCCCATCACGCCCGCGCCATCATTATTTGTGTGGATGATAAAAAAGCCGCGACACGCATAGTCGAAAGTACGCGGCACTACTGCCCGCAGGTGAAGTTGGTGGTGCGCGCCTTTGACCGCGAACACGCGCTGGAGCTGGTCAAGCACGACGCCGACTACATAGTGCGGGAAACCTTTGAGGCCGCCCTGCTGCTAGGCCGTCAGGCCGTGCTGACGCTGGGTGCGTCGGAGCTCGAAGCCGACGCGGTAACCGACGAAGTGCGCAAACGCGATGCCGAACGTTTTGCCCTGGAAACAGCGGGTGGTCTGTTTGCCGGGCGAGCGTTGGTACTGGGAAACATCGAGCATATCGAACCGCCGAACCAAGAAGCGCGGGACGCCCAGTGAGCATTCATTCGGGATCGCATAGCTCTGTCGCCGTCGACCGTCTCGCCGTGTATCGCCGCCTTGCAGCGGGGGCAACGGGTGACCTCGCAACGCATCGCCCCTGGACTATCACAAACGCCCTGAGCGGCGTTCCGGGTGGCCTTGATAACGCTGATTTGATATCCGCTCGCAAGGATTTCTTTCAGCTCCTCAACATCTTTTGAAATAGGTAGGAGGGCGCATGTTCACTCCGAATTCCATTCCCTATCAGCGACAACCTGGCTTTCAGCGCACTTACCGCCAAGGCCGCCTGACCCTGGGTCTTTTCTTCCCCCTCGAAGCCTTTGCCGGTGATACGCCGAGCATGCTCGACCAGGCGAGCCTGGCCCAACGTGCCGACAAGCTGGGTTTCTCTGCTCTCTGGTTTCGCGACGTGCCGTTACGTGACCCCAGTTTCGGTGATTCGGGTCAGGTCTTCGATCCTTGGGTCTACCTGGGTTTTATGGCGGCACACACACACTCGATTGCGCTGGGTACCGCCTCGATCATCCTGCCAATCCGCAATCCCCTGCACACCGCCAAGGCCGCTACCAGTGTCGATCAGCTCAGCGGTGGTCGCCTGTTACTCGGTGTGGCTTCCGGTGACCGGCCGGTGGAGTTTCCCGCATTCGGTGTCGACCCGGAGCAACGCGACAGTCTGTTCCGCGAATACCTTCAGGTATTTCGCGAGGTTCAGCGCAGCAGTTTCGTGCCTTTGACCTGGTCCGGCGGCACGCTTGAGGGGGCGGATCTGATTCCCAAGCCGACCACGGCGGAAATTCCTTTCTTTGTCACCGGCCATAGCCGCCAGACGCTGGAATGGATCGCCCGCTACAGTCATGGCTGGATCAGTTATCCGCGCGCCCCAAAGACGCAGCAGCTGATTGTCGATAACTGGCGCACTGCGGTTCGTGCCGAATGTGGTGAGCTATTCAAACCCTTCACCCAGTCGCTATACATCGATCTGACGGATAACCCGCAGACACCGCCACGACCGATTCACCTGGGCTATCAATTAGGGCGATATCACCTGATCTCGCTGCTGCAAAGCTTGCAGGAGATCGGCGTTAACCATGTGATCATCAATCTGAAGTACGGCCAACGCCCTGCAGGCGAGGTGATCGAGGAACTCGGTCAGTTCGTTCTGCCCAACTTCGTCCTGGCAACATGAGGCGGCATGGTGCTGGAAAGCTACGACCCGCTGACAGCCGTCGTCGGCACCTGGGGCAATCCCTACCGACGAGGGGCGGCCGATCCCTGGTAAAGCGCGGGGGAGGGGCTCAAGTACCGCCCAGGGAGAGCCACGCCAGATGACCAGTACCTAGTCAAAGAAGGCCAGGGTGCGAACCTCGATACTCTCGCGCGGCGGGGCTCCCGGCGGCGTATTGGGATCCTGGAAGGCGGTGTGGGGGGTGAAGCGGGCGCGGCCGTCGTGACGCGAGTCATACCCCTTGATCAGCAAGACTTCGTCACGGCGCATGTCCGGAAAATAGTACCAGCGCTGGTGTGGATTGTAGGCCAGGTGGTAGATCTCACCGATCCGATCCGGATAGACCAGGTCGGTGGCCAGCAGGTCATTGGGGTCTAGCGTCGAGGCGTCCAGCACGGCCAGCGGCGAGCGCTTGACGGGCCCGCTCATCGGGCGCCAGAGGTTGATCTGAGCCACTGGCATCGCTGCCAGTGCGGCGGCCTGATCCCCGCCCAGCACGTCGCGGACACGCTCAGGCCCCGAGCGCTCGGTGTAGTCATTGTGCACACGGCTGGCTGGCCCACGAATATCCCGCCGCTCGGCGTCGCTGCGCCTGGTGTGGTCGAAGACGACGACCCGACTCGCGCCCGTCAACTCCATGATCAAGGCCTTGACCTCGTCGTAGTAGAGGTTTTCCACCGAGGTATCGTCGTAGAGGTCGGCGACCAGCGTATCCCGGCGATGGAATTCAAAGCCCTGCTTGTCCAGAGAAAGGCTGTCTGCCAACGGACGACCGTTGTGTATCGTGACCTCGCGCTCCTCCTGCTCGGCAAAATAGTGCGGTTCGCTGTCGCCGGTCAGCGCCTCGGTGTGCACATAGGGCTTCGCATCGTGCTTGACCAGGTAGGTGAGTGTTGCGATGACGCTAGCGGGCATATCAGTTGTGCGTTTCAAGTAATGCCTCCCAGTCTGCTGACCGCGCCCGGTGTGGTGTCACCGTGGCTGCGCTGTAGCTTGCATGTAGGCTCCCTTGCTCAATCATATGCCCTCGAACGGGTACTTTTAAATGCGCCCGTAGCGCTCCAACCCTGACTCCAGTTCCTTGATGGCGCGTGAAAAGGGCGATTCAGTGCCGGGGGCTATCGGTGGACAGGGCCAGCAGCTGCTTTTCCTGGTTCCAGTCGAACGGCTCGTCGTTCTGCTCGGCCTCGAAGCGGCGCTCGTCGAGGGCCTGGTACAGGGCGATTTCCTCGTCGGGCATGAAGTGCAGGCAGTCGCCGCCGAAGAACCACAGCAGGTCGCGCGGCACCAGGTGGGCGATCTGCGGGTAGCGATGGAAGATCTGGCTGATCAGGTCCTGGCCCAGGTACTGGCTGGACACCGGGTCGCGCGGCAGCTCGGCGAGCAGCTCGTCGTAGCGCTCGAGAAACAGCGCGTGGCTGTCGTCCAGGACCTGCTCGGCTTCGCCCAGGGCGACCAGGATGCCGCGCAGATGGTTGAGCAGGGCGAGGTGGTGTTCGAGGTGGCTGGCCATGGTGCGATTCCTGTTGGGTAAAACGGGCGCAGGAGTATAGAGAGCCTGGCGCCCGCTGTCCCGTTTCACCGGGCCTTGGTCGCTGTATGCGTAGCCCGGATGAAATCCGGGAAATCCTGCACATCTCTCCCGGATTGCATCCGGGCTAGGGTGTTAGCGCACCTTGCCGCGGCCGAGCTTGAGCTCCTCCTTGGCGAAGTCGTCGACGTCGATCACCCGCCGGCGCGCCGCTTCGGCGGCCTGCAGGCGCTGGCCCGCCTCGCCGTCGAGCAGGCCGGTGGCGATGGCCGCGGTGATGGCATCCTGGCCGGGGGCCGGTTGCAGGCTGCCGTCCTTGAGCGCCTGCTGCAGGCGTTTGCGCGCATCGCGGCTGGCGTCGATCAGCTGCAGCGCGTGTTGCAGGGCGCCGACCGCATCCTGCTCGGCTTGCGGCCGGTAGCAGCCGGCAAGCAGCGCCTCCAGCGCCGGATCGCCGGCCGGACGGCCGAGAATCGCCGCCACTTCGGCGTCCAGCGCGTCGCTCGGGCCGCGGTGACGGCGGCCGAGGGGGAACACCAGGATCTTGAGCAGGCAGCCGAAGGCGCGATTGGGGAAGTTGGCCAGCAGCTCGGCCAGGGCCCGTTCGGCGTGGAACAGGTTTTCCTCCATGGCCCAGCGCACCAGCGGCTGCACGGCTTGCGGGTAGTCCAGGTCGTGGTAGCGCTTGAGCGCCGCCGAGCCCAGGTAGAGGTGGCTGAGCGCATCGCCCAGGCGCGCGGACAGGCGTTCGCGGCGCTTCAGCTCGCCGCCCAGCAGCATCATGCTGCTGTCGGCGCACAGGGCGAAGGCCGCGGCCAGGCGGCCGAGGGCACGGAAGTAGGCTTGGCTGAGGTTGTCGCCGGGGGCCTGGCCGAAGCGCCCCAGGCTCAGGCCGAGCAGCAGGCTGCTGGCGGCGTTGCCGACGGCGAAGCCGATATGGCGCAGCAGCAGGGCATCGAACTCGGCCAGCGCCTGGTCCTTGTCGTCGCGCCCGGCCAGGGCCATTTCCTTGAGCACATAGGGATGGCAGCGGATGGCGCCCTGGCCGAAGATCATCAGGTTGCGCGAGAGGATGTTGGCGCCTTCCACGGTGATGGAGATCGGCGCGCCTTGCCAGGCGCGGCCCAGGTAGTTGCTCGGGCCCATGATGATGCCCTTGCCGCCGTGCAGGTCCATGGCATGGCTGACGCACTCGCGGCCGCGTTCGGTGAGGTGATACTTGAGGATGGCCGACAGCACCGAGGGTTTCTCGCCGAGGTCGACGGCACTGGCGGTGAGGATGCGCGCGCTGTCCATCAGCCAGGTGTTGCCGCCGATACGCGCCAGGGCCTCCTGAATGCCTTCGAAGGCGGTCAGCGGCACGCCGAACTGTTCGCGGATCTGGCTGTACTGGCCGCTGACCAGGCTGGCGAGCTTGGCCGCACCGGTGCCGCCGGCGGGCAGGGAAATGGAACGGCCGACCGACAGGCAGTTCATCAGCATCATCCAGCCCTTGCCCAGGTACTCCTGGCCGCCGATCAGGTAGTCGAGCGGGATGAACACGTCCTTGCCGCTGTTCGGCCCGTTCATGAAGGCGGCGCCCAGCGGCAGATGGCGATGGCCGATCTCCACCCCGGGGGTATCGGTTGGCACCAGCGCCAGGCTGATGCCGAGGTCTTCCTCTTCGCCCAGCAGGTGCTCGGGGTCATAGGCCTTGAAGGCCAGGCCGAGCAGGGTGGCCACCGGCGCCAGGGTGATGTAGCGCTTCTCCCAGTTCAGGCGCAGGCCGATGACTTCCTCGCCGTGCCACTGGCCCTTGCAGACGATGCCGGTGTCCGGCATGGCGCCGGCGTCGGAGCCGGCCAGCGGGCCGGTGAGGGCGAAGCAGGGAATGTCCTCGCCGCTGGCCAGGCGCGGCAGATGGTGCTGGCGCTGCGCATCGGTGCCGTAGTGCAGCAGCAGTTCGGCCGGGCCCAGGGAGTTGGGCACCATCACGGTGGAGGCCAGGTCGCCGCAGCGGGTGGCCAGTTTCATCGCCACCTGCGAGTGGGCGTAGGCGGAGAAACCCTTGCCGCCGTATTGCTTGGGGATGATCAGGGCGAAGAAGCCGTGCTGCTTGATGTGCTCCCAGGCCTTTTCCGGCAGGTCCAGCTGCTGGCCGACCTGCCAGTCGTTGACCAGGGCGCAGAGTTCTTCGGTGGGGCCGTCGATAAAGGCCTGTTCCTCGTCCGTCAGCTGCGCCTTGGGGTAGGCCAGCAGCTTGTCCCAGTCGGGGCGGCCGCTGAACAGCTCGCCGTCCCACCACACGGTGCCGGCCTCGATGGCGTCACGCTCGGTATCCGACATCGGCGGCAGCACGCGCTGGAACCAGGCGAACAGCGGGCCGCTGAACAGCTGGCGGCGCAGATCGACCAGCAGCACGAAGGCCGCCACGGCACCGGTGAGCGCCCACAGCAGCAGTTGCAACCAGCCCGGCACCGGGCTCAGCAGCGCCATGGCCAGCAGGTAGGCGGCGGTGATGCCCAGCGCGGGCAGGGCGGCGCTGCGGCTGTGGGCCAGGTAGGCCACGCCGAGCAGCAGAACCAGTAACCAGATAACGAGCATGTGTGTTCCTCCATGAGTGACAGCGGACGACGCCACGAGCTTAGTCGCGAATTGGCGGCAAGGCGGGGCAGCTTGGCCGGATCGCCGTTTTTATGGCGCGATCGGCGCGCTTAGACTGGGGCAAACCCTTGGGAGCACGACCCATGCAGACCTACCTGCAACCCGGCCGCTTCATTGACAGTGACCACCCTGCGCTAATCGAGTTCGCCGAGCGTTGGCGCGGCGCCGGGCGCGATCCGCGCGACCAGGCCGTGGCGCTGTACCGCGCGGTGCGCGACCATATCCGCTACAACCCCTATGTGTTCAGCCGCGAGCCGCAGACGCTGAAGGCCAGCCACGCGCTGCTCGCCGGCGAGTCCTACTGCGTGCCCAAGGCCAACCTGCTGGCGGCCTGCGCGCGGCATTGCGGCATTCCGGCGCGCATCGGCCTGGCCGACGTGCGCAATCACCTGTCGACGCCGCGCCTGCTGCAGTTGCTGCGCAGCGAGGTGTTCGCCATGCACGGCTACACCGAGCTGTTTCTCGACGGGCGCTGGGTCAAGGCCACGCCGGCCTTCAACGAGGCACTGTGCCGGGTGTTCAAGGTGGCGCCGCTGGAGTTCGACGGCGTCCACGACAGCGTCTTCCATCCCTTTAACGACAAGGGCGAGCGCTATATGGAGTACCTGGTCGATCACGGCCAGTTCGCCGACTTGCCCGAGCAGCTGTTCTTCGACCACCTGCAGCGCTGCTATCCGCATCTGTTCGCCGCCGACGCGGCATTCATGAGCGGCGACATGCAGGCCGAGGCGGCTGCTATCGACTGAATCGATAGTCAAGATCGCCAGGGCGGGCTTTTCTCCGCGCGTCGGCCTGGGTAGGGTGCAGGTCGGCATGCGCCGATGGCCGCAACAACCGGTTGCAAATCGTCGCCCCTACCCCCATCTATGCTGTCTTCACCCTAGCGCGGGAAACCCCATTTTCATGAGCTCCGCCCTGACCATCCGCCAGTTGACCAAGACCTATGGCAACGGCTTCCAGGCTCTGCACGGCATCGACCTGGACGTCGCCGAAGGCGACTTCTTCGCCTTGCTCGGCCCCAACGGCGCCGGCAAGTCCACCACCATCGGCATTCTCTCCACCCTGGTGAACAAGAGCGGCGGCACGGTCGAGGTGTTCGGCCACGACCTCGACCGCGAGCCGTCGGCGCTCAAGCGTTGCCTGGGCGTGGTGCCGCAGGAATTCAACTTCAACCAGTTCGAGAAGGTGTTCGACATCGTCGTCACCCAGGCCGGCTACTACGGCATTCCGCGCAGCATCGCCAAGGCACGCGCCGAGCAGTACCTGACCCAGCTGGGCCTGTGGGACAAGCGCAACGTCGCTTCGCGCGAGCTGTCCGGTGGCATGAAGCGCCGCCTGATGATCGCCCGCGCGCTGGTGCACCAGCCGCGCCTGCTGATCCTCGACGAGCCCACCGCCGGGGTGGACATCGAGCTGCGCCGCTCGATGTGGAGCTTTCTCACCGAGCTGAACCAGCAGGGCATCACCATCATCCTCACCACCCACTACCTGGAGGAGGCCGAGCAGCTGTGCCGCCACATCGGCATCATCGACCACGGCCGCATCGTCGAACACAGCAGCATGAAGGACCTGCTGAAGAAGCTGCACGTCGAGACCTTCCTGCTCGACCTCAAGGACACCCACGCGGTGGCGCCGCAGCTGCAGGGCTACCCGGCGCGGCTGCTCGACGACCACACCCTGGAGGTGCAGGTGGAGAAGAGCCAGGGTCTCAATGCGCTGTTCCAGCAGCTGGCGCAGCAGCAGGTGGAGGTGCTCAGCCTGCGCAACAAGACCAATCGCCTGGAGGAGCTGTTCGTCTCCCTGGTGGAAAAGAACCTGGCCAAGGTGGCGCCATGAATACCCAGTACCTCAACAGCGAATTCGCCGCCAACCTGGTGGCCCTGCGCACCATCGTCCACCGTGAGGTGCGCCGTTTCCTGCGCATCTGGCCGCAGACCCTGCTGCCGCCGGCGATCACCATGGTTCTGTACTTCGTCATCTTCGGCAACCTGATCGGCCGGCAGATCGGCGACATGGGCGGCTTCAGCTACATGGAGTACATAGTGCCGGGGCTGATCATGATGTCGGTGATCACCAACAGCTACGGCAACGTGGTGTCGAGCTTCTTCGGCAGCAAGTTCCAGCGCAACGTCGAGGAGCTGCTGGTGTCGCCGGTGTCGCCGCACACCATCCTCGTCGGCTTCGTCGTCGGCGGCGTGCTGCGCGGCCTGGCGGTGGGCTTCATCGTCACCCTGCTGTCGCTGTTCTTCACCCACCTGCAGGTGCACCACCTGGGTGTGACGGTGCTGGTGGTGCTGCTGACCGCGACCATCTTCTCCCTGGGCGGCTTCGTCAACGCGGTGTTCGCGCGCAACTTCGACGACATCTCGATCATCCCCACCTTCGTCCTTACCCCTTTGACCTATCTGGGCGGGGTGTTCTATTCGATCACCCTGTTGCCGCCGTTCTGGCAGGCGGTGTCGATGGGCAACCCGATCCTGCATATGGTCAACGCCTTCCGCTACGGCATCCTCGGCGTGTCGGACATCCGCATCGGCGTGGCCATCGGTTTCATGCTGCTGGCCACCGCGGTGCTGTACACCCTGTGCATTCGCCTGCTGGTCAGCGGCCGCGGCATGCGTCAGTAAGGGGTTCGCCGGAAGCGCTGGGCCGCGCCTGGCGAGGCCCCAGGCCGCCCAGGGATGGCAGGCCACAAAAACATAGGGAAATATCTTGCCCCGCTGTCATTGAGAGAGCAGAAGGTTAGACTCGGCTTATACATACAAGGGGGGTTGTATATGGCCGTGCTGCTGCGTTCCCTGCCACTGCTGTTGTCGGCGCTGCTGGCCGGTCAGGTGCTGGCCGCCGATGGACCGGTGGTGGAAGTGGTGCCGGTCAAGCAGATGGCGGTGCGCGACGAGCTGATCACCTTCGGCTCGCTGCGCTCCGACGAGTCGGTGATGATCCGCCCGGAAATCGAAGGACGTCTGGCCAGCCTGCATTTTCGCGAGGGCCAGGCGGTGACCGCCGGCGACCTGCTGGTCAGCCTCGACGATGCCATCGCCCGTGCCGAGCTGGCCCAGGCGCGCGCCAACCTCGACCTCGCCGAGAAGAACCACCAGCGCGCGCAGATGCTGTTCCAGCGCGGCGCCAGCAATGCCCAGGCCCTCGACGAGGCGCAGAGCCAGTTGCAGGCCGCCCGCGCCAGCCAGGCGCTGGCCCAGGCGCGGCTCGACAAGACCCAGATCAAGGCGCCCTACGACGGCGTACTCGGCCTGCGCCAGGCCAGCGTCGGCGACTACCTCAGCGCCGGGCAGAACATCGTCAACCTGGAAGTGCTCGACCCGCTGAAGGTCGACTTCCGCATCCCGCAGAAGGCCGTGGCCCAGGTACGCCTGGGGCAGACGGTGGAAATCAGCCTGGACACCTATCCGGGCGAGCGCTTCCAGGGCGAGATCTTCGCCATCAACCCACGTCTGGACGAAGTCGGCCGCAGCCAGGCGATCCGCGCCCATATCGGCAACGACGACCGCCGTCTGCGCCCCGGCCAGTTCGTCCGCGTCTCGGTGATCCTCGCCGAGCGCCCCGAGGCGCTGGTGATTCCCGAGGAGGCGGTGATGCCGGTGGGCGAGCAGCTGCTGGTCAACCTGGTGGTGGACGGCAGCGTCGAACAGCGCGAAGTGCGCCTGGGCAAGCGTTTCGACGGCCTGGTGGAGGTGCGCGAAGGCCTCGAGGGCGACGAGACGGTGATCAGCGCCGGCTGGCAGAAGGTGCGCCCGGGCCTGGCGGTGCGCAGCAAGAGCGGGGAGCGCTAGCGGTGATCCTCTCCGATATCTGCATCCGCCGGCCGGTGTTCGCCACCGTGCTGTCGCTGATCGTGGTGCTGCTCGGGCTGATGGCCTACGACCGCCTCAGCGTGCGCGAATACCCCAATATCGACGTGCCCATCGTCACGGTGAACGTGATCTACCCCGGCGCCAGCCCGGAGATCATGGAGTCGCAGGTGGCGCAGCCGATCGAGGACGTGCTGTCCGGCATCGAGGGGCTGGATTTCGTCAGCTCCATCAGCCGCTCGGAAAATACCCAGATCACCGCCCAGTTCCGCCTCGGCAGCAATGCCGACGAGGCGGCCAACGACGTACGCGACCGTCTCGGCCGGGTGCGCGGTCTGCTGCCCGACGAGATCGACGAGCCCATAGTGCAGAAGGTCGAGGCCGACGCCCAGCCGGTGATCTGGATTGCCACCTACAGCGACCGCTACAACGCCATGGAGATCACCGACGTGCTGGAGCGGGTGATCAAGGATCGCCTGCAGACCATCCCCGGCGTGTCCGAGGTGCAGATTCGCGGCGCACGCACCTTCGCCATGCGCATCTGGCTCGACCCGGAGAAGCTCGCCGCGCACAACCTCACGGTGCAGGACGTGGAAGACGCCCTGCGCCGGCAGAATGTGGAGATTCCCGCCGGGCGCATCGAATCGCGCGAGCGCGAGTTCACCGTGCTGTCGGAAACCGACCTGAGCACGCCCGAGCAGTTCAACGAGCTGATTCTCGACGATTCGCAGGGCTACCTGCTGCGCCTGGCCGACGTCGGCCATGCCGAAATCGGCGCGCGCGACGAGCGCAGCGTGGTGCGCTTCAACGGTCGCCCGGCGGTGTCCATGGGCATGATCAAGCAGGCCACGGCCAACCCGCTGGACATCTCCGCCGGCCTCGAGGCGGCCCTGCCGGAGATCCGCGCGCTGCTGCCCGAGGGCATGCACATGACGGTGGCCAACGACAACTCGCTGTTCATCCGCGAGTCCATCGACAACGTCTTCATCACCATCTGGGAAGCGGTGGGGCTGGTCATCCTGATCATCTTCATCTTCCTCCGCTCGCTGCGCGCCACCATCATCCCGCTGGTGACCATCCCGGTGTCGCTGATCGGCGCCTTCGCCCTGATGAGCCTGATGGGCTTTTCCATCAACACTCTGACCCTGCTGGCCATGGTGCTGGCCATCGGCCTGGTGGTGGACGACGCCATCGTCATGCTGGAGAACATCCACCGCCATATCGAGGCGGGGATGAAACCCATGCAGGCGGCGTTCAAGGGCAGCCGCGAGATCGCCTTCGCGGTGATCGCCATGACCCTGACCCTGGCCGCGGTGTTCGCCCCGATCGGCTTCATGCAGGGCACCACGGGGAAACTCTTCACCGAGTTCGCCTGGACCCTGGCCGGCGCGGTGCTGGTGTCCGGTTTCGTCGCCCTGACCCTGACGCCGATGATGTGCGCGGTGCTGCTCAAGCCGCACCAGGCCGGCGAGCGCCACAGCCGGCTGTACAACCTGATCGAGAACTTCCTCAACGCTGTCACCTACAGCTACAAGCACAGCCTCAATAGTGCCCTGCGTACCTGGCCGCTGGTGCTCGGCGTGCTGCTGCTGGCCTTCGTGGTCTGCGCCTGGCTGTTCAACGGGCTGCGTTCGGAGCTGGCGCCGACCGAGGACACCGGCACCATAGTCGGGGTGTTCAACGGCCCGGACGGTGCCACCATCGACTACACCGCGCGCTACGCGCGGGAGGTGGAGGCCGCCTACGCGAGCATCGCGGAAACCAACCGCTACATGGTCATCGCCGGCTTCCCCACGGTGGCCCAGGGCATTTCCTTCATGAAGTTGGAGGACTGGGCCGAGCGCAGCCGCAGCCAGTTCGAGATCCGCAACGAGCTGCTGCCCAAGCTGCAGGATATCGCCGGCATGCGCGTGTTCCCGGTCAACCGCCCGCCGCTGGGGCAGAGCGCGCGCAACCAGCCGATCAACCTGGTGATCCGCTCGTCGATGGAGTACGCCGAGCTGCAGGGCTACGTCGAGCAGCTGCTCGAGCGGGTGCGCGACTATCCGGGGCTGGAGAGCCTGGACAGCGACCTCAAGCTCAACACGCCGCAGCTCAAGGTGGCGGTCAATCGCGAGCAGGCGGTGGCGGTGGGCACCGATGTGGCGCTGATCGGTCGCAGCCTGGAAAGCCTGTTCGGCAGCCGCCAGGTGACCCGCTTCAAGCAGAGCGGCGAGCAGTACGACGTGCTGGTGCAGTTGCAGGACATCGACCGCAGCAATCCGCAGGACCTGGATCGGGTCTACGTGCGCGACCGCGAGGGCGGCATGGTGCAGCTGTCCAACCTGATCTCGGTACGCGAGACCGTGGCGCCGCGCGAACTCAACCACTTCAACCAGCTGCGCGCGGTGACGGTCAGCGCCAACGTCGGCAGCGGCTATACCCTGGGCGAGGCGCTGGACCATCTGGAGGCCGCCGCGCGCGAGGTGTTCCCGCCCGACACCCAGTACGACTACACCGGCACCTCGCGCGACTTCAAGGAATCCAGCGCCGGCATCGCGCTGATCTTCGCCCTGGCCCTGGCCTTCATCTTCCTGGTGCTGGCGGCGCAGTTCGAGAGCTTCAGCGACCCCCTGATCATCCTGTTCAGCGTGCCGCTGTCGATGGCCGGCGCCTTGCTCGCCCTGACCCTGTTCGGCGGCACCCTGAACATCTACTCGCAGATCGGCCTGGTGACCCTGATCGGCCTGATCACCAAGCACGGCATCCTCATCGTCGAGTTCGCCAACCACCTGCTGCGCGAGGGCAAGGAGCTGCGCGCCGCGGTGATCGAGGCGTCGGTGCAGCGCCTGCGGCCGATCCTGATGACCACCGGGGCCATGGTCCTCGGTTCACTGCCGCTGGCCATCGCCACCGGCGCCGGCGCCGAGAGTCGCCAGCAGATCGGCCTGGTGATAGTCGGCGGGCTGCTGGTGGGCACCTTCTTCACCCTCTACGTGATTCCCACCCTGTACCTGCTGCTGCGCCGCTGGGCGCCGCTGCGGATGATCGACGAGGAGCCGGCCGTTTCGTAGCCCGGATGCCACCCGCGAGCGACCAGCCGGGCAGGAAGCGTCCCCGGATTGCCTCCGGGCCATCAGGTGTTAGGGCGTGCTGACGCCGCGGGTCAGCGGCGCAGGTAGGCGGCGAAGTCGATGTCGCCGGCGGAGAGAATGGCCTGCACCCGGTTGTGCACGCCCAGCTTGCGCAGGATCGCCGAGACATGGGCCTTGACCGTGGTTTCGGCGATATCCAGGCTGTAGGCGATCTGCTTGTTCGACTCGCCCTTGGTCATGCGTTCGAGCACCAGCAGCTGCTTGCGTGTCAGCGCCTGCAGCAGCTCCGGCGGGATGCTGTGGTGGTCGGTGTGTTGGCGGTGGCCGCCGCTTTTCTGCGAGCGGATGATGTCCGGCGGCAGGTAGACGTTGCCGTCGAGGATCTGCGCGATGGCCTCGGTCATCTGCGCCCGCGGCGAGGACTTGGTGATGAAACCCACCGCGCCGTAGGTGATGGCCTGCAGCACGATCTGCTTGTCCTGCTCGGCGGAGACGATCACCACCGGGATGGTCGGCGCCTCGTTGCGCAGGTTCATCAGCCCGCCCAGGCCGTGCATGCCAGGCATGTTCAGGTCGAGCAGGATCAGGTCGAGATCGTCGTGCGCCTGGGTCAGTTCCAGGGCGCTGTCCAGGTCGGCGGTTTCCATGATCTCGCTGCCGGGGAAGCCGTCGGCGATGACGTTGTGGATGGCCTCGCGAAACAGCGGGTGGTCGTCGGCAATCAGAATCTTGTACATGGCCTTTCACCTCGTTGTTGTGATTATGGTGCGGCGTTGGGGATGAAGAAAGCGCCGGGCAGTTCGGCAGGCTGGGCGGGCACCAGGGGCAGGCCGGCCTGCTCCCAGGCGTCGATGCCGTCACGGTACCAGTACAGCTGGCGGTAGCCCAGGCGGTAGGCGCGGCGCGTGGCGTTCCAGCTCAGCCAGCAATCGGAGCGGCAGTAGAACACCAGTGGCCAGTCCGGGTCGCCCTGGCTGGCGTTGCGCAGGTGCAGCTCGAAGTAGCGCTGCCAGCGCGGCTCGAGCCGGCCGTCGCCGGTGTTGGCCAGCCACAGGCTGCCGGGCAGGTTGGCGTGGGCCTCGTCCTCGACGAAGCGACCGTTCAACCAGGTGCGGCGGTAGACGTCGATCAGGCGGGTGTGCGGCTGTTCCCGCAGCAGGCGCTGCAGGGCCGGGGTGTCGAGGGTGCGCGCGCCGTCGAGGGCGGCCGGGGTGGGGCTGCGGTATTGCGTCTGGCGATAGCCGTCGGCGGCGAACAGGGCGACCTCGGCCAGCGTCACGGGCGCTAGCAGGCTGGTGCCGAGGAGCAGCCCCGCGTGCAGGGCAAGGCAGTGTTTCATGACCGTGGGCCTCTGTTCTTTTTATGCAGGTATTAGAGGCCCGGACTGCTGCGTTGGAAATTCTACGATGGAGAGCAAAAGCAGTACCAAAGTAGTAGAAGTCGTAATGGCCAGCGGCCAGAAAGTGGCTCAACCTACCTTGCGCAGCGCCGCGTGCTGCGGGTTGAAGCTGGCCACGGCGAGCAGCGTCAGCAGCAGGGTCAGGCCGCTGCAGATCAGCAGCGCATCGAGGTGCAGGCGCAGGTAGAGGGCGTTGCGCACCAGCTCCACGGCGTGGGTGAAGGGGTTGAGCGCACACAGCCAGTACAGCCACTCGCTGGATTCGCGCATCTTCCACAACGGGTAGAGCGCGGACGAGAGGAAGAACAGCGGGAAGATGACGAAATTCATCACCCCGGCGAAATTCTCCAGCTGACGGATGCCGTTGGACAGCAGCAGGCCCAGGGCACTGAGCAGCAGCGCCACCAAGAGCAGCGCCGGCAGGGCGGCGAGCAGGCCCCAGGCCGGCGGCTGCACGCCGTATACCCAGGCGATGGCGAGAAAGGCATAGACCTGCAGCAGCGAGATCAGCGCGGTGGCCAGCAGCTTGGCGGCGAGCAGGAAGGCGCGCGGCAGCGGGCTGGTGAGCAGCACGCGCATGCTGCCCATCTCGCGGTCGTAGACCATCGCCAGCGAGCCCTGCATGCCGTTGAACAGCAGGATCATGCAGGCCAGGCCGGGCACGATGTAGGTGTCGTAGGTGATGTAGGTGTCATAGGGCTCGATGATGGCGATGCCCAGCGCCGCCCGGAAACCGGCGGCGAATACCAACAGCCACAGCAGCGGCCGCACCAGGGCGCTGAGAAAGCGCGAGCGCTGCAGGACGAAGCGCAGCCATTCGCGCAGCACGATGCCGCGCAGGCATTCCCAGTAGGCGGTCATGGTTGCGGCTCCTTTGAGGCGTTTGCGGGGGGCGTGGGGGTGGTCGGGCGGCGCTCCGCTTTAGCCGCGAGCTCTTCGATATTGTGGATATCGCGGCTGAAGCCCCTCCCACCGTTCGGCCGGATCGCCTCGCGCACATGCCCACGGCCCATCGCCTCGTCGCCGGTCAGGCGGGCGAAGCTGGTGGCCAGGTCGTCGCCGAAATCGGCGGCCTTGCCGCGGGCCACGCGCTCGCCGCGATGCAGGATCAGCAGCTCGTCGCCAGGCTCGATCTCGTCCAGCAGGTGGGTGGTCCACAGCACGCTCAGGCCCTGCTCGCGGCACAGGTTGCGCACATGCCGGCCGAGGGCCTGGCGGCTGGCCGGATCGAGCCCGGCGCTGGCCTCGTCGAGCAGCAGCAGGCGCGGCTGGTGCAGCAGGGCGCGGGCGATCTCCACGCGGCGACGGTGGCCGCCATTGAGCGTGCGCACCTTGTCGTGACGACGCTCGGCGAGATCCTGGCGCAGCAGCTCTTCGTCGATACGCGCCTGCGCCTGGCGCCTGGGCATGCCGTGCAGGGCGGCGTGGTAGGCGAGGTTCTGCTGCACCGACAGGTCCAGATCCAGGGTGCTTTGCTGGAACACCACGCCAAGCTGGCGCAGCGCCTGGCGTGGCTCATCGCGCAGGCTGTGACCGAAGATGCGGATGTCGCCCTGCTGCAGCTCATACAGGCGGGTGAGCAGGGCGATCAGGGTGGACTTGCCGGCGCCGTTGGGGCCGAGCAGGGCGGCGAAGCGTCCGGGTGCCAGCTCGAAGGCCAGGTCGTTCAGCGCCTGGCGCGCCCCGTAGGCGAAGCCGACGCCGCTCACCTGCAGGGCATTCATGGCGTCACCACCACGCCCCAGGGGTAGCGACCGACCTTGATCGACTTGCTCACCTTGAGCGTATCGACATCGATCACCGACACATCGCCGCTGACGCCGTTGGTGGTCAGCAGGCGCTGCTGGTCCGGGGTAAAGGCCATATGCCAGACGCGCCGGCCCACCAGCAGGTAGTCGAGCACCTCGTAGCTCTGCGCATCGACCACCGCCACGTGGTTGGCCGGGCCGAGGGCGACGAAGGCGTACTTGCCGTCATCGCTGAGCTTGACCCCCACCGGCTGCACCTTGTCCGGGTGCACGCCCTTGATCGCGAAGCGCAGCACCTTGAGGATCTCGCGCGCCTCGACGTCCATCACCGTGACCGTGCCGCCGATCTCGGCCGAGGCCCACAGGCGCTTGCCGTCCTGGTCGAACTCGACGTGGCGCGGGCGCTGGTCGACCAATGTGTTGTCCACCAGTTGCTGGGTGCTGGTGTCGATCCAGTGCAGCATGTTGGTGGTCTCGCTGGTGTTGACCGCCCACTTGCCGTCCGGGCTCACCGCCATGCCTTCGGGCTCCACGCCCACCTCGATCTGCGCCAGCACCTCGTCGCTCTGGGTGTCGACCACGGTGACCAGGGCATCGTCCTCGTTGGAGATGTACAGCCAGCGGTCGTTGCGGTGCAGGGCGAACTGCTCGGGGTCGGCGCCGGAGGGCAGCTCCTTGACGATCTGGCGCGTGGCCAGGTCCATCACCTGCACCCGGTCCGAATCGCTGGCGCAGATGTACAGCAGCTTGTTGTCGGAGGACAGCAGCAGCCCGCGCGGGCGCATGCCGACGGCCAGGGTATCGGTGACCTCCAGCGTGTCCAGGTCGATCACGCTGATGCTGTCGTCCTTCTCGTTGGACACATAGGCAGTGGCGGCCAGGGCCGAGTGGCAGGCCAGGCCGAAGGCGACGGCGCAGGCGAGAGGGGTAAGGCGCATGGGGTTGATCCTCTTTTTATGTCGGTTTTTGCCGGTGCGCACGGCGCACCCTAGGGTCGGGTGCGCACCATCAATTCGCGTTACCGGCCAGGTCGCAGCTCACTTCCGGGCGGTCGTAGCCGAGGCTGTCCATCTCGTTGCTGGGATGCAGGAAGCCGTCCTGCGGTGAGGTGCTGACCAGGGCGCGTGGGTGAACCAGTGGGATGGGTTGGCGCAGCTCGCCGTTCCACGGGCGGAAGCTCAGCTTGCGGCCCTTGAAGCCGTCCAGCGGCAGTTGTTCGTTCAGCAGTAGGCGGCGTATGGCCTGCGGCTCGGCGGCGCGCTGCTTGGTGATGGCCGTGGCCAGGCTGCGCACAGCCATCCAGGCGGCGAAGTCGCGGTCGTTCATCCAGCGCCCGGCCAGTTCCTCGAAGCGCTTCTGCAGTTGCGCGGCGCCGAAGGTCTCCACGCTCTTGTGCCAGGCGGTCGGGGTCAGGCCCTGGGTGCCGGCCACCGGGCGCGGGTACCAGGTGTTGTAGGGCAGGTACTCGCCGAAGTCGCCGCGCTCGTCGGCCACCAGCACCACGTCGTACTCGCTGGCCTGGGTGAACAGCGGCATCTCCGCCTGGGCGCTGCGGCGTTGGTCGTTGTCGAAGCTCCAGGGCTTCTCCGCGACTATCTTGTGGCCGAAGCGCTTGGCCGCACGCTTGAGCGCGTCGGCGTAGGCGAGGTCGTCTTCGGTGTTGCCGGTCACCAGCAGCCAGCGCGTCCATTTGCGCACGGCGAGAAACTGCGCCAGGGCATCGGCCAGCATGGCGCGGCTGGGCAGGGTGTGCAGCACGTTGCCCAGGCACTGCGCGCGGCGCAGGCCGTCGTCGGTGCTGCCGGCGTTGAGCAGCAGGCTGTCCGGCAGGCGCTGGCTAAGCTGGCGCAGGGTCGCGGCGGGGGCGTTGATCACAAATAGGCGAATGCCCTGGACATGCAGGGCATCGGCGGCGGCGAGCAGGCTGGCGGCCTCGTCGCTTTCGGCGCTTTCCAGGCTGTAGCTCTGCTTGAGAAAGCGCCCGGTGCTGTTGCTGTCGGCAATCGCCAGCTCGGCGCCGCGGCGGCCGGCGTCCAGCGGCTCGGGAATGACGTTCGATAGCAGCGGCCCGCGCGGCGGCAGGTGGGCCAGGTAGCCGATGCGCACCTGCAGCTCGCTGGCACAGGCGACGCTGGCGCAGAGCAGGGCGAGAACTAGCAGGGCGGACTGGCAAATCTGGCGCATGGGGCGGCTCCCGGTCGGATGGCCCCAGCATAGGAACAGCCCCCGCCTCGGGAAATATGCCCAAAGTACCAGTGCGCCGGTACCAAGGTAGTAAACCGCAATGGTCGCTCGCTCCCTAGCATGGTCACCAGGCTCATAAAAACAACAGGTGAACCCCCATGCGCATTATCAAAGTCCTTACGCTGCCGCTGCTGCTGATCCTCAGCCTGCTCGGCGTCGACAGCCTGCACGCCGCCGGCGATATGACCCGCCGGCCGGTTGCCTTGCCCGACCTGGTGCTGGGCAGCGAGGAAAGCGACTACGCCATGTCGCACAGCGAGTATCAGCTGCAGACCGGCCAGGCCTATCAGCTCAAGATCATCGCCAGCGGGCAAAAGGAGTACGCCTTTCAGGCGCCCGAGTTCGCCACGTCCATCTACCTGCGCAAGGTCGAGGCCGGCGGCGTGGAGATCAAGGCGGTGACCCTCACCGAGCTGGAGTTCGAGGACGCCGGCGAGGCGGAGATCTTCTTCCTGCCGGTCAAGCCGGGCAAATACCGCTTCTACGCCAAGGGCCTGGAAGGCAAGGGCATGCTCGGTTATTTCGTGGTCAAGTAGATGACCGCCCTCGGCCGTATCAATCTCGGCGTCAGCCTGCTGTTCGCGCTGGTGACCCTCGCCGGCTTGGCGCTGCTGCTGCGCCAGGCCAGCCACGACGTGCGCCGCGAGTTGCTGGCGGCCGAGGCGGTGGTCGAGTACCTGGGCGAAGTGGCGCGCAACAACCCGGCCAGCCTGCGCCCCGAACTGACCGACAACCTGCGGCATATCCGCGTCAGCTGGCTGCGCCCAGGCGAGCCGGTCGACCAGCAGACGGATAGCGGCCTACAGCAGTGGGTCGCCCGGCAGCTGCTGGATCCGGCCCTGCTGGTGGCCGACGTCTGGCCGCTGGACGATGGCCGCGAACTGCGCATCGCCCTCGATCCGTCCGACGAGATCGAGGAAATCCAGGATTCGCTGCTGCAACTGCTGCTGCTCAGCGCCTTCGCCCTGGCCCTGAGCCTGCTGACCATTCGCTTCGCCGTACGCCGCGGCCTGCGCGTGCTCGACGAGCTGCTGGCCGCCCTGAGCCAGGTCGGCGCCGGCCACTTCGACACCCGCCTGCAACACCATGGCCTGGCCGAGGCGCAGCGCCTGGCCGGCCACTTCAACGCCATGGCCACCACCCTGCAGCAGGTGCAGGCGGACAACGCCGAGCTGACCCAGGCGCTGCTGGAGTTGCAGGAGCGCGAGCGCACGCGCCTCGGCCAGACCCTGCACGACGACCTCGGCCAGTACCTCAGCGGTATCCGCGCCCAGGCCTGCCTGCTCAAGGTGATCGCCGAGCGGCCGCAGCAGGTGCAGGACACCGCGCGCCTGCTGGACGACAACTGCGAGCGCCTGCAGCAGGGCTTTCGCCGCCTGATCCGCGACCTCTATCCGGTGGTGCTGGAACGCCTGGAACTGGGCCCGGCCTTGCAGCAACTGGCCGCCGACTGGCAGCAGGCGCAGGGCATTCGCTGCCGCTTGCAACTGGGCGAGCAGTTGCCGAGCTTGCCGCTGGCGAGCAAGGCCCATCTCTATCGGCTGGTGCAGGAGGCGCTGACCAATGTCGCCCGGCATGCCGACGCCAGCGAAGTGCGCATTCGTTTGCAGCGCCGCGGCCAGGGGCTGCGCCTGCTGGTGCGTGACAACGGTCGCGGCACGGCTTTGCCGCTGCGCCCCGGCATCGGCCTGCGCTCGATGCGTGAACGCAGCCGCAGCCTCGGCGGCGAGCTGCGTCTGCACAGTCGCCCACAAGCGGGCTGGGCGCTGTGCCTGAACATTCCTCTGGAGGCGATGCGATGAAGGTGCTACTGGTGGACGATCACGCCGTGGTGCGCCAGGGCTACGCCAGCCTGCTGCGTGCCCTGTTGCCGGAGGTGCAATTGCGCGAGGCCAGCGATGGTGAACAGGCCCTGCAACGGGTGCAGGAAGAGATACCGCACCTGGTGATCATGGATATTGGCCTGCCCGGCATCAGCGGCCTGGAAACCACCCGCCGCCTGCGCCAGCGCCTGCCGCAACTGCGCGTGCTGTTCTTCAGCATGCACGACGAACTGCCCCTGGTACGCCAGGCGCTGGACGCCGGCGCCATCGGCTACCTGACCAAGAACTCGTCGCCGGAAGTGCTGGTGGAGGCGGTACGCCGCACCGCCGCCGGCCACGCCTATATCGAACAACCCCTGGCCACCCAACTGGCCTGCAATCCCACCAGCAGTGGCGGCCTCGACCCGCGTCTGCGCGAACTGACCCAGCGCGAGTTCGAAATCTTCGTCATGCTCGCCCGCGGCCTGCCACCCCGGCAGATCGCCGAGAAGCTGTGCATCAGCGGCAAGACCCTGTCCAACTACCAGACCCTGGTGAAGAACAAACTGCAGATCAGCTCGCAGGCCGAGTTGGTGCATCTGGCTATCGACAGTGGGGTGGTCAGGGTGGGGTTGGAGAGTGCCTGATTCAGGGGGGCGCGGCTGAAGCCGTTCCTACGCCAATCAGCGTTCGGCCGCAGGCTGTAGGAGCGGCTTTAGCCTCGAACCAGAGCTCTCAATCCCAGCCCTTGGGGCATTGCACGCACCCCGGCATATTGGCGTCCTGAAAGTTGCCGAAGCGGGTGCGGGCGCCGCTGAGGTTGGCGCTCTCCAGATTGGAGCCGGCCAGTTTCACTTCCTGCAGGTTGGCGTCTTGCAGATGTGCGCCCTTGAGGTCGGCCTTGCTCAGCCAGGTCATTTCCAGGTTGGCGGCCTGCAACTGGACGTTGTGCAGCCTGGCCCCGGAGAGGCGGGCGAACTCCAGGTTGGCGGCGCGCATGTCGGCGCCTTCGAACTGCGCGGCCTGGGCGAACAGGCCCCAGCCGCTGATGGCCACCAGGCTGGCGCCGGACAGGTCGGCCAGGCGCAGGTTGCTCTGTTGCAGGCTGGCGCGGTTGAGCTTGGCGCCGCGCAGCTTGGCCTGTTCCAGATTGGCCAGGTCGAGGTTGACGTGGCGCAGATCCGCGCCGGACAGGTCGGCGCCGGAAAGATTCATGCGGCGCATGTCCAGGTTGCGCAGGTCGGCGCCGCGCAGGTTGGCGTTGGGGCATTGGCTGTCGGGTTCGATGCGGCAGCCGTTGATCTGCGGCACGCCGTCGCTCTCGGCGCCGATGGCGTGGCTGCCGATGACCAGTAGCAGCACCGGGATAAGCAGAGGCAGGTAGTTCATGGCGAGTCCTCGGGGGGATTGTCTGATTCGTCTGGTTCGTGGCTGAAGCCGCTCCTACGGACCAAAGCGCATGGCGCACCCAGAGGTGCGCCATGCGCTGGGCCATCAGCGTTTGGCGCTGGCCTGGTCCCAACTCGGCAGCTTGAACACCCAGAAGGAACCGCCCTGGGCGACTGGCTTGGTCAGCTCGGCCATGTCGCCGCCCCACAGCGGCACGGCGCCGCCGTAACCGGCGGTCACGCCGATGTACTGCTCGCCGTCCTGTTCCCAGGTAACGGGCGGGGAGATGATCCCGGTGCCGACCTGGAACTTCCACAGCTCCTTGCCGCTCTTGGCGTCGAAGGCCTTGAAGTAGCCGTCGCCGGTCCCGGTGAACACCAGGTTGCCCTTGGTGGCGAGCACGCCGGCCCACAGCGGCAGGCGCTCCTTGTGCTCCCAGGCGACCTGGCCGGTGGTCGGGTTCATCGCGCGCAGGATGCCGACGTGGTCGTCGTACAGACGCTTGATGCGAAAGCCCATGCCCAGGTAGGCGGAGCCTTTTTTGTAGGTGGCTTCCTCGGCCCAGTAGTCCTCCTTCCAGTGGTTGGCCGGGACGTAGAACAGACCGGTGTCCTGGCTGTAGGCCATGGGGTTCCAGTTCTTGCCGCCGAGGAAGGGCGGGGAGACCTCGACCACTTCACCCTTGCTTTCGCCCGGCTTGGGCTTGGGCGGGCGCTGGCCTTCGTTCTCCACCGGGCGACCGGTTTCCAGGTCGATGTGGCTGGCCCAGGTGATCTTGTCGACGAAGGGGAAGGCGTTCTTCAGTTTGCCGTTGGCGCGGTCGACCACGTAGAAGAAGCCGTTGCGGTCGGCGTGGGCGGTGGCCTTGGTGACCTTGCCGTCCTTGTCCTGGTAGTCGAACAGCACCAGCTCGTTGTTGCCGGAGAAGTCCCAGGCATCGTTGGGGGTGTGCTGGTAGAACCACTTCACCTCGCCGGTGGTCGCGTCCACACCGACCTGGCCCGAGGTGTACAGACTGTCGTAGTCCTTGGGGTCGCCACCGTCGCTGGTACGCGCCCAGCCGTTCCACGGCGCCGGGTTGCCGGCGCCGATGATGATGGTGTTGGTCTCGGCATCGAAGCTGGCGCTCTGCCACGGCGCGCCGCCGCCCTGGCTCCAGGCTTCCTTTTTGCCGGTGGGGTGGTTGGGATCATCCGGCCAGCTCGGCGCTTTCACGTCGCCTGTCGGGGTGCTGTCCTTGCCGTTCAGGCGGCCCATATGGCCTTCGACGAACGGACGCATCCAGACCTCCTCGCCGGTATCCGGGTCGCGGGCGAACAGCTTGCCGACCACGCCGAACTCGTCACCGGAGCTGCCGTGGATGACCAGCACCTTGCCGGTCTTGCCATCCTTCACGATGGTTGGCGCGCCGGTCATGGTGTAGCCGGCGGAGTGGTCGCCGAATTTCTTGTTCCACACCACCTTGCCGGTGTCCTTGTTCAGCGCCACGACGCGGGCGTCGAGGGTGCCGAAGTAGATCTTGTCGCCATAGATGGCGGCGCCGCGGTTGACCACGTCGCAGCAGGGGCGGATGTCATCGGGCAGGCGATGGCTGTAGGTCCACAGGCGCTTGCCGGTCTTGGCGTCGAGGGCGAACACCCGCGAGTAGGAGCCGGTCACGTAGACCACGCCGTCGTGGATGATGGCCTGCGATTCCTGACCGCGCTGCTTCTCGTCGCCGAAGGAGTAGCTCCACGCCGGGGCGAGCTTGAACACGTTGTCGGCGTTCACCTGAGCCAGCGGGCTCCAGCGTTGGGCGTTGGTGCCCATGCCGTACTGCAGCACGTTGCTGGTGGTGCGGTGGTCGTTGGCAATGTCTTCCCAGGTGACCGGCTTGGCGAGCGCGCCCTGGCTCAGTGCCAGGCCGCCGGCCAGCATCAGGGCAAGCGCCAGGGGACGCGGGGTGCTGGGTAGGTTTCTTGTTGTCATGGTTGTGCTTCCCGTTGAAGAAAGTGATCGCCGCAGTGGCAAGTCGATGGTGGTACCCGGCCACCTTCGCGCCTACGGAAAAACTCCCGCCTTTGCCGGGAGGATTTCCCGGTCGGGGCATGACTTGGCCTTGCTGCCAAGGCATCGCCAACACCCCCTCACAAGCCCTACTACCAAGGGACTAGGACGCGACCACCAAAGCAGCATTCGGCGTCTTGCGCGGCCTTTCTAAGATGGCCCCACGAGCTCCGTACGAGCCGTCTTGCGTGCATTCGATGAGGTCCTAGCCATGAACAAGAAACTCAATTCCACCCTGGCCCTGGTGCTGCTGGCCGCATCCACTCAGCTCTGGGCGCATGGCGACGTGGTGCCGCAGGCGGTCAACACCGACGGCCTGGAGCCGCTGGGCGAGGAATGGCTGGAGGAGAACCCCTACCGCGACAACCCGCGCGCCATCGAGATCGGCGCCTCGGCCTACAACCAGAACTGCGCCGCCTGCCACGGTCTGGAAGCCAAATCCGGCGGTATCGCCCCGGACCTGCGCCTGCTCGAGCTGGGCGCCATGGGTGACGAATGGTTCAAGGAGCGGGTAATCAACGGTGCGGTGCGCGATGGCCGCGTGTACATGCCGAAGATGGCCGACTTCCTCAGTCAGGAAGCCCTGTGGGCGGTGCGTACCTACCTGGAGAGCGTGCACGTCGAGGAGTAAGAGCTTGATGATAAATCTGCTGCGCTCGGCATCTCGCGCTTCGGCGGTGCTCGCAATGCTCATGTATTTCAATACACTCCGCTTGCTGCGCTCCGGCGAAACGCGACCTGCCTTCGCTCGCGACGATTTCTTCACCATCTCTAGGAGCATGCACCGGCTGATCCTGTTGTGTGGCCTGCTGCTGTGCCTGGGCACGGCGCAGGCGCAGGTGCGCGACTTCGACCGTATCAACGAGTCCGGCACCCTGCGCGTGGCGCTGTACCAGAACTTCCCGCCCTACAGCTACGAGCAGGACGGCCAGCCGCGCGGCGTCGACTACGAGCTGGCGCAGGCGCTCGCCAAGGGCCTGGGGCTGCGGCTCGAGCTGATCTGGGCGCCGCCTGGCGAGAAGCTCGACGACGACCTGCGCGACTATATCTGGCGCGGCCGCGTCACCGCGCAGGGCGAGCTGGCCGATCTGATGCTGCGCGTGCCCTACGACCGCGAGTTTTCCTACAAGCGCAACGAACTGGGCGAGCTGATCAACGAACTGGTGGTGATGTTCGGTCCCTACCAGCGCGAGCGCTGGCAGCTGGCGCATGACCGCCGCCGCCTGGCCGAGGTGCCGAGCATCGCTGCGCTGCGCCGGCATCCGGTGGGGGTGGAGGTGGAAAGCGTGCCCTCGTTCTACCTCAGCTCGGTGCAGGGCGGCATGCTCGGCAAGCAGACCCATCACTACCCGACGCCGCAGCTGGCCTTCGCCGCCATGCGGGCCGGCGAGGTGGACGCGGTGATGGCGCTGCGTGGCGAGGTGGACTGGCTGCTGCACGAAGCCGGCGACCCGCAGCTGGCACTGGCGGAGAACGCCTACCCGGACATGGGCCGGCAGATCTGGGAGATCGGCATGGCGGTGCACGAAAGCAATCGACAGTTGGCCTATGCGGTCGAGGAACAGCTGGAAAACCTGATTCTCGATGGCTCGCTCGAGCGTCTCTATGCGCGCTACGGGCTGCGCTACGAGAAGCCTGAACAATACCAATAGGGCGCGAGCCGGAGGTGGGCGATGGATTGGCGGACCTTGGTGTTGCTGGCCCTGTTTGCCTGGGCCTGGGAAGCGCGGGCCCAGCCGGCCGATCCCGTCACCTCGGTGATGTGGGATTACTACCACCAGCGCCTGCTGAACGGCGAGCCTTTCGTCTTCGATGAGCAGGTGCGTCTCGAGGTGCCACCTTTTGCCGAAGACGCGCGCCAGGTGCCGATCCAGATCGACGCCAGCGCTTACCGCGGCAAGGTCAAGCGCATCCTGGCCTGGGCCGAACTCAATCCCATCCCGCGTATTGTCGATTTCACCCCCGGCGCGCAGCTGGAGCCGAGCCTGGCCATCCGCATTCGCGTCGAGCAGGCCACGCCGATCCGCGCCGCGGTGCTCACCGACGATGGCCTCTGGCATGTCGGTTCGGCCCGCATCGAAGCCGCGGGCGGCGGCTGCACGGCGCCCAGCGTGGTGCGCGCCGAGGCCGGTTGGGAAGAGCGCCTGGGCCAGGTGCTGGGCAAGCGCTTCGTGCGCGGCGAGGGCAGCCGCCTGCGCCTGCAGGTCTCGCACCCGATGGACAACGGCCTGGTCGGTGGCATCCCCGAGTTCTATATCGAACAGGCCGAGCTGCGCGGGGAGGGCGGCCAGGTGTTGGGGCGCATCGAGCTGTTTCCGGCGGTCAGCGAGAACCCGACGCTGAGCTTCGACCTGCGCGGCAATCGGCACGCCGAGCTGTGGCTGCGCGACAACAATGGCAACGAATTCCAGGCCGCGTTCTAACCAGGGCTCCATACGTCGCGAAATACCGGGGCGCGACGCAGCGTTGGGCTTCGCGGCGCTTAGCGCCAAGCTACCGGCGAACGCTGCAGTGGAGTCCACCTTGATGCGCGGTGGCTGGGATTACAGGGGGAAGATCATGCGCTGGATGCTGTTGCTGCTAATCCTGGCCACTGGCCTGGCTCACGCCGAGTTGAACTACCAGCTGCAACCCCGACAGATCGCCGATGGCGTCTGGCTGGTGGAGGGCAGCACCGACAATTTCGCGCCGGACAACGGCGGCAATATCCTCAACGTCGGTTTTATCGAAACCGCCGATGGCGTGGTGGTGATCGATAGTGGCCCGTCACGTCGTTACGGTGAGGCGCTACGCCAGAGCATCGAGAAAACCACCGGCAAGCCGGTGCTGCGCGTGTTGCTGACCCACCATCACCCGGATCACGTGCTCGGCAACCAGGCTTTCGCCGATGTGCCCATCGCGGCGCTGCCTGAGACCACAAGGTTGTTGGCCGAGCAGGGCGATGCCATGGCGGAGAACATGTACCGCCTGGTGGGCGACTGGATGCGCGGCACCGAGGTGGTATTGCCCACCGAGGACCTGCACGAAGGCGCGCTGGAAATCGGCGGCCGGCGCCTGCAGCTGCTGGCGCTGCGCGGCCATACCGGCGCCGACCTGGCGATTCTCGACGAGCGCACGGGCGTGCTGTTCGCCGGCGATCTGCTGTTCTACCAGCGCGCATTGACCACGCCGAACAGCCCCGGGCTGGACGTCTGGCTGGCCGATCTGGATCGCCTCGAAGCGCTGCCCTGGCAGCAGATCGTGCCCGGCCATGGCCCCGTCGCCACGGACGCGGCGCCCTTCGCCCAGATGCGCGACTACCTGGGCTGGCTCGATGGGCTGCTGCGCGACGGGGCGGAGCAGGGCGCGGAGATGAACGAGCTGATCCGCGCGCCCATCCCGGAGCGCTTCGCCCAGGTCAGCCTGAGTCGCTACGAGCTGATCCGCAGCGTCAGCCACCTCTACCCGCGTTACGAGCGCAACGCCATGGGGCGGGTGGATCGGTAGGGGGCGTCGCGCGCAGCGGCTGTCAGGGTTTAGAGCTCTTCGTCGTCGCGAATCAGCACGTAGCGGCGACCCTGCTCGGTTTCTTCGTGGTCGTAGACGTAATACATCACCACTTCGCCCAGGTTGGCCTGCACGGCCAGGTAGTCGCCGCTCTCGGCCATGAAGAATGCCTTGGTGGCCGGTTTGGCCAGGCACTCGATATGGGCGGTGACGAAGTGCGTGGGATCTTCCTCGCCGAAATAGTCCTCGCGCTGGCGCGCATCCCAGTCGACGGGCGGCTCGAAGGCGCCGGTGAAGATCACCTTGGCGTCGCCCAGATCCAGCTCCTCGCCGTCCGGGTCCTGCTCGTCGGGGCGATAGACAGTGCAGTCCAGGGCATCGGGATGGTTGAGGATTTCCTGGCGAGGGTGGGGCACGGGCGTCTCCGATCAATAGGTGCGGGCGGCCCAGTGTCGGGCAAAGCCCTGGCCGCCGCAATCCTCATGATTGCAGCCTGTGGGGCAGGTATTGCTACCAAGGAAGGAGGAAAATCGGCTGGGGGTGCAATTGTTGGGTGGCCGGGGCGGGCGAAGAATTTGCGGCAGACCGGGAAAATTTCCCGGCAATAACAATGAACCCGCAGAGGTAGCCGCAATGAAACACACCGGTCTTCGCCAGCCCTTGATCCTCACCGCGCTGTGCGCGGCGATGCTGTTGCCGTCCGCCGCCGCGCTGGCGGTCACCGACGCCGAGATTCTCAAGGACGCCAGCACCACCGACGAGATCGTCACCAACGGCCTCGGCCTGCAGGGCCAGCGCTACAGCCCGCTGAGCATCCTCAACGAGCAGAACGTCAAGGAGCTGCGCCCGGTGTGGACCATGTCCTTCGGCGGCGAGAAGCAGCGCGGCCAGCAGGCGCAGCCGCTGATCAAGGACGGCGTGATGTACGTCACCGCCTCCTATTCGCGGGTGTTCGCCGTCGATGCACGCACCGGCCGCGAACTGTGGCAGTACGAGGCGCGCCTGCCGGACGATATCCGTCCCTGCTGCGACGTGATCAACCGCGGCGTCGCCCTGTACGACGACCTGGTGATCTTCGGCACCCTCGACGCCAAGCTGGTGGCGCTGAACAAGGACACCGGCAAGGTGGTCTGGCGCAAGAACGTCGCCGATCACAAGGCGGGCTACTCGATCACCGCCGCGCCGCTGGTGGTCAATGGCAAGCTGATCACCGGCGTCTCCGGCGGCGAGTTCGGCGTGGTCGGCAAGATCGAGGCCTACGACCCGAAGAACGGCGAGCTGCTGTGGAGCCGCCCGACCGTCGAAGGCCATATGGGTTACGTCTACAAGGACGGCAAGGCGGTCGAGAACGGCATCAGCGGCGGTGAGGCCGGCAAGACCTGGCCGGGCGACCTGTGGAAGACCGGCGGCGCCGCGCCCTGGCTGGGCGGCTACTACGATACCGACACCAACCTGCTGTTCTTCGGCACCGGCAACCCGGCGCCGTGGAACTCGCACCTGCGGCCCGGCGATAACCTCTACTCGTCCTCGCGCCTGGCGCTGAACCCCGACGATGGCAGCATCCAGTGGCATTTCCAGACCACCCCGCACGACGGCTGGGACTTCGACGGCGTCAACGAGCTGATCTCCTTCGACTACCAGGAAGGCGGCAAGACCGTGAAGGCCGCGGCCACCGCCGACCGCAACGGCTTCTTCTACGTACTCGATCGCACCAACGGCAAGTTCATCCGCGGCTTCCCCTTCGTCGACAAGATCACCTGGGCCAAGGGCCTGGACAAGAACGGCCGGCCGATCTACGACGACAGCAACCGTCCGGGTTCGCCGAGCGCGGCGGAGAAGGGCAAGAGCGTGTTCGCCGCGCCGGCCTTCCTCGGCGCGAAGAACTGGATGCCCATGGCCTACAGCCAGGACACCGGCCTGTTCTACGTGCCGTCCAACGAGTGGGGCATGGATATCTGGAACGAGGACATCGCCTACAAGAAGGGCGCGGCCTACCTGGGCGCCGGTTTCACCATCAAGCCGCTCAACGAGGACTACATCGGCGTGCTGCGCGCCATCGATCCGAAGACCGGCAAGGAAGTTTGGCGCCACGAGAACTATGCGCCGTTGTGGGGCGGGGTGCTGACCACCAAGGGCAACCTGGTGTTCACCGGCAACCCGGAAGGCTACCTGCAGGCGTTCAACGCCAAGACCGGCGAGAAGGTCTGGGAATTCCAGACCGGCTCGGGCGTGATCGGCTCGCCGGTGACCTGGGAAATGGACGGCGAGCAGTACGTCTCGGTGCTGTCCGGCTGGGGCGGTGCGGTACCGCTGTGGGGCGGCGAGGTGGCCAAGCGCGTCAAGCACCTGAACCAGGGCGGCATGCTGTGGACCTTCAAGCTGCCGAAGGAACTGGTGGCCAAGCGCTGATCGGCTGATGCGTCAGACGATGGCCGGACTCTGTCCGGCCATCGTCGTTTCTGGGGCTTGCCGCTGCATCGGGAGATTTTCCGCCAGGCGGAACGCAAGACCAGGCAGGCGGGTCTAGCCTTTAGCGTCCATAGCTCCTTATCTCGCTGCCGAAGGCCCGTGCCAGACCGCTCGCCGCTCTACTACCAAATGACTAGGCGATCTGTGCCATGGGCGCATACCGAGGTTTCCGGGGGCTTCCTAAGATCGAACCATGACTCGCTTCCCCGATTGGCAGCGGGCTCCGACAACAAGAGAGGTCAGCATCATGATTTACGCGAAACCGGGTACCCCAGGCGCCGTCGTCAGCCTCAAGCCGCGCTACGGCAACTACATCGGCGGCGAATTCGTCGCCCCGCTCAGTGGCCAGTACTTCAGCAATACCAGCCCGGTCGACGCCTCGGTGATCGCCGAATTCCCCCGTTCCAATGCCGCCGACATCGACAGGGCGCTGGACGCCGCCCATGCCGCCGCCGACGCCTGGGGCCGCACCAGCGTGCAGGAGCGCTCGCACATCCTGCTGAAGATCGCCGACCGCATCGAAGCCAACCTCGAGCTGCTGGCCGTGGCCGAAACCTGGGACAACGGCAAGGCCGTGCGTGAAACCCTTAACGCCGACGTGCCGCTGGCAGCCGACCACTTCCGCTACTTCGCCGGCTGCATCCGCGCGCAGGAAGGCAGCACCGCCGAGATCAATGACGGCACCGTGGCCTACCACTTCCATGAGCCGCTGGGCGTGGTCGGACAGATCATCCCGTGGAACTTCCCGCTGCTGATGGCCGCCTGGAAACTGGCTCCGGCCCTGGCCGCCGGCAACTGTGTGGTGCTCAAGCCGGCCGAGCAGACCCCGCTGTCGATCACCCTGCTGGCCGAGATCATCGGCGACCTGCTGCCGCCCGGCGTGCTCAACATCGTCCAGGGCTTCGGCCGCGAGGCCGGTGAAGCCCTGGCCACCAGCAAACGCATCGCCAAGATCGCCTTCACCGGCTCCACCCCGGTCGGCTCGCATATCCTCAAATGCGCCGCCGAGAACATCATCCCGAGCACCGTCGAGCTGGGCGGCAAATCGCCGAATATCTTCTTCGCCGACATCATGAACGCCGAGCCGGCCTTTATCGAGAAGGCCGCCGAAGGCCTGGTGCTGGGCTTCTTCAATCAGGGCGAAGTGTGCACCTGCCCGTCGCGCGCGCTGGTGCAGGAGTCGATCTACGAGCCGTTCATGGCCGAGGTGATGAAGAAGGTCAAACAGATCAAGCGCGGCAACCCGCTGGACACCGAGACCATGGTCGGCGCCCAGGCCTCGCAGCAGCAGTTCGACAAGATCCTCTCCTACCTGGAAATCGCCCAGCAGGAAGGCGCCCAGGTGCTCACCGGCGGTGCGGCCGAGCGCCTGGACGGCGACCTGGCCAGCGGTTACTACATCCAGCCGACCCTGCTCAAGGGCACCAACCAGATGCGCGTGTTCCAGGAGGAAATCTTCGGCCCGGTGATCGGCGTGACCACCTTCAAGGACGAGGCCGAGGCGCTGGCGATTGCCAACGACACCGAGTTCGGCCTGGGCGCCGGGGTGTGGAGCCGCGACATGAACGTCGCCTACCGCATGGGCCGGGCGATCAAGGCCGGCCGCGTATGGACCAACTGCTACCACCTGTACCCGGCGCACGCCGCCTTCGGTGGCTACAAGAAGTCCGGCGTCGGCCGCGAAACCCACAAGATGATGCTCGACCACTACCAGCAGACCAAGAATCTGCTGGTCAGCTACGACATCAATCCGCTGGGCTTCTTCTAAGGCTCGCCAATCCCATAACGCGGCGCGCTCGCTCCGGCGCGCCGCCTCTTGCACGGCGACGAACCCTACCCGGGTGGATCTGCGGGCAGCCATGGCCTGAACGGCAGCAGATTCCTTATCGCGACGCGGCTTCGGCCGCGTTTTTTATTGCCGATGCACAGCTGTCCATAGGGTGCGCTTACCTACCAATGCCAGCCGAATCTCCTCCCAAAGTACCATTTGGCCGCTCGCTGCCCGGGGGCTTAATGGGGTTGCCGGAATGCCCCGGCTCAATAACAAGAGGACCGCACCATGTGGACTAAACCCGCCTACACCGACCTGCGTATTGGCTTCGAAGTGACCATGTACTTCGCCAACCGTTGATCGACCTTGGCCCCGGTTCGTCCGGGGCATCCCAATCGGTAACGCCCCATGCATATCCAGGTTCTCGGTTCCGCCGCCGGCGGCGGTTTTCCCCAGTGGAACTGCAACTGCCGCAACTGCCGCGGCGTGCGCGCCGGCACCCTGCGCGCGCAGCCGCGTACCCAGTCGTCCATCGCCCTTTCCGATGACGGCGGCGAGTGGATCCTGTGCAACGCCTCGCCGGATATTCGCGCCCAGCTCGAGGCCTTTCCCGCCCTGCAGCCGGCACGCCAGCTGCGTGACACGGCGATCGCCGGCATCGTCCTGCTCGACAGCCAGATCGACCATTGCACGGGCCTGTTGACCCTGCGCGAGGGCTGCCCGCACCAGGTCTGGTGCACCGAGATGGTCCATCAGGACCTGACCAGCGGCTTTCCGCTGTTCAACATGCTCAGCCACTGGAACGGCGGCCTGCAGCACCGGCTGATCGAGCTGGACGCCGAACCCTTCAGCATTCCCGCCTGTCCGGGGCTGAGCATTACCGCCATCGCCCTGCGCAGCAGCGCGCCGCCGTATTCGCCGCACCGCGGCAATCCGCATCCGGGCGACAACATCGGCCTGTTTATCGAGGACCTGCGCACGGGTGGGACCTTGTTCTACGCCCCCGGCCTGGGTCAGGTGGACGAGCCGCTGCTGGGCTGGATGCGCCGCGCCGATTGCCTGCTGGTGGACGGCACGCTGTGGCGCGACGACGAGATGCGCCGGTGCGAGGTGGGCGACAAGCTCGGCAGCGAGATGGGCCATCTGCCGCAGAGCGGCCCGGGCGGCATGCTCGAGGTGCTCGATGGCCTGCCGGCGGCACGCAAGATCCTGATCCATATCAACAACACCAACCCGATTCTCGACCTGGATTCGCCCGAGCGCGCCGAACTGGACGCCCGCGGCATCGAGGTCGCGTTCGATGGGATGAGCATCCACCTGTAACGGGCCGATAACAAAAATCCGGAGAGCCGATGAGCCAGCCTGCCATGAGCCCTGCCGAATTCGAGCAGGCGCTGCGCGCCAAGGGCGCGCTGTACCACATTCACCATCCCTACCACCGGGCCATGTACGAAGGCCGGGCCACCCGCGAGCAGATTCAGGGCTGGGTGGCCAACCGTTTTTACTACCAGGTCAATATCCCGCTCAAGGATGCCGCGATCATGGCCAACTGCCCGGATCGCGAGACCCGCCGCGAGTGGATTCAGCGCATCCTCGACCATGACGGTGCACCAGGTGAGGAGGGCGGTATCGAGGCCTGGCTGCGCCTGGCCGAGGCGGTCGGTCTCGACCGCGAGCAGGTGCTGTCGCAGGAGCTGGTGCTGCCCGGGGTGCGCTTCGCCGTCGACGCCTACGTCAACTTCGCCCGCCGCGCCAGCTGGCAGGAGGCGGCCAGCAGCTCGCTGACCGAGCTGTTCGCGCCGACCATCCACCAGTCGCGCCTGGACGCCTGGCCGCAGCACTACCCGTGGATCGACGCGGCCGGCTACGACTACTTCCGCAAGCGCCTGAGCCAGGCGCGGCGCGACGTCGAGCATGGCCTGCGCATCACCCTGGAGCACTACCGCACCCGTGAGGCGCAGGAGCGCATGCTAAATATCCTGCAGTTCAAGCTCGACGTGCTGTGGAGCATGCTCGACGCCATGAGCATGGCCTACGAGCTGCAGCGCCCGCCGTACCACACGGTGACCACCGAGCGCGTCTGGCATCGGGGGATCGCGCTATGAAACCCGATGTGTCGGTGCGCATGACGTACCCTGCGGTTGAGTCTTTTGTAGGGTGCGCCGTGCGCACCAGTCAGGAGCCCGAACAATGACTGCTGCCATCCTGCCCAATATCCCCGCCATCCGCCGCGGCTTCCGCCTGCAGTTCGAGCCGGCCCAAGGCTGCCATGTGCTGCTCTACCCGGAAGGCATGATCAAGCTCAACGACAGCGCCGGCGAGATCCTCCAGCAGGTCGATGGCAAGCGTTCGGTGGCCGAGATCATCGACAGCCTGCACCAGCGCTTCCCCGATGTGCCCGGCATCGACGAAGACATCCTCGCCTTTATGGAGGTGGCCCATGCTCAGTTCTGGATCGAGCTTCGCTAAAGCAGGTCATGAACCAGGGCCGCCGCTCTGGCTGCTGGCCGAGCTGACCTATCGCTGCCCACTGCAGTGCCCGTACTGCTCCAACCCGCTGGATTTCGCCCAGCAGGGTGCCGAGCTCAGCACCGCCGAGTGGATCGAGGTATTCCGCCAGGCCCGTGAACTGGGCGCGGCGCAGCTGGGCTTTTCCGGTGGCGAGCCGCTGGTGCGTCAGGATCTGGTCGAGCTGATCCAGGCGGCGCGCGGCCTGGGCTACTACACCAACCTGATCACTTCCGGCATCGGCCTGACCGAAGCGCGTATTGCCGAGTTCGCCGAGGCTGGGCTGGACCATATCCAGATCAGCTTCCAGGCTGCTGACGAGGAGGTGAACAACCTCCTAGCTGGCTCCAAGAAGGCCTTCGCGCAGAAGCTGGCCATGGCCCGTGCGGTCAAGGCCCATGGCTACCCGATGGTGCTCAACTTCGTCACCCACCGGCACAACATCGACAATATCGAGCGCATCATCGAGCTGTGCCTGGAGCTGGAGGCGGATTTCGTCGAGCTCGCCACCTGCCAGTTCTACGGCTGGGCCGAGCTCAACCGCGTCGGCTTGCTGCCGACCCGCGCGCAGCTCGAACGCGCCGAGCGCATCACCCACCAGTGGCGCGACAAACTGGCGGCCGAGAATCACTCGTGCAAGCTGATCTTCGTCACCCCCGATTACTACGAGGAGCGGCCCAAGGCCTGCATGAACGGCTGGGGCAACCTGTTCCTCGACATCACCCCGGACGGCACGGCGCTGCCTTGCCACAGCGCGCGGCAGCTGCCGGTGCAGTTTCCCAATGTGCGCGAGCACAGCATCGAGCACATCTGGCGGCATTCCTTCGGTTTCAACCGCTTTCGCGGTGACGACTGGATGGCCGAGCCCTGCCGCAGCTGCGACGAGAAGCACAAGGATTTTGGCGGCTGCCGCTGCCAGGCCTTCCTGCTCACCGGCGACGCCAGCAATGCCGACCCGGTGTGCAGCAAGTCGCCCCATCACGGCGTGATCCTCGCCGCCCGCCAGCAGGCCGACGAAGCGCCGCTGGGGCTGGAGAGCCTGCAGTACCGCAACGAAAAGGCCTCGCGAATCATATGCAAGGCGTGACCGATCCCGAGTCGATCTGGAGCGCCGAACAGGCCGCAGCCGCCAGCGCCGACTTCGCCGAACTGCACGCCGCCCATGACGGCCTGCTGTGGGTGGCCTTCGATCCGCTGCAGGCCCGTTGCGGGTTGTTCTTCTGGTGCGATGGCGCAGTTTGCGAGCTGACCCCGCCGGGGTTTTCCGTACGCAGCCGCGTCTACGAATACGGCGGCGGCGCCTGCTGTGCCACGGAGCAGGGCGTGGCCTTCGTCAACGAGCGTGATCAGCAGATCTACCATCTGCCGATGGCAGGTATTTCCGTAGGAGCGGCATTAGCCGCGAACCGCGGTGAGCCAAAGGGCTTCGCGGCTAAAGCCGCTCCTACGGGCCTTGAGCCTCAGGCGCTGACTGCTCGCTCTCACTGCCGTTATGGCGACCTGGCCTTCGTGCCCGCCTGGCAGGCGCTGCTGGCGGTGGAGGAGAGTCATGAGCGCGGCGCGGTGCTGCATCGCCTGGTGCGTATCGGCCTCGATGGCCAGCGCGAGGTGCTGGTCGAGGGCGCCGATTTCTACGCAGCGCCGGTGGCGGACTCCACTGGCCAACGCCTGGCCTGGATCGAGTGGGATCGCCCGCACCAGCCCTGGGTCGCCACGCGCCTGTGCCAGCGCGAGTCGGGCCAGCCTACTCGGGTGCTGGCCGGGCAGGCGGGTGATCGTTCTCTGCAGCAGCCACGCTTCGATGCGCAGCACCGCTTGTGGGTGTTGAGCGACAAGGCGGGCTGGTGGCAGCCCGGGTGCATCGACCACGGCCTAGAGCTGCAAGCCGCACCCTACGATCATGCGCCGGCGCTCTGGCAACTGGGTGGCCGCACCTATCTGCCGCTGGAGCATGGTGAGCTGCTGCTGACCCGTTTCGAGCAGGGTGTAGGCATTCTGGTAGAGGGGCGCGGGGCCGCCCAGGTTGTGCGCACCAGCGATCTCAGCGGCAAACCAATCGGTGCGCACAGCGCACCCTACGCAGAGCGGCGGTTGGCCGAAGGGTTTACACGTTTCCGCAGCCTGGCTGCCGATAGCGAATATTTCTACTGCATCGCTGCCGCCCCGGATCGCCTGCCGGCGGTGCTTGCCATTTGCCGCAGCGATGGCGCGTTGCAGATACTGGCGGGCGGTGAGCAGCCGCTAGGTGAAGCACAGCTGTCACGGCCTCAGCCATTCAGCTGTGCGGTGGGCGAGGGCGAGCGCAGCCATGGTTTTTTCTATGCGCCCGTTGCCGCCGAATCACGCCCACCGCTGCTGATCTTCCTGCACGGCGGCCCCACCTCGGCCTGCTATCCGGTACTCGATCCGCGCATCGCCTTCTGGACGCTGCGCGGCTACGCCGTGCTCGACCTCAACTACCGCGGTAGCAGCGGCTACGGTCGCGCCTACCGGCTGCGTCTGGCGGGGCAGTGGGGGGCGCTGGAGGTCGAGGATATCCGCGCCGCCATCGACCAGTTGGCCAGTGACGGCGCTATCGATCCGGCGCAGGTGTTCGTTCGCGGTGCCAGCGCCGGCGGCTACAGCGCGCTGCGGGCGCTGGCCGAGCTACCCGGGCTGCGCGGCGGCGCCAGTCTCTACGGCGTCAGCGACCCGCTGGCGCTGCGTCGGGTCACCCACAAGTTCGAGGCGGATTATCTGGACTGGCTGATCGGCGATCCCGAACGGGATGCCGAGCGCTACCGGGCGCGTACACCGCTGCTGCAGGCCGAGCGCATCGCTGCGCCGCTGATCTTCTTTCAAGGCGGGCTGGACGCGGTGGTGGTGCCGAGCCAGACCGAGGCCATGGTGGCGACGCTGCGCCGGCGCGGTTTGCCGGTCGAGTATCACCAGTTCGCCGAAGAACGCCACGGCTTTCGCCAGGCCGCCAATCTGGCCGCGGCGCTGCGCGCCGAGCATGCCTTCTACCAGGCCCTGCGCTAGGCGTAGGTCGCATTGCATTGGCCGAGCAATGCAGTAGGCTGGAAGCCATTCCATAACAACAAGATCAGGCCGTTGCATGAGCCACGATTTGAGCCAACTGCGTAAATTCGTTTCCCCGGAGATCATCTTCGGCGCCGGCTCCCGGCACAACGTCGGCAACTACGCCAAGACCTTCGGCGCACGCAAGGTGCTGGTGGTGTCCGACCCCGGTGTAGTCGCGGCCGGCTGGGCCGGCGATATCGAGGCCAGCCTGCAGGCCCAGGGCATCGCCTATTGCCTGTACACCCAGGTCTCGCCTAACCCGCGGGTGGAGGAGGTGATGGCCGGCGCCGAGCTGTATCGCAGCGAGGGCTGCAACGTCATAGTCGCAGTCGGCGGCGGCAGCCCGATGGACTGCGCCAAGGGCATCGGCATCGTCGTCGCTCACGGTCGCAGCATCCTCGAGTTCGAGGGCGTGGATACCATCCGCGTGCCCAGCCCGCCGCTGATCCTGATTCCGACCACCGCTGGCACCTCGGCCGATGTCTCGCAGTTCGTGATCATCTCCAACCAGCAGGAACGGATGAAGTTCTCCATCGTCAGCAAGGCGGTGGTGCCGGACGTGTCGTTGATCGACCCGGAAACCACCCTGAGCATGGATCCCTTCCTTAGCGCCTGTACCGGCATCGACGCCCTGGTGCACGCCATCGAGGCCTTCGTCTCCACGGGCCACGGCCCGCTCACCGACCCGCATGCGCTGGAGGCCATGCGCCTGATCAACGGCAACCTGGTGCAGATGATCGCCAACCCGGCGGACATCGCCCTGCGCGAGAAGATCATGCTCGGCAGCATGCAGGCCGGGCTGGCCTTCTCCAACGCCATCCTCGGGGCGGTGCATGCGATGAGCCACAGCCTCGGCGGCTTCCTCGACCTGCCGCATGGCCTGTGCAACGCGGTGCTGGTCGAGCACGTGGTGGCCTTCAACTACAGCGCGGCGCCGGAGCGTTTCAAGGTCATCGCCGAAACCCTCGGCATCGACTGTCGCGGGCTGAACCACGCGCAGATTCGCCAGCGCCTGGTCGAGCACCTGATCGCCTTCAAGCATGCCGTGGGCTTCCGCGAAACCCTCGGCTTGCATGGCGTCGGCAGCTCGGACATTCCGTTCCTTTCCAGCCATGCCATGGACGATCCGTGCATCCTTACCAACCCGCGCGAGTCGACCCAGCGCGACGTCGAGGTGGTCTATGGCGAGGCGCTCTGACGAGGCGCTAGCCGGGCTGCTGGGGCTCAGCAGCCAGTCGGCGCGCAAGAGCCACTACCCCGAGCTGCTGGCGCGCCTGGAGGAGCTGGAAACCGAGCGCAACCGCTACAAATGGCTGTTCGAGCACGCCGTGCACGGCATCTTCCAGGCCAGCCTGCAGCAGGGCGTGCTGGCGGCCAACCCGGCCATGGCGCGCATGCTTGGTTACGACGATCCGCAGCAGGTGCTGTGGTCGCTGAACGACCTGGCGCGCCACCTGTTCGTCGGCGGTTTCGATGAGCTGGCGCGGATTCGCGAGCAGCTGGGCCGCGGCGCCGCCCTGGTCGGCTACGAAACCCAGTTGCGCCGGCGCGACGGCAGCGTCATCGACGTGTTGATGAACCTGCTGCTCAAGCCCGAAGGTGAGGGCCTGTTCGAGGGTTTCGTCGCCGACATCACCGAGCGCAAGCAGGCCCAGCAGCGCCTGCAACAGCTCAACGACGAACTGGAGCGCCGGGTCGCTGCACGTACCTACGAGCTGCTCGAATCCAACCGCAACCTGCAACGGCAGATCGAAGAGCGCGAGCGCATCGAGCAGGCCCTGCGCGAGGCGCGCGACGCCGCCGAGGCGGCCAACCGCAGCAAGGACAAGTACCTGGCCGCCGCCAGCCACGACCTGCTGCAGCCGCTCAACGCGGCGCGGCTGCTGATCTCCACCCTGCGTGAGCGCGAACTGCCGAGCGCCGAGCTCAGCCTGGTGGAACGCAGCCACCTGGCACTGGAAGGCGCCGAGGATCTGCTCGCCGATCTGCTGGACATCTCCAAGCTGGACCAGGCGGCGATCAAGCCGGACCTCGACGTCTATCGCCTGGAGGAGCTGCTGGCGCCGCTGGCCTCGGAGTTCGACGGCGTCGCCGTGGCCCGCGGCCTACGCCTGCGCGTGCGCATCGCCGACTGCGCGGTGCACACCGATTTCCGCCTGCTCACGCGCATCCTGCGCAACTTCCTCAGCAACGCCTGTCGTTACACCGAACGCGGCGGCGTGCTGCTCGGCGCGCGGCGGCGCGGCCAGTTTCTCGAGCTGCAGGTCTGGGACAGCGGCCGCGGCATTCCTGCCGACCAACTGGACAAGATCTTCCTCGAGTTCAACCAGCTGGACGTCGGCCGCGCTACCGAGCGCAAGGGCGTCGGCCTCGGCCTGGCCATAGTCGAGCGTATCGCGCGCATGCTCGGTTATCCGGTACGGGTGAGTTCGCAGCCGGGGCGCGGCTCGCTGTTCAGCATCCGCGTGCCGTTGGCCGCCGAGCGCCCGCAACGGCCGGCGCAGCCCATGCCGCAGCCGCTGCTCGGCGACCCGCTGCCGGGGCGGCGCCTGCTGGTGATCGACAACGAAGAGGCGATCCTGCACAGCATGGCCGCGCTGCTCGGCCAGTGGGGCTGCGAGGTGGTCACCGCACTGGATCTGCCCGAAGCGCTGCAGCGCCTGCAGGGCAGGGCGCCGGAGGTGATACTGGCGGATTTCCACCTCGATCACGGCGTGCTCGGCTGCCAGGTGATCCAGCAGCTGCGCGAGGCGTTCGCCCGGCCGATTCCGGCGCTGATCATCAGCGCCGACCGCAGCGACGCCTGCCGCCGCGAGCTGCAGGCGCTGGGTGCGCCGCTGCTGAACAAGCCGGTCAAGCCGGGCAAGTTGCGAGCGGTGCTCAGCCAGTTGCTGCAGGAAGTGTGAGCGGGTGCTGATTTTCGGGGTGAACCCGGACGCCTGCCATACTGTCTATTGGCTACCTAGCCGTCTCAGGAGACAACCACAATGACAATGTCCATGCACCCCGTTCTGCGCCGTCTGGCGTTCTTCACCGCATTGCTGCACCTGCTGCTGGTGGTGCAGATACCCGTCGCCAATGCGGCCATGATCGGCACCCACGAGGTGCTCGCCGAACAGCAGCACCAGGTGGATCAGGCGCAATTGATGGCCATGCTCGACGACGAGCAGGTCAAGGACAAACTGGTGGCCATGGGCGTCGAGCGCGAGCAGGTGGAGTCGCGTATCGCCAGCCTAACCCCGGCCGAGCTGGCGCAGTTCAACCAGCAGCTGGATCAGGCGCCCGCCGGTGCCGGCGTGGTCGGCATCATCGTGCTGTTCCTGGTGATCTTCATCATCACTGATATGCTGTGCGCCACCAACATCTTCAATTTCGTCAAATGCATCAATCGCTGATTCGCCTCGCCTGTATCGCTTCAGTCGTTCTACTCACAGCCTGCGCTCGGTCTCCGCTGTTATCGCCGGAGGCCGAGCGTTTGCCTGAGCGGGTCGAGCTGAGCGATGTGCCGTTCTTCCCGCAGGACGCCTACCAGTGCGGACCGGCGGCGTTGGCCACCATGCTCAACCAGCGCGGCGTGCTGACCACCCCTGGCGTGCTCAAGGACAAGGTCTACCTGCCCGGTCGCGAAGGCAGTCTGCAGGTGGAGATGGTTGCCGCCGCACGCAGCCACGACATGCTGGTGTATCCGCTGCAGCCGCGTCTGGAGGCGCTGTTGGCCGAGGTGGCCGCCGGCAATCCGGTGCTGGTGCTGCAGAACCTGGCGTTCGACTTCTACCCGCAATGGCACTTCGCCGTGGTGGTCGGCTACGACCGTCGCGAGCGCACGCTGATCCTGCGCTCCGGCACCACGCGGCGCCTGGTGGATGATTTCGCCAGCTTCGACCAGAGCTGGGCGCGCGGCGGGCGCTGGGCGGTGCTGGCCTTGCCGCCGGAGCAATTGCCGGCGCAGGCCGACATGCGCGCCTGGCTCAAGGCCGCCAGCGATCTGGAGCAGACCGGGCGCAAGATGGCGGCGCAGCGTGCCTATCGACGCGCCACCCAGGCCTGGCCGGAGCAGGCGCTGAGCTGGTTCGCTCTGGCCAACAGCTGCTATGCCGAAGGTGATCGCCAAGGCGCCGAGCAGGCGCTGCGCGCCAGCCTGCAACGCGAGCCGGATTTCGCCGCCGGCTGGTTCAATCTGGCCCAGTTGCTCGGCGAGCAAGGCTGCGGTGAACGTGCGCAGCAGGCCCAGGCCTGCGCGCGGCGCCTGGCCCCGGAGGATGCGCGCTTTGCCGCGCCGCTGAAGGCGAGCGTCGCAACGGGTCAATGTCAGGCCTTGCCGGCCTGTCCATAAGGCAAACGAAAACGGCGCCCGAGGGCGCCGTTTTTTGTTTCTGCGCTCGTTACACGCCCAGCTTGTCGCGCAGGGTGTAGTACCAGGCGCCGAGGGCGCTGAACGGTACCTGGAACATCCGCCCGCCGGGGAAGGGGTAGTGCGGCAGGTTGGCGAAGGCGTCGAAACGCTCGGCCTGGCCGCGCAGCGCCTCAGCCAGCACCTTGCCGGCCAGGTGGGTGTAGGTCACGCCATGGCCGCTGCAACCCTGCGAATAGTAGATGTTGTCGCCGAGGCGGCCGACCTGGGGCAGGCGCGACAGGGTCAGCAGGAAGTTGCCGGTCCAGGCGAAGTCGATCTTCACGTTCTTCAGCTGGGGGAAGGTCTTGAGCATCTTCGGGCGGATGATCGCCTCGATATTGGCCGGGTCGCGCGCGCCGTAGACCACGCCGCCGCCGAAGATCAGGCGCTTGTCGCCGGACAGGCGATAGTAGTCGAGCAGGTAGTTGCAGTCCTCGACGCAGTAATCCTGCGGCAGCAGGCTGGCGGCCAGTTCGTCGGACAGCGGCTCGGTGGTGATCACCTGGGTGCCGCAGGGCATCGACTTGGCCGACAGCTCCGGCATCAGGTTGCCGAGGTAGGCGTTGCCCGCCACCACCACGAACTTGGCCTTGATCCGCCCTTCGGGGGTGTGCACCACCGGGTTGGCGCCGCGGTCGATGCGGGTGGCCGGGGATTGCTCGTAGATCACCCCGCCGAGCGACTCCACCGCGGCGGCCTCGCCCAGGGCCAGGTTCAGCGGATGGATATGGCCGCCGCTCATGTCGAGCATGCCGCCGACATAGTTGTCGGTGGCCACCACCTCACGGATGCGCTTGGCGTCCATCAGTTCCAGCTGGGTATGGCCGTAGCGCTCCCACAGCTTCTTCTGCGCTTCCAGGTGGCCCATCTGCTTGTCGGTTAGCGCGGCGAACACGCCGCCGTCCTTGAGGTCGCACTGGATGTCGTACTTGGCGATGCGCTCACGGATGATGCGCCCGCCCTCGAAGGCCATCTGCCCGAGCAGTTGCGCCTGCTTGGGGCCGACGCTGCGCTCGATCACGTCGATGTCGCGGCTGTAGCTGTTGACGATCTGCCCGCCGTTGCGCCCGGAGGCACCGAAGCCGACCTTGGCCGCCTCGACGATGCTCACCTTGAAGCCGTTCTCCAGCAGGAACAGCGCGGTGGACAGGCCGGTATAGCCGGCGCCGACGATGCAGACGTCCGTTTCCACTTCACCTTGCAGGGCAGGGCGCTGGGGAACGGGGTTGGCAGAAGCGGCGTAGTAGGATTGTGGGTATGCCGTGTGCGCCATTTTGAACCTCTGTTCTTTATTTTTTACGAATGAGCCGATCCTACCTGAGTTGAAAATGCCCGGCTAGTGCCTGTGCAAAATATTCAACGAGCCTGGCTGAAATAAAAAATTTGGCCTATTTCAGTGAGTTAGCGAAAAAACCTGTTGACGGCCAAAAACTTCTGCGTAGAATGCGCACCCATCGAAGGCACATAGCTCAGTTGGTTAGAGCACCACCTTGACATGGTGGGGGTCGTTGGTTCGAGTCCAATTGTGCCTACCAAATCGATAAAAAGGGGTCGTTGATACGACCCCTTTTTTGTTGCTCGTCATTCGTGGCGGCAAAAACTTCCGGGAATTCCGCTCGGATATTGTCTGTGGTTGCTTGTCAGGGTTCAGGCTTTCTGAAAGCATCCGCACTCTTTACTTCCAGTGACTCTGGTTCGGTTCTGGTTGGCCCTTGGGGCTCCTGCCATCGTTCGGCAGGTATACCGCCGGATCGCTTCCTGGCTCATCCCAACCCACGTGACCTTTGGTAGGGGTCACCACTAGGAGAGGAGGCGCCATGCCCATCATTACTCTTCCCGACGGCAGTCAGCGTTCGTTCGATCATCCGGTTTCCGTGCTGGAGGTCGCCCAGTCCATTGGTGCGGGCCTGGCCAAGGCCACCCTGGCCGGTAAGGTCAATGGTCGCCAGGTCGATGCTTGCGACCTGATCGAGGCTGACGCGACCCTGCAGATCATCACGCCGAAGGACGAAGAGGGGCTGGAGATCATCCGCCACTCCTGCGCTCACCTGGTTGGGCATGCGGTCAAGCAGCTCTATCCGAACGCCAAGATGGTGATCGGTCCGGTCATCGATGAAGGCTTCTATTACGACATTGCCATCGACCGTCCCTTCACCCCGGAAGACATGGCGGCCATCGAAAAGCGTATGGCCGAGCTGATCGACAAGGACTACGACGTCATCAAGAAGATGACGCCGCGTGCCGAGGTCGTCGAGCTGTTCAGGGCGCGCGGCGAGGAATACAAGCTGCGCCTGATCGACGATATGCCGGACGAGCAGGCCATGGGGCTGTACTTCCATGAGGAGTACGTCGACATGTGCCGCGGTCCGCACGTCCCCAACACCCGTTTCCTCAAGGCGTTCAAGCTGACCCGTATTTCCGGTGCCTACTGGCGCGGTGATTCGAAGAATGAGCAGCTGCAGCGCATCTATGGCACCGCCTGGGCGGACAAGAAGCAGCTGGCGGCCTATATCCAGCGCATCGAAGAAGCCGAGAAGCGCGATCACCGCAAGATCGGCAAGCGCCTGGACCTGTTCCATACCCAGGAAGAGGCGCCGGGCATGGTGTTCTGGCATCCCAATGGCTGGACCCTGTACCAAGTGCTCGAACAGTACATGCGTCAGGTGCAGCGCGAGCATGGTTACCTGGAGATCAAGACGCCGCAGGTAGTCGATCGCAGCCTGTGGGAGAAGTCCGGGCACTGGGCCAACTACGCCGAGAACATGTTCACCACCGAATCGGAAAGCCGCGATTACGCGATCAAGCCGATGAACTGCCCGTGCCACGTGCAGGTATTCAATCAGGGGCTGAAGAGCTATCGCGAGCTGCCGATGCGCCTGGCCGAGTTCGGTGCCTGCCACCGCAACGAGCCGTCCGGGGCGCTGCACGGCATCATGCGCGTGCGCGGCTTCACTCAGGATGACGCGCACATCTTCTGCACCGAAGAGCAGATGCAGGCCGAATCCGCCGACTTCATCAAGCTGACCCAGGCGGTCTACGCCGACTTCGGTTTCACCGACATCCAGCTCAAGCTGTCCACTCGTCCGGAAAAGCGCGTGGGTTCCGACGAGCTGTGGGATCGCGCCGAGGCGGCCCTGGCGGCGGCGCTCGACAGTGCCGGGCTGGCCTATGACCTGCAGCCGGGCGAGGGCGCCTTCTACGGGCCGAAGATCGAGTTCTCGCTGAAGGATTGCCTGGGGCGTGTGTGGCAGTGCGGTACTCTGCAGCTGGACTTCAATCTGCCGGTGCGCCTGGGCGCGGAGTACGTTTCCGAGGACAACAACCGCAAGCATCCGGTCATGCTGCACCGGGCGATCCTCGGTTCCTTCGAACGCTTCATCGGCATCCTCATCGAGCACTACGAAGGGGCGTTCCCGGCTTGGCTGGCGCCGACCCAGGCGGTGATCATGAATATCACCGACAAGCAGGCCGATTTTGCCCGCGAAGCAGAGAAAACTCTCAACCAAAGCGGTTTTCGTGCCAAGGCTGACTTGAGAAACGAAAAGATCGGCTTTAAAATCCGCGAGCATACCTTGCTCAAGGTTCCCTATCTCTTGGTTATTGGAGATCGGGAGGTTGAGACACGATCCGTTGCTGTGCGCACCCGTGAAGGCGTCGATCTGGGCTCCATGCCCCTCGAGCAGTTCGCCGCGCAATTGCAGCAAGCGGTTTCCCGGCGTGGTCGCCAAGATTCGGAGTAATAACTATTAAGCGTGAAATGAGACAGGATAAGCGGGCCGCTCCCAAGGCGCCGATCAACGAGAACATCACCGCACGTGAGGTTCGCCTGATTGGTGCGGACGGCGAGCAGGTTGGTATTGTTTCGATTGATGAGGCATTGCGCGTGGCTGAAGAAGCCAAGCTGGATCTGGTAGAGATCTCCGCTGACGCAGTCCCGCCGGTTTGCCGCATCATGGACTACGGCAAGCACCTGTTCGAAAAGAAAAAGCAGGCTGCTATTGCGAAGAAGAATCAGCACCAGCAGCAGATCAAAGAGATCAAGTTTCGTCCAGGGACGGAAGAAGGGGATTACCAGGTAAAACTACGCAACCTGGTACGTTTCCTTGAAGATGGGGACAAGGCCAAGGTATCGCTACGATTCCGCGGCCGTGAGATGGCCCACCAGGAACTGGGCATGGAGCTGTTGAAGCGGGTCGAAGCCGACCTCGCCGAACTCGGCACCGTTGAACAGCATCCTAAGCTGGAAGGACGCCAGCTGATGATGGTCATCGCTCCCAAGAAGCGTAAATAACCTCCCGGGCACTGGCAGGCCTGATGGTTATCAGTTGTTAATGAATGCGGAGTACCAAACATGCCAAAGATGAAAACTAAGAGCGGCGCTGCAAAGCGCTTCCTGAAGACTGCTTCGGGCTTCAAGCACAAGCACGCTTTCAAGAGCCACATCCTGACCAAGATGTCCACCAAACGTAAGCGTCAGCTGCGCGGCAGCTCGCTGATCGGCCCGTCGGACAAAGCTAAAGTCGAGCGCATGCTGCGCGTTCGTTAATCGGTCAAGATATTTAGAGGTAATTACTCATGGCTCGTGTTAAGCGTGGCGTTATCGCTCGTGCTCGTCACAAAAAAATCCTGAAGCTCGCCAAGGGCTACTACGGTGCGCGTTCGCGCGTGTTCCGCGTCGCCAAGCAGGCGGTGATCAAGGCAGGCCAATACGCCTACCGCGACCGTCGTCAGCGCAAGCGTCAGTTCCGTGCTCTGTGGATCGCCCGTATCAACGCCGGTGCTCGCGTCAACGGTCTGTCCTACAGCCGTCTGATCGCTGGCCTGAAAAAGGCGTCGATCGAAATCGACCGTAAGGTCCTGGCCGATCTGGCAGTGAACGAAAAAGCGGCGTTTGCTGCGATTGTCGAGAAAGCTAAGGCCGTTCTGGCTTAAGTCCCCCGACAATCACCGGGCTTGCCCGGTGGCAACGTCAAAGATAGGGGAAGAGCCTTCAAGCTCTTCCCCTATTTCGTATCTGGAGTCCGTACATGGAAAACCTGGATGCATTGGTCTCGCAAGCGCTAGAGGCCGTGCAAAACACCGCAGACGTCAACGCCCTGGAACAACTCCGGGTTCAGTATCTCGGCAAGAAGGGCGAGCTGACCGCCCTGATGCAGACCCTGGGCAAGCTGTCGGCCGAGGAGCGTCCGCAGGCTGGCGCCCTGATCAACGCCGCCAAGAACCAGGTTCAGGACGCCCTGAACGCCCGCAAATCCGTGCTTGAGCAGGCCCTGCTCGCCGAGAAGCTGGCGTCCGAGCGCATCGACGTGACCCTGCCGGGCCGCGGCCAGGCTTCCGGCGGCCTGCACCCGGTCACCCGTACCCTCGAGCGCGTCGAGCAGTTCTTCACCCATATCGGCTACAACGTCGCCGAGGGCCCGGAAGTCGAAGACGACTACCACAACTTCGAAGCCCTAAACATTCCCGGCCACCATCCGGCGCGGGCGATGCACGACACCTTCTATTTCAACGCCAACATGCTGCTGCGCACCCACACCTCACCGGTGCAGGTGCGCACCATGGAGTCGCAGCAGCCGCCGATCCGCATCGTCTGCCCCGGCCGCGTCTATCGCTGCGACTCCGATATCACCCACTCGCCGATGTTCCACCAGGTCGAAGGCCTGCTGGTCGACGAGGGCATCAGCTTCGCCGACCTCAAGGGCACTATCGAGGAGTTCCTCCGGGTGTTCTTCGAGAAGCCGCTGGGCGTGCGTTTCCGCCCGTCCTTCTTCCCCTTCACCGAGCCCTCGGCCGAAGTCGACATGCAGTGCGTGATGTGCTCGGGCAAGGGCTGTCGCGTGTGCAAGCAGACCGGCTGGCTGGAAGTGATGGGCTGCGGCATGGTGCATCCGGACGTGCTGCGCATGAGCGGCATCGACCCGGAGAAGTACTCCGGCTTCGCCTTCGGCATGGGCGTCGAGCGCCTGGCCATGCTGCGTTATGGCGTCAATGACTTGCGCCTGTTCTTCGATAACGACCTGCGGTTTCTGGCGCAATTTCGCTAGTACCGCCTTCGTCATCGAATTCGTTTAAGGAGAACAGACAGTATGAAATTCAGTGAACAGTGGCTGCGCAGCTGGGTGAACCCGGACGTCTCGCGCGACGAGCTGGTGGCCCGCCTGTCCATGGTCGGCCTGGAAGTGGACGCGGTGATCCCGGTCGCCGGCCAGTTCAGCGGCGTGGTGGTGGGCGAGATCCTCAGCGCCGAGCAGCACCCGGACGCCGACAAGCTGCGTGTGTGCCAGGTCAGCAACGGCAGCGCCAACTTCCAGGTGGTTTGCGGTGCACCCAATGCCCGTGCCGGCATCAAGATTCCCTTCGCCATGATCGGCGCCGAACTGCCGGGCGACTTCAAGATCAAGCAAGCCAAGCTGCGCGGCGTGGAGTCCCAGGGCATGCTCTGCTCGGCCTCCGAACTGCAGATCAGCGACGACAACAGCGGCCTGATGGAGCTGGCGGCGGATGCTCCGGTCGGCCAGGACATTCGCGCCTACCTGGGCCTGGACGATGCCAGCATCGAAATCGGCCTGACCCCGAACCGCGGCGACTGCCTGTCGCTGGCCGGTCTGGCCCGCGAAGTCGGCGCCATCTACGGCGTCTCGGTCTCGGCGGTTTCCGTCGCCCCGGTCGCGGCTGTCCATGACGAAGTGCGTCCGGTCGAGGTGCTGGCGCCCAAGGCCTGCCCGCGCTACCTGGGCCGCGTCATTCGCAACGTCGACCTGTCCAAGCCGACCCCGCTATGGATGGTCGAGCGCCTGCGTCGCTCCGATATCCGTAGCATCGACGCCGCCGTCGACATCACCAACTACGTGATGCTCGAACTTGGTCAGCCGATGCACGCCTTCGATCTGGCCGAAATCAACGGCGGCATCCGCGTGCGCATGGCGGAAGAGGGCGAGAAGCTGGTCCTGCTGGATGGCCAGGAAGTCGGCCTGCGCGCCGACACCCTGGTGATCGCCGACCACGAGCGCGCCCTGGCCATTGCCGGCGTGATGGGGGGCGAGCACAGCGGCGTGAGCGGCAAGACTCGCGACCTGTTCCTCGAGAGCGCCTTCTTCGACAACATCGCCGTGGCCGGCAAGGCGCGCTCCTATGGCCTGCACACCGATTCCTCGCATCGCTTCGAGCGCGGCGTCGACTCGCAGCTGGCGCGCAGCGCCATGGAGCGCGCCACTGCGCTGCTGCTGGAGATCGTCGGCGGGGACGCCGGCCCGATCATCGAAGTGGCCAGTGCGGCCGACCTGCCAACCGTCGCGCCGATCACTCTGCGCGCCGAGCGCATCAGCCAGATGCTTGGCCTGGACATGGATGGCGCCGAAGTCGAGCGCCTGCTCAGCGCGCTGGGCCTGGGCGTGACCGCCGAGGGTGCCGGCCAGTGGCAGGTCAGCGTGCCGAGCCACCGCTTCGATATCAGCCTGGAAGTGGACCTGATTGAAGAGCTGGGTCGTCTGTACGGCTACAATCGCCTGCCGGTGCGTTACCCGCAGGCGCGCCTGGCCCCGCAGGCCAAGGCCGAAGCCCGTGCCGAGCTGCCGGCCCTGCGTCGCCTGCTGGTGGCACGCGGTTACCAGGAAGCCATCACCTACAGCTTCATCGATCCCAAGCTGTTCGAGCTGTTCAACCCAGGCGTCGTCCCGCTGCAACTGGCCAACCCGATCTCCGCCGACATGGCCGCCATGCGCTCCTCGCTGTGGCCGGGCCTGGTCAAGGCGCTGGAGCACAACCTCAATCGCCAGCAGTCGCGCGTGCGTCTGTTCGAGAGCGGCCTGCGTTTCGTCGGCCAGCTCGAAGGCCTCAAGCAGGAAACCATGCTGGGCGGCGTGATCAGCGGCAGCCGTCTGCCGGAAGGCTGGGCCAATAGCCGCGAGAGTGTGGACTTCTACGATCTGAAGGCCGATGTCGAGGCGCTGCTGGGCTGTGCCGGCGCTGCCGATGCCTTCGCCTTCGTGCCGGGCGAGCATCCGGCACTGCACCCGGGTCAGACCGCGCGTATCGAGCGGGAGGGGCGTCTGGTTGGTTTCATCGGTGCCCTGCATCCGGAGCTGGCCAAGACCCTCGGTCTGGATCAGCCGGTGTTCCTCTTCGAGCTGCTGCTGGCCGAAGTGGCAGTCGGGCGCATGCCGGTGTTCAGCGAGCTGTCGCGCTTCCCCGAAGTACGCCGCGACCTGGCACTGCTGGTCGATCGCGAACAGCCGGCCGAGGCCGTGCTCGCCGCCATTCGCGAGGCGGCGGGCGAGTGGCTGACAGACCTCAAGCTATTTGACGTCTATCACGGTAAAGGCATTGATCCGCTTAGAAAAAGCCTGGCAGTCGGCTTGACCTGGCAGCATCCATCGCGCACTCTTAATGACGATGAGGTGAGTACTACTACGCAAAATATCCTCACCTGCCTCGAACAAAGGTTCAACGCCACGTTAAGGAAGTAGCGTATGGGGGCTCTGACGAAAGCTGAAATGGCGGAACGTCTGTACGAAGAGCTCGGCCTGAACAAACGGGAAGCCAAGGAGCTGGTGGAGCTGTTTTTTGAAGAGATCCGCCAGGCTCTGGAGCTGAACGAACAGGTCAAGCTTTCCGGGTTCGGTAACTTCGACTTGCGCGACAAGCGCCAGCGACCCGGCCGCAACCCGAAAACAGGAGAGGAGATCCCGATCACGGCTCGCCGTGTGGTCACCTTTCGTCCAGGGCAAAAACTGAAGGCCAGGGTCGAGGCATATGCTGGAACCAAGTCATAACGACGAGCTACCGGCGATACCCGGCAAGCGCTACTTCACCATCGGCGAAGTCAGCGAGCTCTGCGCGGTCAAGCCCCATGTCCTGCGTTATTGGGAACAGGAGTTTCCACAACTCAATCCGGTCAAGCGGCGGGGTAACCGCCGTTACTACCAGCGCCAGGACGTGCTGATGATCCGGCAGATTCGCGCGTTGCTCTACGATCAGGGCTTCACCATCGGCGGGGCGCGTCAGCGCCTCTCCGGCGACGAGGCCAAGGACGACACCACCCAGTATCGTCAGCTGATCAAGCAGATGATCGTCGAGCTCGAGGACGTGTTGCACGTCCTGCGGAAATAGGGCAAAAGAAAAAGTTGCCTTAATTCAAAAGCTTAATGTATAGTTCTTCCCGCTTTCGGTAACACGTAAGCATCGTCGGGGCGTAGCGCAGCCCGGTAGCGCACTTGCATGGGGTGCAAGGGGTCGAGTGTTCGAATCACTCCGTCCCGACCAAAAAATCCCTAGAAAATCCAGTCACTTAGCGGTGACTGGATTTTTTTATGGGCGCTTCACACGCTCGAAGCGCAGGGACTTTTGCGGGACTTTTTTCATCCTGCCATTCTCCTCAAAATTGTCAGGGCCGGCCCGCGCGAGTCGGTGGCCGAAATCCTGTTGGCTTCATCGATCAGTTTGCCCAGCTCGGCGGCCGAGTAGTGACTGGTGATGCTGCCGTTCCTGTGGCCCAGCAGAGCCTTCCTGTCTTCCTCCGTTACCCCAGCAGCCCGAAGTCTTCGGCCGAAGGTGTGCTTCAGATCGTGAACGCGGATCGAAGCAAATCCAGCTGGGGCAGGGCGCAGAAAACGCTCCTGGAACTTCTTCGCTGCTCTGACCCTGGCTTTCTTCCATGCCGAATCGTTCATCCGGTGAACCGGAGTGGCCTTGCCGTTTCGATCGGGTTGTCCGTAAGGAAATACCCAAACTGGATCAAGCCCACGCTGTCCCTCGATGACCGACTTGGCTACGTTGTTGAGCACAACGAGGCGCTCGTCGCCGTTCTTGACCCCGGAGCTCTCATGTCGGCCACCAAAATCCGCCGGTATGAGAAATACGCTGGTGTTGAGCTCAGGAATCGGTATCTCCCAATCCCAGCGAAGCTTCACGACCTCCTGCTCGCGTGAGCCGCTGTTGACCTTGTACAGGGCCATGCGGCGCAAATGATCCGGCAGTTCGGCGAAGAGAATCGACTGCTCTTCCCAGGACATCGGGTAGGGCATGCGTCTGGTTTTCTTCTCTTCCAGCTTGGTGATCATCGGTACCACGTCGAGCCAGGGACGCTTCTGCTCATCACGCCATTTTCGGGCGCAAAGATTCAGGATACGTATGACGCGTTCCAGGGCGATGTTCACCGTGCGGTGTGAAACTCCTGGCTTCAACTTCCCATCGCTGGTTCTACGACTCTTGAGTCGATCCCTTATGTAGGGAGCCAGGGTCTCGTCGTCGACATGAGTCAGAGGCTGGTCGCCAATATACCGGTCCAACTGCTCCAGATAGATGGCCGTGAGGCCTATCGACGGCTGATTCTTGTACTCGGTCAGGTAACGCGTAGCAGCCTCCCGCCACGTTCTGATCTTGCGGACGCCGTAGATCTTCTGTTCCCGGAGCTTTTCCAGCTTGTGTATCAGGTACTGCTCTGCCTCCTTCCTATCGCTTGATCCAGTGCTTTCCTGAATTCGCTGACCTCTGAAGACCTTGTCGATGTGCCAGGTCCCGTTCCTTTTGTAGAGGCCGCTAATGGTTTTTCGCGCCATGGTTTTTCTCCTTGGCGCTCGCTGCGGGAGTGATCATGTCCCTTGGCACCTTCCTTTTCAATGATGGCCTGGTCGATGTAGGTGTCTGCCCAGGCATCCAGTTCTTCGCGATCAAAGCCGATGCCTTGCACCCCAATGCGGAATTCCCGCACGTGAGGCCGGACGGTTTTGTTGAATTCTGTGCGGCACATGCCGAGGTAGGCGGGGGCCGCACTGGCTCGCAAGATTCGGGGTGGGCAGGTGATCAAGCGTGCGGCTGTCTGTTCAGATGATGCGGGCATGAATGTCGCCTCCTTGTTGGCCCTGATCCGTGCTGCAGATGCTGTCCGCTGCTCGTTGGGTGGACAACGTGGTGGAGGGGGCTGCGGAGGGTTTGGTACAACAGCTGTTTTGGCTTGGTTTGACCTGATGGATCGTGGAGTGTGGCCAGTCGTTGGTTGGTACGGTGATATCAGGCTTAAGGATTGAAGCGTGTCTTCCGAAGAGGTATCTCAGCAACCTGGTTCCAGCTCTGGTGGCCCAGTCAGTCGTGAGGAGATGTACGCCGAGGTGTGGCGGCTTCCGATGACCAAGATCGCGGATCATCACCGTGTTTCCTCCAGCTTCTTGGCGCGCGTGTGTACCCGCATGAATGTCCCGCGGCCGCCGCGTGGGCACTGGGTAAAGCTGGAGAATGGAATACCGAGTCCTCAGCCACCCCTGCCTGAGGCTGGGCCTGGTGACCTACAGGTATGGCGCAGGGGAGATACTCTTGGTGCTGTTTCTCGACCGGTACCGAAGGCACCTGCACCGCGCAAAATCAAACCCGAACAGCTCCGCATATCGCGATCAAGGCAGCATCCTGTTGTCGTGGGAGCGTATGAGGTCTTTGAGCAGGGGCGCGTCATCGACCAAGGGTTCCTCAAGCCCGGGAGGCAGCGCCTGGTGGACGTTGTGGTGACCAAGCCGCAACTTGAGTCTGCCCTCAAGCTGGCGAATCAGCTGTTTCTCAAGCTGGAGGCTGCCGGTCATCGCGTGATGTTTGCTCCGAGTGACCGCACCTATGCCCGGGACTCGTTTGATGAGCATGAGCACCCTCCCAAGAAACCAAGGCATCGTCATCCGGCGTTGTGGTCACCATCCAAGCCCACAGTGGTTTTCGTCGGGACGGTTGCCATCGGGCTGACGGTGTTTGAGATGACTGAGGAGCTTGAGGCCCGCTACATCGATGGCAAGTACATCCCCACCTCCAAGATTCCGTCGCAGCAGATGCGTCGCTTAAGCTCAACTTGGAACTGGTCGACTCGCATGGACTTTGCGACCGGCCGCCTATGTATAAGGGCGTTCTCGCCATATCCGTGGACTGATTGGTCTCAGAGTTGGAAGGAGGCTAAGCAAGGCTCGCTACGTGGCCAGCTGGATGAGATCGTCCAGCAGCTCATAGACGCCGCGCCTGTAGTTGCCCGATTGGTAGAGGAGGCCGAGGAGCAGGCCAGAATTCGGCAGCAGGAGGGGATGGAACAGATTCGCCGGCGCGAGGAGAGAGAGCGGATTCAGAGGCAGAGCGAGGCAAGGGCGCAGGCGAGGACTGATTTGCTGAGCGCCATCAAGCAGTGGGATGACATAAAGCGGATCCAGGCCTTTTTCAGTGATGCGGAGAGCTCCGTATCGAATCTGCCCGAAGCTGCGCGATGCATTGCTATGGACAAGCTCGCCCAAGCGCGTGAGCTTGTTGGCGAGCTGGATCCGCTACAGGCATTGCTGGAATGGAAGGGGCCTAGGGAGCGCCTATAGCAATGGCCAAGAGTTCCTTGTGTGGGTTTATAAGAACTAAATTTTGCTCACTAATGGTGAGTATTTTTGGGTTTCTATAAACCTCTTCTTGCTGAAGGTTTAGAAAAGCTCTATTTTGCTCACTATGAGTGTGCAAAAATCTGAAAAACTAAACTCCTTGCTTGCAGGGCTCGGCGACAGCGATCTGGTGTCCAGTAGCTGGTTGAAGGCTCATGGCTACAGCAGCAACCTCGTAGCGCGATATATCGCGAGCGGCTGGCTGGAATCGCCTGCGCGTGGAATCTATCAGCGACGAGGCGGACGTCTCACCTGGGCTGCTGTAGTGCGTGCGCTGCAGGAAGGAGAGCGATTGCCGCTGCATGTTGGCGGGCGTTTTGCCTTGGCTTGGCATGGGCACGAGCACTACCTGCGGTTGGGCGAGCGTGAGAGGGTCACTCTATATGGCCCTGGAAGCCTCCCGGCCTGGGTGGAAAAGCTTCCCTTGAAGGCTGAGGTGATGCTGTGCGGCAAAAGTCCATTCAATCTGTCGGCATTGTCATTCAAGGCCGATATGGATGCCGAAGTCCTAAGAAATCTAGCGCTCGAATGGGTGGATGTTGATGGCGACCGCGGCCGCATCGTCGTCGCGACACCTGAACGCGCAATCCTCGAGCTGTGTGATGGCGTGTCAGACGCATCGCTCGTTTATGAAGTGGATGCGCTGATGCAGGGTGCGGACACCCTTCGTCCCCAAAGGGTAAGCATGCTGCTGCGGCATTGCACCAGCATAAAAGCCAAGCGCTTGTTCCTGGCGCTCGCAGAGCGTCATCGGCACGCCTGGTTGGATCATGTCTCGTTGGACGGCGTCTATCTAGGGAAGGGAAAGCGTTGCCTGGTTCCCGGTGGTCGCTTGAACCCAACCTACCAAATAACCTTGCCGGCGGATCTTGATGAGCACCTGGGATAAGCGCTACACCGACCGAGTCCAGTTATTGGTGGAAATTCTGCCGACCTTGGCGAAAGAAACACGATTTGCCCTCAAAGGGGGTACGGCGATCAACCTGTTCGAGCATGACTTGCCCAGGTTGTCTGTGGATATCGATCTGACCTGGTTGCCGATGCAGGACTATGCGCAGGATGCTAGTCAGATCTCCGATGCATTAGAAGGTCTGGGAAGGGCACTTGGCTCTGCGCCATTAAGGCTACAGGTACAAACATCAGCGCCCGAAAGAGGTGGCTTCATAAACAGGCTGATAGTGAGTCGTGGACGAGCCCGGGTGCAAATAGAAACGACCCCGGTTATGCGCGGCTCTGTGCATCCAGTACGAACAATGGTTGTCCAGCCGCAGGTCCAGGAGGCCTTTGGCTTTGCCTCGATCCAGGTGCTCGACTTTGCGGATCTATATGCGGGGAAAATGGCAGCAGCATTGTCGAGACAGCATCCGCGCGACCTGTTTGATATCGGCTTGCTTCTAGAGGATCCGCGCACAGATGAGCGCCTTTGGCGAACCTTCCTGATATACATGACCTGCAGTCCGAAGCCTGCCTGGGAGATGCTGGTTCCCAATGAGCCCAAGGATTTCGAGGCGATATACGAGACCCACTTCCGTGGTATGACTGCTGCCCCTGTCAGCTCAGAGATACTGCTGGAACACCGCGCCAGGCTTCTTCGACAAATTTCAGAGTGGCTTACCCCGCAGTCGAGAGCATTTCTGGAATCAGTCGAGATGGAGAATCCAGATTTTGACTTGATCGAGTTGCCACAGGCAGCAGAGCTACCTGCGATAAAACGGAAACTGCAGAATCTTGCTTCACGATCAGCTGCGAAGCGGGCTTCCGACCATTCTCAGTTGCAAGCGGCCTTCGAGATGTTCAAACGTTGATAGTGTCTGCAGGCTACCCAGGCTTGGCAGTCGGCGCCGGCACTTTAAATTCCGTAAATCTGGATAAGTGGCATTAAAGTGCCTTTATTGCTCCATAAATGCACAAAATCGGCAACTTAATGCCGATTTTGCTTCGTAATATCGAGAGCCACAGTTTCCACATGGTGCATGTCAAGAATTCCTTTAGCTTGGCTCTGGTCCCCAGATTTTCTTGATTGAGACAGGAAAATCTTAAGTTTTGGCGGTTCAGCTGATTTTTTCTTAATTCATTCAGGTCAATTTCGTCCGAGTGCCTTTGGGGCGAAGGCTCGTGATCACATTTGTTACCAGCCTCTTCGGAGGCAAGGGCTTTACAGGCAGCCAGGGCAAAAGGACTCGGTTTTCAGCTCGTTGTACTAAGTCTCCTGAACACCCGATCCCTCGCCATGAAGGCCTCCAGCATGTGAGGGATGAGCGTCAGGGCATCGACTTCTTCACCATAGGTTTGTGAGTGCAGCGTCGCGTAGCGCTCGAGGTCGGCTTTCAGGTTAGCGGGGCAGGTGAAGGTCAGCTTCAGGTTCTCTGTTTTCGGCAGCGGGCCGAGGCGCAGCTTGGTCGTACTCATGGCAGGTTCCTCTGTTGAGCGGAGAAGGGCTGATAGGGGCGCAGCACCAGGTCGCGGTTGACGATCACGCGCAGGGGCAGGCCGGGACGCTGGGTCAGCGTGGGTTGGATATCGAGGTTGCGGCGGGTGACCTCCTGGCCGACCTGATTCACCGTGTCCTGCAGGCTGTCGCGACCGGCGATGATGATGCGGTCGCCGTCGGTGCGACTGGTCGGTGCCGCCAGCTCGGCACCGATGCCCAGCAGGCTGGTCATGGCCGCGCCGGCGACGATGCGATCCCAATGCCAGTCGACGCCATCCTCAAGGCCGGCATAGCCGGCGGCATCGGTACCGACCAGATTGTCGAGCTGGAAGGACGAGGTGTCCGGCAAGATCACCCGCTGCCATACCACCTGCACGCGGCTTTGCCCGTAGCTCACCTGGCTGTTGTAGCGGCCCAGCAGGCGCGCGCCTTGGGGGATCAGCACGTGCTGGCCGGTGGCGCTGTCGTAGACCGGTTCGGTCACCGTGGCGATCACGTCGCCGGGTAGATCCGACTTGATACCGGTGACCAGCGCCGCCGCGATCACGGTGCCGGCCATCACCTGGTAGGGCGAGTCAGACATCTGCAGTAATCCGGAATTACGGATTTGTGCATTTACGGATTTACTGAGAAACGTCTCGTTCCGTTCCTGCTGGGTCGGCGTTCCTGCAGTTGCGGCTACCACGCCTGACGAGGCCATACCCAGGATCATGGGATCGGGTTGGGCGCCCTCAGTGGATGCGACGTTCGATTTCCGCGCGCTGTTGGTCTGGAAAAACACCGAGGACAGCGCCGCTTCCTCGGCCTCCTTGAGCCGGGCAAGACGCTCGGCTTCAGCAGCGTCCGGACCATGGCCATAGCCCTGCGCCTGCTGCTCGGCCCTGAGGATCGGTCCGCCCAGGTCGCCGGGCAGCGGTGGGCCCAGTTGCGGTATCTCGGGAGCAGGTGGTGGTGGCAGCTGAGAGTAGTCTGAATCGACCCTAGTTTCGTAGACACCTTCAAGCCTCATAATGAGGCCCATCAGGAGGTGCCATGAGCAACCAGCNTGCCGACCATAAAGCCGATGCGCCAGCCGGCCATGTTGTAGCTCTTGGACAGGGTGAAGAACTCCACCGCGATGTCCTTGGCCCCCGGCACCTGCATGATCGAGGGGGCCTGCCAGCCGTCGTAGACGATGTCGGCGTAGGCCAGGTCGTGCACCACCAGCACGTCGTACTGCTTGGCCAGGGCCACCACGCGCTCGAAGAAGTCCAGCTCCACGCACTGCGCGGTGGGGTTGGAGGGAAACCCCAAGATCATCATCTTCGGCTTGGGGATGGATTCGCGAATCGCCCGTTCCAGCTCGGCGAAGAAGTCCACCCCCGGCACCAGCGGCACCGAACGCACCTGGGCGCCGGCGATCACCGCGCCGTAGATATGAATGGGGTAGCTGGGGTTGGGCACCAGCACGGTGTCGCCATGGTCCAGGGTGGCCAGCATCAGGTGCGCCAGGCCTTCCTTGGAGCCGATGGTGACTATGGCTTCGCTTTCCGGGTCGATGTCCACCGCGTAGCGCTCCTGGTACCAGCGCGAGATGGCGCGGCGCAGGCGCGGGATGCCGCGCGAGGTGGAGTAGCCGTGGGTGTCTTCGCGCTGGGCGACCTGCACCAGCTTCTCGACTATGTGCGGCGGCGTGGCGCCATCGGGGTTGCCCATGCTGAAGTCGATGATGTCCTCGCCACGGCGGCGGGCGGCCATCTTCAACTCGGCGGTGATGTTGAACACATAGGGGGGGAGACGATCGATGCGCGCAAAGCGGCGCTTGGCGTTGTCGGCCATGATTTCCTCGAAGTACGTAAGCGCCCGGAACCGTCCGAGCGACGTTGGCCACTGCGCTGGCCGGAGGCGACGATAAGGCGCCGGCAGCTCTGCTGTCCAGCGCAGTGGCGGGAAAAATTGCCGGTGCAGTGCGCCTGGGCTACTGCAGCGGCGCTCAGCCGCCGAGCATGTCGTGCATGGCGATGATCTGCTCGGCGACCTGGATCAGCTTCTGCTGGCGGCTCATGGCCTGGCGGCGCATCAGGGTGTAGGCCTCTTCCTCGTTGCAGCTCTTCATCTTCATCAGCAGGCCCTTGGCCAGCTCGATGCGTTTGCGTTCGGCCAGCTGGGCGTCGCGCGCCTGCAACTGGGCGCGCAGGGCCTGGTCGCTCTCGAAGCGGGCCATGGCCACGTCTAGAATCGGCTGCAGGCGCTGGGCGTGGATACCCTCGACGATGTAGGCGCTGACCCCGCTCTGGATCGCCTGGCGCATCACGCCGGGGTCGTGCTCGTCGGTGAACATGACGATCGGTCGCGGCTGGTCGCGGCTGACCAGCACCACCTGTTCCATCACGTCGCGGCTGGGGGACTCGGTGTCGATCAGGATCACGTCGGGGCGCACGGCCTCGACCCGCTCGGGCAGGTCGATGGTCAGCCCGGACTCGTCGATCACCTCGAAGCCGGCCTCGATCAGCGCGCACTTGAGGCGGCCGACCTTCTTCGGGGTGTCGTTGATCAGCAGGATACGCAGCATCGTGGACTCTCCGGGCGATTACAGGGCGACAGCCGGGCTGTCGGCCAGGGCGTGGAGACGGAAGCTGCGGGCGTAGCCGGCCGGGTCGCTGCCGTCCCAGCGGGTGCCATCCTGCAGCGTGGCGCTGCGCATGTCCGCGGGTATGGGGATATTCAGCGCCTGCGCCGCCTCGCGGTAAAGCTCCAGTTGCTGCACCTGGCGGGCGACGCCGAGGTAGTCGGGGTCGCTGCGCAGCAGGCCCCAGCGGCGGAACTGGGTCATGAACCACATGGCGTCGGACAGGTAGGGCAGGTTCACCGCGCCCTCGCCATGAAAGCGCAGCGGATGGGCGTCCTGCCAGGCGTGACCGAGGCCGTCCTGGTACTGGCCGAGAAAACGGGGCTGAATGGCCGACAGCGGTGCGTCGACGTAGTCGCGGCCGCTGAGCAGTTGTGCCGTGCTGCGCTTGTTCTCCTCGCTCTCGTCGATGAAGCGACTGGCTTCCAGCACCGCCATGATCAGCGCGCGGGCGGTATTGGGATACTGCAGGGCGAATTCGCGGGTGCAGCCGAGCACCTTCTCGGGGTGATCGGCCCAGATCGACTGACTGGTGGCGACGGTACAGCCAAGGCCCTCGTCCACCGCCTGCGCGCTCCACGGTTCGCCGACGCAGAGACCGTCGATGCGGCGCGCCTTGAGGTGCGCGATCATCTGCGGCGGCGGCACCACCACGCTGTCGACGTCGTGCAATGGGTGAATGCCCTGGCTGGCCAGCCAGTAATAGAGCCACATGGCGTGGGTGCCGGTGGGGAAGGTCTGGGCGAAGGTCAGGCGTGCACCTTGTTGGTGCGCGCGATGCAGCAGTGCTTCGCCACTGCTCACGCCTGCGGCCAGCAGCGGCTGCGACAGGTTGATGCTCTGACCGTTCTGGTTCAGGCCCATCAGGACCGCCATGTCGGTAGCCGGAGCGCCGCCCAAGCCGAACTGGACACCATAGATCAGGCCGTAGAGGCTGTGCGCGGCGTCCAGTTCGCCGCTCAGCAGCTTGTCGCGCAGCCCGGCCCAGGAACTCTGGCGCTGCAGATTGAGGGTCAGTCCGTGTTTCTCGGCGAAGCCCTGAGTGGCGGCCACTATCACCGAGGCGGCATCGGTCAGGGCCATGAAACCGATGTTCAGCGTACGCTTCTCCGGCGCATCGCCGATCCCGGCTCCACCCGGCGCATCGCTGAGGACTGCTTGTCGTTCGCTCATGTTGCTTGTCCCTTCTCCACGCAAAAAGGCGCCGCACCCACGTCCGCCACTGGGGCAGCAGGGGAACGACGCCATTGTCGTGAGCGGCTTCCGCCGTTGGAAGCGCTCTGTTATCGGGACTGAAGCAATGCATATGCCATCACGGGCGGCGTGCTGGCGTTTGCCGATCTTTGAGGGGGAGGCGCTAGCTAGCGCTCCAGCATCTGCTTGACGTTGCTCTGCGGGATCTGCTGCTTGCGGCCTTCGCTGTCGGTGAACTCGAGCATGCCGGTGTCCCGATCCAGTTCCGGCTTGCCGTCGCTGGTGAGCATCTGTCCATCGGTGGTGGTGATGATGTACTCGCTGCTGCAGCCGGCCAGGCCGAACAGGCACAGGGCGGCGATGATCCATGGCTTCATGATGTGCTCCTGAATGGTCGTATGGGGTGTTCCCAATTCAGAAGGTAGACGCTGCCGTTGCCGCCGCAAGGCGCCGCGACGTTTTGCGCCAGCCATAAACAACAAGCCCCGCACGGGGCGGGGCTTGTTCTACAGCGCTGGGATCAGGCCTGAACGACCGGGATCTTGGCGTTGGCCGCCGCTTCGCGGAAGTCGGCGATCTGGTCGAAGCTCAGGTAGCGGTAGATATCGCCAGCCATGCTGTCGATATCCTTGGCGTAGACCATGTACTCCTCGACGGTCGGCAGCTTGCCGAGAATCGAAGCGACCGCTGCCAGTTCGGCAGAGGCCAGGTACACGTTGGCGCCATCGCCCAGACGGTTCGGGAAGTTACGGGTGGAGGTCGATACCACGGTGGAGTTGGCAGCCACACGTGCCTGGTTACCCATGCACAGCGAGCAGCCCGGCATCTCCATACGTGCACCGGCCTTGCCGTAGATGCCGTAGTAGCCTTCTTCGGTCAGCTGGTGAGCATCCATCTTGGTCGGCGGCGACAGCCACAGACGGGTCGGGATACCGCCCTTGACCTTGTCCAGCAGCTTACCGGCAGCGCGGAAGTGACCGATGTTGGTCATGCACGAACCGATGAACACTTCGTCGATCTTGTCGCCAGCCACGGTGGACAGCAGGCGGGCGTCGTCCGGGTCGTTCGGGGCGCACAGTACCGGCTCGTTGAGCTGGCTCAGGTCGATTTCGATGACTTCGGCGTACTCGGCGTCCTTGTCGGCTTCCATCAGTACCGGGTTGGCCAGCCAGGCTTCCATCGCCTGAGCACGACGCTCCAGGGTACGGGCATCACCGTAGCCTTCGCTGATCATCCAGCGCAGCAGGGTGATGTTGGACTGCAGGTATTCGGCGATGGCGGCTTCCGGCAGCTTGATGGTGCAGCCGGCAGCCGAACGCTCGGCGGAGGCGTCGGACAGCTCGAACGCCTGCTCGACGGTCAGGTTGTCCAGGCCTTCGATCTCGAGGATGCGGCCGGAGAAGATGTTCTTCTTGCCCTTCTTCTCGACGGTCAGCAGGCCCTTCTGGATGGCGTAGTAAGGGATGGCATGGACCAGGTCACGCAGGGTGATACCCGGTTGCATCTTGCCCTTGAAGCGCACCAGAACGGATTCCGGCATGTCCAGCGGCATGACGCCGGTGGCGGCAGCGAAGGCGACCAGGCCGGAACCGGCCGGGAAGCTGATGCCGATCGGGAAGCGGGTGTGCGAGTCGCCACCGGTGCCGACGGTGTCCGGCAGCAGCATGCGGTTCAGCCAGCTGTGGATGATGCCGTCGCCAGGACGCAGGGATACGCCGCCACGGGTGCGGATGAAATCCGGCAGGGTGTGGTGGGTGGTGACGTCGATCGGCTTCGGATAGGCCGCGGTGTGGCAGAAGGACTGCATCACCAGGTCAGCCGAGAAGCCCAGGCAAGCCAGGTCTTTCAGCTCGTCGCGGGTCATCGGGCCAGTGGTGTCCTGGGAGCCGACGGTGGTCATCTTCGGTTCGCAGTAGGTGCCCGGACGCACGCCTTCGACGCCGCAGGCCTTGCCGACCATTTTTTGCGCCAGGGTGAAACCCTTGGTGCTGGCAGCAGGCTGGTCCGGCTTCTTGAACAGGTCGGAAGCGCCCAGGCCCAGTTCGGCACGCGCCTTCTCGGTCAGGCCACGGCCGACGATCAGCGGGATACGGCCGCCAGCGCGGACTTCGTCTAGCAGCACCGGGGTTTTCAGTTCGAAGGTGGTGATGACGTCGTCGGTGCCGTGCTTGCAGACTTTGCCGGCGTACGGGTAGACATCGATCACATCGCCCATGTTGATGTTCGATACGTCGAACTCGATCGGCAGGGCGCCGGCATCTTCCATGGTGTTGTAGAAGATCGGGGCGATCTTGGTGCCGAAGCAGAAGCCGCCAGCGCGCTTGTTCGGAACGTACGGAATGTCGTCACCGAAGAACCACAGCACCGAGTTGGTGGCGGACTTACGGGACGATCCGGTACCGACCACGTCACCGACGTAGGCAACCGGGAAACCTTTGGCCTTGATCTCTTCGATCTGCTTCAGCGGGCCGATGGCGCCTTGCTGCTCCGGCACGATGCCGTCGCGAGCCATTTTCAGCATGGCCAGGGCGTGCAGCGGGATGTCAGGGCGCGACCAGGCGTCCGGGGCAGGGGACAGATCGTCGGTGTTGGTTTCGCCAGGCACCTTGAACACGGCCAGGCTGTATTTCTCGGCGATGGCCGGCTTGTTGGTGAACCACTCGCCATCGGCCCAGGACTGCAGCACGGCCTTGGCGTTGGCGTTGCCAGCCTTGGCTTTTTCGGCGACGTCGTGGAAGGCGTCGAACATCAGCAGGGTGTGCTTGAGTTGTTCGGCGGCAACGGTGCCCAGGGCGGCATCGTCCAGCAGCTCGACCATGGTGGCGATGTTGTAGCCGCCCTGCATGGTACCCAGCAGCTCGACAGCGCGTTGCTTGCTGATCAGCGGAGAGGTGGCTTCGCCCTTGGCGATGGCAGAGAGGAAGCCGGCCTTGACGTAGGCCGCTTCGTCCACGCCTGGCGGTACGCGGTTGGTGATCAGGTCTACGAGGAATTCTTCTTCGCCAGCCGGCGGGTTTTTCAGCAGCTCGACCAGGCCTGCGGTTTGTTCGGCGTTCAGCGGCTGGGGCACGATACCCTGAGCGGCACGCTCTGCTACGTGTTTGCGATAGGCTTCAAGCACAGTTATTACCCTCATCAGTGGTCCCAAAGGGTTGTCCGGGACGCGATCCAGATACTCATGACCAGGCGCTTTTCGACTTTATGAGCCGATCAGCCGAGGTTTCATGAGTCTCTTGTAGAAGCTGCTTTCAAAGTTTTACGCCGGCAGGACGGTTTCTGATGAGGGCTGACGCAGACGCTCGGGGGGACTCCAAGTGGCTGCGTCGCCATCGTACCTGCAGGATCGACTGTGCTCGTGACGCTTTGAAAACAGCTTCCAACGGACATTGGCGCCGTAAAAGGCGGGCCGATTCTAATGGAAAGCGCAGATAAAGTTAAGCCAAAGCCCTGGGCTTGGCGGGGGTGATCTTGCTTAGACAAAGGGCTAACATGCTCGGCCGTCCTGCTGTCTATATTGCTTCTCCATGTCCAATCAACGCATCAAGACGCCTTGCGTGGGTCTGTGCTCGACCGTTTACGGCGATGTGGTATGCCGCGGTTGCAAGCGTTTTCACCACGAGGTGATCAACTGGAACAGCTACGGCGACGAGGAAAAGCGCGCCGTCTGGCTGCGCCTGGAAGTGTTGCTGGTGCAGGTGATGACGGCCAAGGTCGAGGTGTTCGACGAGCAGCGCCTGCGCACCCAGCTGGAGCAGCGGCAAATCCGTTTCGTGCCGCAGCAGTCGCCCTATTGCTGGGCCTACCAGCTGATCGCACGCGGCGCGCGGGTGATCAACCAGCTCGATGCCTACGGCATGGCGCTGCTGCCCGAGTTCCGTGGCTGGGCCTTGCCGGAGCTGCGTGACGCCATCGACCGCGAGTTCTTCCTGCTCTCCGAGGCGCACTACGAGCGCTATATCGCGCCGAAATTCCTCCGCGAAGGCCTGGAACTGCGCGTGTGAGACCGGGTGGGTAGCCCGGATGCAATCCGCCAGCTCGCGCACGGCGATCCACTCCCTGGCTTTTGTCCGGCGCACAAAAAATGCCGCTCGCATTTGCGAGCGGCATTTTTGTCTGGCTGGCGTTCATTTCAGCGTTGCGCCACCAGCTCTTCGAGGTGGGCGATGATCTCGTCCGGCTTGAGCACCAGCACGTCGCTTTCCAGCGAGTCGAGAATCACTTCGGCGGTATTGCCGATCAGGGCGCCGGACAGCCCGGTGCGTGCCACGGTGCCGATCACAGTGACCACGGCGCTGAGCTGGTGGGCGATCTGCGGGATCAGCACGTCGGCCGGGCCTTCGACTATGTGCAGGCGATCGTCGCCGATCTCGTATTCGGCCTGGAAGCTCCTGCACTGCTCGCGGTAGCGTGCCTCGATGGTTTCCTTGAGCTGGAAGGTCGGGTCGGCCGCCGACAGCATCGGCGTCGGGTGGGCGGTGATCACGTGCAGTTCGCCCTTGGCCAGGCCGGCGATGTCGTAGCCGTGGCTGATGATGCCGGCGTGCAGGGTGCGGTGCTCGCCGTCGGCATTGCCCACGTCCACCGCGGCGAGGATGGTGCCGCCGGTCCAGGGCTTGTCGGTCTTGACCATCAGCACCGGGCCTGGGCAGTAGCGCAACAGCTTCCAGTCGTCGGGGGTGAGGATGGCTTTCTTCAGTGGGTTGTCCGGCAGGTGCTGCTTGACTACCAGGCCGCAGCCTTCGGCCTGTTGCACGGCGATGATGGTCTGGTGCGGGCTGTCGTGCCAGGCCTGCTGGGCGGAGACGGCGAAACCTTCCTCGCTCAGGCTGCTGCTGAGGTCGTTGAGCCAGGCGCTGTGCTCGCCCTTCTTGTCGCACACCAGCAGGTGCAGGCGCGATTGGGTGACTCCGGCTATCAGTTTCGCGCGCTTGAGCGCGAGGCCCTCCGGGTGCTGCGGCTCCATTACCACCAGGATGCTGCGGATCGCTTGCATGGTCGTCTCCCTGAGAATGAGTGGCACTTGTTCAACTATAGCGGTGCGCGGTTGACGGGCTTGTTGACCTGCATCAACGGCGCGCTGGCCGTCTTGGCGCTCACTCGTATAATGGCCCGTCATTGCCAACCCCGCCAGCGTTCGAGAGCGCCCCCTGATGATGTCAATTGCCCAGCATATTCCGAGTAAAGGCGAGGAAAGCGCGTCGATCCTGCAGGAAATTCTCGATTTTCTCGGCGGCGTCGCCACCCCGGCGGCCTGGCTGGACGAGGCCCTGCGCCAGCAGGAAATCCTCCTGCTCGACCACCGCAATCTGGAATACAAGGCGGCGCAGACGGCCCTGAGCCTGATGGGGCGCTACCTGACCAAGACCGAATTGACCGCGAGAATGTCGCGTTTGGCCCGTGAGGAGCTGGTGCACTTCGAGCAGGTGAGCAAGATCATCCGCGGCCGCGGCATCGAGGTTCGCCACGTTTCCGCTTCGCGCTACGCCGCCGGCCTGCGCGCGCTGCTGCGGGGCGGGGAAGTGGAGCGGCTGGTGGATGTGCTGGTGATCGGCGCCTTTATCGAGGCGCGTTCCTGCGAGCGCTTCGCCGCCCTGGTGCCGCGCCTGGATGCCGAACTGGCCAAGTTCTACGCCGGGCTGCTGGAGAGTGAAGGGCGCCACTATCGGGGCTATCTCAAGCTCGCCTACCTCTATGGCGACTCAGCCGACGTGGATGCGCGTATCGAAGTGGTGCGCGCGGTGGAGCAGGAGCTGATCACCTCGGCGGACGAGCAGTTCCGTTTCCATAGCGGTGTGCCGGCCTAAAAGCGGGCGGGAAAACGCGCACAAAACATGTAGGAGCGGCTTCAGCCGCGAACACGGCGATAACGGCCTTTCGCGGCTGAAGCCGCTCCTACAAATTTGTATGAGCTACGGTTTGGAGGCTCCTGCGGGAGCAAGCTCGAACGGCGCCTGGTTGAACCCCTCGTCATCGACCTGCAGCGCCCACCCCTGGCGATCCCAGTCACCCAGCACGATGCGCCGCGCCGCTTGGCCGTTGACTTCCAGCTCATGCAGCGCCGGCCGATGGGTATGCCCATGGATTAGCGTACGCACACCGTACTCGCCCATCACCCTGACCACTTCCTCGGGCGTGACATCGACGATTTCGCTGGCTTTCATCCGCGTCTGCGCGCGGCTTTCGTTGCGCAGCTTGCGCGCCAGCTTCTGTCGGGTGCCCAGTGGCAGGTTGCGCAGGATCAGCAAGGACAGCGGGTTGCGCAGCCAGCGACGCAGCTTCATATAGCCGACATCCAGGGTGCACAGGCTGTCGCCGTGCATCAGCAGCACGCGCTCTCCGGCCATTTCGACCAGGCTGGGATCCTTCAGCAGGGTACAGCCGGCCTCGCGGCAGAAGCGCTGGCCGATGAGGAAGTCGCGGTTGCCGTGCATCAGGTAGATGCGCGTGCCGGCGTCGCTCAGTTCGCGCAGCGCGCGGGCGATTTCATGCTGGAAGGGCGTCATGCCATCGTCGCCGATCCAGACTTCGAAGAAGTCGCCGAGGATGTACAGCGCCTCGGCCTGGCGCGTGCGAGTGGCGAGAAAATGCAGAAACGCCCGGGTGATGTCCGGGCGTTGCTCTTCGAGATGCAGATCGGAGATCAGCAGGATCATCGACTTACTCGGCGACGACTTCGGCCTTCTCGATGATCACGTCGTCCACCGGTACGTCCTGGTGGCCGGCCTTCATGGTGGTAGCCACGGCCTTGATCTTCTCGACCACGTCCATGCCTTCGACCACTTCACCGAACACCGCGTAGCCCCAGCCTTGAACGGTCGGTGCGCTGTGGTTGAGGAAGCTGTTGTCGGCGACGTTGATGAAGAACTGCGCGCTGGCCGAATGCGGCTCCATGGTGCGGGCCATGGCGATGGTGCCGACCTTGTTGGCGACGCCGTTGTTGGCTTCGTTCTTGATCGGCGCGCGGGTCGGCTTCTGCTTCATGCCCGGCTCGAAACCGCCGCCTTGGATCATGAAGTTGCCGATCACGCGGTGGAAGATGGTGCCGTCGTAGTGGCCTTCCTTCACGTACTGTTCGAAGTTGGCCACGGTTTCCGGGGCCTTGTCGGCGAACAGCTTCAGGGTGATGACGCCGTGGTTGGTGTGCAGTTTGATCATGGGGGGACTCACTCTCGAATGGGGCAGGGCACCGAGCTCGGGCGGGCGCCGGAGCGGCCACTGCATTGCAGCTGTCAGGGGGTTGACGGGTTGGGTATGATACGGGCTTTGTTCCAGTCGGCCTACCCAGGGGGAATCTCTAAAAACTACCTGCGTTGCCATTGCTGCGTTAAAAACAGGCTCGGAATGCTCATTTACAACTCGTAAACTGCGCTTCCTCGCCTGTTTGACTCGCTGGCGCTCACCCTTCGGGCCAGCCTTTGGCTGTTACTCCCGTTGGTCGTTGCGCCTTGCTCTGGCTGCCTCGCCTACGTTTTTAGAGGTTCCCCCCTGCGCCGCGCCAGCATGATCTTAAGGACCCCATGAGCAAGCCCACCGTCGAAAAAGCCGCCAACTTCCTGCGCCCCATCGTCCAGGCCGATCTGGACAGCGGCAAGCACGCCAAGATCGTCACCCGCTTCCCGCCGGAGCCCAATGGCTACCTGCATATCGGTCATGCCAAGAGCATCTGCCTGAACTTCGGCCTGGCCCAGGAGTTCGGCGGCGAGTGCAACCTGCGCTTCGACGACACCAACCCGGCCAAGGAAGACCAGGAATACATCGATGCGATCAAGGCCGACGTCGAGTGGCTGGGCTTTTCGTGGGCCGGTAGCGAGCGCTACGCCTCCGACTACTTCGACCAGCTGCATGCCTGGGCCATCGAGCTGATCAAGGCCGGCAAGGCCTTCGTCTGCGACCTCAACGCCGACGAGATGCGCGCCTACCGCGGCAGCCTGACCGAGCCGGGCAAGAACAGCCCGTTCCGCGAGCGTTCGGTGGAGGAGAACCTCGACCTGTTCGCCCGCATGAAGGCCGGCGAGTTCGCCGACGGCGCCCGCTCGCTGCGCGCCAAGATCGACATGGCCTCGCCGAACATCAACCTGCGCGATCCGATCCTCTACCGCATCCGTCACGCCCATCACCATCAGACCGGCGACAAGTGGTGCATCTACCCCAGCTACGACTTCACCCACGGTCAGTCGGACGCCATCGAGGGTATCACCCACTCCATCTGCACCCTGGAGTTCGAGGACCATCGCCCGCTCTACGAGTGGTTCCTGGCCAACCTGTCGGTGCCGGCGCAGCCGCGTCAGTACGAATTCGCCCGGCTCAACCTGAACTACACCATCACCAGCAAGCGCAAGCTCAAGCAGCTGGTCGATGAAGGCCATGTGCAGGGCTGGGACGATCCGCGCATGTCCACCCTGTCCGGCTACCGCCGCCGCGGCTACACCCCGGCCTCGATCCGCGCCTTCTGCGACATGATCGGCGTCAACCGCGCCGGCGGCGTGGTCGATATCGGCATGCTGGAGTTCGCCATCCGCGAGGACCTGGACGCCAACGCCGCCCGTGCCATGTGCGTGCTCAAGCCGCTCAAGGTCGTCATCACCAACTACCCGGAGGGCCAGGTCGAGAACCTCGAACTGCCGCGCCATCCCAAGCAGGACATGGGCGTGCGCGTGCTGCCGTTCAGCCGCGAGCTCTATATCGACGCCAGCGACTTCGAGGAAACCCCGCCGGACGGCTTCAAGCGCCTGATCCCGGGCGGCGAGGTGCGCCTGCGTGGCAGCTATGTGATCCGCGCCGACGAGGCCGTGAAAGACGCCGCCGGCAACGTGATCGAGCTGCGCTGCAGCTATGACGAGAACACCCTGGGCAAGAACCCGGAAGGCCGCAAGGTCAAGGGTGTGATCCACTGGGTGCCGGCCGCCGAAAGCGTCGAGTGCGAAGTGCGTCTGTACGATCGCCTGTTCCGTTCGGCCAACCCGGAGAAGGCCGAGGAGGGCCAGACCTTCCTCGACAACATCAATCCGGATTCGCTGGTGGTGCTCAAGGGCTGCCGCGCCGAGCCGTCGCTGGCCCAGGCCGCGCCGGAAGAGCGTTTCCAATTCGAGCGCGAAGGCTACTTCGTCGCCGACCTGAAGGACTCGCAGCCGGGCAAGCCGGTGTTCAATCGTACCGTCACCCTGCGCGACTCCTGGGGGCAATAACGGCTGTCAAATTGCTGCGCTCGATCATGCTGTGTTGAAGCGAGGTTCGGAATGCTCGTGTACTGCAGTACATTCCGCTTCCTCATCCCGCTTCGCCTTGCCTGATCTTCGCTCGCTGCTTTGAAAGCCGTTCTTGAGGAATCTGAAAAGATGCTGAGCATTTACAACACCCTGAGCAAGACCAAGGACGCCTTCCAGCCGCTGGAAGGCAACAGCGTGCGTATGTACGTGTGCGGCATGACCGTCTACGACTTCTGCCATATCGGCCACGCCCGGGTCATGGTGGCCTTCGACGTGGTCACCCGCTGGCTGCGCCAGCGCGGCTATGACGTGACCTACGTGCGCAACATCACCGATATCGACGACAAGATCATCAAGCGCGCGCAGGAGAACGGCGAGCCGTTCGAGGCCCTGGTCGAGCGCATGATCAAAGCCATGCACGAGGATGAGGCGCGCCTGAACGTGCTGCGCCCGGACATCGAGCCGCGCGCCACCGGCCATATCGCCGGCATGCACCAGATGATCCAGACCCTGATCGACAAGGGCTACGCCTACGCCCCGGGCAATGGCGACGTGTACTACCGCGTCGGCAAGTTCGAAGGCTACGGCAAGCTGTCGCGCCGCAAGATCGACGAGCTGAAGATTGGCGCGCGTATCGAAGTGGACGAGATCAAGCAGGACCCACTGGACTTCGTGCTGTGGAAGGGCGCCAAGCCCGGCGAGCCGAGCTGGGATTCGCCCTGGGGCAAGGGCCGTCCGGGCTGGCACATCGAGTGCTCGGTGATGTCCACCTGCTGCCTGGGCGAGACCTTCGACATCCACGGCGGCGGCCCGGACCTGGTGTTCCCGCACCACGAGAACGAGATCGCGCAGAGCGAGGCGGCCACCGGCAAGCTCTACGCCAAGGCCTGGATGCACGCCGGCGCGGTGCGCGTGGACGGCGAGAAGATGTCCAAGAGCCTGGGCAACTTCTTCACCATCCGCGAGGTGCTGGAGAAGTACCACCCCGAGGTGGTGCGCTACCTGCTGGTGTCCAGCCACTACCGCAGCCCGATCAACTATTCCGAAGACAGCCTCAAGGAAGCCAAGGGCGCCCTGGAGCGCTTCTACAACGGCCTGAAGGGGCTGCCGGAAGTGGCACCTGCCGGCGGCGAGGAATTCGTCGAGCGTTTCGGTGCGGCGATGGATGACGACTTCAACTCGCCGGAAGCCTGCGCTGTGCTGTTCGAGATGATCCGCGAGGTCAACCGCCTGCGCGAGACCGACGTCCAGGCTGCCGCCGGCCTGGCCGCCCAGCTCAAGCAGCTGGCCTACGTGCTCGGTGTGCTGCAGCTGGAGCCCGACGCCTTCCTGCAGGCCGGCGCCGCCGGCAAGGTCGACGCCGCCGAGGTCGAAGCGCTGATCGCCGCGCGCCTTGCGGCCCGCGCCGAGAAGAACTGGGCCGAGAGCGACCGCATCCGCGACCAGCTCACCGCCATGGGCGTGGTGCTGGAAGACGGCAAGGGCGGCACCAGCTGGCGCCTGGCCGAGTAACAGATTGCGCAGGTAACGCGACAAGGGCCGCTTTCGAGCGGCCCTTGTCGTTTATGCGAGGGCTGCGCGGCGGCCGCGCTCCAGGTCGACGCTGGCCAGGATCAGCAGGCCGATCACGAAGTAGCTGCCGGTGATCAGCATCGCCAGGCGATGGTCGCCGCCGCTCAGCCAGCTGGTCAGGCCGTAGGTCATGGGGCCGAGGATGGACGCCAGCTTGACCGCCTGGCCCCACAGGCCAAAGAACTCCGCCAGGCGCGTGGCCGGTGCCAGCAGGCCGACTATGGCGCGCCCGGCCGACTGGCTGGCGCCCATGCACAGGCCAGCGAGGTTGGCGGCCAGCCAGAACAGCCCCGGCCCCTGGGCCGCCCAGACCAGACCGACCATGGCGATCCAGCCCAGCAGGGTAAGGCTCAGGGTGGCGCGGTGGCCGATGCGGTCCTGCAGCCAGCCGAACAACACGGCGCCGATGGCGGCGGTGACGTTCACCGCGAAGATCAGCAGCAGGGTGTCCTGGGTGCTGAAGCCCATGACCTGGTCGGCATAGATGGCGGCCAGGGTGATCACCGCCGAGATGCCGGCCTGATAGCACACGGTGCACAGCAAAAAACGCAGCAGGTCGCGGTAGCGCCCGGCCTCACCCAGGGTCTGGGCGAGGCGTGCCCAGGCCGCCCGTGCGGCGGTGGCGGCGCCCAGCTGCGGCCGGCTGCGCTCGCGCAGGAAGAGAAAGGTGGGCGTGCAGGCGATGGCGAACAACGCCGCGGTGATCAGCATGCAGGCCGGCACGAACTGCTCGGCACTTTGGCCCTGTGCCTGGGCCCAGGTCACGTAGGCCAGGCAGGCGCCCAGGCTGACCAGTCCGCCGATATAGCCGAAGCCCCAGCCCCAGCCAGAGACCCGGCCCAGCGCCTCGCGTCGGGCCAGTTCGGGGAGGAAGGCGGCGATCAGGTTCTCGCCGGTGCCGAAGCAGAAGTTCGACAGCACGATAAAGATCAGCGCCACGACCAGCGTGTCCGGCCCGGCCAGTGCCAGCCCCGCGGTAAACAGGATGCAGCCGAGGGCGCTGACCAGCAGCAGGCGCTTCTTGCAGGCGAGGGCGTCGGCATAGGCGCCGAGCAGCGGCGCGCTGAGGATGATCAGGGCATAGGACAGGGCGATCGCGCTGGTCCAGGCCAGGGTGCCCCAGGCCTGGCCGCCGGCTACCACGGCGACGAAGTAGGCGTTGAACACCGCGGTGATCACCACCGTGGTGTAGCCGGAGTTGGCGAAGTCGAACATCGCCCAGGCCCAGACTTCTCGGCGGCGTACGCCGGGGGCGAGACTGCTTGGCATGCGGCTCTCTCTTTCATCGCGTTGGTAGCTGCAAGCCTAGCCGGGGGTGGGCGTCTCGTCAGGCGGAACGCCCATCTTGTCTATTGGGCGCATAATGGCCACTGACCTACACAACCTGTGAGGGTCGCCGATGTCTCGTCCGCCACCGTCAACCAAGGCCGCGCCGGGTTGCGACAGGGATGTGGAGCGCCTGCTGGAGATCGTGCGGCGCACCGTCAGCGAATTGCGCCCGCAGGCCGCGACTGCGCTGCAACCGGGCCTGGACAGCGTGCTGGATCGCGATCTGGGCCTGGACAGCCTGGCCCGCGCCGAGTTGTGGGCGCGCATCGAGCAGGAATTCGGCGTGCGCCTGCCGGATAGCCTGTTCGCCAGTGCCGAGACCCCCGCCGACCTGCTGCGGGCGCTGCAGGGGCGCACTGCGCCGGCGGCCGCCGCGTCGCCCGTCGTCGCGCCCGACACCGAGGCGGACACCGCCCAGGTGCCGGCGACGGCGCAGACCCTGATGCAGGTGCTGGAGTGGCACGCGCGCCGCCACCCGCAACGCACCCACGTGCACCTGCTTGGCGAGGGCGACGAGCAAGAGGACATCAGCTACGGCGCTCTGCACCGCGGCGCCCAGGCGGTGGCCGCCGGCCTGCAGCTCGGCGGCCTGCGGCCGGGACAGGCGGTGGCGCTGATGCTGCCCACCGGGCGCGACTTTCTCTACGCCTTCTTCGGCATCCTGCTGGCCGGCGGGGTGCCCGTGCCCATCTATCCGCCCCTGCGCCTGTCGCAGATCGAGGAGCACCTGCGCCGCCAGGTCGGCATCCTCACCAACGCCGAGGCGCGGCTGCTGATCACGGTGAGCGAGGCGCGCCTGCTGGCCCGCCTGCTGCGCCCGCAGGTGCCGAGCCTGCGGCGTATCGCCAGCGTCGCCGAACTGGCCGGCGAGGGCGGCGGCTGCGTCACGCCGGCCAGGGGCGCGCAGGACCTCGCCTTCTTGCAGTACACCTCGGGCAGCACCGGCCAGCCCAAGGGGGTGATGGTCAGCCACGCCAACCTGCTGGCCAACCTGCGGGCCATGGGTCAGGCCCTGCAGGTGGGGCCGCAGGATGTGTTCGTCAGCTGGCTGCCGATGTACCACGACATGGGCCTGATCGGCGCCTGGCTGGGCAGCCTGTACCACGGCGTGCGCCTGGCGCTGATGTCGCCGCTGGCCTTCCTCGCCCGCCCGGCGCGCTGGCTGTGGACCATCCATCGCTTGCGCGGCACGCTGTCGGCGGCGCCCAACTTCGCCTACGAACTGTGCCTGAGCAAGTTGCCCGAGGCGGAGCTGGAGGGCCTCGACCTGAGCTGCTGGCGCCTGGCCTGCAACGGCGCCGAGCCGGTCAACCCGGACACCCTGCGGCGCTTCGCCGAGCGTTTTGCCCGCTACGGCCTGGCCCCGGCCGCGCAGACCCCGGTCTACGGCCTGGCCGAGGCGACCCTGGGCGTGGCCTTTCCGCCCCTGGGCCGCGGGCTGCTGGTCGACCGGGTGCAGCGCGAGGCGTTCCAGCGCCGCGGCGAGGCGCGACCGGCGGGCGCGCAGGATGACGCGGTGCTGCATTTCGTCGCCTGCGGCCGGCCGTTGCCGGGGCACCGCATCCGCATCGTCGACGAGCGCGGCGTCGAGCTGCCCGAGCGCCGCGAAGGGCACCTGCAGTTCAGCGGCCCGTCCACCAGCGCCGGTTACTTGCGCAACCCGGAGGAAACCCGCCGGGTCCTGCGCGACGGCTGGATGGACTCGCTCGACCTGGCCTACATGGCCGGCGGCGAGGTCTACCTGACCGGGCGCGCCAAGGACCTGATCATCCGCGCCGGGCGCAATATCTACCCCTACGACCTGGAAACCGCGGTGGGTAACCTGGCGGGGCTGCGCAAGGGCTGCGTCGCGGTGTTCGGCAGCCAGGATCCGGCCAGTGGCACGGAGCGCCTGGTGGTGCTGGCGGAAACCCTGGAGCAGGAGGCCGGGCGGCGTCGGCAACTGCAGCAGGAGGTCAGCCGCGTGGTGCTCGAGCTGGCCGGCGTGCCGCCGGACGACATCGTCCTGGCGCCGCCGCACAGCGTGCTGAAGACCTCCAGCGGCAAGATCCGCCGCGCCGCCTGCCGCGAGGCCTTCGAGCGTGGCGACATAGGCCGGCCGCGCCTGGCGGTCTGGCGGCAGCTGCTGCGGCTGGTCGGCCAGGGCCTGCGCGGGCAGCTGCGGCGCAGCTGGCGTGATGCCGGCGCGTGGCTCTATGGCCTGTACTGCTGGCTGCTGTTCGCGTTGCTGGCGGCGCCGACCTGGCTCGGCGTGGCCCTGCTGCCGCGGCGGCGCTGGTGTCGTCTGTGGGCGCGGGCCGGGGCGCGCCTGTACCTCGCGCTGTCCGGCGTGTCGCCGGCGGTCGGCGGGCTGCAGCGGCTGTCCACCGCTTCGGTACAGGTGCTGGCCGCCAACCATGCCAGCTACCTGGACGGTCTGCTGCTCTGCGCCGTGCTGCCGCCGCAGTTCGCCTTCGTCGCCAAGCGCGAGCTGGCCGAGCAGCGCATCGCCGGGCGTTTCCTGCGCCGGCTCGGCGCCCACTTCGTCGAGCGCGTCGACCCGCGCGGTGGCGCCGCCGATGCCGAGGCACTGCTGACGGCGCTGGCGGCAGGCGAGTCGCTGGTGATCTTCCCCGAGGGCACCTTCGGCCCCGAGCCGGGGTTGCGGCCGTTGCGCATGGGCGCCTTCGTTCTGGCCGCACGCAGCGGCGCCGAGCTGCTGCCGCTGGCCATCGGCGGTACGCGCGAGTGGCTGCGCGACGGTCACTGGCTGCCTCGTCGGAGTTCGCTGCGGGTCGAGTTCTGTGCGCCGCTGAGGGCGCAGCAGAACAGCTGGCTGGAGGCGATTCGCCTGCGCGATGCGACCCGTGCGGCGCTGTTGCAGCAGCTGGAGGAGGATGAGCGGGTGCCGCGCTTCGGTTAGCGCGGCCCGCGTGCACGGATGGGTGGGATCTGGCTTATGGTTGAGCCTGACCCCGGCTGCGAGTCGACCGCCTATGCGCATCCCGTTGCTGTTTGTCGTGCTGCTGCTCGGCTGCGCCAGCGCGCCCGAGCCTCCTCAGGCGCCGCCGGATTGCGCCCCGCGCAGGGCGGTGCAGGTGGTCGACCACGGCCTGCACGCCGGCCTGCTGCTGCCGGCAGCCGACCTGCTGCAGCGCCTGCCGGGCCTGGCCGAGGACTTCCCTGGCACGGGTTTTATCGAGCTGGGTTGGGGCGACGAGGGCTTCTACCGCAACCCGGATGCCGGTTTCGCTCAGGGCGTGCAGGCGCTGTTCTGGTCGGGCGACAGCGTGCTGCACCTGGTGCAGCTGGCCGCGCGGCCGACTGGCGGGCAGATGACCCTGGCGCTGGACGAGGCGGGCTACCAGCGCCTGCTGGACTACCTGCAGGCCGGCTTCGCCCTGGATGCCGAAGGTCGGCCGCAAGCGCTCGGCCCCGGCCTGTACAGGCACAGTCGCTTCTACCGGGCCAACGGCCGCTACTCGCTGCTCAATACCTGCAACACCTGGGTCGCCGAGGCGCTGGCGGCGGCCGGGCTGCCGCTCGGCGAGGGCTCGCCGCTGACCGCGTCCGGGCTGATGAGGCAGCTGCGGCGCCCGGCGCTGGCGGGTTTCATTTGCCAAGCGCCGTGACCGCGCCAGCCTGCAGTCGGCGCCTGCCCGGATTGCATCCGGGCTGCAGTGTCATTCAGCGCGGTAGCGCGTCGAGTATCTGCAGGGCCACCCGCACCCGCTCGGTGTTGGGGTAGTTGCGGTTGGCCAGCAGCACCAGGCCGATGTCCCGTGCCGGCAGCAGCAGGACATAGGCGCCGAAGCCGTTGGTCGAGCCGGTCTTGTTCAGCAGCAGGTCGCCTGTGGCGGGTATGGGCGCGTCGAAGCGCTCGATGGCCTGTGGCTGCAGCGCCATGTCCGCGGAGTTGCCGGCCTGCAGGCGCGCCAGGTCGATGGGGTAGGCGTAGCGCTCCCAGCCCAGGCCCTGGCTCATGTCGCCGACCCGGTAATACCCAGCCTGGGTCATCGCCACGGCGCGCGGCCAGGGCTCGGGTAGCGCCTCGGGGTGCAGGTTGGCCTCGACGAAACGCAGCAGATCCGCCGCGCTGGCTTTTACCCCATAGGCCTCGGCGTCCAGCATGCCGGGGTTGACCCGCACCGGCTGATCCGCCTTGTCGTAGCCCTGGGCGTAGGCGGGCAGGTGCGAGGGCGGTACCTGGATATAACTTTGCGTCAGGGCGAAGGCCGGAAACAGCCGCCGTTCCATCGATTCGGCAAAAGGCTCGCCCAGGCTGGCGGCGGCCAGGTGGGCGAATAGGCCGATGCTCGGGTTGGAGTAGAGGCGCTGGGTGCCGGCGGCATAGCTCGGTTGCCAGCTGCGGTAATAGGCCAGCATCGACGCGCGATCCAGCACCTGTTCGGGAAACTGCAGGGGCAGGCCGCCGGCGCTGTAGGTGGCCAGGTCGAGCAGGCTGATCTGCTCGAAGGGGCCGCCGCGCAGCTCGCTCAGGTGCTGGCTGGCGCTGTCGTGCAGGTCGAGTTTGCCGCTGGCCGCGGCGTAGGCGCCCAGGGTGGCGCTGAGCAACTTGCTGACCGAGCCGATCTCGAACAGGGTGGCGTCGTCGACGGCTTGCCCCGTTTCCCTCGAGGCCAGGCCGTAGTTGAAGGTGTAGCGCCGGCCCTCGACGCTCAGGGCGACCGCCATGCCGGCAATGGCGTGCTCGGCCATCAGCGGTTCAATGATGGCGTTCACCGCCGTTTCGATCTGCTGCTTCGCCGTGCTGCCGGCCAGAGTGTCGCCGGCGCCGAGCAGCAAGCCCAGCAGGAACGCTGCACGCAGGCGACTTAAAGTAGATTCTAGGATTTTTAATTTCATTAAAATCAGTTAGTTATTGAGTTTATATGAGGTGAATTGGCATGTTGTGCGCGCTCGCTAGCGCGACGCTGGCGATGCGGCGGCGTCGCCAATGCTAGCCAGTGAGGTCAGCGTACAGGGTGATGCAGGGCGAGAAAGGCTGCAATCGCCTCGTTGACCGGCTGCGGGTGCGTGACGGGGCCCATATGGCCGAGACCGGCGAATTCAAGCCGCTCGACCCGGGGCAGGCTGGCCAGCAACAGCTCGGCCACCGCGTGCGCGGCGGCGGTCGAGCGCTCGCCGAGCAGGTAGAGCACCGGCACGCGCAGCGTGGTGAAGGCCGCCAGCGCTGTGGGCTCGCTGAGCAGCGCATAAGCCCAGCGGCGCACGTTGCGCACCGAGGCGGTGATGGGGGCCTGACGCCGCTCGGGCATCTGCCGCCAGCTGCCGGGCCCCATCCAGTAGTCGATAAAGTGTTCGGCGGCCGCCGCGGGATCGCCCGCATCCAGAGCGGCCGCCGATTGCGCCACTGTCGCGCGAATGCCGTCGGCGGCATTGGGCGGCGGTTGCCGGGCATCGATCAGGGCGAACAACGTCGGTTCGTAAAGCACCAACGCGGCGATCCGCTCGGGGTGCCTGAGGGCGGCGAGCAGGGCCACCGCCGCGCCGTAGGAGTGACCGACCAGCGCCAGCGGTGCGCCGGCCTTCGCCAGCAGCGGTTCGATCAGCTCGACTTCGTCGCCCAGGCTGATCTGCCGATCCGACGGCCAGTCCGGACTCTTGCCGGCGCCGTAGGCGTCGGGCGCGAGGACTCGGTAGTCGGGCGCCAGGCGCTCCATCAGCGCTTGCCACTGGCTGGAACTGCTGGCGTTGGCGTGCAGGCAGACCACCGCCGGGCCGTTGCCGGCCTCGCGACAGAAGGCTTCGTGTGGCATGCAACCTCCCGCGCTAGACGCGCACGCCTTGCTCGCGCAGGCGCTTGTACAGGGTATTGCGGCTGACGCCCAGGCGCCGCGCCAGGCCCGAGACGTTGCCGCCGCAGGCGCGGTACTGGCTGGCCAGATCGCTGGGCTCGACCGACGATGCCTGCGCCGCACCGGGTGCGCTCGCCGGCAGATCGAGGAAGAAGTCGTCCGGCAGGTGCTCGGCACGGATGGGCTGGTCGTCGGCCATGGCCAGCGCCACGCGCAGCACGCTGCTGAGCTGACGCAGGTTGCCCGGCCAGGGATGACGCTGGAACAGTTCCAGCACCTCGCGGCTGAGTCCGGCCCATTGCTTGGGTTCGCGGTGCTGCTCCCACAGCCGCTGGAACAGCGCCTGCTTGTCGCTGCGTTCGCGCAGCGGCGGCAGTTCCAGGTTCAGCCCGCTGATACGGTAGTACAGATCGGCGCGGAACTGACCGCTGTCGACGTCCTGGCGCAGCGGGCGGTTGGTCGCGGAAATCAGCTGCACGTCCACCGGATGCTGTTCGCTGCTGCCCAGCGGCTGCACGCAGCGCTCCTGCAGCACGCGCAGCAAACGGGCCTGCACCCGCAGCGGCATGTCGCCGATCTCGTCGAGAAACAGGGTGCCCTTGTGCGCCTTGCGGATCAGGCCGACATGGCCCTTCTGGCTGGCGCCGGTGAAGGCACCCTTTTCGTAGCCGAACAGCTCCGATTCCACCAGTTCCGCCGGAATGGCCGCGCAGTTGACCGCGATGAAGGGGTGGCTGGCGCGTGAGCTGGCACGGTGCAGGGCCTTGACGAAGACCTCCTTGCCGGCGCCGGTTTCACCCTGCACCAGGATCGGGATGTCCTTCTCCAGCAGGCGTTCGGCCTGGCGAATGGCCTTGTCCATCCGCGCATCGCCCAGGCTCAGCGCATGCAGCTCGGGTTCGCCGCTGGGGCGCGGCGCGATCTGCGGGCGGAAATCGCGGGCCTGGATCGGTGCCGGCTGCGCCGGGCGTCGAATCCGCGCATGGAAACGCAACTGGCCGCTGGTGCGCAGGCCGAATGGCTGGCCGTCCGGCTGGTTGAGCAGTTGCTGCAGGGGCACGTCGAACAGCTGCTCGATGGCGCCGTAGGCCAGCGGTTGGCCGAGCAGGTTATCGGCGCGGCGGTTGGCCGAGACCACATGGCCCTGTTCGTCGAACACCACCAGGCCGGCCCAGGGGCTGTCGAGGTTGTCCAGGCTGGTGTTGAAGCTGAGCAGGTGGTACTGGTCGGCGAACAGCTTGAGGATCAGGCGGTTCTCCACCGACTGACTCATCATCTTGACCATGCCGAGGGTATGCGCCGGCGGCAGGTAGCTGTCGCTGGAGACGTCGAGCACGGCGATCATGCGCCGCTGTTCGTCGAAGATCGGCGAGGCCGAACCGGTCATGAAGCGATTGGCCTTGAGGAAATGCTCGTCGTGCTGGATATGCACGGCCTGGCCGCAACCGAGTGCGGTGCCGATGGCATTGGTGCCGGTGTAGCGCTCCAGCCAGCTGGCGCCGGCGACGAAGCCGGCGGCCTGGCGCGGCTCGATGAAGCGCCGGTCGCCCCAGGACTGCAGCAGCCGGCCCTGCTCGTCGGCCAGCATGATCAGGCAGTTGGAGTTGGCGAGGATGGTGCCGTAGTAGGGCAGCACCTCCTGGTGGGTGGTCTGCACCAAGGCCTGGCGGCTTTCCAGCAGGGCCGAGAGTTCGCCGGGGGGCGGCGGGTCGAAGCGCGGCGTGCTCTGGTGGGTCAGACCGTAGTCACGGCAGCGCGACCAGGACTCCTGGATGATGGCGTCATGCGCCGGTGCGCGGGCAGCTTCTGTCATGGTGCGATCTCTTCTTGTTGGTTCGCGATCTGCGCCGCGATCGGTCCAGTTTCGTTCAAGCCTGTTCAAAGTCAACGAACGAATTGTTCAGTTGTTCACATTCGACTGTTCAAAAGTGTTCAGTCGAACATCGCCCAGCAACCTGAACCTGCGCTTATTTCTCTTCTGGAACAGATAGATACCCTGATTTTTGGCGGTCTGGCACGCTTGTCGCTGTAGGTGTTCGAAACCGAATGGCAGCACAAGAAAAAGGACAGGCCATGTCGCTCAAGCTCGAACACGTCACCCGTATCGTCGACGGCCAGGTGCATATCGACGATGCCTGCCTGAGTTTCGAACCCGGCTCCTTCAACGTCCTGCTCGGCCGCACCCTGGCCGGCAAGACCAGCCTGATGCGGCTGATGGCCGGGCTGGACCGCCCCAGCAGCGGCCGCGTGCTGATGAACGGCGCCGATGTCACCGGTGTGCCGGTGCGCCAGCGCAACGTGTCGATGGTCTATCAGCAGTTCATCAACTACCCGACCCTGACGGTGTTCGAGAACATCGCCTCGCCGCTGCGCCAGGCCGGGGTGGCCAAGGAGCAGATCGTCGAGAAGGTCGAGGCCACCGCGCGCATGCTGCGCATCGACAAGCTGCTGGCGCGCTACCCGCTGGAGCTGTCCGGCGGCCAGCAGCAGCGCACGGCCATGGCGCGGGCGCTGGTCAAGGACGCGTCCCTGATCCTGTTCGACGAGCCCCTGGTCAACCTCGACTACAAGCTGCGCGAGGAGCTGCGTCAGGAAATGCGCGAGCTGTTCCAGGCGCGCCACACCATCGCCATCTACGCCACCACCGAGCCCAACGAGGCGCTGGCCCTGGGTGGCACCACCACCATCCTGCACGAAGGACGGGTGGTGCAGAGTGGCAGGACCGCCGAGGTCTACCACCGCCCGCAGCAGGTGCTGGCCGCCGAGCTGTTCTCGGAACCTGCGATCAACCTGATGCCTGGGCGCATCAGTGGCACCGAGGTGAGCTTCGCCGATTGCGTGCACTTTCCGCTCAACCCCGATCTGCGCGGCATCGCCGAGGGCGAGTACCGCTTCGGCGTCAGGCCCAGCCATATCGGCCTGGTGCCGTCCAACGACGATGATCTGGAACTGGCCGTGACCGTCGAGCTGGCCGAGATCAGCGGCTCGGAAACCTTCCTCCACGTGCGCAATGAGCAGTTCGTGCTGGTGTTGCACCTACCCGGGGTGCACGAGTACGCGGTGGATGCGCCGATCCTCATCTATATCCCCACCCACAAGCTGTTCGTCTTCGCCGCCGACGGGCAACTGGTGCAGGCGCCCAGCCGTCGTCAGGGGAGGGCCGCCTGATGGCCGAGATTCGTCTGCACAACCTCGCGCACAGCTACAGCGGCGTGCCGAAAGCGCCTGAAGACTATGCAATTCGCGAGATGAACCACGTCTGGCAGCAGGGCGGCGCCTATGCATTGCTGGGGCCGTCGGGCTGCGGCAAGTCGACCCTGCTCAATATCATCTCCGGCCTGCTCAGCCCGTCTCAGGGCGAGGTGCAGTTCGACGGCAAGGCGGTCAACGCGCTGTCGCCGCAGCAGCGCAACATCGCCCAGGTTTTTCAGTTCCCGGTGGTCTACGACACCATGACGGTGTTCGACAACCTGGCCTTCCCGCTGCGCAACCAGGGCCTGGACGAAGCGCGGGTGATGAGCAAGGTGCACGAGATCGCCGAGGTGCTGGAACTGCATCCGCTGCTGCACAGGAAGGCGCGCAACCTCACCGCCGACGAGAAGCAGAAGGTCTCCATGGGCCGTGGCCTGGTGCGCGACGACGTGTCGGCGATCCTCTTCGACGAGCCCCTGACGGTGATCGACCCGCACCTGAAGTGGAAGCTGCGGCGCAAGCTCAAGCAGATCCACGAGCAGTTCAATATCACCATGGTCTACGTCACCCACGATCAGCTGGAGGCCTCCACCTTCGCCGACAAGATCGCGGTGATGTACGGCGGACAGATCGTTCAGTTCGGCACGCCGCGCGAGTTGTTCGAGCGCCCCGGGCACACCTTCGTCGGCTACTTCATCGGCAGTCCGGGCATGAACCTGATCGAGGTGCAGCGCTGCGAGGGCGGGGTGCGCTTCGCCAATACCGTGCTGCCGCTGACCGAGGGGCTCAATCGACGCCTGGCCGAACTGGAGGGCAAGCGCCTGCAGGTGGGCATCCGCCCCGAGTTCGTCCACGTATGGGATGGCGCCTACGAAGACGCGCTGTGCGGCCGGGTGCTGCACGTCGAGGACCTCGGCACCTACAAGATCCTCACCTTCGACCTCGACGGCCAGGTGCTCAAGGCGCGCCTGCAGGAGGATCAGCCGGTGCCGCGCGAGCAGGTGTACCTGAGCTTCCCGGCGCAGTGGCTGATGCTCTACGCCGACGACTACCTGGTGGAGGTGGCGCCATGAGGGTGCAGAACAACAAGGCCTGGTGGCTGGTGCTGCCGGTGTTCCTGCTGGTGTCGTTCAGCGCCATCGTGCCGATGATGACGGTGGTCAATTACTCGGTGCAGGACATCTTCGATCCGTCCACCCGCTATTTCGTCGGCGTCGACTGGTATCGCCAGGTGCTGCAGGACCCGCGCCTGCACGACTCGCTGCTGCGCCAGTTCATCTTCTCCGCCTGCGTGCTGCTGATCCAGATTCCCTTGGGCATCGCCATCGCCCTGTGCATGCCGACGCGCGGGCGCTGGGCCTCGCTGTGTCTGATCCTGATGGCCATTCCGTTGCTGATCCCGTGGAACGTGGTGGGCACCATCTGGCAGATCTTCGGCCGCGCCGACATCGGCCTGATGGGCTGGGTGTTGAACAAGCTGGGCATCAGCTACAACTATGCCTCCAACACCATGGACGCCTGGGTGACGGTGCTGATCATGGACGTCTGGCACTGGACCTCGCTGGTGGCGCTGCTGTGCTACTCGGGGCTGCGCGCCATTCCCGACGTCTACTACCAGGCGGCGCGCATCGACCGCGCGTCGAACTGGGCGGTGTTCCGCCATATCCAGCTGCCCAAGCTGAAAAGCGTGCTGCTGATCGCGGTGATGCTGCGCTTCATGGACAGCTTCATGATCTACACCGAGCCCTTCGTGCTCACCGGCGGCGGGCCGGGCAACGCCACCACCTTCCTCAGTCAGACCCTGACGCAAATGGCCATCGGCCAATTCGACCTGGGCCCGGCGGCGGCGTTCTCGCTGGTGTACTTCCTGATCATCCTGCTGGTGTCCTGGCTGTTCTACACCGCCATGACCCACGACGACAAAACCCGCTGAGGCCGACCATGATGCTGCGCAAACGCCTGGTGCTGCTGCTCTACTTCCTGTTCCTGCTGGTGCCGATTTACTGGCTGCTGAACATGTCGTTCAAGGGCAATACCGAGATCCTCGGCGGCCTGAGTCTGTGGCCGCAAAACTTCACCCTGGACAACTACCGGGTGATTTTCACCGACCGCAGCTGGTACGAGGGTTACCTCAACTCGCTGTACTACGTCAGCCTCAACACCCTGATCTCGCTCAGCGTGGCGCTGCCGGCGGCCTATGCCTTCTCGCGCTACCGCTTCCTTGGCGACAAGCACCTGTTCTTCTGGCTGCTGACCAACCGCATGGCGCCGCCGGCGGTGTTCCTGCTGCCGTTCTTCCAGCTGTACTCGTCCATCGGCCTGTTCGACACCCATATCGCCGTGGCGCTGGCGCACTGCCTGTTCAACGTGCCGTTGGCGGTGTGGATTCTCGAGGGCTTCATGTCCAGTGTGCCCAAGGAAATCGACGAGACGGCCTATATCGACGGCTACAGTTTTCCCAAGTTCTTCGTGAAGATCTTCATTCCGCTGATTCGCTCCGGCATCGGCGTCACCGCCTTCTTCTGCTTCATGTTCTCCTGGGTCGAGCTGCTGCTGGCGCGCACCCTGACCTCGGTGGACGCCAAGCCCATCGCGGCGGTGATGACCCGTACCGTGTCCGCCTCGGGCATCGACTGGGGCGTGCTGGCCGCCGCCGGGGTGCTGACCATCCTTCCGGGGATGCTGGTGATCTGGTTCGTTCGCAACCATGTGGCCAAGGGCTTCGCCCTCGGTCGCGTGTAAGGGAGGTTCGTCATGAGCTGGATGGCCTGGACTCTACCGACCGCGCTGTTCTTTGCCGGCATCGCCGTGCTGCTGGCCGGCATGACGCTGGTCGAGCTGCGCTGGCCTTGCGTCGAGCGCAAGGGTTTTCTGCCGATTGCCACCACCCGGGGCGATCGGCTGTTTATCGGTCTGCTCGGCAGCGCCTACCTGCACCTGCTGGTGATAGGCGTGACCGACTGGAGCGTGTGGATAGCCTCGCTGCTATCACTGTTGTGGTTGTGCGCAGTCATGCGCTGGGGCTGAGCCGGGCTGCCACCGGTATGCCTCTCCCCATATCCTGAGATGGAGGTCTCTATGTTCGACAATAACAACAAGACCCGACATAGCATGGCGTTGGCCGCCCTGCTGGCGTTGTCCGGTTTGAGCGGTGCGGTCTGGGCCGATGCCTTTGAGGAGGCCGCGAAGAAATGGATCGCCGAGGAGTTCAATCCCTCGACCCTGACGCCCGAGCAGCAGCTCGAAGAGCTGAAATGGTTCATCAAGGCCGCCGAGCCGTTCCGCGGCATGAACATCAGCGTGGTGTCGGAAACCATCACCACCCACGAGTACGAGTCCAAGGTGCTGGCCAAGGCCTTCAGCGAGATCACCGGCATCAAGCTCAAACACGACCTGCTGCAGGAAGGCGACGTGGTCGAGAAGCTGCAGACCCAGATGCAGTCGGACAAGAACATCTATGACGGCTGGGTCAACGACTCCGACCTGATCGGCACCCACGCGCGCTACGGCAAGGCGGTGGTGATCAGCGACATGATCGCCGGCGAGGCCAAGGACTTCACTTCGCCGACCCTGGATCTCGAGGACTTCATCGGCATCTCCTTCACCACCGGGCCGGACAAGAAGATCTACCAGCTGCCGGACCAGCAGTTCGCCAACCTCTACTGGTTCCGCGCCGACTGGTTCGAGCGCCCGGAGCTCAAGGCCAAGTTCAAGGAAATCTACGGCTACGAGCTGGGCGTGCCGGTCAACTGGTCGGCCTACGAGGACATCGCCGAGTTCTTCTCGGTGCACGTCAAGGAAATCGACGGCCAGCGTGTCTACGGCCATATGGATTACGGCAAGAAGGACCCGTCGCTGGGCTGGCGCTTTACCGATGCCTGGTTCTCCATGGCCGGCGGCGGCGACAAGGGCCTGCCCAACGGCCTGCCGGTGGACGAATGGGGCATTCGCGTCGACGGCTGCCGGCCGGTGGGCTCCAGCGTCGCCCGTGGCGGTGACACCAACGGCCCGGCGGCGGTCTACGCGACCAGCAAGTACGTCGACTGGATGCGTCAATACGCGCCGCCGGAAGCCCAGGGCATGACCTTCTCCGAGGCGGGGCCGGTGCCGGCGCAGGGCGCCATCGCCCAGCAGATCTTCTGGTACACCGCCTTTACCGCCGACATGACCAAGCCGGGCCTGCCGGTGGTCAACGAGGACGGTACGCCGAAGTGGCGCATGGCGCCGTCGCCCAAGGGCCCGTACTGGGAGGAGGGCATGAAGCTCGGCTATCAGGACGCCGGCTCCTGGACCTTCCTCAAGTCCACCCCGGAGAAGCAGCGCCTGGCCGCCTGGCTCTACGCCCAGTTCGTCACCTCCAAGACAGTGTCGCTGAAGAAGACCCTGGTCGGCCTGACGCCGATCCGCGAGTCGGACATCAACTCCCAGGCCATGACCGAGGCGGCGCCCAAGCTCGGTGGGCTGGTGGAGTTCTACCGCAGCCCGGCGCGGGTGCAATGGACGCCGACTGGCACCAACGTGCCGGACTATCCGCGTCTGGCCCAGCTGTGGTGGCAGTTCATCGCCGAGGCCGCCAGCGGCGACAAGACCCCGCAGCAGGCGCTCGATGGTCTGGCCGCGGCGCAGGACACCATGCTCGGCCGCCTGGAGCGCTCCGGCGTGCTGGGTGAATGCGGGCCGAAGCTGAACGAGCCGCGTGATCCGCAATACTGGCTGGATCAGCCGGGTGCGCCGAAACCGAAGCTGGACAACGAAAAGCCCAAGGGCGAGACCATCGCCTATGACGAGCTGCTCAAATCCTGGGAGCAGGCGCGCAACTGATCGGTAAGGCAGAAACGACAACGGCACCCGCGGGTGCCGTTGTTCGTTGTGAGCGCTGCTTATTTATGCAGGTGTTCGGCTGCGTGCAGGGTGTTTTCCAACAGGCCTGCGCGGGTCATCGGGCCGACGCCGCCCGGCACCGGGGTGATCCAGCCGGCGCGGGGCAGGGCGGTCTCGTAGACCACGTCGCCGACCAGCTTGCCGTCTTCCTGACGGTTGATGCCGACGTCGATGACGATGGCGCCTTCTTTGATCCACTCGCCCTTGACCAGACCCGGCTTGCCGGCGGCGACCACGACGATGTCGGCCTGGCCAACGTGGGTCGGCAGATCCTTGGTGAAGCGGTGGGTGACGGTGACGGTGCAACCGGCCAGCAGCAGCTCCATGGCCATCGGCCGGCCGACGATATTGGAGGCGCCGACTACTACGGCATGCATGCCGTACAGATCGACGCCGGTGCTTTGCAGCAGGGTCATGATGCCCTTCGGCGTGCAGGGGCGCAGCAGCGGCATGCGCTGGGCCAGGCGACCGATGTTGTAGGGGTGGAAACCGTCCACGTCCTTGTCCGGGCGAATGCGCTCGAGCAGCAGGGAGGAGTCCAGGTGTTCGGGCAGCGGCAGTTGCACCAGGATGCCGTCGATGGCCGGGTCTTCGTTGAGTTCGTCGATCAGGGCGAGCAGATCGGCCTGGCTGGTCTCGGCTGGCAGGTCGTAGGCGCGGGAGAGGAAACCGACCTCTTCGCAGTCCTTGCGTTTGTGGGACACATAGACCTGGGAGGCGGGATCGGTACCGACCAGGATCACGGCCAGGCCCGGCGCGCGCAGGCCTTGCTGGCGGCGCTCGGCGACACGTTGGGCAATCTGCTGGCGGAGGCTGGCGGCGATCGCCTTGCCGTCGATCAGTTGTGCGGTCATTGCGCTGATTAACCATTAATAAGGATGAAAAAAGGACGCGCATTCTCGCATGGGCGCTCCCTCGGGCAAAGGCGCCTGCCGTCGTTTTCGCGTAACTCCTTTATATCGCTGAATTTTTTTGATTTTTTCTGTTGACGGGGTGTGGCCGCCTCTATAACATTCGCCCCGCTTGTCGAGCACAGCCAGTCGCTGGGTAAGACGGCAGCGGTAAAGCCCTTGTGGTAGAGCCTAAGCCGAAAGCTTTAAGTCTGCGCTTGCAGATGGATAGGCGCCCGTAGCTCAGCTGGATAGAGCATCCGCCTTCTAAGCGGATGGTCGCAGGTTCGAGTCCTGCCGGGCGTGCCATTTGGCAGCTAGGCATGCAAGCAAAAAGCAATATGGTGGGCGTAGCTCAGTTGGTAGAGCACAGGATTGTGGCTCCTGGTGTCGTGGGTTCGATTCCCATCGTCCACCCCATATTCCAGAACGCCAGGCCCCAAAGCCTGGCGTTTTTGTTTTAAGGTTCCGACCACGCGGACGTGGTGAAATTGGTAGACACACCAGATTTAGGTTCTGGCGCCGCAAGGTGTGAGAGTTCGAGTCTCTCCGTCCGCACCATCTTTATCTAGCCCTCCCGACTGCCGCCTGCTTCTAGGGTGACTTCTGCACATCGACCCTCTAGAATGCATGCCCTTGATTCGGGGCCGGTTCGAGCCGGCTTATGTCTGTGCAACGAGGAATATCCATGCAAGTTTCTGTTGAAAGCACTTCTGCTCTTGAGCGCCGCATGACCGTCGGCGTCCCCGTCGAGCGCATCGAGACCGAAGTCAACAAGCGTCTGCAGCAGACTGCCCGTCGCGCCAAGGTTCCTGGCTTCCGTCCTGGCAAGGTGCCGATGAGCGTCATCCGTCAGCGTTACGAAGACGCCGCTCGTCAGGAAGCCCTGGGCGACCTGATCCAGGCCACCTTCTACGAAGCCGTGGTCGAGCAGAAGCTGAACCCGGCTGGTGCGCCGTCCGTCGAGCCGAAGTCCTTCGAGAAGGGCAAGGATCTGGAATACGTCGCCACCTTTGAAGTGTTTCCCGAGTTCCAGGTTGCCGGTTTCGACTCCATCGCCATCGAGCGCCTGCAAGCCGACGTGGTCGATAGCGACGTCGACAACATGCTGGACATCCTGCGCAAGCAGAACACCCGTTTCGAAGCCGTCGAGCGTGCCGCCGAGAATGGCGACCAGCTGAACATCGACTTCGTCGGCAAGATCGATGGCGAAGCCTTCGCCGGCGGCAGTGCCAAAGGCACCCAGCTGGTGCTGGGCTCCGGTCGCATGATCCCGGGCTTCGAAGATGCCCTGGTCGGCGTCAAGGCCGGTGAAGAGCGCGTGATCAACCCGACCTTCCCCGAGGATTACCAGAACCTCGATCTGGCCGGCAAAACCGCCGAGTTCACCGTCACCGTGAACAGCGTTTCCGCCCCGCAACTGCCTGAGCTGAACGACGAGTTCTTCGCCCTGTTCGGCATCAAGGAAGGCGGTCTGGAAGGCTTCCGCGCCGAAGTGCGCAAGAACATGGAGCGCGAACTGCGCCAGGCCATCAAGTCCAAGGTGAAGAGCCAGGTGATGGACGGCCTGCTGGCCGCCAACCCGGTCGAAGTGCCGAAGGCGCTGATCAGCAACGAAGTGAACCGTCTGCGCGTGCAGGCCGTTCAGCAGTTCGGCGGCAACATCAAGCCGGATCAGCTGCCGGCCGAGCTGTTCGAAGAGCAGGCCAAGCGCCGCGTCGTGCTGGGTCTGATCGTCGCCGAAGTGGTCAAGCAGTTCGAGCTGAAGCCCGATGACGCCCGCGTGCGCGAGCTGATCCAGGAAATGGCGTCGGCCTACCAGGAGCCGGAGCAGGTCGTGGCCTGGTACTACAAGAACGACCAGCAGATGAACGAAGTTCGCTCGGTTGTACTGGAAGAACAAGTTGTAGATACTGTTCTGCAGAAGGCCAACGTGACTGACAAAACGGTCTCCTACGAAGACGCAGTCAAGCCGGCAGAAGCCCCGAAAGCCGACTGATCTCGCAACCTCGTTCGAGCACACCATAAGCCAGCCTTAGTGCTGGCTTATGCGTATTTGAGACATGACTATTTAGGGAGTGAGCGCAAGACATGTCCCGCAATCCTTTTATGCAACACATGCCCGACATCCAGGCCGCCGGCGGCCTGGTGCCTATGGTCGTCGAACAGTCGGCCCGCGGTGAGCGTGCCTACGACATCTATTCGCGCCTGCTCAAAGAGCGGGTGATCTTCCTGGTCGGCCCGGTCGAAGACTACATGGCCAACCTGGTGGTGGCGCAGCTGCTGTTCCTCGAAGCGGAGAACCCGGACAAGGACATCCACCTGTACATCAACTCGCCGGGCGGTGCGGTGACTGCCGGCATGTCGATCTACGACACCATGCAGTTCATCAAGCCGGACGTCTCCACCATCTGCATCGGCCAGGCCTGCAGCATGGGGGCGTTGCTGCTGGCTGGCGGCGCCGCCGGCAAGCGTTACTGCCTGCCGCATTCGCGCATGATGATCCACCAGCCGCTGGGCGGCTTCCAGGGCCAGGCCTCGGATATCGAGATCCATGCCCGCGAGATCCTCACCATTCGCGAGCGCCTGAACAAGATCCTCGCCGACCACTGCAACCAGCCGATCGAGGTCATCGCCAAGGATACCGACCGCGACAACTTCATGAGCGGCGAGGCGGCGGTGGAGTACGGTCTGATCGACAAGGTTCTGGACAAGCGTCAACTGGCGGTCTGAAGCACCGCGCCATAGAGCGGTCGGCGACGAGTCGGCCGCGTCGCGGGCTTGAAAATGCCCGCATTTGCCTTCATCTTGTGTTTCAAGCCTACCGTATTGGATTGATCGAATGACTGATACCCGCAACGGCGAGGACAACGGCAAGCTGCTCTATTGCTCTTTCTGCGGCAAAAGCCAGCATGAAGTACGCAAATTGATTGCCGGTCCCTCCGTATTCATCTGCGACGAGTGCGTCGACCTGTGCAACGACATCATCCGCGAGGAGGTGCAGGAAGCCCAGGCCGAGAGCAGCGCGCACAAATTGCCGGCTCCCAAGGAAATCAGCAGCATCCTCGATCAGTATGTGATCGGTCAGGAGCGGGCCAAGAAGGTGCTTTCGGTAGCGGTGTACAACCACTACAAGCGCCTCAACCAGCGCGACAAGAAAGACGTTGTCGAGCTGGGCAAGAGCAATATTCTGCTGATCGGTCCGACCGGCTCGGGCAAGACCCTGTTGGCGGAAACCCTGGCGCGTCTGCTCAATGTGCCGTTCACCATCGCCGACGCCACCACCCTGACCGAGGCCGGTTACGTGGGCGAGGACGTCGAGAACATCATCCAGAAGCTGCTGCAGAAGTGCGACTACGACGTCGAGAAGGCCCAGATGGGCATCGTCTATATCGATGAAATCGATAAGATCTCGCGCAAGTCGGACAATCCCTCGATCACCCGCGATGTGTCGGGCGAGGGCGTGCAGCAGGCGCTGCTCAAGCTGATCGAAGGCACCGTGGCCTCGGTACCGCCGCAGGGCGGGCGCAAGCATCCGCAGCAGGAGTTCCTGCAGGTCGATACGCGCAACATCCTGTTCATCTGCGGCGGCGCCTTCTCCGGCCTGGAGAAGGTCATCCAGGGTCGCTCGACCAAGGGTGGCATCGGTTTCAACGCCGAGGTGCGCAGCAAGGACACCGGCAAGAAGCTCGGCGAGTCCCTGCGTGAAGTGGAGCCGGACGATCTGGTCAAGTTCGGTCTGATCCCCGAGTTCGTTGGTCGCCTGCCGGTGATCGCCACCCTCGAGGAGCTGGACGAAGCGGCGCTGGTACAGATTCTCACCGAGCCGAAGAATGCGCTGACCAAGCAGTACGCCAAGCTGTTCGAGATGGAAGGGGTGGATCTGGAGTTCCGTCCGGATGCGCTGAAATCAGTCGCACACAAGGCCCTGGAGCGCAAGACCGGCGCCCGCGGCCTGCGTTCGATCCTCGAGGGTATCTTGCTCGACACCATGTACGAGATCCCTTCCCAGCAGGAAGTGAGCAAGGTGGTGATCGACGAGAGCGTGATCGAAGGCAGCTCCAAGCCGCTGCTGATCTACGAGAACAGCGAGCCGCAAGCCAAAGCCGCGCCAGACGTGTAACGCTCAAGTTACATGGTGCAATGAAGGGGCCCGCTGGGCCCCTTCGCTTTTCTGGCCGCAGTGCTTGTTTTTTGCCGGGCCTACCCCCATCTTAAAAGCCAAGGGTAATCCCATCTGTTTACGGCCTTATGGCCGCCGCTGAGCCGAAATCATGAAGACAACCATCGAATTGCCTCTCCTGCCATTGCGCGATGTTGTGGTCTATCCGCACATGGTGATCCCGCTTTTTGTCGGGCGCGAGAAATCTATCGAAGCCCTGGAGGCAGCGATGACGGGCGACAAGCAGATTCTTCTGGTCGCCCAGAAGAATCCTGCGGTCGATGATCCGGATGATCAGGATCTGTATCGGGTCGGTACCGTCGCCACCGTACTGCAGCTGCTCAAGCTGCCCGACGGCACCGTCAAGGTGCTGGTCGAGGGCGAGCAGCGCGGTGCCATCGAGCGCTTCATAGAGGTCGACGGTCATTGTCGTGCCGAGGTGCAACTGATCGAGGAGGGCGACACCGCCGAGCGCGAGTCCGAGGTGTTCACCCGCAGCCTGCTGAGCCAGTTCGAGCAGTACGTGCAGTTGGGCAAGAAGGTGCCGGCCGAGGTGCTGTCCTCGCTCAACGGCATCGACGAGCCGAGCCGGTTGGTCGACACCATGGCGGCGCATATGGCGCTGAAGATCGAGCAGAAGCAGGAGATTCTCGAAATCACCTCGCTGTCTGCTCGTGTCGAGCATGTGCTGGCGCTGCTGGATGCCGAGATCGACCTGCTGCAGGTGGAAAAGCGCATTCGCGGCCGGGTCAAGAAGCAGATGGAGCGCAGCCAGCGCGAGTATTACCTGAATGAGCAGATGAAGGCCATTCAGAAGGAGCTGGGCGACATCGATGAAGGGCATAGCGAGCTCGACGAGCTGCGCAAGCGCATCGACAACGCCGGTCTGTCCAAGGAAGCGCTGACCAAGGCCAATGCCGAGCTGAACAAGCTCAAGCAGATGTCGCCGATGTCTGCCGAAGCCACAGTGGTGCGTACCTACATCGATTGGCTGGTCAACGTGCCGTGGAAGGCTGAGAGCAAGGTGCGTCTCGACCTGGCGCGCGCCGAGAGCATTCTCGATGCCGACCACTACGGCCTGGAGGAGGTCAAGGAGCGCATCCTCGAGTACCTCGCCGTGCAGAAGCGGGTGAAGAAGCTCAAAGGGCCGGTGCTCTGCCTGGTCGGCCCGCCCGGCGTGGGCAAGACCTCGCTGGCCGAGTCCATCGCCACCGCGACCAACCGTAAGTTCGTGCGCATGGCCCTGGGCGGTGTACGCGACGAAGCCGAAATTCGCGGCCACCGCCGCACCTACATCGGCTCGATGCCCGGCCGCCTGATCCAGAAGATGACCAAGGTCGGCGTGCGCAACCCGCTGTTCTTGCTCGACGAGATCGACAAGATGGGCCAGGACATGCGTGGCGACCCCGCCTCGGCGTTGCTCGAGGTGCTCGATCCGGAGCAGAACCACAACTTCAACGATCACTATCTGGAAGTCGATTACGACCTGTCCGACGTGATGTTCCTCTGCACCGCCAACTCGATGAACATTCCCGGGCCGCTGCTGGACCGCATGGAAGTCATCCGCCTGCCGGGCTACACCGAGGACGAGAAGGTCAATATCGCCATCAAGTACCTGGCGCCGAAGCAGACCCAGGCCAACGGCCTGAAGAAGGGCGAGCTGGCGTTCGACGAAGGCGCCATTCGCGACATCATCCGCTACTACACCCGCGAGGCCGGGGTGCGCGGCCTGGAGCGGCAGATCGCCAAGGTCTGCCGCAAGGCGGTGAAGGAGCATCTGCGCGAGAAGCGCTTCCAGGTACAGGTCACGGCCGAGTCGCTGGAGCATTTTCTCGGCGTGCGCAAGTACCGTTACGGCCTGGCCGAGCAGCAGGATCAGATCGGCCAGGTCACCGGTCTGGCCTGGACCCAGGTGGGCGGCGAGTTGCTGACCATCGAAACCGCCGTGGTACCGGGCAAGGGCGTGCTGATCAAGACCGGCTCGCTCGGCGACGTCATGGCCGAGTCCATGACCGCTGCCATGACCGTGGTGCGCAGTCGCGCCAAGAGCCTGGGGATCGCCGCCGATTTCAACGAGAAGCGCGACGTTCACATCCACATGCCGGAGGGCGCCACGCCCAAGGACGGCCCCAGCGCGGGTATCGGCCTGTGTACCGCGCTGGTGTCGGCACTGACCCAGATTCCGGTGCGCGCCGATGTGGCCATGACCGGCGAGATCACCTTGCGTGGTCAGGTGTTGGCCATTGGCGGGCTCAAGGAAAAACTTCTGGCGGCTCACCGGGGCGGGATCAAGACGGTGATCATTCCGGAAGAAAACGTGCGCGACCTGCGGGAAATTCCGGAAAATATTAAGCAAGACCTGCAGATTAAACCGGTTAAATGGATTGACGAGGTCCTGCAAATTGCGCTGCAATACGCCCCGGAGCCCTTGCCCGATGCGGCTCCGGAGATGGTTGCAACGGATGACAAACGCGAGTCTGATTCCAAGGAGCGAATCAGCACGCATTAGCCGGGGGGCTTCCTTGACACATTTTTTGAGCCCTTGTTATAAAGCGGCTCTTATTGTGTCGGCAGGCCATCCAGCACCCGCTTTGCTTACACTAAAAATCAAGAAACAAACTCAACAGAAATAAGGGGACTTAGAGTGAACAAGTCGGAACTGATCGATGCCATCGCTGCATCTGCTGATATCCCGAAAGCTGTTGCTGGCCGCGCGCTGGATGCAGTGATTGAATCCGTCACTGGCGCTCTGAAGGCTGGCGATTCCGTTGTACTGGTTGGTTTCGGTACCTTCGCTGTCAAAGAGCGCGCTGCTCGCACTGGTCGCAACCCGCAGACCGGCAAGCCGATCAGCATCGCTGCTGCCAAGATCCCGGGCTTCAAAGCCGGTAAAGCTCTGAAAGACGCCGTCAACTAAGCGTCTTCCGGGTCTTTGCCCCGCCGCTGCGCACAGGTTGCGCAGCGGTCGCGAAGCGCCAAGGTCGGCTCAGCCCGCACAGCCGCTTCGCACGTTACGAGAAGGCGCATCCTCGGATGCGCCTTTCTTCTATCCGGACATTACCCACGCTGCGCGGCCGGTCATTCTTTACGGACGTTCTGGGGGAAGCATGCTGCAAAATATCAGGGACAATTCAAAGGGTTGGATTGCCAAAACCATCATCGGCCTCATCGTCCTGCTGATGGCCTTTACCGGCTTCGAGGCGATTCTCACCGGCACCAGCAACAGCCAGAATGCTGCCGCGGTCAACGGTGACGAGGTCACGCTCAACGAGCTGGGCCAGGCCGTGGAAATGCAGCGTCGTCAGCTGCTGCAACAGCTGGGGCGTGATTTCGATGCTTCGCTGCTCGACGAGCGCCTGCTGCGCGAGTCCGCACTCAAGGGCTTGATCGACCGCAAGCTGCTGCTGCAGGGCGCCGGCGATGCCGATTTCGCCTTCTCCCAGGCGGCGCTGGATCAGGTCATTCTGCAAACCCCCGAATTCCAGGTCGATGGCCGATTCGATGCCGCGCGCTTCGATCAGGTGATCCGCCAGATGGGCTACGGCCGCCTGCAGTTCCGCCAGATGCTGGAAGAGGAAATGCTGATCGGTCAGCTGCGTGCCGGCCTCGGTGCCAGCAGCTTCGTCACCGAGCAGGAAGCCCGTACGTTCGCCAGCCTGGAGCGGCAGACCCGCGACTTCGCCAGCCTGGCGATCAAGGCCGACCCGGCGACGGTCGAGCTGGCCGATGGCGACGTGCAGGCCTATTACGACGAACACGCCAGCGAGTTCATGAGCCCCGAGCAGGTGGTGCTGGAATACGTCGAGCTGCACAAGGACAGCTTCTTCGATCAGGTCGAGGTCAGCGACGAAGAGCTGCAGCCGCTGTATCAGAGCGAAATCGCCAACCTGGCCGAGCAGCGCCAGGCTGCGCATATCCTGATCGAGGGCGACGACGAGGCGGCGCGTACCCAGCTCGAGGAGCTCAAGGCGCGTATCGACGCCGGCGAGGACTTCGCCGCGCTGGCCAAGGAGTTCTCCCAGGATCCGGGCTCCGCTGCCGATGGCGGCGATCTGGGTTACGCCGGCCCCGGCGTCTACGACCCGTCTTTCGAAGAGGCGCTCTACGCCCTGCAGCAGGGCCAGGTGTCCGCACCGGTGAAGAGCGAATTCGGCTGGCACCTGATCAAACTGCTCGGCGTGCAGGCGCCCGAGGTGCCGAGTTTCGACAGCCTGAAGGACAAGCTGGCTCGCGACTACAAGGCGCAGCAGGTCGAGCAGCGCTTCGTCGAGGCCACCAAGCAGCTGGAAGACGCGGCGTTCGAGGCGTCCGATCTGGCGCAGCCGGCGCAGGAGCTCGGTCTGGAGGTCAAGGTCAGCGAGGCGGTCGGTCGCGAAGGCGGCGCCACTGGCGTCACCGCCAACCGCCAGGTGCTGCAGGCGGCGTTCAGCCCGGAAGTGCTGGAAGACGGCAACAACAGCTCCACCATCGAACTGGATCCGAGCACGGTCGTGGTGGTCCGGGTGAAGGAGCACAAGAAGCCCGAACAGCTGCCGCTGGAGCAGGTCGCCGAGAGCATTCGCGGCCACCTGTTGCAGGAGCGCGCCGCGGCCGCGGCCAAGGCCGAAGGCGAGAAGCTGCTGGCGGCGGTGCAGGCCGGCGAGGGCAGCAGCGAGAGCTGGCAGGTGCAGGAAGCGGCGACGCGCAGCCAGGAGGGCGTCGAGCCCAAGGTGCTGCAGGCGCTGTTCCGCATGCCCAAGCCGGCTGCCGCCGGCACGCCGACCTATGCCGGGGTGACGTTGAACAACGGCGACTACGTGCTGCTGCGTCTGGACGGGGTGAATGTGCCGGAGCAGGCGCTGAGCGCGGAGGAGCTGGGCATGTATCGCAACTTCCTGGCCTCGCGCGCCGGTCAGCAGGACTTCGCCGCCTACCGCAAGCAGCTCGAAGCCAAGGCCGATATCGAGCGTTTCTAAGCCTTTCCGGGCGCCTCGTTCGAGGCGCTTTTCAGGCAATAAAAAACCCGCACGCCGTGCGGGTTTTTTATTGCCTGATGGGGCGTCTCAAGCCATTCCCGGCAATCTGCTATTGCCGGGAACGAGTCCCTCAGTCTTCCATCGCGCCCATGGCGGTGGTGTTGAAGCCGCCGTCGACGTACATGATCTCGCCGCTGATGCCCGAGGCCAGGTCGGAGCAGAGGAAGGCGCCGGCATTGCCGACTTCCTCGATGGTGACGTTGCGGCGCAGCGGGGTCTGCTTCTCGTTGGCGGCCAGCATCTTGCGGAAGCTGGCGATGCCGCTGGCAGCCAGGGTGCGGATCGGGCCGGCGGAGATGGCGTTGACGCGGGTGCCTTCCGGGCCGAGGCTGCCGGCCAGGTAGCGGACGCCGGCTTCCAGGCTGGCCTTGGCCATGCCCATCACGTTGTAGTTGGGCATGGTGCGCTCGGCACCCAGGTAGGAGAGGGTCAGCAGGCTGCCGTTGCGGCCCTTCATCATCTCGCGGCCGGCCTTGGCCAGGGCAACGAAGCTGTAGGCGCTGATGTCGTGGGCGATCTTGAAGCCTTCGCGGGTGGTCACCGCGGTGAAGTCGCCGTTGAGCTGGTCGCCCGGGGCGAAACCGACGGAGTGGACGATGCAGTCCAGGCCGTCCCACTTCTTGCTCAGCGCTTCGAATACCGCGTCGATCTCCTCATCGCTGGCCACGTCGCAGGGGAAGCACAGGTCGGCGCTGGAGCCCCAGCCGGCGGCGAACTCCTCGACGCGGCCCTTGAGCTTTTCGTTCTGGTAGGTGAAAGCCAGCTCGGCACCTTCGCGGTGCATGGCGGCGGCGATACCCGAGGCGATGGACAGTTTGCTGGCAACGCCAACGATGAGTACGCGCTTACCGGTTAGAAAACCCATTGTGCTATTCCTCTTCCTGTTTCAAGGATCAGTGAGCGGTTGCCGGGGCCATGAAAGCGGCTTCCAGCAACTGCTGTGTATAAGGGTGTTGCGGTGCGCCGAAGATCGACTCGGCAGACCCCTGTTCGACCACCTGGCCTTGCTTGACCACCATCAGTTGGTGGCTCAGCGCTCTGACTACCGCCAGGTCATGGCTGATAAACAGATAGGTCAGGTTGTACTTGGCCTGCAAGCCGCGCAACAACTCCACCACCTGACGCTGTACCGTGCGGTCGAGCGCCGAGGTGGGCTCGTCCAGCAGGATCAGCGCCGGTTTCAACACCAGTGCCCGGGCAATGGCAATCCGCTGCCGTTGCCCGCCGGAAAACTCGTGGGGGTAGCGGTGCCGCGTCTGCGGGTCCAGCCCTACCTCCAAAAGCGCGTCGATGATCGCCTGTTCCTGCTCCGCCTCGTTGCCCATGCCATGGATGCGCAGGCCCTCGCCAACGATCTGGCCCACCGACATGCGCGGGCTCAGGCTGCCGAAGGGGTCCTGGAACACCACCTGCATCTGCCGCCGCAGCGGCCGTACCTCATGCTGGCTCAGCCCCTGCAACTGCTGGCCCTGGAAGCGGATGTCGCCGCGACTGGCGAGCAGCCGCAGGATGGCCATGCCCAGGGTGGATTTGCCGGAACCGCTTTCGCCGACTATGCCCAGGGTCTGACCCTGGGGCAGGCTGAAGTTGATGCCGTCCACCGCCTTGACATGATCTACCGTCCGGCGCAGCAGGCCCTTCTTGATCGGGAACCATACGCGCAGGTCGTCCACTTCCAGCAGCGGCTGGCCCACGGGGTTGGCCGCGGGCTCGCCGCTGGGTTCGGCGCCGAGCAGTTCCTTGGTATAGGGATGCTGTGGCGCCTGGAACAAGTTTTCACACGACGCCTGTTCGACGATGCGACCTTGCTGCATGACACATACGCGATGGGCAATTCTGCGCACCAGATTGAGATCGTGGCTGATCAGCAGCAGCGACATGCCCAGGCGCGCCTGCAGATCCTTGAGCAGTTCGAGGATTTTCAGCTGCACGGTGACGTCCAGTGCGGTGGTCGGTTCGTCGGCGATCAGCAGCTCGGGCTCGTTGGCCAGGGCCATGGCGATCATCACCCGCTGGCGCTGGCCGCCGGACAGCTCGTGCGGGTAGGCCTTGAGGCGCTTGGCTGGCTCGGGGATGCCGACCAGCTCCAGCAGTTCCAGGGTGCGGGCGCTGGCGGCCTTGCCGCGCAGGCCCTTGTGCAGGGCGAGCACCTCGTTGATCTGCTTTTCGATGCTGTGCAGCGGGTTGAGCGAGGTCATCGGCTCCTGGAACACCATGGCGATGCGGTTGCCGCGGATGCCGCGCAGACGGCCCTCGCCGAGCTTGAGCAGGTCCTCGCCGGCGTACTCGATGCTGCCGGCCGGATGGCGCGCCAGCGGGTAGGGCAGCAGGCGCAGGATGGAGTGGGCGGTGACCGACTTGCCCGAGCCGCTTTCGCCGACCAGGGCCAGGGTCTCGCCCTTGCGGATGTCGAAGCTGACGCCTTCGACCACGCGCTGGCACTGCTCGCCCATGACGAACTCGACGGCCAGGTCGCGTACTTGCAGCAGGGTTTCGTGCTGGCTCATGTCATTTCCTCGGGTCGAAGGCATCGCGGGCGGCTTCGCCGATGAACACCAGCAGGCTCAGCATGATCGCCAGCACGGCGAAGGCGCTGATGCCCAGCCAGGGCGCCTGCAGGTTGCTCTTGCCCTGGGCGACCAGTTCACCGAGCGAGGGTGCGCCGGGTGGCAGGCCGAAGCCAAGGAAGTCCAAGGCGGTCAGGGTGCCGATGGCGCCGGTGAGGATGAAGGGCATGAAGGTCATGGTCGAAACCATGGCGTTGGGCAGGATATGGCGGAACATGATGGCGCCGTTCTCCATACCCAGCGCCCGCGCGGCGCGCACGTACTCCAGGTTGCGCCCGCGCAGGAATTCGGCGCGCACCACGTCGACCAGGCTCATCCAGGAGAACAGCAGCATGATGCCCAGCAGCCACCAGAAGTTCGGCTGCACGAAGCTGGCGAGGATGATCAGCAGGTAGAGCACCGGCAGGCCCGACCAGATTTCCAGGAAGCGCTGGCCAAGCAGGTCGACCCAGCCGCCGTAGAAACCCTGCAGGGCGCCGGCAATCACGCCGATCACCGAGCTGGCCAGGGTCAGGATCAGGGCGAACAGCACCGAGATGCGGAAGCCGTAGATCACCCGCGCCAGCACGTCGCGGCCCTGATCGTCGGTGCCCAGCCAGTTCTGCGCCGAGGGCGGGGCGGGGGCGGGCACCTCCAGGTCGTAGTTGATGCTCGAGTAGCTGAAGGGAATCGGCGGCCAGAGCATCCAGCCGTCCTTTGCCGCGATCAGCTCCTGGATATAGGGGCTCTTGTAGTTGGCCTGCAGCGGGAACTCGCCGCCGAACACCGTCTCCGGGTAGCGCTTGAGCACCGGGAAGTACCACTGGCCGTCGTAGCGCACCGCCAGCGGCTTGTCGTTGGCGATCAGCTCGGCGCCCAGGCTCAGGCCGAACAGCACGAGGAACAGCCACAGCGACCACCAGCCGCGCTTGTGCGCCTTGAAACGCTCGAAACGCCGTTGATTGAGCGGGGAAAGCTTCATGTTCAGCCCTCCCGGCTTTCGAAGTCGATGCGCGGATCGACCAGGGTGTAGGTGATGTCACCGATCAGTTTCACGATCAGCCCCAGCAAGGTGAAGATGAACAGGGTGCCGAACACCACCGGGTAGTCGCGGTTGATCGCCGCCTCGAAGCTCATCAGGCCGAGGCCGTCGAGGGAGAAGATCACTTCGATCAGCAGGGAGCCGGTGAAGAAGATACCGATGAAGGCGGCGGGGAAGCCGGCGATGATCAGCAGCATGGCGTTGCGGAACACGTGACCGTAGAGCACGCGGTGGTTGGTCAGGCCCTTGGCGCGGGCGGTGACCACGTACTGCTTGTTGATCTCGTCGAGGAAGCTGTTCTTGGTCAGCAGGGTCAGGGTGGCGAAGTTGCCGATCACCAGCGCGGTAACCGGCAGCACCAGGTGCCAGAGATAGTCGAGAATCTTGCCGCCGAGGCTGAACTCATCGAAGTTGTTCGAGGTCAGGCCGCGCAGCGGGAACCAGTCGAAGTAGCTGCCGCCGGCGAACAGCACGATCAGCAGGATGGCGAAGAGGAAGGCCGGGATGGCGTAACCGACGATGATCGCCGAGCTGGTCCAGACGTCGAAGGCGCTGCCGTGGCGGGTGGCCTTGGCGATCCCCAGGGGGATGGAGACCAGGTACATGATCAAGGTGCTCCACAGCCCCAGGGAGATCGACACCGGCATTTTCTCGACGATCAGGTCGATGACCTTGGCGTCGCGGAAGAAGCTCTCGCCGAAGTCCAGCTGCGCGTAGTTTTTCAGCATGATCCAGAAACGCTCCGGTGCCGACTTGTCGAAGCCGTACATCTTCTCGATCTCGGCGATCAGCTGCGGGTCGAGGCCCTGGGCGCCGCGATAGTTGGAGCCGGCCACCGAAACTTCGGCGCCGCCACCACCGATGCGCCCGGTGGCGCCGCCGGCGGCCGCATCGAACCCCTCCAACTTGGCGATCATCTGCTCGACCGGGCCGCCGGGCGCGGCCTGGATGATGACGAAGTTGATCACCAGAATGCCGAACAGGGTCGGGATGATCAGCAGCAGGCGGCGAAGGATATAGGCCAGCATTATTGCTTCGCCTCTTCGGTCGCCTGTTGCTGGGCCTCGCTTGGCTCTTCGAGGCCAGGGCGTACCCACCAGGTGTGCAGGCCGATGTCATAGAGCGGCGTCACCTTGGGGTGTTCGAAGCGGTTCCAGTAGGCCACGCGCCAGGTCTTGATGTGCCAGTTGGGGATCACGTAGTGGCCCCACAGCAGCACGCGGTCGAGGGCGCGGGTATGGGCGATCAGGCTCTGGCGCGAGTCGGCGTTGATCAGCCCCTCGACGATCTGGTCGATGGCCGGGTCCTTGAGGCCGATGAAATTGCGGCTGCCGGGATTGTCGGCGCTGGAGGAGTGCCAGTACTCGCGCTGCTCGTTGCCCGGCGAGTTGGACTGACCGAAGCCGCCGACGATCATGTCGAAGTCGCGCGAGCGCAGGCGATTGATGTACTGCGAGACGTCGACCCGGCGGATCACCAGCTCCATGCCGAGATCGGCCAGGTTGCGCTTGAACGGCAGCAGGATGCGCTCGAATTCGGTCTGCGCCAGGAGGAACTCGAAGCTCACCGGCTGACCGCTGGCATCCAGCATGCGGTCGCCGTCGATGCGCCAGCCGGCCTGTTGCAGCAACTGGTAGGCGCGGCGCTGCTGCTCGCGGATGATGCCGCTGCCGTCGGTGGTCGGCACGCGGTACTCCTCGTTGAATACCTCGGCCGGGATCTGGCCGCGCAGCGGTTCGAGAATGGCCAGCTCGTCCTCGCCCGGCAGGCCGCTGGAGCCCAGCTCGGAGTTGTCGAAGTAGCTGCGGGTGCGGGTGTAGGCGCCGTTGAACAGGCGCTTGTTGGCCCACTCGAAGTCGAACAGCAGGCCGAGGGCCTCGCGCACGCGGCGATCCTGGAACTGCGCGCGGCGGGTATTGAAGACGAAGCCCTGCATGCCGGTGGGGTTGCGGTTCTGGATCTCTTCCTTGACCAGCTGGCCGTTGGCCACGGCCGGCACGCTGTAGGCGGTGGCCCAGTTCTTCGCGCTGGTCTCCAGCCAGTAGTCGAACTGGCCGGCCTTGAGCGCCTCCAGGGCCACGGTGTTGTCGCGGTAGTAGTCGATCTGGATGGCGTCGAAGTTGTAGAAACCGCGGCTCACCGGCAGATCCTTGGCCCACCAGTCCGTCACCCGCTCGTAGCGGATGCTGCGCCCGGCCTGCACCCGGGCGACCCGGTACGGGCCGCTGCCGAGCGGCACCTCCAGGTTGCTCTTGCTGAAGTCGCGCTCGGCCCACCAGTGCTTGGGCAGCACCGGCAACTGGCCGACGATCAGCGGCAGTTCGCGATTGCCGGCGTGCTTGAAGACGAAGCGCACGCGCTGCGGCGATTCCACCTCGACCCGCTCGACGTCGGCGTAGTAGCCGCGGTACATGGGCGCGCCTTTCTCCATCAGGATGTCGAAGGTGAACTTGACGTCCTCGGCGGTGATCGGCGTGCCGTCGTGAAAGCGTGCCTCCTGGCGCAGGTGGAAGCGTACCCAGGCATTGTCGGGGGCCTTCTCGATCTTCTCCGCCACCAGGCCGTAGGCGCTGAACGGCTCGTCCTGGCTCTGCACGGTGAGGGTGTCGTAGATCAGGCCGATATCGTCGGCGGCGACGCCCTTGTTGATGAAGGGGTTGAGGCTGTCGAAGCCGCCGAAGCCGGCCTGGCGGAAGGTGCCGCCTTTCGGTGCATCGGGGTTGGCGTATTCGAAGTGCTGGAAGCCGGCCGGATACTTGGGCGCCTCGTCGTAGAGGGTGACCGCGTGTTTGGGGGCGGCGAGGGCGAGGCCGGCCAGGCCGAGCAGGATGAGGCTGCTACCGTGAAGCAGGAAACTGCGCAGCGGGTGGGTCATCGAGCGTTCTCCGTGGGCTTCAGCCACCAGGTGCGCAGGCCCAGGGTGTAGGGCGGCGTGGTGACGAAGGCGAACCGGTTGCGGTACGCCAGGCGGTGATAGTTGATGTACCAGTTGGGGATGCTGTAGTGCTGCCAAAGCAAGACCCGGTCCAGGGCGCGGGTGGCGGCGATCTGTTCGTCGCGGGTCTGCGCCGAGAGCAGCTTGTCGATCATCGCGTCGACCACCGGGTGGGCGACGCCAGCGTAGTTCTTGCTGCCCTTGACGTTCACCTGGCTGGAGTGGAAATACAGCGACTGTTCCAGGCCGGGGCTCAAGGTTTGTGGCAGGGTCAGCAGGATCATGTCGTAGTCGAACTGGTCGAGGCGCTGTTTGTACTGGGCGCGGTCGACGGTGCGCAGGTTGGCGCGGATGCCGATGCTGGCCAGGTTGGCGACGTAGGGCTGGAGGATGCGCTCGAGGCTGGGGTTGACCAGCATGATCTCGAATTCGAAACGCTCGCCGCGGGCGTTGCGCAGTTCCTGGCCGGCAGGCTTCCAGCCGGCGTCGGCCAATAGACCGAGGGCGCGGCGCAAGGTTTCCCGCGGGATGCCGCGGCCGTCGGTCACCGGTTGCACGATGGGCTGGCTGAACAGCCGCGCCGGCAGCTTGTCGCGGTGCGGCGACAGCAGCAGCCACTCGGCGCCTTCCGGCTTGCCGGTGGCGGAGAACTCGCTGTTGGGGTAGTAGCTGCTGGCGCGCACGTAGGAGTTGTTGAACAGGGTGCGGTTGGTCCACTCGAAGTCGAACATCAGTCCCAGCGCCTCGCGCACCTTGCGCTGGCCGAACAGGCCGCGGCGGGTGTTCATGAACAGTGCCTGGGTCTGGGTAGGGATCTGGTGGGCGATCTCGGCGCGGATCACCTCGCCGCGGGTGACGGCGGGAAAGCGGTAGCCGTTGGCCCAGTTCTTCGCCTGGTTCTCGATGTAGAAGTCGAATTCGCCGGCCTTGAAGGCCTCGAAGGCGACGTGGTTGTCGCGGTAGAACTCCACCTCGACGCGGTCGAAGTTGTACTTGCCGCGATTGACCGGCAGATCCTTGCCCCACCAGTCCTTGGCCCGCTGGAACACCAGGCTTCGCCCCGGCACCACCTGAGCGATGCGGTAGGGGCCGCTGCCCAACGGCGGCTCGAAGGTAGTGGCCTTGAAGTCGCGGTCCTTCCAGTAGTGCTGCGGCAGCACCGGCAGCTCGCCCAGGCGCAGGATCAGCAGCGGGTTGCCGGCGCGCTTGAAGACGAAACGGATGCGCTGGCGATTGAGGATGTCGACGCGCTTCACCTCCTGCAGGTGGGTGCGGTACTGCGGATGGCCGTCGCTGCGCAGCAGGCGGTAGGAGAAGGCCACGTCGTAGGCGGTGATCGGCTTGCCGTCGTGAAAGCGCGCCTCGGGACGCAGGTTGAATACCACCCAGCTGCGGTCCTCGCTGTACTCCACGCTGGCGGCGATCAGCCCGTAGCTGGAGGCCGGCTCGTCACCGGAGGGGTCGTAGGCGCCGGTGCCGACCATCAGCGGCTCGTTGAGCTCGTTGACCCCGTACTGCAGGAAATGCGCAGTGGAGATCGGGCTGCTGCCCTTGAAAGTGTAGGGATTGAGCGTGTCGAAGGTGCCCGAGGCCATGATCCGCAGGGTGCCGCCCTTGGGCGCCTCGGGGTTGACCCAGTCGAAATGGCTGAAGCTGGCGGGGTATTTGAGCGTCCCGAACTGGGCGTAGCCGTGGCTCTCGCTGATGGTCGCAGAGACGGGAAAGCTCAAGGCCAGGCTGAGGAACAGCGGGAGGGGGGAACGCATCGGGGGCGAGATCCGATCCATGGCGGCTTTTGGGCTTCTGGGTCGGTACAGTAACAGCTTGTATCGGCAGGAAAAAGACCGCCGTGCCAGGCAAGCAATGACAGCACTTTGGCATACACTTGGGGAAAGCTCAGCGAGGGTACCGATTTGCCAGAACGTAGCCATGGTTTGCAGTCATGGATCGATCGCTTGAACCAAGCCGAACTGCCCGCGCTGGCCGCCGTGGTGCAGGATTTGCAGCGCCTGGCGCAGCAGGATTCGGCCTCGGTGCAGCAATTGGCCGACGTGCTGCTGCGCGACGCGGCGCTGACCTCCAAGGTGCTGCGGGTCGGCAACAGCGTCTATTACAACCCCTCGCAGGAGGCCATCAAGACCATCTCGCGGGCCATCGTGCTGATCGGTTTCGACAACGTGCGGCTGATCGGCCTGTCGGTCAGCCTGATCGACGGTCTGCTCACCCGCGCTCCGCGCGAGCAGCTGCAGGAGCTGCTGGCGCGCTCCTTCCACGCCGCGGTGCAGGCGCGCAACATCGCCGGGTACGTGCTCTCCAAGCATGCCGAGGAAGTGTTCATCGCCGCCTTGCTCCACCACCTGGGCGAACTGGCGTTCTGGGGCTGCGGCGGCGAACAAGCCGACGAGCTGGCCGCCGCCCTGGCCCAGCCCGGGGTGGAGGTGGACGAGGCGGTGCGCGAGGTGCTCGGCACCAGTTTCCGGCAGTTGACCCAGGGCCTGGTGAAAAGCTGGAACCTGGGCGAAACCGTCAGCCTGGCGCATGCCGGCGCCAACCAGCACGACCCGGCGGCCTACGCGGTGCAACTGGGCGTGCGCATCAGCGAGGCGGCGCTGCACGGCTGGGATTCGCCGGAAATGGAGGCGGTGCTGGCGAAGATGGCCGCCTTCGTCGACCTCAGCCCGGAGGATGCCCTGCAGCAGGTGCTGGCCAGCGCCGAGGAGGCGGTCAAGGTGGCCTCCACCTTCGGCGCCAGCAAGCTGTGCCGACTGATTCCCAATACCGACCCCGAACAGATCCGCCTGCAGCAGGAGGAGCGCAAGGCGCGCCTGTTGCAGCCGGATCTGCTGGCGCTGCAGCAGGCCTTGCAGGATCTCGGCCTGATGGTGAGCAAGCGCGGCGACGTCGGCCTGATCCTCGACACCCTGCTCAAGGGCCTGCATCGCGGCGCCGGCTTGGAGCGGGTGATGCTGGCGGTGCTGGCCGACGAGCAGAGCTGTTTCCGCGCCAAGCGGGTGATCGGCGACAAGACCGAGCAGTGGTTGAAGGATTTCGTCCTGCCGGCCGAGCAGGTGGAACAGCCGCATGTCTTCAGCTATGCCCTGCGTCATCGCGAGGCGATCTGGATGGGCGTGCCGGCCAGCTACAACCTGGCCGAGCTGGTCACCCAGCCGATCCGCCGCAGCCTGGGAGCGGGGATGTTCTTCATCGCGCCGATCATTGCGGGGACGCGCGAGATCGGCGTGCTCTACGCCGACAGCCGGCTGTCCGGGCGTGCGCTGCGCCACGAGCAGTTCGTCGCCTTCCAGCGTTTCACCCAGCTGACCGGGCGTTGTCTGGAGGCCTTGAGCCGGCGCTGATCAGGGCAGATAGAGGGTCAGCATCTGTCCCGGGCGCAGGCTGCTGCTGCGCGGGTTCCAGGCCTGCAGGCGCTTGAGGTCGATCTTGAAGCGCTTGGCGATGACGTACAGCGAGTCGCCTTTCTGCACCCGGTAGTAGGTGGCCTTGTCGCGCGAGGTGCTGCTGCGCGTGTTGCTGGCGACCTGGCTGCCCGTGTCGGCAGGCGCCAGGCTGAGGCGCTGGCCGACCTTCAACTGGTTGCCTCGCAGCTTGTTCCAGCGCTGCAGGTCGTGCACCGAGACCTGGTGGGCGCGGGCGATCTGCCACAGGTTGTCGCCGTCTTTCACCTGATAGCTGCGCGCTGCCGGCGCCTGTGCCGTGCTGCGCTGGTACAGCGGTTCGCTCGGCTGCGCGCCGGGCTTGCCGGGAATGGTCAGCACCTGGCCGATACGCAGGTTGTTGCCACTGAGGCGGTTGACGTCCTTGAGCGTGTTCACCGTCAGGTGATGGCGGTTGGCGATGCCGTGCAGGCTGTCGCCGGCGCGCACGGTGTAGCTCTGCCAGGCGACCAGCTCCTGCGGTTTCATCAGGGCCAGGTTGGCGCTGAGCATCTCCGCCTTGTCCGTCGGCACCAGCAGGTGCTGCGGGCCGTCGAGGGTGACGCCGCGCTTGTAGGCGGGGTTGAGCTGCAGCAGCTCCTCCTCGTCGAGGTCGGCCAGGCGGGCGACACGCGACAGGTCCATGTGCTGCTTGATCGCCACCTGTTCGAAATAGGGCTCGTTGGCCACCGGCGACAGGCTCACGCCGTAGGCCTCCGGGGTGAGGATCACCTGCGACAGGGCCAGCAGCTTGGGCACGTAGTCTTCGGTTTCCTTGGGCAGCGCCAGGTTCCAGTAGTCGCTGGGCAGGCCGAGTTTCTCGTTGCGCTCGATGGCCCGGCTGATGCGGCCTTCGCCGGCGTTGTAGGCGGCCAGGGCGAGCAGCCAGTCGCCGTTGAACATCTCGTGCAGGCGGCTCAGGTAGTTGAGCGCAGCCTGGGTCGAGGCGGTGACGTCGCGGCGGCCGTCGTACCAACTGGTCTGGCGCAGGTTGTAGTGACGGCCGGTGGAGGGGATGAACTGCCACAGGCCGACGGCGTGGGCGGAGGAGTAGGCCTGCGGGTCGTAGGCGCTCTCGATCACCGGCAGCAGTGCCAGCTCCATGGGCATGTCGCGCTCGGCCAGGCGTTCGACGATGTAGTGGATATAGGGGGCGCTGCGTTCGCTGACGGTATCGACGTGCTTGGGGTTGCTGGCGTACCACAGGCGCAGGCGTTCGATGCGCGGGTTGATGCCGATCTCGTCCTGCAGCTTGAAACCGTCGCGCATGCGCTCCCAGATGTCGGCGTATTCGCGAGGCTTGACCTGGCTGCTGAGCCACTCCGGCTCCCGCTCCAGGCCGACGGCGCGCGAGGTGTCGGCGTCGGCCGGAGCGGACGGGGCCAGGCTCTGACAGCCGGCCAGGGTCATGCAGCACATCACCACGAGCACCTGAGTGCTTTGTGCCAATGCCTTTAAATTCAAGGACTTGCGTGGTGATAAAGGCATTGGTCGAGGTGGTATTCCCGGCGAAAAGGTCGGGCGATTCTAGGAATCGAGCCTGGACTGGTCAAGTTTTCACCAGTCTTTTGTGACCGGCATCCCTGTCGGTCAGCCTGCCGGGCCATCGCCAGCGACGTCAAAAACTGCTCCCGGCAATGGTTGGTGGCCCGCCATCCCGGGCGGCCACTCTTCGGGCCGTCGCAGAGCGACGTCAAAAAACGCTCCAGGCGTTTTCTTGCGCGCCCGTCGTGCTTTTAGAACCGGTCTTTCCAGGCGCGCAGGCTGGCGAACACGGCGCTTGGCTCGGCAAGGGTCCGGCCGTCGCGCCGTTCGGCGGCGCCGATCACCGCAGCCTCGGCAGTGCGCAGGAAGGGGTTGCTGGCCAGCTCCAGGGCGATGTTCGAGGGCAGGCTGATGCGCCCGGCCTCGCGCCAGCGGCTGACCTCGGCCAGACGGGCGGCGATCTGCGGATTGTCCGGCTCCACCGCCTGGGCGAAGCGCAGGTTGCTCAGGGTGTACTCATGGGTGCAATACACCTGGGTGGCGCCGGGCAGCGCCGCCAGGCGCCCGAGCGATTCGTGCATCTGCTGCGGCGTGCCCTCGAACAGGCGCCCGCAGCCGCCGGCGAACAGGGTGTCGCCGCAGAACAGCAGGTGCTGCTCGGCCTGGTAATAGGCGATATGACCGAGGGTATGACCGGGCACGGCGATGATCCGAAACTTCAGGCCGAGCACCTCGATGCTGTCGTTGTCGCTCAGGCCCAGGTCCCGTCCCGGGATGTTTTCGTCTGCCGGGCCGAGCACGCGGGCGCCGGTGGCGGCCTTGAGCCCTTCGATGCCGCCGACATGGTCGAAATGATGATGGGTGACCAGGATGTCGCTGAGCTGCCAGCCCGGATGGGCCGCCAGCCAGGCCAGCACCGGCGCCGCATCGCCCGGGTCGACCACGGCGCAGCGCTGGCTGGCGGCATCCTGCAGCAACCAGAGGTAGTTGTCGGTGAAGGCGGGCAGGGCGTCGATGCGGATCATTGCGGGTCGCTAAGCTGCTAATAAAGGTGCATCTTAGTCCCCATGCACGACGACTGTCATGAGAGGAATCCGATGAGCGATCAGGCATTCGCCCAGGCCGACCCCGACTGGCTCAAGCTGATCGGCGAGGCCCGTGACTGGCTGGCCGGGCCGCTCGGCCAGTTGCTGCTGGGCGAGGAGCGGCGCCTGCTGGAGGAGGAGCTGGCGAAATTCTTCGGCGGTTACCTGGTCAGCTATGGCCCGGGGGCCGAGCCGCCGCCGGATGTCGGGCAGATCCAGTGCAACGTGCGCCTCGGGGCGCCGCTGCCGGGGGTGCAGATCGTCTGCGAGGAGCAGGCCTGGCCGCTCAGCGAGCACGCCGCCGACGTGGTGGTGCTGCAGCACGGCCTGGATTTCAGCCTGTCGCCGCACGGCCTGCTGCGCGAGGCGGCGCGCAGCGTGCGGCCGGGCGGCCATCTGCTGATTCTCGGCATCAACCCCTGGAGCAGCTGGGGCGCCTGCAGCCTGTTCGCCGGCGACGGACTCAAGCGCGCACGCTGCATCTCGCCCAATCGGGTCGGCGACTGGTTGACCCTGCTCGGCTTCGCGCTGGAGAAACGCCGCTTCGGGTGCTATCGTCCGCCGCTCGCTGCAGCGGCCTGGCAAGCGCGCCTGAGCCGACTGGAGCAATGGGGCGAGGCCTGGCAGTTGCCGGGTGCCGGCTTCTATCTATTGGTGGCGCGCAAGCTGGTGGTCGGCTTGCGCCCGCTGCGTCCGGCACGCCGCGAGCCCATGGGCAAGCTGCTGCCGATGCCGGTGGCCAAGGTCAGCCGGCGCAATGCCGAACGTTAGGCGCTCTACGAGAAGTGCCTGCGCGCGGCGATTTTCGTAGGCCTGGGAACAATGTCTGAAACCGATCAAGTCGTGATCTATACCGATGGCGCCTGCAAGGGCAACCCCGGCCCCGGCGGCTGGGGCGCTCTACTGGTCTACCGGGGGGCGGAAAAGGAACTCTGGGGCGGTGATCCCAGTACCACCAACAATCGCATGGAACTGATGGCGGCAATTGCCGGGCTGGTTGCTCTGACCCGGCCCTGCTCGGTCAAGCTGGTGACCGACTCGCAGTACGTGATGAAGGGCATCCAGGAATGGCTGCCGAACTGGAAGAAACGCGGCTGGAAAACCGCTGCCAAGGAGCCGGTGAAGAATGCCGACCTCTGGCAGAAGCTGGATGAGGAGGTCAACCGCCACCAGGTCAGCTGGCAATGGGTGCGCGGCCACACCGGTCATCCCGGCAACGAGCGTGCCGACCAGTTGGCCAACCGCGGCGTCGACGAGGTGCGCGCGGCGCGCTGAGTCGCTGGGTTAAGATGCCGCACTGGCCGCGTGCGGCAAGCGATCGATGAGAGAGACGAGACGTGACAAGCGATAACAGTGTCATCCGCTACGTGGTGCTGGACACCGAAACCACGGGTATGCCGGTCGCCGAGGGGCACCGCATCATCGAGATCGGCTGCGTCGAGCTGCTCGGCCGGCGCCTGACCGGGCGGCATTTTCACGTCTACCTCAATCCGGATCGCGAGATCGACGAAGGCGCCATCGCGGTTCACGGCATCACCAACGAATACGTCGCCGACAAGCCGCGGTTCAAGGACGTGGCCGATGAGTTCTACGAATTCATCAAGGGCGCCCAGCTGATCATCCACAACGCGGCGTTCGACGTCGGCTTCATCAACAACGAGTTCGCCCTGCTGGGGCAGAGCGAGCGCGCCGACGTCAGCGACTACTGCACCGTGCTCGACACCCTGATGATGGCGCGCGAGCGTCATCCGGGGCAGCGCAACAGCCTGGATGCGCTGTGCAAGCGCTACGGCGTGGACAACTCCAACCGTGAACTGCACGGCGCCTTGCTCGACTCGGAGATCCTCGCCGACGTTTATCTGGCGATGACCGGCGGGCAGACCAACCTGTCGCTGGCCGGCGAAGGTGGTGACGGCGATGGCAGCGGTCGCCAGCAGGCCAGTCCGATCCGCCGTCTGGACGCCGCGCGGCCGCGCACCCGGGTGATCCGCGCCAGCCAGGACGAGCTGGCCGCGCACCTGGCGCGGCTGGCGGCCATCGAGAAATCCGCCGGTGGGCCGGCCCTGTGGGCGCAGCTGGAACAGGCGCCGGAATAAGCCAACAGCGCAATTGCGACCTTTTCGTATAGCGTGACGCATGGGGGGTTCCGCCCGTTCGGGCGAGCCTCTACCCTGAGGCGATGGGCAGGTCGGACCTGCCAGCCTTCAGGACGTCACAATGTACAAAGACCTCAAATTCCCCGTCCTCATCGTCCACCGCGATATCAAGGCCGATACCGTCGCCGGTGATCGCGTGCGCGCCATCGCCCAGGAGCTGACGCAGGACGGCTTCAGCATCCTGCCCACGGCCAGCGCCGCCGAGGGGCGCATCGTCGCCTCCACCCACCACGGCCTGGCCTGCATCCTGGTGGCCGCCGAGGGCGCGGGGGAGAACCAGCGCCTGCTGCAGGACATGGTCGAGCTGATTCGTATCGCCCGCGTGCGCGCGCCGCAGCTGCCGATCTTCGCCCTCGGCGAACAGGTGACCATCGAGAACGCGCCGGCCGAGGCCATGGCCGATCTCAACCACCTGCGCGGCATCCTCTACCTATATGAGGACACCGTGTCCTTCCTCGCCCGCCAGGTGGCGCGCGCCGCGCACAATTACCTCGACGGCCTGCTGCCGCCGTTCTTCAAGGCGCTGGTGCAGCACACCGCGCAATCGAACTATTCCTGGCACACGCCCGGCCACGGCGGCGGCGTGGCCTACCGCAAGAGCCCGGTGGGCCAGGCCTTCCACCAGTTCTTCGGCGAGAACACCCTGCGCTCGGACTTGTCCGTGTCGGTGCCGGAGCTGGGCTCGCTGCTCGACCACACAGGGCCGCTGGCCGAGGCCGAGGCCCGCGCCGCGCGCAACTTCGGCGCCGACCACACCTTCTTCGTGATCAACGGCACCTCGACGGCGAACAAGATCGTCTGGCACTCGATGGTCGGTCGCGACGACCTGGTGCTGGTCGACCGCAACTGCCACAAGTCGATCCTGCATTCGATCATCATGACCGGCGCCATCCCGCTGTACCTGTGCCCGGAGCGCAACGAGCTGGGCATCATCGGGCCTATCCCCCTGAGTGAGTTCAGCAGGGAATCGATCCAGGCCAAGATCGACGCCAGCCCGCTGGCCAAGGGCCGCGCGCCCAAGGTCAAGCTGGCGGTGGTGACCAACTCCACCTACGACGGTCTGTGCTACAACGCCGAGATGGTCAAGCAGGCCCTGGGCGATTCGGTGGAGGTGCTGCACTTCGACGAGGCCTGGTACGCCTACGCCGCCTTCCACGAGTTTTACGCCGGGCGCTATGGCATGGGCACCCGCTGCGACGAGCACTCGCCGCTGGTGTTTTCCACCCACTCCACGCACAAGCTGCTGGCAGCCTTCAGCCAGGCTTCGATGATCCACGTGCAGGACGGCGGGCAGCGCCAGCTGGACCGCGACCGCTTCAACGAAGCCTTCATGATGCACATCTCCACCTCGCCGCAGTACGGCATCATCGCCTCGCTGGACGTGGCCTCGGCGATGATGGAGGGCCCGGCCGGGCGCTCGCTGATCCAGGAAACCTTCGACGAGGCGCTGAGCTTCCGCCGCGCCCTGGCCAATGTGCGGCGCAATCTCGGCGCCGATGACTGGTGGTTCAGCATCTGGCAGCCGGCGGCGGCTGACGGTGCCGATAGCCTGGCCACCGCCGACTGGGTGTTGCAGCCGGATGCCGACTGGCATGGTTTCGGGGAAGTGGCCGAGGACTACGTGCTGCTCGATCCGATCAAGGTGACCCTGGTGATGCCCGGGCTCAATGCCGCCGGCAAGCTGGAGGAGCAAGGCATCCCCGCGGCGGTGGTCAGCAAGTTCCTCTGGGAGCGCGGCCTGGTGGTGGAGAAGACCGGTCTGTATTCCTTCCTGGTGCTGTTCTCCATGGGTATCACCAAGGGCAAGTGGAGCACCCTGCTGACCGAGCTGCTGGAGTTCAAGCGCAGCTACGACGCCAACCTGCCGCTGACCCAGGTGCTGCCGTCCATCGCCCAGGCCGGCGCGGGGCGCTACCAGGGCATGGGCCTGCGCGATCTGTGCGACGCGTTGCACGGCTGCTACCGCGACAACGCCACGGCCAAGGCGCTGAAGAGCATGTACACGGCGCTGCCGGAAGTGGCGATCAAGCCGGCCGAGGCCTACGACCGCCTGGTGCGCGGCGCGGTTGAGGCGGTGCCGATCGAGCGGCTGGAGGGGCGCATCGCCGCGGTGATGCTGGTGCCCTATCCGCCAGGTATCCCGCTGATCATGCCCGGCGAGCGCTTCACCGCGGCGAGCCGTTCGATCCTCGACTACCTGGCCTTCGCCCGCACCTTCGATCAGGCCTTCCCGGGCTTCGATATCGACGTACACGGTCTGCAGACCGAGGCTGGCCAGTACTGCGTCGACTGCCTGACGGAGTGAGCTTGGCGCTCTGCCGGGGGAACGAGACCCTCGGCAGATCAATCCCTTATTCACGATAGTCAATGCAGTTCTTAACCTCCGGGGCGTGCCCTGCGTCACAGCGGCAAGCATCGACTTTTATGTCGTGCTTGTTATAGTTGCTCGGTTTTAATCACAAAATAATTGCGTGCGCTGCCGAGCAGCGGCTGAGGATGACTGCCGTGTCCGACTACCAAGCCTTTCGCGTCGAACTGGCGGACAAGATCGCCCATGTGCAGATCAACCGTCCGGACAAGGTCAATGCCATGAACGCCGACTTCTGGCGCGAGATCATCGAGATCTTCCGCTGGATCGATGCCACCGATGCGGTGCGCGTGGTGGTGCTGTCCGGCGCAGGCAAGCATTTCTCCTCCGGTATCGATCTGATGCTGCTGGCCTCGGTCGGTGCCCGGCTGGGTAAGGACGTCGGGCGTAACGCCGAAGCGCTGCGCCGGGTGATCCTCGACCTGCAGGCTTCCTTCAACGCCGTCGACAACTGCCGCAAGCCGGTGCTGGCGGCCATCCAGGGTTACTGCCTGGGCGGCGCCATCGACCTGATCAGCGCTTGCGACATGCGCTATGCGACGCTCGACGCGCAATTCTCGATCAAGGAAATCGACATGGGCATGGCCGCTGACGTCGGCACCCTGCAGCGCCTGCCGCGGATCATCGGCGACGGCATGATGCGCGAGCTGGCGTTCACCGGGCGCAGCATCGACGGCGCCGAGGCCCAGCGCATCGGTCTGGTCAACCGCACCTACGAGAGCCAGGAGGCGCTGCTCGCCGGGGTGCTGCAGATCGCCGGCGAGATCGCGGCTAAGTCGCCGGTGGCGGTGCGCGGCACCAAGGAAATGATTCGCTACATGCGCGACCACCGGGTCGACGATGGCCTCGAGTACATCGCCACCTGGAACGCGGCCATGCTGCAGTCCGAAGACCTGCGCCTGGCCATGACCGCGCACATGAGCAAGCAGAAACCGGAGTTCGCCGACTGATGTCGTATCCACTGTTGTCCGCAGCGAGCCGCGAGGTGCCCAGAGCATGGTGAGTGGAGCCACATCCCTGAGCCTGGTGCGCGACGAACTGTTCGTCACCATGGAAGAGGCCGAGCAGAGCCTCGAGCACTTCATCGCCGAACGGCACAACGGCAGCCTGTTGCAGCAGGCGGTGGAGAGCCTGCAGCAGGTGCGCGGCACGCTCAAATTGATCGAGCTGGCCGGCGCCGAGCTGCTGGCTCAGGAAGTGCTGGACCAGGCCACCGACATCCCCGCCGGCGCCGGCGAGGAGCGCGACGTGCAGCTGGCGGCGCTGAGCAACGCGCTGCACGTGCTGCGCCGCTACCTGGAAAACGTCGACGCCCATCGCCAGGAAATGCCCGAGCTGCTGCTGCCGGCGATCAACGACCTGCGCCAGGCCGGCGCCCAGCAGCCGCTGCCGGAAAGCTTCTTCTTCAGCGTGCGCCTCGACCAGGCCCGACCGCACAGCGCCAGCCTGGCACTCGACGGCGCGGCCAAGCTGGCCGAAGGCAAGCGCCTGCGCCATATGTACCAGGTGGGCTTGCTCGGCTTTATCCGCGAGCAGAACCCACAGGCCAGCCTCAAGCTGATGGTGCGCGCCATGGGCCGCCTGGACAGCCTGTTCGCCAACGAGCCGCGCGGGCGCATGTGCTGGATCGGCGCCGCCGCCATTGAGGCGCAGAGCGACGGCCAGCTGCTGCCGCGCAAGTCGCGCAAGCAGCTGTTCTCGCGCCTGGATCGCGAACTCAAGCTGATGCTGGGCAACCCGCAGTACGAGGCGCCGCGCAGCCTGCTCAAGGAATTGCTGTACCTGGTGGCCCTGGCCGACAGTCACGGCCCGCATGCCAGTGCCATGCGCCAGGTGTTCGGCCTGACCCCGCTGCCGTTCACCGACCACCTGCTGGAAGCCGAGTACCAGCGCCTGGCCGGCCCCGGCAAGGCGGTGATGCGTTCGCTGTCCACCGCCATTCGCGAGGAGCTGGCCAGCGTCAAGGACATGCTCGACCTGATGGAGCGCGGCACCCTGCAGAGCGAGACCCTGGGCACGCTGCACGCCCTGCTCGGCAAGCTGGCCAAGACCCTGGGCATGGTCGGCCTGACCTCCGCCGGCAACGCCCTCGGCGCCCAGTTGCCACTGGTCGCCGCCTGGAGCGATGCCACGCCGCCGGCGCCTGCGCAGTTGCACAAGCTGGCCGATGCGGTGCTCTACGTCGAAGGCATGGTCGCCAGTCTGGAACGCGGCGAAAGCCGCGACACGCGACCGACCCCGGCCGAGCCGGGCAGCGAGGCTGATTCCTTCGCCAGCCACCAGCTCAACGAGGCGCGCATCGTCGTGGTCGATGAGGCTCAGGCCGGCCTGGCCCTGGCCAAGCGGGCGATCACCGCCTACCTGGAAGCCGGCGGCGACAGGATGCACCTGGCCAACGTGCCGTTCAGCCTGCAGGCGGTGCGTGGTGGCCTGTGGTTCCTCGAGCAGCGCCGTGCGGCGACCCTGGTCGGCGCCTGCGCCGACTATATCCAGACGCGCATGCTCGAGTCCGGGCAGATGCCCTCCGAGCAGATGCTGGAAACCCTGGCCGACGCCCTGAGCAGCCTGGAGTACTACCTGGAAGCCGGCGCCGTGCTGCGTCCGGAAACCCAGCCCAGCGTACTCGACCTGGCCGAGGAGAGCGTCAAGGCCCTGGGAATGCCGGTGGCGGCCTGATGGTCTGGCGCAACGCCTTTCTCGACCCCGCCCAGCCCGGCGGTTGGGCGCTGCTGTACTGCCGGCAGCAGTTTCTCGCCGACGCCAACGGCGTGCTGTTTCCCCGCGACTGGATCAAGCGCCAGGAGCTGGACATTCTCGCCGAGCAGGGCATAGGCCATTTCGGCGAGGATGCCGTCTACCTGCTGCAGGTTACGCCCTCCACCCAGCTGGACGGCGCCAGCTGGCAGAGCCTGCGCCAGTTCATGCTGCAGGGCGAGGCCGAGACCTTCCGCATGCTCGCCTACGCCGCGCAGATCGGCACCTGGTATGCCGAGCATCGTTTCTGCGGCAGTTGCGGCGCGCCGACCCGCCAGCTACCCGGCGAGCGGGCGATGCGCTGCGACGCCTGCGAGTCGCAACACTATCCGCGCATCTCGCCGAGCATGATCGTGCTGGTCAGTCGCGGCGACGAAATCCTTCTGGCCCGTTCGCCGCGTTTCGTCGCCGGGGTCTACAGCACCCTGGCCGGCTTCGTCGAGCCGGGCGAGTCGGTGGAACATTGCGTGGCGCGCGAGGTGCGCGAGGAGGTTGGCGTCGAGGTGCGCAACCTGCAGTACATCGGCAGCCAGGGCTGGCCCTTCCCGCATTCGCTGATGCTCGGCTTTCACGCCGAGTACGCCGGCGGCGAGATCGTCATGCAGGCGGACGAGATCGAGGATGCCCGCTGGTTCCGCGTCGACGACCTGCCGCCGCTGCCGGCGTCGCGCTCCATCGCCCGCCACCTGATCGATCTCTACGTGGCACGCCGATTGGGTTTGCCCGAGCCTGTGCTGCCAGCGTAAGACCCCTTGTAGGAGCGGCTTCGGCCGCGAACCTCGGTTACCTTTTCGCGGCTCAAGCCGCTCCTACAAGATCCCGGATGGCCCGTCGGAGCTAGCCAAACCAGTGCTGCCAGGCCAGGCGCGCGGTCAGCGCCAGCACCACCAGGATGAACACCGGGCGGATGAACTTCGAGCCGCCCTTGATCGCCGTGCGCGCACCGAGGAAGGCTCCGACCATCAACGCCGCGCCCATGCTCAGTCCCAGCACCCAGGCCACCTGCCCGAAGGCGATGAACACCGCCAGCGCCGCGGCGTTGCTGACGAAGTTCATGGTACGTGCCACGCCGCTGGCGCGAACCAGGTCGAGCGGGTAGAGCAGCAGGCTGCTGACGGTCCAGAAGGCACCGGTGCCGGGGCCGGCGACGCCGTCGTAGAAGCCCAGGCCAAGACCTTGCGGCCACTGGCGGCCGCGGGCGATGGGTAGGTTCTGCTCGCTCGGCGCTTCGGGCGTGCGACCGAACAGCAGGTACAGGCCGCAGGCGAACACCACCGCCGGCAGCATCTGGTTGAGCCATTCGGCCGGCAGCCAGTGGGCGATCAGCGCGCCGAGCAGGGCGCCGATCAGCGTGGCCAGCAGCGCCCCGCGCCATTGTCCGGGATCGAACAGCTTGCGCCGGTAGAAGGTCAGCGCCGCGGTGCCCGAGCCGAAGGTGGCGCACAGCTTGTTGGTGCCCAGCACCAGGTGCGGCGGCAGCCCGGCGGTGAGCAGCGCGGGAATGGTCAGCAGGCCGCCGCCGCCGGCGATGGCGTCGATGAAACCGGCGATGAAGGCGACCAGCGCCAGGATGGCCAGGGTGCTGGGATCGATGGCGAGTTCGAGAGCGAAGGGCATATAAAGTGTCGACTTGTGGGCGAGTGCGCAGCCTGCCGACTGTTCGGCGTCCGGCGAGCTGCGCATAATGCCGGGATTTTCCGGCGGAAGGAACGCAATAGATGCAATACGACGGGTTGGCCTGGGCGGTGGCGCTGCTGGCGGTGCTGGCACTGCTGGTGGCGCTGCGCATTCTGCTCAATAGCGGCTGGTTTCTCGGCTGGCTGCGCGGCACCTGCGGCCTGGCGTTCCTCGCCCTGGCCGGCCTGGTCGGCCTGGTCGCCTACGACCTCTACAGCTACGCGCCGTTGCCGCAGGGTAAGCCGCTGGCGACGCTCAGTTTCAAGGCCGACGGCCCGCAGCGTTACCGCGTCAGCCTGCTGGAAGGTGGCCGCGAGCGCACGCTGATCCTGGAGGGTGATCTGTGGCAGCTCGATGGCCGGCTGATCCGCTGGAAGGGCCTGGCCGAGCTGATCGGCCTGGAGCCCGGCTACCGTTTCGAGCGTTTGTCCGGACGCTTTCTTGCCATCGAACAGCAGGCCCTGGCCCAGCACGGTCGCGTGCAGCTGGCCGAGAGTCCCTACGGCGTCGACCTGTGGCGCTGGCTGCGCCTGAGCCAGCGCGACCTGCTGCTGTTCGACCCGCAGGCATTGCGCGTGACCTACCTGCCGATCGCCGCCGATGCGGTGTACAGCGTCAGCCTGACGCCGACCGGGCTGCTGGCCGAGCCGATGAATCCGGCAGCCGAAGCGGCGCTGAAGGATTGGTAGCGGCCGCTTTGCGGCCATTTGGCGACCCGGAGGGTGTCCGAAGGGCGGGAGAGGAGAGCGAAATATCCTACAAAGCAAAAAGGCACCCTAGGGTGCCTTCGTCGTTTATGCCGCTTGACCTCAGGAGAGGAAGCCACCGTCCACGTTGAGCGCCACGCCGGTGGTGTAGCTGGACGCTGCGCTGGCCAGGTACAGCACCGCGCCGGCCATCTCGCTGGGGTCGGCCACGCGCTTGAGCGGAATACGCTGCAGCGCCATGTTGAGAATGGCGTCGTTCTTGGTCAGTGCCGAGGCGAACTTGGTGTCGGTCAGGCCAGGCAGCAGGGCGTTGCAGCGGATGCCGAACTGCGCGCACTCCTTGGCGAACACCTTGGTCATGCTGATCACCGCGGCCTTGGTCACCGAGTAGATGCCCTGGAACTCGCCGGGCGAGACGCCGTTGATCGAGGCGACGTTGATGATCGAGCCGCCGCCGCCCGCCTTCATCAGCTTGCCGCCTTCGATGGACATGAAGTAGTAGCCGCGGATATTCACGTCCACGGTCTTCTGGAAGGCGCCGAGGTCGGTATCCAGCACGTTGCAGAACTGCGGGTTGGTGGCGGCGTTGTTGACCAGGATGTCGAGACGGCCGAACTGCTCCTTGATCTGCGCGAAGACGCTGGCGATCTGCTCCATCTCGCCGATGTGGCAGGCGATGGCGGTGGCCTTGCCGCCATCGGCCACGATGGCGTCGGCCACGGCCTGGCAGCCCTCGAGCTTGCGGCTGGAGACGATCACGTGCGCGCCTTGCTGGGCCAGCAGCTTGGCGATGGCCTCGCCGATGCCGCGGCTGGCGCCGGAAACGAAGGCGATCTTGCCGTCGAGGTCGAACAGTTGGGTCTTGGACATTGTGATTACCCCGGGGTTAGAGAGTGGATTTGCCGATGACCTGCAGGCTCATCTGCTCCAGCAGCTTGTTCATCTGAATGAACTGGGCGAAACGCTTGTCCAGGGTCTGGCCATGGTAGAAGCGGTAGTAGATCTGCTGGACGATGCCGGCCAGGCGGAACAGGCCGTAGGTGTAATAGAAGTCGAAGCTCTTGATCTCGATGCCGGCCTGCTCGGCGTAATAGTCGACGAACTGCTGGCGGGTGAGCATGCCGGGGGCGTTGCTCGGCTGGCGGCGCATCAGTTGCACCGGCGCCGGGTCGTCGGCCTCGATCCAGTAGGCCAGGGTGTTGCCCAGGTCCATCAGCGGGTCGCCGATGGTGGTCATTTCCCAGTCGAGCACGCCGATGATCTGCATCGGGTTGTTCGGATCGAGGATGACGTTGTCGAAGCGGTAGTCGTTGTGCACGATGCCCGGCTTGTGGTGGTCGGCCGGCATCTTGTCGCGCAGCCAGGCCTTGACCGGCTCCCAGGTGGGCGCATCGGGGGTCAGGGCCTTCTCGTAACGACTGATCCAGCCGCCGATCTGGCGCTCCACATAGCCTTCCGGCTTGCCCAGGTCGCCGAGGCCGCAGGCGTTGTAGTCGACGTTGTGCAGCTCGACCAGCTTGTCGATAAAGCTCTTGCACAGGGCGCGGGTCTGCTCGGGCGAGAAGTTCAGCTCGGCCGGCATCTCCGAGCGCAGGATGATGCCCTTGACCCGTTCCATCACGTAGAACTCGGCGCCGATCACCGACTCGTCGGTGCAGTGCACGTAGGCCTTGGGGCAGTAGGGGAAACCGGCATTGAGCTGGTTGAGGATGCGGTACTCGCGGCCCATGTCGTGCGCCGACTTGGCCTTGTGGCCGAATGGCGGGCGGCGCAGGACGAACTCCTGCTGCGGGTACTCGATCAGGTAGGTCAGGTTCGAGGCGCCGCCGGGGAACTGGCTGATCTTCGCTGCGCCGCTCAGGCCGGGAATATGGGCCTTGAGATAGGCGTCGATGACGGCGGCGTCGAGTTCTTCGCCTGCGCGGATGCGGGTGGATTGGTCGGTGAGCGCCATGCTTATCCCTTCTACTTATGATGGGTGCCCTAGATAATTGGCTAATCTAATGCTGCACCCGAACCGTCACAAGCAATACGCGCCGTTATAGGCGGGCGTGTTGCACCACAATCAAGCTGCCTGATTCGCCCGCAGGCGGCGGCTGCGCATAAAAAAACCGGAGCCCAAGGACTCCGGTTTCGTCTGTGTCACGGTCAGCCTGGACGCTTAGACCGGGAACAGTTCGCCCAGCTTCATCGCCAGCATCATGTCGCCTTCGGCGCGCAGCTTGCCGGCCATGAAGGCCTGCATGCCGTCGGTTTCGCCGCTGGTGATGCCCTTGAGGGTTTCGCTGTCCATGATCAGGGTCACGTTGGCGTTCGGGTTGTCGCCTTGCTCGACGGCGCAGGTGCCGTCCTTGACGATCAGCGCGTAGTTCTCGCCGTCTTCGATATTGAACTGGAACACCAGATCCAGGCCGGCAGCGGCGCTGGCGTTGAACTTGGATTGCATGGTTTGGACGATGTCAGCAACGCTCATGGTCTTATCCTTTTTTCAGGTTTTTCGCGCAGCCTCGCGGCCGCAGTGGGCCAAAACTCATCGGTAGGTGATGAGCTCCGGCGCCTTCAGCAGCTGCAGATGCACATGGCTGTTGAAGGAAGCCAGACTCACCTCGCGGCCGCGGAACTTCAGCTGGCTGAGCGAGGTGTTGACGATTTGCCAATTCAGTTCGAAGGCCTTGTCCGCCGGTACGCCGGTGATCAGCCGGAGCAGGGCGGTGATGGTGCCGCCGGAGGTGAACACGGCGATGTTCTGTTTGCTCCGGGCCTGCTCGAGGATGCGGGTCAGGCCGCCTTCGACCTGCTCGACGTAGGCCTGCCAGCTCTGCAGACCGGGCTGCTCGTACTCGCCGCAAACCCAGCGGGCAATCAACTTGGAGAACAGGCGCTGGAACTCGGCACGGTTCTGCGCGCCGTTACGCAGGATATGCAGGGCCTCGGGTTCTTCGGGCAGGATGCCGGGGAGCAGGGCGCGGATCACTGCGTCGGCGTCGAACTCGTTGAAGGCCGCGTCGATGTCCAGCGGCGGGGCGTCGCTCATGCGCTGCAACGCGGCATTGGCGGTATGCTGCTGGCGGCGCAGGCTGCCGCTGACGCAACGATCGAAGACGATGCCGAGCTGATTCAGGTGCTCGCCCAATACTTCGGCCTGGCGCACGCCGGTGGCAGACAGGACATCGTAGTCGTCCGCGCCGAATGAGGCCTGGCCATGTCGAATCAGGTAAATGCTGCCCACGTCCGTTTCGGTCCCGGCGCGTTGAAAGTTCCGCGAGGGTATGAGGAAGCTCGGGGGCTGTCAACGAAAAAACATACGCTTGTTTGAATCCGCTGTGCGGTGCCCGTCGACCTTCGTCGCGCTTGGCCGTCGGCCGATGGCGCCGGTATGCTTGAGCCTTTGCGCGCCTCGGCGCCGCCGCATTGTCCAAGGGGGATCTGTGGAGTTTCTTAGCGAGTACGTCGGCTTTCTGGCGAAAACCCTGACCCTGGTGGTCGCCATCGTCCTGGTGCTGACGGCGGTCGCCGCTACGCGCGGCAAGGGCCGGCGCAGCAGCGGCCAGTTGCAGGTGCACAAGCTCAACGACTTCTACAAGGATCTGCGCGAGCGCCTGGAGCACAGCGTGCTGCACAAGGACCAGCTCAAGGCCGCGCGCAAGGCCGAGGCCAAGGCGGCCAAGCAGGAGAAGAAACATCCGCCGAGCAAGCCGCGGGTGTTCGTGCTGGACTTCGACGGCGATATCAAGGCCTCGGCCACCGATCACCTGCGCCATGAGGTGACCGCGCTGCTGTCGCTGGCCAAGGCCTCGGACGAGGTGGTGCTGCGCCTGGAAAGCGGCGGCGGCATGGTGCACAGCTATGGCCTGGCTTCCTCGCAGCTGGTGCGCATTCGCGAGGCTGGCATCCCGCTCACCGTCTGCGTCGACAAGGTGGCGGCCAGCGGCGGCTACATGATGGCCTGCATCGGCCAGAAGATTCTCGCCGCGCCGTTCGCCATCCTCGGTTCCATCGGCGTGGTGGCACAGCTGCCCAACGTGCATCGCCTGCTGAAGAAGCACGACATCGATTTCGAGGTGCTCACCGCCGGCGAGTACAAGCGCACCCTGACCGTGTTCGGCGAGAACACCGAAAAAGGCCGGGAGAAGTTCCAGGAAGACCTGGAAACCACCCACGAGCTGTTCAAGGGCTTCGTCGCCCGTTACCGCCCGCAACTGGATATCGACGCCATCGCCACCGGCGAGGTCTGGCTGGGCCTGTCCGCCCAGGAGCGCCTGCTGGTGGACGAACTGAAGACCAGCGACCAATACCTGGCCGAGCGCGCTGCCGAGGCCGAGCTGTTCCACCTGCATTTCGCCCACAAGAAGAGCCTGCAGGAGCGCGTGGGGCTGGCTGCCAGCATGGCCCTGGACCGCTTCGTGCTGACCTGGCTGAGCAGACTCAATCAGCAGCGCTTCTGGTAAGAGCGCGCCACCGAACAACGACAAGAGGAGAAGGTGATGACTGAATTCAAGGCCTTGCTGGTCAGCGAAGGCGCCGATGGCGGTTTTCAACGCCAGGTGGTGGCGCGGCGGATCGAGGAGCTGCCCGCTGGCGAGCTGCTGATCCGCGTGCGCTATTCCTCGCTCAATTACAAGGACGCGCTGTCGGCCAGCGGCAACCGTGGCGTCACCAAAGCCTATCCGCATACGCCGGGCATCGACGCTGCCGGCGTGGTGGAGGCGTCCGCCGTCGCCGAGTTCGCCCCCGGCGACGAGGTGATAGTCACCGGTTACGACCTGGGCATGAACACCGCCGGCGGTTTCGGCCAGTACATTCGCGTACCGGCAGCCTGGGCGATCAAGCGTCCGCAGGGCCTGTCCCTGCGCGAGGCGATGATCCTCGGCACCGCCGGCCTCACCGCCGCGCTGTGCGTGGACAAGCTGGAGCAGGCCGGCGTCACCCCCGAGGCCGGCACTGCGCTGGTTACCGGCGCCACCGGCGGGGTCGGCAGTATCGCCGTGGTGCTGTTGAAGGCGCTGGGCTACCGGGTCGCGGCAGCCACCGGCAAGGCCGAGCAGGGCGAATTCCTGCGTGGTCTCGGCGCCGACGAGATCGTCAGCCGCGAAGAGCTGCAGCAGGGCGTCGAACGGCCATTGCTCAAGGAGCGCTGGGCGACGGCGGTGGACACCGTGGGCGGCGACATCCTGTTCAATGTGGTCAAGTCCCTGCGTCATAGCGGCAGCGTGGCGTGCTGCGGGCTGACCGCCGGCGTCGGCTTCCAGGCCAGCGTGCTGCCGTTCATCCTGCGCGGGGTCAACCTGCTTGGCGTGGATTCGGTGGAGCTGCCGCTGGTGGTCAAGGCGTCGATGTGGGACAAGCTGTCGCTGCAGTGGAAGCTCGATCTCTCGGCGTTGTGCCAGGAAGTCGCCCTGCAAGAGTTGCCGGCGGCCATCGAGCGGATACTCGCTGGCGGCATGGTCGGCCGCGTGCTGGTGAGGCTGGATTGAGCGAGAGGCCCGTCGACGACGGGCCTCTGCGTTTCACGCCCGGCTGACGTACATGGTGATTTCCGCGCGAAACACCGGCTTGTCGCCGACATAGGCCAGCACCGGTACCTTGATGTCGCCGAGCTGGCTCCAGTCCAGCGCGCTGCCGTCGGCCACGGCGCGGATATCGCCGTCGGCCTTGGCCAGGTACTCCACCGTCATGCCCTTGGGAATCCAGCGACAGCCGGCCGGGATCGAGGCGTCGGTCATGCTGCCGGCGGCCAGCTCGGCGGCGTTGCACAGGGCGATGGCGTGCACCGTGCCGATATGGTTGAGCACCTCGCGACGCTTGGGGAAGGTCAGCTCGGCATAGCCGGGGCGCAGCTCGACCATCTGCGGGGCGATGCTGGCGAAGTAGGGGGCGACCTGGCCGATCAGTGCGCTGAACTGCGCCGGGCCGGCTTGCTGGAACATCTGCAACATCTGACTCATGACTGTCTCCTGCGGGTTTGCGATTGAAGATGAGCGCGCGCCGGGGCAGTATACGAGCGTTAGAAAATAACTCTAGAAAAATATTCTAGTCATCAGGGGGTGGCATGGCCCGTCCATCGCGTAAAGACGAGATTCTCCAGGCCGCGCTGGCCTGTTTCACCGAGCAGGGCGTCGATGCCACCACCATCGAGATGATCCGCGACCGTTCCGGCGCCAGCATCGGCAGCCTGTATCACCACTTCGGCAACAAGGAGCGCATCATCGGTGCCTTGTACCTGGCCGGCACCGCGCAGTACGCCGAACGGCTCGAGCACGGCTTCGCCAAGGCAGGCAGCGCCGAGGCCTGCGTCAAGCTGCTGGTGACCAGCTATATCGATTGGGTGGTGGCCAATCCGGACTGGGCGCGCTTCATCCTGCACAGTCGCGGTCGGGTCGAGGCAGGGGAAATGGGCGAGGCGCTGCGCGAGGCCAATCGCTTGCACTTCGCGCGGATTCTCGCGGCACTGGCCGAGTACCGCCAGCAGGGGCTGTTCAGGGCCATGGCCGACGACTGCTTCGCCGCGGTGGTGATCGGCCCGAGCCAGGATCTGGCCCGCAACTGGTTGGCCGGCCGTAGCCAGAGCGAGCTGGGGGCCTGTCGCGAACTCCTGGCGCAGATCGCCTGGGAGTCGGTGCGGGCGAGTTCCTAGGTGCAGGGAAGCAGGATCTTGCTGGTAGGCCGGCCGAAATTCGGGGTGCGCCGTCGCGCATTCACGGAGTGCAGCTGCGCCACATCAACGCAAAAGCCCCGCCAATAGCGGGGCTTTTGCGTACAAGCGGCGGCGATCAGGCGCGGCGGCGGAACAGCGGTTGTGGCTGGTCGGCCGAGGCCTGGTAGACCTCGCTGTAGTCCTCGAAGGCCTTGAGCGCGTCGTACGGGTCCTTGTCCGCGCGCAGGGCGAAGGCATCGAAGCCGACGCGGCGCAGGGCGAACAGCTGGTCGCGCAGCACGTCGCCGATGGCGCGCACTTCGCCTGTGTAGCCGTAGCGAGTACGCAGCAGGTAGGCGCTGGAGGAATGGCGACCGTCGGTGAAGGCCGGGAAGTCCAGGGCGATCACCTGGAAATGCGCGAGATCGTCGGCGATTTCCTCGACTTCGTCGCCGGCTTCCAGCCACACGCCCAGGCCGCCATCGCGGGCCTTCAGCGCATGGGCGTGCTCGCGCCACAGCGCCAGTGGGACGATGATGTCGTCGCAGTTGGGGATGGCGTCGAGGGTCACGTCCTTGGCCAGCAGGTGCCAGGTTTCGTCGATTACCTGGCCGTTCTTAATGATTCGCTGCATAGACGCGCTCCTTGAACGGGTCGATACCGATGCGGCGGTAGGTATCGAGGAAGCTTTCTTCTTCGGTGCGTTGCTCGACGTAGACCTTGATGATCTTGTCGATCACGTCCGGCATGTCGTCCTGAGCGAAGGAGGGGCCGAGAATCTGCGCCAGGCTGGCTTCGCGACCGGCGCTGCCACCCAGCGAGACCTGGTAGAACTCCTGGCCTTTCTTGTCCACGCCGAGGATGCCGATATGGCCGACGTGGTGGTGACCGCAGGCATTCATGCAGCCGGAGATGTTCAGGTCGATGTCGCCGATGTCGAACAGGTAGTCCAGGTCGTCGAAGCGGCGCTGAATGGCTTCGGCCACCGGGATCGACTTGGCGTTGGCCAGCGAGCAGAAATCGCCACCCGGGCAGCAGATGATGTCGGTCAGCAGGCCCACGTTCGGCGTGGCGAAGCCTTGCTCGCGCAGCTCGCCCCACAGGGTCAGCAGCTGACGCTGCTCGACGTCGGCGAGGATGATGTTCTGGTTGTGGCTGTTGCGCACTTCACCGAAGGCGTAGCGATCGGCGAGGTCGGCGATGGCATCGAGCTGCTTGTCGGTGACGTCGCCTGGCGCGGTGCCGGTGGGCTTGAGCGACAGGGTCACGGCGACGTAGCCGGGCTTCTTGTGGGCGAAGGTGTTGCGCTGGCGCCAGCGGGCGAAGCCCGGGTGCTCGGCGTCCTGCTGGGCGAGCAGGGCGTCTTCGTCGTTCAGGGCCTGATAGGCCGGGTCGACGAAGTGGCCGGCAACGCGCGCCACTTCGGCGTCGGTCAGGGTGCTCGGGCCATCCTTGAGGTGCGCCCATTCGGCGTTCACCCGCTCGGCGAATACCTCGGGGGTCAGCGCCTTGACCAGGATCTTGATGCGCGCCTTGTACTTGTTGTCGCGACGGCCGTAGCGGTTGTACACGCGCAGGATGGCGTCGAGATAGCTGATCAGGTGCTGCCAGGGCAGGAATTCGTTGATGAAGCTGCCGACGATCGGGGTGCGGCCCAGGCCGCCGCCGACGGAAACGCGGAAGCCCAGCTCGCCGGCTGCGTTCTTCACCGCTTCTAGGCCGATGTCATGCACCTCGATGGCGGCGCGGTCGCTGACGGCGCCGTTGACCGCAATCTTGAACTTGCGCGGCAGGTGGCTGAACTCGGGGTGGAAGGTCGACCACTGGCGGATGATCTCGCACCAGGGGCGCGGATCGACGATCTCGTCCTTGGCCACGCCGGCGAACTGATCGGTGGTGGTGTTGCGGATGCAGTTGCCGCTGGTCTGGATCGCGTGCATCTGCACGGTGGCCAGCTCGGCGAGAATCTCCGGCACGTCTTCCAGGTCCGGCCAGTTGAACTGCACGTTCTGCCGGGTGCTGATGTGCGCGTAACCCTTGTCGTAGTCGCGAGCGATCTTGGCCATCATGCGCACCTGTGCCGAGGACATCAGGCCGTAGGGCACGGCGATGCGCAGCATGGGCGCGAAACGCTGGATATACAGACCGTTCTGCAGGCGCAGCGGGCGGAATTCCTCGCCGCTCAGCTCTCCGGAGAGGTAGCGGCGGGTTTGATCGCGGAACTGCTTGACGCGATCCTCGACGATCTTCTGATCGTACTGGTCATATACGTACATGAAGGGTCCTGTTGTCAGGCTACTACTGCCAATCAGCGCGCACGGCCGCGCACTCCCCACGGAGCCGGGGCACGATACCAGCTCAGCTTTATGCGTAAAAGTGATGTTTGAGTATATAAACAGAACTATGAGCAATAAGAGCGCGACGGAACATAACCTGAGGGCTTGAGCCCTGGCTTAGGCTGGTCTTAACTGCAGGGCGTGTCACCCATAAGCACAAGAACAAGGGGGAGTCATGCACGACCATAGCGAAATGGAAAAAACCGACAGCCGCGTCGACGCCTGGGCCATCTTCAGCCTGATCCTGATTGCCGTGGCCACGGCGGTGTTCTGGGTCAGCGGTCAGTAGCACCCGCGCCGGCATACAGGCCGACCCGCCACCGCGGTCGGCCTTTTTGCGCTTATGCCCTTATACTGCGCCCGGTTATTGGGAGGGGCGTCGTGATCAGGTGGGTGCTGGGGCTGTTGGCCATGTTGGGCTGGTGCGTTGCCGAGGCGCAGGGGCGACCGCTTTCCGTGGTGTTTCTCAACCCCGGCCATGCCGCCGAGCCGTTCTGGGCCGATTATTCGCACTATATGCAGGACGCCGCTGGCGATCTGGGCATCGACCTGCGGGTGATCTACGGCGAGCGCGATACCGCACGCATTCTGCGCAACGCTCATGAGGTCCTGGAGCGGGGCGAGTTGCCCGACTACCTGATCTTCGTCAACGAGCAGTTCACCGGCCCGGAGATCCTGCGCCTGTTCGACGGCACCCAGGTGCGTCTGTTCGCCCTGCACAGCACCCTGACGCCAGAGCAGCAGGCGCTGGTCGGCGGCAGCCGCGAGCGCTATCGCCACTGGCTGGGCAGTCTGGTGCCCAACGACGAGGAGGCCGGTTACCTGATGGGGCGGGCGCTGATCGCCCTGGCCGGCGGTGAGCCGGCGCAGATGCTGGCGTTCACCGGCATCAAGCAGACGCCCTCGGCGACCCTGCGCATCGTCGGCCTGCAGCGAGCCCTGGCCGAGGCGCCGCATGTCCGCCTGCAGCAGGTGCTGTACGGCGAGTGGCGCCAGCAGCGCGCTTACGAGCAGTCGCTGGCCCTGTTGCCGCGCTACCCGCAGCTGAGCCTGGTGTGGTCGGCCAACGACGAGATGGCCTTCGGCGTGATGCAGGCGGCCACCGAGCAGGGGCGGCAGCTGCGCTACGCGGCGTTGAACAATTCCGCGCGGGTGCTGCAGGCGCGCGTCGACGGGCGCATCGAGGTGTTGGCCAGCGGACATTTCCTGCTCGGCGCCTGTGCCCTGGTGATGCTCCACGACCACGCCAAGGGGCTGGATTTCGCCGCGCGCGGCGGCAAGGATCAGGTGGCCAGCCTGCTGCGCCTGGTCGATGACGAAGCTGCCGGGCGTCTGATGCGGCGCCTCGAACAGGGTGACATCGACCTGGACTTCCGCCAGTTCAGTGCCACTCGTCAGCCGCAGATGAGCCGTTACGCCTGCTCCATCGACAGCCTGCTGCGCTGATCAGCCGACCGCCAGGTGCAACACCAGTTTCACCAGGGCCAGCAGCACCAGCACGAACAGCCCGGTGAACAGCAGCCCGAGCAGGATGAAGTGGCTGGGTTTGCCGCGGCTGAAGTCGCGGCTGCGATTCTTCCCGCTCTGCACCCCGAAGGCGGCGGCCAGCACGCTCTGCAGCATTTCCCAGAACGTCAGTGGCGGTGGCGGCGGTGGTTTGTCCGGTTCTTTCATGGGCGTTCTCCCGATCTTCCTCAAGCATAGTCGCTGTACCTGGCGAGGCCGAAACAGAGCGTCGCAGCCGCCGCCGGGGAAGACCTTGGGCGGACTCGCCAACGGGTGGCAAACGGCTATAGTCAAGCACAGGGAGCCACCATAGGCAGGAGCGTTGTCCTTGATGCCCAGACCGTTACCCCGCGCGCTCGGCGAGGCACTCGGTTCGCTGGTTCGCCGCCATCTGCCGGATGCGCTGCGGCAACTGTGTCTGGCACTGGAACAGGCGCTGGCGGAGCAACGCTTGCGCGCCTTCTCCAACGAGGAGGCGCAGGCTTGCGAGCATTTCATGCGCCTGTGCCGCAACCAGCAGGGCCGCGCCATCGACAGCTGCCTGCAGTGCATCTGCAGCGGTCTGCTGGAGCGCCCGCTGCAGCCGGTGGCACTCGACAGCCGCAGTGAGTGGAGCCTGGTGGACGACGAGGAAGTCGACGACATGCTGCTCGCCCGGCGTCTGGTGCGCACCCTGCGCGAACACCTGGGCGTGCTGGAGTGGCGCGTGTGCGGCTGTTTCAACCAATTGGCCGGCGAGCCCCTGGCCGATGCGGACAACCCCTTGTCGTTCGAGTTTCTCTTGCGTCAGTGGCAGGGCGAGCTGCGCCTGCGCAATCAACCGGCCAGCGTGCGCGGCCTGTACCTCAGCGAAGCCGGACGGCTGCTGCCGGCGCTGTTGCAACCCTATATGCAGGCCCTGGCCGAACAGTTTGCCGCCCAGCGTATCGAGCCGCTCGGCGTCGAGCTGGCACCGCCGCGCCCCCAGCTCGCATCGCCGCAGCGCGCCGAGGCGAGGTCCGCCGCTTATCAGGCCATCCACCAACTGCGGCGCAGCAGCGCGGCGCCGCGCCAAGCCGTGGCGGACCAGGCGTCGAGCGGCCAGCCGGCCGAACTGCTGGGACGGCTGCGCGCCGAACCGACGCCGTCCGGCGGCTGGACGGCGCAGGCGCTGCTCGAACAGTTCCAGCAACAGGACTGGTCGCTCAGCCTGCGCCAACAGGAAGACACCCAGCTGGTGGGCGAGGTGTTCCAGCACCTGGGGCAGGACGCCGGCCTGGCGCCGGCGCTGAAACCGGCCATCGAGCGCCTGCTGCTGCCGGTGCTGCAGGCCACGTTGAAGGAACCGGCGGCCATCGCCGACAGCAGCCATCCGGTGCGCGCCACCCTGGATCGCCTGCTACGCCTGGGCGATCACTGCGAACCGGCCAATCCGGCGCTGGAGGCCCGCTTGCAGGGCCTGATCGAGCGAATCGTCGACGGCTACGACGGCGACAGCCAGAGTTTCGCCGCCCATGACGCCGAGCTGGACGAGCTGCTCGCCCAGCAGCAGCGCAGCTACCAGCAGAACGCCGAACGGGTCAAACAGCTGCACCGCGGCCAGGACACCCTCAAGCAGGCGCAGCAGGAAGTCGCCGGCGCGCTGCGCGACCTGCATGGCGAGCGCGTGCCCAGGCTGCTGCTGGAATGGCTGGACGTCGGTTGGCGCGACCTGCTGGTGCACGAGCTGATCCGTATGGGCCGGCAGGACCTGACCTGGCGTCTGGACATGTCCCTCACCGGCATGCTCTACAAGCGCCTCAACGAGCGTGCGCAGGGCCCGCTGGTGGGCGATGGCGAGGCCTACGCCAAGGAGGTCGAGCATCAGTTGCAGATTCTCAAGCGGCGCATGGAGGCCTTCGGCGCCGGCAGTTTCCAGTACGCCCCGGTGCTGGCCGGGCTGCGTCGGCAACTGCTCGGCGAGGAACCGGTGGCCATGGTCGCGCCGCCGAGCCTGGCGCTGGCCCGGCCGCCGTTGGCCGAAGAGCTGCAGCGTTGGGGCGAACGCCTGGAGCAGCTCAAGGAGGGCGCGCGCTTGCAGGACGCCAGCGGCCAGCTGCATCGCCTGGTGTGGAAGAACCCGGCGCTGGATCACTATGTGTTGGTCGACCGTCAGGGCCGCGAAAGCGGCAGGTACAGCGAGCGCGAGCTGGTCGCCGAACTGGCGGGCGGGCGGCTGCTGGTCGACGATGGCGCGCAGGACTCCGACAGCCTGGTACAGCGCACCCTGCAGGACATAGTCGGGCGCCTGTACCGTGAGATCGCCCATGCGCGCAGCCACGACGAGCTGACCGGCCTGCACAACCGTCGCGCCTTCGAGTCGTCCCTGGCGCAAAGCTTGGCCAGCCGCGGCCGCCACGCCTTCCTCATGCTGCACGTCGACCAGTTCGCCCTGATCAACACCCACGCCGGCCCGCAGGCCGGCGACGCCTGCCTGAAACGGCTCTGCGAGCAGCTGCAACGCTGGCTGCCGCAGGCCAGCTGCCTGGCGCGGGTCGGCGGGGTGGATTTCGCCGCGGTGCTGCCGGGTTGTACCGAGGCCCAGGCGGCCGATCTGGCCGAGCAGCTGCGCCGCGAGGTGGAGAGCGAGGGCTTCACCTGGGAGGCGCGCAAGCACGGCATCACCCTCAGCGTCGGGGTGGTCGAGGCGGCCGAGCGGCACGATGTCACCAACCTGTTCTGCGACCTTCAGGCGGCCTGCAACGCGGCCAAGGAAGCCGGGCGCAACCGCGTGCACTGTTTCAGCATGGCCAGCGACGATGGGCGCATCGGCCTGCTGGCGATTGCCGCGCGGGTCGACGATATAGTCGAGCGCGAGGACCTGTCGCTGCGCGTACAGCAGATCGCGCCGACTGCCGAAGACGCCAGCGAGTTGCCGCACTACGAGCTGCTGCTGGTGATGCAGAACGAGCTGCTGCTGCAGGACTTCATCGCCGCCGCCGAACGCTACCACCGCATGAGCAAGGTGGATCGCTGGGTGCTGCGGCACATCTTTGCCGTGCTCGACCGCCACCCCAACCTGTGGCGGCGCTGCAGCGCGCTGTCGATCAACCTGTCCGGCAGCAGCCTGAACGACGACAAGCTGCTCGGTTTCATCGAGAGCCTGTTCGAGCGTTACCGGGTCGACCCCCGGCGCATCTGCTTCGAACTGACCGAGACCGCCGCGGTATCCAACCTGGCCAAGACCGCCGACCTGGTGCGCCATCTGCAGCGTGCCGGCTGCAGCTTCTCGATCGACGACTTCGGCGTCGGCTTCTCCAGCTACGACTACCTCAAGCGTCTGCCGGTGGACTACGTGAAGATCGACGGCAGCTTCGTCAAGGAGATCGAACGCTCGCCCAGCGATCTGGCCATGGTCCGCTCGATCAACGAGATCGCCCATGCCCTGGGGCGCCAGACCATCGCCGAGTACGTCGAGACCCCGGCCATCCGCGCGCGCCTGCTGGAGATGGGGGTCGACTACGTGCAGGGCTTCGGCGTGCAGAAGCCGGTGCACCTGGAAGACTGGCTAGGGGTGGCGGCGCTTTGACCCGTTCGCGGCGAATCGGCAAGCTGCACGGCGCCCCTGAAACGATGCCCGCCATGTTCGACGACAATTTCCCCGACGACGCCGCGCAGACCGCGCGCACCCGCGAGACCATCCTGCGCTATCACCTGAGCTGGAAGCAGCGCGACCTGGAGGCGGTGCTGGCGCTGTACCACCCGGACGTGGAGTACAACGACTTCTACCAGCAGCGCTGCATGCGCCTGGCCGAGCTGCGCGGCTATGTCGAAAGCAACCTGCCGCGCCACCCCGGCGAGGTGCTGGAGCATCTCGACCGCATCCGCGTCGATGGCCACACCGCCTTCATCCAGTACCGCACCAGCCTGCAGGGCGGTGCGGGATTGGTGTCGTTCCGCACCGGCGAGGCGATCACCGTGCGCGACGGGCTGATCTGGCGCATCAACGAGTACGCCACCCTGGTGCGCGAGGCGAACCCTGCTAACCAGCCGGTCGGTGCGCGCCCGGCGATCAGCCGGCTGGGGCTGTCGCCCCGCCAGCTCGGCCAGCTGGCGCAGGACCTGCAGGAGTATTTCCAGCGCAGCAAAGCCTTTCTCGATCCCGAGCTGAACCTGCAGCAGGTGGCGGCGGCCACCGGCTACAGCCGCAACCAGATCTCCCATCTGCTCAACCAGGTGCTCGGCGAGAGCTTCTACCGCTACGTCAGTCGCGCCCGCCTGCAGCACCTGCTCGCCGGTCTGGAGGCGGGCAGCGACCTCAAACGCATCGACGAGCTGGCCTTCGCCGCCGGTTTCAACTCGCTGTCGGCCTTCTACAGCTGCTTCAAGCGGCATACCGGGCTGTCGCCGAAGGCCTATCTTAGAGCCCGTCCAGGATCTAGCGAGCTAGAGCCCGTTTTTAACGCAGCAGATTCTAAGCGGGTTCTCTAGCAGATTTCCGCGCGGGTCCGCACGCAAGACAGCTACTGAGCCGTGCCGCTAGCCTTGGGGCATCGATCGATGACGGAGGCGTGGATGAATCCCTGGCGCAATATCAGTCTGTGGATGGATCGAATCGACGATCCGCTGCAGGCGCGACCCCGCCTGCAGGCCGATCTGCAGGCGGACGTGGCGATCATCGGCGCCGGCTATACCGGGCTGTGGACCGCCTATTACCTCAAGCGCCAGGCGCCGCAGCTGCGCGTGGCGATAGTGGAGGCCGAGACCGCCGGCTTCGGCGCCTCCGGGCGCAACGGCGGCTGGTTGATGGGTAACCTGCTCGGCGAGGATCGCCTGCTGGCGGGCCTGCCTGCCGCCGAACGCAAAGCTTCCTTCGATCTGCTGCATGGCATTCCCGACGAGGTGGCGCAGGTGGTGGCCCGCGAGGGTATCGACTGCGACCTGCGCCAGGGCGGGGTGCTTTACTGCGCGGCGCGCTATCCCGAGCAGGAAGTACGCCTGCGCGAGTACCTCGGCGGCCTGCGCGCGCTCGGCCTGGGCGAGGACGACTACCGCTGGCTGGCGCCGAGCGAGCTGGCCGAGCAACTGCGCCTGGCCAACGCCTACGGCGCGCTGTACAGCCCGCACTGCGCCACCATCGATCCGGCCAAGCTGGTGCGCGGCCTGGCACGCTGCGTCGAGGCGCTCGGCGTCCAGCTCTACGAACGCAGTGCGGTGATCGACTGGCAGCCCGGTCTGGTGCGCACCGCGCAAGGCAGCGTGCGTGCCGATTGGGTGGTGCCGGCCATCGAGGGATACGCCGCCGGCTTGCCGCCGCTGGGCCGGCATCAGTTGCCGGTGCAGAGCCTGATCATTGCCACCGAGCCGCTGCCGGCGGAGGTCTGGGCCGACATTGGCTTGCAGCGTGGCCAGGCCTTCAGCGAGTTCAGTCGCCAGGTCACCTATGGCCAGCGCAGTCGCGACGACCGCCTGGTGTTCGGCGCGCGCGGCGGCTATCGCTTCGGCGGCCGCCTGCGCCGCGACTTCAACCTCAGCGACGACGAACTGGGCCTACGCCGCTATTTGATGGGCGAGCTATTTCCGCAGTTGCGCGGCGTGCGGCTGAGCCACGCCTGGGGCGGCAATCTGGGCATGGCGCGGCGCTTCCAGCCGCATATGCTGCGCGACCTGAAGCAGCGCATCGCCCTGGTCGGCGGCTACGGCGGCGAGGGCGTCGGCGCCAGCAACCTGGGCGGGCGCACCCTGGCCGACCTCATCCTCGGTCGCGACAGCGAACTGCTGCGCCAGCCCTGGGTGCTACCCGACAGCCCGGTTTCCCGCCTGCGCCGCTGGGAGCCCGAGCCGTGCCGCTGGCTCGGCTATAACGCCATCATCCGCAGCTTCGTCCACGAGGATCGGGTGCTGGCCAATCCGCACAGCCCGGCCTGGCGCCGGCGTCTGGCGCAGGCCGTGGCCGAGCGCATGGAACGTCTGATGAGTTGAGGAGGGCTTCGATTGCTGGTGCGCACGGCCTAGGCGGCCCGGCGACACCCTGCGGGCGGGGTCAGCGAACCCGGCGCAGCGGGATCAGCTCGCTGGCGCGGGCGCGCAGCTGGCCGCAGCCGCCGTCGATATCCTGGCCGGCCGAGTTGCGCACCTTGGTCAGCACGCCGCGGCTGTGCAGGTAACGCACCATCTGCACGATGCGCTCGCCGTCCGGGCGCTGGTAGTCGTCGGCTTCCAGGCTGTTGTAGGGAATCAGGTTGAGCACGGCGAACTTGCCCTTGAACAGGCGCAGGATGTTGTCCATTTCCTCCTGGCTGTCGTTGATGCCCTTGAGCAGGGTCCACTGGTACTGGATCGGGTAGTCGATGCAGCGGGCGTAGGCCTCGCCCAATTCCATCAACTGCTCGGGATCGATGCGCGGCGCCTTGGGCAGCAGGCGCTGGCGCAGCTCGGCGTCGGTGGTGTGCAGCGACAGCGCCAGGGCAGGGCGCACCCGTTGCTGCGGCAGACGCTCGAACACCCGCGGATCGCCCACCGTGGAGAACACCAGGTTCTTGTGGCCGATGCCGCCCTCGGTGCCGAGCAGGTCGATGGCCTCGAGCACGTTGTCGAGGTTGTGCGCCGGCTCGCCCATGCCCATGAACACCACCTTCTTCACCGGGCGAAAGCGCCGGCCGAGGGCAACCTGGGCGACCATCTCGGCGCTGCTGAGCTGGCGCAGCAGGCCGCTCTTGCCGGTCATGCAGAACACGCAGCCCACCGCGCAGCCGACTTGGCTGGAAATGCACAGGCCATCGCGCGGCAGCAGCACGCTTTCCACCATCTGCTGGTCGGCCAGCTCCACCAGCAGGCGCGCCGAGCCGTCGGCGCCGGGATGCTCGGAGCGCAGCCGGGCGAGCTTATCGAGGTCGGCGGCAAGCGCCGGCAGGCCCTGGCGTACGGACAGCGGCAGGAAGTTCTCGGTCTTCTGGTGCTTGGTGCCGGTGTCCAGCGCCTTGCCCTGCAGCCAGGCGCGGGTGATCCGCCCGATGTGCTGGGGTTTGGCGCCAAGGGCGGCGAGACGTTGGGTGAGATCGGCGAGCTGCATGGGGCGCGGATGCTATCAGGTGCCGGGGGCGTCGGCCACGTCGAAGCGCAGCACGCCGATCAGCTGCCCGGCCTCGGTAAGCACCTGCACCTGCCAGCGGCCCTGGGCCTCGGCGGGGAAGTTCTGCTTGTGGCTCCAGGCGCGGTAGCCCTCCTTGCGCCCGCCCTGGATATCCAGGGCGATGCGGTCGACCTCGCGGCCGTCGTGGCGCCAGACATGGTAAATGCGTTCGTTCAGCCCGCGCGGCGCGTTGATCGCGGTGTAGGCGTAGAGCCCGCCGGCGCTCAGTTGGGCCGGGCTGATGCGTTCGATCGAGCGCCCCGGCGAGCGCTGCGCCCCGTCGAACTCGGTGGTCACCGCCACCTCGTTCAGCCAGAGCGTGGCCGGCGGCACCCAGGTGCGTGCCAGCCAGCCGCCTGCGCCGAGGATCAGCGGCAGCGCGGCCAGGGCCACGGCGCGGCGCCAGCCGACGAAGCCGATCAGCCCGGGCAGGCTCGGCAGCGTCAGTAGCGTGGTCAGGACCAGGGCGACGCGGTAGCTCTGCGGGGTGCTGAGGTGGAAGATGATCGGCAGCGCGGTCAGCATCACCGCGAACAGCGCCAGGCTGTGAAACATCAGCAACAGCCAGCGCCGGGCCGCCAGCCAGCGGTAGTAGAGCGGATCGGTAATGGATATCAGCGCGGCGACGGCGAGCAGGCCGCTGAACAGCAACTGGCCGCTATTCCAGGTGGTGGTGATGAAGAAGAACGGCAAGACGAAGAACAGGCTTTCCTGGTGGATCATCTGCGTCGCATAGCGCAGCAGCGGGATCGGCAGCTCGAAGCCGAAACGCCGGGCGATGTGCTCGCGCAGCAGGTTTTCCAGCATCAGCCACAACCAGCTGGCCAGCAGCACCACGCCGAGCACCTTGGCCAGATTGGCCTGGCGCTCGACCAGCAGGAAGCTGGCCAACCCCGAGCAGAAGCCGAAGGCGGCAACCAGGCCGGGGTATCGACGGACCCAGGCGAGCAGGGTGGGGATGCGGTCTAGCAGGATTTTCATGGCGGCGCTGTACGACGGCGTGGCCGCGCATGCTAGGGCCCGCTCCCCGGGGTGTCCAGCCCGGGCCGTGACTGCGCCGCGCTAACGGCCGTTGCCGCGGGGCGCCAGCGCTACGGCCTCGCCTGCCCATTCAGCCGTCAGCTATCACTGCGCCTCGACGCTAACGGCCACCGCCGAGGTCATGCGCAGCACCAGCTCGCGGCCCAGGTACTCGGGTTTCATCTCGACGTCGGGGCGCACCTTGACGGTACGCTGGCTGCCGTCGGCGAACTGCAACGTGGCGGTACGCTGGGTGCTGTCCATGGCCTTGATCACCGCGCTGAGTTCCAGCGTCTCGGCCATCAGCAGGCCCGGCTTGCTGCCTTCCGGTGTGGTGGCCAGGATGCCGGCGGCGCCGTCTTCGCTGGTATCGCCCGGCTCGCGCAGCTGGACGATGCGTTCCAGGCCGATCATCGCGCGCACCTGGTCGCCGACCCTGAGCTGCTCGAAGTTGCGCATCTCCGGCGGTGCCTGCAGGGTGCGGCTGTGCCCCTGCTCGTCGGTGAGGGTAAAGCTGCGCGTGGCGGTATCGATGGCGCTGACCTTGGCGTGTACCTCCTCGGTTTCGAGCACCGCGCCGCCGGGCTTGCCCGGTTCGAAGGATTCGCTGCGGTCATGCTCGCCGCCGAGCTGCTCCTCGGCCTGGCTATAACCGCCGTGCAGCAGGCCGGCGACGAGAACGGGGGCAAGGAAGCTGGATATCTTCATGGGCGGGCTCCTGCGAGAGGCGACGTGCTGCGTTTGCCGAAGGTGCTTGCCGCGCGCTCCGGCGCGGCGGCTGAAATCAGCCTAGCAGCGCTTGAGCAGGCGCGCCCCGTCGTCTCGGCGCTGCCCGCGGCGCGCGCTCGTGCTATCGTCGCGCCCCCGATCCAACCGGAAGCACGCATGAAATTCATCCATCAACGCGAACAGCTGAACGAGGGCGACCTGGTGGTCATCGAGTGTTCGCAGCCCTGCAATATCCGCCTGATGAACGACGCCAACTTCCGCGCCTTCAAGAACCGTGGCCGGCACAGCTACCACGGCGGCGCCTTTATCAAGTTCCCGGCGAAGATCCGCGTGCCGAGCAGCGGTTTCTGGAACATCACCCTGGATACCGTGAGCCGCCGTGCCGTCAGCGTGACGCGCAAGCCGCAGATGGAGTACTCGATCAAGATCGTGCGCAGCAGGGTCTGACGGCGTTCGGGCATAGTCCGGAAAGCGCGCAAGGCGTTTTCGATTGGCCAGGCAGCGGTGGGCAAACAGAGCGTTGCCCACCCTACGCAACGCGAGCCCGCGTCAGCCGTCGTAGCCCAGATTCGGCATCAGCCAGCGCTCGCTGACGGCGATGTCCTGGCCCTTGCGCTTGCTGTAGCTCTCGACCTGGTCCTGGTCCACCTTGCCGACGGCGAAGTACTGCGCCTCGGGGTGGGCGAAGTACCAGCCGGACACCGCGGCCGCCGGGAACATGGCGTAGTGCTCGGTAAGGAACACGCCGCTGCGCCCGGCCTGGTTGTAGCCGGCCTCGGGGTCGAGCAGCCTAAACAAAGTGGCCTTTTCGCTATGGTCCGGGCAGGCCGGGTAGCCGGGAGCGGGGCGGATGCCCTTGTACTGCTCCTTGATCAGGTCTTCGTTGGCCAGCTGCTCGTCGGCGGCATAGCCCCAGTACTCCTTGCGCACACGTTCGTGCAGCCACTCGGCGCAGGCCTCGGCCAGGCGGTCGGCCAGGGCCTTGACCATGATGCTGTTGTAGTCGTCGCCCTTGGCCTCGTAGGCCTTGGCCACTTCCTCGGCGCCGATGCCGGCGGTGGTGATAAAGCCGCCGACATAGTCGGTCTTGCCGCTCTCCTTCGGCGCGACGAAGTCGGCCAGCGACAGGTTCGGCTTGCCGTCCGCCTTGATGCTCTGCTGGCGCAGGTGGTGGAGCAGGGCGATGGGCTTGCCCTGGGCGTCGCGCAGTTCGATATCGTCGTGCGCCACCTGATTGGCCGGCCAGAAGCCGAACACCGCGCGGGCCTTGATCAGCTTCTCGTCGATCAGCTTCTTCAGCATGGCCTGGGCGTCGGCGAACAGCGCGCTGGCGGCTTCGCCGACCACCTCGTCGGTGAGGATGCGCGGGTACTTGCCGGCCAGGTCCCAGGAGATGAAGAAGGGCGTCCAGTCGATGTACTCGGCCAGGGTGGCCAGGTCGATATCCTCCAGCACCTGCGCGCCGATGAAGCTCGGCTTGGGCGCGTTGTAGCCGGCCCAGTCGAACTGCGGCTTGTTGGCGATGGCGTCGGCATAGCTCAGGCGCTCGGTGCGCGAGGCGCGCGCCGAGGTGCGCTCGCGCACCACCACGTATTCCTCGCGGGTTTTCTGCACGAAGTCGGCCTTGAGCTCCTTGGACAGCAGCTGGGTGGCCACGCCGACGGCGCGCGAGGCGTCGGTGACGTAGACCACCGCGTCGTTGCTGTACTGCGGGTCGATCTTCACCGCGGTGTGCGCCTTGGAGGTGGTGGCGCCGCCGATCATCAGCGGCAGCTTGAAGCCCTGGCGCTGCATTTCCTTGGCCACGTGGACCATCTCGTCCAGCGAGGGGGTGATCAGGCCGGACAGGCCGATGATGTCGCATTTCTCGGCAATCGCCGTCTGCAGGATTTTCTCCGCCGGCACCATCACGCCCAGGTCGACGATGTCGTAGCCGTTACAGCCCAGAACGACGCCGACGATGTTCTTGCCGATGTCGTGCACGTCGCCCTTGACCGTGGCCATGAGGATCTTGCCCTTGGCCTCGGGTTTGTCGCCTTTCTCGGCTTCGATAAAGGGGATCAGGTGCGCCACCGCCTGCTTCATCACCCGCGCGGACTTGACCACCTGGGGCAGGAACATCTTGCCCGAGCCGAACAGGTCGCCGACCAGGTTCATACCGCTCATCAGCGGGCCTTCGATCACCTCGATGGGGCGCGCGCACTGCTGGCGGCACTCTTCGGTGTCCTCGACGATAAAGGCGGTGATGCCCTTGACCAGCGCGTGTTCCAGGCGCTTGTTCACCGGCAGCGAGCGCCATTCCTCGTTTTCCACTTCCTTGGCGGCGCCGTCGCCCTTGTACTTGTCGGCGATGGCCAGCAGCGCCTCGGTGGCGCCGTCGTGGCGGTTGAGCACCACGTCCTCGACCGCGTCGCGCAGCTCCTTGGGGATCTCGTCGTAGATCTCCAGCTGGCCGGCGTTGACGATGCCCATGGTCAGGCCGTTCTGGATCGCGTAATAGAGGAACACCGAGTGAATCGCCTCACGCACCGGGTTGTTGCCACGGAAGGAGAACGACACGTTGGACACGCCGCCGGAACTCAGGGCGTACGGCAGCTCGTCGCGGATATAGGCGCAGGCCTCGATAAAGTCGACCGCGTAGTTGTTGTGCTCCTCGATACCGGTGGCCACGGCGAAGATGTTCGGGTCGAAGATGATGTCTTCCGGCGGGAAGTCCACTTCGTTGACCAGGATGTCGTAGGACCGCTTGCAGATTTCCTTCTTGCGCGCGGCGGTGTCGGCCTGGCCGACCTCGTCGAAGGCCATCACCACCACGGCGGCGCCGTAGCGCTTGCACAGCTTGGCGTGGTGCTTGAACTGCTCGACGCCTTCCTTCATCGAGATGGAGTTGACGATGCCCTTGCCCTGGATGCATTTCAGGCCGGCCTCGATCACCTCCCACTTGGAGGAGTCGATCATGATCGGCACGCGCGAGATGTCCGGCTCGCCGGCGATCAGGTTGAGGAACTTCACCATCGCCGCCTTGGAGTCGAGCATGCCCTCGTCCATGTTGATGTCGATCACCTGGGCGCCGGCTTCCACCTGCTGCAGCGCCACTTCCAGCGCTTCGGTGTAGTTTTCCTCGCGGATCAGTCGGGCGAACTTGGCCGAGCCGGTGATATTGGTGCGCTCACCGACGTTCACGAACAGCGAATTGCGGTCGATGGTGAAGGGCTCCAGGCCCGACAGGCGGCAGGCGCGCGGAATCTCTGGGATCGCCCGCGGCGGGTACTTGGCCACGGCCTCGGCGATGGCCTGGATATGCGCCGGAGTGGTGCCGCAGCAGCCGCCGATGATGTTGAGGAAGCCGCTGGCGGCGAACTCCTCGACCACCGCGGCCATTTCCGCCGGGGTCTCGTCGTACTCGCCGAAGGCGTTGGGCAGGCCGGCGTTGGGGTGAGCCGAGACATGGGTGCCGGCCTTGTTCGACAGCTCTTCCAGGTAGGGGCGCAGGTCGGCGGCGCCGAGGGCGCAGTTCAGGCCCACGGAAATCGGCTTGGCGTGCGCCACCGAGTTCCAGAAGGCCTCGGTGGTCTGGCCGGACAGGGTGCGGCCGGAGGCATCGGTGATGGTGCCGGAAATCATGATCGGCAGCTCGATGCCGAGTTCCTCGAACACGCCCTGCACGGCGAAGATGGCCGCCTTGGCGTTGAGGGTGTCGAAGATGGTCTCGATCAGGATCAGGTCGGCGCCACCCTCGATCAGGCCGCGGGTGGCCTCGGTGTAGTTCTCCACCAGCTCGTCGAAGCTGACGTTGCGGTAGCCGGGGTCGTTGACGTCGGGGGAGATCGAGCAGGTGCGGCTGGTCGGGCCGAGGACGCCGGCGACGAAGCGCGGCCTGTCCGGGGTTTCCAGGGTCTTGGCATCGGCCACTTCACGGGCCAGCCGCGCGCCTTCGACGTTCAGCTCGTAGACCAGCGCCTCCATGCCGTAGTCGGCCTGGGACACCTGGGTGGCGTTGAAGGTATTGGTTTCCAGGATGTCGGCGCCGGCATCCAGGTAGGCCTTCTCGATGGCCTGGATCACGTCCGGGCGCGACAGCAGCAGCAGGTCGTTGTTGCCCTTGACGTCGCTCGGCCAGTCGGCGAAGCGCTCGCCGCGATAGTCGGCCTCGTCCAGCTTGTAGCTCTGGATCATGGTGCCCATGCCGCCGTCGAGGATCAGGATGCGCTCCTTCAGGGCTTGCTGGAGGGCGTGGAGGCGGGCGCTGCGATCGGACATGGGAACTACCTGAGCAAAGCGGGAACAAAGGTGCGCGATGATAGCAAAGCTGCAGGGTTCTGGAGTGCATGCGCCTTTTGCATGAATTGCGCTCATGTTGTAGGCGGCGACATCTGGCTAGAATCGCCGTTATCGTCATCAAGGAAGTTGCCATGCTCAAGCCCGCTGCCCTGTTTGTTCTTTCCTTCGCAGCCGGTCTGGCGCGGGCCGAGCCGATTTCCTACGCGAACGACGTCCAGCCCATCCTCACCCACAAGTGCGTGGCCTGCCACGCCTGTTACGACGCGCCCTGCCAACTCAACCTGGGCAGCGGCGAAGGGCTGATGCGCGGCGCCAGCAAGCAGCCGGTGTACGATGGCACGCGGACCAAGGCGCAAGCCACTTCGCGCCTGTACCTGGATGCCCAGGGCGAGACCGCCTGGCGCCAGCGCGATTTCCACTCGGTGCTCGGCGACGGGAACGGCCAGGCCGCATTGCTCAAACGCATGCTGGAACTGGGGCGCAGCCAACCGCTGGAGGCGAACGCCAAGCTGCCGGAGGCCCTGGACATCTCCATCAACCGCAGCAACAGCTGCCCGCTGCCCGGCGAGTTCGCCGCCTATGCCAAGAAAAATGCTCACGGCGGCATGCCCTTCGCCGTCGCCGGCCTGAGCGACGCCGAGTACGCCACCCTGCAGCAATGGCTGGAGCAGGGTGCGCCGGTCACCGAGCAGGCCCTGTACCCCAACGCTACCGAGCGTCGGCAGATCGCCGAGTGGGAGGCCTTCCTCAACGCCCCCGGCGCGCGGCAGAACCTGGTGTCGCGCTGGCTCTACGAGCACCTGTTTCTCGCCCATCTGCATGTCGACGGCGGCGAGCCGGGGCATTTCTTCCAGCTGGTGCGTTCGCGCACGCCCAGCGGCCAGGCCATCGATCCGATTGCCACGCGCCGCCCCAACGACGACCCGGGCACCGCGTTCCACTATCGCCTGTGGCCGATCCAGGGCGTCATCGTGCACAAGACCCACATCACCTATCCGCTGAGCAGCGCCAAGCTGGCGCGGGTCAAGGAACTGTTCTTCGCCGAGGACTGGCCGCTGGACGCGGTGCCCGGCTACGGCGCGCAGCGCCGCGCCAACCCCTTCGAGACCTTCGCCGCGATCCCGCCGCGGGCGCGCTACCAGTTCATGCTGGATAACGCCGAGTACTTCGTGCGCACCTTTATTCGCGGCCCGGTGTGCCGCGGACAGATCGCCACCGACGTGATCCGCGACAACTTCTGGACACTGTTCCAGGACCCGCAGCACGACCTCTATATCACCGATGCCGACTATCGTGCCCAGGCCACGCCGCTGCTGGCGATGCCCGGGCAGTTCGACGAGATCGGCGACCTGCCCGGGCTGTGGCGCAATTACCGGGACAAGCGCAACCACTACGAGAACCTGCGCAAGGACGCCTACGCCGACGCGCCGCCGGCCGACTGGGCGCATATCTGGCGCGGCAACGACAACGCGCTGCTGTCGATCTTCCGTCAGCACGACAGCGCCTCGGTGCGCAAGGGGCTGCTCGGCGAGATCCCGCAGACCCTCTGGTGGATGGACTACCCGCTGCTGGAGCGCACCTACTACCAGTTGGTGGTCAACTTCGACGTGTTCGGCAACGTCTCGCACCAGGCGCAGACCCGCCTGTACTTCGATCTGATCCGCAACGGCGCCGAGGTCAACTTCCTCCGCCTGCTGCCGGCCCAGGCGCGCAAGGGCTACCTGGACGACTGGTACCAGAACAGCGGCAAGCTGAAGATGTGGCTGGATTACACCGCGGTCGACCATCGCACGCCCAGCGCGCTGGCGCTGGACGGCGGCGATCCCAAGCGCCAGTTCGCCGAGCAACTGCTGCAGCGCCTGGCCAAGCTCAATGCCCGGCCCGACCCGATCAACCGCTGCACCGGCGCACGCTGCTACCGCGAGGGGCTGGCGGCGGAGCTGCAGCACGCCGAGCAGGCGCTGGCGCGCCTGGCCAGTCGCCCGGCCGGCGGCCTGCGGGTGATCGAGCAGCTGCCGGAGGCGACCCTGTTGCGGGTCGAGCTGAGCGACGGCTCGCGCGAGGTCTACAGCCTGCTGCGCAACCGTGCGCACAGCAACGTGGCCTTCATGCTCGGCGAAGAGCTGCGTTACCAGCCGCGCCTGGACAGTCTGACCATCTACCCGGAGGTGCTGAGCAGCTACCCGAACTTCCTGTTCAGCCTCAAGGCCGAGGAGATGGACGCGTTCGTTGCGCAGATGGAGCGCGCCGCCGATGCCAAGGCCTTCGAGCGCATCGTCGAACGCTGGGGCATTCGCCGCAGCCACCCCGAGTTCTGGCGCTATTTCCACGACCTGGCCGAGCATATCCGCGAGACCCAGCCGCTGGAGGCCGGCGTGCTGGACATGAACCGCTACCAGAACCTGTAGCTTGGGCTTCGTCAGCTCGGCACCCACCTGTGGCGACCAACCAATCCCGGCGGTCGCCATAGCTGCAATTAATTCCTACTAATTTGCTTGGGCTTTAACCGCGCAACGCACTGGCGTACACTGCGCCCATGTTTGCGAGGAGTTGCCATGAGCGCCATCACCATTACCCAAGCCGCCGAAGACTACCTGGCCGAGTTGCTGAGCAAGCAGGACACGCCGGGCATCGGCATCCGCGTGTTCATCACCCAGCCGGGCACGTCCTATGCGGAAACCTGCATCGCCTACTGCAAGCCGGGTGAGCAGAAACCTGAAGACACCGCCGTCGGCCTGGCCAGCTTCACCGCCTGGATCGACGCGGTCAGCGAGCCCTTCCTCGAAGACGCCGTGGTCGACTACGCCACCGACCGCATGGGCGGCCAGCTGACCATCAAGGCGCCGAACGCCAAGGTGCCGATGGTCAACGAGGACAGTCCGCTCAACGAGCGTATCAACTATTACCTGCAGACCGAGATCAACCCCGGCCTGGCCAGCCATGGCGGCCAGGTGACCCTGGTCGACGTGGTCGACGAAGGCATCGCCGTGCTGCAGTTCGGCGGCGGCTGCCAGGGCTGCGGTCAGGCCGACTACACCCTCAAGGAAGGCATCGAGAAAACTCTGCTCGAGCGCATTCCCGAACTCAAGGGCGTGCGCGACGTGACCGACCACAGCAACCGGGAAAACGCCTACTACTGAGGCACCGAGTTGCGAGTCAAATGAAAAGGCGACCCCATGGGTCGCCTTTTTGCTTCCTGGCTGGGTGCATCGGCTTAGCCGGCGGCCTCCCGCAGGCCACACCTGGCCGGCAGCAACATCAGCATGGCCAGGCCTACCAGGGGCAGGATAATCAGGTTGATCGCGTCCCAGCCAAGGCCACTGATCAGCGCGCCGGCGGTGAACGCGGCACAGGCCGCCATCAGGCCGTTGAGCAATTCCATCAAGCCCTGGGCCTGGCCACGTTCCGTGTCGCTGTGGCCTTCGGCCAGCAGGGTAGTGCCGGCGACCAGCATCAGGTTCCAGCCCAGCCCGAGCAGCAGCGAGCTGAGCAGAAAGTGCAACTGCTGCAGGCCGGCCAAGGCTATGGCGGCACTTGCCAGCAGTATCACCCCGCCCAGCACGGCTACCCGCCGGCTGCCGAGGCGATCCACCAAGGGGCCCGCCAGAAATGCCGGGAGGAACATGCCGAGCATGTGCCACTGAATCACCTGGGCGCTGCTGGCCAGGCCAAATCCGCAAAGGTTCATGGCCAAGGGCGTGGCATTCATCACCAAGACCATCAGCCCATTGCCAATCGCCGTGGTGGCGATCGCCGCGCGTACCACCGGGCGGCGCAGCAGCAGTCTCAGCTCACCGAGGCCAGCCTTGGCCCGGCGCGGTGCAGTGCCCTCCGGTAGCTTCATCATCAGCAACGCAGCGAGCGCTGCCAGGATCGCGATCAGCAGGTAGGCACCGACAAAAGGCGTGCTCAGGGCGGAGCGCGCCCACAGCGTCATACTCGGTACCAGCACGGCCGCCAGTACGCCGCCGCCAATCACATAGGCACTGGCGCGGCCCTTGTGCGCCTCTTCGGCGGCCTCCAACGCGGCAAAGCGGTAGTACATCGCCGACGCTTGATAGACGCCAATGGGCAGTGCACCCAGGCAGAACAGGGCGAAATCGGCCAGCCAGACGCCCAGTGCACTGAGCAAACCGCCCACCACGCCGGCACCGGCGCCGAGCAGCAAGCCGGGGCGACGACCATGGCGCTGCATAAACAGCGACAAGGGTTGTACGGCGAACAAGTTGCCCAGCATCCACAAGCCCAGTGGCAGGGTCGCCAGGGCATTCAAGGGGGCCAGTTGCAGCCCCACCAGCGCGGTCAGGGTGATCCCGATCATCGAGCAGGACCAATACAGTGCCTGGCCGGCAAACAGTATGCGGATCGAAGGGTTACGTATCAGCAGCATCAGCTGGCTCCAGATAACAGCTAGGGTCTCGAGGTATCTTGCTTCTAGTCTCAGTCGGCGGACTTGAGCACGCGCTGACAGGAGGCCGGGAAACGCTCCAGCTTTTCGGCTGGACGGATCGGTCGCCTGACCAGTTCGCCGCCACAGTTCGGGCAGCTGCCTTGCAGAACCCGCTCATTGCAGGCACTGCAGAAGGTGCACTCGAAGGAGCAGATCAGTGCGTCCAGGCTGTCGGCCGGCAGGTCGCGGTCACAGCATTCGCAGTTGGGGCGCAGTTCAAGCATGGGCGTTCTCCTGGCGCTGGCCGAAGCGCTGCAGGTAGTCCTGCGGACTGACGGCCAGGTGTTTGTGAAAGCTGCGCCGCAGGTTCTCGGCATGACCGAAGCCGGTCAGGCGCGCCACCGTGGCGATCGAGGCCTGAGCGTCCTGCAGCAGGTTGCGTGCGGCCTCCAGGCGGACGCGCTCGACGTAGCGGCCCGGCCCCATGCCCAGTTCCTGACTGAACACCCGCGACAGGGTGCGCGGGGTCATGCGTGCCTGGGTGGCGAGCGCCTCGAGCGACAGGTCGTCGCCGAGGTGGGCGGGGATCCATTCGAGCAGGGTCGCCAGGCGCGGCACGCGGCTTGGCTCCGGGCTGAGCAGGGCGCTGAACTGTGCTTGTCCTCCGGGCCGGCGCAGGAACATCACCAGGCGGCGAGCGACCGCCAGGGCCATGGCCCGCCCCAGATCGGCCTCCACCAGCGCCAGGGCCAGGTCGATACCGGCGGTGACCCCGGCGGAGGTGAAGAGGTGCGCGGCACCGCCCAGGTCGTGCGGGTCATAGGTGTGCAGGCAGTCGCCCAGCACCTCCACCTCTGGATAGCCCTGACGCAGGGTCTCCACGTCGGCCCAGTGGGTGGTGGCGCGGCGCCCGTCGAGCAGACCGGCGGCGGCGAGGATCAGTGCGCCAGAGCAAACCGAACCGAGCCGGCGCACGCGCGGCTCGTTCTCGCGCAGCCAAGCCAGCAGCGGCGCATTGGCGCATTGCCGGCTTTCGCCCAGACCGCCGGGAACCAGCAGGGTATCCAGGGTTGCGCCGTCGAGCTGGCGCCAACTGCCGTCGGCCACCAGCTGGAAACCGGCGGAGGTGCTCACCGGGCCGGCCTCGTCGGCCAGCAGGCGAATGCGGTAGCAGGGCGGTAGGCCCTGGCGCTGGCGTTCGACGTTGGCCGAGGCGAATACCTGCAACGGCCCGCTGACGTCCAGGCTCATGACGTCGGGGTAGATCAGGCAGGCGATGGTTCTGAGCGCATCCATGAGGGCCTCCTTGGGAATTGGAGGCAGTCTGCGCCGGCAGGATCATGGCAACAAGGACAATAAGCCCACAGATATTGCCAAGGGGTAGCAAAACTCAGGGGGCGCCGGGCGGCGCCCCGAACGGGCTTACTCCGGCATGCTCCAGGGCGCCAGGTCGAAGCCTTGGCGACGCAGTTCCTCGCGGGAGCGCTGCAGGGCATCGGCCAGTTGTTGCGGGTCGCTGTAGGTGGCGCTGGACAGCTGGGTGCGACCGAGCAGGCGGGTGCTGGTGCGGTCGATGACGCTGATGCTGACGACGCCGGTGCCGTCCTGCTGAGCCCAGGCCACGCACTGGAACGGGCGGAAGGCGCGATCGGCAATCAGCAGGGCTTCGTTAAAACGCAGCGGGGTGTTCATGGGGTCGGTATCTCCGAGTTGATCCCAGCAATAATGGCGGCCAGCGGTTTATTGAGTTGGCCTGTCAAAGCTGTTGATGAACGCAGTCGACCTATAAGTCACACGGTACCGAAAAAAGTTTTAACGCAGTTCGCAAAAGTGTCCGGTAAAGAAGTTTTAACGTCCCGCCCTTTACAACTTTCTGCCGCGAAAGTTCCTTTTTCCTGTTTCGCTCTACCGGCTGCAGGCCCGGAACCGCGCGCCCTGTGGCTCAGGGCGCAGCATTGCGTTGATGGCGATAAGCGCTCACCGCCTCATATACCGCCTGGCGCAAACGGTTGATACCGCCAATCGGCCGATGTTCCGGCAGGGCATGCCAGGGATTGAAGGACAAATTGTCGCAGAACAGATTCTGTTCGCGACTATCGAAGTCCTGGGCCGGCACGCTGATACGTGCCACGCTTTCGAACGGCGCGATCTTTTCGTCCCACTCGACGCTAGTGTCTTCGATGGGCATGTAGTACTGCGGATTCTGCCTTTGCACCTGCAGTTCGAAGCAGGCCGGCGCGCGATCCAGCGACAGTTGTTGGTACAGCGCGTTGCGCAGGAAGTTGGGCAGGGCGCTGTTCTGCTCCGGCAGTTGGTAGGGTGGACAGTGCTGTGGCGCCGGCACCACCCGGTACTTGATGTTGTGCGGGCCGAGCTTGAACGGCGCGATGGAGTTGTAGGTGGTCGCCACCGGGCTTTCCGGCGCCGGCGCCAGGGTTTTCAGGGCGATGATCAGGTGGCGGATTTCCCAGCTGCGCGGATCCCAGCTGGGCAGGAAGGCCAGCACCTTCTTGCCGTCGGCCTGGGCGGCGAAGTTGCTGCGGTATTCGGCCACGTCGCGCACGAAGAACACCGGATGGTTGAACATCACGAAGTCCTGTTCGCCGGCATGCGCGGGGCTTTTCATCAGCTTCTCGCCTGGTACCTCGAGCAGCTTGATGGCCATGCCGCGGGCATCGCGGGCGCGGTCGAACTGCGGGTAGGCGTTGCCGTTGGACAGGCGCATCCAGGCTTGCCAAGTGTGCCCCGGCTCGCTGAATACGCCATGACGTAAGCTCTCGTCCAGATCTTCCAACACCTGCACTTCGGCCTTGACGCAGCCATGTGCCTTGGCGTGGGCATCGCGCAGCACACGGGTGTTGTCGCGGTGCTGTTCGACGATGCGCACGGCGTCTTCGATGATCAGTCGGGTCAGCGCCGCTTCGCCCGGCGGAATCTGTTCTTCGCTGGAGACCGGGCCGGAGAATTTCCAGGCGTAATAGAGTTCACCCAGCGCCCAGGCGAGGCCGGCGAGGATGAGCAGCAGGGCCAGCAGCCGGCCGAACAGACGGCAGAACCACAGCCAGAGCGTTTCGAGCATCGGATGTCTTCCTTCAGTCGGGTTCAGTTCAGGCCCGCGCACTCGGGCCCCGGTGTCCAGGCCTTGGCCGGCACGTTGCTGAGCTGGCTTTCCAGTTCGGCGTTGCCGAGCACCTTGAGGTACTCGATCAGCGCCAGGCGTTCCTCCGGCGCCAGGGCGCGACCGATCACGCCCTGCTGGCGGCAGCCGTCGCGGAACTCGTGGCCGCCGTTGCCGTTGCCGGTGATGCGGGTGTCGAACAGGAAACCGCCGGGGAAAGGTTCGCTGCGGTAGCCGACGCGCACCGGGTCGAACTCGAAGTTGCCGACCCAGAACTGCGTCTGCCGTTCGTACACCGGCGACAGCAGCTCGAACAGGTTGGCCACCGAGCCGTTGTGCAGGAAGGGCGGGGTGGCCCAGATGCCGTCCAGCGGACGGGCCTTGTAGCCGCGCTTCTCCTGCACGCCGATGGACAGCCCATAGCCGTCCATGCGCCAGCGCTGGCGCGGGGAGATACCGGCGTCCTGATAGGCGCGGTTTTCCACGTAGGCGGTGATATAGGCCAGGCCCTTGGCGCTGGAGATGCGTTTGAAGTCGACCTCGTCGAGGCTGGCGCCGAACAGCTGGACGTCCAGCCGCGACAGCTCCGCCTTGGTCCAGCCCAGGCGGCTGATGTCGAAGCGGTGGTCGGCGATGTTGTCGGCGGTGGTCGGGTCGGTGCCGACGATGGCAGTCGGCACGATGCGCATCTTCCATTCCGGGTCGCGCGCCGGCGCCAGGCGCTGGTCGCGCGGCTTCGGATCGGGGGCGTGGCAGTAGGCGCAGTTTTCCGTGTACAGCGCCTTGCCGCGACTGGCCAGCGGCAGGTCGAGCTGGCCGAAGACGGCCTGCGGCCACTTCGGTGGCTGCAGTTTCTTCAGGGTTTCTTCCAGGGTATGCAGGTCGTGCAGGCGCACGCTGGAGGCATAGCGCTCGGCCTCGGCGACGCCGCGTCCTTGCTCGTCGAGCAGGTGCAGGCTGGCGCCGACGCCCAGCGCCTCGCCGACGTTGCGCGCCATAGGCTGCATCGCCGAGCCGTTCCACTGCACCCAGTCGAACTTCCAGATGTCCCACAGCTGCGGGTAGCTCACCGGGGCATTGGCGATGCGGTAGTTGGCCTCGTCGAGAGCGTCACCGAACACGGTATTGGCAATGCGACCGAAGGCATCGGTGCGGCCGAAGCCTTCCTCGGTGGGATACAGGCCGCGGTGCCAGTCGTTCTTCGCCGTGGCCAGCAGGCGATCGAGCACCTGCTTGAAGTCCTTGCGCAGTTCGTCACGCCCCTGCGGGTACTGCTCGCCGAGCACTTCGCGGGCGAAGCGGCGGAACTTCAGCGGGTTGTAGTAGGTGAAGGCCATGCTCATGCCCAGGGCCTGGCCGAAGCCGCCGCCGCGCAGGGTCGGCACGGTGGAGGCCAGCGAGTGCAGGGCGGCGCCGCCGTCGATGCGCACCGCCTGGCCCTGGTAACGCAGCTCGCCGGTGTGGCAGGCGGCGCAGCTGATGTCGAGGAAGTGCTCGCCGCTTTCGTCGTCCTGGTGGCGGGCGAAACCCACCGGCAGGTTGCCGGGGTTGAGGGGCGTGGCGCGCTGGTTCGGGTCGGTGAGAAAACCGAAGCGGGCGAGGTATTCGGGGCGGGCGAACTTGGCGCTGCCGAAGGGCATTTCCAGGGCGTTGAACCAGGCGTAGCGCAGGCCTTTTACCGTGGTGCCCTGGGGTGTGTAGTAGTAGGTCTGACGTTCCTCGTCGCTCCATTGCTCGAGGTAATGCAGCTGGCTGGGTTGTTCGAAGGTCGGCAGGTTGGGGTTGGCGATGTAGTAAAGCACCACCGCCAGGCCGATCAGCGCCAGCAACAGGATGAGTTTCAGGGTACGACGGAGCAGACGCATCAGAGACTTCCTTGTGGCGTTCTTATTAATGGGCTTGTTATGCCAATACCGCAGGCGCTTGGCAAGTTGCCATCTTGATGGCTAAGAGAAGTTCGCCATAACCAGCCAGAACAAGTGATATAGAGAAATGTTCCAAGCGGCGTCAAAGTTCTTGCTAGCGTTACATCTATGTGCGCCAAATCATTGTTTTTATTGGGATTACAAAATAATGGCGCCAAGGATGGGATATGTTGGAGGCTGTATCCGTCGCATCCCGCCAGTTACTGGTGATCGACCCCTGTGACGAGTGCGAACGCCTGCTGCCACGTGTGCAGGCCGCCGGCTGGGCACTGCGCGGCTGTCGCCTGGACGAGTGCGACAGCCTGCACGGCGATGTCGTGCTGATCCGCCTGGGCGAGGCGCTGCTGCTACAGCCGCAGGGACTGCTTGCGCTGTTGCGGCGCAGCGCCGCCAGTTGCGTCGCCTTGCTCGATGGGCCGAGCCTGGCGCGGAGCGAGGTCGCCGAGCTGATCGGCGAATGGTTCTTCGCCGCCCATGCGCTGCCGTGCGAGGCCGAGGTGCTGCTCGAGTCGCTGGCGCAGGCGCAGGCCACCACGCGCCTGCGCAGCCTGCAGGGCGAGCGCCACCCCCGTCAGTTTCTCGGCAACAGCAGCCAGACCCGCGCACTGCGCAAACAAATCGAGCGCTGCGCCGGGCTGGAGGCGCCGCTGTTGCTCACTGGCGAACGCGGCAGCGGCAAGGCCCTGCTGGCGCGCCTGCTGCACGAGCGCTCGGCGCGCGCCGGCAAGCTCTATCTGCGTTTCGACTGTGCCGCGCCGCCCGCCGCACAGCTCGAGGCCCGTTTGTTCGGCGAAGGAGGCGCCCTGGCTGCAGCGGCGGGCGGCACCCTGGTGCTGGAGGGCGTCGATGCGCTCGACGGCACCGGGCAGCGCCGCTTGCTGCAGCATCTGCAGGCGCATCCGGGCCTGCACCTGCTGACCATCAGCCGCGGCGAGCTGGAGGAGGCGGTGCGCCAGGGCCGCTTGCGCGACGACCTGTACCGCCTGCTGGCCAGCCAGCAGCTGCAGACCACGCCGCTGCGCGAGCACCGCGGCGACCTGCTGCTGCTGGCCGAGTATTTCGCCAAGGTCTATGGCGCGGTCATCGGTCGGCGCCATCGGCGGTTCAGCGACGAGGCGATCGACGCCATGGCCGAGCACCTGTGGCCGGGCAACGTGCGCGAGCTGTGCAATCGGGTGGTGCGCGCCCTGGTGCTGGCGCAGGGGCGGCAGATTCTCGCCCGCGATCTCGGCCTGGAGCCGGGGCAGGAGCAGAGCGCGGCGGTCGCCACCCTGGCCGACTACATCCTGCGCGCCGAGCGCCAGGCGCTCAACGACGTGCTGGCACGCTACGCCAACAATATGAGCCAGGCGGCGCGCAGCCTGGGTATTTCCCGCCCGACTTTCTATCGGTTGCTGCACAAGCACCGCCTGCGCTGACCCGCCGCGGCTGTATCGCTGGCGAAACACTGCTAAGGTGCACGGCGCACCATCTTGCCAAGGAGATCGCCATGCACCCGTTCGACGCCGAGAAACCGCCGCAACTGGCCATGCTGCTGGGCTATGCCGGGCTGGTGCCCTTCGTCAGCGGGGCCTTGGGGATCTGGGTGATCCCGCTGGGCTGGCGGCCCTTCGTGCTGGCGGCGCTGCTGGATTTTGCCGCGGTGATCCTCGCCTTTATGGGCGCGATCCACTGGGGCCTGGCCATGCGCGCGGAGGAGACCAACGAGAATGCCCAGCTGCAACTGGGCCTGTCGGTGATTCCGCCTTTGCTCGGCTGGGCCGCGCTGGCCAGCGGTCTGCCCATGGCCCTGGCGCTGCCGATCTTCCTCTTGGCCTTTATCGGCCTCTATCTGGCCGACCTGCACGCGGTCAAGGTGGGGCTGGCGCCGCAGTGGTATCCGGCGCTGCGCACGCCGTTGACCCTGGTGGTCTGCGCCAGCCTGCTACTGGCCTGGGCCAGCGTGCTGATCCGCTGAGTCCAGCAGCGCCTCGACCCGTTCCAACGCGGCCTGGCGGCGTTGCGGCCAATCGCCGGACAGCTCGCAGAATGGCTGGCGGTTGTCCACCAGCCACTGCCGGCAGGCGCGCTGGAAGGCCAGGCGCTCGTCCAGCTGCGGCTGGCAGCGTTGGCCGTCGTCGACCCAGGGCACGCCCTGCGGGTCGAGCAGCAGGTGCAGGTCGTAGCGGCGCGCGCGCAGTTCGTGTTCCAGCCACGGCGGGCAGTCGCCGAACAGGCAGCGGCTCCACAGCAGGTTGCTCAGCAGGTGGGTGTCGAGGATCAGCAGCGCCGGGCGTTCGGCCCGCGCGGCATCCTCCCAGGCCAGTTGGCCGCGGGCGATGGCCGGGATATCGGCGTAACAGGTGTCGCGCCGCTCCCGCTCGATGAAATGGCGCACGTACTCGCCCACCACCAGGCCGCCGAAGCGTGCCTGGATCTCGGTCGCCAACCAGCTCTTGCCGCTGGATTCAGGGCCGGTCAACACCAGTACCTTCATGCGCTGGCTCGCAGCGCCGGGGCGTGACGCCAGCTCAGCCAGCCGCTGACAGCCAGCGCGGTGAAGGCGGCGTACAGGCCGGCGGTCAGGTACAGCGCGCTGTGCAGGAAGAAGGCGACATAGCACAGGTCCACGACTATCCACAGCGCCCAGCACTGCAGACGCTTCTGCGCCATCCACAACTGGGCGATCAGGCTGAAGGCGGTGAGCGTGGCGTCCAGCCAGGGCGAACTGGCGTCGGTGTGGGTGGCCATCAGGTAGCCGAGCAGCAGGGCTCCGCCGGCGCCGGCGCTCAGTCCGGCGGCCAGGCCGGAAACACTGAGGCTGCTGACCTGGCGTCCGTCGTGATGCTCGCCGCCGCGGGTCCATTGCCACCAGCCGTACAGCTGCAGGCCGGCGAACAGCAGCTGCAGCAGCAGATTGGAATACAGCCGCCAGTCGAAGAACAGCCAGGCATAGAGCAGCACCATGACCAGGCCGATAGGCCAGCACCAGGGGTTTTGTCGTACCGTCAGCCAGACCGCGACGATGCCGAGACCGGCGGCGATGAGTTCGAGCCAGGACATCCAAGCTACTCGAGAGGGAAAGGGGGGGCGATTGTAGCGATCCGCCCGGCGTTCAGCACGCCAGGGTGTCGGCCAGGCGATAGAGCATCAGCAGCTTGCGGGTGATGGTCTGCTGGATGTCCTCGCGTTCGAAGCTGGACAGCCGCGGCAGGCGCGCCAGTTGCAGACGGTGCAGGTGGATATAGGGCATTTGCTGGTCGAACTCGCGCAGATCGCCCTTCATCAGCACCGGCAGGAACACATCGCCGACCTTCTTCTGGTTGCTGATGATCTGCGCCAGCGCCGGCTTGAAGGCCATGGTCTTGGGCGCCGGGCCGCCATCCCTGAGCTGGGTGCCGAGCAGCAGGCCGGGCTTGCCCAGCACCTTGCCCGGCAGCACGCACAGACCGGTCTTGCGTATGGCCTGGCTGTCGATGCCGTGCAGGGTGTCGTGGAAGGCGTAGGGGTTGGGCAGCACCACCATCTTGCGCCCGAGGTCGCTGGGGAAATGCAGGCTGTAATTGGTGTACAGCTGGCCCACCGACTCGGAATAGACGCACAGGCGGTTCTCGAACAGCTTGATGAAGCGCTCGGCCAGCTCTCGGCGAGCCATGCTGTCCAGGTCCCAGATAAGGTCCTGGTTCTGCGGCCGACTGAAGTCGACCTCCTGATGCTCCATGCTGCTCATGCGGGCCTCACACGCGGAACTGCCCCAGCAGGCGGCCCAACTGGTCGGCCAGTTGCTTGAGGTGCTGGCTGGCGGCGTTGGACTGCTCGGCGGCCTCGGCGGTGTTGTGCGCCAGGCCGGCGGTCTGGGTGACGTTCTGGTTGATGTCTTCCACCACATGCGACTGCTCCAGGGTGGCGCTGGCGATCGAGGCGTTGAGCCCGGTCAGGTTGCGCAGCGATTGTGCGATCTGCACCAGGCTTTGACCAGCCTGGCTGGCCTGTTCCACGGTCAGTTGCGAGGCGCGGCTGCTTTCGTGGATGACCTTGACCGCCGCCTCGGAGTTGCCCTGCAGGCGTTCGATCATGCCCTGGATTTCCGCCGTCGACTGCTGCGTGCGCTGCGCCAGCAGGCGCACCTCGTCGGCCACCACGGCAAAGCCGCGGCCCTGTTCGCCGGCCCGCGCCGCCTCGATGGCGGCGTTGAGTGCGAGCAGGTTGGTCTGCTCGGCGATCGAGCGGATCACCTCGAGCACGCTGCCGATCTGCGTGCTTTCGCTGGCCAGCGACTGGATCACCGCCACCGCCTTGTCGATGGTGGCCGACAGCTGGCCGATCTGGCGCAGGCTGGCCTCGATGTTCTGTTGGCCCTGAGTGGCCTGTTCCTCGGCGGCGTGCACCTCGCTGGAGGCGTGCTCGGCGTTCTTCGCCACGTCCTGCACGCCGTAGGTCACCTGGTTGACCGCGGTGGCCACCAGCTCCATCTGCTGCGCCTGCTGTCGGCTGTGCTGCTGCGCCTCGCTGGAAATGTCGCCGAGCGAGCGCGCGGCCTGATCCAGCGAGCCGGCCGAGTCGAGCAGCTGGCGGATGACGCCACGCAGCTTGTCGGTGAAGGCGTTGAAATGGCTGGCCAGGGCGGTCAGCTCGTCGCGCCCGTGGGTATCGAGGTTGCGCGTCAGGTCGCCTTCACCGCTGGCGATATTGGCCATGGCGTCAACCGCCGCCTGCAGCGGCTGGGCGATGCTGCGGGCGATCAGCAACACCAGGGTGGCGAGCAGCAGGGTGATCAGCAGACCGATGCCCAGGGCGCGCAGGGCCTGTTCCTTAAACACCGCCTGGACGTCGTCGACATAGACGCCGGAGCCGATGATCCAGCCCCAGGGCTGGAACAGTTCGACATAGGAAATCTTCGGCACCGGCTCGCTGGCGCCCGGCTTGGGCCAGCGGTAGTCGACTTGGCCGGCGCCCTGGCTGCGGGTGACGGCCACCATCTCGTTGAACAGCGCCTTGCCGTCCGGATCCTTGAAACCGGAGAGGTTCTGCCCCTCCAGCTTGGGGTTGGTCGGGTGCATGATCATTACCGGAGTCTGGTCGTTGATCCAGAAGTACTCCTGGCCGGCGTAGCGCAGCCCGCGGATCAGCTCCATCGCCTGTTTCTGCGCGTCCTCGCGGCTCAGGCTGCCGGCGCTTTCCAGGCCGTGGAAGTGCTTGAGGATGCCGGCGGCGCTCTGCACCACGTGCTCGGTCTTTTCCGCCTTGCCGGCATAGAGGTCGAGATTGATCTGGCGCAGCATATAGGCGCCGAGCAGGATCAGGGTCAGGATGGCCAGCGCCAGGATCAGCCACAGGCGCCGGCTGATGGGAAGACTACGTAAGCTGTTCATGGACGAGTTCCTGATTCTTGTTGTTGTCGGGCTCGAAGCGGCCTGGCCGGGCGGCGCGAACTGCTGGCCACGACGAGGCATTCTTTACTCTAGTTGTCTGATAGCATTTCGGCCGCTCGGCGCAAAACCTGAGTTTGCACCGAGCTAGAGGGGGCGGGGAACCTCTGGGGGCGCCTCCGTGTCCCAGCGCACGGCATAGCGTTCGACTGTGCCGGCCTATTTACTTGTGCGGCGTTCGCCGCGATTTCTGGGGGAATTCGATGGACTTCTGGGCGGCCATGCAGGCCTTGATTCTGGGCATAGTGGAGGGGCTGACCGAGTTCCTGCCGATTTCCAGTACCGGACACCTGATCGTGGTCGGCGACCTGCTGGACTTCAACGGCGAGACCGCCACCGCGTTCAAGATCATCATCCAGTTGGGCGCCATCCTGGCGGTGATGTGGGAGTTTCGCCAGAGGATCTTCGACGTGGTGCGCGGGCTGCCGAGCGAGCCGCAGGCGCAACGCTTCACCTTCAACCTGCTGCTGGCCTTCATTCCGGCGGTGATCCTCGGTCTGGCCTTCGCCGATCTCATCGAGCACTGGCTGTTCAACCCCATCACCGTGGCCACTGCCTTGATAGTAGGCGGCATCGTGATGATCTGGGCAGAGAAGCGCGAGCACGAGATCAAGGCCGAAACGGTCGACGACATGACCTGGAGCCTAGCCCTCAAGGTCGGCTTCGCCCAATGCCTGGCGCTGATTCCCGGCACTTCCCGCTCCGGCGCCACCATCATCGGTGGACTGGTGTTCGGCCTGTCACGCAAGGCGGCCACCGAGTTTTCCTTCTTCCTTGCCATGCCGACCATGGTCGCCGCGACCGTCTACTCCCTGTTCAAGTACCGCGACATCCTGCAACTGAGCGACCTGCCCACCTTTGCCATCGGCTTCGTCACCACCTTTATCGTGGCGATGTTCACCGTGCGGGCATTGCTCAAGTTCATCGCCAACCACAGCTATGCCCTGTTCGCCTGGTACCGCATCGGCTTCGGTCTGCTGATCCTAGCCACCTGGCAACTGCAACTGATCGACTGGAGCACCGCGCAGGGATGATGGCCAAGGAGCGCGCGGGGCGCCTCGCCAGCTGGAACGACGACAAGGGCTTCGGCTTTATCCAGCCGCAGGGCGGCGGTGCCGAGGTGTTCGCGCATATTTCGGCGATGCGCGGCGAGCGGCGCCCGCAAGTCGGCGACAGCCTGCTCTATGTCGAAGGGCGCGATGCCCGCGGCCGGCCGCGGGCCGAGCATATGCGCCTGGCGGGCTCACCGAGTCTGGACCGGCCGACGATCCGCCGCCAACCCAGGGCGCCGCGCCAGCCTGCAGGGGCGCGGGCGGCGCGCGGCGCGACTAACGGCGTTCGCAACCCGGGGCTGAAGCTCGTGCTGTTCGCCGCGCTCTGCGCGCTGCCGCTACTGGGTGCCTTGCAGCTGCTCGGCGCCGGGCTGCCTTGGGTGCTGCCGCTGTATCTGGCGGCCAGTCTGCTCGGCTTGCTGCTGTACTGGCTGGATAAACGCAGCGCCCAGGGCGGCGGCCGGCGCATCCCGGAAAACACCCTGCACCTGGTGGAGCTGGCCGGCGGCTGGCCCGGTGCGCTGCTGGCGCAACAGTTCCTGCGCCACAAGACGCGCAAGGCTTCCTACCAGACGGTGTTCTGGCTGATCGTCGCCGCTCATCAGGCGTTCTGGCTCGATTGGCTGCTGCTCGATGGCGCCTATATCGCCCGCCATTTACCGCTGTTCGTCCAGTAGCAGCCCCGGCTGCAGGCGCTTGGCCAGCTTGCGCACCACCAACTGGTGCGAGCGGGTGAGCAACCGCCGCAGTTCGGCTTCGCCCAGCGGCGGCTGCCGCCCGCTCATGCTGATCCAGTGTGCCCGCGCCAGGTACGGGGCCGGGCGGATGCCGGGGCGGTCGACGAAGCCGAGGAACAGGTCGCCGTCCACCTTGAACGCCAGGTCTTCGCCGAGAAAATCGAGGATGGCGAACATCTTGTTGCTGGCCACCGAAAATACCCGGTTGCGGCCCCACTTGAGGTCCTCGCGGGCGCCGGGCAGGGCCAGACAGAAGGCGGCGATCTGATCGGAGGTCATTTCCGGCTCCAGGGCGGTTGGCGGAGGACTAAGCTGGCAAGTCTATCCACCCACCCGGGAGTGCACCATGTCGCTGTCCATGTACCACGCTTCGATTCCGGTTTTCCTGCGCATGCTCGGCAATCTTGCGGCGATTCTCGACAAGGCCGAGCAGCATGCCCACGACCACAAGATCGCCGCCGAGGTGCTGCTGAGCGCCCGCCTGGCGCCGGACATGTACCCGCTGACCCGCCAGGTGCAGATCGCCAGCGACGCGGTCAAGGGCTGTGCGGCGCGCCTGGCGGGGATCGAGGTGCCCAGCTTCGCCGACACCGAGAGCAGCTTCGCCGAGCTGCAGGCGCGCATCGGCAAGACCTGCGACTTTCTGCGCAGCGTCAGCCCGCAGCAGCTCGATGGCAGCGAAAGCCGCGCCGTCAGCCTGAGTTTTCCCGGCCTGGAACTGCGCTTCACCGGTCAGGACTATCTGCTCAATTTCGTCCTGCCCAACTTCTATTTCCACCTCAGCATCGCCTACGCCATCCTGCGCCATAACGGCGTGCCGCTGGGCAAGATGGATTATCTCGGTCACCCCTGAGGCATCCTGTATCTGCAGTGGCGGCGCGCCCCACGACCATGCCTTCATCGGCAAAAAAAGCCCCAGGGTAAGGAGCCAACACCCTGGGGCCGGAGCGACTGGCGGTTGCCGGTCGGGAGAGAGGAAAGCGTCAGGCCTGTGGTTGCCAGCCGCCGCCGAGCGCCTTGTAGATGGCGACTATGCCGCTGTACAGCTCGACCTCGGCCAGCGCCTGGGCGTCTTCGGCGGCCAGGCGCTCGCGTTCGGCGTCCAGCAGCACGAGGAAATCCACCGTGCCTTCGCGGTAGCGGATCGCCGCCTGCTCGGCGGCGGCGCGGCTGGCCTCGGCCTGGCGCAGCAGCGAGAGCAGGCGCTGCTGACGCTTGGCGTAGTCGCTGAAGGCGTTTTCCGATTCCTCCAGGGCCAGCAACACCTGCTGCTCGTACTGCGCCAGGGCGCCGTCGGCTTCGGCCTCGGCGCCGCGCAGGCGGGCGCGCACGCTGCCCAGGTCGAACGCCGCCCAGCTGATGCTCGGCGCCACGCCCCAGGCGCGTGCGGCCGAGGAGCCCAGCTGCGAGCCGCGCCCGGCGGTAAAACCGAGGAAACCGGACAGGCTGACCCGCGGGAACAGATCCGCGGTGGCCACGCCGATCTGCGCCGTGGCCGCGGCCAGCTGGCGTTCGGCGGCCTGCACGTCGGGACGGCGGCGCAGCAGCTCGCCCGGATCGCCGATCGGCAGGGCCTTGGCAATGGCCGGCAGCGGCCGGGCCGACAGGTCCACCTCCAGCTGCTCCGGACGCTGGCCGAGCAGGGTGGCGATGCGGTTCTGTGCGCGCACCTGTTCGGCCTGCAGCTGCGGCAGGCTGGCCTCGGTGGCGGCCAGGCGGGCGTCGGCGCGCAGCACGTCCAGCTCGCTGCCGACGCCGGCGTCGCGCAGCTGCTCGGTGATGGCCCGCGAGTCCTGCTGGTTCTTCAGGTTCTCGCGGGCGATGTGCTCGCGCAGCTGGGCGCCGCGCAGGGTGCCGTAGGCATCCACCAGCTCGGCGATCAGGCTGACCTGCAACTGGTAGTAGTCGGCCTCGGCCACCTCGATCTGCGCTTCGCTGGCCTCCAGCTGGCGCTGGATGCGGCCGAACAGGTCGAGTTCCCAGGCCATGTCCAGGCCCAGGTCGTAGCGTTCCTGACGGATGCGCTGCTCGCTGGTGGGCGGCTGCTGAGCCTTGCCGAACTCGCCGCTGGCGCGGCTGGTGGCAGTGGGCAGGCGGTCGTTGGCGACATCGTCGCGGATCGCCCGCGCCGCGCGCAGGCGGCTGAAGGCCACGCGCAGCTCGCGGTTGTCCGCCAGCGAGCGCTGCACCAGGCGGTTCAGCGTCGGGTCGTCGAACTGCTGCCACCAGGCGGCCTCGAAACGGGTGCGGTCGTAGTCGCCGGCCTCCAGCGCGTCGAGGCGCGCCGGTTCGGTCTGCGGCGCGCGGTAATCCGGGCCGACCGCGCAGGCGCTGACCGCCAGGGCCAGCAGGCTGATCTTTAGGGCATTGGCAACGCGCTTCATGCGTGCACCTCGTGGGCAGCGGCTTGGGCCTTGCGCGCCTGGCGTTTCTCGACGAAGGCGCGGATCAGCACGTAGAACACCGGGGTCAGCAGCAGACCGAAGAAGGTCACGCCGATCATCCCGCTAAATACCGCCACGCCCATGGCATGGCGCATCTCGGCGCCGGCGCCAGAGGACAGCACCAGCGGTACCACGCCCATGATGAAGGCGATCGAGGTCATCAGGATCGGCCGCAGACGCAGGCGGCAGGCTTCCAGCACCGCACTGATGCGATCCAGGCCTTCCTCCTGTTTTTCCTTGGCGAACTCGACGATGAGGATGGCGTTCTTGCACGCCAGGCCCACCAGTACGATCAGGCCGATCTGGGTGAAGATGTTGTTGTCGCCGCCGGCCAGGATCACCCCGGTGATGGCGGAGAACAGCACTGTCGGCACGATCAGGATCACCGCCAGCGGCAGGCTCCAGCTTTCGTACTGGGCGGCCAGCACCAGGAAGGCCAGCAGCACGCAGAGCGGGAAGATGAAGATCGCGCTGTTGCCGGCGAGGATCTGCTGATAGGTCAGCTCGGTCCACTCGAAGGTCATGCCGTTGGGCAGTTCTTCTTTCAGCAGCTTGGCGATCGCCGCCTCGGCCTGGCCGGAGCTGTAGCCGGGCGCCGCCGCGCCGTTGATCTCGGCGGTGAGGAAGCCGTTGTAGTGCATCACCCGGTCGGGGCCGGCGCTGTTCTCCACCTTGACGAAGGTGGACAGCGGCACCATTTCCCCGCGGTTGTTGCGCACCTTGAGCTGGCCGATCTGCTCCGGCTCCAGGCGGAACTGCTGGTCAGCCTGGACGTTGACCTGGTAGGTGCGGCCGAAGCGGTTGAAGTCGTTGGCGTACAGCGAGCCCAGATACACCTGCATGGTGTCGAAGATGTCGCTGATGGCCACGCCGTGGGTCTTGGCCTTCTCGCGGTCGATGTTGGCATCGATCTGCGGCACATTGACCTGGTAGCTGGTGAACACCGACATGGGGTTGAGCTCGGGCAACTGGCGCGCCTTGCCCAGGATGTTCTGGGTCTGCGCGTACAGCTCCTCGTAGCCCAGGCTGCCGCGGTCCTGGATCTGCAGGCGGAAGCCACCGATGGTGCCGAGGCCCTGCACGGGCGGCGGCGGGAAGATGGCGATATAGGCGTCCTGGATCTCGGCGAACTGGGCATTCAGCTCGGCGGCGATGGCGTTGGCCGACATCGACGGATCACTGCGCTCGTCGAAGGGCTTGAGCGGGGTGAACACGATGCCGCTGTTGGGGCTGTTGGTGAAGCCGTTGATCGACAGACCGGGGAAGGCCACGGTGTTCTCCACGCCCGGGTGCTTGCCGGCGATCTCCGACATGCGCTTGATCACCGCCTCGGTACGGTCCAGGGTGGCGGCGTCCGGCAGCTGGGCGAAGGCCACCAGGTACTGCTTGTCCTGCTGCGGCACGAAGCCCGTGGGCGTCGTCGAAAAACCCAGGTAGCCCAGCCCCAGCAGGCCGGCGTAGAGGAACATGGCCACGCCGCTGGTGCGCAGTACGCGCTGCACGGTGCCGACGTAGCCGTGGCTGGCGCGGTCGAAGAAGCGGTTGAAGGGGGTGAACAGCCAGGCGCCGAACAGCTTGTCGAGCAGGCGCGAGAAGCCGTCCTTGGGCGCGTCATGGCTCCTCAGCAGGGCGGCGGCCAGCGCCGGCGACAGGGTCAGCGAGTTGAACGCCGAGATCACCGTGGAGATGGCGATGGTCAGCGCGAACTGCTGGTAGAACTGCCCGGACAGCCCGGAGATGAAGGCGGTCGGCACGAACACCGCGCACAGCACCAGGGCGGTGGCGACGATGGGCCCGGTAACTTCCTTCATGGCTTGTTTGGTCGCCTCTACCGGCGTCTTGCCCAGGCCGATATTGCGCTCGACGTTCTCCACCACGACGATGGCGTCGTCCACCACGATGCCGATGGCCAGCACCAGGCCGAACAGCGACAGGGCGTTGAGCGAAAAGCCGAACATGTGCATCACGGCAAAGGTCCCGATCAAGGACACCGGCACGGCGGCCAGCGGGATGATCGAGGCGCGCCAGGTCTGCAGGAACAGGACCACCACCAGCACCACCAGCACGATGGCCTCGAGCAGGGTGTGCACCACCGCCTCGATGGAGCCACGCACGAAGATGGTCGGGTCGTAGACGATCTCGTAGTCCACGCCCTGGGGGAAACTCTGCTTGAGCTCGGCCATGCGTGCCCGCACCGCATCGGAGATCTCGATGGCGTTGGAACCGGGGCGCTGGAACACCGGGATGGCTACCGCCGGCTTGTTGTTGAGCAGCGAGCGCAGGGCGTACTGGCTGGAACCCAGTTCGATGCGGGCGATGTCCTTGAGGCGGGTGATTTCGCCGTCTTCGCCGGCGCGGATGATGATGTTCTCGAACTCCTCCTCGTCGACCAGGCGGCCCTGGGTGTTGATCGACAGCTGGAAGCTGTTGCCGGCATCCGAAGGCGGCGCGCCGAGCGAGCCGGCCGCCACCTGGCGGTTCTGCTCGCGAATGGCGCTCACCACGTCGGTGGCGGTGAGGCCCCGCGAGGCCACCTTGTTCGGGTCGAGCCACACGCGCAGCGAATAGTTGCCCAGGCCGAACAGCTGCACGTCGCCGACGCCGTCCAGCCGCGCCAGCTCGTCCTTGACGTTGAGCGCGGCGTAGTTGGACAGGTAGAGCATGTCGTAGCGGTCGTCCGGCGAGGTCAGGTGCACCACCATGGTCAGGTCGGGCGAGGCCTTGTCGACGGTCACGCCGAGGCGCTGCACCTCGGTGGGCAGGGTCGGCATGGTGCGGGTCACGCGGTTCTGCACCTGCACCTGGGCATTGTCCAGGTCGGTGCCGAGGGCAAAGGTGATGGTCAGGGTCAGCTTGCCGTCGGCGGTGGACTGCGACGACATGTAGAGCATGCCTTCCACGCCGGTGATCGCCTGCTCCAGTGGCGAGGCGACGGTCTCGCCGATCACCTTGGGGTTGGCGCCGGGGAAGTTGGCGCGCACCACCACGGTGGGTGGCACCACTTCCGGGTATTCGCTGATCGGCAACTGAAACAGCGAGATGGCGCCGCCGATCAGGATGATCAGCGACAGCACCGCGGCGAAGATCGGCCGCAGCACAAAGAATTGCGAGAAATTCATGGGACTGTCCTCGGGCACGGGTGCGCCATGCGCCCTCCTATGCAGGGAGCGCTGCGCGCACCAAGGCGTTATCAGCTGCGCGGCGTACCGGCGGCGTTGCTCTTGCTGGCCAGGCGCGGGGCCTGAGTGCCATCCACGGCCTGGCGCATCTGCGCCAGCTGGGCCAGGGTCGCGGGATCGGCCATGGGCACCGCCTGCGGATCGACGGTGGCGCCAGGCATGGCCCGCTGCAGGCCGTTGACCACTATCTTCTCGCCCTTGGCCAGGCCGCTGCGGACGATGCGCAGGCCCTCCAGCTTCGGCCCCAGCTCGATGGCGCGGTAGGCCACGGCGTTGTCCTCGCCGAGCACCAGGACGAACTTCTTGCCCAGGTCGGTGCCGACCGCCTCGTCCTTGATCAGCGCGGCGGGGTAGGCCGCACTGCCGACCAGTTTCAGCCGGGCGTAGAGGCCCGGGGTGAAGCGGCCATCGGCGTTGTCGAACACCGCACGACCGCGGATGGTGCCGGTGCGCGGGTTGACCTGATTATCGAGAAAGTCCAGCTGGCCCAGATGCGGATGACCGTCTTCGCTGGACAGACCGAGGTACACCGGGCTAGCGCCGCGGGCGTCGCCGCCGGCCTGGCGGGCCAGCTCGAGGTACTTGAGGAACACTCGCTCGTCGGCGTCGAAGTAGGCGTAGACCTTGTCGGTGGAGACCACCGAGGTCAGCAGGCTATCGCCGGCACCGACCAGGTTGCCTTCGGTGATCTCGGCGCGGCTGACGCGGCCGTCGATAGGCGCGGTGATACGGGTGAAATCGAGGTTGAGGCGGGCGTTGTCCAGCTCCGCCTGGATCGCCGCCACGGCGGCCTGGGCCTCGGCGGCGGCGCTGGCGCGGGCGTCGGCCAGTTCGGCGGAGATGGCGTTGCTCTGGCGCAGACGTTCGCCGCGACGGGCTTCGCTGTTGGCTCGGGTCAGGTTGGCGCGGGCTTGCTGCAGCTGGGCTTCGAGGCGCTTGACCTCGGCCTGGAAGGGACGCGGGTCGATCTGAAACAGCAGGTCGCCTTTCTTCACCAGGCCGCCTTCGGCGAAGGCCACCTTGTCGATATAGCCGGACACCCGCGGGCGCACCTCGACCGACTGCGGCGCCTCGAGGCGGCCGGTGAACTCGTCCCACTCGTTGATCGGCTGCTCGATCACCTCGGCCACACTGACCTTGGGCGCCGGCAGCTGCTGCATGGCGTCCGGCGCCTGACCGCAGGCGCTGAGCACCAGAGTGGCGGCGAGCGCCAGGGGAAAAATCCAGATGTTCTTATGGGGCTGTTCCATGAGTGACTCCGCCAGTCGGATTTGTGAATGGGCGGAGTCTGCTGCGAGGGCTGGCCGACGACGAATCGAATGCCGCGAAGTTGAATATCAGCGGTAATGATGATTGGCAGCGCTCTATCGTCGAGGCTCGATGATGGTGCGCGAAGGCGTTGCGGTGCCCGTTATCGGTGCCTTTTCGCCTGGCGGCTACAGGCTGTCCGGATCGCCGCAGAACATCTGGATGCGCGAGCGCAGCCAGCGTTCGGCCGGGTCGTTGTCCTGGGCACCGCGCCAGGCCATGTGCAGTTCGAAGGACTGGGTCTGCAGCGGTAGCTCCTCGGCGCGCAGGCCGCCGGCGGCGGTGAGCACTGCGGCGGTGTAGTCCGGCACGCTGGCGACTATGTCGGTGCCGGCGAGCAGGGTGCCCAGGCCGTTGAACTGCGGCACGGCCAGCACCACATGGCGCTTGCGGCCGATCCTCTCCAGTTCTTCGTCGATGAAGCCGGTGAGGTCGCCGGCGAACGACACCAGCGCATGCGGCCTGGCGCAGTAGTCGTCCAGGCTCAGCGCACCGGGCACGGCGTCGGCGCGCAGCAGGCGCGCCTTGCTGCGGCGCAGCACCTTGCGCTTGGCGTTGGCCGGCAGCTCCTCGGTGTAGGCGACGCCTACGGAGATTTCGCCGGAGGCCAGCAGGCCCGGCATCAGCAGGTAGTTGGTGCGCCGCACCACCAGCACCACGCCCGGTGCCTCGGCGCGCAGGCGGCGGAGCAGGGCCGGCAGCAGGGCGAATTCGACGTCGTCGGACAGGCCGACGCGAAACACCGCCTTGCTGGTGGCCGGGTCGAAGTCGGCGGCGCGGCTGACCGCGGTGGAGATCGAGTCCAGTGCCGGGGCGAGCAGGGCGAAGATTTCCTGGGCGCGCGGGGTCGGCTCCATGCTGCGCCCGGTACGCACGAACAGGGGGTCGTCGAACAGGCTGCGCAGGCGGGCGAGGGCGGCGCTGATCGCCGGCTGGCCGAGAAACAGCTTTTCCGCGGCGCGGGTCACGCTGCGCTCGTGCATCAGCGTCTCGAAGACGATCAGCAGGTTGAGGTCGAGGCGGCGCAGGTCGTTGCGGTTCATCCGGTTACCATCCGAGAGACCGGGCCTTGTCAGCACGGCGTGGCAAATGAGAGCCTTGCCGCGCAATAGTACGGGCAGTACGGGCGAGATTGAAAGGTGCCCGGCACGCTGCTGAATCACTGCCAGGCATTTGCACTATCGATGCCGGCGGGTGGTGCCAGCGGCGATCTGCGGATAGAGTCCACAGGCATTGAAGTGTTAATCCGTGATCGGAGCTCGAGGTATAGCGATGTCCCGCATGATCCGTTTCCATAAATTCGGCGATGCCGAGGTACTCCAGTACGAGGAAGTACCCACTCCTGTGCCGGGCCCCGGCGAGGTGCTGGTGCGCGTGCAGGCCGTGGGCCTGGGCTGGAAGGACGTGCTGTGGCGGCAGAATCTGGCTGCCGAGCAGGCGCAGTTGCCGGCCGGCATGGGCTTCGAACTGGCCGGTACGGTGGCTGCAGTGGGCGAGGGCGTCGACGACTTTCCGCTCGGCACCGCCGTGGCCGGGTTCCCCGCCAGCACGCCGAATCGCTACCCGACCTGGGGCGATCTGGTGCTGATGCCGCGCTACGCACTGACCCGTTATCCCGAGGTGCTCAGCCCGGTGGCTGCCAGCGTGCATTACACCGCACTGCTGTTCGGCTATTTCGCCCTGGTCGACCTGGCCCAGCTCAAACCCGGCCAGCACGTGCTGATCACCGAGGCCAGTCACTGCATGGCGCCGCAGACCGTACAGCTGGCCAAGGCGCTCGGCGCCAAGGTCATCGCCGCCACCGGCTCGGCTGACGACCGCGAGTTCCTGCGCGGCCTGGGCGCCGACAAGGTGGTGGTCACCGAGGAACAGGACCTGGTGCTGGAAATCGAGCGCTACACCGAAGGCAAGGGCGTCGAGGTCATCCTCGACCAGTGCGCCGGACCGCAGATGAAGCTGCTCGGCGACATCGCCGCGCCGCGCGGCAAGCTGATCCTCTACGGGGTCAACGGTGGCAACGACACCGCGTTTCCGGCCTGCGCCGCGTTCAAGAAGCACCTGCAGTTCTACCGGCACTGCGTGCTGGATTTCACCGGTCACCCGGAGCTGGGCATCGAGCCCAACGCCGAGGCGGTGCAGCGCGCGCTGCAGCACATCAACCAGATGACCGCCGACCGTTTGCTCACGCCGGTGATCGACAAGGTGTTCGCCTTCGAGGATTTCGTCGCCGCACACCGCTATATGGAAACCTGTCCGAATCGTGGGCGGGTGGCCTTGGAACTGGCCGCGGATTAAAGTCCGCGGCCGTTCGGCCGCTATAACCTGCAGGTTTTCAGTCCAAGGATCCCTTCATGACCCTCGTCACCGGCGATGCCCTGTCGCTGCTGTTGTTCCGCCTGCACAGCGGCAGGCTGCTGGGCATCAACCTGCTCAAGGTCAACGAGATCATCCCCTGTCCGCCGCTGACCAAGCTGCCCAACCGCCACCCCAACGTGCGCGGCATCGCCACCTTGCGCGGCTCGGCGTTGACGGTGATCGACCTGGCTCGCGCCATCGGCGAACGCGGCGGCTCCAGCGAGGACGAGGGCTGTCTGATCGTCACCGAGTTGAGTCGCTCGCGCCAGGGCCTGCACGTCAAGAGCGTCGAGCGCATCGTGCAATGCTCGACCCGCGACGTGCGGCCGCCACCTGCCGCCTCCGGCAGTCGCGCCTTCATCACCGGGGTGACCCAGATCGATGGCGCCATCGTGCAGATCCTCGATATCGAGAAGGTGTTGCACGACATCGCCCCGGCGCTGGACGATGCGCCGGTGGGGCAATTGCTCGAAGGCGACGACGGCCAGCTGTTGCAGGGCCGCCGCGTACTGATAGTCGACGATTCCCAGGTGGCCCTGCAGCAGACGGTCAATGTCCTGCGTCAGCTGGGCCTGGACTGCACCGCGGTGCGCAGCGCCCAGGCCGCGCTGCAAAAGCTGCAGGAGTATCGCCAGGCCGGCATGCCGTTCGAGCTGCTGGTGTCGGACATCGAGATGCCGGAGATGGACGGCTACAACCTGGTGCGGGAAATCCGCCGCAGTGCCGACATCGCCGACACCTACGTGCTGCTGCACACCTCGCTGGACAGCACCATGAACACCGAGAAAGCCAGGTCGGTGGGCGCCAACGCGGTGCTCACCAAGTTTTCCTCGGTCGACCTGAGCCAGGCCCTGCTCAACGCCTTTCGCCAGATCAGCGGCCAGCGCTAGGCCGCGTCTTCCGCTCTTCGCATTCCCCACCCCGGCCCACCCCGGCCCACCAAGGCCGGGGCAGGGTGCTGCTCAGAGAATGTTCAGCGGGTACTCGACGAAGGCGCGAATCTCGTTGAGATCCGGGCCGACATCGGTGCTGGAGCGGTAGATGGAATTGCGCAGACGCAGCGACAGGTCCTTGGCCGCACCGCTCTGCACGGTGTAGCTGACCTGGTTGAACAGCTCGCGCTCGGTGCCCTCGTTGTCGGCGCCGGTGTCGATATTGTCGCCGCGTACGTAGGCGAGCTTGTAGCGCAGCCCCGGAACGCCATAGTCGCTGAAATCCAGCTCATAGCTGGCCTGCCAGGAGCGCTCGTCCTTGCGGTTGAAGTCCGAGTAGTAGGAGTTGGCCAGGTAGATGCTCGCGCCACCGTCGCCGTAGTCGTAGGCGAAACCGGCATCGCCGCTGTTGCGCTGATGGGCGAGGATGAAGGCGTGGGCGCCGACGCTGTACTTGGCCGCCAGGCTCCAGATGCTGTTGCGATCGCCCTGGCCGTCGCCGCCGAAATCCAGCGCGGCGGTAGAGCCGTCGTCGTACTTGGTGCGGTAGAGGTTGAAGTCGAAATTCAGCGCCTGCTCGGCGGTCAGTGCCAGGTTGTAGTTGAGGTTGGCGTAATAGCGCTTGTACAGGTCCTCGATGTCGGAGTGGTACAGCGCCAGGCTCAGATCGTCGCTGACCGCGTAGCTGCCGCCGAGCACGTCGATGCTCTTGAGGCGATTGGGATCGCGCGCCGGATCGCCCATCGGGCTGTCGGCGGTGAAGCGGCCGGCATTGAGTTCCAGGCCCTCGATCTCGTTGCTGGTGACCAGGGTGCCGGTGAAGGACTGCGGCAGCAGGCGGCTGTCGTCATGGGCCAGCACGGGCAGGGACGGGAACTGGTTGCCGTACTTGATCACGGTATCGGACAGGCGCAGCTTGACCGCGGCGCCGGCCTGAGAGAGCTCGTCGACCGGGCGGCCCTCGCTGTCGGTGTCGAAGAAGGCGCGGTAGTTGCGCCCGCGGCCGCTGTCGAGTTTCACCCCCAGCAGGCCGAAGGCATCGACGCCGACGCCGACGGTGCCCTGGGTGAATCCCGACTCGAAGGTGGCGATGAAACCCTGGCCCCAGGACTTGGCGTCGTTGGTACGGTCCTTGTAGTCGCGGTTGAAGTAGGCGTTGCGCAGCAGCAGATCGAGGCTGGCATCTTCGACGAAGCCGTTCGATTGTGCCTGGCTGCTGGCATGAGCCAACGGCGCGCCGAGCGCGAGGCTGCAAGCCAGCGCGAGACAGTGCTTGTTGTACATGGGTGCTCCCGGTGTCGGTGTTTTATGCGAGCAGGCCTGACAGCGAGGTCAGGCCCGGCCCAGAGGGGCCGTTAAGAGTTATCACCGGGCTGGCGAGCGGGCCATTGACGCTTATCGATGATCACTATCGATTGCTTCGATAAGCCGAACGGGACGAACGGCGCTAGCCTGCACGCGATGAAGATTCCATGAGCTGCGCGTTCGGCGCGGCTCGCTGACTGCGCTTCATCTCCTTTGGTTAAGACTTAGCAGCCGCCTGGGTTTCCAGTGCGGCTTTTTTAGCTCATGCGGCGGCACTTTGGGGTGATCAAACGCTATGCCTTCTGCGCTGGCGTAGCCTTGAGAGAATGGGCGCTACGTCTTAACGGCAACGCGGGCAGGTACACTCCGCTTCCCCACCGATTATTGCCTTGCCCGCCCTTCGCGCGACGACTTCTCGCACTGGACCTGGCGCGACTTGCTGCATTTCGTTTGATAGAAAATCAACCCAGTAATGCATTTATATCGATTGTCGGTAGCTCGGGCTGTGCGGGACGCTCTGGCATCTTCGGTTGTTTTACGGCCCGGCAGGAGCCCTGTGTCGTAGAGGGTGGTCGTCGAAAACCGGATCTACTCTCGGCGTCCGCTAGAACCCCCAGCTCAGAGGCTGTACATGCGCCAGGATCATCTCGATGGTCTGGTCACCTTTGTGCAGGTGGCCGAACACCGCAGCTTCACGCACGCAGCCCAACGACTGGGCGTATCCACCTCGGCGGTAAGCCAGGTGGTGCGCAGCCTCGAGGGGAGGCTGGGGGTGGTGCTGCTCAAGCGTACGACCCGTAGCGTCAAGTTGACCGAGCCGGGTGAGCGCTTTCTGAAGCGGGTCAAACCCCTGGTGGTCGAGCTGGCTCATGCTGCCGACGAGATCGCCGATCAGGCTTGTGCACCCGCCGGGCAGTTGCGTCTGGCGGCATCCACGCCAGCCTATCTGACGGTGCTGCGCCCTCATCTGCGTTGCTTTCTGCAGCGCTATCCCGCCATCGACATCGATATTGTGCTGCGTGAGTCGCGAGTGGATCTGGTGGCCGAGGGATTCGACGCCGGCCTTGGCCAGGACTGGCAGGTCGAGCGCGACCTGGTAGCCGTTGCCCTGGGATCGGAACAGCGCATGCTTGCCTTGGCTGCGCCGCATTATCTGGCAGACCGTGGGCTGCCAGGGCACCCGAATGAATTGAGCAGCCACGATTGCATCGGTTATCGCCATCCGGCTACCGGGGCCGTGGAGCGCTGGGTGTTCGAAAATGGCCAAGAACGTGTGCAGGTCGGTATCAAGAGTCGTTTGGTCCACAGTGATCCGGTGGCGCTGTTGCAGTCCGCCGTTGACGGTTTGGGAATTGCCTATCTGCCTCACGGATACACCGATGCGCTTCAGGCGCAGGGAGGCTTGCGCGCAGTGCTGGACGGTTGGGGAAGGACGATCGCCCCCTACATGCTCTACTTCCCGGATCGGCGAAGCATCTCCAGTCGTCTGCGCCTGCTGATCGACCATCTGAGAGGCCAGAATCCTGGATGCCAAGGAAGGTTGTCGGAGCTGTCCGGGATCGATGCCAAAGCCTGAGTATTAAGTTTGCCTTCAAGGCTCTTGCACGAATGTGCGGTTTTCCAGGGGGTGATGGCTATCTAGTCTTTTCGGGGGTAACGAAAGGAGATGAGCATGCACAAGATCCCCACTCTTGCGGTCGCATGTGGCCTGTTGTCATTACCCTTGGCCCATGCCGATGTCACTCAATTGTTGCAGAGCAACGCCTGTACCGCCTGTCACCAACCCGCCGCTCGCGTCGTCGGCCCCTCCTGGCAGGAGGTGGCCCAGCGCTACGGGGATGGCAGCAAGAGTGCCGAGCAGCTTGCCGCCAGTATCAAGAGTGGTGGTTCAGGGGCTTGGGGGGCCGTGCCTATGCCTCCTCAAACCCAGCTCAGCGACGCCGATGCGACCAGCATCGCCGAGTGGATTCTGACCACAGGTCACCAGTAACCGACACATCGCTCCGCACGCCTGGAATCGTCCCGCCAACGCTGGTTGTGCTGCCGGGACAAGGCGGGCGCTTACCGGATTGGCGAGGACACTTTCATGGCTCACACACTGAAGATCAATGGCAGAGAGCATCAGGTGGATGTCGATGACGACACCCCCCTGCTCTGGGTGCTACGCGATGTACTCGGAATGACCGGCACCAAGTTTGGCTGCGGCATGGCGCTGTGTGGTGCTTGTACGGTGCATATGAATGGCAATGCGGTGCGTTCCTGCATCATGCCGGTCAGTGCCATGGTCGGTGCCGAAATCACCACCATCGAAGCGGTAGGGGAAACACCGGCTGGCAAACGCATACAGGAAGCCTGGTTGGCTCATGAAGTGGTGCAGTGCGGCTACTGTCAGTCCGGGCAGATCATGTCCGCCAGTGCGTTGCTGGCGCGTAACGCCAGTCCAAGCGACAGCGATATCGACGCAGCCATGGCCGGTAACATCTGCCGCTGTAGCACCTACGTGCGGATACGCGAGGCCATCAAGTTAGCTGCCGAGCAACCGATCGCACAGGTGGAGGGTTGAGCATGAACAGCTTGCAGGATCTGTCGATGGCGGCTGCTCCGGACGAGCGTATCGGCCTGAGCCGACGTCATTTTCTCAAGGCCAGCGCAGCGCTCGGTGGAGGGCTGCTGATCAGCTTCTCCCTACCGGTTCTGATGCGTGGTGCGCAGGCGGCCGAAGGGGCCAGTTTTGAACCCAATGCCTATGTGCGCATCGATCGCGATGGGCGTATCTATCTCACCATCCAGCCGGTGGAGATGGGGCAGGGGACCTACACCTCGATGCCGGCGCTGATTGCCGAGGAGTTGGAGGTGGGACTCGATCAGGTGACCATCGAGCACGCCCCGGCCGACGACACCCGCTACGCCAATCCGATGCTCGGTTTTCAGGTCACCGGCGGCTCTACCTCGGTACCGGCCAACTGGCTGCCACTGCGCGAGGCCGGAGCGGCAGCGCGCGTGCTACTGGTCGCTGCCGCTGCCCAGAAGTGGGGCGTGGCGACCGACAGTTGCAAAGCGGAGAAGGGGGAGGTGCTACACCCGGCCAGCGGACGCAAGCTCGGTTACGGCGAGTTGGTGGATGCCGCTGCCAAGTTGGCCTTGCCGGAGTCCATACCGCTGAAGGATCCCAAGGACTTCAAATTGATCGGTACACCGGCCAGGCGCACCGACTCGCCGAGCAAGGTCAACGGCACTGCAGTGTTTGGCATTGACGTACATCCGGAGGGCATGAAGGTGGCCGCAATCACCATCTGCCCGATAGTCGGCGGCACACTCGACGAGGTCGACGCGGCCCCGGCAATGGCGGTGCGTGGCGTGCGTGAGGTGATCCGTACGGATAATGCGGTCGCTGTTGTTGCCGATCACATGGGGGCTGCGCGGAAGGGCTTGGCGGCCTTGCAGATCAAGTGGAACCCCGGTGCTAACGGCCAGGTGTCGAGCGCGCAGATGCTGGAGGATATCCGCAAGGCTTCGGAGCAAAAAGGCGTCGAGGCTCGCAACGAGGGTAATGTCGAGGAGGCCTTGCAGAAGGCCGCGAAGAAAGTCGACGCGGTCTATCAGGTGCCGTTTCTCGCACATGCTTGCCTCGAGCCGGTGAACTGCACGGTACATGTGCGCAAGGACGCCTGCGATCTGTGGTTGGGTATTCAGGTTCCGACCCGCGCCAAGACGGCAGCCGCAGAGCTGACCGGTCTGCCCGAGGAGGCCGTGACGGTACACAATCATCTGATCGGCGGCGGTTTCGGGCGACGCCTGGAGGTCGACTTCGTGATCCATGCGGTGAAGATCGCCAAGCAGGTGGACTACCCCGTGAAGGTGATCTGGTCGCGCGAGGAAGACACGCGTCACAGCACCTTGCGTCCCTATCACTACAGCCACTTGAGTGCCGGACTGGACGAGAAGAATAGCCCTGTGGCCTGGACCCATAAGGTCACTGGCGGTTCGATCCTGGCGCGCTGGGCGCCGGCGGCTTTCGTCAATGGCCTCGATCGCGACGCCATCCGCGATGCCAGCGGGCCGTATGCCTTCCCCAACATCAATGTGCAGTATGTTTGCCATGAGCCACCGACGGGTATCACCCCGGCTTTCTGGCGCGGTGTAGGCCATACGCAGAACGCTTTTATGGTCGAGGGCTTCCTCGACGAGCTGGCTCACATCGCCCAGGCCGATCCCTTCGAGTACCGTTATCCCCTGCTGAAGGAGCACCCACGAGCGATCAAGGTGTTGCAGCAGTTGCGCGATGAGTCCAACTGGGACAGCCCATTGCCCCAGGGGCATGGCCGCGGTCTGGCACTGACTTACTGCTTCAGCACTTATGCAGCCCAGGTCGCCGAGGTCAGCGTAAGTCCCAATGGCGATGTGCGGGTACTCAAGGTCACCTCCGTGGTCGACTGCGGCATTCCAATCAACCCTGACAGCGTGGTGGCGCAGATCCAGGGCGGCACCATCTTCGGCCTCACTGCCGCGCTATTTGGCAATATCACCTTCAAGGATGGCCGGGTGGAGCAGGGGAACTTCGACACCTATCGCATGCTGCGGATCAACGAGGTCCCCGAGATCATCACCCACGTGGTGGAGAGCAGAGAGTCGCCGGGCGGTCTGGGTGAGGTATCGACGGTGACCATCGCCCCGGCGTTGGTCAATGCCATCTTCGCCGCCACTGGCAAGCGCCTGCGCAGTCTGCCGATCGACCCGCAGACACTGCGCACGGCCTGACCGCGCACGGCGGCGGGCACGTAGGCTCGCAGCGCCGCCCTGGTGCGGGGCTCAGCCGTGCAGCGCCGGCACGCTATCGTGGATCGGCGCCTCGCGTGCCATGAGCATGCCGCCGGCACGCCCGTTGAAGTGCGCGGTGATTTCCGCCAGCACCGACAGTGCCACGCTCTCCGGCGCGTCGCCGCCGATATCCAGGCCCATGGGGTAGTGCAAGCGCGCATAGGCGGGCAGGTGGCGGCTGATCGGCCCGATTTCGTCGAGCAGGCGCTCGGTACGACTGCGCGGCCCCAACTGGCCGATATAGCTCGGCCGCAGGCGCAGCGCCCGTTCCAGCCAGTGGCGATCCTGACTGTAGCTATGCGACATGACCACCACCGCGGCGGACTCGAGCAGGGCGGCGAGGTCGTGATCCTGATCGATGCCCAAGTGCAACACCTGGTTGGCCTCGGGGAAGCGTTCGCGGCGCGCAAAGTGGCGGCGGGCGTCGATCACCGCGACCTGCCAGGCCTGTTGCTGAGCCAGGCTCACCAGCGGCTGGGCGTCGTGGCCAGCGCCGAAAACCACTAGCCGGCGCGGGGGCGTCAGGTACTCGAAGAGTATTTCGACTTCGCCACCTGCCAGACGATAACGCTGCAATGCCGGGCTTTGCCGCTGCCGGACCGACTGCAAGTCGGCTTCCAGCGCCCGGGTCAAAGCAGCCTGCTGCAGGGTTAGGTGCAACTTGCCGGTAGGGTCGAGCGCGGCGCGCTCGGCCAGGCGTACGCTGTCGTCGCTACTGGCGATCACCGTGGCCAGCACGGCGGGTGCGCCCGACGCTTGCACGTGGCGCAGCAGGGCCAGCGGCAGTGGCGTTTGTCCTCCCCGCACCCGCTCCAGCAGGATATGCACGGTGCCGTTACAGCCCAGGCCGAAAGCGAGTTCCTCTTCCTCATCGGCCGCGTCGACCCCCACGCCGGTACTGTAGGTACGGAGCACCGGTTCGCCGAGCTCGGTCAGCCACCAGGCTTTCTTGATCAGATCGCCTTCCAGGCAGCCGCCGCTCACCGTGCCGACGGCGCCGCCGATTTGCGGAATGAGCATTCGCGCGCCAGGGCGTCGATAGGCCGATCCCTCTACCTTGACCACGGTCGCCAGCACTGCTTGCTGCTGTGTGGCGTCCAGTTCGTCCAGCGCTCGCAACAATTGCACCGTCTCTCTCATGACAGCCTTTCCCGCTCGCTTGCCTGTGGTGCCGATTATTCACCAGGGCTCGCGCGGTATTGCCTGGCGAGCCTGGATGGCTCTTGAAGCATGGCTTAACAGTGGCAGGTCGCCAGGGCCGTTTCGCTTCAGTTTTTCTCAATCAAGTGGGGTTTTTATATCGTTTGTCGCACCCCCGGCAGGCTGCCGAACATAGCCTCATGGCGCCGTGGTCGCGGCTCCTGCAACTGGAGGTCGAACAATGAGAACGTCCCTGTGGAGCAGCGATGCTCCCGCGAGGCTGCTTGCTTCCTGCCACCGATCCACTGGCGAGATCGTCTTCCCGCCGGTTCCCGCCCATTCGCCGCTGGCCGATCAATACCAAGGCCTGCTGTTGGAGGGCGAAGGCACCCTGTACAGCTTCACCGTCATTCAGCCGAGCGCGAAAAGCGGCCTGCAGCCCTTCGCCCTGGGCTACCTGGACCTGGCCGGACCGGCGCGCCTGTTCGGTCGCATCAATGGCGCGCGACGCCCGGCGATCGGCGACACCTGTCGCATCGTGCCCGATGACACCTACGGCTACGCATTCGAACTGGTGGAGGCTGCGCAATGACTCAGATGCACGTGATGGGCGGGGCCATGACCCGCTTCGGCAAGCATGTGGGCGTGAAGGCCCCGGAACTGGCCCAGCAGGCGATTCTCGCCGCCGTGGCCGATGCAGGCATCGCGCTCAAGGATATCCAGGCGATCTACTGCGCCAATGTGCTCGGCGGGATGATCCTCGGCCAGGTGATACTGCGCGACCTCGGTCTGGCCGGCATCCCGGTCTACAACGTGGAGAACGCCTGTGCCAGCGGCGCCACCGCCGTGCACCTGGCCAGGCATGCGCTGCTGGCCGAGCAGCACGACACCGTGCTGGTGTTCGGCATCGAGCAGCTCACCGCTCTGGGTGGCGGCACCATCCCGTTGCAGCGCAACGACGAGAAGACCGATCTCTACGCCGAAGCCGGCATGGTACTGCCCGCCGTCTACGCCATGCGTGGCACGCGTTTCCTGCATGAGCGCGGCGCCAAACCGGCCGATCTGGCTGCCGTGGCGGTGAAGAACCGCTTCCATGGTTCGCTCAACGCGTACGCCCAGCAGCGCACCGAGGTGACCCTGGAAGAAGTGCTGGCCTCGCGCATGATCGCCGACCCGCTGACCCTGCTGCAGTGCTGTCCCTCGCAGGTCGATGGCGCCGCCGCCCTGGTGCTGAGCAAGCGCCCCGGGCCGCATGCCAAGGACGTGCGCGTACTCGGCTCCATCGTGGTCTCCGGCCTGGCCGAAGGTCCGCGCGACGACATTCTCGACGCCGAGATCACTGCCCGTGCAGCGCGTCTGGCCTACGAGCAGGCCGGGGTCGAGCCCGATGACGTCGGCGTGGTCGAACTGCACGACGCCTTCACCATCGCCGAACTGCTTTATTACGAGGCCCTCGGCCTGGCCGCACCGGGCGAGGCGGTGGCCCTGCTGCACTCCGGCGCCACCCGCATCGGTGGACGGGTGCCGGTCAATCCCAGCGGCGGCCTGCTGGCCAAGGGACACCCGCTGGGCGCCACCGGCGTGGCGCAGATGGTCGAGCTGATGTGGCAGCTGCAGGGTCGTGCCGGCGCACGCCAGGTGCATGCGCCGCGCATCGGCGTGGCCCAGTGCACCGGTGGCGGTATCGCCGGTGTCGATCACGCGGCCTCGTCCGTGCACGTGCTGGGGGTGTGAGATGAGCGAGAAGACCTTCCACAGTGGCCAGGTCGCCGCTGTCACCGGCGCCGCCCGCGGCATCGGCCTGGGCATCGCCAGCCGCCTGGCCGCGCAAGGCGTAACCGTCTACCTGCTGGACCGCGACGAGACGGCGCTGGCGTCTGCCGTCGCCCGCTTGCGTGACCTGAGCATGGAGGTGCATGGCCTGGCCCTCGACCTCACCGACGGCGAGGCGGTGGCGAAGGCCTTCGCGCAGATCGGCGAACGCCACGGCGCGCTGGATTTCCTGGTCAACAACGCCGGTGTGGTGCGCGACAAGCGTTTTCTGAAGATGACCGAGGAAGACTGGGACCTGGTGGTCGACAGCAACCTGCGCGCACAGTTTCTCTGCTGCAAGGCGGCGCTGCCGCTGATGCTGGAGCGCGGCTTCGGGCGCATCGTCAACCTGTCCTCGCGCGCGTGGCTGGGCGGCTTCGGCCAGGCCAACTATTCCGCCGCCAAGGGCGGGGTGGTCAGCCTGACCCGCAGTTTGGCCATCGAGTTCGCCGCCAAGGGCATCACGGTCAACGCCGTCGCACCGGGCATCGTGGACACGCCGTTGTTCCAGAACTTCGAGCCTGAAGTACAGGCGCGGTTGAAGGACACGGTACCGGTCAAGCGCATCGGCAACCCGGACGATATCGCCAACGCGGTGGAGTTCTTCCTCGCGCCGGCCAGTTCCTACGTCACCGGGCAAACCCTCTACGTCTGCGGCGGGCGCAGCCTGTCGTCGGCCAGCGTGTGAGGAGGTCGCCATGGCCGTCCAACTGGAAATCCACGGCGCGGTTGCCTGCATCGTGCTCCATCGCCCCGAGGTGCTCAACGCACTGAACCTCGAAGCGCTGCACGAGTTGCGCGCGCACCTGGCCGAGGTGCGCGATCGCCGCGAGATTCGCACGGCGATCATCACCGGGGCCGGCGACAAGGCGTTCTGTGTCGGCGCGGACCTCAAGAGTACGCGCCAGTCGCCGGCCTCCTACGCCGAGGCGTTGTTTCTCGCCAACCAGCCGGCGGCCGACGCCGGCCTCTACATCCGCCTGATGGATCTCACCGACCTCGATCTGCGCAAGCCGCTGATCGCGGCGGTGAACGGCCATTGCCTGGGCGGCGGGCTGGAACTGGCGCTGCAGTGCAGCCTGCGCATCGCCTCGGACAATGCCAGCTTCGGCCTGCCGGAGGCGGTGGTCGGCTCGATTCCCGCGGTGTCCGGCCTGCACCGGCTACTCAAGGCGGTGCCCGCGGCGCATGCCATGCAGATGGCGCTCACCGGCCAGCGTATCGACGCGCGGCAGGCAGCGGTCATCGGCCTGGTTTCCGAGATCACGGACAGCCAGCTGGGCCTGCAAGAGCGAGCCTTTGCCCTGGCCGAGCGCATCGCCGCCGCCGCACCGCTGGCCGTGCAGGCGCTGCAGTCGCTCTCGGTGGAAACCGCACACCTGTCGGCTCGCGACGCCCAGCGTCTGACCGAGCTGTACTGGGGCGCCTTGCGCGACAGCGAGGATCGCCTGGAAGGGCGTGCCGCCTTCGCCGAAAAACGTACGCCGAACTATCGAGGGCGCTAGCCCCGGGAGGCCGCCATGCAATTGCACAATCCCTTTCTGCAGAGCCAGGGCGTCGAGCTGATTCACTGGGCGCCCGGCGAAGCCGAGTTCCACATGCCCATCGAGGCGCGCCACCTCAATCGCCAGGGCATGCTGCACGGCGGGCTGATCGCCACCCTGCTGGATGCGGCCTGCGGCTACGCCGGACTGCACACGGGGGAGGGCGAGGAGGAGCTGCACGGCGTGACCGTGATGCTGAACATCGCCTACCTCAACGCCGCACGCAGCGGCAGGGTGATCGCCAGGGGGCGGGTCAATCGTCAGGGCCGCAGCCTGTACTTCGCCGAGGCCACGCTGAGTTCGGCGGACGGCGAGTTGCTGGCCACCGCCCAGGGCAGCTTCAAACGGGGAGGGCGGCGCCATGTTGCGTGATGCCCTGCAGGGCCTGACGGTGCTGGACTTCACCCAGATCGCCGCCGGCCCCACCTGCACCATGCTGCTGGCCGACATGGGCGCCCGGGTGATCAAGATCGAGCCGCCGGAAGGCGAGCTGGGACGCACCCTCGGCCCAGCCTGGGTCGGCGACGACAGTGCGCTGTACCACGGTTTCAACCGCGGCAAGCTGGGCGTTTGCCTGGACCTCAAGCACCCGGACAGCCAGGCCATAGTGCGGCGTATGGTGGCCGAGGCCGACGTGCTGATCGAAAGCATGCGCCCCGGGGTGATGGGGCGTCTTGGCCTGGGCTACCAGGCCTTGGCCGAGATCAACCCGGCGCTGCTCTACTGCTCCATCTCCGCCTATGGCCAGCAGGGGCCCTATGCCGACCGCGCCGGGGTCGACGGCATCCTCCAGGCCGACTCCGGGTTGATGAGCCTGATCGGTCTGCCCGGCTCGCCACCGTGCAAGGTACAGGCACCCGTGGTGGACGTGGTGACCGGTTATATGGCCTGCATGTCCATCCTGGCCAAGCTGCATGCACGTCAGCGCGACGGGCAGGGGGGGCACCTGGATGTCAGCCTGATGAATTCGGCGTTGGCCCTGCAGCAGTCCTCGATCACCAGCTACCTGCGCGACGGGCAGCGACCGACACCGATCGGCAGTGCCGCGCCCTATGCAGCGCCCAACGAGGCGTTCCAGACCGCCGATGGCTGGATCATGGTGGCCGCCTACAACGGCAACCGCTGGCAGCGATTGTGCGGAGTTCTCGGTCATGCCGAATGGATGGAGGACCCTCGTTTCGCCAGCTCGGCGCAGCGGGTCAAGCATCGCCGCGAGATGCAGATGGCGCTCAATGCGGCGTTCGTCACCCAGCCAACCGCGCATTGGCTGCAGGTGCTGCGTGACGCCGACATCCTCTGCGCCAAGGTGGCCAGTTACGAGGACTTGCTGGAGCATCCCCAGCTCGCCGAGAACGGTCTGCTGACCTGTGTCATGCATCCACGGCACGGTAGCCTGCGCACCCTGGGGTTCCCGGTGAACAGCGCCGAAGCGGCGGCTACGCCGTACCGGCCAGCGCCCGATCTCGGTGAGCATTCACGCGGCGTGCTGCGCAGCTATGCCTTTAGCGAGGACGAGATAGAGGCGTTGACCAATAGCGGCGCCGTGCGCGACAGGCAGACCGCTGCGAGTTCCTGAGCCGGAAGCAGGGTAGGAGGCCGCCCCGGTTTCCCGAGGCGGCCTCTTGCTGGTCAGGCCTCAGGCCGCGTTGCGCGTCTGTCGCGCCTGTTCCAGCAGCCACAGGCGGAAAGTAGCCATATCTTCGCTTTCCGGTCTGTGCTTGGGCGTCAGCAGGTAGTAGGTGTATGCGCCCATATCGACGCTCTGCTCGAAGGGCCGCACCAGGCTGCCCTCGCGCAACTCCTTCTCCACCAGAAACAGTTGCGCCATGGCGATACCTTGGCCGCCGACGGCGGCGGCATAGGCCATCGACGAGCTCTGGTAGCTCATGCCGGCACGCGCATCGACCTGGCCGATCACGCCGGTCGCTTCCAGCCAGTGCGCCCAGTCGTCCGGGCGGGCCAGCGAATGCAGCATGCTGTATTCGGCCACGTCCGCCGGGCCGTGCAGGCCGGGCCCGGTATCGAGCAGGGTAGGGCTGCACACCGGTGCCAGCACGTTGTCACTGAGCACGTAGCAGTTGCAGTTGGGCCAGTCGCCGGCGCCCAGGCGGATGGCGGCGTCGAGGTCGTCCTTGTGGAAATCGACCGGATCGAGCGAGGCCGTCAACAGCACCTCGATCTTCGGGTGCTCCTGGTGGAAGCTGGCCAGGCGTGGGATCAGCCACTGCATGGCAAAGGTGGTGTAGGCGCGTACCTTGATCTGCCGGCGCTTGGGCGGGCGCTTGAGTTTGCGCGTAGCGCTGCGCAGCTCCTCGATGATGCGCGCCACGGCGTTGAAATACTGCTCGCCGGCGGGGGTGAGGCTGATCTGCCGGTGGCCACGGACGAACAGCGGCTGCTCCATGAACTCTTCCAGGCTGCGGATCTGTCGCGATACGGCGCCCGGGGTGACGTTCAACTCGTCGGCGGCGAGGGTGATGCTCAAGTGGCGGGCGACGGCTTCGAAGGCCCTGATGGCATTGAGAGGGGGCAGTCTGTCCTTCATTGAAATCTTCTTGTCGGTCGGCGGACGGCGCGAATCTTACTCTATATCTGATTGACAAAAACTCAAGCAAGAGGGGCTGTTTTATCGTTTGCCGCTTATGGCACGGCGTTCCTGGCATCCGCTCCCGGACGCCATTACAACAACCAGAGAGTGCCGCCCCATGAGTCATATCCACCTGATCGCCTGGCGCGATCTTCGCCGCATTTCACGCCATCCCCTGTGCCTGTGTTCCAGGACGCCGGGATGCCTGCCCACTGCTCGGGCAGGCACGGAGCTTGCTGCTTTACTGCTTAATTAGGCTGCACTCCATGAGGCCCCCTGGATGAACCGCAACGATCTGCGCCGCGTCGACCTGAACCTGCTGGTGATCTTCGAAACCCTGATGTTCGAGAAGAACCTGACCCGTGCAGCGGAGAAACTGTTTCTTGGCCAGCCGGCCGTCAGTGCGGCCCTGGCGCGGCTGCGCGACCTGTTCGACGACCCGTTGCTGGTGCGCAATGGCCGCACCTTCGAACCCACGGCACGAGCCTTGGCGATCCTCCGGGAGCTGCAGCCGGCGATGGACACCATTTCCTGCGCCGTCAGTCGTGCCCGAGAGTTCAACCCGGCGAACAACCGCGACACCTTTCGTATCGGCCTGTCGGACGACGCCGAGTTCGGCTTGTTTCCGGCATTGCTCAACCAGATCCGCGAGGAAGCGCCGGAAGTGGTGATAGTGGTGCGGCGAGTAAATTTCCTGCTGATGTCGCCGATGCTGGCCTCGGGTGAAATTTCCGTCGGCGTCAGCTACACCACTGACCTACCGGCCAACGCCAAGCGTCGCAAGCTGCGCGAACTCAAGGTCAAGGTCCTGCGCGGCGATGATCGCCCCGGGCCGCTGACCCTGGACGAATACTGCTCGCGCCCGCATGCGCTGGTGTCGTTTTCCGGCGATCTGAGCGGCAATCTGGATAACGACCTGGCCAAGCTGGGCCGCACGCGTCGGGTGGTGCTGGCGGTGCCGCAGTTCAGCGGATTGCGCTCGATCCTCGCTGGCACCGAGTTGCTCGCCTCGGTGCCGGATTATGCGGCGGCGGCCTTGATCGAAGGCACCAGCCTGCGCGCCGACGATCCGCCGTTCCCGATCGTCACCTCCGATCTCGCCATGGTCTGGAGCGGGGTGACCGACAACGACCCCGCCGAGCGCTGGTTGCGAAGCAAGATCGTCGAGCACATGGCCACGCCCGACCTCTAGCAGTTGCCGGCCGGGTGTGCCTGGCCCTCCGTCAGGTACACGCACAGATCGGTCAGCGGTGGCATGGCGGGAATCTCGAAGTACATCTGCACCAGCCAGCCGCGGTGGTAGGTGGCGTGATTCACCACATGCAGCAGCATGGCGCCGGCCGTCATGCTGCCTCGATTGCCTGAGACAAAGGCGAAATCGATGACCTCGTCCAACGAGCTTTCGCTCAACTGCGCGCTCCAATCGACGTACCAGTCGTCGACCTCTCGCTGCGCCTGGCACAGCTCGGCAAGGGCTGGGTAGGGCATGGCCTGGCGTGAAGTGAAGCCGTGATCGCGATGCTGCAGGTGGGCCTGCCAGATGCGGTCGACCACGTACATATGGTTGAGCACGCCGATCATGCTCTTGATAGGGCCGGCGCGCTCCCGGGAAAGCTCCTCTGCGGGCAGTTCGCCCAGGCTGTCGAAAAAGAGTTGGTCGGCCCAGCGCTTGTATTGGCTGAGCATGCTGGCTGTGGCGACGTTGATCATTGGTTGCCCTCCCAGGGGCACAACGGTAGGTGTCCTTCGGTTGGTAGCTCCAGGCAGGTTTGGCAAGTGACTACTGGGTATAGACCAAATGCCGCTCAAGATCGACGCCTGCTCCCCCGGGAACGCAAACGCCCCGCGCGGAGCAGTCCGTCGCGGGGCGTTAGGGGCCTAGCTCCGCCTAGAGGCGGATGATCACCGACTTCAGCTGGGTGTAGTGGGAGAGGGCGTCGATGCCCTGTTCGCGGCCGTAGCCGCTCTGCTTGAAGCCGCCGCAGGGCGTCTGCACGAAGCCGCCGCTGTACTCGTTGACCACGATGCGCCCGACCTCCAGGCCGGCAGCGACGCGGTGCACGCGGCCGATGTCGCGGCTCCAGATGCCTGCGCCCAGGCCGAACTCGCTGTCGTTGGCGATGCGCAGGGCATCGGCTTCGTCCTTGAACGGGATCACGCAGAGAATGGGGCCGAAGATCTCCTCCTTGGCCAGGGTCATGTGGTTGTGCACCCCGGCGTAGACGGTGGGTTCGATGTACCAGCCGCCGCCAAGATGCTCGCCACTGGCCACCTTGCCGCCGATGACGGGTTTCAGGCCTTCACGCTCGGCGACCTCGAAGTAGCTCTGCACCTTTTCGAACTGGGCGCGGGTGGTGATGGGGCCGGAGGTGGCATCGAACTGCGGGCCGACCCGCAGCGCGGCGACCTCGGCGACGAGCTTGTCGAGAAAACGTTCGTGGATATTCTCCTGCACCAGCAGGCGCGTACCGGCGCAGCACCATTGCCCACTGTTCCAGGTAAAGGCGCGGGTGGCCCCCTTGGCGGCAGCGTCCAGATCTGCGTCGTCGAACACTATGTTGGCCGATTTACCGCCCAGTTCCAGGGTCAGCGGCAGGATGCGCTCGGCGGCGATACGGCCCAGTTCCTGGCCGGCGCTGATGCCTCCGGTGAAGGAGATCTTGCGCATCAGCGGGTGACGGGCCATCTGCGGACCGAGCACGCTGCCCTTGCCGACGATCACATTGAACACGCCGGCAGGCAGGCCGGCTTCCTCGACGGCGATACGGGCCAGCTCCACCAGCGAGGCAGAGGTGTGCTCGGAAGGTTTGGCCACCACCGTGTTGCCGGTCGCCAGGGCCGGTGCGATGGCCCGTGCCGCCTGATGCAGTGGGGCGTTCCAGGGCAGGATGACGCCAATCACGCCGAAGGGGTCGCGGCGGGTGTAGACATGATAATTCGGCCCCTGGTTGATCACCTCGCCATCCATCACGTTGACCAGGCCGGCATAGAACTCGAAATACTGCGCGGTGAGATCCATCAGGGCAGCCATCTCGCCGCCGGGTTTGCCGGTTTCGGCACTTTCCAGAGCACCGAGGCGGCCTTCACTGCGGCGGACGATGCGGGCCAGTTCCAGCAGCACGCGGCCGCGCTCGGAGGGGCGCATGTCGCGCCAGGCAGGCAGTGCCTGATGGGCGTTGTCGATGGCGAAGTCCATGTCCTGCGGGCCACTGTTGGCCACTTCGCCCATCTTCTCGGCGGTGCGCGGGTCGAGCTTGTCGACGTAGAGTCCGCTGCCCGGCTGCACCGAGCGGCCACCGATGTAACTGTCCACTTTCAACATCTTCGAGTCTCCTCGTTCATTTCCGGGCCCCTTGATCGGGTGGGCCTCTTGTTGATCGATGCACTGCGCATGCTCGGCAGGTTGGTGGCTGCAGCAGGCCCGTTCAACGGAGATTTCGGCTGTCGTCAGTTGAGAAAATATCACTCGGAAAGGCGCGGCGATGCCCGGGCCCGCCTCCCGCGTCATTCGCGCTGCGGGGGCGATTGGGTTGACTTACAGTCAACCGAAAGACGCGGAAATCTCGCTTCACCGGCCCCAGCCCTGGTGCCATCGTTCGTGGCAACGACAACAAAAAGACATGCTCACAGGAGCCATGCCATGAACAATGACAATAGTGCGGTATACAACCTCATGCCTGACGCCAGTTCGCCTGCAAGCGCCGACACCCAGGGGCGCAAGCTCAACAAGACCGAGCGCAAGGCGATAGTCGCGGCGACGCTCGGCACTATCGTCGAGTACACCGACTGGGTGATCTACGCGACCTTCTCCTCGATCCTGGCCAAACAGTTTTTCCCCGCGGGCAATAGCCTCACGGCGCTGTTGTCGGTGCTTGCCGTATTCGCCGTAGGTTTTCTCATGCGCCCAATCGGCGGTGCGGTGCTCGGCGTATTTGCCGACCGCTACGGGCGCAAGAAGGGCCTGACGCTATCGATCCTGCTGATGTCGGTGGCCTCGCTGGTAATTGGCATCTGCCCCAACTACGAGAGCATCGGCATTGCCGCACCGATCATCCTGGTGCTGGCTCGCCTGACTCAGGGATTTTCGGCCGGTGGTGAGTTCGGTTCGGCCTCGGCCTTTCTGATCGAATCGGCACCGTCCAATCGCCGTGCCTTCGCCGGCTCCTGGCAATGGTTCGCGATCAACGCCGGCACCCTGGTGTCCTTTCTGCTCGGTTTCGTGCTCGCCTCGGTGGGTAGCGACACCGCCCTGGAGGACTGGGGCTGGCGGGTGGCCTTCATCATCGCCGCGGCGATGGGCATGCTGACCCTGTGGATTCGCTTGTCGGTGCGTGAAACCGAAGTGTTCAACTCGCGCGTGGCGAAGAAGGTCGAGGATAAGCGGCCGATTCGTGAAATTTTCACCAAGCATCGCAAGGATGTGGCGCGGGTAATCGGCGTGGCCATGGCCGGCAACCTGCTCAACTATGTGTGGATGGTCAGTTATCCGTCGCAGGTGCATCTGGTGACTGGCATGTCGATTCGCGAAACGCTGCTGGCCGGGGCCATCGCGGTGGGCGTGTCGTTGCTGTTGATGCCCTTGGCCGGCGTGCTGGCCGACCGCGTCGGCCGGCGCCCGGTGCTGATCGCCTTCGCCGCCTGCGCCGCGCTGTGGGCCTGGCCGAGCTTCGCGCTGCTGCATGAGGGCATCAGCCTGGTGGAGGTGGCGCTGCTGCAGACCGTGTCGATGATTATCCTCACCGGTTTCGGTGCAGCCTCGGCGGTGACCATGGCCGAGCAGTTTCCGGCCGAGGTGCGTGTTACCGGCATCGCACTGCCTTATGCGCTTTCAGTGACCCTGTTCGGCGGCACCTCGCCGTACATCATGACCGCCATGGCAGGCTGGGGGTACGGCCACCTGTTCTGGATCTACCTGGTGGCCGTGAGCCTGGTCAGCTTGCTGGTATACGTCCGCATGCCGGAGATGAAAGGTCAGCCACTGCGTTGAAGATTCGGAGCGCCAAGGCCGCCTCTCGGGGCGGCCCTGGCGAAACCTCGCCAGGGCCAGTGAGCAGCATCAGGGAGCACACCTTGTAGCCCAGCTGATCAATGAGCCAATTCATAAGTAGCGCTTCAAAACCTCTGCAGCCTTGCACGTCTTGTCCAATCCTCGGCGGCCATCGACCATGCGCCGACCCCGAGGCGCTAGCCGCAGGAAGCAACGAGTAACCCCAAGCGCCAAAACTCGCCTCAGGAGGTAACCCGTGATGGATGCCTACGTCAGCCCCATAGCCTACCGCCAGGTGCTCGGTTTCGTGGCCGGCTTGTGGCTGCGTCGTCGAGGATACTTCTTCCTCGGTTTGACCCTGACGCTGGCGGCGACCGGATTCGACCTGCTGCTGCCCTGGGCGTCGGCACGACTGATCGAAAGCGTCGCCGAGAGCGCCGATCAGGCGGTCGTGTGGCAGAGCTGGGCGTTGCTGCTGGCGGCGTTCGCCGGTTTCGCCATCAGTCGCAACCTGGCCCATCGCCTGTGGATTCCGCTGGCCGCGCGCAACATGCAGGCGGTTCTGTTGCAGGGCTTTGAACACGTGCTCGCCGCGCCTGCCGACTGGCACGCGAACCAGGCCACCGGCGAAACCGTGCGGCGCCTGCGCCGAGCGATGGAGGGGTATGACGCAGTCACCGACGCCGCCACCATCCACCTAGGCCCGGCACTGGTTGTGCTACTTGGGTTGATCCTGATGATCGGCTGGCGCGAGCCGTTGGCTGGGGTGCTCGCGTTGCTGGTGGCGCTTGCCTTCATCGCCAGCAACCTGCTGGTGGGTATGCACTGGATTCGCCCGGCCAGCCTGCAGGCCAATGCCAGCGACAGTCAGCTCAGCGGCATCGTGGCCGACGTGCTGGCGGCATCGGTGACGATCAAGGGTTTTACCGCCGAAGGGCGTGAGCGCGGTCATATGGCACAAGTCGCCCATGTCTGGGGGGCTTCCTCAGCCATGGCCTGGCGCCGCTTCGTCGACCTCGGACTGGTCCAGAACCTGTTGCTACTGCTGCTGCTCACCGGTTTGAGCGGCGTGGCGCTGTACACCTGGATGCGTGGGAACACCGGCGCCGGCGACGTGGCCTTCGCCGTGACCTCCTTCCTCCTCATGGCGGGTTATCTGCGTGGTTTCGGCGAAAACCTGCGGGTGGCGCAGAAGGGCCTGGAGGATGCGGCCGATGCGCTGATGCTGACGGCGTTGCCGCGCGAGGAAACAGCTGAGCAACTGGTCGAGGACAGGCCCTGGCGTGGCGAGGTGGCATTCGAAGGGGTGAGCTTCGCCTACCCGTCCACCACCTTGCCTGTTCTCGATGGTCTGGACCTGCGCGTCAGGCCTGGGGAAACGCTCGCCATCGCAGGTCCCAGTGGCTCCGGCAAGTCCACCCTATCCCGGCTGTTGCAGCGGTTCTACAGCCCGGATAGGGGGCGCATTCTGCTGGACGGACGGGATATCGCAACATTGCCCCTGGCTGCGCTGCGCCAGCATGTTGCAGTGGTGACTCAGGAGCCGATGCTGCTGAATCGCTCGATCCGCGAAAACATCCTGTACTCGCGGCCGGGCGCCAGCCAGGAAGAGATGATCGCCGCCGCCAAGGCAGCCTGTGCGCACGATTTCATCATGCAGTTGCCGCATGGCTACGACACCCAGGTCGGTGCCTATGGTGCGCGCCTGTCTGGTGGCCAGCGCCAGCGCCTGGCCCTGGCGCGCGCGCTGCTGGTGGATGCGCCGCTGCTGGTGCTGGACGAGGCGACCTCGGCGCTCGATCCGCAGACCGAGGCCCAGGTGCTGGCGAATCTCGCCACCCTGCGCCCGCAGCAGACCCGTATCGTCATCGCCCATCGTCCTGCGGTGATACTGGCGGCGGATCGGGTGGTGCGGATGGCGGCGGGCAAGGTCAGCGAGAGCGCCGCCATCTGAGCGGCGCCACCTCAGAGAACCAGAGGGACTTCGGCGACCGGTGCCAGGCTTTCGCGCTCGTTGCGCAGAAAATCGATCAAGGCGCGCAGTTTGGCGGGGACTCGGCGTCGGTCCGGATAGTAAAGGTGCAGGGCAGGGCAGGTCGGGCTCCAATCCTCCAGCAGGCGCACCAGTTGCCCCTGCTCAATGAAGGGTTCGATATAGCCATTGATCATGTAGGCGATGCCGAGTCCGTCCAACGCCGCTCGCACCAGAATCTCCGAGTCATTGAGGATCAACCGGCCCCTGGGCGGCAGGTCATACTTTTCATCGCCACGGGAAAAGCTCCAGCGCTCGATTTGCCCGCTGGTGGTATGGCGATAGCCGATGCAGTTGTGCGCCAGCAATTGCTGTGGATGAGTCGGCACCCCGTGCTGTGCCAGATAGCTCGGCGACGCGATGATCTGAGCCTGCAGCGGCGGCCCGACCGCAATTGCCACCATATCCTTCTCGACTGCCTCGCCAAAGCGGATACCGGCATCGAAACCCTGACTGACGATATCAACCAGCAGGTTTTCCACGCGTATCTCCAGGTTGATCTCCGGATAGGCAGCCATGAAGCGACTTAGCACTGGCTGCAGAACGATCAGATGCGCGGCTCGCGGGACGTTGATTCGCAACAGGCCTGAAGGATGATCGGCTTCGCGCCCCAGTTCGCGGGACGCCGAGGTCAGTAGCTCAAGGGCTGGCTGCACCCGCTCCAGGTAGCGTTCCCCGATCTCGGTGAGGCTGACACTGCGGGTGGTGCGGTTGAACAGCACCAGGCCTAGGCGTTGCTCGAGGTTACGGATGCTCTGGCTAACCGCCGAAGGCGACACCCCCAGCCTCACCGCGGCGGCGGAGAAGCCCTTCTCCTCGGCAACGGCAATGAAAGTCAGCAGTCCGTCTAAATGGTCTTGACGCATAGACCGCTCCGGCATCGGTGGGGGCCGAATGTACGACATTGCCAGCGCGCCGATTATGCAGATGGGCTTCAAGGGGCATGCAGCAGGGCCCCGGTTGAATTACACCTACCATACTAGTAGATGTAACGGATAAAGGTATTTGCCAGGCGGCACTGCTCAACGCTCAGGGCGGGCGTTTCGGGCGAACTCAATGAAGGCCTTGAGCGCCGCGGGGACGTGGCGGCGGCTTGGATAGTACAGGTGCAACCCTGGGTAATAGGGGCACCAGTCTTCCAGTACCTGAACCAAGCTGCCATTGGCCAAGTGCTCGCTGACCATGTCCTCGAACACGTAGGCCAGGCCAACGCCCTGCAATGCAGGCCCGACCATCAGGGCGACGTCGCCCAGTATGAGAGGGCCTTCTACATCGATTTCCAGTTCGATACCGCCTCGGGCGAACTCCCAGCGATAGAAGGCGCCGCTCGGAAAGCGATGGCGGATGCAGGGCAGGCCGTGCAGATCCTGCGGCTGTTGTGGCGCCTGATGACGCTGGAAGAACTCCGGCGACGCCACCACCACCGAGCGCATGTAGGGCCCGATGGACAGGGACACCATGTCCGCCTCCAGGCGTTCGCCAAAGCGCACGCCCGCGTCGAAGCCGGCAGACACGACGTCCACCAGGGCATCGTCGGTCACGATGTCCAGGCGCACGTCCGGGTAGGCTTCGAGAAAGCGGCTGGCCAGTGGCAGCAGAACCAGTTGTGCGGCGGGTCGGCCGGCGGTGATGCGGAGGTTACCCGACGGTTTGTCGCGAAAGCTGTTGAGGTCTTCGAGGGCGTCGTCGATATCGCGAAAAGCTGGTTTGACCCGGTTATAGAGGCGCTCGCCAGCTTCGGTCAGTGCCACGCTGCGGGTGGTGCGATTGAACAGGCGAACCCCCAGACGGGTTTCCAGGGCCCGCAACGCATGACTCAGTGCCGACGCAGAGAGCCCGAGCTCTACCGCCGCGCGGCTGAAGCTGAGGTGCTGGGCGATGCTCAGGAAGATCGACAGATCTGCGGCGGATACCGGCTTCATATGTGAATCCTACTCACAAAGTCATGTGAATTTCTTGGGATTATCACATCAGTAGTTGGATTTTAGAGTGGCGTCAACTCATCGAGAAGGCCCGGCAATGGTGCAGGGTCACTGACAGGAGGAGTTGATATGCGTACTTGGTTCATTACTGGAGCTTCCCGTGGTTTTGGCACGCTGATCGCAGAACATGCTCTGCGTGCCGGTGATGCCGTGATTGCCACCGCTCGCAAGCCTGAAGATGTCGTGGCCCGCCTCGGCAGCCATCCCAACCTGCTGGCCGTGCGTCTGGACGTGACCAGCGAGGCCGAGGCCCATCAGGCCGTCGCCGAAGGCGTCAAGCACTTCGGTCGTATCGATGTGCTCGTCAACAACGCCGGCTTCGGCGTACTTGGTGCGGTAGAGGAAACCAGCGCCAACGAAACCGAGCGCCTGTTCGCCACCAACGTGTTCGGTGTGCTCAACGTGATCCGCGCGGTGCTGCCGCACATGCGTCGCCAGCGCTCCGGCCACATCATCAACATTTCCTCCATCGGCGGGTACCAGGCCTACATGGGGTGGGGGGTCTACGGCTCCACCAAGTTCGCGGTGGAAGGCATCACCGAGGCACTGCATCAGGAAGTCGCGCCGCTGGGCATCCACGCCACTGTGGTCGAACCCGGCTTCTTCCGTACCGACTTCCTCGACGAGCAGTCGCTGGTGAAGACCGGGCTGGAACTGCCGGATTACGACGAAACCGTGGGCGCCATGCGCCGCTTCGCCAAAGATGCCAATCATGCGCAGCCGGGCAATCCGGTGAAGTTCGCCGAGGCCATTCTGGCTCTGGTCAATGCGCCGAAACCACCGCAGCGCCTGCCCTTGGGCAGCGACACCGTGGCGCGCATTGAGGAAAAGAACCACTTCGTCGCCAGCGAGCTGGCCGAGTGGAGAGACCTGGCCCTGTCCACCGACTTCCAGGCCTGAAGCAATCGTCCAACCTTGTAGAGGAAAGACTCATGAAAGCCATCCTGTTCTCTGTACTCGGCGTGCTGATGACCACTCAGGCCATGGCCACCGATCAGCCGACCGCGCAGTCGTCCGACGCAGTCATCGATTACCACTACGGCATGCACCTGGATATCGCTCGGGTGGTGTCGCATAGCGAAATCCCGAATGTGTGTCATGCGGTGCCTGTGGAAATGACCTACGAGGATTCCAATGGTCAGCAGCACAGGATCCGCTATCAAGTAATGGGCAACGGCTGCCTGGGCGGCTAAGCCTCCCTCCTGCAACAGTCTCAGAAACCGGGCTTGCCCCGGTTTCTGTTTTTTCGCTCATGGAATTGATCCGCGCTCAGGTTGAGCGCGCCGTCGATATGCCCTTCGCGAAACTCGGAGTCGCTACGAACGTCCAGCAGGGTTACGCCCTCGGCAATCCGTGCTCGCGCTTGCCGCGGCTGATCTGCAGTCGTCGACGGCGTAGCCTGCGCCGCGCGGCGCAGGAAGTCTTCGTCATGTTCGGCCATGGGGGACCTCTCAATAGGGTTTGTCGCCCAGGATGGTCGCGCGATGCATCACCCTGCGTTGTGGGCGGTAGTCATCGACGGCGTAGTGCTGGGTGATGCGGTTGTCCCAGAAGGCCACGTCGTTTTCCTGCCAGCGCCAGCGGATAGTGAATTCCGGGCGGGTGGCGTGGGCGAAGAGAAAGCGCAGCAGGGCATCGCTTTCGGCGGCTTCCAGTTCGTTGATGCGGTTGGTGAAGCCGTCGTTGACGAACAGGCCCTTGCGTCCGGTAACCGGGTGGGTGCGCACCACCGGGTGCACCACGGGCGGGTGGGTGCGCTGCACCTCGTGGTAATGCGCCAGGGCCTCGGGGGTGTTGCCGAAGCGCTCCAGGGGGAAGGAGCGGGTGATGTCGTGGGTGGCGGTGAGGCCGTCGAGCAACCGCTTTAGCGGCTCTGACAGGGCGTCATAGGCCGCGCTGCTGCTCGCCCACAGGGTGTCGCCACCATAGTGCGGCAGGTGCTTGGCGGCGAGTATCGCGCCGAGGGCCGGGGTTTGCAGAAAGCTGACGTCGGTGTGCCAGATGGCGTTGTCACGCACGTCGGTCACGGCGGTGTCGAGCACGAGGATTTCGGGCTGCTCGGGCACGTTGGGGTAGAGCGGGTGGATGTGCAGGTCGCCGAACTGGGCGCCGAGTGCCGGGCTGAGCGGGGTGATGTGCAGGGTCATGTCGGGTTCTCGCTCAATGTGCCTGAAAAAGCTCGCCGCTCAAGCGCCTTCTCACAGGTGTGCGCGGTCGAGCAGGAAGGCGCGCCGTGCGTACCGACAGACCGCAAAGCCATGATCGGTGAGGTACCGGTGGTGACTACAGCGAACGATCTAGCAGAAACTTGCTGAGGAACTGGCGCGTGCGTTCGTGCTGGGGCGCGGTGAACAGGGTCTTGGCCGGGCCCTGTTCGACGATCCGACCCTGGTCGATGAAGATCGCCCGGTCCGCCACGTCACGGGCGAAGGCCATTTCGTGGGTGACGATGACCATGGTGCGTTTTTCCTCGGCGAGGTCGCGGATGGTGGTCAGTACTTCGCCCACCAGTTCCGGGTCGAGGGCCGAGGTGGGCTCGTCGAATAGAATCACCTGCGGGCGCATGGCCAGGGCGCGAGCGATGGCCACGCGCTGTTGCTGGCCGCCAGAGAGGCGCTTGGGGTAGGCGTCTTCCTTGCCGCTCAGACCCACCTTGGCGAGCAGAGCCCGGGCATGGGACAGCGCCTCTTCGCGCGACTCCTTCTTCACCTGCACCGGGCCTTCGATGACGTTTTCCAGCGCGGTGCGGTGGGGGAACAGGTTGAAGTTCTGGAACACGAAGCCGGCCTGCTGGCGCAACTGGCGGATCAGCTTCTGTTGGCTCTTTAGCGGCTTATCCGCATCGATATGGATGTCGCCAATGGTGATCTGGCCGCCGCTGGGCTGCTCCAAGAGGTTGAGGCAGCGCAGCAGGGTGGTCTTGCCCGAGCCGCTGGGGCCGATGATGGCGACCACCTCGCCAGCTGCCACATCCAAGTCGATGCCCTTGAGTACTTCGTTGCTACCGAAGGCTTTTCGCAGATTGCGCACGGAAATCATCAGCTGTCCTGCTCGTGCCGGTTGACCCTGGCCTCCAGACGCGCCTGGAAGTGCGCGAGGATGCTCGCCAGCACCCAATAGATGAGCGCGGCTGCCAAGTACATGGTGAAAATCTCGAAGGTGCGTGCGGTGATCAGCTGCGCCTGGCGGAACAGCTCCGGCACCTGGATGGTGGCGGCCAGGGCGGTGTCCTTGACCAGCGAAATGAAGCTATTGCCTAAAGGCGGCAAAGCCGTGCGCGCCGCCTGCGGCAGAATCGCCCGGTACAGCGTCTGCGCCTTGCTCATGCCGATGCTGGCGGCCGCTTCCCACTGCCCCCGATCAATGGAGGCGATGGCGGCGCGGAGAATTTCCGAGGTGTAGGCAGCCATGTTCAGCGAGAAGCCGATCAGCGCAGCCGGCAGGGGATCGAGCTGGATGCCCAACTGCGGTAGGCCGTAGTAGATCAAAAACAGTTGCACCAGCAGGGGCGTGCCGCGGAAGAAGGACACGTACAGCCGCGAGAACCAGCGTAAGGGGGCTACGGCATACAGGCGCAGCAGGGCCAGGACGAAGCCCAGCAGCAGGCCGAAGAACATGCCGCCCAGGCTGAGTACGACGGTGTAGTAGGCGCCCTTGAGCAGAAAGGGCGCGGACTCCAGAGCCAGCTGCAGGGCGGACTCGATCATCGGGTGACGTCAGCCTTGAACCATTTCTCGGAAAGTTGCTTGAGGGTGCCGTCGGCACTCAGCTTGGCCAGCGCCTGGTCGATGGCAGCGAGCAGGGCGGGGTTGCCCTTGCGCAGGGCGATACCGGCCTCCTGGCGGGAGAAGGCGTCGCCGGCCACGGCCAGACGGCCACCGGTTTTCTCCACCATCTCGAAGGCGGCAAGGCGATCGACCAGGATTACGTCGATGCGCCCGACGTTGAGATCCTGGAACTTGGTCGGATCGTCATCGTAGGTGCGGATGTCGGCCTGCGGCACGTTGTCCTTGAGCCACTGTTCATAGTTGGTGCCGAGGCCTACGCCGACTTTCTTGCCGGCCAGATCCTGGGCGTTTTTGATGCTGTCGCCATCGGCTTTGCGGGTCAGCGCCTGGATACCTGAGACGGTGTAGGGCGTGGAGAAATCGTACTTCTTCTTGCGCTCGTCGGAGATGGTCACCTGGTTGATCACCACGTCCAGGCGCTTGGATTCCAGTGCGGCGAGGATGCCGTCCCATTTGGTCGGCTGGAACTCGGCCTTGACGCCCAGCTCCTTGGCCAGCGCTTCGGCCAGCTCCACTTCGAAGCCAGTCAGCTTGCCGTTCTCGTCCTGGTAGTTGAAGGGCGGGTAGGTGCCCTCCAAGCCGACCTTGATGGCGCCACGGGCCTTGATTTCATCGAGCAGGTCGGCGGCGAAACTCGGGGCGCTGATGCTGGCGCCCAACACGAGGGCCAGGCTGCCGAAGAGAAAATGGCGACGCAGGGTGGAAAGTTTCATGGTGACCTCATGCATATGGAAAGGTGGCGCCACTCTAGGGGGAAATCCTTATGCACATAAATAATTAAAAATTATTTATGTATTCATTTTTGTTTGTATGCGAAAAGGGCTGGCGAGCCGCCTGTGTGCAGGAACAGCAACGGCCCAACGCCAGGGAAAGCGCCTCGCTTGAGCCCGTCGAGCAAACCAGCGAAGGCTTTGCCAGTGTAGACAGGGTCGAGCAATATCGCTTCCAGGCCCGCCAGCAAGCGGATCGCCGCCAGGCCGCCGGCATTCGCTTCGCCGTAGCGCGGGGCGAAGTAGTTGTCCCACAGCTCCAGTTTCAGCCCTTCTGGCACATCTACGGCCAGTAGCTCAGCCGTACGTTGCAGCAGGTTTTCCACCTTGGGGCGTTGGGCTGCTTCGCTGCGCGAGACGGTGACGCCGATCACGCGCGTGCCCGGGCGCGCACTTTCCAGCGCCAGGGCCAGCCCGGCATGGGTGCCGGCACTGCCGGACGCCAGCACCACAGCAGCAAAATCCTGGCCACTGGCGGCGATCTGCTCGGCCAGTTCCAACCCGCCGCGCACGTAACCGAGCGCGCCCAGGGCATTGGAGCCGCCGATGGGCACCAGGTATGGAAGGCGTCCGGCTGCGCTGAGGCGCTGGCAGGCGCCCTCCAGCAGCTGGTCGGCGTTGTCCAGGCTGGCGACGTTCTCCACCTCGGCGCCGAACAGATCCAGTAGCAGGCGATTGCCGTTGCCCAGGTAGTCATCGCTCTGGCTGTCGATGGGGTTTTCCAGCAGGGCTAGGCAGCCCAGGCCTAATTGCGCAGAGACGGCGGCGGTTTGCCGTACATGGTTGGACTGGATGGCACCGGCAGTGACGAGCACATCGGCACCCTTGGCCTGCGCATCGGCGGCGAGATACTCCAGCTTGCGCGCCTTGTTGCCGCCGAGCGCCAGCGGGGTAAGGTCATCGCGCTTGATCCAGATATCTCGACCCAGGTGTTGCGACAGGCGTGGCAGGCGTTGCAGGGGGGTGGCCTGGGGAATGAGTTCCAGACGGGGAAAACGGGCGAGGGCGGCAGTGAGCATGGGAGCCTCCAGCAGATTGAAGGCTGTCTACTCTAGGTGGGTGATGGCGATGCTCACAAGCAAAAGTGAGTGGTTGTTTTGGGTATAAGAAAATAATTAACAATTATTTTATGGAATAAATATTTCTTCGTACTGTCGCGCTCAGCCCGTCACATCCGTCGGGCGCATGCCAATCGCGCCGGACTGCCGATCCAGCTGGTGACACAGACCGAGGACAAGGAACTATCCCGGTGCCGCACGCCGAAATCCTCGAACTGATTAAGCCCGACCTGGCGCCGAGCGACATCCGCGTGCAGGCCATCAATGCCCAGGGCTATGGCGTACAACTGATCTTCAGCGATGGCCACGACCGCGGCATCTATCCCTGGGACTACCTGCGTGGGCTGACATCCTGAGGCTGGTGATGGCGAGAGAGAGCACTTAGGATCTGCTTAAAATCGTGAGCAGATCTGCTCAGGGGTTTTAACCCTAGGCTTCGCATAATGTATATTATGTTAAACGAATGCCATTTCAGATATGTGCATGAATGTACCAGCCCCCGATTCGTTAGCCCCCTCTCAAGACCTCTGACGAAGGACGTGTCGATGTTGCGTTCACCTCGAGCGCGACGGCTTCTTTATCGAGCCACGCCTACGCTCTGCAGGCATTCGATAAAGCCCGCCATGGCCGCCGAGCGGCTGATCCTGGGATACAGGGCGCCGATTTCGCGGTGGATCGGCGCTGGGCCAAGCTCGATGGCGCGAACGCTCCCCGGTAGCGGCAGGATGGTTTCCGTAAGCGGCACCACCGCCACACCGAGGCCGTTCTCGACCATCGACAGCATGGCTTGGATATCATCGACCTCTATCCATTCCTGCAGTGCTATCGAGTGATCGCGCAGGTACCGCTCCACCTGTCGTCCACCGAATGAGGATCGGTTGTAACGAATAAAGGGCTGCTCGCGAATCACTGAGCGCCAGTCTTCGCCAGGCACATTGCCTGCTGCCAGCAGGACATAGTTCTCGCATGCCAGCGGCGTCCATTCCAGTTCCCGTGGCGGTTCGAATGCCGGGCGGATGAGGATGGCCAGATCGAGTTCCCCTGCTTCTACTCGATCCATCAGTTGCAGGGAAACGCCTGGCGACAGATTCACTCGACAGTTGGCAAAGCGCTGGCGAAACGGCACCAACGCGCGCGTCAGGAGGGTCGCCTGCACCGAGGCAATCGCGCCGATCTCCAACGGCCGGGCCCACTCCTCGTCCTGGTTCGGCTCGCCCAATGCATCGAAACCGGCGACCAGCGCCTCGGCACGGGCAAGCGTGCGCAGCCCGGCGGCATTCAGCGTGGCCGAGCGACCGGTGCGATCGAACAGGGTAAAACCCAGGGTTTCTTCCAGGCGCCGCATATGGCCGCTGACCGCAGCCTGCGTCAGGCCGACCCGGTCGCCCGCCGCACTGAAGGTGCCATAACGGGCGACGGCGATCAGGGTGCGTAATTCGGTGATCATGGCGATTGATAAGATTTCGTTTTGCTCATGATCAGAACATATAGTTTTTTATGAACATTGTCGCCGACTAGGATGATTCCACTCACCCACAACGAGGGAACTCCAATGACTGCGCTATGCCCCTTCCACCTGGCCTTTCCGGTTGACGACCTGGCCGCCGCCCGCGCCTTCTACGGCAACCTGCTCGGTTGCAGCGAGGGTCGCAGCTCGCCGGAGTGGATCGACTTCAATTTCTATGGCCACCAGATCGTCGCGCACCTGGCTCCCGGTGAGGCCGGCGCCGGTCCGGCGAACGCGGTAGACGGCCACGGCGTGCCGGTACGTCATTTCGGTGTGGTGCTGTCGATGGCGCAGTGGCAGGCCGCCGCCGAACGCCTTACCGCAGCTGGCGTCGACTTCATCATCGAGCCCTATATCCGCTTCAAGGGCGAGCCGGGCGAACAGGCGACCATGTTCTTCAAGGATCCAAGCGGCAATGCCGTCGAAATGAAGGCCTTCGCCGACATCAACAACCTGTTCGCCCGCTGACCGCGAAAGGATCGAAGCCATGCAAACGCTCAAGGTGGCAATCGCCGGTTTCGGCGGTGTCGGCCGCGCCACGGCCAACCTGCTGTTGCAACGCCGCGAACGCTATCGCCAGTTCTACGGCGTGGACGTGCGCCTGGTTGCGGTGTGTGGCTCACGCACCGGCTTGGCCGATGCCAACGGTCTGCAAGCGGATCAGTTGGACGCACTGCAGCCCGGCCTGACAGGGCCGGATTTCGTGACCGCGAGCGGCGCATCGGTGCTCATCGAAGCCGGCCCCAGCGATTTTCGCAGCGGCGGACCGGGCCTTGCCTACCTTCGGTCGGCGTTGTCGGCCGGGCAGGATTGCATCGTCATTTCCAAAGGCGCGCTGGTTCACAGCGGGCCGCAGCTGCGCGAACTGGCGCGCGCCTCCGGAGCGCAGCTGAAACTCAGCGGTGCAGCCGCGGCCGCCCTGCCCACGCTCGACCTGCTCGAGCACAGTCTGGCCGGCTGCAAGGTGCTGGCCGTAGAGGGCATTCTCAATGCCACCACCAACTACCTGCTCGATGCCATGCGCACCCAGGGGCTCGGTTTCGATGCGGCGTTGCGCGAGGCGCAGGCCGGCGGCTTCGCCGAAGCGGACACGCGCAACGACACCGAAGGATGGGATACCGCCTGCAAACTCCTGCTGCTGGCCAACTTCGGCCTCGGCGCCAACCTAACGATGTCTGACGTCGAGGTCGAAGGCATCCACTCGGTTACGGCGCAGCGTATCGATGCCTGGCAGTCGCAGGACCTGGTTCCGCGGCTGGTCGGCAGCCTTAGCCAGGTAGGCGGCACGATCCGCGCCAGCGTCGGGATCAAGACCTACCCGCTGTCCGACCCATTCGCCCAAGTGAACGGGAAGAACAAGGCGATCCGTATCAGCAGCGACGCCATGGGCGAGACCATTGCCATCGGCTGCGGCGTCGAACCGCTCGCCACGGCCGCCGCCGCGCTGAAGGACTTTGAACATATTCTCCAGGCCAGGGGCGCTCGCCCCGCCTCCATTACGGAACATTCAGCATGACCCGACGCACCCTGCACGCCATCCGTCATGTCGGATTCGAAGACCTTGGCAGCTTCGAGACGCCTCTGCGCGCTGCCGGCTACCAGATCGAATACATCGATGCCGCGGAACGCGACCTCGGCCAACTCGAGCCACTCGCCGCAGACCTTCTGGTGATACTCGGCGGCCCCATCGGCGTCTACGACCACGACAGCTACCCACTTGTCGCCGACGAGCTGCAATTGCTACGCGCGCGCCTGGCAGCCGACCGGCCGACGCTGGGTATCTGCCTCGGCGCGCAATTGATGGCCGCTGCACTTGGTGCGCGCGTCTATCCCGGGCCGGCCAAGGAAATCGGCTGGTCGACGCTCGAACTAGCGCCTTCAGCCAAGTCTCAGCCTCTGGCCGCGCTGCGCGACGTTGCCGTGCTGCACTGGCACGGTGACACCTTCGATCTGCCGCAGGGCTGTACGCTCCTCGCCTCGACACCGCTGTGCCGCCATCAGGCCTTTGCCCGTGGCCCCAATTTGCTCGGCCTACAGTTCCACCCAGAGGTGCGCGGCGACCACTTCGAACATTGGCTACTGGGACACGCAAGCGAATTGGCCACCTCGGGCCTGGACCCCGTCACCCTGCGCCACGATGCCAAGCGTTACGCCCGCACGCTGGAGCAAGCCGGCACCGTCATGCTCAACGATTGGCTGGCGAAGCTGAAACACTGAAGCTGTCAGAGAGCCCGAACCTGGTGGCAGGACTGCCGCCAGACATGGAGATGCGGCTACTTTATCGACATCTAACCCGTGAACGCGGACAGTTTCGAGTCAGCTCCCGTCGAGCCCTATCCGGGCGTCAGAGATAGGCGAGCAGAATTCGCTCCTGCAGGTGCCGGCTCTCCCACAAGAACGCCGCAACTGCCCAAGCAATTGCAGCGTTCTCAGGTGCCCAGCAGTACGCCAGCTGGCTGTGAGCACTACACGCTGGTGCAGGGATCGGGCGCCCAGTCGCCCAGATCGGGGTTATTGCAGGCGCTGCTGATCATGCCGGTGCCGCGGCTGCTGACCTGTTGCGCCTCGCTGCGCTTGGCGCTGGCTTTCTGGATCTTCTGCTCGGTGACCACCGCCTCTTGCGGCACGGGCTTGGCCGCCGGTGCCGGTTTGGCCGCGGGCGCGCTTTCCACCTTGGCGGCGACGGCGACCTGCTGGCGCTCGACGCCCACCTGTTGCAGGTCCTTCTCGTAGGCCTGGGTGTAGGTATCGATGTCTTCGCCGGTGCGGCCGTCGGCGGCGGCCAGCAAGGCGTTGGTTTCCTTCAGGCCGCTGAGGATCTCGGCGAAGCGACTGCGCCCTTCGCTGTCGCTCATGGTCTTGTTGCGATGGGCGGCGCGCAGGTTGTCGAATTCGCGCTGGTAGCAGTCCTGCGCCGCCTTGGCGTGGACGATGCTGCGATCCAGGTCCATGGTGCTGCGCTCGAAATCGCTGCCGTAGGAGGCGATGCGCTGGCGGTCGTCGCTGATCTGCTTCTGCCGCTCGGTGTAGTAGCCCGCCGCGCCACCGACCAGGGCGCCGGCCGCGGCGCCGATCAGGGCGTTGCGCCCGGCGTGGTCGCCGCCGCTCAGGGCGCCGGCCAGGCCGCCGAGCAGACCGCCGGTGACCGCGCCGGTGGTCACCGATTTCTGCATCGCCGCGTCGGAGGCACGCAGGTGATTGACCGGCTCGTAACAGGCCGGGTAGTAGTTGGCCTGGGTGGTCTTGGCCACCTTGGCGCTGACCCCGCCACCGACGCTGGCGCAGCCGCCCAGCAACAGGACGGAAAAGGCGCCGGCGAACATCAGGGAGGAGCGTAGAAAGCGAATCTGCTGCGGATATTCCATGGTCTTGGCCTCATGCTTGAGTTGTCTGATTCCATCCCGGGCCGGCTCGAGCGTACAGCGCCCCTCACCCGCAGCCTGCTCTCCTACGTCAGGGTGCCAGCAGCTCCTTGAGAATCGCCGCCGGATCAGCCTTGCGTTGCAGGCGGTACTCGCCCACATGCTTCACAAACAGCGTAGCCCGTTTCACCAGACTCCTGCCCAGCACCGGCTGGCGCTCGAGCTCCTGACGGGTACGCTGGAACTGCGCCTGGATCACCGCATCGCTGTAGCGGGTGCCGGTGGCCAGGTTGTCGATATAGATGCTCACCGCGCCGTCCAGCGCGCTGCGGCCGTTGGCGATGGCCGACTCGTAGAGTTTCGCCGCGGTCTGATCCTGGGCCTGGCGCGCCTGGTTCAGGCTGTTCTGCAGGTTGGTCAGGCGGATGTTGTAGTTGTTGACCGTCTCGGCCACCAGCGCCGCGGACTGGATCAGGTTGGCCGCGGCCTCCTGGCGCTGCTGGGCGATCAGCGAGACGTTGCGCTTGAGCTCCTCGTTGATCAGCGCCAGGCGCGCCTGCAGCTCCGGGTCTTCGCTGCCGGCGATGATGCTGTCGAGCAGTAGGGTCGGGTCGTCGGCATCCTCGATCTCGTCGGTCAGGCCGGCCAGGCGCCCTTCCCTCTGCCATTGCTCGAACAGCTCCTGATAGCGCGAGCGCGGCGCCGACAGCGCGCCCAGGGCGACGCGAAAGCCGGTGGTCTCGTTGCGCTGTTCGCTGCCGTCGGCGGCGAACGAGGGATATTCGCGGCGCATGCCGGTAAACAGGGTCAGCTCGCCTTCCAGGTAGTTGCCGCCCTTGACCACGAAACCGCCGTAGGTGCCCTGGCGGCGCCCAGCGTGAACCATCTGGAAGGGATCGTGGACCATCTCGGCGGCATTGCCGATCACGTCGTGCAGCCCCAGCGGGTTGGGCTTCTTGCTGCCCACCGGCAGCAGCCGCGCGCCCTGCCCCGTGCCGCCGGCGACCTGGGTGAACACCGCCCAGTCGGCCAAGGGGCCATCGCCGTCGACGCCCTCCTCGCGCCGTGGAAACAACCGCGCCTCCAGCTCCTGACGGCTGACTGCATGGCCGCCGCGGGCGGCGAACTCCCATTCCACCTCGGTGGGCAGGCGCACGAAGCCGACGCCGCCGTCTTCCAGGCTCTCGCCGCGGCCGCTGATCGGCAGGCGTTCGCGGTGGTGCCTGAGCAGCCAGGCGCTGTACACCGCGGCGAAGCGCTCGGCCTCGAAGCGCGACAGATTGACCTTGGGCCGGCGCGCCATCACCCCGCCGGCGACCGGCGTACAGACCTCCTCGCCACCTTCGACCAGGGCCGGTGCCTGATCCATCACCTGCTGGTACTGGCGCTCGGTGACCTCGTACTTGCCGACGAAGTACAGCATGGGCTTGAGCAGCTCGTCGTCCTGGCGGATCGGCAGGGTCGGGGCGATGCGCGATCGCCAGTCCTCGGGCAGGTCCTCGACGACGAATTGGCCGTTGATGAAATCGCGCCGGTAGCCGGAGATGAAGGACTGCTGATAGCCCGGCTCGTCCTCGCTGAAGGGGTAGCCGAGGCTGATCTCGCGGTCGTCCAGGGTGCCGCGGGCGAGGATATAGACGTGGCGGAAGACCATCTCGCCGCCGCAGGGCAGCGGCAGGCTGACGTCGTCTTCCAGCGGCTTGGGGTTGTAATCGGCCGGGCTGCCTGGTGCCGGCGCGGGTACCGCGGCGGCACTGGGCGGCGGCGCCTCGACTGGCGCTGCCGCCACGCTCGCCGCGCTCGGCGCGGCCTCCTCTGCGACTTCGACCTGGGCGGCAACGGGCTTGGCCTGTTCACCCTCGGAGCAGCCGAGCACCAACAACGCGGGCAACAACAGAGGCCACTGACATCTAGACATCGCGCAATCCTTCCGAGGCTTCGATTCGCGCCGCCCGCCAGCCGCCGGAAGCGGCCGCCAGGCTGCTGCACAACAGGGTGACCAACAGGGCCAGCAGGTAATGCCCGGCCAGCAGGCGGCAGGCGTATTCGCCCGGGCTGTGCTGGAACAGCTGGTTCAGGCCGAGTTCCGCGCCGGCATACAGCACCCACGCCAGCAGGGTGCTGAACAATCCGGTATAGAGCGCCTGCAGCACCACGAAGGCGACCAGCGCGGAAGACGAGAAACCCAGCAGGCGCAGCACCGACAGCGCGCGGCGCTTGCGCTCCACTGCGGCCAGGGCGCTGGCGGTCATCGCGGCGAAGGCGCCGCCCAGGGCCAGGCAGGCGATGATCCAGAACACCAGGGTCAGGTTGCGGCTGAGCGAGCGCACCTGGGCGATGGTGTCGGCCTGGGTCGCCACCTCCAGGTTGCGGCTGGCGAAGTGGCGGCGCAGCACTTCGACGCTGTCCAAATCGGCGGCGTACAGGCGAAAGCCCGGGTAGACCCGCGCGTCGCGGGCCTCCTGCAGACCCGGCCAGCCGAACGCCGGCACAGCGAGGCCGTCGCGATAGTCCTCGGCCGCCTCCAGCAGGCGCAGGTCGGCGAACAGCGCGTCGCGGGCGAAGGCGCTGAGCGGCAGCACCGCCTGCACGCGCAGACGGGTGCGCTGGAATTCGCTGCGCCCGCCGACCTGGCGGCCGAAGGCGGCCTGCAGTTCGTCGCCGGCAGCGACGCCGAGTTTCTCTGCCGCACGCTGGCTGAGCACCACGGTGTCCAGCGCCAGGGGCTGACCCTGCTGCGGCAACAGCGGGTCGCCCGGTGCGGTGGGAATCATCTCCACGGTGAGGCTGCCGGCGCCGGCGGACAGCTCGGCGGTGGCGGCGATCTGCCGGGTACGCGGCACGACGAAGGCCACGTCGGCCCGCGCGCGCAGTTCGGCGATGGCCTCATTGCTGAAGCGGCCGCCACCCAGCGGGATCACCTCGCGAATGCCGGGGTCGCGCTCCAGGCGCTCGGTCAGGGTGCTGATCAGGCCGAACTTGAGACCGAACAGCACCAGCAAGGGCGCCAATACGGCGACCAGGGCCAGCACCGCGCAGGCCGACAGCCGCCCTTCGCGGCGGTAGTCATGCCAGGCCAGTCGGCCCATCAGCCCCAGGCGCATCAGCCGGCCTCCCGCAGGGTGGCGAGCACCCCGCCCTGGCCGTCGCGCTCGACCGCCAGGCGCTGCAGGTCGAGGCCGACGCGGCGCGCCAGAGTCTCGTCGTGGGTGGCGATGAGGATGCAGGCGCCCTGCTCCTGCGCCCGTTCCACCAGCAGCTGCATGACCCGCTCGGCGTTGAGCGGGTCGAGCGAGGCGGTGGGTTCGTCGGCCAGCACCAGGGCCGGGCCATGGGCCAGGGCGCGGGCGATGCTGACGCGCTGGCGCTGGCCCACCGACAGCGCCGCCGGCAGTTTGTCGAGCTGGTCGGCGATTTCCAGGCGCTCGGCCAGGCGCTGCACCGTGGCATCGTCGGGCAGGCCGAGCAAGGCACGCGACAGGCCGATATTGCTGCGCACGTCGAGAAAACCGAGCAGCCCGCCGGTCTGCAGCACGTAGCCCATCAGCCGGCTGCGCAGCTCGGCCAGCTGATCCTGGCGGTCGTGGCGCCAGAGCCCGGCGATGTCGGTGCTGCGCCCGTCGCGGGTGAATTCCAGGGTGCCGCCCGGATCCGGGCTGAGCACCAGGGCCAGCAGGTCGAGCAAGGTGCTCTTGCCGCTGCCGCTGGGCCCGACCAGGGCCAGGCGCTGGCCGGGGCGCAGGTCCAGGCGCGGCACCTGCAGGCGGTAGCCCGGGCGGCTCTTGCCGATGTCGCGCAGGCGCAGCATCAGGGCAGCGTCGCCAGCGGCACGCGGTACAGCGCGTCGCCCGGTTGCGCATCGCCGAAGCGTACCCAGTGGGCGATGTCGTTGTGGAAGGTCTCGTACAGGCGGATCTTCGACTCCAGCTCGTCGATGTAGTCCTGCTGTTCGGCGACGCTGAGCGACAGCCACAGCTCCTGGGTCATGTTCAGCGACTTGCTGCGGTACGGCAGCCCTTCCAGGTACTCGCCGAGGATGCCGGACTCGGCCAGGTTGCGGCCCTGGCTCAGGCCGCTGGGGTCGCGACTCATGTAGGCGCTGGCGCTGGCGATCTCCTGGAAGAAATCCTTGGGCGAGGACTGGGTGCGCCGCGCCGCGTCGACGATCAGCTTGAGCGACTGCTGCAGGTCGTTGAGCTGCAGCTTGGTCAGCAGCACGCAGACCTGGAAGGCCGGCAGCGAGGGGTTGGTCAGGTCGTGGTCGGCGGTCCAGGCGGTGACCAGCTGCGGTGCCTGGGCGGCGGCGCGGCGGCCGAGAAAGTCCATCTGCATGGCGTAGCCGATGGCCGAGGTCTTCGCCGCGATGCTGCGGATCGATTGATGCTGATTCGGCGCCTGCACCTGGTTGTTCGCCACCTTGTTCACCAGTTCGGCGAAGATCAGCCCGATTTCCTTGACGGTCTGCCCGAACTTTTCCACCGCGCCATCGGCCACCGGGATGTACAGGTCGCCGATCTGCGGGTTGGCGTCGGCGGTCAGGCTGCGGTACTGCTGCTCGGCGAAGCCGTGGTTGTCGCGGCCGACCGGGGTGCGCAGGTGCAGGGCGTAGACCTTGATCTGCTTGCGCAACGCCGCCTCGCGCACCTCGGCCTCGTTCATCTGGGTGCGGCTCAGCGGGTCGTTCTTGCGCAGCGCGCCGGCATCGGTGACCAGCAGGATCAGCCGGCCGCTGTAGGGCGTCCAGTCCATGCCCTCGACCGCCTCCATCACCCCGGCGAAGGCGTCCTCGTTGAAGGCATGGCTGGAGACGTTGGTGGCGCGTACCTGGCGCGCCAGTTCGGCGAAGCGCTGCGGGTCGCTGCCCTCCTCCAGGCTCACCAGGGTGCGGCTGACGTATTCCAGCCCAGGGGTCTTGTCGACGTTGCTGCGAAAACCCACCAGGCCGAAGCTGACGCTGTCCAGGTCGCCGCGGCTGGCGATCTGCCGGTGCAGTTCGTCGACCACCTGCGCCACCCGGTCGATATAGGGCTGCATCGACACCGAGGTGTCGACCACCAGGACGATGCCGGTGCGGAACTTGTCGTGCTGGATGCGCGGACTGCCATCGCCGACCACCCGTTCGGCGTCGCCCGGATCGATCGACGCCACGTTCAGCAGCTGCACCGGCGCGCCGTTGCCGTCGAAGGTCTCGTGCGACTCGAAGATCGGCAGCAGGTAGAACTGCTCCTGCGGGATGGCGCTGGCCGCCGGCTCCAGGGCGACGATCTGCGGCGCCACGCGCTCTTCGAACTGCGCCTGGTGCAGCGCCGTGCGCGCCTGCGCCGGATCGGCCAGGTACTGTTCCACCGCGCTGCGGCTGTCGAGAAACATCACCGGCGAGCGCCCGGAACGCTCGGTGAACTTCAGCACCAGGCTCTGCTTCCAGTCGCTGACGTCGGCGGCCGCCAGCCAGCCCTCGCGCGTGCCGTCGCTGGAGGCGCCGACCTCCAGCCAGGTCTGTCCGCCGTGCTCCTGGCGACGGTAGACGTAGAGCACCGAGAAGGCCGGCAGCTCGCTGCCCTGCCCCGCCTCGCCGGGCTGGCTGGCCAGACGCGCCTCGGGTTTGCTCAGCACGCGCTGGAACAGGCTCTTCTTGCCCGGCATCAGCAAGGGACGCTCGCCGCCGTCGCTGGCCTGCGCGCCCGGCGTGCCGCCGTTCGCCACCGGCGGCTTCGTCTCCTCAGGCGGCGGATCGCTCTGCGCCTGCTCCTGTGGCGGTGGCTTGGGCGGACCACTGAACAGCCAGTAACCGCCGCCGGCCAGCACCAGCAGGCCGACCAGGGCCAGCGCGACTATGGCCAGCATGGGGCTGCGCGAGGGTTCGGGCGGCGGGCTCGGTTTCGTCGGCGGCACGCGGGTGGGATGCTCGTCGGCCGCCCGTGGCGGCGGCTCGGTCTGCGCCGGCGGCATGTTGACGGAGACCGCCTGCAGGCCGCCGAGATCGGCCGCGCCGGAGCGCTGCGCCGGGGTTTCCGGCAGGCCCAGCGGGCGGAACTGGGTAGCTTCGCTGTCGCCGCCGTTTGCGGGGGGCGGGCTGGCGGATAGTGCGTCCAGCGCCTGGATCAGCGCGGCGGCATCGGGGAAGCGATCGGCCGGGTCCTTGGCCAGCAGGCGCGACAGAATCGGCTGGTAGCGGCCCTGGGCAATCGGCAGCTCGGGCAGCGGCTGGGTCAGGTGGGCCAGCGCGGTGGACAGCGAGTCGGCGCCGACATAGGGCAGCTGGCCGGTGAGAATCTCGTAGAGCACCACGCCCAGCGCATAGAGGTCGGCGCGGCCGTCGACCTGCTGACCGCGCGCCTGCTCCGGGCTCATGTAGCTGGGCGTGCCGACGGCGAAGCCGGCCTGGGTGAACTGGGTGCGATCTTCCAGCGACTTGGCGATGCCGAAGTCCGACAGCACCGCGGTGCCGTCGGCGCGAAACAGGATGTTGGCCGGCTTGACGTCGCGGTGCACCAGGCCCTGGGCATGGGCGTAGCCGAGCGCCGAGGCGATCTGGCGCAGGTACTGGATGCCTTGCTCGGCGCTCAGCCCGGCGGCGATGCGCTCCTTCAGCGTGCCGTTGGGCAGGTACTCCATGGCCATGTAGTAATGGCTGCCGACGTTGCCGATGTCGTGGATGGTCACGGTATTGGGGTGGGACAGCCGCGCCAGGGTCTTGCCCTCGCGCAGGAAGCGCTCGCAGAAGCTGGGGTCGGCGGCCAGCGCGGCGGCCATCACCTTGAGCGCCACCTTGCGCTCCAGCGAGCGCTGGGTCGCCAGGTAGACCACGGCCATGGCGCCGTCGCCCAGCTCGCGCTCGATCTCGTACCCGGGGATGTCGATATCCATGGATTACTGCGTCCTTCAATAGGCTTTGACGACTATGGCGGTGATGTTGTCCGGCGCGCCGCGGGTCAGGCCCAGGTGCACCAGGCTGCGCACCATCTCGTAGGGGGCGACGTGGCCGAGCACCTCCTGCAGCTCGTGTTCCTCCACGGTGCGGGTCAGGCCGTCGCTGCACAGCAGGAAGCAGTCGCCGGGCAGCACCTCGAGCTGCACCTCGGCCAGCTCCAGGCGCTCCTGGGCGCCGACGGCGCGGGTGACGATATTGCCCATGGGGTGTTCGCGCGCCTCGGCCTCGCTGAGCAGGCTGCTGTCGATCAGTTCCTGCACGTAGCTGTGGTCGTGGCTGATGGCCTGCAGCGCGCCCTCGCGCAGGCGGTACAGGCGGCTGTCGCCGGCCCACAGGCAGGCGGCCTGGCTGCCGCGGGCGACCAGCAGCACCAGGGTGCTGCCCATCATGCTCACGCCGCGGCGCCGGGCCTCCTCGCGCACCGCCTGGTTGACCTCGTCGAGGCTGTCGCGCAGCGCCTGCACGTAGTCATCGAGCCGCTGCGCCGGCGCCACCCGGCGCAGGCTGTCGACGATCAGGCTGCTGACGAAATCGCCGGCGGCGTGGCCGCCCATGCCGTCGGCCACCGCCCACAGGCCGACCTCCTGGGCGTCCAGGCAGGCGTCCTCGTTGACCTGGCGGACCATGCCGACATGGCTGTGGCTGGCGGACTGGTACTGCTCCACTGCGGCTGCGCTCATCATCGGCCCTCGCTCTGCAACTGCGCGGCCAGGCCGGGCGCAGGCGAGACGTCCGCCCCCAGTAGCAGGCCGCTGAACGCCTGCGCTGCCGGCATCCCGGCGCAGCACAGCAGGCCGGCGGCGACATGCTCCGAGCCGCGCCCCCACCACAGACTGGCGCCTTCGCAGGTGAGCTGGGCCAGCACGGCCAGGCGCTCGCCCGGGCTGGCCACGCAGAAATGCATCTGCCGAAACCCCGGCGTGCGCGGCATGCGCCGGCCGTAGGACGGCGTGTCGAGGGCGGCCACCGCCGCCTCGAAGGCCTCGAACTCGCTGCCCTCCTCCAGCGTCACCAGCAGCAGGTTCTCGACCTGCTCGTACCAGGCGTCCGGGCCGCCGAGTAGCGAACCCAGGTCGGCGTCGGCGTCCAGCAGGCAGGCGACGGTCAGGGGGAAGTAGCGGCCGACCCGGTCGACGCTGGGCATCATCACCCCGGTGACCGCCTCGTTGCCGATCAGGCCCGGAGCCAGGGCGAAGCGCCACAGCGGGCTGACCAGGTAGGCATCCAGCCAGGCCGGGCCCAGCTCCTGCTGGCTGGTGGCGATACCGCTGGCCAGCCAGGCGTCCCAGGGCTCGATAAAGCTGCTCGGCAGGCCGCGGTGAAGAAAGTCGCCGCGACTGGCCAGCTTGCCGTAAAAGCCCGCCGTCATAGCCGCTCCGGCAGGCTGAAGCCGGTCAGCACGCGGCTCTTGAACGGGTTGAAGGCGCTGCTGGCGCGCAGTTCGCAGGCCACGCTGGCGTTGTCCACGCGCAGGCGCAGGGTGAAACGGTCCGGCGAGGCGCCCGGGGTCAGGTCGGACTGTTCCAGCAGGCGGAACCAGGCCCAGGGCCCGTCCAGGGTCAGGCCGGAGCGGCCGGCGCTGGTCGGCGGGGTGATCGACAGGCGCACCACACCCAGGCTGTTGGGGCTCGGCCACTGCATGGCCACCGGCCGGCTGGGGCCGTGGTCGTAGGTCATCTGCTGGCCGTCCAGATCGAGGATGAACTGGCTGATCGCCGCGTCCATGGCCACCGGCTTGAGCTCGAAACGCACGGTGGGCTGCACGCCGCCGGAGCGGAAGAAGGCATCGCGGATCGCCGCCGCGCGCTGGAAGGTTTGCAGCACGCCGCCGCCTATGCCCAAGCGTTCGGCCGCCCCCGGCTGCCAGCGCCAGGTGGTCGCCGAGGTGTCGACGTAGGGCTGCAGGTATTTGCGGAAGTAGCTGTCCATCACCCCGCCGACGCCGAAGAAGTTGCCGAAATCCTCCAGGGTGGCGTCGCGCGTGCTGCCGCTGTCCAGCGGGTAGCGGCCGGCCAGCGACTGGCGGTAGACGTTGACCACCTCAGCCACCCAGGCGGCGTTGAGCTGGCTGCGGATACCACCCATCATGCTGTTGGTGGTGGCGTTGACCACCGAGTTGACCAGGTTCTGCACCAGCGGCGGCTGGCGTTCGCCGGCCAGCTTGACCCGCTGCGCCGAGGCCACCGCCTGGTTCTTCGCCTCGCCCAGCAGGGCATCACCGCTGGCGCCACTCATGGCGCTGAGCTGCACGTAGAGCTCGTTGAACTGGGCCAGCAGGTCGTCAATGGGCGCGCTGTTGCTGCCCTCGGGCTTGCGCACCAGGCTGTTCAGCTCGTTGAAGCGGGCGGTGATCGGGTCCACCTGCGGCGCGGCCTGTGCCTGGTTCTGCGGCGTCTGCCCGACCAGCGAGCCGAGCTGCTGCTTGAGCTTGTCCACCGTGCCGTCGGCGGCCTTGAGCTTGTCGGCGAGCAGGCGGTCTTCCTGCTGCAGGTCGGTCTCCCGCGCCACCGCCTCGAGCAGTTGCTTGAGCGGCGAATTGGGTCCGGACAGCACGCGCATCACGTCGGCGGCCTGGGCCACGCTGGTGATGGCGACGAAATCGACATCGCCGAGCAGGCTTTCCCACTGGCCGAGGAAGTCCTGGAAGTACAGGTTGCGCACCTCCAGGGCCAGGCTGGCGGCGTCCTGGTTGTCGCTCAGCGGCCGGCCCAATACCCACTGTTCCTCGGCCAGTGCGCCGGACTGGCTGAGGCTGGCGACCATGAACACCTGGCGATAGCCGCGGTAGGTGTAGAAGCCGCTGAGCGGATCGTTCAGCGGCTTGCCGCTCTTGCGGGTGAACACCAGCGCGGCGTCGCGCCCGGCCGCTTCGCTGATACGAAAATCCGCCAGGCCGTCGGGCAGCGGTTGCCGCTTGACCCGGTTGTACACCCGCTGCGCCACCGACATCTGCTGCAGCTGACGGCGCAGGTCCTCGATCAGGTTCTCGTCCAGGCGCGCCGGTGGCGGCTTGCGCGCGAACAGCGCATCGAGGTGCTCAGCGAGCGCCAGGCGCTGTTCGGGGGCCAGGTCGCGCGGCAGGCTCTGGTCCCAGTCCAGGTTGATCCAGGCCTTGATGAAGTCCGCGTCGTACTGCTCGGCGCTGGCCAGCATCAGGTAGGCCTTGAGCCCTTCGTAGAGGAAGTCGGAATTGCCGCCGCTGCGCAGCTGTTCCTCGATGCGGGTCAGCAGCCGCGGCGCCATCACCGCAATCAGCAGCTTGCGGTAGACGCTGCTGGCCTCGGCGCCGAGCATGTCGCCCTGGTACAGGCCGAAGCCCTCGGCCCAGGACGGCGGATTGTCTGCCACGTGGCGAATGGCGTTGAGCAGCGGCAGCACCGCCAGTACCTCGCGCTGCGCCGGGCTCAGGGCCTCCAGCTGGCCCTTGAGCGGCGCCACGCGGGCGTCGACCTCGGCGATATAGGCCTGGTTGGCGTTGTAGCTGGCCAGCCAGACGCCGGCGACCGCGACGAACAGCAGTACCGAGGCGGCCAGGGCGCCACGGGTGATCCACTTGCGCCGACGCTCCACCTTGGGGTTGGCGCCGACCAGCCCGCGCTCGCCGAAGGCCACCTCGCGGAACAGCCGCTCGATGAAGTAGCTGCGCCCGGTGCCGGTCTGCCGCGCCAGCTGCTGACGATCCAGGTTCATGCTCTGCGCCATGGCGCCGATCAGGCGGTCGATGGGGCTGCCTTCCTGGGTGCCGCTGGTGAAATAGACGCCGCGCAGCAGCACCCGCTCTTCATAGGGATTGGGTTTGAACACGCCGTCGAGGAAGCTGGCGAGGTTGTCGCGCAGCGCGGCGAACTGCTGCGGGAAGCCGTAGATCAGGTCGCGCCGGTTGGGGTCGCGCTCCTGCTGCAGGCGCTCGACCAGGCGCTGGGTCAGGCGCTCCTCCAGGGCGGCGAACTCCTGCCTGAAGCCGGCCAAGGGCCCTTCCCCGCTCTTGCCGTCGTCCAGGGCGAAGGTACAGCCCCAGACCTGGCCGCGCTCCTCCTTGCTGAGGCCGTCGAAGAACTCCATGAAGCCCGGCACCAGGTCGAACTTGGTCAGCATCACGTAGATCGGGAAACGCACGCCGAGCTGGGCATACAGCTCCTGCACGCGCGCCTTGATGGCGCGGGCATGGGCGGCGCGCTCGCTCTCGCTACCGAGCAGCAGGTCGGACAGGCTGATGGCGATAAAGGCGCCGTCGATGGGACGGCGCTTGCGCTGGTTCTTCAGCAGGTCGAGAAAGCCCAGCCAGGCAGCCTTGTCCACCTCGGCGTGGCTGTCCTGGGTGGTGTAGCGGCCGGCGGTGTCCAGCAGCACCGCCTCGTCGGTGAACCACCAATCGCAGTTGCGCGTGCCGCCGACGCCGCGGATGGCGCCGCCGCCCATATGCTCGGCCAGTGGGAAGTTGAGTCCGGAATTGACCAGCGCGGTGGTCTTGCCCGAACCGGGCGGGCCGATGATCACGTACCAGGGCAGCTCATACAGGTTGCGCCGCTCCTGGCCGCCGAGCTTGGCCTTCTTCAGCAGCTGCAGGGCTTCGTCCATGCGCTGTTTGAGGGTCGCCAGCTCCTCGGCGGTGGCCACGCTGGCGGCATCCGGCGCCACCGCCACCAGCCCCTGCATGACCTTGGCGGCGTTGCGCCGGGCCTGGATCAGGCGCAGGACGCGAAAGCCGATCCAGGTCAGGAACAGTAGCGCGATGAGGATCCAGCGCACCGTCGCCGAGGCCAGCGGCTCGTAGCTGCCGATGGCGATCAGCGGGCCGACGAACCAGATCACCAGGCTCAGGGCGAGCAGGCCGAGCAGCGGCACCAGCCAGCGCACGCAGAAATTGAAGAAGGCCTTCACAGGTTGCCCTCCGCGAATACGGTGATCTCCACCCGGCGATTGCGCGCGCGGCCGGCGGCGGTCTCGTTGGAGGCCACCGGCTCGGTGTCGCTGCGCCCTTCGGCGGTGAAGCGCTCGGGCTGGCCGCTGCGCGCGGCCAGCACATCCATGACCTGCTGCGCGCGGTCCTGCGACAGCTTCCAGTTGGAGGGATAACGCAGGGTGGCGATGGGCCGGTCGTCGCTGTGGCCGGTGACCAGCACGTTGCCCTTGACCTGACGGATGGCCTCGGCGATGCGCAGCAACAGCGGCTGCAGGGCGTCGGAAATGCTGGCGCTGCCGGAGGCGAACAGCTCGTCGCCGCGGATGGTCACCACCGAGCGATCCACCGCGTCCTCCACGGCGACGCGCTGGGCGCGGATGTCCTCTTCGAGAAAACGCGCCAGGCGCGGCCGCTCGATCAGCTTGGGCTGCAGCGGCGGGCGATCGATGGTCTGCACCGGGATCTCGCCCAGGGCATGGATGTTGCGAAACACCGGCTCGGCGTCGCTGGCCAGCTTCAGGCGCAAGCCGAATAGCAAGAGCAGCAGCAGCGCCAGGCAGATGGCCGCGCCGACCCAGGGTGGGACGAACTGCGACAGCCGATCGCGCACCGCGCTGCCCCCGCGCCAACGCGGCGACAGCTCGCGCTCGAACTCGCCGCGCACGCTGCGGATGGTCGCCGCGGTGCGCTCGCGCAGGGCTTCGAGCTGGCTGCGGCCGTCGTTCATCACCCGGTAGCGCCCCTCGAAACCCAGGCACAGGCACAGATACAGCAGCTCGAGAAGGTTCAGCTTCTGCCGGGCGTTCTGCAGGCAGTGCTCGAGCAGCTGGAACACCTTCTCGCCGCCCCAGGCCTCGTTGTGCAGGGTGATCAGCAGGCTCTGCTTGCCCCAGTCGCTGCCGCTGCCCCAGGGCGTGCTGAGCACCGCTTCGTCCAGCGCGGTACAGAGCACGTAGCGGCTGAGCATCACCTCGTCCTGCGGCACGCCGGCGCCCTTGGCCTGTTCCTCGAACTGGCGCAGATAGGCCAGCAGCTGCGCGCGCAGGCTGGCCGGCATCGGGTGGGAAATGGTGTTGCGCAGCCGCGTCAGCAACGCCAGCAGCGGTGCCGCCGCGCGCTCCAGCGGGTTGAGGCCCTGGGCCAGGCTGCTGGGCAAGGGCGCGCCAGGCATGGCCGGGGCTGGCCCGGCTGCGGGCGCCGGGCGAGGCTGCCCGCCGGGCGGCTCAGGTGCCCGGCCACCGGGGCGCGGCATGATCATGGTGCGGTCGCTGCCGCCGCCCGAGCCGCCGCCACCGTTGCCGGGTGGGCCGCCGAAGGGATCGTCGATCGGATGCATGGCGAACTATCCTCGGATGGCCCAGAAGGCCAGGTTCAAACCGGGGAACTGGCCGGCGATATGGAAGGCGAAGCCCCCCGAGTTGGCCAACTGCTTCCAATGGTCGCTGCCGCGATCCAGCTCGAAGTAGCTGGAGCCGGCGTGATAGGGAATCTGCCGTGGCGCCACCGGCATCGGCAGCAAGGCGATGCCCGGCAGCTGCAGGTTGACCAGGTCGCGGATGTGTTCCACCGAGCCGACCTTGGCCTGCTGCGGGAACAGGCTGCGCAGGTTTTCCGCCGGCACGTCGGCGCGCACCACCAGGACGAAGCTGGCGCCCTGCAGCAGGTTCTTGTCGGCCAGCATGGCCACGTGCACGCCGTAGGATTTCTCGACTATCGGGATCGGCGTGGCGCGGCTGTCGATGACCATCGACAGTGCCTGGCGCAGCTCGCGGATCACCGGGGCGAAACTGGCCGCCAGGTCGTCGTGCTCGTAGGCCGGGTACTCGGCCGGGCGCCGGCCGCTACTGGAAAAGGTGGCGAATTCGCCGGCCAGCGCCACCCCCTCGCGGTAGAAGGCCTCCGGGTGCAGCGGGCTGAGCCGGGCCAGGTGACTGATCAGCGGCTCAGCGCGGTTGACCAGCTGCAGCAGCAGAAAGTCGGCGATCTCCGAGGCGCCGCCGGCGCCGGAGGCCACCACCCTGCCCGCCAGCGCCTCGCCACGCTGATGCAGCAGGCCCTGCAGTTCGCTGCGAAAGGCCGCCAGCGGCGGCGAGGCGGCGACGTCCAGCAATGGCGGGATGTAGTTCTCGTCGAGCAGCAAGGCATTGTCGGCGCGTTTTTCCACCACCCGCACCACGCCGATGCAGGCGTACTCGCCGAGGCCGTCGCGCTCGGTGAGCAGGCGCAGTGCCTTGCCGCCGATGGCCAGCGGCGCGCGGCTCTCGAACGGCGCGTTGTCGTCGCGCACCTCGCGCACCTGGCTGACGTAGCGAGCGCCGCCAAGGGCTTCGCCCTCCTCCACGGTGTCGCGGGTGCCGGCGCGCTTGAGCGGCAGGCCGAGGTAGATCAGCTGGTCGCGCATCTGCGGGTCGACGATCAGCGGCGTCGGCGCCACGTCGTCGCCGGGAATGTCGAACGGCGTGCCGTCGGGCAGCACGCCGCGGGCGCCGAGAATGGCCAGCTTGCCCTGGGTCAGCAGCGCCGTGTCCAGCTGCAGTTCGGAGAACCCCCAGCCGCCGGCGAACATCGGCCGGCAGCGGCTGTCGACCAGGGTCTCCAGATAACGGTCATGCTGTTGCAGGTGTTGCGGGCGCAGGAACATCCCCTCGGACCACACCACTCGGTTATTCCAGGACATGAGCGAATCTCCCGAGTGGTTTATTTGGTCGGCGGCGCGGGCACGGCGCTGACCGCGCGCGCGCTGAGGCTGACGTTGAGCACGCTGGTCTGGTGCGGCGGGATGTTGACCAGCTGCCGCCACACCGAGTCGTCCAGGTCGCGGAAGGCGACCACCAGACCGAGCAGACGGCTCTGTTCGTCCAGGGTGCGGTCGAGGATCAGTTGTTCGCCGGGCTGGATCAGCAACTCGTCCTGGGCCACCAGATCGCTGCTCAAGGTGGCGTTGGCCGACTCGACCAGGGAGAAGTAGTCGGCCCGGCTGAACACCGCCCCGCTCTTCAGTTCGTACAGGCGTACCCGCACCGGTGCCGGCTGCCCGCCCGGCGCAGGATTGAGGTCGGCCGAGGCCTGGATCTGCAGACGCACCACGGTGGGCGCAGGCGGTGGCGGCTCCGATGCGCAGGCGGTCAGCAACAGGGCCAGCACTCCCCACAATATCCTTGGCATCTTTGGCGTCCTCTAGAAGTTTTATTATTTCAATTCAGAATTAACAGCCCGCCGCTCCATAACAAACACTAAGTTCTACGCAGTTTGGCGCTGTGCTCTTCATAGGCGCGACTGAACTCGCGGCCGAACAGGTCCTGGAAGTCGTCCTCCGCTTCCCGGGATATGGCGGCATAGGTTTCGGTGAACAGTTCCCAGTACTTGGCTTGGCGCCCCCCCGACAATAATCCGCCAATACCCGAAGGTTTGTTCAGACGCGCCTCCAGAGTGGCCGGCTCGAAGCGCTTCAACAGATGTTTGATGGCCGCCTGTACCCCCGCCATGACCGCCAGTTGGTGCGCGCGCAGGTCATCGAAACTTTCCGCGATGGCCTGGTCGGCCGGCATGAAGGCCTGGTTGCCGGACCGCAGCAACAGCAGCAACGCCTCCTCGACGTTCGGCGCGAATTTCAGCGGGTTGTTTTCCACCGGCTGAATCATGGTCTGCGCCATGCGGAACTCGCCCTTGAGACTGGCGCGGGCGCGCAGCACGTCCACCAGGCCTTCGACCATCTGCCGGTAGCTGCGGCCGATGGCTTCCATCTGCGCCAGCGCCTCGCCCCGTTCGATGCGCAGCTGCGCCACCCCGGCGCCGCGCAGAAAGGCTTCCAGGGCGTCGTCGGTAGGCGCCGCCGCGCCAGGCTGCGGCGTGCCGACAGCGGGCGGAACGGGCGCGGCGACGGGCGCCGTTGGGGCGGCCGGCAGCGGCGCGGCCACTGGCACAGGCTGGGCAGCCGGCACCGCTGGCGGCGCCGACGGTGCGGCGGGCGGGGCCTGCGGCGTCGCCGCGGCGATGCCCAGTTCGGCGAAGGGATCCCAGTCCGCCGGAATCGCATGCGCCGCTGCCGGGCTGGCCTCGACCGGCGGTGCGGACACCTGCGCCTGCGGCGGGCGGAAATCGTGGCGTTCGGCGGGAATATGATCGGGCGCGCTCGGCGGCGGTACCGCCGGTGTGGCGAGGAAGTCGAACAGGTCGGGCTTGGTGTCCAGCGGCGAGCCGCCCGCCTGCATCTGCGCCGGGGCGGCGGGCGGCGGCGCGGGCATGCTCGGCGCGCCGGCGCCTTGACGGTTCATCAGCGCATCGAAGCCGGTGAAGGGATCGCTGGCGGCGGGCAGCCCCGGCGACGATATGTCGGCGCCGGTAATCTGTACCAGGATGTCGTACTCGCCCAGGCGCACCAGCTCGCCGTCCCGCAGCGGCTCGCTATTGCCGCGGTGCAGGCGCACCCCGGCGTTGACCAGTTGCACGCCGTTGGTGCTGGTGTCGGTCAGGTAATAGGTGCCGTCGCGGAACTGGATCACGCAGTGCTGGCCCGATACCAGGCGCTCCGGGTCGGGCAATACCCAGTCGTTCTCCGGGTTGCGCCCGATGCGCAGCTCGCCGCGGTCGAGCTCCATGTCCGCACGCTGCCCGGGCGTCAGCTTGTGATAACTGGTGATGGTCAAACGCAGCGGCATTCAAACTCCTTACAAAACTTCGCTCATCGACCGCATGAGTCCCCAACCGGTGCCCTGAGTATAGGCATCACAAAGTTGACCAGTGTTGTTCAGGAGTAACACTTTGAATCTGCTTTTTTGTAATTAGCGATATAGCGAAAGACACTAAATAAAGAATTTCGGCTCGCCTATCTTAATCCGCTCGACAGTTCGTCCAGGCGCCTGGCCAATTTCTTGACAAGCCTAAAACAACGCCAAGACTTGCTCTAACAACTCGATAGGAGTGGCCATGCCCCGCTCCGAATAGAACGTAATCCACAGGATGTGGATTGAAGTCCAACGTTCGCTCTGACGGTATGCCTGCCCGCAGCAGGTTGGATATGGAGATCACCCATTGTGGTGGACGTACAGCAGCTGTTGACCGCGGTATCCCCCGACTCCCCGAGTGGCGCCGATCTCGAATACGACTCGGCGTTCCTCGAACTCGAGCGCGTCGCCCAGGGCCAACCCGAGCGCCAGATGGGCGATTCGGTATTGCCCGCCGAGCCGCCGGAATGGCGCCAGGTGCGCGATCTGTGCGTCGAGCTGTTCGCGCGCAGCAAGGATCTGCGCATCGCCAACTATTACCTGCAAAGCAGCATCGCCCTCGATGGCCTGCCCGGCCTGGCCCAGACGCTGCAGCTGATCCAGGCGCTGCTGCAGCAGTACTGGGACAGTCTCTACCCGATGCTCGACGTCGAGGACGACAACGACCCCACCTTCCGTATCAACGCCCTGGCCGGCATCGGCGCCGAACCGGTGGTGCGGCTGTTGTGGGAAATGCCGCTGATCCGCTCGCGCGCCTTCGGTACCGTGACCTTGCGTGCCGCGCTCAATGCCAGCGGCTTGCAGCGCTTCGCCAGCGAAAGCCTGGGCCTGGAACAGGTCGCGGCGGCCTTTCGCGACAGCGATGCCGAGCAGGTCGAGGCCTGCCGCGCCGCGGTCGGCGCCGCCCAGGCGGCGCTGCAGGGGATAGAACGGGAGGTCAACGAGCGCGTCGGCTCGGACCGCGGCGCCGATCTGGGCACCATCAAGCAGCTGCTGCGGCATGCCGTGCAGATAGTCGCCGAACAGGCGCCTGCCGCGACCGCGGCAGAGGTGGCCGAGACGGCTCCCGTCGCAGAGGGCGCCAGCGCGGCAACAGCGGGCGCGCCCGCCGCACCGCGCATCAGCGGCGAGATCGGCAATCGCGACGACGTGCTCAAGACCCTCGACCGCATCCTCGCCTACTACGCCCGGCACGAGCCCTCCAGCCCGGTGCCGGTGCTGCTGAGCCGGGCCAAGACGCTGGTCAGTGCCGACTTCGCCACCATAGTGCGCAACCTGATCCCCGACGGCTTCTCCCAGTTCGAAAAGCTCAGGGGGCCCGACGGCGAATAGCGTCGGGTCACCTCATTCACAGCCCATAGCCGCATACGCAGCGCAGGAGGAACAAGATGGCCAACCCCAGCAGCCAGAAATTCATCGCTCGCAACCGAGCTCCACGGGTGCAGATCGAGTACGACGTGGAGCTCTACGGCGCGGAAAAGAAAGTCCAGTTGCCCTTCGTCATGGGGGTGATGGCCGACCTCGCCGGCAAACCCGCCGAACCGCTGCCGGCGGTGGCCGACCGCAAGTTCCTCGAGATCGACGTGGACAACTTCGACTCCCGGCTCAAGGCGATGAAACCCCGGGTGGCCTTCAACGTGCCCAACACCCTGACCGGCGAGGGCAACCTCAGCCTCGACATCACCTTCGAGAGCATGGACGACTTCAGCCCCGCCGCCGTGGCGCGCAAGGTCGACGCGCTCAACCAATTGCTCGAAGCCCGCACCCAGCTGGCCAACCTGCTGACCTACATGGACGGCAAGACCGGCGCCGAGGAAATGATCATGAAGGCGATCAAGGACCCGGCCCTGCTGCAGGCATTGGCCAGCGCGCCGAAACCGACCGACTCCGAGCCGCAAAGCTGATTAGAGGACGCAGACCATGGCCGAACCGATGACCGAACAGCAGGCCCAGGGCGGGACTGCTACCGAAGAGACCAGCGACTTCGCGTCGCTGCTGCTGCAGGAATTCAAACCCAAGACCGAGCGCGCCCGCGAGGCGGTGGAAACCGCGGTGCGCACCCTGGCCGAACATGCGCTGGAAAAGACCGACCTGATCTCCAACGATGCGATCAAGTCCATCGAGTCGATCATCGCCGCCATCGACGCCAAGCTCACCGAGCAGATCAACCTGATCATGCACCACCAGGACTTCCAGCAGCTGGAAAGCGCCTGGCGCGGCCTGAGCTACCTGGTCAACAACACCGAGACCGACGAGCAGCTGAAGATCCGCGTGATGAGCATCTCCAAGGGGGAGCTGCACAAGACCCTGAAGAAGTTCAAGGGCACCGCCTGGGACCAGAGCCCGATCTTCAAGAAGATGTACGAGGAAGAGTACGGCCAGTTCGGCGGCGAGCCCTACGGCTGCCTGGTCGGCGACTACTACTTCGACCAGTCGCCGCCGGACGTCGAGCTGCTCGGCGAGCTGTCCAAGGTCTGCGCAGCCATGCATTCGCCGTTCATTGCCGCGGCATCGCCCACCGTCATGGGCATGGGCTCCTGGCAGGAGCTGTCCAACCCGCGCGACCTGACCAAGATCTTCACCACCCCCGAGTACGCCGCCTGGCGCTCGCTGCGCGAGTCCGAGGATGCGCGCTACATCGGCCTGACCATGCCGCGCTTCCTCGCCCGCCTGCCCTATGGCGCCAAGACCGACCCGGTGGATGCCTTCGCCTTCGAGGAGGACACCGCCGGCGCCGACAGTAGCAAGTACACCTGGGCCAACTCGGCCTACGCCATGGCGGTCAACATCAACCGCTCGTTCAAGCTCTACGGCTGGTGCTCGCGCATTCGCGGCGTGGAGTCCGGCGGCGAGGTGCCGAACCTGCCGGCGCACACCTTCCCCACCGACGACGGCGGCGTAGACATGAAGTGCCCGACCGAGATCGCCATTTCCGACCGCCGCGAGGCCGAGCTGGCGAAGAACGGTTTCATGCCCCTGCTGCACAAGAAGAACACCGACCTGGCGGCCTTCATCGGCGCCCAGTCGCTGCAGAAGCCGGCCGAGTACGACGACCCCGACGCCACCGCCAACGCCAACCTGGCGGCGCGCCTGCCCTACCTGTTCGCCACCTGCCGTTTCGCCCATTACCTCAAATGCATCGTGCGCGACAAGATCGGCTCGTTCAAAGAGAAGGACGACATGCAGCGCTGGCTGCAGAACTGGATTCTCAACTACGTCGACGGCGACCCGGCGCACTCCACTGAAACCACCAAGGCCCAGCACCCACTGGCCGCCGCCGAGGTGGTGGTCGAGGAAGTCGAGGGCAACCCCGGCTACTACAACTCGAAGTTCTTCCTGCGCCCGCACTACCAGCTGGAAGGCCTGACGGTGTCCCTGCGCCTGGTCTCCAAGCTGCCCTCGGCCAAAGGCGCCTGATCCACCCTCACATTGGTATCCGCCACGGCGGCGGATACCGCACCACGTAGCGTGGCGCGAGCCACCAAGGAGGCATGATGGCTGTTGATATGTTTATCAAGATCGGCGATGTGGACGGAGAATCCGCCGACAAGACCCACGCCAAGGAAATCGACGTACTGGCCTGGAGCTGGGGCATGTCCCAGTCCGGCAGCATGCACGTGGGCGGTGGCGGCGGCGCCGGCAAGGTCAGTATCCAGGACATCTCGTTGACCAAGTGGATCGACAAGTCCTCGCCCAACCTGATGATGGCCTGCTCCAGCGGCAAGCATTACCCCGAGGCCAAGCTGACCATCCGCAAAGCCGGCGGCGAGGATCCGGTGGAGTACCTGATCATCACCCTCAAGGAAGTGCTGGTGTCGTCCATCAGCACCGGCGGCAGTGGCGGCGAGGATCGCCTGACCGAGAACGTCACCCTCAACTTCGGCCAGGTTCAGGTCGACTATCAACCGCAGAAACAGGACGGCAGCAAGGACGGCGGCCCTATCAAGTACGGCTGGAACATCCGCGAAAACGTCAAGATCTGAGGCATGACCGCCCGGCGCCGCTGCGGCGCCGGGCGCTCGTTTCGTCGGCCATGGCACCAGCGCAGGCGCTCGGCGCGTACGTCTGGTATCGCCACCAAAGGCCAGGACACCCGCGGCCCGCAGCGCCACTGCTGCGCGGCACATGAACGGAAGGACGCAGCGATGAATGCCGATGAACTTGTGCGTGCCGGTCAGCTGAACGAGGCCCTGGGCGCCCTGCAGGATCAAGTGCGCAGCCAGCCGTCCAACCCCGCCCTGCGCGTCTTCCTCTTTCAACTGCTGGCCGTGCTCGGCCAGTGGGGCCGCGCGCAGAACCAGCTCAAGGTCGCCGGCGAGCTGGATGCCGGCGCCCTGGCCATGGTGCAGACCTACCGCTCGGCCCTGGAATGCGAGGCGCTGCGCGGCGAAGTCTTCGCCGGGCGGCTGACGCCGGTGCTGCTGGGCCAGCCGGCGGACTGGCTGGCGCCGCTGATCCAGGCCCTCAAGCTGGATGCCGAAGGTCATGCCGAAGCTGCAGCGCAGCTGCGCGAGCAGGCCTTCGACGCCGCCCCGGCCATCGCCGGCGAACTCAACGACGAACCCTTCGCCTGGTGCGCCGACGCCGATCCGCGGCTCGGCCCGGTGCTGGAGCTGATCGTCAACGGCCGCTACGTCTGGCTGCCGATGGAGAACCTCGCCAGCCTAAGCTGCGAGGCGCCCAGCGACCTGCGCGACCTGGTGTGGATGCCGGCCGAGCTGACCCTACGCAACGGCGGCACCACCGTGGCGCTGATTCCCAGCCGCTACCCGGACACCGTCGAACTCGGTGACGACGCCGCGCGCCTGGCGCGCAAAGTCGACTGGCAGGACAACGGTTTGCCCATCGGCCAGCGCCTGTTCGCCACCGACCGGGGCGAAACCGCGCTGTTCGACCTGCGCAGCCTGCGCTTCGCCGCCGGGGACGCCTGAGCATGGCCGAGCTGACCCTGCAGGAGCGACTGCAGCCTTCGCTGCTCGATCGTCTCACCGACGACGAGCCGAGCAACCCCAAGGAAAGCGCCGAGCGCCGGGTGATGAATCTCAACCAGCTCAAGGCCTCGGTGCTGCGCGACCTGGCCTGGCTGCTCAACACCACCGCGTTGTTCGGCCCGGAAACCGCGGCACAGATGCCGGCCGGCACCTCGGTGATCAATTTCGGCCTGCCGCCGCTGTCCGGCCACACCGCCTCGAGCATCGACGTACAACTGGTCGAGACCCTGCTTGCCGAGATCATCGAAACCTACGAGCCACGCCTGCTCCAGGGCTCGCTACGGGTGCGCGCGCAGCTGGCAAGCGACGAGATGAACCACAACGCGCTGAGCTTCGAGATCGAGGCCGACCTGTGGGCCGAACCGGTGCCGCTGCGCCTGCTGCTGTCCACCGATCTGGACCTGGAGACCGGGCATATCAAGGTCGCCCCGGTCGACGGCAGGAGGCGCGCATGAACCCGCGCCTGCTCGACTACTACAACCAGGAGCTGCAGCACATCCGCGAGAGCGCCGCCGAGTTCGCCGCCGAGTTCCCCAAGATCGCCAGCCGCCTGACCCTGTCCGGCATCGACTGCGCCGACCCCTATGTCGAGCGCCTGCTGGAGGGCTTCGCCTACCTCACCGCGCGCGTGCACCTGAAACTGGACGCCGAGTACCCCACCTTCACCCATAACCTGCTGGAAATCGCCTACCCGCACTACCTGGCGCCGACGCCCTCGGTGGCCGTGGTGCAACTGTGCGCCGATCCCGACGAGGGCTCGCTGGCCAGTGGTTTTCGCGTCGAACGCGGCGCAGCGCTGCGTGGCCAGCTCGGCCACGAGGAGCAGACCGCCTGCGAGTATCGCACCTGCCACGACGTCACCCTGTGGCCGCTGGAGGTCAGCCGTGCCGAGTATTTCGGCAACCCGGCCACCGCCCTCGGCCGCCTTGCCGCGGCCGAACCGCGAGCCAAGGCCGGCCTGCGCATCCGTCTCAAATGCGGCGCCGGCATGCCGTTCAAGGCCCTGGCGCTGGACAGCCTGCCGTTGTTTCTCGGCGGCGCCGACGAGCAGCCGTTCCGCCTCTACGAGCAACTGCTGGGCAACGCCTGCGCCTTGTTTATCAAGAGCGTCGATGGCGAATGGGCCGAACGCCTGCCGCTGAGCTGCATCCAGGCACGCGGCTTCGACGACGCGGACGCGGTGCTGCCGGTGGTGCCGCGCGCCTTCCAGGGCTACCGCCTGCTGCAGGAGTATTTCGCCCTGCCCAATCGCTTCCTGTTCGTCGAGTTCGCCGGCCTTGCGCGCGGCGTGGCGCGCTGCAACGCCCAGGAGCTGGAACTGGTGGTGCTGTTCACTCGCCTGGACAGCAGCCTGGAAGGCGCGGTGTCGGCCGCCCAGTTCGTGCCCTTCTGCACCCCGGCGGTCAACCTGTTCCCGCGCCGCGCCGACCGCATCCACCTCAGCGACCGCGTGCACGAACACCAGGTGATCGCCGACCGCACCCGCCCGCTGGACTTCGAGATCCACTCGCTGACCCAGGTCAGCGGCCACGGCAGCGGCCCCGAGCAGCCGTTTCAGCCCTTCTACGCCATTCGCGATCCGGCCCGTTACGGCCGCGAGCAGGCCTATTACGTGGTGCGCCGCGAGCCGCGCCGGTTGTCCAGCCAGGCGCGCCGGCGCGGGCCGCGCTCCACCTACGTCGGCAGCGAGACCTTCGTCTCCCTGGTCGACGTCAACCAGGCGCCCTACCGCCACGACCTTCGCCAACTGGGCATCGGCGCGCTGTGCACCAACCGCGACCTGCCGCTGCTGATGCCGATCGGCACCGGCAAGAGCGACTTCACCCTCGAAGACAGCGCGCCGGTGCAGGCGGTGCGCTGCCTGGCCGGGCCGAGCCGGCCGCGCGCCAGCCGCGCCCACGATGCCAGCGCCTGGCGACTGATCAGCCAGCTGTCGCTCAACTACCTGTCGCTCAGCGAACGCGGCCAGGGCGCCGCGGCCCTGCGCGAGTTGCTGCGCCTGTACGGCGATCCGGCCGATTCGGCGCTGCAGTTGCAGATCGAAGGCCTGCGCGAGGTGCGCAGCAGCCCCTGCACGCGGCGCCTGCCGATGCCCGGGCCGATCGTGTTCGGCCGCGGCCTGGAGATCAGCCTGGAATTCGACGAGAACGCCTTTCGCGGCACCGGCGTGTACCTGCTCGGCGCGGTGTTCGAGCGCTTTCTCGCCCGTTACGTGTCGATCAACAGTTTTACCGAAACAGTATTGCGCACCACCGAGCGCGGAGAGGTCATGCGATGGCAGGCACAACCGGGTCGCCGCCCGAACATCTGAGCGGCGCCGCCGAGATGGCCGCCGCGCCCTGGAGCTACGACTTCTTCCAGGCGCTGCGCCGTATCGAATGCGCGGCCGTGGCGCAGCCGCGCATCGGCCGTTCCGTGCGCCTGGCCGACGATCCGCTGCGCCTGGGCCAGCAGCCCGACTGCAGCTTCGCCCCGGCGACCCTGGCCAGCGTGCACCAAGGCCAAGTGCCGCGTATCGAACAGTTCTTCTTCGGCCTCACCGGCCCCAACGGGCCGCTGCCGCTGCACCTGACCGAGTACGCCCGCGAGCGCCAGCGCAACAATGGCGACGCCACCTTCAAGCGCTTTCTCGACGTCTTCCACCATCGCCTGCTGACCCTGTTCTACCGCGCCTGGGCCGAGGCGCGGCCCACCGTCAGCCACGACCGGCCGGACGACGACTACTGGTCGATGCGCCTGGCCGCCCTGTCCGGCCGCGGCATGCCCAGCCTGCTCGGACAAGGCCCGCTGGCCGATTCGGCGAGCCTGCACTTCAGCGGCCACCTGGCCGCGCAGACCCGCTACCCGGACGGCCTGCGCAGCATCCTCGAAGCCTATTTCGAGGTGCCGGTGCGCATCGAGGAATACGTCGGCCAGTGGCTGCAGCTGCCGCAGTACAGCCAGGTCGGCGCGGCCGCCTGCACCCTCGGCAGCGACCTGTGCCTGGGCACCCACGTATGGGATCGCCAGCACAAGTTCCGCATCCGCCTCGGCCCGCTGAGCCTCGAGCAGTACCAGCGCCTGCTGCCGGGCCAGGAGAACTTCGCCGAGCTGGCCGCCTGGGTCGCCGAGCACCAGGGCGACGAGCTGGACTGGGAGGTCAACCTGGTGCTGCGCTGCCAGGAGGTGCCGCGCATCGACCTCGACGGCGGCACCCAGCTCGGCTTCAACACCTGGCTCGGCACCCCGTTGCACGACCCCGACGACCTCTCGCTGGTACGCGACTACGCCAGCCAATCCATCCCCGATTCGAGGAGCTGCGAACATGAGTGAGATCAGCCGCGCCGCGCTGTTCGGCAAGTTGAACAGCCTGGCCTACAAGGCCATCGAAGCCGCCACGGTGTTCTGCAAGCTGCGCGGCAACCCCTACGTCGAACTGGTGCACTGGCTGCACCAGATCCTCCAGCTGCAGGACTCCGACCTGCACCAGCTGGTGCGCCAGTTCAGCCTCGACCCGGCGCGTCTGGCCAAGGACATCACCGAGGCGCTGGATCGCCTGCCGCGCGGTTCCACCTCGATCACCGACCTGTCCTCCCACGTCGAGGAAGCGGTCGAGCGCGGCTGGGTCTACGGCAGCCTGATGTTCGGCGAGAGCCAGGTGCGCACCGCCTACCTGATCGTCGGCATCCTCAAGACGCCGAGCCTGCGCCATGCGCTGACGGCGATTTCCCGCGAGTTCGACAAGATCAAGGTGGAGAGCCTGATCGAGCGCTTCGACGAGTATGTCGGCAACTCGCCGGAGAACGGCCTCGGCGCCAGCGACGGCTTCAACGCCGCCGGCGCGCCGGGCGAAGCCAGCGGCGCCATGGCTCCCAGCGCCATGGGCAAGCAGGAGGCGCTCAAGCGCTTCACCGTCGACCTCACCGAGCAGGCGCGCAGCGGCAAGCTCGACCCCATAGTCGGGCGCGACGAGGAGATCCGCCAGCTGGTGGACATCCTCATGCGCCGCCGGCAGAACAACCCGATCCTCACCGGCGAGGCCGGCGTCGGCAAGACCGCGGTGGTCGAGGGCTTCGCCCTGCGCATCGTCGCCGGTGACGTGCCGCCGAGCCTCAAGGACGTCGAGCTGCGCGCCCTCGACGTCGGCCTGCTGCAGGCCGGGGCGAGCATGAAGGGCGAGTTCGAGCAGCGCCTGCGCCAGGTGATCGAGGACGTGCAGAGCTCGCCCAAGCCGATCATCCTGTTCATCGACGAGGCCCATACCCTGGTCGGTGCCGGCGGCGCGGCCGGCACCGGCGATGCCGCCAACCTGCTCAAGCCGGCGCTGGCGCGCGGTACCCTGCGTACCGTGGCGGCCACCACCTGGGCCGAGTACAAGAAGCACATCGAGAAAGACCCGGCGCTGACCCGGCGCTTCCAGGTGGTGCAGGTGGACGAGCCGTCCGAGCACAAGGCGATCCTGATGATGCGCGGCGTGGCCTCGACCATGGAGCAGCACCACAAGGTGCAGATTCTCGACGAAGCGCTGGAGGCCGCGGTCAAGCTGTCGCACCGCTATATCCCGGCGCGCCAACTGCCGGACAAGTCGGTGAGCCTGCTGGATACCGCCTGCGCCCGCGTCGCCATCAGCCTGCACGCGGTGCCGGCCGAGGTGGACGACAGCCGCCGGCGGATCGAGGCGTTGGAAACCGAGCTGGCCATCATCGCCCGCGAACAGGCCATCGGCATCGCCATCGGCAGCCGCCAGAGCGACGTGCAAGGCGCCCTGGCCGAGGAGCGCGAGCGCCTGGCCGCCCTGGAAAGCCGCTGGAGCGAGGAAAAGGCCCTGGTCGACGAGCTGCTGGCGACCCGCGCCAGCCTGCGCGCCGCCGCCGAAGCGGTCGACACCACCGGCGCTGCCCAGGCGCAGCCGCCGAGCCCGCAGCTGAGCGACGACGAACGCCAGGCGCTGCACGGCAAACTGGCGGATCTGCAGGGCCGCCTCAGCGCGCTGCAGGGTGAAACGCCACTGATCCTGCCCACCGTCGATTACCAGGCGGTGGCCTCGGTGGTCGCCGACTGGACCGGCATCCCGGTCGGGCGCATGGCGCGCAACGAGATCGACACCGTGCTGCGCCTCGACGAGCACCTGAAAAAACGCATCATCGGCCAGGACCACGCCCTGAGCATGATCGCCAAGCGCATCCAGACCTCGCGCGCCGGGCTGGACAACCCGAGCAAGCCGATCGGCGTTTTCCTTCTCGCCGGCACCTCCGGGGTGGGCAAGACCGAAACCGCCCTGGCCCTGGCCGAGGCCATGTACGGCGGCGAGCAGAACGTCATCACCATCAACATGAGCGAGTTCCAGGAGGCGCACACCGTCTCCACCTTGAAGGGCGCCCCGCCCGGCTACGTCGGCTACGGCGAAGGCGGCGTGCTGACCGAGGCCGTGCGGCGCAAGCCCTACAGCGTGGTGCTTCTGGACGAGGTGGAAAAGGCCCACCCGGACGTGCACGAAATCTTCTTCCAGGTGTTCGACAAGGGCGTGATGGAAGACGGCGAAGGCCGCATGATCGATTTCAAGAACTGCCTGATCCTGCTCACCACCAACGCCGGTACCGAGATGATCGCCGGCCTGTGCAGCGACCCCGAGCTGATGCCGGACCCCGAGGCCATCGCCAAGTCGCTGCGCGAGCCGCTGCTCAAGGTGTTCCCCCCGGCCCTGCTCGGCCGCCTGGTGACCATCCCCTACTACCCGCTGAGCGACAAGATGCTCGAGAGCATCAGCCGGCTGCAGCTGGACCGCATCAAGAAGCGTGTGGAGGCCACGCACAAGGTGCCGTTCGACTACGAGCAGAGCGTGCTCGACCTGGTGGTGTCGCGCTGCACCGAGGCCGAGAGCGGTGGCCGGCAGATCGACGCCATCCTCACCAACAGCCTGCTGCCGGACCTGTCGCGCGAGTTTCTCGGCCGCCTGCTGGAGGGCAAGCCGCTGGCCGGTGTGCATATCGGCGCCGAAAATGGCCAGTTCAGCTACCGCTTCGACTAGCAGGCCGTGATCGCCAAGGGAGAACGTAGATGGCACTGACCCAATCCCAGCGCCTGGTGCAGGTCAACGGCCCGCTGGGCGCCAATGTCCTGCTGCTGCAGAGCCTGGAAGGCAGCGAGGAACTCGGACGGCCCTTCCAGTACCAGCTGGAGCTGACCTCTGAGGACGCCTCGGTCAAGTTCGACCAGCTGCTGGGTAAACCCATGGGCCTGGCGCTGGAGCTGCACGACGCCGGCGAGCGCTACTTCCACGGCATCGTCTGCGCCTGCCGGCAGACCGTCGGCACCGGCCAGTACGCCGGCTACCAGGTGACCCTGCGGCCCTGGCTGTGGCTGCTCAGCCGCACCTCGGACTGCCGCATCTTCCAGAACAAGACGGTGCCGGACATCATCAAGCAGGTGTTCCGCGACCTGGGGTTCTCCGACTTCGAGGACAGCCTCAGCGGCAGCTACCGCGAGTGGGAATACTGCGTGCAGTACCGCGAAACCAGCTTCGACTTCGTCAGCCGGCTGATGGAGCAGGAAGGCATCTACTACTACTTCCGCCACGAAAAGGCGCGCCACGTGCTGGTGCTGGCCGATGCCTACGGCGCCCATTCGACGGTGGAGGGCTACGCCTCGGTGCCCTTCTTCCCGCCCGAGCAGCAGATGCGCGAGCGCGATCATTTCTACGACTGGCAACTGGCGCGCGAGGTGCAGCCCGGCGCCCTGGCGCTGACCGACTACGATTTCCAGCGCCCCAGCGCCAGCCTGGAGGTGCGCTCCAGCGTGTCGCGCAGCCACAGCAACGCCGAATACCCGCTGTTCGACTACCCCGGCGAGTACGTGCAGAGCAAAGACGGCGAGCATTATGCGCGCACCCGCATCGAGGCCATCCATACCCGCTTCGAGCGCGTGCAGCTGCGTGGCCGCGCCCGCGGCCTGGGCTCGGGGCACCTGTTCAAGCTCAGCGGCTACGAGCGCGCCGACCAGAACCGCGAATACCTGGTGGTGGGCGCACGCTACCGCATCCACCAGGAGCCCTACGAAACCGGCTTCGGCGACAGCAGCGAGCAGTTCACCAGCGAGCTGGACTGCATGGACGCCAGCCAGGCCTTCCGCCCGCTGCCGTTGACGCCGCTGCCCATCGTCCGTGGGCCGCAGACCGCCATGGTGGTCGGGCCCAGCGGCGAGGAGATCTGGACCGACCAGTACGGCCGGGTCAAAGTGCACTTCTACTGGGATCGCCACGACCAGTCCGACGAGAACAGCTCCTGCTGGATGCGCGTGTCGCAGGCCTGGGCCGGCAAGAACTGGGGCGCGATCCAGCTGCCGCGCATCGGCCAGGAGGTGATCGTCAGCTTCCTCGAAGGCGACCCGGACCGGCCGATCATCACCGGCCGCGTCTACAACGCCGAGCAGACGGTGCCCTACGACCTGCCGGCCAACGCCACCCAGAGCGGGGTCAAGAGCCGTTCGAGCAAGGAAGGCACGCCGGCCAACTTCAACGAGATCCGCATGGAGGACAAGAAGGGCGAGGAACAGCTGTTCATCCACGCGGAAAAGAACCAGGACATCGAGGTCGAGAACGACGAGACCCACTGGGTCGGCCACGATCGCACCAAGACCATCGACAACGACGAAACCGTGCACGTCAAACACGACCGCACCGAGACGGTGGACAACATCGAGACCATCACCATCGGCGTCGACCGTATCGAGAAGGTCGGCAACAACGAATCCATCACCATCGGCGTCAACCGCACCGAAAGCGTCGGCAGCAACGAAGACATCACCATCGGCGCCAACCGCACCGAGAACGTCGGCAGCAACGAGAGCATCACCATCGGCAGCAACCGCACCGAGAACGTCGGCAGCGACGAGAGCATCACCATCGGCAACAACCGCACCGAAAACGTCGGCAGCAACGAGAACATCACTATCGGCAGCAACCGCACCGAGAGCGTCGGCAGCAACGAAGAAATCAGCATCGGCAGCAACCAGAGCACCAGCATCGGCAAGAACGAGTCGCGCAGCGTCGGCCAGAGCCGCGACAGCAGCATCGGCAAGGACGACAGCCTGAGCGTCGGCAAGAACTTCTCGCTGACCGCCGGCGACTCCATCACCCTGACCACCGGCTCGGCCAGCATCACCATGAAGAAGGACGGCACCATCACCATCCGCGGCAAGGACATCACCATCGACGGCTCCGGCGCGATCAACGTCAAGGCCAGCAAGAACGTGGTGGTCAAGGGGCAGAAGATTCTGCAGAACTAGCAGGCCGGTTCTACCCACGGCCAGGAGCCCAGCTATGACGGTTCAATACTGCCTGCCCAGCCAGGCGCGCCTCGACGGCGTGATGATCGGCACCCTGCTCGCCCTGTCCGAGGACGGCGTGCCGCGGGTGAGCTTTCCCGGTTGCGCCGATGCCCAGGGCGTAAGCGCTCGCAGCATGGCGCCGCTGGCCGCCGCGGATATCGGCGCCCAGGTCGCGCTGATGTTCGAGAACGGCGACCCGAGTCGCCCGCTGCTGATCGGCCGCCTGCTCGGCGCGCCGGCGACGCCCCAGGTGCAGCTGGACGACGAACGCCTGGAGCTGCGCGCCGAACGGGAAATCGTGCTGCGCTGCGGCAAGGCCAGCATCACCATGACCCGCGCCGGTAAGGTGATCATCCAGGGCGCCTACCTCTCCAGCCGCTCCAGCGGGGTCAACCGCATCAAGGGCGGCTCGGTGCAGATCAACTAGAAGGCGCAGGCCCATGCAACTGCTCAATGCCACCCGACTGATGGCGGCCTTCACCCAGGGCCTGGCGCCCGACGGGCGCGAATCGCTGGTAGTGATCGCCAAGGGCACCTTCGACCTGCCGCTGGACGGCCGCGAGGCGCGCCTGCTCGACACCCAGCAGCCGCTGCTGATGGCCGATACCTTTCACGGCGAGCCGGGCCTCAGCGCACCGCTGCAGGAAATGGACTTCGCCCCGGTCAAACCCTTCTGCGACGTGCTGGTACAGGGCAAGGCCCATGCGCCGGGCGGCAAGCCGGCGACCCAGATCACCGCCGGCATCCGCGTCGGCCGGGTCGGCAAGGCCTTCTCGGTACTCGGCCCCAGGCACTGGCAGCCAGGGCTGCTCGGCGTCGCGCCCGGGCTACCGCAGCCTTTTCTCGAACAGACGATTTCCTACGCCCAGGCCTTTGGCGGCGCCCATCCGCTCAAGGGCAACCCCGAGCAACAACAGGCCTACCCGGATAACCCGGCCGGCATCGGCTGGTATCCGCGTGGCACGGACAGTGCCGACATGCTCGGCATGCCGATGCCCTGCACCGAGGAGCTGGGCAAGCCGGTCGACAGCCCGCATGGCGACTTCCGCCCCATGGCGCTGGGGCCCATCGGCCGTCACTGGCCGCAGCGCGCCGCCTTTGCCGGCACCTACGACGAGGCCTGGTTGGCGGACTGCTTTCCCTTCCTGCCGGCCGATTTCGACAACCGCTACTTCCAGGCCGCGCCGGCCGATCAGCAGACCGATTACCTCAAGGGCGGCGAGGAGGTGCTGCTGCTCAACCTCACGGCGCAGGAACGCGCGGGCTTTCGCATTCCGCAGATGTCCGTGCCGGTAACCTTCTTTCTCAACAAGGGCGGCCATGAGACGGTGCATGCCGTGATCGACACCCTGCTGATCGACACCGAGGCGCGCCAGGTGCAGCTGACCTGGCGCACCAGTCGACCGCTCAAACGCAACATGTTCGAGATCGCCCAGGTGCTGGTGGGCAGCATGTCGCGCGCCTGGTGGCGTGCCCGCGAGCTGGGCAAGGATTACCACGCCGGCCTCGGCAGCCTGGTCAAGTCCAGACACCAGGCGACGGAGGCCGACTGATGAACGCCCTGTGCATTCTCGGCTCCGGCATGGTCAGCGCGGTCGGCCTCAGTGCCCCGGCCAGCTGCGCGGCGATTCGCTGCGCCATCGACAACTTCCAGGAAACCCGCTTTATCGACCGTGGCGGCGAATGGCTGATCGCCGCCAGCGTGCCGCTGGAACAGCCCTGGCGAGGCCGCGCCAAGCTGATCAAGATGGCCGCCCGCGCCATCGCCGAAGCCCTGCAGAGTGCCCCCGGCGTCGATCCGGCGCAAACCCCGCTGCTGCTCGGCGTCGCCGAACGGGAACGCCCAGGGCGGCTGGAGGGCCTGGACATCGAATTGCTGCACGATATCGAGCGGGAGCTGGGCCTGGCCTTTCATCCCAGCTCCAATGTCATCGCTCGTGGCCGTGTCAGCGGCGCCGTGGCCCTGCTCAATGCGCGCAAGCTGATCTACCAGGGCGGCCATCGCCACGTGCTGATCGCCGGTGTCGATTCCTTCCTCAGCGCGCCGACCCTGGCCGCCTTCGAGGAGCGCGAACGTCTGCTGACCAGCCAGAACTCCAACGGCTTTATCCCGGGTGAAGGTGCCGCCGCCGTGGTGATCGGCGCTCCGGTCGCCAGCGAGGAGCCGCAACTGGCTTGCCTCGGCCTGGGCTTCGGCATGGAGCCGGCGACGGTGGAAAGCGAAGACATCCCCCTGCGCGCCGAGGGCCTGACCCAGGCCATCCGCGCCGCCTTGGCCGAGGTAGGCTGCGGTCTGGAGCAGATGGACTACCGCGTCACCGACCTGTCCGGCGAGCAGTACTACTTCAAGGAAGCCTCGCTGGCCCTGAGCCGCAGCCTGCGCGTGCGCAAGGAGTTCTTCCATATCTGGCACCCGGCCGACTGCATCGGCGAAGTCGGCGCCGCCATCGGTCCGGCCATGCTCGCCGTGGCCCTGGCCGCCAGCCGCAAGGCTTACGGTGATGGGCCGAACATCCTATGCCACCTGGGCAACGACGCCGGCCAACGCGCCGCCGCCCTGCTCAGCTACCAACCGGTGAGGGCCGCCTGATGGGCAACCAGGTCTACGCCAACAACATGGAAGTGTCGTGCAAGTCGGCCGACGGCAAGGCCGTGGCCTGCTTTCCGGACGTCTGCTTCACCCCGCCGCAGACCCCGGCCACCCCGCCCGGGGTGCCCATCCCCTACCCCAACACCGGCATGGCCAAGGACACCACCAACGGCACCCGCACGGTGAAGATCACCGGCAAGGAAGTGATGCTCAAGAACAAGAGCTACTTCAAGACCAGCTACGGCGACGAGGCCGGCTGCGCGCCGAAGAAAGGGGTGATCACCAGCAAGAACAAGGGCAAGGTGTACTTCACCTCCTGGTCGATGGATGTGAAGTTCGAGGGAGAGAATGTGGTCAGGAACCTGGATATGACCACCCATAACCATGCGTCGATGCCAGGCAATACGCCGCTTTGGCCCTATATCGATGCGGTTGCCGCAGCCGCCAATCCTTCCGATCCCTGTCACACAGTCACCAAGGGTCTGGCCGATAACGACTGCCAACGCCATGTCAAAGCCAATACATACTCCACAGGAGCAGTAAATAGAGCGGGAGCTTCCGAGGCGATTTGCAAAGACCCCAAATGCAAGGAAGCAATGGCCTGTGTACTGACGCCTTACAGCCCGTCAAATTGCTGTGACGGCAAGACACCGCACCATATCGTGCCCAAGTCTCAGTTCAAAGAACGCGGCAAGGGGGGCAAAGCGCTATTGCTGGATGCAAATGGCGATAACAAGTACGACCCCGACAAGGCGCCTTGTATCTGCGAGGATGGGCACAGCCACTCAACCGGTACCCATGGTGATATTCATGAGGAGACCAACCTGCTGACGGTGACGCACGCCAAGGTGGCTCCCCATGTGACAGGCAAGACAATCGATCCCAGCGCACGTTGGGATGTCGCCGACGCTGAGGCTGTTGGTGCCAAAGCCTCCAAGAAAGGCGGTAGCCAGTGCGATGAAGAATGCACCAAAAGCCAAGTAAGAGCAGGCCACCAACAGATGGGTATTGGGCCGAATGACAAGATACGCCCTTCCACAGCCGGCCATGTGCCTGAGCCATCAAACCCGACAACCTTCCCATAGTTCCCTGCTACCAAGGAGTGCCAGATGCCTGCAAAACCATTGGATGGCCTGATCATTCGCACGGCGATCGCTCGCATTCCCGGTGCGGGCTACATCTACGCGGCTGATCCACAGAGAGAGGCCCAGGATATTCCCCATGCGATCATCCTGAAATTTAAGGATGGTGAGTTCATCCGTACCGAGGCCAACTACAACGCTCATTCGCTGGCTATCGTCTCGCAACCGGGACCTGGTCTCATCGATGTATCCGGGCCTGGTTATTACTCGGCGATCATGGCCAGCGGAACCAGCTCGGGCGATATCTTCGACGACAGCAAGCCCGCTCCCCAGAAACCGAGAACCGGGGGCATACGTGCCGTTGCAGCTATTGCCGGCCGGGCTTTTGCCGTTGGTCTGCGAGGTATGGTGTATCGCTTCGACGGCCCCAAGACCTGGACACGCATCGATGATGGCCTGCCGGATACGTTCAATGCCCAGGCCATCCATGGCTTTTCCGAAACGGAGCTTTATGCGGTCGGTCGCGAGGGCGCAATCTGGTCATATGATGGACATGGATGGCATCCCTGCGAATCACCCACCTCGGTCACTCTTACTTCGGTCAAGTGCGCTCCCAACGGCATGGTGTATGCGGCCGGTCATCATGGTGTATTGCTACAGGGGCGGCATGATCAATGGAGCGTCATCGATCATGCAGAGACCAGCAACGATATCTGGGATTTGGAATGGTTCATGGATCACCTCTACGTCTCCACCATGTCGAATGTCTACCGTTTGGATGGCGTGCAACTGCAACCGGTGAACTTCGGTGAGGATCAACCGAAGTCCTGCTACCAGTTGAGCGCCGGCGAGGGGGTGATGTGGTCGAACGGAGAGTTCGACCTGATGTCCTTCGATGGCCAGCAGTGGAGTCGGATCGTGTAGCCGTGAGTGCAGTCACGCTCTCCACCTGCATGGAACAACACTGATGCCACCGATCACCAGCATGCTCGACCAACACAGCGAAGAAGCCGCATTCCTCGGCCTGCTGCGCAGCATCGCCGTCCACGAGCCCCACTACGACCTCAACCATCTGAGCACCCTGGACAACCGTATCGAGGCCCATCTGGACGGCCTACGTATCGCCGGCCCGGTCGCTCTAGAAACCCTGCTGCAGCAGCTCGATCCCAACGCCCAGGGAGAAGTCTTCGCGGCCACGGTGCTGGCCTTCGAGACCGCCAATACCGCCGCCATGGCCCGGCTGGCCGAGCATGTGCGCGCCGCCCCCGACAGCGCACGTTTTATGGCCGCGGCCCTGGGCTGGCTGGATTGGGCCCGAGTCGAGCCTTGGGTGGACAAGCTGCTTGGCTCGCCCGAGGCACTGTTTCGTCAGATCGGCCTGGCCGCCTGCGGCATGCACCGCCGCGATCCGGGGCCGGCGCTGATCGCCGGGCTGGCGCATGCCGACGCAGCAGTCGTCGCCCAGGCCGCGCGCACCGCCGGCGAGTTGCGCCGGCGCGATCTGCTGCCGGCGATCCGTGCCCATCGCCTGCATGCCGACGAAAACGCGCGCTTCTGGGCCAACTGGGCCACGGTGCAGATGGGCGACGAGGAGGCGCTGCTGCCGCTGCGCCAGTTCGCCGAACAACCGGGCCCGCTGCAGCAGCGCGCCTTGCCGGTGCTACTGGCCTGGCAGCCCAGAGAAACCAGCGTCGCCTGGATTCGTCAGTTGATGCCGCAAGCGCAGCAGCGCCGCATGGTCATCCAGGCGATCGGCCTGCTGGGCGATCCGTTAAGCCTGCCCTGGCTGATCCAGCAGATGCAGGAGGTGCCGCAGGCCCGGGTCGCCGGTGAGGCCTTCAGCCTCATCACTGGAGCAGACCTGGCGTTGCTCGATCTGGAGCTGCGCGACACCCCCGAGCACGACGCCGGCCCCAACGACGATCCGGCGGATGCCAACGTGGCCATGGACGAGGACGAGAACCTGCCCTGGCCCGATCCGGCGTTGGTCGAGGCCTGGTGGCAAGGGGAGAAAGGCACGTACCAGAATGGCCAGGGCTATTTCCTTGGCCAACCGATAAGCGAGCAGGGCTATCGCCTGGCCCTATCCACTGCACAGCAGCGCCAACGCAGGGTCGCGGCCTATGGCCTGGCGCGTTTTCGCCCGACCGAGGCGTTGTTCCCGGTCGCCGCGCCCGCCTGGCGGCAGCGGGCCTTGCTCAAGACATGAAAGTGGGAGAACCGCTCCTGGCGGTGCAGCCTAGGCGGCCGGATAACGGCTGACTTCGATCAGATTGCCGTCCGGGTCGCGGAAGTACACCGACTCGATGGGACCGATGGCGCCAGTGCGCGCCACCGGCCCCTCCTCCACCTCGACGCCCTGCGCTGCCAGATGACTGAGGATGCGCTCCAGCGGCCAGGTGCTGATCAGACACAGGTCGATGGCACCCGGCGTCGGCCTGGCGGCCTTTGGCTCGAACTCGCGGCCGGCCTGGTGCAGGTTGAATTTCTGTTGACCGAAGACCAGCGCACTGCGCCCGGCGCCGAAGCGCTCGTGGCGCATGCCCAGCACCCGTTCGTAAAAGGCGACGGTGGCGTCGATATCGACCACGGTCAGCACCAGGTGATCCAGTCGCTCGATCATGTTCAATGCCTGTCCAGCAGATGAAAACGCGGCAGCCCCAGGTGCCAGTGGATCGCCGCCAGGCGCGCGCCCAGCACCACCAGCATGGCCGCGCTGGTATCCAGCCAGTGCGGCGTGTCCAGCGCGCGCAGGCCGATAAAGGTCAGCGCGCCGGCGATGCAGGCGGTGGCGTAGATTTCCTTCTGAAAGATCAGCGGGATCTCGTTGCACAGCACGTCGCGGATCACCCCGCCGACCACGCCGGTCATCACCCCCATGATCACCGCGGTGCTGACCGGCGTGCCGTGCTGCAGGGCCAGTTCGGTGCCGTACACGGTGAACACCGCCAGGCCGAAGGCGTCGGCGATCAGCAGGCCCTTCTCATGGATCGGTCGGGTCATGCGCACCCAGACCACCGTGCCCAGCGCCGCCAGCGACGCCACCAGGATATAGGTGTCGTCGCGTATCCAGCTGACCGGGTGATTGTCCAGAATCAGGTCACGCAGGGTGCCACCGCCCAGGGCGGTGACGATGGCCATGACCAGCACGCCGAACAGGTCCATGGATTTGCGCCCGGCCATCAGCGCGCCGGTGATGGCGAACACCGCCACGCCGAACAGGTCGGCGAAGTAGAACAGCTCCTGCATAACCGCCTCAGCGACTGACTGGCGTACGCAAAGTGACGAACTCCTCGGCGGCGCTCGGGTGCACGCCGATGGTCTCGTCGAATATCTGCTTGGTGGCGCCGGCCTTGAGCGCGATGGCCAGGCCCTGGACGATTTCGCCCGCCTCCGGGCCGACCATGTGGCAGCCCAGCACGCGGTCGCTGTCGGCATCGACCACCAGCTTCATCAGGGTGCGCTCCTGGCATTCGGTGAGGGTCAGCTTCATCGGTCGGAAGCGGCTCTCGAAAATCTGCACGCGGTGCCCCGCTTCGACCGCCTGTTCCTCGCTCAGGCCGACGGTGCCGATATTCGGCAGGCTGAACACTGCAGTGGGAATCATCCGGTAGTCCAGCGGGCGGTACTGCTCCGGCTTGAACAGGCGGCGCGCCACGGCCATGCCTTCGGCCAGCGCCACCGGGGTCAGCTGTACGCGGCCGATCACGTCACCGATGGCGAGGATCGACGGTGTACTGGTCTGGAACTGCTCGTCCACTTCGATATGGCCGCGCTCGTCCAGCTTCACCTCGACGTTTTCCAGGCCCAGGTTGTCCAGCATCGGCCGGCGGCCGGTGGCGTAGAACACGCAGTCGGCCTGCAGCACGCGGCCGTCCTTGAGGGTGGCATTGAGGCTGCCGTCGGTTTGCCGTTCGATACGCTCGATATCGGCGTTGAACTGCAGGTCGATGCCTTTCTTGCTCAGTTCCTCCTTCAGGTGCCGACGCACCGCGCCGTCGAAGCCGCGCAGGAATAGATCGCCGCGGTAGAGCTGGGTGACCTGGGCGCCCAGGCCATGGAAGATCGAGGCGAATTCCACGGCGATATAGCCGCCGCCCACCACCAGCACGCGCTTGGGCAGGGTTTCCAGGAAGAACGCCTCGTTGGAGCTGATGGCATGCTCGCGCCCCGGGATATCGGGGATCTGCGGCCAGCCGCCGGTGGCGATGAGGATGCGTTCGGCGCTGTGGCGCTGACCGTTCACCTCGACGCTATGGGCGTCGAGAATCCGCGCGTGACCTTCGAACAGGCTCACCCCGCTACTCTCCAGTAGGTTGCGGTAGATGCCGTTGAGGCGCTGGATCTCGCGGTTCTTGTTGGCGATCAGGGTCGCCCAGTCGAAGTTCGCCTCGCCCAGCGACCAGCCGAAACCGCCGGCCTGCTCGAAGTCTTCGGCGAAATGCGCACCGTAGACCAGCAGCTTTTTCGGCACGCAGCCGACGTTGACGCAGGTGCCGCCCAGGTAGCGGCTCTCGGCCACGGCCACGCGGGCCCCAAAACCGGCGGCGAAGCGCGCCGCGCGGACGCCGCCGGAACCGGCGCCGATAACGAACAGGTCGAAGTCGTAACTCATCTGCGGCCTCCTTGGACAGGACGCCAGCATACCGGAAAGGCAAAGACTAAGCTGACAGCCAAGGAGGAAAGCCGCCATGCGCCCGACCCTGACCCACCTGGCGCTGCACGTGCCCGATCTGGACGCCTGCATCGCCTTCTACCAACGCTACTGCGCCATGCAGGTGATCCACCAGCGCCCCGGCAAGGGCACGCGCATCGTCTGGATGGCCGAGCCGGGCAAGGAGCATCAGTTCATCTTCGTCATCATGCCCGGCGGCCAGGATCGCCGGCTGGCCAGCGACGACTACAGCCATTTCGGCTTCGCCCTGGCCAGCCGCGAGGAGGTCGACCGCGTCGCGGCCATGGCCGCGGAAGACGGCTGCCTGATCTGGCCGCCACGCGACGAGCCCTACCCGGTCGGCTACTACTGCGGCCTGCGCGACCCGGCCGGCAACTACGTGGAGTTCAGCTACGGCCAGCCGCTGGGGCCGGGGTCGGAGCGGATGCCCATCCCCTGAAACGCAAGACGCCACCCGAAGGTGGCGTCCTGTGTTGCGCAGGCCTGGTGCGCACGGCACATCCTACGGGGGCCCCGGTTGCCGAGGCTCAGTAGGCCTTGCCGGTCTTGTACAGGTTCTCGAAGCAGAAATTGGTCGCCTCGATATAGCCTTCGGCGCTGCCGCAGTCGAAGCGCTGGCCCTTGAACTTGTACGCCATCACGCAGCCCTGCTGGGCCTGGCGCATCAGCGCATCGGTGATCTGAATCTCGCCGCCCTTGCCCGGCGGGGTGTCGCGGATCAGATCGAAGATGTCCGGGGTGAGGATGTAGCGGCCGATGATCGCCAGGTTCGACGGCGCGTCCTCGGGCTTGGGCTTCTCCACCATGTTGCTGACCCGGTAGATGTCGTCGCGGATCATCTCGCCGGCGATCACCCCGTACTTGTGGGTCTCGTCCCGCGGCACCTCCTGGATGGCGACGATGGAGCAGCGGAACTGCTTGTACAGCTTGACCATCTGGGTCAGCACGCTGTCGCCTTCCAGGTTCAGGCACAGGTCGTCGGCCAGCACCACGGCGAAGGGTTCGTCACCGATCAGCGGCTGGCCACAGAGGATGGCGTGCCCCAGGCCCTTCATCTCCACCTGGCGGGTGTAGGCGAAGCTGCACTCGTCGATCAGGCGGCGGATGCCGACCAGGTACTTTTCCTTGTCGGTGTCGCGGATCTGGTGCTCCAGCTCGTAGCTGACGTCGAAATGGTCCTCCAGCGCGCGCTTGCCGCGGCCGGTGACCATGGCGATCTCGGTGAGACCAGCGGACAGCGCCTCTTCGACGCCGTACTGGATCAGCGGCTTGTTCACCACCGGCAACATTTCCTTGGGCATGGCCTTGGTCGCGGGCAAGAAGCGGGTGCCGTAACCGGCGGCGGGGAACAGGCATTTCTTGATCATGGGACTCCCAGATGGCGTGTGGAATGCGCCGCCAGTCTATCAAGCTGCGCTGGCCTTACAACTGCCCAGCGCCGGCCGGCCGATGCCGCGATAGAGGAAACCCAGCTCGGCGAGCTGCGCCGCATCGTAGATATTGCGCCCGTCGAACAGCACCGGCATGCGCATCGCGGCGCGGATGCGCAGAAAGTCCGGCTGGCGGAACTGCTTCCACTCGGTCACCAGCGCCAGGGCGTCGGCGCCCTCGCTGACCACATAGGGCGAATCGCTGAGCAGCAACTGACCCTTGGCCAGGTACTCGGCGTAGCGTGGCGCCAGCGCCGGGGTCGCCACCGGATCGCAGGCCTGCACCCGCGCACCCGCCGTCAGCAGCGCGTCGAGCAGCACCAGGCTGGGCGCCTCGCGCAGATCGTCGGTGCCGGGTTTGAACGCCAGCCCCCACAGCGCCACCACCCTGCCCTGCAGATGGCCGTTGAAGTGCTCGCGCAGGGCCTGGAACAGCAGGGTCTTCTGCAGCGCATTGCGCGCCTCCACCGCCCGCAGGATGCCCGGCTCGAAACCCTCCAGCTCGGCGGTGCGGATCAGCGCGCGCACGTCCTTGGGAAAGCAGGAGCCGCCGTAGCCGCAACCGGCGTAGATGAAGTGGGTGCCGATGCGCTTGTCGCTGCCGATGCCGCGGCGCACCTCCTCGATGTCCACCCCCAGGCGCGCGCAGATGCCGGCCATCTCGTTGATGAAGGAAATCTTGGTGGCGAGAAAGGCATTGGCCGCGTACTTGCTGAACTCCGCGGCGCGCACGCCCATGCACAGCAGGCGGTCGTGGTTGCGCAGGAACGGCGCGTAGAGCCGGCGCAGCAGCTCCGTGCCGCGCTCGTCGTCGCAGCCGACTATGACCCGGTCGGGGCGCATGAAGTCCTCGACCGCCGAACCCTCCTTGAGAAACTCCGGGTTGCTCGCCAGCATGACCCGGGCACGCAGGCCACGCCGCGCCAGGGCGGCGTTGATGCGCTGGGCGACGCGCTCGGCGGTGCCCACCGGCACGGTGGACTTGTCCACCACCAGGCAGCCGTGCTCGAGCTGTTCGCCCAGCTCATCCGCCACCGCCAGCACATGGGACAGATCGGCCGAACCGTCCTCGCCGCTGGGCGTGCCCACGGCGATGAAGACCACCTCGGCGCGGCGAATGCCGGCCTTGAGCTGCGCGGTGAAACTGAGTTGGCCGCTGGCCAGTTGCGCCTTGAGCATCGCCTCGAGGCCGGGTTCGTAGATCGGCACCTCGCCGCGGGCGAGCCGCGCCACCCGCAGGGGGTCGCGCTCGACGCAGATCACCCGGTTGCCCATCTCGGCAAAGCAGGTCGCCGTCACCAGCCCAACGTAGCCAGCCCCAATTACGCATATCTGCATCGCTGCATCCTCTCGACGGGTTGCAGCGATTGCAGCGGATGGCGGTGGCAGCGGTATGACCGTCAGGTGACCGGGCCATGACAGTCGGCGCAAGGCCATCCCTCAGTCGTCATCCCACTCCTTGCATTTCACCTCTTTCTTGTACTCGTCGCGCTTGGCGTCGATCTTCACCCGGCAGGCACCGTCGCGGAACTCCTCCTTCCATTCGCCGCGCGGCCAGCTTCGCCCGTGGCCGTCCGGGCATTTGATTTCCAGCAGGTAATCGCCCCGGTCGAACTCCTCTTTGACGCGGCACGGCCCGTCCCGGTAGCGGTTTTCCCATTTGTCATGACCATCGTGACGGTGTTCGGCGCTGGCCTGGCTGGCCTGGCTGGCCAACAGCGCCGCCCAGCAGAACGGCAGAACACCGCGCGAAATGAACCGACAGAGCATCATGCAACCTCGCCAATCAACCTCCTCCGCGACGGCGGAGGCACCGGATACCTCTCAGACAGCGGCGCCAGGTTATTTGCTCGCGGCTCGTTCGCTGTTTGTGCGCCGGCAAGCGGCGGGCAACGGCATCCATTCGCCCATGAATTCATCGACTGAATACCTGGCATCACGACATGCCATTTCTCAAATAGTCGCCGGGTCACTAGGGTGCGATGAGCCGGGCTCAGCGACATCAGCCAGGCGGTGTAGCGCGCCGGCCTCGCTGCCCGGCCTTCAGGGCGCCCCGCTTGGCGGTCTCGCCTCCATTTCCGTCCGCGACGCCAGCGATCAGCCAGGAGTTGACCATGCAAGATGCCGTAATCCTTTCCACCGCGCGCACGCCGATAGCCAAGGCCTTTCGCGGCGCATTCAACGACCTCAAAGCGCCCAGCATGAGCGCCATCGCCATCCAGGCGGCCGTGCAGCGCGCGGGGATCGACCCGGCGGCTATCGACGATGTGGTGATGGGCACGGCGATGCAGGGCGGCAGCGCCTCCACCAACCTGGCGCGCCTGTCCCTGCTGGCCGCCGGGCTGCCGCTGACGGTCAGCGGGCAGACCATCGACCGCCAGTGCGCCTCCGGCCTGATGGCCGTGTCCATCGCCGCCAAGCAGATCATGGTCGACGGCATGCAGATCGCCCTGGGCGCCGGCCAGGAGCAGATCAGCCTGGTGCAGAACCCGCATATGCAATGGGCCGCCGCGGATGCCGACGCCAATGTCACCCGCCACGCCGAGCACGCCTACATGCCCATGCTGCACACCGCCGAACGAGTGGCCAAGCGCTACGGCATCAGCCGCGAGGCGCAGGATGCCTATGCCCTCGAATCGCAGCGGCGCACCGCCGCGGCCCAGGCGGCCGGCCTGTTCGCCGAGGAGATAGTGCCGGTGACGGCGCGCAAGAAGCTGGTGGACAAGGCGAGCGGCGAAGTCAGCTACGAGGAAGTGACCCTGAGCCTGGACGAAGGCAATCGCCCGCAGACCCAGCTGGAGGACCTGAGTCGGCTCCAGCCGGTGGTCGGCGGCGGCTGCGTCACCGCTGGCAACGCCAGCCAGCTGTCCGATGGCGCCAGCGCCTGCGTGCTGGTGAGCGGCAGCCTGGCCGCCCGCCACGACGTCGCCCCGCTCGGCCTCTATCGCGGCATCGCCGTGGCCGGCCTGGCGCCGGAGGAAATGGGCATCGGCCCGGTGTTCGCCGTGCCCAAGCTGCTCAGGCAGCATGGCCTGAGGGTCGACGACATCGGCCTGTGGGAACTCAACGAAGCCTTCGCCTGCCAGGTGCTGTACTGCGCCGAACGGCTCGGCATCGACCCGAGCAAGCTCAACGTCAACGGCGGCGCCATCGCCATCGGCCACCCTTACGGCATGAGCGGCGCGCGCATGGTCGGCCACGCACTGCTGGAGGGCAAGCGCCGCGGCGTGAAGTTCGTCGTGGTGACCATGTGCGTGGGCGGCGGCATGGGCGCGGCCGGTCTGTTCGAAGTGCTGTAACGCCGTTCACGCCCCATCCAGCCCGGCGAAGCCGTGCGCACCAGCCGTTGGTGCGCGCGGCGCAGCCGACGAGCGTGCTATGCCGGCCGGCCCCTCCGCTGAAGTAGTCGTCGTTCCCGCGCAGACAGGAGCGCAGCTCTATCGCCGCACAGCGCTTGCACTGACCTGATCCACAACCAGCCTGGTAGCTGGGCTCCCGCCTTCGCGGGGGTTACGGTAAAGGGCATTCTCAGCACGTCCCCGGACACTCTTCCTGCAGGGTAAGTTAGCGCCGGTTGCCGTTATATCTGTCGCCATTCAATAACGATATGGGCTGCATCTAACTCTTGTATTAGTTATCGGCGAACTTGCCTGGCTAGCATCGGCGAACATTGTCCAGCCGATGAGAACAACAAATTGAACCTCGGAAAAATCATCAGCCGCAGTGCACTTTATTGGCCAGACCATGAGGCACTCGTCGATAACAAACAGCGCATCAACTTCGCGCAACTGGAACTTCGCACCAACAGGTTGGCCTCGGGCTTGTTCGAGCTCGGCCTGCAGCCCGGTGCGCATCTGGCCATATTGGCGCTGAACCGGGTCGAACTGGTCGAGGCGGAAATCGCCCTGTACAAGACCGCCATGGTCAAGGTGCCGGTCAACGCCCGCCTGTCCCTGGATGAGATCGTGCAGATCCTCAACGACTCGCACAGCCAGACGGCCATAGTCGAGGGGCGCTTCGCCGCCGCCTTGCACGCCCGCCGCGGGGAGCTCCCAAGGCTGCGCTGGATCGTCTCGCTCGACGACGAGGCCGGCGATATCGCCTATTCCACGCTGCTGGAACGCGGCAGCGAGGCGCCGGTGCACAGCGACCCGGCCGACGACGCCCTGGCCGTGCTGCATTACACCTCCGGCAGCTCCGGGGTGCTCAAGGCCGCCATGCTGACCTTCGGCAACCGCAAGGCGCTGATCCGCAAGAGCATCGCCAGCCCCACCCGCCGCGCCGCACCGGGCGACGTGATGGCCCATGTCGGGCCGATCACCCACGCCAGCGGCATGCAGATCATGCCGCTGCTGGCGGTCGGCGCCTGCAACCTGCTGCTGGAGCGCTACGACGACCGCCTGCTGCTGGAGACCATCGAGCGCGAACGGGTGACCCGGCTGTTCCTGGTGCCGGCGATGATCAATCGGCTGGTCAACTTCCCCGAGGTCGAGCGCTTCGACCTGTCCAGTCTGCGCCTGGTGATGTACGGCGCCGCGCCCATGGCGCCGGCGCTGGTCAAGCGCGCCATCGCGGTGTTCGGGCCGATCCTCGCCCAGGGTTATGGCGCCGGCGAGACCTGCTCGCTGGTCACCGTGCTGACCGAGCAGGACCACCTGATCGAGGACGGCGACTTCAGCCGCCTGGCCTCCTGCGGCCGCTGCTATTTCGAGACCGACCTGCGGGTGGTCAACGACAACTTCGAAGACGTGAAGCCCGGCGAGATCGGCGAGATCGTGGTCAAGGGCCCGGACATCATGCAGGGCTACTGGCAGGCACCGGAGCTCACCGCCGAGGTGATGCGCGACGGCTACTACCTTACCGGCGACCTGGCCACGGTGGACGCGCGCGGTTACCTGTTCATCGTCGACCGCAAGAAGGAAATGATCATTTCCGGCGGCTTCAACATCTACCCCACCGAAGTGGAGCAGGTGCTCTACAGCCTGCCGCAGGTGTTCGAGGCGGCGGTGGTCGGCGTGCCCGACGAGCAATGGGGCGAGGCCGTGCGCGCCGTGGTGGTGCTCAAACCGGGCGCGAGCCTGAGCGCCGAGGCCGTCATCGAGCACTGCGGCCGCAGCCTGGCCAGCTTCAAGAAACCGCGCGCGGTGGACTTCGTCCAGGAGCTGCCGAAGAACCCCAACGGCAAGGTGGTGCGCCGCCTGATCCGCGAAGCCTACTGGCAAAACACCGACCGCCGCATCTGATGGGAGAGTTCAACATGATCGAACCAAGCGCCAAGGCCAGCCAACTGATCGACGGGCTCAAGGCCTTTATCCGCGACGAGGTCGCCCCGCTGGCGCAACGCGAGGGCATCCTCTGGGGCGAACCGGTGCCCAGGCCGCTGCTGCGCGACCTGTGGAAGCGTTCCTGCGAACTGGGTTTCTACAACGCCATGCTGCCGGAAAGCCTCGGCGGCGCCGGGCTCAGTGTCGCCGAACTGTGCGCGGTGAAGGAGGCGGCGGCGCTCAGCGGCTCGCCGCTGGCCGCGCACGTGCTCGGCGAGCTGTCCGGGCCACCGCGCATCGGCCATTTGTTCAAGGTGGCCAGCGCCCACCAGGTCGACGCCTTCCTGCGCCCGGTGTGTGCGGCGGACAAGGCCGTGTGCTTCGCCCTCACCGAGGCCGAGGCCGGCTCCGATGCCAGCGCCATCGGCACCACCGCGCGCCGCGACGGCGAGCACTATGTGCTCAACGGCGCCAAGCGCTACATCTCCGGCGCGCCCTATGCCGACCTCGCCGTGCTGCTCGCGGTGACCGAGCCCGGCCGTGGTGCCCAGGGCATCTCGGCCTTCTTCGTCGACCTGGCGGCAGACGGCGTGCGGGTGGAAAGCGACTACGCGGTGATGTCCGGCGGCGGCGCCCATGGCAACATCCTGCTCAAGGACGTGCGGGTGCCGGTGGACAACCGCATCGGCGAGGAAGGCGAAGGCTTCAAGCTGGCCATGGGCCGCATCACCCTCAACCGCCTGCTGCATTGCCCGACCATGCTCGGCATGGCCGGCCTGGCGCTGAACCTGTCGCTCGAACATGCCCGCACGCGCAAGCAGTTCGGCCAGCCGATCGCCATGTTCCAGGCCATCAACCACCAGCTCGCCGACATGGCCACCGAGCTGTACGCCGCGCGCAGCATGATGTACGCCACCGCCGCGCTGAACGACGCCGGCGGCGACATCAAGCTGCAGGCGCCGATGTGCAAGCTGTTCGCCTCGGAAACCGCCTTCCGCATCGCCGACAAGGCGGTTCAGGTCCACGGCGGCGCAGGGTTGATCAAGGGCCATCCGGTCGAGTGGCTGTTCCGCGCCACGCGTATGATGCGGGTACTCACCGGCACCAGCGAAATCCAGCGCAATACCATTGCCAAGGGCATCCTGATGCCCGGCTAAGGGCGGCAGGACAGGCCCGCCCCCCACGCGGGGCGGGCCTTTTTCCATAACAACAAGATCAGAGATTACCCCCATGACTCGCGACGCCCCTGCCTTCCACCCTCGCACCGCCTGGACCATCGCCTTCCTGCTGGCCTTCATGATGCTGGTCAACTTCCTCGACAAGGTGGTGATCGGCCTGGTGGCCGTGCCCATGACCCAGGAACTGGGCCTGACCCCGACCGAGTTCGGCCTGATCGGCGGCGCCCTGCACTGGTTCTTCGCCATCTCCGCGGTGATCGGCGGCTTTCTCGCCAACCGCCGGCCGACCCGCACCCTGCTGCTGGGCATGGGCCTGTTCTGGTCGCTGATCCAGCTGCCCATGCTGTTCGCCAGCTCGCTGTGGATGATCGTCGCCTGCCGCGTGCTGCTCGGCATCGGCGAGGGCCCCGCCTCGCCGGTGGCCACCCACGCGCTGTACAAGTGGTTCCCCAACGACCGCCGCAGCCTGCCGGTGGCCCTGCTCCATTCCGGCAGCGCCATGGGCCTGCTGGTGGCCGGCGCGATGATTCCCTGGATCAGCCTGAACTACGGCTGGCGGGTCAACTTCGCCGTGCTGGCCGCCATCGGCGCGGTCTGGTGCGTGCTGTGGCTGCGTTTCGGCCGCGAAGGCAGCCTCGACAGCCTGCGGGCCGGCCAGCTGGCGCCGGATGGCGAGCGCCTGCCCTACCGCCGCCTGCTCAGCGACGGCAGCGTGCTGGGCAACTACCTCTGCCACTTCGCCGCCAACTGGTCGCTGGCGCTGACCCTGACCTGGGTGCCCAGCTACCTGGAGATCGGCCTGGGCATCGACCCGCTGAAGACCGGGCACATCTTCGTCATGTTCGTGGTGGTGACCACCCCGCTCAGCCTGTTCATGGCCTGGCTGTCGCAACGTCTGCTGCGCAGCGGCTACTCCTCGCGGGTGGCGCGCGGCGCCTTCGTCTCGGTGTGCCTGATCGCCAGCGGCCTGCTGTCGGCCTCGCTGATCCTCACCGAGCTGTCGGTCGCCACCCGCGTCGCCTGCCTGACCCTGAGCGGCGGCCTGGCCCTGGTGATGTACTCGGTGGGCCCGGCCATGCTCGGCGAGTTCACCCCCAGCAGCCAGCGCGGCGGCATCCTCGCCATCGGCAACGCGGTGGCCTCGCTGGCCGGCCTGTCGGCGCCGGTGATCACCGGCATGCTGGTACAGGGCGCCGGCGCCGCGCATCCGCTGGGCTATGCCCAGGGCTTTCTGGTGTGCGGCGGCGTGCTGGTGGTGGCGGGCCTGATCGGCCTGGTGAGCATGAACCCGCAGCGCTCGCGCCAGCGCCTGCTGGCTCAGGAAGCGGTGTCCGGCGCCTGTTCGCGGGCCTGATTTGACTCCTCCGGGCTGCGCTCGATCAGGCTGCCGCGCCAGCGGCCGTCGCTCACCGCATCGAGCAGCAGCCCGCGCACCAGATCGCGCATGCACGAGGCCGCGAAGGACAGCGGCTTGTGCACCGAGTAGGCGATTGACACGGTGCGGGTGATGCGCGGCTCGACGATCAGCCGCGCCGCGGTGGACTCGAACAATTCCTCCAGTGGCGGCCAGTTGCAGATGGTCGCCGCCAGCCCATGGCGCACCAGGCTGGCGATCCCCGGCGCGGATTGCTGCTCGTAGACCACGTTGAGCGTTACCCCCGCCTCCATCGCCGCCTGCTCGATACGCCGGCGCAGGTGCAGGGCCCGCGGCGCCATCACCAGGCGCGTGGCGCCGGCCTCGGCCAGGCTGATCGGCGTATTGCTCTCGGCGCTCGAGCCCGGCCCTACCCAGTACAGGTCCTCGGTGAAGATCGGCTCGGCGATCACGTGCTCCAGCTCCTCGGCGTTGGGCACCACGCCGAAATCCACCTTGCCCAGCTCGATGGACTGGCCGCCTTCGCGGGTTAGGCCGTCGCAGATGGTCAGGCTGATGCCGGGGAACTTGTCCGTGGCCCGGCGGATGATCTCCGGCAGCAGCAGCGCCGAGACCGTGGCCGGAATCGAGATGGACACGTGGCCCCTGGGGTCGCCGCGGGTCGACGCCAGTTCGTCCTTCACCGAATCGAGTTTCTGCACCACCGAGCGGGCCACCTCGTACAGCCGGCGCCCGGCGTCGGTCAACGCCACGCCGTCGTGCTGGCGCTCCAGCAACTGCATCTCCAGCTCGCTCTCCAGCAGGCCGATCTGCCGGCTCAGGGCCGGTTGGGCGATATAGGCGCGACGTGCAGCGGCGGAAAAGCTGCCGGCCTCGGCGATGGCGATCAGGTAGCGGAGCTGCTTGAGGGTCATGCGGTTCTCTCTGGCTATGCCGAAGCGTTATGGCAACTATCCGAAGACACTATTTGTCGGCTTTTTCAGGCGCCCCTAGTATCGCCGAAACACCGCCATCCAGGGAGTCGGCACTACCCAGAGTTACCGCGCGAAACATTAAGTTTTTCCACCGGAACAATTAATTCGCGGCCTGCCCTATATCGCCAGACGAATTAAACGTTCGCCCCGAATATTGTCCGGACCAACTTATCGACAGCGCACCCACAACTTAACTATTCACTCGACAACAAAGAGGATAATGAGTGATGAGATGCAAAGCATCGGGCTTTATCAAGCCCCCTTATCTGCTGTTGCCGTTGAGCTGCCTGATCGGCTCGGCCGCCGCGGCTAACTTCCAGTTTGGCGAACTCGAAGCCCAGCTGGATTCTTCGCTGTCGATCGGCACCAGCATCGCCACCGCCAATCCCGACCCGAAGCTGATGCAGAGTGCCAGCGGCGACGACGGTCGGCGCAATTTCGGCGCAGGCGACGCCTTCTCCGGCATCTTCAAGGGCACCCACGACCTGGAGCTGCGCCATGGCGACTTCGGCGCCTTCCTGCGCGGCAGCTACTGGTATGACTACGTGCTGCGCGACCGCGAGCAGCCGTTCAAGGACGTGGTCGACAACAACCGCAAACGCTCGGCGAAATCGGCCGGCGCCGAGCTGCTCGACGCCTTCGTCTACTACAACTACGCCGTCGCCGATCAGCCCGGCTCGGCCCGCCTGGGCAAGCAGGTGGTGAACTGGGGCGAGAGCACCTTCATCCAGGGCGGGCTCAACACGGTCAACCCCTACAACCTGTCGGCGCTGCGCCGGCCCGGCGCCGAGGTCAAGGAAGGCCTGGTGCCGGTGAACATGTTCTACCTGTCGCAGAACCTCAGCGACGCGCTCTCCGGCGACTTCTTCTACCAGCTGGACTGGGAGCAGACCCAGCTCGACAACTGCGGCACCTTCTTCTCCAGCAACGACTTCATGGCCGACGGCTGCGATGGCCTCGACGTCGGTAGCGTGCTGACCGGCATTCCGGCGGCGGTGGCGGCGCTGACGCCGTTCGGCGTCAACCTCACCGACGAGGGCATCCGCATCCCCCGCGGCCAGGACCAGGACGCCCGCAACGGCGGCCAGTGGGGCCTGTCGCTGCGCTGGTTCGCCGCCGAGCTGGATACCGAGTTCGGCGCTTACCTGGCCAACTACCACAGCCGCCTTCCCTATCTGGGTACCATCAGCAGTCCGTACTACAACAGCCCGGTATTCGGCAACGCGCTGGACAACGCCCTGCGCCTGGGCACCTCGCAGTACGTGGTGCAGTACCCCGAGGACATCCGCCTGTACGGCCTGACCTTCTCCACCAACCTGCGTACCGGCACGGCGCTGCAGGGCGAGGTCAGCTACCGGCCGAACATGCCGATCCAGTTCAACGGCACCGACGTCATCCAGTCGCTGCTCAACGACGCCGCGCGTTCGCCGCTGGTCGCCGATGGCACCCGCCCGGCGCAGGCCGACAGCCTGTTCAACGGCTACCTGCGCAAGGAGGTGACCCAGGCCCAGGTCACCGCCACCCATTCCTTCAGCCAGGTGATGGGCGCCGATCAGCTGGTGCTGGTCGGCGAGGTCGGCGGCACCTGGGTCGGCGGCCTGGAAGGCAAGTTCGGCCCGCGCTACGGGCGCAACGGCACCTTCGGCAACGGCATCCTCGCCAGCGGCGCCTGCGCGTCCATCTCGAAGACGCCCGAGCACTGCAACGACCAGGGTTTCCTCACCTCTTTCTCCTGGGGCTACCGGCTGCGCGCCACCTGGAGCTATGCCAACGCCATCGCCGGCATCGACCTGCGCCCCAGCCTGTCCTGGCAGCACGACGTCGACGGCAACGGCCCCGGCGAAGGCTCGGCCTTCAGCGAAGGCTCCAAGGCCATCAGCCTCGGCCTCGATGCCACGCTGAACAACACCTACAACGCCAGCCTGGCGTACACCGACTATATCGACGGCGACTACGGCACCCGCGGCGATCGCGACTTCGTCTCGATCAGCCTGGGCGTCAATTTCTAAGCGGAGTCCCTGATGAACCACACCAAAACCCTGCTGCGCGGCGGCGCCCTGCTCTGCACCCTGCTGCTGGCCGGCTCGGCCCTGGCAGCCGTGACCGCCGAACAAGCGGCGCAGCTGCAAACCACCCTGACCCCCATCGGCGCCGAGCGCGCCGCCAGTGCCGACGGGCGCATCCCCGCCTGGGACGGCGGCCTGGCCAAGGCCAACCTGAGGCTGCTGGCCAACGGCATACCGGCCGATCCGTTCGCCGATGAGCAGCCGCTGCTGATCATCGATGCGAGCAACTACACCCAGCACCAGGAGCACCTCAGCCCCGGCCAGATCGCCCTGCTCCGGCGTTTCCCGGACAGCTACCGGCTGCCGGTCTACCCCAGCCACCGCAGCGTGGCGATCTCCGAGTCCGTGGCCCAGGCGGCCGCGCGCAACGCGGTCAACGCCAAGCTGAGCAATGGCGGCAACGGCGTGGACGGTTTCGCCGGCGTGGTGGCCTTTCCCATTCCGCAGAACGGCCTGGAAGTGCTGTGGAACCACCTCACGCGCAACCGCAACCCCAGCTTCAGCCTGATCACCGACAGTGCCGCGCCGCAGAAGGACGGCGCCTACACCGTCATGACCACCCAGCAGTACTTCACCCGTGGCGAGGCGGTGCAGGGCCAGGCGCCCGACAAGGCGCGCAACATCCTCTACTACTACAGCCACAAGCTCACCGCGCCGGCGCGCATGGTCGGCGAGGTGGTGCTGGTGCACGAGACCCTCGACCAGGTCGCCGAGCCGCGTCTGTCCTGGGTCTACAGCGCCGGCCAGCGCCGCGTGCGGCGCGCGCCGAGCGTGGCCTACGACAGCGCCGGGCCGACCACCGCCGGCCTGCGCACCGCCGACGGCCGCGACATGTTCAACGGCGCGCCCGACCGCTACGACTGGCAGCTGGTCGGCAAGAAGACCCTCTACGTGCCCTACAACAGCTACCGCCTGGCCTCGCCCGAGCGCAGCTACGAGGAGCTGATCCAGCCCGGCCACGTCGCCCCCGAGGCTACCCGCTACGAACTGCATCGGGTCTGGGAGGTGGTCGCCACCCTCAAGCCGGGCATGCGCCATATCTACAGCAAGCGCCATTACTTCATCGACGAGGACACCTGGGCGATCCTCGCCGCCGACCACTACGACAACCGCGGCGAGCTCTGGCGCATCGGCGAGGCGCACAGCTTCTACCACCCGACCGGGCAGGCCGCGGTCAACGCCATGGAAGTGACCTACGACCTCAACAACGGCCGCTATCTGGCCTCGGGCCTGGTCAACGAACAGCGCCAGCCGTTCGACTTCAGCTACCGCGCCAGCGCCTCCGACTACTCGCCGGGCGCCCTGCGCAGCAAGGGCCTGCGCTGATGCTTTACCCGACTGCCGGCCCGTTGTGGGTCGGCGGTTTTTTTGTGGCGGCCGCCCGAGGTGCATCCGCGTAAGGCGCGACGCGTAGCCTTGTAGGCTGGGCCGGGCGACGATCCGCTTTAGCCCACGCGGACTACCACTGGTGGGCTAAAGCCCACCCTACGGGACTTTGCCGACACTTGACGCAGACACCGCCGATAAATTCGCGCCCACAGGCGCCTTGCTCTGCCCCTCGCTCTGCAATCTGCCTCCGATCTTTCCGGTGCCCCATGACCCCTCCTCCTTTGCGCAAACCCCTGACGCAAGCCCTGCTCGGCGGCGAAGAGCCCGACCCGCGTTTCACCCTGGCCAACGAACGCACCTTCCTGGCCTGGGCCCGTACCGCGCTGGCCCTGCTCGGCGGCGGCATCGCCGTGGAAACCTTCGCCGGTCAGGCCTTCGCGCCCTGGTTGCGGCTGTCGATCACCCTCAGCCTGCTGGCGCTGAGTCTGCTGCTCAGCCTCGGCGCCTGCCTGCGCTGGCTGGCGGTGGAGCGTGCCCTGCGCCATCGCAGCGCCCTGCCCCTGCCCGTTCTGGTGCCGGCGCTGGCGATCGGCGGCGGCCTGGCGGCGCTGTTGCTGCTGGTGCTGTTCGGGTGGCACGGGCATGGCTGATGCGGGGCTGCAGGCCGAACGCACCGAGCTGGCCTGGCGCCGTACCCAACTGTCGCTGCTGGTGGTCGCCTGCCTGGCGCTGCGCGGCGCACAGCCGGCGCTGATGCTGCTGGCGCTGGCCACCGCCCTGGTGCTCTGGGCCGGGCAGCGCAGGCGCTATCGCCACAGCCTGGCGATGCTCGATGCGGAACGCGGCCGGGCCAGGATCGCCACGGTGCTGGGCATCGGCCTGGTGCAGGTGAGTCTGTGCGTGCTGGCGATAGAAGCGGCCCTGGCAGGCCGCTGAAAGGCAGGCGCGACGCCCCTGGCGGGGCGCCGCGTGCAGATCAGGGGGTGACCAGATTGAAGTTCGACTTCGGCTGTTCCAGCCCGCCCAGCAGCTTGAACAGCTTCTGCCGCTCGCCGCTGACGACGATGGCGCCGTCTTTCGTCGCCTGGACGAAGCTGGTCTGCTTGAGGGCGATGCGATCGAGCAGCGCCTTGCTCATGCTCAGCTCGATATCCGCCTGGGCATGACGCGCGCCGCTGCGGTGGGTGAGCACGCCGTGGCGCAGGGTCAGGGCGTGCTCCTGCTCCAGGTCGGTGAAGCGCCAGTTGATCCGCAGGTCCTCGTCGGCTGCCTTGAGCGCATCGATGCGCACCGCCAGGTAGTCGAAGAACATGCTCGGGGTCAGCGCCCGCACCATGTCCGGCGCGCCGTTGCCCGCTCGCTGGGGATTGACGCCCTGACGCAGTTCCTGGGCGCCGCTGAGGTAGATGTTGCGCCAGGTGGCGTTCTCGCTCTGGTAGCCGAGCTGCTCCAGGGTGTCGGCCTGCAGCTCCAGGGCGGCGCGGTTGTCCGGCTCGGCGAACACCAGGTGATTGAGCAGTTGCGCGCTCCAGCGGTAGTCGCCGGCGGCGAAGGCCTGGCGGGCGGTGTCCAGCACCGCCGCGGCGCCGCCCATGGCCGCCACGTAGCGCCGGCCCGCGGCTTCCGGCGGCAGCGGGTCGAGGTTGGCCGGGTTGCCGTCGTAGAAGCCCATGTAGCGCTGGTACACGGCGCGCACGTTGTGGCTCAGCGAGCCGTAGTAGTCGCGGCTGTACCATTTGCTGGCCAGGCGCGGCGGCAGGCTCTGCAGCTGCTCGGCGATCTCGGTGGAGGTCAGCCCCTGGTTGATCAGGCGCAGCGTCTGGCTGTCGAGAAAGGCGTACATGTCGCGCTGGTCGGCCAGGTACTCGCGAATCCTTTCGCCCCCCCAGGTCGGCCAGTGGTGCTGGGCGAACAGCACCTCGGCCTCGTCGCCATAGCGCGCCAGCGACTCGCCCAGGTAGTGAGACCAGATCTTCGGATCGCGCACCAGCGCGCCGCGCAGGGTCAGCACGTTGTGCTGGGTATGGGTGGCGTTCTCGGCCATGCACAGGGTCTTGAACTGCGGGAAGTACAGGTTCATCTCCGCCGGCGCCTCGGTGCCGGGGGTGAGCTGGAATTCGATCTCGACGCCGTCGATGCGGCGGGTCTCCAGCGGCTGGGCGATCAGCTCGCTGGGCGCGATCAGGGTCACCGTGGCATTGACCGGGGTGCTCTTGCCCAGGCCGGCATCCACCTGGCCGCGCTCGCCGCGCGGCAGCAGCGAGCCGTACATGTACTGCGCGCGGCGCATCATCGCCGGCCCGGCCAGTACGTTCTCGCTGACCGCGTGCTCGTAGAAGCCCTCCGGCGCGATCACCCGCACCTTGCCGGCCTTGACGTCGGCCTCGTCGATCACCCCGCGCACGCCGCCGAAATGGTCGACGTGCGAATGGCTGTAGATCACCGCCCGCACCGGCTTGCGCGGGCGGTGCCGGTAATACAGCTCGAGCCCGGCGCGGGCGGTCTCGGCGCTGATCAGCGGGTCGATCAGGATCAGCCCGCTGTCGCCCTCGATGATGGTCATGTTGGAAAGGTCCATGCCGCGAATCTGGTAGATGCGTTCGCGCACCTCGAACAGGCCGGCGATGTTGTTCAACTGCGCCATGCGCCACAGGCTGGGGTTGACGCTGGCCGGCGCAGCGTTGCCGTCGAGGAAGTTGTAGGCCATGCGGTCCCACACCACCTGGCCCTTGGCGTTCTCGACGCGGCCGGCGAAGGCCTCGATCAGACCGCGCCGGGCATCCGCGAAGCTGGTCTGGTCCTCGAACGGCAGGCGTTGCAGCCAGGCCTGGTTGAGCGTGCGGGTGCTGTCGCTGGCCGGCTTGGCCGTCGCCGCGTCGGCCTGCACCGCGGCGGAAAGAGCGAGCGCCAGGGCGAGGGCGCTGAGGCGGAAAGTAGTCATGGGAAGTCCCGTGCTGTTCTTGTTGGAGTCGGTCGCGCCCGACTCTAGGGCGGCCTCGGCGCCCGCGCCAATATCAGAGGCGCATGCCTGCCATAACACCCTGCAATGGCTCGCCCGCGGGCGGCGAGCGTCAGCGGCGCCGCTGCAGGCCGCGGCCTCGGTCGACATAGGCGGCGAATTCCGCGTCCGGCACCATGCTGCCGCCGGTTCCCCAGATCAGGTGCGTGGCGTTCGCCAGCTGCGTCGCGGCGACGCCGATGCGGTCGAGGTAGGCGTCGGCGCCCAGCACCCTGAGCATCCCCGGCGCCCCCGCCAGCGCCGAGGGCTCCAGGCGCACCCGCTCCTCCTGATGGGCGATGGCCAGGAGCCGGTACAGCTCCTCGTCCGTGACCGTGTAGTAGCCGTCGATCAGCCGCTGCATCGCCCTGCCGACGAAGCCGGAGGGCCGGCCCACCGCCAGGCCGTCGGCCGCGGTGAGGTTGTCGATGCCGAAGTCCTGAACGCTGACCGCGTCGTGCAGCCCGGTGTACACCCCCAGCAGCATGCAGGGCGAATGGGTCGGCTCGGCGAAGATGCAGTGCACGGCATCGCCGAACACCAGCTTGAGGCCGAAGGCGACGCCGCCGGGGCCACCGCCGACGCCACAGGGCAGGTAGACGAACAGCGGATGATCGCCATCGACCACCACCCCGGCCTCGGCGAACTGCCGCTCCAGGCGCTCCGCGGCGACGGCATAGCCGAGAAACAGCTGCGGCGAGTTCTCGTCGTCGACGAAATAGCAGCTCGGATCGGTCGCAGCCTGGCGGCGGCCCTGCTCCACCGCGACGCTGTAGTCCGCTGCGTACTCGACCACCGTCACGCCATTGGCCCGCAGCTTGTCCTTCTTCCATTGCCGCGCATCCGAGGACATGTGCACGCAGGCCTGAAAGCCGAGCTTGGCGCTGATGATGCCGATCGACAGGCCGAGGTTGCCGGTGGAGCCCACCGCCACCTTGTAGCGGCCGAAGAACTGCCGCGCGGCAGCGCTGGCCAGGGCCTCGTAGTTGTCGTCGAGGCGGATCAGGCCGGCCTGCAGGGCCAGATCCTCGGCGTGCTTGAGCACCTCGTGGATGCCGCCGCGCGCCTTGATCGATCCGGATATGGGCAGCTCGCTGTCCAGCTTGAGCCACAGCGAACCGCTGCCGGGCAGGCCGGCCTCGTCCAGCAGCAACTGGTGCAACCTGGGCAGCGGCCGGATTGCCGACTCGATGATCCCGCCGCTGGCGGCGGTTTGCGGAAATACCTTGGCCAGGTAGGGAGCGAAGCGCTGCAGACGCGCGCTGGCCTGGGCGACATCCTCCGCGCCCAGCCCCACGTCGGCCAGGGCCTCGGCGACCGGCGCGCTGGCCGGGTTGAACCAGGCGGTTTCGCGCAGCGCGACCAGCTCCTTGAGCAGCGGGTGACTGACGTACCAGGCAGCGAGGGTTTTGCCGTGAATCATCGTTGTTCCTGTCGACAGCTCTGCGCAACAACGAGGCGCCGCGCACGTGTCGAACTTATCCGGTAAATCGCGGCGCAGAGCAAGGCGGCCGAGGCCGCGTGCCGTTACCGCGTCGCCCGCCCGGCGGTGCGGGCACCTGGCCCTCCTCGGCCGGCGCGAGCGTCCCTCCTGAGTTCAGGGCAGCGCCTGCGGCTCGCCGGGAACGCCGGCGACCGCTTCGACCAGGGGCGCCTGGCTACTTTGCAGGCGGATCTTGCGGAGCTGCTCGACCCGGCGCAGGTTGTCCCAGGCCAGGGCATAGTGAGCCGGCGATTGCTCGATGGCGCTGTGAAAGAACTGCTCGGCGATATCCAGCCGGCCCTCGATCAGGCAAACGTAGCCCACGTCGTTGCTGGCCTCGGCCCGACTGCCGACCTGCTCGAAAGCCGACAACGCCTCCTCGTAGCGCTCGCTCCTGGCCAGCAGCAGGCCGTAGTTGCGCCATAGCGGCTTATAGTTCGGCGCCAGGTCGATGCCGCGGCGATACTGACGCTCGGCCCCCGACCAGTCGCCGGCCAGATACTGGGAATACGCCAGGCTGTTGTGGGCCAGCGCCGAACCCGGGTCGATGCGCAGGCTCAGGCCGTAGTAGAGCGCTGCCGCGGCGAAATCGTTGCGCAGATCGGCCAGCACGCCCATGCCGTTGTAGAGTTTGAGCGGCGACTGGCTGTCGACCTGCAACGCCTCGCCGGCGAAGCGTTTCTGGTCGATGGCCACTGCCGCGGTCAGTATCTGCGCGGCCTTCTCCTGACGGCGCAGGGCCAGTTGCAGCAGGCCCATTTCGGTCAGCGCCGCGAGGTTTTCCGCATCCTTGCCGAGCACTTCGGCAAAGGCCATCTCCGCCAACTGGTTATTGCCCCGCTCGCGGTGGATGCGTCCGACCCAGACCAGCGCCGCGTAGCGCTCCGGGTCCAGTTCGAGGGCGCGCAGGTACTGGTACAGGGCCTGATCCAGGTCGCCCGCCCTGTAGGCCATGGCGGCGATCTGCATGGCCTGTTCGGGCGAGCTGGCTTGCTTCTTCACCTGGTAGAGCAGCGAATTGTCGCCGGTATAGATCGAGCGCGTATTGCTCAACGGTTCCGGTCCCATGCTCTGACACCCGGACAGCACGACCATCGTAGCCAGCAGCAGACTGATCCTGTTCATTTCACACCTTCCCGAAGACTTTGAGCACTCCAATGAGTGCGGGACCGATGGCCACCAGGAAAAAGCTCGGCCACAGGCAAAAGATTAGTGGGAATACCAGCTTGGTACCGATTTTCGCGGCCGCCTCCTCGGCTTTCTGGGTGCGCCGGTCGCGAAACTCTTCGGCGTAGATACGCAAGGTGGCCGCCACACTGGTGCCGAAGCGAATGCTCTGCGCCAGCAGGCTGACCAGCCCGCGGATATCCTCCAGACCGGTGCGCTCGGCCAGGTGCTTGAGCGCCTCGGTACTGGGGATGCCGGCACGGATTTCCGCGTTGACCAGGGCCAGTTCCACCGCCAGCTCCGCCTGGCTCACCGCCATTTCGTCGGCCACCCGTTCGATGGCCTGGGGCAAGGCCAACCCCGACTCCACGCAGACCACCATCAGATCCAGGGCATCGGGAAAGGCCACCAGCAAGCGGGTCATCCGCGCCGCCTTGCGCTTGTCGACATAGATGGCCGGCACCAGCCAGCCGACGGCCGCCGCGCCCGCCACCAGGGCAATGCCCATGGCCAGCGACAGTTGGGGAATCAGCGGCAAAACCAGCAGGCTGAGGCCCACCAGCAGCAGCGGCGCCAGCAGGCGTATCGCCCAGTAGATTTGCACGGCCGCCGGCGAGCGGTAGCCGGCATGCGTCAGCAGGGTACGGGTGGCGGATTCCTGGCCCTGCTCGTCGGGGGTAAACCGCTGCCCCACCTGCTCCAGCATCAACTGCAGGTTGCTCGGCGCCTCCTGGCTGGCGCCCAGGCCGCCATGGCCACGTTTGATCAGGGCCAGGCGCCGCTGCACCGGATCGCGCAACCCCAGCACCAGCACGGCCAGGGTGACCATCGCCAGCACGGCACTCAGACCTATGGCGCCGACGAACAACAGGCGCGCCAGCTCCTCGTTACCCACCACGCGATTGAGCAGACTCAGCAGATAGTCCATGACCATTCCTCCTCTACGAGCGGCGGCTAGACCTGAATCCGGATGATCCGGCGAATCCAGAAAATCCCTATCAGCATGGCGGCGAAAGCCGCCATCACCAGCTTCTGGCCGATGGGCTCCTTGATCAGCAAGGGCAGATAGGTCGGGCTCGACAGCACGATCGCCGCAGCCAGCACGAACGGCACGGCCACCAGCACCCAGGCCGACATGCGCCCCTCCGCGGACAAGGTCCTGACCTTGCGCTGGAAGCGAAAGCGACCGCGAATCAGGCTGCTCAACCGCTCCAGCACCTCGGTCAGGTTGCCGCCGGTGTCGCGGTGGATCAGCACCGAAGTCACCAGCATCATCACCGTCATGCTCGGCATGCGTTCGAGCAGACCGAGCATGGCCCGGCGCACGTCGTTGCCGTAGTTGATGTCGGCGAAGGTCAGGCCGAACTCATGGGCCACCGGGCCGCGGTGCTCCTCGGCCACCAGTTGCAGGGTCTCGTTGAACGGGTGGCCGGCGCGCAGGGCGCGGCACATGGCGTCCAGGGCATCCGGCAGGCCCTCCTCGAACTCGGCGAAGCGCCTGCCGCGGTCGCTGGCGATCTTCAGCACCGGCAACCAGCACACCGCCAAGGCCACCGGCAAGGCCAGCCACCAGAACCGGGTGAACCACCACAGCAGCAGGCCGGCGGCCACCCCCAGCAGCAGACCGAGCAGCACCACCCGGTAGGCGCGGTAATGATGCCCGGCCTGCTCGATCATCTGCGCCAACGCATCCATGGCCGGCAGCTGCTCCAGCCGCGCCTCCAGCGGCGACAGGCGACGCAGGTACTTCTGCCGCAGGATCGTCTGCATGTTCGGCAGGTTGCTGGCCTGCTCCAGCACGTGCAGACGCCCGCGGATGCGCTTGCGCACCTTGCCCGCCTCGCCGAACACCGGCACCACCAGGCCCTGGCTGAGGAGGAACACCGCGGCGAAGACCATGCCGAGGAAGGCCAGGATGAATTCGCTGGGAATCTGGTTCATGACTGCCCCTCCATCCATTCCGGACGGAACAGGTTCAGCGGCAGCTCGATGCCACGCTTGGCCAGCACGTCGCGGAAGGCCGGCACCATGCCGGTCGGTCGGTAGTCGCCGAGCACTTCGCCCTGTTCGCCGATGCCGCGGCGGACGAAGGCGAATATCTCGGTCATGGTGATGATCTCGCCCTCCATGCCGTTGATCTCTTGCACGCTGACCAGCCGCCGCCTGCCATCCTCCTGGCGCTCCAGCTGGATCACCACGTCGATGGCCGAGGCGATCTGCTGACGCAAGGCCTTGATCGGAAAGGTCGCGCCGGTCATCGACACCATGTTCTCGATGCGCCCCAGGGCGTCGCGCGCGGTATTGGCGTGAATGGTGGTCAGCGAGCCGTCGTGGCCGGTGTTCATCGCCGTCAGCATGTCCAGCGCCTCGGCGCCGCGCACCTCGCCGATGACGATGCGGTCTGGGCGCATGCGCAGGCTGTTGCGCACCAGCTCGCGCTGGTTGACCTCACCGCGGCCCTCGATGTTCGGCGGCCGGGTTTCCAGGCGCACCACGTGCGGCTGCTGCAGTTGCAGCTCGGCCGAGTCCTCGATGGTGACGATCCGCTCGTTGTGCGGAATGAAGCTGGACAGCACGTTGAGCATGGTGGTCTTGCCGGTACCGGTACCGCCGGACACCAGCACGTTCAGCCGCCCGCGCACGATGGCCTTGAGCACCAGGGCGATGGCCGGGGTCAGGGTGCCCATCTGCACCAGGCTCTCGGTGTTCAGCAGGTCCACGGCGAAACGCCGAATCGACATGCTCGGCCCGTCGATGGCCAGCGGCGGGATGATCGCGTTGACCCGCGAGCCATCCTTGAGCCGGGCGTCCACCAGCGGCGAGGACTCGTCGATGCGCCGTCCCAGGCTGGAAACGATGCGGTCGATGATGTTGAGCAGGTGCTGGTCGTCGCGAAAGCGCACGTCGGTGCGCTGCAGCTTGCCGTGGCGCTCGACGTACACCGAGGCATGGCCGTTGACCAGGATGTCCGACACGCTGTGGTCGGCCAGCAGAGGCTCCAGCGGGCCGAGCCCCAGCACTTCGTCGGTGATCTGCTTGATGATCAGTTGGCGGCTGCTGGCGCTCACCGGCGCCGAATGCTCGTCCAGCAGGCGCTGGCTGAGCTCGCGGATCTGCCGGCCGGCTTCGTCCGGTTCGAGGGAGTCGAGCAGCGACAGGTCCATGACCTTGAGCAACTGCTGGTAGATCCTCTCCCGCCACTCGGCTTCCATCGGGTTGAGTCGCGACTTGGTCTCGTAGAGCGCATCCGGCGCACTGTTTTCCCAGGCCATGGGCGCCTCGGCGCTCTGTTCGCCAAGCACAAGCTCCTCGGGCGCGGCCGTCGGCGGGCTCTTGACGGCTTGCTGGCGTAGGCGATTGCGAAATTCACTGAGCATGGTCTATCCCCTGAACAGTCGGCCAAAGGTGCGTTTCAGCAAGCCCTGCTCGGCAGCCTTGGTGCCGAGCAGGGTCTGGCTCAACTCGCGCATGCCGAGGGTCAGCGGGGCGCGCGGCGCATGCAGCTCCAGCGGTACCCCGGTGTTCTGGCTCTCGCTGACCACCAGGTAGTCGTTGGGCAGTTTCTTCAACGCCGTGCAGCGCAGCGCTTCGGCGATGTCCTGCAGGCTCACCGGCGCGGCCTTGTCGTAGCGGTTGACCACCACCTGCAAGCGCTCACCCTGCACGCCCAGTTCCTCGCGCATGATGCGCACCAGACGGGTGGCGTCCTTCAGGTGGCTGAGGCTCTGCTGGACCAGGATATAGACCTGATCGGCCTGCTCCAGGGTAATGCCGGTGAGGTGGTCGATCTGCCGCGGCAGGTCCACCACCACCCAGTCGTAGGTGCTGCGTGCCAGCCGCAGCAGCGCCTCCAGCTGCTCCAGACGCACGTCCTGCGGCAGGCACAGCTCGCCGGAGCGGCCGCCCAGCACATGCAGGGTCGGGCTGAAATGGCTGCAGAAGCCGCGCAAGGCGACACCGTCCATGTCCTCGATCTGTTGCAGCACCTCCACATGGCTGTGCGTCGGCAACACGTCCAGGCAATGAGCCACGCTGCCGAACTGCAGATCCAGGTCCAGCAACAGGGTATTGCCGCCGCGCGCACTCAACTGGTGGGCCAGGTTGCAGGCCAACAGGGTGGCGCCCGAGCCACCCTTGGCATTGATCACCGCGATCAGCTTGCCGCCCGAGATTTGGCCGGCCTGAGTTTCCTGGATCATCCGCCCCAGGGCGGCCAGAAGTTCGTCGGCGGCCACCGGCTCGGGCAAAAAATCGCGGGCGCCGGCCTGCATCGCCAGGCGGATGCCTTCGCGCTCCTCCAGCGGGCCACAGACTAGCAAGGGCGGCCGCTCATGGGCCGGCCGCAGGAGCAAGGCCGCCAGCTCCTCGCGCCACAGGTGACTGACGCGCAGCAACAGGAGATCGGGCATCTGTTCCAGGCCATACAGGGGGTCGGTATGCCCGTTGCTCACCAGCCTGGTGCTCACATGCAGGTTGGCCAGGCGCTGGCTCACCGTGCGCAGATGATTGAGGGCAGACGCGTCGCGACTGCTGATCAGCAGTTGCAAGCCACGCTTGCCGGCCGCGCGCGCGGCCGTCGGCGCTTCACTGGACTTCAACATGATGTGTCTCCACCCTCGCCATCGGAGCCGAGGCTTTCGCGGGGCAAGATCGCCCTGAACACCGGCAGGCTGACGCCCCCAGCGAATCCAGGAATGAGTAACGTGAAGGTAAAGTTTTCGATGCTGAGCTGGACGAAACGGATCGAACTCAGATTCGCCGGATCATTGGGGCTGGCCACCACGGCGCCATTCTCGTCCAGATAAACCAGGCTCAGATCGGCCGTATCCAGGTTGCCGATCAGGCCGCTGGCCCCCTCGTCGTTCGCCGCATTGAAGATCGCCCGCCGCAACACCACCGGGTCGCTGATCTGACAGACCGCCGCCAGCCGCGCGCCCCGCCGTACCACTTCGTTCAAGGTGCCGACGGTGAAGTACAGGCGACCCATTTCCAGCACGCCGAACAACAGGGTGAACAGCAGCAGGCCGATGATGGCGAACTCCACCACGTACACCCCCTGCATGCGTTTTCCGTTCATCACAGCACCCTCATGACCACGCTGGAATTCAGCGTGATGCCCAGGACAATCGGTTCACCGAAGAAGGTCGGCAGTGCGGCGCCGATCACCGGACGAAACAGGTAGGCGATACTCACTCGCACGTGCTCGCCGCCGACTGGCTCGACCGTCACGTCGGCGGTCGTCAACTGCGGCACCACCGGTGGGTAGCCGCCTGGGTTGGCCGGCACGCCATAGACGGCGACGCTCTTGGTCTTGCTCTGCAGATCGCCGTTCAGATCGATCTGCCCCAGGGTCGCGTTCCAGGCTTGCCCGGCGACATAGCGACCGGCGTCGCGGCTGGCCTGCAGCAGGCTGTTGTAGTGGTAGAGCATGCGGCCGAACTCGCCGATGGCCAGCAACAGCAACAGCAGCAACGGCAGGGCGATGGCGAACTCCACCATGGCCACGCCGCGCTGAGCCTGGTCGGGCTTGAATGAATGAACGTGCATAAGCACCTCCCAGTAACTGGGTCCACCGCATAGCCCGGAAGCAATCCAGGAACGGAGTTGCACGGGGCTCCTGCCTCCCCCGGATTGCATCCGGGCTACAACGACCGCTGACCGGTCGACACTGCGCCTAGGAATCCGGGCTCGGCGTCGTCGGGTCGAGATAGGTCTTGTACAGCTGAATGATCTTCGGCCCCACATCGTCCAGTACCGGCCCGGGCACGCTGTCCCCTTCGCAATCGGTGACGAATTGGCCGAAGATCTGCGCCTGGTTGCCTTGCTGGCTGACCGTCTGGACCAGAAAGAAGCAGCCGTAGCCCAGCACCGGCACCGAGGTCTGTCCGCCGGAGGCGCCGTCGCAGTCGCCCACCACTATCTTCAACAGGCGCCGCTCGAACACCCCGTTGGCCTCGCAACCGCTCGGGCAGCCGGCAACGCTGTCAACCCAGTCGTTGTAGTCGAGCAGTGCGCCGCTGCTGGTGTACAGATCGCCGCCACTGGATTGGACCTGCTGGTTCTGGTGCACCACATTGGGCTCGGCGTAGGTCATGCGCGGCGTGGTGAAGCTGGTCACCAGATCCGGCGGGCAGGCCGCGGCATTGACCGGCCCGTTGTACACCCCGAAGCGGGTATTCAGGCCCTGGGCCACCGGGCCCACGCTGTTGCCCGGCTCGGTCTCGACCGGCTCGCCCGTGGTCAGACACTGGTCGATGCCCTGGCACAGGGCGTCGCGGATATCGTCGGCACCGGTGTTGTCGCCCAGACGGATCAGCTGGAAGTTGCCGGGGCCGATGGCCGGCGCGTTGCCGGCGGCGCTCTTCAACACTTCCAGGTCGCCGAAGCGATAGCCCCAGAACAGGCCATTGCCCGGGTCGTACTGATCGGCATCGCCACAGACCATCAAGGGCGCCAGGTTGCAGGGTGCGGTCTGGCTCGGCCCGGCGGTGGCGATTGCCGCCACTGCCTTGTCGCCGAGGTTGCCCACGCCGAATGCCGCGGCGAAATCCCAGAAGAACCGGCTCAAGGAATAATTGGCCACCGTCACCCGCACGAAACGGGCATCGGTCGGCCCCGGATAGGCGAAAGGTCCTTCGACGCTGGTGGCCAGCTGCACCACGGCAAAGGCGCCGACGCCGCCGGCGGCGCTGATGGCGTTGGCCAGTTCGCCATTGCCGGCTGCGCCGGCATTGAGCGCCAGAGTATCGAGCGCCGCATCGCGCGCCAGGCTCGATGCATTGCCCGAGCCCATGACCTGGCTCAGGGTCTTGGCGCCGCTCAGCGCCGCGGCGTCCACGGCACTTTGCAGACGGGTCTTGTTCGCCAGCATATGGCCGCCGTCCAGGGCCAGAGCGGCCATCAGCAACATGGCCGCCAGTGCCACCACGACCAGCACTATCACCGCCCCCCGCTGACGACGTGGCAGCGGACGAAACGACCGGTGCATACGGGGGTTCATGCTCGTGCCCTCAGTTGCCGATATTGATCTGGATGGGCTGACCGACCTGTTGCGCGTCACCGGTCACCCCGCGATAGCTGTCCATGACCTTTTCCGTCAAGGGTCCATCGGTACCCGTGGCGGAGACCTCGCTACCAGGAGCGGCCGCCTGCGCCTTGTCGGCGATCTGCTGGTAGTGGATGTCATAGATGGTGGAGCCCAACGGGCCCACCCGGCCCTCGTCGTAGCTCATGCAGCCGGCCAAGGCTGACGCCAGCAGGCACAGGGCAATCGTGGTTTTCATGGTCACTGCCTCCAATCGTTGCTCTTGCGAGGCCCGCCAGGGCGAACCTCCTTGCACATTTGCAGCCCGTGTAGGCGCCAGCTGTAACTACTCGAGATCGTGGCCGAAACTGCCCTCGCTGACGCCCAGGCTGACGGGCACCTGCCGCCCCATTTGGCGTCCCTTGGTCTTGCCGAGCAGGTAGAAATCCAGATCGCTCGGCTCGACGAACTTCTCGGTGGGCAGACGCACGCTGCGGGCATCTATGGGTTTGGCCAGGTGCGGTGTCACCAGGATCACCAGTTCGGTTTCGCCATTGAGGAACTGCTGGCTACGGAACAGGTGACCAAGCACCGGGATATCGCCCAGCCCGGGAAAACGGCTGACGAAATCGCGGGTGTTCTCGCTGATCAAACCGGCAATGGCGATGGTCTGGCCGTTTCCCAGCTCGACAGTGGACTGCGCGCTGCGCTTGGTCAGCGACGGAATCACCTGGGTCACCCCATCGCCCAGAACGCTATCCAGGCCGGTGTCCAGCACCAGCGAGTTGACGTTGGAAAGCTCGCTGACCGAGACATTCAGATTGAGGTTGATACGCCCGGAATCGAGCACCACCGGGAGGAATTTCACCCCCACGCCGAACTCCTTGAACTCGATGGTGATGCCATCGTCCTCGGTGATCGGCACGGGAAACTCGCCGCCGGAAATGAACTCCGCCTGCTGCCCGGTGAGGGTGGTCAGGGTCGGTTCCGCCAGGACCTTGGCCGAACCGTTGTCCTTGGACGCCTCCAGTACCACGTTGAACAGGAACTCGTCGGAGAGGAACTGCGCGAAGATGCCCTTGCCGCTGCCGATCAGGCTGGTCGGGTCGGGAATGATGAAGCCGTCGTTCACCGGGTCGGGCACGAAGCCCAGGGGAATGCCGCCCGCGCCGGTGCCACTGTTGAAACCGCCGCCGGACCAGCGTCCGGAGGAGCCGAAGTCCAGGGCGTTGAAGCGCACGTTGAGGTTCTTGAACAGGTTGCGCTGGATCTCCGCCACCTTGACCTCCAGCATCACCTGCTGGCTGCCGCCGACGGTGAGCAGGTTGATCACCTCCAGCGACTGCGTCGGCGCCGCCGCGGCTGCCTCGCCCTCGCCCTGCACCACGCTGGCGCTTTGCGCGGTGTAGCTCTTGGCCAGCTTGATCGCGGTATCCATCACGGCGGCGCTGCTCACCTGACCGCGCAGCACCAGGGCGCCCTGGGCGCTGAACACCTCGATGCGCTCGTTGGGCATCAGCTGATGCAGCTTGCCTTTCAGGCCGCCCAGATCGTGCACCACTTCCAGATCGAGGCTGTCGATCAGGCGGTTGCCGCCATCCCACAGCAGCACGTTGGTGCTGCCCAGGGAGCGACCGAGCAGATAGAGCTGGGTCGGGCTGGTGATCAGGATATCGGCGATCTCCGCATTGCCCACCGAGACCCGTTTCACCGGCGCACGAGTGGTCAACACCCGCGACTTGTAGATCGGCACCTGGATATTGCTGATATTGGCGGCCGGCATCGCGGCCGCCGCCGATGGCGCCTCGGCTGCCTGCACCGCGGCACCCGACAGCAGCCAGGCGCCTAGCACGTACAACGCAAAGGTCCCGAGTCTCTGGATGTTATCCATGTCCTGCTCCTTTCTGGGTATGCCGCTTTGCCTGATTGCAGGGGGGCGTCGAACGGTTCCGATGCCGGCACCTGGCCTCTCTACAGCTGTACCTTGCTCACCTCGACAGCGGTGCCGCGGATGATGGTGACGCCGCCGCCATCACCGCCGCGGCGCGCCGGCTTGAGCACCTTGACGACCGGGGCGGGCGCAGGTGCGACCGCGGGCACCGGCTTGGCAATGACTTCCGGCTTTTTCTGGTCGTTCAGCGGGTTGCGCAGCGCCAGCTGCAGCTTGCCTTCGGTTTGCGCCTTGACCAGTACCTCGGCCTCTTCGCTGGTCATCTCCAGGGTTACCGCGCGCACCACCACCGGCTGGGTCTTGTCGGTGCTGGCGGTCTGGTCGACGGCGAGCACCCGGAGGTCTTCGAGGATGGTTTTCGATTCGGCTTCGTTGTTGCCGCCACTCTTCTTGGTGGCCAGTACATCGACGCGGTTGCCTGGCAGCAGGAAGCCGCCAACGCCCACCACATCGTCGACCCGCACCGACACCGCCCGCTTGTTCGCCTCGATCAGCGAGGCCAGGGTGCTGCCGCCAAGGTGCTCGGCCAGGCGCGCACCACGCACGATGTCGCCGCGCAGCATGGTGAAGGTGGCGATCTTGCCGACCACCTTGTCCGTGGCATCGAAGGCATCGTCCGGCGCGGTACCCCTGGGCATGCGCACCACGGTCACGTGCTGGGCCTCGACCATCTGCCCGAAGGGAATCTCCACGGTGCTGACCACCACGTTCTGCAGGTTGTCGTCCGGGCTGGCATTGAGCCGGGCGCTGAGCCAGTTGTTGGCCATCCAGGCGGCGCCCAGGCCGAGAATCAGGGAAAGGGCTACCAGGGTGAGAGTACGTGCGCTCATGTCTGTATCTCCTTATCCAAGAAAGTCGAGTTGGACGAAGTAGTTGCGCCAGGCCCACTCCAGCTCGCGCGCAGACAGCGGCCCGGAGCCATCGAGGTAACGCTGGCGATCCAGCGCCATGCCCAGCAGGTCGCGCGGGTGGCAGGGCACCAGCGGCATGCCCTCGGTCTCGTACAGGCCTTGCAGCACATAGCGCAGCAGAATCGGGTCGTAGGCGATGCCCAGGCGCTCGCATTCCTGGCGCCAGATGCGCTCGTACTCGTGGGGCTTGAGGTAGTCGAAATGCAGCTTGTAGCCGATGCGTCGGAGGAAGGCCTCGTCGGCCAGTTCCAGCGGGTTGAGGTTGGTGGAGAACACCAGCACCAGGTCGAACGGCAGCTCGCAATGCCGCCCTCCGCCGAGATTGAGGAAGTCGCGTTTCTCCTCCATCGGCACGATCCAGCGATTGAGCAGCTCGGCCGGCGCCATGCGCTGGCGCCCCATGTCGTCGATGATGAACAGACCATTGCTGGCCTTGAGCTGCAGCGGCGCCTGGTACTGGCGGCTGAACGGGTCGTAGCGGATATCCAACTGTTCCATGCTCAGCTCGCCGCCGGTGATCACCACCGGGCGCCGGCAGCACAGCAGACGACGGTCGATGCCTTCGTTGAGTATCAGGCTGTTTGCCTGCCCGTCGTCATCCAGACGCTGATGCACCTGGGGATCGTAGATTTCGATCACGGCGTCGTTGATGGCGATGGCGTAAGGCACCCAGACGGCCTCGGCGAACAGACGAATCAGACGGCTGCTGATGTAGGTCTTGCCGGTGCCGGCCGGGCCGTAAATCATGATGGCGCGCCCGGAATTCAGGGCTACGCCCAGTTGATCGAGCATGGCCTCGGACAGCACCACGCTGGCGAAGGCCGCATGCATGTCGCGCGAGGTGATGCGGCCATGGTGGATGGTCTGCACCTTGAGCAGCGAACGGTAGCCGCTCACCGGATAGGGAGCCGCGCCGATATAGCCGCTGCGTGCCAGGGCATCGCGGGCGGCGCTGCGACCGCGCTCGGTCAGGCCGTAGCGCAGCCCCTGGCTGGCCGCCTGCGCCCCGGCCTGGCCCAGTACCTCGACCCGGCCATCCTTGCGCAGAAAGGCCAGGATCTCGTCCAGCACTGCGCCGGTCAGCGCCAGGCGCTCGACCAGCTGCGGCATGGCCAGCACCCCGGCATCGTGCAGGTGCTTGCACACCAGATCGCCGAGAAAGTTATCCGCCAGGCCGGTTTCGCTGATGCTCCGCGGCTGCGGGGCCAGACGTTCTACGGCTTCGCGTTCGCTGGGGTAGGCATCGCTGTCGCTGACTGCATACATGACGTGCCTCCCGGGTCATTGGGCGAAATGCAGCCAGTACAGACTGGCCAGGGTGCCCAACAGAATCGCCGCCGAATAAGGAAAGGGTTTGCCGGCTACTTCATCCGCTGCCGGAGCAAGGTAGGCGCGGGCCTTGAACATCAGCCCGTAGCGTCCCAGGGTCTGCAGCAGCTGCCCGCGTAGCAGCACGAGCAGAAAGCCGCACAGGCCTCCGGCAATCAGGCTGAACAACGCCGCCCACAGCGCACTGCTCGGGGTGAGAAAGGCGCCGACCATGGCCATCAGCTTGACGTCGCCGGCGGCCATGCCGCCCAGGGCATACAGGGGCAGAAACACCGCGAAGCCGATCGACAGCCCCAGCAGGCTGGTGGCCAGACCAGCCAGACCGCCGGCATAAGCCTGGCCGGCCAGCCCCAGGGCCAGGCCCAGCACCACCAGAAGGTTGGGAATGCGGTGGCGGCGCAGATCGCTCGCCACCGCAATGCCCAGCAGCCCTAGCAGCACAATGACGGGGACCATCTGCTCCATGGACATAGCTGCAGACTCGATCTGTGACTTCAGGTAATGGCGTCAATCAGATCTTGAATCACGCCAGCTACAGCTGTTCCCAAGTTGGTAAACGCTGTAACCACCACCAGTGAAATAAGCCCACCGGCCACGGCATATTCCACGACGGTCAGACCATCTTCGTCTTTTACGAACTTCATCACCGAAGTCTTGATTGCTTGAAAAGTCATTTCGCCCACCTCACTCGAAAGTTGTTCTTCCAGGAAATCGGCGGCACTACCTGCCCCGCCTGCTTGAACCCTAGTCAGGCGGGCAAGCAGGGAGTTAGGAGTTTTTTGCGAATCGCTAGGACTTTTTTGCCGCACTGGCAGGCTCGCCCGGAGGCCATCGCCGCCCTCCTCGGCCGGCCAGGAAAAGTCCAGCTAAAGGAATAACTTACGGATGATTCTGCAACTAATTCTCAAGCGACCGGCGGTAGTTGGCCAATATATCCAGAAAACACGAGGAGTCCGCGTGGCACTAGGCACGCAGATAAATCTAGAGCGTAAGAACCTAAGCCACCTGTTTCTTATTTTTATTCGATCTTTACAGTAGTGGCACAGTGACAATACTCAAGGCGGGGAGGCGCAACAACAGAGGCGCAGAGCTAAGGGTATGAAGTCTAACTCGGCCACAAAGCCATTCTTGCTATGGCTCGATCTGACGCACGACCGATCGGTGGAAGAACTGATCGGCCATTTCCGTTCAACCTGCGATTGTCGTCTGGCCAAGAACTCCGCTCTGCCGGAGCGCACCCATGAACAGCCGGACATGATCTGCATGCATTTCGACCGCCCGGATGCACTCGGTCTCAACCTGTTGCTGGAGGTCAAACGTACCGCGCCCTCGATCCCGATCACCATGTTCACCGTGCAACACTCGGAGGAGTTGGCCGTATGGGCCATGCGCTCGCGGGTCTGGGAATACATGGTGCTGCCGCTCTCGGCGGCGGAGAAAAGTCGCTACCTGCACTCCCTGCAGCAACTGTGCGAGCTACGCCGCAGTGTCAGCGGTCACTCCAGGAAACCGCTGGTGGAGCGTCACCCGACCCTGCCCGAAAGCATCCGTCTGACCACCGAGCACCAGAAGCAGCAGCCACTGCACAAGGTGTTGCAGCATATCGATCAGCATTTCCGTGAGAGCGTCGACCAGAAGGATCTGGCGCAGCGTTGCGGCATGACCCCCTTCCGCTTCAGCCGCCTGTTCAAGGACGTCGTCGGCGTCGGTTTTATGGAGTACATCCTGAACAAGCGCATGGACTTCGCCAAGGAGCTGCTCGACAACAGCCAGATGCCCATCACCAGCATCGGTTACGAGGCCGGCTTCAAGGACCCCTCCTACTTCGCCCGCGCCTTCAAGCAGTCCTGCGGTTGCACGCCCAGCGAGTACCGCCAGGCACACCGCCCCGGCCAGGTCATCGCAGACGAGCCGCACATGCCGGCGCTCGACAGCCTGGTCCTGGGCAGCCACACCTGATCGGCCCTGCCGCCAGCCCGCCTGCCGCTCCGGCCGAACGGCTGCACGCCGTGCACCGCTAGTCGCCCCGCGCGTCTCCGTAGCCTTACGGATGGCAGCCCCCCGAGGCGGCTGGCATGATATCCGCCGTGAAGCCCCTGACCGACATCCGCACCCTGGTTCTCTGGCTGGCCCTGTTCGCTCCCGTGGCGGTCTGGATCGGCTGGCAGGAGCAGGCCGACCGTTACGAGCGCTTCTTCCAGGACACCAGCATCGCGCAGCGCATGCTCAGCCAGAAGGTCGTGCAGCACGAAGCGGTACTGGCCACACTGGCCGCGCTGAGCCATCCGCCCAGTCCCGCCCAACTGCTGCCCAGCCTGCAGCCGGCCATGCCGCAGCTGCTGGGCCTGGGTTACCTGCGCGGCGGCGCCTGGGAAGGCAGCGGCGCAGCTTCGGCGGGCCTGCCTGGCGCGCTGGAACAGGCCCGCCAGCTGGGGCGCCCCGTCGCCCTGGCGGTGGATCGGGCGCGCTACTGGCTGGTGGCCCCGTCGAGCTGGAGCCTGTTGCTGGATGCCCGGCGCTTTATTCCCGCCGGCGACTTTCCCCCGACGCTGGCCACCCTGACGCTGGACCTGGGCATGGGGCCGCTGACGCTGCTGGCGCGCCAGCCCGCTGGCAGCTCGCTGGGCGGCACCATGAGCCTGCACAAGCCCCTGGGCGCGGCCAGCCAGCCCTTTCCCCTGCACAGTTGGCGCAGGCTCACACCCAGCGACTGGCCCTGGACCGAATGGCTGGCCTGGGCGCTGGCCAGTTACCTGCTGGCCGCGGCCAGTGCGGCCTGGCAGCGCTCGCGCGCCGAGGCGCGACGCCGGCAGGAAGAGGTCCGCCTGGCGGCGATGACGCGCCTGAACACCCTGGGGGAAATGGCCGCCGGTATCGCCCATGAACTGAACCAGCCGCTGACCGCCATCCTCGCCCAGGTACGCGCCGCCGAACGCCTGCTCGACGACGAGGAGGAACGCCCCGCGGTGCGCCAGGCCCTGCTCGCCAGCGCCGGCCAGGCGCGCCGGGCGGCGGACATCATCAGCCGCATGCGCGGGCTGGTGCAGCCCTGCGCGCCCTCCCCGCGCGCGGCGGTAGACCCCGATGCCCTGGCGGCTTCGCTGCTGTTCCTGCGCGAAGAGGAGCTGAGCCGCCGCGGCATCCGCCTCAGCTGGCACAACGCGAGCCCCGGCGCCCGCCCGCTGGGCGACCGGGTGGCACTCGAACAGATCCTGCACAACCTGGTGCAGAACGCCGTCGATGCCCTGGCCGACTGGCCCGCCTCCCGCGTCATCGCCCTGAGCGGCGGCCGCGACGGCATGGAATACCGGTTCGAGGTCAGCGATAACGGCCCTGGCATCCCCGACGAAGCCCTGCCGCGGCTGTTCGAGCCCTTCTACACCACCCGCGCCCAGGGCATGGGGCTGGGCCTGGCGCTGTGCGAAACCCTCGCCGGCGCCATGGACGGCCGGATCACGGCGCGCAACCTCGACCCGGCGGGCGCCTGTTTCACCCTGCGCCTGCCTATCGCCGGAGCCGCTGCATGAGCCTGCCCGACCATTCCCCGCTGGTCCATCTGGTCGACGACGATGACGCCGTGCGCGAGGCCCTGGCGCTGTTGCTGCGCAGCGTCGGCTTGCGCAGCGAGGGCCATGGCGACCCTCAGGCCTTCCTCGCCTCGCTGTCGCCGCACGCGATCGGCTGCGTGGTGCTCGACATCCGTATGCCCGGCATCGGCGGGCTGGACGTGCTGGCCAGGCTGGCAGAGCTGTCCGACTTGCCGGTGGTGATGCTCACCGGTCACGCCAACGTCGACCTGTGCCGCCGCGCCTTCAAGAGCGGGGCCATGGAGTTCCTGCAGAAACCGGTGGACGACGACGTGTTCCTCGACGCCGTGCAGGCCGCCGTGCGCAGCCATATCGCCAGCCGCGAGCGCCTGGCGCTGACCCAGGCGGCCGTCGAACGGCTGGCGCGCCTCTCCGGGCGCGAGCATGAGGTGCTGGTGCGTATCGTCCAGGGCATGAGCAACAAGGAAATCGCCCGCGAACTCGATCTGTCACCACGCACCGTGGAGACCCACCGGGCCCACGTCTTCGACAAGCTCGCGGCCGACTCGCTGGCGCAGCTGATCCGCCAGTACGCCGGTCTGCTGGACGCGCCGCCTCCGTAGCACTACGGAGCCCTGGGCGTAGTCGAGCGAATACCCCGGCTGGCTGGCGCTGGTCACACTGACGACTCCTCACCTCTATCCACGACAAGGAGTTAGCCATGCCCCGTTTTTCGCTCGCCGCCCTGTTCTGCGCCCTGACGTGCGCCGGCGCCGCCAATGCCGCGGTGCTGCAGGAACGCAACCTCTCCAGCGCCGACGCCCAGCAACTGGCGGCCGCCACGGTCGCCGCCTGCCAGGCCAAGGGCTACAACGTCAGTGCCGCGGTGGTGGACCGCGCCGGTCTGCTCAAGGCCTTCACCCGCGCCGACAACGCCGGCCCGCACACCATCGAGGCCAGCCGTGCCAAGGCCTTCACCGCCGCGTCGGCGAAGACGCCGACCCTGGCCATCATGGAAAACGCGCAGAAGCACCCGGGCGCCGCCAACCTCACCGACATCCCCGGCTTCCTCCTGCTGGGCGGCGGCGTCCCGGTGAAAGCCGGCGACAACGTGATCGGCGCGATCGGCGTGGCCGGTGCCCCGGGCGGCCACCTGGACGCCCAGTGCGCCGACGAAGTCCTGGCCGCCAACGCGGCCCTGTTCCAGTAAGCGAAGGTTGCCCCGACGCGGCGCAGGCGCGCCTGCAGCCTGCCGCAGTGTTGGGCAGGCTGCAGCACTGGCGAGAAGATCGCGAAAATGGCCAGTGCTAACTGGGGCTCAACAAAGCCCTGCGGGCTGCTCTCGCAATAACGCCCGAACATTGGCAAAAGCTTCGCCGAAGTAGGCCTCGTAGCTGTGCCGCTCGACGTAACCGAGATGCGGGGTGCAGAGCACGCGCGGGTGCCTCAGCAGCGGATGGTCAACCTGCAGGATCGGCTCCTGCTCGAACACATCCAGCGCGGCCTGCCCCGGCCGGCCGCGATCCAGCGCCTCGAGCAGTGCCCCGGGTGCGATCAGCTCGGCGCGGCTGGTGTTGACCAGCAGGGCGTCGGGCTTCATCCGCGCCAGGTCGGCGGCGCCCACGCAATGCCGGGTGGCCGGCAGCAGGCGCAGGTGCAGGCTGAGCACGTCGGCCTGCTCGAAGAAGGCCTCGCGCGTCGGCGCGGCCTCATGGCCATCGGCGACAGCGGCCTGGCGCGAGGCCGCGCTGCCCCACACCAGCACGCGCATGTCGAAAGCACTACCGTAACGCGCCAGGCGTCGGCCGATCTTGCCGTAGCCCCAGATGCCCAGCGTCTGGCCATACAGGCGCTGGCCCAGGTTGACCTGCCAGCGCCCGGCATACAGGCCGTTCATGGCTTCGCGCAACTGGCGCCGGGCATTGAGGATCAGCGCCCAGGTCAGCTCGGCCGCGGCGATGGGCGAACCGCTGCCCTCGGCCACGGCAACGCCGCGTTCGCGACAGGCCTGCAGATCGATATGCGGCCCGGCTCGCCCGGTCTGGCTGATCAACTTCAGGTTCGGCAGCCGCGCCAGCAGCGCGGCATCGATACGGGTGCGCTCCCGGGTCAGCACCAGCGCCTCGGCGTCGGCGAAGCGCTCGGCCAGCAGGTCCGGATCGCAGACGTGATCGTGATACACGCGGACGTCGAAGCCCTCCAGCAGGCGGAAGCAATCCAGAGACTGCACGACCCGCTGATAGTCTTCCGGTATCACCACACGCATGCGCATCCTCCTTCGACGCCAATCAGGCCAGGCTGGCGGCGGCTTGCCGGCGACGTGCGCGCCAGACGCGCCAGAACGGCAGCAGGATCATCACCGCCACCAGGCCCCAGACCACCCAGGTGATCGGGCTGGCGAACAGGATACCGATGTCGCCGCTGGACAGGGACAGTGCCCGGCGCAGGTTCTGCTCCATCATGCCGCCCAGGATGAAGCCGAGCAGGATCGCCGACAGCGGGAAATCCAGCTTGCGCATGACGTAGCCGAAGATGCCGATGGCGATCATCAGGTACAGGTCGAAGGTCGTGGCATGCACCGCATACACCCCGATGGCGGTGATGATCGCCACCGCCGGTACCAGCGCCCAGTAAGGCACGGCCAGCACCTTGGTGAAGACCTTGATCATCGGCACGTTCATGACGATCAGCATGAGGTTGGCGACGAACAGCGAGGCGATCAGGCCCCAGACGATGTCCGGCTGGTTCTGGAACAGCAGCGGGCCCGGGGTGATGTTGTACAGCGTCAGGGCGCCGAGCATCACCGCGGTGGTGCCCGAACCCGGCACGCCGAGGGTCAGCATCGGCACCATGGAGCCGCAGGCTGCGGCGCTGTTGGCGGTTTCCGGTGCGGCCAGGCCACGCAGGTCGCCGTTGCCGAACTTGTTGTCCTTGACCGCCAGACGCTTCTCGCTCATGTAGGACACCGCGCTGGCCAGCGTCGCGCCGGCGCCAGGCAGCACGCCGAGGACGAAACCGACCACGCCGCTGCGCAGGTTGGTGGCCAGGACGAAGCCGCCCTCCTTCAGGCTGAACAGCATGCGCCCGCTGGCCTTGATGGCTTTCTGGCCATGGTGGGTGCGCTCGAGCAGCACCAGCAGCTCGCTGACCGAGAACAGCCCCAGCACCAGCACCACGAACTGGATGCCATCGGCCAGCCCCAGGCTGCCGAAGGTAAAGCGATAGACGCCGCTGTTGGCATCGATACCCACGCACGACAGCAACAGGCCGATCAGCGCGGCTATGGCGGTCTTCAACGGCTTGTTGCCGGCCATCCCGGCCAGACAGGTGATGGCGAACACCATCAGCACGAAGTATTCGGCAGGACCGAAGGCCACCGCCCAACTGGCCAGCAGCGGCGCGAACAGCACCACACCGACCGTGGCGATCAGGCCGCCGATGAACGAGCTCCAGGCCGACAGCGACAGCGCGACGCCGGCCTGGCCCTGACGTGCCAGCGGATAGCCGTCGAGGGTGGTCATCACCGCGGACGCCTCACCTGGAATGTTGAGCAGGATCGAGGAGATGCGGCCGCCGTATTCGCAGCCCAGGTATACGGCCGCGAGCAGAATCAGCGCGGTTTCCGGTGGCAGGCCGAGGGCGAAGGCCACCGGGATCAGCAGCGCCACGCCGTTGATCGGACCGAGGCCCGGCAGCAGGCCGACGACGGTGCCGATCAGGGTGCCGCACAGCGCAGTGACCAGGTTGTAGGGGCTAAGCGCCACGCCGAAGCCATGGCTGAGATAACCGAAAGTATCCATGGGTTCAGCTCTCCAGGGTTGCAAGGATGCCAAGCGGCAGCGGTACCGCGAGGGCTCTGTCGAACAGCAGGTAGAGGCCGAGGGCCAGAACGACCCCGCTGATCAGGCTTTGCAGCCAGCTACCACCGTAGAGACGCGCCATGCCGAGACCGAACAGCACGCTGGCGGGGATGAAGCCGAGCGTTTCGAACAGCACTGCATAGCCGATCATCAGACCGAGGAAGGCGAGCGCCTTGAACATCACCTCCCGGTTCAGCGGCGGTTCCTCGCCGTGGGTATCGCTGCTCGGCTTGAGCAGCAGTTGCACGCAGCCAAAGGCGATCAGCAGCAACAGCAGCAGCGGGAAGGCCTTGGGCCCCACCGGCTCGTAGGAAAAGGATGCGCTGTAACCCCAGGCGAGGAATGCCAGGACACAGCACAGCAGCAGGGTGATCCCCGCGAAGATACGATCATGCATGTGGATGCGCTCCAGAATGCTGCGCCGTCGGTGACGGCGCAGGAGGACTCGACTACTCGACCAGACCGAACTCGCGGCCCAGCTTGCGGTACTCCGCAACCTGGCTTTTCACCAGGGCTTCGAGCTCCGGACCGGTGACGTAGTAAGGCAGCACGTCGCGGTCGGCCAGGTAGGCCTGGAAGTCGCTGGAGGCGTTGAGCTTGGCGAAGCGCTCGCTCCACCAGGCCACGTCCTGCTCTTTCACATCCGGGCCGAGGAAGTAGCCGCGAATCAGCGGCCATTGGATCTCGTAGCCCTGCTCGCGGGCAGTGGGAATGGAGGCCAGCTCACCGCCCAGGCGCTCCTCGCTGAAGATCGCCAGGGTGCGGATCTTGTTGCCCTGCTGCGCACGAATCTCGCTGGCGCTGCCGGTGACCAGATCCACGTGCCCGCCCATCAGCGCCATGTAATGCTCGGCCCCGCCCTCGAAGGCGGCATAACGCAACTCGCGCGGGTCGACGCCGGCTGCGCGGGCCAGCAAGGCGATCTTCACCCAACCCTGGCCGCCGACACTGCCACCACCGCCGACCACGATGCTTTTCGGGTCTTTCTTCAGCGCCTGCACCACATCGTCGAGGTTCTGGTAAGGCGAATCCTCACGCACCGCCAGGGTGCCGTAATCGTTGCCGACGGTGGCCAGCCATTTCACCGCGTTCTCGTCGAAACGACCGTATTTGCCCAGGGCCAGGTTGAGCAGCGAGGCGCCGGAGAACGCCACCAGGGTGCCGGGCTCGGCACGGCGGTTGGCGGCGATGGAGTTGTAGGCCACGGCGCCGATGCCGCCCGGCATGTAGGTCACGCGCATCGGTGCCTTGAGCAGCCCCTCGTCCTTGAATCCGGCCTGGGCCAGCTTGCAGGTCAGGTCGAAGCCGCCGCCCGGCTTGCTCGGAGCGATGCACTCCGGACGCGAAGGCTCGCCGGCGAGCACCGAACCACTGGCGAGCAACAGGGCGAGGGAAAACGGCAGAGTACGGCGAATGGAGCAGGTGATCATGGTGAGGTTCCTCTTATTAGACTTGTATGCACAGCCGGCGCTTTACCAGAGCGGCACGATGTAACTCAGGATCAGACGATTCTCGTCCAGGTCGCGGACGAAGCTCGAACGGTAGGTGGCGTTCCTCCAGGTCACTTTGAGATTCTTCAGCGGGCCCTCGACGAAGGCGTAGGCGATATCGGTGTTGCGCTCCCACTCGCGCCCTTCGCCGACGGCCAGGTCGACCTGATCGCCGCGCACGTAGCGGGTCATGAAGGTCAGGCCGGGCACCCCGACGCGGGCGAAATCGAAGTCGTAGCGCAGTTGCCAGGAACGCTGGTCGGGGCCGGCGAAATCGTTGATCTGCAGGAAGTTGGTCAGATAGGGCGTGGCCCCGTCGACATAGGTGAAGGCGTCGTCGCCGAGCATTTTCTGGTAGGCCAGCCCCAGCGCATGGCCGGCGATGCTGTAGGTGAACATGGCGTTGATGACCTGGTTGTCGATGTCGCCCACCAGTTTCCGCCCGGCTTCGCTGTTGTTGAAGTAGCGCAGGTCGCTTTTCAGCTTGCCGTCGCCCAGCGCCAGGCCGTGCTGCAGCCCGACGAAGTGCTGGCGATAGACGTCGCTCAGCTCGGCATAGTGATAGCTGGCCAAAAGTTGCGGATTGATCGCGTAATCCACCCCGCCGAAGCGCAGCTCATCGCTTTCAGGGCTGGCGCCGAAGCGGCGGTTCTTGTTGTTCAGCGCCAGCTTCTCGGAGCCTGAGACGCTGCGCTGCACCACGCGGTCGATCTCGCCTAAGGTGAAAGTCGCGCGCTCGAGGTCCTTGCTCTGCAGCTGCCAGCCCTCGAATACCTGCGGCAGCAGACGCGAGTTGCTGTACTGCAGATAGGGCATCTTCGGCAGCAGGGTGCCCACGCGCAGCTGGCTCTCGGCGAAACGCGCCTTGCCGGTCACACCGAGCTTGCTGTAGTCGTCCTCGGCGCGGTTGCGGCTGTCGCGCGGCAGCAGATCGGTGCCGCTGCGATCCGGCGAGGAGTCGAGCTTGACGCCGAGCATGCCGAGGGCGTCGAGGCCGAAACCGACTGTGCCCTGGGTGTAGCCGGACTCGAGGTTGAGGATGAAACCCTGCGCCCATTCCTCGCGCTTGTTCTGTCCGGCATCCTCGCGAAAGTCACGGTTGAGGTAGAAGTTACGCAGCTCCAGGCTGGCCTTGCTGTCCTCGATGAAACCGGCGGCGTAAACGCTGGCGCCAGGCAGTGCCAGAAGCGTGATGCCGAAGGCGGAGCAGCTTAGGGATTTTCTTCTTGTCATTGTGGTTGGCCCTAGGGGTGTGGGTGTGGTGAGGCGAAGTCAGCTGCCGGTGCGGCGCAGGCTGGGGATGTAAACCTCGCCCGAGAACAGACGGCGCGCGGTGCGCACAAGGGAGGCGCGCAGGTTCTCGGGGTTGCCGTCGGCGGCAGGCTGCAGGGAAACCTCGATCTGCCCGCCCGGATGCTCCAGGCGCACCAGCGCCTCGCCTGCAATGGGCGCGACATCCTGGGCGACGCTGCCGGGCACGGCGCAGGCCGTGGCCAGGCCGACGGCACCGGTGGCGGCGACCGAACGGTGGCAGTTGTGCGGCATGAAATAACGCACGTTCAGCGTGCCGCCATGGCGCGCCGGGGCCAGCAGCACCGGCTTGGGAATGACCATCTGCGCAACGTCCCCCAGCCCCATGGCCAGCCCGGCCTGCAGGCGGATGCGCTCCAGGCGCTGGAGAAACGCCGTGTCGGCATCCAGTTCGGCCGGCGACTCGTAACCGGTCTTGCCCAGCGCCTCGGCATGCAGCAGCACCATGGGCATGGCCATGTCGATGCAGGTGACTTCGACACCGTCGAACAGGTCGCGCACCCGGCCGGTGGGCAGCAGGCGGCCGGTCTTGGCGCCGGCGGCATTGAGGAAGGTCAGCTTGATCGGCGCAGCGCTGCCGGGCACGCCATCGATGGTGGTATCGCCGTCGTAGCGCACGCGGCCGCCCGGGGTCATCACGTCGGAGTCGACGAAGGTATTGGTGTTGAGGTTGCGGATGCGCACCCGGGTCATCGGCGAGCCGGCATTGACCAGGCCGTGCTCGATGGCGAAAGGCCCGATGGCGCAGAGCATGTTGCCGCAGTTGGGCGCGGTGTCGACCCGGCGCTGGGTCACCATGACCTGCACGAACAGGTAGTCGACATCGGCATCCGGGTGCGGCGAGCGGCTGACGATCGCCACCTTGCTGGTCTGCGGACTGCCACCGCCGATACCGTCGATTTCCAGCTCGTGGCCCGAGCCCATCAGGCTGAGCAACAGCTCGTCGCGCTGCAGCGGGTCAGTGGGCAGGTGGTTGGCCAGAAAGACCGGCCCTTTCGAAGTACCGCCTCGCATGAGTACGCAAGGTACCGTCCGCATGATGCCTCCAACGCAATAAAGCTAGTGATTGTTGCTTTGCGTCGATTATGGGGAGCAACACTTTCTTCTGTAAAATGCATATATTTCGATATTTATTGCATTATGCGCATTAATGCATGGGGATACTTCCTCGCTTGCCAGTCCTCAGCGCAAAGACTAGGGTTCATTGGTAATCTGCAGACAAAAATACGACCGACTAATAACCAAAGCGCATGAATTACGAACTGCAAGACATCCGCGCCTTCGTGAAAATCGCCGAGTTCGGCAATTTTCACGAGGCCGCCAACGCCATCCACCTGTCCCAGCCGGCGCTGACCCGGCGCATGCAGAAGCTCGAGGAAAGCCTCGGCATCCAGCTGCTGGACCGCACCACGCGCCGCGTCAGCCTGACCGCCGTGGGCCGGGATTTTCTGCCCAAGGCGCAGCGTCTGCTGGACGACTTCGAGCGCTCGATCCTCGGCATCCGCGAGCTGGCCGAGCGCCAGTCCGGCCAGGTCACCCTGGCCTGCATCCCGACGGCGGCCTTCTACTTCCTGCCGACGGTGATCCGCGCCTTCAATCAGCAGTACCCGAAGATCCGCATCCGCATCCTCGATCTCAGCGCCCATGAGGGGCTGGAGGCGGTGATTCGTGGCGAGGCGGATTTCGGAATCAACATGCAGAGCGGACAGAGCGCGGAAATCGACTTCACCCCACTGGTCAACGAACCCTTCGTGCTCGCCTGCCGGCGCGACCATCCCCTGGCCAAGCAGCCGGAAGTGGCCTGGCGTGAGCTCAGCGACTACCGCCTGATCGGCGTCGGCCGCCTGAGCGGCAACCGGGTGCTGCTCGACCACGGCCTGGCCCATCTCGACTGGCGCCCGAGCTGGTTCTACGAGGTGCAGCACCTGTCGACATCGCTGGGCATGGTCGAGGCCGGCCTGGGCATCGCCGCCCTCCCCAGCCTGGCCATGCCGGCCGAGGACCATCCGATCCTGGTCAGGCGCCCGCTGGTCGACCCGGTGATCAGCCGCACCCTGGGTCTGGTGCGCCGCCGCGGCTCGTCGCTGTCGCCGGCAGCCGAGCAGTTCGTCGAAACCCTGCTGCGGCAATGGCCCAATTACACCTCGCTGGGTATCGACAGCGAATCGAGCTGAACGCGGGCGCGCGCAATCGCTCGCGATTGCGCCGGTGCATGCCGAGCAGCCAAATACAGGAACAAAATCAGCGCCTCGCCCGCCACCCGTCTGCAATCCTTGCCGGGAAGCGACGGACACCTGAGCGGCCGGGATGGGTAATCAGACGCTCACCGGCATAACGAGGCAAACCCAAACGTTCAACCCATGAACCCATGGACCTGGCCTGGTGCTTCGCGACCATCCGCCATCCAGACATCGCCTAAGCTGGAACCAGGCGCTGCAATCTGGCAGCAGGAGGGAGCAATAGTGATCGCCCGCTGCATCCTCACCCTAACCCTGAGTCCCGCATTGGATCTGGCCACATGCGTGCAGCACCTGCGCCCTCACGACAAGCTGCGCTGTAGCGCACCGGTGTACGCGCCTGGGGGTGGCGGGATCAACGTGTCGCGGACGATTCGACGACTCGGCGGAGAGACAGTGGCCCTGTTCCCCGTTGGCGGCTCCACTGGCGAACACCTGCTTGAATTATTGAAGGCTGAGGGCGTGCCTTTTCATGCGGTCTCGGTGTCCGGCTGGACACGCGAGTGCATCAACGTCACCAACCGGGCCGACAGCCAACAGTACCGTTTCGTCCTCCCGGGAAATCCACTCTCCCCCCAGGAGCAGACAGCCGTGCTGTCGGCTTTGGAGACATTGCCCGCCGCGGATTTTCTGGTCATCAGCGGCAGCCTGCCAGAAGGTCTGGCCGCGGACTTCCTGCCGCGTCTGCTGGGCAATGCACAACGCCGGGGTTGCCGCTGCGTGGTAGACAGCAACGGCAGCGCTCTGCGTCAGATGCTGGATATCGGTGGCCTGCTGCTGATCAAGCCGAATCTGGACGAACTCGCAGCCATGCTTGGTGAGCCTATCGCCGGACCGGAGCATCTGAATCAAGTGGCCCGGGATCTGGTGGCAGCGGGACGCACGGAAGCCGTGCTGGTTTCCCTTGGTGCACAAGGGGCGCTGCTGGTGACCGCCGACGTCTGCGAGCGCATTCCGGCTCCGACCGTACCGCGCCGCAGCACGGTTGGTGCAGGCGATAGTCTGCTGGCGGCGATGGTACTCAAACGCGCCTCAGGGGCGAGCTGGTCAGTGGCGGCGCGCTACGGTGTGGCGGCCGGCACAGCGGCGATCATGGCCGAAGGCAGCGAGCTGTCCCGACTCGAAGACACGGAGCGCCTATACAGCTGGTTAGCTGCCTCCCGTTAGGAACCAAGCCAATGGTATACCGTTGCAGCTCTACAAGGTGAATCGCCTCTAGGTTCGTAGACCCTCATAATGAGCCCCGTTAGGCGGTACCTTGAACAAATGCGCGAGCGTGCCAGGGAGCGCCGCGCGCTCCTGCCCGAAGCCCCATCCGCCCGAGGCTGGGGCGATAGCGAAGGAACGGAACGGGCAAGGCCAATGGTCGATGGGCCGGCGGTAATCGGCCCGGTGCTCCTGCCCCGTTGGCAGCGACGCGGCTCGCATCGGCGAGTCAGGCGCGGCGTGGTAGCTCCAGGCTAGCCCGCAGGCCGCCCCCCTCGAGGTTGCTCAGGTGCACGCTGGCCGCATGCCGGCGGGCGATGCTCTGCACTATGGCCAGTCCCAGGCCTGCGCCCTCTCCGTTACTGCGGCCATAGAAGCGCTCGAATACCCGCTCGAGGTCTTCGGCGGCAATGCCCGGGCCCTGATCCTCCACCTGCAGCAGCAAACGGTCGCCCCTGGCCTGCAACAGCACTCGCAGCTTGCCGCCAGGCGGCGAATGGTTGACTGCGTTGCTCACCAGGTTCTGCAGGGCGATGCCCAGGCCTCCCGCATCGGCAGCCATGCGATAGTCGCCCGGCTCGGCTTCCAGCGACAGTTCCAGCCCCTGCCTGAGGACCCAGGGAGTCAGCTCGGCCAGGGTCTCGCGCACCAGCGCCAGCACGTCGACCTGGGGCAGCTCGCCTGGCTCCAGCAGCGGCTCCATGCGCGCCAGGGTGAGCAGCTGGTTGACCACCCGGGTGGCTCGGTCGATGCCGCCGAGCAGGTAGCCCAGCGACTGCCGGCGCTCGCTCTCGGCGCTGGCCTGGAGGGCGTTCTGCGCATGCACGCGCAGCACCGCCAGCGGCGTGCGCAGCTCGTGGGCGGCGTCGGCGATGAAGCGGCGCTCGCGCTCCAGCAGTTGTTCGATCTGCCCCAGCAGGCGGTTGAGCGCCGCCTGCATGGGCGCCAGCTCGAGTGGCAGCGGATCGAGCTGCAGCGGCTCCAGCGAGTCGGCATGGCGGGCGCGGATCACCGCGGCCATGTTGCGCAGCGGCGCCAGCCCCCAGCCGATGGCCCACCACAGCAGGGCGGCGAGGATCAGGCTGCCGAGCAGGGTCGGATAGAGGGTATGCCGCACTATGCTGGTCACCAGCTCGCGGCGCACATCGTCGCGTTCGCCGGTCCAGATCAGCAGCCCGTGCTCGGCGTCGCGCAGCAGGAAACCACGCCACTCGTGCTCGCCCAGTTCGAGGGTGGCAAAGCCCTCGGCCAGGGGCGGGCCGGCCAGGGACGGCGCCCCGGCGCTGTGCACCAGCAGGTTGCCGGCGGCGTCCCAGGCCTGGAAGGCCAGCTTGCTCTCGTAAGGGTGGCCGGGCTTGCCCGGCCCCGCCTGGGCCAGGGCCTCGTTGAAGGCGCGGTACAGGCCGGCACGCTCCTCCTGGCGCACCGGCGTGCGCATCAGCCCCTGCAGCAGGCGGGCGCTGTGTGCCAGCTGCGCATCGTAGATTTCCTCGACTTCGTGGGCGCTGTCGAAGTAGTTGAACAGGGTCGTGGCCAGGGTGCCCAGCAGCATCAGCCCGAGTACCAGCGCCAGGGTACGGCGGCGCATGGAGATCATGGCGCGTCCTCGACCAGGTAGCCGACGCCGCGCACCGTGCGGATCAGGCCGCTGAACAGCTTCTTGCGCAGGTGATGGATGTGTACTTCGAGGGTGTTGCTCTCGGCCTCCTCGTCCCAGCCGTAGAGCAGCTGGGCCAGGCGCTCGCGGGTCAGCACCTTGCCCGGCTGCGACAGCAGTTCGTGCAGCAGCAGGTACTCCTTGGGCGTCATCGGCACCGGCTTGCCCAGGTAGCTGACCTGCTGGCTGGCCGGGTCGAGGCTGACCCCGGCGTGCTCGATGCGCAGCTCGGCGCGCCCGGCGCTGCGCCGTAGCAGGGCGCGCAGGCGGGCCTTGAGCTCATCGAGGTCGAAGGGCTTGACCAGGTAATCATCGGCACCGGCATCCAGCCCGGCGATGCGGTCCTCGGTGGCATCGCGCGCGGTGAGGATCAGCACCGGCAGCGCCGAGCCGCTGCGACGCAGCTCGCGCAGCACCTGCAGGCCACTCATGCGCGGCAGGCCGAGGTCCAGCACCAGCAGGTCGAAGGCCTCGCTGAGCAGGGCGTGCAGGGCGCTGGCGCCGTCCTGCAGCCAGTCCACCGTGTAGCCTTCCTGGCGCAGCCCCAGGCGCAATCCCTCGCCCAGCGCCTCGTCGTCCTCGACCAGCAGCAAGCGCATCGCGCCTCCTCAATTGAGTTTCTTGTTCACTTCCCGCAGCAACTGCTCGATCTCGCCCCGGCGGCCACTGTCGGCCAGTTCGCGTCCCGGCCGCGGCGCGGCCTGCCTGGCCTTCTCCAGTGCCGCCTTGGCCTCAGCATACTGGCCCTGGCGCAGCAGGTGATCCCCCCAGAAGTAAAGACTGTCGATGCCGGCGGGGTTGACCTTGAGCGCCTGGCGCAGCAGCTGGTCGGCCTTGTCCTCGTCGCCGAAGCCGATGGGCCAGCCCGGCACGCGGTCGTAGAGGGTGCCCAGGCTGGTGTAGGCCGAGCCCTGCAGGGCGTTGGGGTCGAGGGCGATGGCCTTCTCCAGGTAGCGCTTGGCGTCCTTGGCCTTGCCCAGCGCGCCGAGCCCACCCTGGGCACCGGCCCAGCTGCTGGTGACGATGCCGTGCCAGACCCAGGCTTCGGCTGCCTGGGGCTGTTCGCGGGTGAAGGCGGCGCTGTCGGCCGCGAGTTTCTCCAGCGCGGCCTCACGCTGGGGCTCGGGCAGCTGGTACTGGATCTCGGCCCAGCGCGTCTGTACCGCGTGCAGGCGGGCCTGGCCGGCCTCGTCCAGGGCCCAGGCGGGCAGGCTCAGCGCGGCGGCGAGGAGCAGAGGCAGCAGGCGTTTCATGGGCGCATCTCCTTGTGGGTGAATTGACGAATCAGCGGCAGCTGCTTGCGCAACGCCTTGTCCACCAGGCCCGGCAGCAGGCCGTTGAGGCGGACGAAGAATTTTTCCGGCCAGCCCAGGTAGAGCTCGCTGCGGTCCAGCTCGATGGCGCGCAGTACCGCGTCGGCGACGCTCTCCGGCGGGTCCATGGCCACCTTCAGGGCGCTGTTCAGGGCCACGGCCTGCGCACTGTTCATCGCGGTGCGGGTGGCGCGCGGCGCCACGTAGAGCACGCCGACGCCGGTGTCGGCCATCTCCCGGCGCAGCGCCTCGGAGAAGCCGCGCAGGGCGAACTTGCTGGCGCAGTAGGTGGCATAGCCGGGGTAGCCGATGGAGCCGTAGATGGAGCCGACGTTGACCAGCAGCGCCTGGCGCTGCTGACGCAGCAGCGGCAGCATGGCGCGGGTCAGTTGTACGGTGGCGACCAGGTTGATGCCCAGCAGCTCGGCCACGGCCTGCTCGTCCAGCTGTTCCAGCAGGGCGAAGCGGTTGACCCCGGCCGCGTTGATCAGCAGGTTGACTCCGCCGAGGGCACGCGCGGCATCCACCACCGCCTGGCGCCCGCTGGCGCTGCCGAGATCGGCCGCCACCACTCGCACCTGTTTCGGATAGCGCCGGCGCAGCTCGCCCAGCGAACCCTCCTGGCGGGTCACCGCGATCAGCTGCGCGCCGCCGGCGCAGAGGCGCTCGGCCAGGGCCAGGCCGATACCGCCGCTGGCCCCGGTGAGGACCGCACGGCACTCAGGTAAGCGCATGCTGCACCTCGGTCTGGGTCACGCGCGGCAGGCCTCGGAACATGTCGGCGTAGAGGCGGTAGACCACCTTGCTGACATGGATCACCGCCGCCTTGTCCTCGTCGCGCTGCAGGCGGTTCATCAGCTCGCAGTAATGCTGCATGTGGCCGATGTCCAGGGCACCGTGCGAGGTCAGGTAGCTGAAAGCCTGTGGCGGCAGGGCCAGGCGCTGCTGGATGGTGCCGGCCGCCTGGGTGGCCAGGGCGATGCTGGTGCCCTCGAGCACGTTGACCATGCCGAACAGGCCGACCGGGTTGCCGCGGGCGATGCTGTCGTACAGGTAGCTGACCATCAGCTCGATGGCCTGGCTCGGTTGGCCCAGGCGCACGGCCTCGGCGTCGCCACCGCAGGCGGCGATGTCGTTGAGGATCCACTGCTCATGGCCGTATTCCTCGTCGATGTATTCGCAGACTGCCTTGCGCAGCCACTCCAGCGAGGACGGCAGGCGTGCACCGCAGGCCATCATCAGCGGCACGGTGTGGCGCACGTGGTAGTAGGCCTGGGTCAGGAAGGCGACATAGCCTTCCAGGCCGACCTGGCCGGCCAGCGCCTCGCGGATCACCGGCACGGCGTAAAGGGCTTCGCGGTCCTCGCGGGTGGCGTCCTGCAGTTGATCGAAGAAATTCATGGAGATACCTCAGGCGTTGACGGGTTCGGAAAGGTGTTCGCGGTAGCGCGCCAGGATGGCGTCTCGTTTAGGTCGGCCATTGGCCGTGAGCAAACCGTTGGCGGGGCTGAAAGGCGTGTCCAGGCGCACCCAGCGCCCGACTCGGGCGTAATCCGGCAGGCCGGCATTGGCCTTCTGTACGGCGGCCTCGATGGCCGCATCGGGGCAATTCGGGTCCAGCGGCCAGAGCAGCGCGACGTTGCTCGGCAGGCTCTCGCCATAGACGAAGGCCTGCATCAGCACACCGCCCTGGGTCAGCTCGGCCTCGACCCACTCGGGATTGACGTTGCGCCCGAAGCTGGTGACGAACTGGTGCTTCTTGCGGCCGCGCAGGCTCAGGTAGCCGTCGGCATCGAACTCACCGATATCGCCGGTGGGCCACCACTGCCCCGCGAAGGGCGTGTCCCCCAGGTAGCCGAGCAGGGTCGAACCGGCGACCAGCACTTCGCCATCTTCGGCCAGGCGCACCTGCACATGCGGCAGCGGCCGCCCGACAGTGCCGGGGCGCTGGGCACCGGGACAATTGAGGCAGACCACGCTGGCGCACTCCGACAGGCCGTAGCCCTCGAACACCGGCAGGCCCACGCGCTGCGCACGCTCCAGCAGCTCCGGCGAAACCCGCGCGCCGCCGACGGCGATGAAACGGAAGCCGGCCGCCGGGACGAAGCCGCGCTCCACCGCCAGCACCAGGCCGAACAGCAGCTGCGGCACCAGGATCAGGCTCTGGCAGCCGCGCTGGACCATCTGCCCGAACAGCTTCGGCCACTCGACGGAGCCGGCGACGCTCATGCCCAGCTCCTGCTGGGTCGGCAGATGCAGGGTGGCGCCGGCGATCAGCGCGGCGTACAGGCCGAGGTTTTCCAGCAGCACGGCCAGCGGCAGTACCGCCATGTAGCGCTGCGGCGCGCATTCGCGGCTGACCAGCTCCAGCTCGGCAGCCACCCGCAGCATGGCCTCGGCGCTCAGGCACACGCCCTTGGGCGCACCGGTGGTGCCGGAGGTGTAGGTGATCTTCGCCGTGCCGGCGGGCAGCGGCAGGCCGGCCGGGGCGCTGTCGCGGCGCCAGAACTCGCCGGCGGCGACGAAGCTCAGCTGCGCCAGTTCCTCGGCGAACGGCCCTTCGGCCAGCGCCAGGGTGGCGCCGCTCTGCGCCAGGCAGTGGGCGCGCTGCGCGGGGCTGAAGAACGGCGGCAGGATCAGGCAGGCGACGCCGGCGCGCAGCGCCGCCAGGTCCCAGATCAGCGCCTCGCAGCCGTTGTTCAGAGCCAGCGCCAGCAGCGGCAGCTGCAGGGCGCGCAATTGCTCCGCACGGGCCTCCACCTCCTGCCACAGCTGGGCGTAATCGACCTGCCGCTGGCTGTCGTTCAGGGCCAGGGCGGTGGGGCATTGCGCGGCGTGGTGCTGCAGCGCGGCGAACAGGGGATCAGGCTGCATGGGGCGCCTCCACGCAGCTGGAGCGCAAGCCGAGGCGCTGCGGAATGCCGCGCTCGCACAGCTGGCGGTAGCCGAGCTGGATGCTGCCGGCGAACACCTGCGGGCGCTGCGCGTAGTACTGGCCCCAGTCGTGGCGCTGCTCGCCGAGCACGCTCGGATCGGCCGAGCACAGGCGCAGCGGCTCCAGCCCCAGGCGATGGAAACTGTTGATCAGCGAGGCGGCGCCGGTGAGCACCACCCACTGCAGGCCGCGCCGGGCCAGCAGGCAGGTCATGATGACGATGATCATGCGCGCGCTGCCGGCGCTGACCGACGCCAGGTTGCCGACTTCGACTATCTCGTCGCGCACCACCGGGCGCTCCGCCAGGCGGGCGATGGTCTGCTCGACCGGCGCATCCAGGTACTGTTCGAGGAACAGCGGTTGCTCGACGGCCAGGCGTGCGCCGCAGGCGGCATTCAACTGCTGTCGGGAATCGTAGAGACCGAACAGATCTGGCATAAAGCTGCTGATCCGGGCGCCATGCACTTCGTCAAAGCGTTGGTGTACGAAGCGCTCGAGGACCAGACGCTGAAGGTCTCCGACCTGCGCCAACCACAAGGTGGCACTGGGTTCTGGCTCGCTACCAAGCCGCAGTGGAAAACAGCTATTCCAATCGAAATGCCCCATGGAACTCCCCTCGGGTATGCATTGAGGGGGGAGTATCGTCAGCAAGTCTTAATGAATCCTGAAGCTTGCCAGCACCTGCGTTGTCCGAGCCCTACGGAACTTCGTCTGCTTCTAGAAATGCCGTGAAAGGTCAACTCTGTATGAGCCCCACCTTGATCAGGCTGCATGTAGCCTGCACGCACAACGCCACTGTCATCCAGCGCGAGAGCTTCATGCCAAGCAAAGGGTTTGCAAATTTTGAAAGCTCCGCCCTATCCAATCGCAAGCGCACCTGGCGCGCTGATTCTGGCCTTTAGGCCAGCAGGAATCTGTCTGGCCAAATCCAGAACCTGGAGCTGCCGAGGCTGACGGAGTCTTGGGTGATGGGTGCGCAGGTGCTGCCAGGCATCGCCAAAGATCCACACAAGATCGCGGCAAGAACTCGATCAAGCTGCCAGTGCCCGTCGAGCAGCAGCGTCCCCTGTGCCGGGTGACGCGCCTGACCGGCTCCAAGAACGCGCTCAAGGGCGTCGGTTTCTTCCTTGGAGGCCATGCTCAGTGTCCCGGCTGGGTGTTCCAGACCCTGTGCCTAACGTAGCGAGTGCCTTCGTATGGGCCGCCACACTAATTTTCCCGGGGCTATCGCGGCACCGGCCGGCGTGATCAAGCGCAGGCTTCGGCGGCGCCCGGGTATACCGGCGCGAAGCCGCCGCCGGGGGTACGGAAGTTGGTGGTCTGGCCCTGGTACAGACGTGCTGCCACCCACTGCACCTGGCCCTTGTAGACGTAGGCGCGCAAGTCGTACTTGAGCGCCGGAGCTGCGTCCGACAAAGCGCGCTGCCCCGGCAGAACCAGAGCCTGGGCCACATAGTCGCCGGCCAGAATCTCCTGCCAGACCCGCTGCGTCAGCTTGTCGCCACGGTAAGCAGCGCGACTACCGTAACCGGCGCTCGGCTTGAAGAACAGTTGCTTGCGCGCGCGCCACAGACGCTCGGCGTTGCCCGCCCCCACCGCTTCGGTGGTCGGAATCGCCGCCTGCAGCAAGTCGCGGGTGGCCGGCGGCACGCCGAGCTGTTCCAGCTGACGGGCGTCGCCGAGCAGAGCCAGGTTGTGCTTGTCAGCGTATAGGGCATGAGCGCGCGGATGCGGGGTAAGCAGCACAGCACCGTCCAAGTAGGCCTGACGCAAGACGCCAAGGGCCGGCGCCTGCAGGGAGAAGTCGGTTAGCCGGTTGTAGACCAGGTCGATGGCCAACTCGCCGTGCCACAGCCGCCCGTCGCGCAGCTGCAGCTCGCCCGGATCGGCAATCACCGCCTGCAGCCCGTGACGCTGGAACAGTTGCTGGAACAGCAGGAACTCCGGGTAGAGATACTGCTGCTCGGGCGCCTGATCGACGATGGCAATGCTGAGCAGCGGGCGCAACTGCCCGGTTCGGGCCCATTCCTCGTGGAACATGGCAATTATCGCCTGCTCCAGTGCCTCGGCCTGGCGCGCCGGCGGCAACAGGCGCTCAAGGGCCGGGCAGCAAACCTTCTGTGCCCGCGCCAACAGCGCGTTGAGCATGGCGCCGCCGGCATTGCTGTTGATCTCGATCAAGCCGAAGCCTGCCTCGGTGACATGGAAGTCGTAGCCGAAGAACACGCCCAGGGCACCGGGGTCGTGCCGGGCGATGACCGGCGCTCGCGCCAGTACCCGCTCGCGGTAGGTCGGCAGCGCCACCACCGAATCGACCGCGGCGATCACTTCGGCCATGCGCTGCAGCTGGGCAGGAGCGACGAACACCGGCTGGGCGGCGAACAGATAGGGGCAGCGCTCGCGCACCAGGCGATATAGCTCGGGCCGGCCCAGGCTGCGCTGCAAAGCGACGCGCAGCGCCTCGTCATCGAGACTGATGCAGAAACAGCGGCTGTTCAGCGTCTCGACACTCAGCCCGGCCAGAGAAACCAGGTGCGCCAGCGACTCCTTGGAAAGGTTCTCGTCCATCGTTCGACTCCACCCATGCCGGCCCATGGCCAGGCCTATCGGGATCAACGGATCGCGCCGGACGCCAGGTAGGCGCGGATCTCCTCCGCCGTGCTGCAAGCAATGCGCGCGACGATGGTCATGACAAAACACTAGATCAGAGAGCGCCGAGGCAAAGAGGTATCGCCAACAAGATAATTGCGGAAAAAATAGAATTGCGGACAAACTGGCGCGACCCAGAAAGTCCGTAAGCACTTGATTTGAAGTGGTGCCGAAGCCGGACTCGAACTATTTGCCACAATCTCCGCAGTTACTGGGTTAGCAACTTACAAGACCCAGGCCATATACCTAAGTGTATACCTAAAACCGAAAGTACCCCCTGCTCGCCCTGCCCAATCGATCACTTTTTGATCAGCCCTTTTTGCCGTTCGTGGTCATCGTGAAAGCGCGCCCCTGCGCCCTGTCCAGATCTTCCCAGGTCGTATAGTCAGCGCTAAGCCATGGTGGCAATATGCAACTCTTTCAGGCAAGGAGGTCGGGATGAATATCTTCCATCAGAGCACCAAACCATTCGCTGCAAAGGCCCTGCTGGCAATTGTCGCAGCCCTCACGATCACCGGCTGTGCAACCAAGAAAGACTTCTATGCCATGGGTGGTAGCCGTGCTGATGGCACGGTCGATATGGCCTATGACTTCCGCCAGTTCGAATCGCCGGTGGTCAATCCGGGGCAAGCCAGAACAATCGCCAGATCGAAGTGCCGTGTTTGGGGTTACAGCGATGCCGAGGCGTTCGGCGGCATGACGCAGAACTGCTATCAACGCGATGGGTGGGGCACCTGCATTGCCGGGCAGGTCATTCACAAATACCAGTGCATCGGGAACCTCAACGAGGCGCCAAAGGTGCAGTCGTCGGGAGTCGCGCCTGCCTCTCTTTCCGGGGCCATGAGCAAGGATCAATGGCGCGAGCATCAACTGCAGCAGCTGAAGTCGGAAAAAGGCTTGAGCTACGAGGAATACACCCGCCGGTATCGAGCAATCATGGTCGAATGATGCCGGGCCTCAAATCCGCAGTGGCTCGCAGCTGAATACCCTGGCCTGCCTCAGGCATCCATATCGAACGGCATCGGCGCCATGGTCAGGGCCGGAACTGTCGACATCCTCGACGCGCTTCTGATCGCGAGCGAGGGTTGGCAGTGTCTCCCAGAGGTAGCTGCAGGATCGGCTGATGTAGAGGCCTGGTTTATCGACCTTGCCGGCGTCAGCGAGCAGCCGGCGCATGATGTTCCAGCCGGTGATGCGGTCGGCCTTCTTGGCCGGGTCGAAGCGTACCCCACAGCGAGAGAACTCGTCCGCGATCGAGCCGGCTGCGTGCCCTCCCTTCGCGAAGATGGCGTCATCCGCCACGCCAGAGGCTCTGATCCCCCAGCGCTTGCACATCACGATGATTTCCTCGGCCAGGATCGGCACCGTCCAGTTCAAGCCGGCATTCGGGTTGTCTCGCTTGCAGGTGGCGAGTTCGTCGACCAGCACCAGGCTGTCGCGAGGATAGAACTTTCCATCCGGACCTTCGCCGCCCGGGGACTTGGCGATCACATAGGTAGCGCTTGGGGCGCTGCTGCCGAAGTCATGCGCCAGGTAGGTGCTCCAGCCTCGCGGGATGTGCTCCCAGGGGGCGACAGCGTTGCGGCTTTCATCGAGCACGCTCGCGAAGTAGGCGCCGCGGTTCACGGCCCAGTCGCCGGTGGACCAGGCGCGCAGCAGTTCCGGATCATCGGGGCACGCCGATTCCAGCTGATCCTTGTACTGCGCGGTGTCGATGAAACGGTTGGTGTCGAACGTGGACGGCGCGTAGACCCACTGGCGCTTGCTCTTGGGCTCGAGGAAGGCTTTCCAGGGCGAGGTGGTGAAGACGTAGCGCTTGGCCAACCAGTAGTGCCCTGGGCCGCCAGGGTTGGCGGCGATGATCATGCGTATCGGCATGTCCTTCGGGCCGCGCAGGTTCGAGCGCATCAGATCCAGCAAGTCCGGGCTCGGATACTGGCCGGCCTCGTCCACCAGCAGCAGTGTGAAGGACCGGCCCTGGTACTTGGTGTAGTCGGCGTGGCTTTCGAGCTGGCCAAGCTCCAGGTAGCCGCCATTCGGGAAGCGCCAGATGTGTTCGGCGGCGTTATAGCGGGCAGCGGTGCTGTAGACCGTGCCGAACAGCTCACGGCAAACCAGCTCGAAGTCAGCCAGGCCCTTGTAGGTGCGTCGCAGGTACAGGATCCGCGCCTTGTCGCGGTACTGCTCGACGTGGCGCAGGCAGATCAGCGCCAGCCCATACGACTTGCCACCGCCTCGGCCGCCACCGCAGAACACGTCGAGCTCCTCGGGCAGCAGCATCAGGCGTTCTTGGAAGCCGTTGAACTCAATCGTGCTCATGCGTTTCCCCGCGCGTGAAGTCCTCCAGGCGCAGAGCCCCGGGAAGTTGGAAGTTGATGCTGACCCGGTTGGCGATCTCGGCTTGGTCGCCCTCGCGGTAGCCGTGACGGGCCTTCAACAGGAAGATCGCTGCAGTGACGTTGCCGCCCTTGGTGGCGCTGTCGTAGAGAGCGGTGAAGAGCGCGTTATGCTCACGCTCCCGCCCCTCGTCCAGGGCCTGCTGCAGCTCGGGGTACAGCTCGAGCCACTTGTTCAGGGTTTCAACTGTCGTGCCCAGGCGATAGGCCAGGCCCTTCTTGTTGTATCCAGATGCGGCCAGCTCGAGCAGCTTTTCAGCAGCATCGCGCGGGGGCTTCTTGCGGGTACCGGTGTAACCCCGCAGGTCCTTCTTCTCGCTCATCGGCTCACCTCAGCAGTACGTCGAGTCGCGAGCGAACCAGGTCGGCTTGGGGTTGCCACCCTGGGAGCGGAAAATCCTGGTGATCGGGCAATTCAAGCGGCGCGTTGAAGGTCCGCGGCGGACGTGCTGATCCTGACACCAGGCCGCTCGCCGTGGCTTGATCGAGGGCGGCCAGCTCCACATAGGCGGCCCGGAGCGCGGCCACAGCATCGAGCCACGCGGCGCCGGCGACAGCTCTCTCCTCGTCCAGTTGCTGCAGGGTCTTCATCGGTGGTTCTCCTTGGACCTAGCGAAAGCTCAGATCCTGGTCGGTGACGTACTGCAGGTCGGTGACCCACAGATGGATATGCTGCCCGAGCAGGCGATAGCCGCCGGGGAGGCGCGTGATGGCGAGCCCGAGGCGCTCGGCCTGCCACCTCACCTCGTCGCGCCGAAGGTCAGCAAAATACTCACGCTTGCTCGGTTTCTGGTCGGTCATCAGCTATGCCCCTTCGCCAAAGTAGCCGAGATGCTTTTGCACCAGCAGCCGAAGAATCACACCAAAGGCGCTCATGAAAGGCACCGTCGCCTGAGACCGGACATCCTCAACGACTCGATTAAACTCCTGCAGAATCGCGTCATGCTGCTCCTGCGTGAATCCGTCTGGGATGCTGAAAGAGGTGCTCAGATCTGAAGCGCACTCGATCAAGTACTCCTTCATCTCCTCGAGGATGGATTTGATTTGCTGGTCAGCGATGCCGCAGCGCTTGAGCACCTTTCGATACTCCGGCTCCAGCATTCGCCAGCTGCGGCGGTGATCAGTCGGCAGCTCAATAACCTGGCCCATCAGTTGTACCTCGATGCTTGGGAGACAGCGCTGTTGACCTGCCGCGCAAGCGTGGCAGTGGCTTCGCGAGCCTCTCCAGCGGTGCGCATGCCAGAGAAGTCGGCGTTGATCACAACGTTGTTACCGGGCGGGCCGGAGAATTGGCTGCGAGAAGGCTTGGTGTGGTCGATGACGGTCTCCTGTGGATGGAGAATCGCCAGAAAGCCACCCTTCCCATCCAGGCCACCTGAGCGTGGCGCGCCGCCAGTCCAGCCTCCGCCGTCGAAGCCGTAGGCCCCGGTATACCCGCCAGAACTGCCGAACAGGGAAAGCAGGCCGCCAGAGCCACCTGAAACGGAAGACCCTGCATTTGCAGCCGCAAGGCTTGCAGCCGCTGCTTGTATGGCGGCTGCGCCTGTAACCAGAGTGCCGCCTGCTGTCGTAAGAGCAGCAGCAGAGGCTGAAACGGCAGCAGCGCCTGCGGTGAGGTTTGCCGATTCGTCCGCGCCGGGAATAAACCCAAGCAGGCCCTCGGCGAGATTGGCCGTGAGTTGGCGCGCACCCATTCGTGCGACATCTGCCAGAAACGAGTCGACCAGATCTCTTACAGATGCCTTGCCAGTGAGAGCAAACTCAACGAAAGCATCTTCGAGGCCGAACAGGGCATTGCTGAACAGGTCGTAGGTCTGGCCGGACACATTCGCCGCTTCGTCCAGGTAGTCGATGAGGGATGACCTGGCACCGTTGCTCCAGTCGGCCTCCTCCTCCCGAAGCCGGTCGTAATACTTCTCGTGATTTTCCAGGGACTTCTGCAGTCCTCGCTCGATCTCTCGAACAGCCTCGTTGTACTGCTCGCTGCCCAGCAGATCGGACGGAGTGGCCTTGTCCAGCTGCGCCTGGTAGCGGCGAAACTCGCGGAAGATCGAGGCCTCGGCTTGCACGCGCTCCAACTCGCGCCGGCCCAGGCCGAAGGCATCCAGCTGGCGCTGCTGCTGTTCCTGGCGCCCTTCCAGCGACGCGCGAATGGTTTCCTGCAGCTGGGCCGAGCGCTCCTGCAGCTTGATGCTGTCGTTGTGCAGGCGGACTTCTTCGCCCAGGGCGACGTTCTTGTCGAGCTGCGCCTTGATGGCGTCCTGACTGGCCAGCAGCGACTTCTGGTCGGCGGTGAGGATGTCCTTGGTCTTGAGGTCGGCGATCAGCGATTCGAACTCGGCGCGCTTCTTCTGCTCGGCGGTGAGCTTGGCTTCGCTGAGCAGCTGGGTTTCGAGTTCGGCACTCTGTTGTCGCAGCGACAACAGCAACTTTGTAGCCGCATCGTCGCGGACGGCCGGGGTGCGGGTGGTGCTCTGTCGATCCCTAAACTGCTCGGCGATGTTGCGCTCGAGCCAGGCCACATTGTCCGCGGCTAGGCGCGGGTCGTCCGGGTTCACCAACTCGATCTTGGCCAGGTCGGCGCGTAGATCGTTGAGCGCCTTGACGCGCTTCTCGGCGTTGGTCAGGGTCGACTTGCGCAGTTGGTCGATGCGCTGCTGCGCTTCGATGGCCGACTGCTCCTGCTGGGCCTGCATGCCCTCCACCCAGGCCTTTTCGTCGCGATCCTGGATCTCCTGCCAGACCTCAGAGATCTGCTCGTTACGCTCGGCGCTGGACTGGGTGACGCTGTCGTAGAGCTGCTTGCCGAAGTTGGCCGCGGCGCCGAAAGGCCCAGCCAGCAGAGCGGAACCGCCGACGGCGCCGAAGTCGATGCCGCCAGAGGTCAGGCGGTCTAGGCGATCCTCCGGAGTGTCCGGCCGGCCAACCCCAAGCATTTCGTCCCAGGCTTCGGCGGCGGCGCTCTTGATGCCCTTCCAGGCGCGCTCGATGTAGCCCAGGCCGTTGTTGATCTCGTTCGCGCGGTCGTTCATGGTCTGCGCGAAGGTGTCGATGGCCAGCTGCGCGGCGCCGGCGGCGTCACCCTGCTGCTCGAGGGCAGAGATCTGATCGAACACGGCCGCGGTGAGGAAGTTGTACTGCTCGTTCAGCTTCGCCGCGGCAGCAGCGGGCTCGTCGGCCAGGCGCTTGAACTCGTTGACCGTCTCGGAGATCGCGCGGCCGGTCGCCTCTTCCATCGCAACGGCGGCCAGGCCGATGGTCTCGATCTGGTCGGCGGTGAACTTTCCGGTACCTGCCACCTCGGCGAGCGCGCGGGCGGCCTGGCGCTGGGTGCCAGTCACCTGGTCAATCGCTGCAGCAGCGTTCGCCAGGCGCTCCGCGCTGGTGCCGGCGATGTTGCCGGAGAGGATCAGGGCATTGTTGAAGGCTGTCCCTTCGTCGCTGCCCTGCTTGTAGGCCAGCGCCAAGGCTCCCACCGCGACCGCGGCGACGGTGAAGGGGTTGACCAGGCCCAAGGCGTAACGCGCCGTCTCGGCCAGGGCCGGGCCTACGCCTCCGAACGAGTCCTTGATCTGCGCGCCCTGCTGCAGGAACACGGTGAGCGGGCTCTGGCCGGCCTGCAGGGAAATGAAGATGTCGGAGAACTGGGCGGGGAGCTGGCGCAGGGCCTGCGCGGTCTGCTTGGAGGTGTTGCCCGTGCGGCTGATTGCGCCATCGACATCCGACAGGCTGCGCCGAGCCTGGTCGATCTTCGCCTGGTACTCGCCGAAGCTCTCGGTATCGAGTAGGCCCTGGCCGCGGAACTGGCGCAGCTTAGCTTCCTGCTCATCCAGGCGGCCGAGGGCGCCGACAACGGGGTCGATCTTGCCGATCAGCTGCGCCAGTTCCTGCTGCTGCTCACGCAGGGCGTCGGAGCCCTTGCGGAATTCGCCGGCCGAGCTTGCTGCCTGCTTCGAAGCACCGCTCCAGGCCTCCCCGACGCCCTTGGCTGCCGCTTCCGTGCGCGCGCCAGTGGCGTTCAGGCCATCAAGAGCTGTCTCGGCCTTCGCGACATCGCTGGTATCGATCGAGAAGCCCAAAGAGGCGATATCTACCATCGCTGCGGCCTCCTTAGCGCTGCGGCTCGGTCGCCATGCGCAGACACATTTTCGACACCTGCTCAGGCGTGAAGCCGAAGATGTCGAAGCCATGCGCGACCGGCTCAAATGGCGACTTGATCAGCGAGCGGAGAATGGTCTCGCCCTTCCAGCCGGACACTCGGCCGGCGATCCCAGCGACATGAGCCAGGCCGCGGCGGGCGATCTCGACGTGCTGTCGATCAAGCTCGATGCGCGCTGCGGTTTCCGGATCGCCCGCCCGCTTGGCGTCCTTCCACACTTCGCGGACGTACTTGGTCTGGTGATCCAGCAGACTCAGCGGCGCCGGCGCCCGCAGCAGAGCAATCATCAGGCGCTCATGCTGCGTCGGGTCGCCCTTCACCTGGTCGAGCATCTTGATGTGCTCCTTGCTGCTCAGGGAGCGCCACCAATCGCGAATCTCGCGATCCTCGATGGCAGCCACGGCGTTACCCATTTCGATGCTCGGCAGCGCGTACAGCTGGTTCTCCGCATTGGTGATGTCGTTCTCGAACAGGCGAACCTGGCCGGCGGCCGCGGCAACGCGCCCGACCATTTCAGCCTTCACCGGGTCGGACTTCTGCTCAATACCGAGCACGGACAAGGTGCGGTCATCGCCGATAGCCTTCAGCTTGGCGAAGGCCTCGGCGGCGAGAGGGAGAGTGTTATGGAAGATCTGGATGGGGTAGCTGGTCATATCCCCGTCGGTGATGACGGGCAGCTCGAAGCGGTGGCCGCCGAGCAGGGTGACCTCTGTTCCGCTGTCGTTTCGAACAATCTCAAAGCTCATGCGTGGACTCCTGCAGTGCCAAATAGCGGTTTGTTTTCGGCGAGCGCCACCAGCAAGGCGGCAGCCTGGATATCGCCTTGATCAGCTGCAGCACGGAGACGCTCCCAGGCTGCGGCCACTTCGCCACGAGTTGGGCGGTTCTGGCGTCCGCGTTGCGGTTTGTTCATGGTCGATATCCTCACTCGCTGAAGATGGCAAATCGGTCATATAAGGGCAGATTAAGCCTAATTTGACCTTGTATGTATATTTGTACAGTTGATGGGGCTACCGTACGTCGGAATCAGCCCAGCGCCATCGGGCCGATTCCAAGGCCTCCTGGCGCGTCATGGGCTCGCCGATCATCACGCACACGACCTTTCCGCCCCGCAGCACTCGCCAGTTGCTCGAACGCATCTGGCCGTCGTTCGCAGCCAGCTCGGCGAGCAACTCGAGACGGTGCAATTTGATGTACTGACGATCCTCGTCGGTCAGCTTGCTGGCCGGTGAAACGATCAGCCGTTTCCCGGCGACTCGAGCGGAAAGGCCGTGTTGGGTCAGGTAGTCGATGGCGGCCATCACACTTCCTCCGCGTCCGATTCGTCGAAGGCCGCCACTTTTTCCCGAAGACCGCCATTCAAAACAGTGGCGGTCTTCGAGGATTCTTGGCGGTCTTCGACGCCGAGCTGCCAGACCCAGCCCTCCTTCATACCGACCTTCACAGCGTCCACACCGATGGATTTCTTTGCTCGCTCGATGGTGCGCCAAGCAAAACCGGCACCGCTGGCATCAGCCTTGATCTGCTTCACCGGAACAGGGCCGGCGGACAGAAGATCCTGCAGGAACTGCTCGGCATCCTCCTGCTCGCTGCGCTGGTCGTCATCTCCAGTGCTCTCGACGTCGGCCAGGATCTCCCGCGCACTGCCCTCAATCCTTTCGCCCCAGAGCACGCGAGTTGTCTCGATGCCGTCGCCGACGGTGCAGGGCTCGACCACGTAGCCCACACCACCTTGGTCGTTGCTGATGTTGGACTTCGCCCGCGCCAGCACCCTGGTTTCGGTGTCTTCCTGCTTGGCGGCCACCAGCACCGCCCGCGCCAGCGCCCCGAAAGCCTGGCTGCCGATCACTCGGTCAGCCGGAGAAGATGCGCCACTGCCCTTGCTGAAGTGGCTGATGCCCAGCACAGCGCACTGGTGCGCCTCGGCAAAGTCGATCACCGACTGCAGGGAGCGGCGAACCTCGTTAGCGCGGTGCATATCCCCCCGGACCGCGCTAACGACGGGATCAAGCAGCAGCAGGGAAGCACCGCCGATCAGCTCAACCGCATCGCGCAGCAGGTCGAAGTCAGCAGCCGGGTCAAAGGGTTCGCTCTCACCGGCAGAGTTCACCCGCCCCTGGATGATGTGGACGCGGCTCAGGTCGGCGCCAGCAGCCATCAACCGCGGTACCAGGGTGTCGGCCGGGTCATCCTCCGAGGACCAGATCAGGGCGTTTCCTGGATCTGCGCAAAGCTCACCGTCCGGCCAGCGGCCGCGGCTGGTCAGGGTGCCGATCAGGCCGATCGCCAACGTGGTCTTGCCACTGCCACCAGCACCAGCCAGTACCGTCAGCTTTCCTCGAGCGATCCACCCAGGCCAGAGCCAGCGAATGGGAACCGGCTTGATGGACGAGGCTGGCGTCAGCTCGGCACGCCAGAGGCGCTTCATAGGCTCCGGTGTCGGGAGAGCTGCAACGCCCTCCCACTCCTTGGCAAAGCGATCACCGGCGCTCATGCCATCACCCCCAAGCGCTGCTTGGCCAACTCGAAGCGGGCCTGGTCTTCGGCGGTCAGCCGGCATCCGTTCTGCTGCATCGCCAGGCCGATCTGGTAGACGGTGCGCTCGTGCTCGACAGCGGCCCTGCTTGGACCTTGGCGGGCGGGTTTATCGCCTGGGAACAGGTCGCGCAGCTCCATGCCAACGGCCGCAGTGATGTCGGCCGAGGTGCAGCCGGCCCAGCAATACAGCAGCACCTTACCGTCGTCGGCTTCGCGGATGCTCAGACTGGGCTCTTTGTCCTCATGCGCTGGGCAGCATGCCTTCCACTTGTTGGCACCAGCAGGCCGCACCTTGTCGAGTCGAGGCAATAGCTGATCAATTGGATTGGCCATCTTCAGCCTCCAACTGCTCGCGCAGGGTCGTCGTGACGTGAACGATCTCCTTGTTCTGCTCGTGGTACTCCTCGATATCGATCAGGCCACTCAACAGCAGTGCATCCGCGCAGCCGGCGCCGACGTAGGCGGCAAGAACCAGGTCATCGAGCGTCTTTGCGGCGCCGATCTGCTTCAGGCTACGACTGAAGATCTGGTTTGGAGAGAGACTTTTTTTAGGTAAGCCGATCCCGTCGCCGCGATTGCGGCGTTTTTGAACACCCATAATCAGGCTCCTAAGGAAGCGAGTTTTTCGAGAGCTTTGGCGTACTCAATGCAAAGCTCGGCTCGACTAGTCATACCTTCGTCCAGCCCGCACCGGCGACGTACCACGGTTGCGCCGGGGAAATGGGCTTTGATGGCTTTCTCCGCGATGCGCATGGCCTTTAACGATGGAAACGGCCCGAGCTTGCCGAACGGCATGTACTGAACACCGTTATCCAAGGTGTAGTAGTTCACGAACCCGCCGAGATGGCGCCAGCGCGAAGAGAGCGCGGCGGCCTTCTGGCGCGCCAGCTCTTGCTGCTTCGGCAGTTGCGTAGGCAGGTACAAACCGCTAGCGAACTTCGAGCAGTGAATATCGAATGACTCGTCGGGAAAGACCCTCGCTATGGCCAGGAGAGCGGCCTGTGCCTCCTCCTCATGCTCGAACGGGCCGAGCACCCCAATAGGGGTAGCCTTTTCGGATTTCGTAGGATCAATGCCATGCTCGGCATGAATGGGAAGATCGTCAGCACCATCGATACGCTCAAATACCAATCCTGCCGATTTCAACTTGACGTAATAGGCATACGTCCAGCCGCCGATGACACGAAAGAGCCCTTTACGCTCGGCATATGCGGTGTTGAGACGTTCTCTTACATGAAGCATTGCTGACTGGTGCTGCTGACCCAGTTCGAACTGCCCGATGAAATCAATATCGCGGATCTCGACTCGGTACCGCTCATTAGGGAAGTATTCCTTGAGGCTCGCAATTACCTTCGCTGCCTGATCTTCATTCGGGAATGGCCCAACGGGCGCTAGCTCCTCACCCTCTGAGATCGTCCCCAGCACAAAATACCCTTGCACCTTGCCACCAAGGATCGTAAAGCCATGCAGTTCCCGTAATTCTGCCGGCTTGACGCGCTTACGAAGGCGGGTCTGAAGAGTGGTGGAATTCTGGCGGGTCAGTTTGGCTGCAGCGTTCATTTCACACCTCCAACATTCATGGTTTCGACGGCACGAGCGCGCCGCATATGAGCGTTGTAGCGAGCGAGGCGAGTAGCAAGGCTGGAGTCAGCGCGCAAAGCGGCCAGAGCGCAGGCACGGTGAAATGCTGCTTGAACGCGAGACGGATTGAGGGCGTTTTTCATGGGGCGGTACTCCGTTACGACACGGGTTGACCGCCAAGGGAATTTGGCGGCCGGGAGGTTCGTAACCGTGTACCCACGGTGGACTTCTTCCCCCTTTCGGGGTGTTTTATCCGTCACCCTCCCGGCCATAAACAGGCTGGGGGCGCCCATCATCCAGGCGGACTGCGGGCGTAAAAAATCCACGACTATCGGGCGCGGGGTTCCGGGGTACATAGAGTTACGACACTCTTGGGGCGAACCATAGCCCCGGGAGCAAGGAAGTGCAAGCGAGATCATGCTGCGTCCCTCGCCTTGATTTTCGACCGCAGCCACGCCTCGACCTCGGCCGCGACGTAATAGGCGGCTGCCTGGCGGCTCTCGCCGTCCTTGATCGGCTTGGGGAAGGTGGGATCTTTCTTGCGGAGTTTCGCGAGACCTGAACGGGTCAGGTCGAGCCGTTCACAGAGCGTGGTCTGGCGAATGAGGTCTTTGCCGGTGGTGGTGTCTGTACGCATTTGGGCGCCTCCGTATTGGTGACGCCTCTTAAGCTATTGTTCAGCAGCCAAACTAGGAGGAGAAAAAATCAAATCCTTTTTTTCGCCTAGAATCTGGCATTCCCAATGAGGTCGGAAGGACACTCGGGTATTGAGTCCGAAATCTCCTGCCACTGGCGATCCCAATCGGGCTGGCGATCCCTTTCCATTGATCTGATTAGGTCTCGCTCAAGCCCAGACTTTCTGACTCTTTTTGAGTAGTAGCCTTCAAGGGTTGAGGCCTTTTTGCGCTTGAGATGCGGGTATCTGAGGCGGTAGAAGGAAGCGGCCTTTCGGGAAGCCTCAGCGCATGTAGCGCCGCGGATAACCAAGTTGGCCATAAACAGAAGCGCAGCCCACTCAGCCCCCTCGTTCTGTATGTTTTCGGCAGTACCGCTTGGGACGCCATAGAATCTGGCCGTACGCGCCGCGAGATCCTCTTGGAGCATGGTCTCAGTAGGCTGACCACCAAGGCTGGAGAGCATCATGAAAGCCAGGTCGACGTAATAGGGGTTCTTTGTTTCTTTCCAGCCCCCGATGTAAGAAGCGATAGCCAAGGCGTGATGCCGCTCGATAGGGACGCTGATCATTTCGTCGCATATTGCTTGGTACACCTTCTGGCTATCGGACACAGGCCTGCCAAGCTCTTCCGCAATTGTCCAGCAGCGCTGAGTCAAATCACTCGCGGCCATATGACGCCCCTCCCTAAGCCCGCTTCATCCCCACGACATTGCCGCCCTGCTCTTCCGGGTGAGCGAAGTCATACGGCGTGATGTGCCGCTCCCGGTTGGCATCGAGGTAGTCGGCCCACCACTGCACCATGAGCCGGCGCTCTTCCAGATGCTCCGCTTTGTGGATGTAGGCGGCGCGCACGTTATTGCGTTCCTGGTGGCTCATCTGCCGCTCGACGGCCTCCCGGCTCCATAGGCCCGATTCAACCAACGCAGAACACGCCATAGCGCGGAAGCCATGGCCGCACACTTCGGTCTTGGTGTCATAGCCCATGCGGCGCAGCGCGGCATTTACGGTGTTCTCGCTCATCGGCTTGTGGTGGTAGTGGTCGCCCGGGAACAGCAGGTCATAGCGGCCGGATAGCTGATCGACCTGGGCCAGCAGATCCAGCGCCTGGCGACTCAGGGGGACAAGGTGCGGGGTGCGCATCTTGGCGCCGCGGCTGGAGTGCTTCACGCCATCGATAGCCTCGCGCTCGGCCGGAATCGTCCATAGGCTGTTGCGAGAGTCGACCTCTTGGCGGCGAGCAAAGCGCAGCTCACTGGAGCGGATGAACACCAGCAGGGTGAGCCCCACGGCGAGCCGGGTCAGTGGGCGCCCCTTGTATTCGTCGATACGCTGCAGCAGCTCCGGCAAGCGCTCCAGTGGCAACGCGGGCCGGTGAACTGCCTTGCGTGTGGCTGTGACGCCCTGCAGGTCGCGGGCGGGGTTGCTCTCGATGTGCCCGTGTTGGACGGCATAACGCATGATTCCGTCGATGTACTGACGTAGCCGGCCGGCCAGCTCGAGGTGGTCATTCTTCTCGGCGGACTTGAGGGGCTGGATCAGATCACGCACCTTCAGGTCAGCGACCGACCGATCACCCAGCACCGGGAACAGGTGTTGTTCCAGGCGGGTCAGCACCTTGGCGGCGTGATCCTTCGACCACTTGCGGGCGCCTGCCGCGTGCCACTCCAGGCCCACCGCCTTGAATGTGTTGGTAGTTGCAGCGACTGCTGCCGCCCTAACCTGCCTGGCGTTCTCGATGGGGTCTATCCCATTGGCCAGCAGCTCCAACGCCTCAGCACGGCGCACCCGGGCAGCTTTCAGGCTCAGAGCTGGATAGCTGCCGAAGGTGGCCAGCCCGCCCTTCCCGCTCGGCCTGGTGAACTTGAAGCGCCAGACCTTGCTGCCGTTGGCCTTGACCAGCAGGAACAAGCCCTGGCCATCGAATAAGGTGTAATCCTTCTCGCGCGGCTTGGCGGCCTCGCACTTGGCGTCAGAGAGCGGAGTAACGGTGCGTGCCATAGGTATACGATCCTCAATCGAACCGGCGTATACCCAAACGTATACCTAAAATAGGTATATGTACAGACGCATGCGGGAACATACAGGCACAAAAAAACCGGCTCTAGAGGCCGGTTTTCCTGGGTTTCAGCGTCATATGGGAACATCTGAAATCATGTCAATGGTGCCCGAAGCCGGACTCGAACCGGCATGCCATTGCTGGCGAGGGATTTTAAGTCCCCTGCGTCTACCGATTTCGCCATTCGGGCGGTAGCGCTGCGCTGAAGGGCTGGACTATATACAGCGCCTACAGCAGCCGCAAGGCATGGGGATTGCCTTGGGATAATAAAAAAGCCTCGTAAATCATGGATCTACGAGGCTTTTTTTGAATTGGAGGCTGAGGTCGGAATCGAACCGGCGTTCACGGATTTGCAATCCGGTGCATAACCACTCTGCAACTCAGCCTTAAATCAAACGAGCCGCCGTGGCGACTCGTGTAAAACTGGAGCGGGAAACGAGACTCGAACTCGCGACCCCGACCTTGGCAAGGTCGTGCTCTACCAACTGAGCTATTCCCGCTTGTCTTGGTGACGGGCGCCATTCTATAGAATCGAATCGCCGC
>NZ_CM134189.1:2854947-2946184 GCF_054110165.1 Pseudomonas sp. PL-6 | reverse complement strand
TTGGAGTAGGGGCAGACGATGTGCGCGCGGTCCACCAGGGTTTGCGCCGCTTCGCGGTCCAGGCCCGGCAGGCTGATGCGCAGCTCCACCTCGATGCCGAAGCCGGTGGGGATCGGGCCGATGCCCACGGTGCCTTCGATAAAGGTGTCGGCCGGGATGCTCAGCTTGTCGCGGGCGGCGACGAACTTCAGGGCGCCGAGGAAGCAGGCCGAGTAGCCGGCGGCGAACAGTTGTTCCGGGTTGGTGCCGTTGCCGCCTGCGCCACCGAGTTCCTTCGGCGTGGTCAGGGCGATGTCCAGTACGCCGTCGGAGGAGACGGCGCGGCCTTCACGGCCGCCGAAGGCTTCAGCGGTAGCACGGTAGAGAATGTTTTCGATGGTCATGGCGGTATTCCTCTTGAGATGCGATTGGGGTGCGTAGGTATTCGTCGATCAGCCTTCGTGGCTGACCAGCCATTCGGGGTACAGGCCCTTGCCGTTCTGGCTGGCTTGACCATTGTCGGCCAGAACCGGGGCGGAAAGAATCAGCGTGGCGGTCAGTGCGATCAGGGTTTTCATCGGTTTCTCCAGGACTTCGGTGGGTAGCGGGTGGAGACGACTGCGAAGTCTCCGTGGAATGTTTCGCGCTAATGTTTTGTGCACAAGTCATTTCCATGGAGCGAACTGTAGTCCGCATATATTTTGCGCGCAATATAATTTTTTTTAGTATTTCGCTATAACCCTGGAACTTCAGAGCATAAGCAGGCGTGACGGGGGATAGAGCCGATGGAAGTGCTCGGGCGGGGTGGCGTGCGGACCTCGGATGGACCTTGAGGTGGCGGCCGCTCAATCGCTACCGGGTGCGATGGGCGGCATGAGCGCCTGGTTTAGAGCGATTGCTGCAGGTGACTGCGCAGTTCCACCAGATCCGCTTTGAGCGAGGCGAGCTTCTCCAGGCTCAGGCCGGAGGCCTTGAGGATGCAGGCCGGCAGCGCCTTGGCCTGCTCGTGCAGGGCGCGGCCCCGGTCGGTGAGGTAGAGCTGCACCACGCGTTCGTCCTGGCTGCTGCGTACCCGCTGCAGCAGACCCTCGCTTTCCAGGCGCTTGAGCAGGGGGGTGAGCGAGCCGGGGTCGGTGAGCATGCGTGCGCTGATCTCGCCGACGGTGATGCCGTCGTTCTCCCACAGCACCAGCATGGCCAGGTATTGCGGGTAGGTCAGTCCCAGTGCCTGCAGCAGCGGCTTGTAGGTCTTGGTCATCAGCAGCGAGGTGGAATAGAGGGCGAAGCACAGCTGGTTGTCCAGCAGCAGCTCGGCGCAGGGCTGCACTTGGGTGGTCATGGCGGTGGCCTGTGAGGGGGAAGTGTGCTTAAAGCTAGCGCGCCAATGATCTTTGCGCCAGAGGAAGGTGCGGGCGTCACCCGCACCTCGACCAGGCTAGCCGCAGGATACGCGGGTGATGACGCGCTGGTCGTCGACGTTGAGATTGAGGCGCTGGCCGTTGTATTCCAGGGTCACCACGCTGCCGGGGGTGAGCACGCGAGCGGTGCTGGCGCCGGCCTGCTGGCGGGCCTGTTCGAGCAGTTCGGGGGTGGCCACCTGGCCCTGCAGATGTTCCACCGCCGAGGAGGTGCAGCCCTGGCTGGGATCGGCGGGCTTGGCCGGCGGTTTGTCGGTGGTGCTGCAGCCGGCGGCGAGCAGGGCGGTGGCGAGAATCAGGCTGAAACGGGTTTTGAGAGTCAACGCTGTGGGCTCCTTTTCCATGGGGATTATTGCGCGCCTTCGAGGCGCGCCAGACGTTCTTCGAGGGCGGCGATGCGCGCTTCCAGTTCGACCAGGCGTTCGTCGTTAGGTGCCGAGGTCTCGCTACGCGAACTGGGGCGGCTGGCCAGCAGGCTTTCCAGGTCGGCCGGCTCGCCCAGCAGGTGCATATAGCGATCCTCGCGCTGGCCGCTCTGGCGCGGCAGCAGCACCACCAGGCCGCGGCCGATCAGGCGCTCCAGCTGGTGCTGGACTTCGGCGACGTCGTCGAAGTCGTGCATGCGGTTGCTGCGCGTCAGCAGTTCGCTCAGGGTCTGCGGGCCGCGCAGCAGCAGCAGGCCGAGCAGCACGGTCTGCGGCTTGACCAGCTCCAGCTGCTTGTCGCAGCGCTGCTCCCAGCGATCGGCGCGGCTGCCCATGACCAGGCGCACCAGCTCGCGGCCCTCCAGGCTGCGCAGGTAACGGCCGACTTCGCCGGTTTCCAGGTTCATCAGCGGCTCGCGGCTGGTCTTCTGGTTGCAGGCCAGTTGCAGGGCATTGAGGGTCAGCGGGTAGCTTTCCGGGGTGGTCAGCTGCTTTTCGATCAGGCAGCCGAGCAGGCGCACTTCGATGGCGTGCAACGGGCTGTCGCCGACCAGGGGGGAAGGGGTATGGGACATGGGGGGATCCTGCCGCGGGGAAATAGCCTCTAGCCTAGCGGTATCCGCCCTCAGCCGACAGGCTCCAGTGTGCCTTGCAGCAGATTCAGGCTGGCGTCCAGCACCTGCTGGCGGGCTTCGCCGCCTGCCAGCATGCGCGCCAGCAGTACGGCGCCGAGGCATTGGGCGAGGATGGCCCAGGCCAGTTGCGGGTCGTCCAAGATCTCGGCCCAGGCTTGCTGCAGTTGCACTATCCAGTCTTCGACGCGTTGGCGTACGGCCAGGTCGGCGCGGGCGATCTCGGCGCCGAGGGCGGGCAGGGCGCAGCCCTGCTGCGGCTGTTCGACGTGGGCCAGGCTGAGGTAGGCGGCCAGGCAGCGCTTGAGTTTGTCGCGCCCGCCATCGCCGGCGCCGAGGCGGGCCAGGCTGTTGCTCAGCTCGCGTTCGAGCAGCGCGGCGAACAGCGCGTCCTTGGAGTCGAAATGGCTGTAGAAGGCCGCGCCGCTGAGGCCGATGGCCTTCATCAGGGCGTCCACGCCGGTGGTGGCGAAGCCGCCCTGCTTGGCGATGGCGCCGCTGCTGGCGAGCAGTTTCTCGCGGGTTTCGGCCTTGTGTTCGGCGGAGTAGCGCATGGGAGCTCCGGAGGAATGTCGCTTGACCTGGCGCGAAGCCTAGCATAACGTCCGTTCACCTAACGACCGTTTAGTTATCGAGGTAGGCCATGAGTGACGTACACAACAAGAAAGTCGCACTGGTTATCGGCGCCGGCGATGCCACCGGCGGCGCCATCGCCCGGCGTTTCGCCCGTGAAGGCTATGTCGCCTGCGTCACCCGGCGCAGCCTGGACAAGTTGCAGCCGCTGCTCGAGCAGATTCGCGCCGAGGGCGGCCAGGCCCATGGTTTCGCCTCCGATGCGCGCCAGGAAGAGCAGGTGGCCGAACTGGTCGAGCACATCGAACGGGAGATCGGCCCGATCGAGGCGATGGTCTTCAACATCGGCGCCAACGTGCCCTGCAGCATCCTCGAGGAGACCGCGCGCAAGTACTTCAAGATCTGGGAAATGGCCTGCTTCGCCGGGTTCCTCACCAGCCAGGCGGTGGCCAAGCGCATGGTCGCCCGCGGCCGCGGCACCATCCTGTTCACCGGCGCCACCGCCGGTCTGCGCGGCGCCGCCGGGTTCGCCGCCTTCGCCGGCGCCAAGCACGGCATCCGCGCCCTGGCGCAGAGCATGGCGCGCGAGCTGGGGCCGCTGAACGTGCATGTCGCCCATGTGGTGGTGGACGGCGCGATCGACACCGCCTTTATCCGCGACAGCTTCCCCGAGCTCTATGCCAAGAAGGACCAGGACGGCATCCTCGATCCCGAGCATATCGCCGACAGCTACTGGTACCTGCACAGCCAGCCGCGCGACGCCTGGACCTTCGAGCTGGACCTGCGGCCCTGGATCGAGCGCTGGTAATTGCCCCATAACCACAAGCGAGTGACCGCCATGAGCAAGAGCGTGGAATTCTTCTTCGACCTGGGCAGCCCGGCCTCCTACCTGGCCCATACCCAACTGCCCGCCATCTGCCGCGACAGCGGCGCCGCGCTGGTCTACCGGCCGATGCTGCTGGGCGGCGTGTTCCAGGCCACCGGCAACGCCTCGCCGGCGCTGATCCCGGCCAAAGGCCGCTACATGCTGCGCGACCTGGCGCGCTTCGCCGAGCGCTACGGCGTGGCGATGCGCTTCAACCCGCATTTCCCGCTCAATACGCTGAGCCTGATGCGCCTGGTCGTCGCCATCCAGCTGTATCAGCCCGAGCGCTTGGCTGCGGGCCTGCAGGCGCTGTTCCAGGCGATCTGGGTGGATGGCCTGAATCTCGGCGAGCCGGCGAAGGTGGCCGAAGTACTGACCGCGGCCGGCTTCGACGCCGAGGCGCTGCAGGCGCAGATCGCCGAACAAGAGGTGAAGGACGCGCTCAAGGCGACCACCGAGGAGGCGGTCAAGCGCGGCGTGTTCGGCGCGCCGACCTGCTTCGTCGGCGGCGAGATGTTCTTCGGCCAGGATCGCCTGGATTTCGTGCGCGAGGCGCTCGCGCGCTGAGGCTCTGGCACAATGGCCGGCGTTACCGCCGATCATTGTGCGAGACCCCGATGAACCCCGAAGCGCTGAAACTCCTGGTGACCCGCCGCATGCCCTACGGCAAGTACAAGGATCGGCTGATCGCCGACCTGCCCGGGCACTACCTCAACTGGTTCGCCCGCGCCGGCTTTCCCAAGGGCGAACTGGGCCAGCTGCTGGCGCTGATGCAGGAGATCGACCACAACGGCCTCAAGCCGCTGCTCGATCCGCTGCGGCGGGATGCATAGCCCGGATGCCACCGGGGAAAGCCTTGCGCTCTGCCGCGGATTTCATCCGGGCTACGGGCTGCGGTGCACCCAGGGTCAATGCCAGCTGCGGCCGTGGTCGAGCTTCTGGTCCACCAGCCATTTGCCGTGGGCGATGGAGGCGCGCTGCGCCTTATTCAGGTCGTCCATGAAGGCATAGTCCACCGGCAGGGTCTGGCGCTTGCTGGTGTGGCCGTCGGGGTCGGTGATCTGGCAGCCGCCGGCCCAGGGCGTGGGCAGGCCTGGGTGTTCCATCACCGTGGCGCGAATGATGTGGTCGCGGTGGGTGCAGGTCATGGTGCTCATGGGCTTATCCTCATGGCGAGGCGCCGCCCCGGGCGTCGACGCTGGCCCGAGGGTTCCAGCCGGGGGCCGTAATCGGCGCCGCGTGGATGAGTGTTGCGTCGGTTTCCCCACCATAGCCCAGATGGCGCAGCGCCGGGCGTTACCCGACAAAACGCACGGGGCCGGCATGGGCCGGCCCCGCGGTGGCGCTTTTTACTCGGTCGCCTCGCGCACCTTGGCTGCCCCCTTGGGCTTGGGGGCGAAGCGCGCGGCCAGGCGCATCGAGACGGTCACCAGGCGCTGGTACAGCGCCGGCATGCTGCGCTGCATCCAGTCCAGCACATGAGCGTCGGCGCCGATCAGGATGCGCCGCTTGTTGGCCAGCACGCCGCCCACTATGACCTTGGCCGCCTGTTCCGGCGTGGTGCGCAGCAACTGATCGTTGAACTGCTGGCGTGCCTGCTCGGCGGCTTGCCCTGTGACCTTGGCCAGGCTGTCGTTCATCCGCGCGGTCTTGGCGATATTGGTGCGAATGCCGCCGGGGTGCACGCAGCTGGCGGACACGCCGCAAGCGTCCATGTCCAGCTCCTGGCGCAGGGATTCGGTGAAGCCGCGCACGGCGAACTTGCTGGCGTTGTAGGCGCTCATGCCGGGCTGGGAGAACAGGCCGAACACGCTGGAGACGTTGACCACATGGCCGGCGCCGCTCGCCTTGAGGTGGGGCAGGAAGGCCTTGGTGCCGTTGACCACGCCCCAGAAGTTGATGTTCATGATCCACTCGTAGTCGGCGTAATCGTTGCCTTCCACGGTGCCGCCCTGCGCCACGCCGGCGTTGTTGAAGATGGCATTGACCCGGCCGAACTCGGCCACCACCTGCTCGGCCCAGGCCTGCATGGCGGCGCGGTCGGCAACGTCGACCCGCTGCTGGCTGACGGTGACGCCAAGCTTGCGCGCCTGTTCCGCGGTTTCCGTGAGGCCCTCGAGATTGACGTCGGACAGCGCCAGGTGGCAGCCCTGGCGGGCCAGGTGGTAGGCGAGGGCGCGGCCGATGCCGGAGCCGGCGCCGGTGATGGCGGCTACTTTGTTTTCGAAGGATTTCATGCGCTGGCCTCCTGCACGTCGAGGATGAGGGCGTTGCTCTGCGCCGGGTGCACGGCGTCCTTGCGGCTGAAGTGGTAGGCCGCCGAGTCGAAGTGGCGCGTCAGCATGCGAAAGCGCCAGGTGAAACCTGGCCATACCGTGCAGTTGCGCCCGCTGACCGGGTGCAGGTACCAGCTCATGCAGCCGCCGGCGTTCCACACCGTGCCGCCGAGGGTGCCCTGGATCTTCCGGTTGAAGGCGTCCTGCGCCTCGCGCTTGGGTTCCAGGCTCTGCAGGCGGCCGTCCTCGACCTGCTTGAGGGCACCGAGCACGTAGGCGATCTGCGACTCGATCATATAGACCATGGAGTTGTGGCCCAGCCCGGTGTTCGGCCCCATGAGGAAGAACAGGTTGGGGAAACCGGCGGTCATGGTGCCCTTGTAGGCTTCCGGGCCCATCGGCCAGGTGTCGAGCAGGTCGACGCCGCCGCGGCCGAACACCGTGCCGCGCGGCAGCGGGTCGCTGGGGGTGAAGCCGGTGCCGAAGATGATGGCGTCGACCTCACGTTCCTGGCCATCGGCGGTGCGCACGCCGTGCGGCAGGATTTCGGCGATGCCGTCGGTGATCACCGCGACGTTCGGCTGCACCAGCGCCGGGTAGTAGTCGTTGGAGATCAGCACGCGCTTGCAGCCCATGGTGTAGTCCGGGGTGACCTTGGCGCGCAGCACCGGGTCCTTGATCTGCCTGTTGATGTACAGCTTGGCGATGCCCTGGGCCAGGCGCAGCAGGCGCGGGGCGAAGGCGAAGGCGATCACCCGGCTTTCGAGGATGCCGTAAAGGGCGCCGCGCCAGAGCTTCTGCGCCAGCGGGAAACGCCGGAAGCGGGCGCGCTCGCCGTCGCGAATGGCGCGGTCGGGCTTGGGCATGATCCAGGGCGCGGTGCGCTGATAGAGGTCGAGGCGCTCGACCTGCTTCTGGATCTGCGGCACGAACTGGATGGCCGAGGCGCCGGTGCCGATCACCGCCACGCGTTTGCCGGTGAGGTCGTAGTCGTGGTTCCACTGCTGCGAGTGAAAGACCTCGCCGGTGAAGTGCTCCAGGCCCTTGAGCTTGGGAATCGACGGCGTCGACAGCGCACCCATGCCGGAGACCACGAACTGCGCGCTGTAACGGTTGCCGGCGCGGTCCTGCAGGTGCCACAGCTCGGCCTGCTCGTCCCAGCGGATCTGCACCACCTCGGTGCCGAGCAGGGTCTTGTCCTGCAGGCGGTACTTCTCCCAGCAGCCTTCCAGGTATTGCTTGATCTCCGGCTGCTTGGCGAACATCCGCGTCCAGTTCGGATTGGGCTCGAAGGAGAAGGAGTACAGGTGCGATTGCACGTCGCAGCCGCAGCCCGGGTAGTTGTTGACCCGCCAGGTGCCGCCGACGCCCGCCTCTTTCTCGAACAGGAGGAAATCCTGCTCGCCCTGTTGCTTGAGGCGTATCGCCATGCCGAGGCCGGAGAAGCCGCTGCCGAGGATGGCGATCTTGCACTGGCGGGCAGCGGTAGGGGGTGACACGGGCGCATTCATGGGCGAACTCCTGCTTGTCGTTCTTGTTGAGGTCTACAGCTGTATACCTGGGTAGACAGATGTATACTCGCGGCGCGCCAGCGGACCAACAAGCCAACTTTCGGTAGGGGGGAGGATGCACAGCGACGAAACGCAGCTACGCGACAAGGTCGGCGAAGCCCCCGGCAAGCGCCTGCTGATGGAGGCGGCGTTACGTCTCACCTCAACCAGCCGCAGCCTCAGCAGCCTGGGCCTGCGCGAGCTGGCGCGCGAGGCCGGGCTCAACCCCAACACCTTCTATCGGCATTTTCGCGACGTCGACGATCTCGGCCTGAGCGTGATCGGCGAGATTACCCAGCTGCTGCGCCAGCCATTGCGCGACCTGCGCCGCGAGGCCGCGCAGCGCGCGGTCAAGGACGAGGGGCCGGTGCTGCCCAAGCTGCTGGGTATCGACCTCGGCCGCGGTCGGCGCGTCTGTCACGAGACGGTGCAGCTGTTCTTCGACTTCGTCGCCGAGCACCCCGAGGCCTTCATCATCGGCGTGCGCGAACTGCACGGCGCCTCGCCAGTGCTGCGCGAGGCACTGCGCCAGGTGATGGACGATTTCGCCGACGACATGGCCGAGGACATCCTCGAGTTCAAGCTGCTGCCGGGTATCGTCAGCGCGGCAGCGGTGCGCCAGGTTTCAGGGCTGATCAGCCGCAGCCTGTTCGAGCAGTCGCTGGACTATATCGGCCAGCCGCAGCGGCGTGAGGCGATCCGCGCGCTGGCCGAGGAGCAGATCGTCATGCTGTTCACCGGCGCCAGCGTGCTGCAGAGCCTGGGGCAGCTGCGTCTGGGCTGAGGGTCGTCCGAGGCGCTTGGCCAGGAGCGGATTTATTCGCGAATTTCTCGGCTCAAGCCGCTCCCACAGTGCCTGCTCCGGGGCGCACAGGCGAATGAAAAAGGGCGGCCAGGGCCGCCCGAGGGGACATCAGTTGGCGAAGCCGAGGCGCTGGCGCCAGCGGCTTTCCAGTTGCGCGGTGTCGTGATCCTTGGGGTGGAAGCCGGGGCGGTAGTAGTCCAGGTAGGGGCCGATCAGCTTGGTGAAGAAGCCGTTGCGCGGGCCGAACAGCGTCTTCAGGCCGAAACCCCAGCTGCGCCAATTGAACAGCTGGCCGTCCTTGCGCAGCAGGTGCACCTGGAACCAGCCGATCACGCCGAGGAAGATCAGGGTGGTCAGCATCATCACCAGGGTGCGGGTGAAATAGCCGCCGTAGACCTTCTGGTACACGTCGTAGCAGACCGCCTTGTGCTCGTTCTCCTCGATGGCGTGCCACATCCACAGCTGGTACAGCTTGGGGTCGTTCATCTGGGTGGTGAGGTCTTCGCGCTTGAGCAACTGCTCGGCCATGGTCGCGGTGAAGTGCTCCAGGGCGCAGGTGGCGGCCAGGCGCTGCTTCTTGGTGCTGACCTTGGTGACCCACTCCAGCAGCACCTTGATGCGCAGCTCCAGGCGCTCCAGGTCGATATCGTGCTCATTGGCGTAGTCGTTGTAGGCCGCGTGCTCCTTGGAGTGCATGGCCTCCTGGCCGATGAAGGCGCTGATGTCCTTCTTCAGCTGCGGTTCGTCGACCTGGTCGCGCACCGCCCGCACGCTGTCGACGAAGAACTTCTCGCCGTAGGGGAACAGCGACGACAGGTTGTTCATGAACTGGCTCATGAAGGCATCGTCGTAGAACCAGTACTTGGGCGTCTCGGAGAAGCTGAAGTCCATGCGGCGAACCGGGAAGCTGGATTTCGGCTGGGGCAGGGTGGCGCTGGCGCTCATCGTTCGAGTCCTCTTCTAGGGAGCCGGTGCTCCCGGTTGTTGTGCGGCTCTGGGCGACACGAGCAATCGTGTCATTGAACGATGTAACTATCGGGCGCAGGCGCGCCGGACGCCGCCAACTTAAGGCGGGTCGTGTCGGACAAGCGCGAGGGACTGAAGGGGCCAGGGCGGGGCAACCCGCCCTGGTCGAGGTGAGCGCGGGTTAGCGGCTGTGGCGGCGCAGCTCGGCGATTTCGCTGCGCAGCGCCCTGAGCTCGTCGAGAATGGCCTGCTCGCGGGCCTCCGCGGCCTGTTCCTCGGCGCTGGGCTTGTGGGTGCTCTGCATGGCGTTGACGATCACCGCGATGAACAGGTTGAGCATCATGAAGGTGGCGATGAGGATGTAGGGCACGAAGAACAGCCAGGCCAGCGGATAGGCCTCCATCACCGGACGCACGATGCCCATCGACCAGCTCTCCAGGGTCATCACCTGGAACAGGGTGTAGAGGCTGGCGCCGATGTTACCGAACCACTCGGGGAAGCTCTGGCCGAACAGCTGGGTGGCCATTACCGCGGCGACGTAGAAGATCAGCCCCATCAGCATGACGATGCTGCCCATGCCCGGCAGCGAGGCGAGCAGCGCCTGCACCACCTTGCGCATGCTCGGGTTGATCGAGATCAGGCGCAGCACGCGCAACACGCGCAGGGCGCGCAGCACGGCGAAGGGGCCGCTGGCCGGTACCAGGGCGATGCCCACCACCAGGCAGTCGAACACCGCCCAGGGATCGCGCAGCAGGCCGGGGCCGCGGGCGGCGAAGCGCAGCGCCAGCTCGATGACGAAGCAGGCGAGGATGATGGCGTCCAGGGTCAGCAGCGGCCGGCCCCAGTCGGCCATGATCGCCGGCGAGGTCTGCAGGCCGAGAATGGCGGCGTTGATCACGATCAGCAGGGTGACCAGGCGCTGCACGGCCAGGCCGTCCATCAGCTGGCCCAGGCGCTGGCGCCAGTCGGCGGGGGATTGCTTCAGTTCGAGTTCGTTCATGATTACTTCAGTGGATATCGGTGGCCCGGATGCCGTCCGGGATGGGGCGCACGCCTGTCCCGGATGGCATCCGGGCTACGCGGCAGCTGCTCAACGATCGTCGAGGGCGAAGGCGGTCAGGCAGAAGGTGGGGATGCCGATGTCCTGCAGCTTCTGCGAGCCGCCCAGTTCCGGCAGGTCGATGATCGCCGCGGCTTCATGGATGCTGGCGCCCATGCGTCGCACCAGCTTGGCGGCGGCCAGCAGGGTGCCGCCGGTGGCGATCAGGTCATCGAAGATCAGCACCGAGTCGCCCTCGCAGAGGCTGTCGGCATGCACCTCGAGGAAGGCTTCGCCGTATTCGGTCTGGTAGCCCTCGCTGAGCACGTCGGCCGGCAGCTTGCCCTGCTTGCGGAACAGCACCAGCGGCTTGTTCAGTTCGTAGGCGATGATCGAGCCGATCAGGAAGCCGCGCGCGTCCATGGCGCCGATATGGCTGAACTCGGCCTCCACGTAACGCTGGATGAAACTGTCGGCGACCATGCGCAGGGCGCGCGGCGACTGGAACAGCGGGGTGATGTCGCGGAAGATCACCCCCGGCTTGGGAAAGTCCGGCACCGGGCGGATCAGGGTCTTGATGCTGAATTCGTCGAAAATCATCGCGGGTTCCTGAAAGGCGCTGCGCCCACGACTCGCGGGCGAGCTCAGACGTCGAGGTTGCCGCCGGCCAGGGCGCACAGCTCGATGGGGTCGAGAATATGCACTTCCTTGCCTTCGGCTTCGAGCAGCTTGTTCTGTTGGAAGCGGGTAAATACGCGAGACACCGTCTCCACCGCAAGGCCCAAATAGTTACCAATTTCGTTGCGCGACATGGCCAGGCGGAACTGGTTGGCGGAGAAGCCGCGGGCACGGAAACGCGCGGAGAGGTTGACCAGGAAGGTGGCGATGCGTTCGTCGGCGGTCTTCTTCGACAGCAACAGCATCATCTGCTGATCGTCGCGGATCTCCCGGCTCATGACGCGCATCAGCTGGCGGCGCAGCTGCGGCAGCTGCAGGGCCAGGTCGTCGAGGCGCTCGAAGGGGATCTCGCACACCGAGGTGGTCTCCAGCGCCTGGGCCGAGACCGGGTAGCGCTCGCCGTCGACGCCGGATAGGCCGACCAGTTCGCTGGGCAGGTGGAAACCGGTGATCTGCTCCTCGCCGGCGTCGCTCAGGCTGAAGGTCTTCAGTGCGCCGGAGCGCACGGCGAACACCGAGCCGAAGGCATCGCCCTGGCGGAACAGGAATTCGCCCTTCTTCAGCGGGCGGCCGCGCTTGACGATCTCGTCCAGCGCGTCCATGTCTTCCAGGTTCAGCGAGATCGGCAGGCACAGGCTGGCCAGGCTGCAATCCTTGCAATGGGCTTGATGCTGCGCACGCAGCTTGATGCTCTCGGACATCGTTGGGCTTCCTGGGTAAACACGCAATGTTCGTAAGGGTACAGCAGGGGGCGGATGCCGGCCAGTCGTAGCAAGGTCTGACCATCCGCTCAAGTTCGTCGCCAGGCGGCCGACCCAGACAGTGGAACCTTAGTTCAACGCAGGGAGCAGCGCGATGCGCATCGAATCCGGCGCTCCGCTGGCCAATCTGGTCCGCGGCGTGCAGCGACAAAATAGCGCAGGCGAGCGCAGTCCCGAGGGGGGGCGCGAGGGCCTGCGCATCAGCCTCTCCGAGCTGGGCAGGAGCCTGTCGGCCAAGGCCGGCAAGAACCAGGACATCGACGACAGCGGGCTGCCCGACAGCATCAAGCAGCTGCTGAAGATGATCCGCGAGCTGAAGGCGCAGATCGCCGAGAAGCAGGCGCAGATCGAGGCGCTCATGAGCGATCAGAGCCTCGATGCGGAAGCCAAGCGCCAGCAGCTTGAAGGGCTGCAGACCGAGCTGGCGTCGCTCAACAGCGCCCTGGCCTCGGCCAATGCCAATCTGATCAAGCTGATGCGCGACAACGGCCTCAGCGACGAGCAGATGATGACGGCCGCCAGCCTGGCGATGGCCTAGCCCTGATCGCCGGCAAGCCGGCTGCTAACCGGTCAGATCACCCGTGAAAAGCGCTGGCGCACCTGGTCGTTGAGGTAACGGTCGAACAGCATGCACAGCGAACGTACCAGCAGGCGGCCGGCGGGCAACACTTCGAGGCGTTCGGCGTCGAGTCGGATCAGGCCGTCGCGGGCCAGCTGCTGCAGCTCGGGCCAGAGTGCGGCGAAGTAGTCGCGAAAGACCAGGCCGTGGGCCTGCTCGATGGCGGCGAAATCCAGCTGGAAATGACAGATCAGCTGCTGGATCACCGCGCGGCGCACGCGGTCGTCGGCGTTGCAGTGCAGGCCGCGGCGGGTGGCCAGTTGGCCGTTGCCGAGGCTTTGCTGGTAGCTGGCGATGTCGCTGTCGTTCTGGCTGTAGAGGTCGCCGATCTGGCTGATGGCCGACACCCCCAGACCGATCAGGTCGCAATGACCGTGGGTGGTGTAGCCCTGGAAGTTGCGCTGCAGGGTGCCTTCCTCCTGGGCCACGGCCAGCTCGTCGTCGGGCAGGGCGAAGTGGTCCATGCCGATGTAGCGGTAGCCGGCGCGGGTCAGCTGCTCGATGCTGGCCTGCAGCATCTCCAGTTTCTGCGCCGGGCTGGGCAGGTCGTCGGCGCTGATGCGCCGCTGCGGCATGAAGCGCTCGGGTAGATGGGCGTAGTTGAACAGCGACAGGCGATCCGGCTGCAGGGCGATTACCTCGGCGACGCTGCGGGCGAAGCGCTCGGGGGTCTGCTTGGGCAGGCCGTAGATCAGGTCGATGTTCAGCGAACGGAACTGCAGGGTGCGCGCCGCCTCGACTATGGCGCGGGTCTCCTCCAGGGTCTGCAGGCGGTTGACCGCGCGCTGCACCTCGGGGTCGAGGTCCTGCACGCCGAGGCTGACGCGGTTGAAGCCCAGCTCGCGCAGCAGGCCCATGGTCGACCAGTCGGCCTCGCGTGGGTCGATCTCGATGCTGTAGTCGCCGGAGTCGTCGTCCAGCAGGTGGAAGTGCTGGCGCAGGTGCTGCATCAGCCGGCGCAGTTCGTCGTGATTGAGGAAAGTCGGGGTGCCGCCGCCGAAGTGCAGCTGCTCGATCACCTGGCCCTTGTCCAGGTAGCGGCCGAGGATCTCGATCTCGCGTTCGAGCTTCTCCAGATAGGGCAGGGCGCGGCCACGGTCCTTGGTGATCACCTTGTTGCAGGCGCAGTAGTAGCAGATGTGCGCGCAGAACGGGATGTGCAGGTACAGCGACAGCGGGCGCTTGTCCCTGCGACTGTCGCGTAGGGCGTGCAGCAGGTCGAACGGGCCGATGTCGTCGTGGAACTGCACGGCGGTCGGGTAGGAGGTGTAGCGCGGGCCGGCCAGATCGTAGCGGCGGATCAGGTCGGCGTCCCACTGGATGGCGTCGAGCATGGGGGAAAATCCTGGAAAGGCAGTGGGGCCAGTCTAGGGAGGCGGATGGACGGGGGCCTTGACCTGAATCAAGGGCGTGTGAGGGCGCTGTCGTCAGTGCCCCATCAGCCAGTGCTGGTGCGGGCCGGGCAGGGTCCAGAGGCCGAACAGCATCACCAGCAGGCCGCCGGCCATGCGCACGCCGCGCTGGCGCAGCAGGGCGGTGACGCGTTCGGCGGCGAGGCCAGTGGCCAGCAGCACCGGCCAGGTGCCCAGGCCGAAAGCCAGCATCAGCACGGCACCGTCGACCGCGCTGCCCTGGCTGGAGGCCCACAGCAGGGTACTGTAGACCAGCCCGCAGGGCAGCCAGCCCCACAGCCCGCCCAGCACCAGGGCGCGCGGCAGGCTGGTGACCGGCATAAAGCGCCGGGTCAGCGGTTGAATGTGGCGCCACAGGCCGCGGCCGAGCGCCTCGATACGGGTCAGGCCGCTCCACCAGCCGGCCAGGTACAGGCCCATGGCGATCAGCAGCAAGGCCGCCAGGGTGCGCATCACCACTTCGCCGGCGCTGCCGGCAATGGCCCAGCCGGCCAGACCGAGGAGCAGGCCGGCGGCAGCGTAACTGAGGATGCGACCGAGGTTGTAGGCCAGCAGCAGGCGCAGGCGGCGGCCGCGCTGCTCGGCCGGAATGGCCAGGGTCAGCGCGCCCATCAGGCCGCCGCACATGCCCAGGCAGTGACCGCCGCCGAGCAGGCCGAGAATCAGCGCCGACACCAGCAGCGGCGCCAGCTCAAGCATCGGGCTTGTCCTGCTTGCTCTGGCTTTCGGCCTGCTCGACGCCGGCCTTGTGCAGCGGGTCTTCGTCGTCGAACAGGATGCTGTGCGCCGGGCCGTCGAGGTCGTCGTACTGGCCGCTGTCCACCGCCCAGAAGAACAGCCAGATGGCGAAACCGACCAGGGCGATGGCCACGGGGATCAGGATATAGAGGGCGGACATGGCTTCTCCGGAGCTGATGCTGTTATGTTTTGCAGCCATCGTGGCGGATTGTTTGGTGGATCGGTGAAGCGTGATCCACCCTACGGGACTCGCGAACCGCTTCTTCGCGAGCAGCGCGCACGCCTAGGTGTTCGGGGTGCGGCTCAGGCGCAGCGCATTGAGCACCACCAGCAGCGAGCTGAGCGACATGCCCACCGCGGCCCAGATCGGCGTGATCCAGCCGAGGGCGGCGAAGGGCAGCACCAGGCCATTGTACAGGGTGGCCCAGGTCAGGTTCTCGACGATGATGCGCCGCGTGCGCTTGGCCAGGGTCAGGCCCTGCACCAGGCTGCCCAGGCGGTTGGACAGCAGCACCGCGTCGGCGCTGGTCTTGGCCAGGTCCGAGGCCGAGCCCATGGCCACGCTGATGTCGGCGGCGGCCAGCACCGGCACGTCGTTGACCCCGTCGCCGAGCATCAGTACGCGGCGGCCGGCGCCGTGCAGCTGCTTGAGCACCGCCAGCTTGGCGTCCGGGGTCAGGCCGCCGCGGGCATCCTCGATGCCCAGCTGGCGAGCCACCTCGCCAACCATCGGCGAGCTGTCGCCGGACAGCAGGTGGATCTGCCAGCCACGGGCGCGGGCGGCGGCGATCAGCTCGGGCGCATCCTCGCGCAGGCGGTCGTCGAGCACGAACCAGGCCAGCGGCCCTTGTTCATCGCCCAGCAGCAGCCATTGGCCGTGCTCGCCGGCAATCGACGGCACGGCCTGGCCGCTCAGGGCGCAGACGAAGCTGGCCTCGCCGATGCGCAGCAGACGGCCGTCGACGCGGCCCTGCAGGCCCTGGCCGGGATGGCTGTCGACCGACTCGGCGGCGCGCGGCGCCTGGCCGAACGCGCGGGCGATGGGGTGTTCGGAGCGGTTCTCCAGGGCCGCGGCCAGCGCCAGGCAGGCGTCCTGGTCCAGCTCGCGCAGCGGCTGGATGGCCCTGAGCGTCAGACGGCCCTCGGTCAGGGTGCCGGTCTTGTCCAGCACCAGGGTGTCGATCTGGTTGAGCCCTTCGAGCACATGGCCGCGGGTCAGCAGCATGCCCAGTTTGTGCAGGCTGCCGGTGGCGGTGGTCAAGGCGGTGGGGGTGGCCAGCGCCAGTGCGCAGGGGCAGGTGGCCACCAGCAGCGAGAGCACCACCCAGAAGGCGCGCTCGGCATCGATCTGCCACCAGGCCAGGCCGACCAGCGCCGCGGCGATCAGGATAAACAGCAGGAACCACTGCGCCACCCGGTCGGCGATCTCCGCCAGGCGCGGCTTCTCGCTCTGCGCCCGCTCCAGCAGGCGGACGATGGCCGACAGGCGGGTGGCGTCGCCCAGGGCCTGCACCTCGACGGTCAGCGGCCCTTCGACGTTGAGCGTGCCGGCGGTGACGCTGTCGCCGACGCTGCGCGGCTGCGGCAGGTATTCGCCGGTCAGCAGCGACTCGTCGACGCTGGACTGGCCGGCCAGCACGCGGCCGTCGGCGGGAATCAGCGCACCGGGCTGCACCAGCACGCGCTCGCCGCTCTGCAGTTCGCTGAGCAGCACGCGCTGGCTCTGGCCGCCTTGGTCCAGGCGCAGGCAGGAGGCCGGCAGCAGCTTGACCAGCTGCGCGGTGGCCGCCGCCGTGCGTTCGCGGGCGCGCCGCTCCAGATAGCGGCCGGCCAGCAGGAACAGGGCGAACATGCCCACCGCATCGAAGTACAGCTCGCCCTGGCCGGTGACGGTGGACCAGATGCCGGCGACGTAGGCGCCGCCGATGGCCAGCGACACCGAGACGTCCATGGTCAGGTGGCGGGTGCGCAGGTCGCGCAGGGCGCCGCGGAAGAACTGGCCGCAGCAGTAGAAGACGATGGGGGTGGTGAGGAACAGGCTGGTCCAGCGCAGGATCTTGTCCAGCTCTGGCGACAGGTCGACGTTGAATTCCGGCCAGGTGGCCATGGTCGCCATCATCACCTGCATCCACAGCAGCCCGGCCACGCCCAGCTCGCGCATGCTGCGGCGGTTCTCCGCGGCCAGGCGTGCGGCGGCCTGGTCGGCCTGCCAGGGGTGGCCGGCATAGCCGATGCGGCGCAACTCGGCGAGCAGTTGGCTGAGCGGCAGCTGGCTGTCGCTCCAGCGCACTTGCAGGCGGTGGTTGGACAGGTTCAGGTGCGCCTCGGCGACCCCGGGCAGGCCGCGCAGGTGTTTCTCGATCAGCCAGCCGCAGGCGGCGCAGCTGATGCCTTCGATCAGCAGCTGGGTCTCGCTCAGCTCGCCGTCCTGCTGGACGAAGGGCTGCTGCACCTCGCTGCGGTCGTACAGCGCCAGCTCGTCCGGCAGGGCCTGGGGCAGCGCCTGCGGATTGGCGGCGTTCTCGCTGCGGTGCTTGTAGTAGTGCTCCAGGCCGCCGGCGACTATGGCCTCGGCCACCGCCTGGCAGCCGGGGCAGCACAGCTCGCGGTTCTGGCCGAGCACCACGGCGTGGAAGCGGCTGCCGGCAGGCACCGGCAGGCCGCAGTGGAAGCAGGGGGTAGGGGCGGGCATCGGCAGGGTCAGTAGGACGGGTTGTCACCGATCAAGATGGGCTGGCCATCGGCGATGTTCTCTTCCTCGAACAGGCGCCAACTCTGGCTGCCTTCCTGGCCGAGTAGTTCGACGAAGCGGCGGCCGCTGACCTGGTCGACCATCTGCCCACGGTACTGGCCATCGGCGGTCGGTTGCAGGATGACGCGGCGATCGCGCTCCGGCTGGGTCGGCGAGATCAGGTTGAGGACGATCTGCTGCGGCTTGCTGTTGCCTTGCAGGCTCAGGGTCGCGGTGCCGGTGCTGTCGTCGAGCACCAGCTCGCCGTGCAGCTGCAGGCGCTCAGCCAGCTTCTCGCGCTCCAGCGACTGGTTGATGCCCTTGCCGACGTCGTAGTAGTCGTCGGAGATCAGTCCTGGCGGGTTGCGCGAGGCCAGGGTCAGCAGGGCCAGGCCCTGCACCACCGAGTAGCCCAGCAGGGCGATGATGAACCAGGGCCAGAACTGCTTGTACCAGGGCTTGACTGGCGATGGGGTGTGTTCGGACATGCTCTTTCCGTTGTCAGCGGACGCTCGGGCCGATGAAGCGGCTGTCGGCGTCGTTCTCGATACTGGGGGCGTCCAGCGCGCGCACGCGGAAGACGATTTCGTTGGCGCTGGAGGGCAGTTTCTCCGGGGCGATGGACAGCTCCACAGGGAAGGCATACACCTCGCCGGCCAGGGCCCGGACCTCGCGCTTGCCCTCGTAGACCAGCCCGTCGAGGCCTTCGACCTCGACCAGATAGGTCATGTCGCGCTGCGCCTTGTTCATGATCTTCAGGGTGTAGACGTTCTCGATATGGCCGCGCTCGTTTTCGCGGAACAGCACGCGGTCCTTGATCACGTCCAGCTCCACCAGCGGGCGGTTGGCCACGGCCCAGGCGAACAGGCCGATCATGGCTACCAGCGCGACGGCATAGCCTATCAGGCGCGGGCGCAGCAGGTGGGTCTTGTGCCCGGAAAGATTGTGTTCGGTTGTGTAGCTGATCAGCCCCTTGGGGTAGTTCATCTTCTCCATGATGCTGTCGCAGGCGTCGATGCAGGCGGCGCAGCCGATGCACTCGATCTGCAGGCCGTCGCGGATGTCGATGCCGGTGGGGCAGACGTGTACGCACATCTTGCAGTCGATGCAGTCACCCAGGCCCTGGGCCTTGTAGTCGGCGTCCTTCTTGCGCGGGCCGCGCGACTCGCCGCGGCGCGGGTCGTAGGAGACGATCAGGGTGTCCTGGTCGAACATCACGCTCTGGAAGCGCGCATAGGGGCACATGTAGATGCACACCTGTTCGCGCAGGTAGCCGGCGTTACCGTAGGTGGCGAGGGTGAAGAAGCCCACCCAGAACAGCGCCCAGCCGCTGGCCTCGAGAGTCAGCAGTTCAGGGATCAGCTCGCGGATGGGCGTGAAGTAGCCGACGAAGGTGATCGCAGTGAGCAGCGACACGCCTACCCAGATGCCGTGCTTGGCCACCTTGCGCGCCAGCTTGTTGCCGCTCATCGGTTGTTTGTCCAGCTTCATGCGCTGGTTGCGGTCGCCCTCGGTGACCTTCTCGGCCCACATGAACACCCAGGTGAACACGCTCTGCGGACAGGTGTAGCCGCACCAGACGCGGCCGGCGAACACGGTGATGAAGAACAGGCCGAAGGCGCAGATGATCAAGAGCCACGACAGCAGCATGAAGTCCTGCGGCCAGTAGGTGGCGCCGAAGATGTGGAATTTGCGCTCGGGCAGGTTCCACCAGACGGCCTGGCGGCCTTCCCAGTTCAGCCACACGGTGCCGAAGAACAGCAGGAAGAGAAAGGCTCCGCCGACGCGGCGCAGGTTGCGGAACAGGCCGGTGAACGCGCGGGTATAGATCTTCTCGCGGTTGGCGTAGAGATCGACGGTGGCGGCTTTTGCGGAAGGAGGGGTGACGTCCTGGACGGGGATCTGTTCGCTCATCAATGCATACCAAAGCGGTTGGTTGGCAGCCCGGGCCGATACGTGCCGGTCAGGGTCAATTCACGGTAGCTACATGGTACGCCCGAAAGACAACGCCCGGGTGCGACCAGCGGTCGCGTCCCGGGCGTTCATTGACCCTTGTCAAAAGAGTCGTTCTGCGATTACTGCTCTTGTGCCTTGTGCGACAGGCTGTACACGTAAGCGGCCAGCAGATGCACCTTGTCGTTGCCGAGGAATTCTTCCTGGGCCGGCATGTTGCCGTGACGACCGTAGCGGATGCTCTGTTGCAGTTGCGCGTAGCTGCTGCCGTAGATGAAGGCAGCCGGGTTGGTCAGGTTCGGTGCGCCCATGGCCGGGGTGCCCTTGCCGTCGGCGCCGTGGCAGGCGAAGCAGGTACCGGCGAAGACCTTCTGGCCTGCTTCGATATCGGCTTCCACGCCTTCCGGCAGCTCACGACCAGCCAGCTCGGTCAGCACATAGGCGGCGACGTTGCGTACGCCGTCTTCGCCAATGGCCGGGCCCTGGGCCGGCATGGCGCCCTGACGACCTTTCAGGATGGTGGTCTTGATGGTTTCCGCCTCGCCACCCCAGCGCCATTCGCTGTCGGTCAGGTTGGGGAAGCCGTAGCTGCCCTTGGCGTCGGAGCCATGGCACACCGAGCAGTTGGAAGCGAACAGGCGACCGCCCATCTTCAGCGCCTGCTCGTCCTTGGCCACTTCCTCGATGGGCATGGCCGCGTACTTGGCGAACAGTGGGCCATATTGCTCGTCGGCACGGGCCATTTCCTTCTCCCACTGGTGCACACCGGTCCAGCCGGCGTGACGCATGGAGCCGTCGGCGATTTGCACGCCGGCGGCGAAGGGGGTCTGCTTGTCGTTGTCGACGTAATCGTAGCCCGGCAGCAGGCCTTTCCAGTTGCCCAGGCCCGGATACAGGGCCAGGTAGCCCAGGGCGAAGACGATGGTGGCGACGAACAGCAGGAACCACCACTTCGGCAGCGGGTTGTCGAATTCGGCGATGCCGTCGAATTCATGCCCGACGGTTTCCTCGGTGGTCTCCTGGCGCTGGCCCTTGCGGGTGCCGAAGATCAGCCAGGTCAGGGCGAAGATGGTGCCCAGAGACAGAATGGTTACGTACCAACTCCAGAACGTGGTCATTGGTTATTGCTCCTGGAAGAGTCTTGGTCGCGCTTGGAATCGGGCTCTTCGTCGGCGAAGGGCAGGTTGGCGGCCTCGTCGAAGCCGGACTTGCGCTTGCTGCTGTAGGCCCAGAGCACCACGCCGATAAAGGCGATGAATACCACCGCCGTGCCGATGCCGCGAATAGTCCCGATATCCATAACGTCTTACCGTTTGTTCTTGATGGAAGTGCCGAGGACCTGCAGGTACGCGACCAGCGCGTCCATTTCGGTCTTGCCTTTCACTGCATCCTTGGCGCCGGCGATGTCTTCGTCGGTGTAGGGGATGCCGAAGCCGCGCATGACTTCCATCTTCTTCGCGGTATCGCGGCCGTCGAGCTTGTGCTCCACCAGCCAGGGGTAGGCGGGCATCTTCGACTCGGGCACGACGTTGCGCGGGTTGTACAGGTGGGCGCGGTGCCACTCGTCCGAGTAGCGGCCGCCGACTCGTGCCAGGTCCGGGCCGGTCCGCTTGGAGCCCCACAGGAAGGGGTGGTCCCAGACGCTTTCGCCGGCCACCGAGTAGTGGCCGTAGCGCTCGGTCTCGGCGCGGAACGGACGGATCATCTGCGAGTGGCAGCCGACGCAGCCTTCACGGATGTAGAGGTCACGACCTTCCAGTTGCAGTGCGGTGTAAGGCTTGAGGCCTTCCACCGGCTCATTGGTGACGTCCTGGAAAAACAGCGGGACGATCTGAGTCAGGCCGCCGATGCTGACGGCGATCACCATCAGCAGCGCCATCAGGCCGATATTCTTCTCGATGATTTCGTGTTTCATCAGTGAGCTACTCCGGCGGGAATCTGCGCAGCCGCTTCGTATTCAGCCGGCTTGGCGGCACGCACGGTGCGGTAGGTGTTGTAGGCCATCAGCAGCATGCCGGTGACGAAGAAGGCGCCGCCGATCATGCGCACCACGTAACCCGGGTGGCTGGCTTCCAGCGCTTCGACGAAGGAGTAGGTCAGGGTGCCGTCTTCGTTGACTGCGCGCCACATCAGGCCCTGGGTGATACCGTTGACCCACATCGAGGCGATGTACAGCACGGTGCCGATGGTGGCCAGCCAGAAGTGGGTGTTGATCAGGCCGACGCTGTGCATCTGCTGGCGGCCGAACACCTTGGGAATCAGGTGGTACAGCGAGCCGATGGAGATCATCGCCACCCAGCCGAGCGCGCCGGCGTGGACGTGGCCGATGGTCCAGTCGGTGTAGTGCGACAGGGCGTTGACGGTCTTGATGGCCATCATCGGGCCCTCGAAGGTGCTCATGCCATAGAAGGCCAGGGAGACGACGAGGAAGCGCAGGATCGGGTCGGTGCGCAGCTTATGCCAGGCGCCGGACAGGCTCATCATGCCGTTGATCATGCCGCCCCAGCTCGGAGCCAGCAGAATGACCGACATGGCCATGCCCAGGGACTGCGCCCAGTCGGGCAGGGCGGTGTAGTGCAGGTGGTGCGGGCCGGCCCAGATGTACAGGGTGATCAGCGCCCAGAAGTGCACGATGGACAGGCGGTAGGAGTAGATCGGACGCTCGGCCTGCTTGGGTACGAAGTAGTACATCATCCCCAGGAAGCCGGTGGTCAGGAAGAAGCCCACGGCGTTGTGGCCGTACCACCACTGGATCATCGCGTCGGTGGCGCCGGCGTACATCGAGTACGACTTGAACAGGCTGACCGGCATGGCCATGCTGTTGACGATGTGCAGCATGGCGGTGACCAGGATGAAGCCGCCGAAGAACCAGTTGCCCACATAGATGTGCTTGGTCTTGCGCTTGACGATGGTACCGAAGAACACCACAGCATAAGCAACCCAGACAATGCCCAGAAGGATGTCGATCGGCCACTCCAGCTCGGCGTATTCCTTGGTGCTGGTAAGGCCCAGCGGCAGGGTGATGACTGCCAGGACAATCACTGCTTGCCAGCCCCAGAAGACGAAGGCGGCCAGACCGTCGGAGATCAGACGCGCTTGGCTGGTGCGTTGCACGACATAGAAGGACGTTGCCATCAACGCACACCCGCCGAAGGCGAAGATTACCGCGTTGGTGTGCAGCGGGCGCAGGCGGCCGAAGCTGGTCCACGGAAGGTTCAGGTTGAGTTCCGGCCACACGAGTTGTGCGGCGATGAACACGCCTAGACCCATCCCAATGACCCCCCAGATCACCGTCATAATGGCGAACTGGCGGACCACCTTATAGTTATAAGCAGTCTGACTGATTGCTGTGCTCATGCTAGGGGTTCCACGGTTAATGGAGTTTTATGGGGCAAAAATCGGCGGCAAGTATGGAGAAAGCAGGTAGCCATTGCAACGCAACATACCGACACGATTAGGGTTTCAGAGCCTTTCGCGTGCCTTGGACGGCGCCCTCGACAGAGGTGTTGGCAGGCCGTGCGCAAGCGAATTGCGCGATGCTGAGAAGGGATCGCCTTGGAGTTGTGGCAGATGACGACTGAAAAGGCAGCTTAGCCCAGGTCAAGAAAATTGCAGGGCTACTGGTCGGCGGGTGCGACACTGGGTCGCATACATATAAAGGAAGGGCCGGCGATCGAGGGCGGTCGCCGGCGGGTGGGGTTACTCGCTGTCGTCCAGGCTCAGCTTGAGTACGTAGGCGGCCAGCAGGTGGGCCTTGTCGTTGCCGAGGAAGTCCTCCTGGGCTGGCATGTTGCCGTTGCGGCCGTAGCGGATGGTCTGCTGCAGCTGGGCGAAGCTGCTGCCGTAGATAAAGGCGCTGGGCTGGGTCAGGTTCGGTGCGCCCATCAGCGCCATGCCGGTACCGGCCGGGGTATGGCAGGCGGCGCAGGTGGTGGAGAAGATCGCCCGACCAGCCTCGATATCGGCTTCGCTACCTTCCGGCAGTTCGCGCCCGGCCAGTTGGGTGAGCACGTAGGCGGCCGCGTTGCGTACGCCGTCCTCGCCGATGGCCGGACCTTGCGCCGGCATCATGCCGATGCGGCCCTTGAGGATGCTGGTCTTGATGTTCTCCGCCGCACCGCCCCAGCGCCAGCTGGTGTCGGCCAGGTTGGGGAAGCCATAGCTGCCCTTGGCGTCGGAACCGTGACAGACCGAGCAGTTGGAGGCGAACAGGCGGCCGCCCATCTTCAGCGCCTGCTCGTCCTTGGCCACCTCCTCGATGGGCATGGCGGCGAACTTGGCGAAGATCGGCCCGTACTCCTCGTCGGCGCGATCCATCTCGCGCTGCCACTGGGCGACCTGGGTCCAGCCATCCTGGTAGCCCGGCAGCCAGCCCTTGTAGTTGCCCAGGCCGGGGTATAGGGCCAGATAGCCGACGGAAAAGATCAGGGTGCCGATAAACAGCATGAACCACCACTTGGGCAGCGGGTTGTCGTATTCCTCGATGCCGTCGAAGGCATGGCCCATGGTCTGCTCGGTGGGGTTCTTGTGCACCTCGCTCTTGCGCGTGGCGAAGATCAGCCAGAACAGGGCGACCAGGGTGCCGATGGTCAGCAGGGTGATGTACCAGCTCCAGAAGGGGGTCATGCGTCAGTCCTCGAAACGGCGGGCTTCTGATCGTCGGCGAAGGGCAGGTTGGCCGCTTCGTCAAAGGCGTCGCGGCGTTCGCCGCTATAGGCCCAGAGGGTCACGGCGGAGAAGGCGATCAGCACCAGGGCGGTCCCCAGACCGCGCAGGGTGCCGACATCGATAAGCTCGAACATGGTGCTCACCTCTTGTTCTTCACGGCGGTGCCGAGCACCTGCAGGTACGCGACCAGCGCGTCCATCTCGCTCTTGCCCTTCACCGCGTCGCCAGCGCCGGCGATGTCCGCGTCGCTGTAGGGCACGCCGAGCATGCGCAGGGCGCCCATCTTCTTGGCGGTGTCCTTGCCGTCGAGCTTGTTCTCCACCAGCCAGGGGTAGGACGGCATCTTCGACTCGGGCACGACGTTGCGCGGGTTGTACAGGTGGGCGCGGTGCCACTCGTCCGAGTAGCGGCCGCCGACCCGTGCCAGGTCCGGGCCGGTACGCTTGGAACCCCACAGGAAGGGATGATCCCAGACGCTTTCGCCGGCCACCGAGTAGTGGCCGTAGCGCTCGGTCTCGGCGCGGAACGGACGGATCATCTGCGAATGGCAGCCGACGCAGCCTTCCTTGATGTAGATATCGCGACCTTCCAGCTGCAGCGCGGTGTAGGGCTTGAGGCCCTCGACCGGCTCGTTGGTGACGTCCTGGAAGAACAGCGGGACGATCTGGGTCAGGCCGCCGATGCTGACGGCGAGGATCATCATCAGTGCCATCAGGCCGATGTTCTTTTCGAGAGTCTCGTGTTTCATCAGTGCGCTCCTTCAACCGAGAACTGCGCGGCGGCTTCCACTTCGGCCGGTTTCGCCGCACGCACGGTCAACCAGGTGTTCCAGGCCATCAGCAGCATGCCGGCGAAGAAGATCGCACCGCCGATCACCCGCACCACGAAGCCGGGATGGCTGGCTTCCAGCGCCTCGACGAAGGAGTAGGTGAGGGTGCCGTCCTCGTTCACCGCGCGCCACATCAGGCCCTGGGTGATGCCGTTGACCCACATCGAGGCGATGTACAGCACGGTGCCGATGGTGGCCAGCCAGAAGTGGGCGTTGATCAGGCCGACGCTGTGCATCTGCTCGCGGCCGAACACCTTGGGAATCAGGTGATAGAGCGAGCCGATCGACACCATGGCGACCCAGCCGAGCGCGCCGGCGTGGACGTGGCCGATGGTCCAGTCGGTGTAGTGCGACAGGGCGTTGACGGTCTTGATCGCCATCATCGGGCCTTCGAAGGTCGACATGCCGTAGAACGCCAGGGAAACGACCAAAAAGCGCAGGATCGGGTCGGTGCGCAGCTTATGCCAGGCCCCGGAGAGGGTCATCATGCCGTTGATCATGCCGCCCCAGCTCGGCGCCAGGAGGATCAGCGACATCACCATGCCAAGCGACTGGGCCCAGTCCGGCAGCGCGGTGTAGTGCAGGTGGTGCGGGCCGGCCCAGATGTACACCGCGATCAGCGCCCAGAAGTGGACGATGGACAGGCGATAGGAGTAGACCGGGCGCTCGGCCTGCTTGGGCACGAAGTAGTACATCATCCCCAGGAAGCCGGCGGTGAGGAAGAAGCCCACGGCGTTGTGCCCGTACCACCACTGGATCATCGCGTCGGTGGCGCCGGCGTACAGCGAGTAGGACTTGGTCAGGCTGACCGGAATCTCCAGGTTGTTGACGATGTGCAAAATGGCGACGGTGAGGATGAAGCCGCCGAAGAACCAGTTGCCCACGTAGATGTGGCTGACCTTGCGCTTGACGATGGTGCCGAAGAAGACGATGGCGTAGGCGACCCAGACCACCGTGATGAGGAGGTCGATCGGCCATTCCAGCTCGGCGTATTCCTTGGAGCTGGTCCAGCCCAGCGGCAGGCTGATGGCCGCCAGCACGATCACCAGTTGCCAGCCCCAGAAAGTGAAGGCGGCCAGCTTCGGTGCGAACAGCGCCGCCTGGCTGGTGCGCTGCACCGCGTAGTAGCTGGTGGCGAACAGTGCGCAGCCGCCGAAGGCGAAGATCACCGCATTGGTGTGCAGCGGCCGCAGGCGACCGAAGCTGGTCCACGGCAGGTTGAAGTTGAGGTCGGGCCAGGCCAGCTGGGCGGCGATGAAAACGCCGAGTCCCATGCCGACGATGCCCCAAACCACCGTCATAATGGCGAACTGGCGAACCACCCTGTAGTTGTAGGCGGAACGGGTTGTTGTGTTCATGTCTGGGTTTCCATCCACGGTTATGGCAGAGCGGCCGATAACCGGGATGTCCATGGGCATGAGCAGGCCACGGCCACCACGGATATCGACGCGAGGCAAGCATGAGCAAAGGGCCATCCGGGTTTATTGACGCCGGTCAATGTGCACAGGGGCAGCCCTGGCTGTGGGACAGGCCCGCGGGCGAGGCGCGCGCGACGCTGATCCTCGCCCACGGCGCCGGGGCGCCGATGGACAGCGAATTCATGCAGCGTATGGCCCAAGGCCTGACGGCGCGTGGGGTTGCGGTACTGCGCTTCGAGTTCGCCTACATGGCTGCCAGGCGCCTGGACGGCAGGAAACGCCCCCCCAATCCACAGGCGCAACTGCTGCAGCAATGGCGTGAGGTGCATGCCCGGGTGCGCCAACAGGTCGCAGGGCCGCTGGCCATCGGCGGCAAGTCGATGGGCGGGCGCATGGCCAGCCTGCTCGCCGACGAACTGGGCGCCGCCGCCCTGGTCTGCCTCGGCTATCCCTTCTACGCTGCCGGCAAGCCGGAAAAAACGCGGGTCGCGCACCTGGCCGAGCTGCGCACGCCGACGCTGATCGTGCAGGGCGAGCGCGACGCCCTAGGCAACCGCGAGGCGGTGGCCGGTTACGCGCTGGCACCGGCGATCCGCCTGCACTGGCTGACGGCGGCCGACCACGACCTCAAACCGCTGAAAAGCTCGGGCTGCAGCCATGAGCAGCACCTGGCCGACGCGGCGCAGGCGGTGGCGGACTTTCTTGCCGACGTTTCGTCAGGTGGCTGTGGCGCTGGCCCTGCCACCTAACGGGGCGGCGCGCGACTCGCGGGTCACATCGCTGCACCGCGTTGGTGCGTCGGTCTCGGGGGTTTTTATCAAGTCATTGAAATAAAAGGAATTACCGTGCTGGCTCGGGCCTTGCAAAGCTCCCTGCAAGTCCGGGTGACAAGGAGTACGGCATGGTCCGCACCTTTTATGACGAGATGTACGACGCGAGCGGCGCTGTCCGCCCGCACTACCGCGAATTTGCCCGCTGGCTGGCAGAAACGCCGGACGATCTGCTGGCCCAGCGCCGACGCGAAGCCGACCTGCTGTTCCACCGTGCTGGCATCACCTTCACCCTCTATGGCGACGATCAGGGCACCGAGCGCCTGATCCCCTTCGACATCGTCCCGCGCAGCATACCGATGAGCGAATGGCGCATGGTCGAGCGCGGCTGCATCCAGCGTGTGCAGGCGCTCAACCTGTTCCTCGCCGACCTCTACCACGACCAGCGCATCATCAAGGCCGGCATCATTCCCGCCGAGCAGGTGCTGGCCAACGAGGGTTACCAGATGGCCATGCAGGGCCTCGACCTGCACCGCGACATCTATGCGCATATCGCCGGCGTGGATCTGGTGCGCGACGGCGACGGCAGCTACTACGTGCTGGAGGACAACCTGCGTACCCCCAGCGGCGTCAGCTACATGCTTGAAGACCGCAAGATGATGATGCGCCTGTTCCCCGAGCTGTTCGCCGCTCAGCGCGTGGCGCCGGTGGATCACTACCCGAATCTGTTGCTCGACACCCTGAAGAGCTCCAGTGCGCTGGACAACCCCACGGTGGTGGTGCTGACCCCGGGGCGCTTCAACAGCGCCTATTTCGAGCACGCCTTCCTCGCCCGCGAGATGGGGGTGGAGCTGGTGGAGGGCGCCGACCTGTTCGTCCGCGACGACAAGGTGTACATGCGCACCACCGCCGGCGCGCGCCAGGTCGATGTGATCTACCGTCGCCTCGACGACGCCTTCCTCGATCCGCTGACCTTCAACCCCGATTCCATGCTCGGCGTGCCCGGCCTGCTGGCCGCCTACCGCTCGCGCAACGTGGTACTGGCCAACGCCATCGGCACCGGGGTGGCCGACGACAAGTCGGTCTACCCCTACGTTGGCGACATGATCCGCTTCTACCTGGACGAGGAACCGATCCTGAACAACGTGCCGACCTGGCAGTGCCGCAAGCCGGAGGAACTGTCCCACGTGCTGGCCCACTTGCCCGAGCTGGTGGTCAAGGAAACCCAGGGTTCCGGCGGCTACGGCATGCTGGTCGGGCCGGCGGCGAGCAAGGCCGAGATCGAGGCCTTCCGCGCCCGGCTGATGGCCAAGCCCGAGGCCTATATCGCCCAGCCGACGCTGAGCCTGTCGACCTGCCCGACCTTCGTCGAGCGCGGCATCGCCCCGCGCCATATCGACCTGCGCCCGTTCGTCCTGTCCGGTCGAGAAACCCGCCTGGTGCCCGGTGGCCTGACTCGCGTGGCGCTGCGCGAAGGCTCGCTGGTGGTCAATTCGTCGCAGGGCGGCGGGACCAAGGACACCTGGGTGGTGGAGGACTGATCATGCTGTCGAGAACTGCCTCCGATCTGTACTGGATGTCGCGCTACCTGGAGCGCGCCGAGAACCTCGCACGCATGCTCGACGTCAGCTACTCGCTGTCGTTGATGCCGCAGGACGGCCGCGGCGACGGTCTGGATGAACTGGCCATGCCGCTGCTGATCACCGGCACCCTGGACGCCTACCTGGAGTGTCACGGCCCGCTGCATGCCGAGCGCATGCTGCACTTCTTCGCCCTCGACGCGAGCAACCCGGCGAGCATCTACTGCTGCCTGCAGGCCGCGCGCGCCAACGCTCACGCGGTGCGCGGGCGGATCACCGCGGACATGTGGGAGAACATCAACGCCACCTGGCTGGAAATGCGCGGCATCGCCGAGCAGGGCCTGGGCCGCTACGGCATCAGCCGCTTCTGCGAGTGGGTCAAGGAGCGCTCGCACCTGTTCCGCGGCGCCACCTTCGGCACCATCATGCGCGGCGAGGCCTATCGCTTCATTCGCCTGGGCACCTTCATCGAGCGCGCCGACAACACCCTGCGCCTGCTCGATGCGCGCTACGAGATGCTCGGCGAGGAGATCGACGAGCTGGAAGAACGCACCGCGCGCAGCTACTACCAGTGGAATGCGCTGCTGCGCGCGCTGTCCTCGTCCGAGGCCTTCGCCGAGATCTACCGTGGTTCGCCGCGCACGCGCAAGGTCGCCGAACTACTGCTGCTGCGCCACGAGGTGCCGCGTTCGCTGCGCGCCTGCATGGAGGAACTCAACCTGATGCTCGCCGGCCTGCCCGGCGACAACGGCCGCTCGGCGCAGCGCCTGGCCGCCGAGCTGGATGCGCGGCTGCGCTACACCGGCATCGACGAAGTGCTCGACGAAGGCCTGCATGCCTGGCTCACCGACTTCATCCTGCTGGTACGCCAGTTGGGCAACACCATTCACACGTCCTACCTGGAGGTCGCATGAGACTCTCGATCAGCCACGACACTACCTACCGCTACGACGACCAGGTACGCGCGAGCATCCAGTACCTGCGCCTGACCCCCCACGACAGTGAGCGCCAGCAGGTGCTCAGCTGGCAGCTCGACCTGCCGCGCCCGGTGCNTGCATGGTGATATTAGCGGTGGAGATCAATTGCTTGTCCTGCGGGGCTGCGGTGGTTAATCGCCTTTCCCGGTTCCTGCACCCGCGCCCGCCACGTCGCTTGTGGCAGGCAGCTGGGCGAACTCGTTCCTGTTGAAGGCCGAGTTCAGCCGCTGGGTATAGGTCGAGGAACATCCACACGCGGTGCCCCGGGCCGGCTTGCGCTGAAGCCATGGGGGCCGGCCTGTCGTCAGGCATGTGTTGGCGTGGTCTGTCGGGCGTCGTATCGCCGGCGCTTGGGGATGCCCTGGGCAGCCAGCGCGGCGTGAAGCGCGCAATGGTACCACTTGGCGGCATGATCCACAGCCCGCGCTTGCGCCACGGGAAGACGAAAGGGCGTTCGGCGGATGGCGATGCCGAAGTCAGCTTGCTTAGCTTGGCGATGCGCGGCGTCATCTTGTCGGGCGGGCTTTGTCGGCAGTGCGCGTTCTCGGGCGTCAGGTCGGGATTGGCTTTCTCCCGGCTGTCGACACCCTAGTGGAAATCCCGACTCTTCACGTCGAGCCCGGTCAGCAGCGGGCTCAGGTCGGTCAGGCGCCCGGCGATGACGTGGCGCACGCCGTCGGCGCTTTCCAGGTGGCCGTCGATGCGCAGCAACCGCGCCTGCAGCAGCACCCGGCGCTGGCGCTCGGCCAGGTCATGCCAGACCACCACGTTGATCATGCCGAACTCGTCTTCCAGGGTGACGAAGATCACCCCGCTGGCGGTCTGCGGGCGCTGGCGGCCGATCACCAGGCCGGCGACGCTGACCGGGCGGCCGTGCTCGACCGCGCCCAGTTCGTGCGAGCTGCGGCAGCGTTTGGCCCTCAGTCGTTCGCGCAGCAGCGCCAGCGGGTGCGGGCCGAGGGTGGTGCCGAAGGTGGCGTAATCCGTCAGCAGGTCTTCGCCGACCGTGGGCCGTGGCAGCGCCACGGGTTCTTCACGGCTGGAATGGCCGGCGAACAGCGGCAGCTGCGGTTCCACTCCGGCCACCGCCCAGCGGGCGCGGTAACGGTTGCCGGCCAGACCACGCAGGGCGCCGGCGTCCGCCAGGCATTCGCGCGCGCGGGCATCCAGCGTGGCGCGGCGGCACAGGTCGTCCACATCAGTGAAGGGCGCCGCCTGCCGCGCCACCTCGATGCGCAGGGCATCCTCCTCGCGAAAGCCGCGCAGCAGGCGCAGCCCCAGGCGGATTGCCGGCTGCTCGCCGCCGCTTGGCTCCAGGCTGCAGTCCCAGGCGCTGTGGCGTACGTCCGCCGGGCGCACTTCGATGCCGTGGCGGCGGGCGTCCTGTAGCACCTGGTCGGGGCTGTAGAAGCCCATCGGCCAGCTGTTGACCAGGGCGCAGGCGTAGGCGGCCGGCTCGTGACATTTCAGCCAGCAGCTGGCGTAGGTGAGCAGGGCGAAGCTGGCGGCGTGGGATTCGGGGAAGCCGTAGCTGCCGAAGCCCTCGATCTGGCGGAAGATGCGCGCGGTGAATTCCGCCGTGTAGCCTTTTTCCAGCATGCGCGAGGTCAGCCGCTGGCGATGCGGCTCCAGCCCGCCGTGGCGCTTCCAGGCGGCCATCGAGCGGCGCAGCTCGTCGGCCTCGCCGGGGCTGTAGTCGGCGGCGACCATGGCCAGTTCCATCACCTGTTCCTGAAACAGCGGCACGCCGAGGGTGCGTTCGAACACCGGTCGTAATTCGTCTGAAGGGTATTCCACCGCCTCCTCGCCGTTGCGCCGGCGCAGGTAGGGATGGACCATGTCGCCCTGGATCGGCCCGGGACGGACGATGGCGACCTGGATCACCAGGTCGTAGAACTTCTGCGGGCGCAGGCGCGGCAGCATGGCCATCTGCGCGCGCGACTCGATCTGGAACACGCCGACGGTGTCGGCGCGGCTGATCATGGCGTAGGTCGCCGCATCTTCCTGCGGCAGGCCAGCCAGGGTCCAGCGCGTGCCGCGGTAGCGCTCGATCAGGGCGAAGCAGCGACGCAGTGCGCTGAGCATGCCGAGGGCGAGGATATCGACCTTGAGCAGGCCGACCAGGTCGAGGTCGTCCTTGTCCCACTGGATCACGGTGCGCTCGGCCATGCTGGCGTTCTCCACCGGCACCAGGGTCTGCAGCGGGTGTTCGGAGATGACGAAGCCGCCCGGGTGCTGCGACAGGTGACGGGGAAAGCCGATCAGCTCGCCGGCCAGGGTCAGGATGCGGTGCAGTGACGGGCTGTCCGGGTCGAAGCCGGCCTCGCGCAGGCGTTCGGCGTCCGGCATGCGGTCGCTCCAGCGTCCGCAGCAGTCGGCCAGGGCGCCGACCTGGTCGGGCGGCAGGCCGAGCGCCTTGGCCACGTCACGCAGCGCGCCGGCGCCGTGGTAGGTGCTGGCCACCGCGGTCAGCGCCGCGCGCTGGCGGCCATAGCGGCGAAACACGTACTGGATGACCTCCTCGCGGCGCTCGTGCTCGAAGTCGACGTCGATATCCGGCGGCTCGTTGCGCTCGCGCGAGAGAAAGCGTTCGAACAGCAGCCGGCTGCCCGAGTTGTCCGGGTTCAGTTCGGTGATGCCGAGGACGAAGCACACCGTGGAGTTGGCCGCCGAGCCGCGGCCTTGGCAGAGGATGTGCTGCTCGCGGGCCCAGCTGACGATGTCGTGCACGGTGAGAAAGTAGCTCTCGTATTTCAGCTCAGTGATCAGCTGCAGCTCGTGCTCGACCTGCGCCCGCACCTTGGCGCTGGCGCCATCCGGCCAGCGCCAGTGCAGGCCTTCTTCGACCCGATGACGCAGCCAGGAGGTGGCATTGTGGCCGGCCGGCACCAGCTCGTGGGGGTACTGATACTGCAGCTCGCCGAGCTCGAAGCGGCAGCGCTCGGCCACCCGTAGCGTCTCGTCGAGCAATTCCTGCGGATACAGCTCGGCCAGCTCCTCGCGGCGGCGCAGGTGGCGTTCGCCGTTGGGAAACAGCCAGGCGCCGGCTTCGGCCACCGGCAGATGCTGGCGGATGGCGGTCATGCAGTCCTGCAGGGCGCGGCGGCCGCGGGCGTGCATATGCACGTCGCCGCAGGCCAGGGCGGGAATCTGCAGGCGCGCGGCCAGGGCCTGCAACTGGCGCAGGCGAGCGGCATCGTCGGCGCCGCGGTGCAGTTCGATGCCCAGCCACAGGCGGTCGGCAAAACGCTGGCGCAACCAGATGCCCTCGTGATCACTGATCTGCGGTTCGGCCAGCCAGATCGCCAGCAGGCCGGCCAGCGGCGCGTCGAAGTCCTCGCGCAGCAGGCGGTAGCGACCCTTCTCGGCGCGGCGCCGGGCGGCTGTGATCAACCGGCACAGCGTCTGGTAGCCGGTCAGGTCCTCGGCCAGCAGCACCAGCTTGGGGCCGCCTTCGATGGGCATCTCGCTGCCGACGATCAGCGCCAGGCCGGTCTCCTTGGCCGCCTGCCAGGCGCGCACGATGCCGGCGAGCGTGCATTCGTCGGTGATCGCCAGGGCCCGGTAGCCGAGGCGCGCGGCGCGCTCGAACAGCTCGCGGGCGCTGGAGGCTCCACGTTGAAAGCTGAAATTGGACAGGCAGTGCAGCTCGGCGTAGTCGGGCGTCATGCGAACCAGCCGTGCAGCTGCAGCGGCCCTGCGGCGCCGACCGGGCGAAAGGCCCAGGCGCGCTGGCCGCTGCGGGTTTGCACCAGGTAATAGTCGCGGCGCAGGTCGCCGCCGTCCCACCAGCCGGATTCGATGCGCTCGGGCCCGGCGAGGATCAGCAGGCCGGCCTCGGCCAGCGGCTGAGGTTCGCCCAGCAGCCAGGCGGGACGCGGCCCGACGCTGGGCAGCGATGGCGTATGCCGGTCGCTCTCGGCCTGCCAGCTCAGCTCCGGGCGGTGATCGGCGCGGGCGCCGAGGCCCTGCACCGCCTCGTCGCCGAGGCGGGCGCGCAGGCGTTCGCGCAGTTGCTCCCAGGGCAGCGACTGCTGCGGTCGCTCGTCGAACAGCTGGCGGTGCTGCGGGGCGAAGGCGGGCAACTCGCGGGCCTCCAGGCGCAGCGCCAGTACCGGCGCCGGCAGTTGCAGCTGCTCCAGGCGGCCGCGGGTCAGCTCCAGCAGCATGGCCGGATCGCGCTCGGCGCTGAGCAGGCCCACCACCAGCTGACTGGCCGGGCGATTGCGGTGCTCTAGATGCAGGGTGAAGCGCTGCACGCCGCTGTCGCGTCCGGCCAGGTAGGCGGCCAGATCGGCGGTCAGGCGGCGCAGCGGAAACAGCAGCGCCTGGTGCGACTCGACCTCGAAGTTGAGCTCGATGCGCGCATCGAAGCGATCCGGCGGGCGGTAGAACTCCAGGGCCAGCGCCCGTTCGCCGAGCAGGCTGTCGAGGTGGCGCAGCAGCTCGGCCGGAAAGCGCCGCGCCAGGCCGTCACGCGGCAGGGCGAGTAACTGCTGCAGGCTGCGCAGGCCCATGCGGGCGAGGGCGGAGGCGGTCTCGCGGGACAGGCCGATACGCTCGACTGGCAGGCGCTCGAGCGCGGCGCGCAGCTCGGCCGCGTCGCCGATTGCCAGGCCGTCGTGGACGTTGGCCAGCATGCGTGCGGCGACCGGGTTGGGCGCCAGGGTGATGCGCTGCTGGAAACCCAGCTCGCCCAGCTCCCGGCGCAGGCGTGCCTCGAAGCGCGGCCAGGGGCCGAACAGGCCGAGGCTGGAACCCACTTCCAGCAACAGGCAGCGCGGGTAGTGCAGGCTGACCTGGGCGCTGAAACCATAGGCCCAGGCGGCGAGAAACTGCTGCCAGCGTTCGATGGCGGCAAGGTCATAGTCGGCGCTGGCGAAGCCGCGGGTCAGCGCCTGCGCTGCGCTGAGCAACTGCCCGGGCTTGAGGCCCAGCGCGCGCGCCGCCGGGTTGACCGCCTGCAGCACGCGCCGCTGTGGCGGGCCGCCGAGCAGCACCAGCGGCTCGGTCGGTTCGGCACGCTGGCGCATGACGCCATCGAGCGCCAGCTGCGGCAGCAGGATGCAGGCCCAGAGCGGGTTCATCTCAGGACCAGGCCGTGGCCGGCAGCGGCTGCGCCGGCGCCAGGCCGCCGCGGCACTTGAGTACGCGCAGCTGCGCCGGCCGGGCCTCGATGGCCAGGCGCAGGGCCGCCGGCGAGGGGTTGATTGCCTCGCCCAGCGGGCGGTAGGCGAAGGCCAGGGTCTGCCCGGTCTCGGCCGCCACCTGCAGGCGGCGCAGGGCGCGATCCTCGGCCTGCTGCGGCCAGCACAGCACCGCGCCGCAACTGCCCGAGCGCAGGCATTGCTCGGCCGCCCACAGCGCGTCGCGCCCCTGGGCATGGACGATGCTCAGCTGGCGCAGATCGACCTGCGCCGCCAGCCAGGCCTGGGGGTAGGGCAGATGGGGCGGGGCGACCAGCACTACGCGCTCGCCGGCCTGGGTCAGACGCGCCAGGGTCGGCCACAGCAGGCGCAGTTCGCCGATACCGGGGGCGGCCACCAGCAGCTCGCTCAGCGCCGCCTCGGGCCAGCCGCCGCCGGGCAGCAGGGCGTCCAGCGCGGCATGGCCGGTCGTTTGGCCGCTGGGCGCGCGGGCAACGTCCTGGGCGCGCCAGAGGCGGCGGCTGTCGAAGAGGTGCTCGAGGGCGACCACGGAAGGCATGGCGTTGAAATCGTCCGAATACTGTTTATATGTACAGTATTCGGTTTGCCCGGCACCCGGTCAAGCCGCCGGCCGTCGGTGGGCCCCTCGGGTACGCCGGCCATGAGCAGTGAAATCCAGGAGAGGTCTTGCCGCGCTGGGTTGCAGGCTCAGTGGTTGGCGGCGCGCCGTATGGCGCGCGATATGCCACCCAATAAACAAGCCCCGCACGGGGCGGGGCTTGTTCTACAGCGCTGGGATCAGGCCGGCACGAGCGGGATCTTGGCGTTGGCCGCCGCTTCGCGGAAGTCGGCGATCTGGTCGAAGCTCAGGTAGCGGTAGATGTCGCCAGCCATGCTATCGATATCCTTCGCATAGACCATGTACTCCTCGACGGTCGGCAGCTTGCCGATGATCGAGGCAACCGCGGCCAGTTCGGCGGAGGCCAGGTAGACGTTGGTGGCGTCGCCCAGGCGATTGGGGAAGTTGCGGGTGGAGGTGGAGACCACGGTGGAGCCGGTCTGCACGCGCGCCTGGTTGCCCATGCACAGCGAGCAGCCCGGCATTTCCATGCGTGCACCGGCCTTGCCGTAGATGCCGTAGTAGCCTTCCTCGGTCAGCTGGTGGGCGTCCATCTTGGTCGGCGGGGCCAGCCACAGACGGGTCGGAATGCCGCCCTTGACCTTGTCCAGCAGTTTGCCGGCGGCGCGGAAGTGACCGATGTTGGTCATGCACGAACCGATGAACACTTCGTCGATCTTGTCGCCGGCCACGGTGGACAGCAGACGGGCGTCGTCCGGGTCGTTCGGGGCGCACAGCACCGGCTCGTTGAGTTCGGCCAGGTCGATTTCGATGACTTCGGCGTACTCGGCGTCCTTGTCGGCTTCCATCAGTACCGGGTTGGCCAGCCAGGCTTCCATCGCCTGGGCACGACGCTCCAGGGTACGGGCATCACCGTAGCCTTCGCTGATCATCCAGCGCAGCAGGGTGATGTTGGACTGCAGGTATTCGGCGATGGCCGCTTCCGGCAGTTTGATGGTGCAACCGGCAGCCGAACGTTCGGCGGAGGCGTCGGACAGCTCGAAGGCCTGCTCGACGGTCAGGTTGTCCAGGCCTTCGATCTCGAGGATGCGGCCGGAGAAGATGTTCTTCTTGCCCTTCTTCTCGACGGTCAGCAGGCCTTTCTGGATGGCGTAGTAGGGGATGGCATGGACCAGGTCACGCAGGGTGATACCCGGTTGCATCTTGCCCTTGAAGCGCACCAGCACGGATTCCGGCATGTCCAGCGGCATGACGCCGGTGGCGGCGGCGAAGGCCACCAGGCCGGAGCCGGCCGGGAAGCTGATGCCGATCGGGAAGCGGGTGTGCGAGTCGCCACCGGTGCCGACGGTGTCCGGCAGCAGCATGCGGTTCAGCCAGCTGTGGATGATGCCGTCGCCCACCTTGAGCGAGACGCCGCCGCGATTGCGCATAAAGTCCGGCAGGCTGTGGTGGGTGGTGACGTCGATCGGTTTCGGATAGGCCGCGGTGTGGCAGAAGGACTGCATCACCAGGTCGGCGGAGAAGCCCAGGCACGCCAGGTCTTTCAGCTCGTCGCGGGTCATCGGGCCGGTGGTGTCCTGGGAGCCGACGGTGGTCATCTTCGGTTCGCAGTAGGTCCCCGGACGCACGCCTTTACCTTCCGGCAGACCGCAGGCGCGGCCGACCATCTTCTGCGCCAGGGTGAAGCCCTTGCCGCTGTCGGCCGGCGCTTGCGGCTTGTTGAACAGGTCGGAGGGGGCCAGACCCAGCTCGGCGCGCGCTTTCTCGGTCAGGCCGCGGCCGATGATCAGCGGGATACGGCCGCCGGCGCGCACTTCGTCGAGCAGCACGGGAGTCTTCAGTTCGAAGCGGGCCAGCACTTCTTCAGTGCCCTGTTTGCAGACCTTGCCGGCATAGGGGTAGAGGTCGATCACATCGCCCATATCGAGGGCGGCCACGTCGAATTCGATTGGCAGGGCGCCGGCGTCTTCCATGGTGTTGTAGAAGATCGGGGCGATCTTGTTGCCAAAGCAGAAGCCGCCGGCGCGCTTGTTCGGAATATGGGGAATGTCGTCGCCGAAGAACCACTGCACCGAGTTGGTGGCGGATTTGCGCGAGGAGCCGGTGCCGACCACGTCGCCGACATAGGCCACCGGGTAACCCTTGGCCTTGACCGCCTCGATCTGTGCCAGCGGGCCGACCGCGCCGGGCTGCTGCGGCACGATGCCGTCGCGAGTCATCTTCAGCATGGCCAGGGCGTGCAGCGGGATGTCGGGGCGCGACCAGGCGTCCGGAGCCGGCGACAGGTCGTCGGTGTTGGTTTCGCCGGGCACCTTGAACACGCTCAGGGTGATCTTCTCGGCCAGCGCCGGGCGGGCGGTGAACCATTCGCCATCGGCCCAGGACTGCAGCACGGCCTTGGCCGCGGCATTGCCGGCCTTGGCGCGCTCGGCGACGTCGTGGAAGGCGTCGAACATCAGCAGGGTGTGCTTGAGCTGTGCGGCGGCAACGCTGGCCAGCTCGGCGCTATCGAGCAGTTCGACCAGGGTGGCGATGTTGTAGCCGCCCTGCATGGTGCCCAGCAGTTCGACGGCGCGCTGCTTGCTGAGCAGCGGCGAGGCGGCTTCGCCCTTGGCCACGGCAGAGAGGAAGCCGGCCTTGACGTAGGCGGCTTCGTCCACGCCGGCGGGGACGCGGTGGCTGATCAGATCGAGCAGGAAGGCGGCTTCGCCGGCCGGCGGGTTCTTCAGCAGTTCGACCAGGGCGGCGGTCTGTTCGGCATTCAGCGCCAGGGGCGGCAGGCCCTGCTCGGCACGTTCGGCGACATGGTGGCGGTAGGTTTCAAGCACGGTGTGATTCCTCGGGACAGAAGGCCGATCTGACAGGGCCTGGACTGGGTAGCCGGGTGCTGGCGGGGCTTGCCCGATCGCAGCGGTGTTATGAGCGTCATTTCTTTGTGGCGAACAGCGCGTCGAGCTTGTGCTCGAAGACGTGGTAGCCGATGCGGCGCGGTCCGCCACCTTTCCTCGCAGGCGGCGATCGCTTTGCTGGGTGATGACTTAGTGTCGACAATATTTATTAATATGCACGAAAACTACCCATTCAAATGGGTCTGGTCAATTGCATTGCATGAGAGTGTCGACAGTCTTGCGGATTTGTCATGAAATGACTGCAGATTGTCATCAAATGAAAAGACGCCTCGCGGCGTTGCCCCTAGATTGGGCGCATGCGGCGGCGTCACCCTCGGGTGGACGCCGCTGCAACCGATACCCCTTGCAACGGAGCCCGCCATGTCTACCCCTGAAGTCTTTATCGTCAGCGCTGCACGAACCGCCATCGGCTCCTTCGGCGGCTCGCTCAAGGATGTCGCGCTGTCGCAACTGGCCACCACGGCCGTCGGCGCGGCCCTGCAGCGCGCCGGCTGCGCACCGGAGCGGGTCGGGCATGTGGTGCTGGGCAATGTGATTGCCAGCGAACCGGGCGATGCCTACCTGGCCCGAGTGGCGGCGCTGAATGCCGGCCTGCCCAAGGAAACCCCGGCCTTCAACGTCAACCGCCTCTGCGGTTCCGGCCTGCAGGCGGTGATTTCGGCGGCGCAGAGCCTGCTGCTGGGGGACACCGAGGTGGCCATCGCCGGCGGCGCCGAGTCGATGAGCCGCGGGCCCTACCTGATGTCCGCCGCGCGCTGGGGCGCGCGCCTGGGCGACATGCAGGCGCAGGACTATATGCTCGGCGTGCTGCACGACCCCTTCCAGCGCATCCATATGGGCATCACCGCCGAGAACGTGGCCGAGCGCCATGGCATCAGCCGCGAGGCGCAGGATGAGCTGGCCCTGGAGAGCCAGCGCCGCGCCGCCCGCGCCATCGCCGAAGGGCGCTTCGCCAGCCAGATCGTGCCGGTGGAGCTGAAGAGCCGCAAAGGCGTGCAGCTGTTCGAGGTCGACGAGCATGTGCGCGGCGATGTCTCCCTGGAGCAGCTGGCGGCGATGAAGACCGCCTTCAAGCAGGGCGGCACGGTGACCGCCGGCAACGCTTCGGGCCTCAACGACGGCGCCGCCGCGCTGCTGCTGGCCAGCGGCGCGGCGGTGAAGAGCGACAATCTGCGCCCGCTGGCGCGCCTGGTCAGCTATGCCCACGCCGGCGTCGAGCCCGAGCTGATGGGGCTCGGGCCGATTCCGGCAACGCGCCTGGCGCTGCGGCGCGCCGGCCTGACGGTGGCCGACCTGGATGTGATCGAGTCCAACGAGGCGTTCGCCGCCCAGGCCTGTGCCGTGGCCCGTGAGCTGGACTTCGACCCGGCGCGGGTCAACCCCAATGGCTCGGGCATTTCCCTTGGCCATCCGATCGGTGCGACCGGCGCGATCATCGTCACCAAGGCCATCCACGAGCTGCATCGGGTCGGCGGCCGCTATGCGCTGGCGACCATGTGCATCGGTGGCGGTCAGGGTATCGCCGCGATCTTCGAGCGTGTGTGAGCCGCCATGGCCGGTGCGTGCGCTGAAACCAGGCTCGAGACCCTGCGTGGCAAGGCGCTGGCGCTGTTCGCCGAGCGCGGCTTCGCCCAGGTCGGCATGCGCGAGCTGGCCTTGCACCTGGGGATGGCCGCGGGCTCGCTCTATCACCATTTCGAGAGCAAGGAACAGCTGCTGTTCGAGCTCATCGAGGAGCTCTACGAGGAACTGCTGGCCGCGCCGCGTCGTGTTGCCAGGGGCAGTGCCCGGGAGCGCCTGGAGCAGCTGCTGCAACGCCATATCGCCTTGCACGAACGACGCCAGGCCCAGTTTCAGCTGGCCGAGCAGGAGTTGCGCTGCCTGACGCCGGCCCATCGCCGGCGTATCCAGGTGCTGCGCGAAGCCTACGAAGAGCGCCTGGCGCACTTGCTGCTGGAGGCCGGAGCGGGCGGGGCGCCGGCCCGGCTCAGGTTCGGCGTGCAGGCGCTGGTCACCTGGCTCAACAACCTGCCGCCGGCGTGCCCGGACCTGACCGCGCAGCAGCGCCAGGACGCTGTCGGCGCACTGCTACTGGCGGCCCTGGACAGCCTGCTCGAGCCCGCGCCGCGCGAGCGCTCACTGCCGCTGGCCTGGCCGGCGCTTGGCGCTGGCTGATCCGGCCGGCACTTCATCCATCACGGCATCGTGCATGCCCGCATCATCCGAGAGATTGCAATATGGCCGATTACCAAGCCCCCCTGCGCGACATGCGCTTCGTGCTCAATGAAGTCTTCGAGGTTTCCAAGCTCTGGGCCGAGCTGCCGGCCCTGGCCGAGGTGGTCGATGCCGAGACCGCCAGCGCCATCCTCGAAGAAGCCGGCAAGGTCACCGCCGGCAGCATCGCCCCGCTGAACCGCAGCGGTGATGAAGAGGGCTGCTCCTGGGACAACGGCGCGGTGAAGACCCCGGCCGGTTTCCCCGAGGCCTACCAGACCTACGCCGAGGGTGGCTGGGTCGGTGTCGGCGGTTCGCCGGAGTTCGGCGGCATGGGCATGCCCAAGGTGATCGGCGCCCAGGTCGAGGAAATGGTCAACTCGGCCAACCTGTCCTTCGGCCTGTACCCGATGCTCACCGCCGGCGCCTGCCTGTCGATCCTCAACCACGCCAGCGAAGCGCTCAAGGCGCAGTACCTGCCGAACATGTACGCCGGCGTCTGGGCCGGTTCCATGTGCCTGACCGAGCCGCACGCCGGCACCGACCTCGGCATCATCCGCACCAAGGCCGAACCCCAGGCCGACGGCAGCTACAAGATTTCCGGCACCAAGATCTTTATCACCGGCGGCGAACACGACCTGACCGAGAACATCATCCACCTGGTGCTGGCCAAGCTGCCGGACGCCCCGGCTGGCCCGAAAGGCATCTCGCTGTTCCTGGTGCCCAAGGTGATGGTGGGTGCCGATGGCTCGCTGGGCGAGAAGAACGCCGTTTCCTGCGGCTCCATCGAACACAAGATGGGCATCAAGGCCTCGGCTACCTGCGTGATGAACTTCGACGGCGCCACCGGCTACCTGGTCGGCGAAGTGAACAAGGGCCTGGCGGCCATGTTCACCATGATGAACTACGAGCGCCTGGGCGTTGGCATCCAGGGCCTGGCCCTGGGCGAGCGCAGCTACCAGAGCGCCGTGGAATACGCCCGCGAGCGCATCCAGAGCCGCGCGCCGACCGGCCCGGTGGCCAAGGACAAAGCTGCTGATCCGATCATCGTGCATCCGGACGTGCGCCGCATGCTGCTGACCATGAAGGCGCTGAACGAGGGCGGTCGCGCCTTCTCCAGCTACGTCGCCATGCAGCTGGATACCGCCAAGTACAGCGAGGACAAGGACACCGCCAAGCGCGCCGAGGAACTGGTGGCGCTGTTGACCCCGGTGGCCAAGGCCTTCCTCACCGACATGGCGCTGGAAACCACCGTGCACGGCCAGCAGATCTTCGGCGGCCACGGCTTTATCCGCGAGTGGGGCCAGGAGCAGCTGGTGCGCGACTGCCGCATCACCCAGATCTACGAAGGCACCAACGGCATCCAGTCGCTGGACCTGATGGGGCGCAAGATAGTCGGCAGCGGCGGCAGCTACTACAAGCACCTGGCCGACGAGATCAAGGCCTTCATCGCTTCGGCCGATGCCAATCTCGACGAGTTCACCCAGCCGCTGGCGGCTGCCGTGCAGAACCTGGATGAGCTGACCGCCTGGGTGCTGGACCGCGCCAAGGGCAACCCCAACGAGATCGGCGCTGCGTCGGTGGAGTACCTGCAGGTGTTCGGCTACACCGCCTACGCCTATATGTGGGCGCTGATGGCCCGCGCTGCGCTGGGCAAGGAGGCGCAGGACGCGTTCTACGCCAGCAAGCTGGGCACCGCACGCTTCTACTTCGCCCGCCTGCTGCCGCGCATCCACTCGCTCACCGCCTCGGTCAAGGCCGGTAGCGAGTCGTTGTACCTGCTCGACGCCGCGCAGTTCTAAGAACCTATCCACGATCTGCTGCGCGTCGGCCCTACTGCGTTAAAAACAGGCTCGGAATGCTCATGTACAAAAGTACAGTCGCCCGCGACTCCGACCGTTCCTCGCCTGTTTTTGCCTTGTAGTGCTCTAGCTCGCGAGATCGTGCACAGGTTCTACGCTCGAGCAACACCCGCAAGCCCCGGCCCCAGTGCCGGGGCTTTTCGTTTGGACCCCTGGTGCGCGCGGCGCACCCTACGCGGGACGTTGGTAGGGTGGATGGCGCTTCATCCATCCACCAGGGCGTGTTCGCATCGTTGTGGTGAATGAAAAGAGCGTCATCCACCCTACGAACTGCGCATGTCCGCTGGCGGGCAAGGCTGTCAGCAAATGTAAAGCGCATGACGCGGTAGGCGAAGCGGTAGCGGGCGGGGCTCTCTACTGTAGGCCCGAGAGGGGGCGCCGCCGCGTGCGCGAGAGCCCATGAGGCGCACCCCTGCCTGCAGCGATGCAAACTTTCAGAACGGTCACGTTGGGAAAACAAACATGGCGACGACAAAAAGAATTGCCCCGGCAGAGGGCGCCTACGACTACCCCTTGCTGATCAAGCGCCTGCTGCTGTCCGGGGTGCGCTACCAGCCGGACCAGGAGATCGTCTACGCCGACAAGCTGCGCTACAGCTATCGCACCCTAAACGAGCGCATCCAGCGCCTGGCCAACGCCCTGACCGCCGCCGGGGTCAGGGCTGGCGACACCGTGGCCCTGCTGGACTGGGACAGCCACCGCGCGCTGGAATGCTTCTTCGCCGTGCCGATGCTCGGCGCCGTGCTGCATACGGTGAATATCCGCCTGTCGCCGGAGCAGGTCGCCTACACCATGAACCACGCCGAGGACGATATCGTCCTGGTGCATGACGATTTCCTGCCGCTGATGGAGCAGGTCAATGGCGAGCTGAAAACCGTCAGGGGCTACGTGCAGCTGACCGACAGCAGCGCCAAGCCGACCCGGCTGCCGTCGCTGGGCGAATACGAGACCCTGCTGGCCGGCGCCGCCAGCCACTTCGACTTCCCCGATTTCGACGAGCGCTCGGTGGCCACCCTGTTCTACACCACCGGCACCACCGGCAACCCCAAGGGCGTGTACTTCAGCCACCGCCAGCTGGTGCTGCATACCATGAACGAGCTGGGCACCTTCGCCGGCTGGGACGGCCAGCCGCTGCTGCGCTCGGGTGACGTGTACATGCCGATCACCCCGATGTTCCACGTGCATGCCTGGGGCGTGCCCTACGTGGCCACGGCCATGGGGCTCAAGCAGGTGTATCCGGGCCGCTACGAGCCCAACAGCCTGGTGCGCCTGTTCCGCGAGGAGGGGGTGAGCTTCTCCCATTGCGTGCCGACCATCCTGCAGATGATGCTGGAGTGCGAGGAGGGCAGGCGCACCGATTTTACCGGCTGGAAGATGCTGCTCGGCGGCAGCGCCCTGACCCTCGGCCTGGCCCGCCAGGCCAGCGAGCGGGGCATGCGCGTGCACTGCGGCTACGGCATGTCCGAGACCTGCCCGCTGCTGACCCTGACCCACCTGCGCGCCGAAGACCTGGCCCTGCCGATGGACGAACAGATTCCCGAGCGGATCAAGACCGGCGTGCCGATCCCCCTGGTCGACCTGCGCATCGTCGACGCCAACGGCCAGGACGTGGCCCATGATGGAGTGGCCCTGGGCGAGATCGTGGTGCGCGCGCCCTGGCTGACCCAAGGCTACCTGCACGAGCCACAGAAGGGCGCCGAGCTGTGGCAGGGCGGCTGGCTGCACACCGGCGACATGGCTTCGATCGACGCCCGCGGCGTGGTGGAGATCAAGGACCGCATCAAGGACGTGATCAAGACCGGTGGCGAGTGGATCAGCTCGCTGGACCTGGAGAACCTGATCAGCCAGCACGCGGCGGTGGCCTCGGTGGCCGTGGTCGGCATCCCCGATGCGCAGTGGGGCGAGCGGCCGCTGGCCCTGGTGGTCTGTGCGGCGGGCGCGAGCCTCGACCAGGCGGCAATCGAAGTGCACCTGCAGCAGTTCGTCGACAGCGGGCAGATCAACAAGTGGGCGATCCCGCGGCAGATCCGTTTCGTCGCCGACATCCCCAAGACCAGCGTCGGCAAGATCAACAAGAAGCTGATCCGCGAACAGGAACTGGCGGGGGCCTGAGCGGCGCCGGGCGCGCCTGGGTGGCGGCCGTGCAAGCGGCAGCAAGGCTGCTAGCCTGATGCTGGTAGGCAGCGTTCAGGGGCGCAGGGCGGCAGCCGCCATGGCGTCGCGCGCCGCGCAAGCCTGCACACCAGGGTGCCACCCATCACGGGTGGCATCGGTCGTTCAGTGCCGCATCCCCCAACGCACCGACGAGGTCTCGAACCATGGGCAAGAAGAAGGACAAGGACAAGGAGCAAACCTCTGCCACCGAACCGCTGCGTCGCAAGGACTACGAGCAAGAGCTCAAGGCCCTGCACGTGGAGCTGGTCAAGTTGCAGCAGTGGGTGGTCGCCAAGGGTCTGAAGGTCTGCATCGTCTTCGAGGGGCGCGACGGCGCCGGCAAGGGCGGCACCATCAAGGCCATCACCGAGCGGGTCAGCCCAAGGGTGTTTCGCGTGGTGGCCTTGCCGGCTCCGACCGAGCGGGAAAAGAGCCAGATGTATGCCCAGCGCTACCTGCAACACCTGCCCGCCGCGGGCGAGGTGGTGATCTTCGATCGCAGCTGGTACAACCGCGCCGGCGTCGAGCGGGTGATGGGCTTCTGCAGCGAGGAGCAGGCGCACAAGTTCCTCACCGTGGTGCCCTTGTTCGAGAAGATGATGGTCGAGTCCGGCATCATCCTGATCAAGTACTGGCTGGAGGTGAGTGCCGAGGAGCAGCAGCGACGCCTGAAGGAGCGCATCAACGATGGGCGCAAGATCTGGAAGCTGTCGCCCATGGATCTCAAGTCCTTCAGCCGCTGGGACGACTACACCCGCGCCCGCGACGAGATGTTCGCCGCCTCGGACACCTCCTGGGCCCCCTGGTACATGGCCCGTTCCGAGGACAAGCGGCGGGTGCGGCTGAACATCATCAGCCATCTGCTCAAGCAGGTGCCCTACGAGGACATCACCCGGGAGCAGAAGATCGAACTGCCCAAGCGCGGCAGGATCGGCCGCTACAAGGGGGCGCATTACCCCTTCCGCATGGTCGAGGAGCGTTTCTGAGGCGGCGATGCGGCGGTTGTCCATGCCGCGACGCAACAGGCGCGGCGGATGGACGCCACGCCATGGCAAATGCCCAGCGCCGGCCTATGCTTGCTGAACTCCGTCGCCAGCGCACGCGCCTGCGTGCAAGGGGATGCGCCATGTTGCAGATACTGCCTCTCCTGCTGGCCCTCGGTGGCCTCGCCGGGCCGCCGCTACTGGCGGCCGAGGAGCCGGCGGCGGCGACCGCGGAGCAGGTGTTCGGCACCGAGGAACTCGACCAGATGCTGGCGCCGCTGGCGCTCTATCCCGACGCCCTGCTGGCCCAGGTGCTGATGGCGGCCACCTATCCCGGCGACGTCGCCGATGCGGTGGCCTGGTCCAAGGCCAACCCGAACGCCAGCGGCGACGATGCCGTGCGCCAGGTCGCCGAGCAGCCCTGGGACCCCAGCGTGCAGTCGCTGGTCGCCTTCCCGGCGGTGCTGGTCACCCTCGGCCAGAACCCGGCCTGGGTGCAGCGCGTCGGCGATGCCTTCCTGGCCCAGCCCGATGCGGTGATGGACTCGGTGCAGCGCCTGCGCCGCCAGGCCCAGGCCGCCGGCAACCTGCAGAGCAACGAGCAGCAGCAGGTCAGCGTGCAGCCCAGCGCGAGCGGCTCGACCGCGCAACCGGTCAGCAGCCAGCAGACCATCATCATCGAGTCGGCCGACCCGCAGGTGGTTTACGTGCCGAGCTACAACCCCAGCGTGGTCTACGGCACCTGGCCCTATCCCAGCTATCCGCCGGCGTACTACCCGCCACCGCCGGGCTACTACTTCGGCAGCGCGCTGGCCACCGGGTTGGCCTTCGCCGCCGGGGTGGCGATCATCGACTCGCTGTGGGGCGACTGCGACTGGCGACACGGCGATATCGACATCGACGTGAACCGCTACAACAACATCAACCGCAACCGCCAGATCAATGCCGGCGACAACACCTGGCAGCACAACGCGCTCAACCGTGACGGCGTGCCCTACCGCGACCGCGCCAGCCGCGAGCAGTACGGCCAGCGCCTGAGCGGCAGCGAGCAGCGCCAGGAGCTGCGCGGCCGCGACCCGGCGCGCAGTGCAGAGCGCGAGCGCGCCCGGCAGAGCCTGGAACAACGCGGTTTCGACAGCCCGGCCAGCAGCAACCGCCAGGCCCGCGAGCGGGCGCAGACGGCCGACCGCGACCTGCGTAATCAGCCTGTGCGTCAGAACGATCAGCTGCGCAGCAATGCGCAGACCCGGCAGCAGGCCCGCCAGCAGTATTCCGCGGGCCAGGGCGCCCGCAACAATGCCTTCGCCGGCGCCCGCTCGCCCAGCCAGGCGCGCAGCTACAGCGAACGCGGCCAGCTCAGCCGCACCGCCGCCAGTCGTCCGCAGGCGGCGCGCGCCGCCGGGCACGCCGTCAGTCGTCCCGCCATTTCCGCGTCCCGCGGCGGCGCCCGGCGGCGCTGACAGGGAGTCCAGCCATGACCAACGCCGTTCTTCGCGTCTTCCTGCTGGTGCTGCTGGCGCTGCCGTTGCAGGGCTTGCCGGCGCAGCAGAGCTTTCCCAGCCCCGATGCTGCGGTGGACGCCCTGATCCTCGCCCTGGGCAGCCAGCGTGCCGACCCCGCACGCATGGCGGCCCTGCTCGGCGAGCAGTGGCGCAGCTACATTCCGCTCGAAGGCATCGAGCGCGAGGATGTCGACGCCTTCCTCGCCCTGTACCGGGAACATCACGAGATTCGTTCGACGGCCCCCGACCAGGCCGTGTTGGTCGTGGGCCAGGAGGCCTGGGAGTTTCCCTTGCCACTGATGCGCGACGCCTCGGGATGGCGCTTCGATACCCAGGCCGGCGGCGAGACCATCCGCGTGCGTCGCATCGGCCGCAACGAGCTGGCCACCCTGCAGGCGGTGCGCGCCTACCACGACGCGCAGATGGACTACGCCGAGGTCGACCGCGACGGCGACGGCGTACTGGAGTACGCACAGCAGTTCGTCAGCCGCGATGGCCAGCACGACGGCCTGTACTGGGTCGAGCAGCCCGGCCTCGAGGAAAGCCCGCTGGGCCCGCTGTTCGGCGACGAACTGCCGGACGGCGACTGGCAGGGCTATCGCTACCGCATCCTCTCCGCCCAGGGGCCTTCGGCACCGGGCGGCGCCTACGACTACCTGCTGGGCGACAACATGAGCCGCGGCTTTGCCCTGATCGCCTGGCCCAGCGCCTATGGCGACAGCGGCGTGATGAGCTTCATGATCAGCCACGAGGGGCGGGTGTTCGAAAAGGATCTGGGCCCCGACGGCGGCAACCAGGCCCTGGCCATGAGCCGCTTCGATCCCGATAGCAGCTGGCACGAAGTCGACCAGACGGTGCAGGCCGCGCTGCCCTGAGGGGCGGCTGCAAGCCGGGCGAACTGGCGCTTCGTCCCGACTGCCTTGTCATTAAATGAAAAGCGCCTGTCGTCCGATGAGAAGCACCCGCCAGGCCCTCGCCCTAAAGTCCAATCAACGCAAATCGACGCTGTTCGTCAAGATCGATGATTGGAGAAATCAGGCATGGCCAAAGCCGTACGCTTCTACGAAACCGGTGCTCCCGAAGTCCTTCGTTATGAGGACGTCGAAGTCGGCGAACCCGGCCCAGGCGAGGTTCGCCTGCGCCATGTGGCCGTTGGCCTGAACTACGCCGACACCTACTTCCGCAACGGCACCTACCCGATCCCGCTGCCCAACGGCATGGGCGTGGAGGCGGCCGGCGTGGTGCAGGCGGTGGGCGAGGGCGTGAGCAACGTGGCGGTCGGCGATCGCGTCACCTACACCGGCTTTCTCAACACCCTCGGCGCCTACTCCACCGAGCGCCTGATCCCGGCTGCGCCACTGATCAAGCTGCCCGACACCATCGCCTTCGAGACCGCCGCGGCCATGACCATGCGTGGCCTGACCTCGGCCTACCTGATGCGCCGCATCCATGACTTCAAGGCCGGCGACAGCATCCTGCTGCACGCCGCCGCCGGCGGCGTCGGCCTGATCGTCTCGCAGTGGGCCAAGCTGCTCGGCCTGACCGTGATCGGCACGGTGTCCAGCGAGGCCAAGGCCGAAGTGGCCCGCGCCCACGGCTGCGACCACACCATCAACTACAGCCATGAAGACGTCGCCAGCCGCGTGCGCGAGCTGACCGACGGCGTCGGCGTCAACGTGGTGTTCGACAGCGTCGGCAAGAACACCTTCATGGGCTCGCTGGACTCGCTCAAGCGCCGCGGCCTGCTGGTCTGCGTCGGCACCGCCTCCGGGCCGATCGAAGGCTTCAACCCGCAGCTGCTGGCGATGAAAGGCTCGCTGTACATGACCCGCCCGGCCCTGGCCGACTACATCGCCGACCCGGCGGAGAAGGCGGCGCTGGCCGGCGAGCTGTTCGACCATGTCGGCAGCGGCCGGATCAAGATCGAGATCAACCAGCACTACGCGCTGCAGGACGCGGTGCAGGCGCACCGCGACCTGGAGTCGCGCAAGACCACCGGCTCGTCGATCTTCGTCATCTGAGGAGGCCCGCCATGCAAGTCGAACAACTGACCTACAACATCGGCGCCGAGCTGATCGGCGTGAATCTGGCCGACGCCATCCACGACGACGGGCTGTTCGCCGAGATCCGCCAGCAGTTGCTCAGGCATCGCGTGCTGTTCCTGCGCAAGCAGGCTTTCAGCCGCGCCGAGCACGTGGCCTTCGCCCGCCGTTTCGGCGAGCTGGAAGACCACCCGGTGGCCGGCAGCGACCCGGAGCACCCGGGCCTGGTGCAGATCTACAAGCGCCCGGACCAGCCGATGGATCGCTACGAGAACGCCTGGCACACCGACGCCACCTGGCGCGAGGCGCCGCCGCTGGGTTGCGTGCTGCGCTGCATCGAGTGCCCGCCGGTGGGCGGCGACACCATGTGGGCCAATATGGTGGTGGCCTACGCCAATCTGCCGGACGACGTCAAAGCCAGGCTCGAGGGCCTGCGCGCGCGCCACAGCATCGAGGCCAGCTTCGGCGCGGCGATGCCGATCGACAAGCGCCTGGCGCTCAAGGCGCAGTACCCGGATGCCGAGCACCCGGTGGTGCGCACCCATCCGGAAACCGGCGAGAAGGTGCTGTTCGTCAACGCCTTCACCACCCACTTCAGCAACTACCACACCCCGGATCGGGTGCGTTTCGGCCAGGACGCCAACCCCGGCGCCAGCGACCTGCTGCGCTACCTGATCAGCCAGGCGTACATCCCCGAGTACCAGGTGCGCTGGCGCTGGCAACCCAACAGCGTGGCGATCTGGGACAACCGCAGTACCCAGCATTACGCGGTCATGGACTACCCGCCCTGCCATCGCAAGATGGAGCGAGCCGGGATCATCGGCGACAAGACCTACTAACCCTTTCGCCCGTTCCGTTCCTACCGTTGCGGAGCGGGCTACTTTGACAAGACCAAGCGAGGATCCCATGCAATTCTTCGACGATTCGCTGCACCCGGAAAACATGGAAAAGGTGGTGATCACCGTCGCCCCCTACGGCCCCGAGTGGATGCCGGCGGACTTCCCGGAAGACATCCCGGTGACCATGGACGAGCAGATCCAGAAGGCGGTCGATTGCTATGAGGCCGGCGCCACCGTGCTCCACCTGCACGTGCGCGAGCTGGACGGCAGCGGCTCCAAGCGCCTGTCCAAGTTCAACGAGCTGATCAAGGGGGTGCGCGAGGCCGTGCCGGACATGATCATCCAGGTCGGCGGCTCGATCTCCTTCGCCCCGGAAGGCGAGGGCGAGGCGGCCAAGTGGCTGTCCGACGACACCCGCCACATGCTCGCCGAACTGACGCCCAAGCCCGATCAGGTCACCGTGGCGATCAACACCACCCAGATGAACATCATGGAGCTGCTCTATCCGGAGTACCTGGAAGGCACCTCCCTGGCCAACCCGGCGTTCCAGGCCGCCTACAGCGAGATGACCGTGCCGGCCGGCCCGGCCTGGGTCGCCGAGCACCTCAAGCGCCTGACCGCCAACGGCATCCAGCCGCACTTCCAGCTGACCGGCATCCACGCCCTGGAAACCCTCGAGCGCATGGTGCGCAAGGGCCTGTACATGGGCCCGCTGAACCTCACCTGGATCGGCATCGGCGGCGGCTTCGACGGCCCCAACCCGTTCAACTTCTTCAACTTCATCCACCGCGCGCCGGACGGCTGCACCCTCACCGCCGAGTCGCTGCTGAAGAACGTCCTGCCGTTCAACGCCATGGCCCTGGCCATGGGCCTGCACCCGCGTTGCGGCATCGAGGACACCATAGTCGACCAGCATGGCAAGCGCTTCACCTCGGTGCAGCAGATCCAGCAGACCGTGCGCGTGGCCCACGAGCTGGGCCGCGAGATCGCCAGCGGCAAGGAAGCGCGCGAGATCTACCGCATCGGCGTGCAGTACGACAGCGTCGAGCAAACCCTGCTGGCCAACGGCATGGCGCCGAACCGCAAGGCGGGCCAGAAGGGCGTGCCGCAACGCGGTTGATCGAGCGAGTCAGTCCCCCTGTTTTGGTCAGGTCCAGGGGGGGAGGGCGATGCCGGCTCGCCGGCAGCACCCGTAGCGAACACGCCAGCCGGCTGGCTGGCGTGTTCGGCTGATCCCGAGGCTTTTGCGATAAAGCTCTTGCCCGGTTGGTAGTCGCGCCCGTCGCCACGTTGGCGGATGCGACGCCGGCCCTCCGCCCCCACAAGAGGCGGGTGAGGAGCTTTTTCCCAGAGGCTTTCACCCTAAAACAATAACGACAGTTCGAGGAGGCAGCATGGCTGCGCATCATATCGGCGACGACATCGAGGATAGTTCCCAGGGGATAGCGCGCCGCTATGCCTGGATCGTCTTCGCCCTGACCTTCGGCCTGCTGATATCCGACTACATGTCGCGGCAGGTGCTCAACGCCGTGTTCCCCAGCCTCAAGGCCGAGTGGGCGCTGAGCGACACCCAGCTGGGCCTGCTCAGCGGCATAGTCGCGCTGATGGTCGGTCTGCTGACCTTCCCGCTGTCGTTGCTCGCCGACCGCTTCGGGCGGATCAAGAGCCTGACCCTGATGGCGGTGGTGTGGAGCCTGGCGACCCTGGGCTGCGCACTGGCGCAGAACTACGAGCAGATGTTCTGGGCCCGCTTTCTGGTCGGCGTCGGCGAGGCCGCCTACGGCAGCGTCGGCATCGCCGTGGTGGTTTCGGTATTCCCGCGCGAGATGCGCGCCACCCTGTCCGGCGCCTTCATCTCCGGCGGCATGTTCGGCTCGGTGCTGGGCATGGCCCTGGGCGGCGTGATGGCGCAGCACTTCGGCTGGCGCTGGGCGTTCGCCGGCATGGCGTTCTTCGGCCTGGCGCTGGCGCTGCTCTATCCGATCGTGGTGCGCGAGTCGCGCATCGCCCCGCAGCGTGTGGCCAAGGCGGCCGGCGCGGCGGCGCTGAAGGTCGGCCGGCCGCTGCGCACCCTGTATTCCAGCCGTTCGGTACTCTGCGCCTATGTCGCCAGCGGCCTGCAGCTGTTCGTCGGCGGCACCGTGATCGTGTGGATGCCCAGCTACCTCAACCGCTTCTACGGCATGAGCACCGACAAGGCCGGCGCCGTGGCCGCCATCATCGTGCTGTGCAGCGGCGTCGGCATGATTCTCTGCGGCATGCTCAGCGACCGCATGAGCCGCCACGGCCCCGAACGCAAGATCAGCCTGTGCATGGCCTACTGCCTGGGCAGCTGCCTGCTGTTGTCGCTGGCCTTCGCCCTGCCGTTCGGCACCGCCCAGCTGGCGCTGATTGGCCTGGGCATGGTGATCGCCGCCGGCACCTCGGGCCCGGCCGGCGCCATGGTCGCCAACCTGACCCACCACAAGGTGCACGGCACCGCGTTCGCCACCCTGACCCTGGCCAACAACCTGCTCGGCCTGGCCACCGGCCCGCTGCTGACCGGCAAGGTCTCCGATCTGATCGGCCTGGACAATGCCTTCCAGCTGGTGCCGCTGGTGAGCATCGCCGCCGCCGCGGTGTTCCTCCTGGCGGGGCGCAGCTACCTGGCCGACATGGCGCGACTGAAAGGCGAGGGCGTCGAGGAGAAGGCCGTCGAGGCGGCGCTGGAGGCCCAGGCATGAGCGCCGTATTGCAGGTCGAGGTGTTCTTCGACTTTATCTGCCCCTGGTGCCTGATCGGCAAGCGTCAGCTGGAAAGGGCCCTGCTGCAGCTGCAGCACGAGCGGCCCGGTGTGCGGGTGGAGCAGCAGTGGCATGGCGTGCAACTGTTGCCGCATCTGCCGGCCGAGGGCGTGCCCTTTGCCGCCTTCTACCTGGAACGCCTGGGCAGTGCCGAGGCGGTGAGCCTGCGCCAGGCCCAGGTGCAGCGCGCCGCCAGCGTCGCCGGGCTGGATCTCGACCTGAGCCGCATCGCGCAGATGCCCAATACCGCCGACGCCCATCGTCTGCTGGCCTGCACCGCCGCCCTCGGCCAGCCGGCCCAGCGCGATGCCCTGCTGGAGCGCCTGTTTGCCGCCTATTTCCAGCATGGCGAGAACCTCGGCGATGGCGCCACCCTGCTGGCCATTGCCCAGGCCTGCGGTTTCGACACCGCCCAGCTGGCGCCGGTACTGCGCGGCAACGGCCAGCCGTACTTCGCGCCCGGGGCGAGCGCGGCCCAGGGCGTACCCCATTTCGTCTTCAACAAGCGCCTGGAAGTATCCGGGGCGCAATCGGCCAACGCCTTGCTGCTGGCTATGCGCCGGGCCCTTGACGAGCCCGAGGAGCGCCGGGCATGAGCCGGCGTATCAGCGTCGCCCTGGCGCAGGTGGCCGCCCCCGGGGCGCGCCTGCTGCTCGAAGGCGAGGGCTACAGCCTGGCGCTGTTCAACGTCGAGGGGCAGTTCTACGCCATCGGCGACAGCTGCCCGCACCAGGGCTCGTCGCTGTGCGGCGGCAAGCTGCAGGGCCGAGTGATCCAGTGCGGCGCCCATGGTCTGCGCTTCGACCTGGCCAGCGGCTACCTGCTCAATTCCACCCAGCTGAAAGTGCCCACCTACCCGGTAGAGGTGGAGGGCGAGCAGTTGCACATCCTTGTTCCGCCGCAGGAGTCGGCCCCATGACCGCCATTACTCTGGTCCAGTTCAACGACCGCGTGCGCGAACTGGCGCCGGGCATCAGCGTCAGCCTGGTGGCCGCCGCTGCCGCCACCTTCCTCTCCGAGCACTACGGCGCGCCGGTGATGCTGTTCGCCCTGCTGCTGGGGCTGTCGCTGAACTTCCTCGCCAGCGAGGGCAAGTGCAAGGCCGGCATCGAGTTCACCGCGCGCACCGTGCTGCGCCTGGGCGTGTGCCTGTTGGGCATGCGCATCACCCTGGAGCAGATCGCCGGCCTCGGCTGGAAGCCGCTGGCGCTGGTGGTGGTGCTGGTGGTGCTGACCATCTCGCTGTCGGTGCTGGCGGCCAAGGCGCTGGGTTTCCAGCGCCTGTTCGGCATGCTCACCGGTGGCGCCACCGCCATCTGCGGCGCCTCGGCGGCGCTGGCGCTGGCCGCCGCTCTGCCCAACCACCCGCAGAAGGAACGCGCCACCCTGTTCACCGTGATCGGCGTGTCGGCGCTTTCGACCCTGGCGATGATCCTCTACCCGATGATCGCCAACTGGTTTGCGCTGTCGCCGGAGCTCGCCGGGGTGTTCCTCGGCGCCACCATCCACGACGTGGCCCAGGTGGTCGGCGCCGGCTACAGCATGTCGGCGGAAACCGGCGACACCGCCACCGTGGTCAAGCTGATGCGCGTGGCCATGCTGCTGCCGGTCATCGTGGTGGCCGCCATGATCACCCGCATGCAGGGCGCCGAGACCGGCGGCCAGCGCCCGCCGCTGCTGCCCTGGTTCGCCGTCGGCTTCCTGATCCTGGCCTGTATCAACAGCACCGGCTGGGTGCCGAGCCTGGTGCAGGGCGGTATCAACGAGCTGTCGCGCTGGTGCCTGGTGGTGTCCATCGCCGCCCTGGGCATGAAGACCCAGCTCAAGGAGCTGGCCACCGTCGGGATCAAGCCGATCCTGCTGATGATCGGCGAAACCGCCTTCCTCGCCGCGCTGGTCCTGGTGCTGTTGCACTGGGGCTGGTGATGCGCCTTCCGAGCCTGCCTAGCCGAGACTTGTCATGAAGCAAAACCCCGAATCCCCCGCGACGGAGCAGTCCGCCGTGCCGGCCGGCGCAGCCCTGCGCAAGCCGCGCAGCAGCCGGAGCAAGGCGCCGAGCGCCAGCAAGCCGACCGCCAAGAAGGTGGTGCGCAAGGTCGCCAAGCCGACTGCCAAGTCGATAGTGCTGGAGACGGCCGCCGAACTGGCCGAGGCCGCGGAGAAGCACACCCTGGCGGTGACCCCGCTGATCGGCGTGCGCCCGCGCGATGTGCTCGGCGCCGCCGGCTCGCTGCTCAAGGCGGTGGCGCGCACCCCGTTCAAGGCCGGCATGCACGGCGGCAACTACCTGCGCGAGCTGTACCGCATCGCCAGCGGCGCGTCCGCGCTGGCACCGGCGCCCAAGGACAAGCGCTTCGCCGATCCGGCCTGGCACAGCAACCCCTTCCTGCGCGCCTTGGTACAGAGCTACCTGGCCGGCGAGCGCGAACTCAACGGCTTTATCGAATCCTCGGACCTGCAGGGCGCCGACAAGGGCCGCGCACGCTTCGTCGCCTCCCTGCTGGTCGATGCCCTGGCGCCGAGCAACCTGCTGCTGACCAACCCCGCGGCGCTGCGCAAGGTGGTCGACACCGGCGGCGCCAGCCTGCTGCAGGGCGGCCGCCAGCTGGCCCGCGACCTGTTGCACAACCGCGGCCTGCCGTCGCAGGTCGACAGCACGCCGTTCAAGCTGGGCGAGAACCTCGCCACGGCCAAGGGCGAGGTGGTGTTTCGCAACAAGATGTTCGAGCTGCTGCAGTTCGCCCCCACCACGCCGAGCGTGTTCAGTCGCCCGCTGGTGATGTCGCCGCCGCAGATCAACAAGTACTACGCCGTCGACCTGTCGCCGGAAAAAAGCCTGATCAAGTGGATCCAGGACAGCGGCGTGCAGCTGTTCGTCATCAGCTGGCGCAACCCCACGGCCAAGCAGCGCGACTGGGGCCTGTCCGACTACGTGCAGTGCCTGGACCAGGCGGTGGACGTGGCGCGGCAGATCACCGGCAGTGCGGACGTCAACATGTGGGGCTCCTGCTCCGGCGGCATCACCCTGGCCGCCTACCTGGGCTGGCTGGCGGCGCGCGGCGAGGGCGCCAAGGTGGCCAACACCAACTGGGCGGTATGCGTGCTGGACATGCCTGCGGTAATGGACGACACCGGCATCGGCCTGATCGCCACCCCGGCCGCGCTGGCCGCGGCCAAGGCGGGCTCGCGGCGCAAGGGCGTGCTCAGCGGCCAGGAAATGGCGCGCATGTTCGCCTGGCTGCGGCCCAACGACCTGATCTGGAACTACTGGGTCAACAACTACCTGCTCGGCAACAAGCCGCCGGCCTTCGACATCCTGGCCTGGAACAGCGACACCACGCGCCTGCCGGCGCAGCTGCACGCCGACTACCTGGACCTGATCGAGCAGAACCCCTTCAGCAACCCGAACCGGCTGCGCATCGCCGGCCTGCCGATCGACCTGACCCAGGTCCGTGTCGGCGCCTATGTGGTCGGCGGCACCACCGACCACATCACCCCCTGGCAGGGCTGCTACGGCACCGCGCGGCTGTTCGGCGAAGGCAGCACCTTCGTCCTGTCCAACGCCGGCCACCTGCAGAGCCTGGTCAACCCGCCGGGCAATCCCAAGGCCTATTTCCATGCCGCTCCGGCGGCCCAGCCTGAGGCCGAGGACTGGCTCGAGGCCGCCGGCGAGCGCCAGGAAGGCAGCTGGTGGCCGCACTGGCGGCAGTGGATAGGCCAGCGCTCCGGCGCCAGCCGCAGCGCGCCGAAAACGCTCGGCTCGAAGAAATACCCGGCGCTGTGCGCCGCGCCCGGCACCTATGTGCTGGAGCGCTAGGTTCAGATCAATCCCGAGGTCATCCATGAACAAGATTTATCCCGATGCCCATGCCGCGCTGGCCGATATCGTCCACGACGGCATCACCATCGCCTCCGGCGGCTTCGGCCTGTGTGGCATTCCCGAGGCGCTGATCGCGGCGCTGGGCGAGACCGGCAAGACCGGCTTCACCATCATCAGCAACAACTGCGGGGTCGACGACTTCGGCCTCGGCCCGCTGCTCTACAGCCGCCAGATCAAGAAGATGATTTCCTCCTACGTCGGCGGCAACAAGGAGTTCGAGCGCCAGTACCTGGCCGGTGAGCTGGAGCTGGAATTCACCCCCCAGGGCAGCCTGGCCGAGAAGCTGCGCGCCGGCGGCGCCGGCATCCCGGCCTTCTTCACCCGCACCGGCTACGGCACGCTGATCGCCGAGGGCAAGGAAACCCGTCAGTTCGATGGCGACTGGTACGTGATGGAGCGCTCCCTGACCGCCGACGTGGCGCTGATCAAGGGCGCGGTGGCCGACAGGGCCGGCAACCTGATGTTCAACAAGACCGCGCGCAACTTCAATCCGCTGTGCGCCAAGGCCGGCCGGGTGTGCGTGGCCGAGGTGGAGGAGATAGTCGAGGTCGGCGAGCTGAGCCCCGACGAGATCCACCTGCCGGGCATCTTCGTGCAGCGCCTGGTGCTCAACCCCAACCCGGAAAAACGCATCGAAGTCCGCACGCTTTCTACAACGGCAGGGGGGAACTGATCATGGCCTGGACCCGCGAAGAAATGGCGCAACGCGCCGCCGCCGAGCTGCAGGACGGCTTCTACGTCAACCTCGGCATCGGCCTGCCGACCCTGGTGGCCAACTACATCCCCGACGGCATGGAGGTCTGGCTGCAGAGCGAGAACGGCCTGCTCGGCATCGGCCCCTTCCCCGGTGAGGAGGAGATCGACGCCGACCTGATCAACGCCGGCAAGCAGACCATCACCACGCTGCCCGGCAGCAGCTTCTTCGACAGCGCCGAGAGCTTCGCCATGATCCGTGGCGGTCACATCAACCTGGCCCTGCTCGGCGCCATGCAGGTGGCCGAGAACGGCGACCTGGCCAACTGGATGATCCCCGGCAAGATGGTCAAGGGCATGGGCGGCGCCATGGACCTGGTGGCTGGCGTCAAGCGCGTGGTGGTGATCATGGAGCACTGCGCCAAGGGTGGCGCGCACAAGATCCTCGAACGCTGCGACCTGCCGCTGACCGGCGTCGGCGTGGTCGACCGGATCATCACCGACCTGGCCGTGCTGGATGTGACCGCTGCAGGCCTCGAGCTGGTGGAGATGGCCCCCGGGGTGGACTTCGACCAGCTGCAGGCGGCCACCGGCTGCGCGATCCGGCGCCAGTAACCGCCACGCCCTGTGCTTTCAGGTCAGGGCGTGACCCGCTTCGGCGTGACGCTCCGGAGCGTTTGCGGCGACTGCGCACGCAGCTCGCCGCCTTTTAATCCTGTGTGGCGGCGCTTGCTTGCCGTTTGGCAAGGCAAGTGCGTCCACCATCGCCGGGCTGCGCTGTTCAGCGCACCGGGCACCAAAGAGCTGGTCAATCCGGGGGGCACCGCCCTGGATGCTTCGCGGCGGCTGGGGTAGCAGTCGTCCGCTTTTTTATTCCACCTCCGCGGCGGCTGCGCCTGCCGCCGCGGACGCGCCTGTCGCTGGCAGGTGCAGAACCGCTTAGCCCGATAACAATTAGAACGAGGTTAGGACCATGCGCAGAGTCATCCGGCTTTTCCTGCTGCCCTTGTTGTGTGCCCCGCTGTTGGCCGCCGGCCAGCCCCAGCCGTTGAACGAGCTGAGCGCGCGCGGCCAACTGCTCTGCGCCAGCGCCCTGCTGTACTTCAATCCGGCCGAGCGGGCGCCGGATCCCCGCAGCCTGACGGCCGTCTACCACCACCTGCACAGCCTGCAGATCCAGGTTCTGCAGCTGGGCCAGCCGCCCGCACTGGCCGCGCCGCTGGCGGCCATGCAACGCAGCTTCGCCACGCTCGACGCCTTGCCGCGCCGGCAGCGTCAGGCCTATCCGCAGTTGCTGGCCCAGCTGCTTAACCAGCAGCGCGCGCTGCAACAGGCGGCCGCCGGGGTCGTCGCGCCGGCCTCGGTCGCTGTCGAGACGCCGACGCCGGTGCAGTTGCTGGGGCAGCAGAGCCTGGATCTGGCCAGCCTGCTGCTGGATTACCAGATACGTCATTACCCCTGGCCGTCGGGCATGCCCGTAACTTTCCCGCAGGTGTCGCCGCAGGCGCTCGACCAGGTGCTCGAAGCGCGTTTCGCGCAGCTGCGCCTGCTTTTGCCCGAGCATGCCGCGGCGCTGGCCAAGATCCGCAGCAGCTACCAGTTCGTCCGCCCGTTGCTGCAGGCGTCGGAGACAGGCGGGCAGGGCGGGGCGGAGTTCTACCTCAGCCGCGCCGTGCTCGATCTCGACGAGCTGGCCGCGAGCCTGCGTTAGCAGAGGCCCTGAACCGATATTTCCCACCCCCCACTGCAAGGAGTCAACGGCATGCAGCCCTTCGTTCTCATCACCGGCGTTTCCTCCGGCATCGGCCTGGCTTGTGCCCGTCTGTTGCTCGATCAGGGTTACCGGGTCATAGGCACGCTGCGTCGTCAGGACGAGGCCGCACGGCTGCGCGAGCAGCTGGGCGAGGCCTTCCATCCGCTGCTGCTGGACGTCACCGATCAGGCGGCGCTGCCGGACGCGGTGCGCCAGGTCGAGGCCTGGGTCGGCGGGCAGGGGCTGGCGGCGCTGATCAACAACGCCGGTATCGCCTCGCCCACCGGCCCGCTGTTGTTGCAGCCGCTGGCAGAGATGCGGGCCATGTTCGAGGTCAACCTGTTTGGCCTGATCGGCGTGACCCAGGCCTTCGCGCCCCTGCTCGGCGCCGGCCCCGGTCGCGCCGGCCGTGGTCGGCTGATCAATATCGGCTCGGTGTCCGGGCGCCTGACCACGCCGCTGGCCGGCTGCTACGCGGCGAGCAAGCATGCGCTGGAGGCGGTCAGCGACGCCTTGCGGGTGGAGCTGGGCATCTACGGCATCGAGGTGGTGCTGATCGAGCCGGGGCCGATCCGTACCGCGATCTGGGGCAAGGTCAAGGCCGATCCGCGCTACGCCGGCACGGATTATCAGGCTGCAGTGCAGGCGCTGCTGGAGCGGGTGGAACGCAGCGCACGACAGGGCGCCGCGGTGGAGCGCGTCAGCCTGGCGGTGCTGCGGGCGATCCGCGCGAGCAGGCCGAAGCCGCGCTATCCCCTGCATCCGATGTGGCACCTGGCCGCCTGGTTGCCGACCCGCTGGCGTGACCGCCTGCTGGCAGGGCGCGGCGCGTTGCCGCGGCGCAGCAGCCTTTGAACAGGCTCTTAGGGGCTTCAGCCGCCTTTGCGCGAGCCGACCTGGTGCTGCTCGCGCCAGGTCGCCGGCGGCATGCCGAACTGCGAGATGAACCAGCGGGTGAAGGAGCTGGGCAGCGAGTAGCCGAGCATGTCGGCGATGCGCGCCAGCGAATAGCCGGGGTTTTCCATATAGCGGATCACCAGTTCGCGGCGCACGCTGTTGATCAGCTCGCTGAAGGTGGTGCCGCCGTCCTCCTCCAGGCGCCGCTGCAGGGTGCGCACGTTCATGCCCTGGGCCTGGGCGATCTGTTCGATGGTGGCGCGGCCCATGGGCAGCAACAGGTAGATGGCCTTGCGCACGTCCAGGGTCAGCGAGTGTTCGCTGGAGCCCTGCAGCGAGTCCAGGTAGCGCTGGGCGTGGCGGGCCATGGCGGCATTGGCCAGCGGGTTGGCGGTATCCAGGTTGGTCGAGGGGCAGACGATGCCGTTGAATTCGCTGCCGAACTCCAGGGGGCAGGCGAACATGCGCCGGTGCACGGAGAGATCCGCCGGGGCCTCGTGGCTGAAGTTGACGCTGATCGGGTGCCAGTGCGCGCCGAGCAGGGCGGCGCAGAAGCGGTACATCACGCCGATGGCCAGTTCGATGGCCTGGCGACTGTGGCTGGGGTATTCGCTGACCACTTCCTCACGAATCAGCACCGTCTTGCCGGCTTCCTCGATATAGATCGCCAGCGAGTCGTTCATCAGGTGGCGGTACTGCACGATCACCTGCAGCGCATCGCGCAGGCTGTGCTGGTGGCTGAGCAGCAGGCTGACCTCGCCGAAGTCGGAGAGCTGACGCAGCTCGGCCATGCGCAGGCCGAGGGTTTCGCAGCCGCTTTCGCGGGCGGAATCTTCCATCAGGCGGATGGCCGCCTCGACCGGTATGCGCTGGTCGGGGTCGTTGAGCATGGCCTGCGTCAGGCCCGCCTGGGCCATCAGCACGCGGGTATTGAGGCCGTACTGGCGCGCCACTTCCAGGTAGTTGGTCAACACGGCGGCACGGGCTTGGGCGGTCATGCAGGGGCTCGCTCTCGGGGCGGCTCGGGCTGGCCGCAGGGCTTGGACATGCCTCTAGCTTATAAAACGTTAGTCATGAAATGAAAAGTGCCTGGCAGCCAAAGCGAAGCCGGTGTGGGGGCGAGCTCCTACTATCCTGGCCGGTCTGCCGGGCATTCGCGCCCGGCACCGCCGCCCCGAGACTGGCGCTTGCGGCACTGCTCCTGTCGCTCTGGCCCGCGCTGGCCGCGGCGCAGTGCAGCTGTCCGCACAGCCGGTGCGGCACAACCACGCGTAGGAGCAACCATGCGAGTCAACATGCCGCTCAGTGGCCGCGAATGTACCTATCCGGCCGACCAACGTCTGATTTCCACCACCGACCTCAGGGGGCTGCTCACCTCCTGCAACGACGAGTTCGTCGCCGTCAGTGGCTTCAGCCGCGAGCAACTGATCGGCAGCCCGCACAATCTGGTGCGCCATCCGGAGATGCCGGCGCAGGTCTTCGCGCAGATGTGGGAGTACCTCAAGGCCGGCAAGAGCTGGATGGGCATCGTCAAGAACCGCTGCAGCAACGGCGACCACTACTGGGTCAACACCTATGTCACGCCGGTCCTCGAGCAGGGCCGGGTGGTGGGCTACGAGTCGGTGCGGGTCAAGCCGGACGCCGACCAGGTGCGCCGCGCCAGCGCGCTGTATGCACGCCTGAACCAGGGCCGCGCGGCGGTCTCGCTGGGCGAGCGCCTCGGCGTGGCGGCGCGCTTCATGCTGCTGCCACTGCTCGGCGCGGGACTGGGGCCCTGGCTGTTCGCCCTTGGTCAGGCCGGCCTGGGCATGGCGCTGGTGATTCTGCTGTCGCTGGCGCAGACCCTGGCCACCCTGCGCTTCGTCAAGCGCGCCCTGCGCCGGGTCGCCCTGGCGGCGCCCAAGGCCTTCGACAATGAGCTGGTGGCGCGCACCTACACCGACGACACCGGCGCGGTGTCGCGGCTGCAGCTGGCGCTGATCAGCGAGGGCGCGCGCATCCGTACCGCGCTCGGCCTGCTCGGCGACCAAGCCACGCGCACCGCCCGCCAGGCTTCGCAGAACGGCCAGCTGGTGCAGCAGGCCGAGCGGGCGTTGCAGGCGCAGCGGGTCGAGGCCGACATGGCCGCCACCGCCATGCAGCAGATGGCCGCCTCGATCAACCAGGTCGCCGTGCACGTGCAGCAAACCGCCGTCGAGGCGCGCCAGGTCAATCGGCTGTCGCAAGGCGGCAGCAGCCAGGCCCGGCAGAGTCGCGCGGTGGTCGAGAAGCTGGCGCATACGGTGGACGGCATCAGTGCCTCGGTGGCCGGGTTGGCCGGCGAGGCGCAGTCGATCCAGCAGGCGGCCAACATGATTCGCAGCATCGCCGAGCAGACCAATCTGCTGGCCCTCAACGCGGCCATTGAGGCGGCCCGCGCCGGCGAGCAGGGCCGCGGCTTTGCCGTGGTGGCCGACGAGGTGCGGGCACTGGCGTCGAAGACCCAGGAGTCCACCGAGGCGATCCAGGGCATCATCGCCAGCCTGCAGCAGGTGGCGGCCCAGGCGGTGCAGATCGCCCGCCAGGGCAGCGAGGAAGCGCGGGCCGGGGTGGCCTGGGTGAGCGAAACCGAACAGGCGCTGGACGCCATCACCACCGCCGTCGAGCGCATCCACCAGATGGCCGAGCAGATGGCCGCCGCCGCCGAGCAGCAGAATCTGGTGGCCGAGGACGTTTCCCGGCAGATCGGCAACATCTCCACGGCCGCCGAGCAGAATGCCGAGGTCACCGCGCGCTCCGCGCACCTGGGCGGCGAGCTGGAGGCCACCGCGCACGCCCTGCATGCCCTGGTCGCGCGTTTCGATACCTGAGCGGCCGCCGCCGGCATGACCCCGCCCGGCAATCTGAAAGCCCTTCGTGAGGCTGGCGCGCGTCCGGCCCAGATGCGCGGCGCCGTTGCCGGCCCGGAACGGCCGCCGGGGAGGGGCTTTTCGGGGGGCTGTGCGGTGGCGTTCGAAGGGGCATTTCGCCCCTGTCATCAAATGAGAAATGGCTGACGCCAAATGTGAAGCGGGGTAGGTGGGGGCTCTTTACTGTTGTCTGCAACGACCATCCGGCTACCCGTAAAGCCGGAGCCAACTGCAAAGGTGTCGATGTGGACAAGCTGCAAACCCATGCCACGGTGCTGATCGTTCCCGGTCTGCGCGAACACGTGCCGCAACACTGGCAGACCCTGCTGGAAGCCAAGCTGAGCAAGGTGCGTTCGGTTGCCCCGTTGCAGGCTGACAAGCTCAGCTGTGCCGCCCGGGTCGAGGCCATCCAGCGCGAGCTGGAGCAGATCGAGGGCCCGGTGATCCTGGTCGCCCACAGCGCCGGCGTGCTGATGGTGGCGCACTGGGCGGCCCGCTACAGCCGCCCGATCCAGGGCGCCCTGCTGGCCACCCCGCCGGACCTGCAGGCCAGCTGGCCGCAGGGCTATCCGACGCCGGACAGCCTGCGCGCCCATGGCTGGGATCCGCTGCCGGACGGCCGCCTGCCCTTTCCCAGCATCGTCGCCGCGAGCAGCAACGACTACCTGGCCAGCCTGGAAGCCGCCTGCCACCTGGCCGAGGCCTGGGGCAGCCAACTGGTCAATCTCGGTGCGGTCGGCCACCTCAACCCGGCTTCGGGCTACGGCGAGTGGGCGCGGGCCGAGGCCTTCATTCGCGAACTGGATTGTTGAGGCGCGCGGCTCCCCGGAGCCGCGTCGCCCAAGGCTGCGGCCAGCCGCTAGCTGAGCCGCAGCATGAGAACTCGCAGCCTTGCTAGACCGGATGTGAGCCGTTGTTAGAGCCACAAACACAACAAGCGGAGACAACGCATGTACAACAATAAGAACCACACTACTAGGCCCTTGCGGCGCAGCTTGCTGGCCACGGCGATCCTCGCCGCCTCCATGCCGGCCGCCCATGCCGTCGAAGTCGACCTGGGCAGCGAAGACTGGGCCGTACGCTTCGACAACACGGTCAAGTACAACTACGGCGTACGCACCGAGAGCGCCGATAAGCGCATGCTGGCCACGCCGAACAACAACGACGGCGACTACAACTTCCGCAAGGCCGGCACCAACATCACCAACCGCGTCGACCTGCTCACCGAGCTCGACGTGGTCTACCAGAACCGCATGGGCTTCCGGGTCAGCGCCGCCAGCTGGTACGACAAGGCCTACGACAACACCGGCTCCAACTCCAACCCCTTCGTCAACGGCAACGACGCGGCCAGCGGCATGACCACCCAGCACCCGCTGGTCGGCCCCTTTGCCAGCGCCGACGGCCTGGGCAACGGCAATCCGCACCTGAGCCGCTACGCCAAGCGCTACTACAGCGGCCCGTCCGGCGAGATCCTCGACGCCTTCGTGTTCTACAGCACCGAGGTCGGCGAGGAGTCGCTGCTGAGCGTCAAGGCCGGCCAGCACAACGTGTTCTGGGGCGAGACCATTCTCAACCCGGTGCACTCGCTGAGCTACGGCCAGTCCGGCCTGGACCTGGCCAAGCTGGCCGCCTCGCCGGGCACCGAGGCCAAGGAGCTGTTCATGCCGCGCAACCAGCTCTCCACCAGCTTCACCCTGAACTCCGAGTGGACCTTCGGCGCCCAGTATTTCTTCGACTGGGACGCCGCCCGCCTACCCGAGGCCGGCACCTACTACGGCACCTCCGACCTGCTCGGCGAGGGCGCGCAGTCCTTCCTGCTCGGCCACACCGCGACGCCGCCGGGCTTCCTCGGTCAGGATGCGCTGACCAACGTGCGCCGCGGCGACGACAACACGCCGAACGACAGCGGCGACTGGGGGCTGATGGCCAAGTGGGCGCCGGAGTGGCTGGACGGCACCCTGGGCTTCTACTACCGCCGGACCTCCGACATCCTGCCGCAGGCGGTGCTGGATGCGCGCTCGCTGTCGCTGACCCAGGGCAGCTGCGTGGTGGCGCCGGGCGGCGTGGTCAGCGTACCGGCCACCGGCGTCTGCCGCCTGGTCGATTCCCTGGCCGGCACCAGCTACAACCTGTCCTACGGCGACGACATCGACATCTACGGCCTGAGCCTGTCCAAGGAGTTCGCCGGGGTCAGCGTCGGCAGCGACCTGAACATCCGCAAGAACATGCCGCTGTCCAGCATCCCGGCCATCGTCAGCGCCACCGGCCCGGCCGGGCTGGCCGCCGGCCTGGGGGCGCTGCCGCCGCGCAGCGCCGGTTCCGGCGTGGTCACCGACCTGCCGGGCGAGGGCGACAGCATGGCCGCCACCGGCGACACCCTGCACTGGACCCTCAACGGTCTGCTGGCCATCGCCGAGACGCCGCTGTTCGACGCCGCGACGCTGCTGGGCGAGCTGTACTACAGCAACCTGCTGAGCCTCGATAGCAAGAACGAGGCGCTGTACAAGGGCAAGGACACCTACCGCGGCATCGACAAGCCGACCCGCGACAACTGGGGCCTGGCGGTCAACTTCACGCCGACCTGGTACCAGGTGTTCCCGGGCGTGGATCTGTCCGCGCCGATGTCGATCAACGTCGGTCTCGACGGCGTCTCGCCGGTGGTCGCCGGCGGCGCCGAGGACACCGGCAACTACGCGGTGGGCGTGAGCGCGGCCATCTACAACCAGTACTACGTCGACCTCAAGTACGTCGACTCCTTCGGCGATTCGGCCAAGTGCGAGAACGGCGCGACCGATGGCGCGACCCCCAACGCCCTGGACGGTACCGAGCGTTACACCTGCTACGCCGGCGGCTATGCCTCCTTCTCCGGCGGTGGGGCCACCGGCGAAGACCGGGGTGCGCTCTATCTGACTTTCAAGACCACCTTCTGATCTATGAATTGCCCAGCTTACGAGCAGGAGTACACCCAATGACATTCGTGAAAACCCTACTGGCTGCCTCTCTGGCACTGGTCGTTGCGCAGGCCCAGGCCGCGGTATCCGCTGACGAGGCCGCCAAGCTCGGCCAGACCCTGACCCTGGTCGGTGCCGAAAAGGCCGGCAATGCCGACGGCTCCATCCCGGCTTTCGAGGGCGGCCTGAACACCGCCCCGGCAGGCTTCAAGAACGGCGACACCGTGCGCCCCGATCCCTTCGCCGGCGAGCAGCCGCTGCTGGTGATCGACGGCAAGAACGCCGATCAGTACAAGGACCAGCTGACCGCCGTGACCTACGAACTGGCCAAGCGCTACCCGAGCTTCCGCGCCGAGGTCTACCCCAGCCACCGTACCGCGACCATGCCCCAGGCGCTGCTGGACAACACGCTGAAGAACGCCACCGGGGCCAAGTCGCTGGAAGGCGGCAACGCCATCGAGAACGTGCTGCCGGGCATTCCCTTCCCGATTCCGCGGTCCGGCGCCGAGGCCATGTGGAACCACCTGCTGCGCTTCCAGGGCGCCGGTTACACCACCAAGTACGACTCCTGGAACGTCGATGCCGCCGGCGTCGCTACCCTGGCCACCACCGGCACCGCGTTCAACGCCTTCCCCATCTACGAAGACACGAACAAGGTGATCGACGCCAGGGACACCTACTTCCAGACCAAGCTGTACTACAGCGGCCCGGCCCGCCGCGCCGGCGAATCGCTGATGCTCAAGGACGCCGCCAATCCGCTGGAGCAACCGCGCCGCGCCTGGCAGTACCTGCCCGGCGTGCGTCGGGTCAAGCTGGCGCCGAACCTGGCCTACGACACGCCGAACCCGGGTACCGCCGGCTCCGGCACCTACGACGACATCTATGTGTTCAACGGCGCGCTGGATCGCTACGACTGGAAGCTGGTCGGCAAGCAGGAAATGTTCGTGCCCTACAACACCTACAAGCTCACCTATATCAAGGACCCCAAGCAGCTGACCACGCCCAATCACCTGGCGCCGGAGTTCGTGCGCTGGGAGAAGCACCGCGTGTGGGTGGTCGAGGGCACGCTGAAGGCCGGCGCCCGCCACATCTATGCCAAGCGCCGCTTCTACCTCGACGAGGACAGCTGGAACGCCCTGGCCTCCGATCAGTACGACGCCGGTGGCCAGCTGTACCGCGGCTCCTTCAGCTTCCTGACCCAGAGCTACGACGTCGCTACGCCCAACACCGCGCCCCACGTCATCTACGACCTGATCGGCGGTAGCTACAACGTCAACGGCGTGGTCGGCCCGTACGGCGGCATTAAGTACATCGAGCCCCTGTCCAAGGCCCAGTGGTCGCCCGAGGCGCTGGCCGGCGCCGGTATCCGCTGAGGGTCGCCGGCCGGGCAGGGCCCGGCCGGCGCTGAGCGCCCGCGGTCGGCGACGACTGCGGGCTGGTTTTTCCGGCCCTGCTAGCCGCTGCGGTGCAGCCAGGCGGGGCCTTCTTTCTCACGAGGAACGCGCTATGCGTGCAATCCGACGCTACCTGCAGCTGGCGCTGGGCGCCTGGCTGGCGCTGCAGAGCAGTGCCTGGGCCAGCGACTACGTCGACGTGCTGGACCTGCCGGCCAAGCCCAGTGCGCTGGCCGTGCACAGCCCGCTGCTGGACGTCGCCCGCGCCGGCGACCGACTGGTGACGGTCGGCCAGCGTGGCCACATTCTCTATTCCGACGACGACGGCCAGCACTGGCAGCAGGCCCAGGTGCCGGTCAGCGTCGATCTCAATGCCGTGCATTTCGCCAGCCCGAGCCTGGGCTGGGCGGCGGGCAACGACGGCGTGATCCTGCACAGCGCCGACGGCGGCCTGACCTGGCGCAAGCAGCTCGATGGCCGGCAGATCGGTGCCCTGGTGCACGACCACTACAGCACCCTGGCCGCCGCCGAGCCCGAGAACGAAGAGTGGGCTGCACTGGCGGCCGAAGGCGAGCGTCTGATCGAGCAGGGGGCCGACAAGCCCTTTCTCGACCTCTGGTTCGCCGACGCCCGCAACGGTTTCGCCGTGGGCGTGTTCAACCTGATTCTCGCCACCCGCGACGGCGGCCAGACCTGGCTGCCGCTGCAGGATCGCAGCGACAACCCCATGGGCCTGCATCTGACCGCCCTGGGTTACACCGGCGATGCGCTGTACCTGGTCGGCGAGCAGGGCCTGCTGCGCCGCTGGGACGCCGCCGGCCAGCGTTTCGTCGCCCTGGACAGCCCCTACGCGGGCACCTACTTCGGCGTCATCGGCAAGCCCGGCGAGGTGCTGGTCTACGGCCTGCGTGGCCACGTGTTCCGCAGCCGCGACGGCGGCCAGAACTGGCGCGAGCTCGACAGCGGCCTGCAAGTCAGCATCACCGCCGCCGCCCGCGACCGCGCCGGGCGCTACCAGCTGTTCACCCAGGCCGGGCATCGCCTGCAGGCCGAGGAGGGCAGCACGCTGCGCCTGATCCCGCAGCAGAGCCAGTCGCCGGTGGCCGGCGCCACGCTGTCCGCCGCCGACGATCTGGTCCTGGTGGGCAGCCGCGGCGTGCGCAGCCTGTCCGGCGAATAACCCCCAATCCGAGCGAGTACCCTGTCATGGGCAATATCAAGCAAGACACCATGCCGGTGATCCGCGATGTTCGCGATTTCGACACGAACACTGGCAACCTGCTGGAACGCATGGTGTTCAACCATCGCGTGCCGTTCATCCTGCTCATGGCGCTGGTCACCCTGGTGCTGGGCTACATGGCGGTGACCCGCCTGGAGCTGCGCCCCAGCTTCGAGAAGATGATTCCGCAGAGCCAGCCCTACATCCAGAACTTCCTGGAGAACCGCGCCTCGCTGCGCGGCCTGGGCAACTCGGTGCGGGTAGTGGTGGAGAGCAGCGAAGGCGACATCTTCGACCCCGAATACCTGGAGACGCTCAAGCAGGTCGGCGACAAGCTGTTCCTCACCCCGGGCGTCGACCGCGCCTGGATGAAATCGCTGTGGAGCCCGGCGGTGCGCTGGACCGAGGTCACCGAGGAAGGCTTCCAGGGCGGCCCGGTGATGCCCGACAACTACGCCGGCAAGCCCGAGGACATCGAGCAGCTGCGGCAGAACATCGTGCGTGCCGGCATAGTCGGCAGCCTGGTGGCCAACGACTTCAAGTCGAGCATGATCGTGGTGCCGCTGCTCGACCGCGACACCGCCACCGGCCAGGGCATCGACTACCACCAGTTCTCCAAGGTGCTCGAGGAGCAACTGCGCGACCAGATCGAGTTCGCCGGCGACAGTGCCGCGCGCCAGGCCGGCGAGGAGGGCAGCGGCAAGTACAAGGTCCGCGTGATCGGCTTCGCCAAGCTGGTGGGCGATCTGATCGACGGCCTGATCCAGGTGATGCTGTTCTTCGCCCTGGCGGTGGTCAGCTCGCTGCTCATCATCCTGCTCTACACCCGCTGCATCCGCAGCACCCTGCTGGTGATCCTGTCCTCACTGGTGGCGGTGGTCTGGCTGCTGGGCATCATCGCCTGGCTGGGCTATGCCATCGACCCCTACACCGTGCTGGTGCCCTTCCTGGTGTTCGCCATCGGCGTGTCGCATGCCTCGCAGAAAATGAACGGCATCATGCAGGACATCGCCCGCGGCACCCACAAGCTGGTGGCGGCGCGCTACACCTTCCGCCGCCTGTTCGTCGCCGGGGTCGCCGCGCTGCTCTCCGATGCGGTGGGCTTCGCCGTGCTGATGCTGATCGACATCCCGGTGATCCAGGACCTGGCGATCACCGCCAGCATCGGCGTGGCCGTGCTGATCTTCAGCGCGCTGCTGCTGATGCCGGTGGCGCTGTCCTACGTCGGCGTCGGCGAGAAGGCCGCCGCGCGGGCCCTGCGCATCGATACCCGCGCCTCCCAGCACCGCGGCTTCGGCCGCCTGTGGGACCTGCTCGACCGTTTCACCACCCGCAAGTGGGCCACCGGTGCGGTGCTGGCGGCGGCCCTGCTGGGTATCGGCGGCTTTATGGTCAGCCTGCAGCTGAAGATCGGCGATCTCGACAGCGGTGCCCCGGAGCTGCACCAGGACTCGCGCTACAACCGCGACAACGCCTACATCACCAGCCACTACGCGCTGTCCAGCGACCTGTTCGCGGTGATGATCAAGACCGCGCCGGAAGGCTGCCTGAACTACCAGACCCTGGTCCTGGCCGACCGCCTGGCCTGGGAGCTGCAGCAGCACCCGTCGGTGCAGACCACGGTGTCGCTGGTCAATGCGGTGCGCCAGATCACCGCCGGCAGCTTCGAGGGCAACCCCAAGCTGGCCAGCATCCAGCGCAACCAGGACATGCTCAACTACGCGGCGCAGCAGGCCTCGGTCAATGCCCCGGAGCTGTTCAACACCGACTGCTCGCTGATGCCGGTGATCGCCTTCCTCAAGGACCACAAGGCCGAGACCCTGGACGAGGTGGTGGCCATCGCCGACCAGTTCGCCCGCGACAACAGCACGCCCGAGCGCCAGTTCCTGCTCGCCGCGGGCAGCGCCGGCATCGAGGCGGCGACCAACATCGTGGTGCGCGAGGCCAACCGCACCATGCTGCTGTACGTCTACCTGGCGGTGGCGCTGTTCTGCCTGTTCACCTTCCGCAGCTGGCGCGCGACCCTGGTGGCGCTGCTGCCGCTGATGCTCACCTCGATCCTCTGCGAGGCGCTGATGGTGGCCATGGGCATAGGCGTGAAAGTGGCGACCCTGCCGGTGATCGCCCTCGGCGTGGGCATCGGCGTGGACTACGCGCTGTACCTGCTCAGCGTGCAGCTGCATTACCAGCGCCAGGGCATGTCGCTGGCCGATGCCTACCAGAACGCCGTGGCCTTCACCGGCCGGGTGGTGGGGCTGGTCGGCATCACCCTGGCTGCCGGGGTGATTACCTGGGCCTGGTCGCCGATCAAGTTCCAGGCCGACATGGGCATCCTGCTGGCCTTCATGTTCCTGTGGAACATGCTGGGGGCGTTGATTCTGATCCCGGCGCTGTCGCACTTTTTGCTCTCGGGCAAGGGCGTGGCGCAGCCCGTCGCGCAGCCCGAGCCCAGCGCCAGCGGTGCCTAGCGATAAGCGGCGCAGCCTGGTGGCCAGGGCTGCGCCCACGCGGAGTCGCAGGCTAGGCGCGTAGTTGCCCGCGATGCTCGCGGCTGAAGCCGCTCCTGCAGCGGTCGGGGAGCGCGGTCTGATTCGGCCCGCCGGCGAGGGTTCAGCGCCTGTGCTTGGCCATGTGCTGCAGATAGCCAAGCAACTCGCTCAGCTCCCGCTCGCTCAGCACCGCTTCGCTGAACCCCGGCATCCTTCCCTGCGGCCACTTGCGCAGGCTCTGCGGGTCGCGGATGTACAGGCGCAGGAACGCCTCGCCGAGGTATTCGGTGGGGTTGTGCGGGATATTCAGGTCGGGGCCGAAGGCGGAGTCGCCGGCGCCGTTGAGGCGGTGGCAGGCCAGGCAGTGTTTCTGGAACTGGGCGAAGCCGGCCTGCACCTCGGCGCTGGCGTCGGCGGTCGGCAGCAGGGCGGGGAAGCGTTGCGCCACCGGCGCCAGTTGGCGGATGCGCGATACCTGGAACGGCCATTGCTCCGGGCCGATCTGGCTGGCGGCCGGGTCGGTCCAGACCAGGTAGAAGGGGCCGGCGCTGGGTTTGCCTTGGCCCAGCGCCGGCCACGGCTGGGCCGGGTCTTCCACCGCCAACCAGGCTTTGGCGCCCTGGCTGGCGAGCAGGCTGGCGGCCGGCAGCTCGGCGGCGAAACCGTCCAGGGCCACGGCCTGCAGGTGGTCGCCCGGCGCGATGCCATCGAGCAGTGCGCTCAGCGGCACGGCGCGGTAGCGCATGCCGCGTTTGTAGCTGACGTCCTCGGCGATCTCCACGCTCTGCGCCTGCGGGTGAGCGAGCAGTTCGGCGGTTTGCCAGGTGCGCTCGCCGCTGCCGAGCTGGATATGCAGTTCGGCAGCCTGGGCGGTGCCGAGCAGAAAGAGGGCGAGCAGGGGCGCGAGTGCGTTCAAACCTGGGGCTCCGTCATGGGTTGAGGCGTCGTGTCGATGCCACCCTAGCACAATTGCCCGCGCCGCCTCGGCGGTCTAGCATGCGTCCTTTTGATTGGCGGGAGAGCCCCATGCTGGCCGAGTTGTTCGCTGTTCTGGCCCCGGTGCTGATCGCCGCTGGCATCGGTTATGGCTGGGCGCGCAAGGGGCATGCCTACCCGACCGATTTCGTCGCGCGCATGGTGCTCAATATCGGCACGCCCTGTCTGGTGCTGTCGACCCTCAGCCGCGCCGAGCTGGACAGCGCCGCCTTCGCCGAGATGGCCCAGGCCTGCGTGCTGGTGACTCTGGGCATGGGCCTGATCGGCCTGCTGCTGAGCCGCCTGTTCGCCATCGACTGGAAGGTGCTGGTGCCGGCCTACCTGTTCCCCAACTCCGGCAACATGGGCCTGCCGATGGCGCTGTTCGCCTTCGGCGAGCCGGGCCTGGCGCTGGCGGTTGCGTTCTTCCTGGTGCTCTCGGTGGGGCATTTCAGCCTGGGCATGCTGCTGTCCGGCGCCGAGCGCTCGCTCAAGGGCCTGCTGGTCAACCCGATCATGATCAGCCTGGCGCTGGTGCTGCCGGTGTTGCTGCTCGACCTGCAATTGCCGCGCTGGCTGGCCAATACCGTCGACCTGCTCGGCGGCATGACCATCCCGCTGATGCTGATCACCCTCGGCGTGTCGCTGGCCAGCATCCGCGTGCAGCATATCGGCAGCGGCCTGCTGCTGGGGCTGCTGCGCATCCTCTGCGGCGCCGCGCTGGCCTGGGCCATCGGCTGGCTGCTGGCGCTGCCGCCGCTGGTGCATGCGGTGTTGGTGCTGCAGTCGTCGATGCCGGTGGCGGTGTTCAACTACCTGTTCGCCGTGCGCGCCGGACGCTCGCCCGAGCAGGTGGCCAGCCTGGTGCTGTGCTCGACCCTGCTGGCGTTCGCGCTGATTCCGCTGCTGTTGGCGTGGTGGATGCCCGCACTGCGCTGAGCGCGCCACGGCGACAGCGCGCGTGCGGGGTGGTTGACGAGTTCAGCTGACCAGACGGGTCAGGTTGGGAAGGATCAGGACGACCGCCGTGGCGAAAAGAATTACGCCGGCTTGGCGGTATTTCGGCTGTTTGAACATGGCCGCATGCCTTTTGTTGTTATTGGTGTGGCGTCGGATGCCCGCGATAGCGCACTGCGGGCTGCAGCGTCACGCCTTAGCGTGGTCTGACTCACCGCCCCGGCATGACCCGGCGGCGGTTCCCTGCGCCCGTTTCGCGACGGGTGCAGGAGTAACTCTAGGGCTGGCGTCACAGATCCTTTAGATAACTTGGTTGCTAGCAGCGAGCTGCTAGGAATTTCGGGCTATGCATGGCCTCTGGCCATCCACCAGCGAGCCCGGAGGCAGACGCCTCGCCTGGGCTTCGCCGGCGTGCTCGGACTAAACGACCGTTCGTCTGAGCTCAGCGGTCAATGGGCCTGAGCGCTTCGGTCATTGAGCGCTTGGCGCCTGGCGCTATGGTAGGGAGGCTCAATAAGAACAGGCGCTGCCGAGCGCCGCACGACCCTTGAGGACGCCATGACCGAAGCATATATTTTCGACGCGGTGCGCACGCCCCGCGGCAAGGGCAAGAAGGACGGCGCGCTGTACAGCGTCAAGCCCGTCAACCTTATCGCCGGCCTGCTGGGCGCCCTGCAAGCGCGCAACGAGCTGGACACCAGCCAGGTCGACGACATCGTCCTTGGTTGCGTGACCCCGGTGGGCGACCAGGGCGCCGACATCGCCAAGACCGCGGCGATGGTCGCCGACTGGGACGTCAGCGTCGCCGGCGTGCAGCTCAACCGCTTCTGCGCCTCGGGCCTGGAGGCGGTGAACCTGGGCGCGATGAAGGTGCGCTCGGGCTTCGAGGACCTGGTGGTGGTCGGCGGCGTGGAGTCCATGTCGCGCATTCCCATGGGCTCGGACGGCGGTGCCTGGGTGATGGACCCGGAAACCAATATCCACACCAATTTCGTGCCGCAGGGTATCGGCGCCGACCTGATCGCCACCCTGGAAGGCTTCAGTCGCGCCGATGTCGACGCCTTCGCCCTGCGCTCGCAGCACAAGGCCGCGCGCGCCAGTACCGATGGCTCGTTCGCCAAGTCGCTGATCCCGGTCACCGACCAGAACGGCATCGTGCTGCTCGACCACGACGAATTTATCCGCGGCGATTCCACCCTCGAAGGCCTGGGCAAACTCAAGCCGAGCTTCGAGATGATGGGCCAGATGGGCTTCGACGCCACCGCGTTGCGCGTCTACAGCCATGTCGAGCGCATCGAGCACGTGCACACGCCGGGCAACAGCTCCGGCATCGTCGATGGCGCGGCGCTGATGCTGATCGGCTCCGCGGCCAAGGGCAAGGAGCTGGGCCTCAAGCCCCGTGCGCGCATCGTTGCCACCGCGGTGACCAGCACCGACCCGACCATCATGCTCACCGGCCCGGCCCCGGCCACGCGCAAGGCCCTGGCCAAGGCCGGGCTGGCCATCGACGACATCGACCTGTTCGAGGTCAACGAGGCCTTCGCCTCGGTGGTGATGAAGTTCATGAAGGACATGGGCGTGCCGGAGAGCAAGGTCAACGTCAACGGCGGCTCCATCGCCATGGGCCACCCGCTGGGCGCCACCGGCTGCGCCATCCTCGGCACCCTGCTCGACGAGCTGGAGAAGCGCGAGCTGCGCTACGGCCTGGCCACCCTCTGCGTGGGCGGCGGCATGGGTATCGCCACCATCATCGAACGAGTTTGAGGCGGAGATAAGAAAAATGACTGACGCCATCCGTTACGAAAAGGGTCAGGACAATATCGTCGTCCTGACCATCGACATGCCCGGCCAGAGCGCCAACACCATGAACGCGGTGTACCGCGAGGCCATGGGCCAGACCGTCGCGCGCCTGGAGGCCGAGAAGGACGCCATCGCCGGGGTGATCATCACCTCGGCGAAGAAGACCTTCTTCGCCGGCGGCGACTTGGGCGAGCTGATCAAGGTCACCAAGGCCGACGCCAAGCCGTTCTACGACATGGTCCTGGGCATCAAGGGCCAGCTGCGCCGCCTGGAGACCCTGGGCAAGCCGGTGGTGGCCGCGATCAACGGCGCCGCCCTGGGCGGCGGCTGGGAAATCTGCCTGGCCTGCCACCACCGCATCGCCCTGGACAACGCCAGCGTGCAGCTGGGCCTGCCGGAAGTGACCCTCGGCCTGCTGCCGGGCGGTGGCGGCGTGGTGCGCATGGTGCGCCTGCTCGGCCTGGAGAAGGCGCTGCCGTACCTGGCCGAAGGCAAGAAGGTACGCCCGGACGCCGCGCTCAAGGCCGGCCTGATCCACGACATCGCCGCCACCCCGGAGGAGATGCTGGCCAAGGCCCGCGCCTGGATTGCCGCAAATCCGAGCGCCAAGCAGCCCTGGGACGTGCAGGGCTACAAGATTCCTGGCGGCACGCCGAGCTCGCCGAACGTCGCGCAGATGCTGGCCATCGCGCCGAGCGTGCTGCGCGACAAGACCAAGGGCTGCTTCCCGGCGCCGGAGAAGATCATGTGCGCCGCCGTGGAGGGCGCCCAGGTCGACTTCGACACCGCGCAGATCATCGAGGCGCGCTACTTCACCGAGCTGACCTGCGGCCAGGTGGCGAAGAACATGATCGGCACCTTCTGGTTCCAGCTCAACGAGATCAACGCCGGCAGCTCGCGCCCGCAGGGCTTCCCGCCCTACGTGACGAAGAAGGTCGGCGTACTCGGCGCCGGCATGATGGGCGCGGGCATCGCCTATGTGTCGGCGGCCGCCGGCATCGAGGTGGTGCTGAAAGACCTGTCCATCGAGGCGGCGGAGAAGGGCAAGGCCTACTCGGCCAAGCTGCTCGACAAGAAGGTCAGTCGCGGCCAGATGACGGCGGAGAAGCGCGATGCCTTCCTCGCCCGCATCACGCCGACCGTCAGCGAGGCCGACTTCGCCGGCTGCGACCTGATCATCGAGGCGGTGTTCGAGGACCGTGAGCTCAAGGCCAAGGTGACTGCTGCCGCCGAGGCCGCCGCGCTAGCCGATGCGGTGATCGCCTCCAACACCTCGACCCTGCCGATCACCGGCCTGGCGACTGCAGTTCAGCGTCCGGACAAATTTATCGGCCTGCACTTCTTCAGCCCGGTCGACAAGATGCCGCTGGTGGAGATCATCAAGGGCGCCAGGACCAGCGACGAGACCCTGGCCCGTGGCTTCGACTACGTGCTGCAGATCAAGAAGACCCCGATCGTGGTCGAGGACAGCCGTGGCTTCTTCACCTCGCGGGTGTTCGGCACCTTCACCAACGAGGGCATCGCCATGCTCGGCGAGGGCGTGAACGCTGCGATGATCGAGGCCGAGGCGCGCAAAGCTGGCATGCCGGTGGGCCCGCTGGCGATCAGCGACGAAGTGTCGATGAGCCTGATGGACCATATCCGCCAGCAGACCGTGGCGGATCTGGCCGCCGAGGGCAAGAGCATTCCCGAGCACCCGGCGTTCGCCGTGATCGACCTGATGCTCAAGGAGTACAAGCGCCCGGGCAAGGCGGCCGGTGGTGGCTTCTACGACTACCCGGAAGGCGGCAAGAAGCACCTGTGGCCGCAGCTCAAGGCACGCTTCGAGAAGGCTGATGCGCAGATCTCCCAGGAGGACGTGCGCGACCGCATCCTGTTCATCCAGGCCATCGAGACCGTACGCTGCGTGGAGGAGGGCGTGCTGAAGTCGGTAGCCGACGCCAATATCGGTTCGATCTTCGGCATCGGCTTCGCCGCCTGGACCGGCGGCGCGCTGCAGTTCATCAACCAGTACGGGGTGAAGGACTTCGTCGCCCGCGCCCAGTACCTGGCCGAGCAGTATGGCGAGCGCTTCCTGCCGCCGGCGCTGTTGCTGGAGAAGGCCGCCAGGGGCGAGAGCTTCTGAGGCTGAGCAGGCCCGATAAAAAACGGCCCGCAAGGGCCGTTTTCATTGGCTGGATCAGTTCTCCAGCTGGTCGCGGGTGACCTGGCCGCTCTTGCCGTCGATGCGGAACTCGTAGAGCTGGCCATCCTGCTTCAGGCCTTCGCCTTCCCAGTAGCCCTCGTCGTCGGCCTCGAACTTGTGCAGCTCGGTGTAGCCGGCCGCGCGGGCCTTGCTCAGGGCATCTTCGATGCTGATCCAGTCGCTGCCGGGACGATCCGCCAGGGCGTTGCCGGCCAGCAGCAGACCGCCAGCATCAGGCGGCCTGGCGCCAACTCCGGACCGCTTCGTGGATCGCCAGTATTTCGCTGTGGCGGGTCGGCATGCGCAGGGTCAGCATGCTGCCGTCTTCCAGTTGCAGGGCGGCTTCGCTTTCGAACTGCAGGCGGTGCCCGTCGAATTGGGCATAGGTGACGCCGTAGGCGTCCAGGCTGAGCTGGCTGTGCATGATGACGGCCTCACTTAACGCTGGATTTGTCCGCCGGAGCGGGGCGTGGGGCGCTGCTGCCGTGGTAGGCGGTGGCGGCGAACAGACTGGCGAGGGCGGCGTAACGGCTCATGGCATTGTCCTTCTGGGCGAGTGGGCAGGGGCCCGATGCCGCGATCATCCGACAGGCGCGGGGACGACAGAAGTCGAAGGCATTTATGGTGACTATCGAGCGCGCTGATAAGAGCCGCAGACGAAGAAGGTGGGGGTTATAAGTTGCGCGGGAAAGTTATACGAAGGCGCGGGCTATATATAAAAGTAAAGTTGCCGCGAGTGGCAACTTTATAAGTGAAGGCGAACATCCCTGTTCGCCCTTTTCGGTCAGCGGGTGGCCAGGGCGTAGTTGCTCTGCATCCAGTTCTGATGATGCTCATCGCTGCGGCTCATCGACCACTTGGTCAGGGCCAGCATGGCCAGGGCGCCGCCGACGATCATTAGCGGGTAGGCGGCCATCAGCTCGACCAGCGAGTATTTCCAGGCCAGCGGGCGGCCAACGCCGAGCAGGGCTGCGTAGAACCAGGACACACCGGACAGCGCGCCGGAGAAGATCGCCAGGTTGCGCATGCTCACCGGCAGCTTGAGCAGCGAGCCGGTCTTCTGCAGGGCCGGCAGCACCAGGCTGTGCAGCACCACGCCGTTGATGGTCAGCAGCACGACAATGCTGATCTTGGCCTGCAGCTTGGGGTTGAGGAAGTACTGCATGCCGGCGCTGGAGGAGTCCAGAGCGATGATGGCGAGGCCGCTGATCCAGAGCACGAGGAGCGAGAGGCCCACCACGTTCTTCAGATGTTCCAGGTGTTCGCTGCACTGCTTGGCGCCTTCGCCCTTGAGCAGTTGCTTGACCATGGCGATGTCGCTGGTGAGCACCAGGCCGACTGCCACGCAGCAGGCGATCAGGTGAACGTAGACTATCCCTAGACGCATCAGCTCCATGGTTTCCTTTTGCTGTAGTGCCGAAATCAGAAAGGTGTAAAGATCCATGGGGTACCTCGTGTTCTGCAATTAATAAGTAAAAGATGTACGTGCACCTGAACTTGCTAAGTTGGCGCCGACTCGAATTTATTCAATTAATAAATGTTGCTTGTCACGGTTCTGCTAATTATGAGTTGCAGAAGTTCTCCTTTGTCTGGGCAATAACCAACCACCGACGCAATCTCTTGCGGTCAAGGAATCTTCCAGATTCAGGGGGGAGTGTGGAGCTCGGGGGTGGGCCGCATGCCCAAGCCGGGGGAGGGGCCCACGACTGTAGGAGCAATGTTAAGGGCCATAGTTCAATTTTTGAGCAGCCGTTCGTCGACTTTGGCCCCCGGCTCTGTGATCGGTTGAGCATTTTTTGACCAGAAAGCCCATTCTGGTTGCGTCCGCCGCTTTCCCGGCGCCGTTGAGTCGGCGCGACGGGCGGTATCGTTCCCGGCTGGGCCTTGAACGGTTCGTCAAATTTTCTTGACGATGGGCGCGGCGATTCCGGTCGTCGCGGGCGGCGGCGATAACCCATCCCTTGAGCGGCAACGCTATTTCCTTGGGCAGGTTCATATGTTAAGAAAAACGCACGAATCACCCTCCCTCGGCGTTCACCTCAGGAAACCTCATGTCACTGCGTATTTGCATCCTGGAAACTGACATCCTCCGCCCCGAACTGGTCGACCAGTATCAGGGCTATGGCCGCATGTTCGAGCAGTTGTTCGCCCAGCAGCCGGTTGCGGCGGAGTTCAGTGTCTATAACGTGGTGGAGGGGCATTACCCGCCGGACAGCGAGCAGTTCGACGCCTACCTGGTGACCGGCAGCAAGGCCGACTCCTTCGGCGCCGAACCCTGGATTCAGACCCTCAAGACCTACCTGCTGGAGCGCTATCAGCGCGGCGACAAGCTGCTCGGTATCTGCTTCGGTCATCAGTTGCTGGCGCTGCTGCTCGGCGGTAAGGCCGAGCGTGCGGAGCAGGGCTGGGGCGTCGGCGTGCACAGCTACCGTCTGGAGAACCAGCCGGCCTGGATGAGCCCGGCGCTGGACGAGCTGCAACTGCTGATCAGCCACCAGGACCAGGTCACCCGCCTACCGGAGAAGGCCACGCTGCTGGCCACCAGCGACTTCTGCCCGATCGGCGCCTACCACATCGAGGATCAGGTGCTGTGTTTCCAGGGCCACCCCGAGTTCGTCCACGACTACTCCAAGGCGCTGCTCGACCTGCGTCAACAGCATCTCGGCGAGCAGGTCTACCAGCAGGGAGTGGAGAGCCTGAAGCATCACCAGCAGGGCAGTACGGTGGCCGAGTGGATGATGCGCTTCGTCGCCCAGGGCAAGCAGGCCAAGGCCTGAGTCCTCGCCCCAGCAACCTGAAAAAGCCCGGCATGCCGGGCTTTTTCATGCTTGTAGCGGATGTTGCAGGACGAAGTGCGGCGACAGCCTTCTGCTCCTCGCTGGCGGCGGATTCCCGGGCTGCAGCTTGAGGCTCTCGGCCAGATCGAGTTGGTGCGCCAGCTTGTGGCTGCATTCGATATTACGCGCGATGGCGCCGGCCGAACCTTTGCCGATGCCGAGCAGGGCAAACAGGGTGGTCAGCAGGGCCAGGCTGGCGAGCAGTAGCAGGCGGCCGCGTTGCCTTCTCATGGTGACGGGCTCCGGCTTCAGCTGCGCGACAGGGCGCCGAGCAGCGGCGGCAAGCGGCTGGCCAGGCTGTGCAGCGGCCCCGGTTGGTCGATGCTGGGGGCGTTCTGCTGCAGGCTGGCGTAGCTCAGCGCCAGCACAATGGAGGTGATGATCAGGTACAGGCCGATGGCGGCGAGGGCGCCGTTGCGGGCGGCTTGAGCGAGGTTGGACATTTCTGTGCTCCACGTCGATGGGATCGCGTGGGCACAGAGTCGCTCAAGTCATTTCGAACGAATAATGGATGATCTTAAGAGTAACTATCGATCAGGCTGATGCTTTATCGCGTCAGGCCTGCGCCAGCTCGCGATCCATGGCGGCGATGCAGTCGCTCATCGCCTGCTCGCAGCGTTCGATCAGGGCGGGCATGTCGTCCAGGCTGAGGCCGGCAGTGGGGATCGCCGGCAGCGAACGGATCAGGATGCGGCCGCTGTCCCAGCGGTTCAGGCGCATGGCCTTGGCATAGTTGCTGACGCACACCGGGATGATCGGCACGCCGGCGGCGATGGCCATCTGGAATGCGCCTTTCTTGAACGGCAGCAGGCCGCGCCCCAGGTTGCGCGTGCCTTCGGGGAACACCCAGATCGAGGTGTCGCGCTGACGCAGGGTTTCGGTGGTGGTCAGCATGGCGCGCTTGGCGGCGGCCGGGTTGCTGCGGTCGATCAGCACGTTGCCGGCCAGCCAGTACAGTTGACCGAAGAAGGGCAGCCACTTCAGGCTCTGTTTGCCGATGCTCACGGTGCGCCGCGGCACCACGCGGCCGAGCACGTAGAGGTCGTAGTTGGACTGGTGGTTGGCGATGATCACGCAGGCGCGCCGATGCTCCAGCAGCGGGCGTACCTCGGTTTTAAGCTTAAGGCGCAGCAGGCACAGGGCCGGCAGGGAATAGAGGCGGGCGCAGAGGCGGCTGTTGTCCGGGTTGAACGGTCGGCACAGGCCAATCAGCAGGCCGACCAGCCCGGCGAGGATGAAATGCACGCCCATCAGCAGCATGCGCAGAACGAAGAGCATTATTGGTACGACCGTCAGGGAAAAAGGCCGCGCAGTGTACGGGCGTTCACTCTGTCGGGCAATTGCGCCGAACGGCCGGCTGGCGAGCGGCAACGTCCGGGAATGTCAGGGCGCGCGCGGCCCTTGGACCGGCTCGGGGTGATCTCCAGCGCGCTCATGCGGGGCCGGCAGCCCTGGCGGCCATCGCACGGCAACGACAAGCTGGCGGCAAAGCGATTAAACTCCCCGGGTTTTTGCCGACCCGGATCCCCCGCCATGCAGCACCCCGCCGAACACTCCCCGCTGGGCAAGTCCAGCCAGTACATCGCCGAGTACAGCCCTGCGCTGCTGTTTCCCATCCCGCGCGCGGCGAAATGGGCCGAGCTGGGCCTGGATGGCGAGCACTTGCCGTACCGGGGCGTGGACTACTGGAACTGCTACGAGCTGTCCTGGTTGCTGCCCTCGGGCAAGCCAGTGGTGGCCATCGGCGAGTTCGCCATCCCGGCCGACTCGCCGCACATCATCGAGTCGAAATCCTTCAAGCTCTACCTCAACTCGTTGAACCAGACGTCCTACGCGACCTGGGACGAGGTGCAGGCGACCCTGGTGCGCGACCTCTCGGCGGTGGCCGGCAAGCCGGTGGCGGTGCGCCTGCGCAGCCTGGCCGAGGTGGCCGGCGAGGGCGTGGCGGTCTTGCCCGGCGTTTGTATCGACGAGCTGGACATCAGCGTCAGCCGCTACGACCAGCCGCAACCCGAACTGCTGCGTTGCGACCCGGAGCGCGTGGTGGAGGAGAGCCTGCATAGCCACCTGCTGAAGTCCAACTGCCCGGTCACCGGCCAACCGGACTGGGGCAGCCTGGTGGTGCAGTACCGCGGCGCGGCGCTGGATCACGCCAGCCTGCTGGCCTATCTGGTGAGCTTTCGCCAGCATGCCGATTTCCATGAGCAGTGCGTCGAGCGCATCTTCCTCGACCTGCAGCGCCTGCTGCAGCCGCAGGCGCTGACGGTCTACGCGCGCTACGTGCGCCGCGGCGGGCTGGATATCAATCCCTACCGCAGTACCGAGGCGCTCGCCGCGGACAATGCCCGCCTGGTGCGCCAGTAGTCGATGGCAGGAACGGCTGCAGCGCATGCTGCGGCCTGGGTGTCCGGTAAAACCCAGTGATGAAAAATGCCGCTGCCCCGGCAGCGGGCGAGCGGCATTCGGCGTCGTAGCCCGGATGCAATCCGGGTTGCGGTCTGTGCGATGCTCCTGGCGTGCAGCGAGCCCGCTGGCCGGTTCAGATGCCCATGTTGGCCAGGCTCTGCATGATGTTGCGCAGGGTGCCGGCGAGGGTCGGGTGGCTGGCTTCGAAGCGCTCCACCGCGAGGTTGACGCCGTCCACCAGGGTGGCGTCGGGGGCGGCCGCCGCCTGGCGCGCCAGTTGCAGTTCGATCTCCTGGGTCAGGACGTAGAGCGATGCCCGTTCTTCCTCGCTGAGCGGCGGATCCTGGGCCAGTTGATCGCGCAGGGTTTCCAGTTGCTGCTGCAGGTCGCGTGCTGGCATGGGGTTCTCCCTTGTCTGAAGACATAGGCATTGACCTCGAACTGCGGTCCAAGGTTTCTACCTGTGTTCAAGGGTACTCCAAGCCTGCCGGCTTTGCCTGATCTCGATCAAACCGCCTCAGGGCTTTTCCCCCTTGCTGCGCCGCATGCCGATATCGGCCAGGCTCGGGCCGATTTCGCCGAGGTGGTCGATCACCGAGTGGCTGCCCAGGCGATACAGCTGCAGCGTGGCCTGCGCCCGCAGGCGTTCGCGCTCGCTGCCGCTCAGGGCTTGCCAGTCGGCCGGCGCCAGGCCGCACAGCGGGCCGCAGGCGGCCAGGCCTATGGTCCAGCAGCCGGCATTGAGCCCGGCGCGCAGCAGCAGCGGGTTGCCGCTGACCAGGATGCAGCCGTCCACGCGTTCGACCTGCAACTGGCTGAGTGCCTGCCAGCAGGCGTCCGGCGCCGGCCAGGGCCGGGCGTTGCGCCCGGCGCCGGCCGCCAGCGGCGCAGGCAGGGCCTCGGCCAGGCGCGCACTGGCGTCCGCGGGCAGGCTGTCCAGCCAGGCCCAGGGCGTGCCCTGAGCCTGCAGCTGTTGCAGCAACGGCGCGGCACCGGGAGTGAGTTCGGCATGCTCGTCGGCGACGGTCGCCAGCATCTGCTGCAGCGCCTGCCGTTCCTGGGCCTGCGGCGGACGACCGAGCAGTTCGGCCAGGGCCTGCTCGGGGCAGTGAGCGCCAGCGGGGAGTTCGGTATCGGGATGCAGACGCTGCAGGGCGACCGGCAGGGTGCGGGCGCCGAAGTCGACTAGGCAGCCGGAAAGCTCGAATAGAAGGGCGGTGGGGGCGGTGTGAGGCATAGGGTCATCCCTGCGATGGTCTAGGCCACTCTAGGGCGCGCAGATGACCACAGGATGACCGGGCGATGACGCCGCTCAGCCTCCGCCGAGCAGGGCGCGCAGGTGCTCGGGCAGGGGCACCGAGCGTTCGCTGGCATGCTCGATCCAGACCAGCTTGCAGTAGCCCTCGCCATAGCAGCGCTGCGGATCTTCCAGGGTCGACAGGCGGTGTTCGAGCACCAGGCTGCTGCGGCCCAGGGCGCCGGCATACAGCTGCACCACCACGGTGGCGGGGTGAACCACGGGTTTCAGGTAGGTGTGCTGGGTCTGCAGCACCACCGGGCCCTGCGGGGCGTCGTTCATCGCCACGCCGACGCGTTCGAACCAGGCGATCCGCGCTTCTTCCAGGTACTGCATATAGAGGATGTTGTTGACGTGCCCGTAGCTGTCCATGTCGCCCCAGCGCACGGGGATATGGGCGGTGTGCAGAAGCATTTTCTCGATCATCGGGGTTGTCCGCTATGCTGCCATCAGGGGGCTCAGGCTATATACTGCGCGGCCTCGGTGGCCGCTGGCGGGTCGCCACACTACTTTTCTCAAGGAGAGACTGCAATGCATGTGAACGGTGCTCGCTGGATCGTGCGCCTCGGCGGCCTGATGGCGCTCGTCGGTCTGAGTCTGCTGCCTGCGATGGCGCAGGCCGCCTCGGAGGACGACCCCTGGGAAGGCTTCAACCGCGCCATGTTCCGCTTCAACGACACCCTCGACACCTACGCGCTGAAGCCCGTGGCGCAGGGTTATCAGGCAGTCACCCCGCAGTTTCTGGAAGACGGCGTGCACAACGTCTTCGGCAACCTGGGCGATGTCGGCAACCTGGCCAACAACCTGCTGCAGGGCAAGATGCACGACGCCGGAGTGGATACCGGGCGCCTGATCTTCAACACCACCTTCGGCCTGCTCGGCTTCTTCGATGTGGCCACGCCGATGGGCCTGCAGAAGAACGACGAGGACTTCGGCCAGACCCTCGGCGCCTGGGGCCTGGGCAGCGGCCCCTACCTGGTGATTCCGTTCCTCGGCCCGAGCAGCGTGCGCGACGCCACCGGCAAGCTGCCGGACAGCTTCCTCGAGCCCTATCCCTACATGGGCCATGTGCCGACGCGCAACGTCACCCGCGCCGTGGATGTGGTCGACACCCGCGCCAGCCTGCTGTCGGCGGAGAAGCTGATCAGCGGCGACAAGTACATCTTCATCCGCAACGCCTACCTGCAGAACCGCGAGTTCAAGGTGCAGGACGGCCAGGTCGAAGACGACTTCTGAGTTTGGCGGGCATGAAAAAGGCGGCCCTTGGCCGCCTTTTTCGTAAGTGCAGATGTCAGCTCATCGACAGGATGGCCAGGCCCAGCGACTGGCGACCGTCGCCCAGGTCGGCGATGCGCACCACCTCGGCCTGGGCGTCGAGGCCGGCCAGCTCACTGTGCTCGGAGGGGATGTGGACCTTGACCCGGTCGCCCATGCTCAGCGCGACTTCGGCCTCGAGTTGCATGCCGGTACTGGACAGATCCAGACACAGCGCGGAAATTTCCCGCCCGCCATGGTGCAGGGTTACTGGCGCTTCCAGTCGCATGCGGATGTAGTCACGTTTCTCGCTGTACGCTCGATCGCTCTGACTCATGGACGCTGTCCTCTTGTTATAAGGTTCTCCTGCGGCTCTTATAACCCTCGCCGATTTGCCCTGTAAAGTCGCCGAACGACGACTGGCGCCGGCTTGAATCGGTCGACGGATGGGAGTACCGTCTGCCCCTTGAATTCGCCCTGACGCCACCTACGCGGCGCCGCGCCACGGGCCGTCACCCAATTGCCCCGGCGCAGTTTGCCTGGATACCCCATGCACAAAACCAGTGCCACTCTGCTGATCATCGATGACGACGAAGTCGTGCGTGCCAGCCTCGCGGCCTACCTCGAGGACAGCGGCTTCAAGGTGCTGCAGGCCAGCAACGGCCTGCAGGGGCTGGAAGTGTTCCAGCAGGCCAAGCCCGACCTGATGATCTGCGACCTGCGCATGCCGCAGGTCGATGGCCTCGAACTGATCCGCCGGATCAACGCCCTCGGCGTCGAGGTGCCGGTGATCGTGGTGTCCGGCGCCGGCGTCATGAACGATGCGGTGGAGGCCTTGCGCCTGGGCGCCGCCGACTACCTGATCAAGCCCCTGGAAGACCTGGCGGTGCTCGAGCACTCGGTGCGCCGCGCCCTCGATCGCTCGCGCCTGCGTCTGGAGAACCAGCGCTACCGCGAGAAGCTGGAAACCGCCAACCGCGAGCTGCAGGCCAGCCTGCACCTGTTGCAGGAAGACCAGAACGCCGGGCGCCAGGTGCAGATGAACATGCTGCCGGTGACGCCCTGGCAGGTCGACAGCCTGACCTTCGCCCACCAGATCATCCCTTCGCTGTACCTGTCCGGCGACTTCGTCGACTACTTCCGCGTCGACGAGCGACGCATCGCCTTCTACCTGGCCGACGTGTCCGGCCACGGCGCGTCCTCGGCCTTCGTCACCGTGCTGCTCAAGTTCATGACCACCCGGCTGCTCTACGAGTCGCGCCGCGGCGGCCTGCTGCCGGAGTTCAAACCCTCGGAAGTGCTCGGCCACATCAACCGCGGGCTGATCAATTGCAAGCTGGGCAAGCACGTGACCATGCTCGGCGGGGTGATCGACGAGCAGAGCGGACAACTGACCTACAGCATCGGCGGCCACCTGCCGTTGCCGGTGCTGTTCGAGAAAGGCGAGGCCCGTTACCTGGAAGGCCGCGGGCTGCCGGTGGGGCTGTTCGAGGAGGCCGAATACGCCGATCACGTCATGCCGCTGCCCGAGTCGTTCAGCCTGACGCTGTTGTCGGACGGCATTCTCGACCTGTTGCCGGGCGAGACGCTGAAGGACAAGGAATTGGCGCTGCCACAACTGGTTAGCCAGGCTGGCGGCAGTCTAGACGGTTTGCGTCAAGTTCTCGGTCTGGCCAATCTGGGCGAGATGCCGGATGATATCGCCTTGCTGGTGTTAAGCAGGAACCTTGCATGAATCCTGGGATAAGCCCCGGTCGTATCCAATTCGCCGAGCAGGACGGGACCTTCGTCCTCAAATTCGTCGGCGAAGTGCGCCTGACGCTCTGTTCGGCGCTGGATGCCACGATTGAAAAGATCTTCACCGCGCTGAATTTCTCGGCCATCGTCATCGACCTGACCGAAACCCGCAGCATCGACAGCACCACCCTCGGCCTGCTGGCCAAGCTGTCGATCCTGTCGCGGCAGAAGGTCGGTCTGTTGCCCACCGTGGTCACCACCCACGACGACATCACCCGCCTGCTGCAGTCGATGGGCTTCGATCAGGTGTTCAATATCGTCGACCGGCCGGTGCCCTGCCCGGAGGCGCTGGACGATCTGCCGTCGCAGGATCAGTCCGAAGAGGTGGTCAAGGCCAAGGTGCTGGAGGCCCACCGCATCCTCATGGGGCTCAACGACTCCAACCGAGAGGCCTTCCACGATCTGGTCAGCGCCCTCGAACGGCACTGACAGGCGAACAATGCAAAGGGGCGCCCGCGTGCGGGCGCCCCTTTTTGCGTTTCAGGCCCTGGCGGCGAGCAGCGCTTCGAGCTTTTCCTGATCGCGGGCGAACAGGCGGATGCCTTCGGCGAGTTTCTCGGTGGCCATGGCGTCTTCGTTGAGCGCCCAGCGGAAGGCGCTTTCATCCAGGCTGCGGCGGGTTTCGCCGGCGGCGCCGGGGGCCAGTCGGCGGCTCAGTTGGCCCTGGTCGTCGGCCAGTTGCTGCAGCAGCTCCGGGCTGATGGTCAGGCGGTCGCAGCCGGCCAGTTGTTCGATCTGGCCCAGGTTGCGGAAGCTCGCCCCCATCACCACGGTCTGGTAGCCGTTAGCCTTGTAGTAGTCGTAGATGCGCGCCACCGACTGCACGCCGGGGTCCTCGGCGCCGACGAAGTCGCGGCCCTCGGCCTTCTTGTACCAGTCGTAGATGCGCCCGACGAAGGGCGAGATGAGGAACACCCCGGCATCGGCGCAGGCCTGGGCCTGGGCGAAGGCGAACAACAGGGTCAAGTTGGTCTGCACGCCGGCTTTTTCCAGCTGCTCGGCGGCGCGGATGCCTTCCCAGGTCGAGGCGATCTTGATCAGCACCCGCTCACGGCCGATACCGGCCTGCTCGTAGAGGCCGATCAGGCGTTCGGCGCGGCGCAGGGTGGCGTTGGTATCGAAGGACAGGCGGGCATCCACCTCGGTGGAGATACGCCCGGGAATCACCTTGAGGATCTCCTGGCCGACGGCCACGGCGAAGTGGTCGCAGGCCAGGCCGAGGTCGCCCCGGCCGGCTGTCACGGCGCGCCCCAGCAGCTCGGCGTAACGCGGCAGCGCGGCGGCCTTGAGCAGCAGCGAGGGGTTGGTGGTGGCATCCACCGGTTGCAGGCGGGCGATGGCGTCGAGGTCGCCGGTGTCGGCAACCACGGTGGTGAACTGCTTGAGTTGTTCCAGCTTGGAGGTCATGACGGAGCCTTGTCGTTGCGGATGTCACGACCTTACCCGAGGTGCCTGGGCGGCTCAACGGGCAGCGAGGGCTGTCACGCTGACAATGTTTGCGCGTGCGGGCTGCGCTGCTGCATGTCGCAGCTGAAGGTGGTCGAGGCGCTGTACGGCGCCGATGACGAGCGGGGTATCCCCAGCCGCGAGTTGCACCGCCAGCTGAGCAAAGCCGGCGAACCGCTGCCGCTGGCTCAGTGCCCGCGCAGCAGCTCGGCGGCCTGATCGAGCAGCGCCAGCGGGTCCTTGACCTTGTGGATGTCCACCGACAGCAACTGGCGGAAACGCCGTGCGCCGGGGAAACCCTGGGCCAGGCCGAGCACATGGCGGGTGATGTGATGCAGGGTGCCGCCTTCGCGCAGGTGCTGCTCGACATAGGGGCGCAGCGCGAGCAGGGCGTCCATGCGGGTGATGCCGCTGTCCGCGGCGCCGAATAGGCGGCTGTCCACCTGCGCCAGCAGGAAGGGATTGTGGTAGGCCTCGCGGCCGAGCATCACGCCGTCGAAGGTCCTCAGGTGCGCCTCGCATTCTTCCAGGGTCTTGATGCCACCGTTGAGGATGATCTCCAGGTCGGGGAAATCCTGCTTGAGCTGGGCGGCGACTTCGTAGCGCAGCGGCGGCACCTCGCGGTTCTCCTTCGGCGACAGGCCTTCGAGAATGGCGATGCGCGCGTGCACGGTGAAGCTGCGACAGCCGGCATCACGCACCTGGCCGACGAAATCGCACAGCTCGGCATAGCTGTCGCGGCCGTTGATGCCGATGCGGTGCTTGACCGTCACCGGGATGCTCACCGCGTCCTGCATGGCCTTGACGCAGTCGGCCACCAGCGCCGGGTGGCCCATCAGGCAGGCGCCGATCATATTGTTCTGCACCCGGTCGCTGGGGCAGCCGACGTTGAGGTTGACCTCGTCGTAACCATGCTGCTCGGCCATCTTGGCGCAGGCGGCGAGGTCCTGCGGGTTGCTGCCGCCCAGCTGCAACGCCAGCGGATGCTCGCACTCGCTGTAACGCAGGAAGCGCTCGCGATCGCCATGGATCAGCGCGCCGCTGGTGACCATCTCGGTATACAGCAGGGCGTGACGCGACAGCTGGCGCAGAAAGAAGCGGCAATGGCGATCGGTCCAGTCCATCATCGGCGCGACGCTGAAGCGACGGGACAGCACAGGGCGCGTTTTTTCTGGCTTTGAGGCTGATTCTAGAGGCATTTCGCGTGTCGCGTTCTCGATGAATTTTCAGGGGGGGGGCAGGGCTTTTTCTAAAGCAGGCGGTAAAATTTACCATCTGGAAAACTTCTTGTACCACCAGCTAGGAGGGGCAGACTGAATCGCCCCTAGTTTCGTAGACACCTCCAAGCCTCATACTGAGGCCCATCAGGAGGTGCCATGAGCAGCCAGCGTTACCTCGAAAAATTCAAGATCGAAGCGGTCAAGCAAGTCACCGAGCTCGGTTTGCGCGTTGCCGATGTGGCGGAGCGTCTAGGCGTGTCCGCGCGCAGCCTGTACGCCTGGGTAAAGCGTTACAGCAACCCCAGGCACAGCGGCAGCAGGTAGATGATCAGCAGGCCGAGCTGCGTCGCTTGCGCGCGGAACTCAAGCAGGTGACCGAAGAGCGAGACATTCAAAAAAAGGCCGCCGCGTACTTTGCCAAGGAGTCCGGCTGAAGTACGCCGTCATCAGCAAGCTGTCGGTGGAGTACCTGGTACGGCGTCTCTGCCAGACCCTCGTCAGCGAGCCGAACAAGGTCTGGGTCACCGATATCACCTACATCCGCACCTATGAGGGCTGGTTGTACTTGGCGGTGGTGCTGGATCTGTTTTCGCGCCAGGTGATCGGCTGGTCGATGAAGCCACGGATGTGCAGCGACCTGGCCATCGATGCCTTGCTGGTAGCGGTCTGGCGGCGCAAGCCCAGGCAGGAGGTGATGATCCACTCCGACCGGGGCAGCCAGTTCAGCCGCTCGGACTGGCAGAGCTTCCTCAAGGCCAGCAACCTGATCGGCAGCATGAGTCGACGCGGTAACTGCCACGACAACTCGGTCGCGGAAAGCTTTTTCCAGTTGCTGAAGCGGGAACGCATCCGACGGAAAACCTACGGCACCCGCGAAGAAGCCCGCAGTGATGTGTTCGATTACATCGTGATGTTTTATAACCCCAAACGCCGGCACAGCAGCGCTATGCAGCTATTGCCAGTGGAGTTTGAAAAGCGCTATTTCCAGAGCTTGGAGAGTGTCTAGGAAAACCGGGGCGATTCACAGCCGCGAGTGGTTTTCATGATCAGATCATGGCGTTTCAAATCACTGACGGTGGACGGAGCGATTCAGAGCTGTGATTTTTCAACTTCGCTGTAACGCCAGCTCGTCTCGTCGATCTAGTTGAATGCCGGCACGCAAAACACCTTTGCCCGGCTAACCCAGATCACCCGAGGATACGCACATGACCATGAAATCCACCGCAGCTACTGGTGCTGCTATCGCTTTCGCTGCTGCGGCCATGTTTGCAGGCATGTCCGGCACTGTTGCGGCGGCTGAAGAGGCCAAGGTGCATTGCTACGGCGTCACATCCTGCAAAGGCCAGAACGACTGCAAGACCGCCGAAAATAGCTGTAAAGGCCAGGGCGCTTGCAAGGGCCACGGCTTCAAGGTCATGACCAAGGCCGAGTGCGATGCGGCAGGCGGTACTGTCGGCGAGTAAGTGAGCTGGGGCGACCGCTGTGCGGTGGCCCCGCATCACCAGGCAAGGAGTCAGCGATGAATGCTCAACGCGGCAATCTGGGTTTTGGCTTGGGCCTGCGCAGTACCTATTACCAAGCCATTCTTGAGCAACAGCCGGCCATCGACTGGTTCGAGATCGTCTCGGAAAACTACCTGGTAGCGGGTGGCAAGGCTCTCTACTTTCTCGATGCCATCGGCGAGCAGTACCCGCTGGTGATGCACGGCGTGTCGCTGTCGATTGGCGGCCCGCATGAACTCGACCGCGACTACCTGCGCCAGCTCAAGCACCTTGCCGCGCGGGTGCGGCCGGCGTGGATCTCCGATCACCTGTGTTGGAGCCGGGGCAATGCCCACCAGCTGCATGACCTGCTGCCGCTGCCCTACACCGAGGAGAGCCTGCAGCATGTAGCGGCACGGGTGCGCCAGGTGCAGGACGTGATCGAGCGGCCGCTGGTGCTGGAAAACGTCTCTAGTTACCTGCGCTGCGCCGATGACCAGTTCAGCGAGTGGCAGTTTCTCAGCGCCCTGTGCGAGCTCAGCGGCTGTGAGCTGCTGCTGGACGTCAACAATGTCTATGTCAGCGCACGCAACCACGGGTTCGACGCCTGGACCTTTATCAGCAGCCTGCCCAAGCAGCGCATCCGTCAGCTGCACCTGGCGGGCCACAGCGATTACGGCAGCTACCTGATCGACACCCACGATAAGCCGGTCAGCGACCCGGTGTGGCAGCTCTATAAAC
>NZ_CM134189.1:2782530-2845318 GCF_054110165.1 Pseudomonas sp. PL-6 | reverse complement strand
GGCAACACCATTCACACGTCCTACCTGGAGGTCGCATGAGACTCTCGATCAGCCACGACACTACCTACCGCTACGACGACCAGGTACGCGCGAGCATCCAGTACCTGCGCCTGACCCCCCACGACAGTGAGCGCCAGCAGGTGCTCAGCTGGCAGCTCGACCTGCCGCGCCCGGTGCGCGCGCAGCTCGACCCCTACGGCAATATCCTCCATGTGCTGACCCTCGACGAGCCGCACGAGGCCATCGTCATCGGCGCCCGCGGCCAGGTCGATATCGACGAGGCGCGCGAGGCCGAGCACGAGCGCCAGTCGGCGCTGCCGTTCCTGCGTTTCACCCGCCTGACCGAGGCCGACGACGCTTTGCGCGAGTTCGCTAGCCAGCAGAGCAAGGCGCGCAGCGACCGAAACGGGCTGATCGAGTTGATGCACGCGCTCAACGCCCATATCGCCTACCAGCCGGGGATCACCGCGGTCGACACCAGCGCCGCCGAAGCCTTCGCCGGCCGCCGCGGCGTGTGCCAGGACCACACCCACGCCTTCCTCGCCTGCGCGCGCAGCCTGGGCGTGCCGGCCCGCTACGTGTCCGGCTACCTGTACACCGACAATGCCGAGCACCTGGCCAGCCACGCCTGGGCCGAGGCCTGGCTGGACGGCGCCTGGTACAGCTTCGACGTGACCAACTGCCTGGCCCGGCCTGAGCGCCACCTCAAGCTGGCGGTCGGCCTGGATTACCTCGACGCCTGCCCGGTGCGCGGCATGCGCCGCGGCGGTGGCGGCGAGCAGATGCACGCCTTGGTGCAGGTGGCGCCGCTGCTGCAGGTGCAACAGCAGTAACCGCGCCGCGGGATGACTCGCCCCTACGACCAAAGTGCCGGTCGGACCGGGCGAAAGCAGCATTGCCGGCGCCGTGCGCCGGGGCGACTCTGGGCGCGGACTGCCCCGAGTAGCTGCGATGCATGGCGTTTCACCTTCTTTCTCCGCCGGCCGGTACCGGCTGCGCCTGAGCAATGGCGCCACGCTGGACGTGGCGCAGCAGCCCTGGGCCGAGCGGGTGGGCATCTGCCTGCGGGTGGCGGCGGGCAGTCACGACGAGCCGGCCGCCTACCCGGGGCTGGCGCATTTTCTCGAGCACCTGCTGTTTCTCGGTAGCCGCGACTATGGCGTGGAGCAGGGGCTGATGGCCTATGTGCAGGGCTGCGGCGGCCAGGTCAACGCCTCGACCCAGGCGCGTCATACCGATTTCGTCTGCGAGCTGCCGGCCGAGCGCCTGCGGCCGGCGCTGGCGCGTCTGCTCGACATGCTGCTCCGGCCGCTACTGGACGGTGCCGCGCAGCTGCGCGAGCGCGAGGTGCTGCACGCCGAATACCAGGCGCGCAGCACCGACGCCGACAGCCGTATCGATCACGCCCTCGGCCAGGCGCTGGCCGCGGGGCATCGCTGCGGCGACTTCCTGGCCGGCGATCGCGTCAGCCTGGCCGTGGAGCAGGCGGCCTTTGCGCAGGCGCTGCAGGGCTATCACCGGCGCCATTACCAGGCCGGCAACATGCGCCTGACGCTGGTGGGGCCGCAGTCGCCGGCAGAACTGCTGGATATTGGTCGATCTCTGCTGAAGGAGCTGCCGGCGGGCGAGGCGGCGGGCGAAACGCCGCCGCCCATGCTGCCGCTGCGGACGCCGCGCCTGGCGCTGCAGCACGCTAGCGCAGGCCTGTACTTGGGCTATGCCGTGCAACTGGCCGAGCCCGACCTGGCAGCGGCGTTGGACCTGCTGCTGGACGTGCTGCAGGAGCCGGCGCCCGGCGGGCTGCTCGCCGGCCTGCGCCAGGCGCGGCTGTGCCGGCAGCTGCAGACGCGGGTGCTGTACCGGCATGCCGGGCAGTGCCTGCTGCGCCTGGATTTTGCCGGCGCCGAGGCGGAGCGGGGCGGGCAACTGATCGCCGAACTGCAGGGCTGGCTGCGCCAGGTGCGGGCGGATCCGGGTTGGTCGGCGCGTCTGGCCGAATGGCACCAGGCCCAGGCCATGCGCCGGTTCGGCATGGGGCCGCTGGCCTTGGCGGGTAGCCTGCAGGACGCCGAAGCCGAGCCGGACGATGCCCGCCTGCTGCAGACGCTCGATGCCTTGCTCGCCCAACTGGCCGGCGGTACCGGGCTGATCGAACTGACTTGCGCCAACCAGGAGCGACCGCTGTGGCCGGCCACCGGTCTGGCGTTGCCGCTGGCCGCATTGCCGCCGCGCGAGTTGCCCGCGCCGCGGCTCAGCGGGCGCCTGGTGCCGGGCGAGTCGCTGCTGACGTTGCCCGAGGTGGTGTCGCCCATTCTGCCGCTCGCTCGCCTGCGTCATTACCCCGGCGCGGCCGCCGGCGGGCCGGCCGCGCTGCACTGGCGTGGCGAAATGGCCGGTCAGCCCGCCTTGCCCGAGTTGCAGGCGCGTATCGCCGATCTGCAACGCAGCTGTGAACGCCTGGGCGTCGTCCTGCAGCTTGAGGTGCAGCCGGACGGCTGGAGCCTGGCGCTGCACGGCGCCGCGGCCCTGCTGCCGGGCTGCAGCGCGCGGCTGTTGCCGCTGTTGCTGCTGCCTGCGACCGAGACAACCGAGCCGATGGCGGAGGGTCTGCTGCTGCGCCGGTTGCTGCAGCGGTTGCCGGAGCTGGGCGGTGCCCGAAACGGCTGCGGCCTGCAGGGACTCAGCGTCGGCCTAGGGCAGAGCGAGCGGGCGCAGCTCGACGCGCTGTTCGCCGCGGTCGAGCCCTTGCCCGCCGTGCAGCCGCCGGCGGCGCCAAACCAAGCGCTGATCTGGCGCGAGCTGGAGCAGCCGGGCGGCGATGCGGCGCTGGTGCTGCTGTGCCCGCTGGCGGATGTCGAGCCGCGCAGCGAGGCGGCCTGGCGCCTGCTCGGGCAGCTGCTGCAGGGGGCCTTCTACCGCCGCCTGCGCGGCGAGCTGCAACTGGGCTATGCGCTGTTTGCCGGTTACCGCCAGGTGCAGAGCGAGCGCGTGCTGCTGTTCGCCCTGCAGTCGCCGGTGTGCGAGGCGGCCGGCATCTTCGAGCATATCCACACCTTTCTCGATCAGCAGCGCCAGCGCCTCGCCGCGTTGTCGGCGGCGGAGTTCGCCCGCTGCCGCGACGAGCTGGCGCAGGCCCTGCGCCCGCCCAAGAGCAACCTGGCCCGCGCCGAACAGTTGTGGCAGCTGCAGCTGGCCGGGCTGAGCGAGGCGCACCCGCAACGGGTGCGCCAGGCGCTGGCCGAGTTGACGCCGGACGAGCTGCAGGCGGCTTATGCGCAGTTGTTGCATAGCGGCCACTGGCGCGTACTGGCCAGTGGAGCAGGGCCGCACGTCTAAGCGTGCATTTCTTGGCTATGCCCCTGCTAGCCGTTGCTGGGGCTCCAATGAAGGCTCGGGGGCCTGTGGGCCGGGCGGCGATCCGCTTTAGCCCACGCCAACCACCGGTGGTGGGCTAAAGCCCACCCTACGGGCCTTTGCACCCACTCCCAACACCTAACGCAGACATAGCCTTTTTCTTTCCCCTTCTTTTCGATGGTCTTCGCGGCGCGCGGCGCACCTCAGGGTTGCCGCCGGTAGTCGGTGCTCCGTGCGCTTCTACGCCCAAGGATTGTCCCGGTACTACGACCTTTCGCCCGCTACCGGTAGCGGGTCGGTCGCGGGCCGCCCGGGGCAAGCCGGGCAGGGCGCGCCAAAGCAGCGGGCAAACGCTGCCAAGGCAGCGTATGGCCGGCCCCGGCGCCTTTCGATAATCGCCTCCGACCCGACTGCCCTGGCGGTCGCCACTCAAGCGGAGAGCGTTATGCACAACAAGAAGATCGCCAACCCCCGGTTTCTGCCCCTTGCCTTGACTGCGGCCGTCGCCCTGGCCGGCGCCCAGCAGGCCGCCGCCGAGATCGTCCTGTACGACCAGGACGACACCACCTTCTCCACCGACGGCTATATCAACGCCTTCTACGTCAACAGCGACGTGGATCGCGAAGGCGAGCAGTTCGACCGCCGCCAGTCGCGGGTGAAGATGGGCTTTCTGCCCAACTGGATCGGCTTCAACTTCGGCAAGCAGATCGACGATCTCAAGCTCGGCGGGCGTTCCTCGTTCTGGGTGACCATCAACGACAGCGAGCAGAACGGCACCGACACCGCTATCGACGTGCGCCAGTTCTACGGCACCGTGGCCAACCCGGAGTGGGGCGAGGTGCTGGTGGGCAAGGACTTCGGCCTGTTCTCGCGCTCCAACATCTTCCTCGACGAACTGCTGGCCGGTTACGGCAACGTCTCCGATACCCTCGGCCTGGTCGACGGCACCGGCGTGTCCTTCGGCAACATCGGTACCGGCTATCCGTACCCGTTCCCGACCTCGCAGATCACCTACCGCAACAACCACCTGGCCGAGGGCCTGCGCCTGGCGGTCGGCATCATGGACCCGGTGGACACCAACGACGACAGCGCCGTGGGCAAGGCCTACCAGGAAGAGCCGCGCTTCGAGTCGGAGGTCAGCTACCAGTTCGACCTGGGCGGCTCGACCATCTACACCTGGGTCAACGGCGCCTACCAGACCTCGGAAAACACCGACGACAGCGTCGATACCGTGACCTCCAAGGGCCTCGGCTACGGCGTGCAGGCCAAGTTCGGCGGCCTCTCGCTGACCGGCTCGGGCTTCCAGGCCAAGGGCATCAACCCCTTCTTCACCAACAACCTGGGCGAGCCGACCCTGCGCGACATCGACAGCGACGGCTACCTGCTGCAGGGCTCCTACACCTGGGGCAAGAACCGCGTGGCACTGTCCTACGGCAAGACCGAGGACGACGGCAACGGCCTGGGCGTGGCGGCCGACTACGAGACCCGCGGTCTGGCCTACTTTCGCACCATCAACGACAACCTCAAGCTGGTGGCCGAGTACAACCAGTACGAGATCGATGCCGCCGAGGGCAGCGGCCTGAACGAGGACACCGACACCTTCGCCGTGGGCGCCGTGCTCAGCTGGTAAACACCGTTGCACAGGGCCGGGCAGGGGGCGACCGCTGCCCGGTCTTTTTTTGCCTGCGCCTCGTAGGATGCGCCGTGCGCACCCGGTTGCCGCTGCTGCGCCCGGCCTGGCGGCCCCGCGACACCCTACCTAGGAAGGCCCGACCCAGTACTCAAGTAGCATGGGGCAGCCATCCTCCGCTTCGTAGAATTTCCCCCTATCCAGCAGGTGTATTGGGGCGTCTTATGGCCTTGGAACAGTCGGAAGGCGTGCTCAGCGCCGTTTCCAGCGCAAAGGATGTGGAGCAGGCCGCCCAGGAGCTGGCGCGCCAGCTGATCCATCCCTACCTCGGCTTCGTGCTGTTCTTCTGCTCGGCCGAGTACGACCTCGAAGCCCTCGGCCGGGCCCTGGAGCAGCACTTCGGCGGCGTCAGCCTGGTCGGCTGCACCAGCGCCGGCGAGATCACCCCGCAGGGCTACGGCCGCGGCTGCGTGGTGGCGCTGGGCTTCGACCTGCGCTGCTTCTCCATCGCCAGCGCGCTGATCGACGAGATGGAGCGCTTCAACCTGCTCGATGCGCAGCAGCTGGTCGACGGCCTGGTGCGCGACTGCCGCAGCAACGAGCTGGCCTCGATCAAGGGCCATAGCTTCGCCCTGACCCTGCTCGACGGCCTGTCCAGCCGCGAGGAGCTGGTGCTCGGCGCGCTCAGCGCGGCGCTGGGCAGCATCCCGCACTTCGGCGGCTCGGCCGGCGACGACAACCACCTGACCCACACCCACGTCTACCACGGCGGACGCTTCCACAGCGGCGCGGCGGTGGTGGTGCTGTTCAATACCTGGCTCGACTTCGAGGTATTCAGCACCCACCACATCCAGCCCAGCGGCGAGAAATTGGTGGTGACCCGCGCCGACAGCGCCAGCCGCCGCGTCTACGAGCTCAACGCCGCGCCGGCCGCGCAGGAATACGCCGAGCTGATCGGCGTGCCGCTCGATGCCCTGGACCACCGGGTGTTCGCCGCCTATCCGCTGGCGGTGCGCATCAGCGATCACTACTACGTGCGCTCGATCCAGCAGGTGCACGACGACCTCAGCCTGAGCTTCTATTGCGCGGTGGAGAACGGCATCGTCCTCACCGCCATGCGCCCCGGGCCGCTGCTGCCGAATCTCGAGCAGCTGTTCGCCGGCCTCGAGCAGCGCCTCGGTCCGCTGCTGCTGACCATCGGCTGCGACTGTTTCCTGCGCCGCCTGGAGATCGAGAACGACGGCGGCAGCCTGCCGGTGTCGGCCTTTCTGCGTCGGCAGCGGGTGATCGGCTTCAACTCCTACGGAGAGCAGTTCAATGGCATGCACATCAACCAGACCTTCACCGGAGTCGCCATTGGCCGCCCTGGTCGCGGCTGATGGCGCCGAGCTGCAGGTGCGCCTGGCCGCGCTGGAAGGCGAGAACGCCAAGCTCAAGCGGATCAACGCCGCGCTGATCGAGCGGGTGGAGTCGATCCACTCGCGTGGTGACGATGCCTACGCCGCCTTCCAGCACTCGGTGGTACTGGCCGAGCAGGTGCGCGAGCGCACCGACGCGCTGAACCAGGCGATGGCCGAACTGAAATCCAGCAACCAGCTGCTCAGCGACGCGCGGCTGCGCGCCGAGACCGCCCACCAGCACCTGATCGACGCCATCGAGAGCATCTCCGACGCCTTCGTGCTGTTCGACGACCGCCAGCGCATCGTCCTGTTCAACAGCCGCTTCAAGGCGCTATGGGCGCGCAGCCGGGCGCGCATCGGCACCGGTACTCGGCTGGAGGAGATCAGGCGCCTGAGTCGCAGCACCGGCCTGGTGGTGGAGGCGCAGCTGGGCAAGGAGGGCGAGCCGAGCCTGTTCCGCCTGCAGGACGGCCGCTGGGTGCAGGTCAGCGAGCGGCCGACCCGCGAAGGAGGCCTGGTGATCCTCTATACCGACATTACCGAGGTCAAGCAGAGCGAAGCACTGCGCCGTGAGCAGGCCCTGGCGCAGAAATCGCGCCTGCTGCAACGCGCGGTGGACAACCTGTCCCAGGGCATGGCCATGGTCAACGCCGAGGGCGCGCTGGAGCTGTGGAATCACCGCTTCCTCGAACTCTGCGGCCTGGCGCCGATCAACGCGCATCGACCCTTCGCCGAGGTGATGGCCGAAAGCGAGCTGGAGCCGCTGACCCCGGCCAGCCGCGATATCGCCGGCAAGCCGCTGCGCCAGGTGGAGGTGCGTCTGTTCGACGGGCGCATGCTCGAGGTGCGCACCCATCCGCTGCCCACCGGCGGCTTCGTCAACACCTTTACCGACATCACCGAGCGCCACCGCCAGGCCCAGGCGCTGAGCGACAGCGAGCGCTGGATCCGCCTGATCACCGACCACGTGCCCGCGCTGATCGCCTACCTGTCGGCCGATCTGCTCTACGAGTTCACCAACAAGGTCTACGAGGAATGGTACTGCTGGCCGCGCGGGGCCATGCTCGGCCAGAGCCTGCGCGAGGTGCACAGCGAGGAGCACTGCCGGCGCCTGGAGCCCTACGTCGAGCGGGCGCTGTCCGGCGAGAGCGTGACCTTCGAGTTCGCCGAGACCAACCACAGCGGCCAGGAGCGCTACATGCTGCGTTCCTACGTGCCCAACCGCCAGGCCAGCGGCGAGGTGGTGGGGATCTTCGTGCTGATCCGCGACATCACCGAGCGCCGGCGCACCGCCGAGGCGCTGCACCAGGCCTACCAGCACCTGGAGCAGCGCGTGCGCGAGCGCACCGCCGAGCTGACCACGGTCAACGAGCAGCTGCGCCGCGAGATCGACGAACGTACGCAGATGGCGGCGCGCCTGCGCGAGGCCAAGGGCGAGGCCGAACAGGCCAACCTGTCGAAGACGAAGTTCCTCGCCGCGGTCAGCCACGACCTGCTGCAGCCGCTCAACGCCGCGCGGCTGTTCACCAGCGCGCTGCTGGAGAAGGACGACCTGTCCGGCTGCGCGCCGCTGGTGCGCAACGTCAGCAACTCGCTGGAGGACGTGGAGAGCCTGCTCGGCACCCTGGTGGATATCTCCAAGCTCGACGCGGGGGTGATCAAGCCGGACATCGCCCCGTTCGCCGTCAGCGAGCTGCTGGAGAACCTCGCCGCCGAATACCATCAGATCGCCGGTAGCGAGGGCCTGCGCCTGGACTACCTGCCCAGCTCGGCGCTGGTGCGCAGCGACTTGCAGCTGCTGGCGCGGATCCTGCGCAATTTCTTGAGCAACGCCATCCGCTACACCGCCAGCGGGCGCATCCTGCTCGGCTGCCGGCGGCGCGGCAACAGCCTGTCGATCGAGGTGTGGGACACCGGCATAGGCATCGCGCCGGACAAGCTCGGCGAGATCTTCCAGGAGTTCAAGCGCGGCGACACGGTGCAGCGCAAGCAGGACCGCGGCCTCGGCCTGGGCCTGGCCATAGTCGACAAGATCGCGCGCATGCTCGGCCACCGCATCCGCGTGGCCTCGCAGCCGGGCAGGGGCTCGATGTTCGCCGTCGAGGTGCCGCTGACTCGCCTGGCGCCCAAGGCGCGGGCGCTGCACGACAGCCCGGACCAGCTGCTCGAGCGCCTCTCCGGCGCGCGGGTGTGGGTGCTGGATAACGACGCGGCGATCTGCGCCGGCATGCGCACATTGCTCGAAGGCTGGGGCTGCCGAGTGGTCACGGCGCTGAGCGAAGAAGACCTGGCGCGCCAGGTGGACAACTACCACGCCGAGGCCGACCTGTTGATCGCCGACTACCACCTCGACGACGAACGCAACGGCGTCGACGCGGTGGCGCAGATCAACGCCCGGCGCAGCGCCGCGCTACCGGCGCTGATGATCACCGCCAACTACAGCAACGAGCTCAAGCAGCAGATGCGCGAGCTGGGCCACAGCCTGCTGCACAAGCCGGTACGGCCGATGAAGCTGAAGGCGGCGATGAGTCATCTGCTCGAACGCGGCGGCTTGGGCGCCTAGGAGCAGGCGCTTCGCCCGTGGCCGCGCCATAAAAACGCCGGATCGGAGCATCGACACATAGCGGGGCATAGCCAACAAAAAGCCCGGCATCAGGCCGGGCTCGGATAAAGCGGGGCGGCCTCAGATCAGATGCTGCTTGTCCAGCTCGATGGCCGCGTCCAGGGTCTCCAGCAGCGCCTTGCGCACCTTGAGCTTGGTGTTCTTGTGCGCGGTCATGTTGATCTTCTTCATCTGCTGGGCCACGGCCTGGGCGGTGGCCAGCAGTTGCTCGGCCGGCACCACCTTGTCGAGGAAGCCGGCGTCCACCGCGCCCTGCGGATCGAACATCTCGCCGTTGATCACCGAGCGGTGGAAGGCCGACTTGCGCAGGCGGTCGCGGGCCAGTTCGATGCCGACGTGGTGCATGGTCATGCCGATCTGCACCTCGTTCAGGCCGATATTGAACGGCCCCTCGACGCCGATGCGGTAGTCCGCCGAGAGCAGGATGAAGGCGCCCTTGGCCACCGCATGGCCCGGGCAGGCGACGATGATCGGGTAGGGGTGGGCGAGCATGCGCCGCGCCAGGGTCGAGCCGGCCGCCACCAGGTTGATCGCGTTCTGCGGGCCGGAGGTCATCACCTTGAGGTCGTAGCCGCCGGAGAGGATGCCCGGCTGGCCGGTGAGGATGACGATGGCGCGATCCTGCTCGGCGCGATCCAGCGCGGCATTGAAGGCGGCGATCACATCGGGGGAGATGGCGTTGACCTTGCCGTTGCTCAGGGTCAGGGTGGCGATGCCGTCTTCGAGTTGGTAGCTGATCAGGTCGCTCATGGCAGTTTCCTTATTAAGGCCGCGGGGCTGAATGTGGGCAGAAGGTACTCAGCCGCACCGCTGCGGTAAAGCGCCGCGGCTGACCGGCGGGTCAGCGATTTCGCCTATTGCCGCGATGGCCGATGGCAATTGGTCGAGGGATCGGGGCGGCAACTAGAGTGGGCGGCGAATCGAAGGAGTCGCCCATGAATCTGCTGTCGTCCATCCTCTGCGTCGCCGCGGCGCTCGTCCTGCTGCTGGTCTCGGTGCTGATCGGCGAGCGCCCGCAGCTGCACAACCCGCTCGGCGTGCTGGCCCTGTTCGCCGTCGGCCTGTTCATCTCCCTGGGTTTTCTGCTGTTCGGCCACATGCGCTTCGACGAGCTGCTCGGCGAGCGCCGCGGCGAAGACCCGTCCTGCTCTTAAGCGCATGAATCTTCTGAAAAAAAATTTGCCATCGGGAAAACATTCGACTACATTAGCGCGCCTCGACGGGCTACACGCAAAAACGTCGAAATCCGGTGAAGTGTCCGAGTGGTTGAAGGAGCACGCCTGGAAAGTGTGTATACGGGAAACCGTATCAAGAGTTCGAATCTCTTCTTCACCGCCACTTTCGCAATACCTAAAGCCCCGAAAGCTCACAAGCTTTCGGGGCTTTTTGCTTTCTGGCGTTCGGCAGGTGTCGAAGAAGTGTCGAACGCCGGGTTTTCCTCGCAGCGGCCACAGCTGGAACCCTTCCAGCAGTGGCCCCAGCTAGACACTTAGCGAAATCACCAATCCAGTGTCTTCGCGCATTGGTCTCCTGGCTCGGACATGCCTGCCTTGATGGATTCGCTCATGCCAGGGATGGAAAGCAAGTGCAGGGTTGCCTGAATCGCTTCCCAATCCTCGGCGGATATCAGCACAGCGTTCACCCGCTTACCGGTTATCAGAATGGGCTGGTGAGATTCGGCGGATTGATCGATCAGCTGATGGAGGTTGGCGCGTGCTTCGCTTGCAGTAAGGGTGTGCATGGAGCGATTCTCCCGATTTATGCCGCAAGCGTATGGCAAAAGTGCGGGATGTTAATGCCCGTCGTCGGTTAGTGGGGTGAGCCGCAGTGAGCCCTGCAGATGGTCCGGCGACAGGTGCGCATGGTCATCGCCAGCGACCTATGCCCCAGGATCTTCTGCAGTCTCAGGATGTTCCCGTCCCGTGTGACGAAGTGACTGGCGAAGGTGTGCCGCAGTAAGTGTGTGGCCTGGCCGGCCGGTAGCTTGATCGAGGCCTTCTCCAGCTCACTATCGATAGGCATCGACTGGGTTTACGGTAGGGAGAGCGCCTTTTATTGCCCAGGCCCGCCCGGTGTCGTAGGTCAGGCCGTTGCGGTCGGCCCTGGATTCGACGGTTTCCACGTCCTGTTGCGGGCCTATCAGCTTCGAAGGTTCCAGCTCTTCCAGTTCCATGCTCGTTCCGTCACTATTCGGGTCAAGCTTGTGAGGCAATCTGATATCACTTGGAGAAGGTGAAAGAACCTGCGTTACCGGAAGGCTCGCATCAGCACCGAGGAGGTTGAGGTGCTGGTGAAGCTGTTCCCTAGCTATGTGCTATGGATCGCCAGCGGCCAAGTTGCACCGGAAGCGGGGCAAACAAGCACCCGAATACGATCAGGCTAATTCAAACTTGCCCGATCAAAGCGCGGGATAGCGATTACAACGGACGTAGCTAGGCGCTGGTACGCCCGAGGGGGTGAGTAAATGGTCAATAAGTATGACCCTGAAATGATTGGTTGGTATTTCATTGATCGGGAAGGAGTGCAGATATACTACCCCAAGGAAGGTATATGGCCTGAAATGTACCTTTCTTATGCTCAGGCAGATTATGCGGGGTATGAGCAATACAGTGAATCTAGGTGCTTGATAAACGCAGTGTCTAATGCAAAGCGGGCGCTACACTATCAAGTGGAGGGGTTGGCATATGCTCTGGGATGGAAGCTCACAAAAGGGAAGAAGGACTTCCCATCGAAATTAGAGTTTTTGGGAAAATGTGGGGTGCTTAGTCCTGCAATAATTAAAAGAATAAATAAGCTAAGGAATACCGTCGAGCACGAATATTATACTCCAACGGGTGATGAGGCGTTAGAGTATATAGAGATTGTAGAGTTATATCTGGCTGCCACGAGTGTTTTTTCTAGATATTTCCCCGTCGACGTAACTGTGGAGTTAATGACGGATGATCCGAGTTTTGATCCCAAGTGGGGGCTTCCTGAATTTATTAAGATAAGTCTGCCGGAGGGAAAAGGGCGGATTATTGTTGAGGCGGATGGGGAGCAGATAGTGGAGGCTGATATATCTGATGAAAAATATTTCGCATGGGTTGATGCCGTGATGAGGCAGATTTCTTATTAGTATTACATTCTAACAAGGAAGTATCTTGTCTGAGGCTTTAGAAGGGAGGCAGCATGAAATCTGACTGGGACGACGCACCATGCTATCTGCGTAGCAAGAAAAAGCCAGCCCCGTGGCGGATGGCAGCCATCCTGGGCATGGGTTCCGCGATTACCTGGGGCGTGATCGCGCTGTTTGCAAAACCAATCGTGATCAACGTTGATCAGCTCAAGCAGGCGATCCATGTAGACGGCAAACCCTTGTTCAGCCAGCAACCGGCGCCACAGCCCTACAGCGCGCCGGAAGAGAGCATAAGGCTGCCATCCATTCCCATCGATCCACCCGCGCAGCGGGTTGCACACCAACCCGTCAATCAGCCTCAGCCATATGCCTCGATGGAATGGACGGAGGAAGAAAAGGCGAGGGCGATTGCCAGTTCTCAGAACGTATTCAGTGATAATAACTACACACCTAAACAACCGGCCAGTACATACACACCGCCAGCCACCCATCGCATAGTCCAAGCACCCCAGCAAACACAGCAGCGCCAAGCCAAGCAGGTAAGCCGCGAGCATACTTTCAAGTGGATCAAGAGCTGGAACGGCGGCACGAACTACCTGGCGGAATGGTTATCGGTGAACAACTACATTGACGGTACCAGCGTCTGCGCCAATCACCGGCGTGGATCAATCGACTACCGCGAATGCCGTAAGGCCGCCAAACAGCACTTTCATGAACAATGCAGAACCTGGCGTGCCCGCTATGGCAGTGACCGTAAGACGCATAGTGACCGTATGAAGACTCGCTATTGCTCTGCAGCGAGCAGTTTTAATCCAATGGGGTAATTGTATTCTTCGCAGCGGCTTAATTGATATGCTGCGAAATAATCAAGCAAAAAATTAATTAAATAATGGTGGATCAAATAAATGGATTTCGAAAAAGTTAAGTCAGCGTATTTAAGGTACGGATTTTCAATAGAGGAAGAGCGGCCGGAAGAAGGGCTTATCGCGTTTCTCTTGGTCACTGGGCCGTTTAAAAACGTAGAGATTGTAAAGACAAAGAAAAATGCTGATGCGTCAGCTTTAGAGCAAGAGCTCTCTTTGGTTGGCTACTCTTGCGAGACTTTAGAATATTTTGAGGGGTTTGAGGAGCGTCTTTTTAAGAGCTTCTTTGCGGTAGATTTGTATAGAAGAAAAATTAGTGCGGACTATAATTCTTTCACTAGATCTATTAGTAGGAAATATAGCGATTCTTCTGAGTATAAATATTTAAGTGCGCCATATACGATTAATGGAATTGTCGGCACAAAAGATATTTCAGAGGAAGTGCTGGATAGGATAAACGATCCACTACCAATTATATTCGTAGTTGAGGCGGCCGCTGGCTATGGTAAGACCTGCGCTGCCTATGAATTGGCCTCAAAAATTAACTCAATGCAAGATAGAATTCCTTTGCTTGCAGAGTTGTCAAAAAATAGACAGGCGCGGATTTTTAAACACGTATTGCTAGATGAGATTGATCGTTCCTTTCCTAGTCTTTCTTCAAAATTGATAAAGGATGAAACTGCAAGCGGTAGAATTGTCACTATATTGGATGGTTTTGACGAGCTACTAAGGGATAATGAAGAGTCAGATAAGGACTTTGACTCTAAAGAACCCATGCTGGAGACAATTGGAGAGTATTTAAAGGGGCAGGCAAAAATTATCCTAACCACTCGTAAAACTATGCTTTTTGAAGGGGATGGGTTCCATGCATGGGTTGAAAATAATAAATCTGAGTTTTCTTTAGTAAAAATTCAGATCAATGAGCCCAAGGTAACGGATTGGTTAGAGGCACCAAGACGAGAAGTTCTTGAGTTGTCAGGAATCGAGATCAAATCAATTGCAAACCCTGTGCTGCTGTCTTTTCTAAGATATATATCAGATGAAGAGTTAAGAATTATATGCAGTAAGCCAGAAGGTTTGGTTGATAGTTATTTTGACTTTATTCTTGAGCGAGAGAGGCAGCGTCAAGATCTGGCGATGTCTGCAGATGAACAAAACGCAATGCTGGATATTGTAGCTCATGACATGGTTGCGGGTGGGTATAAGTCCGAAGATAGGTCCTACATAATGGATTTAATACTATCAGAAGGGGAGGACTTAATTAACTTGGCGATTGATAGATATCCAACTGAAAATAGACCGGCCCCAGAAGGTATTGCAAACAAGCTTGCAAGCCATGCTTTTTTAGATAGGAGTTCTCGAAACCCTACAAAAATCGAATTCATTAATGAGTTTGTTTTTGGGCATTATATTGCAAGAGATATTGCAAATGATTCTGATTGGATATGTGATGATTGGCGCTATCTGGAACCCGCAGTTTTTTCCTATAGGACGAGATCAAAAGAAACCAAAGAAATATTATGGAATAGAATAAGAGAGTCTTTAGAGTTTGTCAGTCTCACTAACAAGGTGAGCGCTTCTTTAAGTTTGTTGCAGAGGATCGATTTTGATCTTGGTGACGGTGAAATTAATTCTTTAGCCATTAAAGATGTAGAGTTTGGGCGTGATACAGCAGTAAGGAGTGTTCAGTTTAATGGCTGTCAGTTTACCTCGTGTGTGTTTTATTCAGATAGGCTAGATGGTGTCAGCTTTTTTGAGTGCAAGTTTTTCAATTGCATATTTATTAAATCGCCAGGTTTTGTGGGGGATATATATTTCCCAGGATGTGTTGCTGATAATGGATTTATAGAGGACGCAATGGCCGAAGAGCAAGAGGGCGATGATGTTCATTTCGATGCGCTGGCGCGTGCGGAGTGTGCAGTTTTGGAGAAGTTTTGGCCTGTTGGTCGAGAGACCATAACACACAAGCATCGTCCTATTCGTGGGATTTGTAATTTTGCAGACGCTGGAAACATTACGCCGCAAGATATGTATAGCGCTATTGGTTCTCTCAAAAAGAAGGGAATATTGGCAGAGGCGCGATCGTCACTTTTTGTGGAACTGAACCTGAGTGCCATAAATGAAATAAGAGCGATATTGGGGAGGTAATGATTATGGATAGCGAATTCAGGCACTTGGCAGAAGCGTTGCGCTTAGAGGTTGAGCGAAAACTTACTGCTTGCGGAATTCTATGCAGAGTTTTTGGGCGCGGGAAAGATGGGGCTTCGCTTCTGAAAAAAATAAAAGCAGTTTGTGAGAATACTGGTACTTTAAAATATTCGCAGGGTGGAAAGAAAATACAGGATGCTATTGGTATTCGTGTTGTGCTGTATTTTTCGGATGATATCGAAATTGCTAGAAAGATATTATGTGATGCCTACAGTTTCTATGAAAGCGATTCGGCAATTGATCGCCCTGGTAGCGAGGAGTTTTCCGTAACGAGATACAACTTGGTTTTTGAGGTTCCCAGTATATATTCGGCTGATATGATTCAGAATATATATGAGCGTCCAATTGATACTACTTTTGAAGTGCAGGTCAGAAGCGTTCTTTCAGAAGGGTGGCATGAAGTTGAGCATGATTTAAGGTACAAGAAAAAAGAGCACTGGCTCGGTAATGATGATCTATCAAGGGCTTTAAATGGGATAGCTGCAGCCTTGGAGACCAGTGAGTGGGGTATGAGGAAGATTTTTGAAGATCTTGCTTATCGTCATTATAAGAAACAAAGTTGGGAGGCGATGTTAAATTTAAAGTTTAGGATGAGAATGGCTGGTGGTCTTGGTGATGCTCTAAAAGATATATTTGATACTGAGCGTGAAGTTCCTAAAAGACTGCTTAGAGTCGATAGGGGGCGTGTTTTAAGTGCCTATGCAGATAAATTTTCCTCTCTTCCATTGACCGTTGATAATGTCGTTTATGTGTCAAATCTTATCTTTGATATATCTGATAATGTTTTAAATGTAACGCCATCAAGAATCAAGAAGTTGGCCGGGTAGACTAATAGGAAGGATTTGCGATAAATAGATCTACCCCTTCTTTCTATGCTACGGGGTGAGAAGGCGTGGAATGTCTTTCATCCTATGCAGCACCCGCCACACATCAATATGATTATCCTGCTCGACATAGAGGACCAGGTAGGGGTAGCGCTGAAGCGGCCAGGAGCGTAGACCGGGCAGATCCAGTTCATGGGCGTAACGCGCCGAACCGGAGGCCGGGTGACGGCTTATCTGCTTATAGGCTCGCTCCAGGGCATCTATGAAGCCTAGTGCGGCTTTCTCGGCCTGTTCTTCCAGGTAGTAGGCAATGGCGCTGTCTACGTCTCTGTTTGCTAACTCACGCGGGATAATGGGTTTTTGCTTCATCCTTGAGCGTTCCGCACGCGGGCACGGAGCGATTCGAAGTAGTCGGCATCGGCTGGGGCGGCGGGAGCAGATGCAGCACCGGCAAGCAGCAGGCCACGAAGGTGTTGGCGGTCTTGATCCTTACGAATCAACTCACGCACGTATTCGCTGCTGGTGCCGTAACCGCGCTGGCTCACCTGTTCATCGACGAAGCTTTTGAGGGCGTCTGGCAGGGAGATGTTCATGGTGCTCATTGGGCGTTCCTCTTGGCAAATTTTGCCAAGAATCATAGCGCGGGTTTGGCGGATGGTGTCGAAAAAGTGTCGAAATCATAGAGCCGTATAGCGACAAATCGAGCAGGCGAGGGAAGCGGAAAGCCTGTATTGAGCGGCTTTGGCACGCACTGACCCGCTACCAAAACAGGCTCGAATCTCTTCTTCACCGCCACTTTCAAAAAGCCCAGCCTTGCGCTGGGCTTTTTCGCCTGGTCAGCCTGTACGGCGCCTGCGCTCGGCAGGCGCCGCTCGCTAGCGGCTTCGGACGTGCTGGCCTGCGCATCGCGAGCGCTCCCGGGGCCGGTCAAGTCCAGGGCGCCGCAGTCTCTCTATTTCCAGTACTTCGCCGTCTATTCGCGTGCCAGAGTGGTGCGTGTGACTCGGGGCAATTTGTGTGGTTTGTAAATACGCTTAACTGGCAAATAACAGTAAATATCATTAACTCCGATTCCGGCTGGCGGCAGCGGAGCGCTGTCGAGGTTCCCGGCGTTCGTGGCATCTGCTGAGCGGTCCTTTCGTTTTTGCGGAGAGATACGCCCAGGCAGCCGTGCTTCAAGCTCAGCTCGTTGACTCTGGCCATGCTGATGGCCGGCGCCCCCTACGCCCTGGCCGCGGATGCGCCCGTCGTGCTGGCTCTCTATCAAGCGGACATCTGAGCGGCCGGCCGCGATCCATTGGCAATAACCATGGTGACTATCGAAAGCACTGATTTCCGCGCAGACGGCCAGGCGCCTAAGGTGGACTCAACGCAGATTCAGTTGGAGGTCGTTATGTCCCGTATCGATGTGGTGTCCCTGGTCGGCAGCGCCGTACCCGCCGAACTCAGGTCCGACGGCCATATGGCGTGCTGGCTGCTGATGGTCGACGGCCAGCCCAAGGCCGGCCCCTTCGCATCGCGCGAGGCCGCGCTGGCCTGCCAGGCGGTGTGGCTGCTGAGCACTGCCGCGCGCGACGAGGGCGCCGCGCTGCTGGCCTGATTCCATGGTTTTCCTGCGCGTGCTCCCGCGCTCCCCTTGGCCCGCCTCTGGCGGGCTTTTTCTTGTTCGCGAGGTACACTGGCGGCCTTTTTCCGAGGGGCGCATGCGTGGCGAAGTGGGACATTTTCTGCAGCGTGGTGGATAACTACGGCGATATCGGGGTGACCTGGCGTCTGGCGCGTCAGCTGGCCGCCGAGCACGGCCATGCGGTGCGCCTGTGGGTGGACGAGCTGGCCGCCTTCGCGCGCCTGTGCCCCGAGGCCAGCACCACGGCCGCCCGCCAGCAGCTGGCCGGCGTCGAGCTGTGTCACTGGAGTGCGCCCTGGCCCGCGGTGGAGCCGGCCGAGGTGGTGATCGAGGCCTTCGCCTGCCACCTGCCGCCCGCCTATATAGAGGCGATGGCCGCCAGCGGGGCGCGGCGGCTGTGGCTGAACCTGGAATACCTCAGCGCCGAGGACTGGGTGGCCGGCTGCCATGGCTTGCCGTCGCCGCAGCCGGGCGGCTTGCAGAAATTCTTCTTCTTTCCCGGCTTCGTCGCCGGCACCGGCGGTCTGCTGCGCGAGGGCGATCTGCTGGCGCGGCGGCGCGCCTTCCAGGCCGACGCGGCGGCGCAGCAGGCCTTTCTCCAGCGCCTCGGCGTGACGCGCCAGGCCGGCGCGCGGCTGATCTCGCTGTTCGCCTACGAGAACCCGGGGCTGGCGGACTGGCTGCAGGCGCTGGCAGACGAGCGCCAGGCCAGTCAGCTGCTGGTGCCGCAGGGCAAGATCCTCGGCGACCTGCAGGCCTGGCTCGGCGAGGACGGGCTGGTCCCCGGCGACCGCCGGCAGCGCGGCAGCTTGCAGATCCAGGTGTTGCCGTTCATGGCGCAGGACGACTACGACCGCTTGCTCTGGTGCTGCGACCTCAATGCGGTGCGCGGCGAGGATTCCTTCGTCCGCGCGCAGTGGGCCGGGCGACCGCTGCTCTGGCACATCTATCAGCAGGAGGAGGGCGCCCACTGGGACAAGCTGGAAGCTTTTCTGGCGCTGTACGGCGCCGAACTGTCGCCCGCGGCGGCCGCAGCCCTGGGCGAATTGTGCCGCGCCTGGAACGCCGGCAAGGGCATGGGCGAGGCCTGGGACAGGCTGTTGCCGGTCTGGCCGGAGCTGGCGGCGCACGCCGAGCGCTGGTGCGTTGAGCAGGCCGCTCGGCCGGACCTTGCCACGGCGCTGGAACAGTTTTACCGAAATTGGCTATCATACGCGGCCTAGATTTCTGTACCTCCCGCATATTTCGGATATTCGTATGAAAACCGCACAAGAAATGAAGCCCAACAGCGTGGCCCTGATCGACGGCCAGCCGTGGCTGATCCAGAAGGCCGAGTTCACCAAGTCCGGCCGTAACAGCGCCATCGTCAAGATGAAGCTGAAGAACCTGCTCAACGGCTCCAAGACCGAGACCGTGTACAAGGCCGACGACAAGATGGAGCCGGTGATCCTCGAGCGCAAGGAAGTGACCCTGTCCTACATCAGCGGTGAGGACTACGTGTTCATGGATCCGGAGTACAACTCCTACGAACTGCGCGCCGAAGACCTGGAAAGCGTCCTGCCGTTCATCGAAGAAGGCATGACCGACGTCTGCGAAGCCGTGTTCTTCGAAGGCAAGGTGATCTCCGTCGACCTGCCGACCACCATCGTGCGTCAGGTGGTCTACACCGAGAACGCCGCCCGTGGCGACACCTCCGGCAAGGTGATGAAGCCGGCCAAGCTGCGCAACGGCACCGAGATCAAGGTCGCCGAGTTCGTCGGCATCGACGACTGGATCGAGATCGACACCCGTGACGGTTCCTACAAGGGCCGCACCCAGGCGCCGCAAGCCTAAGCCTGCGCGTCAGACAAAACCCGGCCTTGCGCCGGGTTTTTTGTGCCCGGAATTCGGGCTCTGCCGCCGGCAAGGCTCCGGCTTTGTCGTGGCCAAAGCTCCTCCCACGGTTTCCCGTGCTATTGCTGCGGCGTCGCCAGGCCGGCCTGCAGGGCCTGGTCCCAGGGCGGTGGGAAGCCGAAGCGCTGCTTGAGAAAGCTCAGCAGCAGGCGCGTGCGCGGGCTGGCTTCGCGTTCCAGGCGCAGGGCGTAGATGCTCACCGGCTCTGCCGGCGGCAGGCCGGTCTCGCAGAACAGCGGCAGCAGTTCGCCGCGCTGCAGGTGCTCGCTGCTCAGCCAGGTCGGCAGGTGGGCGATGCCCAGGCCGGCGAGGGCGCTGAACAGCAGGGTTTCGGCGTTGTTGGTGGTCAGGCGCAGGCGTTTGGGCTTGCACAGCTGCAGCTTGCCGTCCGCCTCGAAGCGCCAGGCGTAGGGCGGCGCCAGGCTGTCCCAGTCGAGGCCGTCGTGCTGTTCCAGCTCCAGCGGGCTGCGCGGAATGCCGCGGCGGCGCAGGTAGTCCGGGCTGGCGCAGAGGATGCGGGTCATCGAGGCCAGCGGCGTGGCGACCAGGCGGCTGTCCGGCAGCGGGCCGATGCGCACGACTATGTCCACTTCGCCGAGGTGTTCGCCGTGCAGGTCGGTGAAGCTGTCGATCAGGCGCAGCTGCACGTCCAGCCCGGGGTTGGCGCCGAGAAACTCGGCGATGGCCGGGGCCAGGTGGCGGCGGCCGAAGGGCGAGGGCGCGTCGATGCGGATCAGCCCCTCCGGCGCGCTGCTCAGCGACACCGCCTCGGCGCGCGCTAGGTGCAGCTCGGCGAGGATGCGCCGGGCGCGCTCGGCGAACGCCAGGCCGGCCGGGGTGACGCGCACTGCGTGGGTGCTGCGGCTGAACAGGCTGCTGCCGAGGCCGCGCTCCAGGGCGTCGATGCGCCGCGCCACCGCCGAGGGCGTCAGCGGGTGGCGGCGCGCGGCGGCGGAGAAGCTGCCGGCCTCCAGCACGTCGAGAAAGAGTTGCAGCTGGTCGGTCAGGGCATCGGGGTTCATGGCGACTCTGTTGTGCGTGATAAGCGCAGCCATTGTGCGTGGCTATGCGTTTCCGCGCCATCCGCCCCTGATTAGCATGCGCCCATTGCCTGGAGGTGCCATGAATCTGCTCGATCTTTCGCTGAATCTGTTGCTGGGCCTGAGCCTGGGCACCTTGGGCGGGCTGTTCGGCATCGGTGGCGGGCTGATCGCCATTCCGGTGCTCGGCGTGCTGTTCGGCCTGGATCAGCAGCTGGCCCAGGGTACGGCCCTGGTGATGGTGGTGCCCAACGTGATGCTGGCGCTGTGGCGCTACCACCAGCGCAACCGCATCGATCCGCGCCACGCACTGCTGCTCGGCGGCTCCAGCCTGCTCTGCGCCTGGCTGGCCTCGCTCTACGCGGTGGGGCTGGAGGCGTGCACCATGCGCTGGGCCTTCGTCGGCTTCCTGCTGGCCCTGGCCGCCTACAACCTGCTGCGCATGTCGATGCGCCAGGCGCCGGCCAGCGCCGAGCTGCGTCATCCCTGGGGCTGGTTCGGCGCGCTGGGCGGAGTCTCCGGCGCCATGGGCGGGCTGTTCGGCGTCGGTGGTGCGGTGGTGGCCACGCCGGTGCTGACCAGCCTGTTCGGCACCAGCCAGGTGGTGGCCCAGGGGCTATCGCTGTCGCTGGCGCTGCCCAGCACCGGGGTGACCCTGCTGACCTACGCGCTGCACCAGCACGTCAACTGGTGGATGGGCGTGCCCCTGGCGGTGGGCGGGCTGCTCAGCATCAGCTGGGGCGTGCGCATGGCCCACGCGTTGCCGGAGCGCCTGTTGCGCAGCCTGTTCTGCGGTTTTCTGCTGGTCTGTGCGGCGCTGCTGGCCCTGGAGTAGCAGCGGCGGGCGCTGCTGGATTGCCTCCGGCTACAGGCGAAAGCCCTCGACTATATGCTCGGCCAGGCACTCGGTGACCGGCGACTGGCTGGCCTCGTTGCGCAGCAGCACGATGCTCGCCGAGGGCATGGCCGGCAGCCCCTCGGCCTCGCCGATGATGCGCATGTCCGGGGTGATCAGGCTCTGCAGCTGCGCGGTGATCGCCAAGCCGGCGCTGACCACCGCCATGATCGCCGACAGGCTGGGGCTGGTGTAGGCGATGCGGTACTCGCGCTCCATGGCGTCCAGCGCATTGCACGCCCAGGAGCGGCAGAAGCATTGCGAGTTGAACATCGCCAGCGGCAGCGGCTCCTGTTCGTGCGGGCTGAAGCCCTGGGCCTCGGCCCAGACGATGCGCTCCTGGCGCAGCAACTGGCCGATTTCCTTGCCCGGTTCGCGAGTGACGATGGTCAGGTCCAGATCCTGGCGCTGCAGCAGCTGGAACGAGGGTTCGCAGTGCAGCTCGACCTGCACCATGGGGTAGGCCTGGGCGAAGCGCGAGAGGATGCCGGGCATGAAGCGCATCACGTAGTCGTCCGGCGTGCCGATGCGCACGGTGCCGACCATGTGCGGCTCGCGCAGGGTGGTCAGCAGCTCGCCGTGCAGCTTGAGGATGCGTCGGGCGTAACCGAGCAGCAGCTGGCCCTCGGCGGTCAGGCTGACCTGGCGGCCGTCGCGCTGGAACAGCGGGCGCTGCATCACGTCTTCCTCGAGGCGCTTCATCTGCATGCTCACCGCCGATTGGGTGCGGTTGACCGCCTCGGCGGCGCGGGTGAAGCCGCCCTGGTCGACGATGGCGACGAAGGTACGCAGCAGTTCGCTGTCGATGCTTGGGTACAGGGCCATCCATCAATCTCCCAGATGCAGTGCATAAGAAACATTCGTTGGATTGATCTTAAGCCCGGCGCGAGACTGGCGCCAACCCCACAGGGAGGGCAAAGAGATGAAAGGTCAAAAAGGTTATGCCGTCGCTCAGCCGCTGCACTTCGCCGCTCCGCGCCTGGGCGCCCGCTTGCTGTCGATGGCGCGTCAGTTGCGCCGCTGGTGGCAGCTGGCCGAGCAGCGCCGCCGTCTGGGCATGCTCGACGATGCCGCGCTCAAGGACATCGGCCTGAGCCGCGCCGATGCGCTGCAGGAGAGCGAGCGGCCGTTCTGGGACGATCCGTTCAAGCGCTGAGAGCCTGTTCAAAGGCTCGCGAGCTAGAGCAATGCAATACCGATGGCGGCCCCGCCAAAACAGGCGAGGGCCGGTCGGAGTCGCGCTCGACTTTACGAGCTGTAAATGAGCAGCCCGAGCCTGTTTTTAACGCAGCAGTGCCGACTCACAGCAGACTTTGAAGCGGTTCTGAGGCCGTGGCGCTGTGGGGCTCGCCGGCTCGGCAGCGCAGCCCAATAACCGCATCATGTAATGGATAGACAAGGAGTGCCCATGCCCGGTTACCACCTGGCCCAGCTGAACATCGCCAACCTGGCGGCGCCGCTGGATTCGCCGCCGCTGGCCGATTTCGTCGCCAATCTGCAGCGCATCAACGCCCTGGCCGAGGCCTCGCCGGGCTTCGTCTGGCGCCTCGCGGACGAGGGAGGCGACGCCACCGCGTTGCGCCCGTTCGGTGAGGACGTGCTGGTCAATCTGTCGCTCTGGCGCGACGTCGAGAGCCTGAGCGACTAAGTCTACAAATCGGCCCATCGCGAGATGCTCAAGCGCCGCCGCGAATGGTTCGAGCCGGTGGCGCAGGCGCATCTGGTGCTCTGGTGGGTGGCGGCCGGACAGCGGCCGAGCCTCGAGGAGGCGGCCGAACGTCTGCAGCGCCTGCGCCGCGAGGGGCCGACGCCTGCGGCCTTCAGCTTTCGCCAGCGCTTCCTGGCGCCCGACGCGCAGCCGTCGTTGCCACTGGAGCTGGCGCGCGACTAGTCTGGGCGCATCGCCACACCAGGGACGGCCCCATGCTCGATTCACTTTCCCTCGCCGAAGCCCGGCGCCTGGTACTGGCTGCCCAGGGCTTCGGTCGTGCCCCGCGCGGCGCCGTCGGCCGGCGTCAGTTGCTGAGCCAGGTCGAGCGCCTCGGCGTGCTGCAGCTCGATTCGGTCAACGCGCTGGTGCGCTCGCACTACCTGCCGGCCTTTTCCCGTCTCGGCCACTACGCGCCCGAGCTGCTCGACCAGTTGGCCTGGGGCAAGCCGCGTCAGCGCGCGCTGTTCGAGTACTGGGGCCACGAGGCCTCGCTGTTGCCGCTGGAGATACATCCCCTGCTGCGCTGGCGCATGCGCCGCGCGGCGCAGGGACGCGGCATCTACCGGCAATTGGCGGAATTCGGCGCACAACGCGGTGAGGTGATCGCCCGGGTGCTGCAGGCGGTGCGCGAGCAGGGCGCGCTGGGCGCCGGCAGCCTGTCCAGCCGCCAGCAGCGCGCCGGCCCCTGGTGGGACTGGAGCGAGGAGAAGCACGCGCTGGAATGGCTGTTCGCCGCAGGCGAAGTGACGGTGGCCGGACGCCGCGGTTTCGAGCGCCTGTACGACCTGCCCGAGCGGGTGATTCCCGCCGCCATCCTCGCGCAGGCGGAGCCGGACGAGGCCGAGGCGCAGCGCCACCTGCTGTTGCGCTCGGCCGCGGCGCTGGGGCTGGCCACGGAACAGGATCTGCGCGACTACTACCGGCTCGACGCCGCCGACTGCAAGGCGCGTCTGGCCGAGCTGGTCGAGGCCGGCGCGCTGCGGCCGCTGCGCGTCGAGGGCTGGAAGGCGCCGGGCTACTGCCTCGGCGAGCCGAGCATCCCGCGCAGGATCGAGGCCAGCGCGCTGCTGTCGCCGTTCGACTCGCTGATCTGGGCCCGCGAGCGCACCGAGCGGCTGTTCGGCTTTCGCTACCGCCTGGAAATCTACACCCCGGCGCACAAGCGCATGCACGGCTACTACGTGCTGCCGTTCCTGTACCAGGAGCGCCTGCTGGCCCGTGTCGACCTGCGCAGCGAACGGGCGCAGGGTCGTCTGGCGGTGCATGCCGTGCATCTGGAGGCGGCGTGGCCGAGCGAGGACGCGCTATGGGCGCTGGCCGGCGCGCTGCGAGCGCTGGCGCAGTGGCTGGGGCTGGACGGGGTGGCGCTGCACTGCCGCTCGCAGCCGGCGCAGCGCTTGCGCGGGGCCTTGCTCGAGACCTGGCCCGGATTGCCGCCGGGCTAGGGCACTGATGTCTCCTAGCGGCGTACCTGCTTGAGCGTCTCGGCGATCATAAAGGCCAGTTCCAGCGACTGGTCGGCGTTCATCCGTGGGTCGCAGTGGGTGTGATAACGGTCCGACAGGCTGTCCTCGGTGACCGGGCGGGCGCCGCCGATGCATTCGGTGACGTTCTGCCCGGTCATCTCGATATGGATGCCGCCGGCGTGGCTGCCTTCGGCCTGGTGCACGGCGAAGAACTGTTTGACCTCGGCGAGGATCTGCGCGAAGTCGCGGGTCTTGTAGCCGCTCGAGGCCTTGATGGTGTTGCCGTGCATCGGGTCGGAGCTCCACAGCACCTGGCGGCCTTCGCCCTGCACCTTGCGCAACAGGCGCGGGAAGTGCTGCTCGACCTTGTCGGCGCCCATGCGCACGATCAGGTTGAGGCGGCCCGGGTCGTTGTCCGGGTTGAGTACGTCGATCAGGCGGATCAGCTCGTCCGGGTCCATGCTCGGGCCGACCTTGACCCCGATGGGGTTCTCGATGCCGCGCATGAACTCGACGTGGGCACCGTCCAGCTGGCGGGTGCGGTCGCCGATCCACAGCATGTGCGCCGAACAGTCGTACCAGCGCCCGGTGAGGCTGTCCTGGCGCACGAAGGCCTGCTCGTAGTTCAGCAGCAGCGCCTCGTGGGCGGTGAAGAAGCTGGCTTCGCGCAGCTGCGGCGCGCTGTCCATGCCGACCGCGCGCATGAAGGCCAGGGTCTCGTCGATGCGGTTGGCCAACTGGTGGTACTTCTCGGAGAGGGCCGAGTTGGCGATGAAGTCCAGGTTCCACTGGTGCACCTGGTGCAGGTCGGCGAAGCCGCCCTGGGCGAAGGCGCGCAGCAGGTTGAGGCTGGCGGTGGCCTGGTGGTAGGCCTGCAGCAGGCGCTCCGGATCCGGCACGCGGCTGGCGGCGTCGAACTCAATGGCGTTGACGATATCGCCGCGGTAGGCCGGCAGGGTGACGCCATCGATGGTCTCGCTGCCGGACGAGCGCGGCTTGGCGAACTGGCCGGCCATGCGCCCGACTTTCACCACCGGACAGCCGGCGGCGAAGGTCATGACGATGGCCATCTGCAGCAGCACCTTGAAGGTGTCGCGAATCTTCGCCGCGGAAAACTCGGCGAAGCTTTCGGCGCAGTCGCCGCCCTGCAGGAGGAAGGCGCGGCCCTGGGTGACCTCGGCGAACTGCCGGCGCAGCTCGCGCGCCTCGCCGGCGAACACCAGCGGCGGGTAGCCGGCCAGGGTCTGCTCGACCCGGTCGAGGTGGGCGGCATCGGGGTATTCGGGTTGCTGCTGGATGGGTTTGGCTCTCCAGCTTGCGGGGCTCCAGGCGTGCGACATGCGGCGTCTCTATCGGCTAATCGGACAGACCTGCATGGTAACCGATAAGCCCGCTGGCCGTAGGGTGTGTGGGCCCGCCAGGCCGTGCGCACCGAGGGCCGGGTGCGGTGCGCGCGCAGCCTAGGCGGTGGTCGGCTGCAGGTCCGCCGCCGGCTGGCGGCGCGGCAGCACCTCGCGGCCCGGCAGGAAGCGCCCGTAATCCTGCGTCTTGCCCAGCTCCTCGGGGTATTCCAGGCCGCGGCGGTAGGCGATGCGGCCGTTGATCAGGGTGGCCTCCACCGCCGCGTCGTTGCGCTTGACCACCCGCGTCAGGCCGAGCACTTCCATCGGCGCCTCGGCGATGGCGTCCAGCTCCTCGGTGAGCCCCTCGGGGTTGACGATCACCAGGTCGGCGCGGTCGCCGACGCGGATATAGCCGGCGTCCACGCCGATAAAGTCGGCCAGCTCGCCGCTACAGCGGCGCACCGCCTGGCCCAGTTCCATGAAGGGCTCGCCGGCCAGTTGCGCATCGCGCACGTACTTGAGAAAACGCAGCGGGAAGTTGTACTGGGCGATGGAGCGCAGGTGCGCGCCGGAATCGGCGAAGCCGGGGTGGGTCCAGGGGCTGGCCAGCAGCTTGCGCATGATCGGCTCGCGATCGTTGCCGTAGCAGGTGCTCCACTTCAGCGCTTCGCGGTACTGGCAGGCCAGCTCGAAGTAGGCGTCCACCGCGTCCAGGCCGCGGCTCTCGCCGAGCTGCCTGAAGTTCTGGCCGACCAGGCTGGCATCCGGGCACTCGGTCACCCAGCAGTCGGAGAAGTCGCGGTGCCACAGGCCCTTGGTCAGCACCGCCTTGACCTGCTGCTTGAACAGGGCGCGGAACGCCGGTTCCTTGACCTTGGCGTAGAGCTCGTCCGGGTCCCTGATATTGCGCAGGATCTCGCCGGCGCCGAACTCCTCGAAGGCGTTCACGTTGAGCCCTTCCAGGCGCAGGGTGAAGGGCGCCGGCAAGGTCTGCCAGCGGAAGTGGCCGCGCAGCACGCGGTTGGCCAGCCAGCCGGAGAGGCGGGTGAAGCGGTGCAGCAGCGGCTGCGACTTGAGGTCCAGGGCGGTCAGCATGGTGCACTTGAGCGGCTTCCTGAACCAGCCGTGGGCCTGCCAGAGGAAGGCGAACACGTTGACCTTGGTCACCGCGTTCGGCGCGCCCTGCAGCACCGCGCCACGGCGGCGGAGGATGGCGAACAGGCGCGAGAACTCCTTCCAGCTGGCGAAGGTCGAGGGCAGCGGGCTGGACCAGGCGCGCTCGCCGTCCATCTTGTCCAGGCGCGTGGTCATCACCGACAGGCCGATGCAGCCGGCGTCCAGCGCCTCCTCCAGCAACTGCTCCATGCGCTTCAGCTCGGCCTCGCTCGGCGCCACCTTGCTGGTGGCGCGCGTGAGGCCCATCACCGCCACGCGCAGCTCGGAGTGGCCGAGGAAGGAGCTGACGTTCGGGCCCAGTGCATGCTGGTCGTAGAAGGCGCGGTAGCCGGCGGCGTCGCGCCAGCTCTTCTTCTCCTGGAGGATCGGCAGCACGTATTCGCGCGGCACCGCCTCGACGCGGGTGAACAGGTCCGAGCAGTCCTCGGCGTCGGCCAGCACCATGCTGATCGAGCAGGAGCCGATGGTCACGCTGGTCACGCCGTGGCGCACCGACTCCTTGAGCGCCGGCGCGGCGATCACTTCGGCGTCGTAGTGCGAGTGGATTTCCAGAAAGCCCGGGGTGACCCACTTGCCGGCAGCGTCGATCACCTCGGCGCCGCGCTCATCCAGCGGGCTGAGGCTGAGGGTGTCGATGCGGCCGTGCTTGATGCCGATATGGCGCAGCGCGCCGGGGGCGCCGCTGCCGTCGAAGTACAGGCCGTTGTTGATGACGATGTCGAAACTCATGCGAGGCTCCAGGGGGCCAGCAGCAGAACGCCGGTGACCAGCAGCAGGCAGTAGATGGCGAGGCGGAAATGGCGCTCGTCGAAGCGCCGGTGCAGGCGTTCGCCCAGCCACAGGCCGAGCAGCAGCAGCGGGGCGTAGGCGAGCACCTGGGGCAGGGCCGGCTGCAGGCGGCCGTCGAGCAGGAAGGCGGCGGTCAGCAGGCTGTTGAGGCTGAACCAGACCGTCACCAGGGTGGCGCGAAAGCGTGCCTTGTCCAGCGTCGTGCCGGCCAGGCCGTAGACCAGCAGCGGCCCGCCGGAGGCGAACAGGCCGTGGCTGAGGCCGGCGCCGAGGGTAATAGCGCGGGTCAGCCAGGCCGGGCGCAGCGGTAGCGCCGCGGCATGGCGCAGGCGCCACAGTTCGCGCCCGGCGAACCACAGGATCAGCAGGCCGAAGCCGCGCTTGAGCAGCGCCGCGTCGAGATAGGGCAGCAGCAGGTAGCCCAGCGCTGTGCCGGCGAGCATGCCCGGCAGTATGGTGCCGAGCAGCAGCGGGCGGTCGATCTGCGCGCGGTGGCGCCACACCAGGTAGCCGGTCATGCCGATGTTCAGCGGCACCAGCACCGGCAGCAGCTGGTCGATGGGCAGCAGCAACGCACCCAGCGACAGGGCGATCACTATGCTGCCGAAACCGGTGACTGCCTCCAGGGTGTAGGCCAGCAGGATAAAGGCGCCGAGGGCGTAGGGGGCGAAGGCCATCAACCCAGCTCCCCGGCGAAGCGCCGGCTCATCTGCCGGTAGTAGAGGGCCGGGGCGACGCGCCAGAGCAGGCTGGCCAGCCAGCTGCCGCGATCCGGAAACAGGCGCTCGCGGCGCGCGGCCAGGGCCTTGAGGATTTCTCCGGCCATCCAGTCGGCGCCGCGAATGCGGCCTACAGTCGAGCGCGCATGGCCGGCCGGCTGGCCGTCGCCGCCCAGGGCGTTGCGCTCGATGGGGGTGTCGAGAAAGCTCGGGTAGACCATCAGCAGGCCGATGCCGTCGCGGCCGATCTCCGCACGCAGCACCTCGAAGGCCTGGCCCAGGGCGCTTTTCGCCGCGCAGTAGCCGGCGCGGCCGAGCACCGGCATCCAACCGGCCATGGAGCCGATGGCGACGACCTGGCCGCGGCTCTGGCGCAGCAGCGGCAGGGCGGCGAGGGTCAGCTCCAGCGGCGCATGGTAGTCCACCGCCATGACCTTGCGCAGCACCGCCGGGGCGGTGCACACGGTGGGCGAACGGTGGGTGATGCCGGCGTTGTTGAGCAGCACGTCGAGGCGGCCGAATTGCGCGCGGCAAGTCGCCAGCAGCTGCTGGTGCAGCGCCGGATCGGTGATATCGCCGGCCACGCCGAGCACGCGCGCTTGGCCCAGCTCCCCGACGCGCGCGGCCAGGCCGCTCGCGTCGATATCGGTGAGCAGCAGGGCGTCGCCGCGGGCGTGGCAGGCGCGCGCCAGTTGCCAGCCGAGGCCGCTGGCGGCGCCGGTGATTAGGACGACTCGCATCATTTTTCTCCGAGAGCGATCAGCGGGGCTGTGAGTGGCGGCGGCGGGCGGCGCGACCAGAACCAGGCCAGGGCCAGGCCCGAGACCAGGTGCCAGCAGCCCCAGAAGGCGGCGATCAGCAGCATGCCGCCGGCCTGGGGGAAGAAGGTGAAGATGATCACCAGGCCCAGCGCCGAGTTCTGGATGCCCACCTCCAGGGTGATGGCACGACGTTCGGCGGCCGCCAGACCGCTCAGCCGCGCGCTGAGGTAGCCGATGCTCAGGGCCAGGGCGTTGTGCGCCACCACCAGCCAGAAGAACAGGTGGAAGTGCGTGGTGAACTGCTCGAGGTTGCGGCTGAAGGCCAGGGCGACGAAACCGAGCATCACCAGCAGGGCGAACAGGCGCAGCGGTTTTTCCACCTTGAGGGTCAGCTGCGGAAAGCGCCGGCCGACCCACATGCCGGCCACCAATGGCAGACCCAGCACCAGCAGCACCAGCAGGAGCAGGCCGAGCGGGTCGAGGGCGATCTGCGTCAGCAGCGGTCGGGTGTACGGGTTGAGCCAGGCGTACAGGGCGAAGTTCAGCGGCGTCAGCAGGCTGGCGGCGAGGCTGGACACCGCGGTCATGCTTACCGACACGGCGACGCTGCCGCGCGCCATCCAGGTCATGATGTTGGAGAAGCTGCCGCCGGGGCAGGCGGCGATCAGCGCCATGCCCAGGGCCAGTTCCGGCTGGATGCGCAGCGCCCAGCAGGCCAGGCAGGTCAGCGCCGGCAGCAGCACGAACTGCGCCAGCAGGCCGATCAGCGGCGCCTTGGGCGCGCGGGCGATGCGGCGGAAGTCCTCGGCGCGCAGGTCGAGCGACACGCCGAACATCATCAGGGCGACGATCAGGTTGATCAGCACCAGGCTGCTGGGGTCGAAGGCGATAGTGACGGCTTCCACGTTCAGGCTCCCTGGGCGGCCGGCACGGCGCCGGCGGCCAGCTCGCGGCGCAGCGCCGCGCTGTGGGTGGCGATGCGCTGACGATAGCTGTCCTTGTGCACGTAGTAGGCCATGCGCTCCAGATCCAGGTACCGGTAGCCGCCGTCCAGGCGCTGCCCGGCGCGTTCGCGCTTGAGCCGGCGCAAGGCTTCGGCCGCCGGACTGCCGGCCTGCAGCTGACGGATGTACAGGGCCACCAGCTCGGCCTGCTCGTCGCGGCCCTGCCAGCCGAGACCGGAGGCCTCGACCATGCCGAGCATGAACAGGTCGTCGCGCTCGGGGTGGAAAACGTTGAGGTACAGCTGCGGCGCGCCGGCGCCCTGCGGCCAGTTCAGCTCGCCGCGTTCGATAAAGGGATAGTCGAGCTTGTAGCCGGTGGCCATCAGGATCAGGTCGTACTCGGCCTGTTCGCCGTTGGCGAAGCGCACGCTGTGGCCGTCCACCGCGACGATATCGCCGCGGGCGCGGATATCGCCGTGGCCGAGGTGGTGCAGCACCAGCGAGTTCATCACCGGGTGCGACTCGTACAGGCGGTAGTCCGGATCCGGCAGGCCGTACTGCGACGGCTTGCCGACCAGGGCGCGCACCAGCAGGCCGTCGACCAGCTGCTTGAGCCGGCGCGGCAGCTTGATCGCGCCGCCGAAGGTGTCGGTGGGCTTGCCGAGAATGAACTTGGGCAGGAAGTAGTAGCCGCGGCGCACCGACAGATCCACCGAGGCGGCGCGGTGCACGGCATCCACCGCGATGTCGCAGGCCGAATTGCCGCAGCCGACCACCAGCACGCGCTTGCCGGCGAAGAGCTCGGCGCTCTTGTAGGCGCAAGAATGCAGCAGCTCGCCGCTGAACTCGCCCGGCAGCGCCGCCAGGTTCGGCGTATGCAGGGTGCCATTGGCGATCAGCACGCCGTCGAAGCGCCATTCGCGGCGCTCGCCATGGCGCTCGCTGATCAGCTGCCAGCCTTGGTCCAGGCGCTGCAGCTGCACCACTCGGGTGTCGAACTGGTAGTGCGGGTACAGGCCGAACTGCCGCGCGTAGTCGCGGAAATAGCGGCGCATCTCGCTGTGGTGCGGGTAGGGCGCCACCTCGGCGCGCATGGGAAATTCGCTGAACTCGGTGGTGCCCTTGGAGGAAATCAGGTGGGCCGAGTGGTACATGGTGCTGTGCGGGTTGTCGATGTCCCACAGGCCGCCGACATCGCTGTGCAGCTCGAAACCGACGAAGTCGATGCCGTGCTTCTTCAATTGCCGGGCCGTGCACAGGCCCATGGGACCGGCGCCGATGATGGCGTACATGGCGAACCTCGTTATTGTTATGAGTGAGCAGCGCAAGTGCTGGAATTATCGCGTGACCGGGGGCGGCCGCTTCAATGACAATCGGCGCCTTTGCCCCGTCGCTTCTGGTGCGGGATGTCACTGCTGGAGGGAGAGCCATGTCGGGATTGCCGCCGAGCGACGAGTTGCAGATGCAGGACGAGGTGCTGCTGGCCGAGGTGCGCGATGCCTTCGGGGTGATCCGCGTGGTGCAGATCGGCGCCTACCGCTTCCTCGAGTTCGGCGAGGCCATCGAGCAGAGCTGCGTGTTCGCCGGCGACCCGAGCTGGCTGGAGTACGACTACACCCGCGCCATGCTGCTCGGCGCGTTGTGCCACGATGCGCCGGAGACCGCGTTGTTTCTCGGTCTGGGCGCCGGCAACCTGACCCAGGCCTGCCTCAAGTTCCTGGCCCTGGAGGACGTCGAGGCCATCGAGCTACGCCCCGACGTGCCGCGTCTGGCCATGGAGTTTCTCGGCCTGGATGACGACCCGCGGCTGACCATCCGCATCGGCGACGCCACCGAGCTGCTCGGCAGCGCCGAGACCGCCGACCTGATCTTCCTCGACCTCTACACCGACCAGGGGCCGGGCGCCGGCCACCTGGCCTGGCGCTTTCTCGAGCGTTGCCGGGAAAAGCTCAACCCCGGCGGCTGGCTGATCATCAACCAGTGGGCCGGCAACGACGGCAAGCCGCTCGGCGCCGCGCTGCTGCGTGGGCTCTACCACCGCCACTACTGGGAATGCCCGGTGAAGGAGGGCAACGTGGTGCTGCTGATCCCCGCCGACCTCGACCAGCAACTGGATCGCGGCCGCCTGCAGGCTCGCGCCGGCGAACTGGCGCCGCGCCTGGGCTACTCGCTGCAGCCCTTGATCGAGGCGTTGCGCCCGGCCACCTGAGGCGCAGGGCAGGGGGGATGTCGCTGTCTGCAGCCACCAGAAGCGGTGGATCGGTGACGCGCGATCCACCCTACGCAAGCCTGGCTTGCAGGCCGTCATGCATCGGCTGGTTCCGCTCAGCGCCCCTGAAAATTCCCCGGACGCCGTTCGAGCATGGCGCGCACGCCCTCGGCGGCGTCCTCGCTGGCCATCAGCTGCTTGACCGTGCCGTGCAGCGCGGCCGCCGCCGCGGCTTCGCCCTCGCGCACCGCCTGGCGCGCCGAGGCCAGGGTGGCGCGCACGCCCAGCGGCGCCTGCGCGGCGATGCGTTCGGCCAGGTGCAACGCTTTGGGCAGCAGTTCCTCGCTGGCCAGCACCTCCTGCACCAGCCCCAGGCGATAGGCCTCGTGAGCGTCGAACTCGTCGCCGGTGAGCAGCCAGCGCATGGCGTTGCCCCAGCCGGCCTGCTGGTGCAGGCGCAGGGTGGCGCCGCCGAAGGGGAAGATGCCGCGCTGCACCTCCATCTGGGCGAAACGGGTGTTGCTGGCGCACAGGTTGATGTCCGCGGCCAGCATCAGCTCGATGCCGATGGTGTAGCAGTAGCCCTGCACCGCGAGCAGCACCGGCTTGCTCACCCGCGGCCCGCCGAACACGCCCCAGGGGTCGCAACCGCCCGCGGGAATCTGCCAGCCGGCGGCGAACTGGGCGGCCACCTTGGCCAGGTCGAGTCCGGCGGTGAAGTGCTCGCCATGGGCGAACACCAGCGCCACGCGCGCCTCGTCGTCGCGCTCGAACTCGCCGTAGGCCCGGCACAGGTCGTCGAGCATGTCGAGGTCGAAGGCATTGCGCTTGGCCACCCGGTCGAGGCCGAGCAGCAGGATGTGGCCGCGTTTTTCGCGGCTGACGCGGCCGCGGTCGGAGGAGGTCATGAGGATGATCCTTGGCTCGTGGAGGAGGTCGCAGGGATATAGCCGGCCGCCGCGCGCTTGTCCATGGCGGCGACCGTTTGGCAGCGCACGGCCGGGGAAACTGCAAAAACCGCCACCCGCGTCAGGAATTTCCGGTATAGTGCGCGCCGGCCAATTCTCTGGCCACGTTCAGGTAGCGCAATTCGCCCGAAGCTCGACTTCGGCAGCCAGTCCCGCAGCGGACTATCCTTGACGATTCACTTTTCATCACGTCTTCGCAAATCCCCGCCGAACCAGGCTGCCAGGGTGACCCACAAGGTCTTACACGGCATGCGCAGCTTTGGAACATGGGTCTTTGCGGATGCACTAGAGGCAGACCCATGACCCAGGAAATCGGCGGCTTCGCCGCGCTCGGACTTCACCCCAATATTCTCGCCGCTCTGACCGCCGTCGGTTACGAAGAGCCTTCGCCGATCCAGGCGCAGGCCATTCCGGTGATCCTCGCCGGCCATGACATGATCGGCCAGGCGCAGACCGGCACCGGCAAGACCGCCGCGTTCGCCCTGCCGCTGCTGTCGAAGGTCGACCCGGCCAAGCGCGAGCCGCAGGTGCTGATCCTCGCCCCGACCCGCGAGCTGGCCCTGCAGGTGGCCACCGCCTTCGAAACCTACTCCAAGCAGATGCCCGGCCTGAACGTGGTCGCCGTCTACGGCGGCGCACCCATGGGCCCGCAGCTCAAGGCCATCCGCCAGGGCGCGCAGGTCATCGTGGCCACCCCGGGCCGTCTGGTCGACCACCTGCGTCGCGACGAGAAAGTGCTGTCGACCATCCAGTACCTGGTGCTCGACGAGGCTGACGAGATGCTCAAGCTGGGCTTTATGGACGACCTCGAAGTGATCTTCGAGGCCATGCCGGAAAGCCGCCAGAGCGTGCTGTTCTCCGCGACCCTGCCGCACTCGATCCGCGCCATCGCCGAGAAGCACCTGCGTAACCCGCAGCACATCAAGATCGCCTCCAAGACCCAGACCGTGACTGCCATCGAGCAGGCGCACCTGATGGTCCACGCCGACCAGAAGCACGCCGCCGTACTGCGCCTGCTGGAAGTCGAGGAGTTCGATGCGCTGATCGGTTTCGTGCGTACCAAGCAGGCCACCCTGGACCTCGCCGCCGCGCTGGAAGCCAAGGGCTACAAGGCCGCCGCGCTGAACGGTGACATCGCCCAGAACCAGCGTGAGCGGGTGATCGATTCGCTCAAGGACGGCCGCCTGGATATCGTCATCGCCACCGACGTGGCCGCCCGCGGCCTCGACGTGCCGCGCATCACTCACGTGATGAACGTCGACATGCCCTATGACCCGGAATCCTACGTGCACCGTATCGGCCGGACCGGTCGTGCCGGCCGTACCGGTCGCGCACTGCTGCTGGTGACCCCGCGCGAGCGCCGCATGTTGCAGGTGATCGAGCGCGTCACCGGGCAGAAGGTCGGCGAAGTCAAGCTGCCGAACGCCCAGCAGGTGCTGGATGCGCGGATCAAGAAGCTCACCAGCAGCCTGGCGCCGCTGGTGGCCGATGCCGAAGCCAGTCATGGCGAGCTGCTCGACCGCCTGACCGCCGAAATCGGCTGCAGCCCGCGCGGGCTGGCCGCCGCCCTGTTGCGCAAGGCTACCAACGGCCAGGCCCTGGATCTGGCCAGCGTCGAGCGCGAGCAGCCGCTGGTGCCGGGCGCCGGTGGTGCGCCGCGCGAGCGTCGTGAGCGTGATGGCGAGCGCAGCACTGAGCGCGGTGAGTACCGCGAACGTCGCGCGCCGCTGCCGTTGACCGAAGGTCGCGTGCGCTGCCGTACCGCGTTGGGCACGCGCGACGGTATCGCCGCGAAGAACCTGCTCGGCGCCATCCTCAACGAGGGCGGCCTGGCTCGCGAAGCCATCGGCCGTATCCAGATCCGCGAGACCTTCAGCCTGGTCGAGCTGCCGGAAGATGGCCTGGATCGCTTGCTCGGCAAGCTCAAGGACACCCGCGTTGCCGGCAAGGCCCTGAAGCTGCGCCGCTACCGCGAGGATTGATCGCGCAGCGATAAACGAAAAGCCCCGCCAAGTGCGGGGCTTTTTCGTTTCTGGCCTGTAGCCCGGATGCAGTCCGGGGCCGATGGGCTTGCCAGGCGCGTAGCCTGGGTTGAGCGCAGCGATACCCGGGCAAGGCCCTGCGCCTGTTCAGCCGAAGCGGTAGATATCCATGCCCAGCGCCCCGTAGGTGAAGCCGGCGTGCTCCAGCTTGAAAGCGCCGCCGGCGCCGCGGGCGAAGAACAGCGGCAGCAGGTGCTCGTCCGTGGGGTGGTTGCGCGCGGCGTGCGGCGCCAGCTGGCGGTAGCGGCGCAGGGCGTCTTCGTCGTCGGCTTCGAGTTGGGCCACCATCCAGTCGCGAAACTCCCTGGCCCAGGGGGTGACGACCTCGGGGCCGGCGCGCCAGTCGAGTTCACCGAGGTTGTGGGTGATGCTGCCGGAGCCGATCAGCAGCACGCCCTCGGCGCGCAAACCGGCCAGGGCGCGGCCGACGCGGGTCTGCAGCTCGGGGCCGAGCTGGCTGGGTAGCGACAGTTGCAGCACGGGGATGTCGGCGGCCGGGTACAGCAACGACAGCGGCACCCAGGCGCCGTGATCGAAGGGGCGCTGCGGGTCGAGCGCGGCGGGCAAGCCGGCATCGCTCAGGCGCTGGGCAATCTCTGCCGCCAGCGCAGGCGCGCCGGGGGCCAGGTACTGCACGGCATACAGGGCGGGCGGAAAGCCGCCGAAGTCGTGCCAGGTTTGCGGGCGCCCGGCACTGGTCAGTTGCAGGCGATCGCTTTCCCAGTGGGCCGAGACCACCAGCACGGCGCGCGGGCGCGGCAACTCGGCCGCCAGGCGGGCCAGGGCCGGGCCGCTGGCGCCCGGTTCGAGGGCGAGCATGGGGGAGCCGTGGGAGATGAAGAGCGAAGGCAGCATGGTGCTAACTCCTGGAGTAGGATGCTGCCATCTTGGTGGCTGGACCTATCCGATACCAGCATAAATTCTTGAGCCTTATCATCGATTTACCTGGAGGTTTTGCGTGCACGAAGGTTTTTGGCAGGAGCGCTGGGCGCGCGATCAGATCGGTTTTCACCTGGATCAGGTCAATCCCTACCTGCAACGGCACTGGCCGGCGCTGGCGGTGCCTGTGGGCGCGCGAGTGCTGGTGCCGCTGTGCGGCAAGAGCCTGGACTTGGCCTGGCTGGCCGGCCAGGGCTATCGCGTGCTGGGCGTGGAGCTGGCGGAAAAGGCCGTGCAGGACTTCTTCGCCGAGCAGGGCCTGCAGGCCGAGGTCGTCCGGCACGGGGCGTTCAAGCTCTACCGCGCCGGCGCGCTGGAGCTGTGGTGCGGCGATTTCTTCGCCCTGCGCGCCGAGGACGTCGCCGATTGCCAGGCGCTGTTCGATCGCGCCGCGCTGATCGCCCTGCCGCCGGCGATGCGCGAGCGCTATGCGGCGCACTTGACGGCGATTTTGCCGGACGGTTGCCGCGGCCTGCTGATCACCCTGGATTACGCCCAGAGCCAGATGGACGGGCCGCCCTTCGCCGTCGGCGACGACGAGGTGCAGCGGCACTTCGCCGCCGCCTGGCAGGTGCAGGAGCTGCAGCGCGAGGACGTGCTGGCGGGCAACTGGAAGTTCATCCGTCACGAGCTCAAGGCGCTGGACGAGGTGGTCTATCGGCTGGAGAAGCTTGTGTAGGCTGCACCACGCGCGCCGCCAGGGATGCTGCACGCGGCCCTATGAAGCAAAAAAGGCGACCCGCAGGTCGCCTTTTCTTTGTTGCTTGCGATCAACCCAGGCGGCGCAGCGCCTCGATGCGATCTTCCAGCGGCGGGTGGCTCATCAGCAGGCCGGCCAGGCCGTTCTTCAGGCCGCCGTTGATGCCGAAGGCAGTCAGGCTGTCCGGCATGTTCACCGGTACGCCCTGTTCGGCGCGCAGGCGCTGCAGCGCGGCGATCATCGCGCCGGTGCCGGCCAGGCGGGCGCCGGCTTCGTCGGCCTTGAACTCGCGTTTGCGCGAGAACCACATGACGATGATGCTGGCCAGGATGCCCAGTACCAGCTCGGCGAAGATGGTCGCGACGAAGTAGCCGATGCCGTGGCCGTCCTCGTTCTTGAGGATGGCCTTGTCGACGAAGTTGCCGAAGATGCGCGCGAAGAACATCACGAAGGTGTTCACTACGCCCTGGATCAGCGCCAGGGTGACCATGTCGCCGTTGGCCACGTGGCCGATCTCGTGGGCCAGCACCGCGCGCACTTCATCCGGGGAGAAGCGCTCGAGCAGGCCCTGGCTGACGGCGACCAGCGCGTCGTTCTTGTTCCAGCCGGTGGCGAAGGCATTGGACTCGTAGGCGGGGAAGATACCGACTTCCGGCATCTTGATCCCGGCTTCGCGCGACAGCTCCTCGACGGTCTGCAGCAGCCACTGTTCGTGGCGGGTACGCGGCTGGGTGATGATCTGGGTGCCGGTGCTCATCTTCGCCATCCACTTGGAGATGAACAGCGACACCAGCGAGCCGGCGAAACCGAACACGGCGCAGAAAATCAGCAGGCTGCCATGGTTCTGGCCGGTGAAGCGATCGACCCCCAGCAGTTTGAGGGTGATGCTGGCGATGATCAGCACCGCCAGGTTGGTGGCCAGGAACAACATAATGCGCATCATGGTGTGAACGGACTCCTCACGGGGAAAGACGTACGAGTAATGCGGGCTATATAAGGGCGCGCCCCCCAGGGTTTCAACCAGCGACTATTTCAAACTATGTCGCTTGAACCCTGCAGATTGCTCTCGAACAGCAGGCGGGTCAGGCGCGCGGTACGTTCGCCGTGTTGCTGGGCCAGCGCCTCGCGCAGTTGGAAGGCCAGGGTAGCATGCACCCGGCGCACGCTGGGCGGTAGCGCCTGGCCCTCGCCCACGGCGTGGGGAATGGCCCGCGACAGGCGCAGGAAACCCTTCTCGGTCAGCACCGCCTGGTCCAGCGCGTCGTAGGCGATGGTCGACTCGAAGCGCAGATAGCCTTCCTCGGCCAGCCACAGCAGGGCGCCGAGACAGGCCTGGTGGCGCTTGCTCGGCAGGCCGAACTCGTCGGGCTCCTCGCGGCCGATCAGGTCCTCGACGTACAGCGCCAGCTTGCGCGGGAAGGCCTGATAGAGCAGCAGCAGGCCGCCGGCGGCGTCCTTGTAGAAGTCGTCGATCTGCAGATCCATGCCGGCCTACTGGCTGTAGCCCTTGAGGAAGTTGCCGATGCGGCCGATGGCCTGCTCCAGGTCGTCGACCCTTGGTAAGGTGACCACGCGGAAGTGATCCGGCCAGGGCCAGTTGAAGGCGGTGCCCTGGACGATCAAGAGTTTCTCCGACAGCAGCAGGTCGAGGACGAACTTCTCGTCGTTGTGGATCGGGCAGACCTTGGGGTCGATCCGCGGGAAGGCGTACAGCGCGCCCATCGGCTTGACGCAGCTGACCCCGGGAATGTCGTTGAGCAGTTCCCAGGCGCGGTTGCGCTGCTCGAGCAGGCGGCCGTTGGGCAGCACCAGGTCGTTGATGCTCTGGTAGCCGCCGAGCGCGGTCTGGATCGCATGCTGGCTCGGCACGTTGGCGCACAGGCGCATATTGGCCAGGATGTCCAGGCCCTCGATATAGCTCTGCGCTTTGTGCTTGGGCCCGGAGATGGCCACCCAGCCGGAACGGAAACCCGCCACCCGGTAGCTCTTGGACAGGCCGTTGAAGGTCAGGCACAGCACGTCCGGCGCCAGCGAGGCGGTGCTGATGTGCACGGCCTCGTCGTAGAGGATCTTGTCGTAGATCTCGTCGGAGAACAGCACCAGGTTGTGCTGGCGCGCCAGCTCGACGATATCCAGCAGCACCTCGCGCGAATACACCGCGCCGGTGGGGTTGTTCGGGTTGATCAGCACCAGGGCCTTGGTGTTGGGGGTGATCTTGGCGCGCATGTCGGCGACATCGGGGAACCAGCCGGCCTGCTCGTCGCACAGGTAGTGCACCGGCTTGCCGCCGGACAGCGCCACCGCGGCGGTCCACAGCGGGTAGTCGGGGGCCGGGATCAGCACCTCGTCGCCGTTGTTGAGCAGCGCCTGCATGGCCATCACGATCAGCTCGGAGACGCCGTTGCCGAGGTAGATATCCTCGATACCGACGCCTTCCACCTGCTTCTGCTGGTAGTACTGCATCACCGCCTTGCGCGCGCTGAACAGGCCCTTGGAGTCGCTGTAGCCCTGGGCGGTGGGCAGGTTGCGGATGACGTCCTGGAGGATTTCCTCCGGCGCCTCGAAACCGAACGGCGCCGGGTTGCCGATATTCAGCTTGAGGATGCGCTGGCCTTCCTCTTCCAGACGTTTGGCGTGCTTGAGCACCGGCCCGCGGATGTCGTAGCAGACGTTGGCGAGCTTGTTCGATTTGCTGACCTGCATGTAAGGGATCCCGAGCGATGGATAACCCGCCGAAGCACGCTGCAAAAGTCTCGCGACGGAGAATCTTGGCAGCCTGTAACGCGGGTGACAGACTGGCGTCGAATCATACGTGGCGGCCTGAGCGCGGCAAAGGTGCCAGTCCGGCTTTTTTAAGCGAGGATGCGCCCAGCTCGCGGCCAGGTAGCAGCGGCTTCCGCCGCGAACTCAACGCGCCCCGCGTACAACCAAGGCCAGCGCTGTCACGCATCGCCTGGCTTTTATCGAGGAGGAACCCTGCCCGTGGACAAACTCGACAAACCCCTGGAGGCCTGGCGCGAGGAACTGTCGCAGGAGCAGTTTCATGTCTGTCGCCTGGGCGGCACGGAGCGGCCCTTTACCGGCGAGTATCACGACAGCAAGACGCCGGGGGTCTATCACTGCGCCTGCTGCGGCGAGGCGCTGTTCGATTCCGACGCCAAGTACGACTCCGGCAGCGGCTGGCCGAGCTACTTCCAGCCGGTCAGCGACGAGGCGATCGCCCGGCTCGACGACTTCAGCCATGGCATGCACCGCATCGAGGTGAAATGCGCCAAGTGCGACGCCCACCTCGGCCACGTGTTCCCCGACGGGCCGCGGCCGACCGGGCTGCGCTACTGCATCAATTCGCTGTCGCTGAAACTGCTGCCGCGCGCTTGAGGGAGCGCCAGGCGCCTGATCTGCCTGGCGCCTGGCCGCCTCAGCCTTGCCGCCGGGACTGCTGCTGAGCCTTTTCCAGCTCGGCGCAGGCCTGCTGGATCATGCCTTCGGTGATCGGCACTTCGCGGCCCTGGCCATCGATGATAAAACCGCCCACCGGCATCTGCGGATGCTTGACCGGGGTGGTGGGGCGTTGGGCGGCAGTGTCGTGCAAGCTCATGGCCTGTCTCCTCATCAGTGATGCGCGCCAGTCTAGAGCGGCTAGATGAAGGCGCGGTGACAATTGCGACGGTGCTGCTCCGTCACAAAACACATAGCAAAGGTCGTATTGCAGGCGGCGTGCCAGCCTGTCTCGAACGAGGAATTCATGTCGCGTTTCCATATAGGTCTGATCATCAATCCGCTGGCCGGCCTCGGCGGCCCGGCGGCGCTCAAGGGCAGCGACGGCGTGGCCGGACAGGCGCTGGCCCTGGGTATCGAGCCGAAGGCGGCGCAGCGCACCCGCACCGCGTTGGAGCAGTTGCTGGGATTGCGCGAACGCATCGAGTTCGTCAGCTACCCGGGCGCCATGGGCGGCGATCTATTGGCGCAGCTGGGCTTCGCCCATCGCCTGCTGGGCGAGTTGGGCGCAGGCGCCACCACCGCCGAAGACACCCGCCGCGCCGTGCGGCAGCTGCAGGACGCGGGGGTGGCGTTGATCCTGTTCGCCGGTGGCGATGGCACGGCGCGGGACGTCTGCGCCGCGGTCAGGCAAGGGCAACCGGTGCTGGGCATTCCGGCCGGGGTGAAGATCCAGTCCGGCGTCTACGCCATCAGCCCGCGTGCCGCCGGCGAGCTGACCGCGCGCCTGGTCGAGGGTGGTCTGGTGCGCCTGACCAGCGGCGAGGTGCGCGATATCGACGAAAATGCCCTGCGCGAGGGCCGGGTCACCGCGCGCTGGTACGGCGAACTGTGCGTGCCGCAGGAGGGCGGTTATGTGCAGGCGGTCAAGCAGGGCGGGGTGGAGTCCGAGGAGCTGGTGCTGGCCGATCTCGCCGCCTGGCTGGAGGCGCAGTGGGAGCCGGGCGTGCGCTATGTGTTCGGCCCCGGCTCGACCCTGCACGGCCTGGCGCAGAACCTGGGGCTGGACACCACGCTGCTGGGCGTCGATGTGATCGAAGACGGCCGGGTGATCGCCCGCGACGTCAACGAGGCCGAGCTGCTGGCCCTGGTCGACGGGCATCCGGCCTATCTGCTGGTCACCGCCATCGGCGGCCAGGGCCATATCCTCGGCCGTGGCAACCAGCAGATCAGCCCGCGCGTGCTGCGCGCCATCGGCCTGGAGCGCCTGCGCGTGGTGGCCACCAAGCGCAAGCTGGCCACGCTGGAAGGCCGCCCGCTGCTGGTGGACAGCGGCGAGGTGACCCTGGACGACGCCTTTCCCGATGCCGTGCGGGTCTGGGCCGGGTATAAGGAAGAACTGCTGTATCCCTTGGCTCGATAGGAGATCGCGATGCGCATGCTGGTTCTACTGTCGGCCTGGGCGCTGGCGCTGGCCGCGCAGGCCATCGAGGCTGACAGGTTGGTGCTGGATGCGCGCCAGCAGGTCGGCGTGACCCTGAGCTATGACCCGGCTTACCGCCAGTTGAGCTATCCGGGCGGCGACGTGCCCACGGCCACCGGGGTGTGCACCGACGTGGTGATCCGCGCGCTGCGCCAGCAGGGGCTGGATCTGCAGGAGGCGGTGCACCGCGACATGCGCGGCAATTTCGCCGTCTATCCGAACAACTGGGGGTTGAGCCGTCCCGACGCCAATATCGACCACCGCCGCGTGCCCAACCTGATGACCTGGTTCAAGCGCCAGGGTTGGTCGTTGCCGGTCAGTCAGGACGCTGCCACCTACCGGGCTGGCGATATCGTCACCTGGGATCTGGGTCGCGGCCTCACCCATATCGGCATCGTCAGCGATCGCCAGGCTCCCACGGGGACGCCGCTGATCCTGCACAACATCGGCCGTGGCGCTCAGGAGGAGGATATCCTCTTCGCCTTCCGCATCACCGGCCACTACCGCCCGCTCGCTCGACAGGCGAGTGCCGCACCATGACTGAACCTGTACTGCCGCCCGGTCTCGTCGCTGGTGAGCGCGTCGTGCTGTTCGACGGCGTCTGCAAGCTGTGCAACGGCTGGGCGAAATTCCTCATCCGCCACGACCGTGCGCGGCAATTTCGCCTGGCGTCGGTGCAGTCCGCCCAGGGGCAGGCATTGCTGGCCTGGTACGGGCTGCCCAGCGAGCGTGTCGACAGCATGGCGCTGATCGAAAATGGGCGCCTGCTGCTGCGTTCCGACGCCGTGCTGGGCATCCTCGCCCAGCTGCCCGGGCCCTGGCGGGGGCTGGCCGGATTGCGGCTGATCCCGCGACCGCTGCGCGACTGGTGCTACGACCGCATTGCGCTGAACCGCTACCGCCTGTTCGGGCGGCATGACGTATGCCTGCTGCCCAGCGCCGACCACGCCGAACGTTTTCTGCATGACTGAGCGGCCGCTGGTGCGGACGGCCTGGCTGGCGCTGGTTTCTATCTATTGCTGAGGCGACCCGAAACCCCATGACATCGCTGCTTTCCTCCCGTCAGCGCGGCGCCTTGCGCCTGGCCTGGCGCTTTATCGCGCCCTATCGCGGGCGGGTGCTGGGCGCCTTGCTGGCGCTGCTGTTCACTGCGGCGATCACCCTGTCCATGGGCCAGGGCATCAAGCTGCTGGTGGATCAGGGGCTGGCCACCCAGTCGCCGGCGGCGTTGCGCCAGTCGCTGGGGCTGTTCTTCGTCCTGGTGCTGGCCCTGGCGCTGGGCACCTACACGCGCTTCTACCTGGTGTCTTGGCTGGGCGAACGGGTGGTCGCCGATGTTCGCCGGCGCGTGTTCGATCACCTGATCGAGCTGCACCCGGGCTTTTACGAGAGCAACCGCAGCTCGGAGATCCAGTCGCGGCTGACCGCCGACACCACCTTGCTGCAATCGGTGATCGGCTCGTCGCTGTCGATGGCGCTGCGCAACCTGATCATGCTGGTCGGCGGCAGCGTGCTGCTGGTGGTGACCAACCCCAAGCTCAGCGGCATCGTGCTGGCGGCGCTGCCGCTGGTGGTGGCGCCGATCCTGATCTTCGGCCGTCGCGTGCGCGCGCTGTCGCGCCTGTCGCAGGACCGCGTGGCCGACGTCGGCAGCTACGTCGGCGAGGTGCTGGGGCAGATCAAGACGGTACAGGCCTACAACCACCAGGACGAGGACAAACGCCGCTTCGGCCTGTCCGCCGAGGCGGCGTTCGCGGTGGCGCGCAAGCGCATCGCCCAGCGCGCCTGGCTGATCACCCTGGTCATCGTGCTGGTGCTCGGCGCCGTCGGGGTGATGCTCTGGGTCGGCGGCATGGACGTGATCGCCGGGCGCATTTCCGGCGGCGAGCTGGCGGCCTTCGTGTTCTACAGCCTGATCGTCGGCTCCTCGTTCGGCACCCTGAGCGAGGTGATCGGCGAGCTGCAGCGCGCCGCCGGCGCGGCCGAACGCATCGCCGAACTGCTGCGCGCGCGCAACGAGATCGCTGCGCCGCAACAGGGGCTGCAGCATTTGGCGCAGCCGGTGCGCGGCGAGATCGAGCTGCAGCATCTGCGCTTCGCCTAACCGGGGCGTCCGGAGCACTACGCGGTCGATGGCATCAGCCTGCAGGTGCGCGCTGGCGAGACCCTGGCGCTGGTCGGGCCGTCTGGCGCCGGCAAGTCGACCCTGTTCGACCTGCTGCTGCGCTTCTTCGACCCGCAGGGCGGGCGCATCCTGATCGACGGCGTGCCGATCGAGCGGCTCGACCCGCGCGAGCTACGCGCCTGCTTCGCCCTGGTGTCGCAGAATCCGGCGCTGTTCTACGGCACGGTGGAGGACAACATCCGCTACGGCCGTCTCGATGCCAGCCAGGCCGAGGTGGAAGCGGCCGCGCGCGCGGCGCATGCCCACGAGTTCATTCAGCGCCTGCCGCAGGGCTACCAGACCCACCTGGGCGACGCCGGCCTGGGGCTTTCCGGCGGTCAGCGCCAGCGCCTGGCCATCGCCCGCGCCTTGCTCGCCGATGCGCCGATCCTGCTGCTCGACGAGGCCACCAGCGCGCTGGACGCCGAGAGCGAGCACCTGATCCAGCAGGCCCTGCCGCGCCTGATGGCCGGGCGCACCACCCTGGTGATCGCGCACCGCCTGGCCACGGTGAAGCAGGCCGAACGCATCGCGGTGATCGAGCAGGGGCGCCTGGCGGCCATCGGCAGCCACGCGCAGCTGCTGGCCGGCAGCCCGCTCTATGCGCGCCTGGCCGAGTTGCAGTTCGGTGAGGCCGGCTAGCTCTTGGGTTTGATCGTCGCGGCCGCGCCGGCCGAGGCGAGGATGATGGCGCCAATCGCCAGCCACTGGTTCCAGCTCAGCTGCTCGCTGAGGAACAGCAGCCCGGAAAGCGCGGCGATGGCCGGTTCCAGGCTCATCAGGATGCTGAAGGTGCGCGCCGGCAGGCGGGTCAGGGCGACCATCTCCAGGCTGTAGGGCAGCGCCGAGGACAGCACCGCCACACCCAGGGCGATGGGCAGCAGATCCACCGAGAACAGGCTGCCGCCGGCCTGCCACAGGCCGATGGGCAGCACCAGCAGGGCGGCGACCCAGGTGCCCAGGGCCACGGCCTGGCGGCCGTGGGCAGCGCCGGCCTTCTGCCCGAAGACGATGTATAGCGCCCAGCACAGCCCGGCGCCGAGGGCCAGGGCCATACCCAGCGGGTCGAGCTGGGTCTGCGCCAGATCGCTGGGCAGCAGCAGCCACAGGCCGAAGACGGCCAGGGCGATCCAGGCGAAATCCAGCAAGCGCCGCGACGACAGCAGCGCCAGGCCCAGCGGCCCGGTGAACTCCAGGGCCACGGCGACGCCCAGCGGAATGCTCTGCAGCGACATGTAGAACAGCAGGTTCATCCCGCCCAGGGCCAGGCCGTAGGCCAGCAGCGAGCGGTAGGCGGCCAGGTTCGGGCGGGTGCGCCAGGGCTGCATCACCAGCGACAGGATGATCGCGCCGAGCACCAGGCGCAGCGCCGTGGTGCCCTCGGCGCCGACCAGCGGGAACAGGCTCTTGGCCAGCGAGGCACCGCTCTGGATCGAGATCATCGCCACCAGCAGCAGGCCGATGGGCGCGAGAAGGGCGGTGCGGGGCATGGGGCGGTCCTTGGCGGGTTGATAGGCTTTCAGGTGCATCTGAGCGTAGGGTGCGCCGTGCGCACCGAGGGCCCGAACTTCTGCGGGAGCAAGAAAAAACCGGCCGCGAGGGCCGGTTCTTCGAGGCGCTGCGGCAGCTTAGCGGTATTCGCAGAGGTAGGCGGTGTCCACTGCCACCTTCAGCTGGAACTTGCTGTTGGCCGGTACGGTGAAGTTGCTGCCAGCCTCGAAGGTGCTCCAGCTGTCGCTGCCCGGCAGCTTCACGGTCAGAGCGCCGGCGACCACGTGCATCACTTCCAGCTGGCTGGTGCCGAATTCGTACTCGCCCGGGGCCATCACGCCGATGGTGGCAGGACCTTCGGCCATGGCGAAACCGATGGATTTGACGGTGCCGTCGAAGTACTCGTTGACCTTGAACATCTGCGATTCCTCGGGAGGGTTTAAAAAGGGGCCGCCAGTATGCCCAAGCGCCTTTTCTTCGTCATCAGTCTTTGAGCGGCAGCACCAGCGGCAACAGGCGAGCGGTGTTGCGCGCGTCGGTCAGCGCGCGATGCTGCGCCCCTTGGAACTGCAGGCCGGCCAGTTGCAGGGCGCTGTGCAGGCCGATCGGCCGCGGCAGCTGACGGGCCTTGGCGAAGGCCTGCTTGAGGTTCAGGTGCGGCACCGCGGCGAGCAGGCTGGCGAGCTGGTGCCGGCGCCATTCCTGCTCCAGCTGGCGGCGGTCGTAGTCGCCCCAGCTGCTCCAGCCCACCAGCCGCGGCGCGTGTTGGCCGAGCCAGCGCTCGAACTGCGCCCAGACCTGCGGCAGGGGCGCCGCGGCGTCGACCTCGTCCTGGCTGATATGGGTCAGCTCGCGGCAGAAGGCGGTCAGGCAGGGGCGTCGTTGCGGTTTGACGAAACGCTGGAAGTGATCGCGCTCATGACCGTCGGCGCCGACCAGGCTGGCGCCGATCTCGATGATTTCCATTTCCTCTACTGGCCAGCCGCCCTCGTCGGTGGTGGCTTCCAGGTCGATGATCAACCAATGTCCCATAGGCCCTCCCTTGCGTGCGCAGGCAGTATGGAAGGGCTTTCCGGCCAGGGCAAACCCCGTGTTAGGCTCTGCCGTCTATGTCTGGAGGAGGTAGCTATGGCGAAGGTCGCGTTTATCGGCTTGGGGGTGATGGGCTATCCGATGGCCGGGCACCTGGCCCGCAACGGCCATCAGGTGACGGTGTACAACCGCTCGCCGGGCAAGGCCGAACAATGGATGGCCGAATACGCCGGTAGCAGCGCGCCGACGCCGCGCGAGGCGGCCCAGGGCGCCGAGCTGGTGATGTGCTGCGTGGGCAACGACGATGACCTGCGCGGTGTGGTGCTGGGCGAGCAGGGCGCCTTCGCCGGCATGGCGCCGGGCGCCATCCTGGTCGATCACACCACGGCGTCGGCCGATGTCGCCCGCGAGCTGGCGGCGCTCGCCGCCGAGCGCGGCCTGGGCTTTCTCGATGCGCCGGTGTCCGGCGGCCAGGCCGGCGCGGTCAACGGCGTGCTGACGGTGATGGTCGGCGGCGAGGCCGAGGCCTATGCCAGCGCCGAGCCGGTGATCCAGAGCTACGCGCGGATGATCCGTCTGATGGGTGCTGCCGGCAGCGGCCAGCTGACCAAGATGGTCAACCAGATTTGCATCGCCGGCCTGGTGCAGGGGCTGGCCGAGGCGCTGCATTTCGCCCAGCGCGCCGGTCTCGACGCGCATGGCGCGATGGAGGTGATCAGCAAGGGCGCGGCGCAGTCCTGGCAGCTGGAAAATCGCCACAAGACCATGCTAGCCGGCGAATTCGACTTCGGCTTCGCCGTGGACTGGATGCGCAAGGACCTGTCGATCCTGCTCGACGAGGCGCGGCGCAATGGCGCGCAACTGCCGGTGACCGCACTGGTCGACCAGTTCTACGCCGAGGTGCAGGCCATGGGCGGCGGACGCTGGGATACTTCCAGCCTGCTGGCGCGCTTGCAGCGCGGCCGCTGATCGCGAAAGGCCTCGACTGGCGGCGCGCGCGAAATTAGCATCGCCGCCGTTCTATCCGCATGTCGAGGTTTGTCATGGACTGTCGTGCAGGCTGCGGTGCCTGTTGCATCGCGCCTTCCATCAGCTCGCCGATTCCCGGAATGCCCCAGGGCAAGCCGGCCGGCGTGCGTTGCATCCATCTGTCCGCCGAGCATCTCTGTGCCCTGTTCGGACGCCCGGAGCGGCCGGCGGTGTGCGTCGGCTTCAGCGCCGACGAACAGGTCTGCGGCGATAGCCGCGAGGCCGCCATCCGTCTGCTGGGGTGGCTGGAACAGGCCACGGCGGTGCCCTGAACGCTGGGAGTGTCGATGAAGGGAGGCGTGCGAGGCGCTCTGCTGGGCCTGCTGCTGTTGGCCGCGAGCGCGCCGGCCGCGGAGCTGCAATGGCGGCTGGCCCGGGAGGAGGGCGGTGTGCGCGTGTACCTGGCCGAGGTGTCGGGTTCGCGCTACCAGGCCTATCGCGGCGTGGTCGTCCTGCGCACGGATATGCCGACCCTGCTCGCCCTGCAGGAGGACGTCGCCGCCTCCTGCGCCTGGATCTACGCCTGCAGCGAGCAGCGCCTGCTCGGCAGCGAAGGCGCGCTGAGCTGGATCTACAGCCGTTACGCCACGCCCTGGGCGGTGACGCCGCGCGATTCGGTGCTGCAGGTCGCCACCGAGGTCGGCGCCGACGGCAGCGTCACCCGTCGGCTCACGGCGGCGCCGACGCGCCTGCCGGAGCAGCGCGGCTATGTGCGGGTGCGCAAGCTGGAGGGCATCTGGCGCTTGCGGCCGCTGGACGAGGGGCGGGTGGAGGTGGTCTACCAGGCGCATACCGAGCCGGGCGGCAGCGTGCCGTCCTGGCTGGCCAACAGCTTCGTCGTCGATGCGCCGCTGCAGACGCTGAAAGCGCTCAAGGCGCTGGTCGAGGGTTCTGGGCGGAAGTAGGGGGTTATTCGCGAAGTTCGCGGATAACACCGCCCTTTTGGAGAAATATCGCCGTATTTACTGCGAGCCAATAAAAAAGGCTGCCACTGGCAGCCTTTTTTTGCGTCGCGCTGGCGATCAGTCGCGGCCGCTCGGCAGGTCGCGCTGCTCGTAGCCGGTGTACAGCTGGCGCGGACGGCCGATCTTGTACGGGCTGGAGAGCATTTCCTTCCAGTGTGAGATCCAGCCGACGGTACGCGCCAGGGCGAAGATCACGGTGAACATGGAGGTCGGGATGCCGATGGCCTTGAGGATGATGCCCGAGTAGAAGTCGACGTTCGGGTAGAGGTTGCGTTCCTTGAAGTACGGATCGTTGCGCGCGATTTCGTCGAGCTTCATCGCCAGTTCCAGCTGCGGGTCGTTGATGCCCAGCTCGGCCAGCACTTCGTCGCAGGTCTGCTTCATCACCTTGGCGCGCGGGTCGAAGTTCTTGTACACGCGGTGACCGAAGCCCATCAGCTTGAACGGGTCGTTCTTGTCCTTGGCCTTGGCGATGAACTTGTCGATGTTCTCGACGCTGCCGATCTCGTCCAGCATGCTCAGCACCGCCTCGTTGGCGCCGCCGTGCGCCGGGCCCCACAGCGCGGCGATACCGGCGGCGATACAGGCGAAGGGGTTGGCGCCGGAAGAGCCGGCCAGGCGTACGGTGGAGGTGGAGGCGTTCTGCTCGTGGTCGGCGTGAAGGATGAAGATCTTGTCCATCGCCTTGGCCAGTACCGGGCTGATCGGTTTGATCTCGCACGGGGTGTTGAACATCATGTGCAGGAAGTTTTCCGCGTAGTTCAGGTCGTTACGCGGGTACATCATGGGCTGGCCCATGGAGTACTTGTAGGTCATGGCGGCGATGGTCGGCATCTTGGCCACCAGGCGCATGGCCGAGACTTCGCGGTGCTGCGGGTTATTGATGTCCAGCGAGTCGTGGTAGAAGGCGGAGAGGGCGCCGACCACGCCGCACATGATGGCCATCGGGTGGGCATCGCGGCGGAAACCGTTGAAGAAGCTCTTCAGCTGCTCGTGAACCATGGTGTGGTTCTTGATGGTGCCGACGAACTTGGCCTTCTCTTCCTTGCTCGGCAGTTCGCCGTTGAGCAGCAGGTAGCAGGTTTCCAGGTAGTCCGATTGCTCGGCGAGCTGTTCGATGGGGTAGCCGCGGTGCAGCAGGATGCCCTTGTCGCCGTCGATGTAGGTGATCTTCGACTCGCAAGAGGCGGTCGACATAAAGCCAGGATCAAAGGTGAACCGACCCGTGGCGGTCAGGCCCCGCACATCGATTACATCGGGACCCATGGTGCCGGTCAGAACGGGCAGTTCGACGGGGGCATTGCCCTCGATGATCAACTGCGCTTTTTTGTCAGCCATATGTGGCCTCCTAGTTATGCTTGAAATCATCAGACAGCCCCCCACGCAGGGCCCGCACCACTATAGTGGGATAAATCCGAAAGTCAATTTGCGAAAACCCAGGCGGCAGAAGGGTTTCGGCGGGTTTTTCCGCGAAAAAAGGCCGCTATTTACGCCATTTGTTTAGCGCCTGCAATGCGCTTTTTGGGGTAGGCCATTGCATTGTCATTAGTCTGCTAACTGTCTATACTCTGCGCCCGACCGCCAGGGGCTTTGCGGCCATATCATGGCGGTCGTCACTCCTTGGGTGATGGGTACCTGACCAGTGCACTTCCCAACAACTTTGCCCTGATAGTTAGGGGCTCTCAGTGTGATAAAAGCCGTGAATAGCCAACGACCTGTAAACCTAGACCTTAGGACTATCAAGCTCCCAATCACCGCTTACACGTCCATTCTGCACCGCATCTCCGGTGTCATCCTCTTTGTCGGTATCGCCATCCTGCTGTTCGGCCTCGACAAGTCGCTGACCTCCGAAGAGGGCTTCGCCCAGGTGAAAGAATGTCTGGCCAGCCCGCTGGCCAAGTTCGTGATCTGGGGTCTGCTGTCCGCTCTGCTGTACCACCTGGTGGCCGGTGTACGCCACTTGATCATGGACATGGGCATCGGCGAGACGCTGGAAGGCGGCAAGCTGGGCTCGCAAATCGTCATCGCCGTCTCGGCGGTCGTGATCGTGCTGCTGGGGGTGTGGATATGGTAACTAATGTCACGAATTTCTCGCGTTCGGGCCTCTATGACTGGATGGCGCAACGCGTTTCTGCGGTCGTTCTCGCGGCTTACACGCTGTTTCTGCTGGGCTATGTGATCTGCAATCCGGGCATGGGCTACGCCGAATGGCACGGCCTGTTCTCGCATACCGCAATGCGCATCTTCAGCCTGCTGGCCCTGGTTGCACTGAGCGTGCATGCCTGGGTCGGCATGTGGACCATCTCCACCGACTACCTGACGCCGATGGCGCTGGGCAAGTGGGCGACCGGTGTGCGTTTCCTGTTCCAGGCCGTGTGCGGCATCGCCATGTTCGCGATGTTCGTCTGGGGCGTGCAGATTCTGTGGGGTTTCTGATTCATGGCTAGCATCCGTACTCTTTCCTATGACGCCATCATCGTAGGTGGCGGCGGCGCCGGCATGCGTGCTGCGCTGCAACTGGCCCAGGGCGGTCACAAGACTGCCGTGGTCACCAAGGTGTTCCCGACCCGCTCGCACACCGTGTCCGCCCAGGGTGGCATCACCTGCGCCATCGCCTCGGCCGATCCGAACGACGACTGGCGCTGGCACATGTACGACACCGTCAAGGGCTCCGACTACATCGGTGACCAGGACGCCATCGAATACATGTGCTCCGTCGGCCCGGAAGCCGTGTTCGAACTCGAGCACATGGGCCTGCCGTTCTCCCGTACCGAGCAGGGCCGCATCTATCAGCGTCCGTTCGGTGGCCAGTCCAAGGGTCCGGACAATCCGACCCAGGCGGCCCGTACCTGCGCTGCGGCCGACCGTACCGGTCACGCCCTGCTGCACACCCTGTACCAGGCCAACCTGAAGGCCGGCACCTCGTTCCTCAACGAGTGGTACGCCGTCGACCTGGTGAAGAACCAGGACGGCGCCATCGTCGGCATCATCGCCATCTGCATCGAGACCGGCGAAACCGTCTACATCCGTTCCAAGGCCGTGGTTCTGGCCACTGGCGGTGCCGGCCGTATCTACGCCTCCACCACCAACGCCCTGATCAACACCGGCGACGGCGTGGGTATGGCCCTGCGTGCCGGCGTGCCGGTGCAGGACATCGAGATGTGGCAGTTCCACCCGACCGGCATCGCCGGCGCCGGTGTACTGGTCACCGAAGGCTGCCGTGGCGAGGGTGGTTACCTGATCAACGCCCATGGCGAGCGCTTCATGGAGCGCTACGCACCGAACGCCAAGGACCTGGCCGGTCGCGACGTGGTCGCCCGTTCCATGGTCAAGGAAGTGATCGCCGGCAACGGCTGTGGCCCGGACAAGGACCACGTGCTGCTCAAGCTCGATCACCTCGGCGAAGAAGTGCTGCACAGCCGCCTGCCGGGCATCTGCGAACTGTCCAAGACCTTCGCTCACGTCGATCCGGTGGTCGCGCCGGTTCCGGTGATTCCAACCTGCCACTACATGATGGGCGGCGTGGCCACCAACATCCATGGCCAGGCCATCACCCAGGACGCCAACGGCAACGACAAGATCATCGAAGGTCTGTTCGCCGTGGGCGAAGTGGCCTGCGTATCGGTGCACGGTGCCAATCGTCTGGGCGGCAACTCGCTGCTCGACCTGGTGGTATTCGGCCGTGCCGCCGGCCTGCACCTGGAGAAAGCGCTGAAAGAAGGCGTGGAAGTCCGCGGTGCCAGCGAGACCGACATCGAGCAGTCGCTGGCGCGCCTGTCCGGCGTCAACCAGCGCAGCACCGGCGAAGACGTCGCCCCGCTGCGCAAAGAGCTGCAACAGTGCATGCAGAACTACTTCGGTGTATTCCGTACCGGCGAATACATGCAGAAGGGCATCCAACAACTGGCCGACCTGCGTGAGCGCATCGCGAACGTCAAGATCGCGGACAAGAGCCAGGCGTTCAACACTGCGCGTATCGAAGCGCTGGAACTGCAAAACCTGCTCGAAGTCGCCGAAGCGACCGCGGTGGCGGCCGAGGCTCGCAAAGAGTCCCGTGGCGCCCACGCTCGCGAAGACTTCGAAGAGCGCGATGACCAAAACTGGCTGTGCCACTCCCTGTACTTCCCGGGTGAGAAGCGCGTGGCCAAGCGTGCGGTCAACTTCGCGCCGAAGACCGTTCCGGCATTTGAACCCAAGGTTCGGACTTATTAAGGGTGACTGATATGTTGCAAGTCAGTGTTTATCGCTACAACCCGGAGAAGGACGCCGCTCCGTTCATGCAGGACTTCCAGGTCGACACCGGCGGCAAGGACGTCATGGTTCTCGACGTGCTGGCGCTGATCAAGGAGCAGGACGAAGGCTTCTCCTACCGTCGCTCCTGCCGTGAAGGCGTATGCGGTTCCGACGGCATGAACATCAACGGCAAGAACGGCCTGGCCTGCATCACCCCGCTGTCCGCGGCGGGGCTCAAAGGTGGCAAGCTGGTGATTCGTCCGCTGCCGGGTCTGCCGGTCATTCGTGACCTGGTCGTCGACATGAGCATCTTCTACAAGCAGTACGAGAAGGTGCAGCCGTTCCTGCAGAACGATACCCCGGCTCCGGCCATCGAGCGTCTGCAGAGCCCGGAAGAGCGCGAGAAGCTGGATGGTCTGTACGAGTGCATCCTGTGCGCCTGCTGCTCGACCAGCTGCCCGTCGTTCTGGTGGAACCCGGACAAGTTCCTCGGTCCGGCCGCGCTGCTGCAGGCCTATCGCTTCCTGGCCGACAGCCGCGACACCAAGACCGCCGAGCGTCTGGCCTCGCTGGACGATCCGTTCAGCGTGTTCCGCTGCCGCGGCATCATGAACTGCGTGAACGTGTGCCCCAAGGGTCTGAACCCGACCAAGGCCATCGGTCACGTACGCAACATGCTGCTGCAGAGCGGTACCTGATTCGCAAGTTGCTGTACCCGTAACACCTGCGAGCCCGGCTTCGGTCGGTCTCGCAGTAAAGCCAGAACCGCAGCCCACAAAGCCGCGGTTCCTACTCGAAAAATATGACGACCAGCAGGGGCATCCGGGCTGGTACCCGGACTATCTGCGGGAACCGAAGTGGCTTTATCCGAGTCGCAGCACCATGGCTCGGGTACGACCATGCGGTGTCCACGCCGGTGGTGTCCCCTTACCGAGGGTGACCAAGCATGCAAGAAAGCGTGATGCAGCGCATGTGGGACAGTGCCCACCTATCCGGTGGCAACGCTGCCTACGTGGAAGAGCTCTACGAGCTCTACCTGCACGATCCCAACGCTGTGCCAGAAGAGTGGCGCACTTACTTCCAGAAGTTGCCGACCGACGGCAGCGCTGCAATGGACGTGTCGCATTCGACCATTCGCGACCACTTCGTCCTGCTCGCCAAGAATTCGCGTCGTGCCCAGCCGGTTTCCGCGGGAACCGTGAGCAGCGAGCACGAGAAGAAGCAGGTGGAAGTGCTGCGTCTGATCCAGGCCTATCGCGTGCGTGGCCATCAGGCCGCCCAGCTCGACCCGCTGGGGCTGTGGGTGCGCACTGCGCCGTCCGACCTGTCGATCAACCACTACGGTCTGACCGACGCCGATCTGGACACCACCTTCCGCACCGGCGAACTGTACATCGGCAAAGAGGAGGCAACGCTACGCGAAATTCGCGATGCGCTGCAGCAGACATATTGTCGCACCATCGGCGCCGAGTTCATGCACATCGTCGACTCCGGTCAGCGCCACTGGTTCGCCCAGCGCCTGGAAAGCGTGCGCGGTCGTCCGCAGTTCTCCGCCGAGGTGCGGGCACACGTGCTCGAGCGCGTCACCGCTGCCGAAGGCCTGGAAAAATACCTGGGCACCAAATACCCGGGCACCAAGCGTTTCGGCCTGGAAGGCGGCGAAAGCCTGATCCCCATGCTGGACGAGATCATCCAGCGCTCGGGTTCCTACGGCACCAAGGAAATCGTCATCGGCATGGCTCACCGCGGCCGCCTCAACGTGCTGGTCAACACCTTCGGCAAGAACCCGCGCGACCTGTTCGACGAGTTCGAGGGCAAGAAGACCGAAGGCCTGTCGTCCGGCGACGTGAAGTACCACCAGGGCTTCTCCTCCAACGTCATGACCGCCGGCGGTGAAGTGCACCTGGCGCTGGCGTTCAACCCCTCGCACCTGGAGATCGTCTCCCCGGTGGTCGAGGGTTCGGTGCGTGCCCGCCAGGATCGTCGCAACGACGCCGCTGGCGACAAGGTGCTGCCGATCTCCATCCACGGCGACGCGGCCTTCGCCGGCCAGGGCGTGGTCATGGAAACCTTCCAGATGTCGCAGACCCGTGGCTACAAGACGGGCGGCACCATCCACATCGTGATCAATAACCAGGTCGGTTTCACCACCAGCCGTCCGGAAGACTCGCGCTCGACCGAATACGCCACCGACGTGGCGAAGATGATCCAGGCGCCGATCTTCCACGTGAACGGCGACGATCCGGAAGCCGTGCTATTCGTCACCCAGCTGGCCGTCGACTACCGCATGCAGTACAAACGCGACGTGGTCATCGACCTGGTCTGCTACCGTCGTCGTGGCCACAACGAGGCCGACGAGCCGAACGGCACCCAGCCGCTGATGTACCAGCAGATCGCCAAGCAGCGCACCACCCGCGAGCTCTACGCCGACGCCCTGGTTGCCGCCGGCGTGCAGAGCAGCGACGAGGTGCAGGCCAAGATCGACGAGTACCGCACTGCGCTGGACAACGGCCAGCACGTGGTCAAGAGCCTGGTCAAGGAGCCGAACAAGGAGCTGTTCGTCGACTGGCGTCCGTACCTGGGCCACGCCTGGACCGCGCGTCACGACACCCGCTTCGATCTGAAGACCCTGCAGGATCTGTCCGCCAAGCTGCTGGAAATCCCCGAGGGTTTCCTGGTTCAGCGCCAGGTGGCGAAGATTCTCGAGGATCGCCAGAAGATGGGCGCAGGCGGTCTGCCGATCAACTGGGGCTACGCCGAAACCATGGCCTACGCCACCCTGTTGTTCGAAGGCCACCCGATCCGCATGACCGGCCAGGACATCGGCCGTGGCACCTTCTCGCACCGTCACGCGGTGCTGCACAACCAGAAGGACGCCAGCACCTATGTGGCGCTGAAGAACCTCTACGAAGGGCAGCCGAAGTTCGAGCTGTACGACTCCTTCCTCTCCGAGGAAGCGGTACTGGCCTTCGAATACGGCTACTCGACCACGGTGCCGAACGCGCTGGTGATCTGGGAAGCCCAGTTCGGCGACTTCGCCAACGGTGCCCAGGTGGTGTTCGACCAGTTCATCTCCAGCGGCGAGCACAAGTGGGGTCGTCTCTGCGGCCTGACCATGCTGCTGCCGCACGGCTACGAAGGGCAGGGCCCCGAGCACAGCTCGGCGCGTCTGGAGCGCTACCTGCAGCTGTGCGCCGAGCACAACATGCAGGTCTGCGTGCCGACCACCCCGGCGCAGGTCTACCACATGCTGCGTCGCCAGGTGATCCGCCCGCTGCGCAAGCCGCTGGTGGTGCTGACGCCGAAGTCGCTGCTGCGCCACAAGCTGGCCATCTCGACCCTGGAAGATCTGGCCGAAGGCTCGTTCCAGACCGTGATCGGCGAGATCGATGCACTCGATCCGAAGAAGGTCGAGCGTCTGATCCTGTGCAGCGGCAAGGTCTACTACGACCTGCTGGAGAAGCGTCGTGCCGAGGGGCGCGAGGACATCGCCATCGTCCGTATCGAACAGCTCTACCCGTTCCCGGAAGAGGATCTGGCCGAGGTGATGGCGCCGTACAAGAACCTCAAGCACATCGTCTGGTGCCAGGAAGAGCCGATGAACCAGGGCGCCTGGTACTGCAGCCAGCACCACATGCGTCGGGTTGCCAGTGCGCACAAGAAGGCCCTGTTCCTCGAGTACGCCGGTCGCGAGGCCTCGGCCGCACCGGCTTGCGGTTACGCCTCGATGCACGCCGAACAGCAGGAAAAACTGCTGCAGGACGCCTTTACTGTTTAACGCCTTCACCCAGGGGGCGGCGGGTGTCGCCTCCTGGTAAAAACCGAATTTAAGGAAACACACACAATGGCTATCGAGATCAAAGCCCCAACCTTCCCGGAATCGGTTGCCGACGGCACCGTGGCCACCTGGCACAAGAAGCCGGGCGATGCGGTCAAGCGCGACGAGCTGATCGTCGACATCGAGACCGACAAGGTGGTGATCGAAGTGCTGGCCGAGGCCGATGGCGTCCTGGCTGAAATCATCAAGAACGAAGGCGACACCGTGCTCTCCAACGAGCTGCTGGGCAAGCTGAGCGAAGGCGGTGCCGCCGCCGCTGCTCCTGCTGCCGCTCCGGCCGCCGCTGCTGCTGCTCCGGCTCAGGCCGCCGCCCCGGCTGCCGCTGGCGACGACGCCATCCTCTCGCCGGCCGCGCGCAAGCTGGCCGAAGAGAACGGCATCGACCCGAACAGCATTGCCGGCACCGGCAAGGGTGGCCGCGTGACCAAGGAAGACGTGGTCGCCGCCGTCGAAGCCAAGAAGAACGCCCCGGCCGCGCAGGCGCCCAAGCCTGCCGCCGCTCCGGCCGCTGCCGCTCCGGTCTTCGCCGCTGGCGACCGCACCGAGAAGCGCGTGCCGATGACCCGCCTGCGCGCCAAGATCGCCGAGCGTCTGGTCGAGGCGCAGTCCTCCATGGCCATGCTGACCACCTTCAACGAAGTCGACATGACCGAAGTCATGGCACTGCGCGCGAAGTATAAGGAGCTGTTCGAGAAGACCCACAACGGCGTGCGCCTGGGCTTCATGTCGTTCTTCGTCAAGGCCGCTGTCGAGGCCCTCAAGCGCCTGCCGGCGGTCAATGCCTCGATCGACGGCAACGACATCGTCTACCACGGCTACCAGGATATCGGCGTCGCCGTATCCAGCGACCGCGGCCTGGTGGTGCCGGTGCTGCGCAACGCCGAGCTGATGAGCCTGGCCGAGATCGAGAGCGGCATCGCCACCTTCGGCAAGAAGGCCAAAGACGGCAAGCTGTCGATCGAGGAGATGACCGGCGGTACCTTCACCATCACCAATGGCGGTACCTTTGGCTCGATGATGTCGACCCCGATCGTCAACCCGCCGCAAGCGGCCATCCTGGGGATGCACAACATCATCCAGCGTCCGATGGCGATCAACGGTCAGGTGGTGATCCGCCCGATGATGTACCTGGCGCTGTCTTACGACCACCGCCTGATCGATGGTAAGGAAGCCGTGACCTTCCTGGTGACCATCAAGAACTTGCTGGAAGACCCGGCGCGTCTGCTGCTGGATATCTAAAAGCCAGTCTCTCCCACGGCGGCCCTGTTCACAGGGCCGTCCGGTTTATTCGAGAAGGAATACGTTATGACCCAGAAATTCGACGTGGTAGTCATCGGTGCCGGCCCTGGTGGCTACGTAGCGGCCATCAAAGCAGCGCAGCTCGGTCTGAAGACCGCCTGCATCGAGAAGTACCAGGACAAGGAGGGTAAGGTCGCCCTCGGCGGTACTTGCCTGAACGTCGGCTGCATCCCGTCCAAGGCGCTGCTGGACAGCTCCTGGAAATACCACGAAGCCAAAGACGGCTTCGCCGTGCACGGCATCGAAGCCAAGGGCGTGACCATCGACGTCCCGGCCATGGTGGCGCGCAAGAACAGCATCATCAAGAACCTCACCGGTGGCGTCGCCGGCCTGTTCAAGGCCAACGGCGTGACCCTGCTCGAAGGCCACGGCAAGCTGCTGGCGAACAAGCAGGTCGAAGTCACCGACAAGGACGGCAAGACCCAGGTCATCGAAGCCGGCAATGTGATCCTGGCTTCCGGCTCGCGTCCGGTGGACATCCCGCCGGCCCCGGTCGATCAGGACGTGATCGTCGATTCCACCGGCGCCCTGGAATTCCAGAGCGTACCGAAGAAGCTGGGCGTGATCGGCGCCGGCGTGATCGGCCTGGAGCTGGGTTCGGTGTGGTCGCGCCTGGGCGCGGAAGTCACCGTGATCGAGGCGCTGGACAAGTTCCTCCCGGCTGCCGACGAGCAGATCGCCAAGGAAGCCCTGAAGACCCTGACCAAGCAGGGCCTGCAGATTCGCCTGGGCGCTCGCGTGACCGGTTCGGAAGTGAAGAAGAAGCAGGTCACCGTGAGCTTCACCGACGCCGAAGGCGAGCAGAAGCTGACCTTCGACAAGCTGATCGTGGCCGTGGGCCGTCGCCCGGTGACCACCGATCTGCTGGCCGCCGACAGCGGCGTGACCCTGGACGAGCGTGGCTTCATCTACGTCGACGACCAGTGCGCCACCAGCGTGCCGGGCGTCTACGCCATCGGTGACGTGGTGCGTGGCGCTATGCTGGCGCACAAGGCGTCGGAAGAGGGCGTGATGGTTGCCGAGCGCATCGCCGGCCACAAGGCGCAGATGAACTACGACCTGATCCCGTCGGTGATCTACACCCACCCGGAAATCGCATGGGTCGGCAAGACCGAGCAGCAGCTGAAGGCCGAAGGCGTTGCCGTCAACGTCGGCACCTTCCCGTTCGCCGCCAGCGGTCGTGCCATGGCCGCCAACGATACCGGTGGTCTGGTCAAGGTCATCGCCGATGCCAAGACCGACCGCGTGCTGGGCGTTCACGTGATCGGCCCTAGCGCGGCCGAGCTGGTGCAGCAGGGCGCGATCGGCATGGAATTCGGCACCAGCGCCGAAGACCTGGGCATGATGGTGTTCTCGCACCCGACGCTGTCCGAGGCGCTGCACGAAGCAGCCCTGGCGGTGAATGGCGGCGCCATTCACATCGCCAACCGCAAGAAGCGCTAAGCGTCACGAGTGGCCGCCTCGTGCGGCCACGTAAATTGTTGTAAGCCGCCGTGGTAGGCGGGGCGTCGCGTAATCGCCTCATCGCCACGGCGGTGTTTGCAAGCAGAACCACGGCGGGTGGCCCGCGTCGAGTGCTCGACACGCGCCGCGGAAAGCCCGGCGGACTGCTCAGGCAGTCACAGGTGGCGCGGTATCACAAGTACAGCGCCGAATGCGCAATACCTAAACGAAGACGGTAGACAAGCATGAATCTCCACGAGTATCAGGGTAAGCAGCTGTTCGCTGAATACGGCCTGCCCGTATCCAAGGGCTTCGCGGTAGACACCCCGGAAGAAGCCGCAGCAGCCTGCGAAAAAATCGGCGGCACCGAGTGGGTCGTCAAGGCTCAGGTCCACGCTGGCGGCCGCGGTAAAGCGGGCGGCGTCAAACTGGTGAAGAGCAAGGAAGACGCCAAGGCCTTCGCCGCCAACTGGCTGGGTAAGCGTCTGGTGACCTACCAGACCGACGCCAACGGTCAGCCGGTCAGCAAAATCCTGGTCGAATCCTGCACCGACATCGCCAAGGAACTGTACCTGGGCGCCGTAGTCGATCGTTCCAGCCGTCGCATCGTGTTCATGGCTTCCACCGAAGGTGGCGTGGACATCGAGAAAGTGGCCCACGAAACCCCTGAGAAGATCCTCAAGGCCACCATCGATCCGCTGGTCGGCGCGCAGCCGTACCAGGGCCGCGAGCTGGCGTTCCAGCTGGGCCTGGAAGGCGATCAGATCAAGCAGTTCACCCACATCTTCGTTGGCCTGGCCAAGCTGTTCCAGGACTACGACCTGGCCCTGCTGGAAGTCAACCCGCTGGTGATCAAGGCCGATGGCAACCTGCACTGCCTGGACGCCAAGATCAACATCGACTCCAACGCCATGTACCGTCAGCCCAAGCTGCGCGCCATGCACGACCCGTCCCAGGACGATCCGCGTGAAGCCCATGCGCAGAAGTGGGAACTGAACTACGTCGCGCTGGAAGGCAACATCGGCTGCATGGTCAACGGCGCTGGCCTGGCCATGGGCACCATGGACATCGTCAACCTGCACGGCGGCAAGCCGGCCAACTTCCTCGACGTAGGCGGTGGCGCGACCAAGGAGCGCGTGACCGAAGCGTTCAAGATCATCCTCTCCGACAGCAACGTGAAGGCCGTTCTGGTCAACATCTTCGGCGGCATCGTGCGCTGCGACATGATTGCCGAAGGCATCATCGGCGCGGTCAAAGAAGTCGGCGTGAAGATTCCGGTGGTCGTCCGTCTGGAAGGCAACAACGCCGACCTGGGCGCCAAGGTCCTGGCCGACAGCGGTCTGAACATCATCGCGGCAACCAGCCTGACCGACGCTGCCCAGCAGGTCGTCAAGGCCGCGGAGGGTAAGTAATGAGCATCCTGATCAACAAAGACACCAAGGTCATCTGCCAGGGCTTCACCGGCTCGCAGGGCACCTTCCACTCCGAACAGGCCATCGCCTACGGCACCAAGATGGTCGGCGGCGTGACCCCGGGCAAGGGTGGCAGCACTCACCTGGGCCTGCCGGTGTTCAACACCGTCAAGGAAGCCGTGGAAGCCACCGGCGCCGAAGCGTCGGTGATCTACGTGCCGGCGCCGTTCTGCAAGGACTCGATCCTGGAAGCGGCCAACGGCGGCATCAAGCTGATCGTCTGCATCACCGAAGGCATCCCGACCATCGACATGCTGGAAGCCAAGGTCAAGTGCGACGAGCTGGGCGTACGCCTGATCGGCCCGAACTGCCCGGGCGTGATCACTCCCGGCGAGTGCAAGATCGGCATCATGCCGGGTCACATCCACCTGCCGGGCAAAGTCGGCATCGTGTCCCGTTCGGGCACCCTGACCTATGAAGCCGTGAAGCAGACCACCGACGCCGGCTTCGGCCAGTCCACCTGCGTGGGCATCGGTGGCGACCCCATCCCGGGCTCCAACTTCATCGACATCCTCAAGCTGTTCCAGGACGATCCGAAGACCGAAGCGATCGTCATGATCGGTGAGATCGGCGGTTCGGCCGAGGAAGAAGCGGCGGCCTTTATCAAGGCCAACGTCACCAAGCCGGTGGTGTCCTACATCGCTGGCGTGACCGCTCCGCCCGGCAAGCGCATGGGCCACGCTGGCGCCATCATCTCCGGCGGCAAGGGCACTGCGGACGAGAAATTCGCCGCGCTGCAGGACGCCGGTGTGAAGACCGTGCGTTCCCTGGCCGACATCGGCAAGGCCCTGGCCGAGCTGACCGGTTGGGAAGTCAAGAAGGCCTAAGCCTTCGTTGACTCTGCGCAAAAAGGCCACCTTCGGGTGGCCTTTTTGTTTGGGCCTGTTCCTGGCGCCTGTCGATGTTGCGAAAGAGCGGATTTATCCGCGAAGCTCGTCGCGAAATCGCGAAATCGCGAAATCGCGAAATCGCGAAATCGCGAATACAGCGGAACGCCGCCCGTTCGCTCCTACAGGAAGGCAGGCGGGGCAGGGCAGGGCAGTTGTCGCCGGAGCCGTGCAACTGTCGGGCATGCGACAGGGAGTTACGCCAGTTCGACAGCTCGTCCGGCAACTGTGCTGCTAACGAGCAAGTTTCGTTAGTATCGCAACTATCCGGTGTCCATGGCGCCACAAGCGCCTGGCGATGCCTGCAGTGGTTCGAGCCAAACGCTCGGGCGACGTTTCCCCGATCCCTGAAGGAAACCTCCGCAACTCTTCGATTTCCTGCTTGTGGTATTCCCCTTTATGACTCGTTTGCAAGGCTCGGACCTCCTGGCCCTCGGCTTCATGACATTCGCGCTGTTCCTCGGCGCCGGCAACATCATCTTTCCGCCCAGCGCCGGTCTGGCGGCGGGGGAGAACCTGCTGCCGGCGGCGCTGGGCTTTCTACTCACCGGCGTCGGCCTGCCGCTGCTTACCGTGGTCGCCCTGGCCCGCGTCGGCGGCGGCATGGAGCGCCTGACCGCGCCCATCGGCAAGCTCGCCGGCGCCATTCTGGCGGTGGCGGTGTACCTGGCCATCGGCCCGCTGTTCGCCACCCCGCGTACCGCCGTGGTGTCCTTCGAGATGGGCGTGGCGCCCTTCACCGGTAACGACGGCCTGTCGCTGCTGCTCTATACCC